>NZ_OZ245012.1:0-2437500 GCF_965223715.1 Thalassobaculum sp. | reverse complement strand
GACGACGTATAGGGTCTGACGCCTGCCCGGTGCCGGAAGGTTAAGAGGAGAGGTGAGAGCTTTGAATCGAAGCCCCGGTAAACGGCGGCCGTAACTATAACGGTCCTAAGGTAGCGAAATTCCTTGTCGGGTAAGTTCCGACCTGCACGAATGGCGTAACGACTTCCCCGCTGTCTCCAACATAGGCTCAGCGAAATTGAATTCTCCGTGAAGATGCGGAGTACCCGCGGTCAGACGGAAAGACCCCGTGCACCTTTACTACAGCTTTGCAGTGGCATCAGAAGATGAATGTGTAGGATAGGCGGGAGGCTTTGAAGCATCGGCGCCAGTTGATGTGGAGCCATCCTTGAAATACCGCCCTTTGATCTTTTGATGTCTAACCGCGGTCCGTTATCCGGATCCGGGACCCTGCATGGCGGGTAGTTTGACTGGGGCGGTCGCCTCCCAAAGAGTAACGGAGGCGCACGATGGTAGGCTCAAGCTGGTCGGACATCAGCTGTTGAGTGCAATGGCATAAGCCTGCCTGACTGCGAGGCCGACGGGCCGAGCAGAGACGAAAGTCGGTCATAGTGATCCGGTGGTCCCGCGTGGAAGGGCCATCGCTCAACGGATAAAAGGTACGCCGGGGATAACAGGCTGATACCCCCCAAGAGTCCACATCGACGGGGGTGTTTGGCACCTCGATGTCGACTCATCACATCCTGGGGCTGGAGCAGGTCCCAAGGGTTCGGCTGTTCGCCGATTAAAGTGGTACGTGAGTTGGGTTTAGAACGTCGTGAGACAGTTCGGTCCCTATCTGCCGTGGGTGTTCGAGACTTGAGAGGAGCTGTCCCTAGTACGAGAGGACCGGGATGGACGCACCTCTGGTGGACCGGTTGTGGCGCCAGCCGCATCGCCGGGTAGCTATGTGCGGACGGGATAACCGCTGAAAGCATCTAAGCGGGAAGCCCCCCTCAAAACCAGGTCTCGCTGAGAACCGTGGTAGACCACCACGTCGATAGGCTGGAGGTGGAAGCGTGGCAACACGTGAAGCTGACCAGTACTAATCGTTCGATCGGCTTGACCGATCACACCCTGACCTTCCCGAAAGGGATAAAATGGGCCCCGCCTCCGACGACGAACGCCTGATCCTGGATCAAGTCCGGGACTGCGTCGGAGCGAACCGACAGCATCACAGACAGCACACACACCAATCCAATAATCCAATATCGACCCCATCCGGATATGGGCCTTCCCAAGGGAAGTGCCCCTATCGTCGGGCTCCATGACCTGGTGGTCATAGCGAGGGAGCCGCACCCGATCCCATCCCGAACTCGGCCGTGAAAGCCCTCAGCGCCAATGGTACTGCGTCTTAAGGCGTGGGAGAGTAGGTCGCCGCCAGGTCTTGAAACCCGACGACAACACACATCCGGACCCCCTAAACACGCTCAAACACCAATCCCAAACACCCACACCCGCGGGGTGGAGCAGTCCGGTAGCTCGTCAGGCTCATAACCTGAAGGTCGCAGGTTCAAATCCTGCCCCCGCAACCAAAGTCCTTCTCCAAAATCAACACGCTAACTACTAAACAACACGGAGAAATCCGAGGGACTATCTGTCGTGTCAACATAGTGTCAGCTGACCTGTGACTTTGACCTGAGCCCCGAGTTTCCTCCGGCTATTGGTAGAGCCCGAGCATAGATTGATGGCTTGTTGTTGATGGGATGGCAAGCAGGTGCGGGGCATGCCCCGCACCTGCTTGGTCGGCGATCTCGGAGGGTGTTCTGCCGCCCAGGCTCGAGTGCGGTCTGACGGTGTTGTAGTCCTCCTTCCAGGCGGTGAGCACGTCGCGGGCGTGGCCCAGCGAGGCGAACAGTGTCTCGTTGAGGCACTCGTCGCGCAGGCGCCCGTTGAAGCTCTCCACGAAGCCGTTCTGCATCGGCTTGCCCGGCGCGATGTAGTGCCATTCAACGGCACGCTCCTGGCTCCAGCGCAGCACCGCCATGCTGGTGAGTTCGGTGCCGTTATCGCTGACGATGGTCTGCGGCCTGGTCCGCCGCCGCCAGATCAGGGTGTCGAGCTCCCGCACCACGCGCTGGCCCGAGAGCGAGGTGTCGGCCACCAGAGCCAGGCACTCGCGGGTGAAGTCGTCGACGATCGCCAGGATCCGGAAGCGCCGCCCGTCCGACAGCGCGTCGGACACGAAGTCCAGCGACCATCTCTGGTTCGGCCCGTCCGGGAGGCTCAGGGGTGCGCGCGTCCCCAGCGCCCGCTTGCGCCCACCCCGGCGACGCACCTGGAGCTTCTCCTCGCGATACAGCCGCCTGAGCTTCTTGTGGTTCATCGCGATCCCCTCGCGGGCCAGCAACAGGTGAAGGCGGCGATACCCAAACCGCCGCCGCTCGCGCGAGAGCGCCCGCAGACGCTCACGGACCTCCACGTCGTCAGGTCTGCACGACCGGTAGCGCACCGACGACCGGTCCACCGCCAGGACACAACACGCCCGCCGCTCGCTCACCGCATGCGCCGCACGCAGGTGAGCAACGGCCTCCCGCCTCGCTGCGGGCGTCACCATTTTTTTGACGCGATGTCCTTCAGCATGGCGTTGTCCAGCATCGCCTCCGCCAGCAGCTTCTTCAGCCGCGCGTTCTCGTCCTCCAGTCCCTTCAGCCGCTTGGCCTCCGACACCTCCAAGCCCCCGTACTTCGCCTTCCACTTATAGAACGTCGCGTCGCTGATCCCATGGCGGCGGCACACATCCGCCGTCTTCTGACCGGCCTACTGCTCACGCAAAATCGCGATGATCTGCTCTTCGCTGAACCGACTGCGCTTCATCTTATCCGTCTCCTGTCTGGTGACGGACTCTACTCAAATCTGGAGGAGTTTGCGGGGCTCAGGTCACAGCCAACGGGACTGGTCATCTGGGCGACTGTGATCTACGGAAATTTAGATTATTGCGCTCTGGCTACCTTATCGGTTCAATGTGGGATTGTAGAACGGCAGCTAAATTATTTTTTCGAAGAGAAGAGTAGGAAGTATATTTTGAAAGCAGGTTGGTTTGTCGAACTGCCGGACCAAAAAGGGCTAGGAAAAGTTTCTGAATATTCTGGTGGCTACGTGGATGTGTCAATTTTTCTTTCGATTGGTCAGGAATCAAGTATCAGAATTCCACTATCTGCATTGAGGCGAGCATTCCTTGCGCCGCAGACGCGTGCGTACGTCGATTATAAAGAAAATATTTGCGTGGGCCGTGTAGTAGGATGGGCCCAAGAACCCGACGGGTCTATTCTATACGAGGTCAAGTTTCCAAACGGCAAGAAGGTCGAACTATCCGAGACGGAACTATACGTCCGACCGTGGTCTGCACCGGCGGATCCGTCGGAGACACTTGCTGATGGTGGAGCGGAAAGCCAGTTTCTGCACGACCGCCGACAATCGGGAATGGCAGTTCTCCAGAGTCTGATCAGTGCGTCGGAAGGGCTAACCGCCCTTGTTTCATCAGGCGTCGATCTAGTGCCACATCAGGTCGCCGCTGTCCGGCGGGTCCTGAACGATCCCGTGCAACGCTACCTGCTGGCTGATGAGGTCGGATTGGGCAAGACTATCGAAGCGGGGCTCGTTGTTCGACAGCATCTGATTGATGATCCCGCAAATCGAGCTCTCATTGCGGCGCCGGTGGTGCTGCTTGAGCAATGGCGAACCGAACTCAATCAGAAGCTCAGGCTGGACCAGTTTGGCGATTGCTTCGACTGTGTGGCGCATGAAGACCTAGGCAAGCAGGACTCGGATTACCCCATCCTCGTGATCGACGAGGCACACCACTTAGTTGGCGACGTCGCCGACAGTCTGGCGGGGGCGGCGGAACGCCTACGCGACCTTGCGGCCGACGCGAAAGTTCTGCTGTTGTTGTCCGCGACCCCGCCGATCGGCGAGGAGCGCCGTTTTCTCGCCATGCTGAACCTGCTCGATCCGTTGACGTACCGACTCGACGACATCGAGAGTTTCAAGGCCAAGCTCGCGAAGCGTCAGCCGATCGGCCGCCTGCTGCTTAGCCTGGATCCCGCGGCACCGGGTTTGGTGCTGCGCAAACGCGGAGAGGAACTGGAACGGCTCTATCCGAATGACCCGGTCATTCGCGACCTGGTTCCGCAACTCGCTGACGCGACCCGAATGGCACCAGAGCGTCTACCTGCACTGTGTTCCACCCTCAAGCAGCATGTCGCTGATGGGTATCGCATACACCAAAGGGTAATCCGGTCACGCCGTGCTGACGCGCAGGGCTGGGAGTTTCGCCCGCGCGGCCCGTGGACCGAGGACGGACCCGGCTTCATGCACCTACGCGTGGAGGAGGACGACCCCGACAGCATCGGCGAGTTGCAAGCGGCGCTGGAAGACTGGCGCTATGCGGCCGTCGACCACGCGCTCCAGACACCATCGGCGCAGATGCAATTAGTGCTGCGCTACCGAGATCTGTTGGCCGCCTTCGCGCGGAGCGCCGATGCACTGGTGGAGCATTTGCGTACTCTGGAGCCCCTGTTCCCGGGCGAGGCCGCGTTCATCGAAAGCCTCAGGGACGCCGTGTCGGAGATCGACCCGGCCGCGCGTCTGGCGCTGATGGCCGAAAGTACGACCCGGCTGGTCAGGACGTTCGCCGCGCAGTCCCGCTCTGGTAAGGTCGTCGTGTTCGCGTCGTCGGCGGCGCAAGCATCCGCGTTCCGGGCCCTTCTCGCCGACTGGCTGCCCAGCGAGGTGCTCTGTTTGCGCCTTGAGGGCGGGGTGGTGGACCGCTTCCGCGAGGCTTCCGGGCTGGGTGTCCTGGTCGCCGACCGTTCGGGAGAGGAGGGGGTCAACCTCAGCTTCGCCGACGCAGTCGTCCACCTTGACCTCCCGTTCAGTGTGGCCCGGATCGAACAGCGTATTGGCCGGCTGGACCGCTATGGTCGACGGAAGGACGACATCCGCCATCGCATTCACCTGCCATCGGAGGAGGAAAACAGCCCCTGGGGGGCTTGGTATGACCTGTTGGCTCAAGGCTTCATGATTTTCCACCGATCGATCAGCGATATTCAGTTCCTGCTGGACGGACTGGAGCGGCATGCCTTCTCGGCCCTATTCTTTGAGGGTGCCGCCGCTGTCACCGGCCTCGTGGAGGAGGTGAAGACCCGGATTGAGGAAGAACGCGCCAGCCAGGACGAACAGTATGCCCTGGATAGTATCGCCCTAGCCGAGGACCCGGTCGAGCCGTACCTGCAGGCCATTGAGGACGCAGAAGAGGACGAGGCCCAACTGGAGGCTGACATCGAGGAGTGGCTGGTCAAGACGCTCATGGTGCGGCGGGTCCCCGCGGCATGGCCGGAACCGGACCCTTTCATTCTCTCACAGACCCCAAAGACTCTGGTGCCCCGGAGTCCGTGGCTCGAGGATTTGCTCGACGGTGCCGCGGGCCCAATGACGTGGTATCGGCAAACGGCGGTGCGGGATGGCGCGGTCTCGCTGCTGCGCCCGGGCAACCCCTGCATCGATAGCCTCTACCGCTACACCCTGTGGGATGACCGCGGAACGGCCTTCATCACCCTGCGGCGGGTTCCGGAGTGGGAGGCCGGACCCTGGGTCGGCTACAAACTGTGCTTCGTCGTCGAGGCGGACCTCGCATGGGAAAACCTGCTGTCGCCGACCATCGCGGAGTTAGCCATGGCGCGCCGGGCGCAGCGCTACCTGCCGATCAGCAACCAGGTCATGTACGTCGATATCGACGGTAACCCCGTCACCGACCCAGCGCTGCTGGTCACCCTGCAACGTCCGTATTTCAGCGACAAAACGGTCCCGGGCAGCGATGTGAACCTGGGCAGCCGGCCGGAGCTCCTAGCCGAGATCATCGGGCCTGAACAGTTCGCACGCTACACACGCGTCGTCCGCGATGGCGCTCGTGCGGCCTTGATGGAGCAGGAGCACTACGTCGCCAACGTCGAACGGGCAACGCGGTTGGTGGAGGGTGCCATCGAACGCCACCAGAACCGTTTGGGCCGGGCCATCGCGGCTGGCAGCGAAGTCGACACGGTGCGTAACGAGTTGGCGCTCCTCGAATCCCTGCGGCCGGCGCTCGCGCGTCCCAATGTCCGGTTGGAAGCGATGGGTTGCTTCGTCATCATGAACGCCACTGCCCCGGACAAGATATGACACCGCCGCTCGATGATGCCGAGGCCTTCGCGGCACTGACGCGCGTTTTGAGCGGGCAGGACGCCGGCTACGGCTGGTCGGCTTCTTCGCCCGCGGTCGAACGGTTGCGGCAGGCGCTCGCAGCGGACAGCGCGAGCGCTCTCGATCTCGCCGTGCTGCTGCGCCAGGCCCTGGCCTGGGAGACCACTCGGCGGGGCAGCGAACTGCCCGCGATGGTCTCAGTCAGCCACCCGCGCCTGGCGACCTTCGACGGCTGGAACGCCGTCGGGTTGCCGGCGACGACCACGCCGGAGGGTACGATCCTCTCCTATCAGCCCTGGCGACCGCAATGGCTCGACTGTGGTGATGCGGGGGTAGACGGATTCGCAGCCTCAGAGACTACCTTGCGAAGTTTCAATTCCGACTTGTGTACCCGCGACCCGATGCTACAGGCGGTGGAGCGCTCGACTTACCGTAGCCCCGGGCAGCGGGCCGCCGTGCGGGCGGCCTTGTCGACCCCGCCGGGCGGATCCCTCGTCGTCGCTCTGCCGACCGGCGAAGGCAAGAGCCTGATCTTCCAACTTATCCACAAGGTCGGCTTCGCCGGCCCTCGACCGGCCAGCAGCCACGGCGTGACCCTTGTGATCGTCCCCACCGTGGCCCTGGCCATCAATCATGAGAAGGAGGCCGTAAACATCTGTGCGTTACGGCCCCCACTCGCCTTCCAAGGCGGCAATGACGACGACAACCAGGTCATCGCCGAGAACATTGCCAACGGAACCCAGGGCCTCTGTTTCGCGTCACCGGAGGCGGCCTGTGGGCGGTTACGCGGACCGCTCCGACACGCCGCGGCCGCGGGCCACCTAAGGGCGATCGTGATCGATGAGGCCCATCTGGTCGACCAATGGGGTACCGGTTTCCGGACTGAGTTCCAGGAACTCAGCGCGCTTCGCAGGGAGTTGATGGCTGCCGCGTCGGCGGCGGCCGCACCGCGAACCATCATGCTATCGGCCACCTTGACTGACACGTCCGAGATGACACTGAAGAGGCTCTTCGCAGACGAAGGCCGGTTCGCGAGCATCTCTGCGATCCAGTTGCGGCCCGAACCTGACTACTGGGTCGGCCCCGTAGTGGCCGAGGCCGCGCGCACTGCGCGGGTCCTCGAAGCGGTACATCATCTACCACGCCCGATGGTTCTGTACGTCACCGAGGTCAAGGCGGCGCGGGAATGGCTGGACCGCCTTCGTGAAGCCGGTTTTGCGCGGGTGCAGGCCCTTCACGGGGCCACGAAATCAGCCGAGCGCGCGGCCATTGTTGACCGGTGGCGGCACGGTGACCTCGACGTCGTTGTCGGTACCTCCGCTTTCGGCCTTGGCATCGACTACGCGCATGCTCGTAGTATCCTTCATGCCTGCATGCCTGAGACTTTGGACCGGTTCTATCAGGAAGTCGGTCGTGGCGGGCGCGATGGACGGGCCTCGTTGTCGCTTATCCTACCCACGCCAAGGGACATCGATGTTGCGCGCAAACTGAATGCGATAACAGTCATCACGGCTGGGCGTGGTCTGCAACGCTGGCAGGCCATGTTCGACGGCAAACGTATGTGCGGCCCGGGGCGCATCGCGGTGCGCGTAGATGGCAGACCGGGTGGCGGAGAAGAGGACATTGACATGTCCGGGGACCTGAACACCGACTGGAACCTCCGCACGCTCATGGTGACAGCCCGCGCCGGTATGATCCGCTTGCTCGGGGCGCCAGACTCCCACATCGAGGAACCCGGTGACTGGCTGGAGTTGGAAATCCTTGACGATCATCATCTTGATGTGGACTGCTGGAACGCCCGGTTTGAGCCGGTCCGAGGGGAAATCGCGACCGCGGCCAAGCGCAATCTGGAATTGATGCAGCGTTTTCTCGAGGATCGGCGCTGTCCGGCGGAGGTATTCGAGGAACTCTATGGGGCGCATCGGGTGGCGCACCGATGCAGCCGCTGTCGCGCTTGCCGCGCGGATCGGCGGCACAAGCGGCGGGCCAAGCAGGTCGGCGAGCCGCGCAGCCCCTGGCTTCTGCCACGCGGACCTCTGATGTCGAGCCTACTGGGAGAGAGCAACACGGTGCTGGTGAATTACGAACCTGAGGATCTTGTTGGACGAAGGATGCGGCGCCTGAGCACCGCGATCGATCGGCTGGAGCGCGACGGCCTGGCGAAACTGTTGGTGCTCGGTACGCTACCGCCGCTCGAGCGCTTGCTGGATTTCGCGCAGACGCGGCCCCTGTTTGTCGCCAACCTGCCGAACCTGGCCCATTCGCGCCTGCCGAAAGGGCCAGAACTGGTGATTGTCGGCGACGGCGGTCAGTTGGCGTCCCAGAACCTTCGGCCAGGCCCAGAAAACCCGCGCCTTTTTCTCGCACCAAAGTTCTACGAGACGGAAGACGGGCGGGTCCTTCGGGACGTCTTTGAGGGGCGCCGCCTGAACCTGGACGAATTCGTCGCACGGGTGTCGCAGTGAGTGTGCTGAACACGTTCGAGGCCGTTCCGGGGCGGTTGCTGTCCCTCTATGAAGTTCTGTTTCATCGCGAGAAAGGCATGGAGGAATCCGTCCTTGAAGCCTGCGCAACGCCGGCCACGCTGCGCAAGACGGAGAAGACCCAACTTTTCAACAGCCCCTTCGCCGAAGCGCGGAACATGGGCATGGTCCAGATCGAGGACGGCAGGGTCCGACTGACGAAGGAGGCCCGCAGCGGCGGAAAGCCCAGGGGCGACCATGAGAAGCATTTCCGCCTGTTCCTGCGCGGCGTACTGCTCGATCCAGACCGTGCCGAGGCGGCGCAGCAGGGAAAGTTCCTGCTCGCACTGTCCTGGTTACTGACGCGGGACCCGCTGAAACCGATCCAGTTTTCGCTACCGTTTGTCGATGCGATCAACGAAGAGATCGAGGACGGGGCCCGCGCGTTGGACCTCTCCACGCCATCCCACTCTCAAAACCTCCTGTACTGGGCGCGATACCTGGGCTTCGCGACGATCTTTGGCGGTGGGAGTGGTGGTGACGACGCGAGTAGCAGGCGCGCGATCCCAGACCCCTGCCGGGCCATCGCAGAGGTCCTGGGCGAGGTCTTCGATGGCCCCGGCGCGCTGGCGCCGCCGCAGTTCCTAGAGCGGTTGTCGGCGATCTACCCCTGCCTCGAAATGGGCCGGTCGCGCGAGAGGTTCCTGAATCTTCGCAAGGCGGGTCGCGATCACTATGACACCAAGTTGTCCATCGCGACCAGCCTCGCCCTGCAACGCCTCGCGAACCAGCATAAGCTGATCCTCAGCAATCCCGCGGACGCTGCGGCCGTCATTCTTGACTTCGGCGTGCGCCAGCGGCGGGTGAGCCGGATCGAACCAGGGAGTGCGGTATAGTGCGCAATTATCTATGCTGGGACCCGGGCGCGGTCCGCCGGGTCATTAATCCCTTCGCGGAACACATTACCGATGGCCTTTTCCGAGCGGTACACAGCGACTGGGACCTAAAAATCAGCCCGCCGGTTGGCACCGCCTATCAGGACCTCTCGGACAGGGACTGGCGGCTCCAGTCGCCGCTCACGTTCCTTGAGGATTTTCTACGCGACGACCGGCCACATGCCCTGGCCGCGATCCTGGGGGATACGGGATCCGGTAAGTCGCACCTTGTCCACTGGATGCGCCTGAACATCAAGCCTGATGCCAACCGCCTGGTGTTGGTCGTGCCGAAGTCCGGCACAAGCCTGCGCAACATCGTCAGGATGATGATCGAGGCGTTGCCGCCGGAGCAACAGACTAGTTATCTCGATACACTGATGGCCGCGGGCGAAGGCATGCAGCAGCGCAGCCACCAGCGCGAACAACTGCTCAACGACATCGCCCAGGCGATCCGGGAAGAGAGCCTGCCCGCGGACGCGAACGAGATCGAACACGACCTCTGCGTCAACCTGCCGAACCTTCTGATGGATCCCAACATGCGGAAGGATCATTTTCTGGGCGAAGATACGGTGATCGCGGAGATCGCCGACCACATCTTCGCGCCCTCGAACGCTGCCAATCGGCCCGAGAAGCGCCGGACCTTCGCGGAGGCCGACCTTCCGCTCGGCGGAATGGACTATGTGAAGGCCTCGCAACTGGCGAGGAGTGCGATCCAGCTCATCCAGTTAGACCAGGACGCCTACCTGCCGCTCGCGGTCCGCATCATCAATCGCAATCTCGACCGGGCCGTAGCTCGCACGCTGAGCTTCTCCGGCGATCGGGTCGAGGAGTTGATGGCGGAGATGCGGCGGCATCTGAAAGCCGAGGGCAAGGAACTAGTGCTGCTTGTCGAGGAATTCGCGCGCCTGCAGGGGATCGACCGCGCCCTGCTGCAGGCCATCACGACCCAAGGCGACGCCGACCATTGCCGTATGCGCACCGCCATCGCCGTAACCACCGGCTTCTTCGAGAGTGTCGCGGAAACAGCGTACATGCGTACCACCCACCTGCTGGACATGAACAGTTCAGCCGGCCGGCGCGACGGGCAGCGCGTCACTGAGGACTCGCTGTCCCGCTTCGCCGGGCGCTATTTGAACGCGGTGCGCCTGGGGAACGAACGGGTCGATGCCTGGAGTGTCGATGCCGAACCTGGCGAGCCGGCGCCTTCGGCCTGCGACGAATGCGCTTTGCGGGAGGAGTGCCATGCGGCCTTCGGCGCGCAGGATGGGTATGGCCTCTATCCTTTCACCGCGCGGGCACTCTGGAACGCCGCCGAACGCAGCGACCCGTCCATGCCGGAGCGCATGAACCCACGCATCCTGCAGAACGATCTGTTGGTGGAGATCCTCGACAATCACGCGACGGAGATTCAGGCCGGAGCCTATCCTTCGCTGCAGTTGCTGAATAAGCTGGGAGGCACCCGTACCCTGAACGCTGTGCAGCGCAATGACCTGGAAACCCGCAGTCGCCAGCATGCCGGGCGCTGGATCGCCGTGCTTGAGCTGTACGATGGTTCCGGGGAGATCGCCCAGATCGATGAACGAGTGCTGCAGGCGTTCGACATCCCTGAAATAGTCGGCGCCGTGGCCCTAGCTGAACCGGCGGTCTTTGACCATCCAAACCCAGTCAAGGGGGATCAGCCGGCGGCTCGGGTCAGTCGCGAACAAGAGATGATCGACGCCTGGGGCCGCGGCGGGCCAATGGACCAGGTCGTCGCCAACGCGCTCAGACCAATGATCCTTGCGGCGGTCGCGGACGCTGTGGACTGGGATCGCCTAGGGCTGGCGCGGACCTATTTCTCGAGCGGGCCTCGCAGAGCTTTGCAGGCGACTAGTTTCGTGTTCGACCGGCAGACAACCCAGGCGCTTGGGTCGGCGACGATACGGGTAGCCATTCCGGGCGATGAAGTGAGCCTGTCGGCGGCAGCAGCCTCGTTGACCGGTTTGTTTCTGGCGAGTCGTAACAAGTCCCGCTGGGATTTCGAGGACGGCGATCGCATGCTGTGCGCCTTCCTGGACTGCGTTGAGGCCTGGACCAGAGACGTGGAGGGGCAATTGCAGGCGCATTGCGCCCCGAGCCCAACCTGGAACCCGGGCACGGCCGCACTGGAGTTGGTGTTCGTCGGTGCGGCCATCGGCGGCGCAATCAAACCCGACGCCAAACTGGCGGAGATGATCGATGGGGCCTTCACCCCCTCACTCCCGGAGGAGCCAGCATGCACTGCACAGACCCTGGTGATGGTTTACCGCGAACTCGGCAAAAAAAGGGCCAGCCTGCTTGAGGCGGCGCGGGCACAATTGTCTAGTCCCAAGGGCGGTGCTGTCTCGGCGTTGCTTAATCCGGAGCGTGTGATCAGGGCCATGCGCAAGTTGCGGGCGGACAAGTATGAACTGACGATGAATCCGCCGAAGGACGATAATTCCGACGTTGCCAAACTTTACCGGCGGATCCAGGCCGACTTGCCTGCGGCGGCTCAAGCGGAACTCTCGGATCGAATGGCCTGGCTGGATGCGATCGAAGCAGCCTTCGGGCCGGATTGCTCGCGCTCGGCGGTCGTCGAAACCCTGAGGGCCGCCCACAGCGCGGTGCAGGACGCCGGGATTGGTACGAACCGATCCGCTCGTGCCCTCAGCGAGGCGCTCGACGTGTTTAGCGGAGTTCAGTTCGAGGACTCGATGCGGGCCGCGCGAGCTTTGCGTGACGTGGAACCCGCGGTGGCTGCGCTGCCGCAGTTTGGACGCGGCCGACGCAATGCAGTTCGGGCGGCCATGGAATTGGCTGGGGCGGCCGACGCCTTCCTGAATGCCGTCGAACAGAACATTTCGGCGGAGATAAGCGGTTCCGACATCCAGCAGGCCAAGCTTCGTACGGATCTCGAACTTATCGACACCTCCCTTTCAGAAATCGCCGTTGATATGGAGGCAATGGTGGAGACCCAGGGGGAGGCGACCGATGCTGCTTGAACGTGCCAGGAAGCTGAGCGACCAACTCAAGCAGTTCCAGAAGGTCAAGGCGGCGGCAAGAGATGCACAGCGCTTCGGGACCCGGGCCCGACAGTTCTCGGAAGCAGCGCGAAAGATCGGCGCCCTGCGCGGCGATCTAGCGGCGCTGAAAAAGGCGGGGATCGCCGTCGCGTTTCAGCCAGCCAACGGATCGCTCCTCTCGACGCGGGCCTCCGACCTCCGAGCGCGCGTGGCGGAAGACCCCTCGGCGATAGATCATCCGCCATTCGACCTTAAGTACGAATTCGTCGACCGTTTAAATGCCATCGCCGATTCCGGCCGCGCCGCCGCCATCCGAGCTTGGCGCGAGGATGTGGGTGAACAAGCCGGCACCGGATCGCAGGAGATCCTGAACGTGCTGCAGGAACTTCCACAATTAAGGGCAGGTGTTACCCAAATTCGGGAGCTCCGAAAGGAAATAATTGGGTTGAGCGAGACCCTTCCCGAAGATCCTGTGGCCGCGCGGGCGAGGGTCAGAGAGTTAGCCGAGCAAATGCAGGCTGCATGGGGGGAGCTCGACGCGAGCGACATTCCAGAGGAGGTGATTGCGTTCATTCGGCAGGCGGCCGCGAGGGGCGCGCCGTTGACCAACTTGACCTCGAACATCCTGAATTGGCTGACGGCTCGAAGCCTGACAGATTCCTTCCGAATTCGCCTAGGCTAGAGTTTTGCCATGATGCTGACGCAGCCTGCCCTTGATGTTCTGGACCGGATAGAGAGCCTTGAGTTGCGTTCACTTACTTGGGGCTCGACCGATGGTTCGCTGAGCGAGGAGGAGGCGGAGAGCCTCGCGGAGGAGGTGGCGGAAAATGGCGAAGACCTACTCGAGGAACTGATTAGTGCTTGTCTGATCTTCGAGTTTCCACGCCCTAATGGCGAGGTCAGAATCCGTTCCCGCTTCGGCGAGATGATGCGGTTGTTGGCTGCAAACAGGCAACTGTTTCCGGGCCGGCCCTGGCAGGCGTCTCCGGCCTTGGTTTCCGATTTCCGTGTAGACCGGCGCCGCCGCCAATTTCCTCGGCGCGACCGATCACCGGTTGAGGTCCTCGCTGAACATGGTGACGCGGTCGCCCCTGGTTCCCTCGGGCGTGCACTATGGTCGGCGCTTACGGGCGCCCCTGGCCTAAAGCTCGCGGGGTTCCAAGAGCGAGCGGCAGTACGTGTGACCGGCGCCGCGGATGAAGGCACTATAGTCACGGCCGGTACTGGCAGCGGCAAGACACTGGCTTTCTACCTTCCGGCCTTGATCCGGATCGGCATTGCCATCGACAGCGGTCTATGGGTCAAGGCACTAGCCATCTATCCCCGGATCGAACTTTTGAAGGACCAACTCGCCGAGGCTTACAGCATGGCGCGGGTGGTCGACGGCCCGCTGCGGGCGCATGGTAAGCGGAGCGTGACGATAGGTGCCCTCTACATGGCGACCCCTTGGAACGCCAGCATAGAGGCAGTCCGAAGCTCGAAGTGGGTGCCGCGGGGTGGCGGTTTCGTTTGCCCCTGGATGCGTTGTCCTAGATGCGACGGGGATCTGCTGTGGACCCGGGACGCGCTCGAGCGGAAAGCGGAGTTGCTGGTCTGCGCCGACGACGCCTGCAACACCGACATCGACGGCAGCCACATGGTTTTGACCCGCCAGTCGCTGGTCCGGCGCCCCCCGGATATCCTGTTCACGACGGCGGAGATGCTGAACCAGCGACTGTCGGACCACTGGACGCGGGGCCTGTTTGGGGTGGGAAATTCTCCAGGGCAGCGGCCGTTCCTCGCGCTTCTGGATGAGGTGCACACATATGAAGGCACTAGCGGTGCGCAGGCGGCGCTAACGCTGCGGCGCTGGCAGCATCTGTTGCGGGCGCCGGTTTCCTGGGTGGGCCTGTCCGCAACCCTGATGAACGCGGCGGAGTTCTTTGCGGATTTGTCCGGCGTGCCGGCGAGCAAGGTGATCGAGGTCACACCGACGACCGACGAACTGATCGAGCAGGGCGTGGAGTATCAGATCCTGTTGCGCGGAAATCCGGCGTCACGGACGTCGCTGCTATCCACAACGATCCAGACGTCGATGCTATTGCCGCGACTACTTGACCCCCCAGGGGCCGCCGATACATCTGGGGCTTTCGGCCGGCGGGCCTTTCTGTTCACCGACGATTTGGACGTTACCAACCGGCTTTTTGATGACCTTCGCGATGCGGAGGCCTACACAATCTTCGGAAAACGCGATCCGAACCGAACCCCGTTGGCCAATCTGCGAGGCTATGGCGACGATGCGATGCTGCGCGACGCAGAAGGGCAGCGGTGGCAGGTATGCGAGGCGATCGGCCACTCCCTCAACACTCCTTTGGTGGTGGGACGGACTACCTCGCAGGACGGGGGCGTCAATCATCAGGCCAATCTCGTGGTCGCCACTGCGGCACTTGAGGTCGGCTTCAACGATCCCCGGGTGGGAGCTGTCATTCAGCACAAGGCGCCGAGGGGCATGGCCTCGTTCGTGCAGCGTCGAGGACGCGCCGGCCGCAGTCGAGCGATGCGGCCGATCATGTTGACCGTACTCTCTGACTACGGACGGGACCGCGCCTTCTTCCAGGCCTTCGAGCTTCTCTTCGACCCCACCCTGGAGGCGCAGTCCCTGCCCATCCACAACCCCTACATCCTCAAGATGCAGGCGGTCTTCGCCTTCTTCGACTGGCTGGCCGACCGAACGGCCAAAGGGCCGCGGGGCTGGCAATGGGACCTGCTCAGCCGTCCTACCGACAACGCGGCACTAACGGAGATGAAACGTCTCCTCGGCCAAGTTGTCCAGGGGGATGACAACACCATCACGGACCTGTGCCGGTGGCTGGAGCAGGCCTTGAAGATCGACCGCGAGACCGCCGAAGGTTTGCTGTGGGAAGCGCCGCGTTCCTTGCTGCTTGAGGCGGTGCCGACATTGGTCCGTCGCGTGTTCCGCCAATGGCGGCTCGCGATCCCGTTCGAAATGGCATCGCTCGACCTGCAGGTGGACTATCACCCGCTGCCGGACTTCGTGCCGCGCAACCTGTTCAGCGACCTGGCCCTGCCCGAGGTGCGCATCATTGTCCCGCCGGCCACGGTCAACGACGAGGAACGCGTCGAGGCATTACCGATCCTGCAGGCGCTGAACCAGTTCCCGCCCGGCCGGGTCTCGCGACGCTTCGCGTTCGAGCGCGGCGCGCTCAGCCATTGGATCCCGATCGATCCGGCCCCGTCGGAGCAGAGCGTCGCCATCGAACGTCTGACCGAGGAACGCGAGTATGTCGGGACCTTTGTTGGGCGCCTGAACGCCGGCATGAATTCGGAGCCGGTGCCCGTCTACCGCCCTTGGACTATCCGCATCGAGCGGGTCGACCGTGCCACGGCCCTGCCGAGCAGCAACGCACGCCTAATCTGGGAAACCGACATCGCGCCGGACGGCGATGCCCTAGAAATCCCGACTCCACAGCGGTCGCGCTGGCGCCGCTACATGTCCTCGGTCCAGTTGTACCTCCATCGTTTCCGCTCGAGCGTCAACGTGCGCCGGTTCTCGCGCGCGGCGGAATCGGTGTTGCGCACCCTGCAGGACGAGTTCCAAGTCGAGAGCCGGTTTACCGGACCGGACGGGAGGGCGGCGGCACTCGGGTTCGAACTCGACGTCGACGGGCTGCGAATCGAACTGACTCTTCCAGACGACCACGTGCTCGCCGAACAGGACATGCCGGAGGCGGTGACGACCGCGGCGCGCCTAGCTTACCTGCGCGACAGTTTCATCAACGACATCGCCCTGCCGAAAGACGTCAACCTGTTCCAGCGTGGCTGGATCTTCGAGTTCCTTGTCTGCGCCCTGCTGACGGCGGCGGAGGGCGAGGGCCGGGATCTCGACGCCGCAATCGAGGCGGTGTTGAACGACCGCGCGGTCGACACGGCGTTTGACGACGTCATGTCGGCGGTGCTGGAAGGCGTTCACGCGGATGAACCGGTGGACGAAGAGGCCGGTCTGCCCCATGAATTCGACCGGGACGACGGCACTGCCGCGCCAGGACCGGGGCGTTTGCGCCGGTCTCTGCGGCAGCAACTGTCCCGGCCAGAGGTTCGCGCCCGCCTGCGCGCTATCGCGGCCCAGTTCACGGCACCCGACCCCACGGCGTATGCGACCTGGCTGCGCCACGCGATCCTCGACACGCTCGGCGAAGCGGTGCTGCAGGCCTGTATCGCCGCTGCCCCACGCAAGGCAGCGACCGAGGGGCTGTGCGTTGACATCCACGACGAGCCGGGCTCGAGGGTCGCTGCGATCTGGGTTACGGAAACGACGCTCGGCGGCGCTGGCGTCCTGGAGGCCTTCGCGCGTCGCTTCGCCGGCGAACCCAGCCTTTTCTTTGCGGCCGTTGAGGCGGCGCTGTCGCCCACCGACGTCGAGGAAGTGGACGCCGGTCTGCGGCAGATCTTGGACTTGGCGCGGCGGGACGACACGGTCGCGGCTGGCCTGGCGCGCCTGCGCATCGCTGAATCCCATGCCGAGCGGGCGGACCTCTGGTTCGACCTGACGCGCGTTTTCGCCGACCGGGGCGGCGTGGCGTTCAGCCATTCGCTGTCGGTCTCCGTCAACAATCGCCTGCTGCGTAGCGGGGCCGGGCCGGAGCTTGACAGCCTGCTCCGGGACATTATCGCCTTCTGGGACGCCGTCGAGGCGCGCTATGGGCTTGCCGTGGAAGTCCGGGAATTCTGCTACATCGCCAGCAAGAACCCCGACCTCGCGGAGACCACCCGGCGCTACATCCAGGGCGGGATGCTGCAAGGAGCGGGGGGCGTCTCCGTGCTAGCGGCTCTGCAAAGCCTGCTCTGGCCGCGCGCACACGAGACCCGCCAGCGCACCTTGCGGTCCTACAATCCGTTTCGCGAGCCGAGTAGTACTGATCCCGCGCTCGTGCGGCATCTTCTGCTCGGACGGTCGGTGCCCGTCGTCGACCTCGCCGGGGATGCCTGGCGGCAGGCCCTGCAGGATGCCCTTGCTCAGGTAGGGACCGTGCAACTCGCCGCCGCCACGGACCGTGGTCCGGAACTGCGCTCGGAGATCGTTCGCCTGTGCGTCACACCGATCGACGTCGGACTGCTGCAGTTCTTCCCTGCGGTCGACCGGATCGAACGGACTGCTGGACGAATTTTGGTGACGATGACCCTGCGCGAGCACAGTTGATGGCCACGACGTCCCGCGACATCCACGGCCCTGCTCAGTCGCGGGCCCTCATCGATCTGCTGCAAAGCCTGTTCGTGGCCGAACTGCTGAGCCCCAGTCCGCGCCTGTGGCTGTTCTTCGCCTGGATCAGCGATGTCGATATCATCGACAATTCATCACGCGCCTTTAGTGCCCTTGAACCCGATTGGCCGGCGGCCCCTGTTCGCCTAAGCCAGGTGCTGGAGGCGCTGCTGACGCGCGGTTCGGAGATTCGGCTCGTGCTGCGTGAGCAGGCTAGCAATGACTACCTGGTTTCCCGACTGCTGACGCTAAAGCACCGCTTCGGCCGGCGGATCAAGTGGGCGACGGCGCCAGATTTCCATGCAAAGGGCATGATAGGGCGGGATTTCTTCCTTAGCGGATCGATGAACCTGACGAACAATGGGATTACCGTGAACGGCGAGCATGTGGTGCTGCGCACGGATCCCAATCTCATCAGCGAACAGGCGATCGAACTCGAGGAGCGCTGGGGCGGGCTGGTGAGATGATCTCGGAGAGCTCTGACAGCGCGGCCGCCCTGCGGGAGGAACTGGCCAGTCTCGATGTTGCCGCCGGGGCGGAGGGCGAAGAGCGCAACCTCTGCATAGGGCTGCTGGACACACTGACCGAACTGCGGTTCCCCGGAGCGCTGGTGCCGGCGCGAGCCCGGGACGGGACCCTGCGGATCAACGTGGCCGCGCACACCACAACCGACTGGCGGCGCCTTCGGCCGATCCTGAATTCCTTCGCCGGCCCGACCCTGACCGGCTTCACCGGACAGCCGCAAACGTTTGAGGCAGATGACCGGATCGGACAGTTACTATTGCGCGCCGAACCCGCGGTCACCGCTATTATGCCGCTGTCATCCGAAAGGAAACTGCGCGTCGCCGCGCTGAGAGCGCTAACGCAGGCGGTGGCCACCCTTATGCGGGCGCCAGATCTGCAACGCGAAGCCCCGGTTCCCACGAGTTGGCTGCTGGCGCAATTCCAGGATCACCTCAACCTCGGACGGCGTGACGCGGCGGCGGCGGTGCTGCAGCGGTTACGTACGGAAATGCGGCTGGACGGGCTCAACGTCCGGTTCCTGGAAGCCAGTCTGTTCGCCCAGTTCGAGGACTGGCAAGGTCTGGTTGCGATGCCAGGTTTTGCCGATATGACTCGCGCCCGGAAGTCGCCCGGCATGGCAGCGATCCTACTCGCGGCACTGTATCATGTGCATCTAGAAACGGCGTACGAGGCCGGGCAGTTGGAGCCCCTGCTCGGCCGCTACCGCGCAGTGGTCCAAGGTCTAGCCCGGCCGATGCTGTTTGCCTCCGGAGTTTCAGCGATGGGCCCGGCAGCTTTGCGCGTCTCAGGACTGGAGGCCTTGACCAGCAGCACCGCCAGCAGCGCCCTGCGCGATGCCCTCGCGGGCCGCTATAGCGAACTCGGTTGGCTGGCTGGACGGATTGACGCAGCGTCGGTCGAAACCAAGCAGGCGCCCCTCCATGACGAGCCTCCACTCGCTGAACCAGAGCCGCTCGATGTCGTACGCTCCGCCCTGATTCACAGGAGCCGTGTCGACGACATCGCGACCCTGGAAATCCTGCGACACAGCATCGCGCAACTCGACCCAAAGGCGCAGAAGGCACTGCTGGAATCGCTACCGCTGGGCCCCTTCGCCGAGGAGATCGGGATTTCGACGCGGGAAGAAGTGCCGCTTCCGAACTCCTGGGAATCATGGTTTGCGCGGGTCAGCGATCCGGCCTTCGATAGCGCCCTAGAGTTGGCGCGACGGGGGGCGGAGGAATGGCCTATCACCGCGGCGACCGGCGACCCGGTTCGGGTTTCCGGATTGCAGGAGGCGGTTGTCGCCGCACAGCACGACCCGCTCGCACAGGCGCGGACAAGGGATTCCGTCCCTTACCTCATCCGCTGGCTGCAACGTGATCCGGACTTTCCGCGACCGGCCTTCGCGCCGATCTACACGGAATTGCTGCTGTTCATCGCCATCGATTCGGCGCGAAACGGGCAGGTTTTCCAGTCCAGCCAGGTTCTCGTAGCGGCACTGCTCGAGTGCGGTCTCGACAAGGATGGATACTCGGGGCTGCTCGAGGCTATCGACATGATTGCCGGGGACGCGGTTGGCGTAGGCGCCGCGTACTGGCTGCTTGATACGGTGGAAGTGCTCTATCATAGCACTATCCCGGACGCGGCGGCACGGGAAGCCTACCTCCATGGCCTGCTGGCGCGGCTAACCCCGCTGCACGCCCGGCTGTCCGGGCTGCAGCGTGCTGCGTTGCACCAACTCGCGGCCGAACTCGGCGTGGTGCTGAAGGTCGCGCCGAGTGCCCAAGACGTGGCATCGGGCGACAGCCTGGCCGAGCGGCTCGACGGCCTCTCGATCGCCATCTACTCGCTGACGGAAGTTGCCAGCCGGCAAGCGAAGAGTGCCGTGGAAGCGCTCTGTCCCGGCGCGCGCGTGGACATCAACGCCGACCACGGCGGCACGGCGCGCCTGAAAGCTCTGGCGGAGAATGCCGACCTGTTCGTCGTAGCCTGGCAGTCGGCGAAGCATGCGGCCACCGACTTCATCCGCGCAAATCGTGGCGACCGCCCGCTCCTCTATGCCCGCGGCAAGGGCTTCTCAAGCATACTCCGCGCGCTTGAGGATCACCTACTTTAGCGCCGCCGGCACATGCATTCTGGTCCGAGTCCCATTTGCTTGCCTATTTGAACGGGAAGTCCGTCAATCGAGAGGAGACGGCCAATGCACAAGAGTAGCTTCATCGAGGAACGGGACATCGTCATTCTAGCCAAGCAGGAGTATGGCATAATGAAGAGAGGCATGACGCCTGCTTAATCCGTACAGTCAGTAAATCAATCCCACGGGATCTCCCCTTTTTACCCGGGACGCCACTGGTTTCAGACTACAGTTCTTTTAAGGTAGCGCAGCTAATCTGACGTCAGGCTTTCGTCTCCTGGCAAAACGGCGGCCCCACCATAAGTGAGTTGCTCTTGGAGCCATCTGCGGTTAATCACTTTCAGTCCCTCATACCAAGGCTCACCATTCGCTACATTGAAAGATAGAGCCTCCAAATCAGACATAACCAAATCACGTCCAGCGCGCGTATCATAGCTAGTACTCGCCCAATCTGCTTCAAAGAATTTTGGGTCTAGAGTCGCCAGAACATCCCTAGTAACAGATCGAACTTTCTCAGGATCTCCCGGGTTTACTTGATCGCGCAATCTTGGATTCCGCGCCCACGTCTTTATTGTCGTACAAACGAACTGTGTCATACATGTGAGGCCAATCTTTGACAGAAGCTTGCTGTCAGCAACAAACAAATGCGCCCACTCTTCTTTAATGACAGACCACATTGAGATAAGGAATGCGTTGAGACTATCGAGATCTTCAAGTTCACCAAACCCCAGCGACTTAGCCTCTGATGCCATTGCTTCGATTGCAGCCGGAACTATAATCCGCTTTTCAGGGGGATTGTTTGGCCACGCTACCATGCCCTTAAATGGACTTTCAGAATCCTCGTCTAATACTCCAACTGAACCGAGATTCGCGTTTAGAGAGAGTCGAGCAGTTTTGAGTCTTTTCTGAAGCTGTTCTTCGGAGTAATTGAGCGCTAGAGCACGCAGGTGATCTCTTGGAACCTTAGCTGACTTATTGTTGATAACGAGAAACTGAAACGCCATTTCCAGATCGCTCGCTTCCAATATAGCAACTACGGGAACGATATTGTTTGGGTCTGCTGCATCAAGTCCACGCATGCGATGCTGCCCGTCGATGACAAGACCAGGTAGCGGCTGTTCCTCTTCCGTATTGATACGGAGTGTCTGTACAGTTGTACTCTCGCCCTCGACCGTAACGCCGCGCAACCCAACTACAATCGCGGTCGGAATAGTATTCTGAGGATCGTCGGCGAAGAACTTACGGATGCTATTGATACGACTCTGGTTAGGCTCACGCTGCGGAGCCAGACGATTGTCATGGGCCAAACGATCAACATCCGCCCATTTGGAAACTTCGCCAGCTGGCGCATTGAAGAGAGCAAGTTTAGGGCCACGCATATCGGCGCGCTGATGAAATACAAATGCTTGATAACTATATTTCATTATTTTGGTATCCATCTCACATTAGTTCGAATATCGTCATGGGTTCTTAGGTTAAAGAAATCATAACCTTGATCGGCGTCGATCCGAACGGGTGGCTCACGCGGGCCAATCGCCACGAAAGCGTCCTGTAAGGTGCTACCGTTCGCATGCGCGTAAGCCATTGCTGCGCGAACATGAAGCGCGATCTTCACCTCACGCCGTAGGCTGTCCAGACCGTTGACCTCATCTGCATCGGAGAATACGACCGGTTGTATCCATGCCATCTGCCAAGCGGCGATATGTCCCTTTGCACTGTTGCATGATGGACAAGCTGGTAGGAGATTTTCCTCGATTGTATCTCCGCCGAGAGCTCGAGGCCAAATATGATCTACAGTCGCTGAAAGGCCGTTCGGAGCGGGGGCATCCTTATAGATTGCACCGAAAATACGCCCACAGCTGTAGCACTCTTCCTTGTGATTCCGCCGCACAAGACGACTGAGTGTCGAGGGAGGCTCCTTATGCATTTGCTCCGCTCCTGCCAGAACTTCTTCAACCAGCGCAGAAAAATCTCCCCGATACTCTATTGACGTAAGCTGTATTACGTCGTGGATTTTTGCACGCAGCATTTCTCCCTGTTCCCAGCGATCGTCTACTTGATTGCGTATGTCTTGAGCCAGTCGCAATAAACGTTGCTGGAGGTGGAGGATCGATGCTCCCACAAAAAAACTGGAAAGGCCCTCGAAACGTCGGCCCAGGCGGAGGTCGGCATTCTTCAAGATGTCATCTAGCACTTTCCACTCTTGGTGGTGCTGGATGAGTTTAAACAGAAGGCGTTCACCTGCCGTAGTTGCAACCCAAGGGTCCCAAGGGCCTGAACTCCTAAAAAACTCGATCATCGGGTGCGAAAATCCGCTCGTTGGCGCTACGACGCTACAGCGATAGTATTAGGATAGTGAAGCATCGGGAAGCCCTATCGCTACCAGCGCAATGCCTATCCTTCAGATAATCTATTAAAAGTGGCCGTCCGGGATCCGGTACTACATCAATCCAGATTCGGAATATGATTGGTGCCGCTCAGGGTAGACACGCTCTCTTTTTCTTTACTGAACATTATTCGAATGCAGTCGAATACAAAATCGTTGTCGGATCGCAGGCATGCTCGCCATCCCAAGTCCCAAAATCCGTCAAATATATAAAACAAGCTACTTATTGAGCAAATAAGACATTGCCTCTTTTTGCTACACCTCGAGCAATGAGTTTGTCGACTTAGAACTAGGCCCTCGCCGCCGAGGTATCCTCCAACCGCCTGATACGCCAAATCACTGGAACAGCAAGTGCAGTGACCCAGATTTTCCCCAGAACTTGCCCAGCCAAGAAATCAAGGGACCCAAATGCAATCTGTAGAAAAATGATGCTATCGACGAACGACCCGACCACACCGCTCAGAAAGACCGCTAGAACAAGTCGACGCTTCTGCAGTGGCGTGTACACAGCGAGATCGGCGAGTTCGGAGAGCAAGAACGCGACCGCAGAAGCGACCACTAGGGCTGGTGGAGCAAGCGCCGCTGACAAGGTCGCGCCTACCACAATCGCCGCAACGGCCCACTTCACACCCAACCGACGCTGGACCAGATCACGCAGGACCAGAGCAAGCCCGATCATCAGGACCCCCGAGGGCGCCATGATCCCAGGAGCCACCGGGATCAAACACGGTCCATCTGGAACACAGACGGTGCCGACATTCTGTATCAGCCAATTGGCTGCCGGGATGCAAGCGCCGAAGCCTGCAAGATAGAAATAGCCATCCAGATTTCGCCGGTTGTCATCCATGACCACTAGGCTCTTCCTCTAAAGACACACCCTTCACCACAGGTACCTCGTATCACGATGACCCGGTCTAGGACCGGTAGGTCGGTCTCCAGTTGCGTCCAAATGTACTGCGCAATGTTTTCTAACGTCGGTCGTTCCAGTCCGGACACTGTATTCAGGTAATTATGGTCCAACCGACTGCGGATCGGCGCGAGCGCCGCCTCGAACTTCGCAAAGTCCAATACCCATCCGGTTTCTGGGTCAGGCTCCCCCTTGAGAAACACCTGCACCTTGAAAGAATGCCCGTGTATGTTCGCGTATGGATGGCCTGGATCAACGTTCGCTGCCAATTGATGGGCCGCTTCAAACGTGAACTCTTTGAACACTTCGATCATAGCCTTCACCTTGCTCGCTTAGACTACGCAATACCCAGAAACTTGTGGGTCTGTAGCGAGAGCCCCCACTCGGGGCGCTGCAGGCAAATCTGAACTGCGGCTTTCTCGTTCTCGGCACGTTTTTGGTCGTCCTTCGCCTGAATAAGGAAGTGGTCGAACCCAAGCTTTGCGAGCGCATCTAGATCCTGTCCTTCCTGGGGAACAACGACCTTCAACTCATTGCCACGCGTGACAACCAGATCGCTACCCGCTTTCGGACTCACACAGATCCAATCGATGCCGGCGGGCAATGGCAGTGTCCCGTTGGTCTCGATCGCGACCATGAAGCCACGTTCATGGAAGGCAGCAATCAATGCCTTGTCGAGCTGCAATGCAGGCTCACCACCAGTACAAACCACAAATTTGCGATCCCTCGCTCGGTCGGGCCAAAAACTGTCGACATGGGAGGCAAGATCATTCGCCGTCACAAACTTGCCTCCGCCGGGACCGTTCGTGCCGACGAAGTCGGTATCACAGAACTGGCAGACTGCAGAAGCACGATCCCGCTCTAAGCCGCTCCAGAGATTGCAGCCCGCAAACCGGCAGAACACAGCTGGGCGACCAGCATTTATCCCCTCACCCTGCAATGTGTAGAAGACCTCTTTGACCGAATAAGTCATTCAGCAGCGTCCTGGTTTGCGCGTTTAGTTGCGTAGGTCTCCCAACCATTGCGACGAAGTTCGCAGGCGGGGCAGTTGTTGCATCCATAACCCCATGGATGTTCCAGGGATCGATCACCTCGGTAACAGGTATGAGATTCCTTGCGGATCAGTTCGACTAGGGTTTGCCCGCCTAGGTGTTCCGCCATCTCCCAGGTCGCAGACTTGTCTAGCCACATTAACGGAGTGTGGACCACATACCGACGGTCCATCCCAAGTGTCAGAGTGACCTGCAGAGCTTTCAGTGTGTCATCGCGGCAATCCGGGTAGCCGGAGTAATCTGTCTCACACATTCCACCAACTAGATGCTTAATCCCGCGCCGATAGGCGACTGCTGCCGCTGTCGTAAAGAACAGGAGGTTCCGGCCTGGAACGAATGTCGATGGTAGCCCGGCATCAGTCATTTCGATCTCGCGTTCCCGGGTGAGCGCGGTATCGCTGATCTCGCCGAGCAGCGCCATGTCGATGAAGTGATCGTCGCCGAGCCGTGAAGCACGCTCTGGGAAGGCTGTGCGGAATCCCTCGAGGAATGACTGTCGGACTTCCAACTCGATCCGATGGGCCTGGCCATAGTCGAAGCCGATTGTCTCAACGTGATCGAACGTGTCGATCGCCCAAGCAAGGCAGGTTGCCGAGTCCTGACCTCCGGAGAAGAGCACCAAGGCGTGGTTGTTTGTCACGTTCACCTCCTAGGCTCGCGCCACTTGGGGAAACTCACGGTGGTTCGCTCGCGCTTCTGCGAGACCACTACCTGCTCGAATTCCTTGATCTCGAACGATCCGAACCAGAAAATCTGAGAGCAATCGAATGTCCGGTTGGGTGTTCTGTATCCGATCCCACATCCGACTCTCGTTCGGACTCAGGATCCAGTAACCCGACGTCCAACAGCAAATATCGCCTTCAGCTAGACACGCGATTTTGTCCGCGAATCCTGTTCGGTCCCGAGCGCCGTGGACGGCATACGCGGTCTCCATCGCGTAACCGAGCGCGATGATGCCGGCACTATGCTTGAGGCGTGATGTCCGTGGTGTCATCCCTATCCAGGCTTCTGGAAAGGTATCCATGACCGCCCCATAGAAATCAGCGATCAACTGTAACGACGCCTCTTCACTATCCTCGCGGCCGGCCAAATCACGTAAAGCGCCATTAGACCGTGAGTTCATAATCACGCGTTGGATAGCATTGCTCGAGATCGTTCCGGACGGATTGGTGTGTTGTCGGATCTCTCCCTTCAGAGCAGGCGGACCAGAACGATCATCGGTCCAGTAATTCAGCTTTGAGGTCAATTGAGCCGCAAACGCCCGGGCAGACATTCGATGAGGCAGCCCGGACACTGTTGGGAGCAGTTCGTAGATGAGCTCCTTCGGCAGAGGGCGGGTGTTGTTAATCAGAATGAACTGCCGGCGCAGATCTTCGTCTGAGGGACAAATGATTGCTGAGACGAAAACCTGGAAGTCCCTATCCTTGAGCGGCTGTAAAGCCGTCAAGCGCTGCTGACCATCGACGACTAGTCCGGGTGCTCCGTTTGTGAGGTCTATCTCCAGCGTCGCAGTTCCATCGTCGTTCAGTCGGGCTGTTACGTCATCAACAAACGCCAATACGACCGAGTTCGGCAGAACAGCATTCGGCTTCTGAAGGTAGTCGCGGATCTCGAGAATGTGCGAAGCGACTTGCGGGCGCTGGAAGCCAAACAGATCTCCCTGTTCTGTCCTGCCAACGCGGTCAATGCGGGCAATCTCGAAAACCTGCTCTGCCGATGCAGCAAACGTGAAGACCTGATGATCTTCACTCTGCTGGGCGCGAATAGCAGTGAATGTCCGCTTCAATGACATCGATCTTTGTCCCTAAGGTTCGGTTCAGATGGCCGCGGTACACATGTAAGTTATGAATGCCACGGCGTTTGTTTCGGTTGCTCGCGCGGAAGATCACCACCTCAATCCCAACTGCAGCGCAAATGCTGCAAGAGCATGAGCGCCAAGGCCGGTCCCTAAGCGTACGCGCATACTGCTCCCTGGTTTGATCGAGGCGCTTCTGATCGCGCTCGCTGTGGGCTTCGTCACGCCCAATAAGAATTGGAGCGGCGTATGCCATGACGGTGTCGAGAGCTTCTTCAACCTCAATCTGTCCTTGGTCAAAGAATCGCAGCGCTCTCATCGCAGCCTGTTCGCGCTCCTGCAGATTCTCCTGCTGATAGACGCCTTCCTTGGCGAGGGATTTTAGTTTGTTGTTCTCAATCGCCTGGGGAACTCGGATCGCGGAGTAATATGCTAGCCCTCCCCCTTCCAAGGGGAGGTAGTAATTTGATCGCGCATCCTTGAAAGCACGGATCAACGGGGACGAACTGTCGAAACTCGTGATCCCGAACCCAGTGAACTCATGGATTTGTTCCGCTTTGGCAAAGCCCAGTACATGCAGGCGCGTCGAAGCGGTGATGCTGCGGCGGATATGAGTCAACGCCTTCTTGATTTCGGGCGATCTGAGCGGCGCCATACCGCCGACCGCAATATAGTCATAGCCCATTCTCTCCAACTCTTGCGCCGCCCGAGCAAGAGAAGAAGGGGACCACCCTTGGGCAACACCGATCGGTGTGAAACGATTGCCCAGTCGGCGAGATTGGGAGAGAAACTCCTCAGCATTCGTCAGCGTCACATCAAATCGCTTCTGGTTCCGAGCTAACTGATCGGCATCCAAGTCAGCCGCGCGGTCATCATCGACGAAATCGAAAATGATGTGGTCAATCGAACAGGCATGGGTGAACTGACCGTCACCATAGAAATCCACAATGTCTTCTGTCGAGTAAGGTGGTTCTTCCATTGTGTGGTATGTGAACGCCCCACTGTCGCCAAATACCCATGAGTTCGGATACCGATCCTCCCTGAATCTAAGGAACTCGCGTGCGCCAACGCGCCGAAACCGTTGTGCTTGAGCGTCGCTGTACTTTCCTGCAACTACCTGGCCGCCAACGATCCCACGGGAAACCAGCATCCCGTCATAGGGCGCATACCCGAGAGCCTCGTGCGGAAATTGGTCGGTCCAATAGGCCTCACGTTCGGGTCCGAACCGATCTTCTTCGAAGCGGTATGTCGGATCGACGTAGTCCAGGCTGTCCGCGAACAAGAACCTCATGAGGCCTCCTGGACCGCGGCATAGTCCATTTGCACCAACGCTTCTGCGAGTGCCTTGATATGGCGTGGGGTGTTTTGAACGTCATTCCAAGCAAGCCCGAGACCTTCCCAGGTTCCCTCAGTCCAGCAACAGTGGGGTGCTATCCGGGCCAGGGAGGTGCGGATCTCCTCTCCCATTTCGGAAGACTGGTGAACCCTTGGAACGATCCGATCCATCAATACGCCCATTGCCTGGATCCCGGCCGAATGCATCAGGCGGCTTTCTTGGGGCTTCTTGCCCCAAGCCTCAGGGAACACGGCCTTAACTGCACGCCAGTACACACACATGACGCGATACATAGCGTCGACATCGGTGTCGCCGTTGCCGCTTCGCTTGAATAACGCCAATGCGCCGTAATTGTTGATCGATTGTTTCATCGCATTGATCAAAGCGGTATCTACGACCACAGCATTCTGCTGGGCATCTTCATCAGATGTTCGGCGAATTAGTTGGTAGAATGGCGATTTAGGATCTTGGTTCAGCTGGTTGCAGATCGCTGAGGGGATCTTAGCTGGCCGTAAGTCACTCGGCAGGTCCGCCGATATCTCCGGTAGAAGTTCGTTTATCAGACGACGTGGTAAGGGTTTTGCCTTGTTCACAAGGATGAACTGCTCCCGCTGAACGTCGACCGTGGGGGCAACAAAACCGACAACTGGCACCATCACGTTCTTGTTTTTGGACTGTGCCAGAGCAAGAGAGCGCTGCTGTCCATCGACGATCCAGGCTGCTCGTCGATTTCCGGAAAACACCGGCAAAGTGAGGGTTCCGCTTACCGCACCTTCTGGACTTGGCCCACGCGACTGCTTGAACACGACCGAGGGGTGAAGCGCGAGAATGATGGCGTTTGGAAACAGAACCTCGCCTCGATCGAGATAGTCCACGATTCCCTGGACGTGGCTGCGGATCTCCTTGCGTTGAAATCCCTTTAGATCCTGGGCCTGATCTCTCTGTAATCGGGAGATATCGGCAATACGAAGAACATCCCGACCGCGCAGGAAGAAGCTATAGACATCTGTATCTCTGCCTTGGACTGCCCGAACAGCCCGAACTTCAATCTGGTTGTCGGTCATAACAGCGCGCTCTGGCTAGAAGCATCGATACGTCCCGCAGCCTGCTTAAAAAGGTCCTTGAAGCGAGACTGCTCACAAGCGAAGCCGCTATCACGAAGATGACGAAGCATCGCGCCCGAACGCCCCCGTTGGGCTTCCCAGTTGCGTTCAATGAAGGCGAGGATCTCTGCATCCGTTTGAACTTGCCGTTTGGGCATATCGGGTCGTCGCCACGCCTCAAGATGCCGGCGCAAAACTGAGGCATCCTCTTTCGCGGATTCTCCGCGCACTTCGCCAGCATTCAATAGTTCAGCGTAAAATCTCGACGCCCGCTGGGCGAAATCACTTCGCGTCCCAGGTAACCGACTGTCTGGCCCATCCAAGCGATCATCGATCGGCATCACCTGGGGGAAAAGTTTTTCGGGAACATGTCGTTCCAGACCAAAGCCGAACAGACGGATTTGGCTTAGATGCTCCGATGGGAGTTTTTCCAACTCAGGCACGACAAGCGCAGCATAGGCTTCCGAAAGGCAGAACAACGCTAAAGAACCGGCCTCAGTTGGGAGTAGATCGTTGAGACTGCGTCTCCTGTTCAGCGCCACTCTAAGTACACGCCACCACCTCGCAGACGTGACAGATGCATCGGCAATCTTGCTTAGTATGGAATCGGGCTTTCCGCGCGTGACAGTCAGTCCGTAAGCCGGGATTAGTTCTTCTCCAGCCACCAACCCCAATCCTGCAGACAAAAAGACCATTCTCGCGTTGCAGAGTGATGCAACGCGCAGGCCTTCTTGAACGCCACGACCCCGATATAGATCGCGGGCAGCGATGCGCTGATGCGCCGATTCGATACGTTCCGCCCATTGATCTGCGACGTCATGGACTGGGCCGAACGTGAGGTTACGCGCCAGCAATAGAGGATCTGCTTGGAGCCTCTTGCGATCTGTGCACGGGACGAGGACGATGGAGTTGCTATCCATGATTCCCTCAGTGTTGCCGAGTTTAATTACACCATTGTAATTTATTAAGCAAGCAGTTAATTGTGCGCCAGTGGAGTGGTCTGTGCGTACAGTTAATCGATGCCAATCTATGACTGGGGCCGGATAACTGTAAAGATGCTGCAGGTTTCTCAACAAAAACAACAACAAGGGTGGCCCAATAAGCGCCCCGATCGCGCGCGCCATGCGCTGCCGCCCCGAATAGCGCTCAGGTCCTCCCGGAAGGACCCGCGATCTCAAGTCGAAGGGTTCGAAGGGTTAGTCCAAATAGTCAGTGGCGCGCGCGTGCGCGCGAGAGGATTATATGAGGAAAGCCCTCGAAGCCTTCGCAGCAACCAAGATGGGGTGGCTAGAGATCCGATGACGGTCGGCTCCCGGGCCATAGCGACCAATATGGCGACTCAATCAGTGTCAGCGCCGCTCCGCGTCGTCCATCATTTCCTGGACGATCATCCATACTTCTTCCTCATCGAGGCTCTCGTCTTCCTCGCAGATTGCTGAGCAGACCATGCTGAGCAGGGTGCCTCCCGAATACCCCAGATCATAAAATTCCTGCAGATATGCAGCGGCGGTTTCGATGATGTAAGAGTCCATAGTGGTTCCTCCGGAGAAAGAGTTCTGAGGATTACTGATTGTTCTTTAGCCGGAGCCTCTTAAACGCTGAGGTCTGTTGCTTTGGGTGCTTGAACCGCTCAAAACCGCGATCAGATAATTTTTGACTGAAGCTCTTCTCTGATCCCGCGAATTCACCAGTTCTTTGGCACCAAGCCTGCCAATCACCGAAGATCGTACGCGTAGGCGTCGCCTCGCCGTCAAAGAGTTCGAGCGGTTGGCACCGCTCCTCCAGAAATCGCCCCAAAGCGTCTTCCTCGAGCAGATACTCGTTGGTCGCTCCGCGAACGGTATCTGACGGCCTGAGGCCGATCCTCTGCCACGCGCAGCACCCTTCGACGAGCCAGGCGAGGATGCCCGGCCATTCCTGCTTCAGGACTTCGGGGAGCGTCGGGTCGCGCTTGTCGGCAGGGATGGTCTTGTTGAAGGGGATAAGGTTCATCCGCTGGCGGATTGCTTCATCGATGTTGCGCAGGGCAGGCTTGTGGTTGCCAGCGATGACAAGCGTGAACTGTGGCGTGAACTGAAAGAAGTCCTGACGCATGAAGCGGGCAGTGATCTCGTCGCCACCGGTGACCGCCTTGATCCGCGCCTCGGCCCATCGCTGCCCTTCCTCGGTCTCCTGGGAGATGACCAAGCGACACCCCTTGAGCATGGCGAGTTCCGTTGGATGTCGTTCGTGCCGACTGTTGGTGAACGTTTCAACTGCAGCCGTTGCGCTGTAGCTCGCGAAGATCTTCTGGACCGTGTTGAGGAGGACGCCTTTGCCGTTGCCGCCGGTGCCATAGCAGAAGAAGAGGGCGTGCTCCTCGCACGAGCCCGCGAGGGCATAGCCGAAGATCCGCTGGACGTAGTCGATTGTGTCCCGGTCCGCGTCGAAGATGTCGTTCAAGAAGGCGCGCCATCTTGGAGCCTCGCCGCCGGGTCCGACCGCCGCGGTCTTGGTCAGCAGGTCATCCGGGTCGTGCGGGCGCAGGTCTCCTGTCCGAAGGTCGACGGTTCCATCCGGCGTGTTGAATAACCAGAGCTCTGCGTCCCAGTCTTCGGGTCTGGACGCGAATTCCCGACTGGACTTGGCCAACCTTTCGATCGCGTGGATTGTCTTGGCGCTGGCAATCCGGCGAGCGGCACTCAAGGCTCGATGATCCTGATCCTGCAGTTCAATCGCGGCCTTTGTCGCGATCTGCCGCGCGCGTCGTTCCGCGACGCGCGTTGTGTCCCGCTCCCAATGCGTTCCCATCCAGATCATCCACGTACCCCAGGCCTCCACCCAGCGTTGGCTATCTGCGAAAACGGCCGTGTATCGCCTTGCCAATGCCTCCTCCGAGAAGGCAGGCGGAAGGTCGCGGTCAAGGGGATGGGAGTCGCCCAGCACCCTGTCGAGCGCGTCGTGCACGTCAGACATCTTTCGGGCCTCCGGTAAGGGGTCCGGCGCGCTTGCGGCGCTCTCGGATGACAATGCTCGTCAGCAGGCGGACCACTTCATCATCAGCCAGAGGTGGCTGACACCGTTGGCCATTCAGTGAGAGCAGGAGCTCAAGGCACACATGTGGGTCCACCGACTTGCCGATCAGGTGACCGGCGACTTGGGTGAGGGTCTGGTTCCTCTGCCCATCCGGTATGCTGTCGCGGATCGACTCTCGCCAGAAACCTGGAATAGCGGAGCCTCCCCGTTCTCCGCCGCCACCCCGGATCAGGTTCATTAGCCACGCGGGAGCGTCGGAAAGACCGACCTCATCTGGGTGATGGTCGACGGATATGGCATAGGGCCGGCCGGAGATGTGAAGGGAAGGGGGCGCGACGATGTAGCCGCCGTCGCCTCTGACATCAATTCCGGATTTGATCGCGCTGGCGCTGTTCCGAACGACCGTACGAGGGTGTCGAAACAGGATGTGCTCACCCCCACCGCCGGTGAGGAATCGCCATGTTGGCGGCAGGTCTCCGTATTGGCACTCCAGGGCTGTCAGACTGCTGGGACCGTCATGGCGCTCATCGATGTCCAGGACGATAATGCCGCTGCGTGCTCCGGTGGCGATCCCGATGTTCGAAGCGTTGCCGTCAAACCAGGCGCGCAGTGCTGCCGGTGAAGAGCTCGCGTCCTTGAAGCCGTGCGGCGCCAGTCGCCCATCCGGGTGTTTGCCGGGCGATGGGCAGTTCGGCTTTCCGCAACCACAAACGAACCGGTCTCCCATGTGGATCGGGCGACTGACGGGAAACACGGCCAGACCAAGCCGGGCGAACATCAGCGCGTGATCCAGAACGGAGGTCGCGGTCATCGGTGCCGCCCCCGCGAAGGGTTGGCAGGTCGGCTCTCGGCAACCGTTTCTCGGCGCCGCAGCCAATCGCGGACCGCCTCGATGCGGTAGTAGACAGATTTGCCGATCAGCAGGTGAGGGGGCGCTTGCCGCATTGCCCGGTCACGCTGGCAGGTTCGAAGACTGACGCCGCGTTGGGCAGCGTACTCTGCCTCCGTGATATAGCCCTCGAAGATCGGTGGGGTTATTGGCTGCGTGAAATCGCGTGGCATCGTCTTTCTCCTTCCTCAGTGCAGCCTTTGCTGCGATCTGAGCGGAAGGAGAACGGGCGCTGCGAGCGCGAAACAGGGCCTATAAACACCCTGAAAACCTCGGTTTTAGGGGCTTGAAACGCTTTGCCAATAGGCGTTGAAGATGCTTCGGATATGGCCTTCGATCGTCTTGGGAAGAGCCCCCGGGGCGTCAGGATGGTGATTCGCGAGCCAGATCGACAGGTCGTTGGCCTCCGCAGAGAGAGTCGGTTGGACCGTACCGGCTGACTTGCGGCGATCGAACTCCTCCAGAATGAGGTCCTTCGACGATGGGCGTCCACCTTTGCTTCCGCGCGCACGCGCAGGCAGCTTGGCTCGGGAGACTCGAACCTCCCGCCAAGCCCTAACCCACCCGTCGCCATCCGCGGCGCGCTCGAAGATCTGGCCCGCGCGGATTTTGATGCCGACATCCCACGTCCACCATATCGATGGGATTGCCTTGCGAGTTGCGTCGTGGCGCAGGTCTTCCGGAATGCCCGTCGCCAGAAGCCTTCCGTCCCGCAACTGCTCGAAGAAGCAAAACCGAGCAAACGCCAAACGATGACTACGCACGGCACGCCAATAAAGCTCTTCAGGCGCGGTTGGGGGCGGTGCGTACTGAAGGACGCGACGAGACGCCGATGGTGGCCGGACGTCCGCCATCCAATCCGAGTGGCTGACGCGCCGACGTCGAGGCTCCTTGGGCCCCGACCACTTCGGCGGCTTCATACAGTGCCGAACGCCAAACTTGAGGCTTCCGATCGCCCTCGGATGCTCATCGAGGTCGGCCGCGATCTCCGGCTCGTTCCGCATGTGCAAGAGGTAGGCGTCGGCCAGAGCCGAGCCGTCGCGCGGCATCGGCGCCACGCGATCACGCAGGTCCAGTATCGGCTCGACGTTGCCGGCGTTGATTTGGAAGACCGCCTTCGGGAATGGGAGGTCGAAGATGTCGCCAGCCTTGAACCTTCCGGCCACAGGGGAGTCCACCAACGCTCGGACCCGGATTACCCGGTCATTGGCTTGGGCTGTATCTTCCGGACGCGCCATTGATCGCCTGACTCACCAGCTCCGCCGCACCTTTCAAGGGCTCATCATACAGGTGTGCATATCTTTGGGTTGTCTGGACCTGTGTGTGGCCGAGCATGGCGCCTATCAGAGGAAGCGATGCGCCCTGACTTACGAGAATCGAGGCAAACGAATGGCGCAAGTCGTGGATCCGGGCATCCTCAATCTGTGCCTTTTCGCACAAACTCTTCCAGGTGCGCTTGATGTCCGTGAGCGGCCGCTCGGGGCTCTTCCCAGGGAAGATGAAGCTGCTGTCGCTGGTCTGCTTAATCCGTCGCAGCAGGTCCACCGCGGCGCCCGCCAACGGAACGCGGTGCTGGCGGCGTTGCTTGGTGTGAGCGCTGGGCATCGTCCAGATACCACTATCCAGATCGAACATGTCCCACGTCGCGTTCAGCACTTCGCCCCGCCGAGCGCCGGTCAGCATCAACAAACGGATCGCGTCTGCGGATCCCTGCTCCGGATGATCGTCCAGAGCCACATTCAGCCGTGCGATCTCGCCCATCGAGAGATACCGCTGGCGCTTGTGCTCAGGGTTCTTGCGAATGCCGACGACCGGATTGTCCGGGCGCCACTTCCATCGCACGGCGAGGTTCATGGCCTTGCGGAGCACTTCGATCACCCGGTTGGCCCTCACCGGGGTGCCGCGCTCTGTGGAGATCTGGCGATGCAATCGCTCGACATGTTCCACGGTGAGATCGCGGACCCGTTCCTTCCCGAGCTTCGGCAGGATCAGGTCCCGCCACATGGCGGTCTCGTCGGCTTGGGAGCGAACTGACTTGTGGCACAGGTGCTCAGACCGATAGCGCTGCCACAGGTCCCGCATCGTCGGAGCGGTTCGCTCATCATGGCGATCGCCCATGGGATCTGCTCCGAGATCCACGTCGCGCTTCATCGCCTTGGCTTGCTCGCGCGCCGCTGCCACAGACCAGTCCGGGTAGTTGCCGATGGTCATGCGTCGCTGGCGGCCATTGACGCGATAATCCAGAACGAAGGCCTTCGAACCGCGGGTTGTGACCCGGAGCGCAAAGCCTTTCACCTGGTCGTCCCAGATGAAGACCTGTGCTTTGTTGCCGGCGGCGGCACGTCTGACGATCTGATCGGTGAGGCGTTCAGGCATTGGCTCGTGTCAACACTCTGTCAACCTCAATTCCGCGGATGTCTGGCACCTAATGTCGCTGGATGACGGAGGGTGTCGTCCTCTAGATAACTGATAACATGATGAGAATCTTAGAAATTGGAAAGGATGTCAATTCCCAATGCCTTGGAAATCGGCGTGATCTTTGCCTCATAACCTGAAGGTCGCAGGTTCAAATCCTGCCCCCGCAACCAAACATATCAATATGTTAGCCTCGCCATCCCGGCGGGGCTTTTTGCGTTCCGGAAGCAACACGGAAGCAGATCAATTGAAGAAGGTTGGCCGCTTCCAGCGGGCTGTCGGAAGCTGCAATCTTGTTGAATGCCGTCGCGTCTGCTTCGAGTTGCCTGTTGTGATCGTCGGCGCTGCGCTCTTCGGCCCGCGGTGTGTCGGAGGCCTCAGACCCATACACGCAATCAGATCAGCAAGCTCCTGGCGGAAAGCGGCGCTTCTCACCGGCCGCCCTCCATCGCGTTCCAGCTGGCGAACAATCTTCAGTAGTTGTGGATTTCTAAAAGGGTGTTGCATGGTGTGTCTCTACTTCATGAACATCCATCGACCGATCGAACAGCAGCGTATCAGTTCTGAAGTCAGTCACGAATCGTCGACCGCATCGGAGGGGCGTCGACCTCGACCCTAAGCGGCCGTTGAAGGTCTTTGTACCGATCTTCGATAGCGGTCGTTCGACCCTACAACGATATCTCGACCCAAAGGGGGCTCTTGGAACATTGAGATCAATCCAAGAGGCAGGACCTCCGACAACCTATGGGCCACATTTGACTACGCCTAACCTCTAACTCGATGCGGAGCGACTGAAAGCACCGGAACCAACAGACCGCTCCAGTTCGTCTGGATCGTCGATGGTGACACGTTTCCGATCGACCGAGATTCCGTGTTCTCCAAGCTTTGCCAGTGTCCGCGACAGGCTCTCCGGCTGCATGCCCAGGCGCTGGGCGATCAGATTCTTGTCATACGGCAGGTCGAAGGTGCAACGCGCCTGCCGCTGGACAGGGCAGCACGCCAGCAGAAAAGCGGCGACACGCTCCGTGGCCGTCCGGACCTTGAGCTGTTCGACCTCGACCGTCAGGGCACGTAAATGGACGGCCAGGGACGCGATCATGCCCGTGGCCACCCGCGGCGACACGGCGAGCAGCCGCTCGAAGGCAACGCGGTCGATGAAAGCAAGACGCGCGTCCTCAGCCACCTCGCCGCTGGCTGGATACGTGCTGTCCAGGAACAGCGCCGCCTCGGCCAGCGTCTCGCCCGGGCCGAACACCCGGATGACGACACGCTGACCGGCAGGGGTATCGCGGAACAGTGTCACCCAACCGCTTATGACGAGATACAGCCCGTCCATCGGCTCGCCTTCCAAGAAGAGCGTGGCTCCTTTGGCCAAGGTCTGTTCCCGGACGATCGGAATCAGCGCATCGATCTCGTTGTGGGAAAGGCGGGAGAACAGCGTCGCGCACCTGAGGTCATCGGCGGCTAGCATGGATGCGTCCATCCGTGGCTCGTCAGGAAGGGACACAGGAAACCGGTCCACTTGACCATAGTCAAGGCGGGGCCCTGGGAGCGGGCGTAGGGTCGGGGGCAATAAGCGGGGTGCAACCACCGCAAGAACAGACGCCGTTCGACGAGGGAGGGCTCAGGTCATGGATGACCCTGAGCGCAAGACCGTGCAAGACAAGTCCGGACAAGACAGCGCTGGTCAGCACGACCGCCCGGCCACCCGCCGCCGGGAGGCACTGGCGTTTCTGGTGACGACTTTCGTGATCTTCCCGGGACTGGCCGTGGGGTTCGTCGGCGCCTACGGGTTTGTCGTCTGGATCTCACAGATGATCCTCGGGCCGCCGGGGCCGCCAGCAGGATGACCCGCCCCTGGCGTCCCGCATCGACACGACCGGCCGAACCGGACCGTGCCCGGCGTGCCTTCCTGAAGGGCGTCTTCCACCGACGCGCGCCGAAGGCGGAGCCCGAGCCGCTGCGACCGCCCTGGACCGATACCGGGCGCCTCCTCGACGCCTGTACCCGGTGCGGCGACTGCCTGCCGGCCTGTCCCGAACAGATTCTGGTCGCCGGCGATGGCGGTTTCCCCGAGGTCGATTTCGGGGCCGGGTCGGGTGAGTGCACCTTCTGCGGCGCCTGCGCCCTGGCCTGCCCGGCAGAGGTCTTCGTGTCCGACCGGAAGCCAGCCTGGAACGTGCGGGCCGTTATTTCAAAGGAACGCTGCCTTGCCGTCGCCGGGGTCCATTGCGAGGCATGTCGGGATGCCTGTGGCGAGGCTGCCGTGCGCTTCCGGCCGCGGCTCGGCGGGCCGCCGCGACCCGAACTCGACCCGGACCGATGCACTGGCTGCGGCGCTTGCGCCGGACCCTGCCCGGCGGACGCGATCACCCTGCAGGAGGCGGAGGCCGCATGAGCGCCGAATGTCACATCGCCAGCCTGCTGCTCCAGTGCCGTCCCGGGGCCCTGGAGGCGCTGGCCGCCACGATCGGGGCCGAGCCCGGGGTCGAGGTGCCGATCGCGCACCCGCCCGGCACTCTGATTGCCGTGCTGGAGAGTCCCGACCAGGGGACGATTGCCGATCTGGCCCACCGTTTCACCGGGCTCTCCGGCGTGCTGAGTTGCAATCTGGTTTTCCACGGCATCGACGGGCACACCGGCCCGCCCGCGCTGGTCGCGGGTGCGGAGAATGGGAATGCTGAGGGAGTGAACGATGAGCGAGCTTAAGACGAGCCGACGGGCCGTTCTGAAGGCCCAGGCGTTGCTTGCCGCGACCGCGGCCGCGGGCCTGCCGGCCCCCGCGGAGGCCCAGAACCTGGTCACCGACCGGTCACAGACCGACCTGAAATGGTCGAAGGCGCCGTGCCGGTTCTGCGGGACCGGCTGTTCGGTGATGGTCGCCACCAAGGACAACCGGGTTGTGGCCACCCACGGCGATGCCAAGGCCGAGGTCAACCGCGGCCTGAACTGCGTGAAGGGCTATTTCCTGTCGAAGATCATGTACGGCCGGGACCGCCTGACGGTGCCGCTGCTGCGCATGCGCGACGGCGAGTTCGCGAAGGACGGAGAGTTCACCCCGGTGAGCTGGGACCAGGCCTTCGACATCATGGCCGAGAAGTTCAAGAAGACGCTCGCCGAGAAGGGCCCGACCGCCGTCGGCATGTTCGGCTCCGGCCAGTGGACGGTCTGGGAGGGATATGCCGCCTCCAAGCTGTTCAAGGCAGGCTTCCGCTCCAACAACATCGACCCGAATGCGCGCCACTGCATGGCCTCGGCGGTGGGCGGCTTCATGCGGACCTTCGGCATGGACGAGCCGATGGGCTGCTACGACGACATCGAGGCGGCCGACGCCTTCTTTCTGTGGGGCTCCAACATGGCGGAGATGCATCCGATCCTGTGGACCCGGGTGACCGACCGCCGGCTCAGCGCGCCGCATGTGAAGGTCGGCGTGCTGTCGACCTTCGAGCATCGCTGCTTCGACCTCGCCGACATCGCGATGGTGTTCAAACCGCATACCGACCTGGTGATGCTCAACTTCATCGCCAACCACATCATCCAGACCGGCCGGGTGAACCACGATTTCGTGGACAAACATACGGTGTTTCGGCGCGGCAACACCGATATCGGCTACGGCCTGCGCCCGGAGCATCCACTGGAGATGAAGGCGAAAAACGCCCGGGCGGTCGGCGGTTCCACGGACATGACCTTCGACGAGTTCGCCGAGTTCGTCTCCGAGTACACACTCGACAAGACCCACGAGATGACCGGCGTGCCAAAGGAACGGCTGCTGGAGATGGCCGAGCTCTACGCCGACCCGACCGTCAAGGTGATGTCGTTCTGGACCATGGGCTTCAACCAGCACACCCGTGGGGTCTGGGCGAACAACCTGATCTACAACATCCATCTGCTCACCGGGAAGATCGCAGAGCCCGGGAACAGCCCGTTCTCGCTGACCGGCCAGCCCTCGGCCTGCGGCACAGCCCGTGAGGTTGGCACCTTCGCCCACCGGCTGCCGGCGGACTTGGTCGTCACCAACCCGGAGCACCGGGCGATGGCCGAGAAGATCTGGAAGCTGCCGGAGGGCACCATTCCGGAGAAGCCCGGCTATCACGCGGTGCTGCAGAACCGGAAGCTGAAGGACGGCGAGCTCAACGCCTACTGGGTGCAGGTCAACAACAACATGCAGGCCGCCCCCAACATGATGGAGGAGACCCTTCCGGGGTACCGCAACCCGGAGAACTTCATCGTCGTGTCCGATGCCTATCCGACGGTGACCTGCGAGGCGGCCGACTTGATCCTGCCGACCGCCATGTGGGTGGAGAAGGAGGGCGCCTACGGCAATGCCGAGCGGCGAACGCAGTTCTGGCACCAGCTCGTTGACGCGCCGGGGGAGGCCCGCTCCGATCTCTGGCAGCTCGTCGAGTTCTCCAAGCGCTTCCGGGTGGACGAAGTATGGCCGGAGGACCTGCTGTCCCAGATGCCCGAGTACCGGGACAAGACCCTGTACGACGTGCTTTTCGCCAACGGACAGGTGGACCAGTACCCGCTGGAGGACGCTTCCGCCGACTACGCCAACCGGGAGGCGGAAGCCTTCGGCTTCTACATCCAGAAAGGCCTGTTCGAGGAGTACGCGGAGTTCGGGCGTCACCACGGGCACGACCTGGCCCCGTTCGACGCCTATCATGAGGCGCGCGGGCTGCGCTGGCCGGTGGTGGACGGTCAGGAGACCCGATGGCGCTACCGGGAGGGCCACGATCCCTATGTGACCGCCGGCGCGGGGGTGGAATTCTACGGCCACAAGGACGGCCGGGCCCGAATCTTCGCCCTGCCATACGAGCCACCGGCGGAGAGCCCCGACGAGGAGTATCCGTTCTGGCTGTCGACCGGTCGGGTGCTGGAACACTGGCATTCCGGGTCGATGACCCAGCGCGTGCCCGAGCTGTACAAGGCGGTGCCGGATGCGGTTTGCTACATGCATCCGGAGGACGCCCGGTCCATGAGCCTGCGCCGGGGCGACGAGATCGCCGTGATCTCCAGGCGGGGCCGCATGCGGACCCGGGTCGAGACCCGTGGCCGCAACCGGCCGCCGATCGGTCTCGTCTTCATTCCCTGGTTCGACGCCAGCCAGCTCATCAACAAGGTGACGCTCGACGCCACCGACCCGATCTCGAAGCAGACGGACTTCAAGAAATGCGCCGTCCGCATCGAGAAGGTCTGACAACAGGATCGGGAGGGACCCATGCTGCGAATTCTGGCCGCTGCCGCCGTGATCCTGGCCGGCTTGGCCTCGGCCGCCCTGACTCAGGAAACCCGACGGCCGGAGGTCGCGAGTTTGCGCGGCGATGCGCCGCTGGCCGACAGCGGCGAATCCCCCCGCATGCCGCGGGTGGAGGACGGTGCGGTCCGGCGGATGCGGAACTATCCCGAGCAGCCGCCGACCATTCCGCACCACATCGACGGCTATCAGGTCGACCGAAACGCCAACCAGTGCCTGTCCTGTCATGCGCGCGCCCGCACCGGCGAGAGCGGTGCGCCGATGGTCAGCATCACCCATTTCATGGACCGCGACGGCCAGTTCCTGGCGGCCGTCTCGCCCCGACGCTACTTCTGCAACCAGTGTCATGTGACCCAGGTCGATGCCCCGCCGCCGGTCGAGAACGACTTTGTCGATGTCGACACGCTGATCAACGCCACCGGACGACAATAGGCGGGCCGTCATGCGCAGATTATGGAACCTCCTGCGGACCTATTGGCGGACGCTCAGCCGCCCGGCGGTCCATCTCAGCCTCGGCACCCTGACGGTCGGTGGCTTCCTGGCCGGCATCCTGTTTTGGGGCGGCTTCAACACCGCGCTGGAGGCTACGAATACCGAGACGTTCTGCATCGGCTGTCACGAGATGCGCGACAACGTCTATGCGGAGCTGCAGACCACCGTGCACTTCACCAATCCCTCGGGCGTGCGGGCGACCTGTCCGGATTGCCACGTGCCGCATGACTGGACCGACAAGATCGCCCGAAAGATGCAGGCCTCCAAGGAGGTCTGGGGCTCGATCTTCGGCACCATCGACACCCGCGACGAGTTCCTGGAGGAGCGGCTGCGGTTGGCGAAGCACGAGTGGCACCGGCTGAAGACCAACGACTCGCTGGAGTGCCGAAATTGCCACAGCGAGGAATCCATGGACTTCACGCGCCAGAGCCCGCGCGCGGCGGATGCCCACCAGTCGCTCCTGGTCCCCGGCGAAAAGACCTGTATCGACTGCCACAAGGGGATCGCCCACGAGTTGCCGGACATGTCGGGGGTCAAGGGGTGGCAGTAGACCTGCCACGTTGCGGGCCGACAGCCGGGATCGGGCGATGAGCGACGATGCGGGGTCGGCCTTCCTCTCCCTGGGTTTCCGACCGTTCTTCCTGCTGGCCGCGCTCTGGGCGGCGGTATCCGTCGCGCTGTGGGTCGGTGTCCATGAGGGGCAGCTGATCCTGCCCGGCGCTGCGGATCCGCTCACCTGGCACGTGCATGAGCTGCTGTTCGGCTATCTCTGGGCGGTGCTGGCGGGGTTCCTGCTGACCGCGCTGCCATCCTGGACGAAACGGCCACCCATCGCCGGGACCCCGCTGGCGCTTCTGGCCGGTCTTTGGATCCTCGGCCGAGGGGCGATGCTCCTGCCGGGACTGTCTCTGCTCCAGGCGGGAGGCGTGGCGCTTCTGTTTCCCGTTGCCTTCGCCGCGGTGGCCTTGCGCGAGATCGTCGGCGGCGGAAACCGGCGCAACCTGCCGGTCGGCCTCGGCATCGTGGCGCTCGGTCTGGCGCAGGTCGGCTTCCTGGTCGAGAGCACGATGCTGGGCTACGCGCCCTATGCGCCCAGGGTCGCGGTCGCCGTAATGGTCATGCTGGTCGCTTTGATCGGGGGCCGGGTGACGCCGAACTTCACCGCGAACTGGCTGAGGCGAGGCGGGACCGGGCCGGAACCAGCACCGTTCGGGAGCCTCGACCGCGTCGTCCTGATGATCGGTGCTACGGCCCTGGTGCTATGGGTCCTGCTGCCAGGTGCCCCACCTTGGCTGGAGCGGACGGCTGGTGCGGCGCTCGGCGTCGCCGGTCTCGGGCATCTGGTCCGTCAGGCGCGCTGGTCGCCGTTCGCTACCCGCCGCGAGCCGCTTCTAGCGGTCCTGCATCTGGGGTATCTGTTCGTGTCGCTCGGCTTCCTGTTGGCCGCGACGACCGTCTTCCGGCCGGACTGGATTGATCCGACGACCGCCCTGCATGGCTGGACGGTCGGTGCCTTCGGGCTGATGCCGATCGCCATCATGGTTCGCGCCACCCGGGGGCATACCGGCCGGCCGCTAACCGCGCCACCGGCGACGGTACTTGTCTTCGCCGCGATCCTGGCTGCGACCTGCCTACGTCTCGCAGCCGGGGCCGGGCTGATGGACCCAACAACCGGTTTGCGGCTTGCGGGCGTGTGCTGGTCGCTCGGGTTCCTGGGATTCCTCGGGCTCTACGGACGGGCCCTGATCGTCAAGCCGGCCTCGGCCACGCCCTGAAGAGCACATGGATTTTGCGCGTCAGTCACTCGTCGCACGGTCCATCGGCCTGCCAGTGCCATCGCCCTATCGCGACGGGCACGATCGCGGGTGAGGCGTGCCACTGGGTACCGTCGTTCTGGGATCTGTGAGCCTTGGCACGAGCTTCGCCGAACCAGTCATTTACTTGGCTGCATTACGTAATCGCTGGTTCGGTGTGCGCCCAGGGACCCGCACTGCCGACTTTCTCTGTCATGTCGCATTAATTGATCTCGGGGAGGAGAAGCGACCGTTCGAAACCTCAGTGACGACCGACCCAAAGCGGACGCCGGTGGGCTATAGGCAGATTGCCCAGAAGCGGTCGCTCGCCACCAAGGGCGTCCTGCCCTCGGCAGCCATTCGCTGGCAGACGAGGCCTCGGGTTTCAGGGCCTCTTAGACGGTACATCGCCGATCCAGGCCAGGCGTGTCGACGAACTCCTGTCCTTTGGCCTACGCTCGACGCGGTGAGCCTGCAGGCGCTCACCGAGAGTGATGGGCAGATACCTTGAGGCGCTCCCTGCGCGAACCGAAGCCGAAGGCGCACCGGATGAAAGTCTCTGACTTGCCGGAAGACTTTCCAGTGGTCGAACGGAAGGCCGTTCGCCTGATCGTCCGCGACATCGAAGGAAGCGTCCTCTTACTCCACGCGCGCGATGTTACCGATCCGGAGCTTGGTCACTGGCGGGAGTTGCCAGGTGGGGGAATAGATGCCGGCGAAACACCCTCGGATGCCGCGTTGCGCGAATTGCGGGAGGAGACGTGGTCGCCGACCGGGGCTACTACGCCCAGGCCATCATCGACCTGATCGAGACCCGCGGCGCCAAGGCCCACATCCCCAGCCAAATTAACACCCGGGTCCGCCGATCCGTCGACCATCAGATCTACCGACAACGCAATCTTGTCGAACGCTTCTTCAACCGGCTCAAACACTTCCGAGCCATGGCGACACGATATCACAAGCTCGCAAGGAACTTCCTCGCCACAATCGCCCTCGCGTCCACCAGGCTCTGGATCAAAAATTATGAGTCCACGACCTAGTCGGCCGTCAGTACGGCCGGTCGCCGAGCACCGTGCAGCGCCGCATCACCCGACGCTGGGTGGCTGGGTCGTAGCCGGTCGCCCGGTGCAGCAGGGCACGGTTGTCCCACACCACGCATTCGCGCGGCAGCCAGCGGTGCCGATAGACCAGGTGGTCGGGGGTCGCCAGGGCGTTGACCTCCTCGATCAGCGCTCTTCCCGCCTCGTAGTCCATGCCGTCGATCCACTCCGCGTGATCGCCGAGGAACAGGGCCTTGCGACCGGTCTCGGGATGGGTGCGCACCATCGGGTGGTCGACCGGCGGCACCTCGGCCTTCTGCTTCTCGGTCATCGGCTCGTGGCCGTGCCGGCGGGTGCGCGAGAAGTCGAGGTTGTGGAACGCCCGCAGGCCGCCCAGCCGCGCCTTCCACTCGGGGCTGAGCCCGTCGTAGGCGGCGGCCATGTCGGCGAAGTGGGTCTCGCCGCCCTCCTCTGGCACGATCTCGGAATACATCATGGTGGCGTGGCCGGTGGTCGGCCGCCAGGACCCGTCGGTGTGCCAGTACATCGTCCCCTTGTCCGGGTGCCGTCCGTTCGGCCGCCCCTCGACGTCGAGGTTGGTCAGCAGGTAGATCTCCGGGTGGTCGGGATAGCCGTGGTACTGGTTCATGACGTGCACCTGGACCTCGCCGAACCGGCGCGCGAACGCGACCTGCACGGACGGCGGCAGGTCGACGTCGCGGAACAGGATCAGCTTGCGGTCCAGGAACACCTTGTAGATCTCGGCGAACATCGCCTCGCCGACGGCGTCCTCAAGCGTGATGCCGACGATCTCGGCCCCAAAATCGGGGTGCAGCGGACGGACCTTGAACTTACGGGCGGATCCGGATGCGGATCCCGCCTCGACGGCTGCAGTCATGGCTTCCTCCCACTGGTTCTTTCCCGGCTCTTGGCGTCAGCCTACTCCAGTGCGGCCGTGCCGCAAGGCGCGGCGAAGCGATGGGGCGAGGTCAGCCTCCTTCGAGCCGCGCCAAGAGCAGCCGGGCATTGTTGCGGGCGTGCTCGATGGCAAGTTGCTCGGCACGGCCGGGCTCGCCGTCGACGATTGCCTGCAGTATCGCCGCGTGGTCGTCCCACACCGCGTGCATAGGATGCTCGGTGCGCAGCGTCAGGGCGATCAGCCGGCGGATGTGGTGCCAGTACGAGGCCGCGGCCTCGTCCAGCAGGGGGTTGCCGGACAACTCGTAGATGAAGCTATGGAAGCGGACGTCGGCGGCCAGCCGGTCGGTCAGGACGCCTGATCGCAGCGCCGCTCGCCCCTGGTCGATAAGGCGCCGTCCGGTGGCGACGTCACCGGCGCTGCACGGCCTGCCCGCGGCCAACCGGGCGGCGCATGCGTCCAGCGCGCCTCGCACCTCGTAGAGTTGCCGCACGAAGCCGGCCTCCACGGGAGCCACCTGGACGCCGCTGCGGCCGTGCTCATGCACTAGGCGCTGCCGCCGGAGCAGCTGCAGCGCCTGTTGCACTGGCTGTCGTGAGACCCCCAGGTTGCGTGCCAATTCTTCCTGGCGCAGCACAGTCCCCGGCTCCAGGCGGCAGTCGCAGATTGCCTCGAGCAGGTGGTTGTAGACCTGGTCAAGCAACGAGGGGGTGCCGGCGACCGGCGAGATCGGGATTCGGGCTGTCATTTGCGTATTCTGTATTCAGTATTCCGATTGTGCAAGCGGGAAACTGCCAAATCCCGTACCCGATCCTGGAGGAAACCATGCTGAAAACCCTTACCGCCGAAGCGATTGCCGAGTACGAGCGCGACGGCTTCTACTTTCCGATCCCGGTGCTCGGGGCCGAGGAGGTGCAGCGCTATCGGAGCGCCCTCGAAGCCTTCGAGCGGGACAACGGCGGTCCCCTGCGCGGCCCGATGATGTTCAAGACGCACCTGTTGTTCCGCTGGGTGGACGAACTGATCCGGCATCCGAAGGTGCTGGACGCGGTTGAGGACATCCTCGGGCCGAATCTTCTGGCCTGGAACACGCACTTTTTCATCAAGGAGCCCGGCGATGAGCGCTATGTGGCCTGGCACCAGGACCTGACCTACTGGAACCTGGACCCGGACGAGGGGCTGACAGCATGGATCGCACTATCCCCCAGCACGCCGGAGAGCGGCGCCATGCGAATGGTCCCTGGGACCCACACCCGCGAAGTCGTGCCGCATCTCGATACCTGGAAGAAAGGCGCCATGCTGACCCGCGGCCAGGAGATCGCCGTCGAGGTTGACGAGGACAAGGCCATCGACGTGACCCTTCGGCCCGGTGAAATGTCGCTGCACCATCAGAAAATCTTCCATGCCTCGCCGGCGAACCGCGCCGACGACCGCCGGATCGGCTTGGCGATCCGCTACATCCCGACGCACGTACGGCAGGTCGTCATCGACGATGACAGCGCCGCCCTGGTGCGCGGCACCGACGAGTACGGGCACTTCCAGCTCGAGCCGCGGCCGGAACGCGACATGGATCCCGCGCTGGTCGCCATGCAGGCGGAAGCGGCCGAGCGCCAGGCGAGGATCCTGTACCACGGCACCGACCGGCCGACCTTCCGGGCGGACATCTGACCGGCCACTCGGTCCCGACCGGCCACTCCGGTCGGGACTACGGCCTGTCGGACCGGGGCTACGTGACCTCGTAGGTCAGGCCGACAACGCCGTTCGGCCAGGCCCGGGTCTCGCGCAGCGCCATCGGCAGCTCGGCCCCGTCGCCGGCGAACAGCGGCACCCCCTCCCCCAGCAGCACCGGCATCAGGAACAGCTCGATCGTGTCGACCGCGCCCTGCGCGATGCAGGCGGCCGCCGACGCCGCGCCGCCGACGATCCGGACCCGAGCGCCGGACTGAACCGCGATCGGAAAGACCAGGGCCGAGATGCCGACGATCAGCAGAACGAGACCACCAAGCAGCGGCAACCAGATATCCAACAAGATGAGCCAATCCGGTTCAGCACCCCGCCCGGCGAGAACCGAGCCTTGATGCTCTCCCAAATCCGAACCGTCCTACCGGCTGAGACTGGCCATTCGGCAGCAGCGACCTAAACCGGTCACTCGCACACTATTGCAGACCACAGGTCTTCCCGCGCTGCCTTGGGACAGACGGAACGCCGAGGCATACTCCTGGGCGGTCACTGGAGAAAGAGCGCCGCGTGGATCGTCTACAAGCCCTGCATCTGTTCGCCCGCATCGTCGAGCGCGGGACGATCTCCTCGGCCGCACGGTCCCTCGGCCTGTCGAAGACGTCGGCATCGAAGCGTCTGCAGAATCTGGAAGCAGATCTGGACATCCGGCTGCTTAACCGCACGACCCGGCAGGTGTCGCCCACGGAGGCCGGGCGGGAACTCTACGACCGGATCGTCCCGATGATCCGGGACATGGACGCAATCCTCGAGAGGATTTCGGAACGAACCGAAGCTCCATCGGGTGTCCTGCGGGTCCTGGCACGACGCTCATTCGGGATGCTGCATGTGGTTCCGACCCTGCCCTCCTTTCGGGAAGCCTATCCGGATGTGTCGGTCGACCTGCATCTGACCGAGACCGTCGAGATCGCGCCCTCGCACGAAGCCGATATCGCCATCCGTCTGGGACTTCCGGCGGAGAAGTCACTGGACTGGCAGCGTCTGACGACCGACCGCCGCATGCTGTGCGCAAGCCCCAGCTACTTCCTGCGGACAGCGCCGCCGGCGACCCTCGACGATCTCTCATCGCACAACTGCCTCACCTATGGGCAGGAGACCGAACCGGCCGTCTGGGTTTCGGAACAGCTCGGCAGAAGGCGTGACATCCACATCTCCGGCTCTCTGCGCTCCAACAGCGGAGAGGTGCTGCGCCAGGCCGCTCTGGACGGGCTCGGCCTGGCGCTGCTGCCGGAATGGATGGTCGCCTGGGATGTCGCGGCCGGAGGCCTTCAGACATGCCTTGAGGATATGCGGCTCTATCCGGCCGGCTACGGCGCCGAGATCTACGCCGTGTTTCGCAGGGATGCGCGACTCCCCGGCAAAGTCCGGGCGTTTCTTGATCACCTGCAACGGCACCTGGCGACCCATCTCGACTGATTGTCCGGTAAATCGGGAAGAAATGTCCCATATTATCCTGCTATTGGGCCAACGGGTTCTGCGGCAGGGTCCCTTCAACCGGCAACGACAGGAGTTGGAGGATCCCGATGACAGCCATCACCCCCTTGCATCCGCTCTTCGCGGCCGAGGTCACCGGCCTCGATGTCTCCGCCCCGATCTCCGATGCTGAATTCTCCGAGATCGAGGCCGCGTTCCGTCGTCATTCCGTCCTGATCTTTCGGAACCAGCGGATCACGGACGCGCAGCAGATCGCGTTCAGCGAACGCTTCGGCGCGCTGGAGACGACGAAGGTCGGCACCGTCGGGGCGGGCAGCAAGCTGATCGTTCTGTCGAACATGGATGCCAAGGGGACCGTGGTGCCACCGAGCGACCGCCAGGTGCTGAACAACCGTGCCAACCAACTGTGGCATGCGGACAGTTCCTTTAAGGCCGTCCCCGCCAAGGCGTCGATGCTCTCGGCCCGGATCATCCCGTCCAAGGGCGGCGACACCCAGTATATCAGCATGCGGGCCGTGTATCGCGCGCTGCCCGACCGGCTGAAGCGGGCGGCCGACGGCAAGGTGGTGATCCACGACTACGCCTATTCGCGCTCGAAGGTCGACCCGGCCCTGGTCACCGAGGAGGAGCGCGCCGCCGTGCCGCCCGTTCGTCAGGCCATGGTCATCGATCACGGTCCGGAGTTCGGCTGTTCCCTGTATCTCGGATCGCATGCCGCCCGGATCGAGGGACTGTCGGAGGGAGAGGGACGGGCGCTGATCGACGAACTGATGGCCTTCGCCACCGAGGAGCGTTTCGTCTATGCCCACAGGTGGCAGCCCCATGACCTCATCTTGTGGGACAACCGGTCGGTCATCCACCGCGCCACGCCGTTCGAGAGTGCCTCGGAGAAGCGCATGATGGTCCGCACCACGATCGCCGGCGAGGCGCCGACGCTGACGGCGGCGGCATGAAACTGGATGCCGACTACGTCATCGTCGGGGCCGGCACGGCGGGATGCGTTCTGGCCAACCGTCTGAGCGCCGACCCCGGCACCCGTGTGCTCCTGCTGGAAGCCGGCGGGAGCGACCGGCACCCCTATGTCCAGGCGCCGGTCGGCTTCCTGAAGACATTTCAGGATCCGCGGTTCAACTGGTGTTTCTCGACGGCGCCCGGCGACGGCGTGGACGGCCGGTCGATTTTTTTTCCGCGGGGCAGGCTGCTCGGCGGCTCGAGTTCGATCAACGGCCATCTCTATGTGCGCGGTCAGGCGCGCGACTTCGATACCTGGGCTCAGCTCGGTAATCGCGGCTGGAGCTATGAGGACGTGCTGCCCTATTTCCGCCGGGCCGAGGACCGATCCGGTGGAGCGGACGCCTATCATGGCGCCGGCGGCCCGCAGCATGTCTCCGACATCCACGAGCGCCACCCGATCTGCGAGGCGTTCCTGGACGGAGCCGAAAGCCTGGGGGTGCCACGGAACCCCGATTACAACGGCGCCCGTCAGGAAGGGGTGGCCTATTACCAGCGCACGATCCGAAACGGAAAACGGCACAGTGCTGCCAGCGGCTTCCTGCACCCGATCCGGCATCGCCCGAACCTCGAGGTGGTCACTGGGGCGGCGGTCGACCAGATCCTGTTCGACGGCAAGCGGGCTGTCGGCCTGCGCCTGCGGCAACACGGTACGGCTCTGACGGCGACGGCCCGACGGGAGGTGATCCTGGCGGCCGGCGCGGTCGGCAGCCCGCATCTGCTCCAGGTCTCAGGCATCGGCGACCCCGATCACCTGCGCGGGATCGGGATCGAGGTCCGGCACGCGCTGCCCTCGGTCGGTCGCGGCCTGCAGGACCATTACGCCGTGCGGGTGGTTCATCGCGTGACCCGCCCGATCACCCTGAACGAGCGGGCTCGGGGACCGCGGCTCCTCTGGGAGATCGGCAAATGGCTGGCGACCGGGACGGGGCTGCTCGCCTTCAGTCCGGCCCATGTGGGTGCCTTCCTACGGTCAACGGACGATCTCGATGACCCGGACCTGCAGTTCGTCTTCACCCCGGCCAGTTATTCCGATGGCGTGGTTGGACGGCTCCAGCGCGTCCCGGGCATGACCCTCGGCGTCTGGCAGATGCGGCCGCACAGCACGGGGCATGTGAGAGCGTTGTCCGCCGACGTGACAGATGCCCCCGAGATCCAGCCGAACTACCTGACCGACCCGGCCGATCAGCATGCGATTATCCAGGGCCTGAAATGGTGCCGTAGGCTGTTCGCCAGCGACGCGCTGGCTGCGTTCCGGGGCCCCGAGACCTTGCCGGGCGCGGACATACGCAGCGATGACGAGCTGCTCGCCTTCGCCCGGGCCAAGGGAGCCACCGTCTATCACGCGGTCAGCACCTGCCGGATGGGCACCGATCCCGATGCGGTGGTTGACCCGGAACTTCGGGTCAGGGGGCTCGTCGGGCTGCGGGTTGTCGATGCTTCGGTCATGCCGACCATGGTGTCGGCCAACACCAATGCAGCGACCATGATGATCGCCGAGAAGGCTTCCGACCTGATCCTGAACAACACCCCCCAGCCGTGAGCCGAAAGGAGACGCCCCGATGATCGAGATCAGGAACCATGCCCTTGAGCGCCTGCGGGCGGGCGAGCTGTCGCTCGGCGTCGGCCTGCGCCAGGCGCGTACCGTCGATATCGGCAAGGCGATGAAGACCGCCGGCCTCGACTGGCTGTTCATCGACATGGAACACAACGCCATGGATGTCGACATGGCGGTGCAGATCAGCATTGCGGCGCAGGATGCCGGGATCACGCCGATCGTGCGGGTTCCCGGCTTCCAGCACTTCCACGCCACCCGGGTGCTCGACGGCGGTGCCCAGGGCATCGTCGTGCCGCATGTGGACGATCCGGAGACCGCGGCGCAGATGGTATCCAACGTGCGCTACCCGCCGCTCGGGCACCGGTCGGTGACCGGCGCCCTGCCGCAGCTCGACTTCGTCTCGCATCCGATGGCCGAGACCGCGGAAGCGGTCAACCGGGAGACCCTGCTCGTACTGATGCTGGAGACGCCGACAGCGATCGCCAATGCCGACGCCATCGCCGCCGTGCCGGGCGTCGATGCCCTGCTGATCGGCACCAGCGACCTGACGATGGAGATGGGAATCCCCGGGCAGTTCGATCACCCGGACGTCATCGCAGCCTATGAAACGACGATCGCCGCGTGCCGCCGGCATGGAAAGCATCCGGGCATGGGTGGCGTCTACGATCCGGCCGTCATGCAGCGCTACATCTCGATGGGCGCGCGCCTGATCTTGTCCGGCAACGACTTCAGTTTCCTGATGGCAGGTGCCAGGTCTGCGGCTTTAGCGGTACGGTCGATGCTCTAGAAGGCCGGTCGAGGTCCGTGCGCCGTTCGACCCATAGCGGAACCTGGACGTCTATGAGCTGTTCCGGCCCATAGCGGACACCGACGGTCTATGAACCATCCCATAGAATCCAGCTCAGGGTGGTAAGCCGCTCCTCGATGCGACGCATCACGGTGCCTTCGGTTCGTGCTGCTGCCATCGGGGCAACAGCAGAAGCACGAGCAAAACCGGTGCGCCGATCAGCGCACTCAGTAGCCCGGCGGGAAGCTGCCAGGGGAAATGGATCGTGCGGCCAAGCAGGTCGGCGGTGACCATTATGATCGCGCCGATCAGGGCGGCGGCCGCGAGCTGGGGCAGACAGCGGGCGAAGCCGAGACGGCGCGCGATATGCGGCGCCATCAGTCCGACGAAGCTCAGCGGTCCGACGATCAGGGTCGCCGCCGCCGTCAGCAACCCGGCGGTGCAGAGCACGAACAGCCCGCTGCGCGCCACCGGCAGGCCCACCGACCCGGCATGGGCTGCCCCGAGGCTCAGATGCTCGAGCTGGCGAGCCAGCACCGGCAGGGCCGGCAGCATGGCGAGCGCGAGGACACCGGCGACGGCCGCCGCCGCAGCATTGACCCGATACGTCGAGCCTGCCATCCAGCCCATCAGCAGCATCGCCCGCGGGTCGCCGGTCGCCGTCACCGCCGAGAGCAGGGCCATGAGGAAGGCGGCGAGCGCCACGCCGGTCAGCAGCGCCTGGTTGCCGCCCAGCCCGACACGACGGACGGAAACCAGCAGGATGCCGAGAACGGCCGCCGCCCCCAGCGCCGCACAGGCGGTCAGGATGAGATGATCCGGGGCGGCGAGGAAGAACACCGCGACCAGCAGGCCAAAGGCGCTGCCCGCGCTGACACCCAGCACTTCGGGGCTGGCCATCGGGTTGCGGGTCAGGCGCTGGAGCATGACCCCGGCGACCGCCAGCAAGGCACCGGCGGCGAGCGCCCCCACCATGCGCGGCAGGCGCCAGGCGAGAAACGGCTGCAGCGCCGTTCCCAGTTCCATCACCCAGGCACCGCCCAGGTCGCGTCCGACGACCGTTGCGGTCAAGGCGAGCAGGACGAGGATGGCGAACAGGGCAAGGAGCCAGACCGACCGGACCCGCTGCAGGACCGGTCCGCGGGTGGTGTGTTGCGGCTGGGCGGCGCGCAGGCGCCGGGCCAGGATGAACAGGGCCGGCGCGCCCATCATGGCGGTGACGGCTCCGGTCGGCAGGAACACGCCCGTCGCCGCGGTGAGCATCTGCAGCGCCTGGTCGGTGACGGTCAGCAGCAGGGCGCCGACCAGCGGGGCGACAATCATGCGGGTCGCCAACCGGCGGGCTCCCAGCGCGCGGGCGATGCTTGGCGCGGCGAGGCCGAGAAAGCCGATCACTCCGACCGCGCTCACGGTGAAGCCGGCCAGGGCGACGGCGACGGCCAGGGCGGCGGCGCGCACCAGGGCGAGGCGCAGTCCGAGCCCACGCGCGGCCTCGTCGAGCTGCAGCAGCACCAGCGGCCGGGCCAGCAGGCCCGCGGCAATGGCGCTCACGGCGAGGCGCGGCAGGAGATCCAGGGTGGGGCGCCAATCCTGCTGGCTGAGCGAGCCGCTGCCCCAGACGAACAACCCGGCGAGCTGGTACTCGTTCAGCAGGGCCAGGGTGGTCGTCGCCGCCCCCAGGTAGAAACCGACGACCAACCCGCCCAGCACCACGGCAAGCGGGGCGAAACGGAAGCGACCCGCGATCAGGAAGACCAGCCCGACGGCCAGGAACCCGCCGGACAGAGCCACCAGGTCCCGGCTCCAGCCCAGCAGCGCCGGCAGGTAGAGGGTCGCGGCGGCGATCGCGAAGCCGGCCCCGGCCTCCACGCCGATGGTCGATGGCGAGGCCAGCGGGTTGCGCATCACCTGCTGGAACAGGGTTCCCGACAGGCCCAGCGCCGCGCCGCAGAGCAGGCCGATGCACAGCCGGGGCAACCGGCTGTAGGCCATGACCATGGCGTCCACGTCCTGCGGCACTGGCGCGAGCAGCCGGTCGGGGCCGAGCGCGGCGAGATCGGGGCCGAGATTGATGGCGGTCACGCCGGCGGCGAGCGCCGCCATCGCCGTCAGCCAGAGCAGAGGGCCGGTGCGGGTGTCAGGCATGGTCGCGCTCGAACGCCTCCAGCAGACGGGCGAGGCGGGTGGCGGCGGGCAGCGTGCCGAAGGCCAGCACATTGGGGAATCGGCGCACCCGGTCGGCCCGTACGAAGGGCAGGCCCTGCCACAGCGGGCTGCCGGCCAGCGTCGCCTCCACGTCCGGCCGTACCGGATCGAAGACCAGCACCCGGGCATCGCCGATCTCGACCAGCCGCTCGATTCCGGCGGTGGCGAAGCCCCAGCCGTTGGTCGGCCCCGGCCAGCCGTTGCGCAGCTCCAGCCGGTCGAGCGTGTCCTGGATGATGCCGTTCGGCCCGTAGATCCGGACGTGCCGGCTGTCGACGAAATGCAGCGGCACGAGCGGGAGGTCGCGCAGGCGGGTGAGCTGGTCGCGGATGCGGGCCAGCTCGGCGTCGGTCTCCGCGATCAGCCGGTCGGCCGCCGCCTCGCGGTCCGACAGCACGCCAAGCCGGCGCGTGGCGTCGAGGATGTTGGGCCAGGGCGACGCCCCGACCGCGTGGATCGGAAAGGACTCCACCGGGGCGACCCGCTCGAGCTGGTGGCGCACGCCCTCCAGATACGGCGTGGAGAGAATCAGGTCGGGGGCGAGCCGGGCCAGGGATTCCATGTTCGGCTCGCGCGCCAATCCGAGATTGGCCACTCCTGGCGGCAGTGGCGGCTCGACCGTCCAGATGTCCCAGTAGGGGACCTGGGCGATGGCGGCGAGATCGGCGCCGAGGGCGATCAGGGTCTGGGCCAGGCCGTGGTCGAGCGTGGCGAAGCGCGGGCCGGTTCCGGCCCAGGCAGGCTTCGTCGCCACGGCGCCCAGCCCGGCCAGCAGGCTGCGCCGGGTCAGGTGCATCGGTGTCTCAGAGGACATAGGTGACCGGTCGACCGGTGGTCGGATGGGCGAAGGTGCCCATGGGCACGCCATAGAGGGCTTCCAGCCGGTCGGGATGGATCAGGTCATCCGGTGCGCCCTGCGCGGCGACCCGCCCCTGAGACAGCACCACCAGCCGGTCGCAGAACCGGGCGGCGATGTTCAAATCGTGCAGGATGACCACGACCGAGCGGCCTTGCTCGGCCGCCTGGCGGCGCACGAAGCTCATGACGTCGACTTGCTGCGCCACGTCCAGGGCGGAGATCGGCTCGTCCAGCAGGAGACAATGGGCGTCCTGGGCCACCAGCATCGCCAGGAAGGCCCGCTGCCGCTCGCCGCCCGACAGGGTGTCGACCAGCCGGTCGGCGAAGGGCTGCAGGTTGGTCATGGCGAGGGCGGTCTCGGTCTTCTCCCGGTCGAGATCGCTGACCCGGCCGAACGGTCCGTGCCAGGGATAGCGACCGAGTGCGGCCAGCTCGCGCACGGTCAGGCCGTCGGTATCCGGCGTATGCTGCGGCAGGTAGGCCAGCGAGCGGGCGAGGCGGCGCGGCGCATGGGCGGCCAGCGGCTTGCCGAACAGGGCGATCTCGCCGGTGTCGGGCTGGAGCTGGCGCGCCAGGATCTTCATCAGCGTCGACTTGCCCGAGCCGTTATGGCCGAGCAGTCCGGTCACCTGTCCCGCCGGCAGGTCCAGGGTCAGCGGATGAAGCACCGGCCGGTCGCCGATCCGCAGGCTGACGTCACGCAGGGAGAAGGCGGAGGCGGTCACGATGCAGGAGCCTCGACGGCAAAGGCCGCCTGCACGGCGCGGTTCACCGCCACCGGCAGGACCGACATGTGGTTCTCCCCGGCGTAGCTCTCGAAGCTCGCGGCGTCGGCGCGGCCGGCCAGCGCGTTGATCTCGCCGGCCCAGTCTCGCGCCATGCCCAGGGTGCGGATCTTGGCCAGATGCTCGCGCCGGCTCGCGGTGTCCTCGCGGTCGCGCTGGAACGGGGCGAGGCCGGCGGTCTCGTATTCCCCGGCGGACAGCAGCAACCGGCCGGTGAAGCGGCACCAGTCGTCGGCACTCATGGCATCCCGGCTGCGGGCGATGAGGGTGTCTTCCCAATAGATCGCCGGGCTCGCGGCCACCCAGGTCCGGAAGGCGGTCGGGCGGCGGAACAGGGCGTAGAGCGCGAACAGCCCGCCGAAGGAATGGCCGAACAGGGTCTGCCGGCCGCGGTCGATGGGGAAGCGCGCCTGTAGCAGGGGCTTCAGCGCGTCTTCGATGAAACGCAGGAAATCCTCGCCGCCGCCGGTGCGCACCTCCGGTCCGCCCTCGTGGAACGGTGGATAGGCCTGGCCCGGCGGCGGGCTCAGGTCCCAGGAGCGGCGCCAAGGGTCGTAGGCCTCGTCGGTCGGATAGCCGATGGCGACGATCATGCCATGGGTGACGTTGGTGCCCTTGGGGTAGGAGGCCTGGGCGCGGACGGCGTCCATGGCGGTGGCGAAGACCGCGTTGCCGTCGACCATGTAGAGCACCGGCCAGCCGGTCTCGGGCGCGTCGCCGGGCGGGGTATAGACGAACACGCGGTAGGGCAGCGCGCCGGCCTCGCCGGCCGGCGCGATGTCGAAAACGCTGGTGCCCGGCAGGGAAGCCGGGCACCGCGTCTCCAGGATGGCGGCGTCGGCCATCAGCCGCCTACCACCGGTAGGTCAGGCTGCCGATCACCACGCGCCCGCGGCCGCGGTAGCAGTAGCCGCTCTCGCAGGTGATGTGCTCCTCGTCGGTCAGGTTGGTGGCGGAAACGCCGATCGATGCGCCCGGGGCGAGCATGTCCAGATCGTAGCTGATGCGGGCGTCGAACATGGTGACGGCGTCGTTCTTGTTGGTGTTGGCGCTGTCGTCGTAGGTCTCGCCGAGATAGCGGGCACCCGCACCCAGCTCCAGCCCGTCGAACGTGCCCGAGGTGAAGGTGTAGTTTCCCCAGACGGAGGCCATATGCTCGGCCACACCGACCGGGACGTTGCCCTCGTCGCCGTCATTGCTCTTGGTGATCTCGGCGTCGATGTAGGAATAGCCGGCGACCAGATCGATGTTGTCGCTCAGCTTCATCGCCGCCTCCAATTCGAGGCCTCGCGAACGCTGCTCGCCGGTCTGGATCTGGTTGGAGATGTTGTCCGGGTCCTGGGTCTTCACGTTGGTCTGGACCAGGTTGTAGAGGCTGACCGTGTAGATGCTGTCGCGGCCCGGCGGCTGATACTTCAAGCCGATCTCAACCTGTTCGCCCTCGGTCGGCTCGAAGGACTCGCCGTCGATGTCGGTGCCGAAATCGGGGGTGAAGGAGGTGGCGTAGCTGGCATAGGGCGCGAAGCCGCTGTCGAACAGGTAGAGCAGGCCGGCGCTGCCGGTGGTGGCGCTGTTCTCGCCGTCGGTGACGCCGCCGGTCAGATTGTTGGTGGTCTCCTTCTCGGCCCGGTCATGCCGAAGGCCGCCGCTGAACCGCCAGCCGCCCCATTCCAGCTGCTCGTTGGCATAGAAGCCGAGCTGATGGGCGTCGATGCTCTGATCGACCAGGATCGTGCCCGGCCGGGAGACGTCCTGGTGGTAGTCCGGGTTCAGCATGTCGAGGCTCGGCCCGGTGCCGTAGGCGTATTCCACGTTGGCGTCGATCTTCGAATAATCCACGCCGATCATCACCGTGTGCTTGACCGGGCCGGTCCTGAAGCGGGCCTCGCCGGCGGTGTCGACGGAGATGTTGTCCATGTCCTCGTAGACGCCGTAGGTCGTGCGCGAGAACGTTTGCCCGTCGCTGTTCAGCGAGCCGGAGAGGTACTGGTTCTCGGTCTCCACGGTGCCGTAGCGGAGGTTCTGGCGCAGGGCAAAGACGTCGTTGAACTCGTAGCGACCCTCATAGCCGGCGGTGTACTGGGTCTGCTTCAGCCCGTCGAAATCCTCGTCACCGGTCCAGAAGCGGCTGAGCTCGCCCGAGGCGTACTGGTACGGGCGGGAGGACCCGGCGGTCTCGAAATGCTGCGCTTCGCCGAGGAAGGTGAGGGTGAGCTTCTCCGTCGGCTTCCAGGTCACCGAGGGGGCGATGAACTGGACGTCGTTGTTGACGCCCACCAGCTCGGACTCGCTCTCGCGAACCACGCCGACGAAGCGGTAGAGCAGCTTTTCGTCCTCGGTCACCGGGCCGGAGAGATCGAACTGGCCCTGGCGGTGCTCGTCGGTGCCGAGCTGCACCTCGACCTCGCCGCGGGTCTCCTCGGTCGGTCGCTTGGTGACGCGGTTGACCATGCCGCCCGGGCTGGACTGGCCGAACAGTACCGAGTTCGGGCCCTTCACCACATCGATGCGCTCAAGCGCGTAGGGCTCGGTGTGGAAATAGGACAGCCAGCCGGTATTGGTCTGGCGGATCCCGTCGCGGAAATCGGCGGTGCTGGTGACGGCGAAGCCGCGGACCTTGATCTGGTCGAAGCGCGGATCGTTGCCGTAGCCGTTGACCTGGACGCCGGGCACGTAGCGCAGGCTGTCCTCCACCGTCTGGGTCTTGCGGTCGCTGATCGCGTCGGCGGTCACGACGGAGACCGAACGCGGGGTCTCGATGATCGGCGTGTCGGTTTTGGAGACGCTGGCGCTGCGGGTGGCGACATAGCCGTCCACCGGGCTGGTGGCGGTCTGGCCTTCGCCTTCCACCACGACCGGGCCGAGCAGCATCGCGCTGGAACCGGTGTTCACACGGCTCAGGGTCACCGTATTGGCGCCGCTGAAGCTGGCGGTGATCGGCAGGCCCGACAGGAGCTGGCGCAGGGCGGCGTCCGGCGTGTAGTTCCCGCTCACCGCGGTGGAGGTCAGACCCTCGGTCGCGGCCGGGTCGAAGGAGACCTGGAAATCCGCCTGCTGGCCGAAATCGATCAGCGCCTGTGCCAACGGCTTGGCCGGGATGTTGAAGTTCTTGGCCGTCGTCTGGGCGAGCTGCTGCGCCGCCGGAACCGGTGTGGTCACCGTGCCGTCCGCTAGGGCCGAACCGGCGATGAGGAAGGTGACGCTCGCCGCGAGCGCTCCGTTCAGTGCCGCGCGGGAGACCCGCCTGTTGCCGGTCCGTGCCGGACCCCGATCCCGCAATCTCATCGTCTTCATTCCCCTCATCGTCAATCAGCCGCCCCGCAGGTGGGCAAAACTGCAAATGCGATCCATTCGCATTAATGACGACGAGAGCCGAGACTGGTTTTTCAGGGGGCAGGTGGATTTTTTTTTCGGTGCAGTCTTCGGTGCGGGCGTCAGTCGGCCACCACCAGGGCCAGCAGCGGGGTGATCTCGTAGACCGAAGCGGCCCGGGCGGTCGCTGCGGCGCGCAGAGCTTCCAGCGGCTGGCGCAGGTCGAAGACGCCGCTGACCGGCCGGTCCAGCAGGGCGGTGTCGGTGGTCAGGATCGCGCCCCGGTAATACGGCCGGATGCGGTCGATCACGTCGCCCAGACGCTCGCCCTCGGCGATCAGCAGGTGGCGGCGCCAAGCGGCGATATGGCTGGCGGGGACGGGGGTTACCCGCACCGCGCCCGTGGCCCGGTCGACGGAGAGCCGGTCGCCGGGTTTCAGGCGGACCGGGTCCGGCCGTCCAGGTGTGGCGACGGCGACCGACCCCTCCTCGACCTCGACCATCACGTCCTCGGCGTCGAGCCGGGTGCCAAAGGCGGTGCCGGTGACCGTGACCACCGTGTCGGCGGCCCGGACGGTGAAGGGCCGTGTCTGGTCCGGGGTAACCTGGAAGAACGCCTCGCCCTCGACCAGCACCACCCGGCGGCGGGTGCCGGTGAAGTCGGTGGTCACCGCGCTGTCGGCGTTCAGGGTGATGACGCTGCCGTCGGGCTGGGTGCTGGCGACCAGTTCGCCGGTCGGCGAGGACAGGTCGGCCCCGTCCAGCAGCCGCTGCACCGGGCCGAGCAGGACCAGGAAGGCCAGGCAGGCGGCCAGCGCCCCGGCGGCGAGCCAGGGACGGCGCACCGGACGCCGGGGGTTGAAGGGAACGACGGTGCCGCTCCCGGGAGCTTCCTGCGTCTCTGGGTTTCGGGCGACATCGCCGGTCAGGGTCCAGACCCGCTGCGCTTTGCCATAGGCCGCTCGGTGACGGGGATCGGCAGCCAGCCAGGCCTCCAACTCGGCGCGCAGCCGGGCGTCCTGCGGTCGCTCCTGCACCGCCAGAAGCCAGTCCAGCGCCTGGTCCCAGGCGGGATCCCGCTGCAGCCGTCCGTTCGCCATCGAGGACTCGTCGCGTGTCACGGAACCGTCCCTGTCAGGTGCGGCGGCACGCCGGATGCGGCGCGCCTCATCCTTATGACGAGCGGGTCGCCCGGTTTTTCACCCTCCATCTTCACCGGCCATCCTCACCGGCCTCGTCTTCGAGCTGCTCGGCGCAGACGGTGAGGGCGGTCTTGATGAGTTGGTGGGTGCGGGTCACCGAGATGTCGAGCCGGGCGGCGATCTCCTTCAGCGGCAGGCCGCCCAGCCGGTGCATCTCGAAGGCCTGGCGGGTGCGGTCCGGCAGGCTGTCCAGCGCCCGCTCGACCCGGCCGAGATCCTGGCGCCAGCGCAAGTCCTCCTCGGGGCTGGGGGTCGGGCAGGCGGTGCGGGCCAGCAGCCCGTCATCCAGGTCGCCGACCAGCGGCATGCTTGGCCGTCGGCCCCAGTCATAGGCGAGGTTGCGCACGATCCGGTACAGGTAGCGCACCGGCTCCAGGATCCGGTCGCCCCTCGCGCCCTCGCCGGGTGCGGCCTCGCCGTCGGCCTGGCGGGCGAAGCGCAGATAGGCCTCCTGCACCACGTCCTCAGCACTGCTGCGCGAGCCGAGGATCCGCGCGGCGTATTGCACCAGATCCGCCCGATGCTCGACGAAAAGCTCCGCAGGATCGCGATGTGCCGTCATGGAACTCGGATGGGATGGGCGCGCGCGAAGCGACGGAAACCGGTGAAAGGGGCACTCGGTTCGTCTCTAAATGAAAATGAGTCGCAATACCAGGGTGAACCTGCCACGGAAAGGCAGGGATTCCTAAGCATTCACTATGTCTATGCCACGCGGATTGCGGGGTCCGACCCAAACCGGACGTTCGGACGCAGCAATACGTCCACCCAGAGCGGACGATAGTTGAATTTTTGGCCAGGCTCAGCTCGATGTGCCGACGAACTAGCGCCTGTCAGATGCGCGCATGAAAAAGATGCAAACAACGCTGGTTGCGAGCCCCCGCAACCAAATCATCACGCCGCCAGCAACCGCTTGGCGGCCTTTTTGTGTCCTGACGGCGCAGCCTGACTTTGCCGCGATATACGGAACTCTTCGAGACCGATCAGCCAGATCGTCTCAGGCCGAGGTCTCCGTGAAAACCCCGTCGCCGTCGGCGCGGGTGTAGGTTCGGGTCTGGTGGGCCGGGATGTCGCCCTCCGAATAGCCGATCTCCAGCCACGAATGGACGGTCGCCCCTAGCAGTCGGCCGGTGCGCCCGCTCGCCGGATCGAGGAACGGCAGGATGAGGCGTTCCCCGCGGGCCGGCTGGGCGGCTTCGGCGTAGATCCGGCCGCAGACATGCACGATCGCCGGCCAGTCGGTCGCGATGGAGAAGTACCGCACCACCCGGTCAAGCGCGGTGGCATCGGTGATCTCTTCCAGGGTCCGGCCGACGATGTTCTGCCGATAGGCGGTGCGGGTATGCTCGCCCACCAGCCGATACAGCCACCGGCCGCGCGGATCGTCCTCCAGGACATCGCACATCCAGATGCCGGACAGGGCACGCGGGAACAGGACTGGGTCGATCTGGTCGACCCGCGGAATGAGGTTTCTCCCGCGCGCCGTCAGCCAGAACGCGAGCAGGTCGCGCAGCCGGGCGTCCCGGACATGCTCGAAATCGCCGACCAAGGGCCGCTGCGCAGAATGTTCCGAGTTCGTCGTTAGGTCCATGGTCACAGTCCGGGACCCGGGAGCGGCGATCGGCCCCGAAAGGCCTGGACGCCGGACGGATCCGCGCAGCAGGTTGATCTGACGTCCGGGCTCGCCCCGACCCACGCAGGTGCTGCGTCGAGGACGAGCGCCGGGGACAGAATAGAGCCCAGACCTTAAAAGACTCTCTATCGCCCCGCGCCGCGCCCCTGGCACGGATATCCTTCGGGGTTTCCGGTATGGGCGGGCCTCGGTCGGCCGCGAGAGCCGCCGGTTTTTCAAAAGGATCGGCCGCGGGCCGGCACGCCGGCATGCGGTCCGTCCAGCGCTTCCGCCAAGGCCAGTGGCCATCGGTGCGGGCGGTTCTTTACGGTATTTTAATCGCATTAATGCAAAACGCCCATTACACGACCTTCCGGCGGGCCATCGCGCGCGCCGCCAGAACCCGACCCCTCATTCGCGAGACCAAGAGCTCTCGGCAAATCCCGGCCTGACGGTGGCTTCAGGCTGGCTCAACAGGATTATGTCATGGCCTTCAAGAACCTGCGCCTGTCCCAAAAGATGGTGGTCCTCGTCGCCGCCATCACCGTGCTCAACCTGGCGTGGGGGGCCTGGACGCTCTCCTCCCAGAGCGACATGCTGACTGAGGGCAAGCAGCGCCAGATCACCGCCGTCGTCGAATCGGCCTATTCGATCGCGGCCGATTACGAGGCGCGGGCGACGGCGGGCGAGATGCCGGTCGCCGAGGCGAAGGCGGCGGCGCTGGAGGCGATCCGGGCGCTGCGCTACGCCGAGGGCGACTATGTATGGGTCAACGACATGAACCACGTGGTGGTCATGCATCCGATCAAGCCGGCGCTCGACGGCCAGGACGTCTCCGGCCTGAAGGATCCGGCCGGCACCTTCGTCTTCCGGGAGTTCGTCAAGGCGGTCCAGAACGGCGGGTCCGGCTTCGTCAACTATCTCTGGCCGAAGCCCGGCTTCGAGAAGCCGGTCGAGAAGACGTCCTTCGTGAAGCTGCTGCCGGGCTGGGGCTGGGTCGTCGGCAGCGGTCTGTATCTGGACGACGTCCAGGCCGAGTTCCGCACCATCGCCCTGCAGGTCGTCCTGTCGGTGCTGGCCGTGACCGGCGCCATGCTCGGCTTCAACTGGCTGTTCGCCCGCAACGTCGCCCGTCCCCTGTCCGCCTCGGTGGCGGCGGTCCAGCGTCTCGCCGACGAGGATCTGAGCGTCGAGGACGGAGACAGCCAGCGCAGAGACGAGATCGGCGACCTGTCCCGCGCGATCGCCAGCTTCAAGTCCAAGCTGCGCGAGCGCCAGGAGCTTGCGCGCCGGCAGGCCGCCGAGCATCTGGAGAAGGAACGCCGCCGCGAGGCCAGCGAGCGGCTGGTCCAGGACTTCTCCGCCACCATGGCCGGCGTCCTTGAACGTCTCTCCGAAGCCTCGGACGAGATGTCCAGCACCGCCGACACCGTGAACCGGAGCGCGTCGACCACCACCGACCAGGCCGTGGCCGTGAGCGCCGCCGCCGAGCAGGCCAGCGTGAACGTGCAGACCGTCTCGTCCGCGGCCCAGGAGATGGCGGCGTCGATCGCCGAGGTGACCCGCCAGGTCGGGGCCGCCAACTCGGTCACCGGCGAGGCCCAGGGTCAGGCCAGGGACATCGTCGACACGGTCAGCCGGCTGCAGGCCGCGACCGGCCAGATCACCGAGGTGGTCGACCTGATCAGCTCGATCGCCGCCCAGACCAACCTGCTGGCCCTGAACGCGACCATCGAGGCCGCCCGGGCCGGAGATGCCGGCAAGGGCTTCGCCGTGGTCGCCGGCGAGGTCAAGGGACTGGCCACCCAGACCGCCAGCGCCACCGCGGACATCACCCGGCAGATCCAGGAGATGCAGCAGGTCTCCGGCGAGGCGACCTCGGCCATCGCCGAGATCGCCGAGGTCATCGAGCGGATCGGGTCGATCAGCACGTCGGTGGCCGCCGCAATGGACCAGCAGAACGCGGCCACCCAGGAGATCGTGCGGTCGGTGGAGGAAGTTGCCGGCGGCACCTCCATGGTTGCCGAGAGCATCTCCTCGGTGCGGACGGCGGCCGCCGATTCCCGCGGCGCCGCCGAGAGCGTGGCCGGGACCGCCTCCCACCTGGCGGAACAGACCGCCACCCTGCGCTCGGAGATCAGGAGCTTCCTGGCCGAGATCACCCGGGCCGGCGAACGGCGTAACTTCGACCGCAAGCCCTGCGATGTCCCGGCCACGGTCGAGAGCGGACTGGGCGCGGTGTCGGGCCGGCTGACGGATATCGGCCTGGGCGGTGCGCATTTCGCAGGACGGGTCGGCGGCCGGGTCGGCGACAGCGTGACCCTGGTGATCGAAGGCCAGCGCCTGGCGGCGCAGATCGTGGAGGCCGGCGAGTCGACCCGGCTGCGGTTCTCGCTCGATCCGGCCAACCAGCGGGCGGTCGAGGCGACCGCCACCCGGATCGCCGCCTGATCCGACGGAGGGCGCGCGTCGGCGGATTGCCGGCGGCGCCCCGCTCGGATCGCCGGGGGAGAGGACGGCGCGGGTTTGCCGTGCTACCCAGACAACTCCGACACCACGCCGCAAAGGCCGGGACGATGCTGTCCTATCAGCACGGATATCACGCGGGCTGCCTGGCCGATGTCCACAAGCATGGGGCGCTCGCGGCCCTGTGCGTGCGGCTATGCGAGAAGCCCAAGCCGCTCAGCTATCTGGAGAGCCATGCCGGGCGCGGTCTCTACGACCTGTCGTCGCCCGAGGCGGAGAAGACCGGCGAGGCGAAAGCGGGAATCCTGCGGCTGATCGCAGAGGGCGCCGTCCCGGCGGACCAGCCGCTGGCCCGGGCGATCCGGCAGACGGAAGCGACGTTCGGACAAGGCTTCTATCCCGGCTCGCCGCTGGTCGCGGCCTCGCTGCTCCGTTCGCAGGATGTGCTGCACCTGATGGAGCTGCATCCCCAGGAGCATGCGGCGCTCCGGCGTGCCCTGAAGGGCCGCAACGCCCATATCCACCGCCGCGACGGCTATGAGGGGCTGCTGGCGATCGCGCCGCCGACGCCGCGGCGCGGGCTGGTGCTGATCGATCCCAGCTACGAGGTGAAGACCGAGTACCTGCAGGTCGCCGAGACGGTCATCGCCCTCAATGCCAGATGGCCGCAGGCGACGGTGATGATCTGGTATCCGGTCCTGCAGGCGGGCCTGCACGCGCCGATGATCTCGCGTCTCGCCTCCGCGGGTCTGCCGGACATGACCCGCCGGGAGGTCCGGTTCCACCTGGCCCCCGGTGCCGCCGGGATGCGCGGCAGCGGACTGGTGATCGTCAACACGCCCTGGGGGGTGGAACCGGCGCTGCAGAGCGCCGAGCGCATGCTCGCCCCGGCGCTCGCTCCCTAGCTGTTATCGGCCGGTGAGAGCCCTGCCGGGCCGCCCCCCGAACCGGCGCGTCACATCCAGTAGTATCTCAGGGCGTAGTGGTCGTGGATCGCCGACTCCATGTCGCGGGTCAGGGGGCCCGAGTGGTCGGGGTCGTAGGCCGGGCTGTTCTTCACCTGCTCCTTGGTCATGGCCACGCTGGCCGTGCGGTCGGCCCAGGTGATGTTGGTCGCCGAGGCGGGCGAGATGAGGACCTTGCGGCCGCCCGGCAGCCAGTTGCGCGTGTCGACCACCAGGTAGCGGATCACCCAGTCGACCTCGTCGACCAGGAAGTCCTGCACATGTCCGATGTCACCGTCTGTCGCCTGGATGTCGTAGCCCTCGACCTCGTCGGCGCTGCGCAGGTTCGGGTCGCCCTGCGGCTCCGCATCCTCGCGGACGCGGTCGCGCGGGGCGTCGCGGCCCGGCAGCACGTCCTCGGTCAGCGGCACCATGGGTGCGCCCATCGCGCCGGCCGGGTACAGCTCCCAATAGGGTTGCCAGCCGTAGTGGCTGTGCAGCGACTGCTCCTCCTGCCGCGACACCGGCCGGTCGGCATCGACGCCGGGCGCGTCCTCGACCTGCTGGCGGGTCATCTGCACCGCCACGCTGCCGCCACCGATGTTCACCCCGCCGATCGACTGGGGCGAGATCAGGACCTTGCGACCGAACAGCCAGCCGGTATTGATGACCAGGTAGCGCACCGACCAGCTGTGATCGTCGAAGAAGATGTTGCTGACCTTCCCCAGCGATCCGTCGGTGGCGACGATGTCGTATCCCTTCAGCTCACTCAGTTTGAGGGCCATGTCGTCCTCTTTCGCGTTGGTTCGGCGCGGCTGTCGCGGCGCGTGATGGCGGACCGCGGGGGCCGCGCGCATGCCTCGGACGGTCTGTCTGTGGGGCGGGCCGTCAGAGCGCCTTGCTGGTCTGGGCGGCCTCGCTCCGCGCGGCGGCTTCGGGATCCACCGCCCGCACGGCCCTGCGCACCGAGGCGAGCGAGTGCTGCTCGCCGCCGCCCATATTCTCCTCGTCGGCGATCTCAAGCTCGCGGGCATCGGCCTCCATCGACTTGAGAATGCTCAACTTCTCCTCCTTGCCGAGCCGGTCGTCCCGGGCGACCGCCATGGGATCCGGGAAATACTCGTAGGGGCTCAGCATCATGGCTGCGAGATCTGGGGTGCCTTTGGCGACCATCGTTCGATCCTCCGTTTGACTGGCGCAGATCGGTTCCGTCGTCCTGCGGACGGCCGAGCGGCCAAGGGATCTGTTGGGGCCGCTCGCCGGCCTGTGTGGCGGGCCCGCGGCGGTGCCGAAGACTGAAGCCGTCGACAACGCCTGACCTGCAAGCATTCGATCCGACTACGGGGAAAACGGTTTGCGCCGGGGCAAGGTTCCGAAATTCGGCCACGCCCGGCTGTACGGGTCGGATCGCGATCTTTGGATTCCTCAGGAACCAACTTCCGCCCATGCCGTTTCTCAGGAACGAAGACCGGGAGACAGGATCATGCACATGCTGCGAAGATCGTTTCTTCTTGGGGTCTCGGCTCTGGCCCTCGCCGCAGGGGCCCAGGCGCGTGAATACCGAGGAGGAATTCCGTGGACATCGGGCAAGGCCCAGCCGCCTGACGCCTTCGACGCCGACAAGCGGTTCCTGACGGCGGACGAGCGGAGATTTGTCACCGCCGCCGTCGATCGCCTGATCCCCGCAGACGATACCCCGTCGGCCTCCGAGATCGGCGCTGTGGACTACATCGATGCCCAACTCGCCGGCGCCTATGGCCGCGGCGACATCTATTATCTCCATCCACCCTTCCAGCAGGGCCTCGCCACCCAGGGCTATCAGGCCGAGGCCCCGGCGCTGCTCTACCGCCAGGCGATCGCCGATATCGAGGCGTTCCTGGCGGCGGAGAACCACGATCGCTTCGCCGACCTTGACGCCGCGTCCCAGGACGATCTGCTCACCCGCATGTCCGAGGGGGAGATCGAGCTGGAGCATGTCCATGCCAAGACGTTCTTCGACACGCTCTGGCAGAACACCCTGGAAGGCTTCTTCGGCGATCCGGTCTATGGCGGCAACCGGGACATGGCCGGTTGGCGGATGATCGGCTTTCCCGGTGCCCGATACGACTACCGGCCCTGGCTCGACCACGGCGGCAAGCCCGTTGTCCTCGACCCGGTCTCGGTCGCGAGAAGGACAAACCCATGACCACCAAACTGCCCCGCAAAGACGTCGTCATCGTCGGGTTCGGCTGGACCGGCGCCATCATGGCCGAACAGCTCACCCTGGAGGGGTTGGACGTCCTCGCCCTGGAGCGCGGGCTGTGGCGCAACACCTCGACCGACTACGCGGTCACCAACGCCCAGGACGAGGTGCGCTAACGCTACCGCGACGAGCTGTTCGAGACCCTGTCGCGCGAGACCCTGACTTTCCGCAACACGCCGGACCAGACCGCGCTGCCCATGCGGATGCTGGGATCCTTCCTGCCCGGCACGGGGGTGGGAGGCTCGGGCGTGCACTGGAACGGCCAGACCTGGCGCTTCCTGCCCTCCGACTTCCAGGCCCGGACGCACAACGTGGAGCGCTACGGCGAGGACGCGATCCCGGAGGACATGACGATCCAGGATTGGGGCGTCACCTACGACGAGCTCGAGCCGCATTACGACACGTTCGAGAAGATCTGCGGCATCGCCGGCAAGGCCGGCAACCTGAATGGCGAGATCCAGGAGGGCGGCAACCCGTTCGAGGGACCGCGCTCCAGCGAATATCCGACCCCGCCGATGCAGATGGTGAAGGCGCCGATGGTGTTTGCCGATGCCGCCCGCGAGCTCGGCTACTCCCCGTTCCCGGGGCCGTCGGCGAACATGAGCCAGGCCTATACCAACCCGCTGGGCGTGCAGCTCGCGCCCTGCACCTATTGCGGCTTCTGCGAGAAGTTCGCCTGCGGCAACTACTCGAAGGCGACCGCCTCGACGACGATCCTTCCGGCCCTGGCGCGGCGCGACAATTTCACCCTGCGCACCGGGGCGATGGTGCTGCGGGTGCTGCATGACGGCGAGCAGGCGACCGGCGTGGAGTACGTCAACGAGGAAGGCCAGGTCTTCCACCAGCCCGCCGACATCGTGATCCTGGCCGCCTACATCAATCACAACGTCCACCTGATGCTGCATTCCGGCATCGGTCAGCCCTACGATCCGGCGACCGGGCAGGGCGTGGTGGGCAAGAACTACGCCTATCAGATCGTGTCCGGCGTCAGCGTGTTCTATGACGATCTGGCGGTGAACCCGTTCATCGGCGCGGGCGCGCTGGGACAGGCGATCGACGAGTTCAACGGCGACAATTTCGACCACTCGGGCCTGGGCTTCATCGGCGGCGGCTACATCGCCCAGTGGCAGACCAACGGCCGGCCGATCGAGAGCCATCCGGTACCCGACGGCATGCCGAAGTTCGGCCTGGGCTGGAAGCAGGCGGTCCGCGACAGCTACAACCACACGATCGGGGTCGGCACCCATGGTGCCGTGATGAGCTACCGGTCGAACTATCTCGATCTCGACCCGACCTACAAGGACGTCTACGGCCGCCCGCTGATGCGGATGACCTTCGACTACAAGCCCAACGACATCGCCATGTCGCGCTACCTCACCGAGCGCGCGGCCGAGATCGCCCGGGCCATGGGCGGGCGCGAGATCAAGGTCAGCCAGGCCAAGGTGCCCTACGACATCGCACCCTATCAGACGACCCACAACACCGGCGGCACGATGATGGGGACCAACCCCCAGGACAGTGTCATCAACCGCTATCTGCAGAGCTGGGACCTGCCCAACCTGTTCCTGATGGGGGCCGGCGCCTTCCCGCAGAATCCGGGCTACAACCCGACCGGGACCGTCGGCGCGCTCGCCTATCATTCGGCCAAGGCGATCCGCGAGCGGTACCTGCGCAATCCCGGCCCCCTGGTGCAGGCATGACCCGCCCCGGCACCTTCCTCACCGGCACCGTCCTGGTCGCCCTCATCGGTCTGCTGGCGCCGGCGCCCGCCGCGTCCCAGGACGCCAATACCTGGTCGACCGTGAAGCGCGGCCTCTACCTGACCCGCGTGGGCGACTGCGAGGCCTGTCACACCGTCGCCGGCCAGCCGGCCTATGCCGGCAACCGCGCCCTGCCGACCCCGTTCGGCACGATCTATTCGGCCAATCTCACCCCCGATCCGGATACCGGCATCGGCGATTGGGATTCCGACACCTTCTTCCGCGCCCTGGACGAGGGGGTGGGCAAGGACGGCAAGCGGCTCTATCCGGCTTTCCCCTACACCCACTTCACCTATGTGACGCGGGAGGATTCCGACGCCATCTTCGCCTATCTCCAGAGCCTCGACCCGGTGCGCAACGAGATCCGCGAGCCCGACCTGCCGCCGCTGATCGGGATGCGGACCTCGATGCGGGCCTGGAACCTGCTGAACTTCGAGGAGAAGGACTTCGCGCCGGATCCGGAGAAGTCGCCGCAATGGAACCGGGGGCGCTATCTGGTCGAGGGGCTGGGCCACTGCTCTGCCTGCCACAGCCCGCGCAACCTCACCGGGGCGGAAAAGCGTGGCGGCGCCCGGTACACCGGCGGCATGGCCGAGGGCTGGTTCGCCCCGTCGCTGCGCTCCACGGGGCCGGACGGCATCGGCGACTGGTCGGCGGAGGATCTGAAGACCTTCCTGAAACACGGCCGCAACGACCGCACGGCCGCCTTCGGGCCGATGGCGGAGGTGATCGACAAGTCGACCCGCTGGATGACCGATGCGGATATCTCTGCGGTCGTCGCCTATCTGCGCGACCTGCCGGTGGAGGCGGAGGACGATGCGGAACGTGCGGAGGGCGAGCGCCCGGACGACACGGTCATGGCGCTGGGCGGGGAGATCTACGCCAGCCAGTGCGCCGCCTGTCATGGTCCGGACGGCGAAGGCGTGACGGGGATGTTCGCCACCCTGGCCGGGTCGTCCCTGGTCCATGCGCGCAACCCGACGACCCTCATCCGCCTGGTCCTGGACGGGGCCAAGGCGGTGCCGACCGAGCGCTATCCGACGCCGTTCGCCATGCCGCCCTTCCACTGGAAGCTGAGCGATGCCGAGGTGGCCGCCACCCTCAGCTATGTGCGCAACGCCTTCGGCAATTCCGCCGGCCCGGTGACCGAAGAGGCCGTCGCAGACCTGCGCGGCGCCCATTGAGAGAACCTGCCCGATCGAGGAGCTGATGACCCAGACAGGACATGCAGAGGACTGGTGGAAAGGCGCCATCATCTACCAGATCTACCCCCGCAGCTTCCTGGACACGACACGCAACGGGATCGGTGACCTGCGGGGCATCACCCGCAAGCTGGACTACGTCGCCTCGCTCGGCGTCGATGCGATCTGGATCTCGCCCTTCGTGAAATCCCCGATGCTGGACTACGGCTACGACGTCTCCGACTACCTGGCCGTCGATCCGCTGTTCGGCGACCTGCAGGATTTCCGGGAGCTGCTGAACGAGGCCCATGCCCGTGGGCTTCGGGTGATCATGGACCAGGTGCTGTCGCACACCTCCAGCCAGCATTCCTGGTTCCTGGAGAGCCGGGAGTCCCGGGACAATCCCAAGGCCGACTGGTACGTCTGGGCCGACTGCAGGGAGGACGGCACCCCGCCGAACAACTGGCTCTCGGTCTTCGGCGGCTCGTCGTGGCAGTGGGAGCCGCGGCGCGGGCAGTACTATCTGCACAACTTCCTGCGCGAGCAGCCGGACCTCAACTTCCACAATCCGGAGGTTCAGGAAGCGGTGCTGGCGGTGTGCAGCTTCTGGCTGGATCTCGGCGTCGACGGGTTCCGCCTGGACGTCTGCACCTTCTATGCCCACGACCAGCAGCTGCGCGACAACCCGCCCAATCCGGAGGTGCCCGAGGGGGAGGCCTTCGAGTTCAATCCCTATTCCAAGCAGCTCCATATCCACGACATCGTGCGCCCCGAGACCGTCTCCTTCCTGGAACGTCTGCGCGCCCTATGCGACTCCTACGGCGACCGGGCACTGCTGGGCGAGCTGAACCAGAGCGACGCGGTGAACACGCACCGCGAATACACCGCGGTGAAACGCCTCCAGCTCGCCTATGGGTACTGGCTGCTGGGCGCCCACAGAATCACGCCGTCCATGCTGCGCGGCGTGGCCGAGGACCTGGGCCATGACGAGGAGAGTGGATGGCCCTGCTGGGCGCTCGACAACCACGACTTCTCGCGTGCCGTGACCCGGCTCGGAACGGAAGCCTGCCCGGAGGCGGTGACGGTGCTGCTGGCCGCCCTGTTCTCCATGCGCGGCGCCTGCTGCCTGTACCAGGGCAGCGAGCTCGGCCTGCCGCAGGCCGAAGTCCCGTTCGACCGGATCACCGATCCCTACGGCCGGGAATTCTGGCCTGCCTACAAGGGCCGCGACGGTGCGCGCACCCCGATGCCGTGGCAGACACGCGCACCCTTCGGCGGCTTCTCCGAGGTCGAGCCCTGGCTGCCGGTGGTGCCGTCGCATCTGGACCTCGCCGTCGACGGCCAGGAGGCCCTGCCGGGCTCTACGCTCAACCGGATCCGCCGCTTCCTGACCTGGCGCCGCGGCGAGCCCGCCTTGAAGGAAGGCGGCATGGAGTTCGTCGAGACCGACGAGCGGGTGCTGGTGTTCCGCCGCACCCTGGATGAGGAGGCGATCACCTGCGCCTTCAACTTCACCGATGCCGAACTCGCCCTGCGCCTGCCCGAGATCGATGCCGGCGAACCGCTGGACGGACACGGGTTCGGTGGCGTCCGGCGGGATGACGAGATCCACCTGCCCGCATGGGGCGCCTTCTTCGCCAAGGCCGCCTGAGGCCCCGGCAGCCGTCACGTTGAGAGGGGAGCGATGAAGCTTCAGGAAGTCTCCGCCCTGAAATCGAGCGACACCGACCGCCACTGGTGGCGCGGGGCGACGATCTACGAGGTCTATGTCCGCAGCTTTCGCGACAGCAACGGCGACGGGATCGGCGATCTCGCCGGCGTTCTGGAGAAGATCGATCACATCGCGTCGCTGGGCGTCGAGGCGATCTGGCTCTCGCCGTTCTACAAGTCGCCGCAGAAGGACTACGGCTACGACATCGCGGATTTCCGCCTCGTTGATCCGAGTGCCGGCACCATGGAGGATTTCCTGCGCCTGCGCGACGCGGTGCACGAGCGCGGCATGCGGCTGCTGCTGGATTTCGTGCCCTGCCACACCTCCGACCAGCATCCCTGGTTCCAGGAGAGCCGGTCGAGCCGGGACAATCCCAAGGCCGACTGGTACGTCTGGGCCGACCAGAAGGCGGATGGCTGCCCGCCGAACAACTGGCTGTCCTCCTTCGGCGGGACCGCCTGGAGCTGGGAGCCCCGACGCTCGCAGTACTACTACCACCCGTTCCTGACCGAGCAGCCGGCCCTGAACCTCCACAACGAGGAGGTGCTCGACCACATCATTCAGGAGATGGACTATTGGTGCTCCCTGGGGGTGGACGGCTTCCGGATCGATGCCGTCCAGTGTCTGTCCTGGGACCGGGACCTGCGCGACAACCCGCCGGTCGGACGCGAAGGCACCCATGTGATGTTCGGCGGCGGCCCGACCAATCCCTTCGCCCGCCAGCACCACCTGTTCGACCGCAACGCCGAGGGCACCGAGGAGATCCTCGGACGGTTCCGCGAGTTCGCCGATGAGAGCGGCTGCGTCCTGATCGGCGAACTCGCGGATATCGACACTCCGCTCACCGCGCCGGACTTCACCGGCCGGGGGCGCCGCCTGCACGCGGTCTATGATTTCAACCTGATCAACTGCCGCTCCGACGTCGACGCCCTGACCGAACAGCTTCGCCGGCGCGAGGATCTGATGGGCGCGAGCTGGGTGTACAACGTGTTCACCAACCACGATTCCACCCGGGCGGTGAGCAACATCACCTATTTCGCCGTCGACGAATATCCGCAGCAGGCGGCCAAGCTGCTGCTCTTCATGCAACTCACCCTCAAGGGCGGCTGCATCCTCTATCAGGGCGAGGAGCTTGGTCTGCCCCATCCGCATCTGGAGTACGAGGATATCGTCGACCCCTGGGCCAAGGCGTTCTGGCCGACCTTCGAGGGCCGCGACGGCGCCCGCGCCCCCTTTCCGTGGCAGGCCGATGCGCCGCAGGCCGGGTTCTCGGATGGCCGGCCGTGGCTGAAGATCCCCGAAGAGCATCTGTCCTTCGCGGTCGACCGGCAGGAGGAGGACCCGGACTCGGTCCTGAATTTCCTGCGCCGCCTGATGGCCTGGCGCCAGGACCAGCCGGCCCTGCGTTTCGGTGACGAGCAGATCTCACGCTGGGAGCGGGCGCCGATCATCACCTGGCGCCGCCGACATGCCGGAACGGAACTGCGCGCGGTGGCCAACTTCGCCACCGACCAGGCGTTTCTGCCCCTGGACGAGACCTGGCAACCGATGCAGGTCCCCGGTGGGGTGACCGAGCGCCAGGACCATGGACTGTCGCTGGGGCCACTGGAATTCGCAGTCGTGACGACGGACGGCGAGAGCGGGGCCTGAGGGCTCTCTGGGCCGTCTCCGCCTCAGACCGTACCGGATTGCAGGATCACCGGCCGGCCGGTGCGGGGGTGGGGGAGGATGTCGGCGTCCAGCCGGAAGATCTCGGCCAGCAGCGGCCGGGTCAGGCCGCCCTCCACCGGGCCGTCATAGGCCACCCGGCCGCCATGCAGCATCACCAGACGGTCGGCATAGGCGGCGGCTAGGTTCAGGTCGTGCACCACCGCGATCACCGCATTGCCGGACTGGGTGAAGGCCCGGGCGATCTCCATCACTCGGTGCTGGTGGGCGGGGTCCAGGCTGGCCGTCGGCTCGTCCAGCATCAGCAGCTTCGGGCCGAGCCTGGGGCTAGCCGCCATCTGGACGAGGCAGCGGGCCAGATGCACCCGCTGGCGCTCGCCGCCGGACAGGGTCGGCACGGAGCGATCGCGCAGATGGGCGATGCCGACCTGGTCCAGGGTCGCGGCGATCAGGCCCGGGGCGTGGAGGTCGGCCCCGGCCTCGCGCGCGCCATGCAGGCCGAGCTGCACCACCTCATACACCGTGAAATGAAACAGCAGCGAGGTGGATTGCGGCAGGACGGTGCGGCGCAGGGCCAGTTCGCGGGCGGCGTAGGTGGCGACCGGCTGGCCCTGGAGCAGGACGGAGCCCTCGGTCGCCGAGAGCTCGCCCGAGAGCGCGCCGACCAGCGTGGACTTGCCCGCCCCGTTCGGCCCGACCACGGCGAGCAGTTCCCCGGCCTCCAGGGCGAGGTCGATGCCCGACAGGATTTCGGCGGCGCCGTAGCGCATGGTCAGGCGCTGTACCTGCAACAGCATGCTCACCCCCAGTCGCGCCGGCGGACCAGCAGCCAGATGAAGAACGGGCCGCCGACCAGGGCGGTGACGACGCCGATGGGAAGCTCCGCCGGCAGCACCACCATGCGGGCCAGCAGGTCGGCCAGCAGGAACAGGCCGGCGCCGAGCAGGGCAGTGCCCGGCAGCAGCCAGCGGTGATCGGGCCCGGCCAGCAGCCGCATGATATGCGGCACGACCAGCCCGACGAAGCCGATCACCCCGGAGATCGACACCGCCCCGCCGACGGCGACGGCACTGAGCCCGATCGCCAGTTGCTTGATGCGCTGGGGATCGTGGCCGAGATGGAAGCTCTCCCGCTCGCCCAGCAGCATCGCATTCAGCCCGCCGGCCAGTCGCGGCAGCAGGAGGATCGGGACCGCCATGAGCACGGCGGCGGGCAGCAGCAGGGACCAGTTCAGTCCGGCGACGCTGCCCAGGCTCCAGAAGGACAGGTCGCGGAGCTGCTGCTCGTCGCTCAGGAAGATCAGGAAGCCGATCCCGGCCTGGGCGATGGCGGTCATGGCGACGCCGGCCAGCAGGGTGGTCGCCGCCATGACCTGCCCGCCCACGCTGCCGAGCCGGTAGACGATCAGCGTCGCCGTCAGGCCGCCGGCCAGTGCGGCGGCCGGCAGGGCGAAGGCCCGGGTCCCCGGCGGCAGGGTGCCGACCAGCCCGCCGCCGACGACGATGACGGCTACGGCGGCGAGGGCAGCGCCGCTGGAGACCCCGATCAGCGCGGGGTCGGCCAGCGGGTTGCGGAAGATCCCCTGCATCGTCGCCCCGGCCAGGGCGAGGGAGGCGCCCACCAGGCAGCCGGCCGCCACCCGCGGCACCCGGATCGACCAGAAGACCAGGGCGTCCCGGGTTTCGGTCTCCCAGGCGAAATCGACACCCACCGCCTCCAGGATCAGGCGGCCGACCACATCGGGCGGGATTGGCACCGCGCCGATGCCGAGCGCCAGGAACAGGGCGAGGACCAGGAAGGCGGCGCAGCCCGCCACGACGGTCGCGGCCCGGCGTTCGCGTGGCGCGAGCGCGGCCAGGCGGGCGCGGTATCCCGGCCGCGTCGCCGGATAGAGGGTCATTGCGGCTTGGCGCCGGCCGCCGCCGGGTGAAAGGCTGCCGACAGCAGCTCGACCGCCTCGGCGATCCGCGGCCCGAAGCCGAAGACCAGCAGCCCGTCGACGCTCACGATCCGTCCGGTCCGGGCCGCGCGGGTCGGCGCGATCTCCGGGCGCTGCAGGATGGCGTCGGGACCGCCCATCTGCTCGAGCGTGCGGTCCGGCACCAGAATGATCTCCGGATCCGCCAGCACGGCCGCCTCAGGAGACAGCGGCTTGTAGCCGTCATACCCGGAGATCGCGTTCACCCCGCCGGCCGCCGCGATGATGCCGGCGGCGGCGGTGTCGTGGCCGGCGGCCAGCGGCGCGCCCTTGCCCACGCTCAGCAGGAACAGCACCCGGGGCGGGTTGGGCCGGGCCCGGGCGTCCGCCGACAGGGACGTCGCCCGGGCGGTGATCTCCTCGGCCAGCCGCGCGCCGTCCTCGGCCCGTCCCAGTGCGGTGGCGACGGTGCGGATCTTGCGGTCCACGCCGGCGATATCGGTGGTGTGCTCCGTGCGCACCAGGGTGATCCCAGAGGCTTCGAGCTGCGCCATCACCGCGTCGGGTCCGGCATCGCTCTCGGCCAGGATCAGCTCCGGTGCCAGAGCCAGGATCGGCTCCACCGACAGCCGGCGCAGGTATCCCACATCGGGCAGGCCCCGGGCGGCCAGCGGATAGAGGCTCGTTGAGTCGACCGCCACCAGCCGGTCCTCCTCGCCCAGCAGATAGACGATCTCGGTGATCGAGCCGCCGATGGAGAGCACGCGACCGGATTCCGCCCGGCTCTTGGCCGACAGGAAGGGGAGAAGACTGGCCGTCAGCAGCAGGACCGGCAGAGTTCGACGAAGGATGCGCATCGCCCCGGCCCTCAGAACGCCAGACGGTAGGCGATGGACCCCTTGTAGTTCCGGCCCGGTTCGGAGACGCCGGCGAAGACGCGCTCGTAGTCGCGGTCGAAGACGTTGTCGACGCCGAGATTGATGGTGAGCCCCCGCAGCGCCTGCTCGCTCGGTGCCCATTGCAGGTAGAGGTCGAACACCGAATAGCCGCCGCGTTCCTCGCTGGGATCGTCCACCTTGTCGAAGCCGGAGGCGAACTCGCCCTCGACCCCGACCACCGTGTCGATCTCGAACAGCCGCAGGCCGATATCGGTGCTCAGCCGGTCGGGGGTGAGCACGCCGAGGGACTCGCCGGTCCGGGTGTTCTCCCCATCGATCGAGGAGAAGCCGGCGGTCAGGTAGAAGCGCTGCGCGTCATAGGACGCCTCAAGCTCGTAGCCCTCAAGTTCCGCCTCGGGAACGTTGACGGTGTCGGTGGTACCGGCGTTGCAGCCGGTATAGGGCGGGATGAAGCAACTGACGGACGGCCCGGCGCTGTTCACCGAGATGTCGATCAGGTTCTCCACCTCGGACTGGAAATAGGCGCCCTTGATGCGGAACTCGTCGTTCTTCATCAGCGTGTCCGCCCGCTCGTAGCCCAGGCCGAATTCCAGGGTGTCGGAGACCTCGGGCTTCAGGTTCGGGTTGGCCACGAAGCTGTTCACCGCGGTCTGACCGTTCGGCAGCGGGATCGCGAAGTGGGTGCCCTCGTTGTACAGCTCGTTGATCGACGGGGCACGGAAGGCTCGGCCGTAGCTGGCGAAGCCGACCAGCCCGCGGATCGGCTCGTAGGACACGGCGATCTTCGGCGAGACCTCGTCGTCGCTGGTGCTCTCGTCGATCTCGGAATCGGCCGAGAAGCTGTCGTAGCGCACGCCGGGGATGACGGTGAGGGTGCCCGGGATCACGTCCCTGACCTCGAAGCTGCCCTGCAGGAAGGCACCGGCGAACTCCGCCTCGGCATTGGGCACGCCGGACCGGGTGCCGTCGGCGCTGGCGGAATCATAGCCCTTCTGTTCGTCCTGCGACGCCTCCACCCCGTAGGTCAGGGTGAGGGAGGAGCGTTCGGCGAGCGAGAACCGGCTGCGGTTGTCGATGAACAGACCGTAGGTATCCACGTCCTGGTCGGTGACGCGGCCGGAATCCTCGTATACCTGCTCGACCTGCGACTTGGTGAAGTAGGCCGAGGCGTCGAGATCGACCCAGCTCTGGCCGAGCGGGGCGTAGAGAACCTGGCCGCGGATCGTGTCGCTGCGGATGTCCTTGTCGGTGATGTCGGAATCCGCCGCGGTGTTGGCGCCCTGTCCGTTCGCCGGCTCCCGGGCGTCGTTGTTGAACACCAGGTAGGACAGGGACGCCGACAGGCCGGGCATGACGTCAACATCCGCCTTGGCCAGGCCGGAGATGATGTCGTCGTCGGAGACGAGGCTGGTACCGTTGCCGAGTTCGATATCGTCGGAGTCGCGCTTGACGATGCCGCCGAGCAGGCCGACGCCGTCCATCGGCCGGCCGCCCACCACAAGGCTCTCGGTGAATTCCTGATTGACGTCCTGGTAGCCGAACTTGGCCCGGCCGGCGAGGGTGTCGTCGCCCTCGAGCAGGTCATCGGCGGAGAGCGTGCGCAGGGCGATCATGCCGCCCATCGCGCCGCTGCCGTAGAGCGAGGAGGCGGGGCCGCGCAGGACCTCGCCGCCGGCCAGCAGGGCCGGATCGACGAAGACCCGCCCGTTATGGCCCGACACGAAGTTCTGGCGGGCGCCGTCGATGCGGATCTGAACGTTCTCGCCCTCGAAGCCGCGGATGGTCGGCACCTGTCCGGTGCGGCGCGGCCCGCCTTCGAAATGGACGCCGGGCACCGAGCGGAACATGTCCTCGATCGTATCGGGATCCTTGAGTTCGATCTGGTCGCGGTCGATCACGGTGACCATGCCGGGGTATCGCATCGCGGAGATCGGACTGCGGGTGGCCGTCACCGAGATCGGCCCGAGCTCGACGGGTGCGGTCGCCGCCGAGGGCGTTTCGCTGGAAGTGCCGCTCTGCTGGGCGACCGCCTCCGTCGCCCAACCGCCCATTGCCACCGCGAGCGCAGCCATGCTGACGCTGCCCAAACCGATCCTGCTGGCCACTGAATCCCCCTGTCCCTAGGAACCTCCGCCGGACGAGAACCGCCGACAGTGGGAGGGACGTTATTAAGAATGACTCGCAAAAGCAATAGTATTGAGAATGACCCGCAATTGCGTTAATCGGGGCGTGTATACTGGCTCGGAACGAAGGCAGGGAGTGCAGCATGTTCATCGCCATGAACCGGTTTAAGGTCACCAAGGGATCGGAGGAGGATTTCGAGAAGGTCTGGGCGGAGCGGGACAGCCATCTGGAGGAGGTGCCCGGATTCGTGGAGTTCCGTCTGCTGCGGGGCCCCGAGGCGGAGGATCACACCCTCTTCGCCTCGCACACGATCTGGAAGGACCGGGCGGCGTTCGAGGCGTGGACCAGGTCCGAGGCCTTCCGCAAGGCCCATGCCGGGGCCGGCGACCGCAAGGTCCTGTATCTCGGCCACCCGCAGTTCGAGGGCTTCGAGGTCATCCTGGAAGGGCGGTGAACGCCGGATCGCCGGTCGCGGTTGTCACCGGCGCCGCCTCTCAGACGGCGAGGTCGGCCACCGCCCGGGCCAGCAGGGTGGCGCCGGGGTGGATGCTGTCCCAGTCGCTGTGCTCGTTCGGCGCGTGGCTGATCCCGCCGACCGACGGCACGAAGATCAGCCCGGCGGGCACGTGCCGGGCGAAGGTCTGGGCGTCGTGGCCGGCCCCGGACGGCATCGTCCGGTAGGGGGCGCCCAGGGCGTCGGCATGCCGGCACAGGCGCGCGTGCAGGTCGGTGTCGAGACGGGTCGGCGGCAGCCAGCTGTGCCGGACGATGTCGAGCTCCAGCCCATGACGCTCCGCCGCCTCTGACAGCCGGGTCCGGCAGGCTTCTGCCAAGGCCTCCATCACTGCGTCGTCGGCGTCGCGGCCGATGATGGAGAAGCTGGCGGTGCCGGCGACACTGTGGGGGAAGTTCGGGGACAGGGCGGCCTTGCCCACGGTGAGGCGACTCTGCGGCCCGCCGGCCTCGGCCAGGATGCGGTCGATGGCATGGCCGAAATCGGCCATGCCGCGGAACGCGTCGCGCCGGTGGTCCATCGGCGTGGTGCCGGAATGGTTGGCCTCGCCGGTCAGGGTGACCGACCAGTTGAACACTCCGGAGACCGCGTCGACGAGGCCGATGGCTTCGCCGGCGCGGTCGAGGACCGGGCCCTGCTCGATATGCAGTTCCAGAAAGGCGGCGATGCTCTCCGGTCGCCAGGCCGTATCGCCGGTGGGGTCCAGCCCCTGGCCGGTCAGCGCATCGGCAAGGCGGGTGCCGTCGCTGTCGGTGGCCTGGGCGATCCAGTCGGGGCCGACCTCGCCGCAGATCGCCTGGCTGCCGAGCATCCCGCCGAAGCGGCCTTCCTCGTCGGCGGTGGCGACGACCACCACCGGCCGGCGCGGCGTGAGACCGGCATCCTGCATCGACCTGACCGCCTCCAGCCCGGCGCAGACGCCGAGGGTGCCGTCCAGCGGGCCGCCCATGACCACCGTGTCCAGGTGCGAGCCGACCATGACCGCCGGACCGTCGCCGACCTCCCAGCGGCCGAACACATTGCCGACGCAGTCCATCCAGACGGCGAGCCCGGCATCCGCCATCCGGGTCATCAGCCAGCGCCGCCCGGCCATGTCGGCGTCGGAGAAGCTGACCCGGTTGATGCCGGGGAGGCCGGGCTGGATGCCGAGGGCGTTCACCGCCTCCACATCGGCCTTCAGACGGGAGAGATCCGCCTTGAGAGGGGGAATGTCGAATCCTGCTTGTGAGTCAGCCAATTGGCCTTCGCCTCCCACTCCGGGCGTCCCAGAGCATAAGTTTATTATGATCAAATTTTGACGTGAACAAATTTATCATGAATAATTAGCTGCAGTCCAACCCGGATCATCCAGGCCGCGCCCCGGCGCGTGGTGACGACAGGGGAGTTTCCGATGTTCTCATTCCTTCGACGCATGCTCGTCGCGGCGGCCGCCTTCGGGGCGTTCGGTGCGACGGCGGCGGCGCAGACTCCCCCGGGGGTTCTGATCGTCGCGCAGATCGCCGAGCCGAAATCGCTGGACCCGCATGCGGTCACGGCGGTGAACGATTTCCGGATCCTGATGAACGTCTATGACGGGCTGGTGCGCTACAAGCCCGGCTCGCTGGAGGTCGAACCGGCGCTCGCCGAGAGCTGGACGGTCAGCGAGGACGGCACGGTCTACACCTTCACCCTGCGCGACGGCGTGACTTTCCACGACGGCTCTGAGCTCGACGCCGAGGCGGTGAAGTTCAACTTCGACCGCATGCTGGATGAAAACCACCCGTTCCACGACACCGGGCCGTTCCCGCTCAGCTTCTTCTTCGGTTCGGTCGACAGCGTCGAGGCGACTGACGCTAAGACAGTGGTCTTCACGCTGAAGGAACCCTATGCGCCGTTCCTGTCCAACCTCGCCTATCCGACCGGGCTGATCGTCTCGCCGGCGGCGGTGCGGGAGCATGGCGAGGATTTCGGCCGCAACCCGTCGGGCACCGGTCCGTTCACGTTCGTGGAGTGGGAATCCAACGCCAAGGTCGTGGTGGAGGCCAACCCGGACTACTGGGACGGCGCGCCGGACCTGAAGGCCGTCGTCTTCCGCCCGATCACCGATGCCAACACGCGGGTCGCCGAGATGCTGTCCGGCGGGATCGACGTGATGGTCGAGGTGCCGCCGGACAACCTGTCGACCTTCGCCGATGACGGCTCCTATACCGTCTTCGAGCAGGCCGGCCCGCATCTGTGGTTCCTGATCCTGAACGCCAAGGAAGGCCCGATGGCCGACAAGATGGTGCGCCAGGCGGTGAACTACGCGATCGACAAGACGGCCCTGGTGGACAACGTGCTCCAGGGCACCGCCGAGGTCGCCGCCGGCCCGACGCCGCCGGCCTTCGCCTGGGCCTATAACGAGGCGCTGGAGCCCTATCCGCACGATCCGGAGAAGGCCAGGGCGCTGCTGAAGGAGGCGGGGGCGGAGGGTGCGAGCCTGACCTTCTATGTCACCGAGGGCGGCTCGGGCATGCTCGACCCGATCGCCATGGGCTCGGCCATCCAGGCGGACCTGGCCGAGGTCGGCCTGGACGTGGCCATCGAGACCTATGAGTGGAACACCTTCCTCGGCAAGGTGAACCCGGGCCTGGAGGGCAAGGCCGACATGGCGGAGATGGCTTGGATGACCAACGATCCGGACACTCTGCCGTATCTCGCCCTGCGCACCGACGCCTTCCCGGACAAGGGCGGCTTCAACTCGGGCTACTACTCCAACCCGGAGGTGGACACCCTGCTGGAGGACGCCCGCCGGGCGACCGACCAGGCGGAGCGGGCCAGGCTCTACAAGCAGATGCAGGAAATCGTCCATGAGGACGCCCCCTGGGCCTTCATCGCCAACTGGAAGCAGAACGCGGTGACCAGCACCCGGGTGGCCGGCTTCGAGCTGCAACCCTCGTTCTTCCTGCTGCTGGACGGTGTCACCAAGAACTGACCGTCCCGACAAGACGAGAGGAGGATCGGGGCGATGTGGCTCTATATCGGCAAACGGCTGCTCGCCACCGTCCCGATCCTGCTCGGCCTGTCGGTCATCGTCTTCGCGATGATGGCCGCCATCCCAGGCGACCCGGCGACCGCGATCCTCGGCAGCTACGCCACGCCGGAGAATGTGGAGCGGCTGAACCGCCAGCTCGGCCTCGACCGGTCCCTGGTGGAGCAGTACCTGACCTGGCTCGGCAACCTGCTCCAGGGCGATATGGGGCGCAGCTACGCGCTCAACCGCCCGGTCGCCGACGAGGTGTTCGAGCGGTTCGGCGCCACCCTGATTCTGGCCGGCGCCTCCCTGCTGCTGTGCTCCCTGTTCGGCCTGCTCGCCGGGGTGATCGCGGCGGTCGGGCAGTTCGGCTGGCGTGACCGGATCGTCACCTTCCTGGTGCTGATCGGCATCTCCACCCCGTCCTTCTGGCTCGGCCTGCTGCTGATCATGCTGTTCGCGGTCGAGCTGCAATGGCTGCCGGCCTCGGGCATGTACGCGATCTATGGCGGCGGCGGGCCGCTCGACCTGCTGGCCCATCTGGCCCTGCCGGCGATCACGCTCGCGGTGGTGGCGACCGCCGTGATCGCCCGGCTGACCCGCACCGCCATGCTGGAGGTGCTGCGCCAGGACTATGTGCGCACCGCCCGGGCCAAGGGCGTGTCCGAGCGGCGGGTCATCTACCGCCACGCCTTCAAGTCGGCCCTGGTCGCCGTCATCCCGGTGATCGGCATCCAGACAGGATTCGTGCTGGGCGGGGCGGTGTATATCGAGACGGTGTTCCAGTGGCCGGGGATCGGCCGGATGCTGGTCAACGCGATCTCCACCCGCGACCTGCTGCTGGTGCAGGGCGGGGTGCTGGTGGTGGCCGCGAGCTACGTGTTCTTCAACCTGCTGGCCGACGTCGCTCAGACGCTGGTCGACCCGAGGCTGCGCTGATGGGGACGGCTACCCTGACCCGCGCCTTCAGGCGCGACCGGGGCGGGCGGCCGTCGCCCTTCGCTCTGCTGGTCGCCAATCCGCTGTCGGCCTTCGGTCTCGCGCTGCTGTCGCTGATCGTCGTGCTGGTGATCGCCACGCCGCTCCTGCCGGTGCCGGACCCGGACGTCACCGACCCGGCGAACCGGCTGCTGAGGCCAGGGACCGACGGTCATCTGCTCGGCACCGACCATCTCGGCCGGGACCTGCTGTCGCGGGTGCTCTGGGGCACGCGGGTGTCGATCCTGGTCGGGCTGTCGGCCACCCTGATCGCCGCCACCATCGGCTCGCTGATCGGTCTGGTGGCCGGCTATGCCGGCGGGCGGACCGACAGTCTGCTGATGCGCGGCATCGATCTGGTGATGGCATTCCCGTACATCCTGCTGGCCCTGGCGATCGTCGCGGTACTGGGGCCGGGCCTGCTGAACGCGCTCTACGCCATCGCGGTGGTGAACATCCCTTTCTTCGCCCGCAACATCCGCGGTATCACGCTCGGCCTGTCGCGGCGCGAGTTCGTGGACGCCGCCCGGCTGTCCGGCGCGTCCCATGCCGAGATCCTGTTCCGCGAGGTGCTGCCCAACGTGCTGCCGACCATCGTGGTCACCATGTCGACCACGGTCGGCTGGATGATCCTGGAGACGGCCGGCCTGTCCTTCCTCGGCCTCGGTGCCCAGCCGCCCCAGGCCGATCTCGGCTCGATGCTGGGCGAGGGGCGCAAGCTGCTGTTCACCGCCCCCCATGTCTCGGTGGTGCCGGGGCTGATGATCTTCGCCCTGGTCATGTGCATCAACCTGGTGGGCGACGGCGTGCGCGACGTGCTGGACCCGCGGCTGAAGTCGGGCGCGCTCGCCGCCCCCGGAGCGGCGACGCGGGTGGATCGGGAGACCGTTCCGCCGGCTCCCTCGAACGATGCCGTGCTGACGGTGCAAGGACTGCGGACCGAATTCCATCTCGGCTCGCGGATATACAAGGCGGTCGGTGGCGTCGATCTGGAACTCGCACCCGGCGAGTGTCTCGGACTGGTGGGCGAGTCCGGTTCAGGCAAGTCGGTCACGGCCTTGTCCCTGCTGCGCCTGGTGCCGACCCCACCCGGGGTGATCACCGGCGGACGGGTGACGATCGAGGGCGCGGACCAGCTCGCCGCCGCGCCGGACGCCCTGCGCCGCCTGCGCGGCGGCCGGGTCGCCTATGTGTTCCAGGACCCGCTGACCACCCTGCATCCGCTGTTCACCGTCGGGGACCAGATTGTGGAAGCGGTCCGGGCGCACCAGCCGGTCTCCCGCGCCGAGGCCGAAGCCCAGGCCCTGACCCTGCTGGAGAAGGTGCGCATCCCCTCGGCCAAGGCCCGGTTCTCCGCCTATCCGCACGAACTGTCCGGCGGCATGCGCCAGCGGGTCTGCATCGCCATGGCGCTGGCCAACGATCCCGACTTGATCGTCGCCGACGAGCCGACCACCGCCCTCGACGTCACCGTGCAGGCCCAGGTGCTGAAGCTGCTGCGCGACCTGTCGCGGGAGCGCGGCTCGGCGGTGCTGTTCATCACCCACGATTTCGGCGTGGTCTCCGAGCTCTGCGACCGGGTGGCGGTGATGTATGCCGGGCGTATCGTCGAGATCGGGCCGAGCGACGACGTCCTCGACGCCCCGGCCCATCCCTATACCGGCAAGCTGATCGACTGCGTGCCGGTGCTGGGCCAGCCGGAGCGGCGTATGGAGGCGATCGACGGCCTGCCGCCCTCGGTCGACCGGCTGCCCGAGGGATGCGCCTTCGCCGAGCGCTGCGACAGGGTCCAGGCCGACTGCCGCCGCGGCGACATCCCGCTGGACCCGCTCGGCACCGGCCGCGCCGTGCGTTGCCTTCACCCGCTGGAGACGGCGTCATGAGACCGGGACCCGCGATCGAGGCGGTCGACGTCACCCGTACCTTTGGCGGCGGCCGTACCCTGTTCGGCGGCCGGCGGCCGGGCGTGCATGCGGTGCAGAGCGCCAGCCTGACGGTGGAAACCGGCGAGACCCTGGGAGTGGTCGGCGAGTCCGGCTGCGGGAAGTCCACGCTGGCGCGGATGCTGGTCGGGCTCGACCGGCCGACCGGCGGCAGCATCTGGCTGGAGGGCGAGGATGTAGCCGAGATGGCCCGGCGGGATTCCCACGCGCTCGCCAAGCGGGTGCAGTATGTGTTCCAGGACCCTGTCGCCTCCCTGAACCCGCGCAAGACAATCCGCCAGATCCTGGAGGCGCCGATGCGCCGGCTGCTCGGCATGGACGAGGCCGAGCGCGCCGCCCGGCTGACCGAACTGATGCGGGTGGTGTCCCTGCGCGAGGAGTTTCTGGACCGCTATCCGCACGAGTTCTCCGGCGGTCAGGCCCAGCGCATCGGCATCGCCCGGGCGCTGGCGGCCGGCGCCCGGGTGATCGTGCTGGACGAACCGGTCTCCGCCCTGGACGTCTCGGTCCAGGCCCAGGTCCTGAATCTGCTCGATCGCTTGAAGCGGGAGTTGGGACTCACTTATGTTTTCATCAGTCACGACCTGAGCGTGATCGAGAGCGTTTGCGAGCGGGTGGCCGTCATGTATTTCGGGCGTATCGTCGAAATCGGCCGCGCCCGGGATCTGTACGCCTCGCCCCGGCATCCCTACACCGACCTGCTGATGCGCTCCGCTCCGACACCGGGCACGCGGCGCATCGAAGCCGAGGAGACACCCGCCGAACTGCCCGATCCGCTGAACCCGCCGCCCGGCTGCGCCTTCGCCAGCCGCTGTCCGCGCGCCAGCGACCGGTGCCGGGAGCATCGCCCTGAGCTGGCCGGTGCGGGCGGTCATGCCGCGGCCTGTTGGCATCCGCTGGCCGGCGATGACTGAGGACACGCCGCCTCCGACGCCGCGCCTTGCCCGCGCCCGGCGCAAGGACAGCATCAGCGAACAGGTCAAGGAGCTGATCATCGAACAGCGCCTGCGCCCCGGCGACCGGCTGCCGGCGGAGAAGGAGCTGATGGCCCGGTTCCAGGCCTCCAAGGGCTCGGTGCGCGAGGCGTTGAGCGCCCTGCGCTCCGAGGGGCTGATCCGCACCCGCACGGGCCCCAAGGGCGGCATCTTCCTGGCCGACATGGACCCGCAGCGCGCCATGGCGCTGCTGTCGAGCTACTTCCTGTTCCGCTCCCCCACCGTGAACGACATCTACGCGGTGCGCTGCGAGCTGGAGCCGGAACTGGCGGCGTCGGTCGCGGGCCGGCTGTCGGCGGAGGATTTCGCCAGTCTGGAACGGACCATGCGGCTCTACGATGCCGAGCCGAAGACGGCGGAGGAGGAGTATGCGCAGCGCATGGCCGAGCTCGACTTCCACAGTGTGCTGGCCGGGCTCTGCCCGAACCCGGTGCTGGGCCTGTTCTGCGGCTTCCTGCAGACCCTGCTGCGCGAGACCGTGGTCTGCCGGCGGATCTACGACGCGCCGCACCCGGACCTGCGGGACACCGGCCTGCACTACCAGATCCGCCTGATGCGGGCCCTGCGCGCCGGCGATGCCGAGGCGGCCCGCGCGATCATGAGCGAGCACATGGCTGCCGCCCGAGACTACATGGTCCGCATGGAGGCCGACATCGTCGGCCGGTTCCTCTGACCGGCCGGATGCCGCCGTCAGGTTGAGGCACTTGTGATTCTGACGGCAGTGAATGGGCAGCGAAGTTCGGAACCCGGCCGACCTGCCTGAGTTGCCCGGTCACAGCTGGTTGACGGACGGCCTCGCGCCGACGGCTCGCGGGTTCCGTATGCGTCGGTTCGGAATAACCCGGCGACTTGTGCCGTCGGGGGCATAACAACGGGCCGAGGGATACCATTGGGTGCCCGGCCGTTTCCGCGCCACCGGCAGAAGCCGGAGCGCTGGACAACCTGAGCAGCTGAAAACGTGGGGGCGTTCACAAGAGCGGCGTTCCGCCGTGCAAGCACGGTGGGCCGGGCGCTCGACATGCATCCGTGGCCGGCTTCGGGCTGGACGCGGGATGGAGGAGAGACCCATGCGACCGATCAGCTCGAAAGCCATCGCCACACTCACCCTGGCAACCGCTCTCGGTCTCGCGTCGACAGCACCCGCGCTGGGCGCGGAGGGCGGGATCCGCGCCGATGCGGTTCCGATCCCGGTCGAACGGCCGGACCGCGAGGCCGCCGTCGAGCGGGAGTATGTCGGCGCCAAGGTGGTCAGCAGCGACAACAGGGTCTCCGGCGAGGTCGAGGACATCGTCGTGGAGAACGGTGCCCTGAGGGCTGTCATCGGCTATGGCGGCCTGCTGGGTTTGGGCGATGCCCGGGTGTCGCTGCCGCTGTCGGACCTGCAGATGGTGGCACAGGGCATCGCCCGGGTGCGGATCAGCGACGACCAGGTTCGGCGCCTGCCGCGCTACGAGGGCTGATTCCGGGTGTGCCCGGTGCCGTGTTCCTGGATTAGCCGACGATTTTACTGACGTCACTCACGTCAGAGAAACTCCGGTGCACCTTGGAAACTTCCGGTGCTGCAGCGCGTCATTCGGGTAACCGCAAGCTGGATAAGAGCATGATCGCGGAGTTTTTCTGCCATGGATTTTTGCGACCGAAATCAGGCCTGCGACAGGAATGAGGAGATCACGATGGACAGCACCCGCGACGACCATGCGGACAGACCCCGCCTCGCGCCGATCAGCGGCCGCATAGCGTCCGGTGGATCCTGCGGCTTCCCGGCCGCCGCTCCGTAGCGCGTTCCGTTTCCTCACAAGGGGTCGATCCCATGACCGACACCAAGGCTCCCGACTTTGCCCTGGGTGGCACCCAGTGGCAGCCGACCACCGCACCCGGCGGTGAGCGGTTCATGATGACGGTCGTCCTGCTCGCCGCCCTGGCGGGTCTGGCCGTTTCCGTACCCGGGACCGTCTTCGATCCGCTGAGCGACACGTTTCTGCTGAGCATCGGGATCATCGGCGTGTGGCGCTATTCCTGGTGGATCTTCCACGCCCTGCGCGCCTGCTTCTATCTGCGCTTCCGCTTCCCCCGCATCCGCCGCCATGCCGAGGCCGCCGGCGGCGAGCCGGTCGACCACGTCTACTGCCTGGTGACCTCCTATTCGATCGACCCGCAGGTGAGCTGGCCGGTCTACGAAGCGCTGTTCCATGAGGTCGCCTCCTATGGACGGCCCGCGACTATCGTGGCGGCGGTCAGCCACCAGAGCGACGTCGACCTGCTGGAGCGGGTGTCGGAGAGCGTTGGTCTGCCGGAGCATGTGGAACTGGTCAGCATGTTCCAGGACGGCACCGGCAAGCGCCCGGCCATGGCCGAGGCGCTGCGGGCGATCTCCCGGCGCATGCCGACGGAAAACGCGATCTGCATCTTCATGGACGGCGACGTCGTGATCCGTCCCGGCGCGCTGTCCAAGGCCGTCCCGATCCTGCAGGCAAACCCGCAGATCGGTGCGGCGACCGCCGACAACCGCGGCATGACCGACGGCGGCGGCTGGACCAAGGAGTGGTACGACCTCCGCTTCGCCCAGCGCCATCTGCTGATGTCCTCCATGAGCCTGTCCGGCAAGCTCCTGGTGCTGACCGGCCGGTTCAGCGTCATCCGCGCCCATCTGGCCACCGACCCGGCCTTCATCCAGCAGATCGAGCACGACGCCATCGATCACTGGCGGCTCGGCCGGATCAACTTCCTGAGCGGCGACGACAAGTCCACCTGGTTCTGGCTGCTGCGGCGCGGCTGGGGAATGATCTACCTGCCGGACGTCCGGGCCGACAGCTTTGAGGAGCTTCCCGCCTCCAACCTGGTGGTGGGTGCGGTTTCCCTGCTGAAGCGCTGGTACGGCAACATGCTGCGCACCAGCGACCGGGCGATCGCCCTCGGCCCGCACCGCATCGGCCTGTTCCCGTGGTGGTGCCTGGTCGACCAGCGCCTGTCCATGTGGACATCCCTGGTCGGTCCCGTCGTCGCGATCATCCTGGCCATCACCTACGACCCGGCCTTCCTGCTGGTCTACGGTCTCTGGATCCTCGGCACCCGGACCTTCATCGCGTCCGTCCTGTCCCTGCTGGTCCGTGGCCGCTGGGCGCCGCACTGGCCCTGGATGCTGTTCATGAACCAGATCCTGGGCGGCGTGGTGAAGACCTTCGTGTTCTTCCGCATGGACCGCCAGAAATGGACCCGCCAGGAGATCTCCAGCACCGGCGGCAGTGCGGCGGGCTTCAGCAACGCCACCCTGCATGGCCTGGCGCTCGCCTGCTTCGCCTCCCTGCTGATCCTGTATTCGGGCACGGTCGGCCTGCCCAGCGCCGCCACGCTCCGGGTGTCCTTCCCGGAAAGCCGGGCCGCTCCTGGACAGGAGGATTCAAGCTGGCTGGACGTGGCGCTGCAGCGTCTGCCGACCGACCGCGCGCTGCCCTTGACCGAGGGGGACTACCGGCTGACCCGGCTCGGCCGGTCGGATCGGCCGGGCCGGGTCCTGGTCGGCTCCGGTTCCGAGACCCGCCTGGAGATCGGCCCGTCGCTGCTGATCGCCGCCTCCGGGGGCACCGCCGACGCGACCTTCTGCCCGAAGGAGGGATCCCTGCCGGTCGCCTGTCTGGTGGGCGATCCGAAACCGGTCGAACTGAGAAACCTGCTTGTCCGCCCCGGCGCCAACCCATCGTCGGACGCCACGGCGGCTGCCGATCTGCCCTAGGGGCGTACGGAGCGCGAACTGCCCCGCCCCCAGCACTTGAGAGCCCCAGCACTTGAGAGAAGGAACGCATCATGGATGTTGAGAAGACGGAACCGCGGTTGTTCGACCGCGGGAATGGCCCGCCCTCCCGCGACAAGGTTCCGGCCGCGCGCCGGCCCGTTCATCCCTCCGGCGCCCGCCGCAACGACGCCGGGCGACCCGAGGCGCAGGACTGGAAGGGCAACATCACCAGCGAACGCCGCGACGAGCGCCGTTACGTCCGGATCCGCCTGCCGTTCGAGCTGTCGACCGAGCACGGCTCCTTCGAGGGCCGGGACCTGTCGGTGAACGGCTGCGCCGTTTCGGGCTGGCTGCCGGAGGATGTGGCCGAGCCGCTGCGCGTGGAGGCGTCGGTCCCCTTCAAGGGGTTCCGCCTGCAGCTTCCCTTCACCGCCACAATCCAGCACCGCTCCACCCTGGACGGCGAGCACGTGACCGGCCTGGAGATCGTCTCGATGGACGACCAGGAGCGCGCGCTGCTGAGCCGGCTGATCACGGCCCAGCTCTCGGGACGCCTGGTGTCCTTCGACGGGCTGCTGAGCCCGGCCGACGGCCAGGTAGCGCGCAAGAACAGGACGGCGACCGCCTCCGCCTCGGAGCTCGGTTCCAGGAGCGGGCGTCGGTTCGGCCGGCTGTTCGGCGTCGGGCTGCTGATGCTGGGCGCCACCGGCGTGGCTGCGGCCGCCGTTTACGATTCCGTCTTCGTCATCGAATCCCCCTTCGCCGCCACCACGGCCGCCCGGATCGACGTGAACGCGCCGGGCAAGGGACGCTTCACCGGAACCGAGCTGCGGCCCGGCGACCGGGTCGAGCGGGACCAGGAGATCGGCCGGGTCAGCAATGCCGACCTGAAGGCCGACCTGTCCCTGGCCCAGGCGACCCTGCGCTACAACGAGCAGCTTCTGTCCACCCTGGACGAGGCGGTCGAGGAGGGCCGGGTGGATGCCGGGAGCACCATCGACGCCGCCCTGTCCCGGTCGTCCGACGATGGCGGCGTGAGCGTTGTCGGCCTGCTCAGCATCGAGAAGCGGCTGGAGCAGCTCAACGCCCAGACCAATCTGCAGCGCGCCAAGGTCGCCGCTCTGGAGACCCGGCAGAGCGAGAACGTGCTCTACAGCCCCTGCGACTGCATCGTCCACTGGGCCCATGGCGGGGCAGGCGAGGCCTGGGTCGAGCCCGGGGACAAGGTCTACTCGCTGGTGCCGCGCGGTGCGGGCGAGCTGCTGGTCGAGGCGCAGATCCCCATGGATGCCGTGCCCCGGCTTACCCGCAGCCAGCGCGCCAACATCTACTCGCCGAACACCGGCCAGAACGTCTGGGGCCGCATCGTCGACCTCAGCGTCGAGGGCAGCCGCCGCCCACGGGCCGGCTTCCCGCGCTGGGTCCGCCAGGACCTGTCGAAGGCGACCCTGTTGATCGCGCCGGAGGATCCGCTGCGCGGGATCGGCGTGGGGACCCCGGTGGAGGTCTCCTTCTCCGATGTCTCCTCCAAGCTCGACACCTGGCAGGCCGAGGCGGGCGACGCCTGGAACGAGAGCGTGACCACCCTGTCGAGCATCACCGGCGTGGACATCCACGCCATGCTGCCCTGGGCGCAGGAGCCATCCGACGACCGGGCGGTCAGCCGCGGGCGCGGGGAGGGCGACGACGTCTCCCTCGCCGATCCCGGTCCCACTGAGACACCGGCGGGTTCCTGACGCGGACCCGCACCGCCGGGGGGCGGCTTTCCAAGAATTCTAGGAGTACGAGCCATGAAAGTGACCGTTATCGGAACCGGCTATGTCGGACTTGTCGCCGGCGCCTGCATCTCGGATTTCGGCTTCGAGGTGACCTGCATCGACAAGGACGAGAACAAGGTCGAGGCGCTGCGGTCCGGCCAGGTGCCGATCTACGAGCCCGGCTTGGCCGAGATTGTCAACCGGTCGCAGCAGCGCGAGACGCTGAGCTTCGCCAGCGCCTATCAGGACGCGATCCCGAATGCCGACGTGGTCTTCATCGCCGTCGGCACGCCGACCAAGGACGAGGACGGCAGCGCCGACATCTCGGCGGTGATCGCCGCGGCCGAGGAGCTGGCGCCGCTGCTGCGCGGTCGCACGGTGGTCGCCACCAAGTCCACCGTGCCCATCGGCACCGGCATGCGCCTGGAGGCCCTGTTCCGCTCGATGGTGCCTGACGCCGAGGTCACGGTCGTCTCCAACCCCGAGTTCCTGCGCGAAGGCAGTGCGGTGCGCGACTTCGTCGAGCCGGACCGGGTGGTCATCGGCGCGGAGGAAAGCTGGGCCGCTTCGGCCATGCGGGAGATCTACAGCCCGATCGAGCAGCGCGGCACGCCCGTGCTGGTGGTCGACCGGGCGACCGCGGAGATCTCGAAATACGCGGCGAACAGCTTCCTGGCGACCAAGATCGCCTTCATCAACGAGGTCGCCGACCTGTGCGAGCAGGCGGGCGGAGACGTGCAGTCGGTCGCCGACGCGATCGGCCTGGATGCCCGCATCGGCAGTCAGTTCCTGAAGGCCGGTCCCGGCTTCGGCGGCTCCTGCTTCCCGAAGGATACCAGGGCCTTCATCAATTCCTCGGAGCGCCTGGGCATCCGCCAGCGGGTCGTCTCGGCGGCGGTCCATGCCAACGAGGCGCGCAAGCTGCACCTGGTCCAGCGGGTGGCCGACGCCTGCGGCGGCGATCTGTCCGACGTGCGGGTGGCCGTCCTGGGTCTCGCGTTCAAGGCGGGCACGGACGACCTGCGGGAATCCCCCAGCCTGTTCGTGGTGCCCGAACTGGTTCGCCTCGCCGCCGAGGTGCGGGCCCATGACCCGGTCGCCATGCCGGCGGCGCGGGACACCTTCACCGGCCTGAACTATGGCGCCACCGCCGAGGAAGCCCTGGACGGCGCGGACGTGGCGGTGATCCTCACCGACTGGCCGGAATACCGGACGCTCGATCCTGAGATGCTGACCCGGACGATGCGGAACAACGTGATCGTCGACCTGCGCAACACCCTGGATGCCGACCGTCTCGGCGATTTCGGGGTCTCCGTCATCGGCATCGGGCGTCGCGAGACGATCGACACCGTGGCTTCCCACGAGAAGCCAAGCTACAGCCAGGCCGCGGAGTGATCCCATGGGACAGCGCTTAGACGACATCCGCGGCGCGGTAGTCGGGAGAGGGCCGAAACGGGCCCTCCCGGCGATCGCCGTCCTCGCACTGGCGGGTCTCGCCGCCGGCGCGGTGATCGGCCTGTCCGGGCCGGCGAGCTCCGGCAGCCTGCCGAAGATCGACAAGAAGGCCTCGCAGCCCGCCGAAGCGATGGCCCCCTGCGTCACCCGATACAGCCGGGCCTGGTCGCTCGACCTGCCGGAGGCGGCAGCCGGCCGGACGGGGGTGGAGGACGCGCTGGGCTCCCAGTTCCGCCGGACGGACCGGGTCTGGGGGGTCGAGGAGAACGTCACCATCGAGCGTGGCAGGCGGTCGGGCCGGATGACCGTCCGCTTCCCCGAGGGCTCGATCAATCCGTCCAGCAAGGACGAGCGTCCATTGGGTGGGGCCGGCTTCGTGGCCAGCCTGCTGCCGGCGGATACCGAGCGGGCCTGTCTGCGCTACCGGCTGCGCTTCGAGGACGGGTTCGAGTTCGTGCGCGGCGGCAAGCTGCCCGGGCTCTACGGCGGCGAGGCCCCGTCCGGCGGCGAGGAGGTCGACGGCACCAAGGGCTTCAGCATGCGCCTGATGTGGCGGCGCGACGGTGAGGGCGAGGTCTACGCCTATGTGGCCAACAAGCATTCCGACTACGGTGCCAGCATCGGTCGCGGCAACTGGAGCTTCGAGCCGGGACGCTGGGTCGAGATCCAGCAGGAGATCGTCCTGAACGATCCGGACGAAGCCGATGGCGTGGTCCGGCTCTGGGTCGATGGCCGCCAGGTGATCGAGCAGCGCGACCTCGTCTACCGCACCGTCGACGGCGTCGGGATCGACGGCCTGATGTTCAGCACGTTCTTCGGCGGCAGCAGCCCGAAATGGGCGAGCCCGAAGGACCAGAGCATCGCCTTCGAAGGCTTCGAACTCTTCGCGGGAGTTCCGCGATGACACGCTGTCTGTCCAGAACCCGTGCCGGGATCGCCGTCGCCTCAGCGGCGGCGGTCCTGATCGCCGCGGCGCCGGCCCTCGGGGCGGAAGATTCCGCCCTGGAAGGGGTGGATCTGGTGACGCCGGAGGAGCGCCAGGAGTTCGACCTCTCCGCCTATACCGTCACCGATCCGACCGCCGGCTATTTCGACGTGGACGCGCGCCGCGCCTGGCTCCAGCAGCAGGACTCGGCCCTGATCAATCAGGAGATCGAGAAGCTGAAGTTCGGCAGCAGTTGCCGCAGCCTGAAGGATCAACCGGTCCTGAGCGACCGCTTCGCCCTGCCGGGCTTCTACCCCCAACCGGATTCCTGGCGGCTGGCGGCGGAACCGTTCTTCAAGTTCGAGGACGCGGTCTCCAAGCTCGCCGGCCGGTATGTGGTCACCGGAGAGCGGTACTACGCCGACTGCATCGCCGACTTCCTGGGCCGTTGGGCCGAGGAGGAGGGCTTCATGCATTTCGAGTACAAGCCGATCACCCCCCAGGCCTGGTTCGCGGTGGAATCCTCCCTTTTCGCCGCCGGGTTCAGCTACTCGATCGTGCGCGAGGCGATCCGCGAGACCCGGCCGGAGGCGGCTCGGAAGGTGGAGGACTGGCTGAAGGCCGCCTCCAAGCGCCACTCCGGCTTCCACACCATCGCGCTGTCCTGCTGCAACAACCACTTCTATCGCCGCGGGCTGCACGCGACGGTCATCGGGATTGCCACCGACGACGACGACCTGCTGCGCTTCGGCGTCAGCGCGATCTACTCGGCCCTGCGCGAGATGAACCCGGACGGCAGCCTGCCCCGGGAGATGCTGCGCGGCTCGCGGCGCATGCACTACCAGAATTATGCCGCGCTCTACCTGGTGTTCATCGCCGAACTGCTCGAACGCCAGGGCTATCCGATCTACGACATGACGGTCGACGGCCGGTCGCTGCACCGGATCATCGACTACACGCTGGATGCGCTGGACGATCCGGAGGCCTACGCGCGGGAGGCCGGCGAGGATCAGGATCTCTGGTTCATGGACGACCCCCAGTACTTCGCCTGGATGGAGGTGTACGGCGCCCGCTTCCCCTCCGACCGTGTGGACCGGATCGTGCGGAACCACCGGCCGATCTACAACCGCAGCGCCGGCGGCTTCGTCACCCTCTATTTCTACCGGCCGAGCGCCTCGGAACAGGAGACGGAGATCGCCACCCTGGCGGACCGCTCTTTCAGGCTGCGCGACGATTACTGCGCCAAGCATCCGCAATGGCGCGACAAACGGGACACGGCCTGGCGCGTCGAATGCGAGGCGCGCCTGCATGAACTCCAGGAAGGCAAGGACGCCGACCTGGGCGTTCCCGATCCCAAACTCATCGACAAAGGAGGCTGATCATGCCCCTCCCGATCCCCCATCGCGCGCCGCGCCGCCTGATGGCGGCCGCTGCCGTCATGACGCTCGCCGCCTGCGCCGGGGCCACCGGCGGCTACTGGACGCTGCCGGGCAGCCTGAAGGACGACTACCGCGAGGCCGAAGCCATGGCCGATCGCGGTGAGTTCGAGGCGGCCCTGCCGACCTACCGCCAGCTGGCCGAGGACGGCTATCCCCAGGGCTACTACGAACTCGGCCGCGCCTATCTGAACGGCTGGGGTGTGGAACAGGACAAGGCCAAGGCCGCCGAATATCTGGAGCTCGCGACGCAGAAGCTCTCGCGCCGGCGCGGCCATGCCGCCTTCCAGCTCGGCCGGCTCTATGCCGAGGGGGACGGTGTGCCCCGCAATCCTGCCCGGGCCGCCGAGCTGTTCCAGCTCGCGCTCAACCCCAACAAGACGGTCGCCCCCTATGACCGGGCGGCCTATCCGCTGGCCGAGCTCTACGAGGCCGGCGAGGGCGTGCCGCGGGACATGGCAAAGGCCCGGGAGCTGTATCTGCGCGCCGCCGGAACGGGCGATCCCGACGCCCACCTGCGGCTGGCGGAACTGGGCCCGGCATCCGATGCAGACCTCTCCTCGGACACCCAGGATCACGCCCGCGAGGCGGTCCGGCTGCTGGAGATGAAAGCGGCCCAGGGCGAGACCTGGGCCATGACCAAGCTCGCCCGGCTGTACGAGGCCGGCGACGTCGTCCCGGCGTCACCGGACGAGGCCCTGGCCTGGCGGCGCCAGGCGGCGGAGGCGGGACATCTGCAGTCGCGGACCGATTTCGGCCGACGCCTGGTGGACGGCGAGGGCGTCGACCAGGACCCGGCGCGCGGCGTGGCGATGATCCGGGAAAGTGCGGAAGGCGGCCATGCCTATGCCCAGTCCCTGCTCGGCCGGTATTACGCCGAGGGACGGGGCGTTTCCGCCGATCCTGCCCAGGCCTTCGCGTGGCATGAGCGGGCGGCAGAGCAGGGTCAGGTCGGCTCCACCCTCTACCTGGCGCGGGCCTATCGGGACGGAACCGGTGTGCAGGCCGATCCGGTCGAGGCGCGGCACCTGTTCGAGAAGGCGCGCGACTTGGGGCACCAATCCGCCGAGCGCGACCTGGGCCGCATGCTGATCGCCCAGCCGACCGGCCCGAACGACCTGCGTCAGGGCGTCGATCTCCTGACCACATCGGCGGAGGCGGGCGACGCGTCCAGTGCCGCCGCCCTCGGCCGCCTTTACGACAAGGGCCAGGCGGTGCCCCGCAACGAACGCAAGGCCCTGCGGTTCTACAAGATGGCCGCCGATGCCGGGGACACGAGCGTCTATGGCGAGATCGGCCGGCTGTATATCGACGGGATCGACGGCCAGCCGCCCCGTCCGGCCGAGGCGATGAAGTGGCTGGAGAAGGCCACAGCCGAGGGCGATGCCAGCGCGCTCACGCAGGTCGGCCGCGCCTATCTCGAGGGCAGCGGCGTGGAGCCCCAGCCGGCCCGGGGTGCCCGTCTGCTGGCGAAGGCGGCGGCCCGTGGCGATCCCTATGCGATGGTTCTGCTCGGCGACGCCCATCGGGACGACGCGATCCCCTCCGCCAACCCGCAATCGGCGGTGCGCTGGTACCGCCAGGCGATCGACAACGGCCGCACCGATGCCATGCGCCGGCTCGCCGGGCTCTATCTGGCGGGTGACGGCGTGCGGCGCGATCCCTCCGAGGCCGTCGGTCTGCTGGAGCGCGCGGTGTCCCAGGGCGACATGGCCGCCAAGGCGGATCTGGGCCGGCTCTACCTGGAAGGCGACGTGGTCGCCGCCAGGCCGGAGCGGGGCGCCCGACTGCTTCGCGAAGCGGCGCGGACCGGCAACCCGATCGCCATGCGGGTGCTCGGTGAGGCGTTGCTGGAGGGGCGCGGCATCGCCGCCGACCGGTCGGAAGCCGAGCGGTTGCTGGAACGGGCCGTCGACAAGGGCGACGTGACCGCGATGGTCACCCTGGGCGGAGAGCGCATCTCCGGCAGGCGCCTGGCCAAGGACGAGCGTCAGGGCGTGGCCCTGCTGCGCCGGGCGGCCGATCGCGGCCATATCTATGCCCGCACCGCCCTCGCCAACGCGATGCTGGAGGGCATCGGCGGCGAGAGGCAGCCCGAGCGGGCCCTGGAGCTGCTGCGGCGCAGCGCCGCCCAGGACCACCCCTATGCCAAGGTGGTGCTCGGCCGGCTCCATCTCGACGGCAGAATCGTGGAGCAGGACTACCAGAAGGGCGCGGAATACCTGCTGGACGCCGCGCGCAGCGGCCATCACGGCGCGCTACTGACCATCGCCAAGGCCTATCTCGAGGTGGCCGGGGTGGAGTCCAACGAGGACGCCGCGATCCTCTGGCTCGACCGGGTCCTGCGCACGGACAACGCCGAGACGATCAACAGCCTGGGCAACGCCCTTGCCGAGGCGATCGAGCAGCGGCGCACCCTGGCCCAAGGTTAGGGCAAACGGCGTGTCCGGTCGGCGTCACAAAAGAAACCGGCTCCGCTTCGGCTTTTCGAGGCGGAGTCGGTGTTTCTTGCTTCATGTTAAAGACAAATGGCCGCAGATCTGTGAATTGTTCCCCGGATATTTGAAAAATATGCAGGACGAATTCTGAAACAACGATTTTCGTGAACCGTTGAACATCTTGAAGAAACGAAATGGGAGAGAACCATGAAATACGGAACCCTTGCCGGAATAGCCCTCTTCGGTCTGGCCGGATGCGTCGATACATCGTCGACCGACTATCCGAGGCTGGACGTCCTGTCGCCGGAGAACGTCCCCGTGGAGGAGTCCGCGGCGATGCGGCCCCCGATGAACCCGGATTTCGCCTATGCGGTCCAGTGGAGCTGCGTGTGGGACACCCTGCCCACGGAGTGGCAGCTTCCGGGAATCCAGATCGAGCAGGGCCGCGCCTATGCGATCAACGAGTGGACGCGCCTGAACGGCGAGGTCACCGAGACCGACGCCCCCGGAAGCCTGCTCAATCTCTCGGGCGAGCGCCTGAGCAACGATGGCTACTGGTATCCGATGGCGATGGAAGGGCAGGTGTTCCAGGATCGCGAGTCGACCCTGTTCGGGTACTGGAAGGGTGCCTCCTGCGAGGCCGACGTCACGCCGGTCCAGGCGGTCGCCCCGGATGAGGAATCGCCCGTCGCCTCCTAACGGACCGTCAGAATTCCGTCACATGGGCCGGGCAGTTCCTGTCGATAGAACAGGAAATGCCGTCTTAGACCCTTTCGGACTTTGCGCTCGCCGCTATTCGGGACAAGGTCGTATCTCGAAACGTCGATACGATTGCTTGGCCTGGAGGTGGCGATGCTCCGAAGAACCGTCCTTCAACTTCTCGCGTCGACCGGTCTGGCGTCCCTCTGGCCCGGCTCCCAGAGCCTCGCTGCCGTCGGGCGTGCGGACCGGGTACGGCCGAGCGACGCCAACTGGCCGACCGCAAAGGAGTGGGAAGCTCTGGCCGGACGGCTCGACGGTAGCCTGGAGGAGTCCCGATCCGCGCTGGATGCCGTGATGCAGGAGGGCGGCGGCACGCTTACCGAGCAGGGTCTGAAGAAGCTGGTGAATCCCTTCTACCTTCAGGATTTCTCCGGCTCCACCCAGTCCCAGGGCTGGCTCGACGGCTGGAAGAGTGCGGAAAGCGCGAAGGTGGGCATCCCGAAACATGCCCGCGACGTCGCCGAGCTCGTCAGCTTCGCGCGCGACCACAACCTGCGCCTGGTGATCAAGGGCGGTGCCCATTCCTATTACGGCCAGTCCAACGCGCCGGACAGCCTCCTGGTCTGGACCCGGGACCTGCGGGGGATCGAGCTGCATGACAGCTTCGTCCCCCAGGGCGGCAGCGGCCCCGGCGTGCCGGCCGTCAGCGTGGCCTCGGGCGAGAAGTTCATCACCCTCTACGGCGAGACGGTGGTAAAGGGCGGCCGCTACGTCCAGGGCGGCGGCTGCACCTCCGTCGGGGTCGGCGGCCATGCCCAGAGCGGCGGCTTCGGCCATTTCTCAAAATTCGGCGGGATGACCGCGGCCAATCTGCTGGAGGCCGAGATCGTGGTCGCCAGCGGCGAGATCCTGATCGCCAACGCCTATCAGAACAGCGACCTGTACTGGGCGCTGAAGGGCGGGGGGGCCGGCTGGGGCATCACCACGCGGCTGACCCTCGCCACCCGCGAGCTGCCCGACCGCTTTGGCTTCCTCGGCTTCGGCCTCAAGGCCCGCGACGAGAAGGCGTTCAGGGCGCTGGTCGAGGCGTTCATCGCGGTCGCTCGGGACAACCTGGTGAGCCCGGCCTGGGGCGAGCAGGTGCATTTCGGTCCGGACCACCGAATGTTCGTGAAGATGACCTTCATCGACCTGACGCCCGAGGAGGTGCGGCGGATCTGGGCGCCGGTCCTCGACCTCGCCGAGACCGATGGCTACAGCGTCACCGACGAGCTGGTGCTGTTCGACATCCCGGCCCGCAACTGGTGGGATCTGGACTTCTGGTCGAGGGAGATGCCCGGGGTCATCACCCTGGACGAGGACTCCAGCCACGCCGGCATGCGCTATTTCTGGAACGGCGACAACGGCGAGACCAACGTGTTCTGGGCCGGCTACGAGTCCGCCTGGCTGTCCCAGGGGCTGCTGGGCGAGGACAAGGCGGCGATGCTGGCCGACACCATCATCGACGCGGCCAAGCTGGTCCGTTTCAGCTTCCACTTCCAGAAGGGTCTGGCGGGCGCCAGCGAGGACCGGCTGGCCGACGCCCGGGACACCCCGGTCCACCCGTCGGTGCTCGACGCCTTCGCCCTGCTGCTGGTGGCGGGCGCGCAGCAGAATGTGATCGACGGCGTGCCGGGACACGAGCTGGACGAGCCGGCCCTGCGCGACAAGGCCGCGCGGATCAAAGGCGTCTACGAGCGGTTCCGGATGATCGAACCGGCCACCGGGTCCTATTCGGCGGAGATGAACTTCCACGAGCAGGACTGGCAGGGCATGGCCTGGGGCGACAACTATCCGCGCCTGCTGGCCATCAAGAAGCGCTACGATCCGGACGGCCTGTTCACCGGTCACCACCAGGTCGGCAGCGAGGTCTGGAGCCGGGACGGGTTCGTGCGGATCGGCGGCGATTCCGGGTGACGGACTGGGGGGCGGTGAGGGGCTAGGTCTCCCCGTCGCCTGCCGGTTCGCGGTCGCGGTCGTAGCGTCGGTCCACCGGAAACGGCGGCAGCCAGGATTCCCGGCGCACCGTCCACAGCTCGTAGTCCGGCACGAACTGGTCGGCGGCGTCCAGGGCACCCAGATGCACCTCGATCTCGCCGTCGCTGCGGGCGAAGACCGAGCTGCCGCAGCGTGGGCAGAAGCCGCGTCCGCGATACTCGCCCGGGTTGCCCTCGATCGTCACCGCATCCTGCGGGTAGATCGCGGCGGCGTAGAACACTGCGCCGTGGTGCTTGCGGCAGTCCAGACAGTGGCAGATGCCGACCCGGTCCGGCCGGCCCTGGGCCACGACCCTGATATCGCCGCACAGGCAGCCGCCGGTGAACCGCTCCATCTCCTGAACTCCTCCGTGATCGCCCCGCCGGGACCGTGGCACCGAACCGGCCGCCTGTCACGCCGCACCGGTCACGCCGGCAGGGGGAAGTTTCATTCACCGGATGGCGCGAAAAATCCCGCACTGCAAGAAATGATGAGATTGAATATCCGTTTTGTGTTGATACGATTGAATGCGCACAATTCAAGGAGGTTGTGGGGCCTCTGGCAGCCGGTCGAAACCTCGGTTCGGGCCGGTCACGCGCACCGGGGCTCGGGCGGTTGGGCCCGGGCCGAAGCGTTCACGAGGGGAAGGCCGACGTGCCCAGTGCCGGTCAGTGTCAATGTCCGCTTCGTCTCGGCCTGCTGGACTACCACCCGGACACGGGGCGCCTGCTGGACAGGACCGGGGCGGATGTCTTCCTGCGGGCCCAGTCGGCCCGGGTTCTCCAGATCCTGGTGGATAATCTCGGGCAGCTCGTCTCGCGCGACCGGCTGATCGAGGAGGTCTGGCCCGATGTCAGCGTCACCGACGACAGCCTGACCCAGTGCATCGCCGATATCCGGCGGGCGATCGGCGACAGCGGGCGCGAGGTCTTGCGCACGATCCCCAAGCGCGGGTTCATCCTGCAGCCGGCCCTCGCCGGGCCGCCCCGGACCCAGTCTGCCGCCCTGGAGACGGTCGAACCGGTGCCGAGGACGGCGCTGGCCCCGTCGCTGACCCTGCCCCGGGTGGCCGCCCATCACTGGACGGAGGACCTGCTGCCGACCATCGCGGTGATCCCGCTGCGCTCACGGCAGATCGGCGGCCAGGAAGGGGTCGCCGAGGAGGTGGTGGGCGAGGTGGTCGCCGAGGAGATCATCTATGCCCTGTCCCGCTCCCAGGAGGTCTATGTCGTCTCGCGCCTGTCCTCGACCTATTTCCGGTCGCGCGACGCGTCGCTGGAGGAGATCGGCCGGACCCTCAGCGCCGATTACGTGATCTCCGGGTCCCTGATGGGGGATGCCGACCGGGTGATCCTGGGCCTGGAATTCGCGGAATCCGAGACCGGCCGGATCCTCTGGTCCGACCGGGTGGAGAGCACGGTGCCCGCCCTGCTCAACCAGCCCGACACGATCCAGATGATCGTCGGCCGCATCCGCAAGGCGATCTTCCTGCGCGAGAGCCAGCGGGCCCGCAGCATGCCCTTCACCTCGCTGCCGGCCTATTCCCAGCTGATCGGGGCGGTCGGGCTGATGCACCGGTTGTCGCCGCCGGATTTCGAGGAATCCCGCAGCATGCTGGCCGCGCTGATCGAGCGCTGGCCGGAGCAGCCGGCACCGCTGTCCTGGATGGCCCGGTGGCACGTCCTGCGGGTGCAGCAGGGCTGGTCGGACGCGCCGACCCAGGACGCCGATCTGGCGCTGACCTGCTCGGGCCGGGCGCTGGAGATCGACCCGGACAACTCCCTGGCCCTGACCAGCGAGGGTTTCGTGCTCACCAACCTGCTCAAGCGGCTGGACGAGGCCGAGGACCGGTACAACACCGCGCTCGACATCAACCCGAGCGACGCGGTCGGCCGGCTGCTGCGCGGCACGCTGTACTCCTTCGAGGGCAAGGGGGCGGCCGCCGTGCGCGACACCGAGCGCGCCCTGCTGCTCGCCCCGCTGGACCCGCACCGGTACTTCTTCCTGGCCCTGGCCGCCGGCGCCCATCTGTCCAACGGCGACCATGTGCGGGCGCTGGAGCTGTCCGACATGTCCCTGCGCCTGAACCGAACCCATACCTCGACGCTGCGGATCAAGGCGGTGGCGCAGATCAATCTCGGCCAGGAGGCGGCGGCGCGCGAGACCGCGCGCGAGCTCCTGCGGCTGCAGCCGAGCCTGCGCATCAGTACCTGGCTCGGCTCGTCGCCCAGCGCCGAGTTCGAGATCGGACGCCGGATCGCCGACGCCCTGCGCGCCGCGGGGGTGCCTGACTGAGGGTTACAACGGGGGAGAGAGAGCATGAGCAACGCAGTGAGCGGATCGCCCGAAGGCAGCTTCGGCAGCTTCGGGAGCTTTGGCAGTTTCGGAAGTTTTGGGAGCTTCGGAAGCTTTGGCAGCTTCGGGAGTTTCGGCAGTTTCGCGCTCCCGGAATCGCCGCTGGCCGCCGAGGCCCTGATCACCAACCGGGAAGGGATCGTCGGGCCGACCCTGCCGTTCCTCGACTACGACCCGCGCCCATCGACCGATCCCGTGCACGGGTTGCCGCATTTCTCGCCGGCGGTCCGGGCCAGCATCTTCGTGTTCGAGTTCGCCTCGCGGCTGGCGGTCACGGTGCACGGCGACGGGGAGACGCGGGTCGCCGAGGTCCTGAGCACCGATCTCCACAGCGGGCCGAAGCACCGCATGAGCGCGGAGCCGCTGGTGACGGTCGTCGCCCCTACGATCGACCAGCTGCGCGAACAGACGAAGTTCCTGGCCGCCTATGCGGACCTGCGCCAGGACCGGGCCCGGGAGATCCTGGTCCAGACCTCGGCCCTGGTCCCGTTCTACGCCTCGATCCTGTACATGGACCCGGGGCGCACGCCGCACACGCTGGAGTTCCTCTACACCGCGCTGACCTGCGCCAACATGGTCTACATGCAGGTGAAATACGGGCTGGCCCTGCCGCGGCCGATCCAGTTCTCGCCGCAGGTCCAGCCGGCGATCCCGACCCCGACCCATCCGACCCTGCCGAGCGGGCATGCGACCGAGGCCTTCCTGCTGGCCCGGCTGATCTGGAAGCTGCGCCGGGCCTCCACCCATGACCCGGACAGCCGGCAGGAGGCGGCCTGGGGCGAGATGCTGATGCGCCAGGCGGCGCGGATCGCCATCAACCGGACGGTCGCCGGCGTCCATTTCCCGGTCGACAGCGTGGCCGGCGCCATTCTCGGCCTGACCCTGGCGGATTTCATCTGGGACCTGTGCGAGACCAAGATTCAGCGGCGTTCCACCGCGGCGTTCGACGGCCGTCTCTTCCCGGTGGACGACGACTTCCACTGGCATGCCCTCTACGACCCGAAGGACGACAGGCAGAGCCGCTCGGCCGGCCGGAAGGGGCATCCCTGGATGACCAGCGGAACCCGGAAGCTGAAGACGGAACAGCACGGCTCGGCCGCCTTCCACTGGCTGCGCGGCCGCGCGCTGAGCGAGTGGAAGAAGCCGCTGGGCTGACGCGAGCGACCCTTCTTCCTTCTCAGGCCGCGGGAGGCATCCATGCAGGTCGACTGGCATGACGACGACGGTGCGGGCGCGATCGACCCGGTCACCGATTACCGGCTGAGCCGGGATCCGAGCGCGTATCCCGGGCCCATCGACGAGATCTGGTGGACGGCGATCTTCCATCTGGAGGACACCAGCCTGGAGGCATTCCGGCAGGACGTCGACCGGGCGCATCCGGACGCGCTCCTGGTCCCGGACGTCTATGACGACGAGGACCGCGCCGCCCGGCCGCCGTCCCAGAGCGTGACGCTGATCGCCCGAACGCCGGTGATCCGGTCCGCGAACACCGCTGGAAACGCTTGGGGCTGCGCCGGGGTCTATCTGGGCAGCATGGTGCCCGAGGCGCATCTGCCGCTGCACCTGACCCCGCAGGAGCGGCAGCGGCCCGCACCGAAGCCGATCCCGTGCCATGAGGACACGGTGGTCACAGCCGTGATCGACGATGCGATCGGCTTCGCCAACGCGCTGTTCCGCGACCACGAGACGTCGAGCCGGGTGCACCTGGCCTATCTCATGTCGTCGCCCTCCCATGTGCGGCACCGGCGCGGCTGGCGCTGGGAGATCCATGGCCGCTCGCTCGACAAGCGGGCGATCGATGGGCTGCTGAAGGATCATACGGCCTATGGCCTGACCGACGAGGACGCGCTCTATCTGGAGGCCGGTGCCATAGATTTCGCCGGCGGCGGCTTCTCCCCCCTGGCCCTGCGGGCTTCCCACGGGACCCACGTGGCGGCCCTGGCTGCCGGCCACCGGATGCACGCCGCACCGAAGCACCGGCCGATCCTGCTGGCGACGCTGCCCTGGCGGGTGACGGAGGACACTTCCGGCTTCAACCTGTACCCGAGCCTGCTGCTGGCCCTGCACCGGCTGGAGCGGGAGGGGCGTCGGTTCCGCCGGCCGGACGGCTCGGTCGCGCCGATGGTGTTCAATTTCAGCTACGGCACCCTCGACGGCCCCCATGACGGCTCCGGCCTGATCCCGCAGCTCATCCAGCGCATCGTCGACCGCGGCGACGGGCCGGTGCGGCGCATGGTCCTGCCGGCGGGCAACACCAACCTCACCCGCACCCATGCCCATGCCGAGCTGGGCGAGACCGGGTCGGTCACCCTGGACCTGAAGGTGCTGCCCGACGACCGCACGGACAGCCATGTGGAGATGTGGCTGCCGGAAATCGAACATGCGGGCTGGGATCCGGTGCACGTCACCGTCACGCCGCCCGGCGGCGGGGAGGGGGCGACGATCACCGCGGGCTCCCGGCACGTCCACCGCCTGCGCGACGGCGACGGGCGGGAGATCGCCCGGCTGTCCTATGCGCCGGCGACCCGGACGGTGAACCGGGCGTCCATCGTGCTGTCGATCAACCGGACCGTCGCGTTCAGCGGCCGGGCCGCCCTGGCGCCGGCCGGCGACTGGCGGATCGAGCTCTGGCGCCGGCGCGCGGGAGACAGGGAGCCGGTGGAGCGGCACGAGGGAGCGGCCGTAGAGGTCTGGATCCGGCGCGACGACACCCTGCCGGGCTTCCCGCCGCGCGGCCGCCAGGCTCACTTCAACAATCCCGACTATCAGAAGTTCGACGCCTACGGCGCGCCGCTGCCGGTCGACCCGCCGGGTACCCACTGTCCGGTCCGGCGGGCGGGGACGTTGAACGGGCTGGCCACCGGCGAGGCGCCCCTGGTGGTCGCCAGCTTCACCCGCTCTAACAGCCTGATCTCGGACTATTCGGCCTCGGGGCCGGTATCGAGCCGCAAGGGGCCGGATGCGGCGGCGTGCGGCGACGACTCGCCGGTCCTGCGCGGGGTGCTGAGTGCGGGATCGCGCAGCGGTTACCTGGTGCGCCAGTCGGGCACCAGCGTGGCCGCCCCGCGGATCGCCCGGCTGGCGGTCGAGGCGATCGCCGAGGACCGCAAGACGGGCGGCAGGGCGGTGGCCGACCGGAGCTGGCTGCACGGCTATGCGGAGAGGAGCGACAGGACGCACTTTCCCCAGCCTCGGCCCGACGTCGCCCGGGGTGGGGCGGGACGGGTCGATGTGCCGGTGGATCTCGGCGCGCCGGACACGGACTGACGCCGATCGGGGATGCGGGAAGTCTTCGGAGCGATTTCGGCTGCCGTTCAGGATCGGGGAGGGGCGTTCGGGCAGGCTCGGTGCATCGCGACGGACGCGACTGCTCCATACCGTCACCCGGAGGACCCGATGCATCTTCGCCCCGACATGAACGGCATGCTGCTGCACCTGCCGGACGACATCGAGATCTATCAGGTGGTCCGGGGCAAGCGCCAGCGCCTGCCCCGGACCTCCAGCGTCACCATGGTGTTCCTGCCCGGCGCCCGGGTGGTTGCCCAGGCAGCACCGGACGAACCCTCCACCGCCATCCGCTGGGCGCTGTCGACGGACTGAGCCGTCGGCCGGTGGCGCCGGACGTCCCCGATTTCGTGTGAATTTCGTCTCGATCTCAGGACTTCGCGCCGGCATCGCGGCACCGTTCCAGGGTCAGGGAGGCCGCCGGTCTGCTCACCGAGGCCTCCCCGGGACGCACAGCCGAGAGGGGAGAACGGCGATGGCACGGCGCAATGACCTGAATGGAACGCTGCTGCGGCGGCCCGGGGATGAGACGACCTATCTGGTGCTGGGCGGGCGGCGGCATCTGGTCCCCGACCTCCGGATCCTGGCCCTGCTGTTCCGCAGCAAGCCGCCGCTGCGCACGGATATCGACATCGACTCGGTGGAGGAGGGGGATCCGCTGCCGACCGGGGCCTGTCTGGTCCGGGCCTCGAACAGCGCCGAGGTCTATCTGGTCCCCGGGTCCGACAAGCTCTGGTTCGTCGGGCCCGAGGAACTGGCGGCCAATGCCTTGGGCTGGGGCAAGGCAGAGCGCTGCCCGGATATCGAGCGCGGCAGATGCACCGCTGACTAGACACCGACGACAGGGCACCGCAGGCGGAGAGGGGCCGGCTGTTGGTCGCGGGTCAGCCGATTGGGGAGAGATCGGCTGGCTGCGGGGAGACCGGGCGTGTGATGGGCGCCCGGTCTTCTGCGCTCCCGCGGTCCGGCCGGTTCAGCCGATCAGGAAGCTGTCGGTCCCGAGCTGGCTGGCGGCGAGCCCGACAAGGGTGACCGAGTTGCCGCTTCCCAGGTCCAGCACGGCATTGCCCGCCCCGTCGTCGAACAGCCGGGCCAGCAGGTGGTCTGCGCTCGCGACCGCGGTGCCGTTGACGTTGACGGCGACCATCAGCCGGTCGACGCCGAGGGCGAAGTCGTGGATGGCGTCCGCGCCGTCGGCATCGTCCACGCGGAAGATGTCGGCGCCGGAATTGCCGAAGATCTGGTCGTTGCCCGCCCCGCCCGACAGGGTGTCGGCGCCCTGGCCGCCGTAAAGTGTGTCGGCCCCGTCATCGCCCCAGATCCGGTCGTCGCCCGCGTTGCCGTAGATCAGGTCGGCGCCCTGGTTGCCGTGAAGCACGTCGTTGCCGTGGTTTCCCCACAGCCGGTCGTCGCCGGCGCCGCCATAGGCCGTGTCGGTCCCCTGGCCGCCATACAGGCTGTCGGCCGCCTGGTTGCCGTAGAGCAGATCGTCGCCGAGATTGCCGTACAGGACATCGATATCGGTGCCGCCGGACAGGGTGTCGTTGCCACCCAGCCCGTACAGCGTGTCGTTGCCGTCCGCCCCGCGCAGCAGGTCGTCGGCGGTCGTGCCGGACAGCGCTTGGGCGGGGCTGGGTTGCCCGCCGGAATCGCCGCTGGACGCTTCGACGGCCTGCAGCGTCACGTCGTTGCCGGTCCCGCCGGCATAGCTGATCCGGAAAAGCTGGCCATTGATGGTCGTGGTGGCGCCTTCCGCCAGGCCGCTGAACGTGCCGGTGACGTCATCGGTCCCGTCGTTGTTGATCAGCGTATAGCTGTCCCCGATCGCCGGCGTGTAGCCGAGCACCACGTTCAGGGCGGCGCTGCTGATGGTGACCGTTCCGGAGACGTTGATCTGGTCGTAGCCGGTACCGGCAGCGGTGCCGTCGATCTCCATGGTGGCGGTGGAACCGCTGGCCAGCGTCAGGTTGCCGGTGTTTATGATGCCGGGGCTGTTGCCGGGGGCGATCGTGGCGCCGCTCTGGATCGTCACCGCGGTCGAGTAGGTCCCGGTGCCCTTCAGGGTGACGCCGGACGCGACGGAATAGGTGCCGCTCCCCGTGAGGGAGCCGGTGAACGTACTGGCGGTGCTGCTCGTCAGGGTGATGGACCCGGTCCCGACGGCCAGGGTGCCCGAGCCGGCCAGGGTGCCGATCGTCTCGCTGGTATTGTTGAGATCCAGGGTCGCGCCGGCATTGATGGTCACGGTGCCGGTGTCGGACAGCGCGTTGCCGCCGGAGAGACGGACGGTTCCGGCGCTGATCGTCGTGCCGCCCGAATAGGTGTTGGTGCCGGCCAGCGTCAGGGTGCTGTTGCCGGTCTTGGTAAGACTACCGGTGCCGCTGATGTTGCCGCTGATCGACGCGGCCGCGCTGGCGTCGATCGTGCCGTTGGAAGCGCCCAGCGCGATGGCGTTGTTGATTGTGGTGACGCCGGTCACCGCCAGCGTCCCGCCGTTGATGGTAACCGTGCCGGCGCTGAGGTTGGCGTCGCTGGCGACCGACAGTGTACCCTGGTTCACGGTCATCGTGCCCGACGCGATGTTCGTTCCGGAGAGGGTCAGCGTGCCGGTCCCGGTCTTCACCAGGACGTTGGTTCCGTCGTCGCGCACTGCACCGTTGAAGGTGACGTTCTGCCCATTGGTGTCGATCGTCGCCGTGTTCTCGATTTCAAGGGTCGAGGTGTAGGTGGCTCCCGTCGTGAAGGTCAGGGTGCCGCCGGTGTTGATGTCGATCGTGCCGGGGGAGGTCGTGGTCCCGAGGGTCGCCGTGCCGTTGCTGACGATCTGTAGGATGCCGACATCGGCGATGCTGCTGTTGAAGACACCGTTGCCGCCCTGCAGCAGGAAGATCCTGTTGGCGCCGGAGCCTCCCAGGTCGATGGTCGAGTTTATGGTGAGCGTGTGGGACGCGTTGTTCAACTGGGCATAGATATGGCTGGCGGCGCTTATGGTGTTCCCGCTGAACGTCAGGTCAGTCGTGGTGCCGCCGAACTGCCAGGACACGGCGGCCCCGTGGGTGAAGGTGAGCGGGCCGGTGAGGGTGATGGTTGTTGGGTTCGGGGCGGCAATGTTCTGGAAGACGAATGTCTGGAAATCGGAGGCATCGGCTGCGGCGGCACGGATCGTTCCGGCACTGGTATCGCCGGCCGTCGAGGTGACGTTCGTGCTGCCGGCCAGAAGGCCTGGCCAGTGCGCGCCCAGAGCCGGGTCCACGAGGCTCCGCACCACCGGCGTCGACGCGCCTGCCGATACATCCAGACGCCAGTCGCCGCCATACGCCCGCCCGCCCGTCGGGGTGGACGAGGCGGTGACCGGTGCGGCCAGCGACCGGGACAGGACCTGGACGAACCGCCGGCCGATCTCGTCGCGGCCGAGCGAACATCCGTAGAGGACGAGTGGCCGGCCATCGAGCGCCCGGCGCAGGGCCGCCACGCCAGCCACATCGTGCAGCAGCGACATCAGCGTGACGCGCGAGCCGCCGAGGTGAAGGACGCCCGGCTCGCCGTGGGAGAACAGGTGGACCGCCGAGACGCTGTTCCCGGCTTGCTCGATCAGGGTGGAGAGCGTCTGCAGAGGCGTATCGGACGCCGCGAACCGGGCGATCCTGAAAGGGCCCACAAAGGTCTCGGCAAGTGCCGCGCGGGCAGGCAGATCGTCATCGATCACGACGAGCGCGATGCCCGATGACGCAGGGGACGGCGCCACCGGTACCTTGTCCAGCACGGTATTCACATCGAATTTCATAAAATGCAATCCATATGGATCGTCGATTCCGAGACGGGCTTTCTATACGATAACCATATTATTCGTGTGTGGTCCGATTCAAAAACCGGACTTTACCCAAGAAAATGCACAGCAATAACGAAAATCCCTAACTCTATGCGATCATGTCGTGTGGGTTAGGGCAAGGTCCGATGCTCTATCGGAAGTCGCCGCCCTGGTGATTCCGCGCTGGGGCTTTGGCCCGACCGTCCGGTCAGCTCTCGAAGCAGGCGAACAGGTGGGTCAGCCGGGGGATGTCGCGGGCGATCTGGTTGGCCCGCTGTCCGACGCTGCCGGACGGACGGGCAGGGTCGCGCTCCAGCGGGTTCGGCAGGATGGCGGCGAGGCGGGCGGCCTCGGTGCGGGTCAGGTCGCCGGCCGGCTTGCCGAAATGGCGCTGCGCCGCGGCCTCCATGCCGTAGATGCCGTCGCCCAGCTCGACCACGTTCAGATAGAGTTCCAGGATCCGCCGCTTCGGCACCATCAGCTCCAGTCCCAGCGCCAACGGGATCTCCACCGCCTTGCGCAGGAACGAGCGGGACGGCGGCAGGTACAGGTTGCGGGCGAGCTGCATGGTGATGGTGCTGGCCCCGCGGCTCGGCCGGCCGGTCTCCCGGAACTCCTCCAGAACCTGGTTCATCTGCCGCCAGTCGATGCCGCTGTGCTCGCAGAAGGTCTGGTCCTCCGACACCACCACCGCCCGGGCGGCGTTGGTTGAGATCTCCTCCATCGCAACCCAACGGTAGTCGGCGGGAGCCTCGCGCCACAGCATCAGCGGCGTTCCCGGCGGCGGGACCACCCGGTAGAGCAGGATCAGCAGAACTGGGAGCACGACCGCGACGAGGAAGACCGCCAGGATAAGTCGCCGGATCAGTCGGGCCATGGTGCGGTTCCCCTGCGGTGGACGTCGGATGGCCGGCCGAACGCTCGGACCGGCCGCGACTGGCGCGTCCCCCGTCATGTGGCGCCCGCGCGGTCCTGTCAACCAAGGCCGGCCGGCCGGGAACAGGAGCGGCGAAAGACCGGGATCGCCGCACCGATCCGCGCTACTACTTGTCCCGCAACGGTTGTCACAGCCGGCGCCGCGCCGCGGCGGGAGGAGGACGGGTATGCCGGGTCTGGCCGCGGGATGGACTGGGTTGCGCGTGATCGTCGCGCTGATCCTGATCGCCGGGTCCCTGGCGGTGCTGGAGGGCGCGCGGCGCGGCGTGGCGGTCACGCACGTCGCGGTCGGCGAGACGCCGGTGACCGGTTATGCCATGCCTGACACCGACGGGCCGGCCGTGGTTATTGCCCACGGCTTCGCCGGATCGCGCCAGATGATGCAGGGATATGCCCTGCCGCTCGCCCGAGCCGGTTACCGGGTGTTCAGCTTCGATTTTCTCGGGCACGGCCGTCACCCGCTGCCGATGTCGGGCGACGTGACCTCGGTGGAGGGCACGACCCGTCTTCTCATGGCCCAGACCGAGGCGGTGATCGATGCGGTCTCAGATGGGCAGTGGCCGGTTGCGCTGCTCGGACATTCCATGGCGACCGACGTGCTGGCCCGGGTCGCCGCCGAGCGCGACGATATCGGGCCGGTGGTGCTGGTCTCGGCCTTCTCCCGGGCGATCACCGCCGACAGCCCGCGCGACCTGCTGATGATCACCGGCGCCTGGGAGCCGGGGCTGCGGGACGCCGCCCTGACGGCGGCCCGTCTGGTGTCGCCGGAGGCCCAGGAGGGCCAGACGGTGACCGCCGGCCCGGTCATCCGCCGGGCCGAGGTGGCGCCGTTTTCCGACCATGTCTCCATCCTCCAGAACCGGGACGCGCGGGTGGCGGCGGTCCGGTGGATCGACCGGGCCTATGGCCGGAGTTCGGATCCCGCGATCTGGCCGACGGGCTGGGCGATCCTCGGCCTGCTGGGCGGCCTGGTGCTGATCTTCGGCGCCGTCGCCCGGCTTCTGCCTGCACCCGGGAGGGTCGAGCAGGGCCTGACCTGGCGGCAGGTCGCGATCGCCTCCGTGCTCCCGGCGGGTCTGGCACCGCTCGTGGCAGTCCCGCTCGATCCGCAGCTCCTGCCGGTGCTCGTCGCCGACTACCTGGCGCTTCATCTGGCCGTCTTCGGGTTGCTTCAGCTCGGTCTGATCCGGCGATGGCGGGTGCCGGTCGGTCGGATTTCCGTCGCCGCCCTGCTGCTGGTGCTGGGCTGGTGCTGTCTGTTCGGGATCGCGCTGGACCGCTACGTGGCGAATTTCTGGCCCACGCCCGGGCGGTTCTGGATCGTCGCCGCCATGGCCCTGGGGGCGGTGCCCTTCATGGTCGCCGACCAGGTGCTGACCCTGCGGGCCCGGTTCGGGCAGCGGCTGGTCCTGCGGGCCGGGTTCCTGCTGTCCCTGGGAGTCGCCGTCGCGCTCGATTTCCGGGGGTTGTTCTTCCTGCTGATGATCGCGCCCGTGGTGCTGGTGTTCTACCTGATCTTCGGCACGGTGGGACGGGCGTCGGCCGTCAGAGCCGGTCCGCTCGCCTCCGGCCTGGCGCTGGGGCTGGTCCTCGCCTGGGCGTTGGGCGTGAGCTTCCCGCTGTTCGCGCCGTAGACGCCGGCCGGCCGCGCGGCGTCACAAAACTGCAGCCGGCCGGTCACGGAACCGACCGTCGATCTGCAACGAAGAGTCCGCGAAGCTCACACATAACCAACACTGCCTCCTGCGACACTCCAGGCCTGTTCACATACAGGAGTATGAGCCATGAGAGGCTTCTTCCGCCTGGCCGCGGGCGCGCTCGTCGCGCTCGGCCTGATGGCCGGACCCGCTCTCGCCGACGATCGGCCGGAGCTGGTGGTCGCCGTCAACGACCTTCCCGATACGCTGGAGCCGGCCGACGGCATGGGCAACGTCCATGTCCGCATCATCTATTCGATGTTCGACAGCCTGATCCGCCGCGACTTCCTGGCCAACGGCAAGGGAAGCGGCTCCAAGCTCGTCCCGGGTCTGGCCGAGAGCTGGACGCGGATCGACGACAAGACCATCGAGTTCAAGCTGCGCCAGGGCGTGAAGTTCCATAACGGCGACGAGCTGACCGCCGACGACGTGGTCTTCACCTTCACCCATGGCCGCATGCTGGGCGACCGTCCGATCGTCCCGACTGGCCGCCAGGAGATGAACACGATCAGCCACGCCGAGCGCATCGACAAGTACACGGTGCGGATCGTCAGCCGCGTACCGGACGTGATGATGGAGCAGCGTCTGGCCGGCTATGCGAGCTGGATCGTCAACGCCCGCGACTACCTGACCCGCGGCTACGACCAGGTGCGTCGCAGCCCGGTCGGCACCGGCCCCTACAAGATCGCCGAGTTCGTCGATGGCGAGTACGTCAAGCTGGTGGCCAATGACGACTATTTCGGCGGCCAGCCGACCGCCAGCGGCATTACCTTCAAGGTGGTCCCGGAGACCTCGGCCCGGATCGCCGGCCTGGTCAGCGGCGAGTTCGACATCATCGTCAACGTGCCGCCGGACCAGATCCAGGTGCTGCAGGGCTACGACGATATCGACGTGAAGCAGGTCGTGCTCGACAACACCCACATGCTGGTCTTCTACATGGACGCCCCGTTCATGCAGGACAAGAACGTCCGCCAGGCCCTGTCCCTGGCCATCGACCGGGCGCTGCTGCGCAAGGCCCTGTGGGACGACAAGAACTTCACCCCGAACGGCCACCAGCTACCGGACTACGAGATCTACCTGGCCGACTATCCGGAGTTCGAATTCGACCCGGAGAAGGCCCGCGAGCTGGTCAAGGCGTCCTCCTACAAGGGCGAGGAGATCGTCTACCGCCTGCCGCTGAACTACTACCTGAACAGCCTGGAGGCGGCTCAGGCGATGCAGCAGATGTGGAAGGATGTCGGCCTGAACGTGAAGATCGAGCCGGTGGAGAACTGGGCTCAGGTGACCAAGGCCGAGGGCACCCATATCCGCCCCTGGTCGAACACCCACCGCATCCCCGACCCGAGCGGCTCCTTCGTGTCCCAGTGGGGCAAGCTGAGCGACGTCCAGAACAACAAGGCCTTCCCGGCCCGCGCCTGGAAGGCGCCGGAGGAGTTCAACCGGCAGCAGGCCCTGCTGGTCTCCGGCACCGAGACGGCGGCCCGCAAGGATGCCTATCGCAAGGCGCTGGACATCTGGACCGACGAGGTCCCGGGCACGATGCTCTACAACCCGCTTGAGACCTATGCGCTCAAGAAGTCGGTCAACTGGGAGCCGTACTCGCTCTATTACATGGACTTCCGCCCCTACAACCTGACCTTCGAGGTCGGCGGCTGACGCCAGCGCGCCAAGCCGACCGGATCCCCGCGATCCGGTCGGCGCTGCCGTTCTGACCGAGGCTCCGGTGTGGAAATCCGTATGCAATCGAGTGACGTTCCGTCCCTTCTGGACATCCGCAACCTGACCGTCCGGATCGATCTTCCGGGCGGTCCGGTCTTTCCCGTCCGCGACGTGTCGCTGAGCATCGGTCCCGGCGAGACGCTGGGCCTGGTCGGCGAGAGCGGGTGTGGGAAGACCCTGACCTGCCTCTCCGTCATGGGCCTGTTCGGCCGCCGCGTGTCGGTGGAGAGCGGCGAGATCGCCTTCCAGGGCAGGCCACTGGACCCGAACAGCCGCGCGGACCGGTCCCGCCGCGCCCGCGGCATGGGCATGATCTTCCAGAACCCGATGACCGGTCTGAACCCGGTGCGCACCCTCGGCTGGCAGGTGGCGGAGGCCTATCGCATCCGCACCGGCTCCAGCCGCCGGGAAGCGGCATCCCGCGCCGTCGAGCTGCTCGACCTGGTCGGCATTCCCGAACCCGCCCGCCGGGCCCGCGACTATCCGCATCAGATCTCCGGCGGCCAGCAGCAGCGCGCGATGATCGCCATGGCCATCGCCGGCGAGCCGGCCCTGCTGGTGGCCGACGAGCCGACCACCGCGCTGGACGTCACCGTGCAGGCGCAGATCGTCGAGCTGCTCGCCCGGCTGCAGCGGGAACTCGGCATGGGCATGCTGTTCGTCACCCACGACCTGGGCCTGGTGGCGGAGGTCGCCGACCGGGTGGCGGTGATGTATGCCGGGCGCGTGGCCGAGCTGGCGCCTGCCGCCGAGATCTTCGCCCGGCCGCGCCATCCCTATACCCAGGGTCTGCTGACCTCCCTGCCGTTCCTGGACGACGAGGTCGAGCGCCTGACCCCGATCGAGGGGACGGTGCCGTCCCTGCGCGCGATGCCCCGGGGCTGCGCCTTCGCCCCGCGCTGTGCCCGGGCGTCGGATGTTTGCCGCCGGGTCATGCCGGACCTGAACGGGGCCGTGGCCTGCCACCACCCGCTGGCCCTGCGCACGGAGGCGGCATGAGCGCGCTCCCCGCCGGCTCCCCGGAGCCCATGCCGCTGCTGCAGGTGGACGGTCTCTGCCGACGCTTTTCCCTGCCGCGCACCAGTCTCTTCGGGCCGCGCCCCGAACTGACGGCGGTGGCCGACGTGTCCTTCCACCTCGCGGCCGGGGAGACCTTGGCCGTGGTCGGGGAGAGCGGTTGTGGGAAGTCCACCGTCGGCAATCTGGTGCTCAACCTGCTGAGCCCGAGCGCCGGGACAATTCGCTTCGACGGCGAGGACCTCGCGGCGGCAAGCGATGCCCGCTGGCGCGACCGCCGCCGGGACCTGCAACTCATCTTCCAGGACAGCCGCAGCGCGCTCGACCCGCGGCTGACCATCGAGGCCCAGGTCGCCGAGGGGTTGGAGATCCACAACGTGGCGACCGCCGCCGACCGCCGGATCCTGGTCGATGCCATGCTGGAAGCGGTCGGCCTCGCCGGCGACCTCGCCAAGCGTTATCCGCATGAACTGTCGGGCGGCCAGCAGCAGCGCGCGGTGATCGCAAGGGCCCTGGTGCTGGAGCCAAAGCTGGTGGTCTGCGACGAGCCGGTGGCCGCCCTGGACGTCTCGGTCCAGGCCCAGGTGGTCAACCTGCTGCGCGACCTGCAGCGCAATCTCGGTCTGGCCTATCTGTTCATCTCCCACGACCTCAGCCTGGTCCGTCATGTCGCCGACCGGGTTGCGGTCATGTATCTCGGCCGCTTCGTGGAGGTGGCCGAGTGTCGTGCGCTGTTCGACGCCCCGGCCCATCCCTATGCGAGGGCGCTGATCGGGGCGGTGCCGGCCGCCCGCTCCCGGCGGGGGCGGCACGTCAAGCCGCTGCGGCTGGACGGCGAGCCGCCGAGCCCGATGAACCCGCCCAGCGGCTGCCCGCTGCATCCGCGCTGTCCCTTCGCCACCGACCGCTGCCGGGCCGAGCTCCCGACCCTGCGCCCGCTGGCCGACGGCCGCACGGTCGCCTGCCACCATGCCGAGGCCAGCCAGGCCGACGGATTGGCCGTGCGGGCCGCCGAAGCCGAATCCCAACCCCTGAAGGCTCTCCCATGAACCTGCGCTATGCCGCGATCAAGCTGCTGCGGGCGATGATCACCCTGTGGCTGGTGGTGACCTTCGTCTTCGTGGTGCTGCGGATCACCGGCGACCCGACCCAGCAGCTCCTGCCCGACGATATCGGGCCAGAGATCCGGGAGTATTACCGCGCCGCCTGGGGCCTCGACCGGCCGCTCTGGGAGCAGTATCTGCGCTATTTCCAGGCCGCCTTGCAGGGCGATTTCGGGATCTCCTTCCGCAACAACGAGCCGGCCATCGACCTGATCTGGCAGCGGGTGCCGAAGACTCTGGAACTGGGGCTGGCGACCTTCTTCTGTTCCCTGGCGCTGGGGATCCCGCTCGGGGTCCTGGCGGCGGTGTGGCGGGACAGCTGGGTCGACCGGCTGACCATGTCCTTCGCGGTCTTCGGCTTCTCCATGCCGAACTTCTTCCTCGGCATCCTGCTGATCCTGCTCTTCGCCCTGAACCTGCGGGTCCTGCCCAGTTCCGGCTACGGCACCTGGCAGCACATGGTGATGCCGGTCTTCACCCTGGCGACCGCCTTCGCCGGGGCCATCGCCCGGTTCACCCGCTCGGCCATGCTGGAGGTGCTGTCGCGCGACTACATGCGCACCGCGGAGGCCGAAGGGGCATCGCGGTTCCGGCAGGTCTGGTGGCATGCCTTCCCCAACGCGGCGATCCCGGTGGTGACCATCGTCGGCTTCAGCCTGGGTGGCATGATCGGCGGGGCGGTGGTGACCGAGAACGTCTTCGCCTGGCCCGGCGTGGGCCGGCTGCTGACCAGCTCGGTGGCGGACCGAGACCTCTCCATCGTCCAGGGGATCGTCGTGATGGTGGCGATCACCATGGTCACCGCCAATCTGCTGGTGGACCTCGCCTATGGCTGGCTCGATCCAAGAGTCCGCGTCGGCGGGCGGGAGCGGTCGCGATGAGTGCGGAGACTGCCGACAGCCCCGTTCCCGCCGCGCAGCCGGCCGCCAAACCCGCCAAGGCGTGGCGGATGCCGCTGCTGGTGCGGATCGCCGCCGTCATCCTGGCCGTGGTGTCGGTGGCCGCCGTCCTGGCGCCGCTGCTGGCTCCCTACGGCTACGAGGAGACCAACCTGCTGTACCGGCTGAAGCCGCCGTTCTGGTCGTCCCAGGCGATCGAGGGGCACCTGCTGGGCACGGACAAGCTCGGCCGGGACCTGCTGTCGCGGCTGCTGATCGCCACCCAGGTTTCCATCGCGCTAGCCCTGCTCGGCACCCTGATCGGTGCGGTCTTAGGCACGTTCCTCGGCATCCTGGCGGCCCATCGCGGTGGGATCGTGGACGAGATCGTGATGATGCTGGTCGACTGGCAGGCGGCCATGCCGTTCCTGATCATCGCGCTCGCGGTGCTCGCCTTCCTCGGCAACAACTTCTATCTGTTCCTCGCCCTGATGGGGCTGGCCGGGTGGGAGACCTATGCCCGCCTGACCCGCAGCCTCGTGCTGTCGGCGCGCGAGCAGGGCTATGCGGTGGCGGTGCGGGCGCTGGGCGCGCGGCCGCTGCGGCTCTACGGCCGCCACATCCTGCCGAACGTCATGGGGCCGCTGATCGTCCAGCTCACCCTGAACTTTCCGCAGACCATCCTGCTGGAGACCTCGCTGAGCTTCCTCGGCCTCGGCATCCAGCCGCCGCTGACCTCGCTGGGGCAAATGCTGGGGGAGGGGCGCGACTACCTGCTGACCGCCTGGTGGCTGGCGGTTCTGCCGGGCGGGGTGATCTTCCTGACGACGCTGTCGATGAGCCTGTTCGGCGACTGGCTGCGGACCCGGCTCGATCCTACGCAGCGCTGAGCACGGCCTGTCGGCCGAGGCCGGGATTGTTGACCAGCAGCCCGTCGGCGCCGGCGGCGATCAGCCGGTAGAGCACGTCGATGCCGCAGTCGCCGACCTCCCGGTCGGTGCCGGCGCCGCCGGTGGTCACCCAGACGGTACAGCCCTGGGCGTGCAGGGCGGCGACGGTCGCCGCATCGGCATCGCGTTCCCAAAGGCGGATCAGCTCCACCCCCTCGGCCAAGAACGCCTCCACCGGCGTGGTGCTGCCGTTCAGGGCCAGGATCCGTGCCGTCGGCAGGCGGTTCCGTGCCGTGGCGACCAGCGCCGGGTCGCGCAGGCCGAGCGCGATCTGGCGCGGGTCGAATCCGGTCTTGGTCAGGGCGCCGGCGATCTTCTCGATCACGGCGGGGATCAGCGACTTCACGTCGAGCATCAGCGGGATCCGTCCGGCCGCCGCCTCGAAGAGCGTCGCCAGCGGCAGGATCGAGGCTCCGGCCGTGGCGGCGATCCGGGCCAGCTCCTCGGCCGGGGTATCGTCGACCAGGACCGACCGACGGGCGATGCGCGAGAGGTCGGCGTCGTGGGACACCACGAGCACCCCGTCCCCCGCGATCCGCACGTCGCATTCGACCCGGTCGGCGCCGGCGGCGATGGCGCTGTCCAGGGCGGCCAGGCTGTTCTCCGGCGCGTGGGCGCTGTCGCCGCGATGGGCGATGATCTGGGGCAGGCGGCGGCTCATGCGGCTTCCGCCAGGGCGTTGACCCGTCCTGCGAAGGCGCGCAGCCGGTCCAGGCTGTCGCCGAGCATCGCGCGGGCGTGGCCCTGCAGCTCCAGGATCGCAAAGGTGCCGGGCAGCACCTGGGAGACGTCGGCCAGGGCGTCCAGGTCCATGCAGCCGCTGCCGAGCGGCGCGTGCATGTCGCCGATGCCGAAATACAGCCAGTCGTGCTGGGCGGCGACCGAGGGGATGGACGGCCGGCCGCTCGCCTCGCTGATATGGATGTGGCCGGTGAGCGGCGCCATCGCCCGCGCGCCGGCAATCGGGTCGAGGCCGAGCAGCCCGGCCCCCTGATTGGCGTGGCTGTAGTCGAGACAGCCGGTCACGCCCGGATGGTCCAGCAGGGCGAGCTGCCGGGCCAGCGCGGCCGGGTCGAGGGAGTAGCTGGTCAGGCGGCCGGCGATCACCGCCGGGTTCGGGCTGATGTTCTCCAGCGCGACCCGCACGCCGGTCTCAACCGCGAAATCGCCAATTGCGGACAGCTCGTCGCGCTCGAAGGCCAGCAGGCCGTCGGCCTCCCGAGCCCAGATGTCGGGATGGGTGCGGCCGGCATGGATGACGACAATCCCGGCGCCGATCTCCGCCGCCAGTTCCACCGACACCCGGGCGGCCCGCCGATGCAGGTCGATATTCTCCCGGTCCATGAAGTCGATCGGGATCGGGGCGTGCAGGGTGACGGCCAGCGGCCGCTCGGCGCAGATCTCGCGCAGCTCGGCGACCCGGCCGGGGATCAGCCGGGCGTCGGCCACCACGCCGAGGTCGGAGGCGTAGCATTCCACCACCTCGGCCCCCAGCGCGATTAGCGCGTTCATCTGGATGCGCACGGCATCAAAATCGCCGCGGATGCCGCCGAGATTGGCGCCGATTCCGGCGATGCGGAGAGGATTTGGCACGGGTCGCGCCCCCATGGTGAACGGCTGATGCCGGTGACCTTGCCACGTCTTGATGACCATTGAGTGAAATCGCCCGGATTACCCGGTTTCAACGGCATTTTCGAAGGCGTGCGCGGCGGCAGGACAGGCCCATTCACCGAAATGGAGGCGGCAAATACTGCGAATCGTTCTCATTCGCAAAATTGTCTTGTATGGTGCGGGTGGATCTCAGCACTCATCGGCGGAGCGGGCGTTGCAGTTCAGGCCAAGAATGACAGCCACGGTGGACCGGATCGTCCCGATCGATGCGGTGAGCTGCCTGAAATTCGAGTGGATGGCGATCGACCTGTGGCGGGTCGAGGCGCGGCAGGGGGCGAGCGGCCATTACGTGTCGCCCGACCCGCGCTTCGTCGTGTTCTTCGACGGGGCGCAGATCGCCCTGAGCCCGACCGGCGAGACCGACCCGTCCCTGTGCAGCGCGTTCTTCGTGCCGGCGGGCGTCCCCCTCTGCGGCCGGCTGGCCGGCACCGGCGACCTGGAGCATATCGATATCCACGTGGACGAGAGCCGCCTGCGCCGGATCGTCGGCCCGTCGGTGGACCTGGACACGACCCTCTTTCTGCCCGACAGCATGGAACTGCGCCGGCTCTGCGCCCTGCTGGCCGACGAATGTCGGCGCCCGGAGCGGCCCGGCGGATACAGCGAGGCGCTCGCCTGCGGCGTGTTCCACGAGTTCTTCCACCTCGGCGCCCAGCACAGCGCGGAGCGCGCGGCACCGGCTTGGATGGACCAGGTGATGGACCACGTGCTCGACCGGCTGGACCGGCATCCCAGCGTCGAGGAGCTGGCCTCGGTGGCGGGCATGTCGCGGTCGCGCTTCACCCGCCGGTTCAAGGAGGTGGCCGGTCTCTCGCCGCATCAGTGGGTGATGGGCACCCGGATCAAGCAGGCCCAGCGCATGCTCAGCGAAGGTGCCCTGCTGTCCCAGGTCGCCCATGACACCGGCTTCGCCGACCAGGCCCATTTCAGCCGCTGTTTCCGCCATGCGACGGGTATTTCGCCCGGCCGCTGGACCAAGCGGCACGTTTGTTCAAAAGCCTAGGCGTTCGTTCAAGACAGCCCGAAAGCGCGACCCTAAGCAGGTCGCATGATCGTTTGCCGCCGTTCGGCGTCCCGGGGGACCCGCGCGGCCGGTGTGCCTTACTGGGGGAATTGCTAGATGAGCAGAACGGCGTCGCGGCGGGGCTTGGCCCTGCGTCTTGTCCTGTCCGCCCTGATGGTGTCGACCGCCGGGTCGGCCCTGGCGCAGGATGCCAGCACGACCATCGTCCTCGATCCGGTGCAGGTCCTGGGCAACCAGGAGGACGCGACCGGGCCTGTCGGGGACAGCAACAATCCGCCGACCGTGACCGGCTCCAAGGTGCCGGTCTACGCGACCGAGGTGCCCCAGTCCCTGTCGATCCTGGGCCGGGAGGATCTGGAGCGGTTCAACGCGGACAGCGTCAGCGAAACGCTGCGCTACACGCCGGGCGTCACCGCCGACGTGTTCGGTAACGACACGGACTATGACTGGCTGTTGATCCGCGGTTTCCAGGCTGACCAGACCGGCACCTACCTGGACAACGCCCAGAACCTGTCCTTCGCCTTCGGGTCGTTCTTCATCGATCCCTATGCCCTCGAGCGGATCGAGGTGCTGCGCGGCCCGTCCTCGGCGCTGTATGGCGGCTCCAACCCCGGCGGCATCATCAACTACATCTCCAAGCGGCCGGGCGAGCGGGTGCGCGAGGTGGTGTTGGGCATCGAGGACGCGCCGGCGGCGTCCCTGTCCTTCGACTACGGCGATCCGCTGGAGAACGGCCAGGCCTATCGTCTGGTCGGCAAAATCAAGGGCGGCGACAAGTACGACGACTTGAACGAGGGCGTGCGCGGCACCCTGGCCCCGTCCTACAAGTTCGAGACCAGCCGCGGCACCGAGGTGACCCTGCTGGCCAATGCCCATGTGGCCGACGAAAAGCACAACGGCAGCACTTTCCTGCCCTATGCCGGCACCGTCACCGCGACCGACCAGTTCGGATATATCGACCGCGACGCCAACTTCTCCGACGAGGACTGGGACAGCTACAAGCGCGAGCAGTTCTCCGCGACCGCCATCGCCGAGCACACCTTCGACAACGACTTCACCCTGACCGGGATCGGCCGGGCCGGCGTGGCGAGTGTGGAGGAGAGCTACTACTACCCGTTCGGCTATGCCGGCTATTCGACCACGCCGAGCGACGCCCAGGGCACACTCAGCCTGATCGCCTTCGAGCACAACACCCTGGTGCGCACCGCCCAGACCGACATCCGCTACTACGGCACGGTGCATACGGGTCCGGTCAGCCATGACCTGCTGTTCGGCCTCGACGCCCGCTACTACTGGCTCGATGAGACCCAGGCCTCGGGCTTCGGCAGCAACACCGTGGTCAACCCGACCAACCCGGGCACGCCGACCCTGGGCGCGCCGTATCAGGACGCCACCACGACCCAGTCGCAGACCGGCCTGTACGTTCAGGACCAGCTCCGCTTCGGCGACGGCTGGATCGTGACCGGCAACCTGCGCCACGACTTCGTGGAGACCGAGCAGGACGGCACCACCGGCTTCGAGCGCAGCGACAGCGAGAGCTCCTGGCGGGCTGCGGTGGGGTACGAGTTCCCGCTCGGCATCACGCCCTATGTGAGCTACTCCAGCTTCTTCAACCCGCAGATCATCTCGCCCGCCAACGGCGTGACCGAGCCGGAGACCGGCGAGCAGGTGGAGGCCGGCGTGAAGTGGGCGCCGGAGGGCGAGAACTTCTACCTGATGGCCGCCGCCTTCCAGATCGACCGCGAGAACGTCCAGACCGGCGCCTTCCCGAACTACAACCAGCTCGGCGCGGTGCGGTCGACTGGGTTCGAGTTCGAGGGCGGCTACAGGTTCGGCTTCGGCCTGACGGTCGTCGGTACCGCCACGGTGCTGGATGCCGAGGTGACGGAGGACAGCGATACCTCGCTGATCGGCAACACCCCGACCCTGATCCCCGAGCATGAGCTGACCCTGCGGGCCGAGTACGAATTCCAGGGTCCGATCCTGGACGGCGTGTCGATCGGCGCCGGCGTGCGTCACCGCGGCGAGAGCTACGCCAACGACGCCAACACCCTGACCGTGCCGGACGCGACCCTGTTCGACCTCTATGCCGGCTACGAGTTGAGCGAGAACCTGGACCTGAACCTGTCGGCCACCAACGTCGCCGACAAGCGCTACGTGACCGGGTGCCAGACGGAGTACGTCTGCTCCTACGGCGCCGGCCGCGAGGTCATGCTGACCCTGAAGGCGACCTGGTAGGGTTTCGGAAAACGACCTCTGACGCGAAGAGGCGGCCCAGGTGGCCGCCTCTTTCGTTTGCGAATGCTATTGCGGCTTGGCCCTTCGACACGCCCCCGCTGACGCGGGGGCTGCTCAGGATGAGGTCCAAGAAAAATGATGCGAACTTACTTGAGCCTCCTCTGACCTCATCCCAAGCAGCCCCGTCCCGTCCCGGATTTAATCCGGGATTGATCCGGTATTGTTCCGGGGCGTGTCGAAGGGCGGGCCAGAGAGACAACAGACTTCACGCCCGCTTGCGCCCCTCGAACATCGACCACACGCCGTCGGCACCGTCCCAGCTTCCCCGGCTGGCGGCCTTGGAATACTCCGTCGCGCGCTGCTCGAAGAAGTTGGCGTGTTCGACCCCGTTCAGGATCTCCACCAGCCAGGGCAGAGGATGCGGCTTGAGCTGGCGGTAGCCGCCCTCGGCCACCTCGAAATTGCCGAAGACCGTCGGCAGCTTGAGCTGCGTCAGGCGCCAGTCGGCGATGTAGCGGACATAGGCCTTGATGTCGTCCGCCGTCATGCCCTCGATCTCGCCCAGCTCGAAGGCGAGATCGACGAAGCTCTCCTCCAGCCCGACCATGGTCTTGGCCACGTCGACGATGTCGTCGCGCACCGCCGGGGTCAGCGCGCCGGTCTCGCGGTTCCACTCGTGGAACAGCCGCACGATGCCCTCGCAATGCAGGCTCTCGTCGCGCACCGACCAACTCACGATCTGGCCCATGCCGTTCATCTTGTTGTGGCGCGGGAAGTTCAGCAGCATCGCAAAGCTGGCGAACAGGGCCATGCCTTCCGTGAACGCGCCGAACATGGCCAGGGTACGGGCCACGTCGCCGACCGTGCCGACGCCGAAGGTGTGCATGTAGTCGGCCTTCGACCGCATGGCGTCGTAGTCGCGGAACGCCTCGAACTCCGCCTTCGGCATGCCCAGCGTGGTCAGCAGCAGGGCATAGGCGTCGATATGGACGGTTTCCATGTTGGTGAAGGCCGCCATCATCATCTGGATCTCCAGGGGCTGGAAGATCGGGATGTAGCGCTTCAGGTAGTTGTCACCGACCTCCACGTCCGACTGGGTGAAGAACCGGAAGATCTGGGTCAGCAGGGCGCGCTCGGCCTCGGATACCCGCGGCGAGGCCCAGTCCTTGATGTCGGCGCCGAGCGGCACCTCTTCGCCCATCCAGTGGGTCTGCTGCTGGCGCTTCCAGAACTCGTAGGCCCAGCCGTAGCGGCTCACGTCGTAGGTGCCGGTGGAGTCCAGCAGGCCGACCCGGCCGGTGCCGATCAGCTCGCGCGGGTCGAGATGGACCAGGGAGCCAGTGGTTGTCGGGGGAATCACTGACATGACAGGCACTCCTCGTAGTCGGTCGGCTCCACCGTGAAGGCCTGGCGCTCCACCTTCTCCAGCTGGCCGGCAAAGCCGGCGCGGCTGACCGACTTGGAGCGGCAGTAGTACAGGCTCTTGATGCCCCGCTCCCAGGCCGTCCAGTGCAGCATGTGCAGGTCCCACTTGTGGATGTCGGCCGGCAGGAACAGGTTCAGCGACTGGCTCTGGCAGATATACGGCGCCCGGTCGGCGGCGAAGTCGATCAGCCAGCGCGGATCGATCTCGAAGGCGGTACGGAACATCGACTTCTCGTCCTCGGTGAGGCAGTCGAGATGCTGTACCGAGCCCTCGTGTTCCAGGATGCTCTCCCAGGTTTCCGGCGTGTCGGCACCCTTGGTTGCCAGCAGCTTCTTGAGGTGCGGATTGCGCACGGTGAAGGCGCCGGACAGGGTCTTGTGGGTGTAGATGTTGGCCGGGATCGGCTCGATGCAGGCGCTGGTGCCGCCGCAGATGATGCTGATGGACGCGGTCGGCGCGATCGCCAGCTTGTGGCTGAACCGGCTCTGCATGCCGCGCTCGGCGGCGTCGGGGCAGGGGCCGCGCTCTTCGGCCAGCGCGACGGAGGCGGCGTCGGCCTCGCGCCGGATCTTCTTGAAGATCCGCATGTTCCAGGACTTCGCCAGCGCGCTCTCGAACGGGATGCCCTGGGCCTGCAGGAAGGAATGGAAGCCCATGACGCCGAGGCCGACCGAGCGCTCGCGCATGGCGGAGTAGCGGGCGCGGGACATGCCGTCAGGGGCGCTTTCGATGAAGCTGGTCAGCACGTTGTCGAGCATGCGCAGCACGTCCTCAACGAACCCCGGCTCCTCGTTCCATTGCTCCCAGGTCTCGATGTTCAGCGAGGAGAGGCAGCACACCGCGGTGCGCTCGTTGTCCAGGTGGTCGGCCCCGGTCGGCAGGGTGATCTCGCTGCACAGGTTGGAGGTGGAGACCTTCAGCCCCAACTCGCGCTGATGCTTGGGCAGGTTGTTGTTCACGCTGTCGATGTAGAGCAGGTACGGCTCGCCGGTCTGCAGGCGGGTCTCAAGGATCCGCTGCCAGAGCTGGCGGGCATCGACCTGACGCATCACCTCGCCGGTCTTCGGGCTCTTCAGGTCGAACAGCGCACCGTCGCGCACCGCTTCCATGAAGGCGTCGGTGACGTTGATGCCGTGGTGCAGGTTCAGGCCCTTGCGGTTGAAGTCGCCGCTGGCCTTGCGGATCTCCAGGAACTCCTCGATCTCCGGATGGTGGATGTCGAGATACACCGCCGCCGAGCCGCGCCGCAGGGAGCCCTGGCTGATTGCCAGGGTCAGGCCGTCCATGACATGGATGAAGGGGATGATGCCGGAGGTCTCGCCGGTGCCTTTCACCTGCTCGCCGATGGAGCGGACCTTGCCCCAATAGGTGCCGATGCCGCCGCCGTTCGCCGCCAGCCAGACGTTCTCGTTCCAGGTGTTCACGATGCCGTCGAGGGAGTCCGGCACGGTGTTCAGGAAGCAGGAGATCGGCAGCCCGCGGGTGGTGCCGCCGTTGGACAGGATCGGGGTGGCCGGCATGAACCACAGCCGCGACATGGCGTCGTACAGCCGCTGGGCGTGGTCGACGTCGTCGGCATAGGCGCAGGACACCCGCGCGAACATCGCCTGGAAGTCCTCGCCAGGCATCAGGTAGCGGTCGCGCAGGGTCGCCTTGCCGAACTCGGTCAGCAGCGCGTCGCGGGTCCGGTCCAGCACCAGGTCGTCCGGCGTCGGCGCCTTCGCCAGCGGGCGCGGCAGAGGAGCACCGTGCGGCGCGCGATGCGGCTCCGGCTGCGGTGCGGCGACCGCTTCGGACGTCTTGGCCTTCGGCTCGATCGGAGCGGATGGGAAATTGCCGGTTTCGTCGAAGTCGTAGGCAAGCTGCGTAGACATGGACACCCCTCGTGTCGGTGGAGGGGGAGTCGGCAGGGCCTGCGGGAAACGGGCAACAGCCCAGCAAGCGCCTTCCGGATCACCCCGCCCGGGACGGATATGCGCTCACGGCAGGTCTCCTGGCTCGCGGGTCCGGACGGCTGTCTGGCCTTCCCAATGCCCCGAACCGGGCATCAGTGACCCCTCTCGACAGCCGCTCGCCGCTTACAGTTGCGGGGGCAGCTCCGGCCTTGCCCGAAGGCGCACCGGAATTCCCTCTTAGCCCTAGATATTGCTGATCCAGAGACCGTGAACGCTGCATTTAGTTATGATTTGGGCCCTGCCGTCAATCCTTTCCTGAGGGCTCATGCATGTCGTCGCCGGACAAACCGAGGTCGTCCATGGACGCACGAACGTCCGGGATTGAGGCGTAGCCTAGGGACAATCGAGGTGCTGTCCGTGCGGCCCGGAGGAGCCGGCGGGCGGATAATTGGGAAGCCGGTGAAATGCCGGTACTGCCCCCGCAACGGTGTTGGAGTGCAGCGCGCGGCAAAGAGCCACTGGGAGACCGGGAAGGCGTCGCGCGGGTCCGCAAGGGCCGCTCCAGAGTCCGGAAACCAGCCTCGGGACGGCCAGGGGATCGCGGTGGGCGATCGGCGGGCTGCGCGTCGGCATGTCCAGTCACCGGACGCCCGGCCGCCGACGCCGCTTTCATCCACCCGACCCGGACAGTGAAACGTGTCTTCGACGCGGGGTGATGTGATGGATGCGCGGCTTCGGACTCAGGAACTTCTTCTTCGCCAGAAATCCGGCTTCAGCCTGGATCGGGAACTGTACGTCTCGCCCGAGACCTACGCTCTGGACCTGGAACTGATCTACTACCGCGACTGGCTGTTCGTCGGCCATGACTGCGAACTGACCAAGCCCGGCAGCTACGTCACGGTGCAGGTCGGCGACTACCCGGTGATCGTCATCCGCAGCGCCGACGGCGAGATTCGCGCCTTCCACAATGCCTGCCGTCACCGCGGTTCGCGCCTGTGCTCGGCGGAGAAGGGGACCGTCGCCAAGTTGGTCTGCCCGTACCACCAGTGGACCTACGAGCTGGACGGCCGCCTGCTCTTCGCCCGCGACATGGGCCCGGGCTTCGACCCGGCCGCCTACGGCCTGAAGCCGGTCCGTTGCGAGGGCGTGGCCGGCTATCTGTTCATCTGCGTCGCCGACCAGGCGCCCGATTTCGCGCCGGTCCGGGCGATGCTCGAGCCCTATCTCGCTCCGCACCGGCTGCGCGACGCCAAGGTCGTGCACGAGACCACCATCATCGAGAACGGCAACTGGAAGCTGGTCTGGGAGAACAACCGGGAGTGCTACCACTGTGCCGGCAGCCATCCCGAACTCTGCCGTACCTTCCCCGACACCCCGACCCATGCGGACAATGACGGCAGCGCCGGCGACCCGGCGATCATCGCCCTGTGGGACAAGTGCCGGTCGCTTGGCCTGCCCAGCGGCTTCGACATGGCCGAGGACGCCCAGTACCGCATCACCCGCCTGCCGCTGCTGCGCAACGCCGAGAGCTACACCCTGTCAGGCAAGCGCGCGGTGAAGCGACCGCTCAGCGATGGGGTCCAGTCCACCGGTCTCGGCGCCCTGCTGCTCTACCACTACCCGACCACCTGGAACCACGTGCTCGGCGATCATGCGATCTCGTTCCGCGTGCTGCCGGTCGGCCCGATGCAGACGGCGGTCACCACCAAGTGGCTGGTGCATCGCGACGCGGTGGAGGGGGTCGACTACGACCTGGACGAGCTGACCAAGGTGTGGCTCGCCACCAACGACCAGGACCGCAAGGTGGTCGAGGAGAACCAGATCGGCGTGAACTCGCCGGCCTACCAGCCGGGGCCGTATTCGCCGAGCCAGGAAGCCGGCGTCATCCAGTTCGTCGACTGGTACACCGGCACCATGCGCCGCCGTCTCGGCGGCACCCCGGAGCGCCACATCGAGGTCGCGTGACCATGCGGTCGCTCGAAGCCCTGCCGCGCTTCCGCAATCTGGACGAACTGGTTCCCTGGAACGCCCAGTCGCAGATGCTGGAATGCGTGGCGGTGCTGCCGGAAACCGCCAGCGCCCGCACCTACTGCTTCCAGACGCCGGAGGAGAGCTGGTTCCGCTATCAGCCGGGCCAGTTCATCACCCTGGAGATCCCGCTGCCGTCGGGGCCGATCCACCGCACCTACACCCTGTCCTCCAGCCCGTCGCGGCCGATGCTGATCGCCATCACCGTGAAGCTGCAGGAGGAGAGCATCGGCACCCGCTGGCTGTTCGAGAACCTGCAGGTCGGCGGAAGGCTGAAGGCGTTCGGGCCGGCGGGGTTCTTCTCCTGCCACACCTGGCCGTCGGACAGGTATCTGTTCATCTCCGCCGGGTCGGGCATCACGCCGATGATGTCCATGACCCGCTGGTTCTTCGACCAGGGCCGGCATTGCGACATCGCCTTCATCAATTGCGCCCGGCGGCCCTCGGAAATCATCTTCCGGGCCGAGCTGGAGCGCATGGCGGCGCGCGTACCGTCGTTCAACCTCGCCTGGGTGGTGAGCGAGGCCGACCCCTACAGCGTGTGGACCGGCTATCGCGGCCGGCTCAACGGGCTGATGCTGGAGCTGATCGCACCGGATTATTTCGAGCGCGAGATCTTCTGCTGCGGCCCGGCCGCCTTCATGCAGGCGGTGCGCGACGTGCTGAACGCCGCCGGCTTCGACATGGAGCGGTACCACGAGGAGAGCTTCCACGCCCCGGTGACCGATCCGGCGGCGGTGGACGAGCCGGACGACGTCATCCCCGACGAGAGCAAGAAGGCGCGGATCCGCTTCGTGGACTCCGACCTGGAGACGACGTGTCTGGAGACCGACACCATCCTCGCCGTGGCGCGGGAGGCCGGGCTGAACATCCCCAGCGGCTGCCAGTTCGGCGTCTGCGGCACCTGCAAGATCCACGTGACGTCGGGTCAGACCCATATGGTCCATAACGGCGGCATCCGCGAGGATGAGGTCGAGGAAGGCTACGTGCTCGCCTGCTGCACCCAGCCGATCGGCACGATCGAAGTCGCGGTGTGAGGGCGCTCTCCCTTCTCCCTCTCTCCCGTACTCCCCGGATTTATTCCGGGGCCTACGCGTAAGCGCGCACAACCCTCTGTCAGGTCGCGCTGATCCGTAGGCCCCGGAATAAATCCGGGGAGTGAGGGGAGAAGGGGAGAGCGGACGTCCGCGCGCCGATGCCGCATCCCTCCGGCGGAACCGGTTGCTCCGCCTGCTGTTTCCCTGAGGTCGTTCCCGACCACAGGCGGACAGCATGACCACCCCACCTTCCCCCGGCAAGCACAGCGCCACCGAGCACGACCCGGACACCCCGTTGGACGAGTCGCCGGCGGGAGGCTGGGGGTCGTTGCGGGGTGTCGCCCGCATCTTCGGCGAGTCGGACACCTCGTCCCGCGCACTGGGCATTCTGTCGACGCTCAACAAGCCGAAGGGCGTGATGTGTTCGTCCTGCGCCTGGGCAAAGCCGGCGGAGCCGCACACGTTCGAGTTCTGCGAGAACGGGGCGAAGGCGACCCTCTGGGAGCTGGACGAGCGTCGGGCCGATCCGGATTTCTTCGACGCCCGCTCGCTCACGGATCTTCGGACCTGGCATGACCACGATCTGGAGAAGGCCGGGCGCCTGACCACGCCGATGCGCTATGACGCGGACGCGGACCGCTACTTGCCGGTGAGCTGGGACCAGGCCTTCGCGGAGATCGGCCGCGAGCTCAAGGCGATGGACCCGCAGGAGGCTGTGTTCTACGCCTCGGGCCATGCCGGGCTGGAGGCGTCGTATCTCTACGCCCTGTTGGCCCGGGCGATGGGGCACCAGAACCTGCCCCAGTCCTCGAACATGTGCCACGAAACGACCTCGGTGAACCTTCAGACCTTCATCGGCACGCCGGTCGGCACCTGCACGCTGGAGGATTTCGATCACTGCGACGCGATCTTCTTCTTCGGCCAGAACACCGGCACCAACAGCCCGCGTTTCCTGCATACGCTGAAGCGGGCGGTGGAGCGCGGCTGCCGCATCGTCACCTTCAATCCGCTGCGCGAGCGCGGATCGATCGAGTTCGTAGACCCTCAGGACATCGCCCAGATGACCATCGGCGCGCCGACGAAGATCTCGGAGGCCTACTACCAGGTGCGTCCGGGCGGCGACATCGCGGTCCTCGTCGGGCTGATGAAATGCGTGCTCGCCGCCGAGAACAAGGCGCCGGGCCGGGTGATCGACCATACGTTTATCGATAGCGAGACCGTCGGGTACGAGCAGACGGCACTGGCCGTCTCCGCCGCTTCCTGGGACGAGATCGAGAAGCATTCCGGGCTGACCCGCGCGATGATCGAGGAGGCGGCCGAGATCTATATCGGCGCCGAGAAGACCATCGGCATCTACGGGATGGGCCTGACCCAGCATGTGAACGGCTGGCTCAACCTGGGCATGCTCTGCAACATGCTGCTGATGCGCGGGAATATCGGCAGGCTCGGCGCCGGCATCTCGCCGGTGCGGGGCCATTCCAACGTGCAGGGCCAGCGCACCGTCGGAATCGGCGAGAAATCCGCCCATATGCCGGCCGAAAAGCTGCGCGATCTGTTCGGCATCGAGCCGCCGGAAGAGGAGGGGATGAACGCCGTCCATGCCTGCGAAGGTATCCTCGACGGACGGGTGAAGGCGATGATCTCGCTCGGCGGCAACCTGCTGCGCGCGCTGCCGGATCGCGAGCGCATGGAGCATGCCTGGCCCAAGCTGCGGCTGACGGTACATATCGCCACCAAGCTGAACCGCTCACACCTGGTGCCGGGGGAGGTCTGCTACCTGCTGCCCTGTCTCGGCCGGACCGACCAGGACATCCAGGAGACGGGCCTCCAGGCGGTGTCGATGGAGGATTCCCTGTCGCATATCTACGGCTCCCTTGGTCAGGCCGAGCCGCCGGGACCGGAGGTGAGGTCGGAGACCGCGATCGTCGCGGGGCTGGCCAAGGCGACCTTGCCGGCCAATCCGGCGCTGAAATGGGACGCGTGGACCGGCAACTACGACCTGATCCGCGACCTGATCGCCCAGACCTGGCCGGATAAGTTCGCGGACTTCAACGACCGGCTGTTCGAACCGGGCGGGTTCTACAAGGGCAACCCGGCGCGTGAGCGCCGATGGGAGACGCAGAGCGGCAAGGCCCAGTTCACCAAGCCGACGACTCTGTCCGCGCTGGGTGAAGCGCCCTTGGGTGAGGATGTGATGACCCTGGTCACCCTGCGCTCCAACGACCAGTTCAACACGACGATCTACGGCTTCTCCGACCGCCTGCGCGGGCTGGAGGGCAGCCGCGAGGTGGTGCTGATCAACCGTGACGAGATGGCCCGCCTCGGCCTGGAGGAGGGGCAGGAGGTGGCGCTGGTCTGTGCGGTGGATGACGGGGTGATGCGCCGGGTCGACGGGCTGACGGTGACCCCCTACGACCTGCCGCCGGGCTGCGTGGCCGGATACTACCCGGAACTCAACCCGCTGGTGCCGCTCGGCTATCACGAGAAGAACTCGCAGACGCCGGCCTACAAGGGGGCGCCGGTCCGGATCGTGGCGGGATAGCGATGATTTAACGCGCCCCGTCTCCCCGGCCTTGCGCCGGGGCCCAGAATAGGGGAACGCCGGATCAGTGGGGCTAAATCACCAGCGCCCCTACACGCTCTCCCCTAGATCCCGGCGCACGGCCGGGAAGATCGAATTCTACCCATTTGAACACTCCCCGGACTTGTTCCGGGGCAAGGCTGCGGCGTGACGGATCGATCGGCCGCGCATGTCCCTACCCTCGCCCCGGAACAAGTCCGGGGAGTGCGAGGTGGTTGGGAGATTAGCCCTTCTTCGCCCCCTCGCGCACGATCTCCACGATCCGCGACAGGTCCTGCGCCGCGCGGCCCTGGAACACGCCGTGCTGCATCACCAGCCGGGCCGCCTGGCACACCCACATGGGCACGCCCAGCGCCTCGCCCTGCTGGATGGCCAGGTTCACGTCCTTCATCAGGATTTCCACCGTGGCGCCGAAGTCGAAGCTGCCCGGCACGATGTTGTTCGGAAAGACGTTGGTGGTCGCGAAGTTCTTGCCGGTGCCGTTGTTCAGCACCTGCAGCATGGCCTCCGGCGCGATCCCGCCCTTTTCGGCCATGGTCATCGCCTCCGACGTGGCGACCAGCCCGACCGCGAACAGGATGTTGTTGGTCAGCTTCATGGTCTGGGCCGCACCGGGCGTCTCGCCCGCCACCACGACCGTGGGCCCCCAGGCGCGGAACACCGGGTCCAGCCGGGCGACGGTCGCCGGATCGCCCGACACCATCACCGCGAGCGTCCCGGCCTCGGCCCCGGCCGGCCCGCCGCTGATCGGCGCGTCGATCACGGTCACGCCGTGCTCGGCGCAGGCCCGCTCCACCTCGGCCACGAATGGCCCGCCGACGGTGCAGGTGTTGACCAGGGTCTTCAGCGCGCCGCCGGTCAGCAGCTCCGCCAGCGCGTCGCGGAAGATCGCCAGGGTCGGCAGCGAGACCACGACCGTGTCGCAGGCGTCGGCCAGATCCTTCAGCGACGCCGCCCGCCGGGCCTGGCGGTCGAGCAGCGGCTGCATCGCCGCCTCGCGGATGTCGTAGACCCAGAGTTCGTGGCCGGCATCCAGCAGCTTGCCCGCCATCGGGCGGCCCATATTGCCGATACCGAGAAACCCGATACGCATCGTCCTTCCTCCCATGGATGGCCGGGAGGGTCGTCGCGGCCGGACCGGTGCCTCCCTTGTGCCGATAGAAGCGGGTCCCGCCGACGCGTTCGCCCGGCGGGACCCGGTGGCCGTTACTTCTTCAGGCGCGGCTTCTCGATGCCGGCGAGGTCGCAATGGGCGTCGACCATGGCGGAGAAGTCCTGGGAGCCGAAGCCGCGGGCGCGGGCGGCGCTGAACATCTCGCGGGCCGCCGCCGCCATGGGCATCGGAACCTTCGCGGTGTTCGCCGCCTGCATGATCAGCGACAGGTCCTTGTGCGCCAGGTCGATGGTGAAGCCCGGAGAGGTGTCTCCGGCCAGCACCTTGTCCGGCCAGTTGATCTTGAGCTGGCCGTTCATGGCCGTGGTGCCGTAGATCACGTCCAGCGTGCTCTCCAGGTTCAGCCCCAGGCCCTGCGACAGGGCCAGCGCCTCGGCGTTGAACTGGCAGGAGGCCACGGCCAGGAAGTTGTTCACCAGCTTGGTGCGCGTGCCGGTGCCGACCCCGCCGCAGTGATAGATCGTCGTGCCCATGGCCTCGAGCATCGGCTTGACCAGCTCGAAATCCTCCGGCTCCGCACCGACCATGAACAGCGACTCGCCACGATCCGCATGGGCCGCCAGACGGCCGACCGGGGCGTCCACATAGCGCAGGCCCCTGGCCTTCGCCTGGGCGGCGAGATCGTCGGTGGTACCCGGCTCGACCGTGCTCATGTCCATGATGAGCGCGCCCTTCGGGGCGTTAGCGATGATGCCGTCCGCACCGCCGACCACCTCGCGCACGACCGGGCCGTCGGGCAGCATGGTGATGATCACGTCGCTCTTCTTGGCGACCTCGGCGGCCGTGGGCGCGCTGGAGGCCTGAAGCTCCTCGAGCTCCTTCACCGCCGCCGGATTAATGTCGTTGACGACGAGGCGGAAGCCCTTGCGGGCCATGTTGGATGCCATCGGGCGCCCCATGCGCCCGAGCCCGATAAATCCGATATTCATAGAGATGGTCCTCCCGATGTGGTTGGCCTCCCTTGTAGGGGGCCGGCGCCGGGCGGGCCATACGTGAAATGTCGGGTGCGGCGTCAGCGCCCGGCCCGGGCCCGGGCCTCTCGGTCATAGGCGAAGTATTGCCGGTGGGTGGCGATGTGGTCGGCCACGTAGAGGGCGTCGTGCCACACCCCCCAGATGAAGGACGAGCCGCGCCGCGACAGCCAGGGCAGACCGACGAAATACAGGCCCGGCTCGACCGAGACGCCGCGCTTGTGCCGCGGCTTGCCGGCGGCGTCGAAGGCATCGACCTGCAGCCAGCCGAAATCGTATTCGTAGCCGGTCGCCCACAGGATCGTGCTCACCCCGGCGGCAGCCAGGTCGAGTTCCAGGATCGGGTCGGTGACGCAGGCCGGGTCGGGCGGGATCACCCGCATGTCCGGCTCCTCGGGCAGATCGAGGCCGTTGCGGGCGATATAGGCGTCGGCCTGGTCCAGTTCCGACATCAGGCTCTCGTCGCCGCGCGCCAGGTTGTCGGCCAGGTCGGGGGCGAAGCGGATCGTGCCGTCCGCGTAACCCGCCGTCATGCCGACGAGGGTCATGCCGCGCTCGGCCAGCCGACGGAAATCGACGGTGTGACCGCCATAGGCGCCGCTGACCGCGATGGTGACGTGCTGGGTGTCGGGATCGGGCGTCTCCGCGTCCCAGCGGCCGAGCACGCCGAGCCACCAGCAATAGTCGCGCTCCCGGTAGCGGCGGGGATAGCGGTTATGCGGGCCGACCGAGAGATAGACTCGGCGGCCCGCCCGCAGCAGCTCGTCGGCGATCTGCGCGCCCGACGATCCGCAGCCGACCACCAGCACCGCGCCCTCGGGGAGCTGGTCGGGGTTGCGGTAGGCGGCGGAATGCATCTGCGTCACCGGCGCGTCCTGCGGCACGATGCGGGGGATGACCGGCCGCTGGAACGGGCCGGTGGCGGCGACCACGTATTTCGCGTCGATCACCCCGTCGGAGGTCTCCACATGGAAGCCGGGCCGGTCGGGATGACGGGTGACCTTCGTGACGTCCACGCCGCAGCGGATGGGGGCCGAGACCTTCTTGGCGTACTCGGCGAAATAGGCCGCCACCCGTTCCTTTCCGGGGAAGCCGTCCGGGTGCACATCGTCGAACTCCAAGCCCGGGAAGCGGTCGTGCCAGGCGGGGCCGTTGGCGACGAGGGAGTCCCAGCGGCCGGTCCGCCAGCGCTCGGCGATCCGGCCGCGCTCCAGCACCAGATGCGGCACCTCCAGGCTGCCCAGATGTGCGCTCATCGCGACACCCGCCTGGCCCGCGCCGACGACCAGCGTCTCGACCTGTTCAACCATGTCCGTTCCCCCTGCAATCCCGGTCAGAAGCCGACTCAATCAGGTTCGTCGGGGTTCGCAAAGGGGGCTCGCTGTCGCGCCAGGCGGTCAGTCGATGGGCTCGCCCGCCCGCGGGTCGATGGGAAGCTTGTCGGCAAGGCCCGTCAGATCCTCCAGCAGGGCGGCAGCGGCGAGCAGACCGGCGTCGTCGTGCGGCTTGCCGACCACCTGGATGCCGACCGGGCGCCCGTCCTCGGTGAAGCCGGCGGGCAGGGAGAGCGACGGGCAGGCGGTCAGGGTGATGGACGAGGTGGTCGCCGAGGCGGCGATGTAGTTGTCGAACTTCACCCCGTCGACGCCGTCGATCCGGGTCTTGTTGACGTCGTAGGGCGGCAGCACGGTGACCGGCAGCAGCAGCAGGTCGTAGGTCTCGAAGAACGCCGCGACCCGGCGGTAGAAGGCGGCCCGCTCGCGCTCGGCCCAGGCGATCTGCTCCGGCGTCAGGGCCAGACCCTTCTCGGTGTTCCAGATGATGTCCGGCTTGATCTGGTCGCGGTGGGTCTTCAGCCGCTCGCCGTGGTTCACCACGAAGATCATGGCGCGCAGGATCTGGAACGCCTCGCCGATCTGGCCCATTTCCGGGCAAGCTTCCTCCACCGGGATGCCGAGGGTCTCGAAGTTGCGGACCGCGTCGCCGATCACCCCGCGCACGGCCTTGGAGATCGGCGCCACGCCGCCCAGATCCGGGGAGAAGGCGACCCGCTTCGGCCACCAGCTCCTTTTGTCGGCCAGGGCCGCGTCCACCGTGCCGACGAAGCTACGCTCCGGCGCCGGGCGGCTCATCGGATCGCGTGGGCATTGCCCGGCCATCGTGTCCAGGAACAGGGCGATATCCGGCACGTTGCGCGCCATCGGCCCTTCCACCGAGCTCGGGCTGAAAAGGTTGTTCGAAGTCCCCCGCGTCACCCGGCCGGGCGAGGGGCGCAGGCCGACGACGGAGGTATGGGCGGCCGGGCCGCGCAGGGAGCCTCCATGGTCGGAGCCGTGGGCCAGCCAGACCTCGCCGGTCGCCAGCGCCACCGCCGCGCCGCCGGACGACCCGCCGGGGGTCAGCGAGGTGTTCCACGGATTGCGCGTCTTGCCGAAGACCGCGTTGTAGGTGTTGCCGCCGGCGCCGAATTCCGGGGTGTTGGACTTGGCGATCACCAGCCCGCCGCGCTCCTCGATTTTCTCGACCAGGGGATGGGAGCTCGCCGGGACATGGTCGGCATAGATCGGCGAGGCGTAGGTGGTGCGAACGCCCTTGACGTCCATCAGGTCCTTGATCGCCACCGGCAGGCCGGCGAGCCAGCCGGGTGCGCCCTTGCCCGGCCGCTCGGTCAAGGTCTTCGCCGCCTCGCGGGCGCGGTCCAGGCACAGGGTGGGCAGGGCGTTCACCGCCGGCTCCACCTCGGCGATGCGGGCGGCTGCGGCGTCGATCAGCTCCAGCGGCGAGACGTCGCCCAGGTCGAGCAGCCTTACCGCCTCGCGGGCCGTCAGCTTCGTCAGGTCTGTACTCGCCGCCATCGTCTTCCCCTGCTGGTGAGGAGAAACTCAAGCAAGCGGGGGCGGCAGGGTAAAGATGCCAATTCGGCAGGACAGGATGCGGGTGCCGAACCCGGCTTGTGACAGCCCGGACAGGCTCCTATCGTCGCAACACACCCAAAAACAAAATCGTGAGGAAACTGCCGTGACCGCTCCCGAAAGACTGCGCGCCCTTCTGGCCGAACCCGGTTTGATCGTCATGCCGGCGGTCTGGGACGGTCTCTCCGCCAAGCTCGCCGCCCAGGCGGGCTTCAAGACGGCATTCCTGTCGGGGTCCTGTGTGGCGGCCAGCCGCCTCGGCGGCCCGGACCTGGATCTGGTGTCCTTCGGCGAGATGTTCGACAGCTTCAACATGGTGCATGCCGCCGCCCCAGAGACCCTGGTGCTAGCCGATGGCGACCATGGCTACGGTAATGCGATGAACGTGCAGCGCACCGTTCGGGCCTATGGCCGCGCCGGGGCCGCCGCCGTCCTGATCGAGGACAAGATCACCCCGCGCGCCCTGACCGCCGCCGGCAAGCCGTGTCTCTCGCGCGACGAGGCCCGGATGAAGATCCGCGCGGCGGTGGAAGCTGCGAAGGAGTCGGGCATCCTGGTCCTGGCCCGCACCGACTGCCGCCCGACCCAGGGCATCGACGAGGCGGTGGCGCGGATCGAGATGTATGTGGAGGAGGGGGCCGACATCCTGTTCCTCGACTCGCCCGCCGATAATGACGAGATCCGCCGCGCGGTCGAGGCCGCCGCCGGCCGACCGTCCTTCGCCGTCCTGTCGCCTGGCGCGCCGCGCGCCTGCCCGAGCCAGAAAGAGGCGGCCGAGCTCGGCTTCAAGATCGGCACCTACCCGACCGGGATGCTGTCCCCGGCGATGGCCGGCATGAAGGCGGGTCTGGCGGCATTGGCCGCCGGGCAGGCAGAGGCGTCCAGCGCCCTGTCCCCGGCGGAGTTCCGCGACACGCTCGGCTATGGCGACTACGACAGCCAGGCCAAGCCGTTCATCGTGCCGACCTGACCGTCGCCATCCGATCCGCTGGGGCTGCCCGCCTCAGCGGATGAACCGGTCCACATAGTCGGCGCCCAGGCCGACTTCCTCGAAGTGCTTGCGGCACATGTCGATCTTGGTGAACACGTCCTCGTAGCCGAGGTGCTTGCCCCAGGGATCGCAGTAGTACATGACGCCGTTGACCTGGAAGTAGGTGATCATCTCCTCCACGTCGTCCGGCACCACCAGGGTGTGGGTCTCGCCCGGCGGCTCGTAGACATAGCCGCCTTCCTCGGCGACCCAGTCATGCTCCAGGTAGTACCAGCGGCCCTTCAGCACGAAGCCGTGCACCGCGTTCGGGTGCCGGTGGCGCGACAGGACCCCGGACTTGGTCACCTTCAGCAGGTTCATCCAGTAGCCCTGGGAGACATTCAGACAGAGCGGGCGGAAGAACACGTTCTCCGCCTGCTTGACCCAGAGCCGGTCATCCGTCGGGATCGCGTTCGGAACGACGATCTCCGCCTGGGCTTCCTTGGGAAAGGGGAGCTGATAGGGTACCATCGGGTCCTTGTCGGGGGCTTCCAAAGGCATGGCTGTCTCTCCGTTTTCTTGATTTTCGGTCGTCTTCCCGTGGGTCACATGGCCGCGTAGCCGCCATCCACGTTCAGGATGGTGCCGGTGATGAAGGAGGCGGCGTCGCTCGCCAGGAACAGGGCGGGGCCCGCCAGTTCCTCCGGCTGGCCCCAGCGGCCCATCGGGGTGCGGCCGGTAATCGCGGCGTTGCGCGCCTCGTCGCTGCGCAGGTTCACGGTCAGCGGCGTGGCGATCCAACCCGGGGCGAGCGCGTTCACCCGGATGCCCTCGGCCGCATAGGCGATGGCCAGCGACTTGGTGAGTTGGGCGACGCCGCCCTTCGACGCCGCATAGCCCGGCACCAGCCCGCCGCCGAAATAGCTCAGCATGGAGGCGATGTTGATGATGCAGCCCTTCGCCGCCGCCAGCTTGGGCCGGAAGGCGGCGCATAGGCGCATGGTGCCGTTCAGGTTGATGTCGATCACCTGGGCGAAGACCTCCGGCTCCAGCTCGTCGCCGCGGCGGATCACGCCGGCGGCATTCACGAGCACGTCGAGCCGGTCGCGGCCGGCGGCGAGGTCGGCGATGGCCGCCGCGTCGGTCACGTCGAGCGATTGGAAGCTCAGGTTCCGCTCCGCCTCCGGCAGTTCCCCGACCCCGGCGCCGGTGACGGTGTAGCCGGCCGCCGCGAAACCCCGGGCGATGGCGAGACCGATGCCGCTGGTGCCTCCGGTGACGAGGACGGAACGAGAGGCGGGTGCGGTTGACATCGTGTATTTGTCCATATTATGGATATTAATCTATTATATGAGAAATTACATGGGTTGGCTTTGCTGTCAATCGGGCACGGTCGCCGATGCCTCCCAGAGGAGCAGGATATGAAGCCGGGACCGGTTCAGGGGGCTCAGAGCTTCTCGCGCAGCATGGCTGTCCTCCAGTGCGTGGCCGATGACGCGCAGGGGCCGAGCGTGGCCGATCTGGCTGATCGGCTCGATCTGACCCGCCCGACCCTTTACCGCATCCTCGCCTCGCTTGAGGCGGAAGGGCTGATCCGGCAGCGCGGCGACAAACGCTATGTGCTGGGCAGCCGGCTGATCGGCCTCGCTCACCGGGCGCTGGCCCAGCAGGACATCCGCACGCTGGCCCGCGACACGCTGGAGGCGCTCCGGGACGAGACCGGGGAGACGGTGCATCTCGCCGTTCGGATGCTCGACGAGATGGTCTATATCGACAAGGTGGAGAGCCCGGAGCTGGTCCGCATGGCCTCCACCGTGGGCACGCGGGTGCCGTTCCATACCAGCTCGGTGGGCAAGGCGTTCCTGGCGGCGCTGCCGGCGGACGAGGCGGACGCGGTGATCGGCCGGCTTGCCCTTTGCGCCGTCACGGACCGGTCGGTGACAGATGCCGCTGGCCTGCGCGCCCGGGTCGCGGCCGCTCGCCGGCTGGGCTACAGCTCAGACGAGGAGGAGAACGAGACCGGGATCGTCTGCTTCGGCGCGGCGATCCGGGACGGGGCCGGAACGCCCGTGGCCAGCGTCAGCGTGTCGGTGCCGACCTTCCGGCTGCGCGACGACCGGTCGGCGTATTGGCGACCGCTGCTGGCGACCTGTTCGGCGATCTCCCGGCAGTTGGGCGGGTGAGGAGGGAACTTTCCAAACCTCTTCTCACTCCCCGGACTTGTTCCGGGGCAAGGCCTGGGCACGCATGGACCCGGGGCCCGTCACGCGGAAGCCTTGCCCCGGAACAAGTCCGGGGAGTGAGAAAGAGGAGGAAATAAGAACACCATTTAAACCCGTCTTCCCGGCCTTGCGCCGGGAAGACGGAGATGGAGGAGGCCCTCACCCCCGCGCCGCGATCGCCTTCCAGACCCGCTCCGAGGTCGCCGGCATCTGGATGTGGTCCACGCCCAGCGGCGCCAGGGCGTCAACCACCGCGTTGATCACCGCCGGCGGGGCGGCGATGCAGCCGGCCTGGCCCACGCCCTTCGCCCCCAGCGGGTTCGCCGTCGTCGGATCGCCGGCGAAGGTGACGTCGAACATCGGCAGGTCCACCGCCCGCGGCAGGGCGTAGTCCATCATCGATCCACTGAGAAGCTGGCCGCTGTCCGGGTCATAGGCGATGCGCTCGCCCAGCGCCTGGCCGATGCCCTGGACCACGCCGCCATGGAGCTGGCCCTCGGTGAGCTGCGGGTCGTACACGCTCCCGTAATCGTCCACCGCGATGTAGCGCGTCAGCGTCACTTGGCCGGTCTCGCGCTCGATCTCGACCTCGGCGACATGGCAGCCCCCGGGGAAGGTGAAGGGCACGTCCCGGCGGAACACGGCGGTGTCCAGGCCCTTCTCGCCGGTCTCCGGCGAGGCGTCGCTGCTGCGCGCGGCGGCGGCGACCTCCAGCAGCGACACCGAGCGGTCGTCGGTGCCGGCACGGAACCGGCCCTCGCTGAAGGTGACCGTCTCCGGATCGGCCTGAAGCAGCCGGGCGGCGAGGGGGATTGCCTTCTCCAGCATGGCGTCCATCGCCAGCATCAGGGTGCCGGCCCCCATATGCATGGTCCGCGCGCCTCCGTGTCCGGCGCCGGTGCGGGTGGCGAAGGTGTCGGCCTGCACGTACCGGAAGGCGTCCATCGGCAGCCCCAGGCGTTCGGAGGCGAGGCGGGTGAAGACCGTCTCGTGGCCCTGCCCGTTGGATTCGGTACCGGTGGCGAGCTCGACCTTGCCGTCGGCGGCGAAACGCACCTCCACCTCCTCCTGCGGCGCGCCACGGGAGCTTTCGAGGAAGCAGGCGATGCCAAGGCCGAGCAGCTTGCCGGACTTGGCGGCCTCGGCCCGGCGGGCTTCGAAGCCGTCCCGGTCGGCCAGGGCCACGGCGTCGTCGAGATTGCCCCGGAACCGGCCGCAGTCGAGCACCGCGCCCAGCGCCTTGGGGTAGGGGAAGGTGTCGACGATGTTGCGGCGGCGCAGGTCCACCGGATCGAAGCCGCAGCGCCGGGCGGCGGCGTCGATCAGCCGTTCGATGACGAAATTCGCCTCCGGCTTTCCGGCGCCGCGATAGGCGTCGACCGGGGCGGTGTTGGTGAACACGCCCCGGCTGCGCATGTGGATCGCCGGGATCCGGTAGACCCCGCCCATGGCGGTGGAGGCGGCGTTGGTGGCGGCGTTCGGCCCGCCGCTGGAAAGATAGGCCCCCATATCGGCGACCATGTCCACGTCGAGCGCCAGGAAACCGCCCTCTGCATCAAGGGCGAGCCGGGCCTTCGACGTCACCGCACGGCCATGGACCGCAGCGGCCAGTTCCTCGCCGGTGGTGGCGAGCCAGCGCACCGGCTTTCCGGTCCGGCGCGCGGCCCAGAGCAGGCAGACCCATTCCGCGAACAGGAAATTCTTCAGGCCGAACCCGCCGCCCACGTCGTCGGCGCGCAGGTGAAACCGCTCGGCCGGCAGCCCGAAAACCGGACCGGCCAGATCGGCGCGGATGCCGTGCAGCCCCTGGCCCGTCAGGTCCATGGTGAAGCAGTCGCTGGTCGCGTCGTACTCGGCGACGGCGGCCCGTGGCTCGAGCGGGAAGGCGGAGACCCGCTGGTTGTCGAGCTCTAGCTCGATCACATGGGCGGCGGTCTCCATCGCCGTCGCCACCGCATCCGGGTCGCCCTTCACGAAGCGATAGGCGCAGTTGCCCGGCGCCTGCGGCCAGATCTGCGGCGCGTCCTCTTCCTCAGCGTCGGCGACGTCCATGACCGTCGGCAGGTCGTCATACTCGACCATCACCGCCTCGGCGGCGTCGGCGGCGGCCTCCGCACTCTCGGCGACGATCAGGACCACCGGCTCGCCCACATAGCGCACCCGGTCGACGGCCAGCGCGTGGTGCGGCGGGATGATGATCGGCTCGACGGTGGCGGCGACCACGCTGCAGGGCATCGGGCCGATGCCGTCTGCCACCAGGTCCGCGCCGGTCCACACGCCCACCACGCCGGGCATCGCGGCCGCGTCGGACACGTCGATGGCGGTGATCTCCGCATGGGCGAGGTCGGCGCGCACGAACCGGGCGTGGAGCTGTCCGTCGCCGGGCCGGTCGTCCACATACCGGCCCCTGCCGGTCAGGAAACGCTGGTCTTCAAGGCGCAGGGAGGGCTTGGCGGCGGGTGAGGTCGTCACGGTCGGTTCCCGATTTTCAGATGGCGTCGGCGATAGGCGTCACCATAGCAGGAAAGTGCCCCGGCATAAGAGACCGGCACCCGGGGGCGTTGCGTCCCCGGCCCGGCGGCTCTAAACCGCACGCCTCTTTCTTGCGCTGGAGTTCCCATGTCCGCAGATGCCCCGAATCCCGATGCCATGCGACTGGAGACGGCCCGCCGCGCCGCGGAGGAGGCCGGACGCCTGGCCCGCCGGTTCTTCGAGAACCGTGAAGCTCTGCTGATCGAGGCGAAGGGGCCGCAGGACCTCGTGAGTGCGGCTGACCGGGAGGTGGAGGAACTGATCCGCCGGGAGATCGCCCGGGACTTCCTCGAGGACCGGGTGCTGGGCGAGGAATTCGGCACTGGCGGGGCCGGCGATAGCGAGGCCGGGGGCGACGGCGCGACCGGCTGGGTGGTCGATCCGATCGACGGCACCCAGAACTTCCTGCGCGGCATTCCCCAGTTCGTCGTCTCCATCGCCTATCGCGAGGCTGGGGAGGCGCGGGTCGGGGTGATCCACGATCCGAACGCCGGTGAGACCTTCTGGGCGACCGTCGGCGGCGGCGCCTTCCGCGACGGCACCGCGATCCGGGTCACCGAGGCCGCCCGGCTGGAGGAGGCGGTGATCGGCGTCGGCCATTCGCCGCGCCATGCGCCGGAAGTCTTCAACCGCACCATCACCGCCCTGATCGACGCCGGCGCGCAGACCCGTAACTACTGCTGTGCGGCGATCCAACTCGCCTATGTGGCCGACGGGCGGCTCGACGCCACCTGGGATCCCTATCTGCTCGACTGGGACGTGGCGGCCGGCATGCTGATCGTGCGCGAGGCGGGCGGCGACGGCGTGCCGTTCCGGCCTGGACGCAAGGGGCCCCATGCCGACACTCTGATCGCGGGGACGCCGGGCCTGCTGGAGCAGTTCCGCAGCCGGACCCGGATGTTCGACGACTGATCGAGGACCCTTCGATGTTCTACGAACCCCGCAGCGGGCACGGCCTGCCGCATGACCCGTTCAAGGCCATCGTCGCCCCGCGGCCGATCGGCTGGATTTCCACCGTCGACCGGGACGGCCGGAACAACCTGGCGCCCTACAGTTTCTTCAGTGCCATCAACACCAACCCGCCGATGGTCAGCTTCACCAGCGAGGGGCTGAAGCACAGCCCGGCCAATGCCCGGGACACCGGTGAGTTCGTCTGCAACCTCTCCACCCTGGCGCTGGCGCAGCAGATGAACGCGTCCTCTGGCCCGGTCGGGGCCGGGGTGGACGAGTTCGAGCTGGCCGGGCTGAAGACGGCCCCGTGCCATCTAGTGCGCCCGCTGCGGGTCGCCGCCTCGCCGGCCGCGCTGGAGTGCAAGGTCACCGATTTCATCCAACTCAAGAACCTGCAGGGCGAACTGACGACCCGCTACATGGTTCTGGGCGAGGTGGTCGGCGTCCATATCGACGAGGCCTATCTGAGGAACGGCCTGTTCGACACCGCCGCGGCCCAGGTGCTGGCGCGCTGCGGCTATATGGACTACGCGGCCGTGACCGAGGTGTTCAGCCTGCGCCGTCCGGACGCCGCCGAGTAGCCCGCCTCAGAACGGATCGTTCGCCGGCCTCCGGCGGTTCTGGTTGCCCAGCTCCAGGGACCACCGCTGCATCAGCTCGACATCCGGCGGCTCGGCCGAGGCGGGGGTCAGGATGGCCGACTGGCCCCTTGCGTGCTGGGCCTGGGCGGCCTCGCGGACCTCGCTCGGCGTCATGCCGAATTCGTCGCGGAACCGGGTGGCGAAATGGCTTGGACTGGTGAAGCCGTAGTCCAGGGCGATGTCGAAGATGCCCCGCTTCATCTGGGTTTCGTTGCTGAGCGCCACGAAGCAGGCCATGAGCCGGCGGCGCAGGATGTAGCCCCGCACGCCGCCCTTGTCCTGGAACAGACGGTACAGGGTCGCCCGCGACATCCGGTACTTGGCGCAGATGCTGGCGACGCTGAGATCGGGATCGCCCAGGTTCTGGTCGATATGACGCTGCAGGGCGGTGAGCGTGCCGTCACGGGCATCGACGGAATGCGGGTCGCCGTTCGCGATCAGGACCTGGAGCAGCCCGAACAGGGCCTGGCAGAGGATTGGGGCGTCCGCGGCCGAGGCCGCCGGCAGCGTCTCGCGCAGGGAATGCATGAAATCGCTCAGCAGCCGTCCCGCGGTGCTGTCCAGGCCGAACAGCGGTCCGTGTGTCTCATGCAGGCTCGGCAGGTGCTCCGCGACCATCAGCCTCGGCAGCGCCAGGGTCAGAGCCTCTGCGTCCGTGCAGGAGGAATGTACCTCGTAGCCCAGATTGACGGCATTGATCACGCCCGGCGCCATCACGTAGGTGCGGCCGGCGTTTTCCACATGGTTGGTGCCCTGCAGGAAGAGCTGGATCGCCACCGGGTCTGAGTCGTCGTTGCGCCGAAGCCACGCCGGATCGCGGACGTATTGCTGTTCCGACAGATCGGTGTGGTAAAAATGGAAGCCGCCTGCGTTGTAGAAGTGGACCTTCGGCGCCCGGGTCGGGCGGCGCGGATCGACCAGCGGAACCGAGCGGAAATAGTGCGAGATCCCCGTCCGCCAGCGCCAGAACAGCTCCTCGTTCGACAAGGTGCCCGGAATAAGCGACACCGACGGCAGGGCCGAATCCAGCGCCATTTCGTCTTCCCCCAAACCGACGGGCAGGCCGGAATATCCATGCGCTGCCTTAGAGTCCCCACTCTTCGGCTATTCGCGGCACCCGTTGCGGAGTGCCTGGGCGCTGGTCGGGCTGTCTTCACCATCCGCGATCGACCCGCCGACCGGCATTCCCTCTATGCCGGTCAAATGCTGGGGGTCTGGACAGTGACTCAACCCAAACGCTGCATACGGGAGCATCCTCGATAATTACGCGAAACGTCAATATCCTCATTCGGAAAAGGGAAGATTCCGGCCCGGATTTCCGGCGTTTCTCGGCGCCGCGAGGGCCAGGTCGGACATCGTGCGGCGGCGGTGATGATCGCTTGCGATAATATGAATGATGGTTCATTATTCATTCCAGGCATCAGGAGGAAACCAGGAATCATGACCATCGGAACGACTTCCGCCGCCAGGCAGGACGCCGCCCCCAAGAACGACGCCGCCCAGTACGACGCCGTCATCATCGGCGCCGGGTTTTCCGGGATGTACCAGCTCCATCTGCTCCGCGACCGCCTCGGCCTGAAGGCCCGGGTGATCGAGCGCGGCGACGGGGTCGGCGGCACCTGGTACTGGAACCGCTATCCGGGTGCGCGCTGTGATTCCGAGAGCCACTCCTACAGCTACTATTTCTCCGACGAGCTGCTGAAGGAGTGGGAGTGGTCGGAGCGCTATCCGCAGCAGCCGGAGATCGTTCGCTACCTGAACTTCGTAGCCGACAAGCTGGACCTGAAGCGCGACATCCAGTTCGGGACGACGGTGACCGGCGCGGTCTATGACGAGGCCGCCAACCGGTGGCTTGTGTCGACCGACGACGGTGCGACCCTGTCGGCCAAGTACCTGATCACCGCGGTCGGCTGCCTGTCCTCGGCCAATGTGCCCGACATCCCGGGCCGCGACAGCTTTAAGGGCAAATGGTACCACACCGGCCAGTGGCCGCATGAGGGCGTGGACTTCACCGGCAAGCGGGTCGGTCAGATCGGCACCGGCTCGACCGGCATCCAGGCGGTGCCGGTGATCGCCGAGACCGCCAAGCACCTGACCGTGTTTCAGCGCACGGCCAACTACTCGATCCCGGCGCAGAACCACCCCCTGTCGGACGAGTTCAAGAGCTGGGCGCGGGAGAATATCGACGAGATCCGTCAGACCATGCGGGCCTCGACCAACGGTCATCCGTTTCTGATCAGCGAGCGCAAGGTGTTCGACGTCTCCGCGGAGGAGCGCCGCCGGATCTACGAGAAGGCCTGGGAGGTCGGCGGCCTGCGCTTCCGCGCCTCGTTCCAAGACCTGCTGTTCGACAAGGCGGCGAACGACACCGCGGCCGACTTCCTGAAGAGCAAGATCGGCGAGATCGTGAAGGATCCGGAGACCGCCAAGAACCTCGCGGCGATCGACCATCCTTTCGCCACCAAGCGCCCGCCGATCGATACCGGCTATTTCGAGGCCTATAACCGCGACAATGTCAGCCTGGTGAACCTGCGCGACACCCCGATCGTGGAGATCACCGAGAAGGGCGTGAAGACCACCGAGGGCGAGTACGAACTGGATATCATCGTCTTCGCCACCGGCTTTGACGCCATGACCGGTTCGCTGCTGAAGCTCGGCATTGTCGGGCGCGACGGCGTGACCCTGAACAAGGCCTGGGAGGCGGGGCCGCGCACCTATCTCGGCATCCAGGCGGCCGGGTTCCCGAACATGTTCACCATCACCGGCCCGGGCAGCCCCTCGGTGCTGTGCAACATGCCGGTCGCCATCGAGCAGCATGTGGAATGGGTCGCCGACTGCATCGAGACGATGGAGAAGGACGGCATCGACCGGATCGAGCCGACCGAGGAGGCGGTCGCCGGCTGGGTCGATCACGTGAACGAGGTCGCCAACGCCACCCTGCTGCCCCAGGCCGGCCATTCCTGGTACCTGGGCGCCAACGTGCCGGGCAAGCCGCGGGTCTTCATGCCCTATGCCGGCGGGATGGCCCGCTTCCGCGGCATCTGCGACGAGGTGGCGGCGAAGGGCTACGAGGGCTTCGTGCTGACACGTGACAGCGCCGACAGCCAGGCCGAGGCGGTCAACGCCTGAGCCGATCCCGGTCATTCTGAATCCCTGAGACCTGGCCCCCTAGACCCAGGTCCCTGTCCTGGGTCAACGGTGGTGATTTCCGCCGTTGACCCATTTTTTTAGATTATTTAATCTATCGATCGATTAATTAAGGAGATCGGTTTGGCGGCGAGGGCCCAGACGCGTAAGGCAGGACGCCCGCACGGCGCGCCGGACACGAGGGAGGCCTGCCTGGAGGCGGCCGAACGACTGTTCGCGACCCAGGGCTTCGCCGCCACCGGCCTGCGCCAGATCGGCGCCGCCGCCGGCGTCACCATCGCCACGCTGATCTACCATTTCGGCTCCAAGGAGAAACTGTACGGCAAGGTGCTGGGACGGATCGCCGACAGCATCACGCCCTACATGCCCGCGCCCGAGGGGTTCGAGGCGGATCTGGACGGCGTCGTCGCGATGGTCGAGCGCTTCCTCGACTGGTCGCTGGACCACGGCGACTATTCAGCGCTGCTGCTGCGCGAACTGATGGAGAACCCGTCGCGGGCGGCTAAGGCGCGACGCTGGTACCTGCTGCCGCTGATGGAGGCCTATGCGGCGGCGATCCGGGCCGGGCAGGAGGCGGGACGGTTCGGTCCCTGCGATCCCGAGATGTTCGGTTTCTACGTCACCGGTGCCATCACCCATTTCCAGGCCTCCACCGTCACCATCCAGCAGATGCTGACGGTGGGCAGCCGGGGCGAGGTGATCGACCGGTTCCGCGCCACCCTGCGCGCCAATGTGAGGGCGATGCTGATGCCGGCCGTACCGTCACCCGGCCGATAAGGAGAACCTGCCGTGACGCGCCTGCCATCGGCCGAGACCTGTGTCCTGCGCTATGCGCTTGAGCGTCATGCGGCCGAGCGTCCGGACGACGTCTACGCCGTGTTCGAGGATTGCGGGCGCTGGACCTTCGCGGAGACTCTGGCCCATGTGCGGTCGACCGCGGCCGGCCTCCAGCGGCTTGGGGTCGGGCGAGGCGACGCTGTGCTGGTGATGATGCCGAACGGGGCGCTCGGGCTGCGGGCCATGTTCGGCGCGAACTATCTCGGCGCCGTCTCGGTGCCGGTGAACCCGGCCTATCGTGGGGCGATCCTGGAGCATGTGGTCGCCGATTCCGGCGCGACGATTGCCGTCGTCCATCCGGACTGTCTCGACCGGTTGTTGGAGGTATCGACCGGCGCTCTGACCCGAATCGTGGTCGCGTCACCCGACCCGGCGAGGGAGACGCCCGAGGGCCTGACCTTGCACGGCCAGACCGTGCTGCTGGAGGAGGGGGCCGAGCCGGTGCTGCTTGAGGCTCCGATCGAGCCCTGGGACACCCAGTCGATCATCTTCACCTCCGGCACGACCGGCCGCTCGAAGGGTGTGCTGTCCTCCTATCTCCATTGCTACACGGCGATGAATCCGGAGACCTGGACCTGCACCCGGGCCGACGACCGGCACCTGCTGCACATGCCGATCTTCCATATCGGCGGCGCCTTCATCGCAGCGATGGCGCTCTGCGTCGGCGCATCCATCGCCGTGGTCGACCGGTTCCGCACGGACGATTTCTGGCCGGTGGTGCGCCGGCTGGAGGTGAGCTGCGTCTTCCTGCTCGGAGCCATGGCGACTTTTCTGCTGAAGCAACGCCCGACCCCGGAGGACCATGACCATGGTCTGCGCGCCGTGATGATCGTACCGCTGGGCCAGGCAGGACCTGAGTTTCGGGCCCGGTTCGGCGTCGACGTCTACACCCTGTTCAACATGACCGAGATCAGCACGCCGCTGATCTCCGGCGCCAATCCGTCCAAGCCGAACATCTGCGGCCGCCCGCGCGCCGGTGTGCAGGTGCGGCTGGTCGATGCCAACGACATGCTCGTGCCCGACGGCACGCCGGGTGAGCTGATCATCCGCACCGACGATCCCTGGACCATGACCCACGGCTATCACGGTCGCCCCGAGGCGACGGCGGCGGCCTGGCGCAACGGCTGGTTCCATACCGGCGACATGTTCGTGCGCGACGCCGACGGCGATTTCCAGTTCGTCGACCGCCTGAAGGACGCGATCCGTCGGCGCGGCGAGAACATCTCCTCCTACGAGGTGGAGGCCGAGATCCTCGCCCACCCGGACGTCCGCGAAGCCGCCGTGGTGGCGGTGCCGAGCGACGCCACCGAGGACGAGGTGCTGGCGGTCCTGGCGCCGGTGGAGGGGCGGATCATCGATCCTTCGGCCGTCATTGCCTTCCTGGAGCCCCGTCTGCCGGCGTTCATGATCCCGCGCTACATCCGCGTCGTCGATGCCCTGCCGAAGACGCCCACCGCCAAGGTCGAAAAACACGTGCTCCGCGCCGCCGGGCTCACCTCGGACTGCTGGGACCGGGGCGACCGGCGCGGCCCGCCCGTTCCGTCGAAAGTTGAAGGACCGCCGTCATGACCAAGCCCGTCATCCGGGTCTATACCGACTACAAGAGCCCCTATGCCTTCGTCGCGGTGCGGCCGACCTACGCGCTCGAGGACCGGTTCGACGTGGCGCTGGAGTGGCGACCCTACACCCTGCGGATCGAGGAATATCTTGGGGCGGTTGACACCCGCACCGAGCATTCCTGGCGCCGGGTGCGCTATTCCTACATGGATGCCCGCCGCTACGCCAATAAGCAGGGCCTGACCCTGAAGGGGCCGGTGCGGGTCTTTAACGGCTACTACGCCAATGCCGGCATGCTGTTCGCCCAGCGGGCGGGATTCTTCCGGGCCTATAACGACGCCGTGTTCGAGCGGTTCTGGAAGCGCGAGCTCGACCTGGACGTGCTGGCCGAGATGTCCGCGCTGGTCGGCGAGCTCGGCGGTGATGCGGCGGCCTACGAGGCCTACGTGGAGGGCCCCGGCCGGGCCGAGATGGACGCGGTCATCACCGAGGCCGAGGCCATGGGCGTGTTCGGTGTGCCGATGTTCGTGTTCCAGGGAGAGTTGTTCTGGGGCGGTGACCGCATCGACCTGCTCTGTGAGCGGCTGCGCGAGCACGGGGTGGCCGAGCGGCCTGCCGCGACCGCCTGAACCGGTCGCCCTATGCGGGAGGATTGTGGGTCGGCGGGGCGGATCCACGGACCGCTGCGACGCCTAAATCCGGCTGGGTTTCACCCCGTGAAATGACCGATGAGTCAGTATTCATAGACCTTGACAGCCGAAGCGTTCGGTCACCATGCTCCGGACAATAAGACCACAAAAAAATCCGAACCCTCGCCACCTGTCGTGATGCAAGAGGGTCGTCATCAAGTGAGGATCGCTATGAAGAAGTCGCACTCCAGCCCGCGCCGGGGCCTCGATCGGCGCACCGTCCTGAAGGGTGCCGCCGCGGCCGCCGCCGTCGGTACCGGCATCACCGGATTTCCCGCCTATCTGAAGGCCGCGAACACCCCGATCAAGATCGGCGTTCCGACCATCCTGTCGGGCCGCGTCGCCATTCTTGGCGAGTCCTCCGTCGCCGCCATCAACAACGAGATCCGCAAGATCAACGAGGCGGGCGGCATCGAAGGCCGTACGCTGGAAGCGGTGTTCCGCGATTCGCGCGGCAAGCCGGACGAAGCGGCCCGCATGACCCGCGACCTCGTGAACAACGAGGGCTGCGAGATCATCCTCGACGCCGAAGCCTCGGGCGCCTCCTTCGCCGTGAACGAGGTGGTGCGGGACATGCAGCAGTACTGCATCCATACCAACTCCGAGACCTCGTCGCTGACGGCCGATCCGAAGAACCAGGTCGACTGGGTCTTCCGCTCCTGCCGCCAGGGCATCCATGACGCCGTCGGCGGCGGTCTGGTCGCCGCCAAGGTGGTGAAGGAGAAGGGCCTGAAGAAGTGGGCCACGATCTCTCCGGACTATGCCTATGGCCGCGCCAACACCGAAGAGTTCATGGAATACGTGAAGCTCTTCGCGCCGGAGACCGAGGTCATCACCGAGACCTGGCCGAAGCTGTTCCAGCCGGACTACACCGAGAACGTGACCGCGCTGCTGAACGCCCAGCCGGAAGTGCTGTATTCCTGCCTGTGGGGCGGCGACCTCGTCGCGTTCTTCGACCAGGCGAGCCTCTACGGTCTGTTCGACCAGTTCACGGCCTTCGCGGTGAACCTGGGCGACTATCCGGTCCTGACGGCGATCAAGAGCCGCCCGGCCGGTGTGTATTCGGGCAGCCGCTACCACAAGGACATCCCGGACACGCCGGAGAACGAGGCCTGGTACGAGAGCTACATGGCCAACTCCAACGTGCTGCCGACCAACTGGGCCTGGCAGAACGCGGCGGCCATCAACTTCGTCGCCGAGGCGCTGAAGAAGACCGGCGGCAACACCGACACGATGAAGATGGCGGAGGCCACCTCCGGCCTGACCATCAACTCGCCCTTCGGCGTCGACGGCACGCTGACCATCCGCGACGAGGATCACACCCTGGTCAACTACATGGTCGGCTACTCCAAGACGATCGTGGACGAGCCCTATGTGGTGGGCTTCGACCAGACCGCCTGGTCCGAGATCTACAAGCACGAGGCGGACTGGAAGAAGCGCAACGGCTACGCGTGATGCGCCGTCCGGGCGGGGGCTGACCTCCGCCCGGAACTCTCCGGGGCGCCGGTCATGGGCCGGCGCCTCTCTCTGTTCGTTTCTGCGGATTGACCCTTATGCTCGATTTAGACGCGCTTGCCGCCTGTCTGTCGACCTCGGCCTGCCTGGTGAACCAGGCGACGAGCGGACTGATCATCGGCATGCTTCTGTTCCTGGTGGCGTCGGGCGTCACGCTGATCTTCGGCGTGCTGCACGTCATCAATTTCGCCCATGGCAGCTTCTACATGGTCGGCGCGTATTTCGCGTATACGACCTACGTGGTCACCGGGAACTACTTCCTGGCGGCCCTGGTCGGCGGCGTGGGGGCCGGCATCACCGGCATCCTGTTCGAGCGGCTGATCATCAGCCGGGTCTACGGCCAGAACCTGCTGATGCAGCTCCTGGTCTGCTATGCCTTCATCCTGATCGTCGATGATCTGGTGAAGATCATCTGGGGTGCTGAATACCTGGCCATGGGCATCCCGGCCGAGTTCCGCCTGCCGCCCTTCCGCATCGCCGGCGGGTTCGTGCCGCCGTTCTACCTGTTCCTGGTCGGTGTCGCCGTCTTCATCGGCGTCGGCTCGGTGCTGCTGGTCACCAAGACCCGGTTCGGCAAGATCGTGCGGGCGGCCGCCCTGAACGCGCCGATGGTCTCGGCTCTGGGCATCCGGGTGAACGTCTATTTCGCGCTGCTGTTCGGCTTCGGCTGTGCGCTGGCCGGTGTCGCCGGCGCGCTGGCCGCTCCGGTGCGCTCGCTCACGCCCGGCATGGGCCTCGGCATCCTGGTGGAGAGCTTCATCGTGACCGTCATCGGCGGCATGGGCTCGATCCCCGGCGCCTTCCTGGCGGCGATCATCCTGGGACTGACCCGCTCGATCGGCAGCGTCGGCTTCCCGCTCTTCGTCGACGGGGCGATGTTCATGATCATGGCGCTGGTGCTGATCTTCCGGCCGACCGGCCTGCTGGGCCAGGGAGCGCTGAAATGAACCTCCTGATCGAGTTCCGGCGCGATCTGCTGATCGCCGCCATCGCCCTTGTCGTGCTGGTCGCCATCGGCCTCGGCATCGAGCATGCCTGGCCGCGCGACTTCCTGACGGCGATCTTCGCCGCCGGCCTGCTGGCCATGTCGCTGAACATGCTGATCGGCTACACCGGCCTGGTGTCCTTCGGCCATGCGGCTTTCTTCGCACTCGGCGGCTACATCTTCGGCCTGCTGCTGCAGTCGCCGGCCTTCACCGGGGCGGTCGGGGCGGCCTCGGTGCCGCTGGCCCTGCTCGCCGCCGTGGTCGGCACCGGCCTTTACGCGGTGATCATCGGCGCGATCTGTGTGCGGCTGACCGAGATCTACTTCGCCTTCCTGACGCTCGCCTTCCAGATGTTCCTGTACAGCGTGATCCTGAGCTGGGTGGACCTGACCGGCGGCGACCAGGGCCTGATGGGCGGTATTCCGCGGCCCGAGTTCCTCGGCATCGATCTTGCCGACCAGTATCACCGCTATGTCTTCTGCGCGGTGCTGTTCGTGGTCTGCGTGATGATCATGCGGATCATGACGGAGAGCCCGTTCGGCTATACCCTGCGGATGATCCGCGACAACGCCACCCGCGCGGCCTTCCTGGGCGTCAACGTGACCCGGGTGAAGCTGATCTGCTTCGTGGTCTCGTCCTCGATCGCCTCGGTCGGCGGCGTGATCCTGGCCCTGTTCACCTCCGGCGCCTATCCGGAATGGGCGTTCTGGGCGCAGTCGGGCGAGGCGATCTTCATGATCATGCTCGGCGGCCTGAACGTCTTCCTCGGCCCGATCCTCGGCGCGGTGGCGCTGCGCATCCTGAACGACGTGGTTCAGATGTACACCTCGCACACCGAGATCGTGATCGGCCTGGTGATCATGTTCGTCGTGCTCGGTCTGCGCCGCGGCATTCTCGACTTCGTCAAGGACTGGTGGGTCGAGAAGCAGCAGGCGCGCCTGGCGGCGGAAAACCGGAATGGACGTGAATGATGAGTGACGTGGGAAGCCTGAAGGACCGCATCGCGGTCGTCACGGGCGGGGCCAGCGGCATCGGTGCCGCCTGCGCCCGGGTGATGGCGGCGCGCGGGGCGCGGGTGGTCATCGCCGATGTGAATGCCGACGCGGCGGCCAAGGTGGCCGGCGAGATCGGCGGGGTCGGCTACGGCGTCGACGTGCGTGACGCCGCGGCCATCGAAGCCCTGGCCGAGAAGAGCGAACGCGAGGTCGGACCGACCGACATCCTGGTGACGTCGGCCGGCATCGTGCAGCCGCCGCTGCCGCCGGAGGAGCTGTCGGACGAGCTGTTCGACAATGTCATCGCGGTCAACCTGCGCGGCACCTATCTCTGCGCCAAGGCCTATGGCCTGCGCATGGTGCCCCGGCGCCGCGGGTCCATCGTCACCATCAGCTCGGTCACAGCTGAGCGGTCGGTGCCGCTGCACGCCTACGCGCCGAGCAAGGCGGCGGTGACCAACATGACCATGAACCTGGCGGCCGAATGGGGCCGCGCGGGGATCCGGGTCAACACGGTGGAGCCGGGCTATACCCGCACCCCGGCGCTGCAGGACCAGATCGACCGCGGCCACCGCGACCCGACCCTGCTGGAGGAGAACTCCACCCTGGGCCGCATGGTCGAGCCGGAGGAGATCGCCAAGGCGGTCGCCTTCCTCGCGTCCGACGAGGCGTCGGCCGTGACCGGCATCGCCCTTCCGGTGGATGTCGGCTTCTTCAGCGCCGGCTCCTGGCATCCGTATGGCGGCGTGCGCCGACAGGGGAACCGCTGATGCTGCGCCTTCAGAATGTGGTCAAGTCGTTCGGCGGCGTGGTCGCCACCAACGACGTCTCGCTGAACTTCGCCGCCGGCTCGCTGAGTGCCGTGATCGGACCGAACGGCGCGGGCAAGACGACGCTGTTCAATCTGGTCACCGGCCATCTGGTGCCGGACAGCGGGCGCATCCTGCTGGAGGAGGAGGACATCGCCGGCAAGCCGCCGGTGGATATCGTCCGCAAGGGCATCGGCCGCGCCTTCCAGATCGCCAGCATCTTCCCGAGCATGACGGTCGAGCAGTCGCTGATGTGCGCCGTCGCCTCGCACTTCCATACCTCCGAAGCGATGCTGTCGGTGTTCCCGCCGCGCAACGTGCGCCAGCGGACCGAGGAGCTGATCGAGCTGCTGGGCATGGGCTCGGTGGCGAAGCTGCTGAGCGCCAACATCTCCCACGGCGACCAGAAGCTGCTGGATATCGGCCTGGCCCTGGCGCTGGAGCCGAAGGTCCTCATGCTCGACGAGCCGACCGCCGGCATGGGCCCGGAGGAGCGCTGGCAGATGATCGGCACCGTGCGCCGCCTGTGGGAGCAGGGGGGCATGACCCTGATCTTCATCGAGCATGACATGGACATCGTCTTCGAGGTCGCCCAGGGCATCACCGTGCTGAGTTACGGCGCGGTCCTGGCCCAGGGCACGGCGGACGAAATTCGCAATCATCCGGAGGTCGTCGAGGCCTATCTCGGATCGGAGTCGACGGCGGAGGCCTCGCAATGAGCGGCGGGACGAACGGGGGCACGGCGAGCGATGTGATCCTCAAGGTCGAGGATATCGACGTCTTCTACGGCGCCTCCAAGATCCTGTTCGGCGTCGACCTGGAGGTGGGGCGCGGCCGCACTCTGGCCCTGCTGGGCCGCAACGGCGCCGGCAAGAGCACCACGATGAAGGCGATCGCCGGCATCGCGCGTCCTCGCAAAGGCTCGATCACCCTGGAAGGCCAGAACCTGGCCGGCGAACGGCCGGACACCATCGCCCGGGCCGGCATCGGCTACGTGCCGGAGGACCGGCAGGTCTTCGCCATGCACAGCGTGGAGGACAACCTTCTCATCGGCATGAAGAAGGGCGTGCGCGGACAGGAGGACTGGACCCTGGAACGGGTCTACGACACCTTCCCGATCCTGGCCCGCATGAAGGACCGCAAGGCTGGGCTGATGTCCGGCGGCGAGCAGCAGATGCTGACCATCGCCCGCACCCTGATGGGCAACCCGGACGTGCTGCTGCTGGACGAACCGTCCGAGGGTCTGGCCCCGATCATCGTGCAGGCGATCGGCGACCTGATCCGCACCCTGCGCGAGACCGGCGTGACCATCGTCCTGGCCGAGCAGAACATGCATTTCTGCCTCGGGATTTCCGAGGATGCGGCGGTGATCGACAAGGGTCACATCGTCTACCGCGACACCATCGCCGGCCTGCGGGCCAACCAAGAGGTCACCAAGCGGTACCTGGCGATCTGATCGCGCGGTCTCGGAAGCCGGCTCGGAAGCAGGGCCGTCCGGCTCAGGCTTCCGAGAACAGACCCCGGCGCAGCATCTTCATATAGGCCTGGATCACATGCTCCGGCACCGGCCCGGCATGGCCGTTGCCGTCGCGGGCATAGCGCATGGCGATATAGGCCCGCGATGCCAGCAGCATGTAGATGATCGCTTCCAGTTCGTTCTCGTCGAAGCCCTGGATCTCGCCGCGCTGCACCGCCCGGCCGAGCGCGGCCTTGTAGCCCTCCACCAGAATGCGGAAGTGCTCGGCATGGGCCTCCGGCGCGAAGACCTCGGCCTCGTACAGGATCCGGTAGAAGGTCGGGTGGGTGTCGAGATAGCCGAAGAACGCCCGCAGCCGGGCCTCCTCGCGGTCCGGCCCGGTCACGTCGCGCGGCATCGACGAGGCGATATGGTCGAGCATCTGCCGGCCCATATAGGGCAGCAGCCGGTTCAAGACGTCCTGCCGCGATTCGAAATAGTTGTAGAAGGTTCCCTGGGCGACGCCGGCGAGCTGGGTAATCTTCGAGATCGACGCGTCGGCATAACCGTCGGTCCCGACCACCTGGGCGGCCGCTTCCAGAAGCAATCGGTATGTCTCGCGCGCCTTCTCCTCGCGGGACATCCGTCGCGCTTGGGTGGGGCGAAGGGAAAGAGAGTCCGCCATCGATATGTCGGTACTTCCTAATGCACTGTTATTTCATTCGTATATTAACAGAAGAGTGCCGGAAGTTGGGCCGAAATTGTAGCCCTGTGAGGGGGATATTGCCTGCGCTGTTCCCCATGTTCTGCCTGCGTCATCCCGGACGGCCCCGGGCTTAGACCCGGGGGCGGGCCGGGACCGTGTCTGACGCCAGTGGGTCCCGGCCCGAGCCCGGATCAGTCCCGGATTAAATCCGGGACGGTCTCGTCCGGGATGACGGTGTAGGTGGGAAAGTCCTGCGGGTAGGCCGCAAGTTCGCACCGCGGGTGCACCGCTCAGTTGGTGAGGTTGTCCAGCACAAGCGCCTCGCCGCCCGACCAGACCGGCCCCGTGGCCGGATCGAACCGGTCGATCTCATCCGCCGCCGCCCGGTCGACCCGGTACAGCTTCTCGTCGGCGAAGGCGCTGTGGTTGTGGGCGCTCTCGTTGCCCACATGGCCGGTCACGTTGCGGCTGTCCCAGGCCGTGGCCGCGACGATCGCCTCGCCCGAGGTCGGCGCCTCGACATACAGGGTCTGGGCGATCTGCCGGTCCAGCCAGCGCGGGTCCTCGGCATGGGCAATGGGGGTGAACTTCCAGACGATCCGGTCGGTCATGGATGTCCTCCTGGTCGTGTGGATGGAGAAGGGCTCGCCAGGGAAACGGCCCGCCGCAGCCCCGGTTCCAAACGCAGAAGGGCGGCGCCTCTGCCGAGACGCCGCCCCCCTTGGATCAGGTCAGTCCGGATCGGTCGCGATCAGGCGAGATCGAACCGGTCCGCGTTCATCACCTTGGTCCAGGCCTTCACGAAGTCCTTGGCGAACTTCGCCTTGGCGTCTTCCTGGGCGTAAACCTCGGAGATCGCCCGAAGCTGCGAGTTGGAGCCGAAGACCAGGTCGGCGCGGGACGCCTTCCACTTCAGCGCGCCGCTGGTGCGGTCGCGGCCCTCGAACTCCGTCTCGTCCTCGTTCGCCGCCGACCATACGGTGCGCATGTTCAGCAGGTTGACGAAGAAGTCGTTCGTGAGCGTTCCCGGCTTGTCGGTGAGGACACCCAGGTTCGATCCGCCGTAATTGGCGTTCAGCGCCCGCATGCCGCCGACCAGCACCGTCATCTCCGGGGCGCTCAGGCCCAGGAGCTGGGCGCGGTCGACCAGCAGCTCCTCGTCGGCGACGCTGTACTTCCGCGGATGGTAGTTGCGGAAGCCATCGGCATTCGGCTCGAGCGGCTCGAAGGCCTCGGCGTCGGTCTGCTCCTGGCTGGCGTCGGTGCGGCCCGGCGCGAAGGGAACCTTCACGTCATGGCCGGCCTTCTTGGCGGCGTCTTCCACCGCGGCGGAACCGGCCAGCACGATCAGGTCGGCGAGCGAGATCTTCTTGCCGCCGGACAGGCCGTCGTTGATCGACTTCCGAAGGCCTTCCAGCTTCTCCAGGGTGGCGGAGAGCTTGACCGGCTCGTTGGCCTCCCAGTCCTTCTGCGGGGCCAGACGGATGCGGGCACCATTGGCGCCGCCCCGCTTGTCGGAGCCGCGGAAGCTGGCTGCCGCATTCCAGGCGGTGGAGATCAGGTCAGCCGCCGGAATGCCGGCGGACAAGATCTTCGCCTTGATGTCGGCCACGTCCTTGTCGTCCACCAGCGGGTGGTCGACGTCCGGCACCGGATCCTGCCAGATCAGCTCCTCGCTCGGAACCTCCGGGCCGAGATAGCGGACGCGCGGGCCCATGTCGCGGTGGGTCAGCTTGAACCAGGCGCGGGCGAAGGCGTCGGCGAACTCGTCCGGATTGGCGTGGAAGCGCCGGGAGATCTTCTCGTAGGCCGGGTCCATGCGCATCGCCATGTCGGCGGTGGACATCATGGTCGGGACCTTCTTGGAGGGATCATGGGCGTCCGGCGCCATGTCCTTTTCGGCCGGGTTCTTCGGGGCCCACTGGTTGGCGCCGGCGGGGCTCTTGGTCAGCTCCCACTCGTAGCCGAACAGCATGTCGAAATAGCCCATGTCCCACTTGGTCGGGTTCGGCGTCCAGGCGCCTTCCAGACCGGAGGTCGTGGTGTGGGCGCCCATGCCCGACTCGAAGCTGTTCTTCCAGCCGAGGCCCTGGTCGATGATGTCGCCACCCTCGGGCTCCGCGCCGACCAGCGACGGGTCGCCGGCACCGTGGCACTTGCCGAAGGTGTGGCCGCCGGCCACCAGGGCGACGGTCTCCTCGTCGTTCATGGCCATGCGGGCGAAGGTCTCGCGGATGTCCTTGGCCGAGGCCAGCGGATCCGGGTTGCCGTCCGGGCCTTCCGGGTTCACGTAGATCAGGCCCATCTGAACCGCGGCGAGCGGGTTTTCCAGGATGCGGTCACCGGAATAGCGGCTGTTCTCCTTGTCGGAGGTGGCCAGCCACTCGGTCTCGCGGCCCCAGTAGATGTCCTCTTCCGGCTCCCAGATGTCCTCGCGACCGCCGCCGAAGCCGAAGGTCTTGAAGCCCATGGATTCCAGGGCGACGTTGCCGGCCAGGATCATCAGGTCGGCCCAGGAGATGGCGTTGCCGTACTTCTGCTTGATCGGCCACAGCAGGCGGCGCGCCTTGTCCAGGTTGCCGTTATCGGGCCAGCTGTTCAGCGGGGCGAAGCGCTGGGTGCCGGAGGAGGCGCCGCCACGGCCGTCGCCCGTGCGGTAGGTACCCGCGCTGTGCCAGGCCATGCGAATGAACAGTCCGCCGTAATGGCCGTAATCGGCCGGCCACCAGTCCTGGGAATCGGTCATCAGGGCCGTCAGGTCCTTCTTGAGCGCGGCGTAGTCGATCGCGTTGAAGGCCTCGGCATAGTTGAAGTCCTCGCCGAGCGGGTCCGACATCGGCGGGTTCTGGTGCAGGATCTTCAGATTGATCTGGTTCGGCCACCAATCGCGGTTGGTCACCGCGGATGCCAGCGTATGCCCGTGCATGAATGGGCATCCGCCTGACTTGTTACTGCCGTCCATTACTACCTCCCAGCATGGCAATTCGGGTTGGTCTCTCCGCGGGGCACCGCCAGTCGCGCGCGCCGGACAGAAAGCGTCATAGGCGTTCGCGATGGCCCAGGGCCTCAGAGAGGTCGACGGTTCTCCCGTCCACCCGCGGCCATCCTAAGACCCGACGGGCCCCGCGTCATCGCTAATTTAGAATCTATCCAAACTAAACGATCGAAGGAATTTTCATTTTCTGATCGATTTGATAAGTTCAGCTTATGCTGAACGTCACCCTGAAGCAGCTCCGCTATTTCGACGCCGTCACCCGCACCGGGCATTTCGGCCGGGCGGCGGAAAGCTGCGCGATCTCGCAGCCGGCCATGTCCATGCAGATCAAGGAGCTGGAGGAGACCCTCGGTGTCTCCCTGTTCGACCGCAGCGCTCGCAAGGTGCGGCTGACCACCTTCGGCGAGGAGTTCGCGGTGCGGGTCCGCGAGGTGCTGCGCGCGACCGACGAGCTCGGCGACATGGCCCGCGCGGCGCGCGAGGGGCTGATGGGCCGGCTGCGCCTGGGCATCATCCCGACCATCGCCCCCTATCTGCTGCCGACGCTGATCGGCGACCTGACCGGACGTCATGCCGGGCTCGACATCCATGTGCGCGAGAGCCTGACCCCCCGCCTGCTTCAGGAACTGTCGGACGGGAGGATCGACGCCGCCATCGTCGCCCTGCCGATCTCCGAGCCGGCCTTCACCGAGGTCGCCCTGTTCTCCGAGAATTTCCTGCTCGTGCGGCCCGGCGACGCCGGGGACGACCCGGTCCCGAGCCCGGCCAGCCTGCGCGAGATGCGGCTGCTGCTGCTGGAGGAGGGGCACTGCTTCCGCGACCAGGCCCTGTCCTTCTGCCATATCCGCTCGGCCCTGCCGCGCGAGACCCTGGACGGCAGTTCGCTGTCGACCCTGGTGCAGATGGTGGGGGCGGGCATCGGCGTGACCCTGATCCCGGAAATGGCCGCGGATGTGGAGACCCGTTCCGCCGAGGTGTCCCTGGCCCGGTTCGCCGAACCGCAGCCCGCGCGCACGGTCGGCATGATCTGGCGCAAGACCAGTCCGCTGGCTCCCCAGCTTGCCGAGGTGGCCGAACTGGTCCGCGGGGCCGCCGCCACCTTGCGCGAGAAGCACCGGCAGGCGAGTCTGGCGGCCTGACCGGCCGGCCAACGGCCTCATCACTTAAGGGAAGGGCGCCATGGGCTTCACGATCGACCGGGTCGACCACATCGTCATCAACTGCAGCGACCTGGACCGAACGGTCGCCTGGTACGAGCGGGTCCTGGGCCTGCAGCGCGAGGAGTTCGCCTATGGCGACTACACCCATGTGGCGCTGAAATACGGTCGGCAGAAGTTCAACATCCGTCCGGCCGGCACCGAGCACTGGTGGAGCGTCGACAACGACACGCCCGGCACCCTGGACATCTGCCTGATCTCCACCAGCCCGATCGACGAGGTGGTCGCCCATCTGGGCGCCTGCGGCGTGGAGATCGCCAAGGGGCCGGTCTCCCAGATCGGCGCGCTCGGCCCGATGACCTCGGTCTATTTCTACGACCCCGACCGCAATCTGATCGAGGTGGCGGTTTATCCTTGAGGGCGACACTCACAACGAAGTCATCGTTGGCGGCAGAAAATAATCTGCTGTAGTGGCGGCTATAGCGATAACCCACTAACAGTTAAGGTTAATACCTTAATTTTTTGGTTCAGCCTGGAATATGCTGGGATCTGTCGTATTTTAAGGAACCGGCTCGCGGGTCGTACGTTCTGTATGCGTGCAACCGAACGAGGCGGAGTATGTCATTGTCGCGACACGGAGATCATGAGATGCCAACCCTGCTGGATGTCATCACGATCGAAGATCTCTCTGCGTTCGTGGATGGGCAGGCGGATGGCGATCTGGCCGAAGCGATCGAGGAACTGGATCTGCAGGACGACCGCTGCGCGGAAACCCTCGGCGCGTTCATGGCCCAGAATGCCCTGATGCACCGGGCGCTGGACCCCATGATGGACGAGCCGACGCCGCAGCGGCTGGTGGACCTCATACGATCCCATACCCGCGCGGCGGACTAACGGACGCGCTCGCGCGCGGTACGGCGCGCGGACCGACACGGTGCCCGGCAGGCTCTGACATTCCCATGGACGCAGAGCCCTGCTGACTTTCCCAAAAGCGTCATCACACCAGATCGTCCGGCACGAACCAGGATTTCCTGGCGAAGGCACGGGCTTCTTCAAACGGAAAGGCGGCCACGTAAGGTCGCCTTTCGGCATTGGCGGGGCCACCTTGGGCGGCTTCCTCCCATAGGGCGAACAGGGCGGCGTTGTCGGGGCCGATCTCCCGGCCGTCAAAGACGGAGCCCAGATGATCGGCCCAGATCCGCCGCTCGAACGCCGTCACCGCCTCCACATCCTCCCACACCACGCCGGCCTCGGTGTCCCAGCGCAGGCTTCGGCCATTGAGATTGGCGGAGGTCACGATCGCGAGGCGATGATCGACGATGAAGACCTTGGAGTGGATGTAGACCACGGGATGGCCGTCGATCGTCCGTCGCCCATCCTCCTGCGCCTCTGCGTAGCGGTTGACCAGCGAATAGAAGGCGGCCCGCTCGCCGAACGCCTCCTGCACCGTCTCCAGGCAGCGCACCTGCAGCCATTCGCCGTGACGGTGGGGCGTCCCGGCCGCGTCGTCGAACAGCACTTCCTGGGGAGCGGAGGGCAGCAGCACGATCAGCCGCAGCTCCGGCTGGCGCCGGGCGGCGTCGACGAGGGCCTGGACGACGCTGCGCGAGCGCAGGAACTGAGTCTCTATATAGATGAGCCCCTCCGCCTGACGGATCGCGTCGATATGCGCCTGTTCGATCTCCTTGAAGGCGGGGCGGGGACCGAACTCCGTCAGGGTGCGGCGCTGGCGTGACACCGTCTTGATGAACCGCAGGCGGCCGACCTCGGCGCCGGCGGGGCGCGGTTCGTCATGACTCGGATCCATCCGCTCCACCGGAGGCGGCATGTTCCGCACGAAGCGGCGCAGGCGCCGGACACGCTGGTTGAACGGCTTCACCTCGCGGTTCCAGCAGTCGATGAAATGGGCGCGGGCGTCGGCGCAGACCGACCCGGTGATCGCCAGGCTGACGTCGTGCCACGTTTCCGCCGACGGCCGGTCGTGGGCCGGCGTGTCGTAGCGCCGCTCGTTCACGTCGAGGCCGCCGATCACCACGAAGGAGCCGTCGATCACGGCGAGCTTCTGGTGATAGGTGGCCGGGCGCAGGCGCGGTGGCGGGCCGAGCCGGGGCAGCATGGTGCTGGCATCCCGTGTTCCGAGCAGGGGCGCGAGGCCCGGCGCGTCGGCCAGCAGGGCATCGGTCCGCATGCCCCGGGCGCGGGCCATGCTGCGGACCCGCAGCCAGACCAGCGGCCAGAACACCCAGCGCAGCGCCTTGCCGACCTTGGCCTCGTGCAGGGCGGCGAGCACCTGGAGGGAGCGGGCGGCGTCGGGACGGGCCTCGACGGACGCGCGGGCGTGATGGAAGCCGCGCACCGAGGCCCAGGTGAGGGTGTGCAGCCCGGTGGCGACGGTCGGCTCGAAATCGGTGAGCAGGATTCGGACGTCGGCGCCGCGGGCCGAGACAGCGGCGATCAGGTCGGCCCAGGTGACCAGGCCCGCATCGAGGAGGCGGCGGGACCGCAGCTTGGTCGCGGGGTCGAGTATCCGGAAGCCGAGCAGCACCTCGTCGCGCGCGTCGAAGATCCGCTCTTCAAGAACCGGATAGGCCTCGCTCGCCTCGATGAGAGGGGTGACGGTCTCCTCGGGCGTATCGACCTTGTCCTCGCTGCCATCCGGCTCCTGATCCTGGATCACCCAAGACTCCTGTTCTGCATCCATCGCGGTCGAGGTATCGGCGTTGTGCTGCGGAGTACGGGCGAACTGCGGCGTGCGGGGCTGCCTGGCGGCCGCCGGGAAAGTCATCGAGAAACCGTTTCTTTGAAACCTTGATGGGCAGGGCGGCGGCCGGGCGCGGGGCAGGGCTGCCTGGATGAGCCCCCTGCCGACGGGGTGTGAAGCGCCTTGCGCGGTGGTCTGGTGCGCCAGGTCGGCGGTCAGCGGGCCGGCGCGGCCTCGGCGGATTGGATGCCGATTTCGTCGGCCGTCGCGGTCTTGACGACGTTCAGGTCCATTCTATTCCGCATGGACGTCCAGGCGGTCTGGACCTCGGGGGCGTCGAGACCGTCCTCGGTGACGCCGGTGGCGGCGTGGACGGCGAATCTCAGGGTGTCGGGGGCGTAGGACTGGGCCAGCATGGCGCCGCCGAGCAGGGCGGCCGGCATGGCGAACAGGGTTATCAGAGCGGCGCCGGCGACGATTGCTATGGAACGCATCCGCATGATCTCAGGCCCCCGCCATGACAAGGAGGATCTGGGCCCACAAGGTCGTGGCGGCCGCGCAGCCGATCGTCAGGATCGTGCGCTGCAGCGCCGGGGGCATGCTGGTGATGGTTTGCTCCATGGCCGTTCTCATTTCCCTGTCTCCTTCTCTTATGTCGCTAGGACCGTCGCGCCGCGCGGGGTTGCTCAGGCAACACCCGCGTGATGGGCGATGGCGCCGTTGCGCGAGCGCATGGACGAGGCATAGGCGGGCGTGGCGGAGAGATGCGATCCGCCGACATGCAGTTCACGCAGACGCATGCGGGCGCGGGCGACCCGGGACTTCACGGTGCCGACGGCGACGTCGAGCATCTCGGCGATGTCCGGGTAGGGCACGTTTTCGAGACCGGCGAGGATCAGCAGTTCCTGATCGGCCTGGTCCAGGTTGGAGAACGCCGCCATGAACTCCTTGAGCTCGACGGTGTCCTGCTGGGCGCCGGGGATGGCCTGTTCGTACTTCCCGGAGTCCAGATCCTCCGAACCGGCAACCGGACGCGGCCGGCGGCACTCGGAGATGAAGTGGTTGCGCATGATGGTGAACATCCACGCCTTGAGGTTCGACCCTTCCTCGAAGCTGTCGATGCGCTTGAGCGCCCGCTCGACGGTGTCCTGGACCAGATCATCGGCTCGGGCGGCATCCCGGGTCAGCGACCGCGCGAAGCGGCGCAGGGTGGGGAGCAGCTGTTCGATCTCTTTGGCCACGTTGGGACTCATCTCGGTCACCTGAATTCGTTGCGATGACCAACAATAAAATACTTCCAAACGACGCTTTCAATAAAAAGCGCTACCCACTCTAAAGCATAAAGCCCCAATTGGGCGGTTTGTATAATGGAGGCAATTTCAGCAACATGAGGAACGGGCAGAAAAGGCGCCTCGTGTTCATATTGATTATTCAACTCACTATGAGCGGCAGGGGGCTATTGGGCGTTTTGGGGTGAATGAACATTTGAAGCCAAAGCGTCAATATATGCAACTGATGGCAGTTGAGTAAGAGGCGTACTATGAGTATATGATAGGCAACCCTTTGCCCTGTAAGGCGCTATCTGCCGGAACCAAATGGTGTTAGTGCTCAAATTCGGATGAATTTGATCCGCGGTAGCCAGTGTGGCGCCGGAGATACGACGACATGGGTGGGTTGGCTAAGCCTTGCACCTTGGAGAACCCGATGGGTGAAGAACAAAAGTCTGGTCGTCGTACTGAGCGATTGCAGCTCATGTTGGACGACGAGGAATTGACGCGGATTGACGATTGGCGCTTCGACAATCGTATTCCGACCCGTGCGGCCGCAATCCGGGAACTCATTCGACGCGGGATGCTCTACGAGGACGTCGTTGATTCAGACGTCGAGATGCCCGATCCGCGGGACATGAAATCGACTGAGTATCGGGCCATCCCGATCGAGGAATAGGGCCCGGTTGATTCGGACAGTGCTTCTTTAGACTATAAAAAATGCCGATGCCCAGCTCTCAGAGCTGGGCATCGCTGTTTTGGCTCTCGGGTTACCGCGAAGCGGCGTCACATGGGCCGTCGGCCACGGATCGCGCCGGCCACGGCGCTGATGACCAGCAGGACCAGGAAGACCACGAAGAGGATCTGGGCGATATCGGCGGAAGCAGCCGCGATGCCGCCGAAACCGAACACGCCGGCGATAATCGCCAGCACCAGGAACATCAGGCTCCAACCAAGCATTTTTGTCTCCATCTTTCAGTCAGCGCTGGCGACCGAACGGATCCAACGCATTGTGTTGTCGTGTGGGGGGTAAACGCCGGGTCAAATGAAAGGTTCCTGAAAAGCGCCGACAAAAAATGGGGCTGTGTGCCAAAAGGTGGGCTGTCCGGGTCTTGGAGCCCGGAGCCGGCGTGCTTGCACTATATTAATGGGCATTGTCTTCGGGACTCGATGGGGGCGGTTTCGCCCCGGCGCCTGGTCCCTCCTGCCACCGGGCGCGGCGGCAAACATTGATAAATGTTAAAGAAATCAGGAACCCCGTTTGGGGGTATCTCGTTGGACCGGTATGGGGGCGGTTGGAACCCATACCGATCGTGCCATGCGGGACCCGATATCGATCATCGGCCGGCACCGCCTGGTGCCGCTGTTGCGGCGGGTCCTGTTTCCCAGTCAGAAACAGGAGACACGCATGACTATCAAGACCCTTCTCCGTCGTTCCACCCCGCTTGTTCTTGCCGGGCTGATCAGCACGCCCGCGACGGCGGGTCTGATCTTCAACGACGTCGCGGAGATCCGCGAGCGCGCGCCTGCGGGCGACACCTTCAACGCCCAGCTGGTCCAGGAGTACAAGAAGATCGCCCTGTTCGAGGCGGACGAGATGTACGACTGGGTCGATGCCGAGAACCACGCGACCAAGGGCAACATGGCGGCCGAGGGCACGACCCCGCTGCCGTATACCCCGGCCGAGTGGGATATCGAGAGCGAGCGCGAACTGCGCGAACTTGAACTGGCCCGGGCCGAACTCGTCACCATCCTCGACGACGGCGCCCGCTCGAGCGCGCCGCACGAGGCCGCGGTCGCCCAGGCGAAGTACGACTGCTGGGTCGAGCAACAGGAAGAGGGCCATCAGCCCGCCCATATCGCTGCCTGCCGCGACGCCTATCTGGCGGCGCTGGACGACCTGAAGGCGGCGGTGGCGCCCGAGCCGGTCAAGACGACCGCCGTGGTCCAGGACGAGATCGCCCGAGAGACGGTGTATTTCGAGTTCGACAAGTCGACCATCACCGGCCAGGCCCAGGCCAAGATCGACAGCTTCGTCGCCGAGATGAAGCAGATCCAGCCGGTGGTCACCCTGTATATCGCCGGCCATGCCGACACGACCGGGCCCAACGACTATAACTACGCCCTGTCACAGGATCGGGCCGCGTCGGTACGTACCGAGCTCGAGCGCCAGGGGATGACCGTCGGCTCCTACAGCGATCTGGAGATTGAGGCCCAGGGTGAGACCGATCTCGCCGTGCCCACGGCCGATGGCGTCCGCGAGCCGCGCAACCGCCGGGTCGAGATCATCGCTCACGGTCAGGTCACCAAGGTGATCGACCAGACCGCCGCAGTCAGCCAGTAAGGCGACGACGGCCACAACGAGCAACCCTTACAAAGCGAAGCCCCCGCCGGTTGGCGGGGGCTTCGTCGTTTCGTCTCGCTGTCAGCCGAGGCGCGACAGTTCAGCTGTCGCCTCCGTTCGGGTCAGGGCTTGGGCCGACCCAGGGGGAGTTCTTCCGCCGGCTTCACGCCCTGCTTGGATGCGTCCAGGCCGAGCCTGATGAGCATACGAATGGCGCTTGACCGCGAATTGACGCGGTGTATGAATCGCCAATCCTCGATTTCGCCCAGTTCGTCATCGTTGAGCATGATTTGCAAACGTTCCGTGCGTTTGCCGCGAGTTTGTGTCCCTTCCGTCATCGTATTATCTGATCCTTCCGGCGGGGGGCCAGTTCGTATCAAGGCAGTCCAAGTGTCGTCTTCCATACAGACTTAGTATCTGTAATTAGGTGCCAGATCTTCATCATGGGTTAATGTATAGGCACTTTCTGGAAGGACTTTATTCCATAGGGCGTGATGGCATGGTCACCGACAAAGCGGGCAAGCAGTTGAATATCATGACCGAATATCTGTTCCGCAAATTGTCCGGCATGATCGCCGTCACCGACGTGATGAAGTCGGCCTTTACGGTGGTCTGCACCGATACCGTGCGGTTCGCCAAGGGCGATTACATCGTCCAGCCCGGCCACGGGTTCCGCTCGGTCTATCTGATCGTCGACGGCTGGGCGACCCGCTCGAAGCTGACCAGCAACGGCGCGCGGCAGATCATCAATTTCGCCATTCCCGGCGACATCCTGTGCTTCAACGCCGCGCTGTTCGACAAGGCCGAGGTCTATGTCCAGGCGCATACCGCCATCGATGCGTTCTCGATCCCGATCCGGCCGTTCTCCGACCTGCTGAACAATCAGCCGCAGCTCGCCGTGGCCCTCGCGTGGACGGCGGCGCAGGAGGAGGGGGTGGTGTCGGAGCGCCTGGTGTCGCTCGGACGGCGCAGCGCGCGCCAGCGTGCCGCCCATCTGCTGTGCGAGATTCACCGGCGGCTGCAGGTCGTCGATCTGGTGCGCAGCGGGGAGCAGTTCCAACTGCCGCTGACGCAGGAGGACCTGGCCGACTCTCTGGGCATCAGCATGATTCACACCAACCGCGTCCTGCGCGATCTGGTGCGGGGCGGGCTCATCGCCATGGAGCGCAACTCGGTGCGCCTGCTGGACCTCGAGCGCCTGCGCGAGATCAGCGAGTTCTCCGACGACTATCTGCATTTTCCGGAAGAGGGCACGAAATAAGGGGAAGGAACGCCGGTTCCTTCCCCTTGAGCCATTCGACCACCGCTTTCGGTGTCCCGACCGGAGCGGCGGCCTTCCGCCGTGCGTCCGATCGGAAGGTCGTCGATCAGTCCTTCTTGGACTCGTCGATGATGTAGCCGGTACCGGCACCGACGGCACCGCCGATCGCTGCGCCGCAGGCCACACAGCCACCCGTGACCGCCGCGCCGGCCGCGCCGACGCCGGCGCCGATGGCGCCGCCGGACAGGGTGCTCTGCTGGGTGCTGTTCATGCCCGAGCAGGCGCCGAGCGTCAGGCCGGCGGTCACCAGGGCAGCGGTAGCAAGCTTACGCATGGCTCAATCTCCTCGCTGTTACATTCTGAGTAAGAAACGCGCATCCAATCGCGCGGTTCCCGTAATCCCCCTGCTCATGGAAAAGCTCCCTCACTAAATGCGACAGCCGCCGTGCGGGGGGCACGGCGGCTGCGCGGGGTCAGAGGCAGGGGGGATGCCTTAGTCAGCGGCGTCCTTGATGGCGCGCTTGGTGTCGTTCACCGCCTCATCGGCGGCTTCGCCCATCTGCTCCATCGGACCGTCGTTGTCGTAGCAGGCCGACAGGCCGAGGGAGAGGAAACCGGCGAGCAGGCTGGCCCAAACGAACTTCTTCATGACTAACCTCCATTCTCGTTGTCTTCAGCAAGACCTCGTGTGTTCGGTGGGAGAACGGACCAACACAGGGTCGGTTCCCACAAATAATTTGGAAAGCTGCGGGGGCGGAGTGGAAGTGCCGACCGGCGGGCACGGCGCTCTATACATAGAGAGAGGAGGGCACATAGAGACAGGAGGGCGGGCGCCCGTTGACCCCCCCCTTCCGGTCGCCGATGCGACGGGGGCCCGCAGAAAGACTCAGGAAATCCGGAACCAGTCTCCCCGCGGGTCCGTTACCCGGGCAGAGAGTTGATTGTCGCGCGCCGGGAACGGATGAGCCGGGCGGGGCGGGCAGCGACGCCAACGGAGAATCAAAGAATGTTGCATTCCCGAACCCTTATGGCCGGAGTTTTCGCCGGATCGTCGCTTCTCCTGAGCCTGTCGCCGGCCGTCGCACAGCACGCCACGCCGGTATCGATCGCCGTCCCCTCCCAGAAGGATGTGGCGGCTCTACCCCTGTCCGACATGCTGGGCGATACCGCCCGTGGCGACCTGACCGCCGAGATCGAGCGGCTGGTGATGCAGGACGCGCTGGAGGCCGGTCTGGGCCGGGACGTGCAGCCGAGCGCCGTACGCGCCGCCCGCATCGCCTATGCCCAGGACCTGTTCCAGCCGATCTGGACGCAGGACGGAGGCGCATCGCTGGTGACCCTCAGCCGTCGTCTGTTCGACTACGGCCTTCAGGTGGATCAGGTGGTCGGCGGATCGGTCGAGCAGCTCGTCGAGCGGCGCTTCGGGGCCGACGATGACGCGGAGCGGGCGCGGGCCGACCTGGAGATGACGGCGGTCTGGCTGCGCGTTGCCGCGGCAGTGAGCGGCGGTCTGGAGGATGAGGGCCGGGCGGTTGCGTCGCTCGAGCACCGGCCGGCACGCTCCGAGCTAACCGTGGCGTTGCGTAAGGCGGGCGAGGGAGACGCCATCGGCACCCTGGAGCCGTTCGAGGTGGACAACGCCCAGTACCAGGGGCTGAAGCGAGCCCTCTTGAGATACCGGGACATCCGGTCCGCCGGCGGTTGGTACGCCGTTCCGGAAGGAGATCTGGTGCGCGAGGGCGACCGCAGCGACCGAATTCCGGCCCTTCGCGCCCGCCTGGAAGCGGAAGGTTATCGTATAGGCGGCGAGGCGGAGGCCCCGTCGAGCGCGCCGGTCGAGAGGCCGTCCGTCATGGCGGATCCCCTCGTCGAGGTGTCCATGGGCAGCCCGGCCCCGTATGCTGGGGAGGCGCGCGACCAGCCGTCCGACCCGACCCTGATGGATGCGGAAATGGTCGCGGCCCTGAAGACGTTCCAGGCCCGGCATGGGCTTGAGACCGATGGGGTCCTCGGGCCGAAGACCCTGGCGGCGCTCAACGAGAGCGTCGACTCCAAGATCGACCGCATCGTGCGCGCCATGAACCAGTGGCGGAACCAGGGCGACCTCGGCCAGCGTTTCGTGTGGGCCAATATTCCCTCCTTCACCGCGGAGGGCTGGAACGAGGGGCGCCGCGAGATCCAGATGAAGACGATCGTCGGCCAGCCGTCGCGCGAGACGCCGATATTCTCCGACGAGATCGAATACACGGTGGCCAACCCGAAATGGTACGTGCCGGTCAGCATCGCGCGTCGCGACAAGCTGCCGAAGCTGATCGAGGACAGCACCTATGCCGACCGCAAGGGCTTTGCCGTCTACGAGCGCAGCACCGGGTTGCGGGTGAGCGCGACGGCGGTGGACTGGCGCGACCCGACTGCGGCGAGCCGGTACCGGTTGGTGCAGGATCCGGGCGCGATGAATGCCCTGGGCGAGCTGAAGATCATCTTCCCCAACCGGCATTCGGTCTATCTGCACGGGACGCCGAGTCGGTCCCTGTTCAAGCGGGCGAACCGCGCCTTCAGTTCCGGGTGCATCCGGCTGGAGCGTCCGGTTGAGATGGCCAACTGGCTCGCTTCCCACGACACCGCCACGAGCGAGGCGCAGATCCGCCAGGCCGTGGCCTCGGGCAAGAACCGGCACATCCGGTTCGGCTCGCCGATCCCGGTCCATCTGACCTACATGACGGTCACCGTGGACGATCAGGGGGTTCCGAATTTCTGGCGGGACATCTACAAGCGCGACGGACAGATTCATTTCGTCGAGCGCGTTGCCCCGCCGGAAGTGCAGACAACCGCCAGCATCGCTCTCGACAGCACGGGACCCATGCCGGCTGATTGATGCGCTTTGCCTGGACTATCCTGATCGCGGCGATGCTGTGCGGCCCGATGCTGGCCGCTTGCACGTCCGCCGTCGCCGAGAGCCGCGCCGTCCGCCTGAACGGCGACACCCCGCCCCATCCGGTCTGGCATCGGCTGGTGATGCCGGGCAAGACGATCCGGCTGGATATCCCGGCCGGCCATACCGCCACCGTCGATGACGAGCCGGTGGGCAGGCGCTGGGTGGCCCCCGAGGTGCCGGGTCATCACCGCCTGCGTGTCGCCGATGGCGCGGGTCAGGAGGTGCAGACGGTCACATTGTTTGTGCTGAAACCGGCCAGCAGCATCGATGCCCGCGGCTATCTGGAGGGCTACCGGATCGGCCGCTATCCGCGCAACGCGCCGCCGGGCTTCATTAGGCTGGGCCCGGACGATCTGGACGTGCCGATCTCGCCGAACTTCACGATCGGTCAGTTCATCTGCAAGCAGCAGCCGGCCCATTTCCCGAAATTCCTGCTGGTGACCGACGCCAATATCCACCGCCTGGAGGTCCTGCTGGCCGCCCTGCGCGCGGAGGGGGTGACCGAGGCGCGCAGCTTCTTCGTGATGAGCGGCTTTCGCACGCCCTATTACAATGCCGCCATCGGATCGGCGCGGCTGTCGCGGCACATGTACGGGGATGCCTCGGACATCTACGTGGACGTCGATCCGCGCGACGGGGTGATGGATGACCTGAACGGCGACGGGCGGATCACCAAGGCCGATGCCGATTTCCTCTACGATTTCGCCTCGGATCTGTTCGCCAAGCGCCGCGACGTCCAGCCCGGCGGGCTCGGCTCCTACGCGGCCAACGCGGTGCACGGTCCGTTCCTGCATTCCGACGGGCGCGGCAGCAAGGCCCGCTGGGGGCGCTAGGCCGCCGAGGCGGTTCGTTGTCGACGGCGGCGACGCCGGCCTGTATCAGTCCGTTCAAGTCGCCATGATTCCTGCCGTAATTCTGCGATACCACGAGCCGCGTAACCCCGAGGGCCCGCGCGGGTCGAGGGCAGAGGGGAGAAACGCTGGTCGACCCCGGTGCGGCGATCGTATCGTTTCTCCGCCTAGAAGTTAGGGGAATGCCGTGTTTCGCGTGTTCTTTCCGTCGGTGCTGTTCTACGCCCGGGCAGCCGCCCATATCGGCTCGGCGGCCTATCAGGCCCGGCGCGGGCGGCTGACCAACGAACGGCTGGTCGCCGGCAGCCATGCGCTGCGCCGGTCGCTGGAGTCGGTGGGCGTGCGGTTCGAGGTCTCCGGCCTGGAGAACACGGACTGGAGCGGTGGGCCCTATGTCTTCGCCGCCAACCATATGAGTGCGCTCGAGACTCAGATCCTGCCCTCGATCCTGAGCCCGGCGGCCCCCTGCACCTTCGTGGTGAAGTCGAGCCTCATGCGCTATCCGGTGTTCGGGCCGGTGCTGAAGGCCTTCGATCCCATCGTGGTCGAGCGGGCCGACCCCAAGGCGGATCTGCGTCAGGTTCTGGGCGAGGGCGGCAAGCGGCTGGCGGCCGGCATGTCCGTCATCGTCTTCCCCCAGGCGCACCGCACCGTCGCGTTCGACCGCAAGGGCTTCAACACGATCGGCGTCCGGCTCGCCCGCGCCGCCGGCGTGCCCATCGTTCCGATCGCCCTGCAGACCTCGGCCTGGAGCGAGGGGCGCTGGCTGCAGGATATCGGCTGGATCGTGCCGAAGCGCCCGGTCCGGTTCGCGGTTGGCAAGCCGATCACCATCGATGCCGATAGCCGCGGCGCGCAGGAGCAGGTGGTCCAGTTCATCGAGAGCAAGCTCGCCGGCTGGAGCGACGCCTGACCTCCGAGACCCCGGATCGGTCACTGATCGCGGAATAATCCCTCGTCCTGGAAAGTCGGCTCTTGAGCCGGTCTGTGGCATCTTGGAAGCTCGCACGCCGCTGCGAGCGGCCCTGCCGCCGGCGGACCCGGAAACGACGGAGACCCTGATGACCGTGAAGACGATCGCGACCACCCCGTTCGACGGACAGAAGCCCGGGACCTCGGGGTTGCGCGCCAAGACCACCGTCTTCATGCAGCCGCACTACCTAGAGAACTTCGTCCAGTCCGTCTTCGACTCGGTCGGCCCGCTGGCCGGCAAGATCCTGACCCTCGGCGGCGACGGCCGGTTCTTCAACCGCCGGGCCATCCAGACGATCCTGAAGATGGCGGCGGCCAATGGAGCAGCCCGGGTCGTGGTGGGCCGCGACGGTCTGCTCTCGACACCGGCGGCCTCGGCGGTGATCCGCCACCGCAAGACCGATGGCGGCCTGATCCTGTCGGCAAGCCACAACCCCGGCGGCGAGACCGGCGATTTCGGCATCAAATACAACATTCCCGCCGGCGGCCCGGCACCGGAGAGCATCACCGGCGCGATCCACGCCCGCACCGCGGAGATCTCCGAGTACCGGATCCTGGAGGCGGCCGATATCGACCTGTCCCGGGACGGGGAGAGCGATCTCGGCGGCATGACCGTGGAAGTCATCGACCCGGTGGCGATCTATGCCGAGCTGATGCGCACCCTGTTCGATTTCGACGCGATCCGGGCGCTGTTCGCCTCCGGGTTCCGCATGCGCTTTGACGCCATGCATGCGGTCACCGGACCCTATGCGACGGCGATCCTGGAGGGCGAGCTCGGCGCGCCGGCCGGCACCGTGATCAACGGCACGCCGCTGCCCGATTTCGGCGGCGGCCATCCGGATCCGAACCCGGTCTATGCGGCGGCGCTGATGGAGGAGATGTTCTCCGCCGACGCCCCGGATTTCGGCGCCGCCTCCGACGGGGACGGCGACCGCAACATGATCGTCGGCCGCAACACCTATGTGACCCCGTCGGACAGCCTGGCGGTGCTGGCCGCCAACGCGCATCTGGCGCCGGGCTACGCCAAGGGGATCGCGGGGGTGGCGCGGTCCATGCCGACCTCGCGGGCGGCCGACCGGGTGGCCGAGAAGCTGGGGGTGGAGGCCTTCGCCACGCCGACGGGCTGGAAATTCTTCGGCACGCTGCTCGACGCCGGACGGGTGACGATCTGCGGCGAGGAGAGTGCCGGCACCGGCTCCAGCCATGTGCGCGAGAAGGACGGGCTCTGGGCGGTTCTGCTGTGGCTGAACGTGCTGGCGGCCAAGAAGATGTCCGTCGCCGAGGTGATGGCCGAGCACTGGGCGACCTATGGCCGCGACTACTACTCACGCCATGACTACGAGGAAGTGGACAAGGCGGCTGCGGAGACGCTGATGGACGACCTCCGCGCCGTGCTCGACGGGTTGCCGGGCGAGACCGTGGAAGGGCTGACCGTCACCGAGGCGGACGATTTCGCCTATACCGATCCGGTGGACGGATCGACGGCCAGTAAGCAGGGTATCCGGATCGTCTTCGGCGATGCCGCCCGGGCCGTGCTGCGCCTGTCGGGCACGGGCACGGTGGGGGCGACGCTGCGGGTCTATCTGGAGCGGTTCGAGCCCGACCCGGCGAAACAGGCCCAGGACCCGCAGGACGCGTTGGCGAAGGTCTCGGCGGCCGTCCACAAGCTGGCCGGTATCCGGGACCGCCTCGGCCGTGCCGAGCCGGACGTGCGGACGTAGCAAGCGTCAACTCTACCCCCTATCTCGCACTCCCCGGCCTTGTGCCGGGGAGTGCGAGATAGGGGGCTTCGGACGGCGTTACCCCGCTGCCCGCACCGGCGCCCCGGTGGCGAGTTCGGCGTCGAGACGCTGGAGGGCGAGCTGCACCATGCCTTCCACGATCAGATCCACCCCACCCTCGGCGATGACGATCCGCGACAGGGCGTCGTAGGAGGGGTTCAGGGAATCCCGCAGCCCCGCCTCGAAGCTCGCCTTCATCAGGTGGTAGCCGCGCATGCCCGATCCGGCGATGGCGATGCGGTGGGGGGCGAGGACGGAGGCCACCGTGCGCACCGCGTCGGACAGGCTGGACCCGGCCTCGTCGAACAGCCGCTGCAGACCGCCATCCCCGTCCTCGGCGCGGCGCACCAGGACCATCATCTGGTCCTCGCTCGGCTGCTGGTGGTTGGCGATCGGCAGGTTGGCGATCGAGCGGGCGTCGCGATACAGGGCGTAATCGGCCAGATAGGCCTCGATGCAACCGCGCTGGCCGCAGCGGCACTGGGCGCCCGACGGCTGGCGCCGCACATGGCCGATTTCCGAGGAGAAGCCATGGGTGCCGGGGAAGGGGCCGCCCTGGCTCAGCAGGCCCATGCCGACCCCGTGTCCGATCATCAGCACCGCGACCAGCCCCTCCTGCAGCCGGCTGTCGCGCGAGGCGACGGCGAGGGCGGTGGCGGCGGCGTCGTTCTCGATCACCACGGGGACCTGGAACCGGTCGGCCAGCGGAGAGACTACGTCGGTGTCGCGGATCGCCAGGATCGGGCTCCAGACCTGGCGGCCGGCGACCGGGTCGACGATGCCCTGGAACGCGATGCCCAGCGTGCTCGGCCCCGCGCCGGGCAATTGGGCCATGACCTTCTCGATGGCGTTGCCGCAGGCATGGGCCGCCTCGTCGCCCTTCAGGTCGCGGGTGGTGCAGGGGATCAGCTCGCGGGCTAGGATGTTCCCCTGGAAATCGGCGATCACGGCGTCGATCACGTCCATCCGGATCGAGGCGGCGGCCACGCGGCCGAAGGCGGGGTTGAAGGCGAGATTGACCGGCGGGCGGCCCCGGGCGCTGCCGGCGGCCGGCTCCTCCGCCGCCTCGACCAGCACGCCGCTGCCGATCAGCTCGGAGGTGATGGTCGACACCGCCGCCGCACTCAGCCCCGTGCGGCGCACCAGCTCGACCCGCGGCATGGCGCCATGCCGGCGCAGCAGGCGCAGGATGCGTGTCCGACTGTTATCTTTCTCCAAGACGAATGGCCCAGCCGCTTCCCCGGATCGATCCATCGGCTCGTGCCGGCGGATCCGATCATTTTTGCTTCTTCACTGAAATTATTCGGCCGATGCCCGGGGTCGGTCAAGCGGATGCGCGGAGTTCTTGTGGCCGAACGTCCGCGGTTCCTCTAAAATAAGTTGAGGGCGTGAACAAATATCGACGTTCCCGGTCAACAGGGGACGCGACAGGGAGGGTTTCATGTCGGTTCTGGAGCTGCGCGGCGTCTCCAAGCGGTTCGGTGCCATCCAGGCGCTGGGGGACATTTCGCTTTCGGTCGAGCCGGGCCAGATCGTCGGCCTGATGGGCGACAACGGGGCGGGCAAGTCGACGCTGGTGAAGATCATCTCCGGCAACTTCCGGCCGAGCGGCGGGCAGGTGCTCGTGGATGGGAGCCCGGCCGAGTTCCACAATCCGCGGGAAGCCCGCGAGGCGGGGGTGGAGGTCGTCTATCAGGACCTGGCGCTGTGCGACAACCTGACGGCGGCGGCGAACGTCTTTCTCGGCCGCGAGATGATGCGCGGTTTCGGGCCGTTCCGGGTGCTGGACAACCGGTCGATGTATGCCCGGGCCGGCGCCCTGTTCGAGGAGCTGAAGTCGGAGACCCGGCCTTATGATCTCGTCAGGCGCATGTCCGGGGGGCAGCGGCAGGCGGTGGCGATCGCCCGCACGCGCCTGTCGAACCCGAAGATCGTGCTGATGGACGAGCCGACCGCCGCGATCAGCGTGCGTCAGGTGGCGGAGGTGCTCGATCTGATCCGGCGTCTGCGCGACCAGGGCATCGCCGTGGTGCTGATCAGCCACCGCATGCCCGACGTCTTCGCCGTGGCCGACCGGATCGCGGTCCTGCGCCGGGGCGTGCTCGTGACCGACAAGCCGGCCGTCCAGTCCTCGCCGGAAGAGGTGACCGGGCTGATCACCGGCGCGATCGAGCGTGCGGCGTGAGGCGTCGCGGGGCCAGGCCGGAATTCCGCACAGAACGGTGAATGAGCCTTAAGTGGCTCTATTATTGCGGGATATTAGACTGTGAATTGCCGCTCGATCCTTGCATACTCAACGAAAGTTCGGCTGGTAGGCGGCAGAAAGTGGAGAACCGGATTGCCGAATCGGCGTTAAATTGGTCTTCTCTCTCGGGACGTAGATTCCGCGCGGCTTCGCGTGACTCAGGTAAAAGTGACTATGCGGAAATGGCTTAATCATCAGAGTGTGCGCCCGCTTCGTCGGTTTCTGCGTGCCCTGAACGTGGATACGGTCTGGGCGGAAGAGTGGCTGCGGCTCACCTATGCCAGCGCCGAAACCGACCAGGCACTGAGCGGGACGGCCACCGCCTCGGCGAAATTCCAGGTCTTCAAGGATTTCTTCCGCGAATGGGGATCCCAGAGCGGGGGAGAGGCCGGGGACGAGACGAAGGGCGAGGCTCTGCCCTTCACCGACGACCGGCTGCGCACCTTCGTGCCGAACCTTCCGCCGGTGCCCGAGCAGATGCTGCTGCTGTGCGACTTCGTCGGCTTCTCGCTGGAGGAGGCGGCGGAACTCGTGAGCCTCTCGCCGGAGCAGGCGGCTACCGAGCTGGAGGAGGGCCGGGAACTGACCCGCAACCTTCCGCCGCTGCCGGTGCTGATCCTCGAGGATCACGGCCTGATCGCCCAGGACCTGTCCGATATCATCGGCGAGACCGGCCTGTCGGTGATCGGTATCGTCACCAACGAGGCCGACGCCATCAAGGTCTGCCGCCAGAACTGGCCCGAAATCATCGTCTCCGACCAGATGCTCGAAGGCGGCGATACCGGGCTGCAGGCGATCGAGAAGCTGCGGGCCGACGGCGAGTTCGCGACCATCTATGTCACCGCCTATCCTGACGAGGTGCTTACCGGTCTGGAGAACGAGCCGGCGGTGATCGTCGCCAAGCCGTTCAAGCCGGAGGCGATCCGCGCGGCCCTGGGCTACACGATCGCCGCCCGCGACAGGCTCGGCGGCGTCATCGATGCCGAGGCCGAGCGCGACATAGGCTGACACGGGTCGTCCGCCGCCGAATTCTTATCTCTGAGAGTGATGTCCCGGCCCCTCGCGGCCGGGATACGCTTTTTGGGGTGCCGTTCAGCGGCGGCCTTTGAGATTGGCCAGGGCGGTCGCGAGCCGCTCCTCGGCGAAGGGCTTCTGCAGGACGGGGGCATGGGGATAGGCCGCCTTCATCGGCGACCGCTCGCCATACCCTGTCACGAACATGAACGGGACGCCGTGCCGGCTGAGCTCCCGCGCCACATCGCCCGCATTCATGTCCCCAAGATTGACGTCGAGCACGCCGAAATCGACGTCGCTTGTCTCGATCACCCGTAGGGCCTGGGCAACGGTGGAGCAGATCCAGACGTGGTCGGCGCCGACATTGCGCAGCATCTCCTCGGTTGCCAGGGCTATGATCAGGTTGTCCTCCAGCAGCAAAGCCGAGCCGCTGATCGTCTGACGCGGCGCGGGTGCCTCGCGGACCTGGCCGATCACCGGCGCCGGCGTATTGACCATGCCGGCCACGAAGCGTGCCGGGATGGTGATGTCCACCTCCAGCCCCTCGGAGGCGAAGCGGACGACGGTGGTACCGCCCAGTTCATGGGGGACCGACTGCTCGATGATCGTGGTGCCGAAGCCGATCCGTTCGGGCGGCGAGACGGTCGGGCCCCCTTGCTCGCGCCACTCGATGGTCAGGTCGCCGCCGGTGCCGGCGGTGGAAGTCACCGTGATCCAACCGGACGGCGCGCTCAGCGCCCCGTATTTGATCGAGTTGGTGGTCAGCTCGTGGATCACCAGCGACGTGGCGGAGACCGCATTGGGCAGAAGCAGGGCGTCCTGGCCGCGGAGCTCCAGCCGGTCGCGGCCGGAGTCGGAATAGGCCGCCAGCTCGGTGGCCAGCAGACGCCAAAGGGAGGCCGGCCGCCAGTCGACCTCGGTAACCTGGTCATAGGCCCGGGCAAGGGCCTGAATCCGGCCGCCGACGGTCTCGGTCAGGCCGGTGACGGTACCGCCGCCCGAGGACGAGCTCTGGGACCAGATGCCCCGAATCACGTTGAAGATGTTGCGCACCCGGTGGTTCAGCTCGGCGATCAGGATCTCCTGGCGCTCGTTGGCGGCGGTGCGCTCGGCCAGGGCGGTCTCCGACATCTTCAGGATCACCTCGGTCAGGGTGACCCGCAGGGATTCCGCCGTGCGGATGTCGCTGTCGGTCCACAGGGCGGACTGACCCCGGACGATCTCCTGCCAGGCGGCGAAGCTGGTGCGCGGGCTCAGCCGGTCCTCGCCGTCGCGCCGGATCACCGCCTTGTCGGGAGCGCCGGCCCATTCGATGGTCTTGGTGATCTCCCGGCGGACCAGGACGATGAAATCCCGGGTCGAGCGGGACACCGGGATCGCCAGCAGGCCGGCGATGGGGGCCGGCGCGGAGATGCCCTCGGGCAGGGCGCCGGCCAGGTCGTGGGTCGCGTAGATCCGGCCCGAGGCGGCCGAGATCAGGAACGGCAGAAGGGCGCTGAACTCGTCCTGGCTCGGGACCTCGCCTACCGCGTTATAGGCCCCCTCGGTCCAGCCGATCATGCCGTCGCAGGGGATCACCTGGGAGATCATGTCGGCGAGGTCCTGGAACTGCCGAGCGATGGAGGAGCCGGTGGCCAGGCGTGCCATCAGCGCGTCGTGCAGGGACTGGGCGCGCTCGCGGTCGAGATTGCTGAGCTCGTTGTCCTTCTTCTCCAGGATCAGGGCGAAGAGCTGGCCGAACATCTGGGTGGCCGAGCGCGCCTGGAAGCTCAGGACCCGCGGGCTGTTGTGGTGACAGGCGATCAGGCCCCAGAGCTTGCCGCGGATGACGATGGACACCGACATGGAGGCCTGGACCCCCATATTCTCCAGGTACTCCAGGTGGATCGGCGAGACCGCCCGCAGGCTGGATAGGGACAGGTCGAGGGGCTCGCCGGTCGACGGATCCTTCTCCGGCAGAATTTCGGCTGTCGGCGCGTGGATGTCGGAGACGATCCGCAGGGTGCTGCGCAGGTACATCCGCCGGGCCTGGGGCGGGATGTCGGAGGCGGGATAGCGCAGGCCGCGATAGCTCTCCGCGCCGGGGCCGCGCACCTCGGCGATCACCTCCCCCGAATCGTCGTCGTGGAACCGGTAGACCATGACCCGGTCGAATCCGGTCAGCGCCCGGACCGCCTTGGCCGCCGACTCGCAGGCCTCCTTGACGGTCTCCGGCTTCGACACCCGGTTGATCATCGGCTGGACATAGGCGGTGTAGTCCTGCTGCACGTCCGAGTTCGGCTCGAACTCCAGGATCGTGGTCTCGCCCGTGACATGCAGCGCGATGTCGAACTCGCGGTCCAGGTTGTCGAGCAGCCGGATGCGGAACAGCCGCTCCACGGTGTCCTCGTCCTGCAGCATCTGCATGCGCGTGCGGATGTTGTGGATCGCCTCTCGGTTCAGCACCGAGTTCAGATCGGCGCCGAGCAGGTCTTCCGGCTCGAGCCCGATATAGGTGCCGGTATTGCTCGACACCTGGGTGATGGTCCAGTCGGGCGACACCGCCATCAGGAAGCCGAAGAACTGAACCCGGCCCGGTTTGTGGATCGGCTCGCGCTCGCATTCCGACAGGTCGACGGCCGGCGACGTTTCAGACAGCGAGCTCATCGATACTCTCCTTGGAAGCCCCGACCAGGGTCAGGGCGTCGGCGAAACTGGCGAAGGCGGTCTCGGCGGCTTTCACCACGGCATCCCAGGGCGCCGAGTCGGCCTCGGGAGAGTTCAGGAGCTTGAGGGTCCAGGGCCAGATCGCATCGTCTGGCGCCTGGGTCAGGTAGCGAGGTGCGGGCCCGGCGCCGCTCAGGCGCCTGAGCAGGAAGCGGGCACCGAGCCTCGATCCGCCAAGCACATAGCACAGGCCGAGAGGGTGCGCGTGGTCGATCGCTGACGCCATTACACCCTCGGTCGGGTTCAGGGCGCGCTCCCGCAGGTCCTGGGCGAGCAGGTCGGTCAGGCGGAACGGCCAGCGCTCAGCCATGTCGCAGGCGGCGAGGTCGCAGGTGGCGAGCCGGCGCTCGATCGGCAGGACGGCGGCATGATGCACCAGCAGGAAGCGGTCCAGCCCGAGCCCGGTCCGGATGTCGAGGCCGGCCAGCGCCTCCTCGGTGCGCTGGTGCAGCGTTCTGGTTTCCTGTCTGAGGTGGTCTCGCAGTCTCATAGGGTCAGCCCTCGATCGGAACCTGCCTGCGCCGGCCTGACGCCCGTCGCCGACCGTTCTTCCTGGCTGCCGCGGTCCGGCCTCGCCGCGCGCGTTCACCCTAGTCGCGGATCCGGTTCGTTGGAAGGCGTGACACACAGCTGGCGGTAGCGAAAATCCGCCGCGCCATGGGCCTTACTGTGTTGTGGCTATTGACTAACGGCCGTCTCTGTAGCGTTGATAATCCTGCCTGACGCATTGCCGGTACAGGCCTGTTTTCGGAGATGCACGAAGATGCCTGCCTCGGACCAATCCGGCCTCCGGAATGTTCGTCTGCAGATCATGCTGGACAGGGACGAATTGGATTCGATCGATGACTGGCGCTACCGGCATCGAATGCCCAGTCTTGCGGCCGCGATCCGGGAACTCATCCGCCGGGGCATGCTGATGAGCGAGGTCGTGCACGAAGAAGAGATCGACCTGACGGACCGCGTCCGGTCGACCGATTTCCGCGCCATCTGAGCGCTTCGGGGGAGGCTGTGCCTCCCCGTTGCCTTTTCCCGAGACTAGACCGACCGGCCTGGTGGAAGGCGGTACCCGCGCCGGCGCTCAGTCCGGGCCGCGGACCTCGACCATCGCGTCCGGGCGCGGCTGCAGGAAGCGCTGGATCGCATAGGCCGCCGCGGCGATCGCCACGCCGATCGCGTCGGTCACCAGCCCGCCTTCGATCATGAACAGGGCGGCGGCCAGCAGCGCCAGGCGCAGATACCAGACGGACCGGCCGCCCAGGAACCAGCCCTGGACGCTTGCCGACAGCAGGAACACGCCGACCACCGCGGTGATCAGGGCGCGGATGATCTCCACCGTGCCGCCGTCCATCAGCAGCGCGCCGTTGTAGAAGAACATGAACGGCACGATGAAGGCGGCGATGCCCAGCTTGAAGGACGCCACCGAGGTCTCCATCGCGTTGGCGCCGGAGATGCCGGCGGCGGCATAGGAGGCCAGCGCCACCGGCGGGGTGATGGCGGAGACCACGGCGAAGTAGAACACGAAGAAATGCGCCGTGAGCTGGTTGATCCCAAGCTCCACGAGGCCCGGCGCGACGACCGAGGCGGCCACCGCATACGCCGCCGTGGTCGGCATGCCCATGCCCAGCAGGATGGAGATGCACATCGCGAAGAACAGGGCCAGGAGCTGGGAGGTGTCCGCCAGGTCGAGCAGCAGATTGGAGAACCGCGCCCCCACGCCGGTCAGCGAGATCACGCCGACGATGATGCCGGCGCAGGCGCAGACCACGATGATCTGGATCGACATGAAGCCGGCCAGCTCGAACGCCTTGGCGATCGCGCGCGGGCCCATGCGGCTCGGCGTCAGCCAGCTCACGACGGCCGCCGAGACGATCGCCAGCGTACCGGCCCGGATCACCGAATAGCCCAGGAACAGGGCGACGATCAGGATGATGATCGGCAGGAACAGGTAGACCCGCCGCACCATGGTGGAGAAGCGCGGCAGCTCGTCCTCGCGCATCCCCCGCATGCCGAGCTTGGCCGCCTCGAAGTCGACCATGAAGTAGATCGACACGAAGTACAGGATCGCGGGGATCACCGCGGCGAGCGCGATCTCGGCATAGGGGATGCCGGTGATCTCGGCCATGATGAAGGCGCCGGCACCCATGATCGGCGGCATGATCTGGCCGCCGGTGGACGCCGCCGCCTCGACGGCGCCGGCGGTCTTGCGGTGATAGCCGACCTTCTTCATCAGCGGGATGGTCAGCGAGCCCGTGGCCACCACGTTGCCGGCCGAGGTGCCGTTGATCATGCCCATCAGGCCCGAGGCGAAGATCGCGACCTTGGCTGGCCCGCCGCGGGCGCGGCCGGCAACCGCGAAGGCGAAGTTGACGAAATAGTCGCCGACCTTGGAGGCCTGCAGGAAGGCGGCGAAGACGATGAACAGGATGATGTAGGTCGAGGACACGGCCGTGGTCGGGCCGAGAATGCCGGCATCGGTGTAGACCTGGCTGAAGAAGCGGGTCCAGTCGATCGCCGGCGACTGCAGGAAGCCCGGCAGATGCGCGCCGGCGAAGACGTAGATCAGGAACACGACGGCGATCACCACGAGCGCCATGCCGGCGACCCGGCGGGTCAGCTCCAGGATGAGCATCGTGCCGGCGACGGCGGCCAGCGAGATCCCGATCGGCGCGAAGGGCGTGCCGGTCGAGTTCCGCATCAGGGTGCCGTAGATCACGATCAGATAGGCCGCGACCGCGAAGCCGCAGACCGCCAGCACCGCGTCCGGGGCGGCGAAGCCGTCGCGCCGGCGCCGGTGGAACCAGGACAGCCCGATCGCGCCGGCGGTGGCGGCGATCAGCGGCGCGCCGAAGAGCCAGGTCTCGTTGAACTTGATGCGGGCGTCGATGCCGTTCCACATGACCCCGTTGGCGATCTCCACGGCGAAGGACAGAGCCATGCCGAGGGAGAACAGGGCCGGGATCATCAGGACCAGCGACAGCCAGCCCAGGCTGCGCGTCTCGTCGCTCTCGCTCTCCGGGAACCGGGTGGCGGAGAAGATCAGGAAGCCGATCGCCAGTGCGCCCGCCACGTGGATGATGCGGAAGTTCCAGGTCTCCATCGGGAAATCCGGCAGGAACGGAATGGTCACCACGCCGCCGGTCATCGCGGAGATCGACGTGCCGTTCAGCGCCAGCACGTGGAAGGCCGCGTAGAGGCCGCTGAGCACGGCGATCAGCGTCGCGCTGCGCCCGTCGAACAGACGCCGGTTGGCCTCTACCGGTTCGTCGTCCACCCCCGCGGCAATCACGGGCTCGTCACTCTCGCGGGCGGCCTGCCCGGTCGCGGTCTCATGGCTCATGGTCGGATCTTCCCCGCAGTCCCCGCGTCTGTGGCGGGCATTCGCGCCTGTGGCGCCGCTTATGGAACGGACCGCGCCCCGGGGGACGCGGTCCGCCTGTGCCGCCGCAGCGGCAGTTTGTGGAGCGGCCGGTCAGCCGCCGTGGATCAGCGAGGCCGGGATGCTGGCGCCGTTCTCGTTGAACCAACGCGCCGCACCCGGATGCCAGGGCATGAACGTGTTCTTGTCCCAGTTGGCCGGGACCGTCGCGGTCGCCGCCTTGTGGATGCCGACCATGCGGGCGTTGTCCGACATCACCACCTTGGTCGCCTCATAGACGAAGGATTCCGGCAGGTCGCAGTTGGCGATCGCGAAGTTCCACATGGAGACCGAGCGCGCCGGCTTGGTCAGCGTGGTGTAGGTGCTCTCCTTGATCTCGAAGGCCGAGACCGGGAAGGCGTCGATGATCTTCTTCTGCTCTTCCTCGGTGAACTCGATCACGTTGATCTCGGTCTGCACCTCGAGCTGGCTGACGGCCGGGACCGGCACGCCGGCGGCGAAGGCGATCACGTCGAGCAGGTTGTCCTGGAGCTGGCCGCCCAGGTCGGACCAGCCGCCGTTGCGACGGTCGAAGGACACGCCCAGGGTTTCGAGCATCAGCGGGAAGTAGGTGTCCGAGGTGGAGCCGGCCGGACCGAAGCCGATCTTGGCGCCGGCCGGGATCTCGGAGACCTTGGTGATGCCCGAGGACTTCAGCGTGGTGATCGAGAACGGGGTCTCGTACATCGGGAACATCGCGCAGGCATTGGTCATCTGCAGGCCCGGGGCGATGGCGTTCTTGCCTTCCATCGACTCACGGGCGGGGCCCATGGTGGTCATGCCGAAGGCGGCGTCGCCGGTATGGACCAGCGCCATGTTCTGCATCGGGCCGCCGGTGACTTCCGCACCGCCCGAGATGCCGAGCTGATCGGCGACCAGGTTTGCCCAACCGGCGCCGTAGGCGAAATAGGTGCCGCCCTGGGAGGCGGTGGCGACCGTGAAGCTGGACGGCCAGTTGCTGCGGTCCTGGGCGTTCACGATCGAGGGGGCGAGCGCGAGCGCGGCAATCGCGCCAAGCAGAGCGAAGCGTTTCATCCGGGGTCCTTCATGTTTTCGTTAAAGTCGGGTCGCCCTGTTTTTGGGTTCAAATTCCGGGCGACATGGAGATAGGGGGGCGCGGCACAACAGACAAGCCCGCATGGCAGGCCGGCGCATGAAAAAAATTTGGGCGATGGCGGTAGACAACGTCTGCCGGGGACGGCCCTTCAGGCCACCGGATCCGGTCTGCGCTCGGCAACGGCGTCGTGCAGCGCCTGGTTCAGCGCATCAACCTCGATGGGCTTCGGCACGAAGCCGTTGATCCCGGCCGCCCGGCAGGCATCCCGGGTCTCCTCGACCACGTCGGCGGTGAGCGCGATGACCGGGATCTGCGCCTTGCGTCCCGGCAGCTCCCGGATGCGTCGGGTGGCGTCGATGCCGGACATCACCGGCATCCGAAGATCCATGAGGATGACGTCGAAGTCCTCGGCCTCGACCGCCTGCACCGCCTCGGCACCGTTGGTCGCCAGCACCGCGCTATGGCCGCTCTTGGCCAGCATGGCCTCCACGATGATGCGGTTGATCTCCACATCCTCCGCCACAAGGATCTTCAGCCGCCCGGACGGGCCGCCGAGGCTGGGCGCGGCGCCCTCCGCCGCGTCGCCGCTCTCCTCGACCGCTTCGAACGGCAGCCGGAACGAGAAGGTGCTGCCCTCGCCGAACCGGCTTTCCACGCCGATGCTGCCGTTCATCAGGCTGACCAGCCGCTGGCAGATGGCGAGGCCGAGTCCAGTCCCCTGATAGGTCCTGCTAATGGACGCGTCGGCCTGGGTGAACGGGGTGAACAGGTTGGGCAGGACGTCGTCCTTTATGCCGATGCCGGTATCGACCACCTTGAACGACAGGCCGCCGCCCTCGCGGTCGACGTCGCAATGCAGGGTGACCGATCCCTGCTCGGTGAACTTGACCGCATTGCCGAGCAGATTGATCAGAATCTGCCGCAGCCGCGCCGGGTCGCCCCGCACCGTCCGGGGAACCGCCCGCCCGATCTTGGCGGAAATGGCGATGCGGTCGATCTTGGCGCTCTGGCCGATCTGCTGCGTCAGGCTGATGACATCGTCGATCAGCGGTCGGATCTCGAACGGGATGTCCTCCACGACCATCTTGCCGGCCTCCAGCTTGGAGAGGTCGAGGATGTCGTTCAGGATCCGCAAGAGCCCGGTCGAGGCCGCCTTGATCCGCGTCACCTTGGCGGCCCAGTCCGGCTTCAGGTCCTCATCGAGAAGCAGGTCTGCCATGCCCATGATGCCGGTCATCGGGGTCCGGATCTCGTGGCTCATGGCGGCCAGGAATTCGGACTTGGCCAGGTTGGCGGCCTCGGCGGCCTCCCGGGCGGCCATCAACTCGGTGATATCGATCCTCAGGCCGACCACGCCGCCTTCCGGCGTGGGCCGCTCGCGCAGCTTGAGCCAGCGCCCGTCGCTGAGCTTCTGGTTCATCTCGCCACCGGCCCGGTGCGCGGCCAGCCGGCTCTGGATCAGCTCCTCGAACCGTTCGTCTTCCGAGGCCGCCTTGGAGGGGCCAATCGTGCCGGGCAGCGCATAGCTGTTGTCCTGGGCCGAGGCGCGCAGGATGGTTTCGAAATCGACCCCGGGCCGGATGATCTCATGGCCGCCGGGAAAGAAGTCCTTGTACTTTCGGTTTGCGAGGACGAGCCGGTCGTCCTTGTCGAACAGGACGAAGCCGTCATCGATGGAGTCGATCGCCATCAGCAGCATCCGCTCGGCCTGCTCGGCCCGCTCCGATGCTTGCTTGCGCAACGTGATGTCGTTTTCGATCGCGATGAACTTCTTGGGCTGTCCCGGTTCCTGGATCGCCTGGCAACTGATCTCCACCCAGAAGGGCGTGCCGTCCTTGCGGTAGTTGAGGATCTCCACATCGAAGCCTTCGCCGCGGGCGAGGGCGTTGTGCATGAGCCGGACAGCCTCGGGGTCGGTGTCCGGCCCTTGGAACAGCTCTCCGGGCTTCATACCCAGCGCCTCTTCCAGCGTGTAGCCGCTGGTACGGGTGAAGCCCTCGTTGACCCACTCGATGAAGCCATCTCCGTCGGTGATGATCACCGAGTTCGTCGTCTCCCGCGCGACCAGGGACAGTTTCGCGTCCTCCTGCTGCCGCTTGACGAGGTTCGCGCGCAACTGGACGTATTTACGCGATGCCTCCAGCGCGAGGCCGACGATCACGGTTCCCGCGATGTTGTTCGCGAGCAGGATGAGACCGGCCTTGCGGATGATCTGCACCGCCGTCGCCGGATCGACGCTGACGAAGAAGGCGGGGACGACGGCGATCGAGCCGAGCGCGCCGATGGCGGCGAGGACGAGGGGAGTAAGCGGCAGCTTCCAGCGCCGCAGAGCCGTCATGACCAGCAGGCCGAAGGCGCCGTAGAGAAGGAAACCGATAGCACCGCCCAGTGCGACCGGTCCGCCGACCAGATAATACCGGCCGGCCGCGCCGATGCCGGCGGCGACGATCGCGCCGACCGGTCCGCTGAACACCGCGGCCAGGATCGCCGGCCCGGCGCGCGGGTCGAAGGTCGCACCGACCGGCAGCTCGATCGGCTTCAGCATCACCACGACGATGACGATGCCGAACAGGGATCCGATGATGACGTTATGCAGGAAGCGGCGCGCACCCGCGGCGGCCAGGGATTCGATATAGGCCACGCAGACGGACAGCATGACCAGGAGGCCAAGGCCACTCATGAACTGCGGCAGCCAGTCGAACATCGATTTTGTCCCGCTCCCAAGAACGGTAGGATAGTGGGAAGGCCAATATTAAAATTTCGTCAAGAATTAATCATGCATCCGACATATCCGCTCGGCTGCGTTATTCTCTTGGCAGTCCGCAGTCGTCCACGGTCGGGCGCGGCCTAAGCCTCCAGGATCGGGCCCTCGAGGAACCGCATCAGCTCGCCGAAATATCCCTGGGAACGGGCCGGCTGGTCCGGGTCCGAGGTGATGGCCACGGCCAACTCGCGTTCGGGATGGGCGGCGATCACCTGCCCGCCATAGCCGCGCGCGATCAGGTAGCCGCTGTCGGAGACGAACCAGCCGTAGCCGTAGCCGAGACCGGACCAGGGCGACTGGGTGCGCGGCTCCGCCGAGGCCGTCACCCAGTCGCGCGGGACGACCTGCCTGCCGTCGAACAGGCCGCCGTCGCGCATCAGCATCGCCACCCGCAGCATCCCCCGCGGGGTCATCGCCATCTGGTTTCCGCCCATGTAGTAGCCCTGCGGGTCGCGGGTCCAGGCCGGGATCTCGATGCCCAGGGGATCGCCCAGCCGGGCCCGCGCCTGTGCCAGTAGGCTCTCGCCGGCCGCCACGGTGAGGGCGGCGCCGAGCACATGGCTCGACCCGGTCGAATAGATCATCCGCCCGCCCGGCTCGGCCACCATCGGCCGACGCAGGGCGTAGGCCACCCAGTTGCGAGAATTGACCCAGGCGCCGTATTCCCGGCCCGAGGTCGCCTCCAGCCCGGCGCGCATGGTCACCAGGTCCTGGAGGGTGATCTCCGCCACGTCCGGATCGGCGTCCTTGGGCAGGAGCTGAGGCGCCACCTCGGCCAGCCGGGCGTTCACGCCGGAGATCTCGCCCCGGTCGATGGCGATGCCGAGCAGCAGGGCGACGATGCTCTTCGAGCAGGACTTGATGTTCGCCGTCCGGTCGAGCCCGGGGCCACGCAGGGCCTCGGCGAAGACCAGGTCGCCGCCGCGCTGGACCAGGACCGCATGCAGCCGATCGAAGGCGCGGGCGGCGTCGCCGATCGCCCGTCCTGGCGTCTGCGCGGCGGCCGGGACGATGAAAGGGGTGGCGAGCGCGGCGGCGCTGCCCACGGTGAACTGGCGTCGGGTGAGCCTCATGGCCAAATGCGTCCCGGTCGGTGGCTGTTCTGAGAACCGGCTGGTCCCGCGACCCAATATGTGCCGCGCGGCCGGGATTGCCACGGTCGCCGGTGTCGGGGGACGGCGGGCTAGCGGTCGTGCATGCCCTTGCCGGCGAGGATATGCGGCGCCCATTTCTCGATCCGGTCGCAGCGGGTCGTGGACCGCTTGGCCTGGGAGAAATGCAGCAGGTATCCCCGGCGGCGCCCCGGCGTCAGGGCCTCGAACGCCGTCTTCAACGCCTCGTCCCGCGCCAGCCGCTCGGTCAGCTCGTCCGGCTGATCCAGGTCGTCCTTGGCGAACTCCACCTTGAGGCCGGCCGCCTCCAGGTCTACGGCTTCGCGCACATAGGCCTTCAGGGTGGAGGCCCGCGCGTCGATCTGGTCGACCGAGGTGAATTTCGCCATCCGCACCGAGCGGCTGTTCTGGCCCGGCGGTTCCAGAATCCCCTCGGGATCCTTCAGGAGCACCCCCTTCAGGAAGCTCAGCGTGCAGGCGTCCTTGAAGTTGCCGATCAGGACGATGTTGCCGCCGGCCGCGCTGTAGCAGGGGCCGCGCCACTTGAACTCCTCGGTCACCGGGCAGTCGCGCAATAGGGCGCGCAGAGCCTTCTGTTCGTCATGCCAGCGCGTGGCCGTCTCGAAATAGGTGTCGGCTTTGGATGTCATCGCGGCCGTCTCCGTAAGGCTTGGAAATTACGAGCATTTTTGCGCGCCTGGCCGGGGCCTGTCCATCGCCCGCGCGGCAACGAGGGGTCGACAGATGGCCATGCCGACTTAGGTGTAGGGCAGTGTCATTGTGTTCGAACGGACGGGAAAGGAGCGATCAATGACCAAGCTTACCCCTACCGAAGCACGCCAGGGCCGCTGGGGATCTCCGGTTCTTGTGGTTCTTGCGGTTTCCGTGACGATCGCCGTCGTGGCGCTGGGAGCCGTCGCCATCTTCTCCGCCTGAGCATGGCGGCTCCTCAACCCTCATGAGACACTCTCCCGGCCCGGACCTGTGGGTCCGATGATAGAACCCGACAGTCAAGGTCGGGGCCGATAAGAGCGCTGGGAGGGTCTCATGAAGCTGTACATCAACACCACCTCGCCCTTCGTGCGGCTGGTCCGTCTGGCGATCGCCGAGAAGGGGCTGGCCGGCCGGGTCGAGACCGAGGTGGTCGATCCCTGGGCCGATGCCGAGCCGTTCCTGCGCGCCAATGCGGCGGCCCGGGTTCCGACTTTGGTGACCGACGGCGGCACGCCGATTGCCGAGGCATTTCTCATTCTGCGCTACCTGGACGCGCTCGTTCCGGAACCGTCGGTCTGGCCGGCGGACGACCTTGAGCGGACCCTGACGGTTGCAGCACCGGCCCTGGGCGCCATCGAGGCCGCGACCGCGATCATCATCGGCCGCAAGTCCAGCGCCTCCTTTGACACCGATATCGTCGGGGCAAAGCGCCACCGCACCATGCGGGAGGGCCTGCGCCGGCTCGACGCCACCCCGCCGCGGGACTTCGCCGACCGGCCGGACATCGCCGGTTTCGCCGCGCTGACGGCGGTCGACTATATCGGGTTCCGTTTCCCGGATCGTGACTGGCTCGCGGATCTGCCGACGCTGCACGCCTGGCGCGATCGGCAGGAAGGCCGGGAGTCGGTCACGACGACGCAGCCCTACGCGTGAGCAGGTGTTCGTCGGTCGGATATCGGGTGGGAATGGTGGGCGCGGCTGGGATTGAACCAGCGACCCCTGCCGTGTGAAGGCAGTGCTCTCCCGCTGAGCTACGCGCCCGGTCCGTATCTGGACGCCGGTATCTACGGGGACCGGCCGGGCTTGTCAATCACTCAACGCCCCGTCCGGCCCAATCGGTTCACCCGCCCTCACAATCCGAGAATACCCGGCAATTCGGCAAGGCGGTCGATGCGGGCATCCGCCTTGATGTCGGCCAGGGGCAGGCGGGCATAGCCGTAGCTCACCAGCACCGCGCCGGTGCCGGCCCCATGGGCGACGGCCATGTCGTGCTCGTTGTCGCCGACCATCACCGCGTCCCGCGGCGCAGCATCCAGCAGGGCCAGGGTGTCGAGCAGGTGCCGGGGGTCCGGCTTGCGATGGGCGAAACGGTCGCCGCCCGCCACCGCGTCCAGATACGGGGCGAAGCCCAGCGCCTCCAGCACCAGCTCGGCCGGGCGTTGCGGCTTGTTGGTGCACACCGCCACGGCGATCCCCGCCGCCTTCAGGGCTGCGACGGTCTCCACGGCACCCGGATAGGCAACCGTGTGGCCGGCCACGTCGCTCTGGTACTCGGCGATGAAGCGGACGACCAGGGCCTCCAGGGCGGCCGGAGTATCGGCCGGCGTGCCGGTGGCCGCCCAGGCCCGCTCCACGAAGACCCGGCTGCCGTCGCCGATGAAGCGGCGCACTTCCTGCGGGGATAGCGGGCGGCGCCCTTCGGCAGCGAGCAGTCGGTTGGCGGCCGCGCCCAGATCGTCGGCGCTGTCGATCAGGGTGCCGTCGAGATCGAAGACGACCGCGGCGGCTTTCGTCGGGAGAGGCATGGGGACCGTGGATGACATAAATCTAAAAAGCTTGAGACTGTTACACTCCGTTGCAAATCGTGTCTTCGTCAATCGCCCCGGCCGGTGGCATGTATAACCGGCCTAACCCCGACGCCGGACCAGGCGGTCGGGGCCGAGTAAGAGAAGGAGCCTGTCGCCGATGAGCGAACGAGTCGCCGCCGTGATCCTGTCCGCAGGCATGGGGACGCGCATGAAATCCTCCCTGCCGAAGGTGCTGCATCCGGTGGCGGGCAAGCCGATGATCGGCTGGGTGCTGGACGCGGTTGCCGGCAGCGGCGCCGATCCGGTGGTCGTCGTAACCGCCCCCGCCCATGACCGGGTGCGCGAGGCGGTCAGCGGCCGGGCCGAGGTCGCCGTCCAGGATCCGCCGCTCGGCACCGGGCACGCGGTTCTGGCCTCGGCCGAGGCCCTGGAGGAGTGGTGCCGCGGCGGCGGGACGGTTCTGGTCTGCTTCGGCGACACGCCGATGATCACGCCGCAGACCCTGTCCCATCTGGTGACGGCCCGGCATGCGGCCGACGACCCCGCCGTGGTCGTCCTCGGCTTCGAGCCGGAGGATCCGGCGCTCTACGGTCGCCTGGTGCTCGGGCCCGACGGGGCCCTTGAGCGCATCATCGAGGCCCGCGACGCCACGCCGGAGGTGCTGGCCATCGGCCTGTGCAATGGCGGGGTGATGGCGGTCGATGCGGCGATCCTGTTCGACATGCTGCGGCGGATCGGGAACGACAACGCCAAGGGCGAGTTCTACCTGACGGACCTGGTCGGCATCGCCCACCAGGACGGCCGGCGCTGCCATGTGGTGACCTGCGACCCGCTGGAGACCCAGGGGGTGGACTCCCGCGCCGGCCTCGCCCGGGCCGAGGCGGCGATGCAGGACCGGCTGCGGGCGGCGGCTCTCGACGGCGGGGTGACCATGACCGCGCCGGAGACCGTGTTCCTGACCCACGACACCCGGCTGGCTCCGGACGTGACGGTCGGCCCGCATGTGGTCTTCGGGCCCAAGGTCGTCGTCGAGGAGGGGGCGGAGATCCGCGCCTTCAGCCATTTGGAAGGCGCCCATGTGGGCCCTTGCGCCCTGGTCGGTCCCTATGCCCGCCTGCGCCCCGGCGCACGGATCGGGGCGGAGGCCCATATCGGCAATTTCGTGGAAGTGAAGAACGCGGAGATCGAGACCGGGGCCAAGGCCAACCACCTCAGCTATATCGGCGACGCCCGGGTCGGCAGCGGCGCCAATATCGGGGCTGGGACCATCACCTGCAATTACGACGGCTATAACAAGTTCCACACCGATATCGGCGCGCGGGCCTTCATCGGCTCGAACACCGCGCTGGTCGCCCCGGTGAAGGTCGGCGACGGCGCGATCGTCGGTGCCGGCTCCACCGTGACCAAGGACGTCGCCGGCGACGACCTGGTGGTGGTGCGCGGCGAGACCAAGACCATTTCCGGCGGGGGCGAACGCCTGCGCCAACGCAACCTTGCGAAAAAGAAGACGAAAGGCTGAACCATGTGCGGGATCGTTGGAGTGCTGTCGTCGGAACCGGCCGCACCGTTGATGATGGATGCGCTGCGGCGGCTGGAGTACCGGGGCTACGATTCCGCCGGTCTCGCCACCGTCTCGGACGGCGGCCTCGCCCGACGGCGGGCGCCGGGCAAGCTGTCGGCCCTGCAGGACGTGCTGCAGGCCGAGCCGCTGAAAGGCGTCTCCGGTATCGGCCACACCCGCTGGGCGACCCATGGTCCGCCCAACCTGGCCAACGCCCACCCGCATGTGGCCGGCCGGGTCGCCGTCGTCCATAACGGCATCATCGAGAACCACGCCGCCCTGAAGGCCGAGCTGGCCGCCACCGGCGCCACCTTCGAGAGCGCCACCGACACCGAGGTGGTCGCCCATCTGCTGGAGCGCGAGCTGGCCGACGGCGCCACCCCGCAGCAGGCCATGGCCCGGGTCATGCCGCGACTGACCGGCGCCTTCGCCTTCGTGGTGCTGATCGCCGGCGAGGAGGACCTGCTGCTCGCCGCCCGCCGAGCCTCGCCGCTGGCCATCGGTCTCGGCGACAACGCGGCTTATGTGGGCTCCGATGCGGTGGCGCTCGCCCCGCTGACCCGGCGCATCATCTATCTCGACGACGGCGACTGGGCGGTGCTGCGCCGCTCCGGCGTGTCGGTCTTCGACAGCGACGGCAACCCCGTGGAGCGCCAGGAACAGGTCTCCACCGTCTCCGCCGCGATGATCGGCAAGGGCAACTTCCGGCATTTCATGGAGAAGGAGATCTATGACCAGCCGGAGGCCATCGCCCATACCCTGCATACGGTGATCGATCCCGGCACCGGCGTTGCGACCCTGCCGCATCCGCTGGACGACGCGAAGTCGGTGTCGAAGATCACCATCCTGGCCGCCGGCACCAGCTTCTATTCCGGGCTGACCGCCCGCTACTGGCTGGAGAGCATCGGCGGCGTGGCCTGCGAGGTCGATCTCGCCTCGGAGTTCCGCGACCGCAAGGCGGTGCTGCCGAAGGGCGGCGTGGTCATCGCCGTGTCCCAGTCCGGCGAAAGCCTGGACACCCTGATGGCCCTGCGCCACGGCAAGAGCCTGGGCCAGAAGGTGCTGGCCCTGGTCAACGTGCCGGAAAGCACCATCGCCCGGGAATCCGACGGCGTGCTGCTGACCCGTGCGGGGCCGGAATTCGGCGTGGCCTCGACAAAGGCCTTCACTGCCCAGCTCACCGCCTTCCTCGGCCTTGCCATCGCGCTGGGCAAGGCGCGCGGCCATATCGACGAGGGCGAGGTGCTGCGCCTGGTGACGGCCCTTGAGGGCGTGCCGAGCCGGGTCGCCGAAGCGCTGAAGGACACCAGCACCTATCAGCCCATCGCCCATGACCTGTCGCGCGCGAAGGACGTGCTCTATCTCGGGCGCGGGCTGTCCTACCCCATCGCCCTGGAAGGGGCGCTGAAGCTCAAGGAGATCACCTATGTCCACGCCGAGGGCTATGCCGCCGGCGAGATGAAGCACGGGCCGATCGCCCTGATCGACGAGCATGTGCCGGTGGTCATCGTCGCCCCCAGCGACGGCTGGTTCGACAAGACCGCCTCCAACATGGCCGAGGTGCGGGCGCGCGGCGGCCGGGTGATCCTGCTGACCGATGCCGAGGGAGCGGAGGAACTGGGCGAGTCGGCCGACTATCTGGTCGTGCTGCCGGACGTGCCGCCGGAGGTGGCGCCGATCCTGTACTCGATCCCGGTCCAGCTGTTGGCCTATCTGGCCGCGGTGGCCAAGGGCACCGACGCCGACCAGCCCCGCAACCTGGCCAAGAGCGTGACGGTCGAGTGACGGCGGACGACGCCGAAGCTCTGTTCCAGCGCTGGTGCTCCCCCGGCACGCCCGAGACGCGGCCGGGGGATACCGCGCTGGGCGATCAGGCCACCCGCGGCTCGCTGGTCATCTCCGGCGTGCAGGACGGCATCGTCGACGAGGTCCGGACCTATCTGTGGGAGCCCAGCGAGCCGGCGCCGGACGCGCCCTGCGTGGCGCTGGTCCATGGCTGGGGATCGCGCTCCACCCATTTCGCCGCGGTGATCCGCGCCCTGACCAATGCCGGGATCCGCTGTGCCGCCTTCGACGCCCCGGGGCATGGCGAGAGCGGCGGGACGACCGCCAGCCTGCCGCGCATCGCCACCGGGCTGCGTCTGCTCTGCGCCGAGCTCGCGGACGCGGGAAAGCCGGTGACGGCGGTGGTCGGCTATTCCTTCGGCGGGCTGGCGGCCGGGCTCGCCTGCGTTCCCGAGGTGATCGCCGGCCCGCCGCTCGCGGTTCCCGCTCTCGCCCTGATCTCGACGCCGGTCCATCTGGCCTCGGCCACGCGGCGGTGGCTGGAGATGGCGGGCGAGCCGCAGGCGCGCAGCGCCGATCTGATGGGGGAGCTGACCCGCCGCGGCTTCGACGGGACGCGGTTCGACCTGCTGACGGTCGCGGACAGCCTGCCGCCGCGGCTTCTGCTGCTGCACGACAAAGGCGACGACGAGGTGCCGGCGAGCGACGCGGAGGCCCTGGCGGCGCTGCGGCCGGACGCGACGCTTCTGCTGACCGAGCGTTTCGGCCATGCCCGCATGCTGCTGGCCCGACCGGTTGTCCAGGCGGTGGCGGATTTCGTGCGGCCCGGGCACGACGATCTCCCGGTTTCGTGACTTAATCCGACGATCCCAGCCGCCCATCTCTTGCCGAGCGTGTCAGCGACGGAGACAGAGATGCTCAAGCGTTTGGGTGGCTTTTCGGTGGCGGTACTGATGCTTACGGCGGGCCTTGCCGCACCCGCGGAGGCCCGGCGGATCGACGAGGTCCGGGCCAAGGTCCAGGCGGTGATCGACGAATTGGGCGTCGACCGCACCCGAATCCGTCAGGTTTTCGTGGCGGCCGACGACGATGGCGGCGAGGCCCCGGGCTCCCTGTCGTACAGCGCTTGGATCGCCTTCTCCGACTGCACCGGCAACCTGGCGATTCACCTCGCCGCGACCACGGCCGTGCGGTCGATCTACACCACGGGCGACTGCGTCGTTGAGGGCGTCACGGGCCGGAACTGAGCGGGGGCCGATTTCGGCTGCCGCATGTTTCGCTCCCTTCAAATCGCGGCGACGCTGCCTATAGTACGGTCAACGCGACAATGATCATCCGCCATGACGGCATGCGTCACCGGACGCATGCCGCAGGCCGACGCCACCAAGGCACATGAGGGAGCACACCGATATGGATCTCGCGAGCCGTCTGAAGGATCCGGATCTCTTCAAGCAGCAGGGTTACATCAACGGCCAGTGGGTCGGCGCGGATGGCGGCGGCACGGTGGACGTTGACGACCCGGCGACCGGCAAGAAGATCGGCACGATCCCCGACATGGGCGAGGCCGAGACCCGGCGGGCCATCGAGGCCGCCAACGCCGCCTGGAAGGGCTGGCGCGAGAAGACCGGCAAGGAGCGCGGCCAGATCCTGCGCAAGTGGTTCGACCTGATGATGGCGCATCAGGATGACCTCGGCGCGATCATGACCGCCGAGCAGGGCAAGCCGCTGGCCGAGGCCAAGGGCGAGATCGCCTACGGCGCCTCCTTCGTGGAGTGGTTCTCCGAGGAGGCCAAGCGCAGCTACGGCGACGTGATCCCGAACCATGCCCCGGGCAAGCGCATCGTCGTGATCAAGCAGCCGGTCGGCGTGGTCGGCGCGATCACCCCGTGGAACTTCCCGAACTCCATGATCACCCGAAAATGCGCCCCGGCCCTGGCCGTCGGCTGCCCGGTGGTGATCAAGCCGGCGAAGATGACCCCATATTCCGCCCTGGCGCTCGCCGTGCTCGCCGAGCGCGCGGGCATTCCTGCCGGCGTGTTCAACATCGTCGTCGGCAAGAGCGCGTCCGCCATCGGCAACGAGCTCGCCACCAACCCGATCGTGCGCAAGATCGGCTTCACCGGCTCCACCCCGATCGGCAAGCAGATCATGGCCATGGCCGCCGGCACGGTGAAGAAGGTCAGCCTGGAACTGGGCGGCAACGCGCCGATGATCATCTTCGACGACGCCGATATCGACGCGGCCGTGGAAGGCACGATCCTGTCCAAGTTCCGTAACACCGGCCAGACCTGCGTCTGCGCCAACCGGATCTTCGTGCAGGACGGCATCTACGACAAATTCTCCGAGGCACTGGCCGCCGCCGTGACCAAGATGAAGCAGGGCAACGGCTTCGACGACGGCGTCGTGCTCGGCCCGCTGATCGAGGGCTCCGCCGTCGACAAGGTCGAGGAGCATGTGATGGACGCCATCGGTCGCGGCGCCCAGGTTGCGGCCGGCGGCTCGCGGGCCAAGGACCTCGGCGCCAACTTCTTCGCCCCGACGGTGCTGACGGGCGCCACCACGGACATGCAGATCTTCCGTGAGGAGACCTTCGGTCCGGTCGCGCCGCTGTTCCGCTTCAAGACCGAGGAAGAGGTCATCCAGCAGGCCAACGACACCGAATACGGTCTGGCCAGCTACTTCTACGCCCGCGATCTCGGCCGGGTGTGGCGCGTTGCCGAGGCGCTGGAATACGGTATGGTCGGGGTCAACGAGGGCGGCATCTCCACCGAGGTGGCGCCGTTCGGCGGCATGAAGGAAAGCGGTCTCGGCCGCGAGGGCTCCAAATACGGCACCGAGGAGTTCACCGAGATCAAGTACATCCTGATGGGCGGCCTCGGCGCGCCGTAAGCCGCTCCGCCAGACCGGGGTAACCGCGGGCCGGGCAGGGATCACTGTCCGGCCCGTGCCTTGTTGTACTCCTCCATGCTGATCTCGCCGGACAGGAACCGACGCTGGAGTTCCTTCTTGGGCAAGCCGCTCAGGTCCGATGCGGTGGCGGACGGCTGAAAGGCGGCCGGCACCGGGGTCGGCTGGGTAGAGTTCTGTTGCGGCGACATGGAGGGAGCGCGCGCCAGTTTCCGGCGCTCCTGATCCGCCGAGGAGAAGTCCTTCACCAGAAAGCGCGCGTCATCGAACGCGGCCAGACGCTGGCCGACGACCTGCCCGGCGCCGAGCCCACGTCGGCCCGCGTACCAGGCGATACCCTCAGGATGGAATTCGTAATCCAGGATCACCCGGAGATCAGAGACGCTGCGGGTCTCGTTCATGTCCGGATCGTTGAAGCTCCGGGTCGTCGTGACCTGGGTGACCTGTTCTTCTCCCTGGAAGGAGAAGTCGCCGATATAGGTCGCCTGGCCGCCCGACACGGTGAACCTGGGGGCATCCGGGGTCAGGTAACCCTGGTTCGAGAAGGCGATCTGCTCATGGGTGATCTCGGCGGCTGCCGCACTTGCGGCGGCGACGACCAGGGTGGCCGCCAGACCGAAGATCGGATTGCCGCCGATGAACTGGACGCTGTTGTACGTCTTCGTGATCTCCACGCTCTCGATCGCGTAATGGCCCGGCGGCACGACATAGGTCCAATACCGGTCGTTCCGGCCCAACTGTGACTGCGTCGCGTATTTGACCTCGACGACATTGGGGTCATCCGCGACGTCGTCGTCTCCGCCCCCGTCCATGAAGGCATTCGTCGCCGGATCGTAGCGGCGGATTGTCATCGTCAGGGGCGTCTGCAGCAGAAGCGGATCGCGCTGAAGGACGAACAGGATCGCTCCCTTGTCTCGGGTCAGGGTCAACGGCCCGGCCTCGGTCATCGGAACCGACTTGTTCGCGCAACCCGTCAGCGCAACGGCAGCGACAAGCACAGACATCAGGGTGGTGCTTCTGTTGAGCATCGGACGAGCCCCCCGGTCCTTGGCTGGAACAGCGATCCTGGCAACCCATTCCGAGGGAAGTGATTGCTATGGATAATAGAAATTGTGGATATCCGATTCTGGTAATCGTGCCAACCCGCCCGTTCCGGCTGGGAAAATCTCCGTGCCCGAACGGTGGGGGTAACCTTATGCGCTGCGCTGCACTATGTTCCGGTGAAACGAATTCGGACCGAGGCGGGAGAACGGCATGGCCGGCTACGATTACGATCTGATCACCATCGGCGGCGGCTCCGGCGGGGTGCGTGCCTCGCGCATGGCCGGGCGCTACGGCGCCAAGGTTGCCGTGGTGGAGGAGCTCCGGGTCGGCGGCACCTGCGTGCTGCGCGGCTGCGTGCCCAAGAAGCTGCTGGTCTACGGATCGCACCTGCTGGAAGAGATCGAGGACATGCGCGGCTATGGCTGGTCCGTGGACGGCGTGAGCCACGACTGGTCCGCGCTGATCGCCGCCAAGGAGAAGGAGCTCGACCGGCTCCACGGCATCTACATGAAGCTGCTGACCGGCGCCGGTAACGACGTGCTGGACGGCAAGGGCAAGATCGTCGATCCGCATACGGTGGAGGTCGCGGGCAAACGCTACACCGCCGAGCGCATCCTGCTGGCCACCGGCGGCTGGCCGAGCCTGCCGGACGTGCCGGGCATCGAGCATGCCATCACCTCCAACGAGGCGCTGGAACTGCCGAAGCGGCCGGAGCGGATCGCCATCGTCGGCAGCGGCTTCATCGCCGTCGAGTTCGCCGGCATCTTCCACGGCTACGGCAGCGAGACCCATCTCATCTACCGCGCCTCCAAGGTGCTGCGCGGCTTCGACGAGGATATCCGCACCGCGCTGAGCCAGGAGTTGGAAAAGAAGGGTATCGAGCTGCATCCCGAAACCCTGCCGTCGCGGATCGAGAAGGCGGGCGACACCTATCTCGTCCACCTGACGAACAACGAGACGCTTGAGGTAGATGCGGTGATGTACGCCACCGGTCGCCACCCGAACACCAAGGGCATCGGCCTGGAGGAGGTCGGGGTCGAGATGGACAGGAACGGAGCGGTGAAGGTGGACGAATATTCGCGCACCAACATCCCCTCCATCTGGGCGATCGGCGACGTGACCGACAGGATCAACCTGACCCCGGTGGCGTTGGCCGAGGGCACCTGCTTTGCGGAAACTGAGTTCAACGACAACCCGATGTCGCCTGACCACGAGAACGTGGCGAGTGCCGTGTTCAGCCAGCCGCCGATCGGCACGGTCGGCCTGACCGAGAACGAGGCGCGCGAGAAGTACGGCGCGCTCGACGTCTACGTGTCCGGCTTCCGGCCGATGAAGTACACCCTGACCGAGAACTCCGAGCGCGGGCTGATGAAGCTGGTGGTCGACCGGGCCAGCCAGAAGGTGGTCGGCGCTCACATGGTTGGCCTCGACAGCCCGGAGATCATCCAGGGCGTGGCCATCGCGGTGAAGATGGGGGCGACCAAGAAGGACTTCGACCGCACCATCGGCATCCACCCCACCGCGGCCGAGGAGTTCGTCACCATGCGCGAGAAGCGTCCGGAACCGGAGGAGCAGCAGGCGGCGGAGTAATCCGGCCGACCTACCTGCACCGACCCTCACCGTCATCCCGAACTCGTTTCGGGATCAAGCCGCTGACGTGTCCGTGGCTCGATCCTGGATCAAGTCCAGGATGACGTGGAAGGGGAGGAGCTAAGCCGCTACCCCCCGGCGATCGCGATCAGCGTCTCCGGGTCGAGCACCAGCAGCGGCTGGCCTTCGCCCATCACCGTGGCACCGGCCAGCACGTCGACCGAGTTCAGGGCCGGGTGCAGTTCCTTCATGAACACTTCCTGGCGCCGCTTCACCCGGTGCACCGCTACGCCGATGCGGCGCTGGGGCGTGCCGATGATGACGACCGGGAAGGCCTTCTGGTCGACCGCCACCTCCGGCGTCTCCCAGCCCAGCATGGTCTCGATCGCCCGCACGGTCAGGAAGCCGTCGCGGTGCTGGATGCCGGCGCGCTCGCCGACGGTCTGGATCTGCTTCCGGTCGACCTCGATCACCTCGATGATCGCCCGCTCCGGCAGACCCAGATCCCGCTCGCCGTCGCTCACCACGATGATCCGCTGCAGGGCGGCGGAGACCGGGAAGCTGAGGTAGAAGCGGGTGCCTTCGCCTTCCTCGCTGTCGATATCGATGGCGCCGCCGAGCCGCCGCAGGGTGGTCAGCACCACGTCCATCCCGACACCGCGGCCGGAGGTCTCCGTGACCGCAGCGGCCGTCGAGAAGCCGGGCGCGAAAATCTGCCGGTGGATCTCCCGCTCGGTCATCCTGGCGGCATCCTGCTCGGTGATCAGGCCCTTTTCCAGCGCCTTGTTGCGGATGCGGTTGGTGTTCAGGCCGCGCCCGTCCTCGGCGATCATGATCTGCGCCACATTGCCGTGCTGGGTGGCGCGCAGGGTCAGGGTCGCCTTCTCCGGCTTGCCGGCGTCCAGCCGCTCCTGCGGTCCCTCGATCCCGTGATCCATGGCGTTGCGGATCATGTGGACCATGGGCTCCATCAGGGCGTCGACCATGGACTTGTCGATCTGGATGTCGCCGTCGTCGATCTCCAGGGTCACCTGCTTGCCGAGCGAGCGGGCGAGGTCGCGCACCAGCCGCGGCATCCGCCCGAACACGATGCTGATCGGCACGACGCGGAGGTCCAGCGTCACCGAATGCAGCATGCGCAGGGTGACTTCGGCCCGGGCGATCTGGTTGGCGAAGACCTTGCCGGCATCGTCGATCCGGGCGGCGGCGGCGTAGAGCCGTTCAGCCTTGCGGTCGTCGACCTGGCCGGCCAGGGACCGCAGCTCGGCCGCCGTTGCGCCGAACCCGGCTTCCGACGCGCCCTGGTCGAGCCGCGACAGGCTGAGCCGCAGCTCGGCCACGGTGTCGAGATAGCTGTCGATCAGCGCGGAGGAGACCCGCAGGGAGCTGCCGCCGGCACTGCCGGGGACGGCGGCACCGGTGCTGGAGCCCCGTGACGGTGCCGCCTCGCCGCGTTCGGCCGGCACGCTGCCATCGGCGGCGGTGGCCGGTGGGTCGGCAGGTCTGGTCGGAGGCGCCACGGGGGCGGGATCAGGCGCGCGCGCCGGTGCTGAGGGCGGTGGTGTCGCCGCACGGGGCTGGGCGGGCGCGGGCCGGGGGGCAGGCTGCGGCGCGGGGGTGTCGCCGAAGGGGGCAGCGAAACCTTCCTGCTGCTCGGGCGACCACTCTGTCAGCGCGGAATCCCAGGAACTGTCGTCGACGAACAGGACGTGACCGTCGGTCTCCGCGGCCGGGGGCGTCGGGGCTTCGGCGGCGGGCGGAGGGGCCGCCCGTGGCGGAGCCGCCTTGTCGCCGACCACGAGCACCGCCCAGGCCCGCAGCACGTCGCCGCTGGTGTCCAGGGCGCGGATGGAGGCTTCCACCGGCGCGTCATCGCCGGTGATGCCGATGAGGAACTGATAGAGGTCCGGGTCGATATCCACCAGCACGCGGTTGGAGATCACCTGCTGGCGGTAGAGCAGGCCGAGGATCTCGCCGCTGGCCGGGGCGCCGTCCGGCACCATGACCTGCACCTGGACGAGTCTGGCGCCCGGCTGTTCGAGGAATTCGACGGCCTCGTTGCGGGCGGCAGGGGACATGCTGTCGAACAGGTCGTCGCCCAGCACCTTGCGCAGCTCGGCGACGGCGGCGCCCGCACCGGTGAGCAGCAAGGCGAGCTCGTCGCGCAGCCGGTCGTAGGTCTCGCGCGGCATGTCGAGGGAGGAGACGGTCAGCCCCTCGATGCCGATCACCTCGCTCTCGCGGCGGATCTCGTCGGCCACCTCCAACGCACCGGCCCGCTCGGTCCAGGCGTCCATCAGCGTCAGCTCGCTGGCGAGACGGGCGAGTGCCGAGATCCGGAACACGCCGAGGGCCCGGGCCAGGATGCCGACCAGCTCCCAGTCGGACGATGCCCCGCCGCGGACCGACAGCCGGTCGACCACCGCCCGGGCCTCGCGCGATATGTGCGGGGCCATGGAATCGTCCACATCGTCCATGGCGATGCCGGCATCGGCCAACTCGGACAGCACGCGCAGCCGGTGGATGAAGACGCAGAGGCCGCGGATCAGGGCGGTGCGGTCCCCCGCCTGATCGCCTTCCAAGACACCGAGGATGTCGCCCAGAACCTCGGCGATACCGAGATAGCCGACATCGTTCGCCGCCTCGCGGATCGCCAGCATGGAGGAGACGATGGCCTGGCTGTCCAGGGCATCCATAGCCGGGTTCTCCAGCGCTTCCGCGAGCTGGCCGAGTTCTGCCGTGACCACCGCGTTGAACGGCTGCACGGTGGCGGGCTGGAACTCCGCCTCGTCGTCGTTCGCCGGCTTCTGGGAGACCTGGATCGCCATCCGGCTCTGGTTGGTGACGCCGGTGTCTTCCTCCTCGGGCTCCGGCTCCGGCGGATCGTAGGCCGGGGGCGGCGGGGCCTCGGCAACCGGTGCCTGGACCGGGGGAGGGGGCGGCGGCGCGGCGGCGGCCGGCTGGGCCGTGGCGGTGACCGTGCCACCGGACTTGAGCTGCGCCTTCGCCTGTTTCAGGGCGGCGATCAGCCCGGCATCGCCGCCAATGTCGTTGCGGCTCTGCAGGCAGGCCGCGCGCAGGTCGACCAGGGCGTCGGCCGATTGCAGCAGCAGGTCGCGGGCGGCCTCGTTCGGGCGCGCCTCGCCGTTACGGAACATGTCGAGCAGGTCTTCGGCCGCGTGGGCCACCGTCTCCATGCCGGTCAGGCCCAGCGAGGCGGACACGCCCTTCAGCGAATGGATGGCGCGGAACAGCGCCCCCATGATGTCCGGGTTCTCGAGGTCCGCCACAGAGCCCGACAGGTTGGCCTCGAGCTGGGCGAGATAGTCCTCGCTCTCCTGCTCGAACAGCTCCCACATCTCCGAATTGTCGTCGAAGCCGCTCATGTCAGTGCCACGCTGCGGTCGCCGCCCCGGTTGAACTCCGGCACATGGGCCGCGATCAGGCCGGTCAGGTCGACCACCTCGTGGAACGTGCCCTTGTGGGTGATCACCCGCGCCTGCCCCTCCTCGTCGGCCGGGCCCGGCGGGCTCTCGTCATCGACGATGCCGAGCACGCCCTCGGTGGCGATGGCCCATTTCTGATCGAAATGGCTGACGATGATGTGGATCGACTGCTTCTCGAAGCCGTCCTCGGTCAGGCGCAGGACCGGCAGGATGTTGCCGCTGACCTCGATGACGGAGTCGATCTTCACCCCCGGCCGCCGGGGCAGGGGCGCGGTGCCGATATCATCGATCGCCCGCTCCACCACGCCGCTGTCGATGGCGAAGAGCTGGCCGCCCACAGTGATCGCCATGTATTTCGGACGCTGGCGGACCCGAAGCTCGTCCGGGTCAGTGCGTTCCGCGACGGCGCGCTGGTCGGCCAGCAGGGGCAGGGTGCTCTGGGCGTTGAACCAGCGGTCGGCATCCACCGCCTGCACCAGCTCGCCCTTCTCGTCGAGGAAGGCGTGCTGCACCTCATTGCCGGCGACCAGCCCGTGCATCGGCTTTGCCGGGCCGAAGTCCCGGATGCCGAGGATCTTCTCCACTGCGAGCCCGATGACCGCGCTGCCCCGCTGCATGACGATGCACATGGCGAGGTCGAGATCCTCCTCGCGCGGATGCAGCCGCATGACGACCAGGGGAATCGGCTCGTCGCGCAGCACCATGACGCCGATATAATGGTCGGACTCGCCCTCGATCGGCTCCATGCGCTCGATCTCGACGACCTCGCGCACCCGGGCCAGCGGGACGCCGAAGCGCCGTCCGTCGGACATGAAGAGCAGGACCGGGATGCGCTCCTGGTTGCCGCCCGGCTTGCCGCTGCCGACCACCGCGTTCACGCCGTCGCTCCGGCCGGAAGCGGCGACAGCAGACGGTTGATGGTGTCGATCAGCAGCCCGCCGCCCGAGGCGTCCACGTCCTTGCTGACGGAGCCCGACGGCTTGCCGATCACCGCGTCGGCGCCGACCAGCCGGGCTTCCACGGCCTTGGGCGAGGCGGGATGGGTGAGGGACGACAGCACGATGACCTTGGCCGGCGACAGGATCTTCAGCCGGCGCAGGCATTCGATCCCGTCCATCACCGGCATCTCGATATCCAGGGTGACCACGTCCGGCGACAGCTCGCGGGCCATGTCGACGCCCTCGCGGCCGTTCTCCGCCTCACCGACGACCTCGAACCCCTCGGCGCGCGCCAGGATGTTCTTGATCGTGAGCCGAACAAGTTTCGAGTCATCGACGATCAGTACTTTGGGCATCCGCCGGCCGTCTTCCTGAGTTCAACCAAGGCCGAGTTCAACCAAGACCTTGAAATCTAAGTGCTCAATCGTTCCATATCGGCGCTGCTTTGCCTACCCGTTTGTGGGCTGGTTTTGGGCGGATGGCGCGGAAACGGCTTCTTTGTGGGGCGTGGGCCATTGTAGCATCGCGGGAACAGTCACTGGAGACCACGACGGGGGCCCGCGTGCTGGCTTGGCATTTTGTCGACGAGACCCTGAAGGACGGCCGTCCGGTGCCGGCCGATGGCGAGCGCCTGAGCCATGACGGGCCGGTCAGCCTGTGCGAGGGCGGGCTGCATGCCTCGGAACGGGTGCTGGACGCCCTGAAGTTCGCACCGGGCAACATCATCTGCAGGGTCGAGTGCGACGAGGTCGGCGAGCGTCAGGCGGACAAGTTCGTGTGCGGCGGCCGGACCATCCTGTGGCGGCTCGACGGCGAGGAGGTGCTGCGCGCCTTCGCCCGCAAGGTGGCCCTGGACGTCGCCGGGTACTGGGACATGCCGGACGAGGTGCGCAAGTTCCTGGAGACCGGCAACGACAACCTGCGGGTCGCCGCCCGTGGCGCCGCCCGCCAGGCCTCTCGCGAGGCGGTGCTGTCGGACGAGCCGCAGGCCGCGGCCGCCGGCGAGGCGGCCCGTGCCGCCGCCGCCCGGACCCATGCCGCGCGCTCCACCGGCCTCGCCGCCGCCTGGGCCGCGTCCAAGGCGACCCGTCGACCGGAGGCTTGGGATGAATTCGACCGGCTGTTGGAAACAATGATCGAGGAAGCCCGGGTCAGCGCCCCGGCCCAGGTGGCCGAGGACGATGAATGGGGCGACTTCGCCGACGAGATCGAGGCGGAGTTCACGTAGGGGCGAGCACCGGCGCATCACGCACCTCCCCCGTCATCCTGAAAGCGCCGCAGGCGCTATTCAGGACCAAGCCGCCGGCGTCGATGCCATGATCCTGAATAGCGCTGACGCGCTTTCAGGATGACGGGGTTGGTAGGAGTACGGGCGTTACCCGAAGAACCCGCAGCGGTGAAGCTGCTCGTGGAACTTCCGCAGGGTCTTGGCCTTCTCGCTCGGATCCGGGATGCCGGCGACCAGTTCGTCCTCGAAATTCGGCCGGCGCAGGTGGCCGACGATGATGTTGCGGGCCAGGTTCGACGCCTTGCCCTTGGGCAGCATCTCCGGCTGCACCATGCTGACCAGCATGAAGGCCCGCACGTGCAGCGGTTTCTCCGGGTTGTCGAGCTTGTCGAGGATCTTGCCCTCGGTGATGTAGGATACCAGCAGCTCGTCCAGCCGTTCGGTCAGCGCCGTCTTGCGCTGTTCCGGCAGGTTTGACTTCTGGATGTGGTGATAGATGGACGTGACCTTGGCCATCTTCTTGTTCGGCGGCAGCTTGTCCCGGACCAGGTGGTTGATCGTCTGGGAATGAACCAGCAGCTTGTCGAGCAGGGTCTCCAGGTCGTTGCGCAGGACCGTCTGGCCGATCTCGCTGTCCATCATGGCCAGCAGATAGCCGGTCGCCCGGCCGGGGTCGCGCAGGGCCGGCAGCATGGTCTCCGCCGCCTCGCGCATGCCCTTGTTGCCGCCCTTGTTGATGATGGTGGACTGGCGCGCGGTCATGGCCTGGGCCATGGAGGGGCCGCCGATGATCTCGATGTCCGGGATCAGCTTGTCCAGAAGGCCGACAAAGACCTCGCGCTCCTCCTCGCGGTCGCCGCGGGTCAGCGGGCTCAGCCCTTCCAATTGGCGCCGGACGCGGTCGACCAGCACCGCCTTGCTCTCCGGCAGCTTCCCGGCGGCGATCAGGCGGATGAAGGTCGAGTTGGCGAAATCCTGGTGCTCCGGCGTCAGCTCGACCGGCTCCTCTTCCTCCTCTTCCTCGACCAGCGGCCGCCCCTCGGCGACGCAGAGCAGGGTGACGAGCGCGGTGCCGAGTTCCCGCGGGTTGCCGATCATGTCGCGCAGCACGTCCACATTATAGAGCGTGTCGGACACGAAGATGTCGATCGCCTCGATCGCCTCGGGCGTCTCCGCCTTCCAGCCCCATTCCATGAGCTGGCCGAACTTGCCGAGGAAGCTGCGGTTCTCCACCAGCTCCACCGACATGACATAGCGGATCAGATAGGCGACATGCTCCTTCGGGGCGTTGGCGAGAATGCCGGACACCACCTCGTTGAAGCCTTCCACGCGGATCCGGGGCAGCCGCTGCTCGGCGGCGTTGTTGGCCCGGGCCTGGATCTTGCTGATGAAGTCGAACAGCACGTCCCGCCGCTGATTGACGGTCGTCTCCTCCATCTTGCGGACCTGGAAGGTGGAGACCTTGCCGACCGCGGAGAACAGCAGCGTGCCCTCGTCGAGCAGGCGCTTCATCTCGCGCGGGGCGTGCATCACCTCGGTGGCGGTGAGGTTGTTCTTGTCGAGATAGTTGCGGAACAGCCGGTTGATGGTCGCCCGCGCCTCGCCGACGAAGAGATCGCTGGGCGTGTGGCAAACCGGAGCGTCGTCGACATCCTGGATGAAGACCTTCTCTTCGGTCTTCGGCTTCATCTTTTCGAACAGGATGTCTTCCGGCTTCAGCCGGTCGATCGAGCCCTTGGCTTCATTGATGACCCGGACACCCTCAATACCGGGACGGCTCAAGATCTTAGCCGCCTCGGCCTGAGCCACCTCCTGGTGCTTGGCCGTAGCCTCAATTATCCAACGGCCCTCGCGTAGTGCGAGGATCTCGAAGGTCTTTCCGCCGAACATTTCTATGCTCGCATCTGCAATTTCCGGCGGAGCGATTCTTGCTCCCCCTCTCCCAAGAACGAGAGTGTAAACAAGTTTTAGCCTTAAATCATGTCATGAATTGCATATACCTGCATGGGGCGGGAGCGCTCACCCGTATTCGGGGAAAAGCAGACATTCAATCGTAACCCGATCTGTTTCGGGCGAGGGAGGACGGACCATGGATCTCAAGCTGGCGGGCAAGATTGCCCTGGTGACCGGAGCGAGTGCCGGCATCGGCGTCGGCATCGCGCGGGTGCTGGCGGCCGAGGGGGCGACGCTGGCACTGACCGCCCGGCGCAAGGACCGTCTGGAGGACTTGGCGGCCGAACTGGCGGCAGCCGGCGCGCCGGCCCCGACGGTGATCGAAGCCGACCTGATGGCCGATGACGGGCCCGCGGTCATCCGCGAGGCCGTGCTGAAGGCCCATGGCCGGCTCGACATCCTAATCAACAATGCGGGCTCGTCCCGGACCGTGCCGGTCGATGCGCCGGAGAGCGCCTGGGACGAGGCGATGATGCTCAAGTTCACCATGGGCCGGCGCCTGACCACCGCGTTCCTGCCGGAGCTGCGGGCAAACGGCTGGGGGCGGATCATCCACGTGACCGGCATCCTGGAGCCGACCACCACCAATGCCGGGCTGGCGGGCTGTGCGGCGACCCATGCCTGGGCCAAGGGCATGTCCCGCGACCTCGCAGCGGAAGGGATCACGGTGAACTGCGTGCCGCCGGGCCGGATCGTCAGCGAGCAGATCATGAACCGGCTGCACCCGACCGAGGAGAGCCGCCAGGCCTTCATCGACGCCAACATCCCGGCCGGCCGCTTCGGCACGCCGGAGGAGTTCGGCAACCTGGTCGCCTTCCTGTGCTCGCCGCTGGCCGACTATATCACCGGTTGCGTCATTCCGGTCGATGGCGGGATGCACCGTTTCATCCAGTAGCGGCAATCGGCGCACTCCGCGCCTCCCGCCCGGCCCAGCGCTGCTCTAGGCTTTCCTTCCGCGAAACAGGTTCACGGGAGGAAAACCATGGCGAAGGAAAAGCCCAAGACCGTCTACGAACTGATCCCGCATCTCGGCAGGCTGCGCGACGAGGTGGTCTATGGCGACGTGTGGGAGCAGCCGGAGCTGAACAAGCGCGACCGTTCCCTGATCACCGTGGCGGCCCTCGCCGCCCTGTGCCGGACGGACGAGCTGCGCCTGCACATGAACCGGGCGATCGAGAACGGCGTGACCAAGGACGAGATGCTCGCCCTGATCACCCATATCGCCTTCTACTCAGGCTGGCCGACCGCGATGAATGCGGGCCGTTATGCCCTTGAGATGTTCGCCGACGACGAAGCCTGACAGGAAAGAAGACCAGCGATGACGAAAGTCGGATTTATCGGGCTCGGCCTCATGGGGGGGCATTTCGCCACCAACCTCATCAAGGCCCAGCACAAGGTCGTGGTCTGCGACATGCGCCGCGACGCGGCGGAAAGCCACCTGGCGGCAGGCGCCGAATGGGCTGATACGCCCAAGGCGGTGGCGGAGGCGGCCGATGTGGTGCTGACCTCCCTGCCGGGACCGCCGGAGGTCGAGGCCGTGGCCCTCGATCCGGAGACGGGGATCGCGGCGGGCATGAAGAAGGGCGGGGTGGTGTTCGATCTGTCCACCAACTCCCCGACCTCCGTGCGCAAGGTGCATGCCGCCCTGGCGGAGAAGGGGATCAGCTTCTTCGATGCGCCGGTCAGCGGCGGGCCGAAGGGGGCCGCGTCGGGCAAGCTGGCGATCTGGGTCGGCGGCGACCGCGCGACCTTCGACGCCCACCGCGCCGTGCTCGATGCGCTGGGCGATCAGGTGGCCTATATCGGCGAGATCGGCGCCGGCTCGACGGCGAAGCTGGTGCATAACAGCGTCGGCTATGCGGTGCAGGTGGCGCTGGTGGAGGCGTTCACGGCGGGGGTGAAGGCAGGGGTGGAGCCGTTGGCCCTGTGGAGTGCCATCCGCCAGGGCGCACGCGGCCGCCAGCGGACCTTCGACAGCCTGGGCGAGCAGTTCCTGCTGAACACCTACGATCCGCCGTCCTTCGCCCTGAAACTGGCGCATAAGGACGTATCCCTGGCCTGTCAGATGGGGCGGGACAACGCGGTGCCGATGCGGCTGATCAACCTGGTGCTGGAGGAGATGACGGAGGCCCGCAACCGGGGCTGGGACGCGCTGGACTCCCGCGCGGTATTGCAGCTTCAGACCGAGCGGGCCGGCGTGCGGATCGAGGAAAGCCGGGAGGACGTACAGGCGGTGCTCGACGGTAAGCGCTGAGAACCGCTTGCCGACCCTGTCAGGGATCAAAAACCCCGGGAACCGATGTCGGGCTCCCGGGGCAGGCACCTGTCACGCTGTGATCAGGCGGTTTCCGGCTGGCTTATCGCGCCCTGGCGGACCGACTCCTCGCCGTTGAGCTGGGCGAGGCGCCGCTTGAGGTTCTCGGACCCCTTCACGACCGATATGAGCGCGCCGGTCCTGGTGTCGCTGATCCGCCACGTGTCGGCGTCGCCGAACGGAGCGGCTTTGTAGCGATCCTGTAACTGGGCCATGGCGTCCTCCTTCTTGCGGTTGGTGGTCGCTGTTGCCAGTCCCTTGCAGGTGGGCATGGTGGGTGAATCATCAACCCCGCGCCGTCCGCCGATCTGCCCTCAGGTCCAGCAGCCGTCCGTCGATCACCGCAAGTCCCAGGGCGATCATGGCCATGCCGCCGATCTGCCGCGGCTCGACCGTCTCGCCCAGGACCACCGCCCCCAGGGCGATGGCGCTGACCGGGATCAGCAGGGTGACCAGGGCGACATTGGTCGCCCCGGCACTCGCCAGCACGCGGAAGAACAGGATGTAGGCCAGGGCGGTGCTGATCAGGGCGAGGCCGAGCACGGCGCCCAGGGCGGCCGGCCCGGGCATCGGCAGCATCCAGGGCGTGTCGACGGCGAGCGCCAGTGGCAGGACCAGCACGGTGCTGGCGGAGAGCTGACCGGTCGCGGTGACGAGCGGCTGCTGACGAGCGAAGCGGCGTCCGAACACGCTGGCCGCGCCGTAGGAGATCGTCGCCCCGATCACGGCGACCTGGGCGATCAGCGGCGCATCGAGCCCGTCGAGTGCCGCCGGACCGACGGTGACCGCCAGCCCGCAGAATCCGAGGATGACGCCGACCGCCTTGCGCAGGGGCAGGCGCTCCGCCCCGGCCGCACGGGCGATCAGCGCCGACCAGAACGGGGTCATGCCGTTGATCACCGCGGCGAGCCCGGCGCCGATCTCGAGCTGGCCGAAGAAGATCAGGCCGAACGGCACCAGGTTGTTCAGCAGTCCCATGAGCGCGTAGTCGCGGCAGCGGGCCCGGTCCGGCGCGAAGCGGATCCCGGCCGCCCGAAGGACCAGATGCAGGGCGAGGGCGGCGATGCCGACCCGGGCCAGGACCAGAGTGAGCGGCGGTACCTCCGCCACGGCCACACGGCCGAATAGGAACGAGCAGCCCCACAGCAGCGACAGGGCGAGCAGCAGCAGCCAGTCGAGTGCGGTCATGCGGGTATCGGCGGGGGGCATGCGGGGATCTCCATCGGTCGAACGGACGCCACCCTAGGTCCGGCCGCGTCCCGCGACTTCCCGGTTCTTGCCGTCAGGATCTGCTGGGAGCGCGGCCAGCGGCCGCACGGGGCGGCCCGGACGCCGATGTTGAAGCCCAGGCGGTACGGGCATACCGTCGGCATGTCGCCATCCAAGGAGGCCCCCATGCGCATCGGCGTGCCCAAGGAAATCAAGAACCACGAATACCGGGTGGGCCTCGTGCCCTCCAGCGTCCGCGAACTCGTCTCCCACGGCCACGAGGTTGTCGTCGAGACCCATGCCGGTTACGGCATCGGCCTGGACGACGATCTCTATCAGGCGGCGGGTGCCACCATCCTGTCGACGCCGGAGGAGGTCTTCGCCACCGCCGACATGATCGTGAAGGTTAAGGAGCCGCAGCCGGTGGAGATCGTCCGGCTGCGCCCTGGGCAGATCCTGTTCACGTATCTGCACCTCGCCCCGGACCCGGAACAGACCAAGGGGCTGATCGACAGCGGCTGCATCGCCATCGCCTACGAGACGGTGACCGACGCCCATGGCCGGCTGCCCCTGCTGGCGCCGATGAGCGAGGTGGCGGGCCGCATGTCGATCCAGGCCGGCGCCCATTGCCTGGAGAAGGCCCAGGGCGGCAACGGCATGCTGCTCGGCGGGGTGCCCGGCGTGGCGGCGGCGAATGTGGTGATCCTCGGCGGCGGCGTGGTCGGCACCAATGCCGCGCGCATGGCCATGGGGCTGGAGGCCAAGGTCACGATCTTCGACAAGTCGCTGCACCGGCTCTACGAGCTCGACATGCAGTTCGGCGCGACCCTGAACACCATCTTCTCCACCCGCGACGCGGTGGAGGAATACGTCATGCAGGCCGACCTCGTGATCGGCGCGGTGCTGGTGCCGGGTGCGGCGGCGCCGAAGCTGATCACGCGGGAGATGGTGTCTCGGATGAAGCGCGGCTCGGTGCTCGTCGATGTGGCGATCGACCAGGGCGGCTGCTTCGAGACCTCGAAGCCGACCACCCATGCGGAACCGACCTATATCGTCAACGATGTGGTGCACTACTGCGTGGCCAACATGCCGGGCGGGGTGGCGCGGACGTCCACTTTCGCGCTGAACAACGCGACCCTGCCGTTCACCCTCTCGCTGGCCGACAAGGGCTGGCGCCAGGCGCTGTACGACAACAAGCATCTCAGGGAAGGGCTCAACGTCCATGAGGGCCGGGTGACCTACAAGGCGGTTGCCGACGCCCACGGGCTGGCCTTCACCCCGGCCGAGGAGGCGCTGCGGCTGTAGCTCTTTGCCCGTCATCCTGAACTCGATTCAGGATCAAGCCACTGGCGTCAGTGCGTTGGTCCTGAATCACGTTCAGGACGACGAAGTATGGGGTGGACGTCACACCCCCAGCCAGTCCCGCAGCTTGGCCCAGCCCATGCCTGCCATCAGCGTCGGCGTGCGCAAAGGGCCGCCGGGGAAGGGGAGGTGGCGGACCTTCTCGAACAGCGCCAGGCGGCTGTCGTCGCCGGTGATGGCCTCGGCGATGATCTTGCCGGCAAGGCCGGTGAGCACCACGCCCTGGCCGGAGAAGCCTTGGGCGTGGAAGACGTTGTCCGACAGCCGGCCGATATCGGGGATGCGGTTGATGGTGATGCCGATCAGCCCGCCCCACTGGTGGTCGATCCGCACATTGGCCAGCTCGGGGAAGACCCGGCCGATCTTGCGTCGCATGGTGCCGGCCAGCCCCGGCGGGGTGATGGACGAGTAGCTAGCACCCGAACCGAACAGCAGACGGCGGTCATGGGTCAGGCGGAAGTAATCCAGCGCCACGTTGCAGTCGGCGACCGCCACGTCCTGGGGAAACAGCTTTGCGACGGTTTCCTGCGACAGCGGCTCGGTCACGGAGATGAAGGACGCCACCGGCATGATCTTGGAGCGGAGCTTCCGCTCCAGCCGGCCGAGATAGGCGTTGGCGCAGTAGACGACATGTTTCGCGGTGACGGCACCGGCCGCCGTGCGGACCACCGTCCCGTCCACCGCGCGAACCGGGCTGTGCTCGAACAGCGCGGCACCGGCGTCCTCCGCCCCTTTGGCAAGGCCATGGAGGTAGCGCAGCGGATGGATCTGGCCGCTCTCCGGATCGGTCAGCACGCCCACATACCGGTCGGTGCCGACCCAGTCCCGGACCGCGGAGCCCTCCACGATCTGCGGCGTGGTGTAGCCCCAGCGGGCCCAGTCCGCCTTGCCCTCCCGCAGACCGGCGAGCTGTCGGGCGTTCAGGGCCGCATGCAGATAGCCCATGCGCAGGTCGGAGTCCGGCGCATGGCGGCGCACCCGCTCCATCATGTCGTCGAAGGCTTCCCGCGACCAGTGCCAGAGTGTCTCCGCGCCCTCGCGACCCACGGCACGGGCCAGGGTGGAGGTGGACGCACTCCAGCCGACCATCGCCTGGCCGCCGTTGCGGCCGGAGGCGCCGAAGCCGATCGTCTCGGATTCCAGCAGCACCGTTTCCAGACCGCGCTCGGCGCAGTGCAGGGCGGTCGACACGCCGGCGAGGCCGCCGCCGATGACGCACACATCGCAGCTGCGGTCCCCGATCAGGCGGGGTCGTTCGGGAGCCTCGGCGGTCGCGTGATACCAGGTGAGGGGAGCCGTCATCGCACCGTCGCCGCCGTCACACGGTCTTCAGGTACCAGGCCCATTCCAGCGGCGTGACCTCGGACTCGAAGTCGCGGCGCTCGCTCTCCTTCACCGCGTGGAAGACATGCTGAAAGCCCTCGCCGAGCCAGTCGGCGATGAATTGGCTCTCCTGGAACAGCTCCAGCGATTCCGCCCAGGTCTTCGGCACCGACGGCTCCTGGGATTCATAGGCGTTGCCGTCCACCGGCGGCGGGGCCTCCGCCTTGGTCTCGATGCCGTGCAGGATGGCGGCGAGGATGGCCGCACCGGCGAGGTAGGGGTTGGCGTCGGCGCCGGCGACCCGATGCTCGATCCGCACCGCGTCGGCGGAGGAGGCGGGCACGCGGAAGGCGCAGGTCCGGTTGTTGTAGCCCCAGCAGGCGGATAGCGGCACATAGGCGTTCGGCCGGATCCGGCGATAGGCGTTGGCCGTCGGGGCGAACAGGGCCATGCAGTCGTTCATGGTCTGGCACAGCCCGCCGACCGCGTGGCGCAGCAGCGGCGACCCGTGCTCGGGATCCTCCTCGCTGGCGAAGATGTTGTTGCCGTCCCTGTCCAGCACGCTGACATGCATGTGCAGGCCGTTGCCGGTCTCGTCGCCGAACGGCTTGGCCATGAAGGTCGCGTTCATGCCATGGGCGCGGGCGACGCCCTTGACCACCCGCTTCAGCATCACGGCGTGATCGGCCGCCTGCACCGGGTCGTCCACATGGGTCAGGTTGATCTCGAACTGGCCCGGCGCGTATTCGGCCGAGGCCGCCATGGCCGGGATGCCCTGGAGCTGGCAGGCGTTGGCCACATCGTCCAGCACCGCCTCGAAATCGTCGAGCTCGTCCAGGCCGTAGACCTGGGTGGTCGATTGGCGCGAGCCGGTCACCGGACTGACCGCCGGGCTCGGCGGCAGATGGGCCTCGCGGGTCCGGTCGATCAGATAGAATTCTAGTTCCAGCGCCACCACCGGCCGCCAGCCCTTGTCGGCATAGCGCTGGGCGACCCGCTGCAGGACCACGCGCGGATCGGCATAGAACGGCGTGCCGTCCGGCTCCGCCATGGTCAGCATCACCTGGGCCGAGGGCCGCGCCGTCCAGGGGACCTGGACCAGGGAATTGGCGACCGGCCAGCAGGGATAGTCCGCATCGCCCAACTCCCAGACCAATCCGCTGGAATCGACGCTGTCGCCGGTGACGTCGGTGCCGAAGACCGAGGCCGGAAAGGCCGCGCCGTTCTTGAAGGTGCCCTCGAGCTGGTCGCGGCCGATCCGTTTGCCGCGCACAACGCCGGACAGGTCGGGCAGGAGAACGTCGATCGTCGCCACATCCGGATGGGCGGCCAGGAATTCGGTCGCGATCTTCGGCGAGGGCACGGAGTTCGGTCTGGAAGAGGACATGATTGTAAGACACTCAAAAGGTTTATCGGTCATACCATGGCGCGAAGGTCCTGTGGAATGCGATCTTGCGCCGACCGGCTCGGCGGGCCGACACTTCCGCCCACCAACCGATGCGGGAGGACCCCCATGACGCTCAGCTTCGCCGTCGGCGACCTCCGGGTCGACCGGATCCTCGAGCAGGAACTGCCGGGCTTCGATCCCTTCACCTTCCTGCCGACCCTGACGCCGGAGATCCTGGAGGCGAACCGGTCCTGGCTCGAGCCGTTGAGCCTCGATCCCGCGACCGGTCTGTTCATCTTCCCGATGCAGTCCTACGTGATCCGCACGGGCAGGCACACGATCCTGGTGGATACCTGCGTCGGTAACCACAAGGACCGGCCGACCCGCCCGAACTGGCACCAGAAGACCGACACCACCTACATGGACGCCCTGGCCAAGGCGGGGCTGAGCGTGGAGGACATCGACTATGTGATGTGCACCCACCTCCACCCGGACCATGTGGGCTGGAACACCAAACTCCTCGACGGCCGCTGGGTCCCGACCTTTCCCAATGCGAAATACGTGTTCTCGGCCAAGGAGCTGGCGCACTGGACCGCGCGCAATGCCGAGAACCCTGTGCCCTATATGGTGGACAGCGTGCTGCCGGTGGTGGAGGCCGGGCAGGTGGTGGAAGTCGCCAGCGACCATGCCTTCGATGACTGCCTGCATCTGGAGCCGACACCGGGGCACACGCCGGACCATTTCGCGGTCCACCTGCATTCCAATGGCTCCGACGCCCTCCTGATCGGCGACATGATCCACTCGCCGCTGCAGTGCCGGCATCCGGACCTGGTGGCGGCCCCGGACTTCGACCGGGACATGGCACAGGCGACCCGAACGGTGACCATGGACAAATACTGCGAGACCGACACGCTGATCTGCACGGCGCATTTCCGTTCCCCCTCGATCGGGCATTTCGTGCGGCACGGCGACGCCTTCGACTTCAAGTTCCGGGGCACCTGAAAGCCGCCCTCTTCGGTGAGTATGTGTGAGGAAACTCGCATTTCAGCCGTGGGCAGGGCGGTACCATCATGGCGTTAGCGAAGTGCGGGGGAGGGCGCGCCATGAGAGTTGTCGGGAGTCCGGGTCGATCTGACGGTCCTTCGTGTTTGTCTTTCGCGGTGGGAGCCGGCCATGACCTCGGCGGCCGCTGACGGGATCGCGCCGGCCGGCCGGCCGCGGCATCTCGTCGGCGCCAGCCTGATCTCCGCCGCGGGCTCGCAGCCGACCCATCTGCTGCCGGTGACGATCGCCGCCGTGGTGGCCGGCACCTCAGCTTCTCCGGAGACGGCCGGCCTGATCGCCTCGGCCATGTTGATCGGGCAGTTGGTCTCCTCCATCGGCCTGCCGCTGCTCAAGGTCTCCGCCATCTCCCGGCTTTGGGCGCTGGCGGTCTCGCTCGCCCTGCTGGCCGGGCTGGTGCTGTCGGGGGCGGACGGCTTCCTCATGCTGTTGGGGGGCTGGTTCATCGTCGGGCTTTGCTGCGGCGTACTCTTGTTCCTCGGGACGGTGTCCGCCGCCCATTTCGCGACGCCCTCGCTCGCCTTCACCCTCAGGCTCGGCGTTGTGCTGGTGCTGGCCGGTGTCGCGACCGGGCTGATCCAGATCACCGGCGCGGCCGGTTCCTACGGCACCTATCTGATCTGGTTCGGCGTCGCCATCGCCGCCGTCCTGGCGGTCGGTAACTTACTCTACGCGCCGATCCCGCCGGTGGAAGGCCCAACGGACGCGGCAACCGGCGACGGTTTCACGGCGAAGATGGCCGCCGGGCTGGTCGCCGCCTATGTCCTGTTCGTCGGCCAGACCGGGCTCGTCGCCTATGTTCTGTTCTCGGCGGTCGAACGGGGGATGGACCTGTCGTCTGCCGCCTGGGCCTTCGCCGCGTGCAAGATCGGCTCCGGTCTCTGGCTGGTCACGGCGTCGCGGATCGCGAAGCCCGGCTCCTCAGTGCTGCGGATGACGGTGCTGGGCCTGCTGGTCGGGATCGGCGGCTACGGCATGTCGAAATCGGCCGAGATCCAGTACCTGTTTGGCTTCCTGATCGTGTTCCAGATCGCCTTCAACTCGCTGTCGGCGCAGATGCAGGGCAGTATCGCCGCGACCGGGCCGAAGATCACCGGCCGCTGGATCGCCGGCACGCTGCTGCTGGGCGCGGCGTCCGGCCCGCCGCTGCATGGCTGGGCGATCGGCGCCGGGCTGGAGGCCGAGTTCGTGATCTTCGCGGTGTCCACCGCTCTGCTGCCGGTGGTGTGGCGGGTGGTCTGCCGCATCGACCAGCCGGCGGCCGGTTAGTCGGGCCGCCGTTGCCGCCGATTGGACAGTGTTGTATTCACTGGAAAGTCCAATCCGCGAGGCTCCCCATGACAGTCGATCTCGAAGCCTGGATCCGCGAGCGCCGGATCACGGAGGTGGAGTGTCTTGTCTCCGACCTGTCGGGCATCGCCCGCGGCAAGATCCTGCCGGCCCAGAAATTCCTGCGCGCCACCCGTGACCAGGGGCTGCGCCTACCGGAGTCGATCTTCGGCCAGACCGTGACCGGCGAGTATATCGACGAGATCGACCTCGACCCCCGGGCCAGCGACGTCTTCCTGCGGCCGGTCGCCGAGACCATCCGCATGGTGCCCTGGTATGCCGAGCCGACCGCCCAGGTGATCCACGATGCCCATTACTTCGACGGCACCCCGGTGGACATCGCCGCCCGCGCCGTGCTGCGCCGGGTGCTGGACCTGTATGCCGAGAAGGGCTGGACCCCGATCGTCGCGCCCGAGCTGGAATTCTTCCTGGTCAAGGTGAACGAGGATCCGGACTACCCGCTGGAGCCGCCGGTCGGCCGCTCCGGGCGTCCGGAGACCGCCCGCCAGGCCTATGGCATCGACGCGGTGAACGAGTTCGACCCGCTGTTCGAGGACATCTACGACTACTGCGAGGCGCAGGAGATCGACGTCGACACGCTGATCCACGAGAGCGGGGCGGCGCAGATGGAGATCAACTTCAACCACGGCGAGGCCATGGCGCTCGCCGACCAGACCTTCCTGTTCAAGCGCACCGTCCGTCAGGCGGCGCTGGACCACAAGATCTACGCCACCTTCATGGCCAAGCCGATGCAGTACGAGCCGGGCAGCTCGATGCACATGCACATCTCGGTGGTGGACAGCGAGACGGGGCAGAACCTGTTCGCCGGCAAGGACGGCAAGAACTCGGACTTCTTCCTGAACTTCATCGGTGGGCTGCAGAAATACGTGCCGCCGTCGATGGCCCTGTTCGCGCCTTATGTGAACTCCTACCGCCGCCTGGTGCCGGATTCCGATGCGCCGGTGAACGTGCACTGGGGGGTCGACAACCGCACAACCGGCTTCCGGGTGCCCGAATCACGGCCGGAGAGCCGGCGGGTGGAGAACCGGGTGCCGGGGGCAGACGCGAATCCGTACCTGGCCTTCGCGGCGTCGCTCGCCTGCGGGTATCTGGGGCTGGTGGAGGAACTGGAGCCGTCGAAACCGGTGGAGGGTAGCGCCTACAACCTGGCGGCCAACCTGCCGCGTCATCTGGAGGACGCGCTGCTGCGGCTGAACCGCTCCAAGCCGCTGCGCGACATCCTCGGCCAGCGCTTCATCAACGTGCTGACCCAGGTGAAGGAGCAGGAATCCAAGGCCTATCTCCAGGTCATCAGCGCCTGGGAGCGGCAGTATCTTCTGCTCAACGTCTAGGGCTTTCGGAAAAAGAAAAAGGGCGTGGCCGGTTCATTCTAAATCGGCCACGCCCCTTGAGAATCTTCCGGATCAGGCTGCGTCGAGCGCGTGCTCGGCTTCGATCTCGGCGACCATGCGGGCGGTCTCGGCCGCGATCTCGCGAACCAGCTCCAGCGCCTCGCCATACATCTGGGTCAGGCCGGTATCCACGGTCAAAGCCTGGAGGGCCTCGATCGCCCGTGCGTTGGTCGCGTCCATCTGCTCGTACTCGAACTCTTCAGTCATCGGCTGATCCCTACGCCCCACGTCATGCCCGTGACCGCATCCTGGCGGGGGAACGTGAACAAAGCGTTAAGCGCCTCATTTTCTTTTCAGAATGCTGCCGTTTTCCGTCGGGCCTGGGTATAGTCGCGGGATCGTTCTCCATGCCGGAATGCACAAGATGACCTCCGCCGCCCCTGCCGCCGCTTCGGCCATAGACACCGACCATATCCGCGGCCTCGACGCCGCCCATCACTGGCACCCCTTCACCGACACCAAGGCGCTGAACGCCGAGGGCACGCGGGTGATCGTCAAGGCCGAGGGCTGCCGGCTCTGGGATTCCAAGGGCAACGAGATCCTGGACGGCATGGCAGGCCTGTGGTGCGTGAATGTCGGCTACGGCCGCAAGGCGCTGGCGGATGCCGCGTCCCGGCAGATGATGGAGCTGCCGTACTACAACACCTTCTTCAAGACGACGAACGTGCCGGCGACCGAACTGGCCGCCAAGCTGGCCGAACTGACCCCGGACGGGCTGAACTACGCCTTCTTCGCCAATTCCGGCTCCGAGGCGAACGACACGATCGTGCGCATGGTGCGGCACTTCTGGCAGCTCCGCGGCAAGCCGAACAAGAAGACCCTGATCAGCCGGGAGTTCGCCTATCACGGCTCGACCATGATCGCGACGAGCCTCGGCGGCATGACGGCGATGCACAAGCAGGTCGACATGCCGCTGCCCGGCTTCTCCCACATCCGCCCGCCCTATTTCGTGCGCGACGGCGGCAACATGACCGAGGAGGAATTCGGCATCGCGGCGGCCCAGGCGCTGGAGGACCGCATCCAGGAGCTGGGGGCCGACACCATCGCCGCGTTCATCGCCGAGCCGATCCAGGGGGCCGGCGGCGTGATCGTCCCGCCGGCGAGCTACTTCCCGGAGATCCAGCGGATCTGCCGCAACCACGACATCCTGTTCATCGTCGACGAAGTCATCACCGGCTTCGGACGTACCGGCAACTGGTTCGCCAGCCAGACCTTCGATCTGAAACCCGACATGATGACCCTGGCCAAGGGCCTGTCCTCGGGTTACGCGCCGATCTCGGCCGTGATGGTGGGCGACCGGGTGGCGCAGACCCTGATCGAGGAGGGCGGCGAGTTCTTCCACGGGTTCACCTATTCTGGCCATCCGGTGGCCTGCGCGGTGGCGCTGGAGAACCTGCGGATCATCGAGGAGGAGGGCCTGGTCGAGCGCGCCCGCAGCGATATCGGCCCGTATCTGCAGGACGCCCTGCGCTCGCTGTCCGACCACCCGCTGGTCGGGGAGGTCCGGGGCGTCGGCATGATCGGCGCGCTGGAGCTGGTGAAGGACAAGGACGGCCCGGTCTTCTTCGATCCGATCGGCCGGGTCGGCACGATCTGCCGCGACCACTGCTTCTCCAACAACCTGGTGATGCGCGCGGTGCGCGACGCGATGGTCTGCTCGCCGCCGCTGGTCATCACCCGGCCCGAGATCGACCGGCTAGTGGACACCCTGAAGCTCTGCCTGGACAAGACGTACGCCGATATCTGAGTTCCGGCGCCGGTATCTGAATTGCAGCGATGAAAAGTTGAATAGAATGCAGTTAAAACTGGCTTGATTAATCTTTTCTTAACCATCACTATGGTGATGGGAGAGGGAGTAAATCAGCCATGATTCAATCGTCATTCGAGTCGCTTGCCCCGGTCGGGGCGTCGGCTCGGTCGCTGGCCGCGGGGCTGCCCTTCGGCGCACGCGGTGCCATGGCGCTGGGAAGCGGATTGCGCTCCGGTGCGGTTCTGATCGATGTGGCCGGACAGGCGACAGCGAATCTCGACGAGGTGCGCAAGGCCCTGGCCGAAGCCCAGCGCGAGGAGGTTCGCGCCGAGGCGCGACGCGCCTTCACCGACGAGGTCCGGGCCCGGACCGAACCCAATGGGGCCGACCCGGCGGGTGCCGTGGCCGAGGGCGGGCTGGGAGAGGGCGATGCCCTGAAGGCAGTGGCTGCGGCCCAGATCGCGGCCGTCACCGGCGAGACCGCGGGGCGCGGCTCATTCGTCAACCTTGCGGTCTGAGCGCATCCCGGCGGGTCTTCACTCGGGCAGGTCGAGCTTGTTCTTCCGGGCGTTCTCCAGGAACGTCAGGATCCTGACCCGTTTTGTGTCGAGCTGCTCGCGGCTGATCGGCAATTCGCTGATCCAGATCTTGATCCGGTCCATCACCTTGGTCAGGCCTTCGTCCTTGAGCACGTAGTCGTCCGCGCCGGCGCGGAAGCTCGCGATCAGGCTCTCAGGCTTGCGGCCGCTGGTGGCGACGATGATCGGCGTGGTCCGGCTGATCTTGGCGCGGACCTGGGAAATGAAGCGGTTGCCGCCTTCCTCGTGGAAGACGCCGGGCTGGGTGAAGATCCCGAGATCGACCACGCACAGATCGACCCGCGACCGCTGCATGATCGCCAGGGCGTCAGACGCATCGGTGAAGTTCGTCACGGTCCCCAGAACGCCGTCGACCGCGGCGCGGAACAGCATCGTCTGGATCAGGTCGTCTTCCAGCAGCAGAATCTGTCGTTCGATGGGCATGCGGATCAGGTGGGGACGGGATTGTTCGACTGAAGCTCGGCGATCTTTGCCTGGGCATGCCCGATGGCCGTGGCCACCTCCTCGGCATGCGCCTCCACGAAGGGCGCGCCCTCGCGGATCGTTTCCTGATAGCGGCGGCTGAGGCTGCTGAGCTGGAGCAGGCCGATATTGCCGGCGATCGAGACGAGTTTGTGAAGGGCCTGACGCTTGTCCTCCTGTCCGGCCGACGGGGCGGCGACCTTCTGGCCCAGGGCGGCGATCTCCGTTGCAGCCTGTTGCAGCACCATGGCCAGCGTGTCGGCCGGCACCAGCTTGGCCAGCGCCTCATAGCGTTCCCGGCTGAAGACGGGCTCTGCGGCACCGGTCGGAGCGATGGCCGCCGGGGCGCTCTCCGCGGTCTGCACCGCCTGGGCCTGCAGCACGCCCACGCGGGTGAGGGCGTCGTACAGCGCATCCTTGTCGACCGGCTTGGCCAGGTAGCCGTTCATGCCCGCTTCCAGGCAGGCGCTCATGTCGTCGCGCGACACATAGGCGGTCAGCGCGATGATCGGCACCGACCGGGCGGGCTCGGCCGTCTCGGGGCCGCGCAGGGTCCGTGTCGCCTCCAGCCCGTCCATCACCGGCATCTCGATATCCATGAGAACCGCATCGAAGGTCCCACCCCGCACCGCCTCGACCGCATCCGCGCCATTGGTCGCCGCCGCCGTCTCGCAGCCGATCCGTTCCAGCAGGGCGCGGGCGATGTCCGTATTGATCTCGATGTCGTCGACCACCAGGATCCGCGGCGCCGCCTTGGCCGGGACATACGCGACCTCCGCCCCCGCGGACTGTGCCGGCGCAGCGGCCGGGCCATGGGTCCGGGTCGGGATCGCCAGGGTTACGGTCGTGCCGGCGCCGGGTTCGGAGGCGACATCGACCGTCCCCGCCATCGCCTCCACCCCGGCCTGCACGATCGCCATGCCGAGGCCGCTGCCCGAGACGGACGAGACACCGATCCGCTCGAACGGTTCGAAGATGCGGGAGAGCTGATCGGAGTCCATACCGGTTCCGGTATCCCTGACGGTGAGGCGCAGCACCTGGCCGGACCCTTCGGTGCTGATCGAGGCACCGATCGTAACATACCCGCTCTCGGTGAACTTGACGGCGTTGGACAGGATGTTGACCAGACACCGGCTGAGCCGCGGCCCGTCCACCATGACGATCTCGTTGGGAATGCCGTCGGGGTCGATCCGCAGCTCGATCCCCTTGAGGGCGGCTTCTGTCCGGAAGTCGGCGATCGCGTCGCGCACGAGCTTTGGCAGCGCCCAGGGTTCGTTGACCGCCTGCTCGGGCTCGCTCTGGATCTTCGAGGCATGGAGAATGTCGTCGATCATGCGCAACAGGGACCGGGCGGCGACGCTGAGCCGGTCGAGCTGTTCGGTGCGGTTCTCCGCCGACCCGTCGCTGCGCAGGAGTTGGGCGTAGCCGAGGATAGCGTTGAGAGGGGTGCGGACCTCGTGGCTCATCATCGCGATGAACCGGTTGCGGACCTCCAGCGCCTCGCGGGCGGCGGCCTCGCTCGTCTTCAGCGACGCGACCATCCTGCGGCGCTTGGCCTCCACCGCGATCAGAAGGCCGAGGATGGTGGCGCCGGAGACGCCGGCCGCGATCACCACCGGGCTGTATGTGGTCAGGATCGTGATCGCGAGCGCCCGATCGGGCAGCAGAAGCACCACCGGCAGGGACATGGCGGAGCCCAGGGCGGCGTACCCGATCAGCCAGAGGAACGGGTGCCGGAAGGTCCGGCGCTTCATGACGTACCAGGCGGCGACGCTGCACAGGGCGAAGATCGGCAGCGACAGCATCCCGGTGGTGGCGCCGATCCCGCCGATCCAGGCGCGCATCAGCATCGGCGGAAGCACCGCCACGAGCGCGGTCACCGGCCCGCCCAGGATGCCGGACATCAGCAACGGTCCGGCCCGAGTGTCGTAAATGATGCCGGGGGCGATCTGGATCGGGATCAGCATCACCAGTGCGGAGGCGGCACCCAGCGCCAGGCCGAGAATCAGCGACCGGGCGAGCGGGCTGATCCCATCATTCAGGCCGGGGGTCGCGGAATAGACCAGTGCCGCCAGGGCCAGGAGCCCGATGTTGTTGATCAGCGGAAGAAGGATATCCATTCAAACGACCCTGGCTCACCCCGTGCCCGCCTCGACTATCGCTGCGATTGGCGAAAAAGAAACCGAAAATCGAGATAGTCCGACTGCACGCAATCGCAGCTTATCGTGTTGAGCGGCATTGACACTCCCCGGCGGGCACCGTTGAATCCGATCTAATGTTGTGCACCGCAAAAGGTGCCGTTTCAGCCAAGGGGGCTTTGATGACCAAGCGCAACCTTTCCCGGCAGATCCCGTCCGGTGTCTCCCGACGCTCGTTTCTCGCGGGAACCGGCGCTGTGGCGGCCGGGCTGACCTTCTCCGGCAAGGCTTTCGCCGCTGAGGAAAAGGTCCTCAACTTCTACAACTGGGACACTTATATCGGCGAAACGACGCTCGGCGATTTCAAGGACGCGAGCGGCATCGACGTCACCATGGACCTGTTCGCCGACAACGACGAACTGTTCGCCAAGCTGAAGGCCGGCAACCCGGGCTACGACGTGATCGTGCCGACCAACGACTATGTCGAGCGCATGATCTCCGCCGACATGCTGGTCAAGCTCGATCATTCCAAGATCCCGAACATCAAGAACGTCGACCCGGCGTTCATGAACCCGGCGTTCGACCCGGGCCGCACCTATTCGCTGCCGTACATGTGGGGCTCCATCGGCATCGGCTACCGCAAGAGCCGTGTGAACGGCGTGCCGGACAGCTGGAAGGTGCTCTACGACAGTGACGAGTACGCCGGGAAGATCGCCCTGCTGGCGGCGCCGAGCACGGTGCTGCAGGTCGGCTGCAAGTATCTCGGCTATCCGCTGAACGAGAACGATCCGGCGGTGCTCGAGCGGGTCGCCGAGATGCTCATCAAGCAGAAGCCGAACATCAAGGTCTTCGCCGAGGATAACGGCCAGGACCTGCTGCTGTCCGGCGAGGTCGACCTGACCATGGAGTGGAATGGCGACATCCTGCAGGTGATGGCCGAGGACGACGACATCTCCTATGTCGTGCCGAAGGAGGGCGGGCTGCTCTGGGAGGACACGCTGTGCATCCCGACCGGCGCGCCGCATCCGGAGAACGCCCACGCCTTCATCAACTACCTGCTCGACGCCAAGGCGGGCGCGGCGATTGCCGACTTCATCCAGTACGCCACCCCGAACAAGGCGGCCAAGGAGCTGATGTCGGACGAGTACAAGAACAATCCGGCGATCTTCCCGACCGACGAGGTCATCCGGAATTCGGAGACCGCGATCTACCAGGGCACCGACTACACCCAGCTCGTGGATCGTCTCTGGACCAAGATCGGCGCGGCCTGAGGTCGCGCGACCACGGTCGCGGGGGGACGCGGTGGAGAACTGGCGGCGGGGCCGATCCGCATTCTGGCTGATCGGCCTCGGGCCGACCTTCTGGCTCGTCCTGTTCTTCCTGATCCCGCTGGCCATCGTCTGGCTGTACAGCTTCGCGGAGCTGCGCGGCCTGGTCGACATGGAGGTGACGGGCACCCTCGACAACTACGCCCGAGCCCTCGACCCGCTCTATCTGGAGGTCTTCGGCAAATCCGTGGTCTTCGCCGGCATCACCACGGTGGTGTCGCTGATCGTCGGCTTTCCGGTGGCGCTGGCCATCGTCTTCGCCCCTCCGCGCTGGCGGCCGATCCTGTTGCTGCTGGTGATCCTGCCGTTCTGGACCAACCTGCTGATCCGCACCTACGCCCTGATCGCGGTGCTGCGGGTGCGAGGCTTCGCCAACTTCACCCTGGAATGGTTCTGGGAGCAGTCGAACACCCTGCTGTCGCTGCTCGGCCTCGGCTCCTACCAGCTCCTGGGAGAGCGGTTCGAGCCGCTGGAACTGCTGTACAACAACACCGCCGTTATCATCGGGCTGGTCTATGTGCACCTGCCCTTCATGGTGCTGCCGCTCTATGCCGCGCTGGAGAAACTGGACCGCTCGCTGATCGAGGCGGCCCTCGACCTCGGCGCGTCCCAGTGGCGGGCCTTCCTGACGGTGGTGGTGCCGCTGTCCATGCCCGGCATCATCTCCGGCGCGATCCTGGTCTTCATTCCGGCGCTCGGATCCTTCCTGACGCCCGACCTGCTCGGCGGTACCGACAGCCAGATGATCGCCAACGTGATCGAGCGCCAGTTCAAGAGCGCCAATGACTGGCCCTTCGGTGCGGCCCTGTCGTTCCTGCTGATGTATCTGACCTTCGCCGCCCTGGCCCTGCGGGCGGTGGTGTCGCGCGGCCGGGGAGGGATCTGACGATGGCCCGCACCCCCGTCGGCCCGCTCGAATATACCCGGCGCACCTGGATGCGCCTCACCCTGCTGGCGACCTTCATCTTCCTCTACGCGCCGATCGTCACCCTGGTGGCGTTCAGCTTCAACGACAGCCGGCGCAACATCGTCTGGCGCGGCTTCACGCTGAAATACTACGAGCAGGCGCTCGGCAATTCCGAACTCATCGAGGCCTTCGTCAACTCGCTGACCATCGCGCTGCTCTCCACCGCGATCTCCACGGTGCTCGGGGCGCTGACCGCCCTGCTGCTGTGGCGCTTCCGCTTCCCCTTCAAGGGCGCCTATGAGGGGGCGATGGCCCTGCCGATCGTGATCCCGGAGATCTGCATGGGTGTGGCGATGCTGGCCTTCTTCGCCAAGGTCGGCTGGCCGAGCGGGCTGCCCTGGCCGCTGTCGCTGTCGGCCATCATCATCGCCCATGTCTCCTTCAGCTTCCCCTTCGTCGCCGTCGTGGTGCGCGCCCGGCTGGCCGGCTTCAACCAGGAGCTGGCGGAGGCGGCCCAGGATCTGGGGGCGAGCGAGTGGCGGGTGTTCTGGGACGTGATGGTGCCCTTCATGCGCCCCGGCCTGGTGGCGGGCGCGCTGCTGGCCTTCACGCTGTCCCTGGACGATTTCGTCATCACCTTCTTCACCTCCGGCCCGGATACGGTGACCTTCCCGGTCAAGGTCTACTCCATGGTCCGGTTCTCGGTGACGCCGGAGGTGAACGCCGCCTCGACCGTTCTGATCGTGCTGACCGTTGTGCTGACCAGCATTGCCCTGTGGATGCAGTTCCGCCAGGAGAAGGAGAAGTCATGAGCATCAGCGCAGCCGCACCCCTGGCCGGCAACGACGCGCCGATCATCGAGATCTCCGGCCTCAGCAAGCGTTTCGGATCGTTCTCCGCAGTGGAAGACGTCAACCTGACGATCGGCCGGGGCGAGTTCTTTGCGCTGCTCGGTCCGTCCGGCTGCGGCAAGACCACGCTCCTGCGCATGCTGGCCGGCCTGGAGCTGCCGAGCGAGGGCACGATCAAGATCGACGGGCAGGACATGTCCCTGGTCCCGGCCAACAAGCGGCCGGTGAACATGGTGTTCCAGTCCTATGCCGTCTTCCCGCACATGTCGGTGCTGGACAATGTCGGCTACGGCCTGCGGATCGACGGCGTGCCGCGCGACGAGATCCGGCACCGGGCCGAGGAGGCGCTGTCGCTGGTCAAGCTCGACGGCTTCGCCAAGCGCCGCCCGGACCAGCTCTCCGGAGGCCAGCGCCAGCGCGTCGCCCTGGCCCGGGCCCTGGTGAAGCGCCCGAAGGTGCTGCTGCTCGACGAGCCGCTCTCGGCGCTGGACGCCAAGCTGCGCGAGGCCATGCGGCTGGAGATGGTGAACCTGCAGGAGACCGTCGGCATCACCTTCATCATCGTCACCCACGACCAGTCGGAAGCCCTGTCCATGGCGAGCCGGATCGCGGTGATGGACCAGGGGGCGGTGCAGCAGATCGCCCCGCCGGCGGAGCTGTACGAATTTCCGTCCAGCCGGTTCGTCGCCGACTTCATCGGGTCGGTGAACATGATCGAAGGCCGGGTGGAAGGGGCGTCGGACGGCCGAGTCCGGCTCGCCTGCCCGGGCGTGGCCACGCCGATCGAGATGGAGCACAAGAGCCCGCCGCCGGTCGGCAGCACCGCCTGGGTGGCGCTGCGTCCGGAGAAGATCGACATCACCAAGGAACCGACCGGCGAGACGGACGCTAATACCGTGTCTGGAATGGTCGAAGAAGTCACCTATCTAGGCGAAACATCAGTCTATCATGTCCGGATTTCCCCGGACCTGCCGCTGATGAAGGTGTCGAGCGCCAACCTGGACCGGGTCACGCGACGCGCCTTTACCTGGGAAGATCCTGTATATCTTTCCTGGACGGCAACCTGCGGAGTGGTTCTGGAAAGGTGAGCATACCCAATACGATCGAAGAGGCAGGCGGCGAGACCAGATGGCTGGATAGACCCGACGGAATGCACCTCAGATACGCCGTGTTCGGACCGGCCGGACCGTCCGGCTGGTGCGTGTTTCTGCCCGGTTATACCGAATTCATCGAGAAGCACCTGGAGACGGCCGCGGACCTGCGCGCCCGGGGGTTCGGCGTGATCTGCCTGGACTGGCGCGGCCAGGGCCTGTCGGCGCGATACCTGCCGGACCGCTCCAAGGGACATGTGGACAGCTTCGATACGCACCTGGCCGATCTCGACGCGGTGATCGCCGATGCGGGCCTGGACAAGGTCGGGCCGCTGACGGTCTTCGGCCATTCCATGGGCGGTCACCTGGCGATCTGGTACTGCCGGCGCCATCCGGAGCGGGTGAAGCGCTGCATCGCCATCGCTCCGATGATCGGCGTGGCCTCACTGCGCCCCACGATCGGCGGTCTGCTCGCGGTGTTCTGTGCCGTCGGCATGTCCGGCCGCTATGTCTTCGGCGGCAGCCCCTACGGTCCACGCCGGCGCCAGTTCGAGGGCAACAAGCTGACCACCGACCCGGACCGTTTCGACCGGGCGCACCGGCTGATCGCGGACAACCCGGAGCTGGCGGTGGCGGATCCGACCTTCGGCTGGGCCCGGGCGGCCTGGCGCTCGATCCAGCTTACCCACCGGCCCGGCTGGTTCGAGGCGATCCGCACGCCGATCCTCGTCGTCCTGGCCGGCCGCGACCGGATCGTCGACAACGCGGCGACCAAGCGGGCGATCCAGCGCCTGCCGCACGGGGTCGGGTGCCGGATCCCCGAGGCCGAGCACGAGATCCTGGGCGAGATCGACCCGATCCGCGACCAGCTCTGGGACGCCGTCGACCGGTTCTGCGGATTGAAGGTCGCGTCGGTTGAGCCGGAGCGTGCCAAGGAGACGGCGGTTTAGGGGAGGGGAGACCGACGCGCGCCTGCCTCGCCTCATTCGCCAACCTCGTTTCTCCCATCCCCGGGCCTCATCCTGAGCAGGAGCGCAGCGACGTGTCGAAGGGCCGCGCTCGATGAGGTGCTTAGGGGGAAAAGGGCGGGCCGCCTCAAGGTGTCCAGATGTACTGGATGTCGATCGGATCGCGCTCCGTCTCCACAAAACCCAGGCGCTGGTAGAAGCGGTTGGCCGGGCTGCCGTTCAGCACCGTCAGACGGATCGGCTTGCCGAGCGCACGCGCCTCGTCCATCAGCACGCCCATGATCCGGCTGCCGAGGCCGCTGCCGTGGCACTCCGGCGCCAGGTACAGGTGCTCGATCTCCACATGCCCGCCGTGGTCCGTGAAGGTCACGCAACCGGCGAAGCGGCCGTCGAGATCGATCAGACGGGTGCGGTCCGGGCTGAACCTGGCGACGAACTTGTCGCGCGCCCGTTCCGGCGTGTAGCGGCCCAGGCGCTCCAGCTCGCCGCGCATCACCAGCACCTTCAGGTCGACCAGGCGGTCGATATCGTCGGTGGTGGCCGGAATGAAAGCGATCGGTGGCAGGTCTGCAGATTTGGACCGTACGGTTTCGGCTGTCATGGGACCAATTTTGTACAGGGCTTCGACTTGGCGTGGTGCGCTGCGGCAGACTACCATGTGGGACGTTGCTGTCACCGCCCGAGGGAGGGTCGCTTGCTGCTCATCGAGAAGATCATGGCGGCCTTCGCCAGCCTCATAGCCATCAACCTGATGAAGCTCGACAGCGAGGATGTGGTCCGCGCGCGGCGCGAGTATCTGGGCCAGAAGCCGGTGGTGAACGGCCCGATCCCGCGTGGCGGCGACCGCCAGGTTGTCGTGCGTTTCGGACGCTGAAATGACCCAATCTGTCACTGTTGCTGCGACGCAGATGTCCTGCGGCGCCGATGCCGCCGCCAACCTCGACCGGGCCGAGGCGCTGGTGCGCCGGGCCGCTGGAGAGGGCGCCCAGGTCATCCTGCTGCAGGAACTGTTCGAGACCCCGTATTTCTGCAAGGACCAGGACCCGGCCTATTTCAGGATGGCCCGGCCGGTGGAGGGCAATCCGGTGATAGCCCGCTTCGCCGACCTCGCCCGCGAGCTGTCGGTGGTGCTGCCCTTCAGCTTCTTCGAGGCGGCGCACAACGCCCATTTTAACAGCCTGGTGATGATCGACGCCGACGGGTCGGTGCTCGACCTGTACCGCAAGGCCCATATCCCCGACGGGCCGGGCTATCAGGAGAAGTTCTACTTCACCCCCGGCGATACCGGCTTCCGGGTCTGGGACACCGCCTATGGACGCCTCGGCTGCGCGATCTGCTGGGACCAGTGGTTCCCGGAATCCGCCCGCGCCATGGCGCTGCAGGGGGCCGAGCTTCTGTTCTACCCGACCGCCATCGGCAGCGAGCCGCCCCCGGCCCCGCCGATCGACAGTTCCGGCCACTGGCGCCGGGTCATGCAGGGCCATGCGGGCGCCAACCTGACACCGCTGGTGGCGAGCAACCGGGTCGGCCGCGAGATCGGCCAGACCTCGGAGATCACCTTCTACGGCACCTCCTTCATCACCGACGAGACCGGTGCGGTGGTCGCCGATGCCCAGGACGCCGATGACGCGGTGATCACCGCGAGCTTCGACCTGGATGCGGTGCGCGCCCGGCGGCTCGGCTGGGGCGTGTTCCGCGACCGGCGGCCGGACCTCTACGGCGCGATCGCCACGGCGGACGGTACCCGGCGGCGCTGAGCGCATGGGGATCACCATCACCGCCTTCCACCGCTCGCCCGATCAGGGGCGGGGGCTGGCCAGGGACATGCAGGTCCGCTGGGCGCTCGAGGAACTGGAGCTGCCCTACCACGTCTGGTATGTGCCCATCCCGGAGCTGAAGCTGCCCGAGTATCTGGCCCTGCAGCCCTTCGGGCAGATCCCGGTTTTCGAGGAGGACGGTCTGGTGCTCTTCGAGTCCGGCGCCATCGTCCTCCACCTGGCCGAGCGTTACCCTGGATTGCTGCCCGAGGATGCCGACGCCCGGGCGCGGGCGAAGATGTGGGCGGTCGCCGCGCTGAGCACGGTGGAGCCGCCGATCATCGAGCTGCAGACCGCGACCTTGCTGGAGCGCGACAAGAGCTGGCAGCAGGAGCGCCTTCCGCAGGTAAAGGACCGGGTCCGCGCCCGGCTGGCGCCTTTAGAGAAGCTCCTTGGCGCGGGAAGCTGGCTGGAGCCCGGGTTCAGCGCCGGGGACCTGATGATGATCGCCGTGCTTCGCCGCCTGTCCGGCTCGGGCCTGCTGGAGGATTTCTCGACCCTGGGCGCCTACATCGACCGCGGCGAATCCCGTCCGGCCTTCCAGCGCGCCTTCGCGGCGCAACTGGCAGCCTATCGGGAGCACAGCGCGTAGAAAGCGGTGATGTGCGTGTGGCCGCGCGACATCCGGCTCAGACTGTGTTAGCCGAGACGGGCAAACCGTGCGTGCACCCTAGGACCTCTTCGATGACCCTGCCCAATCGCGTGCTCGACCACGCCCGCATTCCTGAGCTCAGCAATCCGTATTTCGGGAAGGTTCGCGACTGCTATGACCTGCCCGATGGGCGGCGGATTCTGATCGCCTCGGACCGGATCTCCGCGTTCGACCGGATCCTGGCGTCGATCCCGTTCAAGGGCCAGGTGCTCACCCAGATGGCGCGCTACTGGTTCGAGCACACGGCCGACATCTGCCGCAACCATGTGCTCGACTATCCCGATCCCAATGTGGTGGTGGCGAAGCGGCTGAATATCCTGCCCGTCGAGATCGTCGTGCGCGGGTATCTGGCCGGCACGACCAGCACCTCGGTCCTGACCCGCTACAAGAAGGGCGAGCGGGTGATCTATGGTCACAGCTTCCCCGAGGGGCTCCGCGACAACGAGAAGCTGCCGACCCCGATCATCACCCCGACCACCAAGGCCTTCGATGGCGGCCACGACGCGCCGTTGACGGCCGAGGAGATCCTGTCCCAGGGGCTTCTCACGCAGGCCCAGTGGGAGAGCGTGTCGTCCATTGCCCTGGCGCTGTTCGCGCGCGGTCAGGAGATGGCGGCCGAGCGCGGGCTGATCCTGGCGGATACCAAATACGAGTTCGGCACAGACGCGGGCGGGACGATCGTGCTGGCCGACGAGATCCACACACCGGACAGTTCGCGCTTCTGGCTGGCCGACGGGTACCAGAAAGCCTTCGTGGAAGGAGGCCGTCCGCCGTCCTTCGACAAGGATGTCATCCGGTCCTGGGTCGATGCCCGATGCGATCCCTACACCGACGACATTCCGGAGATCCCGAAGGAGCTGATCGACCGGACCGCCGCCGTCTATGTGGAGGCGTTCGAGGCGATCACCGGTCAGACATTCGTGCCGGACGTCACCGGTGCCACGCCGCTGGACCGCATCCGGGCGAACCTGTCGGGCTATTTTTCGGCCTGAGCCGCCAGCCGCTCGATCAGGGCGGGAAGGTCGGCGATGGTGTCGATGACGTGGTCGGCGCCGGCGGCCGTCAGGGTCTCGGCCGCTTTAGCGCGCAGTGGGGCAATCTCCGCCTCCGACATCGCCGCCAGCTCCGCCGGCGTCCTGCCGACCGCGTTGCCGGACAGGGTCACGCCGACGGTCATGCAGCCGGCCGCCACCCCCTCGGCGATGCCCGGTTCGGTGTCGTCCACCTTGATCACCGCGCTGGGCGGGTAGACCACCAAGTCGAGGAAGCATTTGTACATCATCAGCGGCCCAGGCCGGCCCTCGGGCAGGTCGTCGGCGCAGACCAGGTTGTCCGGCGCATACCCCTGCTCGGCGGCGAGCGGCAGGACCCGCTCCATGATCGAGCGGGTATAGCCGGTGGTCGAGCCGATCTTCATGCCCCGGCCGCGCAGCCAGGCGACCACGTTCTTGGTGCCCGGCACCAGGGTGGCGTAGTCGGCCACGACCTCCTCGTTCATCGGCACGAAGACCTCGTAGACCTTGTCCACGTCGGTCTTCTGCGGGGCAGTCCCATATTTGGCGGTCCACTGCTCGACGACCGACGGGAGTTTCATCATGGCGTCTATATGGTGCCATTTCGGCGCCCCCATCGGGCCGCGCGCCTCCTCGATGGTCGTCGCTATGCCGAAGCGCTTGAACGCCTCCACGAACACGCCCATGGGCGCGAAGGAGCCGAAATCGATCGTCGTGCCGGCCCAGTCGAAGACCACCGCCTTGAACGTCGTCATGCCGTGCTGCTCCCGAACAGGTCGTTGATGGTTTCCTCGCCGATGCCGAAGGCGGTCGAGGCGCCGCAGCCGGCCGTGACGACGACCACACGGGTAGCGTCGTCCGGCGCGTCGGTGAACCGCCAGCGGTCTGCCGCACTGGCATAGGTCCCGATCCAGGTCTCGCTCACCCGCCGCGCACCCAGGTCGAGCACCGTGTCCAACTCGTCCAGCACCAGACCGTTGAGCGCGTCGGAGACGAAGGGGTCGAGGGTCTCGCCGTATTCGTGAGTATCGCCGACCACCAGGGAACCGTCTTCCGATTGCACGACGATCAGGTGGATGCCGTGCTGCCGCTTGGCCGACTGTTCGCGGTCCAGCCGCGCCTTCAGGGGGGCGGCTTCGGGCAGGTCGGCATAGCCGTGGTAGCGGGCGAGGCCGTGGTCCGACATCACCGCTGAGCCGAGTGTGACGGGTCGCTCCGGCACCACGCGCATCATCTGCAGCTTGCAGCGGGTCGGGGCATAGGCGGCGATGCGGTCGGCGAACAGGCCCTGGAAATTGTCGCCGGGGCAGACGATCACGGTCTCCGCCTCGACCCGGCCCCGGCTGGTCTCCAGCACAGGTGCCTCTACCGAATGGACCAGGGTCGACCACAGGAACGTCACGCCATGGACCTCTCCCAGCCAGCGGGCCAAGGCGGGGATGGCGGTCCGGGACTCCACCCGCAACTCGTGCGGAGAGTAGAGGGCCGCGCTCACCCCTTCGGGGCGCAGGGCCGGACAGTGGGCGCGGGCGTCGTCGCGGGACAGGCGCCGGCACTCGGCCCCCATCTCGGTCGCCAGGAAGGCGTCGATCACCGTCTCGGCCTCGGGATGGCGGGCGGTGACGATCAGGCCCTCGTGCAGCACAGGGATCCTCGCCGCGGCCGCGACCTCGGCCCAGACATCGCGGGAGCGTCGGGCCAGGGTCCAGCAGTCGCCCGCCTCCTGGCCGGTAACGGTCACGAAGCCGAAATTGCGAATGGAGGCGCCGGTGGCGAAGGCGTCGCGCTCGATCACCACCACCCGCTTGCCGCGCCGGGCGGCGGCCAGCGCATGGGCGAGGCCGAGGATGCCGGCACCGACGATGGCAATGTCATAACTCATGCAGCGGCCCGCGATCACGTAAACCGGGCATGTAATCGCCTCGCACGGGCAGCGGCAAGGGCGGTTTCGTGAACCTTCTGTGTCGCTCTGAGGGCTATGCAGGCAGGCGGAGCTTGTCCCGTGAGACCGGGTGGTCCCAGTCCTCGCCGGCGACCAGCCGGGCGGCGAGCCAGCCCCAGTCGTCGGCCGACTTCGCGCCCTTGCCGTTGCCGCCCACGGCAACCGCGATTCGGCCGTCCTCGACCCAGTCGATATGGGGATAGCCGGTCGACGTCCAGGCGACGGCGCAGGTGTCCGTGTGCCAGTGGGAGACACGAGCGAGGCCTGGGATCAGGTCGGTGAGGAAGGCCTGGAAGTCGCGCCTATTGTCGGCCGACCCGCTGCTCTTGAACCAGCGGGAGAAGTCGTCGCGGCTGCGCAGATCGGCGTCGTCGGTGCTGCCGATGCCGATCTTCAGGTAGAGCTGCCCGTCGGGATAGCGGATCGGCGGCAGGATATAGGCGCCGCTCTCCGCATGGCCCATGGTCGGCATGGCCGCCAGTTCCCCGACCAGATCGACCTCGATCCGGGCCAGGGTGACGGTGCGGCCGAACACCCGCAGGTTCAGCGCCTTCGCGCTCAGCCCCCAGGCCTCGGTGAAGGCCCCGGCGGCGACCAGCACCCGCTCGGCCCGGTGGACCGCACCGCCGGCGGTCTCCACCTCCACCCCGCCGGAGACCAGCCGGATGGCGGCGGCCTCTTCGGCGATGATCATGGCACCGCGCTTCGTCGCGACGGCGCATTGGGCCGCGACCATGGCGCGCGGGCTGATATGGCCGGCCAGGCCGGTCTCATGCAGACCGTGCTTGTCGTCGGTGACGTTGAGAAAGGGGAAGCGCTGGCGGATCGCGGGGGCGTCGAGCCACTCGGTCCGCGCGCCCAGCGGCCGGCCGGACGCCTCGGCCCGCTCCAGATAGTCGGAACCGGGGCCGCTGAGGCCGAGATAGCCGGACGGGGTGAAGAAGCGGATGCCGCTTTCCGCCTCGATCTCCGCGTAGCGCTCGATGGACCGCTTGGCCGTCACCGCCCAGACCGGGTCAGGATCGACGAAGCGGGTCATCCGGCCCTCGTCGTAATGGCTGGCGAAGACGCCGGTATGGGCGGCGCGGTCGGCGGGCTCGTCCGGGCCGAGCAGGGCCACGCCCTCCATCAGACCCGCCAGGTGCCGCCCGGCGGCACTGCCGATCAGTCCGCGGCCGACGACGATGACCTTATGCATGGACGGTCTCCTCAACCTAGCGCGTGACTGGACAGGGCGATGACCTTGGGGCCGTCCGGCGCCACCGGCCAGGCCTCCCCGCGCACCATAACGGGGGAGGCGGCACCGGCCGGGGCGAGCCCCTGGTCCTGGATGAACCGGGCGAACGTGTCGAACCCGGTCGGGGCGTCCACCCGCACGAAGCCGGGCAGGGCCAGCGCGCGGAACAGGCGGATCGCGTCCTCGTCGCCGGAGGCCACGATCGGGCCGACCACCGTGCCGCGCCCGAAGCGGCGCTCGACCGCGTAGCCGGCGATGCCCGCGCCGGCGTCGATCACCGCTACCCGTCCGATCTCGCTCAGGGCCGCCAGGGTGGCGAAGCGTCCGGCGCCGAACGCAGCCTTGTCCAGCGCCAGGATCGCCGGCATGTCGTCCGGGACGGCCGGGCGGATATCGACCTCCGCCTGCGGCCGGCCCTCATAGGGCCCCTGATACTGCTGGCAGGCGCCGACCGTCTGGAAGCCGAGCTTGTCGTAGAGCGGTTTGCCCGCCTCGGTGGCGAGCAACATCATCGACCGCTCCTCGGCATCGTCCAGCACCTGCTCGACCAGCCGCCGACCGATCCCGCGGCCCTGGGCATCCGGATTGACCATGACCAGGCCGAGCCGGGCGGCGGCCGGCTCGAACGCCCACCACAGGGCCACGCCCTGCAGGGTGCCGTCCTCGTCCTTTGCCACATGACCGGCGCCCAGACGCATGAACAGCTCGATGTCCTCGCGCCGGTGCGGCCAGACAAGGGTCTTCACCAGATCGGTGACTGCGTCGAGATCATCCGTCTCGACGGCGCTGTAGTGGAGCGGGGAGGCGGTCATCGGGTCTGTCCCTGGGCGGAGGCGGAGGCGTCGCCGCGCAGGCGGCGCAGGGTGGCGGCGGGGTCGCCGAAATGGCGGTGCAGTTCCGGCAGAATCTTGTCCAAGGGGGCGGAGCCGATCAGCTCGGCCAGGCGGAAATGCTCGACCGCGAGATCGTCGCGGCTGCGATAGCCGCCCATCAGCCGGTGCAGGCACAGCCGGGTCTCCGCCTGGACGGTGGCATAGGTGCGCGACAGCCGCAGGCTGCCGGCCGCATCCACCAGTGTGCGATGAAACTCCAGGTCCAGGTCGCCGCCGCTCGCGTGATCGCCGCTGCGCATGGCCCGGTCCATGCGCTCCGAGAGGACGGTCAGGGTCCTGGCGGTCGCGGCCCGGTCGCCGCTGTCGATGAGGCGTCGGATGGCGGCCTCCTCCAGGCTGGCGCGCACGAAGAACACGTCCAGCATGTCCTCCTCGCTGAGGTCCACCACGAAGACGCCGCGATGGGGAATGCTCTTGAGCAACCCTTCCTGCACCAGCCGCTGCATGGCCTCGCGCAGGGGGCCGCGGCTGATGCCGAGGCTGAGCGCCAGTTCAACCTCGTGGAGCTGCTCGCCGGGGCCGTGCACGCCCGCGAGGATGTCGCCGCGCAGACGTTCCGCCACCTGGGCGGAGAGGGTCACCTTCTCGATGGGCCTGGGCGCCGCCACGGCTCAGAGCCCGAGCAGGCCGGGCAGGCCGCCGATATCGGGGATCGCCCGGTAGCCGTAGGCCGGGTTGCCGGGCCCATGGCCGCGTTCGACGAAGACCCGCTGGCCGATATGCAGATCATGGGCGGTCATCAGGTCGTAGCGCAGGCTGGAGGACACATGCATCACATGCTCCGGCCCGCAGCCCAGCGTGTCGAACATGTATTCGAAGGCCTGGAAGCGCGGCTTGTAGGACTGGGCCTGTTCGGCGGTGAGGACCGCGTGGAACGGCGCGCCGAGCTTGTCGACATTCGACTGGATCTGATTGTCCGAAGCGTTCGACAGCACCACCAGCGGCAGCTTCTCCGCCGCCCGGGCGAGGCCGGCGGGCACATCCGCATGGGGACCCCAGCTCGGGATCGCGTCGACGATGGCCTGGGCGTCCTCGGCTCTGAACGTCACGCCCCAGCGCCGGCAGGTGCGCTCCAACGAGCGGTGCAGCACGTCGGGATAGGGTTTCCAGTCGCCCAGCACCTCGTCGAAGCGGTAAGCGCTGAAATCCGCCAGGAAGGCCTCCATGGCACCGGCCTCCACCCGGTCGGCGAGCCGCTCCCGGGTGACGTCGCCGACGCGGAAGTTCGTCAGCGTGCCGTAGCAGTCGAAGGTGATGTATCGGATCTGGGACAGGGACATGGGTGCGCCTCGATGGTGATGGCGCACCATCTCTTCAGATTGTAGGATTGTCAACAATCTTGAATGCCGCCCCCTGCGATGACGGAAACAGGCGGCGAACCGGCGCAAACACCGCATCTCCATCACACCGCCGGTCTATGCTTGAATGCGCAACCGGCGGGTCGGGGGGAGGGGTGATGTTTCTGTCGGTGTTCGACATCTTCAAGATCGGCGTCGGCCCGTCCTCCTCCCATACGATGGGGCCGATGCTCGCGGCGTCCCGGTTCCTCGCGGCGCTGCGGGAGGCGCGCACCGCGACCCCCGCGCGCCTGCGCGTCACCCTGCACGGCTCGCTCGCCTTCACCGGCAGGGGCCATGCGACGAACCGGGCGGTGGTGCTCGGCCTGCTCGGCTTCCGGCCGGAGACCCTGGATCCAGACCGGGCGGACAGCCTGGTAGCCGGCGTGCGGGACAGCGGCCGGATCGCGGTGCCGGGCCTCGGCGCGGTCGCCTTTGACCCCGAGGCCGATCTCGTCTTCGACTATGGCGACCCGCTGCCCGGCCATGCCAACGGCCTGGTGATCGAGGCCTTGGATGCGGCGGGCGCGCCGGTTCTGTCGGAGACCTATTATTCTGTCGGCGGCGGCTTCGTGGTCACCGCGGCGGAGCTGGCCGAGCAGCAGGCGGGCGAGCCGGAAGGGCTTGCGGCGGAGAAGGAGGGGTTGGGCTATCCATATCCCTTCGGCTCGGCGGCCGAGATGCTGACCATGGGGGAGGCCGCCGGGCTCACCATTGCCGAGATGAAACGCGCCAACGAGGCGGTCGCCCATGGAGACGGGTTGGATGCCGCCCTCGATCGGGTGCTGGACGCCATGGATGGCTGCATCGATCGCGGCCTGTCCCAGACCGGGATCCTGCCGGGCGGGTTGAAGGTCCGGCGCCGGGCCAAGACGATCCACGACGCGCTGCTGGCCGAGCGCGGGCTGAACCGGGTTCAGCCCCATGCGGTGAACGACTGGATGAGCGTCTATGCCATGGCGGTGAACGAGGAGAACGCCGCCGGTGGACGGGTCGTCACCTCGCCGACCAACGGGGCGGCTGGGGTCGTTCCGGCGGTCCTGCGCTATTACCGGGACCACTGCATCGGCGCGAGCCGGGCGGGGCAGCGCGACATCCTGCTGGTGGCGGCAGCCATCGGCGGGCTGATCAAGCACAATGCGTCGATCTCGGGGGCGGAAGTCGGCTGCCAGGGGGAGGTCGGCTCCGCCTCGGCCATGGCGGCGGCCGGGCTGTGCGCGGCCCTGGGCGGCACCAACGCCCAGGTGGAGAACGCGGCCGAGATCGCCCTGGAGCACCATCTCGGCATGACCTGCGATCCGGCCGGCGGCCTGGTCCAGGTGCCCTGCATCGAGCGCAACGCGCTGGGGGCGATCAAGGCGGTGTCCTCGGCCAGCCTGGCGCTGCGCGGCGACGGCCAGCACTTCATGCCGCTCGACAACTGCGTGCGGGTGATGCTGGAGACCGGCCGGGACATGAGCCTCAAGTATAAGGAAACATCCACCGGCGGCATTGCGGTCAACCTGCCGGAGTGCTGACCGACCCGCTCGGACCCGGATGATCGAAGGGCCGGGACGTTAAGGCCTTCGACTCGCTGGATCTCCGCGGCTTTCCGCCGGCCGGCGGCACCTACTCTGCGGAGTATGCAAAAATTTGGAACCGTTGCGCTCGTCTTGCGTTTCATTCACGCGGCGGGGATCAGACAACGTGATCCGACAAAACTCGAAAAACGTTCACGGAATAATCGGATCATGTTTTCCGTCCTGCCTATGTCGAAACCAAGTGGCGAGGGGTTTGTCCGGTCGCCAGATCGATTGGGAGAACTAGATGTTTTCGACACGTGTTGGAGGACTTGCCGTCGCCGTGGTCGGTGGCGTGCTTCTGGCTCTCGGGGTGAGCGCGACTGACGCTCCGCTCGCCGAGCTGAGGCACGAGCTCACGGGGCAGTATTCGGACCGGACGATTCTGCAGATCGTCGGCGGGGCCGCCGCACTGGTGATCGGGTCGCTTGTGGCGCTTCGGGCGCGCTCGTGATCCGGGATCCGTACTCGAAACTTCTGCCCGAGACTTCAGAAAGAACGAAGGAGAACCGTAATGCGTAAATCCGTGATGTATGCCGTGCCGATCGCTCTGGTGACGCTGATGTCCGTCGGCTCCACCGCTGCCCAGGCCAATGACGGCGTTCTCTTCCCGAACGTCCATGCCATGCGCATGGCCCAGCCGGCCGGCGGCAACTTCAACCAGGAACTGGTGAAGGAGTACAAGGAGATCGCCCTCTTCGAGGCCGACGAGATGTACGACTGGTTCGATGCCGAGAACCACGCGACAAAGGGCGTGATGGCGCAGAACGGCAACACGCCGCTGCCGTATGACCCGGAGAACTGGGGCATCGAGGACCCGGCGAAGATGGCCGAGCTGAAGTCGGCCCGCAGCGAGCTGGTCGGTCTGCTGGATGCCGGCGGCCGCGAGATGGCCCCGTCCGAGGCCGCCATCGCCCAGGCGAAGTACGACTGCTGGGTCGAGCAGCAGGAAGAGGGTCACCAGCCGACGCACATCGCGGCCTGCCGTGACACCTTCATGGCCGCGCTGAACAACCTGAAGGCCGCCATGGAGCCGAAGGTTGCCACCACGGATGTGACGCAGACCTATGCCGAGGTTGCACGCGAGATCGTCTACTTCGATTTCGACAAGGACACCATCACCCCGGACGCGCAGGCCAAGATCGACGCCTTCGTGGTCGAGATGAAGAAGCTGAAGGGCATCACCCTGTTCATCACCGGCCACACCGACACCTCGGGCTCGAACGAGTACAACAAGGACCTGTCCGCCCGCCGCGCCGCCAACGTGCGTGCCGAGCTGGACCGCCAGGGCATGACCACCGGCGACATCGAGGACCTCGAGATCGCCGCCGAGGGTGAGGAGCAGCCCGCCGTGCAGACCGGCGACGGCGTCCGCGAGCAGCTGAACCGCCGCGTCGAGATCATCGCCCAGGGTGCGGTGACCGAGACCTCCCGGGTGACCACCGTCACCACCAACTGAGACAGTCTTCAAAGGCTATCGACTTGGGACCCCAGCCCCACGGCTGGGGTCCTTTTTTGTGCCCCGCAAATCGTCCTTCGTGTCTTTTCTGTGGCAAGCTGTGACAACGCTGTGCGTCGCTTGAAAGCGCCTGTTTTCTGAAATAGATCAGCTACATCGTCGACCGTAGGAGTAGCTGAAATGTCTATCCATCAAGTTGTCAAAACCATATCTGCAGTCCTCGTCGCCGGTGTTCTTCTTGGCGGCTGTTCCAACCTCGACAATCGCGAGCAGAGAACTCTTTCCGGCGGTGCGCTCGGTGCCGGTGTGGGTGCCGCGGCCGGCGCGCTGACCGGCGGCAGCTGGCTCGCCGGCGGCCTGATCGGCGGTGCGGCCGGTGCGGCGATCGGCGCCTTCACCAGCGAGAACGAGGTCAAGGTCAATCCGTGACCTTGGCCGCGCCGGCCCGGGACGTCCCGTCCCGGGGGTCGGTCGGACCCGTCCCCGCATATCTCCGGATGATTGAGAGTGCCATGTTGAGAGGATTGACAGAAACGGGCGGTGAGGCGATGTCTCATCGATGCGCCTGTTCATTGCTACCGCTTGTGTCCTATCGCTGGCTGCCTGCGCCGGAACGTCCGGTCGTCAGGAAGCGGCCATCGGCGTTCAGCCGATGGCCAAGCCTGCCGAGGGACCTGGCTTGCGCGCGCCGGTTCCCGAACCCCGTCCCGCCGTGCCGCGGCGGTCGTCCGGTGCAGGCGGCGGCTCGACCGCATCGGGCAGCGGGGATCAGTCCGGTTCCGGAATCCCATCCGCATCCCTCCCACGGCCACCGGTCGATATGGACGCGCTGTCCGGCGCCGACCGGCCGAGGCTCTTGTCCGTCCTCGGACCGGCCGACGAGGTCCGCGACCAGCCTCCGGGCGAGGTCTGGATCTATCGCGAAGGAGGATGCTCGGTGGAGCTCTATCTCTTCCCGCAGATCTCCGCCTCGCAATACGCCGTCCTCGGGCATAAGTTCCTGCCGTCGTCCCTCGCAGAAGAGGAGCGCACGGCATGCTTAACGAAGTTAGCTTCGAGGACACGTGCTTCGTAATGCCTCCTGGACCTCCCGCGCGCGTCCTGATCGTCGATGACGATGCCCTGATCCTCGAGACCCTGGCCATCAATCTCGAGGATAACGGGATCGAGACCGAGACGGCCGAGTCGGGTGAGGCGGCCATGCGCCGTCTGTCGGAGGACGCGAATTTCGATCTGGTGATCCTCGACTGGAAGATGCCGGGCATGTCGGGCCTCGACACCCTGAAGGCGATGAACGCGGCGAGCCTCAACCTGCCGGCCATCATCCTGACCAGCCTGACCGACCAGATCTTCGAGGAGTCGGCGCTGGCGACGGGGGCGGTCGATTTCGTCGACAAGTCGCGCAGCTTCTCCATCGTCCTGCGCCGGGTGCAGATCATCCTGTCCGGCGTGCGTGGCCGGAACAACTCGGGCGAGGGCGAGGACACCGCGGGAGCCGGCGACAGCGACCGCATCGTGGTCGGCGCGCTCACCCTGGACCGCAAGGCCGGCCGGGCGTTCTGGAACGACCAACAGGTGCCGCTCACCCTGACCGAGTATCAGCTGGTCGATGAGCTTGCCTCCAAGCCGGGCCGAGACATCAAGTACCGCGACCTCTACAACCTGGTGCATGGCGAGAACTTCTTCGTCGGGACCGGCGGCGACGGCTATCGGGCCAATGTGCGCAGCTTCGTGAAGCGGATACGCCAGAAGTTCAAGGACATGGACGAGTCCTTCGAGCAGATAGAGAACTACCCTGGCTTCGGCTATCGCTGGCGTGAGCCGGAATAGGCGGCCGGTGAGTCAGGGCGCCCCCACATCGGTGTTCTCTCGTTACAGCCGCTCCATCGCCGCCAAGCTTGTGGTGGTGCTCATCCTGTTTCTGGTGGTGCCGGCGGTGCTCTATGGCCGGTTCCAGATGGCCGATCAGGAGCGCCGGGCCTTCATGCTGGAAAGCGTGCGCAGCCACGGCGCGGCCATCGCCCAGGCGCTGGCCGACGATGTGGGCCGGCCCGAGGCCGACGTCTTCGCCGATGTGCCGGCGAAGCTGCACCTGTTCGAAACGCCGGGCATGCGGCTGCGCCTTCTCTTCAGCCCGGCCGGCGATGAGAACGTTGCCGACTTCTTCTATGTCGCCACGACGCCGCCCTCCACCTCGCAACAGCTCGAGGTGGAACGCCGGCTGTTCCGCGAGACCGGGTTGCTGAGCGATGTCTGGTCCTCCTGTTCCGGCATGCTGGAACTGAGCCGGGTCACCCCGGTTCCCGATGGCGGACGCGAGCTGCTGGTCTCGATCACGCCGATCCGCACCGCCCAGGGCTGCTGGGCGCTGATCGCGTCCCTGGCCCTGGAGGACGAGGTCGCCGCCTCGCTGATCGAACCCTACTGGCAGCGTCCCGAGGTCATCGCCGCGGTGGTGATCTATGTGGCGATGGCCTCCATCCTCATCGTTGTGCTGCTGGATGTGCGCGGCGCGTTGCGACGCTTCGAGCGGCATGCCCGGCGGATCGCCAGCGCCGGAGGGGCCGGCCGCTCGTTCCGACGGCTCAACAAGGTGCCGGAGCTGGATGGGGTCGCCGGCGAGTTCGACGCCATGGTCCAGCGGCTGCATGACGTGGCGGTCGATATCCGTGCCTCGGCGGAGGAGCAGGTGCACGCCCTGAAGACGCCAATCGGCACCATCGCCCAGTCGCTGGAGGCGCTGCGCCGCGCCGTGCCGCCGGACAATGCGCGGGCGCACCGGATGCTCGGCATCATCGACCAGTCGCGTCAGCGGCTCAGCAGTCTGATCGTCGCCGGTCAGCGCACCACCGAGGCCGCCGCCCTGCTAGCCTCGCCGCCGCGCGATCCGGTCCGGATCGACGTCCTGCTGCGCGACCTCTGCGCCGATTTCGAGGGGCCCTGCGAGGCGCGGGGTATCCACCTCCACGCCGAGATCACCGCCGAGGCCGTGGTCCTCGGCAGCGACGAGATGCTGGAGGCGGTGTTCGAGAACGTGATCGAGAACGCGGTCGGCTTCTCGCCCAAGGGCGCCACGGTGTCCGTCCGGCTCCACCGGATCGGCGGCGATGTGCGGATCGTGGTGCGCGATGTCGGGCCCGGCGCGTCGGAGGAGGTGCTTGGCCGGCTGTTCGACAAGGGCTTCACCAAGCGCCCGGCCTCGGCCGTGGACGAGGGCGGCGGCGGTCACTTCGGCCTCGGCATGTGGATCGTCAGCCGCAACATCGAGGCGCTGAACGGCTCGGTCTCCGCCCGCAACGCCGAGCCCTGCGGCCTCGAGGTGACCATCTCCCTGCCCATCGCGGAAAAATCCTGACCCGCGGAATAACATCGTGTGGGTTAGGGTCATATTGTCAGCGGCCAACAAAAACGCCGCGTCATTGCCCCACTCCCCTGCAGGGCTCGTTTCGGCGGGCCCTGCACCTGGGGAGTGGAACCGGTCCGACGGGGTCGGTGCCATGACAGCGCCGAGCTGTCCAATCTTCGCGAAACCCTTGGTTTCCTATGGCTTTAAGGGCTTCGGCGGGTTCTTTGCCGAAAGACTGATGCCTTTGCGCAAGCAATAAAACTCCATACGCCTGCGTTCTTTCCGGAACTTGTGTGATCTCACGACGTTCACAGCTTGGGGCCGGGATGGCGCACACTTGTCACAGCTCTGGCCCAGCAACGTCACAGCCGTCTCGCTAAGTCTTAACCATCAGACGACGGCGAACAGCCGGACACTTTGAAGGTTGTGGGAGCAGAGCAATGACCATCACCGAAATGCAGGCCAAAGAGCATTACAGCAGCGTTCAGCGCACCGCGCGCCGGCTCGTGGGCAACCGTGCGGATGCCGACGACATAGCTCAGGAGGCGCTGCTGAGGGCCATCGTCTATGTGCGCGACGGCCGCAAGGTGGAGAACTGGCGGGGTTATCTGAACCGCATCGTGCGTAACGTGATCGCCGACGACTACGCCCGGCGCAAGCGCCAGGGGCCGGTGGTCGACCTGGACGATGTCCAGAGCAGCCTTGGTGTTCTGCCGAACCAGTATCAGCGCCACCGGGTGCATGAGATGCAGGATGCCATCGATGCCCTGCCCGAGCAGCAGCATGACGTGGTGCAGATGATCGCCGTGGATGGCATGTCCTACCGCGCCGCCGCCGAAACCCTGGGCGTGCCGGTCGGCACCGTGATGTCCCGGCTGTACCGCGGTCGCGAGACCCTCAAGGTCCGCATGGACGAAGCCATGGCAAGCGAGCCGGCGGCGGCCGCCGCCTGATCGGGCTCGCTCCGACTTCGGATCGGCCGGGCGACTTCCCCAGCGCCCAGCCGTTCCGCCTGGGGCCCGCCGGCGCCGTTTCCCCCACCCCCACCCCGCGGCGCCGGCGGGAGTCCCAACCGCATTGAATGGGTCCGTTCCAATCGCGACCGAGGGAGGTAGCAATGCGAGCGAAGCTGATCACTACCGTCTTGAGTGCCGCATTCATGGCCGGGGCCGCCCAGATCGTTGCCGTGGCGGAGCCGGCGAACACCCAGATCACCAAACCTGAGGCGGCCCCGACCGCACCGGTCGATGTGAAGCCGGTCGGACGGCCTCAGGTCGACGCGGCGACCTCCATCCGGGAGAAGCGGCTGGTCGGTGCGACGGTCATCTCGATCGATGAGAAGGAAACCGGCGAGGTCCGCGAGATCGTCGATGACGGCGGCTCGACCAAGGCGGTCGTCGAGTACGAGGGACTTCTCGGCGGCAAGCGGGTCGCCATTCCGATCGCCGATTTCACCCTGATCGCCGAGGGCCGCGCCCGGGTCGGGCTGAGTGAGGCGGAGATTAAGGACCTGCCGAATTACGGGGGCTGATGGCCCACACCGAATGCGTCGGGGCCTGGCGTTGTTCCCCCGAGCTCCCGCCCGAAGCGCCACAGCGCTCCGACGTTTGACCCCGCGGCACAGCCCGCGGGGTCTTCTTTTTTTGGGGCGGCTTACTGAGCGGCCCAGGCCGAGGCGAGCTGGCGCGAGACGAGCTGGGCATAGAGCCCGCCCCGGGCCAGCAGTTCCTCGTGACTGCCTTCCTCGACCAATCGGCCTTCCTCGAGAACGACGATCTTGTCGGCGTCGCGGATGGTGGAGAGCCGGTGGGCGATCACGATGGTGGTCCGGTCGGCCTTCAGCTTGTCCAGCGCGCCGCGCACTGCCTGTTCGTTGACCGCGTCCAGGTGGGAGGTAGCCTCGTCGAGGATCAGGATCGGCGCGTCCTTCAGGAAGGCCCGGGCGATCGCCACCCGCTGGCGCTGACCGCCGGATAGCGAGGTGCCGCGCTCGCCGACCGGCGTGTCGATCCCCTCGGGCAGGGTATCCACCAGTTCCTGCAGCGAGGCATGGCGCAGGGCGGCGAACAGGTCGTCCTCGGAGGCGTCTGGCCGGGCGACCAGGATGTTGGCCCTGAGAGTGTCGTTGAACAGGTAGGTGTCCTGGGCCACCAGGGCGATCCGGCCGCGCAGGTCGTCCAGCTCGTACTGCTTCAGATCCACCCCGTTCATGGTTACCGTGCCGGCATCCGGGTCCCAGAACCGCATCAGAAGCTGGGCGGTCGTGGTCTTGCCCGCCCCGGAGGTGCCGACCATCGCCACGGTGGCGCCGGCCGGGATCTCCAGGGTCACGTTGTTCAGGGCGTAGCGGTGCTGACCAGGATAGGTGAAGGACACTCCCTCCAGGCCCATGGAGGCCGGGCCCTCCTTCGCCGGAACACCGGGACCGTCGGTCACCGGCACCGGCTCGTTCTCCAGCCCGTAGTAGCGACGGGTGGCCCCGAGGGTGTCGGCGAGCTGGCGGCCGATCTGGGCGATCTCAGAGACCGGCAGGAAGGCCGCCATCGCCAGCAGGGTGAGCAGGGGCAGGATACCCGGATCGATCGATCCGTTGGACGCCATGACCGCCCCGGTCACCACAACCGCCAGGCCGCCGAGGCCCGTGAACATCTCCAGCAGGCTCTGCTGAAGGGTCAGTTCCTCGAAGAACGGCAGGCGCAGGTCGATATGACGCTGGGTGAGCTTCTCGATCAGCGTGCCGCGACGGTCCTCCTGCTGGAAGGCGACGATCTCGCCCAGGCCCTGGACCGAGTCCACGGCGACCGCGCCGAGTTCGCCGGAAGCTTCCCGCGCCTCCGAGCCGAGCTGATCGACCTTGCCGCGCATCAGGAACGGGGCGAGCGCCACCGCCGCCAGGAACGGCACCAGGGCCACCGCGACCCAGACGCTCTGGCTGGCCAGCACCGCCAGTACGGCCGCCGGCACCAGGATGGCGACGAAGGCCGGAGCGACGGTATGGGCGAAGAAGTACTCGATGAGCTCGATGTCATGGGTGGCGAGCGACATCAGGTCGCCCGTCCGCCGTCGAACCAGATAGGCCGGCGACAGCGCATCGAGCTTGCGGAAGGCGGCGATCCGCATCTCGGCCAGCAGGCGGAACGCCATGTCGTGGGCGAGCCAGGATTCCAGCCAGTGCAGCAGGCCCGACAGGGGGGCGACCACCGCCAGGGCGATCAGCCACTGGTCGTAGGAGGTGCCGTTCTTCAACGCCAGGATGGTCAGCGCGCTGAACACGCCGACGCCGATGAAGGCCACCACCCGCAGCACGCCGAAGGTGAAGGTGAGGGTGAGGCGGCCCCACCAGGGCAGGGCGGTGGCCATCAGCGCCTTCACCACCTGGAACCAGCCCAGGCCCTCGGCCTTGATGATGCCCTCGGTCGGGGCCTGCTTGGCGCCGCCCGGGACCGAGGCGAGGGTCTCCGAAGCCGGCTTGGGGTCGATCACCGCGTCGCCCTCGGCGCGCTGGGACTCCCGGGCCTGCTCGGCCATGAGCTGGGCATAGACGCCGCCCTTGGCCATCAGCGCGTCATGGGCGCCTTCCTCCACCACCTGGCCCTTGTCCAGCACCAGGATGCGGTCGCAGTCGATGACGCTGGACAGCCGGTGGGCGAGCACTAGGGTCGTGCGACCCTTCATCAGCCGGTTCAGGGCATCCTGGATGACCGCCTCATTCTCGGCATCCACGGCGCTCAGGGCCTCGTCGAGCACCAGGATCGGGGTGTCGCGCAGCAGGGCGCGGGCGATGGCGACGCGCTGGCGCTGGCCGCCAGACAGCTTGATGCCCTTCTCGCCGACCACCGTCTCGTAGCCTTCGGGCAGTCCGGCGATGAAGCTGTGGATATTGGCGGCCTGGGCGGCGGCGATCACGTCCTCCTCGGACGCCTCCGGCCGGCCCATGCGGATGTTGTCGCCGATCGTGCCGTGAAACAGGAAGGTATCCTGGTTCACCACGGAGATGCGGGAGCGGATCTGGTCGAAGGACATCTCCCGCAGGTCCACGCCGCCGATGGTGACACGGCCCTGCTCCGGATCGAAGAAGCGTAGCAGCATGCGCACGACCGAGGACTTGCCGCAGCCGCTTGGGCCGACCAGGCCGACCCGCTCGCCGGCGGCGACGTGGAAGTCGAGCCCGTCATGCACCATCCGGCGCGCGCCCGGGTAGCGGAAGCCGACGCCCTCGAAGGAGACGGACGGGGTCAGGCTCTCGGCCGCCGGGTTGTGCGGACCGTCGACCACCGCCGGGACGCCGTCCAGCAGGTGGTAGACACCCTTGGCCGCCGACATGCCGACCATGCCCTGGTGCAGCACGTTGCGCAGCTCGCGCATGGGCCGGAAGATCTCCACGCCCAACATCATGATGATCAGCAGCTCGGTCAGCTCCATCGCCCCGGCATCGACCCGCCAGGCGCCGACGGCCAGCGCGGCCGCCGCCCCGCAGGCGATGGACGTGTCGGTGATGCCGCGGGCCAGCGAGTTGGTCGCCAGCACCCACATGGTGCGCTTGAACAGGTCGCGCGCCTTGGCGGCCAGCGTGTCCGCCCGCTGGGTGCCCTGGCCGAATGCCTTCAGGGTGGGCAGGCCCTGGATGCTGTCCAGGAACTCGGCGGCGAAGGCGGAGTAGGACTTCTGCCGGCGCAGCGAGGCGCGCTGGTCGAAGCTGTGCCAGATCGCCGGCGCGAACAGCGCGATCAGCGCGAAGACCAGCAGAACGCCGGCCACCGGCAGGTCGAGGAAGGCGGCAAAGGCGAAGATCAGGACCGGCGTCAGCAGGGAGATCAGGCCCTGTGGCATATATTGGCCGAAATAGGTCTCGAGCTGCTCGACCCCGTCGACCAGGGTGAGGGTGATCCCGCCCGACCGCTCGCGGCCGACATAGGCCGGACCCAGCTCCGCCAGCTTGTCGAACAGCTTGCGCCGCAGCTTCTTCTGCACGATGGCGGCCGTGCGGTGCGCGAGCGTGTTGCGCCAGTGCTCGAAGGCGCCGCGCGCCACCATCACGAGGCCGATGGCCACGATCGGCCCCATCAGCTGTTCCACCGTGTCGCCGGCGAAGATCCGGCCGATCAGCCAGCCGAGCAGGGCCAGCCTGGCCACGCCGAGCGCCACCGCGCAAAGTCCAACCACCACGGCCAGCGCGATGCGCCAGCGAACACCCTGCGTGAAAGCCCAGAGACGCGTCTCGAAATGCATCGGGGTCATCCTCGAAAACCGAACTTGAAATCATTCTAGTTGAGAATGACTCCGAACTAGATGGACGATTGCGAAGACCGGCTGTACGGTTTTGAACATTGATGCGGCGCGGCATGAACGCTCAGTATCGATGTGGGAGATCAGACTGGGCGGCGTCTGCCGTGCTCGGAGGGTGCGATGATCAGCGACTGGGACAATCTGCGGGTATTTCTCGCGCTGGCCGAGGAAGGCAGCCTGACGGCGGCCGCCCGCAAGCTGAAGGTCAGTCATCCGACGGTCGCCCGCCGGGTGAAGGCGCTGGAGGACGAGCTCGGTTCCCGCCTGTTCGAGCGGCTGCCCGACCGCTTCGTGCCGACCCTGGCCGCCACCCATCTCCTGGACGAGGTCCGGGCGATGGAGCAGGCGGCCCAGGCGCTCGCCCGCCGCAGCGCGGGGCTGACCGACACCCATCTCGGCACCGTGCGGATCTCGGTCGACGAGACCATGGCGGAGTTCATCTCCCGCCATCTGATGCGGCTGCGCGAGAACCACCGCTGCATCGAGTTCGAGATCGCCGTCGCCCATATCTCGGCCAACCTGTCCCGGCGCGAGGCCGACCTGCTGATCCGCAGCACGCTGCCGGACAGCGCCCATCTGGTGGGCCGCAAGCTCGGCCGCTTCGCCTATGCGGTCTATGGCGTGCGCGGCTTCGCCTCGGACTGCGACGGCAGCGAGGACGCGTTGCGCGCGCTGCCCTGGATCGGCTTCGACGACGACCATGTCTACATGCCGGGCCAGCAGTGGCAGGTGGAACTGCTCAAGGGGACCGCGCCGGAGGTACGGACCAACAACGGCGTCGTGCTGTACCACGCGATCCATAACGGTCACGGGGTCGGGGTTCTGCCCTGCTTCCTCGGCGACAAGGACCCGGCCCTGGTTCGGCTGACCCCGATCCTCAGCGACGTGATCGTCGACGAGTGGATGCTGGTGCACCGGGACATGCGCTCCCTGCCGCGCATCCGCGTGGTGATGGATGCGCTGGTCAAGCTGTTCCAGGACACCCGCGCCGAGATGGAAGGCCGGATCGCCATTCCTACGCCGGTCAACGATCTCGCGGCCGTGGGAAGCTAGCCGCCGCAAGCTATCCCATCGCGTGACGCAGCGCCGCGTCTGCCAGCAGACGGGTGGAATCCAGGGTCGGCAGCGCCGAGTTCTTGTCGGAGAGGACGAGGGGCAATTCCGTGCAGCCCAGGATGACGGTATCGCATCCGCGGTCCCGCAGCCGCTCGATCAGCCCCTGCAGGTAGGTGACCGATCCGGGGACCTGAATGTCGTTCACCAGTTCGTCCATGATGATGCGGGCGACCTCGTCCTTCTCGTCCTCCTCCGGCCGCAGGAATTCGATGTCCTCCGCCGCCAGCGCCTCGGGATAGACCGCGCTGTCCACCAGCCATCGGGTGCCGAGCAGGGCCGTCCGGCGCACGCCGCGCCGCCGCGCCTCCGCCGCCACCACCTCGGCGATGTGCAGCCAGGGCAGGGGGGAGCGTGGGCGTACATGATCCATTGCGGCGTGGATCGTGTTATCGGGACAGATCAGAAACTCCGCGCCGGCCGCCGCCAATTTCTCGGCCGACCGCAGCATGATCGCGCCGACGCCGGTGAGATCCCCGGCTTCCAGCGCTACCACATAGTCCGCCAGCGACGCGCCGTGCAGCGCCACCTCCGGATGGGCGTGCGGCCCGAGGAGCGCCGGCGCTCGGGCGCAGATCGTGCGGTAGCAGAGCGCCGCCCCTTCCGCCGAGCAGGCAACGATGCCGATGGTCCGTTGTCTTCCGTCGCCTGACCGAAGGCTGGCGGCAGGGGCATTCTCGGAGTAGGTCATGGCGATCTCTCGGTCGGCGGATCGTTCGATATATAGAACGACCATCGCTGCCGTCAAACCCGGAGCGTTGCGCGATGACCCTTGAGACGCCGGAAGACGCCGCCCGACGCGGTACCTTCGCCCGGTTGCTGCAGGCCAGGCGGCAACAGCGTGGCATGACCCTGAGCGCGCTGGCGCGGGCGGCGGGGATCGCCAAGTCGAACCTGTCGCGGCTGGAATCGGGCGACGGCAATCCCAGCCTGGAGACCCTCTGGGCCCTGAGCGGGGCGCTGGGCGTGACGGTCAGCGACCTGATCGATCCGCCCACGGGTCAGGCGCGTCTGGTGCGCCGGAGCGAGGCGGTCGATATGCGGGCTGAGACGTCGGATTACGGGGTCACGCTGCTGTCGCGCTGTCCGGCCGGGGCGACCCGCGATCTCTACCGGGTCACCTTCCAGCCCGGCGCCCCCAAGATCTCGTCACCCCATGCAACGGCGAGCGTCGAGCATGTGGTTCTGCTGTCCGGCCGAGCCCGGGTCGGGCCGGTCGGCGCCGAGGAGGAACTGGGGCCGGGAGACTACCTGACCTTCCCGGCGGCCCGCGACCATGTCTACGAGGCGCTGGAGCCGGATACCGAGGCGCTGATCGTGATCGAGAGCGGCTGATCCGGGGGCTTCAGCGGCGGGTGTCCACCAGATCGATGGTCACCAGGAGGTGCGTCACCTCGTCGTCCGCGCCGGTCAGCGGCAGGATGAGGTGGTCGCGAAGGGTGACTTCCTTGAACGGCCCGACATAGGGCACCGGCATGTGCACGGGTTCGCGGCATTCCACCGCCTGGCGCAGGCCGGTCATGAGCGGGCCGTCATCGGTGATGTGGGGCAGGGACCCGACCGTTTGACCGGTGTAGTTGCCGCGCGAGGCCGAGCGCACGGCGTCGCCAATCACCCGGAACCGGAAATCGGCGCCGCCGTCGATCACGTCAAGGAACACCACATGGGTCAGCAGGCGCGGAATGTCGGTCGGGTCGAAATCGACCCGCTGGGGCACGGGCCGATCGCCGCGGATCGACTTCCAATATGCCAGACTCTCTTCAACCGGCGACATGCTTGACCAATCCCGTTCGAGATATCGAGGGCTCGTCGAGACGGACCCGCCCGAAAAAACGTGGCGCCGCGAGCGTTCCAGCCGCCGCGAGTCCGGGCAAGAGTCAACGAACCGACATTCAGGCGCCATGGCGCCGATAGGGCCGCAAGATACGGCGCAGATATTAAGCTTTCGTATAATGGGAGGATTAACGGACAGGCTCCGGAAACCGACTGCGACCGGTGACCCCGGCGGCTGCCTAGCCCCTGCGCCGGTGCCAGGCCTTATGGGCCTCCTCCAGGGCGAGCAGCACCAGGGCCACCGCCAGCATCGAGGCCCATTCGTGCCAGCCGATCGGCTGGATCGCCAGCACGTCGCTGAGACCGGGCACGTACATCGAGCCGATATGGACGAGTTGGGCGATCGGCACTGCCAGGACCAGGAACGGGTTGGCCAGCAGCGGGATGCGGAAGATGGACCGGGTCTCGGACCGGCTGCACAGGGCGTGGATATTGCCGAACAGCACCATCAGCATCAGCGTCAGGTTTCGCGCCATGTCCAGGTCGTAGCCCATGGCCAGCAAGGCGTCGAACGTGGCGTAAGCCAGCACGCCCATGGCGCCGCCGATGATCAGCACATGCTCGATGATCCGACGCTCGAAGATCGCTTCACCCGGCCGGCGCGGACGCTTCGACAGCTCGCCGCCCTCCTTGGGCTCGAAGGCCAGCGCCACGTCCTGCAGCCCGTTGGCGACCAGGTTCAGCCAGAGGAGCTGGACGGCGGTCAGCGGCATCGGCAGGCCGATGAGCACACAGAGGAAGAACAGCAGCAGGGCCGAGAAGCCGGTCGCGATCAGCAGGCCGACCACCTTGCGGATGTTGTTGTAGACCACCCGGCCCTGCTCGACCCCGTCGACGATGGAGGAGAAGCGGTCGTCGGTGATGATCAGGTCGGCCGCCTCCTTGGCGACGTCGGTGCCGCGCTTGCCCATGGCGATGCCGACATTGGCCCGATGCATGGCCGGCGCGTCGTTCACCCCGTCGCCCGTGACCGCCACGAAATGGCCGGCCCGCATCAGGGATTCCACGATCTGCTGCTTCTGCAGCGGCTCGATCCGGGCGAAGACCCGGGCATCGCGGACCAGGGCGTCCACATGCTCCAGACCCTGGGCCTCGGCCGCCTTCAGGTCGCTGCCGGTGACGACAGGATCGTCGGGACCGGCGATGTCCAGGTCGCGGGCGATGGCATGGGCGGTGGCCGGATGGTCGCCGGTGATCATCGCGACCTCGATTCCGCCGGCGCGGCAGCGGTCCACCGCCTCGCGCGCCTCCGGGCGGATCGGATCGATCATCGCGACCATGCCCAGCAGGGTCATCTCCTCCATCGCCCGCAGCGCCGGTCCGCGCTCCGGCAGCTCGCGATGGGCAAGCGCGATCACCCGGTAACCGTCGCGCGCCAGGGCTTCGAACTGGGCGGTGACGGCGGCGCGGTCGATCGGCACCCGGCCCTCCGCGGTCTGCATATGCGTAGACATGGCCAGCAGCTTTTCCGGGCTGCCCTTCACATGCAGGAAGTGCCGCTCCGACCAGCGGGTCAGGCTGCCCGACAGCGCGCGCTCCGACTCGTAGGGCACCAGCTCGAGCCGGTCCTGTTCGGCGTTCAGAGCGCTGATCGACAGGCCAAGCTTCTTTGCCAGCACCAGGAAGGCCACGTCGACGATGTCCCCGTCGAAATCCCAGGTCTCGCGGCCGGCGTAGTCCAGGTGGCTCTCGTTCGCCAGGGTGCCGGTGGTGCACAGCGCCCGCAGCCGGTCCATATGGGCGGCAACCGGGATGGCGGCACCGTTGCCGTCGTCGTGCTCCTCCACGGTGCCCGGCCCGATCCCGGCGCCGGTCACGGCGAAGCTGATCCCGTCGGGCAGCACGATCCGGCTGGCGGTCATTTCGTTGACGGTCAGGGTGCCGGTCTTGTCGGAACAGATGAAGGTGCAGGAGCCGAGCGCCTCCACGGCGATCAGCTTGCGGATGATGACGTTGTGCTTCGCCATGCGGTCCATGCCGATCGCGAGCGCGACGGTCAGGGCGGCGGGCAGGCCTTCCGGGATGGTCGAGACGGCGAGGCCGATGGCCATCAGCGCCATTTCCGAGCTGCTGTAGCCGCCGACCGCCAGCATCAGCGCGACCAGCGCGGCGATAGCGACGGCGATGCCGGCGGCGACCTGATAGGTGAACCGGCGGACCCGGATCATCAGCGGCGGCTCGGACACGCGGCGGGCGCTGACCTCGCCGGCGATCGAGCCGAGCTCGGTGCCGAGACCGGTGGCGATGACCTCGCCCTCGGCCCTGCCGTGGGTGATGACGGTTCCGGCGAAGCAGGTGTCCCGCCGCTCGGCGAGCGGCGCGTTCGCCGCGACGGCGACCTCCATGCTCTTGGCGACGGCGACCGACTCGCCGGTCAGCATGGACTCGTCCGCCGCCAGGTTCTGGGCGTCGCGCAGCCGTACGTCCGCCGGCACCTTATCGCCGGAGGCGAGCAGCAGCAGGTCGCCGGGGACGACCTCCTCGCTGTCGATCGTGCGCGGTCTGCCGTCGCGGATCACCCGGGCGGAGCCGCGCACCATCTTGCGCAGGGCGGAGGCGGATTTCTGGGCCGCGTGCTCCTGCACCGTGCCGATCACGGCGTTGATCAGAAGGACGGCGACGATGAAGGCGCCGCTCGGCACCTGGCCGATGGCGAAGGACACGATCGCCGCGATCATCAGGATGTAGATGAACGGGCTCAGGAACTGGCGGATGAAGAGGGTGGCGAGGCCGGGCGCCTTCGGCTCCGGCAGCCGGTTCGGGCCGTACTGGCGAAGGCGCGCGTTCGCCTCGTCCTGGGTGAGACCGGTCGGGACCGTCATGGGCCGTGTCCAATCGTGCTGCGTGCGCTCCGGTATGACGCAATCGATGTTGCACTGCAATGCGACCGCGCGCCGCCGTGGAGCGCCAGTTTGGAACCGTTCGACCTCTGGGCCGTTTCCTCCACCGGATCAGCATCATAAAGAGCGAAGCCGCCCATGGGCGGACTATCCGCTCACCACCATGTCAGGAGAGTGAGATGGCGACGAACACCATGGAGCGCCCGTCCGGCAGCGGGAAGAAATCGGACACCATCGTTGATGTTATCGCCGCGGAGCATAACCGGCTGCGCGCGCTGTTCGACCGTCTGCACGCCGAGAAGGACGCCGACAAGAAGGCCCGCAACGACCTCTGGGCGAAGACCAAGAAGGAGCTGCTCGCCCATCACGAGGCCGAGGAGGAGAGCCTGTTCAACGCCCTGGTCCAGACTTCCAAGGACGCCCGTCACGAAAGCCTGCATGCCATTTCCGAGCACGGCGAGCACAAGAAGGTGATCGAGCAGATGGAGGACATGTCTCCCGACGACGAGGACTGGGACGACAAGTTCGAAGAACTGCGCCACGACGTCTTCCACCACCTGGAGGAGGAGGAAGAGGACGTCCTGCCGCTGGTCGGCGATGTGCTCTCCGACGAGAAGGCCCGCGAGCTGGGGGCCAAATACCGGAAGATCCACGCCGACGAGATGGGCGACTGAACCTCCCGCCTTGATCAGTCCGGGCGTGATCCGACCGGGATTGCCGGCCGCGCTTCTGAGGGGAGGCGCGGCCGGTGGTCGTTGTGACCGACGTTCAGGCCGCTTCCACCAGGGCCGGCTCGGGCCAGGCCAGGTGCCACTGGGTCGCCGCCTCGTAGGCCTGGCCGACCCGGAACACCGTCGCCTCGTCGAAATAGCCGCCGACGATCTGCATGGACAGGGGCAGGCCGCTCTCGCTGAAACCGATCGGGATCGACATGGCCGGGTTGCCGGTGACGTTGAACGGCATGGTCTGCATCGGCCAGGCCAGCGGGAAACCTTTCTGCGGGGCGTCGATCAGCGGGGCCGGGGTCATGGACGAGGGGGCCAGCAACACGTCGTACTGCTTCAGGAAGATGCTGTTCACCTCCTGGCTCAGCTCCCGGCGCAGGCGCTGGGCCTGGACCAGGTCGGCGGCCGAGATGTAGGCCCCCAGCATGATCCGCTCCATGGTGAGCTGGCCGAAGTCGAGGGGGCGGGTCTTCAGATCCTCCTCATGGATGGCGTAGGCCTCCGCCAGTAGGATCACCCGGCCGCAGGAATTGTACTGGGTGAAGGGTGAGGCGCCCTGGACGTCCTCCACCACCGCACCGAGGCTGCGCAGGGTCTCGCAGGCCGCGTCGATGGCGGCGCTGCATTCCGGCGCCATGCCCTCGGCATCGGCGTAGAACGAGCGCAGCAGGCCGATCTTCATGCCCTTCACGCCGGCGTTCAGCGTGGCCCGGAAATCCCGGATCTCCACATTGGCGCTGGCCGGGTCGACGGCATCGTAGCCGGCAACGGCCTGTAGGGTGATCGCCGCGTCCTCCACCGTCTTCGACAGCGGACCGCAATGGTCCAGGGTGTAGGACAGCGGGAACACGCCGCGCCGGCTCACCAGGCCGTAGGTCGGCTTGATGCCGATGACGCCGCAATAGGCGGCCGGGCCGCGGATCGAGCCGCCGGTGTCGGACCCCATGGCGGTTCGGGTCATGCCCATGGCGACCGCCGCACCGGAGCCGCTGGAGGAGCCGCCCGGACCGTGGTTGCGGTTCCAGGGATTGCGCGCCGGCGGGAAGGGCAGGTCGAAGGACGGGCCGCCGAAGGCGAACTCGTGGGTCGACAGCTTGCCGAGCAGCACGCCGCCGGCCGCCGCCAGCTTCTCCGCGCAGATGCTGTCGGTCGCCGGGACCACGTCCTCCCGCAGCTTGGAATGGCAGGTCGAGCGGATGCCCGCGGTGTCGTAGATGTCCTTCAGCCCATAGGGAATGCCGTGCATCAGGCCGCGATCGGTCCCGTCGGCGAGCTCCTTGTCGGCCTTGGCGGCATCCTGCATCGCCCGGTCGCCGGTCACCGTGATGAACGCGTTCAGCGCCGGATCCAGCTCGGCGATGCGCGTCAGGCAGTGCTCGGTGATCTTGGCGGAGGTCAACGACTTGTCGCGCAGCTTCGCGCCCAGCTCGGCGATGGACAGGGTTTCCAGTGGTTCGGTCATGGGGCCGCACTCCGGGTGATGGTGTCGGGAACGAAGATTCCGGCCGGCTCGGAGGCGGCGGTCCGCGGGCGACGCAGGTCCGCGACCATGGCCTGCAGGCCGACGAAGCCCTCATAGATCGTCCCCACCCGGTCGGGCGGGAGGGTCAGGCCGTTCAGGGCGGTCATCGCCTCGAAGGCCTGGCGCATGGTTGCGGATCGATCGTCGCTGGACATGGCGGAACTCCTCGGGAAATGGCGGGTGCTACGCGGGCGGAACCGCGCGCGCAGACGAATTGTATCCAAAAAGCCCCCTGCGCCGTCCAGTCTTTTTGCAATGCACAATTTAGTGGCGATGTCGGGTCACGCTGCGGCAACGTTTTCAGGCGTTTATTGCGCCGTTCCCGCCCGTGTCGTCCCTTGATCTCGATTTATGGCAACCAAATGCGCAGAAAATGGATTCAAACTGTGCACAATATTGCGTCGCACCATAATATTGGGCGGACAATTTGCCGTCCGCGCGTCTCTTTCTAGTGCTGGTTCTCGGGTCCGTTCTCGATCTGGGAAGCCGTTACCGCGTTGAATACGCGTGGTTTTATTTCCGCGTTTCCGATTCAACACCAGGCGTTGTCGGTTAATTGGATACAATTTTGCCAATTTCGGCATGCCGATTGCAGAACCCTTCAGCCATGTCGCGGGTCGGCGGCTCGCCCGGTTGCTCGAAAGAGCGGGGGCGGACCGGCGCCGAAGGAAGTCCGGCGGAGTTCCCCATCGGGAGATCCAACCGGGCTCGGGGGCGTTGCGGATGGCGCGGCGGGTACAGGCAAGGAGGCTTCATAATGCGTAACTTCAAGACACTGGCATCGGCGATCGCCGTGTCTGCCGGGCTGGCGATGACGGCGCTTCCGGCGTCGGCCGAGTCCGTGCTTCGCGTTGCCATGACGGCAGGCGACATTCCGATCACGATCGGCCAGCCCGACCAGGGGTTCGAGGGCTACCGCTTCGTCGGCTACAACCTCTACGACACCCTGACGCTGTGGGACCTGTCCCAGGGCGAGACGGCGGCCGACATCAAGCCGGGTCTCGCGACCTCCTGGGACATCGATCCCAACGACCACACCCGCTGGATTGTCAAGCTGCGCGAGGGCGTGAAGTGGCATGACGGCTGCGACTTCGTGGCCGAGGACGTGGCCTGGAACTTCGCGCGCGTGTCGGACGAGAACGCGCCGCAGTTCAACGCCAAGCAGTTCGCGGACATCCGCAACCGCACCGGCATCATCGACAAGGTCGAGGTGGTGAACGACCACGAGGTCGTGTTCGTGACCAAGCAGCCCGACGCGCTGTTCCCCTACCAGCTCTCCTACTGGTTCATGATCAGCCGCTGCAAGCTCACCGAGCTGGGCAACGACTATGAGAAATACGCCGTCGATCCCTCGGGAACCGGTCCGTACAAGTTCTCCAGCATGGTCGCCCAGGAGCGCCTGGAGCTGGTCAAGAACGAGTCCTACTGGGACGAGAAGCGGATCCCGAAGCATGACCGTCTGGTCCTGATCCCGATGCCGGAGGCGACCACCCGTGCCGCCGCCCTGCTGTCGGGCCAGGTGGACTTCATCGAGGCGCCGTCGCCGGACACCATTCCGCGGCTCGAGTCCGCCGGGATGAACATCGTCACGGCCCCGTATCCGCATAACTGGTCGTACCAGCTCAACTTCGTCGACGGCGCGTTCAAGGACGTGAAGGTCCGCCGTGCTGCGAACTACGCGCTGAACCGGCCGGAGTTCAAGGCGCTGCTCGGCGGCTACATGATCGAGGGCTATGGCATCGTCCCGCCGTCGACCCCGTATTACGGCAAGCCGGAATACGTCTACGAGTACGACCCGGAGAAGGCGACCGCGCTCCTGAAGGAGGCCGGCTGCCACCCGTGCAAGATCACCCTGGCGATCTCCACCTCGGGTTCCGGACAGATGCAGCCGCTGCCGATGAACGAACTGGTGAAGAGCCAGCTCGACGCGGTCGGCTTCGACACCACCCTGGACGTCATGGACTGGAACGCGCTGCTCGATGTCGGCCGTCCGGGCCGTGAGAAGAACCCGCAGATCGACGGCATCAACATCAGCCGCGCCCTGCAGGATCCGTTCAGCGCCCTGATCCGCCACGTCTACACCAAGCAGCACGCGCCGAAGGGCTCGAACTGGGGGCACTACTCCAACCCCGAGGTCGATACCGTGATCGATGAGATCTACGCGGCTTTCGATCCGAAGACGCGCATGGAGAAGCTGACCAAGCTGCACGAGCTGATGGTCGACGACGCGACGATGCTGATGGTCGCCCACGACGTCAATCCGCGCGCCATCGCCCCGAACGTGAAGGGTTTCGTCCAGGCCCAGAGCTGGTTCCAGGACCTCACCCCGATCGTGGTCGAGTAAGCCCCGACCAAAGCAGGTCCGGCCGGCCCGCCCACCCGGGGCCGGCCGGACCCACCCTCGCCAGAGCCATCTCCGAGCGGAAGGGACCCTCCATATGACCGCCTATATCCTGCGCCGCCTGCTGTACGCGATCCCCATTGCGCTGGGCGTAAGCATCGTCTGCTTCGCGCTCGTCTACATCGCTCCCGGCGACCCGCTGAACACCCTGCTTCCCGAGGATGCCAGCGCCGAGACCATCGCCATGGTCAAGAAGGCCTACGGCTTCGACAAGCCGATCCCGGTCCAGTACCTGATCTGGCTCGGCAAGGTCCTGACCGGCGATCTCGGCAACTCCATCGCCACCGGCCGCGCCGTGACGGACGATCTCTTCAAGGCCCTGGGCAATACGGTCCTGCTCGCCGCCGGCGCGGTGATCGTGGCCTTTACCCTGGCCTTCATCATGGGCTTGGTTGCCGGCTACCACGCCGGTGGTCCGGTCGACCGCGGCGTCACCGGCCTCGCCGTCATCGGCGTCAGCATCCCGAACTACTGGCTCGGCATCGTGCTGGTGATCATCTTCGCGGTCGAGCTGAACGTCCTGCCGGCGACCGGCATGGGACCGCGCGGCTCCGACACCTTCAATTTTTGGGAATGGAACCACTTCCGCCATCTGCTGATGCCGATGGTCACCCTGTCGATGATCCCGATCGGCATCATCACCCGCACCACCCGGGCGGCCGTCGCCGAGATCCTGAACCAGGATTTCGTCGAGACCCTCCGCGCCAAGGGGCTGGGGGAAGGGGAGATCCTGTTCCACGTGATCAAGAACTGCCTGCCCCAGGTGCTGGCGGTCATGGGCCTGCAGTTCGGCTACCTGATGGGCGGGTCGATCCTGGTGGAGACGATCTTCACCTGGCCCGGCACCGGGTTCCTGCTCAACAAGGCGATCCTGACCCGCGACCTGCCGGTCCTGCAGGGCACGATCCTGGTCCTGGCGATGATCTTCGTCGCCACCAACCTGGTCATCGATCTGCTGCAGACGATGGTCGACCCGCGCCTGAAGCGCGGCTGACGCATCGGAGGAAGAGCCATGGCAAACATCACCATGTCCCAGGCCGATACCGCCGCCGTGCAAGGCGCGCCGGCGGTCCGGGTGCGCAGCTACTGGCAGAATGTCGGGTACCGGCTGCGTTACGACTACCTGACCCTGTTCTTCGGTGCGGTGGTCCTGATGATCATCCTGTCGGCGATCTTCGCGCCGCTGCTGGCGCCGATGGATCCCTACGAGAGCAGCCTGATCAACCGGCTGAAGCCGATCGGCTACAAGGACTTCGTCCTCGGCACCGACGAGCTCGGCCGCGATATCCTGTCCCGGCTGCTCTATGGCGGGCGGATCTCGCTCACCATGGGCATCGTCCCGGTGCTGCTGGCCACGCTCATCGGCGGCACGCTCGGCATCATCGCCGGCTTCGTCGGCGGCCGCACGAACATGGTGATCATGCGGATGGTCGACGTGTTCTACGCCTTTCCGTCGATCCTGCTGGCGGTGGCGATCTCCGGGGCCATGGGCGGCGGCATCGTCAACGGCATGCTGTCCCTGACCCTGGTCTTCATCCCGCCGCTCTGCCGGGTGGCGGAGACCGCGACCTCCCAGGTCCGCAACCTCGATTTCGTCGAGGCGGCGCGCGCCACGGGAGCGGGAACCCTCAGCATCATCCGCGTCCATATCCTGGGCAACGTGCTGGGGCCGATCCTGGTCTACTCGTCCAGCATGGTCAGCGTCAGCATCCTGCTGGCCTCGGGCCTGTCCTTCCTTGGCCTCGGCGTCACCCCGCCGGAGCCGGATTGGGGCCTGATGCTGAACACACTTCGCCAGGCCATCTACATCAACCCGATGGTCTGCGCGATCCCGGGGGTGGCGATCCTGATCACCTCGATCTGTTTCAACCTGGTCAGCGACGGTCTGCGCGCGGCCATGGATGTCCGACTGTAGGGAGCGAGCCGATGACCATGACGGACGAGACCCGGAAGGTACCGGCCTTGAGCGCGGTCGACCGCAAGGATGCCCGTGACCGCGGCGGCGAGCGTCAGCCGATGCTCATCGCCCGGGAGCTGAAGAAACACTTTCCCATTACCGGCGGTGTGCTGAACCGCACCGTCGGCCATGTCCGCGCGGTGGACGGGGTCAGCTTCACGGTGATGAAGGGTGAGACCCTGGGCGTGGTCGGCGAGTCCGGCTGCGGCAAGTCCACGCTCGCCCGGCTGCTGATGCACCTGATCGAGCCGGACAGCGGCGAGCTGATCTTCGACGGCGACGCGGTCGGTGAGAAGGACGGGCTGATGGTCCGCGACATGCGCCGGCTGATGCAGATGGTGTTCCAGGACAGCTACTCGTCGCTGAACCCGCGCATGCCGATCGAGGACTCGATCTCCTACGGCAAGAAGGTGCACGGGGCGACCGAGAAGGAGGCCAAGGAGGCGGCCCGCGAGCTGCTGACCAAGGTCGGCCTCGACCCGAACCTGTTCGGCCCGCGCTATCCGCACGAACTGTCCGGTGGCCAGAAGCAGCGGGTGAACATTGCCCGCGCCCTGGTGCTGGAGCCGCGGGTGGTGATCCTGGACGAGGCGGTCTCCGCCCTCGACAAGTCGGTGGAAGCCCAGGTCCTGAACCTGCTGCGCTACCTCAAGCAGCACTTCAACCTGACCTACGTCTTCATCTCGCACGACCTGAACGTCGTCCAGTATGTCAGCGACCGGGTGCTGGTGATGTATCTGGGCGAGGTGGTCGAGATCGGTCCGGTGGACGAGATCTACGAGAACCCGAAGCATCCCTATACCCAGGCGCTGCTGGCCTCGCGGCTGTCGATGGATCCGGAGGACCGGATCGAGGAACCGCCGCTGGTCGGCGATCCGCCGAACCCGATCAACCCGCCCTCCGGGTGCCGGTTCCGCACCCGCTGCAAGCACGCGGAGAAGATCTGCGAGATCGAGCGGCCGGTGCTGGGCGAATGGCTGTCGGCGGAGGCCCATGTCACCGCCTGCCACATGTTCGTGCCGAATTCCGGCCACTCGGCGGCGGCCGGCGGCGTGCCGACCGCTCCGAAGCCCAAGCCGTCGGCCACGGCCATGGCGGGCGGCGATTGAGGGAGGGCTGCACCATGACAGAAACCCCGCTGGTCCGTCTGCAGGACCTCAACGTCAAGTTCGTGACCCGCGAGACCACGGTGAACGCGGTGAACGACGTGAACCTCACCCTGAAGGCCGGCGAGGTGCTGTGCATTATCGGCGAGTCCGGGTCGGGCAAGAGCGTTAGCATGCGCGCCCTGATGCGCCTGCTGCCGGAGCGCCGTACCCGGATCACAGGAACGGTCGAGGTCGACGGCAAGGACGTGCTGTCGTTGAAGGGCAAGGAACTGTCCGACCTGCGCGGCGGCCTGGTCTCGATGATCTTCCAGGAGCCGATGACCGCCCTCGACCCGGTCTACACCGTCGGCCACCAGATCGCCGAGACGGTGAAGCGGCACGAGGGCTGCACCTACGACCAGGGCATGGAGCGGGCGCTTGAGCTGCTGGAGTTGGTGAAGGTTCCCTCCGCCGAACGCCGGCTGAAGGCCTATCCGCACGAACTCTCCGGCGGCCTGCGCCAGCGCGCCATGATCGCCATGGCCCTGTCCTGCCGCCCCAAGCTGTTGCTGGCCGACGAGCCGACCACCGCGCTCGACGCCACGGTGCAGATCCAGGTGCTGATCCTGCTGCGCAAGATCCAGGCGGAGATGGGCATGGGGGTGATCTTCGTCACCCACGACCTGGGCGTGGCCGCCGAGATCGCCGACCGGGTCGCGGTCATGTATGCCGGCCGGATCGTGGAGACCGGCACGGTGAAGGAGGTGCTGGGCAACCCCAAGCACCCCTATACCCAGGGCATGCTGTCCTCCACCGTGCACGGCAACATGCGCGGCAAGGACATCGAGGCGATCCCCGGCTCCCCGCCGGACCTGCGCGCCATGCCGCCAGGCTGCGCCTTCGCGCCGCGCTGCAAGTTCGCAGAACCTGCCTGCACCGCAGAACTGCCGCCGGAGGTGATCTTCGATGCCGGCCGCATGGCCCGCTGCATCAAGGTGGCGCCGGACCAGGCGCGTCAGAAGGAACTGGTTCCCGCCGAATGACCCCCACCGAAGAAACGCCGTCGCCAGGGAGGCTGACATGATGAACAAGACCGACATTTCCCAGCGCGTGATCGACTTCGTGACCGCGCGGCTGGGCACGCCGCATCCGCATGCCAATCTCGAGCCGTCGAAGACCGCGCTGATCGTCATCGACCTGCAGAACGGCTTCATGATGGACGACGTGGCCCACGCACTCTGCGTCCAGGCCCGCGACATCGTGCCGAACGTGAACAAGCTGGCCGAGGCGGTGCGCGCGACCGGCGGACAGGTCTACTGGATCCAGAACACCCACGACGCCGACTGCATGGAAACCTGGTCGAACCTGCACGCCATGACCCCCCCGGCGAAGGTCGCCAAGCGGATCGAGTCCATGTCGCCGGGCGGCATCGGCCACCAGCTCTGGGCCGAGCTCGACGTGAAGGAGGGCGACCGCAAGGTCCTGAAGAACCGCTACTCCGCCTTCGTGGAGGGTTCTTCCGACCTGCACGAGATCCTGAAGGCCGAGGGCATCGACACGCTGCTGATCACCGGCACGCTGACCAATGTGTGCTGCGAGTCCTCGGCGCGCGACGCGATGATGCTGAACTACAAGGTGGTCATGGTGACCGACGGCAACGCCGCGATCACCGATATCGAGCACAACTCGGCCCTGACCAACTTCTACCTGACCTTCGGGGACATCTTCTCGACCGACGAACTGGTCGAGATCCTGCACAAGAACTCCGGCGTCGCTCAGGTGGCTGCCGAATGAGCAAGCCCAAGGTCGCAGTGATCGGCACCGGTGGCACCATCGCGTCGATCGGCAAGGGACCCCTCGATATCCTCGACTACGGAGCCAACAACTCCATGCTCGAGGTCGACAAGATCATCGAGATGTTCCCTGAAGTGAATCTGGTCGCCGACGTGCTCGTCGTGCCGTTCCGCGCCATTCCCAGCCCGTCCATGGGCTTCGCCGAGTGGAAGGAGCTGGTGCTCAAGATCGACGAGGTGGCGGCGGCCAATCCGGACCTCGCCGGCTTCGTCGTCACCCACGGCACCGCCTCCCTGGAGGAGACGGCCTATGTCCTCCACCTGACGGTCAAGACCGACCTGCCGGTGGTGGTGATCGGCTCCCAGCGGCCGTCGAGCGCGCTGTCCACCGATGCCGGGTTCAACCTGGTCAACGGCATCCGAACGGCGGCCAGCCCGCAGGCGAAGGGCATGGGCGTGATGACCCTGCTCAACGACGAGATCCAGTCGGCCCGCGAGGTGACCAAGACCTCCACCTACCGGATGCAGACCTTCCGGACCCCGGATTTCGGCTGTCTCGGTCATGCGGACGGGGATGCGGTGGCGTTCTACCGCAAGCCGCTGCGCCGCCACGCGCCGGATACCGAGTTCGACATCCGGACCATGGACAGCCTGCCGCGGGTGGATATCGCCTACGCCTATTGCGGCGCCGACGGCACGGCGGTGCGGGCGTTCGTCGAGGCGGGGGCCAAGGGCATCGTGTCCGCCGGCTTCGCCCCGGGCTTCTGCGGGCCGGGCGACGAGGAGCCGCTGAAGGAGGCGGTGGGGAAGGGCATCACCGTCGTCCAGTCCAGCCGGGCCGGCAGCGGCCGCACCTTCAAGAGCACCAAGCTCAAGGAGAACGGCTTCCTCATCGCCGACAACCTGAACCCGCAGAAGGCCCGCATCCTGCTGGCCTTTGCCTTGGCGGTGACCAGCGACCCGGCGGAGATCGAGCGGATCTTCGCCACCTACTGACGGAGTCCGCCCATGGCGACCGCCGACCCCGCTCAGGCGGCGGATCCGGTCCAACCAGACGGCCGGCGCGGCATCGTCCTGATGCTCGTCGGCCTTCTGCTGTTCTCGATCCTGAACGGCGTGGTCAAGGCGCAGACCGAGCTGTTTCCGGTCGTGCAGATCATGTTCTTCCGGAACTTCTTCGCCATGGTGCCGCTGGGCATCGTGATCCTGTTCTTCGCCCGTCGCCGCTCCCTGATGACGCGGCTGCCGCAATGGCACCTGTTCCACGCGGTGATCGTCTCCGCCGGCATCGCCCTGATCTTCGCCGGATATCAGCGCCTGCCTTTGGCCGATGCGACGGCGATCAACTTCGCCTCGCCGCTGATCATTACCGCCCTGTCGGCCCCGCTGCTGGGCGAGCGGGTCGGCTGGGCGAAATGGGCCGCCGTGGCGGTCGGCTTCGCCGGGGTGATGTTCATGGTGCAGCCCAGCGGCGACGTGGTCCGCGAAGGGGCGATCTACAGCCTGGCCGGAACGGTGCTGACCGCCGGCGGCACCCTGGTCGCCCGCCATCTCAGCAAGCACGACAGCACGATGACCATCGTCTTCCTGTTCATGGCTTTGTCCTCGGCCATGGTGGTGCCACTGTTGCCGGCAGTCTGGGTGACCCCCACCCCCTGGCAACTCGCCGGGCTGATCGCCATGGGGCTGGCATCGGGCGGGGCGCAGTACATGACCACCCGCGCCCTGTATCACGCGCCGGCGGCGACCATCGCGCCGATGAACTACTCCAAGATGATCTGGGCCCTGCTGATCGGCTTCTTCGCCTTCGGTGACTGGCCGGGCCCCGTGGTGTTGGCGGGGTCTGCGCTGGTGCTGGCCAGCACATGGGTGGTGTATCGGAGCGAGGGGCGCAGCGAAGGGCGGTCGAAACCGCCCTCCGCCTGATCGCTCACTCCGCCGCCGCGGCCCGGGCGGCCAGCATGGAGGGCCGGTGCTTGCGCCACTCGGTGGCGGCCTCATAGGCGGCACCGACCTGGAACACCGTCGCCTCGTCGAACGCCTTGCCGACGATCTGCATCGACAGCGGGAGCCCGTTGCTGTGATAGCCGGTGCAGATCGACATGGCCGGGCTGCCGGTGACGTTGAACGGCTGGGTCATCATGCCCGACAGCTTCATCGGGTCGTCGCCCAGACTGTCGAACCGGCCGGCCGTCACCACCGAGCACGGCGCGATCAGCGCGTCGTACTGGCCGAGGATCACGTTGTTCACCTCGATCGCCAGCTCGCGCCGGACCCGAAGCGCCTCCACATAGTCCGACCCACGCACGAAGGCACCCGCCATCAGCCGCTCCCGGGTCGGCCGGCCATAGAGTTCCGGCCGCTCGATCAGGTCGTGCTCGTGGATGGCGTAGCATTCCGGCAGCACCAGCAGGCGCGCGCAGGCCTGGTACAGGGCATAGGGCGAGAGCTGGACCGTCTCCACGACCGCCCCTTCCGCGCGCAGCACGTCGAGGGCGGTGTGGATCGCCTTCACCGCTTCCGGGTCGGCGGTGCCTTCCTCCTCGATCCAGTGCTCCACGAAGGCGATCTTCTTTCCGGCCACACCCTTGGTCAGGGACGCCGTGTAATCCGGTACCGGAACGTCGGCGCTGGCGGGGTCCAGCGGGTCGAAGCCGGCGATCACGTTCATGGTGATCGCCGCATCCTCCACGCTCCAGCTCAGTGGGCCGCAATGGTCCATGGTGTAGGACAGCGGGAAGACGCCGCGCCGGCTGACCCGCCCGTAGGTCGGCTTCATGCCCACCGTGCCGCACAACGCTGCCGGACCCCGGATGGAGCCGCCGGTATCGGAGCCGAGCGCCATCCGGGTGATGCCGACGCCGACCGCGGCCCCGGACCCGGAGGAGGAGCCGCCCGGGATATGGTCGAGGTTCCAGGGGTTGCGTGCCGGCGGGAAGAAGGTCTCCTCGGTCGGCCCGCCGGTGGCGAACTCGATGGTCGCGCATTTGCCCAGCATCACCGCCCCGCCGTCGAGCAGGAGCTGCACCGAATGGGCGTTGGCGTCGGGCACGAACTCCGAACGCAGATGCGACTGGCAGGTGGTGAGCACGCCGGCCGTGTCGTAGATGTCCTTCACCCCGAACGGCACGCCGTGCATCGGGCCGAGATCGGTGCCGCTTGCCAGTTCCTTCTCGGCGGCCGCCGCTCGGGCCAGGGCCAGGTCGGCGGTGACCGTGTTGAAGCTGTGCAGGGTGTTGTTGGTCGCCTCGATCCGCTCAAGGGCGGCCTCGGTCACGGCAACCGGGGAGACCGAGCCGTCGCGGAAGCCCTTGCCCAGCTCGGCGATGGAGAGATCCAGAAGCCCGGTCATACCGCACCGCCTTTCCCGCCGTCTGCCAGACGGCTGACGGTCTCGTAGGCGAAGACGTTGGCGGGTTCCAGAGCGGCCGGCTTGCGGCTGCGCACCACGTCGGTCCAGGCCTGGACCTGCTTGAAGGCGTTGAACATGGTCTGGTCGCGGTCCTGCGGGATGCGCAGGCCCGCGCGCTCGATCAGGCCGTCGTACTGACGGCGGAGGGCGTCGTCGTCCATGGTGTGTCTCCCTGAAGGAAGGAGCGCGCGTTGGCGCACCCAAGGTCCCTGTCATGGAGAACGGTAGACCCGGTTCAGATTGGATACAATTCGCAAACGAACATCAGTTTGTGTCCTGGCGCTCACGGCCCAGGCCGTGAGACCGTGGCCGCTCAGGCCTCCGCCTTGCGCTTGCGGGCGGCCCGTTGCTCGGCGCGCACCGTATAGAACGAGGTGGCGCAGATAAGCGCGGCACCCACGAGGGTCGTAACATCGGGAAGTTCCAGGAAGATGACAAAGCCGATGATCGTGGCGAAGACCAGCCGCGAATAGTCCATCGGAGCGACCGCCGAGGCCTCGCCCTCCTTGAAGCCCTGGATGTTGCAGAGCTGGCCGACCACCGAGAGCAGGCCGATGGCGAACATGATGCCCCACTGCTCCAGCGTCGGCGTCACCCAGAAATAGATGGTCGGCACGATCATGATGATGCCGACCATGATGGCCTGGTAGCTCAGGATCGTGACCGGCCGGTCGTATTGCGAAACCTTCCGGATGATCACCATGACGGTCGCGGCGGCCGCGGCGCCGACCACGGCGAGTAGCGAGTACATGTTGAAGCCGTCCGCGTCCGGCTTGACCATGACCAGAACGCCGATGAACCCCAGCAGGACCGCGAACCAGCGCCGCGGGCCGGCGACCTCATGCAGGAAGATCAGGGCGAGCAGCGTGACGAACAGGCTCTTGGCGAAGCTGATCGCCGTCGCTTCGGCCAGGGGAAGATGCACGAAGGCGGTGAAGCCGCAGACCATGGCGATCACGGCCATGCACACGCGGGCCAGATGCAGCGGCAGGTGGTTGGTCTTCAGGATGGCCGGATAGCCGGAGATCAGCACCGGCAGCACCGTGCAGGTCATGGTGATCTGGCGGAACATCAGGATCTGCACGACCGGGATTGTATCACCGATCTGCTTGATCAGCGCCGTCATGATCGTGAAGAAAAACCCGGCGATCACGATCCATACGGCCCCGCGCGCGTTGGGGGACAGGGCAGCGAACGCCGTTCGCCCCGGCGCCGAAACGCGCTCGAGGCTGGCCCTCAACACATTGAAAGAATGAAAGAAGCGGGAGGATGAACTGGGGTCTAACGGCGCGCTGACCTGAGGTTCGCTTGACACGTAGGGGAGCTTTCTTGCGGGTGGACCGATCCTCCGACCGAGCCTCCTATCCATGCGCCTGTTGGACATTGGATGCAATACGCCTTGACGGAAACAGTGTGAACGCTACCTAACGCGGATCGGAAGTGATATAGAGCGGGGCACCGGCGCAAGAACCGGTGCGTGGGGCAGGAGGCGGTTTCCGCCTGACCGGCTCTCACGGGTAAGTCGGAAAAATGGGGCCGCCGGAGCCGGACGGCCCATGGTTGGGATGAAACAGTCGATGGCAACACGCGGACAATCCGTCGCCCGCACCCTGCGGGACGGCGTGCTCGACGGGACCTACAAGCCCGGCGCGCGGATGAACGAGGTCGATATCTCAAACGCGCTCGGCGTCTCCCGCACCCCGGTGCGCGGCGCGCTGGGCGTGCTGGCGGCCGAGGGCCTGCTCGATTACGTCCCGAACAGCGGCTACGTGGTCCGCCGCTACACGGTTCAGGATGTGGAGGATGTCTACGCCGCCCGCTCCGTGCTGGAGGGGCTCGCTGCGCGCACGGTCGCCGAGCGCGGGCTGCCGGACCATCACCGCGGCGTGCTGCACAAGGTGCTGTCCGAGACCCAGGCCCTGTGCGACGCCCAGGAGTGGAGCGAGGAGGTCCGCGACGCCTGGTCCCGGCTGAACGAAGCGTTTCACGAGACGATCTTCGAGGCGGCGGATAACCGGCACCTGCGCGAGCTGATCGCCAAATCACGCTCGATCCCGCAGCTTCAGACCGTGAAGTTCCGCTGGCACGATCTGGACACCCTGGTGGAGTCCTATTCGGACCATCTGGAGATCTTCGAGGCGATCGCCGACCGCCAGGGTGCGCGGGCCGAGTATCTGGCGCGCGAGCATGTCTACCGCTCGGGCCGCCGCCTGATCGCGAACTGGCGCCGGTTCGAGACCCAGGCACCGGTCAAGAAGCCGGTCCGCCGGGTGCCGCGCGCGGCCTGATCGTCAGTCGTCGGGGTGGGCAAGGGCCGGATCGATCCGCCTGGCCTCGTCCGGGGTGACCGGCCCTTTTGTCCCGGTGATCAGAGCATAGGTGCCCGGCTCCCGGTGCCGCTCGAAGGCGAAGACGCTGTCCCGGTAGGACCGGCACAGGTCGAGGTCGCAGGTCGCGACCACCAACTCGTCCTCCTCGGTCACCGCCTGGGCGATGGTCTCGCCGGTGGGGGCCACGATCAGGCTGCCCCCCATCTGGTGCACGCCTTCCTCGACACCGGCCTTGGCGACGCCGACCACGAAGGTTGCGTTCTGATAGGCGCCGGCCTGCATCACCAGTTCGTTATGGTGCCAGGACAGCCGGTCGTGTTCAGGCGCCGGCGGATTATGGATCGGCGTGTTGTAGCCGATCAGCACGATCTCGGCGCCCTGCAGGCCGAGCACCCGGTAGGTCTCCGGCCAGCGGCGGTCGTTGCAGATCGCCATCCCGATGCGCCCACCGAAGGCGTCGAACACCCGGAAACCGAGGTTGCCCGGCGCGAAATAGCGCTTCTCCAGGTGTTGGAAAGCGCGCCAGGGTTCGTGCTCCGCATGGCCGGGCAGGTGGATCTTGCGGTACTTGCCGACGATGGCGCCGGTTCTGTCGACCAGAATGGCGGTGTTGTAGCGGGTGCCGTCGGCGGCCAACTCCGCATAACCGAGATGGAACCCGATCCCGAGATCCTTCGACGCCTCGAACAGCGTTCTGGTCTTCGGTCCCGGCATCTCGCGCTCGTAGAACCGGTCGAGCTCGGCCTCGTCCTCGAAGTACCAGCGCGGGAAGAAGGTCGTCAGCGCCAGTTCGGGATAGACGATCAGGTCGGCACCCCGGCTCTTCGCCGTCTCCATCAGGCCGACCAGCCGGCTGACCGTCGCGCTGCGCGGCGCCTCAAGGGCGATGGGACCGAGCTGGGCGGCGGCGACGGTGAGAGGGCGCATGGGCATCATCCCGGATCGAGGTCTGCTGTCCGGGATGATGGAATGTTGCAGGTGCGAAGGGAAGACGCGAACCGCGCGGCGTCAGTCGCTCCAGCCGTAGAGCCGGGTCGGATTGTCCTGCAGGATCTGGCAGCGGGTCTCGGCCTCTGGGAACCAGTCGGCGACGGCGTGATACAGACCGGCGGTGTGGAGCGGCTGATACTGCAGCACCGTGTCGCTGGAGGCCGTGGCGCCGGAATGGTTCGGCGTATGCGGCCAGTCGCTGGCCCAGACCATGCGGTCCGGCGCCATGGCGTGGATCCGGCGGGCGAGATCGGCCACGCCAGCACCACCGGGCCCGGTGGAGATCCGGTAGGAGCCCGAGAGCTTCACCCAGGCCCCGCCCTCCACCAGCCGGCGCATGTCTTCCACATGCCGGTCGGGGGCCAGCGGGTCGATCGACCCGAAATGGTCGAGCACCAGCGGCACACCGAGTTTCGGCTGGATCGCGGCGAGATCGGCCAGAACCTCGGCGTCGCAGAAGACCTGGATGTGCCAGGTGCTCCCCGCCAGGAGCCGGTCGAGCTTGGGAAGAACCGTGACCACCGGGGCCGCCGACGCCCGGACCGAGCGCAGGTTCACCCGCACGCCGCGGACCCGTCGGGCATGCAGAGCGGCCAGTTCCCGGTCGCTGATCGTGTCCGCGACGATCACCGCCACACCCCGTGCCGCCTCGCCGAAGGCGTCCAGCGCGTCCAGGGTGCAGCGGTTGTCGGTGGCGTAGGCGCTCGGCTGCACGACCACCACCCGGGCGATGTCGGTATCGGCGACCGCCTTCCAATAGGCATCGACCCCCGCAGGCGGCACGGTGTAGCTGCGCGGTTCGGCGAAGGGGTAGTCCTTCTGGTCGCCGAAGATATGCATGTGGCAATCGACCGCCCGGAGCGTCATCGGCGGGCCTCCCTGGTGCATGGGTCGGGCGAGAAGCCTAGGCCGGCTGTCACCTTTCGGGCAATGCGTGGGGCGACACCGGGTTCGCGTCCGGGTTGCGGGTCGCGCGTGCCCGCGTGCTAGGCTGCGGGTCCTGCCCGTCTGCGGACCCGCCGATGCTCACTTTCGCCGTCGCCCTGTTCTTCCTGATCATCACGCCTGGGATCGGGGTGCTGACGACGGCCGGGATCGGTGCCGGTTTCGGCGCGGGGCCGGGCATCCGCTTCCTGGTCGGCCTGTTCATCGGCACCAACCTGGCCGCCCTGCTGGTGGTGACGGGGATCGCGGCGGTGGTTCTGGCCCATCCGGTCATCGGCCCGACTTTGCTGTACGCCTCGCTCGCCTATCTGCTCTACTTGGCGTTCCGCATCGGCTGGGCCGGGTCGCGGATCGCCTTCGTGGAGCGCAAGAGCCCGCCCGGCATTCCCGGCGGCATCGGGTTGCAGCTCATCAATCCGAAATCCTACGCGGTGAACACCACCCTGTTCTCCGGCTTCCACTTCATGGCCGAGGATCCGACGCTGGAGATCGCGATCAAATTCGCGATCATCAACGTGATCTGGATCCCGGTGCACCTGACCTGGCTGTGGGCCGGGGTGTCGCTGAAACGACTGGATCTCTCGCCGCGCACCCAGTCGGTGATCAACAAGCTGATGGCGCTGTCCATGGTCATCGTCGTGGTGCTTGCCGCCCTGCCGGCGGCGAAGTGATTCGCCGGAGGGTCAGGCGGGGGGCCCGCGCCCGGGACCGGGCGGCCCTCGCCAAGCCTCGGATTCAAACCACTAATTGCGCTTTTCCAGCCAGCGGTCAGAATAGGGCCATGGAAGCGGGCCTGGCCGGTCGATCGGGGGATGACAGATGCTGAGCAATATATCCACAAAGCTCATCGCGCTTGTGGTGTTCATGACGGCGGCGCTGTTCGCGTTCGCCGGGTACACGGTTCTGTCCCTGGCGCAGGTGGCCAAGCAGGTCGACCATATCGCCGCCACCGAGACCCCGATCTCCCAGAGCGCCTTCAAGGTGGTGGAAGCCCAGCTCCAGCAGGAGTTGGCGCTGCATGTGGCGATCTCCGTTTCCGGTCAGGGGCGCAGCGACCTCGGTGAAGGCTACATCACCAAGTACGAGGAATACTCGGCGCAGGTCGAGGCCGAGCTGAAGCGGATCGAGGCGGTGATCGATGCCGCCATGGAGACGCCGGACGAACGCGCTCTGCTCTATCAGGACCTCAAGGACAGCCTGCGGGAGATCCACCAGCTGCGCGATCAGGTGACCACGATCGCCGGCCGCGTGATCACCCAGTACCGCGCCCTGGTCCAGGCGGCGGGCGCCCGCATCCCGCGCCTGTCGACCCTCGGCTCGAAGATGGAGGAGATCGAGAAGCTCCAGATCCGGCTGATGGTCGCGATCGACGACTTCGTTCACAAGGTCAACAAGCTGACCGAGGACTCCGTCGCCGAGATCCAGGAAGCCGAGTACACCGTGATCCAGCATCTGATCATCGCCGCAGTGATCATCGGCGCCATCTCCCTGCTCGTCGGCATCACCATGGCGCTGCGCATCCGCAGCCGCCTGGGCATGGCGGTGGCCACGGTCGACCGCTTCGCCATGGGCGACATGACCGTGCCGATCAGCAAGGTCAACGCCAAGGACGAGATCGGCCGGGTGCTGACCGCGCTGGCCCATATGCAGGAAAACCTGATCGGCATCCTCGGCACGATCCGCTCCGTGGGCAACGGCATCACCACCGGCAGCAACGAACTGCGCCAGACCGCCCGCCAGGTCTCCGACGGCGTGAACGACCAGGCCTCCAGCATCCAGGAGACCTCCGCAGCGATGGAGGAGATGACCGCCGGTATCCGCCAGAACGCCAAGAACTCCGAGGAAACCGAGAAGGTGTCGGAGCGGATGGCGCAAGAGGCCACCCGCTGCGCCGATGCCATGACCCAGACCGCGGCGGCGATGAAGGACATCTCCGCCAAGATCCTGGTGGTGGAGGAGATCACCCGCAAGATCGAGCTGTTGGCCCTGAACGCCTCGGTCGAGGCAGCCCGCGCCGGCGAGCATGGCCGCGGCTTCGCGGTGGTGGCCTCGGAGGTGTCGCGGCTTGCGGAGATCTCCAAGCAGGCCGCCAGCGAGATCCAGGACGCCTCGGCCGACGGCCGCGAGGCGGCGGAGAACACCAACCGCCTGCTGACCGACCTGCTGCCGGAAATCACCCGGGTGAAGGACCTGGTTCAGGGCATCAGTGCCGCCAGCGACGAGCAGTCCGTGGGTGCCGACGAGATCAACGTGGCGATCCACCGCCTGAACTCCGTGGTTCAGCAGAACGCCGCCGCCGCCCAGCAGATGGCCGCCACCTCGGCCTCGATCGCCGGGCAGGGCAACGACCTGCAGAAGTCGATGGCCCAGTTCAAGCTGGATCAGGCCGGAGGTGACGGCCCCGACGACGCGCCGCCGACCCGCAAGAAGTCCAAGGCCCCGGCGAAGCCGGTGGAGGACGAGGAAGAGGACGAGCGGGAGCCCGACGACGCCATCACCTCCGGCAATTTCGGGAAGTACTGAGGCCGCGGCGGTGGAGCTTCAGAGTTTCCGCCGGCTTGCCCATTCGCGGTTCGGCATCGTTCTGCCCGACAATGCGGAGAGTTTCCTGCAGTCCCGCCTGCGTACCCTGATGGACCGGACCGGCCATCGGGATCTGCAATCCCTGCTGCGGGCGGCCGAGGCGGAGAGCAACGGCGACCTGTTCATCGATATCGTCGAGCAGCTCTCCACCAACCACAGCTATTTCTACCGCGAGCCGGCGCATTTCGAGTTTCTCTCCTCGGTTGCCCTGCCCGAGATCACCGACCGGCTGCGGCGCCAGCGCTCGCGCGACCTGCGGGTCTGGAGCGCGGCGGCGGCGGCGGGCGAGGAGGCCTATTCCATCGCCATGGCCATGCGGACCTTCTACGGCGCGCATTACCAGGACCTGGATGCCGGCGTGCTGGCGACCGACATCGCCAAGCGCTCTCTGCAGCGGGGGACGGAAGGGGTCTACCGTTCGGAGACCTTCCGCCACGTTCCCCAGGCATGGCGCGACTCCTTCCTGGAACCGGCGGGCGAGGACAGCTTCCGGGTGGTCAAGCCGGTCCGCGACGACGTCATGTTCCGCTGGCTGAACCTGGTCGGACCGATGACCGCGCTGCGCGGCGGCTTCCACGTGATCTTCTGCCGCAACGTGATGATCTATTTCGACGCACCGACCCGCGAGCGGCTGATCCAGTCGCTGACCCATCTGCTGGCCCCGGGCGGATACCTGTTCATCGGCCATACCGACGACGCCGAGTTCGCGCGCAAGTATCTCGACCAGCAGCGCCCGGCGATCTTCCGCAAGAGGACTGAGCCATGAGCAACCTGCGGGTTGTCGTGGTGGCGGCCGATCCGCTGCTGCGCAAGGCGGTGTCGGAATCCCTGAACGACCTGAAGGCCCTGGGGGAGGTGACGTCGATCACACCGGTCCGGGCGACGCCGGACCGGATGAGGGCGACCGACGCGGTGCTGATCGCCGGCAGCGATGCCGACGCCGCTACGCTGAAGCCGGCCGTGGCCGCCGCCATCGGCGCCGGACGTCCGGTGGTTTTCGTGATCGTGGGCGAGAGCGGCGCACCGGCCCTGCTGGCCCTCGGCACGCCAGGCGCCTTCTCGATCAAGGTGCCGGACCTGGACATCCGTGCCCAACTCGCCTCGGCAGCACCAAAGATCGCCGATCTGCTGCGCCGGGCCGAGGCCGCCCAGGTGCCGGCAGCGGAGAGCCCGACGGCGCCGGCGGCGGTCCGCACGCCCGCAGCACCGCGGCCCGTGGCGCCGGGTGCGCCCTATCTCGGGGTGGTGATCTGCATCGGCGCGTCGACCGGCGGAACCGATGCGCTGCTGACCATCCTGTCGCGCACGCCGCGCACCAGCCCGCCCATCGTCATCGTCCAGCACATGCCGGAGGCCTATGTGGGCGATTTCGCCGCCCGGCTGGACCGGTCGTCGCCCATGGACGTGTCGCTGGCCCAGGACGACCTGCCCCTGCGCATGGGGCTGGCGGTGGTGGCGCCGGGTGGGCGCCAGCTGCGTCTGCGCAAGGACGGCCACGGGATCTGGACCCGCTCGGGTGAGCCGGGCCGGTTCGGCGGGCATAGTCCGGCGGTGGACGTGCTGATGAACTCCGCCGCCGACCAGCTCGGCAAGAAGGCGATCGGCGTGGTGCTGACCGGCATGGGTCGCGACGGGGCGGACGGGCTGCTGGCGATGCGCGAGGCGGGGGCCCGCACCATCGCCCAGGACGAGGCGACCTCCATCGTCTACGGCATGCCCAAGGCGGCCTACGAGAATGGCGGCGCCGACACGGTCCTGCCGCTGGGCAAGGTGGCGGATTTCGTGTCCGGCCTGGTGATGTCGTTCCGGTAGGGCGATTGAGACTTCCGCGTCTTCCCGGACTTGATCCGGGATCCAGAGCAGCCTTCCGCTGAGACTTCAGCCGTAGATCTCCGGCCCACGGCCCGGCTGGATCCCGGATCAAGTCCGGGAAGACGATGGATTGCGGTGGCGTCCCGCCCAATCCCTCAATTCCGCCGCGACCTGTTCCATCACCGGCTCCCATTCCCCGTCGCGCGCCTGTCGGAACACCCGTGTCCGCGGATACCACAGGGAGTCCGATCGGCTCAGGCCCCAGCGCCAGTCCGGGCGGGTGGGCAGCAGGGTCCAGCACGGCTTGGCCAGCGCGCCGGCGAAATGCACGGTGTTGTTGGCGGGGGCGACGACCAGATCGACCGCCGCCACCAGGGCCGTCAAGCCGTCCAGATCCACCAGCGGCTCGACGCCGTGCGCATGGTCGATCGGATGCCCGGTTTCCTGCGTGAAGGCGGCGAGATCCTCCGGTGGGGCGCCGTATTGCAGGGACACCAACGCCACGCCCGGCGTCCCCGCCACTTCGCGCCACAGGCCGACCGGAATGCTGCGCCGCGCGCCGGTCCTCGGGGCGATGGAGCAACAGGTAATGCCGACCAGCCGCTGCCCCGGATGGCGCGCGTGCAGCCCGGCGCGCAGGGCGGCCACCCGGTCGGGGTCCGGCACGATCCATGGATCCGGCCGCACGTCGCCGCCGCAGAACAGCGCCAGCCGGTGGGGCAGGTCGCCCAGGGCGATCTGCAGGTCGCAGCCATGCCGGTCCTCCGACCCGCCGGTCGGGTTGCCGATCTCGGGCACGGCCACGCCGGGGAAGCTGCGACGCAGGATCGGCCGCAGGCGGGGCTCGGTGAGGAGCGTGAGGCGGGCACCGAGGCGCAGCAGCGCGGGGAGCAGGGTGAGGAACTGGACCTCGTCACCGATCCCCTGTTCGCCCCAGACCAGCAGATGCTTGCCGGCGATCGTCTCGCCCGACCATTCGGGGATGGCGAAGCGTCGCATGAACGGTGCGGCGTCGGGGGAGTCGAGCCGGCGGCGATGGGCCTCCCACCCCTCGGCGAACCGCTCCTGCACCAGCAGGGCGAGGGCGGTGTTCAGATGTGCCAGCGCGTGCGCGTCCCGGATGAGCGTCGCCCGGCGGCAATACCGCACCGCACCGGCCGGGTCGCCACCGCGCCCGAGTTCGACCCCGATATTGTACCAGGCGTCCGGGCTCTGCGGACACAGGCAGGCCCCCTGTCGCAGCCGCCCAAGGACGCGCGACCGGGTCGGGTCCTGGGTCGCGAGCAGGGCCAGTCGGTTGTAGGGCTCCACCGCGAACGGGTTCAGCGCCAGCGCCCGGAGCGCCCAGCGCTCCGCCTCCAACAGCCCGGCGACCTCGCAGCTTGCCGATACATGCGCCGGATCGCTCAACAGGCTTCGTTTGAACGGCAGGAGGGCGGTCGTGGGGCGGTCGCGCTTCAGCAGGGTGCGGGCGAGATTGCCGTTGGCGGCCGCATGATCGGGCGCTCGGGCGAGCGCCTGTCGGAAACATTGCTCCGCCGCCGCCAAAGTCCCCCGGGTGAAGAACAGCAGCCCCTGGTTGTTCAGGGTGTCCGCCGCGTGGGGCGCGATCGCCAGCGCCCGCCGGTAGCAGTGCTCCGCCGCCGCATCGTCGCCCAAATCCCGCAGTGCGTTGCCCTGGTTGAAGGCGCCGGCCGGAGAGGCGGGGAGCAGCAACTGTACGCAGCGGAACGCCCGGGCGGCCGCACAGGCCTCTCCTTGGGCCGACAGGTCGTTGCCGAGCTCGATCCGGGCGTCCACATCCAGCGGGCCAAGTGCCAGCCGTCGACGCAGGGCGGTGCGGCGCCTGTCGCCGGTCGACAGGCTGGAGAGACCGGCCAGCCCATCGGCCCGGTCCGGAGCCAGCAGAACGGCCCGGCGGTAGCAGGCGAGTGCGGCCTCGGGCCGGGGAACGTGCCGAGCCACCCCGCCGAGATTAGCCCAGGCGGCGGCATTCCCCGGGCTGGTGCGGACCGCCTGGCCGATCAGCCGGAGGGCATCGGCCGTCCGCCCCTCCTCGAACAGCACCGTGCCGAGCAGGTTCAGCGCATCGGCATGGTAGGCATCCCCCTGGGGAACCTGGGTGTAGAGGCTGGCCGCGCGGGCCCGGAACCCGGCCTTCTGCTGGCGGATGCCTTCAGTCAGGAGAGCGAGGGCGTGCGGGCTCACGGGTTTGGCGCAGCTCCTGGACGACGCTCGCGACGACCGGAAGCCAATCGCCGATGCGCTTTTGTCGATGAAGAACTGTCATATCATACCATCTAAAGTAGTGTTCGTCCTTGCCCCATCGCCAGTCCGGATCCACCGGCAGCATGACATGGCAGGGCAGGCCGAGCGCCCCGGCAACGTGCACCGTGTTGTTCGGCGGCGAGACCACCACGTCCATTGCCGCGGTGAGGGCCGCCAGACCGTCGAGATCGTCGAACGGCTCGATCCCGTGATCGATCTCCAGCCGGTCGCCGAAATCCGCGACATCGCGCCGGTCCGCCCGGTACTGGAGCGAGACCAGGGCCACGTCCTCCAGATCCGCGATTGGCTGCCAGAGGGTCGGGGGAACGGTCCGGCGCCATCCGTCCTCCGCCTGGCTGGTCCAGGTGATCCCGACCAGCCGCTTGCCTGGATGCCGCCGCTGTAGCCGGTCGCGAAGCGCCCCCCTCCGGCGTCGGTCGGCCTTCAGGTAGGGTGTCGGACGGACGGCGCCGGATAGGCCGAGACCGAGGGCGGCGGGCAGATCGCCGACGCAGATCCAGGCTTCGGCGGGGGGCAGGGGGCCGACGGTGCGGCCGGCATCGGGGGCGACAACCTGGATATCCGGTAAGCTGCGCTGCACCAGCGCCTTGAGCCGCGCGGTCACCAGCAAGGTGACGGCGCCGACCCGGGCCCGGACCGCCTCGACCAGGGTCAGGAACATGACGGCGTCGCCGATGCCCTGTTCGGTCACCAGCCGCAGACGGCCGGAGAGCGGCCTGCCGTCCCATTCCGGCAGGTCGGGCCAGATCGTCGCCGGATCGGCCCCCAGCGTATGATGCCGTGCCCGATAGAGCGGCCAGCCCCGGGCGTAGTCGCCGCGGCGCAGATACAGGATCGCGGCGTTCATGTCGGCCATAGGGGCCGGCGCGCCGGCAGCCCGGGCCCACCCGCACAGCTTCAGGGCGAGGTCATCCTGCCCGAGGCGCTTCTTCACGTTGCCTAAATTGATCCAGGCAGGGCCGTCGCCGGGGCCGAGCAGCAGGCCGCGGGTTCCGGCGACCTCCGCCTCCCGCACGCGGCCCAAGGTCCAGAGCGCCAGGGCCTCGCGGTGCCGGGGCGGCGGCGCGGACGGATCCACGATCCGCGCACGCCGCGCCCATCTGAGCCCCTCCAGCGGCGCCTCGTCCATCCGCCGCCCGGCCCAGGCATGCAGAACGCGAGGGTCGCTGGCGCGGGTGACGGCGAGGCGCCGGATCTGCTCTGGCGGGAGCGCGTCGTTCATCGGACCCCGGTATGGGTTATGCCGAAGCGGGTTCCTTCAGCTCGATCTCCATGAACACCACCTCACCCGGACCGTCGTTGATGACGTCATGCTCGACACCAGCGGGGCGGATATAGGGCTTGCCGACGACCATCTCCGCCGCGACGTCGCCGTCCGGGGTGGCGATGCGCAGGGGACCGCCGCTGGTCGGGACGATGACATAGGCCATCTCGTGCTTGTGCCAGCCGGTGGACGAGCCGGCAGCGAGCGTCCATTCGGTCACCCGGACCTTCTCGTCGTCGATATGCAGGGCGGATTTGGCAGGGGCATAGGTGTCGGTCATGAAACCCTCTCAGTGTTGGATTGACCGAACGATGCGCCGTCCCGGTTTGTGGTGCAACGCGGCGAGATGCCCATGATGGCGGATTTCCGCGCGAATCGGCTTCCAGTGCTTGCATCGCGCTGTTAGAACGCGACAAAACAAACACAGCTTTCGAGAACCCAATCCCCCGAGGGAGGGCGCGATGACGACCGAGTGGACCCCGACGACCTGGCGCGACCGGCCGATCCGGCAGGTGCCCGAGTATCCCGACCGGGAGAAGCTGGACGGCGTGCTGTCGACCCTGCGCACCTTCCCGCCCCTTGTCTTCGCCGGCGAGACCCAGCGGCTGCGGGCCGCCCTGGGCGAGGTCGCCGCCGGCAACGCCTTCCTGCTTCAGGGCGGCGACTGTGCCGAAAGCTTTGCGGAGTTCTCCGCCGACAACATCCGCGACACTGTGAAGGTGCTGCTGCAGATGGCGGTGGTCCTGACCTTCGGCGCCGCCCTTCCGGTGGTGAAGATCGGCCGTCTGGCCGGCCAGTTCGCCAAGCCGCGCTCCGCCCCGACCGAGGTGATCGACGGTGTGGAGCTGCCGAGCTACCGCGGCGACATCATCAACGGCATGGATTTCGACGAGGCCTCCCGCGTGCCGGATCCCGAGCGGCTGCTGCGGGTCTACAACCAGTCGGCGGCGACCCTGAACCTGGTGCGGGCCTTCGCCACCGGCGGCCTCGCCAATCTGGAGGAGGTGCACCGCTGGACGCTCAGCTTTGTGGAGAAGAGCCCCGAGGGTGAGAAGTTCGAGCAGATCGCCGGCCGCATCGAGGAATGTCTCGCCTTCATGCGCGCCTGCGGCGTGACGCCGGAGAGCGTTGCGCAGCTGCGCGAGACCGACATGTACACCAGCCACGAGGCGCTGCTGCTCGACTACGAGGAGACGCTGACCCGGCGCGACACGATCACCGATGACCGCGGCTGGTACAACACCGCCGCCCACATGGTCTGGATCGGCGACCGCACCCGCAACCTGGACGGCGCCCATGTGGAATACTTCAAGGGCATCCACAACCCGATCGGCCTGAAATGCGGGCCGAGCCTGGACCCGGACGAACTGATCAAGCTGATCGACGTGCTGAACCCGGACAACGACCCCGGCCGCCTGACCCTGATCGCCCGCTTCGGCTCCGACAAGGTGCGCGACGGCCTGCCGCCGCTTGTGCGCGCGGTGGAGCGCGAGGGCCGGCATGTGGTGTGGTCCTGCGATCCGATGCACGGCAACACGGTGAAGTCCTCCACCGGCTACAAGACCCGGCCGTTCGACCGGATCCTGTCGGAGGTGCGCTCGTTCTTCGAGGTGCACGAGGAGGAGGGTACCTATGCTGGCGGCGTGCATTTCGAGATGACCGGCCGCGACGTCACCGAGTGCATCGGCGGCGCCACCGGCGTCACCGAAGAGGCATTGCGCGACCGCTACCACACCCATTGCGATCCGCGCCTGAACGCCGCGCAGTCCCTGGAGCTGGCCTTCCTGGTCGGCGAGATGCTGGTCCGCCGCCGCGGCGGTGTGGGCGCCCAGGCCTTCAAGGCGGCGAGCTGAGCTCATACCGGGGAGGGAGGGGTGCCGTTCCGCATCGCCTCTTTTCCCGGCCGCGTCTCAAGCGCTACTCTCTAAGGCCTTGAGATCAGTGGAACGTCCCATGAGCGCCATCGAACGGGATGACGACGACCGGTTGAACCCGGCCGGCAATGGCTGGCCCACGACCCTGCGTCACCCGACCCCGGATACCCTTTCGGGCTATGTCGACAAGTACTTCACCCGCACCAAGGACTGCGTCGCCGCGTTCGGCGACAAGCGGGTGACCTATGCCGTCTTCATGCGCCGCCCGGTCACTTGCGCCACCAGGCTCTCCGTCGAATGGCTGAAATGGGTCATGGCCGAACGCGGGGCGGAGGTCGACATCCAGGTCCTGCACAAGGAAGGGGCCTGGGTCGGCGCCGGCGAACCGATGCTCTACATCACCGGCTCGTTCTATCACCTGGTGGATCTGGAGACCCAGTACCTGCAGAAGCTGGGGGCGGCCTGCGTGGCAGCCTACAACGCCTACACCATGTGCGTGGAACTGCCGAAGACCGCCTTCCTGGCCATGGATGCCCGGCACTGTGCGGGCACCGAGATGGCCGAGATCATGGCCTATGGCGCCAGCGTCGGCTCGGCCAAGGCGAAGAACAAGGTCGGCGCCATCGGCTTCATCGGCAACGCGACGGACGCCACCGCCCATTACTTCGACCAGAACCGCGGCTTCGGCACCATGCCGCATGCGCTGATCGGCTATGCCGGATCGACGGTGCGCGCCGCCGAGATGTTCCACGAGACCCACCCAGCCGAGAACCTGACCGTGCTGGTCGACTATTTCGGCCAGGAGATCACCGACGCGCTTGCTGTCGCCCGCCGCTTTCCGGAGTTGGCGGCCGAGGGCAAGCTCGCGGTGCGGCTCGACACCCATGGCGGTCGGTATATCGAAGGCCTGGACACGGCGGAGGCCTACGCGGTGCTCGACCGCAACGCGCCGGAGGCGATCCGCGGCTACCGCACGGAGGCGGAACTGCGCGCCCTGATCGGCACTGGCGTGTCGGCGGCGGCGATCTGGTCGATGCGCGAGCGTCTGGACGCGGCCGGCTTCCCCAAGGTGCGGATCGTCGCGTCGTCGGGGTTCGGCCCGGAGAAGTGCCGGGTGATGGCTTTGGCCAAGGCACCGGTGGACGTGATCGGTACCGGATCCTATCTCCCTGACAAATGGAGCGAGACCTACGCAACCGCCGACATCATCGATTATGATGGCGAGCCGCGCGTGAAGGTCGGCCGCGAGTTCTTGCTGCGCAAAGGGGAATCATGAGTTCAGACCGGTTTCTGATCGTCGTTCACCAGAAGACCTCCACCCCCGGCCGGGTCGGCCAGCTTCTGGAGGAGAGGGGCTACCGGCTCGACCGGCGCTGCCCCTGCATCGGCGACGATCTGCCGGAGAACCTCAAGGACTATGCCGGTATCGCCGTCTTCGGCGGCCCGATGAGCGCCAATGACTGCCAGCGGCTCGACGGCATCCGGTACGAGATCGACTTCACCAAGCGGGCGCTGGATGCCGATGTGCCCTATCTCGGTCTGTGTCTGGGCGGCCAGATCCTCGCCCGCGCGATCGGCGGATCGGTGTCGCCCCATCCCGACAAGCATGTGGAGATCGGCTACACCAAGGTGCTCCCCACCGAGGTGGCCCAGCGCGAGAGGCTGTTCGAGCACTCGACCCATTTCTACCAGTGGCACCGGGAAGGCTTCGACCTGCCGAAGGAGGCCGTGCTGTTGGCGGAGGGGACCAACTCCTTCCCCAATCAGGCCTTCCGCTACGGCGACAAGGCCTATGGGTTGCAGTTCCACCCGGAGATCACCATCGACATGATCCACCGCTGGAACATGGGCGGCGGCCATCGCCTGGAAGCGCCGGGCGGCCAGCCGAAGCGGGCCCAGGTTAAGGGCTGGGAGCTGTTCCACGACGGCGTTCGCAAGTGGACCCTGTCGCTGTTCGACCGGCTGGGCCTGCATCCGGTCCGCGCGCTCCAGTCGGCGGCGGAATAACGGAGGCCGAATAGGCTCGCGCGAACGCCCCGGGCGCGCTATCCGGGGGCATGCGGATCCTCTTCATCACATCGAACCGTCTTGGTGACGCCGTGCTGTCCACGGCGGTGCTGGCGCGCCTGCTCGACCAGCATCCGGACGCGAAGGTGACGGTGGCCTGTGGACCGGTGGCGGCGGCCCTGTTCGAGGGCGTACCCCAGGTTGAGCGGGTGATCGCCTGGCGCAAGGCAAAATCCGGTCGCCATTGGTGGGCGCTGTGGCGGCAGGTAGCGGGAAGCTGGTGGGACCGGGTGATCGACATGCGCGGTTCGGCGCTCGCCTGGACGCTGCTGGCCGGACGGCGGGAGGTCTACCGCACCCGGCGCGGCGATGAACACCGGCTCGACCAGATGGCCGCCGGGCTCGGGCTGGCGCCGCCGTTGATGCCGCGGCTGTGGCTGACCGAGGCGGACCGCGCGGCCGCATCTGAGCTTCTCGGTGATGACGACCGGCCGTTGCTGGCGGTGGCGCCGACGGCGAACTGGCCGCCCAAGGCCTGGCCGGCCGACCGTTTCGCCGACCTGATCGGCCGGCTGACCGGCGAGGACGGGCCGCTTGCCGGCGCCCGGGTGCTGGTCGCCGGTGGGCCGGGGGAGCGGGATCTCGCCGCCCCGGTGCTGGCGGCGGTGCCGCGGGACCGCTTGGTGGACCTGGTCGACCGGGCGCCGCTGATGGTGCTGGCGGCGGCCTTCGCGCGCTGCCGGCTGGTGGTGGCGAATGACAGCGGGCTGATGCACCTGTCGGCTGCCGCAGGTGCGCCGACGCTCGGCCTGTTCGGCCCGAGCAAGGACGCGAACTACGCCCCGGCGGGCCCGGTGACGGCCTGGGTGCGGGCGCCGGAGAGTGCCGAGGCGTTGTTGGCGCGGTCGCAGGAGGTGGGCCGGACGCCCGGTGCGCTGATGGAGGGCCTGTCCATCGACGCGGTGGAGGCGGCGGCGCTCGATTTGCTGAACAGAGCCTAACCCCAATCACTCCCCGGATTCATTCCGGGGCCCACCCTCGAGCAAACCGGGTCGGTTGACGGTGCGCATGGACGCGTGGGTCCCGGAACATGTCCGGGAAGTGAGTGAGGGGGAGTATTCGATGGAACGTACTTCCCTGCGTCTTCCCGGGCCTGACCCGGGATCCAGGGTGAGGTCTGCTGGAACGACGGGGCGCGATTGTCCGGCGCTCCGGCTGCTCCGATCCTCGGTCCCGGCGCAATCCCGGATTAAATCCGGGACGGGAAGACGATGAGGGGAGGGACGGTGGCCGGCCTACCCCAGCGCCCGCGTCAGTGCGTTCATCGTCACCTCCACCTCGATCTCCGCCATGCGGTCGACCCGGTATTCCGCGCCGCCCGGCGGTTGCAACGCGTCGAGGTTCGGATACAGCGCCAGCGGCGGGGAGCCGCCGAACAGGCCGATGGTGGGCGCCCCCGTCGCCGCCGCCAGGTTCAGCATCCCGCTGTCGTTGCCGAGAAACGCGTCCGCCGTCGCCGCCAGGGCGGCCGCCTGGCCGATCGGCCGGTTGATCGCCAGCACCACCTCGCCGCGGGCATTTTGAAGGATGCGCTCGGCACTCTCCTTCTCCGCCTCGCCGCCCATCAAGATCACGCTGCCGCCGGTGCGGTCGGTGAAGGCGCGGGCCAGGGCCGAGAAGTTCGCCTCCGGCCAGAGCTTGAACGGCTCCGACGCGCCGATCCCCAGCACCAGCCAGGGCCGGGGCAACTCGCCGTAGAGCCGCTTGATCTCGGCCTTCGCGGCGGCCGGTGGCTCGAGCCGCGGGGTCGGGTCCACGCTCAGCCCGCGCTGCCGCAGCAGGGCGGTCGCCTTGTCCGCCTGGTGCAGGTCGCGGCCCTCGTTCGGCAACTCGCGGTAGCTGATCCGGTTCGGGATCCCGGCCATCCGGGTCGCCGTCAGGTAACGCCAGGACCGGTGCAGGATCCACACCGTTTCCGCCTCGAAGGCCTTGAGGTCATTCCCCAGCCTTACCGCGCCCAGCGGCCCATCATGGCGCCCGGCCTTCTCCTTGCCCTGGGCGCGGTCGAGCCAGCCGATATCCGAGATCCAGGGTGCGCCCTCCAGCATCTGGTCCGCCGCCGAGCGCCGCTTGGTCACCAGCGCAATCTTACCGTCCGGCGCGCGCTCGGCGATCGCCTTCAGATGCGGCAGGTGCCACACCATGTCGCCGATACCCGGCAGGGGCTGGATGACCAGCGTCTTGCCCAAGACCCTCTCCCCTCGCGTCCTTGCTTTCCGTCCGGACAAATGCCTACACCACCCGGCCCGCGCCGTCAGTGCGCCAAAGACCGAAGGATTGTCAAATGGCCGAGGCCACGTTCCGTCTCTACATGGCCACCAGCCTCGACGGCTATGTCGCCGATGCCGAAGGCGGGATCGACTGGCTGAACGACTACGAGACCGGCGTCGACTACGGCACCGAAGCGTTCATGGCCGAGGTGGACACCCTGATCATGGGCCGGGCGACCTACGACCAGGTGATGGGCTTCGGGGTGTGGCCCTATGCCGGCAAGCGGGTGTTCGTCCTCACCTCGCGCCCGATCGCGGATGCGCCCGAGGGAGTGGAGGGCACGTCCGACCTCGCCGGCCTGATCGCCGAACTGCGCGAGGATGCCGCCCAGGTCTGGATCGTCGGCGGTCCGGCGGCGGTGGAAGGCTGCCGGGCCATGGGCGCGCTGGACACGGTGGAGCTGTTCGTCATGCCGGTGCTGCTGGGATCCGGCATTCCGCTCTTCGCCGGCGAGGCCGACGCGCTCGGCCTGCACCTGGTCTCGGTCGATGCCTACGAGACCGGCGCCGTTGCCTTAAAGTACGAGGTGGAGTGAGCGTCCAATCGCTCCTAGTATCGGCGGACCAGCTTCAATGGAGTGCACCATGTCCCTCGCGGCCAATGACTCGACCAAACCGAACGACCTTGAATCGTTCTGGATGCCGTTTACCGCCAACCGCGATTTCAAGCAGAGCCCGCGTCTGTTCGTCGAGGCCGAGGGCATGCACTACATCACCGCCGACGGCCGCCGGGTGCTGGACGGTACCTCGGGCCTGTGGTGCTCGAATGCCGGCCACCGGCGCAAGCCGATCGTCGACGCCATCAAGAAGCAGGCCGAGGTCCTCGACTTCGCGCCGGCCTTCCAGATGGGCCACCCGCTCTCCTTCGAGTTCGCCTCGCGGCTGACCCAGATGATCGAGGGCTTCGACCACGTGTTCTTCACCAACTCCGGCTCCGAGTCGGTGGACACCGCCTTGAAGATCGCGCTCGCCTATCAGCGCGCCCGGGGGCAGGGGACGCGCACCCGGCTGATCGGCCGCGAGCGCGGCTATCACGGCGTCGGCTTCGGCGGCATTTCGGTCGGCGGCATCGTCGGCAACCGCAAGCAGTTCGGCACGCTTCTGAACGGCGTCGATCACATGCGCCACACCCATGACATGGAGCACAACGCCTATACCCGGGGCGAGCCGGACTGGGGTGCGCATCTGGCCGACGACCTGGAGCGGATCGTCGCCCTGCACGACGCCTCCACCATCGCCGCCGTCATCGTTGAGCCGGTCGCCGGCTCCACCGGCGTGCTGATCCCGCCGAAGGGCTACCTCCAGCGGCTGCGCGACATCTGCGACAAGCACGGCATCCTGCTGATCTTCGACGAGGTCATCACCGGCTTCGGCCGCCTCGGCACGCCGTTCGGCAGTGACTATTTCGGGGTGAAGCCGGACATCTTCACAACGGCGAAGGGCATCACCAACGCCACCGTGCCGATGGGGGCGGTGTTCTGCCGCGACGGCATCTACGACGCGTTCATGGACGCGCCCGAGGGCTCGATCGAGCTGTTCCATGGCTATACCTATTCCGGCCATCCGCTGGCCTGTGCGGCCGGTCTCGCCACCATCGACCTGTACCGCGACGAGGGCCTGTTCGAGCGGGGAGCCGAGCTGGCGCCGTATTGGGAGGACGCCATGCACTCCCTGAAGGGCACGAACCACGTCATCGACATCCGCAATCTCGGCATGGTCGGCGCGGTCGAGCTGGAGGGCATTCCGGGCAAGCCCACGGCCCGGGCGATGGACGCGTTCAAGCAGTGCTACGAGAAGGGCCTGCTGATCCGCACGACCGGCGACATCATCGCCCTGTCGCCGCCGCTGATCGTCGAGAAGGGCCAGATCGACTTCATCGCCGATACGCTCGGCGACGTGCTGCGCACCCTGCATTAACCAATCGGAAGAGTGTGGCGGCGGGGTTTCGCTACACTCTTCAATAACTTGGCGGATTACTCTACACTCCCCGACTGACAGCGGGGGGCCGCTGATGTTTGGACGGGGGTGAAGGGCGATGGGAACACTGGGACAAGGTCCGGTTCGGGCCGTTCTGGTGGTCGCATGTGTCGGGCTGCTGGCCGGCTGCGCGGAGGTGGGGGCCTCCATGCAATCGGCGGTGGACGGCGTGAAGACCGCCTTCGATCCACCCAAGGCCGAGCCGGTCCCCGAGGTGGAGCCCCGCTACTGCTACCGCACGCTCGGCAAGGTGAACTGCTATCCGCAGCCGCTGCCGGCGAGCGAGGCGAACCGGCTGGTCGGCTATCAGGGGCCGGCGCCGCGGGCCCATAGCGGGACAGGACCTCTCAGCCCGTGACATCAGACATACGCTCGGCGCCGTCGGGCCGGATCGCCCGGTGACCATGCGCCTTCCCAGCCTGCTCGTCCTGGTCAGCCTCTGCGCCATCCCCCTCGCGGCGCAGACGGTCCTGGCTCCCGCCGTCCGGGCGCAGTCCTCGGACGCCGAGGTTCCGGTGCCCCGGACCTATGGCGAGGCGATGAACTGGTATCGGGAGGCGGCGGATGCGGGCGATCCCAAGGCCATGTTCTATCTCGGCCTGACCCTGGAGCAGGGGCTGCGGGCCGGCGGCGATCCGAAGGACGCGATCGCCTGGTACCGCAGGTCGGCGGACAAAGGCTTCGCGCTGGCCCAGTTCAAGCTCGGTCAGCTCTACCAGTTCGGCCAGCTCGTCGGGCAGGACTCCGGGGCGGCGCGCGACTGGTACGGCAAGGCGGCGGATCAGGGCCTCGCCGACGCCCAGTACAACCTCGCCGTCATGCTGGAGACCGGCGACGGGGGCGAGGTCGATGCCCAGCGTGCCCTGACCCTGTACCGGGGCGCGGCGGATGGCGGCATTCCGGAGGCGTTCCTGAACCTGGCGGGCCTGCTGGCCCAGGGCGAACTGGTCGACCAGGATCTGGTCGAGGCGCTGAAATGGCTGATTCTCGCCGACCGGGCCGGTCTCGATCAGGGGGAATCCATGTCGGCCGCCGTGCGCCAGCTGCTGAGCCCGGCGGAGATCACCGATGCCGAGAGCCGGGCCGACCGGTGGCAGGCTGCCCATGGCGAGCGCTCGCGGGATATCGGCACGCCCCAGTGAGCGCCTGCGCGGCCGCGCTGCCCGGCGATTGATCTATTTGTTTCAATTTGATCCGACGGTGATCTAGAACGTCGCCGTAGCCAGCGCCGACACTTGGGGGCGGACCGGTAATCTCGGGCCGCGAAGGGGATGAAGCCGCCGATCTGCGTCGATCTCGATGGCACCTTGTTGCGCACCGACCTGCTGTACGAGTCGCTGCTCGTCGCCCTGCGCCGGCGGCCGTGGATCGTGTTCCTCCTGCCGTTCTGGATCGCCGCCGGCCGTTCCGTGGTGAAGCGGCGGCTGGCGCTGATCGCCACCGAGCCGATGGAGGTCGACACCCTGCCGGCGACCGAGGATCTGATCGACTACCTGCGCGCCGAGAAGGCGACGGGGCGGCGGATCGAGCTGGTCTCGGCCTCCGACCAGCTCCTTGTCGCCAAGGTGGCCGCCCGGTTCCCCGGCCTGTTCGACCACGTGGAAGGCAGCAACGGCACCGTCAACCTGAAGGGATCGGCCAAGGCGGCGGTTCTCGCGGCCCGGCATCCCGACGGCTTCGTCTATGCCGGCGACAGCGCGGTCGATGCCGACGTCTGGAAGGTGGCCTCGGCAGCGATCCCGGTGAATGCCGCCCTGAGCCGCCGGGCCGCGATCGAACGCGAGGTGGCCGTCGAGGCGGCCTTCGGCCGGCCGCTGGATACGCTCAAGGGCCTGCGCTCGGGCATGCGCCTGCACCAATGGGCCAAGAACGTGCTCATCTTCCTGCCGCTGCTGCTGACCAGCACCTACGCGCAGGCGGAGATCGCGGTCGCGGCCCTGGTGGCGTTCCTCGGCTTCTCCCTGGCGGCGAGCGGGACCTACCTGCTGAACGACCTGTTCGACCTCGCCTCCGACCGCAGCCACCCGCGCAAGAAGCGGCGGGCGCTGGCCTCGGGCCGGTTGCCGCTGGCGGTTGGGATGGTCGCGGCACCCGCGCTGGTGCTCGTCGGCCTCGTGCTGGCCGCCGTGGCGGGATGGGGGGTGTTCGCCATCCTGCTGATCTATCTGCTGCTTACCCTGTCCTATTCCTTCGGGGTCAAGTCGATGGCGGTGGTGGACGTGGTCGTGCTCGGCGCGCTGTTCACCCTGCGTCTCTACGCCGGCCACACCCTGGTCGATGACGGCGCGCCGGTCTGGCTCCTCGGCTTCTCCATGTTCCTTTTCACCAGCCTTGCCCTGGTGAAGCGGCTGGTGGAGGTGCGCGGGCTGGAGGATCGGGGGCTGGAGTCGATCCCCGGCCGCGGCTATCGGGCCGGTGACAGCGGCTTCATCGAGATCTTCGGGATCACCACCAGCGTCGCATCGGTGGTGATCTTCATGATGTATCTGGCGATCGAGCCGGCCCATGCGGTGCGGCTCGACAATCCGGGCTGGCTCTGGGTGGTGCCCGTGACGATCGGCTTCTGGCTGCCCCGGGTGTGGCTGCTGGCGCGGCGGGGCGAGGTGCATGACGATCCGGTGGTCTTCGCCCTGAAGGATCCGCCGAGCCTCTTGCTCGGAGTGATCGCGCTGCTTGCCATCCTGGGGGCGGCATGAGTCTGCGCGAAGATACCAGGGTTCTGAGCTGGGGGCGGGTGCATCGGGGGCGCCATCTGGTGGCCGAGCCGGCGACGCGGGACGAGGTCGGATCGGCCGTCGGCGAGACGGCGGCGGCCGGCGGGTCGACCCTGGCCCATGGCCTGGGCCGGTCCTATGGCGACAGCGGTCTCAATCTCGGCGGCGGTCTGGTGCGCACCACCGGTCTCGACCGGCTGATCGCCTTCGACCGGGAGAGCGGACTGTTGCGCGCAGATGCCGGGGTGTCGCTGGACGCGGTCTTGCGCGTCGCGGTGCCGGCCGGCTGGTTCGTGCCGGTCACGCCGGGCACCAAGTTCGTCACCCTGGGTGGGGCCGTCGCCAACGACGTGCACGGCAAGAACCACCATCTCGCCGGCAGCTTCGGCCGTCACGTCACCCGGTTCGGCCTGTGGCGCAGCGATCGGGGCGAGCTGGACTGCTCTCCCGAGGAGAACGCCGATCTGTTCGCGCTGACCGTCGGCGGGCTTGGCCTGACCGGTGTGATCACCTGGGTTGAGCTGCGGCTGGAGCGGATCGCGTCCGCCATGCTCGACGTCGAGAACCTGCCGTTCGACGATCTCGACACCTTCTTCTCCCTGTCGGAACGCTCGGAGAGCTGGCCCTTCACCGTCGCCTGGGTCGACACCCTGGCGCGGGGTGCGGGGCTCGGTCGCGGCATCTTCTCGCGCGGCCGCTGGGCGGCGACGGGCGGGCTGGAGCCGCACCGCCCGGGCGGCCCGCGGATGCCGGTCACCCCACCGGGCGGGCTGCTGAACAGCCTGACGGTCGGCGCCTTCAACTGGCTGTACCGCGCACGTCCCGGTGCGCGATTCCATGGCCGCCAGCACTACGATCCGTTCTTCTATCCGCTCGACCGGCTGCGCGACTGGAACCGGATGTACGGGCCGCGCGGCTTCTACCAGTGGCAATGCGCGGTGCCGGTCTCGACCATGCGCGAGGCGACCCGCACCCTGCTCGACACCGTCGCGGCCAGCGGCGATGCCTCGTTTCTGGCGGTTCTTAAGACCTTCGGCGACGTGCCGTCGCCCGGTGTCCTGTCCTTCCCGATGCCCGGCGCCACCCTGGCTTTGGACTTCGCCAATCGCGGCCCGGAAACCCTGTCGCTGCTCGCCCGGCTCGACCGGGTTGTGGCGGAGGCGGGCGGGCGTCTATACCCGGCCAAGGACGGACGCCTGCCGCAGGCGATGTTCCGGGCGGGCTTTCCGCGCTGGACCGAGCTTGAGGCAGCGCGCGATCCGCTCCTGATGTCGAGTTTCTGGCGCCGCATGACCGAGGAGGCCTGATCCGCCATGGCCGCGAAACGCCGTATCCTGGTCCTGGGGGCCACCTCCGCCATCGCCGAGCGCTGGTGCCGCCTGCGCGCCGCCTCCGGGGACAGCCTGCTGCTGGTCGCCCGCGACGGGGCCAAGCTCTCGGCCATCGCCGACGACCTGAAGGCGCGCGGCGCGGGCGCGGTCCACACCGCGACCGAGGACCTTGCCGATACCACCGGTGCCGATGCCCGCTTCAGCGGCTGGGTCGAAACCCTGGGCGGTGTCGATATCGTCTTCCTGGCCTACGGCATTCTCGGCGACCAGGCCGAGGCGCAGCGCGATACCGAGGCGCTGCTGCGTGGCGTGCAGGCGAATTTCACCAGCGCCGTCGTCTGGTGCGAACTCGCCGCCCGTGCCTTCGAGCTTGCCGGGGCAGGGACGCTGGTCGCCATCTCCTCGGTGGCAGGCGATCGCGGCCGGCGCACCAACTATGCCTACGGTGCCGCCAAGGCCGGCCTGTCGACCTACCTGGAAGGCATGGCGCATCGCTTCGCCGGTTCCGAGATCACCGCGATCTGCGTGAAGCCGGGCTTCGTCGCCACGCCGATGACCGCCCATATCGACGGGCGCGACGGACCGCTCTGGGCGACGCCGGAGCAGGTCGCCGAGGACATCCAGAAGGCGGTGGAGAAGAAGAAGCCGGAAATCTACACCCGCTGGTTCTGGCGCTTCGTGATGCTGATCATCCGTCACCTGCCGCGGCCCATCTTCAACAAGATGAAGATCTGATCCTATGGCGCGTATCGTCATTACCGGCGCTGCCGGGCTAGTCGGCCAGAATCTGATCGCCGGCATCGCCGATCGCGGCGACCTGCAGATCGTCGCCATCGACAAGCACCCGACCAACACGGCGGTGCTGGCGAAGCTGCATCCGGGCATCGAGGTGATCGAGGCCGATCTGGCCCGGCCCGGCGACTGGACCGGTGCCTTCAAGGGGGCCGACGCGGTCATCCAGCTCCACGCCCAGATCGGCGGTCTGGACGCTGACGAATTCGAGGCCAACAACGTGCGCGCCACCCGGCTGGTGCTGGACGCGATGAAGGCGCAGAGCGTGCCCTATCTGGTCCATGTCTCCTCCTCGGTGGTGAACTCCAAGGCGGTGGATTTCTACACCGAGAGCAAGAAGGCCCAGGAAAAGCTGGTGGTGGAGAGCGGGATTCCCAACGCCATCCTGCGTCCGACGCTGATGTACGGCTGGTTCGACCGCAAACATCTGGGCTGGCTCGCCCGGTTCATGAAGAAGGCGCCGGTCTTCCCGATCCCGGGCAACGGAAAGTACATGCGCCAGCCGCTTTATGGCGGCGACTTCTCCGACATCGTGCTGGCCTGCCTGGACGGGCGGCGCGAGGGCGCGTGGAACATCTCCGGCCAGGAGAAGATCGACTATGTCGACCTGATCAAGGCGGTCCGCAGGGCCAGCGGGGCGAAGACTCCGATCGTCCATATCCCCTACAGCGCATTCTGGATGCTGCTGCGGGTCTATGCGGTGTTCGACCGCGACCCGCCCTTCACCACCAAGCAGCTGGAAGCCCTGGTCACGCCGGACAGCTTCGAGGTGATCGACTGGCCGTCGATTTTCGGCGTGCGCGCCACCCCGCTGGACGAGGCACTCGCCATTACCTTCAACGACCCGAGATATTCGGGCGTCGTTCTGGATTTCTGAGGAGGCCGCGATGGCCAAGGTCGCAATCATCGGCGCCGGGGCGATGGGACTCGCCGCCGCGTATCACGCGCTGGAGGCGGGCCACGAGGTGACCGTCTACGAGGCGGATTCCGTGCCCGGCGGCATGGCGGCGCATCTCGACCTGGACGGGTTGTCGATCGAGCGGTTCTACCACTTCGTCTGCCAGGCGGATAAGCCGACCTTCAAGCTGATGGAGCGGCTCGGCATCGGCGACAAGATGCGCTGGACCGGCACCTCCATGGGCTATTTCGTCGACGGCAAGATGTACCGCTGGGGCGACCCGATCGCCCTGCTGACCTTCCCCAAGATCGACTGGATCTCCAAGTTCCGCTACGGCCTGCAGATGTTCCTGGCGACCAAGCGCAGCGACTGGTCGGATCTGGAGACCATCTCTGCCAAGGACTGGATCGAGAAGGGGGCGGGCAGGCGGGCCTATGACGTGCTGTGGCGCCGGCTGTTCGACCTGAAGTTCTTCGAATACGCCGACAACGTCTCTGCCGCCTGGATCTGGACCCGGATCAAGCGCGTGGGCACTTCGCGCCGGTCGCTGATGCAGGAGGAACTCGGCTATATCGAGGGCGGCTCCGAGACCCTGGTCACCGCCCTGGTGCAGGCCATCGAGGCCCGAGGGGGCGTGATCAAGCTCGCCACCCCGGCCCGCGAGGTCGTAGTCGAGGACGGCAAGGTGACGGGCGTGCGCACCGATGGGGGCATTGAGCCGGCCGAGGCGGTGATCTCCACCATGCCGACACCGCTGGTCTCCTCCCTGGTGCCCGCGCTTCCGGACGATTGGAAGGCCAAGTACGATGCCATCGTGAATATCGGCGTGGTGTGCGTGCTGATGCGGCTGAAGAAGTCGGTGACCGAGCATTTCTGGGTGAACATCAACGACAAGGCCGTGGAGATCCCCGGCATCATCCAGTTCTCCAACCTTCGGCCGGTGGCGGACACCGTCGTCTACGTGCCGTTCTACATGCCGACCACCCATCCGAAGTTCGGTCGCGACGATCAGGCCTTCATCGACGAGAGCATGGCCTGCCTGAAGCGGCTCAACCCGGCGATCGGCGACGATGACCTGAAGGCCTGGACGGTCGGTCGACTGCGCTATGCCCAGCCGGTCTGCGAGCCGGGGTTCCTTGCCAAGATCCCGCCGGTCCAGACCCCGATACGCGGACTGCAGATCTGCGACACCTCGTTCTACTATCCCGAGGATCGCGGCATCAGCGAGAGCGCGCGCGTCGCCGAAGAGATGGCGGCGGCCATCCCCGCCTCGATTTCCGGCTGAGGGAGCGGACGTGGCGCGAACCCTCGTTCTCGGCGAGTTCGGACGGTTCCTGGTCACCGGCGGCATCGCGGCCGGCGCAAATGTGCTGTCTCGCTGGCTGTTCGACGTCGTCATGCCGTTCGAGGCGGCCGTGGTGGTCGCCTACCTGGTCGGCATGACCACCGCCTACGTCCTCGCCAAGCTGTTCGTCTTCGAGGCGTCGGGACGCACCGCCCGCGACGAGTTCTTCCGCTTCGCCATCGTCAACGTGGTGGCGTTGGCCCAGGTCTGGCTGGTCAGCGTCGGGCTCGCCCGCTACCTGTTTCCGGCCATCGGCTTCACCTGGCATGCCGACGACATCGCCCACCTGATCGGCGTGGCGGTCCCGGCGGTCACCAGCTATCTCGGGCACCGCCATTTCTCCTTCGCCGCCCGCCGGGACGTCGGATCGGAGCGCGATGGCATATGAAGGCGCCGGTCGCGATTTCCCTGGTCCTGGCCCTGGTCACCGCAGCCTCCGGCATCGCCTATCAGATCTTTGTCTCCACGCCGGCACCGTCCGGCGACATGGTCGACTTCTACCATCGGTTCTTCGAGGCGGGCGGCTTCGCCGGTTACGGCCTCGCGGACCTGTACCACTGGCATAACGAACACCGGCTGTTCCTGCCGAAGCTCTGGTTCCTGGCCGACATCGCCCTGACCGAAGCGCGCCAGACCTTCCTGCTGACGGTGATCGCCGTATCGGCCGTCCTGCATGCGGGACTGCTGGCGGTTCTGTTCCGGCAGCTCGGCCACACAACCAGGGCCGCCGCTCTTGCCTTCGTCATCGCCGCCGCCGCGATGCTGTCGCCGATCCAGTACGAGAACCTGCTGAACGGCTTCCAGGTGCAGTTCGTGCAGGTCTGGTTCTTCGCGTCGCTGTCCTTCGCGCTGATGGCCTGGGCGCCGGTGGAGGCGGGGCGGACGACGGCCCGGGCGCTCTGCATCGGCGGTGTACTCCTGGCCGGTCTCGCCTCCAGCTACAGCATGTTCAACGGGCTGGCGGTCTGGCCCGTGCTGATCGTGCTGGGCCTGTGGCGCCGGCTGCCGGTGCGCTGGTCGGCGGCGCTGATCGCCGTCGGCGGGCTGGTGATGGCGGCGGAGTGCTTCGGCTTCCTCGGCCGTCCGGCTGGAGGACCCGGATTCGCCTCCGGGGCGGATGCCGTGACGATCCTTCAGTTCATGGCGCGCTACCTGACCTCGGCCGTGGGCGATATCGGCACGCTGGGACAGGATATCCTCGGCACCCTGATGCTGGCTGCGGTGACGGTCACGGGCCTGCTGCACCTGCGGCGCCCGGCCGGGACGGCGCCGGCCCGCATGGCGCTCTATGCCGTCTGCGCCTTCGTGATCGCCGGGGCGATCGCCACCGCTCTCGGCCGGCTGCATATCGGGCTCGGGATCGCGAACACCTCGCGCTACACCACCCCGTCCATGATCTTCCTGACCGCATCGGGCCTGCTCGCGTTCGATCTGCTCCTGCGGTGGGGGCGGCCCCGGGTCGTCGCCTGGGCGCTGCCGATCTGCACCCTCCTGCTGCTGGTCCCGGGGCAGGTGCATGCGGTGCGCGACCTCAAGCACCGCCTGGCGGCGCGCGACCTGGCCGACCTGGCGATTGTCAGCCACCTGGCGGGCGGATACCGTCCGGAAATGCTCGAACACCTCTATCCGCCCATCCCGTCCCGCGTCGCCACGGTCCTGGAGGCCATGCAGGCCGCTCGACTTGGCCCGTTCTCGATCAAGGAACGCTACCGTCCTTCCGCGGCATCCCTGGCGGATGGCCCGGCTCCTGACGGACCCGCCTGTTCCGGCGAGACCGGGGCGCTGCGGATCGACCCGGTGACCGGCGTGGCGCTGCCCGCGTGGCTGGTCGACGCGGAGAGCGGACAGCGTCCCCGCTGGATGGTCGCGCGATCGCCTGAGGGCCGGGTTGTGGCCTGGGGGGCGGCCCTCGAACCCAGAGGCGATCGGGCGCCGATCCCGCAGCCGGGCGCGCTCTCCCGGGGATTGCGGGCCTTTGGCGAAGCCCCCGACCCGATGATCGATACGGTGACGGTGGAAGGCGTGTTCGACGACGGCAGCCGATGCCGCCTGCCGGGCACTGTCTCTGCCGTCGCACCGCGCTATCTCGCCGACCTGCCGCAGGGTGCGCTACCGGCGGCGGCTTCGGGGTGGACCTTCGAGAGGCATGCCCCGGTCGGGGGAACGGGCACGGCACCGGTGCCGACGGAGGCGGAGCCCGCCCACGGCAATTTCGGCCAGCTCGGCCGGCGGTTCACCGCCGTGATGTCCCTGGGATCGCCCGATACTGCGCGCGGCGTCCTGCTTCCGCTCCACACCGCCGCCCATCCGTTCGGCGCGCGGATCCTGCTCCTTGATGGTGCCGGCACGGTCCTGGACGAGACAATGCTGGAACGCCCGGTGGCGCCGGGCTGGTTCTGGGTCGCGCTGCGCCCGGCAGCCCTGTCCGACGGAATGCGCCTTGAGATCCGGACCGGAGCGGGGCGGCCGTCCGACGAGGTGGCGTTCGGCGCGCCGCATTGGCTGCCATGACCGAGGCGCACGAGAGCCTGCCGCGGTTCGCCCCCTATGAGAAGGGGCGGTTCCAGCTCACCCTGGGCATCAAGGAGATCCCGGTCGCCGACTGGATCGATGTGGACGGGCACTACGCCGAGCACATGGCGGAGAAGAAGCGGCTGCTGGACGCGCGGCATGGCGAGGTCTTCGACGGCCTGCCCGGCAGCCTGCCGGCCCAGCGGGAATGCCTGGAGGCGGTGCTGGCGCATATGTCCGCGCACCGCCCGGACCTGGTGGCCGTGGAGGGCGGCGAGATCCGGACCGCCTGGGACGGCGCGAGGCTTCTGCGCTCGGCGTTCGAGGCGGCCCCGCTCGATCTCGCCGGACGGCTCGTGCAGGAGGACCTGTGCCTGATGCAGCCGTCGGACGAAGGACATCGGCTGATCGCCGCCTCGCTCTGCTTCCCGGCGCGCTGGCGTCTGGCCGACAAGCTCGGCCGGCCGATGAGCGCGATCCACGATCCGGTCCCGGGCTTCAACGACAAGCTGAACCGGCCGGTGGAGCGGTTCTTCGGCGGGATCGCCGAGGGGCAGCTCTACATGCGGCTGAACTGGTCGGTTATCGACGATCCGACCCTGTTCCAGGCCACCGGCCACGGGCGCCGCGAGCGAGACCCGAGCATCACGCCGCAGAACGTCTCCGAGCGGCTGCATATCCGCATCGAGCGCCAGACCTTCCGGCGGCTGTCAGGCACCGGCGTGCTGGTCTTCGGCATCAAGACGATCGTCGACCCGATCGCCGTGGTCGCCAACCGTCCCGGTCTCGCCGCCGCCATGCTGGGCTCGCTGCGGACCATGCCGTCGGATATGCAAGGCTACAAGAGCATGGCCCCCTTCGTCGATCCCCTCGAAACCTGGCTAAGTCAGGCCGCCGAAACGGATTCGCGGCCGTAATTCCTATATCTTCTGAGGTGGTTTCAAACGCTTAGGGTGAAGCGGCCAGGGGATTTTTTCAATTCGACATGCATTTTCGATATGTTTACGACATCTTGTGTATGCAGGTACTATGCGTGAGTCCAACGACGTGGGGGTTGTAGTGGGCTTTTCGTTCAATTTTTGTGCGAATTGGATCGATTGTCTTTCGGGCACTGGTCGCTAATGGACAATCGTAACAAGGACTTACTCGACAAGCTGGTGGCGCGCGGGCGCACGTTGCGGGTGCAGAAGACCGGTGCTGCGCGACAGGCGCGCATAAACACGCGCGTCTTCAACTGCTTTCGCCTGACCAAGATGGCGAACCAGGAGGGACGGATCTTCCGGCCGCTGTTCTACACCGACGCCATGAACTCGTGCATCGTCTCCAAGGAGGTGGTGCCGTCCCACATGAAGGCGCTGATGCGGCCGCACCAGCTCGCCACCAAGGTGCATTTTCCGTATTCCGACGAGTACGTGCCCCAGGCAATGGGCCGGGTGGGCGGGAAGTCCGTCTACGTGGGCGAGGCGAATTTCGAGCGCAAGCTGGACGACCATTTCCTCGGCTCCCAGCCCGAGGAGGTACGCGACCACGATATCGAGATCCTGCGGATGTTCGATACGCTGCCGTCGCTCGACCCGTTCCTGATCCGCGACAAGTTCGAGATCAGCGACCACGATATCGACGAGGTGTATCTGCAGATCCCGCTGGAGGAATGGCAGGACATCAAGAACAGCATCATCAGCAAGTTCAGGCCGCTGGCCCGGATCGCCTTCTCCGGCGCGGGCAAGGAAGAGGATCTGGAGATCCACACCCTGCGGCTGGTGGAGAAGATGTGGGAGGCGGTCGATATCGAACTGCTGAAACCGCTGACCATGGCCCTGCGGATCGAGACCACGGATGCCGGCGCGCTGTACTACGCCTGGAAGGGGATCGTCTATTACGACTACAAGATCTCCAACATGCAGCCCGACATGGTCAAGATGATGGAATTCCTTATTCGCCTGAATAAGGACCGCTCCATGAGGATCTACAATGGCAGCGTGACGACCGACTGGACCGTGCCGCTGACGCGCATCAAGGAACACCGCAGCGACCTGAACGCGGTCATGAGCCGCTACCACAAGGTCTATGACGACTTCTTCGTGAAGGGCGAGAACCCGACCGAATTCCGTCAGTTCTTCGCCATCGCCGAGGATCTCTTCTGGTTCCTGGGCGGGACGATCTCGATCCTGGACAGCTGTATCGAGCAATACCAGAAGTTCATGGATCGCGGGCAGTTCGTGCCGGATGCCCTGGTCGATCTCTGGAGCGACCTGGTCGAATTGACCAAGACCCAGTAGCGGGTCCTGCCGGTCGCCGTTTCACGCGGCCTCTGGCCTCCTGTCACCGATGTTTCACGGAACCGACCGCGGCCCCGCGCGTTCAGGCGGGGTCACTAATGTGCTGTGTGGTCGGGGGAATCAAGGCGAGACGAGTTTGGCGACGGCCTGCCGGAGACGGCGGGACGATGTCGTTTTTGGAACATTATTTCTGTAGGGAACAACCCGCAGGCGACTGCATTTCCAAGACGACGGCAGGACCATGACAATTTGTGAAAATCCAAGAAAATCGGCCGCCGGGGAGGACAGTCTGTTTCTACAGTGTTACGGTAGCCATCTCGGATGGGAACGATTGGGTCCGATAAACAACCAACTGCCAAACACGCAGAGGCCCTCGAAAATCGCTCGCATAGGACTAATCGGAAGGGAGCTACCATGTCTGACAAATACCGCGACGACTTGATCGATCGCATGGCCGCCGAGGCGAAGCGAGGCCGACTCTCTCGGCGTGACTTCATGCATTACGCGATGGCAGCCGGCGTTACTGCATCGGCCGCCGGAGGTCTTTGGACATCCAAGGCGGCACTTGCCGCTCCGAAGCGTGGCGGCACGTTCCGCCTCGGCACCCATGACGGGAATACCTCGGACACCCATGATCCGGGCACCTATCTCAGTTTCTCCATTATCCAGCTCGCGCACACCTATCGCAGCTATCTGACGCAGATTACGCCGACCAACGAACTGGGCCCGGACGCGGCCGCTTCCTGGAGCGCCACCGACGACGCCACCGAATGGACCTTCAAGCTGCAGAAGGGTGCGTCCTTCCACAGCGGCAAGCCGTTCACCGCCGATGATGCCATCGCCTCGCTGAACCACCACCGTGGCGACAAGAGCACCTCGGCGGCCAAGGCGCTGCTGAAGGACGTGGTCGACATCGTCAAGGACGACGAGCACACGATCACCATCAAGCTGGGCACCGGTAACGCCGACCTGCCGTGGCTGATGACCGACTACCACCTGGCCATGTGCCCGGCGAACAGCGACGGCACGATCGACTGGCAGTCCGGCGACGGCACCGGCCCGTACAAGATCGTCCACAACGAGTTTGGCGTCGGCTGCAAGCTGGAGCGTCACGACGGCTGGCATGGCGAAGGCGCCTATTTCGACGCCGTCGAGATGACCGTGCTCAACGACCCGAACGCCCGCCAGACCGCCCTGGTCACCGGCCAGGTCGACGGCATCACGCAGCTCGAGCTGAAGACCCTGGCACTGCTGCAGCGCAATCCGAACATCCTGGTGGACAACGTGCCGTCCGGTGCCGCGATCACCATGCCGATGTTCTGCGACGTGGCGCCGTTCGACAATGTGGACGTCCGCATGGCTCTGAAGCTGGCGATCGACCGCGAGGACCTGATCAAGAAGATCACGTTCGACACGGCGATCCCGGGCAACGACTTCCACATCTCCCCGAACATGCCGTACTGGCCGGACCTGCCGCAGCGCACCTACGATCCGGACAAGGCGAAGTTCCACCTGAAGAAGGCCGGCCAGGAGAACCTGACGGTCGATCTCTCCACCGCGGACAGCGTGTATTCCGGCGCGGTCGACATGTGCGTGCTCTATGCCGAGCATGCCAAGGCCGCCGGCATCAATATCAACGTGAACCGCGAGCCGAACGACGGCTACTACTCCGAGGTCTGGCTGAAGAAGCCGTTCTGCATGGTGCAGTGGGGCGCGCGTCCGACGCCGGACGTCATGCTCAGCCTGGCCTACAAGGACGACGCCGCCTGGAACGAGAGCCACTGGCAGAACGAGCGGTTCAACGAGCTGCTGCTGGCTGCCAAGGCCGAGCTCGACCAGGACAAGCGGGCCGAGATGTATCGCGAGATGGCCCAGCTCGCCCGGGACGACGGGGGAACCATCATCCCGATGTTCACCAACTTCGTCTATGCGCGCGGCAAGAACGTCGCCCATGGCGAGAACCTGGCCGCGAGCTGGCAGATGGACGGCGCGCGGGCCTGCAGCCGTTGGTGGTTCGACTCCTGATCCAAAGCCGATCCTTGACGGGTTCAGACCAGAACCCGTCTCGGATCGATTGATACTGGTGGACCTTCCGGCCCGTGCCGGGAGGTCTGCTGGTTCAATCTATCGAGCACAACCGTAGGCGGGGGGCTGTCGCTGGACTGCACTGCAAGCCGTAGTCAAACGAAGCGGCGCAGGCGCACTTGGCAGCAAGCCAACGTTAGAAGCGATTGCAGAGGAGGCGGATGATGAGCGACGTATTGGGCATCGTGCTCAAACGGCTCGGCCTTGGATTGATCACTCTGCTTGTGATCTCCATCCTGATTTTTTTCGCAGTTGAACTGCTGCCAGGCGATATCGCCCAGGCCGTCCTCGGGCAGGGGGCGACCGAAGAGAACCTGAAGGCGCTGCGCGAGCAGCTCGGCCTCAACCAGCCCGCCATCGTGCGCTACCTGCAGTGGCTCGGCGGCGCGGTGCAGGGCGATTTCGGCGTGTCGCTGATCTCCGGGCGGTCGGTGGCGGATACCATCGGTCCGCGCTTCGCGGCGACCCTGTTCCTGGCGAGCTACGCGGCGGTGATCGCCGTACCGGTCGCCATCCTCCTGGGCATCATCGTCGCCCTGCTGCGCGACAGCATCTTCGACCGGGTCGCCAACGTGCTGACTCTGACGTCCATCTCCTCTCCGGAGTTCTTCCTCGGCTATGTGCTGGTGCTGTATCTGGCGGTGAAGAACCCCTGGTTCCCGGCCCTGGCGAACGTGAATTTCCAGGATATCGGCACCTTCGAGCTGTATTACCGGACCTTCCTGCCGGCGCTGACGATGGTGCTCGTGGTCGTCGCGCACATGATGCGGATGACCCGGGCGTCGATCATCAACCTGCTGGCCTCGCCCTATATCGAGATGGCCCGCCTCAAGGGCACCCCGGCCTGGAAAGTGATCGTCAAGCACGCCCTGCCCAATGCCTGGGCGCCGATCATCAACGTCGTGGCGCTGAACCTCGCCTATCTGATCACCGGCGTGGTGCTGGTCGAGGTGGTGTTCGTCTATCCGGGCATCGGCCAGCTTCTGGTCGACAGCGTGACCAAGCGCGACTTCCCTGTGGTTCAGGCCTGCTGCCTGATCTTCGCGGCGACGTTCATCCTGTTGAACCTCGCAGCAGATGTCGGAGCGATTCTCACGAATCCCCGCCTGCGTCATCCGAAGTGAGGGAAGCGTCATGAATTACTTTGTCATCGGATACTACGCGCTTCTCATCGGAGCATCCTGCCTGGCGGCCTACTACTCGGCGCGCTCGGCGTTCCTGCTGCTGTTCTCGCTGACGCTGGTGTCGTTCATCGTCGGCATCATCGGCGGCGAGTCCGCCCTGTGGACCATCACCATCTGCGCCGGCATCCTCGCCTTGTGCATCGGGACGGCCTATGCGTTCCGCGAATTCCTGGTGATCGTCCTGTGGGGCGAGGGCTCCAAGGCGATCAAGACCGCCCCCCTGACGGCGACCTTCGGGCTGTTCGTCATCATGACCTACGCGATCGCCGGTGTGTTCGCGCCGGTCATCGCTCCCTATGGCGAGGCCGAAGTCATCGCCGGGGCCTTCGCGCCGGCGGACGAGAACATGCTGCTCGGGGCCGACCAGCTCGGCCGCGACCTGTTCAGCCGTCTGGTCTACGGAGCCAGGAACACGGTCGGCATCGCCCTGCTGGCGACCGCCTTCGCCTTCATCCTCGGCGCGATGGCCGGGCTGATCGCGGCGACCATGGGCGGTTGGTTCGACCAGCTCATGGGCCGGGTGGTCGACGTCATCATGTCGGTGCCATCGCTGATCTTCGCCCTGCTGCTGCTGTCTATCATGGGCACCAACGCCTTCGTGCTGATCTTCATCATCGCGATCATCTACGCGCCGCGCGTCTTCCGCCTCACCCGGGCGGTCGCCGGCAACGTGGTGGTGATGGACTACATCGAGGCGGCCCGGCTGCGCGGCGAGGGACTCTGGTACCTGATCCGCAAGGAGATCCTGCCGAACTCCACCGCGCCGCTGATCGCGGAATTCGGGCTGGAGTTCTGCTTCGTCTTCCTGCTGGTCGCGGGTCTGTCGTTCCTGGGCCTGGGCATCCAGCCGCCGACCGCGGACTGGGGCTCCATGGTGCGCGAGAACGCCACCCTGATCTCGTTCGGCGAGATCACGCCGCTGTTCCCGGCCGGCGCCATCGCGCTGCTGACCGTGGCGGTGAACTTCGTCGTCGACTGGATGCTGTTCCGGTCCTCCGGACTGAAGGGGTAAGGATATGGCTGACAAGAAAGAGAAAGATCTCCTGCTCAAGATCCGTGACCTGCGGATCGAGGGCTATTCCGACGAAAAGTGGATCGAGATCGTCCACGGCGTGGACCTCACCCTGCACAAGGGTGAGGTGATGGGGCTGATCGGCGAGTCCGGGGCCGGCAAGTCGACCATCGGCCTCGCGGCGATGGGCTTCGCCCGGGACGGCTGCCGGATCTCCGGCGGGTCGATCGAGTTCGACGGCATGGAGCTGACGACGACGCCGGAGGCGGACCGCCGGGCGCTGCGCGGATCGCGCATCGCCTATGTGGCCCAGTCGGCGGCGGCGTCGTTCAATCCGGCGCACAAGATCATCGACCAGCACACCGAGGCGCCGATCCACTACCGCATCCGCAAGCGGATGGAGGCGCAGGAGGACGCGATGGAGCTCTATGAGCGCCTGCGTCTTCCCAATCCGCAGGAGATCGGCTTCCGCTATCCCCACCAGGTGTCCGGCGGCCAGCTCCAGCGCGCCATGACCGCCATGGCCATGGCCTGCCGCCCCGACCTGATCATCTTCGACGAGCCGACCACGGCCCTCGACGTGACGACCCAGATCGAGGTGCTGGCGGCGATCCGCGACATCGTCGAGCAGTTCAACACGGCGGCGATCTACATCACCCACGACCTCGCGGTCGTGGCGCAGATGGCCGACACCATCAAGGTGCTGCTCAAGGGTAACGAGGTCGAGGAAGCCGATACCGAGACCATGCTCAAGAGCCCGAAGGAGGACTACACCAAGTCGCTCTGGGCGGTGCGCAGCTTTCAGCGTGAGCAGAAGGACCGTCCGGGCGGCGGTGCGGTTCCGGTGGTCTCGGTGCAGAACGTCGACGCGTCCTACGGCGACACGCCGGTCCTGCACAACGTGTCCTTCGACATCTATGCCGGCATGACCGTGGCGGTGGTGGGCGAGTCCGGTTCGGGCAAGTCGACCACGGCCCGCTGCATCACCGGGCTCCTGCCGCCGACCAGCGGCAAGATCCTGATGAACGGCAAGGAGATGCCGCCGAGCTACAAGAGCCGCTCCAAGGAGGAGCTGCGGCAGGCCCAGATGATCTATCAGATGGCCGACACCGCGCTGAACCCGAAGGTGCGGATCTGCGACATCATCGGCCGGCCGGCGCAGTTCTATATGGGCCTGAAGGGCGGCGCCCTGAAGAGCCGGGTGGACGAGCTGCTCGACCTGATCGAGCTGGAGCCGTCCAAGTTCTACAGCCGCTATCCGACGGAGCTGTCCGGCGGCCAGAAGCAGCGTATCGGCATCGCCCGGGCGCTGGCGGCGGAGCCGACCTTCATCATCTGCGACGAGGTGACCAGCGCGCTGGACCAACTCGTGGCCGAGGGCATCCTGAAGCTGCTCGACCGGCTGCAGCAGGAGCTGAACCTGGCCTATATGTTCATCACCCACGATCTCGCCACCGTGCGCTCGATCGCCGACGAGGTGGTGGTCATGAAGCAGGGCGAGGTGGTCGAGGCCGGGCCGAAGAACGACATGTTCACCCCGCCGCACCATCCCTATACCGACCTGCTGCTGTCGTCGGTGCCGGAGATGGATCCGAACTGGCTGACCACCGTGCTCGAGGAGCGCGGGGTCGACAATATCGGCGAGGCGGCGACCGTCTGACCGTCGCGTGCATTGTTCGGGAAGGCAGGCGGTGTCTGCCTTCCCGTTTTCGTTTCAGCGTCGGCCCGAGGAGACGATGGCGTCCGTATCCCTCAGCGAGATCGAGGCGGCCCGTCGGACGATCGCCGGCACGGCGGTGACCACGCCTCTGGTGCCGTCGCCGCATCTGTCGGCCCTGGCCGGCCAGGACTTCCTGCTCAAGCTGGAGATCGCCCAGCCGATCGGCGCCTTCAAGCTGCGCGGTGCGGCCAACGCGGTGATGGGGCTGCCCGAGGGGACCGCGGGCGTGACCTGCTGTTCCACCGGCAATCACGGGCGCGGCGTGGCCTATGCCGCCCGCCGGCGCGGGTTGCGGGCGGTGATTTGCATGTCGTCGCTGGTCCCGCAGACCAAGATCGACGGGATCAGGGCATTGGGCGCTGAGGTGCAGATCGTCGGCCGCTCCCAGGACGAGGCGATGGCCCACAGCCGCCGCCTGGTCGCCGAGGAGGGGCTGGTGGAGATCTCGCCCTTCGACGACCCGGCCGTCATCGCCGGGCAGGGCACCATCGGCCTGGAGCTGCTGGAGCAGTGTCCGGACCTGGCCACCGTGCTGGTGCCGCTCTCCGGGGGCGGGCTCGCCGGCGGGATCGCGGCGGCGATCAAGGCGGTGAAGCCGTCGGTGCGGGTGATCGGCATCTCGATGGACCGGGGAGCCGCCATGCACGCCTCGATTACCGCCGGCCGGCCGATGGAGGTTGAGGAGGTGGCGAGCCTGGCGGATTCCCTGGGCGGCGGCATCGGTCTCGACAACCGCTTCTCCTTCCAGCTCTGCCGCAGCCTGCTGGACGACGTGGTCCTGGTCAGCGAGCCGGAGATCTACCGGGCATTGCAGACCGTCTATTACGAGGATCGGCTGGTCTGCGAAGGCGCCTGCGTGGTCGGGATCGCGGCACTCCAGGCTGGCAAGCTGGCCCCGTCGCCCGGCCCGATCGCGACGATCATCACCGGGCGCAATCTCGATATGACGACCCATGCCGACATCATGCAGGGCCGCGACGTGGTGCTCGGCGACCTCACCCTCAGCGGACAGCCCTATCATGCATGACATCTCCATCCTGACCGAAGCCGACCTGCGCGATCTGGTGCCTCTGGACGAGGCGGCGGTCGACGTGGTCGAGAGCGCCTTTGCCGCCCTGGCGGGGGAGGGGGTGGTGATGCCCCCGATCCTCTCGATGGACCTGCCCGCCGCCAATGGCGAGGTGGACGTGAAGACCGCCTATCTGCCCGGATTCGACGGGTTCGCGATCAAGGTCAGTCCCGGCTTCTTCGACAACCCGAAGATCGGTCTGCCAAGTCTCAACGGCCTGATGGTGCTGTTCTCCGCCAAGACCGGCCTGGTCGAGGCGCTGATGCTCGACAACGGCTACCTGACCGACATCCGTACGGCTGCGGCCGGTGCGGTCGCCGCCCGGCATCTGGCGCCCGAGGTGCGCACCGCCGGGGTGCTCGGCACGGGGGTGCAGGCGCGGCTGCAGATCGAGGCGGCGCGCCTGGTGCGGCCGTTCGAGCGGGTGCTGGTCTGGGGCCGCGATCCGGTGAAGGCGGAGCACTGCGCCAGTGACATCGCGGAGCGGCTGGGGATCGAGACGGTGGCGGAAGCCGACCCCTCCCGGGTCGTGGGTGAAAGCCAGCTCGTTGTCACGACCACCCCGGCGCGCGAGCCGGTCCTGCGGGCCGAGTGGCTGCATCCGGGCCTGCACATAACTGCCATGGGCTCCGATCAGCCCGGCAAGAACGAGATCGACCCGGCGGTGTTCGAGAAGCTCTCGGTCTATGTCCCCGACCGGGAGAGCCAGTGCCGCACCCAGGGCGAGCTGCGCAGCGCGCTGGTGGCCCGTGCCGTGCCGGAGGATCGGACCTATGCCGAACTCGGCATGGTGGTCGGCGAGCCGGCCCTGGGCCGCAAGAGCCTGGACGACATCACCCTGGTCGACCTCACCGGCACCGGCGCCCAGGACACGGCGATCGCCAGCTTCGCCGCCGCCCGGGCGAAGGAACGCTCGACCGGCACGGTGATCCGCGCCTGATCGGCACAGATCCGGCCACTAGGGTTGCAGCGGCGGGCGATATGGGCGATGTCCGGGGAGTAACCGGCATTTCTGACAGCGCGAGGTAGGCGGCCATGCTGACCAACGACCAGCTCGACAAGTGGGACCGGGAGTCCTTCTTCCATCCCTCCACCCATCTGGCCCAGCACGCCCGCGGTGAGAGCCCGAACCGCATCGTCACCGGCGGCTCCGGCGTCTATATCGAGGATCGCGACGGCAACCGGCTGCTCGACGGGTTCGCCGGCCTGTACTGCGTGAATGTGGGCTACGGCCGCAGCGAGATCGCCGAGGCGATCGCCGAACAGGCGAAGGAGCTGGCCTACTACCATGCCTATGTCGGCCATGGCACCGAGGCGTCCATCACGCTCGCGCAGATGGTCATGGACCGCGCGCCAGCCGGCATGTCGAAGGTGTATTTCGGCCTTGGCGGTTCCGACGCCAACGAGACCAACGTCAAGCTGGTCTGGTACTACAACAACATCCTCGGCCGCCCGGAGAAGAAGAAGATCATCTCGCGCTGGCGCGGCTATCACGGCTCGGGGCTGGTCACCGGTTCGCTCACCGGACTGGAGCTGTTCCACAAGAAGTTCGACCTGCCGCTGGACCGCATCCTGCACACCACGGCCCCGGTCTATTACCGCCGGCCGAACCTCGCCAGCAGCGAGGCCGAGTTCGTCGCCGAATGCGTGGCCGACCTGGAGGCGCTGATCGAGCGCGAGGGGGCCGATACCATCGCCGCCTTCATCGGCGAACCGGCGCTCGGCACCGGCGGCCTCGTCCCGCCGCCGGAAGGCTACTGGCCGGCGATCCAGGCGGTGTTGGACAAGCATGACATTCTGCTGATCGCCGACGAGGTGGTGACCGGCTTCGGGCGGCTCGGCTCGATGTTCGGCTCCGACCATTACGGCATCCGCCCGGATTTCATCACCATCGCCAAGGGCCTGACCTCGGCCTATGCGCCACTCTCCGGCTCGATCGTCTCCGACCGGGTGTGGAAGGTGTTGGAGCAGGGGACCGACGAGCTGGGGCCGATCGGTCATGGCTGGACCTACTCCGCCCACCCGATCGGAGCGGCGGCCGGGGTCGCCAACCTGAAGCTGATCGACAGCATGGGGCTGGTGGAGAATGCCGGCAGCGTCGGCAGCTACCTCAAACAGACCCTGAACGCCGCCATCGGCGATCACCCCAATGTAGGGGAGGTGCGCGGCGAGGGGCTGCTCTGTGCGGTTGAGTTCGTCGCCGACAAGACGGACCGAACCTTCTTCGATCCGGCAAAGAAGGTCGGGGCGCGGATCGTGGCCAAGCTGCTGGAGGAGGGCGTGATCGGCCGGGCGATGCCCCAGGGCGACATCCTCGGCCTCGCCCCGCCGCTCTGCCTCACCAAGGCGGAAGCCGACAAGATCGTCACCGCCACGCAGGTCGCGCTGAAGACGGTGTCTGCGGAACTCTGACGGGTGCCGGGGCGCCTGCCGGCGTTGGCAAGCTGACTGGATCCCGGGCCGGATAGTGCCGCCCGGGATTTCCTTTTTCGCGGTTGACGGGCAGGCGGCTTGATCCTGACGTGCGTCAGGATTACGGCGGGGGTGGGGTGACCCCTTGTAACGGCCCCCTCTCGTCATCCTGACGCACGTCAGGATCAACGCTCGGACGGATGGGACCGGATCTGCCGACCAACACCGGACCATCCAACAGAACCGATCCGCCCCAAGTTCCCGTCGCCTGCCCACTCGCGCGCCGATTTCGGTATCCAGGCATCACCGGTAGGGTATCCTCCACGTCGTGATGTCGGGGGGATCGGTCGTTGTTGGCTCGCCGCTGGGTGATGTTCTGGGCGTTGGCCCTGGTCGTGCTGTGCGGCAGTGGGGGTATTTCCTACTGGGTCTACCACGCCCAGCGCGACGAGCTCGTCTCCGATGCCGGCCATGAGCTGAGCGATGCCACGGTCGCGTTCACCCAGGCCCTCAACAGCGTGTTCGAGCCGGCGCTGACCCTCGGCGGGACCGTGGCGGATTCCGGCATCCTCCATGCCCCGCCGGACCAGTGGCCGACCCTGTTCTTCGCCATCGCCACCGGGCCGGTGCGCCAGTTCGAGCAGATGAACGGCGCGTTTCTCGGATTTCCCGACGGCCGGTTCCTGCATGTCCAGGACCTGGAGGTCGCCGGACCGAAACGCTCGTCCGCAGGGGACAGGGCCAGCCGCGGGATCTATCGTCGGATCATCGATACCCCGGCGATCAATCCGCGCGGCCGATGGCAGATCTATGACCCGGAGACCGGCCGCGCACGGTTGTCGCCGCGCGTCACCCAGCCCTACGACCCGCGCACCCGGGGCTGGTACCAGCTCGTGGCGGCGGACGGTCAGGCCCATTGGACCGACGTCTATGAGTTCGCCTCCAGCGGCAGGCTCGGCGTCACCTACGCCCAGCCGATCTTCAATGCGGACGGGTCGCTCTGGGCCGTGCTCGGCGTCGATCTCTCCCTCAGCTCCCTGTCCCAGACCCTGCTGACCACCTCCTCCGCCCTGGCCCAGGCGGCCGACATCGTCTTCGCCACCGATCTGGCGGACTCCGTGTTGGGCCATCCCCAGCTGGCCGAGAAACGCGACGAGCTCGGGCCGAGCACCACGGAGTTCCTGGAGCGCTATCGCGATCCCGCCTCGTTCGAGAGCCTGGCCCCGCGTCAGCTCAAGGAGGGGCCGTCGCTGCAGGTGGTCGAGGCCGAGGGCCGCAGCTACCTGACCACCAAGTCGGATCTGGATCCGGCCCGGGCGATGCCGATGCAGATCTATCTGGCGCGGGATCTGGAGCAGGTGCTCGCCGGAGCGCGGGCGGTGGTCTACCGCAACGTGCTGTTCGCCTTCGTGGCGGTGGTGGTGTTCGGGGTCGTGGCCTCCTACGCGGTCAAGCTGCAGGTGGAGATGGCCCTGCGCCGCCAGGCCGAGGCCGAACTGATCGAGGCGCGCGACATCGCCGAGGCGGCAACCCAGGCCAAGTCCACCTTCCTCGCCACCATGAGCCACGAGATCCGAACGCCGATGAACGGGGTGATGTCGATGGCCGAGCTGCTGGGCCTCACCCGGCTGGACGGCGAGCAGCGGCGCATGGCACGCATCATCATCGACTCGGCCACGGCCCTGCTGACCATTATCAACGATATCCTGGACTTCTCGAAGATCGAGGCCGGCAAGCTGGAGATCGAGACGGTCGAGTTCTCGCTGATGTCCGTGGTCAACGGCTCGGCGGAGCTGCTGGCGCCGCGGGCCGAGGCCAAGGGGCTCGACCTGGTCGTTCATACCGACCCGACCCTGGTCGACCAGCGCCTGGGCGACCCGACCCGCCTGCGGCAGATCCTGCTGAACCTGGGCGGCAATGCGGTGAAGTTCACCGACGCGGGCCGGATTGATATCCGCGTGCGCCGGATCGATGCGGAGCGGCAGGACAGTGAGACCGCCGAACGGCTGCGCTTCGAGGTGACGGATACCGGCATCGGCCTCACCGAGGAGCAGCGCGCCCGGCTGTTCCAGGCCTTCGTGCAGGCCGACAGCTCGACCTCGCGGAAATACGGCGGCACCGGGCTTGGCCTGTCGATCTGCCAGCGGCTGACCGAGCTGATGGATGGCGCCATCGGGGTGGACAGCGAGGCGGGCGCGGGGTCGACCTTCTGGTTCGAGCTGCCCCTGGCCGCGGTCGGCGACACGGTCCCCCGCTATCCGGACGACCTGTCCGCGGCCTCAGTCGGGCTGGTGGGCCTGTCCGACCGGATGGCCGAGGTGGCTGAGATCTATCTGCGGGCCACCGGGATTGAGCGGATCGACCGGATGGCCTCGATGGCGGAGGCGTCGGGAGCCCGGAGCCTCTGGGTCCTGCGCTGCGCCTCTGAGGGTCCGTCGGCGGCGGATCTCGATCGGCTGGAGGGGCATATCGCCTTCCTCGGCTATCGCGGGGAGATTTCCGACCTCTCGCCGGCACTGAAGGCCCGGGCGAGCACGCTGCTGACCGTGCCGGTGACCCGCGAGAGCCTGTGGCGGGCGGCGGCGATCGGGCTGGGGCTGCGGCCGGTGGAGGAGATCGAGGTCGAGCAGCGCGACGACATGGCCTTCGCGGCTCCCCCGGTGGAAGTCGCACGCGCGGCCGGCGCCCTGGTCCTGGTGGCCGAGGACAACGAGACCAATCAGGTGGTCGTCCGCCAGATGCTCGGCCGGATGGGGTTTGCCTGCGAGATCGTGGAGAACGGTGCGGTGGCCCTGGAGCGGCTGGCGGCGGCCGACGGATACGGGCTGCTGCTGACCGACGTGAACATGCCTGTGATGGACGGGTTCGAGCTGGCCCGGGCGGTGCGCGCCCGCGAGGCCGAGGAAGGCGGACGCCTGCCGATCGTGGCTTTGACCGCCGACGCGCTTGCCGGGACGGAGGAGAGCTGCACCGCGGCGGGGATGGACGGCTATCTCACCAAGCCGATCGACAGCCGGAAGCTGGGTGCGGCGCTCGCCCGGTATCTGCCCCAGGGGCTGGACCTGCGCCAGACGGCGGTCGAGGATCCGGTCGAGGCGTCAGTTGGTCCTGTGGTCGACTGGGACCCGGAGATCTTCGACCCGGCCACGCTGACCGAGACCTTCGGGGTGCTGGACGACGAGGCCAAGGAACTGATCCGCGGGGCGGCGGCGGCCTGGCCCGGGCGGATCGCCGAGATCGAGGCGGCGCTGGCGGCGGGCGACGCCAAGCGAGCGCGCGATGCCGCCCACTCCCTCAAAGGGGCCGCGCTGTCCGTCGGCGCCAAGCGGCTCGGCCGGATCGCGGCGGACCTGCAGGACTATCTCGACGATGACGAGCTGGAGATGGCCGGCATCATGGCCGAGCTGCTGCCGCCGACCCTTGAGGAATTCCAGGAGCTTTTGCCTAAAATTATGACGTTGTGATCCCTGCACGATCTGGGCGATGATTTTCCGGGCAGTTCGAGCATGTCGGGCGGCGAGGAGGGGCAGGGCGATGACCGATTTCAATCAGGCGAACCCCTACGAGAACATCCGCATCCTGGTACTCGAGGATGAGGCCCATATCCGTCAGATCATCTGCCGCCTGCTGCGGCAGATCGGGTTTCGGATGATCCACGACGTCGCCAACGGCGCCGACGGCTTCAAGGAACTGCTGCGTGTGAGTCCGCAGGTCATCCTGTGCGACATCCATATGGAACCGATCGACGGTCTCAGCTTCCTGCGCAAGCTGCGCTCCCTCGGCAAGCCCGAATTCACCCGGATCCCGGTGATCTTCCTGACCGCCGATGCCGAGCGCAACACGGTGGTGGAGGCCAAGGACCTGCGGGTGGACGGCTATCTGGTGAAGCCGGTCTCGCCCAAGCAGCTCAAGCAGCGGCTCGATGCCGTGCTGTTCCCGACCCCGGCCTGAGCGCATCCGACCCGTTGGCGCGCGCTGCCGTGCGCGTTATCGTTTCCCCAATAATTAGAACAGCCGACAAAGAGAGAGGATACGATGGGCAAGGAAAGCTGGAAGTTCAGCCACAACGAAGCCGCCAATGCGGTCTTCACCGAGGGCATGCGCAAGATCTTCGAGTACCGCGACCTCGGCGTGAAGGACGCGACCAACGGTGACTACGTCGCCCATATCGTGAAGGCGAACGGCCGCAAGGACACCGACGAGGTGCAGCACTGGCACGTCCATGACTGCGACTTCCAGATGGTCTACGTGCTCAAGGGCTGGGCCAAGTTCGAATATGCCGGCGAGGGCGTGCACACCATCCGCGAGGGCGACTGCATCAACCAGCGGCCGCTGATCCCGCACCGGGAGATCGAGTGCTCGCCGGACATGGAACTGCTGGAGATCGTCTCGCCGGCGAATTTCGAGACCCGGATCGTCGACGCGCCGGCCGAGGCGGCCGAGTAAGTCTTCTGGCCTTCGGAGCGGCGGACCCGCCGCCGCTCCGGGACCGAGGCGTCAGGTCAGGTATAGCGGTACGGCCGCCCGGCCTTCTCCATGTCCTCGTTGTACTTCTTGAAGATCTCCACGACCTTCGCCTTGAGCGGGGATTCCGCAGCGATCTCGTCCCAGAACACCCGGGCCGCCGCCTCCACCGTCGCCCATTCGGCGTCAGGGATGGTGGTCAGCTCCAGTTTGGTGCCGTGCACCCGCAGGCTCGCCTCCCCACCCCAGTACCAATACTGCCGGTAATAATGCGACTGGTCGCAGCACACCCGGAACAGGGTCTGAAGATCCTCCGGCAGCTCCTCCCAGCGGCCCATATTGGCGAAGAACGAGCCGCACCAGGCGCCGGAGATGTTGTTGGTCAGGAAGTAGTTGGTCACGTCGGCCCAGCCGACCGTGTAGTCCTCGGTGATGCCGGACCAGGCGATGCCGTCCAACTCGCCGGTCTGCACCGCGACCTCGATGTCCTCCCAGGGCAGGGTGACCGGTACCACGCCGAACTGGGTGAGGAAACGGCCGGCGGTGGGGAAGGTGAAGACCCGCTTGCCTTCCAGGTCCTTCAGCGAGCGGATCGGGTCCTTGGTGGCGAAGTGGCAGGGATCCCAGGCGCCGGCGGAGATGTGCTTCACCCCGACCTTGGCGTATTCCTCCTCCCAGATCTGGGCCAGGCCGTACTGGTTGAACAGTACCGGCACGTCCAGGGAGTAGCGCGAGCCGAAGGGGAAGTAGCCGCCGAACACGGTGACCTCCGTCGGCGAGGCCATGCTGTCGTCGTCCGACTGCACCGCGTCGATGGTGCCGCGCTGCAGGGCGCGGAACAGCTCGCCGGTGGGCACGAGCTGGTCGGCGAAGAACAGCTCGATCTGCATGCGGTCGCCGGCGATCTTGTTGAACATGTCGATGGCCGGTTTGACCACATGCTCGGCCAGCGCCGGGCCGGCATAGGTCTGCATTCGCCATTTGATGGTGGACTGCGCGATCGCCGGGGTCGCCAGCGCCGCGGCAGGGGCGGCCGCCGCGGCGCCCTTCAGAAATGTGCGTCTCGTGGTCATGAAGCCCTCCTAGTCTTTTGGTTGAGACGGGCATGATGACCGGATTTTGCGGTGCGGCGAAAACTATTTTCCGTAGACCAGCTCCGGCAGCCACAGGGCGATCTGCGGGAACACCATCACCAGGGCGAGCGCCATCACCATGACCAGGGCGAAGGGCAGGATGGAGCGGTAGATGTCGCCCAGGCTGATCTCCGGCGGGGCCATGGCGCGCATCAGGAACAGGTTGTAGCCGAAGGGCGGGGTCATGTAGGCGATCTGGGTGGTGATCGTGTAGAGCACGCCGTACCAGATCAGGTCGAAGCCCAGCGCGCCGACCAGCGGCACGTAGAGTGGGGCGACGATCACCAGCATCGCGGTGTCGTCCAGGAACGTGCCCATGATGATGAAGCTGAGCTGCATCAGGATCAGGATGGTCCAGGGGCTCAAGCCCAGCTGCTGGGTGAACAGGTCCTCAATCGCCTTGACCGCCCCCAGCCCGTCGAAGATTGCTCCGAAGCCCAGCGCCGCCAAGATGATCCACATGAACATGCAGGAGATCGCCAGGGTGTTGCGAGTGGTGTTCTCGAACACCTCGCGGGTCATCCGGCCCTTGAGCACGGCGGCGATGAAGGCGGCGAGCGCGCCGATGGCCGAGCTCTCCACCAGCGAGGTCCAGCCGTTGACGAAGGGCACCATCATGGCGGCGAAAATCGCCAGCGGCAGCAGGCCGGCGCGCAGCAGCCGAAGCTTCTCGGCCATGTCGATCTGCTCGCGCTCGGCCTTGTCCAGCGGCGGGCCGAGATGGGGCTGCAACTGGCAGCGCACGTAGATGTAGACGATGAACAGCCCGGCCATCATCAGCCCCGGCATGACCCCGGCAAGCCAGAGCTGGCCCACCGGCTGGCGGGCGATCATGGCGTAGAGCACCAGCACGACCGAGGGCGGCACCAGGATGCCCAGCGAGGAGCCGGCCTGGATCACGCCGGTGACCATGATCTTGTCGTAGCCCCGGCGCAGCAGCTCGGGCAGGGCGATGGTGGCGCCGATCGCCATGCCGGCGACCGACAGGCCGTTCATGGCGGAGATCAGCACCATGAGACCGATCGTGCCGATGGCGAGCCCGCCGCGCACCGGGCCCATCCAGACATGGAACATGCGGTAGAGATCGTCGGCGATCCGGCTTTCCGACAGCACGTAGCCCATGAAGATGAACATCGGCAGGGTGAGCAGCGGATACCACTTCATCAGCTTCATGGCGGCGGCGAAGGGAATCTCCACCCCGCCCACGCCCCAGAGCAGCACGCCGGCGGCGGCCCCGACGAAGCCGATGGCGCCGAACACCCGCTGGCCGGTCATCAGCATCAGCATCATCGAGGCGAACATCAGGGCGGCGATCAGCTCGTAGGACATCACGCCTCTCCGGTCCGCAGTCTGTCGATATCCTTGAACAGCTCCGCCAGCGCCTGCAGCAGCATGAGAAGCACCCCAAGACACAGGATCACCTTCACCGGCCAGATGAACGGCCGCCAGGCGGTCGAGCTGCGCTCCAGATAGCCCATCTGCTCCGCCGCCGCGTCCGGTCCGCCGCTGACGAAGGCCCAGAACAGGTCGCCGAAGAAGGCGAAGGGCTCGGTGCCGAAATGGCCGAGCGAATAGGCGGTGGAACTGACCGCGCCGTAGAACAGCACACCCAGATAGAACATCAGGAACAGCACGGTGACGCTGTCCACCCACGCCTTGGTGCGCAGCGACCAGTCGCCGTAGAACAGGTCCATGCGGACATTGGAGCCGAGCTGGATGGAGTAGGGGCCGCCCAGGATGTAGTAGGCGACCATCACGAACTGCGCGGTCTCCAGGGTCCAGAGCGACGGGTCGAAGAAGGTCTTCGAGGCCGAGGACCAGAGCAGCACGCCCATCAGCGCGAAGACCAGATACATCGCGCAGCGCCCGATGGCCCGGTTCATCGCCTCTATGGCGCGCACATAGCCGCGCATGATCCCCAGCATCGGCCCCCTTCCCGCCGTTCACGGCGTTCAGCCAGTGCGTTCAGTGCCGAGCGGTACCGCAACGCAGCGATGTAGTTCCGCGACTATTCCAGGGGACGGGCGTCCTGTTCAAGCACGATCAGGTCAGCAGGGGTGACCCGTTCCAGGGGGTCAGCCGGTGGCGCGCTGCATGACAACGACGTCGATCCACTTGCCGAACTTGAAGCCGATCTTCTCCATATGGCCGACCTTGCGGAAGCCGAAGGCCGCGTGCATCGCCTCCGATCCGGAGGCCGGATCGCTGATCACCGCCATCATCTGTTTCCAGGGCCCCGCTTCCGCGACCCGCAGCAGCTCCGCCATCAGCGCCCGGCCGATGCCCTGCCGGATGGCGTCATGGGCGATGTAGATCGAGTTCTCCACGGTGAAGCGGTAGGCCGAGCGCGGCCGGTACTTGCTGAGATAGGCATAGCCGAGAACCATGCCGTCCCGCTCGGCGACGATATAGGGGAAGCCCGCGTCCAGGACGCCGGCGCGGCGCTCGGCCATCTCCGGTTCGCCGGGGGCCTCCTCCTCGAAGGAGGCGGTGCCGTTCAGCACATGATGGGCGTAGATGGCGGTGATTGCCGGTATGTCGGACGGCTCCGACGGGCGGATGGTCACAGGGTTCATCGCGGACTTCCGGAAGAGGGACTTCGATGCTTCAATCCTGGCACCGAACGAACCGGGAGGACAGATCATGACGGTGATGGAAGCGGGGATCACACCCGCCGGCGAAGGGGTGGACGGCGTCGTCTGGTCGATCCTGGGGCAGACCTACAAGCCGAAACAGGAAAGCGACAGCTGCTTCACCTTCGAGACCCTGTTCCCGCACGGCACCTTCGTGCCGCCGCATATCCATGCCGCCCAGGACGAGTTCATCTACATGCTGGACGGCACCTTCGACCTGATACTGGACGGTCAGAAGGCCCAGGCGGTCACCGGCGACCTGATTCACATGCCGATGGGCATCCCGCATGGGATCTTCAACAACTCGGGCAAGGACGTGAAGGCGCTGTTCTGGGTCTCGCCGGCGCGTTCCCTGCGCCAGCTCTTCGAGAAGATTCACAATGTCGCCGACCCTGCGGAGGTCGTGCGCCTGGCGGCAGAGTACGAGGTGGAGTTCCTGCCGCCGCCGTGACGGGCCTTTGTGGGTGCGGCCGGTCGGGCCTCAGGTGCCGATGCGCCGGCCGAAGGTGGCGGGGTCGTAGATCAGGCAGTAGCGGTCGCGTTTCACCCCGTCGCTGCTGAGCGGCAGGATCAGCCGAACGAACGACCAGATACGGCCATTGGTATCGTAGAACTCGTGCTGCGCGAGGTCGGGCTCGCCCCGCCGCAGGATCGCTTCGATCCGGGCATGCACCTTGGCCAGGTCCTCCGGAACGAACGCCTCGGAAAACGTCGTTCCCCGCATCGAGCGGCCTTGGGTTTCGTCGATCAGCGTCGAGGAGAGCCGCAGGACCCAGTCGCCATGCTCCTCGCTCCACTCCGCCAGGCTGATGGCCTTGATGGCGGCCGGCGGCATGTCGAGCGGATCGATGGTCTGCGGCGGCCCGTCTGCCGCTGTCGCGCGCCACGCCTCAAGACACGATGCCAGAACCGGATAGTCGTCAATCTTCTCTATCGGAATCGGGATATGGACGCTGGGCAGCCGCCAGAAATTTCCGTCTTCTTTTTTCAGTTTCGACGACATGCCCGAAAAAGTACTTCTTCAAGTAAAGGGAGGATCTGCATTTAAAAGAGTAGCTGAGGGCCCGTTAAGAATGCATTAACCGGCCCGTTTCTCGGCGGACTTGCCTTTGACCCTGATGACAATCCGGTTATACGAGACCAATCCGAAGGTCGCCGGTCGCCGTATCAGAACCTGAAAGCGGGACAGGCCAATCCGCTTGCGATAGCGGAGGTCTAGGTGCAACTCTACTTTCAGGATGGTGCGTCTCACCGGTATGGGACTTCGCTGATGCCATTGCATGACCCGAGCGAACGCCTGCTGACGATGCCGAGGCTTCATGTGCCCATGGCCATGGAGGACATCGACGGCCACCCGATCCTCGCCCGCTGCCTGTCCGTGTGGCGCAGGAACGCGGCTGACGGACTGCCCGCCACCATCGATCCGGTGGAGATGCCGGTCGAGGCGATCAAAGGGATCAGCCTGGTGGAGTGGGACCCGCAGATCGAGGACTGGGTGATCCGGCTGTCCGCCACGCTCATGGACCAGGGGCACGGCCGGTCGATGACCGGCACCCGCATGCTGGATATCTACCGCGACGAGGAATATGCGGGCGTGAGGGAGCGGCTGCAGGCGATCCTGGAGGCGGGCGAGCCGAACCTGGCGCGCCATGAGTTCATCGGCTCGCGTAACCGCCGCTGGGCCTATGTGCGCCTGATCCTGCCGCTCAGCAGCGACGGGGTGCGGCGCGACCGCTACTGCCTGATCTACGACCCCGCCACCTTCGGCCAGCGCGTCGGGACCTGACCACTAGCCACGGGCGCGGTTCACGTCCGACTGGCTGAACTTCGCCAGCGTGGCATAGCCCCGCACGATGGCCTCGAGTTCCTCCCGGCTGGCGACGTCGTCGAGCTTGCCGAAGCGCTGGGGCGAGCGGCTCTCCACCAGATCGATCACCCCTTCCGGGCCGCCGGTCCGGTTGTTCCGCACGATCTCCGCCGTCATCGGCAGGCGTTCCGCCTCATAGGTCTTCAGCGCGCCTTCCACGTCGCCGCCGCAGGTCGCCAGCAGCGGGGCAAGGCAGCGGGCGTCCAGGATCGCCTGGCTGGCGCCGTTGGAGCCGACCGGATACATTGGATGGGCGGCATCGCCGAGCAGGGTCACCCGGCCGAAGGACCAGCGGTCCACCGGGTCGCGGTCGCACATGGGGAACTCGTAGAAATCGACCGTCTGGGTGATCAGGTCGACCGGGTCGATCAGGTCGAGCTCGAACACCCCATCCACATACTGCATCACGTCGGCACGGTCGCCGAGCCGGCTCCAGTTCTCGCGCCGCGGCGGCGGACGGGTGCCGTCGCCCAGCCGCGCGACCACGGCCCAGTTGATCAGGGTTTTGCCCGGTGTGTCCGGGTCGTTGTAGATCGGATAGCAGACGAACTTGGCGTTCATACCGCCGGCGATGATCATCGACCGGCCGGTCAGGAACGGCTCGCCCTCGACGGCACCCCGCCACAGCATCAGCCCGTTCCAGCTCGGCGGTCCCTCGTCGGGATAGAAGGTCTCGCGCACCTTGGAATGAATGCCGTCGCAGCCGATCAGCACGTCGCCGGTGGCGCTGACCCGGGTGGCGGTGTCGCGCCGCTCGAAAGTCGCAGTCACGGCGCCGCCGTCATCCGCGAAGCCGGTGAGCTGGTGGCCGGTATGCACATGGTCGTCGCCCAACCGCTCGCGCACCGCCTCCAGCAGCAGCGCCTGCAGCTTGCCCCGGTGGATCGAGAACTGCGGGAAGTCGTAGCCGGCGTCGGTACCGCGCAGATCGCGCCAGATCTCCTGGCCGAACCGGTTCTGGTAGATCAGTTCGTAGGTCCGGATGGCGACGGAATCGAGCTTGTCCAGCAGGCCGAGGGCGGCGAGTTCCTTGATCGCGTGGGGCAGCGTGTTGATGCCGACGCCCAGTTCGCGGATCGTCATCGACTGTTCGTAGACATGGGCGTCGATGCCCTGTTCGTGGAGGCTGAGCGCGGTGGCGAGGCCGCCGATGCCGCCGCCGATGATGAGTGCCTTCATGCCCGTCCCTCCCGGTCTGCGCTCCGCGCCGTGGCAGCGGAGCCGACAGTCTTGCCGAGCCCATGGCCCCTGTCACGGGCTCGATGCTGCCGGCTCCGCGCGTCCTGGGGTTCCCCTCCACAGGACGCCGAACCCTAGGTAGTCCGGCCGCCGTCCTGCCTTGACCTGGATCAATTCCAGATGATCGGGTGCTCTGGTGATCGATGACGCCGCGCGCAGCATGCTAGAAACCAGCCGGCGCGACAGGACCGGGGGCCGGGGCTTGGAGTTCGGAGGCATGCAGAGCGCGGGGGGCGACCCGGCGGAGGAGAGCGCGTTCGTCGCCGCCCTGCAGTCCGGGGATCGGGCCGCCTTCGAGAAGCTAGTGCGCGAGCATGGCGCGCGCCTGCTTGCCGTCGCCCGCCGGATGGTCCGGGACGAGGCGACCGCCCAGGACTGTCTGCAGGATGCCTTCCTGTCGGTGCACCGGGCGATCGGCCGGTTCGAGCCGACCGGGTCGCTGGCCGGCTGGCTGCACCGGATCACGGTGAATGCCTGCCTGATGCGGCTGCGCTCCACGAAGCGACTGGCCGAGACCCCGATCGACGACCTGCTGCCGGCCTTCGACGCAGATGGCATCCGGGCCGGCGAACCGCGCACCGAGGCCCGCGATCCGGAGGACGAACTGGAGGCGTCGCGGATCAGGACCTACATGCGGCAGAAAATCGACGAACTGCCCGACGGCTACCGTATCGTCTTGCTGCTTCGCGACATTGAGGGATACAGCACCCGGGAGGCGGCCGAGATGGTCGGCGTCGCCGAAGGGGCGCTGAAGGTTCGGCTGCACCGCGCCCGTGCGGCGCTCAAGAAGCTGGTCGAGCCGCTGTGGGACGAGTTGGGACGACCATGATCACGCGTCGCAGGCTCAGATGGCGCATCCAGCACTGGCTGGAAGCCCGGCTTCCGGGGCTGCTGACCTGTTCCCAGTTCGAGTCGCTGGTGGATGCCTATATCGACGGCGAGCTGGGGCCGGTCGCCCGCGCCACGGTCGATTTCCACATGCGTACCTGTCCGGTCTGCCTGCGCTATCTCACCGCCTACCGCAAGGTGCGCGACCTGGCGGCCGACACCCTGTCCGCTCCTGAGTCCGAGGCGCTGGAGAGCATGCCCGAAGACCTGGTCGCCGCCATCCTGGCCGCCCGGGACGTCGAGGCGGGCAGCCGGACGTCCTAGCCATTTTCGTGCGGCTCCGGCCGTCTAAAGGGGTGCGCGATGCGCCGTTGCGTTTGATACTGGAACCCTCACCGGGCTGGTTCATCGCAGGGCGTAGGTTTTGGAAATCCGCTTCCCCATGTGGCTTCGGGTGGTCGACCGACCCGGGGCCACGGTCTTCGCCACCCTGTCCGCGACCGAGGCGTTCTCGCGGGCCCTCGTCGCCGGCGTGATTCCGCTGGAGGCCTATCGGCTTCTGGAATCCGCCCGTGATGTCAGCATCGCCTACACGGTGATCGGGGTCGTCGCCCTGCTGGCGAGCTTCGCGGTGCCGGTGGTGATCCGGGTGATCCGCCGCAAATGGATCTTCAGTGCCGGCTGCGCCTTCATGATCGCGGCGCCGCTGCTGATGATGGCCGAGGCGATCGTCCCCTTCGTCGGCGCGCTGCAGTTCCGCGCGCTGGCGGTGGTCTGCGTCAACATCTCTCTCAACCTCTACATCCTCGACTACATCGCCCGGAAGGACTTCGTCACCGCCGAGCCGCGGCGGCTCGCCTTCATGGGGGTGGCCTGGTTCACCGGGCCGGGGCTGGGGATCTATCTCTACAAGACCTTCGGGCTGGAGGCGGTCTGCCTGCCCAGCGCCATCTTCGCGCTGATCGCGCTGGGCTATTTCTGGGTGTTGCGGATGCGCGACGACCCGCGCGTGGCGCCGGCCAAGAAGCGGCCGCCGACGCCCTGGGCCAATATCCGCCGCTACATGGCCCAGCCGCGCCTGCGGCTGGCCTGGGCGATCCCCTTCGCCCGCAGCTCCTACTGGGCGGCGTTCTTCGTCTATCCGCCGCTCTACATCGCGAAGTACGGCGGCGACGAGATGCTGTCGGCCGTCATGCTGTCGGCCGGGCAGGGGATGCTGTTCGCCGCCCCCCTGGCGGGCCGGCTGGCCCAGGAACTCGGGATGCGGCGGGTGATCATCCTCGCCTTCATCTTCACCGGCGCCATGTGCCTGATCGCCGGGGCGATCCAGCCCTCGCCGGAGATGGTGGCGTTCCTGTTCTTCGCCGGCTCGGCCGGAGCGATGACCCTGGACGCGCTCGGCAACATCCCGTTCCTGCGCTCGGTCCATGCCTATGAGCGCTCCGAGATGACGTCGGTCTTCCGGACCTATATCGAGGTGTCGCAGCTCCTGCCGGCGGCGGTCTACGCGCTGCTGCTGCTGTATTTCCCGCTGACGTCGGTGTTCATCGCGCTTGGTGTGCTGCTGCTGGCCACGGCCTGGCTGTCGACCTACCTGCCGCGCCGGTTCTGAGCCGGGCCCGTCTCAGCGGGCGCGGCCGGCCACCATGCGCAGCGGCTGGTCATTCGCCACCTCGGCGAAGATCTCCGGCGCCACCGGCTCCAGCTCAACCACGTCCACGGCGACGACCACGTTCTCGGCCACCGGGTTGCTGACCTGCTGCTCGGCCAGGGCTGCCTTCCTGGCGGCCTGGTCGTCCCGCATGCTCGACAGGATCGCCGCCGCGATCGGCACCACGGCGCCGACGACGAAGATCACGCACACGATCGCCAGCAGAAGAGGGTCGACGCTTCCGGTTGCGGCGGCGTGCAGGTTTTCGGCTCCCTGCGGCATGGTGTGCGATCCTTATATGAGAGGGAGGCGAGGCCGGCCCGAAAAAGCAAAAGTCGGCCCCGTTTCCGACGACCGACGCCATCATATAAGCGCTTCGTTACCAAACGGTTAGCTCAAGCGCGACGTCGATAGCTCGCGCGCGACACGGGGCGTCGTTTTTATAGTTTTTTCTGTCGTGATTTTCCGCTACACGACCCTCGTCACCAAGGCCGGGTCGGCACGGGTCGGTCTCGGTGGCTTACGTACATTTTCGGGATGCGTCGCCTCTGGCCCATGGGCCGGTCGAGCGGCGCTTTTTCGTCCGACGCGCCTGTTGTGGGGGAGGCACGGGGTCATGGCTATTCGTTTGGCGACATTGCCGCTCGATGAGGTGAAGGCGCTGGCCGGGGTCGTGGGATTCCCGCGCTGGGCCGGGGATGTGACCGTCGATGACGCGCTCATCGATCTTCATCTGGCGAATGACGACCTGATCGAGCCGGATGACGGCCGCGACCCGAACGCGCCGATCCCGGCCGCAGAGCATGCCGGTCGGGTTGCCTGGCTGGTGCGCAATGTCGCCCGTGACGGCTGCTCCCTGACCCTGCGCGACGGCCGCATCCAGGACGGCAACCACCGACTCGCCGCCGCCATGTATCGCGGCGACGCGCTGATCCGCGTCTGCTTCATGGACTGACGCTCAGGCGGCGGGGGCTTCCTCCGCCTCGGCCTGCAGCCAGACCACCAGCGCCCGGACCTTCGGCATCGCCATCCGGTCCGGCGGCGCCACTAGGTGGTATCCGACCCCTTCATCCACCGGCGCCAGATCGGCGAAGGGTTCCACCAGATCGCCCGCGGCCAAGGCGTCGTGGGCCATGATCCGGTTCTCCAACACCACCCCCATGCCCTGAACCGCGGCCCGCAGCGAGTGGGCCGACTGGGAGAAGCGCAGGTTGCGGGCCCCCCGCAGGCCGGCCAGCCCGTGCGAGCGCAGCCAGGCGGTCCAGCCGGTCAGCCGCTGGTCGGAATGGATCAGGGTCTGCCGGGCCAGGTCCTCCAGCTGTCGGATCGGCGCCGGGCCGTCGCGCAGGGCAGGCGCGCAGAGGGCGACCAGCCGTTCGGAGACCAGCCGATGGCTCTCCAGGCCCGGCCAGGGACCGGCGCCGTAGCGGATGCTGGCATCCACCGCCTCGCGCCCGTAGTCGATCGGCCGCGACGTCGCCTCGATCCGCAGGTCGACCTCCGGATGCTCCGCCAGGAAACGGGGCAGGCGGGGCAGCAGCCAGATCTCGGCGAAGCTGGCCGGGGCGGTGACCACCAGCGTGTCGGCCTGGCCCCGCTCGGCGATCTCGGCGGTGGCGGCGCGCAGGGTCTCGAAGGCCGGGGCGATCTTGGAGAAGTACACCTGACCCGCATCGGTCAGCAGCAGCCGACGGTTCAACCGGTGGAACAGCTTCAGCCCGAGGGACTCTTCCAGGATACGGAGCTGGTGCGACAGGGCCGACGGGGTGATCGACAGCGCCTCGGCGGCGGCCTTCACGCTTAGCCGGGTCGCCACCGCCTCGAAGGCACGCAAGGCGGTCAGGGGAGGGAGGGTTTCCATGTCGGATCGAAATTCCTCAGCCGAATGCTGCAATAGTATCATTTGTCGCGCCGGATCGGGACTCCCATACTGCCTCAAAAGCTGAACGCCGTTCAGGTGAGGCGGCGCGAACCAGGCGACGAGGGAGAAGACCATGGGCAAGATGCTCGATCAGGCGGCGATCGACCGCTACCACAGCGACGGCTACGCCTATCCGATCCGGGTCATGGATGCGGCCGATGCCGCCAGCTTCCGACGGCGGTTCGAGGACTACGAGACCGCCAATGGCGGCTGGTACGAATTGTCCAAGGGCCAGAAGCTCTACCTGCTGCAGACCTGGGTCGCCGACCTGGTCAAGCATCCCAAGGTGTTGGACGCGGTGGAGGATGTTCTCGGCCCCGACATCCTGTGCTGGGGCACCTCGCTGTTCGTGAAGGACGCAAAGAATCCGAGCTTCGTGTCCTGGCACCAGGACGCCACCTATTGGGGCCTGGACCGGCCGGATGTGGTCACCGCCTGGATCGCCCTGTCGCCGGCCACCCTGGAGAGCGGCTGCATGAAGGTCATCCCCGGCAGCCAGAAATGGGAGCAGATCGAACACCGCGACACGCTGGCCAAAGAGAACCTGCTGACCCGCGGTCAGGAGATGGCGGTCGAGGTGAACGAGGAGGAGGCGGTCGCCATGCCGCTGGCGCCGGGCGAGATGTCCCTGCACCACGTGCTGGTCGCCCATGCCAGCAAGCCGAACGAGAGCGACGACCGGCGCATCGGAGTCGCCATCCGCTACGTCGCCCCGCATGTGCGCCAGATCAACGGCGACAAGGATTCGGCGTTGTTGTGCCGGGGCAAGGACACCCACGGCAACTTCATCCACGAGACCGCGCCGGCGGCCGACATGGACGCGGCGGCCCGGGCCGAACATGCCCGGATCATGGCGTTCCGCCAGGGCGTGCTCTACAAGGGCGTGGCCGGAAAGCCGGCCCATACCGCGGTCTAGCGCCGCGCGGATCAGGCCGGTCCAGGCGACCCATAGGGAGCCGCTATCGCATCCATTGCCTCAACTCTGTTGAGGCATGGCGCCGGTTGGCGTAGGGTTTGGTATGTGATGCGATTTTCCCTTCCAGGACGCCGAGATGGCCTATTCCTTTGAACAGTTCTGCCGGGACGCCCATGACGCGCTGGCGGCCGATTCCGGGCCGGCCGGCAAGGAGCGAATCCGCGTGCAGCTCGAGAAGCTGCTGGAGAACCGAGACTTCGTCGATGCGACCTGCGGCCCCCAGGCCGAAATCGGTGTGCACCAGATCTATCGCGATCCGGACTTCGATTTCGTCGTGCTGGCCCATATCAACGACGCCCCGCGCCAGTCGCCGCCGCATGATCACGGCTCCTCCTGGGCGATCTACGGCCAGGCGACCGAATATACCGACATGAGCGAGTACCGCCGTGTCGATGGCGGGGAGGGCGCCGGCGAGGCGGCGATCGAAAAAGTGACGACCTACCGCCTGACGCCGGGCCATGCGGGCCTATATGACGTGGGCGCGATCCATGCGATCGACTATCCGGCGGGCGCGCGCTTCGTGCGTGTCACCGGGACCGACCTCGGCACCGTCGACCGGTTGAAGTTCGACATGAAGGCGGGCAAGGCCGAGGTTATCCAGAGTGTTGGGGCAGGCTGAGGACGGGCCAGTGGCGGTTCAGATTCCGGTAAAGGACACAGACGCCGTGGAAACGCGGATCGAGGATCTGTGCGCCAAACGCGGGCTGCGCATGACGGAGCCCCGGCGGGTGATTGCCCGCGTGCTGTCGGCGGCGGAGGACCACCCCGACGCCGAGGCGCTCTACGATCGGGTGAAGGAGGTCGATCCGACGATCTCCATGGCGACGATCTATCGCACGATGAAGCTGTTCGAGGAGATGGACATCGTCTCCAAGCGGGATTTCGGCGACGGCCGCGCCCGCTACGAGCCGCAATCCGGCCCGGAAGACCATCATCATCACATGATTGATGTTGAGACCGGCGAGGTTCTGGAGTTTTATAATCAGGAACTCGAAGATCTGAAGAAGCGGATCGCCCGCGACCTCGGCTTCGATCTTGTGGACCATCACCTGGAGCTGTTCGGCACCCGCCGCAAGAAGCAGCACTGAGTCGGAAGCCATCATGACGGACGTACGAGAGATCGTCGCCTGTAGCCCGAGTGCCGCCTGTCATCAGGCGGTGACCCGTACCTACGCGCAGATGCGCGAGAACGGTGCCGACGAGCGCGTGGCCTTCGAGGCGGCGCAGAAGGTCTATGCCTGGCACCATCCGGAAGTGCCGCGCGACCGGGTTCCCTATGTGATCGCCGATTGGCTACCCTGACGCGGGCGGCGTCCAAGCACCCCTGAATTGTTAACCAAGCCGGCCGAAAGCCGGCTTTTCGCTGTCGAATGATGCGTGGGTGGCAATGCTGCATTGCAGCATCCGCGCTGGAAGCCGGCCGGGACCAGGATCATCTTTCAGGAAACCCGGAGAGATGGAGAAACCGGTGGCCACCTATCAGAGCTACTACAAGGTCAAGTATCACGACGAGTTCCAGGTCCGCTGGTCCGTCGAGCAGCAGCAGGCAGCCAGCGAGATGGCCGGCCGCCCGGCGCGTACCGTGTCCGGCACGGTGGGCGCGGTCTATGGTGGCACCATCGCCGGCGCCGACGCGGAAGCTGACCGCCGGGGCTAGGCGCCTGATTGTTGCCGATCGGACACGCACTCTCACGCTGGCTCGTTAGTCCGAGTATTGGGAACCGTCAACTGTGATGGTCGAGGCCGGCTACGGTCTTACCTCGGGCCTTTGTTGCAAATTCAGGCTTGGCAGATGGGCGTTTGACCTTCATGGTTGTTCTGCGACGTAGTAAGGTCTTGATTTATTTGGTGTCGGCGAGGGAAGAAAGGCAAAGGAAACGTTGAGCATTTTGACGATGTGCATGTTGGTTGAGTGCAATGGGGCCGTCGGTGCCTTTGTTGATTCCTATGTATTAGCTGTTAGAGCTTAGAATCTAATATAATTTTCGAAGATATTGCGGCGGTTGTTTGTCGTCATATAACTAAATAGAAATATGATCTCTGAAATTCTACATTTGGAACTGTTATGGTGATGCTGATCAAGCAGATTTGGGATGATGTTTTTTTGCATGATAGTTCATCTTATCATGTGTGGAATAAGTTTGATCCGAATATTAGAAATAATAAATCAAAAATAGCATTTTTGCATATCCCCAAGACAGGGGGTAGGCAAGTTGACAATATAATCATGGCGGCAAGAGAGGCGAGCGGCGACGTACGGAGTAATTTTTTTGTAAAGTACTTAAATAGGGAAAGATTGTGCAATGATAATTTGTTTCCTCATATAAGTGATGGTGAGTTTTCAGATTTTATTGATCAATTTAGTTACATATCCCAGCATTTTACGGGTAAGCAATTCAGTCTTGTTGGTGATGAGTTCTTTAAGGTGTCCCTTGTAAGGGAGCCGTATGGGCGATTTAGATCGCATTTCTTACAATATATCTTTTCAAATGACATCGATTACAGCGATGAGGCAGAGCTGAATAGAGCGGTTGAATATCTCATCGAAGAACATAGCAATATATTCGTAGAGACGTATTCTCAGTTCTGTCGCCACGATTCGAGTGAATCTGGTGTAGGCTCTATAATTTCTAGCGGGTTTGATTTTCTGTGTACAGTATCTTATATGGATCAAATGATTTCGTCTGCGTTAGGGTCGCAATGTGACTTCTATATTCTTTCCAAGAATGAGCATTTTAGTAGTAGCAATAATAAAATATTCGCAAAGAGGTTCCTCCAGAAATGGATGGACATTTTTATTGAAAAAAACCAGTTAGATATTAAATTCTATAAGTTTGTTTTAGAAAATGACATGCGGCGTCAGAAAAAAATGAGAAAACGTAACCTGAAGCGCCAGATTATTGTTCCACCTGTAAAATACTATGCGCGGGCTCGATCGGTATATCTTAAACCGAGGCCGTTTTCTGTTGATGAGAACTATAGGAATCCGAGGAATTTCGGTTCAGTGTTCGACGTCTATAGGATCAAGGACAGAGGCGGTTAGAATACTCTCCTCCATTCAGTTCTTGCTCACCGCGCCGTCCAGCCGCCATCGACCATGACGGACGACCCGGTCACCGAGCCCGAGGCCGGCGAGATCAGGTAGAGCGTCGCCGCCGCCACATCCTCCAACTGTCCCAATTCGCCCAGGGCGATCCGCGAGAGGGTATCCGTCTTGAAGGCCGGGTCCTCGAAGAACGGCCGGGTCAGGGGCGTCTCCACGAAGGTCGGGCAGACCGTGTTCACCCGGATGCCGTGGCTTCCCAGATCCCAGGCCATCGCCTTGGTCAGGCCCTCCACCGCGTGCTTGCCGGCGCAGTAGACCGTCCGGTTTGGCGCCCCCACATGGCCCATCTGGGACGACATGTTGACGATCGTCCCCCTGATTCCGGCCTCGATCATGCCCGCCGCCACCGCCTGGGCGACGAAGAAGCAGGCCCGCACGTTCACGCCGAACAGACGGTCATAGGTTTCCACCGACACCTGGGTGAACGGCTCCGGCTGGTTCGAGCCGGCATTGTTCACCAGCCCGTCCACCGGCCCGATCCGCCCGATCGCGGCCTGGGTGCCGTCGATATCGGTGACGTCCTGCACCACGGTCTCGGCCGAACCGCCCTGGGCCTCGATCTTGGCCTTCACCTGCTCCAGCGGTGCCGCAGAGCGGCTCAGCAGGATCACATGGGCTCCGGCCTCGGCGATCGCCTCGGCACAGGCCGCCCCCAGCCCCTTGCCGGCGCCGGTGACCAGCACCCGCTTGCCGTCGAGCCGGAAGCGGTGGGCGACCCTGATGGGCCTGTCATCCCCCTCAGGCATTCCGGCCCCCGTAGCGGCGCACGCGAATATCGGCCTGCTCCTTGTGGCCCGCGAACCCCTCCAGGGCGCAGAGCCGCGAGCAGACCTCGCCGACCTTCACACTGGCCTCGTCGGTCAGCACCCTCTGGTAGGTGCAGGTCTTCATGAACTTCCCCACCCACAGGCCGCCGGTGTAGCGCGCCGCCTTCATGGTCGGCAGGGTGTGGTTGGTGCCGATCACCTTGTCGCCATAGGACACGTTGGTCCGGGGCCCGAGGAACAGGGCGCCGTAATTGGTCATCGTGTTCAGGAAGAAGTCGTCGTCCGACGTCATGATCTGCACATGCTCGCTGGCGATCTCGTCGGCCACCTTGGCCATCTCCGCCAGATCCTCGCAGACGATCACCTGGCCGTAGTCGGCCCAGGCCTGGGCGGCGATCTCCGCCGTCGGCAGCGTCTTCAGCTGGCGCTCCACCTCGGCCATGGTGTCGCGGGCCAGTTTCTCCGAATTGGTCACCAGGATCGCCGGGGAGGTCGGGCCGTGCTCCGCCTGTCCCAGCAGGTCGACGGCGCAGATCTCGCCGTCCACCGTCTCGTCGGCGACGATCAGGGTCTCGGTCGGCCCGGCGAAGAGGTCGATGCCGACCCGGCCGAAGAGCTGGCGCTTGGCCTCGGCGACGAAGGCATTGCCCGGACCCACGAGCATGTCGACGCCGCCGATGGACTCGGTGCCGAGCGCCATCGCGCCGACCGCCTGGATACCGCCCATGCAGTAGATCTCATCCGCACCGCCGAGATGCTGGGCGGCGACGATGGCCGGGTTCGGGCGGCCCTGATAGGGCGGCGCGCAGGTGATGATGCGCTTCACGCCGGCGACCTTGGCCGTCACCACGCTCATATGGGCCGAGGCGACCAGCGGGTACTTGCCGCCCGGCACGTAGCAGCCGACTGCGTTCACCGGGATGTTCTTATGGCCGAGCACGACGCCCGGCATGGTCTCCACCTCGATGTCCTGCAGGGCCGCCTTCTGGTGCTCGGCGAAGCCGCGGATCTGGGTCTGGGCGAACCGGATGTCCTCCAGGTCGGCCGGGTCGAGCTCCGCCAGGGCCTGCTCGATCTGCGCATCGCTCAGCCGGAAGCTGTCCGGTGACCACTTGTCGAACTTTTCCGACAGCTCGCGCACGGCGGCATCGCCGCGCTTGGCGATATCCGCCAGCGTCGCCTCGACGACGGCGCGCACCTTGGCGTCGTCCTCCTGGCGTTCCTCATCAGAGCGGGCGGTCTTCAGCCAGCGGGCCATCGTCATGTTCCTCCACGAATCTCGATTTGTTGTGGAGGACGGTGCCCCTGCCGCGAGGGGATTTCAACCGGGCATCTTGGCGAACGGAGACGGGTCCCCTTACTTACGTCCAGTCGATTACTTCCCGGCCTCGTGCCGGGACCCACGCGTCAACCCGCACGGCTGCCGGAGCGGCGCCCCGTGCGCTCGAAATAGGTTGAAGCGTAGGCCCCGGCACGAGGCCGGGGAGTGCGTTTGGGGAGGGGAGGGGCCGAGGCCTTACTCCGCGGCGTCACGGCTGCGCGCCGTGGTGCGGTCGAGCCAGTACGGGCGGGGGCCGTACATCTCCACCAGGTAATCGACGAAGGCCCGGACCTTCGGCGACAGGTGGCGGTTGGAGGGGTAGACCGCGTAGATCGGCACGTCCTCGCTGACCAGGTCGTCGAGCACCGAGACCAGCCGGCCGTCCTGCACGTACTCGCCGGCCACATGGGCCGCCAGCATGGTCAGCCCGGCGCCGGACAGGGCGAGGGCCAGGATCGAGTCGCCGTGATTGGTGGCGATGGTCCCGCGGGCCCGGACGATCTTCTCCTCGCCGTCGACCCGGAAGTGCCAGTCGTTGATCGGGCTGCCCGGCTGCAGGGTGATCAGCGCGTGGTCCGAAAGGTCCTCCGGCTTGGCCGGCACGCCCCATTTCTCCAGATAGCTCGGCGACGCCACCAGCTTGCGGTGGTTCGGCGCCAGCTTGCGGGCGATCAGCGAGCTGTCCTTGAGCTGGGCGATGCGGATGGCGAGGTCGACGCCTTCCTCCACCAGATCCACCAGCCGGTCGGCCACCAGGAGCTGCACCTGCACCTCCGGGAAGCGGTCCAGGAAGCCGGGCAGGTGCGGCGCCACATGGCGATGGGCAAAGGTCGAGGGGGCCGTGATCTTCAGCAGCCCGCGCGGCGAGCTATGTGCCGTGGTCACCGCCGCCTCGGCCTCGTCCACATCGGCGAGGATCCGCTTGCATCGGTCGTAATAGGCGGAGCCGACCTCGGTCAGGCTCACCCGCCGGGTCGTGCGGTTCAGCAGCCGCACCCCGAGTCGGTCCTCCAGCGCGGAGAGCTGCTTGGAGACGACCGACGGCGACAAGTTCATGTGCCGCGCCGCCCCCGCCAGACTGTTGTTCTCCACAACGGCCGCAAAAATCGACATTCCAGTCAACACGTCCATAGCGGAACCATCCCCTTAACCATCCAGAATTAATTCATCCGGAGCATGAATTCGATGCCATCTTACTTGATTAAGTATCCTCTGAAAAGTTTTACATCTGCCTCACACAACGGCGCCGAGAGCTTCTGCAGGCACCGTGTTCACGGAGGTAGAGATGACCAGCATCGACATGACGCATGCCCCTCGCGACGCGGCTTCGGCCAGTGCAACCGGTACCGCCGGCACGCTTCGTCGGTCCACCATCGACCTCTCGCCGAAAGTCATCGACCAGGCCGTCCACCATGGCCGTCGGCTGCGCTCCCAGGCCTTTGCCGGCGCGGTCACCGGGCTCGGCCGCTGGCTGCTTTCGACCGGAAAGGCCGCCCTCGGCCGCCGCGCGACCACCAAGCTCGGCTGCGGCGAATGCGGCGACATGATGCGGGCGTGATCGACCCCGACAGGACATCGCCCCGCACGGGGAGTTCAGGCGGCGTCATCCCGGGATGACGCCGCTGTCGTTTCCACCCTCAGCGCGGCCGCCGGACCATCATCGCCAGGACGTAGCGGCACGGCGTGTCGCCGTCGTTGCGGTAGCCGTGGCTGCAGGCGCCGTCGTAGTAGATCGAGTCCCCGGCCGACAACCTGTGCACCTGCTCGTCCAGGGTCAGGGTCAGCGTCCCGGCCTCCACCATAAGGTATTCGTGCGAGCCGGGCGGGTGGGGGCCATAGGTGCCGGTATCGACACCCGGCGGGATTGTGGTCTGCATCATCTCGAACTCGACGCCGGGAATGACCGGCGACAGGATCCGGCGGGTCCAGCCGCCGGGCCCGGGCACGACGACCTGATCGCCTGCGCGCAGCACCACGGCTCGGGCCGGACTCTCGTCCTCCACCAGGCGGGAAATGGACGTCTCCAGTCCGGTGGCGATCCGGTGCAGCACCAACACCGTCGCCGCCTTCTCGCCGCGCTCCACCGCCGAGAGCATGCTGAGGCTTATCTCGGCGCGCTCGGCCAGGGCGGCGAGGGTCAGGGACTGGACCTTGCGCATGGCTCGGATACGCTGACCCAGAGCGATCAGGTCGAGGGCGGGATCGTCTCTTGTCATTGATTCCTCATTAGTGGAATATACCATCACTATCGAGGAAATCGAGACGTGATGCGCGGGCGCAAACCGAAATTCAGGCATGTGCGGGGGCGGGAGACTGCCTTCCAGGCGCTGCTGGGCCATAACGGCGGCCCGCCGCTGCCCTCGGCGGCGAGCTGGAACGCGTTCTGCTGGCGCAAGGCGGCCGCGAAGTCCCGCAAGACCCCGTCGCGCGAGGTGCTGGCGATCCGCATGCGCCGGGCGGCCGAACTCGGCCTCGACTACAGGACCTATGCCGCCGTCCTGGCCGATGGCGGCTCCACGCCGCGCACGCTGGTGGTGATGCTGTCCCGCGCGGTGGTCGCCTACGGCCCGTTCGGCCCGCAGGTGACCCGCGACGGTGCCTTGTCCCTCCACGCCGCCGTATCCACCAAGCTGGCGTCGCTCAGCGTGCCGCAGGTCGTGCTGGTGGCCCCGGCGCCGACCGGCGGTCCGGCCCGCGACGCGGTGGCCGCGGCCTTGGACCAGACCGTGCGCGCCGCCGCCTGGCCCATTGCCGCCGCCGGCGTGCTGCCGTCAGCCCCGGCCGGGGAGGTGGCCGCCTGGCTGGGCGACCTGCTGACCGGTGCCGGCCTCTCGCCCCGCACCGCCCTGCTGATCGGCGAGGCGGCACCCTATCAGGATCTCGTGACCCGGGCCCGCCTGCTGGGCCTTCTGCCGGCGATGCGGTATTTCGATCTGCCGACCCCGGCCCCCAAGCCTTAAGGAACGCGCCTATGACGACCAACCGACCGCTTGCGCCCGAGACCCTTGCCGCCCAGGCGTTGGGGTTCATTGACCCGGAAAACGGCGCCCTGGTGCCGCCGGTGCACAGCGCCACAACCTTCGAGCGCCCGCCGGGCGGCATCGTCGGTCCCGGCTACAACTACACCCGCACCGACAACCCGACCTATGCCCAGGTGGAGGCCCTGCTGGCCCGGCTGGAGGGCGGGGCGGAGGCGCTGGTCCTGGCCTCCGGCATGTCGGCGGTGACCGCACCCTTCCTGGCGCTCGGTCCCGGCGACCATGTGGTGGTGCAGGACGTGCTGTACTGGGGCGTGCGCGCCTGGCTGAACGACTTCGCCACCCATTGGGGGCTGAAGGTCCAGTACGTGTCGGCCGGCGACCTTGACGCCCTGCGCGCCGCCATGCGGCCGGGCGAGACCAAACTGGTCTGGGTCGAGACCCCGGCGAACCCGCTGTGGAACGTGGTCGACATCGCCGCGGCGGCCGAGATCGCCCATGCGGCCGGCGCCCGGCTGGCGGTCGATTCCACCGTCGCCACCCCGGTTCTGACCCGGCCGCTGGAGCACGGCGCCGACCTGGTCATGCATTCCGCCACCAAGTTTCTCAACGGCCATAGCGACGTGCTGGCCGGGGCCCTGATCACCGCGCGCGACGACGATTTCTGGCAGCGCATCCGCATGGTGCGCAAGGACCTGGGCATGGTGATCGGCCCGCAGGAGGCCTGGCTGCTGCTGCGCGGCATGCGCACCCTGCACATCCGCGTGCGCAAGGCCTGCGAGAACGCGCTGGCGATCGCCGAGGCGATGCGGGCCCATCCGAAGATCGTGGAGGTGCTCTATCCGGGCCTGCCCGACCATCCGGGCCATGCCGTCGCGACGCGGCAGATGCAGGGCGGCTACAGCGGCATGCTGTCGATCCGGGTCGCCGGAGGCAAGGAGGCGGCGCTGGAGACCATGCGTCGGATGGCGGTGTTCACCAGCGCCACCTCGCTCGGCGGCACCGAGAGCCTGGCCGAGCATCGCCGCTCCACCGAGGGTCCGGATTCGCCGGTGCCGGACGACCTGATCCGGTTGGCGGTGGGCATCGAGGCGGCCGAGGACCTGATCGAGGACCTGACCCAGGCACTGGACTTCTGACCGTTGGGGCAGGGCGCTTCGCCCGTGCCGGCGCCGCCGTGTCGGACCCGGCCGATGCAGGACGCTTGACGGCAGACGTCGGCGGCCCGTAGAAGGGGCGCGCATACGCCGTGCGGGGGTCGGAAACGGCCCCCGAATGCCCTCCCGGCGGAGGGGTGGCCGAGTGGCTGAAGGCGGCGGTTTGCTAAACCGTTGAAGGGGTAATGCCCCTTCCGTGGGTTCGAATCCCATCCCCTCCGCCAGCTTCCTCCCTGCGCACTCTGGATCTTCCGCCTGTCGCTGCAACGGCCGAACCGGTTCCGAACAGGCTCGGCCCGGGAAAATCCGCTTCCGAACCGCTGGACGCCATTCACGCGGTCCGGGTCCGTCCCCATATGGGCCGGGATCGAGAGCCGGCTGTGGGTCGGTTGGGGGTTCGATTACGGGGCTGATGGATCGTGTTTGATATCTGGTTGCCGCTGCTCGGCGGGCTCGTGCTTCTGATTGTCGGTGGCGAGCTGCTGGTGCGCGGTGCGGTCCGGGTCGCCACCCGGCTCGGCGTGTCGCCGCTCGTCATCGGCCTGACCCTGGTCGGGTTCGGGACCTCGACCCCGGAGCTGGTCACCTCGCTGCAGGCGGGGCTCGCCGGTGCGCCCGGGATCGCCTACGGAAATATCGTCGGCTCCAACATCTCCAACATCCTGCTGATCGTCGGCGTCTCGGCCCTGGTCTTCCCGATCGCCGTGCAGTCCGGCGCCCTGAAGCGCGACGGTGGGGTCATGATCGCCGTCGCCGCTGTCTTCGCCGGGCTGGCGGCATTGCTGCCCTTCGGCCCGTGGATCGGTGCCGCCCTCCTGGCGGCGCTGGCGACCTATATCTACGTCGCCTTCCGGCAGGAGCGGGTGGCCACCCCGGACGGGCATGGCGCTGCCTACGACAAGGGCGTGGCCCTGCAGGATGCCGATCCGGGGACCGTCCCCGACGCGCGATCGGCCGGGTCGCTGCCGATATCGCTGGTGACGGCGGTGGTCGGCCTCGCGCTGGTGGTGCTGGGCGGACATTTCCTGGTCGGCGGCGCGGTTGCGCTCGCCCGCGGCTTCGGGATCTCCGAGACCGTCATCGGCCTGACGATCGTGGCGATCGGCACGTCCATGCCGGAACTGGTCACCTCCGTCATGGCCAGCATCCGGCGGCAGAGCGACGTGGCCTTTGGCAACATCGTCGGCTCGAACATCTACAACATCCTGGGGATCGGCGGGATGACGGCCCTGGTGGCGCCCGGGGCGGTGCCGGCCGAGATCGTCGGCTTCGACAACCTGGTCATGGTCGGCGTGTCAGTGCTGATGATGGCCTTCGCCTATACCGGCCTGCGGATCGGCCGGCGCGAGGGGGCGCTGCTGCTCGCGGGATACGGAACCTACCTCTACATGCTCTGGCCCTGAGATCGCGGCCTGGCCTCGGGCGGGTGGGTTGTCCCTCCGGTCTTGTGCAGTGCGAAAACGTGGTGAGAATTCCTCCCGGCCCGGCTAGCCTGGGCCGGCGAGAGTCGTCTGCGCTCTTCCCGCCTGCCGCGACCGTCCCTCACGGAGACCCCAATGCCCGCGCCGCTCGTCCGGATCGAGACGTCCGATGCCCTGCCGTCCGAGGCCGATGTCGTGGTCATCGGCGGCGGCATCATCGGCGCCTGCACCACCTATTATCTGGCGAAGCGCGGGGTAAAGGTGGTGTTGCTGGAGAAGGGGCTGATCGGCGCCGAGCAGTCGAGCCGGAACTGGGGCTGGTGCCGCCAGCAGAACCGCGACGCCCGCGAGCTGCCGCTGGCCACCCGCAGCTTGGCCCTGTGGGACGCGCTGCCGGGCGAGATCGGCGAGGATGTGGGGTTCCGGCGCTGCGGGCTGACCTATCTGACCGATGACGCGGAACAGCTTGCCACCTGGACGGCGTGGTGCGACTTCGCCAGGGGCGAGGGGGTGGAGACCCATGTGATGACGGCCGAGATGCTCGCCCGGCGCGGCAGCGTCACCGGCAAGACCTGGCTTGGCGGCGTGTGGTCGCCCAGCGACGGCACCGCCGACCCGTCGCGCGCCGCCCCGATGTTCGCCAAGGGCGTGGAGAAGTTCGGCGGAACCGTGGTGCAGACCTGCGCGGCGCGCGGGATCGAGCGCCATGCCGGCCGGGTCGGCGCCGTGATCACCGAGAAGGGGGAGATCCGGACCGCCCAGGTGGTCATGGCCGGCGGCGCCTGGGCCTCGTCCTTCTGCCGCCAGCACGGCGTGCGCTTCCCGCAGGCGACAATCCGCTCCACGGTGGTGTCGGTCGCCGGTGCGCAGGACATCCCGGACGCGGTCTTCACCCCGGACAGCGCCATCACCCGCCGGGCCGACGGGACCGTCACGCTCGCCATCGGCGGCCGGGGCGAGCTCGACCCGACCCTGCAGACCCTGCGCTTCGCCGGGCCGTTCATGCCAATGTGGCTGAAGCGGCGGAAATCTGTGCTGCCGGGTACCCTGCAGGGGATGTGCTGGGGCCACGAGACCCTGGTGCGCTGGGTGATGGACCAGCCGACGCCGATGGAGAAGGCCCGCATCCTCGACCCGAAGCCGTCCAACCGGGTGATGAACGAGACCCTGGAGCGGGCCCGCAAGGTGATGCCGGGGCTGCGCGACGCCACCATCCGGCAGAGCTGGGCCGGCTATATCGACAGCACGCCCGACGGCATCCCGGTGATCGGCCAGGTGCCAGGCCTGCCGGGCTGCATCCTGGCGGCCGGGTTCAGCGGCCATGGCTTCGGCATCGGTCCGGGCACCGGCTACATGATCGCCGACATGGTGACGGGCACGCCGAGCTATGTGGACACCAACCAGTACCGGCTGTCGCGCTTCGACAAGGGCGCCTGGGGCAAGGTGGCCGAGTTCTGACCGGTTCTGATCAGGCGGCGTCGGACATATAGGGCTCGACCGGGGCGGTGATCCTGCCGTCGCGGATCGGCACACAGGCGTCGGGGAAGTCCTGGCGGAACCGGGCGCCCAGGGCCGTCGCCTTGTCGAGGAACTCCTCCAGCCGGTCCATGGCACCGGTCGGCAGGTCGTGCAGCACGATCAGGGTCCAGGGCTGCGCCTTGCACTGGGCCAGCGCGGTCTCCACCCAGCCCTCGGGGTCTGCCCAGTCGCGTGGGATGGCGTTCCACAGCACGCAGGAATAGCCCTCGCCGGTTAGGTGGTCGACCACCGCGCGGCGCAGCAGCCGGCCGTCCAGATTGCCGCCGCCGCCGAACGGCCGGAACAGCCGGGTTTTTGCACCGGCCTCGCGCAGCACCCGGTCGGTCCGGGAGATCTCGGCCTCGACCAGATCCGGGGCCGGGTTCTCGCCCAGCGGGATGGAGTGGGTATAGGTGTGGTTGCCGATCCGGTGACCGTCCGCCAGGGCGGCGCGGACCAGGGCGGGGCCGTCCGGATGCTCCAGCTTGCTGCCGACCACGAAGAAGGTGGCCTTCAGGCCGCGGGCCCGCAGTATGTTCAGGACGCGGGGCGTGACCTCCGGGTCGGGACCGTTGTCGAAGGTGAGCGTGAGATCGAACATGGCGGCATCCGTCGGTGGCGGCTGTCCCGGTACTTTCACGCCCCAGGCGCCGGGGCACAACACCCCGATCCGGGGACCCTCCGCACCCCGGGTCCGTGGGCGGCGCAAAGGCGCCCCGCGCCGAGCTCATATTGACAACGCTTCCCGGGGGTTCCACTCCTTGGCCGATGACCGCGCCATGCACTAGCATCCGGGCCGGATCGGGGGCGGCTTCCTTGCGGGGCCGTTAACCGGAAAACCGACCGTCTCGTGCCGACCAGAGGGAACGCCTGTGAAAAACTCAAGAACCGTCCTGATCGACCGCCATCCGGGCCGCTCGGCCCAGACCATCGGGCTCGCCCGCGAGCTCGGCACCGACCCGGAACTGATCCACGAGCCGTCCGTCGGCGTGGTCGGCACCAAGGGCGACAGCCAGTGCTATCTCGGCGTCCAGGCGAAGGTCGAGGCGATCCACCAGACCCTCAAGAGCCATGTCGGCTCCGAGGCGGACAAGCTGCGGCTGCGCCTCGTGCAGCCGGAATACACGATCGCCACGTCGGACGGCATCCGCAACGGCACCCGCGAGATGCGCTACTCGCTGATCGGCCGCGAAGTCACCCATGACGCGCTGTGCGAGCATCTGTCGGCCACCGGCCTCGCCGGCACCATCGCCGTCGTCGCCTGCGACAAGCCGCCGGTCGGCACGCTCGCCGCGATCCTGGAGCATAACCAGCCGGCCATCATCATGTCCGACGGGCCGATCCGTCCGGGCCACGATCCGAATACCGGCGAGGCCCTGGACATCGTCAGCGCCTATCAGGTCGCCGGCAATCCGGATCCCGAGTTCCGGCACCACATCTCCTGCCATGCCTGTCCGGGCATCGGGAGCTGCGGCGGCATGTTCACCTACAACACCATGCAGACCTTCATCGGCGTCGTCGGCCTGCAGCCGCTGGAGATGGTCGCCCCGCCGTCGGACGACCCGCGCCGCCTCAACGAGTTCCCGGAGGTGCTGGTCAAGCACCTGGCGAACATGATCGAGAAGGATCTGAAGCCGCGCGACATCGTCGTGCGCGACAGCCTGCGCAACGCGATGATCGTCGCCATGGCGATCGGCGGGTCCACCAACGTCACCCTGCACGCGCCGGAGATCGCGCGGGCGGCCGGCTATGCCGACTTCTGGAAGGAGGTCATCACGCCGGAGGAGTTCAACCACCTGTCCCAGCATGTGGTGCCGGTGCTGACCGATGCCCGGCCCTACGGCAAGTACTCGATGGTCGATATCGACGCGGTCGGCGGCGTGCAGGTCATCGTGCGCGAGCTGCTCGAGGCCGGCCTGCTGAACGGCGACGTGCTGACCTGCACCGGCGAGACCCTGGCCGAGCAGGTCAAGCGGCTGGAGACCAAGAAGGTCGACGGCAAGGTCATCTACCCGGTCGAGAAGCCGTACAAGCCCACCGGCGGCCTGCGGGTGCTGGGCGGCAACCTGTCGCCGGACTTCTCTGCCATCCTGAAGCTCGCCGGTGTCGAGGTGGGCCTGGAGAACAACCGCTTCGTCGGCAAGGCGCGGGTGTTCGAGGGCGAGGCCGGGCTGCTCAAGGCGCTGGACGAGACGCCGGACAGCTTCGAGAACAACGACATGATCATCGTGCGCTACGAGGGGCCGAGCGGCGCGCCGGGCATGCCGGAGATGCTGGACCCGACCTCGCGCATCACCACGCTCTGCCGCGAGCGGGGTATTGCCGTCGGCCTGATGACCGACGCGCGCTTCTCCGGCGGCTCGGTCGGCCTGGTGATCGGCCATGTGGGTCCGGAAGCGGCCCTGGGTGGCCCGATCGCGCTGATCGAGGACGGGGACGAGATCGTCGCCGACCTCAACACCAACGAGCTGTCCTGCACCGCGCTGGACGACAAGGCGACCCGGGAGGCCCGTCAGGCGAAATGGGACAAGGAGGTCGCCGACAATGGCGGCATCCATCCGAACTGCGGCATCGCCGATACCCGGCTGCTGCACCGGGCCCGCCACACGGCGGTGCCGGCGACCCGCGGCGGCGGTCTGCACCCGAACCGGGAGGTCTGGGTGCGCGACCCGCGCGAGGCCGAACGCTCGGGCTTCTCGCCGAAGAACAAGTATCGGCCGCAGACGGACAAGACGTTCTGACCGGTCTGCATCGCTGCTATCGCTGACCGTCCCTCATCGCTTCAACGGCGTGGGGGGCGGCAGCGGCCCGCCGATCCGGCCGGGCGGCGGGGTCATGGCGCTATCGGGCCCGGCCTTGAGATCGACCGGTATCGTCACGCTCCCGGTGTAGCCGTCCTCGGGATCCCCAGACATCGACATCGTCTGCTGCGCCAGCTGTTGCGGGGTGCTGTCGCGGAACACCGTGTCCCTCGGGATGCTCAACCGGCGCAAGGTGCCGAGCGCCCCGGCATAGGGGGCACTGCCCCGGTACACCTCCGCCAGTGCCATCTCCGGCAGGGCGATCTGCCCGGTCAGCAGCGAACGGGGGCCGGCGACCGCTGCGTCTATATTCTCGAAGACTTGGAAATGGATGTGCGGCCAGCGCCCGGGATAGCAGCCGGGCACGATGGTCGTGACGCTGACCTCGCCGTCGGAATCCGTCACGCCGACCCCGCGCAGGTAGTTCGCCTCGGGCCGGTCGTAGAGCGAGTACCGGCCGTTCGCGTCGCAGTGCCAGAGATAGATCGCGTGATCCTCCAGCGGCGCGCAGCCGTCGGCGTCGAGCAGCGTCAGCTCCAGCTTCAGTTCCACACCCTCGGCGATCGGCGTCAGCGGGCCGAACGAGGCGCGGATGTCCTCGCGTACCACGCCGGACTGGGCGAGCACGTTGAGCGTCCGTCCGCGATGTCCGTTGCTGCCGTCGGCGGGGAACGGTCCGGCGGTCGCCCATCGCAGCGGGAAGCACACGTCCGCCTCGGCCGGCAGGGCGCCGGCGGCTGCGAGACCGGCGCCTCCCAGCAGGGCGAGGGCGCGGCGCCGTCCGATCAGGCGCGGCAGATCATGCTGGAACCCGAGGTCGTGGTCCTCAAGCGGCTGGTTCATGGGGTGGCCCCTGATGTCCTGAAACGGTTGATCCCGGACATAAGACGCTCCAAGGCGCGATTTCCGTCGGTGCGGCAAATCGCCGTCGGGGCCCGAGCGCCGTTCAGGCGGCGCTGACAGCCTTGGGGGGCAGGGACTCCAGATAGCGCGAGAGGTTTGCCACCGTCTCGGCGCCGGCCGCCCTGAAGTCTGCGGCCGCCTGTTCCAGGGCCGGCCGGTCGCCGGCCTTCGCCCGCTCTTCCAGCCTGCCGGCGAAGCCGCCCAGGTTCGGCGCACCAATGTTCAGGCACAGGCCGCGCAGCGTGTGCAGATCCTGAACGAGAACCCTGAGCTCTCGCTCGGCGGCGGCATCGCCGAAATGCTCAGTTCCCCGATCGATCTCGGCGCAGGCGTCGCGGACCATGCGCACGAAGATGTCGTGTGGGGTGAGAGAGCGCAGGGTCGACAGGCGCGCCCGGTCGATCTCCGGTGCGCCGGCGTCCTCGTCCGGCTGATCCGTCGTCGTCGCGGGTGCGGCCCTTGCGCCCGGCGCCACCGCGGCCTTCAGGGTATTCAGGAACACCTCGAAATCCATTGGCTTCGTCAGGTAGCTGAAGAAGCCTTTCGCCAGGCCCGTGGCCACGTCCTGAGGCATCGCCGCGGCCGTCAGAGCGATCACCGGGATGTTCCGGGTCCGGGGATCGGCGCGCAGCCGGGCATGGACCTCGTGGCCGGTCATGTCCGGCAGGTTGAGGTCGAGGACGATCACATCGGGCCGACGTTCGGTGGCCCGCGCGATGCCGTCCTCGCCGGTCTCCGCCGGCACGAAGGTGACGTCGCGCAGGGTGCCGACCGCGTGCTCGACGATCTGCATGTTGATCGGGTTGTCCTCGACGCACAGCACAGTGAAGGCGCCGACATCGGACGCGTCGTTGCGGGCGAGGAGGGGCGGCGGCGCCGGTTCGGCGTCGAAGGCGGCCTCGTGGCTGCGCGGCAGGCTCAGCCAGAACGTGCTGCCGGACGGCTCCGCCGGCAGGTAGCCGATCTGCCCCGACATGGCGGTGACCAGCTTCTTACTGAGCGCAAGGCCGATGCCGGTACCCTCGATGTTGCCGAACTCGGCACCCAGCCGCTCGAACGGCGAGAACAGGCGCGCGGCCTTCTGGGGGGCGATGCCCGGTCCGGAATCGGTGACCAGGATCGTCGTCTGGTCGTCGTCCTGCTCGACGCGAATGCGCACGAACCCGTTCGGCCTGTTGTACTTGATGGCGTTCGACAGCAGGTTCAGCAGGACCTGGACCGAGCGTTGATTGTCGGCCCGCACATTCCCGACATCGGGGGCGATATCCAGGGTGAGGTCGATGGATCGATGATCCGCCAGCGGACGGACGCTTTCCACGGCGCGCTCGATCATGTGGCGCACGTTGATGCTTTCCTCGGTCACCTTCATCCGGCCGGCCTCGACGCTCGACAGGTCGAGGATGTCGTTGACCAGGCTGAGCAGAAGCTGGCCGCTGGAGACGATGTAGCCGCTGTATTCGGTGACCTGCTCGGCCGTCATGTCCCGGGTCTGGGCGCGCTGCAGGATCTCGCCGAAGCCGATGATCGCGTTCAGCGGCGTCCGCAGCTCGTGGCTCATGCTCGCCAGGAAGTCCGACTTGGCCTTGTTCGCGGCATCGGCGTCGTCGCGGGCCCGGCGGATCTCCTCATAGGCCATCTCGCGCTCGGTCACGTCGAAACGCAGAAGCACCCGGCCGCCATCCGACGTCATGCGTTCGATCATCTCGATCGCCCGGCCGTTGATATGGACCTGGGTCGTCGAGTTCGCGGCCATATGGCGCTTCATCCGCCAGCGGATCCAGCCTTCCGGGTCCTCGCGTGCCTCCTCGATGAACCCCCGTTCGACAACACGGCGTACGATGGTCTCGAAGGAGTCGCCCAGCCGCTCGACGAAGCCGTGGCCCGTCGGCTGCTGCGAGGGCGCGTTCTGGTAGATCAGTTCATCCGCCTCGTTGAACAGCATGAAGCCGCCGGGGATCGCGTTGGTGGCGTCTTTCAGCCGTTCCTTGGCGTCGATGAAATCGGTGATGTCGCGGGCGCTGCCCCGGTATCCGGTGAAGGTGCCGTCGGTGTCGAAGATCGGCACGCCGCTGGTCCGGATCCAGCGGATGCCGCTGGGGGACCGCCGGGGATATTCGAAATCGGAGAACGGCAGGTGTTGGTCCAGGACGGCCTGGTGCTCCTGGAGGCTGCTCGGGTTCGGCATGAGCTCGCGGGCGCACATGTCGATGCGTCGCTTGCCCATGTGCCACTGGGCCGTCGCGTGGGAGGCCTGCTCCACCGCCTTGGACATCCACACCATCCGGTGCTCGGCATCGGTCTCCCAGAACCAGTCGCCCGACGCCTCGGCATAGTCGCGGAACCGCGCTTCGCTGTAGCGCAGGCGCTTGCTGACCGCTTCGCGCCGGTCGATCTGGATGTAGAGGGCGACGGCGATGGCCACGAGCAGGAAGACCACCAGAAGCAGCCGCCAGAGGCCGCTGATCAGGTCGTCGTAGAAATCGGCCAGGGCATCCGACTGTTCGACCGACGCGGTCAGGACGAAGCGCCGATCCGCTGTGGTCGCATAGCCGACGATGGGGAACGTGTCGCCCAGCAGGTTCTCCGGGCTCAGAATGCCCGATCCCGCCGTGGCTATGGCCCCGACCCTGAAGACGGGGGCGGTTGCCGCGGGATCCCTCCAGTCCGTGCTCGCCGGATGTCTGGCCAGGACCGAACCGTCGAGCCGCGACAGCGTCACCACCGCATTGAGACCGAGATCGGCGGCCGCGAACAATTCCGAGAAGTAATTCGGATTGACGGTGCCGTAGACCAGTCCGGCGAAATCTCCGTCCGGATCGGCCAGGCTGCGGCCGGCGAAGAAGATGTTGGCGCCGAGTATGGCCGAATGGAACTGCTCGGAGATATAGGGCGTCGCGCGCGGATTGTTGACGCTGCGCAGGATGCGGAAGCCGGTCGTATGGGCGATGTTCAGTGGCGTCGGGCTCTCCGCATCGGATGTGGCAATGCGCGTTCCGTTCCTATCGACCCAGCCTACGGATCTGAGCACGGGGGTGCCGCCATGCACCGTCAGCAGCATCCGGTAGATGGATTTCGGGCCGAGATGCCCGGCTTCCGCTTCGTCCCGGATCCGGGAGATTTCCCGCAGGGCGGCGTCCATGCCGTCGAAGACGCGGGCGGTATGCTGGGCCAGCAGTTCGGAGGTACGGCGCGCGGTCTCCTGTGTACGCGCAAGTTCCTGATGATAGAGCTGCCATTTGTCCCAGACGAACGACGAGACAAGCGCCGCCAGGCCGATCGTCGCGCCGATCAGCACCTGATGTTTCGGTCTAATGCTCTGCCAGAACAGGCCCAAGACTGCACTCCGTCGAACGGTCTTCGACAAAGTTTTCAGTCATATCGATTAGGAATACCTTAACGACGTCGGCTTTTCTCGCAGGGCTCAGCCGTAGTCGATCGGCGTGGCATCCCGGCCGTCGCGGTGCCACTGCCAGTAGCTGTCCTTCAGGCGGGCGGAGATCGGGCCGGGTCGGTCGTTGGACAGGATCGTGCCGTCGATGCGGGCGGCCGGCATGACGCCGCCGGCGGTGGTCGAGGTGAAGATCTCGTCGGCATCGCGCAGTTCGTCGGCGGTGATCGCCCGGATCTCCCAGGGGATGCCCAGCTCGTCGCACAGGTCGAACACGGTCTGCCGGGTGATGCCCTCCAGCGCGCCGCGGTCGGGGGAGACCACCGTGCCGTCCTTGACAAGGAACACGTTGAAGCCCGGGCCTTCGGTCACCAGTCCGTCCGCATCCAGCAGCACGGCGTTGTCGGCGCCGGCATCCTCGGCCTCGAACATGGCCCGCACCAGGTCGCCCCAATGGTAGTTCTTGATGGTCGGATCGACGCTCTTCGGGGAGATGCGCTGGGTCCTGGCGACGATCAGGTGGGCGCCGCGCTCCTGCACATCGGGCGGGATCACATCGATCCAGGGAATGGCATAGGCGTAGAAGCGGTTCTGCATCAGGCTCGGCCGGCGCGGCATCCCGGGCAGCGGGACGCCCCGGGTGGCGATCATCGCCACATAGGCCTCGCGCAGGCCCGACAGCCGCACGCATTCGGTCAGAATCCCGGCGATCTCGGCGCGCGAATAGGTCAGCGACATGCGCAGTCCGGCCACGGACTTCTCGAACCGCGTCAGATGATGGTCGAGACGGAAGAACGCCCCGCCCCAGACATGGACCACGTCATAGGTGACGTCGGACTTGCCGAAGCCCCAATCGAAGATCGAGATCGAGGCCTCGCCGGCGGGCACGTAGCGGCCGTTGCAGAACGCCGCCCCTTTGGAGAAATCGGTACCGGCCTGCGCGTCGGGAGCGGTGAGATCGTTCATGGCGGATCCTCTTCCTGCCTTCTCCCCTAGAGTGCCCCTGCGGTAGGACTGAGGAAAATAGTCAAAATGCCGAAGGGAGAACCCGCATGCCCCAGGACCACATCACCGCCGAAACGCTGGTCGACCGCGAGAAGATCAAGACGCTGAAGGCCCAGTACTGCCGGTTCCTCGACACCAAGCAGTGGGACAGGCTGCGCGGCCTCTTCCTGGAGGACGCGACCTTCGAGGGGTTCGGCTCCGCACCCACAGGCTCCGTGGCGGCCCAGTTCGTCGCCGGCGCCAGCGCCCGCCTGCAGGAGGCCCTGACGGTTCATCACTGCCATATGGCGGAGATCGCGTTCGACGGCCCGGATCGGGCGCGGGCGGTCTGGGCGATGGTGGATGTGGTCCAGTTCCTGGACGGCCGCGAGCCGATCGAGGCCCCCGGCCATAGCGGCTTCACCGGCTACGGCCATTACGAGGATTCCTACCGGCGTGTCGACGGGATCTGGTATTTCGCCACCAAGCGCCTGTCTCGCATCCGCATCGACCCGATCCCGCGCGATCAGCCGGCGGCCCTGACCAACCGGCTGAAGGCGCATGCCGACTGGGTGGGGGTCACAGCAGACTGAGGGGGGCGCCGGGCGGGCGGTCGTTGGTGCCGGTGAGGTCGGCGACCTGCTGCTGGGCCACGGCGAGATGGCGGCCGGCCGGCAGGTAGACGGTGACCCGGGTGCCGACGCCCAACTCGCTCTCCAGAACGAGCGCGCCGCCATGCAGCTCGGCCATCTTGCGCGCCAGCGGCAGGCCGAGTCCGGTCCCCTTCTTCAGATGCGGGGATACGCCGTCGGCCCGGCCGAACGGCTCCATCACCTGACCGAGCGATTCCGGCGGAATGCCGGGACCGGTGTCTGCGACGACGACGGCCACGCGCCCGTCCGGCCCAACGCGAACCTCGATCGAGACCGTGCCGGCCGCCGGCGTGTGCTTCACGGCGTTGCCGAGCAGGTTGATCAGGATCTGGCGGACCTTCACCGGATCGATCAGCAGCGTCATGCCGTTGCGGTCCATATGGGTCTCCAGCCGCACGCCGCCTTCATGGGCCAGGGGCGCGATGACCCGCAGCGTCTCCGCCAGCAGGGCCGCGACATCGGTCGGCTCGTCGGCCAGGGTTTCGCGGCCGACCTCGATCCGGGCGATGTCCAGCAGGTCGTTGATCACCTTCAGAAGGTGCTGGCCGCTGTACAGAATGTCATCGGCGAAGCCCTTGTAGCGCCCGGGCTCGATCTTTCCGAACAGCTCCCGGGACATGATCTCCGAAAAGCCGATGATGGCGTTGAGCGGCGTTCTGAGTTCGTGGCTCATGGACCACAGGAACTGGGTCTTGGAGTCGTTGGCCCGGTCGGCCTCGCGCTTGGCGATCTCCAGCTCGCGGGTACGCTCCTGCACGCGCTGCTCCAGCTCCTGGTTCAGCGTGGCCAGGGCCTCCTCCGAGGCCCGCGCCCGCGCGACGGAGTCCTGAAGCTGGCGTTCGCGCGCAGTCTCCGACAGCACGAGGCTGTTATAGGCCCCGACCACCAGCCCCATCTCGTCGCGGCTGTTCCACAGGACGATGTTGCGCGATCCGGATCTGGCTGAGCGCAGGATGGCGTCGGCCAGGCGGTTGAGCGGACGCCAGATCAGGAACCGGTAGGACAGGCCGCCGGCGATCAGCACGGCAAGGAAGGCCACGGAGATGGCGACGAGGCCGAGCAGCATCTCCAGATTGCGGATTTCGGTCAGCTCGGCATCGGTGAAGCCCGCGCGCAGAATCCAGGCGCCCCGGTCGTCGACCGGAAGCTCGAAATAATGTCCCTCCTGTCCGGCCACACAGCCCTGGGCGGCGGGGAGGGTGGCCGCCACTGTGTTGCCGCTCCTGAGTTCCGCGCAGAGAAAGGCGCGGTCGGCGGCGAGCGGGGCCAGCAGATCGCCGACCAGGGCGGGGTTGGCATAGGCGTCGTGGCGGTCGATCGCGCTGGCGGCCCGGGCGGACAGGTTGCCGACCCGGGCGGTCAGTTGCTCATCGTCCGTGCGGTGCATCAGGCTGAGGATCAGCCAGGCGCAGGGCACGATGATCAGCAGGAAGGCGAGGCTGACGATGGCAAGGAAGCGGATGTGGAGCCGCTGCGACCATCGCGGCCGCGACGGTGGATCCGTCTCGCTCTTTGCCGTGACAGCCGGGGGCACGGTTACCTCGTGACCTTCCCGGCGGCCATCAGGTCCTGGAGCAGCGCGCGGTCGGCCACGGCGGTATGGAACACCGTGTAGCCGCTGCCCTGGCGGGCCATGTAGTAGTCGATCGGCACGTTGTTGCCGGCATCGTCCCGGAAGTCGAAGCACAGGACGAAGTGCTCGCCGAAGACCAGGATCATCGGATGGGCGGTTACCGGGTGCAGCCGCTGGACGTCGCCGCTCGCGCGGTCGAGATGGAGGATCACGCCGTCGACCATGCTGCGGTCGATATGGCGCTGCATGGCGGCCTGGAGGGCGGCCTTCTCCGTCAGCGTCGGCGACGCCTCGGCCAAGGCCGGACCGGTCCCCAGCCCGAGCAGGGCCGCGACCAGAAGGATCGTGCGTAGGGCATTCATCGCGAGACACTCATCGCCGTTTCAGTGCGGTGCAACATGCACGTCACAACTTAAGAAACGATGAAGTGGACGTCCGGTCCCGCGATGTAGACCCGGAGTGTTTCCTAAAGGTTGAGCATACCCTTCAGAGTCTCGACCAATCGGGTCTCTTCGACCACCTCCTGATCGCCGGTCGCCAGCGTCTTCACCTGCCAAGTGCCGGCGGCGAATTCGTCCTCGCCGGCCACCAGCGCCAGCTTGAAACCCTTGCGGTCGGCGTATTTGAACTGCTGGCCGATCTTACGCTGCTCGGTGGCGACCTCCGCCCCGATCCCCGCCTTGCGCAGCAGGCCGGCAATGGTGAGGTAGCGGTCGAGCTTGTCCTGGTCGAGCACGGTGACCAGCACCGGCGCGGTGGTCGCCTGTTCCACCGGCAGCAGCCCCGCCTCCATCAGGCGGGTGACCAGACGGGTCAGGCCGATGGAGATGCCCACGCCCGGCAGCTTGCGGTTGGTATAGAGCCCGGCCAGGTTCTCGTATCGCCCGCCGGAGCAGATGCTGCCGATGGACGGGTGGTCGACCAGGGTCGTCTCGTAGACCGTGCCGGTGTAGTAGCTGAGCCCGCGGGCGACCGAGAGGTCGAGGATGAAGGTCTCCGGTGTCAGGCCGAGGCTGGCGGCCGCGCGGGCCACGGTCGTCAGTTCCTCCACGCCGGCGGCATAAGTCTCGTTCAGGCTGTCGGCCGGTGCCAGGTCCAGCAGCTTGCCGATCACCTCCTCCGCCGGGCCGCGGAGGGAGACATAGGCCATGATCAGGTCGAGCTGCCTGTCGGCCAGGGTATAGGTCTCGCCCAACTCCTTGCGGATCTCGTCCGGGCCGACCTTGTCGATCTTGTCGATCACCCGCATGGCGTCGGCGATCGAGCCGGACGGGATGCCGGTGCCCGACAGGAAGCCCTCGAGCAGCTTGCGGTTGCTCATGCGGATCTGGAACGGCCCGATATTCATCTCCTTGAAGATGCCGTCGATGATCGCCGGGATCTCCGCATCGATGATCAGGCTCAGCGTCTGGTCGCCGACCACGTCGATGTCGCACTGGATGAATTCGCGGTAGCGCCCGGCCTGCGCCCGCTCGCCGCGCCAGACCGGCTGGATCTGGTAGCGCCGGAACGGGAAGGTCAGCTCGCCGGCGTGCTGGGCGACGAAGCGCGCCATCGGCACGGTGAGGTCGAAGCGCAGGGCAAAGTCGGTGTCCTCGCCGCCATCGGCGATGCGGTGCACGCCATAGACCTGCCGGTCGACGCTGTCCCCACCTTCCTTGGCCAGCAGCACCTCGCGCAGCTCGAAGGCCGGGGTGCTGAGCGGCACGGCACCGGCCAGCTCGAAATGCTTCCGCACGATCTCGACGCAGCGGTTGAAGGTGATCTGCTCGGCGGGCAGGAACTCCCGCAGGCCGCTGATGGAACGGGGGCGAATCATGGCGTGCCGCTTCCCTTGTCGAAGTGCGTGTCGGCGCTCGGTCGCGCTGGGGCCTCTGAACTAGAAGTTTGGACGGTCGGGGGCAATAGGAGAGTGTGGGGGCAGGGCGGGAACCCCCTCACCACCATGCCGTCACCCTGGCTCTGCTCCTGTCATCCTGAACTTGATTCAGGATCAAGCCGCAGACGTTCGTTGCTTGATCCTGATGTGCATCAAGATGACGGGTGGGGCGGAGCTTGTTTTCCCCAACCTTCGTCATCCCGGACAGGCCCGTCCCGGATTAAATCCGGGATTGATCCGGGGCTGGGCCGGGACCCCGTGCCGACGGTGCCCGCTGGGTCCCGGCCGGCCCCCGGATCAGGTCCGGGGAGCCGCCGGGATGACGGTTGGAGGGGTAGAGGGGTATCCCCGCTTCGCCGCCGTTGCCGCCGCATCTACGCTGCCGTCCGAGGCGATCACCACGCCGAACGCGTCTTCCGCCGTCGCCACCGAGATCAGCCCATCCAGCACGTCATCCGCCACCGCCTGCGGGTCGCGGGTCATCGGGTCGCCATAGCCGCCGCCGGCGGGGCCGAGGCAGCGGAAGCGGTCGCCCTTGGCGATGCGCATGTGCGGCACCTTCGACGGCAGCTCGCGCACGGCCCCCGAGGGCGTATGCAGCCGTAACTCCGCCTGCCTGCCGGACGCCCCGCCGTCGAAGCCCCAGGGGGCGAAGCCGTGGCCCTCACCCTCCACGGACGCGCCGCCATCGGCCAGATACTCGAACTCCCGCACCGAGCCGAGGCCGCCGCGCCACTTGCCGGCACCGACCACATCCTCGCGCAGCTCGTAGCGCGACACCCGCAGGGGCAGGTGGGTCTCGATATCCTCGATCGGGTTGTTGCGGGTATTGGCGTAGAGCGTATCGACCGCGTCCATGCCATCGCTGCCGTGGCGGCCGCCGTAGCTGCCCTCGAAGATCTCCATATGAACCCAGTGCTTACCAGCATTGAGACCGGAGAAGGCGATAACCTTCAGGTTGCCGATCCCGGCCGACACGTTGTGCGGCATCGCCTGGGCCAGCGCCTTCATCACCGTGTCGGCAAGCTGGTTGCCGGGGCAGAAGCGGGCGATGGTCGGGGCCGGGAAGACCGGATTGGCGAGGCAGCCATGCGGCGCCTTGATCTTGATCGGCCGGGTCAGCCCGTCATTCACCGGGATATGGCCGTGCACCGCCGTGTCCAGCAACACGGAGCGGATGGTCAGCCAGATGGCGATATCGGCGGTGCCGACCAGCGGCATGTTGATCGGCGCGTCGTCGACCTGATCCGCCGTGCCCTCCAGATCCACCTCGATCTCGTCGCCGCGCACCCGTAGGGTGACGCAGATCGGCAGCTCCTTCTTCTTCGGGTCCGATGAGTCCAGGAACCCGTCGATATAGGTGGTGGCCGAATAGTCGCCGTCCGGTAGCTTGGCGATGGCGCCGCGCATCAGCCGCTCGGCATGGTCCATCGCGCCCTCGCAGGCGGCCTCCAGGGTCTCCACCCCGTAGCGCACCAACAGTTCCTCGAAGCGCTTGGCGCCGATGCGGGCGGCGGCGATCTGCGCCTCCATGTCGCCGACCACCATGTCGGAGACGCGGATGTTGTCGCGCAGGATGTGCCAGACCGGATCGACCTTCTTCCCCTGGTCGTAGACCTTGATCGCCTTGAACTGCAGGCCTTCCGCATAGGCGTCGATGGCGTCGACGATGCCGCAGCTTCCGGGGGTCAGCGCGCCGATATCCAGGTGGTGGGCGGTGGTGCCGGCCCAGGCGATCAGCCGTTCGCCGTGGAAGATCGGCACCATGAAGGCGACATCGGGGCCGTGGCTGGCGCCGGAATAGGCGTCGTTATGCATGATCACGTCGCCCGGCCGCACGATTTCGCCGCGCTTCGACAGGATCTTGTTGATGCCGTGGATATAGCCGGGGATCGGCCCGGATTGCAGCGGCGTGGACTGCGCGCTCTCGGCGAGGCCGCGGCCGCTGGCGTCAACCAACCCGGCGCCGAAATCCTCCGACTCCCGGATGATGGAGGAGTAGGACATGCGCATCAGCCGGTAGCCCATCTCCACCGCGATGTTCTCCAACGCCCCCTGGATGACGGCGACGGTGACCGGGTCGACGCTCGGCTTGGACTGGATATTCATCACGCGTCTCCCTTATCGAGAAGCAGGTTTCCGGCGGCGTCGGCGCGGGCGGTCCAGCCGGGCGGGACCACGGTCGTCGTATCGGTCTGCAGGATCACCGCCGGGCCGGGCACATCAGTGTCGAGCGGCAGCTTGAAGCGGTCGAGGAACGGTGTGGGCATCGTCCGAACGCCTTCGGGCGTTGCGAAGACCGCCTCGCCCTGGCGAACGGTGGCGGCTTCCACGCTGTCGCCGCCGGGGAAGCTGGGCGGCGCGATCTTGGCGGCCTCGCCCTTGGCGGTGACGCGGATGTTCACGATCTCCACCGGACTGCCGGGGAAGGCGTGGCCGTATTCGGCCTCGTGGGCGGCGGCGAAGGCATTCAGCACCTGCTTGACGACCGCGTCCGTGACCTCGCCTTCGGGAAAGGCGACCCGCAGTTCGTAGCCCTGGCCGACATAGCGCAGGTCGCCGGCGCGCTTGTAGCCGACGCTCGCCAGATCGACCTTGTCGGCGGCGAGCTGGGTGCCGAGATCGGCCTCCATCGCCGCGAAATCCGCGTTCAGGCGGGCGAGGTCGATATCGGTGGAGACCTGGAACTCGGTCTTCACCGCGTCGTATTTCAGGTCGGTGGTCAGCAGCCCGACCGCCGAGGTGATGCCCGGCCAGGCGGGGACCAGCACGGTCGGTATGCCGAGCAGGTCGGCCACGTCGGCGGCGTGCAGCGGACCCGCTCCGCCGAAGGCCACCAGGGCGAAGTCGCGGGGATCGAGGCCTTTCTGAACGGTGCGCGAGCGGATCGCGTTGGCCATGTTGGCGTTGACGATGGTCAGGATGCCGGCCGCGGTCTCGTGCACGCCGAGCCCGACCTTGTCGGCGAAGCTGGAGATGACCGTCTGCGAGGCGTCGACATCAAGTGACATCTCGCCGCCCAGGAAGTTCTTCGGGTCGAGCCGGCCGAGGACCACATGGGCGTCGGTCACGGTCGGTTGGTCGCCCCCATGACCGTAGGCCGCCGGGCCGGGACGGGCACCGGCGCTGCGCGGACCGACCCGCATCGCACCGCCCGCATCCACATGGGCGATGGAGCCGCCGCCGGCGCCGATGGTGTGGATGTCGATCATCGGGGCGAGGACCGGATAGCCGCCGATCCAGGTGTCGCGGGCCGTGGCTTCGGCAAAGGCACCGTCGACGGTGATGCCGATATCCGCCGAGGTGCCGCCGATATCCAGCGTGATCAGCGACTTGTGGCCGGAGAGGTCGCCGCTCCACGCCCCGCCCAGCACGCCGGCCGCGGGACCGGAGAGCAGGGTGAGGATCGGCTTCTCGGCCACCATCTTCGCCGTCGCCGCCCCGCCGTTGGAGCCCATGACGTGCAGGTCGCAGCCGAGGCCGCTCTCGTGCATCGCGCTTTCCAGATGGCTGACATAGTCGCGCACCTTCGGCCCGATGAAGGCGTTCATCGCCGCCGTGGTGAAGCGCTCGAACTCCCGGAACTGCGGGGCGACCGAGGCGGAGGTGGTCACGAACGCCTCGGGATACTCCTCGAGGACGATCTCGCGTGCCCGCTCCTCATGGGCCGGGTTGAGGTAGGAGAACAGGAAGCCGATGGCGATGGCCTTCACGCCGGCTGCCTTCAGCTCGCGGGCCGCCTGGCGCACCGCGTCCTCGTCCAGCGGCACCAGCACCTCCCCGCGAGGCGGCGCCAGGCGTTCGGTCACGGTCTTGCGGTGGCGGCGCTTGACCAGCGGGCGGTCCTGCCAGGGGATCTCCTGCATGATGGAATAGTGCTGCGGGCGCTGGTGGCGGCCGATATGCAGGATGTCGCGATAGCCCTCGGTGGTGATCAGCCCGGCCTCGACGCCGTTGTATTCCAGCACCGCGTTGGTGGCGATGGTGGTGCCGTGCATCAGGTGGTCGATGCCGGCCGGATCCACACCCACCCGGCGGCACAGCTCGACGGCGCCCTCGACCACGCCGCGCGACGGGTCGTCCGGCGTGGTCGGCGTCTTGTGGATCACCGTCTCGCCCTTGTTGGTGTCGGTATAGACCAGATCGGTGAACGTCCCGCCGACATCGACGCCAATCAGTTTCATGCTCGTCTCCGCGCCCCGACGGGCGGCTTGGGGTGGGAGGCGTCCGGCTACTCGGCCGCCTTGAGAGGGTCCTGGGGCGCGTGACGCGCGAGGCCGCCGGAATAGGGCTTCACCCGGGGCGGGGCATAAGCGCCGCGCTTGCAGGTCTTCAGGCCCAGGCCGACCAGCGCTTCGGCGAACTTCACTGCGGCCGCCACACCGTCGATCACCGGCACGCCGGTCTCCTCGGTCAGCGCCGCGGCCAGGTCGGTCATGCCGGCGCAGCCCAGCAGCACGGCCTCGGCCCGGTCCTGCTCGATGGCGGCGAGCACCTGTTCGCGCACCTTGGCGGCGGCGGCCCCGCCTTCCTCCTCCAACGCCAGCACCGGAATGGATGCGGCGCGGACCCGGCGGCAGTGGCGCTCGAACCCGTATTTCAGGGCCAGCATCTCGATGATCGGCACCGAGCGGTCCAGGGTGGTGACGACCGAGAAGCCGTGGCCGACCATGGAGGCGGCCGCCATCGCCGCCTCGCAGATGCCGACCACCGGCACGTCGACGATCTCGCGGCAGGCCTCCAGGCCCGGGTCGTCGAAACAGGCGATGACGACGGCGTCGGCACCGGTGGCGACCCCCTTCCGCGTCTCCTCCAGCAGGCCGGGCAGGCAGAAGGCCTCGTCGTAATGCCCCTCGATGCTGACCGGCCCGTCGGCCGGGTTCAGGGCGACGATCTCCGTTCCGACCGCCGCGACCGCCATCGCGGTCTCACGGATCTTGTCGGTCATGGAGGCGGTGGTGTTCGGATTGATGACGAGGATGCGCATGGTCAGACCGGTTCTCCCTGGACCGTTCCCCGGGCGTCGACGCCGCGGGACGCGCGTCCGACGACATTGAACAGCAGTGTATGCAGCGTGCCGAACGCCTGGGAAGGGTGCGTGACGGCTTCCGAGAGGCGGCTGAAGTCACCTGCCTTGTGACCGTTAAGCAGGTTGCGTGCCAGCGCCAAGGCCCAGTAGCTCCGCCACTTCTGGCGGGAAAATCAACGGCTTCGCCTATTGTTTGGGCAGGTGCTGACCGGTTTGCGGCCAGTGCCGCGGTGCGGTGTCGAAACGCGCCCCATACGTGCGAAGGGCGGCGGGGCCGGCGGTGGCATCGCGCCGATAGATCGATCAGGTCGGAAAACGGGTAGACGCATTGATCATATGAAGTTAGATCAATGAAGCATATTAATCATATGGATGTGGTCGCCATGAAACGAGTGCTTCTCACCGGCGCCGGCGGCGGGATCGGCAAGCGCATGCGTCGCGAGCTCAGCGGCGCCTATCCGATCCTGCGGGTGTCCGACCTGACCGACCTCGGCCCGGCGGCCGACGGCGAGGAGGTCGTGATCGGCGACATCTGCGATCCGGGGGACCGTGCCCGCATGGTCGAGGGGGTCGACGGCATCATCCATCTCGGCGGCCTGTCGGTCGAACACGCCTGGGATGACATCCTGCGGGTGAACATCGACGCCACCTACCGGTTCTACGAGGCCGCCTACGAGGCCGGGGTGAAGCGGATCGTCTTCGCCAGCTCCAACCACGCCATCGGCTTCTATCCGCGCGGCCAGATCCTGGACGGCACCGAACGGCCGCGCCCGGACTGCCGCTATGGCCTGAGCAAGGTGTTCGGCGAGGGGCTGTCCCAGTACTTCGCCGACAATTACGGCCTCGGCGTCCTGTCGATCCGCATCGGCTGGTGCTTCGCCAAGCCGGAAACCCAGCGCCAGCTCGGCTGCTGGGTCAGCATCGGCGACCTGACGCGGCTGTGCCGGGTCGGTCTCGACGCCCCCGAGCTGCACCACGAGATCGTCTACGGCGTGTCCGACAATTCCCGCACTTGGTGGGACAACAGCACGGCCAAGCGCCTCGGCTTCAAGCCGCAGGACACCGCCGATGTCTGGATCCCCGAGGTGGACGCGTCCAACGTGCCGGAGCCGGGCAACGAGATTGCCCTCGGCCTCCAGGGCGGCCCCTTCGCCAGCACCGAGTACAAGGGCGATCCGGCCCGAGTGCTGCCCGCCAAGTCCTGAAAACCCGATCCGAACGATCCATCCGCACCAGGGGGAAGCCTCATGCCCATGTCGCCGCAGGAACTGAAAGCCAAGATGGGCTCGGGGCTGTTGTCCTTCCCCGTCACCCATTTCGACGCCAACCTGGAATTCGCCGAAGGGCCGTATCGCGAGCATGTGGCCTGGCTATCCTCCTACCCCGCCGCTACCCTCTTTGCCGCCGGCGGGACCGGGGAGTACTTCTCCCTTGGCCAGGACGAGTTCCCTTGGATCATCGCCGCCGCAGTTGGCGCCGCCGAGGGGCGCTGCCCGGTGGTTGCCGGCTGCGGGGTGAACACGCGGCGAGCCATTGCCGACGCCAGATCGGCCGAGGCGGCCGGGGCCGACGGCGTCCTGCTGCTGCCGACCTATCTGATGGGCGGCACCCAGGAGGGCCAGTACGCCCATGTGAAGGCGGTCTGCGACGCGGTCTCCATCGGCGTGGTGGTCTACAACCGGGCGACCTCGGTGCTGAAGGCCGAGACCGTCGCCCGGCTGGCCGACGCCTGCCCGAACCTGATCGGCTTCAAGGACGGGGTGGGGGAGATCGACCTGGTCACCCGCATCCGCGCCACGCTGGGCGACCGGCTGGTCTATGTCGGCGGCATGCCGACCCATGAGCTGTTCGCCTCGGCCTATGACGCCGCCGGCTTTTCCACCTATTCCTCCGCGGTGTTCAACTTCGTGCCCGAACTGGCGCTGTCGTTCTACGCCGCGCTGCGGGCCGGCGACCACGCCGCCATGGACCGGATCCTGCACGAATTCTTCTATCCCTTCGCCGATATCCGCGACCGGGTGGCGGGCTATCCGGTGGCGCTGATCAAGGGCGGGCTGAAGGCGGTCGGACGGGACCCCGGATCGGTGCGTCCACCGCTGGTGAACCCGACGGAAAAGGACGTGGCGGACCTCGCCGCGGTGGTCCGAAAGGCGGCCCCGCTCAGCACCGCCGCATAAAAATACGATCAATGGACAGATAGATTGACCAATTCCCGAAAGGGGGCATACTTCTCTTCAAAATAGAATTCCGCCCGCGGGCTCGAACCGGATGACCGGCGGCTGCGGGCGGATACTCGCCAACGCGCGATCAAGAAAAGCCCGGGCAAATCGGGCCTTCATTGGGAGGATGACATGAGACTGATCGACAGGATTGGTGCGACCGCCGCTGCGGTCGTCGTTGCCGCCGGCCTCGCCGGCGCTGCCCAGGCGGCCGAGTGGAAGGGCTGGAACATCCATGTTCCTGACTATCCGAACACCGTCGCCATGGACAAGTTCGCCGACCTGCTGGCCAAAAACAGCGACGGGCGGATCACCCTGAAGATGTTCCACGGCGGCGTACTGGGCAGCCAGCCGGACGCCATTGAGCAGCTGCGCATCGGCGCGATCGAGATCGGCAACTTCAACCTCGGCCCGATCGGTCCGGTGGCGCCGGAGGCGAACGTCGTCTCGCTGCCCTTCATCTTCAAGGACCAGGACCATATGCACCGCGCCATGGACGGCGCCCCGGGCGAGCAGATCAGCGCCGGGATGGAGAAGGTCGGGATCGTGGCGCTCGCCTGGTACGATTCCGGAGCGCGCTCCTTCTACAACACCAAGAAGCCGATCAATAAGCCCGAGGACGTCGCCGGCATGAAGGTGCGGGTGATGAATAACGACCTGTATTCCGGGATGATCTCGGCCATGGGCGGCAACCCGTCGCCGATGGCCTTCTCGGAAGTCTACCAGTCGCTGAAGACCGGCGTGGTCGACGGGGCGGAGAACAACTGGCCGTCCTACGAATCCACCGGGCATTTCGAGGTGGCCGGCTACTACTCGATGTCCGAGCACCTCATCATCCCGGAATGCGTCTGCATCAACGCCGACGTCTATAACGGCCTGTCGGATGCGGATAAGGAGATCGTGCGCAACGCCGCCCGGGAATCCGCCGTCCTGCAGCGCGAGCTCTGGGCCAAGCGGGCCGAGGCGAGCCGCGAGAAGGTCATCAAGGCCGGCGTGAAGTTCAACGACATCGCCGACAAGAAGGCCTTCCAGGACGCGATGAAGCCGGTCTACGCCAAATTCCTGGAGTCCAACCCTGACCTGAAGCCCTTGGTGGAAGCCATCCAGGCCACCCAGTAAGGGGCTTCCTGCACGGCCGCCGGAACGGTCAGTCCCACGACCTCCGGCGGCCTTTTTTTCTTTCCCGGCGGCCCGGATGCCGCCCCCGGTCTTCACCCGGATCTTCAGGGGTCATGCGCCGCCATGCATACGCCGAGTTCGCAGACCAGTGCAGGCCGCAGCGGACCGCTGCACAGGGTGCTCCAGCCGGTCTACCGGCTGCTGGACCTTCTCTGCCAGGTCAGCCTGGTGGTGTCGGGGACCGCCATGGTGACCCTGACCGTGATCTTCGGCTGGCTGGTCTTCGGCCGCTACGTGCTGAACGCCACCCCGACCTGGGTCGAGCAGGTGTCGCTGCTGCTCGTGGCGCTGATCGGTTTCCTCGGCGCCTCCACCGGCGTGCATGAGCGCTCCCACTTGGGCGTGTCGTTCTTCCGCGATGTGGCACCCCGGCCGATCCGGCTGGCGATGGAACTGGTCTCCTACCTGATCATGGCCGTGTTCGGCGCGGTGATGATGGTCAACAGCTACAAGCTGGTGCTGTTCAAGTGGAGCACCGAGATCCCGCTCATCAACCTGCCCGAAGGGCTGCGCGCGGTGCCGCTGACCCTGTGCGGCGCCTTCACCCTGGCCTATTCCCTCGGCCACCTGATCCGCTTCTTCACCGGCGAGCGCCTGGACGACCAGATCCTGGAGACGCCGCCGCAGGATCGTCCATCCATCGATCCGCGACCGTCGGCCGAGTAGGGGGGACGCCACGATGGGCCTGCTGATCCTTCTCGGGGTGTTCGCGCTGTGCGTGGTGATCGGGGTGCCGGTCGCCTTCGCCCTGGGTGTCGCCGCCGTCGCCGCCTTCTTCTACGAGGGCCTGCCGATGGTGATCGCGTTCCAGCGCATCATCTCCGGCATCAACGTCTTCTCGCTGATGGCGATCCCGTTCTTCATCTTCGCGGGCGAACTCATGTTCCACGGCGGCATCGCCATCCGGCTGGTGCGCTTCGCCTCGGCCGCGGTTGGGGCCGTGCGCGGTGGGCTCGGCGTGGTGAACGTGTTCTCCTCCATGCTGTTCGGCGGCATCTCCGGCTCGGCGGTGGCCGATATCTCGGCGCTGGGCTCGATCCTGATCCCGGTGATGAAGGAGAAGGGCTATGACGACGACTATGCGGTGAACGTCACCGTGACTTCGTCGATCGCCGGCATCCTCGTGCCGCCCAGCCACAACATGATCCTGTTCGCCATCGCCGCCGGCGGCGGCATTTCGATCTCGTCGCTGTTCCTGGCCGGCGTCGTGCCCGGGGTGCTGATGTGCATCTGCCTGGCGGTGGCGGCCTATCTGATCGCGGTGAAGCGCGGCTACAAGGCCGAGACCTTCCCCGGGTTCAGCGCCCTGCTGCTGACCTTCGTGGCGGCGATCCCGGGCCTGTTCACCGCCGTGATCATCGTCGGCGGCGTGCTGTCCGGCATCTTCACCGTCACCGAGTCCGGCGCCTTCGGCACGCTCTACGCCTTCGCGATCACCCTGATCGTCTACCGCTCGATGAGTTGGAAGGCGTTCAGCACGGCGGTGGTGAACTCGGTTCGGACCACCTCGATGGTGCTGATCCTGGTCGCCTCGGCTACCGCCTTCGCCTACATGCTCACCTTCTACCAGGTGCCGAACAAGATGATCGACTTCATGACCGGGATCTCCGAGAACCCGATCATGATCCTGATCATGATCAACATCATGCTGCTGATCCTGGGCATGATCATGGACATGGCGGCGCTGATTCTAATCTGCACACCGATCTTCCTGCCCGTCGTCGTGTCCTTCGGCATGGACCCGGTGCAGTTCGGCATGATCCTGATGATGAACCTGGGGCTCGGCCTGTGCACGCCGCCGGTGGGCGCCTGCCTGTTCCTGGGATGTGCCGTGGGCAAGGTGCCGATCGAGCGGGCGGTGCGGACGATCTGGCCGTTCTACGCGGCGATCCTGGTGGCGCTGGTGCTGACCACCTTCATCCCGGCGATCTCGCTGACCCTGCCGAACTGGCTGGCGGGGTAGGTCAGGCGGCGCAGGGCGGCGGTGCGTAGCCGGTCACGCCCGGGTCGAGGGCGAAGACGCCGCCGGCCTGCGGCTGCTTCGCCTCGCTCCCCTTGGTGATCAGCCCTGCGCCCATGCAGGTCACGTAGAGGGTGTCGAGCCGGGGGCCTCCAAAGGCGAGGCAGGTCGGCTTCTCCACCGGCACCTCGATGATGCGGTCGACTTTCCCGCCCGGGGTGATCCGGATCACCTGCCAGCCCTCGATCCCGGCCATCCAGTAGCAGCCGTCGGCATCCATGGCGGCACCGTCGGGCCGTCCGGCCACCTGCCGCGTGTCGAAGAACACCCGGCGGTTCGACGGCGTGCCGCTCTCCAGATCGAAGTCGAAGGCCCAGATGGTGCGCACCGCGGGATGGCTGTCGGACAGATACATGACGGCGCTATCCGGCGAGAAGGCGAGGCCGTTCTGGGTGTAGAAACCGTCCAGCATTTGCGGTGACGATCTGTCCGCCTCCAGCCGGAACAGCAGCCCATTGCCAAGCTCTCCGGCGGCGGCGTTGGCCGGGCCGGCCTTCGGCATGGTGCCGGCCCAGAACCGTCCGGCGGGATCGACGCAGCCGTCGTTGAACCGCATCCCGGCCTCACCGGGTGCGTTCCGGTTCAGCACCTCCACCGCGCCGCTGTCCGGGTTGAAGGCGCACCAGCCTTCTTCCAGTCCGACCACCGCACCGCCGCGCTCCCGCGGGGCCACGCAGCCGACGGCCGACGGCATCGTCCAGGTCTCGTTGCGGCCAGTCGCCGGATCGAATCGGTGCAGGGCCGGGGCGGCGATATCCACCCACCACAGCCGCCGGTCCGCGGCGTCCCAGACGATTCCCTCGCCCAGGGTGGCGCGGGCGTCCAGCACGCAGTCGACGGTGGGGGCCATCGCCGGTCTCCGCTCAGAGCGAAGCGCGGTAGCGCGAGATGCTGCCGCTGAGATGCGCCCGCATGGCGTTGCGCGCCCGGTCGGCCTCGCCGGCGCTGATGGCATCGGCGATGGCCAGATGCTCCTGATGGACCCGCTGCAGATAGTCGTGGCTGATCAGCCGCGCCCGCTGTTCGGCCGACAGGGAACTGCGCGGGATCGCGTTGCGGCCGAGGGATTCCAGAAAGGCCGGGAACAGCGCGTTGTTGGTCCCCTGGGCGACGGCGTCATGGAAGGCGATGTCCAGTTCGACGGTCTTCGCCCCGGTTTCCAGCGCCCGGCCGAAATCGGCCATGTGCTCCCGGATTCGGGCGTCCTGGGACAGGGTCCGGCGGGTCGCGGCCAGGCCGGCCGCCTCCACCTCCACCGCCATGCGCAGCTCCAGCAGATCCAAGGCCTGATACATCTCGCCCGGCAGGAAGGAGGGCATGCCGCGCGGCCGGGACAGGGCCGGGTCGAGCACGAAGATACCGGCCCCGCGCCGCGGCTCGACCAACCCCTCGGCCTTGAGCACGGCGACGGCCTCGCGGATCACGGTGCGGCTGACGCCGAACTCCGCCTCGAGTTCCTTTTCGGTCGGAAGACGGTCGCCCGGTTTCATCGGGCCGTCGGCGATCTTGGCGCGCAGCGCCTGGGTGGTCTGCTGGGTAAGACTGATGCTGCCCGTCATTGGCGCTGGCCGATCTCCGGAGTATTCCTGCTGTGTCCGACCAAGATACCCTGCATGTACGACTTTTGGTGATCTTCGTCAGATATATTTAACCCGTAATCTGGGGCGAGGGAATGCCCGTACGATGTGGTAGGGGCATTAACTATTCCCTTACGGTCCATGGGATATTCAGAATCAGCAACGCCGCGTCGCCATTCGGAGCGCGTTGGGCCGCGGTGACCAGTGGAGCCTGAAGGAGGCGCCGAGGTGCGCTTTTCGCTACGGACATTGACGATAGCTCTCGTCTGCCTGCTTTTCCTGGCGGGGGCGTTCGGAATCGGTGCGACGGTCTGGGTCAATCACCGGGTGTCCGAGACCGAGGAAAGCTGGAACGCCTATCGCGACGCGAGCTCCGTGCGAGCCCGTGCCCTGGTCGAGATCACGGACCAACTCGGCTACGGCGGCGCCATCCACAACCTGCTGAACTTCGTGCTGCGCGGGGATTACGACTATATCGATGCCCTGAATTCCGACCTCGGAACGGTGCGTTCGGCGGTCGACCGGTACCGGACGGCGGACATCACGCCCAAGGAGCGGGCGGCACTCGGCGAGATCGAGACGCTGGTCAACGTGCTCCTCGACCGGGCCGAACTGGCCCAGGTTATGCGCGCCTATGGCAACACGCCGAAGGCAACCGCCCGGGCCATGGCCCTGTGGTCGCCCGGCGCGCTGATCGCGCTGGAGGATCTTCACAAGGCCGAATCGGCCCGGCGGGCGATCCATTCCGACGAGGTCACCAAGCTCGAGCTTCTGCGCGCCTTCCGGCGGGATATCGGCTTCGGCGGCATGATCGACTTCTTCAAGAAGCTCGTTCTCCTGGGTGACACCGCCTTCGCGCCCATGGCCCGGCGGGGCGTCGAACTCGGGATTGCGACCCTGGAGCGTTATCGGGAGCAGTCGCTGACCGAGCAGGAAGCCGCGGCACTCGAGGTCATAGACACCACGCTCTATCACTACGAGTTCAACATCGACATCGCCCTCAGCATGGTGAAGGGCGGCGCACCCGCCTCCGCCATCGACGCGGCGGTCCGGGTCGATGACGGCCCGGCCCTGAAGGCGCTCGCCGTCCTGGAGAAGGCCATCGCCGAGGAGGCGAACCAGCTCACCCAGACGATCCAGGGGAACCTGTCGGCGGTGTCCCGTCTGACGGAGATGCTGGTGGTGATCTTCTCCCTCGGCGCGGTCGTGATCAGCGCGGTGTTCGCCAGCATCGTCCTGCGCGCGGTCCAGCGGCCGCTCTCCCGGATCGCGCATGCGATGGTTCGCATCCCGACCGGCGATCTCTCACCCGTGGAGAATGTGGAAAGCCGGGTGCGCGAGGTGGCCGACCTTGCCAAGTCCCTGGAGGTGTTCCGACGCTACGCCTCGGAACTGGATATGACCGCCGCGATCCTGCATCAGTTCCAGGAGCTGTCGACCGACGTCACTCTGAGACCGGACGAGCGGATTCGGCGGATCCTGCAATTGGGCGTCGATCACTTCGGCACCGAACTCGGCACCGCGAGCCGGACCGAGGGGGGCAAGTACATCGTCGAGCGCTCCGTCGGTTCAGGCCCCATCCGGGCCCCGGGCACCACGTTCGACCTGGAGACCACCTATTGCCACCACATGCTGGAGCGGGAGCGCGCGCTCGCCTTCCATAACGTGGAGGAGAGCGAACTGGCCGATGCCGACTGCTTCCGGACCTTCGGGCGGCGGACCTATATCGGTGCCCCGGTGATCGTCGAGGGCGAGGTCTACGGCACGATCAACTTCTCCTCGATCGGGGCGCGGCAGCAGCCCTTCTCGAAGAGCGACCTCGTGCTGGTGGAGATGATGGGACGCTGGCTCGGCATGGAGCTGGAGCAGGAGCGGGCCATGGATCGCCTGTCCCAGGCCCGCGATGCGGCCGAGGAGGGGACCCGGGCCAAGTCGTCCTTCCTGGCCAACATGAGCCACGAGATCCGCACGCCGCTGAACGGCATCATTGGCCTGAGCCGGCTGCTGGCCCAGACGAACCTCAACCCGAAGCAGCTCGACTACGCCCAGAAGGTTCTGTTCTCCTCGGAGAACCTGCTGGGCATCATCAACGATATCCTGGACTTCTCGAAGATCGAGGCCGGCCAGATCTCGATCGAGAAGACCGAGTTCCGGTTGATGAAGGTGATCGAGAACGTCACCGCCATGGTGGCCCCGCGGGCGGCCGAGAAGGACCTGGAGTTCCTGATCAGTGTCGATCCGGATACGCCCCAGGAACTGGTGGGCGATCCGCTCAGGCTCGGCCAGATCCTGACCAATCTCTGCGCCAACGCCATCAAGTTCACCGCCGAGGGCGAGATCGTCGTCTATGTGCGCCCGATCAGCGTCGTCGACGGCCGGGTCGAACTCCAGGTCTCGGTGCGGGACAGCGGCGTGGGGATGACGCCGGAGCAGGTCGGTCAGATCTTCCGGCCGTTCACCCAGGCGGACGTGTCGACCACCCGGAAGTTCGGCGGCACCGGCCTCGGCCTGACCATCTCCAAGGAGCTGGCCGAGCGGATGGACGGCCGCATCTGGGTGGAGTCCGAATACGGGATCGGATCCACCTTCCACTTCACCGTGCGCCTGGCCCTGGGGGCCACCGCGGCCCAGCCGCAGCCGATGCTGCCGGCTGACCTGCGGAATCTTCGGATCCTGGTGGTCGACGACAACGAGATGGCCCGCCTGGTCATCGGCGACACGTTGCGGGCCATGGGCTTTGAGGTCGACGTGGCCGCCGACGGACCGACCGCCCTGCGGCGCATCGGCGTCAACAGGGGCGAGCTCAGCTACAACCTGGTCCTCATGGACTGGATGATGCCGGAGATGGACGGCATCGAGACAGCCCGGCGGATCCGCGAGAACTGCGGCGACGGTCCGCATCCGGCAACCATTCTGGTCTCGGCCTATATGCCTGACGACGCGGTCCTTGAGGCCGCGGAGTCGGGGCTGGTGGGCTATGTCGCCAAACCGGTGAACCAGTCCACGCTGTTCGACGCCATTGCCACGGCGGTGGGCAAGCGCACCGGCCAGCACTACGCCCGCAAGGTGACGTCCAGCCAGCCGGTGATGACGGTGCTGCCCGGCCTGCGCGTCCTCCTGGCCGAGGACAACGAGATCAACCAGGAGGTCGCCGTCGCCGTGCTGCAGCAGCAGGGCATACGGGTCGATGTGGTCGAGAACGGCCAGGACGCGGTCGCGCGCGTCCTGGAGGCCGGGCCTGGGCATTACGACGCCGTGCTGATGGACGTGCAGATGCCGGTCATGGACGGCCTGGAGGCGACCCGGCGCATCAAGGCCGACGGTCGGTTCGAGACCCTGCCGATCATCGCGATGACCGCGCATGCCCTGGAGGAGGAGCGCCAGAAATGCTTCGCCGCCGGGATGAGCGACCACGTGGCCAAGCCTCTCGGCGAGGACAAGCTGTTCGAGGCCCTGGCCCGACACTGTCAGGACGGTAACGGCCGGGCGGCCCCCGACCTTCCGTCGCCCGAGACACGGACGCAGGATGCCAAGACCTCTGATGCGGAGATGCCGATGCTGATCAATGTGGACCGCCTGGAGACGATCGATACGGTCGAGCTCCGGCGCACCCTGCCGGACGATCTGATCTCTCGGCTGCTGCTGAAGTTCCGCGAGGGCCAGGCCGAGACCGGCGCAGAACTGCGCAAGGCCGTGGCGGACGGCGATCGCGATCAGGCGCGCAGGACCGCCCATCAGGTCCGCGGCGTCGCCGGCAATCTGCGGGCGATGTCGGTGTTCGAGGCGGCCAAGGCCCTGGAGGAGAAGATCGACGCGGAGGGCCTGGACGACGGCGCGGCGATCGACGATCTGGTGGAGGAGTTCACCGACGCGCTCGCAGCACTGTTCGCCGATATCGACGCGGCTGCCGAGCAGGAGGCGCCGCAGACCAACCTGGTCCCGTTCCCGACCAAGGCTGGTGCCGCCGATATCCGCGCGCTGGTCGAACAGCTGCGGTCCGGCAACATGCAGGCGGAAGACACATGGCGGTCGCTTGAGCCGGCCCTGCGGGCCCGCGACGGCGCTGTGGCCGAGGAGGTCGCGACCGCGATCGACGACCTCGACTACGGCACGGCGGCCAGCAAGCTCAGCGCTTTGCTGAACACGGGATGACGGTGGGCAGACGATGAACTCCGACCTCGATATCTCCGCCTCGCGTGTTCTCATCGTCGACGATGCGCGCGAGAACGTGCGGATCCTTGCGACGATCCTGAAGGACGTGGCCTCCGTCTCGTTTTCCCTGGGCGGTCATGACGCCCTGGAGAAGGCCAAGGAAACCCGCCCGGACCTGATGCTGCTCGATATCGAGATGCCGGACATGAACGGCCATGAGGTGATCATCCGGCTGAAGGCTGATCCGACCACCGCCTTCATCCCGGTCATCTTCGTAACCAGCCACGCCGATGTCGCGGACGAGGAGGCGGGTCTGCGGCTCGGCGCGATCGACTACATCACCAAGCCGTTCAACCCGTCGATCGTCCGCGCCCGGGTCCGAAACCAGCTCATGCTGCGCGCCTATGCCAAGCAGCTCGAGGACCTGAATGTCGAGCTCGAGCGGCTGGCGACCACCGACTCCCTGACCGGTCTCGCCAACCGCCGCGCCTTCCGCGAGCGGATGACCCAGGAACTCCGGCGCCTCGATCGCTATGGCGGCGAGGCCTGCCTAATGATGATGGATCTCGATCACTTCAAGACTGTGAACGATTCCTACGGCCACGACGCCGGCGACGCGGTGCTGCGCGCGGTCTCCGAGCGGGTCTGCGGCCAGTTGCGGGAGACCGACACGTTCGGTCGGCTCGGCGGCGAGGAGTTCGCCGTCCTGGCCGCCGGCACGACGGTCGAGCAGGGCGCGCGGATGGCCGAGCGCCTGCTGCGCTCGGTCCGGGAGGCGCCGGTGGTCTGGAATGGTTTGTCGATTCCCGTGACCACCAGCATCGGGCTGACGCCTCTGCGGGCGGGCGACGGGTCCATCGACGCTGCCCTGGCCAGGGCCGATCAGGCGCTGTACGCCAGCAAGAATGCCGGCCGGGACCGGGTCGAGGTCAAGGCCGCCTAGGGACTTTGCTGCGCTGCGATAGCGACGGCTTCTGCCCCGGTCTGCCCAAAGAACCGAACAATATTGCGTCTTTATTGCACCGGCTCATGGAGTGCGGCAGCATGGGCTTGCCACGGTGCACAAACCGCCGTGCGCCGATATCCGCAATGACAGGGACAGGGGTGGTGTCATGAAAAAGAGTTTCCCGATGAGCCGGGCCGGCTGGACGCGTCGTGGCGTGCTGGGCGCGTCCGGTGCCGCGATGGCGGCCGGTCTGCTGACCAGCCCGTCGCGTCTGTTCGCGGCCGAGCCGATCAAGACCGCCGGCATCTACACCGTCCCGGTCGAGCAGCAGTGGGTGAGCCGCATCCACAAGGCCGCCGAAGCGGCCCAGGCGGCCGGCGAGGTGACCTACACCTTCTCCGAGAACACCGCGAACACCGACTATCCCCGGGTCATGCGCGAATATGCCGAACAGGGCGTGAAGCTGATCGTCGGCGAGATCTTCGGCGTCGAGCAGGAGGCCCGCGAGGTCACCCTGGAATACCCGGACGTGGCCTTCCTGATGGGCTCCAGCTTCCTGGAGGACCCGGCCTATCCGAACCTTTCCGTCTTCGACAACTACATTCAGGACGCCTCATATCTCTCTGGCATCATTGCAGGATCGATGACGAAGAGCGGCAATATCGGCATGGTCGGCGGCTTCCCGATCCCCGAGGTGAACCGCCTGATGCACGCCTTCATGGCGGGGGCGAAGGAGATGAACCCGGACATCAAGTTCCAGGTGAGCTTCATCGGCTCCTGGTTCGATCCGCCCAAGGCGAAGGAGACCGCCTACGCGATGATCGAGAACGGCGCCGACGTGCTCTATGCCGAGCGGTTCGGTGTGTCCGACGCCGCCCAGGAGAAGGGCATTCTCGCCATCGGCAACGTGATCGACACCCAGCCGGACTATCCGAACACCGTGGTCGCCTCGGCCCTGTGGCATTTCGAACCGACCTTCAACGCCGCCCTGGCCAAGGTTAAGGCGGGGTCGTTCAAGGCCGAGAACTACGGCCCGTACTCCTTCATGAAGGAGGGCGGCTGCTCGCTCGCCCCACTCGGCACCTTCGAGGGCAAGGTCCCGGCCGAGGCGATGGCCCTGGTAGAGAAGCGCGAGGCGGCGATCAAGGCCGGCGAGTTCACCGTCGCGATCAACGACGAAGAACCGAAGTCGAGCTGATGCCGGCCGGTCCGGGGGCGCGGGCTGTCCTGCGCCTCCGCAATATCACCAAGCGGTTCGGCCCGCTGACCGCCAACGACGCGATCACCTTCGACCTGCATGAGGGCGAGGTGATCGCGCTGCTGGGCGAGAACGGCGCCGGCAAGACCACCCTGATGAACATCCTGTTCGGCCATTACACGGCCGACGAGGGCGCGATCGAGGTGTTCGGCCATGGGCTGCCGCCGGGCAACCCGCGCGCCGCCCTGGAGGCGGGTGTGGGCATGGTGCACCAGCACTTCACCCTGGCCGACAACCTCTCGGTCCTCGACAACATCATCCTCGGCACCGAGCCGCTGTGGCGTCTGGGCACGGGCAGGGCGGCCGCACGGACGCGCATCGCCCAGCTCAGCTGCGACTTCGGCCTCGCCGTGCACCCGGACGCCAAGGCCGGCACGCTCAGCGTCGGCGAGCGCCAGCGGGTGGAGATCCTGAAGGCGCTGTATCGCGACGCCCGCATTCTGATCCTGGACGAGCCGACAGCCGTGCTGACGCCGCAGGAGACGGACGACCTGTTCGCCACCCTGCGCAAGGCGGTGGCGCGCGGCCTGTCGATCATCTTCATCTCCCACAAGATGCACGAGGTGCTGGCGATCTCCTCCCGCGTCCTGGTGCTGCGCCACGGCAAGCTGGTGGGCGAGGTGGCGACGGCGGACACCGACCGCCACCAGCTCGCCCATATGATGGTCGGCTCCGAGATCACCGCGCCCGAGGTCGGCGGGGCGGCGCCTGGCGCGGTGCTGCTGCGGCTGCAGGATGTGTCTACCGCCCCGGTCGGCAACGCGGTCGGGCTGCGCTCCCTGTCGCTCGATCTGCGGGCCGGACAGATCACCGGGCTGGCCGGCGTGTCGGGCAACGGCCAAGCGGCGCTGGCCGACCTGATCGCCGGCGAGACGGTCCCCGCGTCCGGCGTCTTCGAGGTCGCCGGCGAGGGTGTCGGCGCCTGGACGCCACGCGCCGCTCTGGACGCCCGGATCGGCCGGATCCCGGAGGATCGACATCGCACCGGAACGATTTCTGATTTTACCTTATCTGAGAATACTGTTCTTGAAGCTTATGAAAAAGAACCATTTTCAAAGAACGGATGGTTCGACTGGAAGGCGGTCGACCGGCACACGCGGGCGATCATCGAGCGCTATGACGTGCGTTGCCCTGGGCCGGATGCGCGGATCCGGCTGCTGTCCGGCGGCAACATGCAGAAGCTGATCCTCGGCCGCGCCCTGGAGGCCGAGCCGAAGATCATCCTCGCCGTCCAGCCGGTGCGGGGCCTCGACATCGGCGCCGTCACCTATGTGCAGAACCGGCTGATCGAGGCGCGGGATGCGGGCGCGGCGGTGCTGCTGATCTCGGAGGATCTGGATGAGATCCTGACACTGGCCGACGTGATCCACGTGATCTCTGAGGGCCGCCTGTCGCCCGGCTTCGCCCGCGGCACCAAGACCCCGGCGGAGCTCGGCGTGTGGATGGCGGGGCAAGGCTTTGACGGGGAGCACGGCCATGCGGCTTGAGCCCGTCGCCGATCCGGGATTGTCCCGCACCCTCGGCCTGCCGGCGATCGCGCTCGGCGGGACGGTGGCGATCGCCATGGCGCTGGCCCTTGTGGCCGGGTCCAACCCGGTCGCGGTGCTCGGCCTGATCGTGAAGGGCGCGGTCGGCTCCAAGTTCGCGCTGCTGGAGACCCTGAACCGGGCCACGCCGCTGATCTTCACCGGCCTCGCGGTCGCCGTCGCCTTCCGCGCCAAGCTCTGGAACATCGGGGCGGAGGCGCAGCTCTATATGGGAGCGCTCCTGGCCGTCGTGCTTGGCACCGGCCTGTTGCCGCTGCCGTCGGTCATCCTGCTCCCAATCCTGATCGCCGTGGCCATCGTCGGTGGCGCGCTGATGCTGCTGGGCCCGGCATACCTGAAGACCCGGCTCGGCGTGGACGAGGTGGTGACGACGCTGCTGCTGAACTTCGTGATGATCCTGTTCGTCTCGATGCTGCTGGAAGGCCCGCTGAAGGATCCGATGGGGATGGGCTGGCCGAAATCGGAGCGTTTGGTGGCCGAGGCGCGGCTGCCGCGCATCGTCGACGGGCTGCGGCTGCACTGGGGCTTCGGCCTCGCGTTGATCTGCGCCGTCCTCGTCTGGGTGATGCAGACCCGTACGACGCTGGGCTATGAGATCCGCGCCGTCGGCCTGAACCAGCGCGCCGCCGCCTTCGCCGGCATCCCGGTGACCAAGGTGGTGATCAAGACCGCCCTGATCTCCGGCGGCCTCGCCGGTCTCGCCGGCTTCTCGGAAGTGGCGGGGCTGAAGGGCAGCCTGACCTTGGATCTGTCTCCGGGCTTCGGCTACACCGGCATCATCGTCGCCATGCTGGCGCTCCTGAACCCGCTGGGTGTGGTGGTCTCCGCCCTGTTCGTCGCCGGCATCTTCGTCGGTGCGGACAGCATGAGCCGTGCCGCCGCTGTGCCGACCTACATCGCCGACATACTGCTCGCCTCGGCCCTTCTACTGATGGTGCTGGCGATCATGCTGACGCGCTTCCGTGTGGTGAGGGGGTAGGCGGTGGAGATCCTCGACATCCTGGTCTCGGCCAGCTTCTGGGCGGCCGCCGTGCGCATCGCCAGCCCGCTGATCTTCGCCACCCTGGGCGAGCTGATCTGCGAGCGCGCCGGCGTGCTGAACCTCGGCATCGAGGGCATCATGGTGGTCGGCGCCTTCGCCGGCTGGATGGCGGTCTACTCGGGTGCGGATCTCTGGGTCGGGGTCGGCGTGGCGATGATGGCCGGCATGCTGTTTGGCCTGCTGCACGCGACCCTGTCGGTGCCCTTCGGCCTCAGCCAGCACGTGGTCGGCCTCGGCATCACCCTGCTGGCGACCGCCTCTACCTATTTCGCCTACCGGGTCGCCCTGCCGCAGGTCACCAACCCGCCGCGGATCGAGGCGTTCAAGGAGCTGCCGATCCCGGTGCTCTCCGACATCCCGATCATCGGGCAGGCGCTGTTCGCACAGACGCCGCTGACCTATCTCGCCTTCGTCACCGCCGCTTTGGTCGCCTTCGTCCTCTACCGCACCCCGCTGGGCCTGGCGGTGCGGGCGGTGGGCGAGAACCCGCACTCGGTCGAGGCCCAGGGCCTGTCGGTCACCGCCCTGCGCATGGGTGCTGTGGTGGTCGGCTCCGGCCTGATGGGCGTGGGCGGCGCATTCCTCACCATGTCCGCCTTCAACTCGTTCTTCTTCGAGATGGTCAACGGACGGGGCTGGATCTGCATCGCGCTGGTCGTGTTCGGCGCCTGGAAGCCGGGCAAGGCGCTGCTCGGCGCGCTGCTGTTCGCCGCCTTCGACGCCCTGCAGATCCGCCTGCAGCAGACCTCGCTCGGGGCCGATATTCCCTACCAGATATTCCTGATGATGCCGTATCTCCTGTCGATCCTGGCGCTGGTGGTGATGTCGCGCCGGGCCGAGGTGCCGGCGGCCCTCATGGTGCCGTTCAACAGGGGAGAGCGCTGAGATGTTCGATATCGTCGTGAAGGGCGGGACCCTGCCGGACGGACGGGTCGCCGATATCGGCATCCGCGACGGCCGCATCGCCGCCGTGGAGCGGCTGGACGACGCCGTCGAGGCCGGTGAGGTGATCGACGCGGCGGGTGACTTGGTCAGCCCGCCCTTCGTCGATCCGCATTTCCACATGGACGCGACCCTCAGCTACGGCCTGCCGCGGATCAACGCCTCCGGCACGCTGCTCGAGGGCATTTCCCTGTGGGGCGAGCTGAAGCAGGTGATGACCGTCGACCAGGTCAAGGAGCGCGCTCTCGCCTATTGCGACTGGGCGGCGAGCCTCGGCCTGCTGGCGATCCGCAGCCATGTGGACACCTGCGACGACCGGCTGCTCGGTGTGGAGGCGCTCCTCGACGTGCGCGAGGCGGTGAAGGGCTATATCGACCTGCAACTCGTCGCCTTCCCCCAGGACGGGCTGTACCGCGACCCGACGGCTTACGCGAACACGGTGCGGGCATTGGACATGGGCGTCGACGTGGTCGGCGGCATTCCGCATTTCGAGCGGACCATGGCCGACGGGGCGGCCTCGGTGACCGCACTCTGCGAGATCGCCGCGGAGCGCGGGCTGCTGGTCGACATGCATTGCGACGAGACCGACGACCCGATGTCCCGGCATATCGAGACGCTGGCCTACGAGACCCAGCGGCTCGGCCTCCAGGGGCGGGTGGCGGGCTCGCACCTGACCTCCATGCATTCCATGGACAATTACTACGTCTCCAAGCTGCTGCCGCTGATGGCCGAGGCGCAGGTGGCCGCGATCCCGAACCCGCTGATCAACATCATGCTCCAGGGCCGCCACGACACCTTCCCCAAGCGCCGGGGCCTGACCCGGGTGAAGGAGATGCAGGCGCTCGGCATCACCGTCGGCTGGGGCCAGGACTGCGTGCGCGACCCGTGGTACTCGCTCGGCACCGGGGACATGCTGGACGTGGCATTCATGGGGTTGCATGTGGCGCAGATGAGCGCGCCGGAGGAGATGGCCCGCTGCTTTGACATGGTGACGACCGAGAGTGCGAAGATCATGCATCTCGATGGCTACGGGCTGGAGGTCGGGTCGGTGGCGTCGCTGGTGGTGCTGGACGCTGGGGACAAGGTGGAAGCGGTGCGGCTGCGCCCGGACCGGCTCTGCGTCATTGCCAAGGGCAAGGTGATCTCCCGGCAGGCGCGTAACGACGCCCGGCTGTCGATCCCGGGACGGCCGGAGCGCGTGCGGCGGCGGCACCGGGTGATGGGGTGACAGCTATTCCGTCGTCCTGATGCACCTCAGGACCAAGCCACCAACGTCCAACGGCTGGGTCCCGGCCGACCTCCGGGCCAAGCCCGGAGCTCGCCGGGATGACGGGTAACGTAATCAATTAAATGATCGTCATCCCGGACGCGCCCGTCCCGGATTTAATCCGGAATTGATCCGGGGGCGGGCCGGGACCGAGGCCGGACGTTCGGGGCGTGATCCTGATTTGCATCAGGATGACGGCTAGAGTCGGGAGGGTTGATCAGCCGGTAAATGCGGTCGCGATGGCCGAGGGCCGCTCGCGCAGCCGTTCGCACCAGGCGCGGACCTTCGGGTGCTCGCGCAGCATCTCCCGGCCGGCGGCCGTCATGCTGAACAGGTCCAGCGTCGGCAGGAAATGGGTGTCCGCCAGGGTCAGCGCCGCGCCGGCCAGATACGGCCCATCCGCCAGCCACCGCTCCAGCTCGCCCAGCACCTTGCGCGATACATCCAGCGCCTTGTCCCGGGGCATCCAGCCTTCCTCCATATCCCGCGCCTCGCAGACGAAGATGCTCCAGACCATGGCCGGATAGGCGTAGCTGTCCATGATCCGCATCGCCTGCACAGCCCGGGCGAGGGCCGCGGGCTCCGTCGGCAGCAAGGGCGGCTCGGGATAGCGCGCCTCCAGGTAGCGCTGGATCGCGTCGCTCTCATAGAGCCGCACGTCGCCGTCCTCGAAGGCCGGGATCTTTCCGAACGGGTGCAGATCGGCGTACCAGTCGGGCAGGCCGGCCGGGTCGAACGGATCGACCGGCACCAGCTTGTAGGCCAGCCCCTTCTCCTCCAGACAGAGCCGGACGGTGCGGACATAGACGCTGAACGGGCGGCCGTAGAGCTTCATCCGGGGCTCCTGAGGTAAGTTCAGGCCGGGACGGCCACCATGTCGACCGACTGCGACGTCTCCTGGGAGCCGGCGGTGCGCAACGCGCCCTTGACCGGGGCCACGTCGAAATAGTCGCGGCCGACGGCAACCACCACATGGTCCTCGCCCGCCATCATGTTGTTGGTCGGATCGAACTCGACCCAGCCCATCTCCAGCCCGCACCAGGCCCGCACCCAGGCATGCATGGCGTCGGCACCTTCCAGGCGGGCGGAACCCTTGGGCGGGATGGTGCGCAGGAAGCCGCTCACATAGCCGGCCGGCACGCCTATGCTGCGGAGCGCGCAGATGGCGATATGGGTGAAGTCCTGGCACACGCCATGGCGGGCGCGGAACGCCTCCTCCAGCGGGGTGTCGACGGCGGTCGCTTCCGGATCGAAGTCCATCTCCCGGTGCAGCGCCTTGCAGACGGTGGTGACCGCGTCCAGCGTGCTCCGGCTGTCGGCGGTCAGTCCCCGGGCCCAGGCGCCGATCTCCGCCACCGGGGGCACCCGGGGGGAGCGGCCGCGGAAATGGTGCGGCGCCTCCGAGGCGACCGAATTGACCGTGTCCAGCTCCTTTGCCAGCCGGCGCAGGTCGGGCGAGACGTCGAAGAGCGGCTCCAGGGCCGCCCGGTCGACCCGCGCCTGCATCAGGAAGGCGGTCTCCTCCACCGCCTCGTCATAGGAGATGCTGATGCAGCGGTTGTCGAAGAAGTCGAAGGAGAAGCCCTGCTCGGTCGGCGCCGGCGTGACGTCCAGGGTGGAGGCGATCACTCGCTGGCGGCCGGGCAGGGTGGCTGGCGTCAGCCGCAGGATGTGCCGCCCCGCGTCGGCCAGGCTGTCATAGGCGTACTCGATCTTCAGGGTGATGTCGTACAGCATCGCGCGCTCACCGCAGATAGGTGTCGGCCAGCAGGCCGGACAGGGAGGCGGCGTCGCCCGAAAGCTGCTCCAGCCTCTCCGGGGTGATCTCGCCCGGGGCGGCCGTGGTGAGCGCGGTCTTGATCTCGAGCACCTTGCGCTGGAACGGCGTCATCCGGACCTCCTCGACCGTCACCGGCAGATAGGAGGCGTGATCGTCGATCGAGGCGAGCTGGTGAAGCACCGAACGCGGGTTGTTGTCGTCGAGCAGCAGCAGATCGATCACGGTGTCGCGGCTGGTCCCGGCGGCGTAGCGGCGGCGGTGGGTCATGATCGAATCCCCGACCTCGATGGCAAGGTCGAGCGCGCCTTCCGGGGCGTCCTTTTCGGTGAAGACCCGCAGGAAGCTCATCATCAGCCCGGCCCGCTCCAGCGCCCGGCCGATGCCGAGGAAGCGCCAGCCGGTGAAGCGGTACATGTTCTCATGCACCAGCCCGGCGAAGCCGGCGATCTTGCGCAGCAGCACGCTGAAGGCGCGGGACGCGTCGTCGCCCGGCTGGATGCGGGTGGCGAACATCTCGGTGGTGCGCGACAGGTCGACCAGGGCGTTCCAGGCATCGGTGGAGAACCGGTCGCGGATCTGCCCGGAGCTGCGCAGCGCCGCGCGCATGTCGTCCAGCACGTTGGTCGGGATGGTCGCCTCGGTATCGGCGCCCAGGAACTCCAGGTAGTCGGACAGCATCCGGGCTAGCGGATAGTCGCCGCTGCCGGTCTCAGCCAACCGCACGTGGAAGGCGCGCAGCAGCCGTAGCTTGAAGTCGGTCCGCTCCACATACCGGCCGAGCCAGAACAGGTTGTCGGCGGCCGTGCTGGGCAGGGTGGCGTCCAGGGTGCGCTTGGCGGTGCCGCCGCCGGTCTCCAGCAGGGTGTCGGCCGGGCCGGCATCGTCGGACACCACCCAGACGTCGGACACCGCGCCGCCGCGCTGCATCGAGATGTCGGCGCTCTCCGCCGAATGGCCGATCCGGGCGAAGCCGCCGGGCATCACCACCCAGCCGCTGCCGGAACGGGCGACGAAGACCCGCAGGCTCATGGGCCGGGCCTCGAGCTTGCGGTCTACCAGGGCCGGGGCGGTGGAGAGCGAAACGATCTCCTGCGCGGCGAGCAGCGGGCCGTTATCGTCGATCCAGGCCGGGTCGACGGCGCTGCCGTCGGTCTTGCGGCCGGCGATCACCACATTGGGGCCGTGGTCGAAGGGCAGGCGCGTCGACATGGCGTTGTCGATCGTCATGCGCTCCAGATTGGCCTTCACGTAGTCGCATTCGCCGGGCCCGCCGCACCACCAGGTGGCGATGTTCGGCATGGCCAGCGGCTGGCCCGTCAGGTGCTCGCTCATGCGCGGCATGAAGGCCATGAGCGCCCGGGCCTCCAGCGCACCGGAGCCGAGCGCGTTGACCATGGTGAAGGAACCCGACCGCAGCGCCCCGATCATGCCTGGCGTGCCGAGCTGGGAGCTCTCGTTCAGCTCCAGCGGGTCGGTCCATTCCGCGTCGAGCCGGCGCCAGACAACCGAGATCGGCTGCAATCCGCTGACGGTGCGGACCATCAGCCTGTTGTCCTTCACGGCCAGGTCGGCACCCTGCACCAGCATCAGGCCGAGATAGCGGGCGATGTAGGAGTGCTCGAAATAGGTGTCGTTCAGCGGACCCGGCGTGAGGATGGCCACCCGGCTGCCGTCGCTGTCGCGCATGCCCAGCAACGTGTCGCGGAACCGGCGGAAGAAGCCGGCCAGCCGCATGACGTTGGAGCTGCTCATCACCGACGAGAAGCTGCGCGAGGTCGCCATCCGGGTTTCCAGCGCGAAGCCGGCGCCGGACGGGGCCTGGGTGCGGTCGCCCAGCACCCACCACTTGCCGTCCGGGCCGCGGCCGATGTCGAAGGCGAGGAAGTGCAGGTAATGGCCGTTGCGCGGCTGGATGCCGACCATGGGCCGCAGCCATTCCGGGTTGGAGGCCAGCAGCCGGGCCGGCACGATGCCGTCGGCGACCAGCCGGTTCGGCCCGTAGAAGTCCCCCATCGCCGCTTCCAGGACGTCGGCGCGCTGCATCAGGGCGGTGGCGATGTTCTGCCATTCCCCCGCCTCGATCAGCATGGGCAGGTGGCTCAGCGGCCAGTCGCGCTCGGTGGAATCGGTCGGGCCGTACTGGCGGAAGAACACGCCGGCATCGCGCAGATACTGGTCGCCCCGGGCGAGCGCGTGGTCGAGCGCCTCTTCGTCGAGGGCCGCGAGGTCCCGCAGGAATGGCTGCCACACCGGCCGCACCCGGCCGCTGCTGTCGTACAGCTCGTCCGCAACGCCGGGCAGCGTGCGGTAGGCGTCCAGAAGGCTGCCCCAGTCGGATCGGTTCGCAGCCTGCTGCGGCTTGCTCATTGTCAGGTTCCGGCGGCGCGACGCAGGTCGAGGGTCAGTGGGAACTCGGGATGAGTCATCTCAGGTGCCGGAACATAGCCCCCCGGCGTGTGACCATGATACTCGAACCTGGCCAGTCTGCGTGCATCCGCTTCGTTGGCATTGACCGGGAAGGTCTCGTAGTTGCGCCCGCCCGGATGCGCCACGTGGTAGACGCAGCCGCCCAGCGACCGCCCCGACCAGGTGTCGTAGATGTCGAAGGTCAGCGGCGCGTGGACCGGGATCACCGGATGCATGGCCATGGCGGGCCGCCACGCCTTGAAGCGCACCCCGCCAACCGCGACTCCGCTGCTCTCGGTGGCGTGCAGCGGCATGCGGCGCTGGTTGCAGGTGACCACGTAGCGGCTCGGATCCAGCGCCGTCAGCTTCACCTGCAGCCGCTCGGTGGAGCTGTCGGTGTAGCGGGCGGTGCCGCCGATCGCGCCGGTCTCGCCCAGCACGTGCCAGGGCTCCAGAGCCTGACGCAGCTCCAACTGCACGCCCTCGTATTCGACCTCGCCGCAGAACGGGAATCGGAACTCGGCCTGGGCCTCGTACCACTCTGAGCGGAAGTGGAAGCCGTTCAGCTTCAGGTCCTGCAGCACGTCCATGAAATCCGACCACACGAAATGCGGCAGCATGAACCGGTCGAGCAGGGTGGTGCCCCAGCGGGTGAAGTTGCCGCCGATCGGCGATTTCCAGAACCGGGCGATCAGGGCGCGCAGGAGAAGCTGCTGGGCCAGGCTCATGCGAGGGTCCGGCGGCATCTCGAAACCGCGGAACTCCACCAAGCCAAGGCGCCCGGTCGGCCCGTCCGGGGAGTACATCTTGTCGATGCAGATCTCCGAGCGGTGGGTGTTGCCGGTCACGTCGGTCAGCATGTTGCGCAGCAGCCGGTCGACCAGCCAGGGCGGCGGCGGGGTGCCGTTGTCCGGGCTCGGGATCTGGCTGAGCGCGATCTCCAGCTCATAGAGCGTGTCGTGGCGGGCGTCGTCGATGCGCGGGGCCTGGCTGGTCGGACCGATGAACAGGCCGGAGAACAGGTAGGACAGGCTCGGGTGGCGCTGCCAGTGCAGGATCAGCGAGCGCAGCAGGTCGGGCCGGCGCAGGAACGGGCTGTCCTCCGGATTGGCGCCGCCGACGACCACGTGGTTACCGCCGCCGGTGCCGGTATGCTTGCCGTCGATCATGAACTTGTCGGCGCCGAGGCGGGACTGGCGTGCCTCCTCGTAGACGCCCTCGGTGATGGCCACGCAGTCGCGCCAGCTCGTCGCCGGATGGATGTTCACCTCGATGACGCCCGGGTCGGGGGCGACGCGGATCACGTTCAGGCGCGGGTCGGTCGGCGGGGCGTAGCCCTCGATATGAACCTTCACGCTGACCTTGGCCGCCGCGCGCTCCACCGCGTCGAGCAGGTCGAGATAGTCGTCGATCCGCTCCACCGGCGGCATGAACACGCAGAGGCGGCCGTCGCGCGGCTCCACGGCGATGGCGGTGCGCACGGCGCCGCCGACCTCGCCGACCTTCTGCTCGATGACGTTCTGGACAGGGCCGCCCGGCGTGAAGGAGGCGCGGGCCTGGTCGGGGGCGTCCTCATCCGCCGCGGCCTCGCCCGGTCCGCGCTCCGCGTCGAAATCGGGCAGCGGCCCCTTGGTCTCCCACGGGTCGGCGATGTTCACATAAGGGTACTGGGACGGCGGCACGTAGGGCAGGGAGCCGAGCGGCAGGCGGAAGCCGACCGGGCTGTCGCCCGGCACCAGGAACACATGGCCGCGGCGCGGCTTCCACAGCTCCGACTGCCAGCGGCGGGTTTCCCGCGCGCGCGACTGCCAGGCCTGCACCGGCAGGACATAGCCGGCGGGCTCGGTCAGGCCGCGGCTGAACACCCGGGCGATGCGGTGCCGCTCCTCGGCGTCGCGCAGCTTGGAGTTCTCCGGCGTCACGTTCTCTGGAAGGTTCGCCTCCTTCAGCACCCATTCCGCCGGGTCCTCGAAGGCGGGGACGACATAGTCACGCTCGACCGACAGGTTCTCGGCGATCGCCTTCAGCAGCGCCTCCGCCTCCTTCGGACCTGCATGCAGGGTCTCGGTCTCGCCGGCGATCAGGTCCGGGTTGCGCCAGATCGGCTTCTCGTCCCGGCGCCAGTACAAAGAGAAGGTCCAGCGCGGCAGGGTCTCGCCCGGATACCACTTGCCCTGGCCGTAATGCAGGAAGCCGCCCGGCGCGAAGCGTTGGCGCAGGCGGCGGATCAGCACGTCGGCCAGACCACGCTTCATCGGCCCGACAGCGGCGGTGTTCCATTCGGCGGATTCGAAATCGTCGATCGACACGAAGGTCGGCTCGCCGCCCATGGTGAGGCGCACATCGCCCTCGGCCAGATCCCGGTCGACCTTCTCGCCGAGCGCGTCCAGGGCGCTCCAGGCCTCGTCGGAGAACGGCTTGGTGATGCGCGGGTGCTCGGCCACCCGCGTCACCGTCATGTCGAAGGAGAAATCGACATTGGCCGGGCTCGCCATGCCGGAGATCGGGGCGGCGTTGCGGTAATGCGGACAGGCCGACAGCGGGATATGGCTCTCGCCGGTCAGGAGGCCGGAGGTCGGGTCGAGGCCGATCCAGCCGGCTCCCGGCAGATACACCTCGGCCCAGGCATGCAGATCCGTGAAATCGTGGTCGGTGCCGGCCGGGCCGTCCAGGGCCACCAGATCCGGCTTGAGCTGGATCAGGTAGCCGGACACGAAGCGGGCGGCGAAGCCCAGATGGCGCAGCAGCTGGACCAGCAGCCAGCTCGAATCCCGGCACGAGCCGCTGGCCAGTTCCAGGGTCTCCTCCGGCGTCTGGACGCCCGGCTCCATGCGGATCAGGTACTTCACCGCCTCGGAGACCTGCCGGTTCAGGTCGACGACGAAGTTGACGGTGCCCTTCTGCGAGCGGTCGAGGCGCTTCAGAAAGTCTTCCACCCGCGGGCCGATCGGCTCCGGCTTCAGGTAAATGGACAGGTCGTCGCGCAGCTCCTCGGGATAGGCGAAGGGCCATTCCTCGGCACTCTCCTCCACGAAGAAGTCGAAGGGGTTGTAGACGGTCATGTCGGCGACGAGGTCGACCTCGATCTTCAGCTCGCGCACCGGTTCCGGAAACACGAAGCGGGACAGCCAGTTGCCGTACGGGTCCTGCTGGTGGTTCACGAAGTGGGTGTCCGGCGTGACCTTCAGCGAGTGCGAGATCACCCTGGTCCGGCTGTAGGGCGCCGGGCGCAGCCGGATGATCTGCGGGCCGAGGGTGACCGGGCGGTCGTAGCGGTAGTGGGTCAGGTGATGGATCGCGGCCTTGATCGACATGACTATCCAGATGGTTGCAGCGTCCGAGCGTACCTCATCAGGTTATATCGCAATGCGGAAAGCGATTGCGAGGCCCCTATCCAGGGGGCGGCTGTCGGATGAGCCTGTCGCTTCGATTGCTGTCACAGCCCACAAATGTATAGTGGGGCAGACCAGGAACCTGGCATCAAACAAGAGGAAGCGACCATGAAACGTTTGCTACCGTTGCTGTGCGCGGCGGTGTTCTCCACCGCGGCCCACGCTCAGGAAGAAGTCAAAGTCGGCATGCTCCAGGGCTTCACCGGCCCGACGGAGTCGCTGGTCAAGCCGATGGCGCTTGGCGGTGAAGCGGCGATCCAGGAGATCTCGGACAGCGGTCTGTTCCTGGGCGGCAAGAAGGTCGTCTCGGTGCGCGGTGACAGCACCTGCATCGACGCCGCCGCCGCCACGGCCGCGGCCACCCGTCTGATCACCTCCGAGGGTGTCGTCGGCATCGTCGGCGCCACCTGCTCGGGCGCGACCACGGCCGTCCTGAACAACGTCGTGCGCCCGAACGGCATCGTCATGATCTCTCCGTCCGCGACCTCGCCGGCGCTGAGCACGATCGAGGATGACGGCCTGTTCTTCCGCACCGCCCCGTCCGACGCCCGCCAGGGCGAGATCATCGGCGAGATCCTGTCCTCCAAGGGGATCAAGTCGGCGGCGCTGACCTACACCAACAACGACTACGGCAAGGGCCTCGCGGACGCCATCCAGGCGGCCTATGAGAAGGCCGGCGGCAAGATCACCGCCGTCGCCGCCCATGAGGACGGCAAGGCCGACTACTCGGCCGAAGTCGCCACCCTGGCCTCGGCCGGCGGTGAGATCCTGATCGTGGCCGGCTACCTCGACCAGGGCGGCAAGGGCATGATCCAGGCGGCGCTGGACACCGGCGCGTTCGACAAGTTCCTCCTGCCGGACGGCATGGTTGGCGAGTCGCTCACCGAGAACTTCGGCGACGCGATCGACGGCTCGATCGGCACCAACCCGGGCACCGACAGCCCGGGTGCCAAGATGCTGGCCGAACTCGGCAGCTCGAAAGGCTTCAAGGGCGACGACCCGTACGTCCCGGAGGCCTATGACGCCGCCGCCGTCCTGCTGCTGGCCATGCAGTCCGCCGGCAGCACCGACAGCGCCGTCTACAAGGAGCATGTGGAGAAGGTCGCCAACGCCCCGGGCGAGAAGATCTACCCGGGCGAGCTGGCCAAGGCCCTGAAGATCCTCGCCGATGGCGGTGACATCGACTATGTCGGCGGCACCGCGCTGGAACTGATCGGCCCGGGCGAGTCCGCCGGCAGCTTCCGCGAGACCATCATCGAGGGCGGCGCCTGGAAGACGGTGTCCTACCACTGACCGATTGGCCGCTGACCGCCACGCGGTCGGCAACGACATGGGGGCGGTCGGGCTACGGCCCGACCGTCTCCCGATTTCGGATTTGTTGAATGATCAGAGTTGAGAACGTCACCAAGAACTTTGGTGGCATCCGCGCGGTCGACGGGGTCTCGCTGGAGATCGCGCAGGGGTCGATTACCGGCCTGATCGGTCCGAACGGGGCCGGCAAGACCACTCTCTTCAACATCATCGCGGGGCATTTCCCGCCGTCCTCCGGCCAGATCTACCTGGACGGCGAGGACGTGACGGCGCTGGAGCCGCACGAGCTGTTCCACAAGGGCCTGCTCCGCACCTTCCAGATCGCCCACGAGTTCTCCAGCCTGACGGTGCTGGAGAACCTGATGGTGGTGCCGGGCGAACAGCCGGGCGAGGAGCTGCGCCACACCTGGTTCAATTTCGCCAAGGTGCGCGAAGTCGAGGCCAAGGTCCGCGAGCGCGCCCGCGAGGTCATCGAGTTCCTGGAGATCCCGCATCTGGAAAACGAGCTGGCCGGAAACCTGTCCGGCGGCCAGAAGAAGCTGCTGGAACTCGGCCGTACCATGATGGTGGACGCCAAGATCGTGTTCCTGGACGAGGTCGGCGCCGGCGTGAACCGCACGCTGCTGCAGACGATCGCGCGCTCGATCCAGCGCCTGAACCAGGAGCGCGGCTACACCTTCTGCCTGATCGAGCACGACATGGATTTCATTGCCCGGCTCTGCGACCCGGTCATCGTCATGGCCGAGGGCCGGCTCCTGACTCAGGGGACGACCGACGAGGTCATGAACAACGAGGACGTCATCGAGGCCTATCTGGGCACCGGGCGCAAGCACAAGCGGGTGTCGGAGGCATGAGTTTCCTGGCTGCAACCGGCATGACCGGCGGATATGGCGGCGCGGACATCATCAGCGACTGCGAGCTGCGCGTGGAGCGCGGCGAGATCGCCGTGGTGGTCGGACCGAACGGGGCCGGCAAGTCAACCGCGATGAAGGCGGTGTTCGGTATGCTGAACCTGCGCGAGGGCAGCGTGGTGTTCGACGGCCAGGACATCACCGGCCTCGCGCCCCAGGACCGGGTGCGGGTCGGCATGGGCTTCGTGCCGCAGAACCGAAACGTCTTCGTGTCGCTGAGCGTGGAAGAGAACCTGGAGATGGGCGCGTTCATCCGCGACGACGACCTGACGGCTTCTAAGGAGCAGGTCTTCGAGCTGTTCCCGATCCTGGCCGAGAAGCGCAACCAGCCGGCCGGCGAGCTGTCCGGCGGCCAGCGCCAGCAGGTGGCGGTCGGCCGGGCGCTGATGACCCAGCCGCGTCTGCTGATGCTGGACGAGCCGACCGCCGGCGTGTCGCCGATCGTCATGGACGAGCTGTTCGACCGCATCGTCGAGATCGCCAAGACCGGCATCGCCATCCTGATGGTCGAGCAGAATGCACGTCAGGCGCTGGAGATCGCCGATCACGGCTTCGTCCTGGTCCAGGGCACAAACCGCTTCACCGATACCGGCGAGGCGCTGCTGGCGAACGAGGAAGTCCGCCGCTCGTTCCTGGGGGGCTGAGATGGAGATCGCCAACGCCTTCGCGCTGCTCGCGAATTTCGTCCTCGTCCCGGCCACCGCCTATGGCGCGCAGCTCGCGCTCGGCGCGCTCGGGGTCACGATCATCTTCGGCATCCTGCGCTTCGCCAACTTCTCCCACGGCGAGCTGATGTCCTTCGGCGCCATGGTGACCATCCTGGTGACCTGGCTGCTGCAGATGAACGGGATCGGCCTCGGCCCGCTGCCGACGGCCCTGCTGGCCCTGCCGGTCGGCATCCTGGCGACCGTCGCCATGGCGGTGCTGACCGACCGGTTCGTGTTCAAGTTCTACCGGAAGAAGCGGGCGAACCCGATCGTCTTTGCCATCGTCTCGGTTGGCGTGATGTTCATGATGGCGGGCATCATCCGCATCGTGATCGGTCCCGACGACCATAGCTTCGCCGACGGCGCGCGGTTCCTGATCTCCTTCGGCGAGTTCAAGCAGCTGACCGGCTGGGACCAGGGCATCGCCATCAAGCAGACCCAGGTGGTCACCGTCGTGGTCACCCTGATCGTCGTGGCGCTGCTGTTCTGGTTCCTGCAGAAGACCCGCTGGGGCAAGGCGATGCGCGCCTATTCCGACGATGAGGATCTGGCGCTGCTGTCCGGCATCAACCCCGAGCGGGTGGTCCTGATCGCCTGGATCATCGCCGGCTCGCTCGCCTGCATCGCCGGCACGCTCTACGGCCTCGACAAGACCTACAAGCCGTTCATCTTCCTCCAGATCCTGCTGCCGATCTTCGCCGCCACCATCCTGGGCGGCATCGGCCAGCCGGTGGGCGCGGTGCTCGGCGGCTTCATCGTCGCCTTCTCGGAAGTCACCGTGACCTACGCCTTCAAGCGGTTCCTGGCTTATCTCGGCCCCGAGGGCTGGGAGCCCGACGGCTTGGTCCAGCTCCTGTCGACCGATTACAAGTTCGCGGTCTCCTTCGTCATCCTGGTCGTCGTGCTGCTGGTGCGGCCGACCGGCATCATCCGGGGGAAAGTCATATGACCCGGCGCGTCGTCTTCCTCTACGGCCTCATGATGCTGGTGCTGATCGGGGTCGGGGTGTTCCAGAGCTGGAACGTCGCCTTCGGCATCTTCAATCTGTGCCTGATCTCCGCCGTGATGGCGCTCGGCGTGAACATGCAGTGGGGCTATGCCGGGCTGTTCAATGTCGGGATCATGGGCTTCACCGCGCTCGGCGCGCTGACCGCTGTCCTGGTCTCCATGCCGCCGGTCCAGGAGGCCTGGGCGGTGGCGGGCGGCGACCTGGCGCTGTCGTTCATCAGCCTGGTCGCCACGGTGGTCGCGATCGTGTTCGCGCGCCGCATGGTGCCGCCTGCCTTCCGCCTGCTGGTCACCGTCGCCCTGGTGATCGCCGGCTATTTCCTGATCGGGACCTTCTTCCTGCCGGCGACCGAGCGGATCGAGGCGATCGATCCGGCCCTGTCGGGCTATCTCGGCGGCCTCGGCATGCCGGTACTGCTGGCCTGGCCGCTGGGCGGGCTGGTGGCGGCCGGGGCAGGGTGGCTGATCGGCAAGATCGCACTGGGCCTGCGCGCCGACTATCTCGCCATCGCGACCCTCGGCATCTCCGAGATCATCATCGCCGTCATCAAGTACGAGGAGTGGCTGTCGCGCGGCGTGAAGAACGTCACCGGCATTCCGCGCCCGGTGCCCTACGAGGTCGACCTGGTGGAGGCCCAGTGGTTCATCGATCTGGCGACCTCACTCGGCGCCACGGATCTCAACGAGGCCTCCAGCCTGTTCGTGAAGTTCTGCTACGGGCTGCTGTTCATCGCCGTGCTGGCCATCGTCATGTGGCTGGCCGAGCGGGCGCTCAAGTCGCCCTGGGGCCGGATGATGCGGGCGATCCGCGACAACCGAGACGCCGCCGAGGCCATGGGCAAGGACGTGAAGGCCCGCCACCTGCAGGTCTTCGTGCTGGGCTGTGCGACATGCGGCATCGCCGGCGCCATGCTGGCGACCCTGGACGGGCAGCTCACCCCGACCAGTTACATCCCGCTGCGCTTCACCTTCCTGATCTGGGTGATGGTGATCCTGGGCGGGTCCGGTAACAACTGGGGCGCGGTGCTGGGCGGTTTCGTGATCTGGTTCCTGTGGGTCGAGGCCGAGCCGCTGGGCAACTGGTTCATGGCGACGATCACCGCCCCGCTGCCGGAGGATTCCGCCATTGGCGCCCATCTGATGATGGGGGCGGCCTATACCCGCTACCTGCTTATGGGGGCGATCCTGCTGCTGGTGATGCGCTTCGCGCCCAAGGGGCTCATCCCGGAGCGGTGAGGGGGACCGCGTCGGCCGGCAGGTTCAGCGTCCGGGCGACCACATAGCGGATCCACTGCCGGGTCCCAGATGAGTCCGGGTCCCGGGGCGGCCTTCCGCCCAGGGAGCCGATCAGCCAGTCGCCGTGCAGGGTGTCGAGGAACAGTTTGGCCGCGGCCTCGGGGTCCTCTATCGGGGCCTGGCCGCGGTCGCGCATCTCGGCGAGGTAGCGGGCCAGGCGGCGGTGCAGCCGGTCCGGCCCGTTCTGCAGGAAGGCGTCGATCACCTGGGGGAACCGGTCGCCCTCGGTCAGGAAGCTGCCGAAGATCCGCGTCGCCTCAGGCGTCCAGATATGGCCGATCAGGTTGGCCGCAAGCCGGGTCAGGGTCGTTGCCGGATCCTCGCTGTCATCCAGCATCTCCATCATCTGCTCGGCGAAGGCGGAGCAGTTCTCACCGACCGCGGCCTTGATCAGCCCGTCCTTGTCGCCGAAGGCCGAGTAGATCGTTGCGCGGGAGCCGCCGGCACGGGCGATGATCTCGTCGAGGGTGATCGCCTCGATCCCGTTCTCCTTGACCAGCGACCAGGCGGCTTCCACAAGGGCGCGCCGACGGATTTCGCCGCGTGTGGGCTTCTTTCCGTCTCCGACACAGCAGGCCATCGAGGGGGGATCCTCCTCCATCCAGGGGCGTCGCACATCTTTCTTGTTGTGCGATGCAATATGTACTAGATAGTACACAAATGATCCATGGCGCAATCCCGCAGGCTGGGACCGCCGTCAACGGATGCGATTTCACGCACAAGGAACTCGACCGTGCCGAAGGTTTTCCTGACCCGTCTTTGCGCCGTCCTGCTGGCGGCCGTCGCCCTCGTCGCCTGTGAGCAGGAGCAGCAGGCTTCCTCCGGCCCGGCGGCCCGCCCGCCGGCGCAGGTCGGCTTCACCACCGTGAAGGCCGAGTCGGTCGACCTGACCGCCCGGCTGCCCGGCCGCGTCGTGGCTTTACGCATGGCCGAGGTGCGGCCCCAGGTCGACGGCATCGTGACCAAGCGGCTGTTCGAGGAGGGCTCCGCCGTCGAGGCGGGCCAGCCGCTGTACCAGATCGACGATGCCGCCTATGAGGCCCAGGTCAAGATGGCCGAGGCGGAACTGGCGCGGGCCTCGGCGACCCTGAACTCCACCCGCACCAAGCTGCGGCGCTACGAGAGCCTGGTGAAGACCAACGCGGTCAGCCGTCAGGCTTATGACGACGTGGTTGCGGAGGAGCAGGAGAACCGGGCCAGCGTTGCCGCGGCGCAGGCGTCCGTCGATGCGGCGCGGATCAGTCTCGGCTACACCCAGGTCCTCGCCCCGATCGCCGGCCAGATCGGCCGGTCCTCGATCACCGAGGGCGCGCTGGTGACCGCCGGTCAGGCCCAGGCCCTGGCCACCATCACCCAGCTCGATCCGATCAACGTGGACTTCACCCAGTCCAGTGCGTCGCTGCTCCGTCTGCGCCAGATGTTCCGCACCGGCGAGCGGACCCTGGGCAGCAAGGCGGAGCTGCCGGTCACCCTGATCCTGGACGCGGTGGACCTGGAATACGGGCAGCAGGGCACCATGCAGTTCTCGGAGGTGACCGTGGACGAGACCACCGGGTCGGTGCGCCTGCGCGCCGTTTTCCCGAACCCGGACCGTGAGCTGTTGCCGGGCATGTTCGTGCACGGTCTGGTCAATCAGGGCGTGGTCGATCGCGGCTTTCTGGTGCCCCAGGCGTCGGTCAGCTTCACCCCGATGGGCGACCCGTATGTCTATGTCATCGGCGAGGACGACACCGTCACCCAGGCGAAGGTCCATATCGTCGATGCCGCCGGCAAGGACTGGCTCATCGACCAGGGCCTGAACGACGGCCAGCGGGTGGTGGTCGACGGCCTTCAGCGCATCCGGCCGGGCGCCAAGGTGACGCCGGTCGAAGTCCAGAAGCCCGTGGCGGCCGCCGACAGCAAGGCGCAGAGCTGAACGCCGAACCGAGAGTTTTCAAATGGCCAGTTTCTTCATCGATCGCCCGGTCTTCGCCTGGGTCATCGCCATCGTGATCATGCTCGCGGGCGGGCTTTCGATCCTGCGCCTGCCGATCGAGCAGTATCCGAATGTCGCCCCGCCCACGGTGACGGTCACGGCGACCTATCCCGGCGCGTCGGCGAGCACGCTCGAGAACTCGGTGACCCAGATCATCGAGCAGCAGATGACCGGTCTCGACAATCTGCGCTACATCAAGTCGACCAGCGACAGCAGCGGCACGGCGACGATCACGCTGACCTTCAATCCGGAAGCTGATCCGGACATCGCCCAGGTCCAGACCCAGAACAAGCTGCAGCTCGCCACCTCGCTCCTGCCCGAGAGCGTGATCGACCAGGGCATCCAGGTGGCGAAGAGCAGCGGCAGCTTCCTGATGGTGCTGGGCTTCGTGTCCGACACCGACATGCCGCAGAGCGATATCGCCAACTACATCGCCGACAACGTGCGCGACCCGATCAGCCGTGTCGAAGGCGTCGGCTCCGTGCGCCTGTTCGGGTCCGAGCATGCGATGCGGATCTGGCTCGATCCGGCCAAGCTGCAGAGCTACGGCATCACCATCACCGAGGTGCGCAGCGCCATCACCGCCCAGAACGCCGAGATCTCCGCCGGACAGATCGGCGGTGCCCCGGCGGTTCCGGGACAGCAGATCAACGCCACTCTGATCGCCCAGACGCGCCTGGAGACGCCGGAGGAATTCGGCAACATCCTGGTCCGGGTCAATACCGACGGCTCCCAGGTGCGGCTGAAGGACGTGGCACGGGTCGAGATCGGCGCCGCCAACTACGAGACGGTCGCGCGCTACAACGGCCAGGCGGCGGTCGGCATGGGCCTGAACCTGGCCTCCGGCGCGAACGCCCTGGATACCGCCGAAGGAGTGCGCACCAAGATCCGCGAGCTGCAGCCGTTCTTCCCGGCCGGGCTGGAGGTCGTCTACCCCTACGACACCACGCCGTTCGTGGAGATCTCGATCAACGAAGTGGTGATGACGCTGTTCGAGGCGATCGTGCTCGTCTTCGTCGTGATGTTCCTGTTCCTGCAGAACATCCGCGCGACGCTGATCCCGACGATCGCCGTGCCGGTCATTCTGCTCGGCACCTTCGGCGTGCTGGCCGCGTTCGGCTATACCATCAACACGCTGACCATGTTCGGCATGGTGCTGGCCATCGGCCTGCTGGTGGATGACGCCATCGTCGTGGTGGAGAACGTCGAGCGCGTGATGCACGAGGACGGGCTCGGCCCGCGCGAGGCGACGAAGAAGTCGATGTCGCAGATCACCGGCGCGTTGGTCGGCATTGCCATGGTGCTGTCGGCGGTGTTCGTGCCGATGGCCTTCTTCGGCGGCTCGACCGGGGCGATCTACCGCCAGTTCTCGATCACCATCGTGTCGTCGATGGTGCTGTCGGTGATCGTCGCCATCGTGCTGACCCCGGCGCTCTGCGCGTCGATGCTGCGGGCCAAGGACAGTCACGGCAGCAAGACCGGCATGTTCGGCTGGTTCAACCGCGGCTTCGACTGGACCAACCGGTTCTACCAGAACAGCGTCGGCCATGTGGTCGGTCGCAAGTGGCGCTACGGCTTGGTGTATCTGCTGATCGTCGGCGGGCTCGCCTTCCTGTTCCTGCGTCTGCCGACCTCGTTCCTGCCGAACGAGGACCAGGGCATCATGTTCTCGATGATCTCTCTGCCAGACAACGCCAGCCAGGAGCGGACCATCGAGGTGCTGAAGAAGGTCGAGCATCACTTCCTGGTGAATGAAGAGGCCAACGTGAACGGACTGTTCACCGTGGCCGGCTTCAGCTTCAGCGGCCGCGGTCAGAATGCCGGCATCGCCTTCATCAACCTGAAGCACTGGGACGAGCGCCCGGATCCGGTTTCCACGATCGTCGGACGGGCCTATGGGGCGCTGTCGCAGGTCCGCGAGGCGCAGATCTTCGCCTTCACGCCGCCGGCCATCATCGAGCTGGGCAACGCCACCGGCTTCGAGTTCCAGCTCGTCGACCGGGGCGGCGTCGGGCATGACGTCATGATGCAGGCCCGGGGACAGCTGCTCGGCATGGCCTCGCAGGATGCCCGGGTCACCCAGGTCCGGCCGAACGGCTTCTCCGACACCCCGCAGTTCCGGGTCGATGTCGATCACGAGAAGGCCAGCGCGCTCGGCCTCTCCATCGCCGACATCAACACCACGCTTTCGACCGCCTGGGGGGCGTCCTATGTGAACGACTACATGGAGGACGGCCGGGTCAAGAAGGTCTACCTCCAGGCCGACGCGCCCTTCCGCATGATGCCGGACGATCTGGACCGCTGGTATGTCCGGAACAGCTTCGGGGAGATGGTGCCGTTCTCGGCCTTCGCCACCTCGGAATGGACGTACGGCTCACCCCGGCTGGAGCGCTTCAACGGCGCGTCCTCGATCGAGATCCAGGGACAGGCGGCCGCGGGCGTCAGCTCGGGCGTAGCCATGCAGGCGATGCAGGAGATGGCCCAGAGCCTGCCGGACGGCGTCGGCTACGAGTGGTCGGGCCTGTCCTACGAGGAGCGGATGTCGGGGGATCAGGCGCCGGCGCTTTACGCGCTGTCGATCCTGGTGGTGTTCCTCTGCCTCGCCGCCCTGTACGAGAGCTGGAGCATTCCGGTCTCGGTCATGCTGGTGGTGCCGCTCGGGGTGTTCGGCGCCGTCGCGGCCGCCCATCTGCGGATCCTGCCGAACGACGTCTACTTCCAGGTCGGCCTGCTGACCACGGTGGGGCTGTCGGCGAAGAACGCCATCCTGATCGTGGAGTTCGCCCGCGAGCTCTACGACGACGGCATGGACCTGCTAGAGGCGACGGTGGAAGCCGCCCGCCAGCGCTTCCGGCCGATCATCATGACCTCCATGGCCTTCACCCTCGGCGTGCTGCCGCTGGCGATCAGCACCGGAGCGGGTGCCGCCAGCCGTCAGGCAATCGGCACCAGCGTCATGGGCGGCATGATCTCGGCCACCGTGCTGGCGATCTTCTTCGTGCCGCTGTTCTTCGTGCTGGTGATGCGGCTGTTCTCCAAGCGCCGCTCTGAACCGCCGAAGACGGAGAAGCCCGACGATGCCCCGGAGCCGGCGCCCGCCGGCTGAGGTATGGACCAAGGGGTGAGGGCGTCCGCCGACCGGTGGACGCCCTTTCTCTTTGCCGAGGGCCAATTCGGGTTCGATATTGCGAATGAGTTGCATTATACGGGATTGGCCCACCAACCTTGGAGCGCCTGATCGTGACCGACAGTTTGCAAGCCGAACTGACCCTCACCCTCGATGGGGCGGGAGCCTGGCTGGTCCGGCAGGTGGCGCATCTGGCCGAGCATGACCTGCTGCCCGTGCTGCACACGCACGAGGCGGTGGAGTACCGCAGCGCCTATGGCAGCTTCCATATCCGGGCCCGTGGCAACGACCTGCGGGTGCGGGTCGAAAGCGGCGATATCGGTGGCCTGGAGGTGCTGCAGGAGACGATCTCCCACTACCTGACGACCCACGATCCGGAGCTGGCCCGCACCATGGTCTGGCGCGGCGATGCGCACGAGCAGACGCTGCCGGCCAATTTCCGGGAGATGCGGGTGACGGCCCGGCGCCTGGCAAGCCCCTGGATGGTCCGTCTCACCCTTCAGGGTCGGGATATGGCGCCCTTCGCGGAGCGCGGCCTGCACATCCGGCTGCTGGTTCCGCCGCGCGACCGCACCCCCGTCTGGCCGCGCCGCGCCCCGTCCGGCGCGGTGGTCTTTCCGGATGGCGACGACGCCCTGGCCGTCCGGGTCTACACGATCCGCGCGATCCGGCCGCAGAGCGGGGAGATCGATGTGAATGTCGTCCGCCATGCCGGGGGTGCCGTCTCCGACTGGGCCGAGCAGGCCGAGCCGGGCGCTCCCGTCGGGGTGATCGGTCCGGGTGGCGGCTATTTTCCGGCGGCGGACGGGCTGCTGATCGGTGGGGACGAGACGGCCCTGCCGGCGATCGCCCGCATCCTGGAGGCCTTGCCGGAAGGGGCGGGCGCGCATGCGATCATCGGGGTGCGCCATGCGGATGCCCGGATGGACATCGCGGCACCGGCGGGCGCGACCGTCGAGTGGGTGGTCGGGGACGATGCCGCCCTATGCCGACGGATGGCGGCGGCATCCCTCCCGGAGGGAAGCGATCCGGCCGTCTGGTTCGCCGGCGAGGCGGAGACGGCACGCCATCTGCGGTCGGTCTTCCGGTCCCGGAGCGGGCTGCCGGCCCGACAGGTCAGCTGTGCCGGCTATTGGCGGCGCGACGGGACTCAGTGAGCGACCGCAAGGGCCTTGGCCGCAAACTCCTTAATGAATTTTAAACGGCTGTGGGCCAAGGTCGGCCGGTCAGTCACGACCTGGAAAAGTCGGAGTCCGAGCCATGAGCGTCGCGGAAGCGCCCGAGTCCCTGTCGGCCGAGGATCTGATCGACGCGATGCTCGCGGGCAACCGGGATCTGGTGGCACGCCAGGGCGGTGACCTCGGGCAGAAGATCCTGCGGCTCGCCGGGTCCGACCGGGAAGCCGAAGGCCGTCTGGAGCGCTGGGTCGACATGTCGATCGCCGCCAGCGACGGCGTGCGCAAGACCTCGGAGATGATGAGTTCCCTGCGCGAGGTGGACAACCGCGCCCAGTCGATCGCCTCGGCCGTCGAGGAGCTGACGGTGACCGTGCAGACCATCAGCCATACCACCCAGAGTGCGACCGACGAGGCGTCGGAAGCGGCCGCCGTCTCCGACAGCGGCCGGGCCGCCGCGGGTCAGGCGGTCGATGCCATGGAGAGCGTGTTCGAGGTGGTTCAGTCGGCCGTGCAGAAGGTCGATGCCCTGGCCGAGGCGTCGGTGGCCATCGGCGATATCGTCTCGACCATCGAATCCATCGCCAAGCAGACCAACCTGCTTGCCTTGAACGCCACGATCGAAGCGGCGCGGGCCGGGGAGGCGGGGAAGGGCTTCGCCGTGGTCGCGAGCGAGGTGAAGACGCTGGCCAACCAGACCGCCAGCGCCACCGTCGATATCCGGGATCGGATCTCCGGCATCCGCCACGATATGGAGGAGATCGTCGGCGTCATGCGCTCCGGTGCGGAACGGGTCGAAGAGGGGCGCGGCACCATTCAGACCGTCGGTCACGAGATGGAGAATCTCGCCGAACGCATCGGCTCGGTCACCCGCAGCATGAGCGAAGTGTCCCAGATCCTCGGTGAACAGCAGACCGCCACCGAGGAGATTTCCGAGGGCGTCACCGTCATCGCCGACATGAGCGCCCGTAACGTCTACATGATCGACAGCACCATCGGGCTGTTGGAGAAGACCGGCCCGACGATCGCCCAGGCGATCGACGGCTTCGTGAAGGCCGGGGTGCCGAACGCCACCATCCACGCCGCCAAGTCCGACCACATGATCTGGATGCGCCGCCTTGCCCAGATGCTGGTCGGGCGCGAGGTGCTGCGGCCGGACGAACTCGCCGACCACCACAGCTGCCGCCTCGGCAAGTGGTACGATGCCCAGACGGATCCACGCCTGACCGGCCAGCCGGCCTGGAAGGCGCTGATGGCGCCGCACCAGCAGGTGCATCGCTGCGGCATCGAGGCGGCAAAGGCCTTCGCGACCGGAGACCTCGACCGGGCAACCCATCTCGTCGGTGAGGCGGCGGAAGCCTCCCACGAGGTCATGCGGCTGCTGAACGAACTGTCCGACCAGTTGAAGAGCTAATCTGACTGGCCGGGGTCAGGCGTCGGAGAAGTAGACCGCCGCGCCCAGGACCTTGATCACCGTGCCCTCGTCGTCGACCAGCGGCATCATCACGCTCTCGAACCGCTTGTAGTCCTTGTGGACCCAGCTCAGTTGGCCATGGGTCCGCACGGGGATGCGCCGGTCATGGATCAGCCGGTAGATGCTGAGGATCGGGTGGTCTTCGGGAAAGGTGTCTTCCACCCGCTGCCCGGTCGTGTCCCGGTCCAGGACACCGGTGATCCGCGTGCCGATCAGCGAATAGGTGAAATCCTGGCCCTGGTTGCCCACCCGGACCATGAACAGGTCGCCGAGATGCGGGCGCAGGTCGAACGGGTCTATCCGGCTGGCCTTCGGAAGGTCGGCGCCGTCCTTGAGGGATTCCCAATGCGCCAGGACGTCTTTCAAAGTCCGGTTGCAGACCGTTGCGGTCAGATCGGCGTAAAACCAGGGTGGAAGGTCGAAGTCGGACGTCACACGGCGATCTGAAGACATGGGCTCTGTTGGCTTTTTCTTTTCCATGCCTTTGTAGCATGAGCCGAGTCTTGCAGCCATCGGGCCTCAAGGTCGCACCTGGCCGGCGTATCCGGAAGCGCTTCGGGCCCCTGAAAGGAAAACGGCCGCCGGCTCGGTGGTGAGCGCGGCGGCCGTTCATGGGAGAGGGGGCGGGCCGATCCGTTCCGGCACGCCCCGTTGTCTGTGTGCCGTTACTCGGCGGCCTGCCGGCCGGCATTGGCGTCGATCGCCGCCAGCACGTTCGGCGGTGACAGCGGCAGGTCATCGATCCAGATCCCGATCGCGTCATGCACCGCGTTGCGAACGGCGGCCGGGCCCGGCACCAGCGGGACCTCGCCGACGCCGCGCACACCCTGGGGATGCTTCGGGTTCGGGATCTCGATGATACCGCAGTCGAGCATCGGCAGGTCGGAGCAGACCGGCATCCGGTAGTCGAGGAAGCCCGGATTATCGACCTGACCCTTCTTGTTGTAGATGTACTCCTCGTTCAGCGCCCAGCCGATTCCCTGGGCGACACCGCCCTGGAGCTGGCCTTCCACGTAGCTCGGGTGGATCGCCCGGCCGACATCCTGGAAGCAGGTGTAGCGCAGCACCCGTACGATCCCGAGATCGACATCCACCTCCACGTCGCAGACATGGGTCGCAAAGCCGCCTTCGGCGCCGACGGTGTTGCTCTGGCTGCCAGCGCCGATCGGGCCGCCGGTGGCGTTCGCCTTGGCCGCCAGTTCCTCCAGGGACATGGAGGGGAAGTTGGCGCTGTGCTCGCCCATCGGACGGGCCTCGCCGCCCTCCCAGACCACCTGGGACGGGTCGATGCCCCAGATCTTGGCGGCCCGGCCCTTGAGCTGCTCGATCACCTGCTCGGTCGACTCGGTGACAACCATGGCCGAGGCGAACAGGACGCGGCTGCCGCCGGTCAGGTTGCTGTAGCCGATGGTCGCCGTATCGCCGATCTGCACCGACACCTGGTCGTAGTTGATGCCCAGAAGTTCGGCGGTGATGTTGGCGATCGACGCGCGCGAGCCGCCGATATCGGGATGTCCTGTGGTCACCACGACGTTGCCGTCCTCGGTGATGTTGACCTGGGCACTGGACTCGCCGCCGGCGTTGAACCAGTAGCCCGAGGCGACGCCCCGGCCCTGGAACTTGCCGGTGAGCGGCGTCTTGTAGTGCTCGCTGTTCAGCGCCGCCTCCACGGTCTCGGCATAGCCGATGCGCGGATAGGTCGGGCCGTGGGCGGCCTTCGTGCCTTCCTTGGCGGCGTTCTTCAGACGCAGCTTCAGCGGATCCATGCCGAGTTCGCGGGCCAGCTCGTCCAGAACGCTCTCCACCGCGAAGGCCCCGATCGGGGCCCCTGGGGCACGGTAGGCGGCGACCTTGGAGCGGTTCGAGACCACGTCGTAGCCCAGGGAATGGACGTTCTTGATGTCGTACGGCGCGAAGGCGCAGCCCGCCGCCCCGCGGATCGGCGAGCCCGGAAGGCAGCCGGCCTGCAGGTAGAACGTGCCCTTGCCGGCGACGATGGTGCCGTCCTTCTTGGCGCCGATCTTCACGGTGCTCTTGGAGCCCGAGGTCGGGCCGGTGGCACGCATGACCTCTTCGCGGGTCATGACCATCTTCACCGGACGGCCGGACTTCTTCGACAGGATGGTGGCGACCGGCTCCAGATAGACGATGGTCTTGCCGCCAAACCCGCCGCCGATCTCGGCCGGGATGGCCTTAATGTTGGACTGCGGAATGCCGGTCAGATAGGCGGTCATCGCCCGGACCATGAACTGGCCCTGGCTGGAGCTCCAGATGGTCGTGCGGTTGTCCGGCGCGACGCTGACAACGCAGGCATGGGGCTCGATATAGCCCTGGTGCACCGGCTTGGTGGTGAAGCTGCGCTCGATCACCACGTCGGCCTCGGCGAAGCCGGCATCGACGTCACCCAGGGTGTGCTCCAGGGTGCCGGCGATGTTGGACGGCTTGCCGTCGAACTTCATGAAGTCGTGCAGGATCGGCGCATCCTTGGCGAGCGCGTCGTCGATCTCGATGGCGAAGGGCAGAACCTCGTACTCCACCTCGATCAGGGCGCAGGCCTCGGCCGCGATCTCCTCATTGGTCGCGGCCACGGCAGCGATCGGGTGGCCGTGGAACAGCACCTTCTCCTTGGCCAGCATGTTGCGGCTCATCCAGCGCATGTCCTGGATTCCCAGCGGCACCGGCGTGTCGACCGGGAAGTCGACGAAGTCCGCGGCGGTCGCCACCGCCTTCACGCCGGGCAGCGCCTCGGCCTTGGAGGTGTCGATCGACTTGATGACCGCATGGGGATGCGGGCTACGCAGCACCTTGGCCCAGATCATCCCGGGCATGGTCGCGTCGGCGGCATAGGCGGCCCGGCCGGTGACCTTGTCGGCGCCGTCGGGGCGGATGGTACGCTTACCGATCCATTTGTTGCTTTGGTCGTTCATCGGGCAGCCTCCCGCATGTCGGCGGCGGTCTCCATGACCGCGCGGACGATCTTGTCGTAACCGGTGCACCGGCACAGGTTGCCGGCGAGCCAGAAACGGACTTCGGTTTCGGTCGGGTTCGGGTTGCGTTCCAGCAGCGACTTGGCCGCGACGAGCATCCCCGGGGTGCAGATGCCGCACTGCAGGGCGGCGGATTCCAGGAACTTCTGCTGCAGCGGATGCAGCTTGTCCGGCTTGGCCATGCCTTCGATCGTCTCGATCTCATGGCCGTCGGCCTCGGCGGCCAGCATCAGGCAGGAGCAGACCAGCCGGCCGTTCAGGGTGATGCTGCAGGCGCCGCAGTCGCCGGTGCCGCAGCCTTCCTTGGAGCCGGTGAGTCCGAGCGTGTCGCGCAGCGCGTCCAGCATGCTGTCCGCGGCGTCGCACAGAAACTCGGTCGGCTCGCCGTTGATGGTGGTGGAAACGTGGATCTTCGCCATTGGTGTCAGGCCCTCCCGGCGCGTTCGGCGGCGATTGCGGTCGTGCGCTTGAGCAGCACGCCGGCCACCTTTGTTCGGTAAGCGATGGTGCCGCGCTTGTCGTCGATCGGATTGCAGGCGGCGGAGCAGGCGGCGGCGGCCTTCTCGATCGCGGCGTCGTCGAGCTTGCTGCCGATCAGCGCCTTGGCGGCGTCCTCCACGAGCAGCACGGTCGGAGCGACCGCGCCCAGGCCGACGCGGGCGGCGGTGCAGGTACCGCCCTCGAGGGTCAGGCTGACGCCGACCCCGACCACGGCGATGTCCATCTCCGTGCGCGGGATCATCCGCAGATAGGCGTCGCTGGAGCCCTTGGGACGGGTGGGGAAGGTGAAGCTGACCAGGATCTCGCCCGGCTTCAGGTTGGTCTTGCCCGGCCCGGCGGGAACCTTCTCGACCGCCAGCTCGCGGGTGCCGTTCGGCCCCTTGATGGTCGCCACCGCACCGGCGGCCACCAGCGCCGGAACGCTGTCGCCGGCCGGCGAGCCGTTGCACAGGTTGCCGCCCATCGACGCCCGGCCTTGGATCTGGGTGGAGCCGATGAGGTTCAGCGCCTCCAGCACGCCCGGCCAGGCCTTGCCGAAGTCGGGATCCTCCTCGAGTTTCGCACCAGCGACCGCGGCGCCGATCTTGAAGCCGCCATCGGCCGTCTTCTGGATCGCGGTCAGTTCTGGGATCTTCTTCACGTCGACGATGGTTCCCGGCTTCAGCATGCCGGACCGCATCTGCACCAGAAGATCGGTGCCGCCGGCGAGAATGCGCGCGGCCCCCTCGGCTGCGGCGTATTGGGCGATCGCATCGTCGAGCGTCTGCGGCGCCAGATATCGAATGTCGGACATGGCCCTTCCCGTTTTCCTTTCCCGGACCCGCCTCACGATGAGACGGGGGCCCCTCTTCTGCGGGGGATTGCATACAAAATGCTCCGTCGCGTGAGGCTACGACGGGCAAAGCGACTCGGTCACCCCCCAAAGATTGCGGGGGATTTCACTCAACGCTGGTGGACGACTCTACCGCCTATGACCGTCATGTCGACCTGCACTTCGCGAATCTCTTCGGTCGGAATCGAGAAATAATCCCGGTCGAGCACCGCCACGTCGGCCAGCTTGCCGAGCTCCAGCGAGCCCTTCAGGTGTTCCTCCCGACCGGAATGGGCGCCGAGCCAAGTATAGGCGTTGAGCGCCTCGGTCGGAGTGATCGCCTGGGAGGCGTCCAGGTCGCCGCCGGTATCCGACTTGCGGTTGACCATCGACCACAGGGCGAGGAACGGGTTCGCCTGGCAGACCATGGCGTCGGAATGGCCCGGGGCGGGGATGCCGGCGTCGATCATCGCCCGGTGCGGCCACATGCGGGCCATCGCCTGCTGGCCGCGGTTGGCGATATAGGCGTCGCCCAGGTCGTACATGAAGCCGGTGGCCGAGCTGTCGATCACCCCGAGCTTCTGCAGGCGCTCCTGCAGCGGCGGGGTGACGTAGCAGCAATGCTCGACCCGCATGCGGTGATCCTCCATCGGGTGCTGCTCCAGGCAGTACTCGATGGCGTCCAGCGCGAAGTCGATGCCGCGGTCGCCGACCCCCTCGATCATGACCTGCAGCCCGGCTTTGTGGGCGGCCAGCGCCCGGCGCTTCAGGTCCTCCAACTCGTACAGCAGGACGCCGATATTCGGCTCCGGCTCACCTTTGATCTTCTTGCCGACATAGGGCTCGTAATAGGCGGCGGTGCGGCCGGAGGTGGAGCAGTCCGGGCACCATTCGACGCCGATGATCCGCACCCAGTCGTCGCCGAAGCCGGAGCGGATGCCGGCGGCGGTCAGCGACTCCACCAGCCCGGTCTCGCGGCCCGACGCGATGATGCCGACCCGCATGTTCAGCCGGCCCTCGTCCTTCATCATCTGGTAGGCGCGGATGCCCTTGGACGGGGTCAGCGAGTTGTAGACCGAGGTGATGCCGTAGGAGGTCCACTCCGCGAACACCCGCTCCAGCCCGGCGGCGATGCTCTCCGGCGTGTCGCCCTCATGCACCCGGTCGAGGAACAGGTGGGCCGCCGTCTCGCGCACGATGCCGGTCAGCTTGCCTGTGTCCGGATGCTTGTCGAAGGCACCGAATTCCGGCGGCTGGGTGGTCTCGTCGATGCCGAGCTCGGCGAAGGCGCGGCTGTTGGCCAGGCCGATATGGCCGTCGGTGCGCAGGATAAACAGCGGACGGCCCTGGGCGGCCGCGTCCAGTTCCTCGAGGGTCGGGTAGCCGCCGGACTTGTTCTCGTTCAGCCGATATCCGGCGACCCATTCGTCCGGTCCCTTGCTGGCGGCGACGTCGGACAGGCGGGCGAGCAGGGCGTCGCGGCTCTGGATCCGATCGGGGCTCAGGAGTTCCCAGGAGGCGAGGCGGGCGGCATAGGCGTCCGGGTGGTTGTGACTGTCGACGATGCCGGGGATGGCGGTGCGGCCGGCGAGGTCGATGACCTCGGTGTCCGGGCCCATCAGCGCCTTGATCTCGGCGGCGCTGCCGAGAGCCACGATCTTGCCGTCCCGCGCCGCCAGCGCCTCCACGAAGGTTCCGGCCGAATCCATGGTGGCAATGCGCCCGGCGGTCATCACCAGGTCGGCGGCGAGCGTCGTCATGTCAGTCTCCGGCTGTGCTTGCGCGGGAAGGGAGGGCATGCTGTGCGCCCGCCAATCCTCGCGAGGTTCGCTGTGCCAGACAAGCGCCCTTCCTCGCGGCCTCCGTTTTTCGCCTGATCAGGGAGACAGCGATGCTGCCCGGCTCCATTCCCGGCCCGACCTTCGACCGCCTGCCGACCGCCGACAACTGGTTCGCCATCGAGTGGCTGCCCCAGGGGGTGCTGCGGATATGGGAGCCGCATGTGTCCCGATTGCTGCGGGCCAACATGTTCCTGGTGCGCGGCCGCGACCGCGACCTGCTGGTGGATGCCGGCATGGGGGTGTGCAGCCTGCGCCGCTTCCTCGACCCGTTCCTCGACAAGCCGGTGGTGCACGTGCTCAGCCACGCCCATGTGGACCATATCGGCTCGGCTCACGAGTTCGCCGGGGACCTGCGGATGCACGCGGCCGAGGCCGATGTGATGCGCGATCCTCCGGCCGACCTGGAACTCTCCTTCGACGGGTACAGCGCCGAGAAGAAGGAGCGGCTGCGGCAGTCCGGCTTCGATGTCTCGGGCGCCCTGATCGCCGCCGCGCCGTCGCCGTCCTTCAAGCCCGAGGAATGGCGCATCCCCGGGGCGACCCCGACCGCCCTATTGGCCGATGGCGACACGGTCGATCTGGGCGACCGCAGTTTCGAGGTGCTGCACACGCCGGGCCACAGCCCGGGGTCGATCTGCCTGTGGGAGGCGGCGACAGGAATCCTGATTGGCGGCGACACGATCTACGACGGACTGCTGATCGACACCTTGCCGGACAGCGATCCCGCTGCCTATGCTGTTTCTATGCGCAGACTAAAACAACTAAACGTCTCTGCCGTGCATGGCGGACACAGGGAAAGCTTTGGCGCGGCCAAGTATCAATTTCTGATTGATCAATATTTGAGCAGTTAATGCTCGATATTTGGGCTTGCACGGCCGTTGCCTAAAAGCGCAGCATACCGGTCTCGCTATTCGGTGAGTAAGGGATACACACACATGCCGGACGGATCGAACGGGGCGCGGAGCGGCCATGCCCTGTCATTGCGGAACCTTTCCAAGGTCTACGGATCGCTTGCCGCGGTCGACGGGGTGGACCTCGACGTTCCGCGCGGATCTTTCCTGACGCTGCTGGGCCCGTCCGGCTCCGGCAAGACGACGATCCTCATGGCGATCGCCGGCTTCGTGGAGCCGAGCGGCGGCAGCATTCTGCTGGACGACAAGGACATCACCCGGTTCCCGCCGGACAAACGGAATTTCGGCATGGTGTTCCAGGGCTATGCCCTGTTCCCGCACATGACCGTGGCCGACAACATCTGGTTCCCGCTGAAGGTCCGCGGCGTGTCCAAGGCGGATGCGTCGGCCAAGATCAAGAGCGCGCTGGAACTGGTGCAGATGGGCCATCTGGCCGAGCGCTATCCCTCCCAGCTTTCCGGCGGCCAGCAGCAGCGCGTCGCGCTCGCCCGCGCCATCGTGTTCGAGCCGGACCTGCTGCTGCTCGACGAACCGCTGTCGGCCCTCGACAAGAAGCTGCGCGCCGACCTGCAGTGGGAGCTGAAATCGCTGCACCAGCGGCTCGGCACCACCTTCATCTACGTCACGCACGACCAGGAGGAGGCGCTGTCCATGTCGGACACGATCATCATCCTGCGCGACGGCAAGATCGAGCAGCAGGGCGTTCCGGGCGTGCTCTACGAGAAGCCTGCCACCCGCTTCGTCGCCGACTTCCTCGGCAAGTCCAACTTCCTGCTGGGCAAGGTGGCGGAGAAGAAGAACGACGCCTTCACCTATGTCTGCGGCGGCCAGCCGCTGGTGCAGGCCGGACCGGCGAACCACACCAAGTCGAACGGCGAGGTGCTGATCGCCCTGCGCCCGGAGAAGATCGCGCTCTCGGCCGAGCGGCCGGCGGCGACCAACGCGATCTCCGGCAAGATCACCGCCTTCAACTACTACGGCTCCGCCTATCATTTTCAGGTGCAGACCGAGGCGCTGGGCGAGCTGATCGCCACCACGCCGGCCTGGACCTGCGCGATCGAGCCGTCGATCGGGAACACGATCTGGCTCGGTTGGGAGCCGGACGCGTCCGTGGTCGTCCGCGACCGCTGAACCCTTAGAAATCCGCGGTTGGCAGGGGGCCGGCCGCCAACGTGAGGAGCCTGGCATGACCTTGACCAAGACCCTGTATGAGAAGGATCTCTATCCGGAGATCGAGGACGCGGGTGACAGCGATTTCGCGCGGGACTGCGTGGAGATCGCGGCCGAGCGGCTGAAGAAGGGCCAGATCGACCGACGCACCTTCCTGCAGGCGCTGACGATCCTGGGTGCCGGCACCTCTGTGCTGACCCTGGGCAGCGGCTCCGCCAAGGCGGCCGGCGAGATCGTGGTCGTGAACTGGGGCGGCCCGGCGGTGGAAGCCTATCAGAAAGCGTTCGGCGAGCCGTTCGAGAAGGCGACCGGCACGAAGGTCGTGATCGACGGCACCGGCCCGCTCGGCTCCAAGATCAAGGCGATGGTCGACGCCGGTGCCGTGACCTGGGACGTCTGCGACACCGGTACCGGCACCACGCTGGTCCTGCAGAAGCAGGGCGTCCTCGAGCCGATCGACTACTCGGTCGTCGACAAGTCGAAGATGCAGGACATCTTCGCCTACGAGTACGGCGCCCCGAACTACATGTTCAGCTTCATCCTGGCCTACAACAAGAAGTCCGTTCCGTCCGAGCCGACCGGCTGGAAGGACTTCTGGGATCTGGAGAAGTTCCCGGGCAACCGCACCCTGCGCAAGCAGCCGAACGGCATGCTCGAGGCCTGCATGATGGCGGCCGGACGCGCGCCGAACGAGGTCTACCCGATCGACATCGATCTGGCCGTCTCCAAGCTCAAGGAGATCAAGGACAGCGTGATCGCCTGGGGCTCGGGCTCGCAGAGCCAGGAGCTGTTCCGCACCGGTGAAGTGGTGATGGGCAACATCTGGCACACCCGCGCCAACCTCCTGAACCAGGAGACCAACGGCGACGTGACCTGGACCTGGCAGGACGGCATCGTCACCGCCGGCATGTGGAACGTGCCGAAGGGCAATCCGGCCGGCGTGGAGACCGCGATGAAGTTCATCGCCTCCGCCCAGGATCCGGAGCAGCAGCTCGTGCTGTTCAACGCCATGGGCAACGGTCCGGCCAACCCGGCCGCCGCCGACATGGTGCCGGCCGACAAGAAGTACATCGATCCGGGCCAGCCCGAGAACCTCGCCCTCCAGGTGCTGCAGAACGGCCCCTGGTACGAAGAGGACAGCGGCGTCCGCAATCTGACGAACGACGAGCTGTCGCGCGAGATGTGGCTCGACGCCCTGTCGTCGTAGGTCAGTCGGTTATTAGACAAAGGGCATTGGCAGGCCGCACATGCACGCTTCACTTCGCCGGGTCTATTGGTGGCTGATCGCGCCGGCGGTCCTGCTCATGCTCGTCTTCTACATCTATCCGCTGATCCAGGTCCTCTGGATCAGCGTGACCGACCCGGTCCCCGGGTTCGGGAACTACAGCGAACTGATCGACCGGGCGCTGATCCACCGGATCTGGATCACCACGATCCGGGTCTGCGTCATCACCACGGCGATCACCGTGGTCTGCGGCTACATCGTCGCCTATGCCATGGCCCAGGTCGGCGAGCGCCAGCGCACCTGGATGATGTTCTGCGTGCTGCTGACCTTCTGGCTGAGCGTGCTGATCCGCGCCTTCGCCTGGGTCATGCTGCTGCGCACCCAGGGGCTCATCAATACCGGCCTGCAGGAGCTCGGCATCATCGACGAGCCGCTGGCCCTGGTCCGAAACGAGTTCGGCGTGATCGTCGGCATGGTGCATTTCATGCTGCCGCTGGCGGTGCTGCCGATCTACTCCAACATGACCGGCATCCAGGACCGCTTGGTCAGTGCGGCCCGCGGCCTCGGCGCATCGCCCTGGGTGGCGTTCAAGGACGTCTACCTGCCGCTGAGCAAGCCCGGCCTGATCGCCGCGACCATCCTGGTCTTCGTGTTCTCCCTCGGCTTCTTCATCACCCCCGCACTGCTCGGCGGAGGCAAGGTTGTGATGATCTCCGAATACATCCAGGTCAGCTTCGAGGAGACGCTGCGCTGGGGTCAGGCGACCATGCTGGCCTCGACCCTGCTGTTCTCGGTGTTCCTGTCCCTCGCCCTGGTGGCCCGCTTCGTCGACTTGAAGAAAGTGTTTGGTGCGCGATGAAAAAGGATCCGCGCGTCGTCTTCGGCCGCTGTGTGGTCTATGGCCTGGCCTGGACCGTTCTGGCCTTCCTGGTCCTGCCGATGATCATTGTCGTACCGGTCTCCTTCACCGACCAGTACTACCTGTCGCTGCCCAAGGAAGGCCTGTCGCTGCAGCATTACGCGGCCTTCTTCGAAAAGGAGATCTGGCTGGCCGCCACGCTGGACAGCGTGATCGTCGCCACCTGCTCGACCATCGCCGCCCTGATCCTGGGCACGCTCTGCGCCATCGGCTGCTGGCGGCTGGCGAGCAACGCGGCTGAGTCGGTCCGCACCTTCATGCTGACCCCGATCATCGTGCCGACGATCGTGCAGGCGCTGGCCATGTACCGGTTCTGGATCGATCTCGGGATCATGGACACCTATTTCGGCCTGATCCTGGCCCATACCCTGATCGCCATCCCCTATGTGGTGATCACCGTGTCCGCCTCGCTGGCGAATTTCGACGTCCGGCTGGAGCAGGCGTCGCGCAATCTCGGCGCCTCGACCTCGCAGACGATCCGTTGGGTCATCCTGCCAAGCATCGTCCCGGGCATGCTGTCGGGCGCGCTGTTCGCCTTCACCATCTCGTTCGACGAGATCGTCGTGGCGCTCTTCGTGACCAGTCGCAACGTCTACACCCTGCCGAAGCGGATCTGGGACGGCATCCAGGACCATCTCGACCCGACCATCGCTTCGATCGCCACCATGCTGATCGCGATCACCCTTGCTCTGCTGCTGACCGAGCTGTGGGTGCGCCAGCGCCGACGGGCGCGCCTGACCGCCCGGATCGAGGGCGGCGAGGCCTGATCTTCCGGCGCCGGCGGCTGCCGCCGGTCGCCATGTCACATCGATGGAGACCACCATGACCGCGGAGCTGACGCCCGCAAAGCGGACTGCCCTTGCCTGGGTCGAAGCCAATGCCGAGCGCCTGTCGCGCGATCACATGGAGATCTGGCACCTGCATGAGCCGTCCTGGCGCGAGTACAAGTCGGCCGCCTGGTACGTCGAGCGCCTGCGCGCCGAGGGCTTCGAGGTCGAACCGGGCTCGGCCGGGATGCCGACCGCGCTCTGCGCCACCTGGGAGAACGGGAGCGGCGGGCCGACCATCTGCTGCTACGCCGAATACGACGCCGTGGTCGGCTCCAGCCAGGAGGCCGTGCCGTACCGCAAACCCCGCGAGGGCGTGCATCCCTATGCCGCCGGGCATACCGACCCGCACTCCGCCCTCGGCCTCGGCGGCCTGACCGGGGCGCTCGCCATGCAGGCGGCGATGAAGGAGCACAACATCGCCGGCCGGATCAAATTCTTCGGTGAGCCGGCCGAGAAAATGTGCGGTTCCAAGCCAATCCACGCCAGCCACGGCTATTACGACGACATCGACGCGCTGATCAGCTTCCACCCGACCTCGCTGCCGGACCTGTCCAACACGGTGATCTGGGAGACCCATTGCGGTTGCTACTGGTCGAAGGTCTACACCTTCGAATCCGTCGATCCGGAGACCTGGGGGTCGGCCGGCGAGCGGAAGGGCTCGCAGAACAGCCACGCCATCGCCCGCGCGCCCGCCGCCCTCGACGCCATGTGCCTGATGTACACGACCACCAAATACACCAAGGAGAACATGCTGCCGCACCGGGGCTCCTGGACCCTGAACGAGGCGATCCTGAACGGCGGCTTCGCGACCGCCGACAACCTGCCGCCGCGCTATTCGCAGATCCAGTACGCCTGGCGCTGCCCGTCCATCGAGATGGCCGAGGCGATCGAGCGGGTGCTGGACAACAACGCCGAGCACGTCGCCGACCTGACCCACTGCCAGGTCAAGTCCGAGTGGGTGACCAAGACCCGGCCGGGCATGGCGAACAATGCGCTGGCCGAGATCACCTATTCGAATTTCGAGCTGGTCGGTCCGCCGAAATTCAGCGATGAGGCCAAGGAGTTCGGCCGTGAGATGATCCGCAACCTCGGCTACGAGGCGCCGGAGGAGCCGTTCCCGGAGATCCTGGAGCAGCTCGTCGATCCGAAGGAGGGGGAGGCGATCCTGCGCGCGCAGATCCCGTCCTGGCAGAAGAACTATACTTCCGACGACTATACCGACATGACCTGGCACACGCCGACCGTACGCCTGTATGTCGGCCGGGCGGCGCTCAAGAACCCCGCGCCGGGCGTGAAGGTGCCGCACTGGTGCCACTGCGCGCTGGGCGGCGTGCCGGGGGCGATGGACCCGATGTTCCTGACGGCCGGCAAGGTGATCGCCACCACCGGGCTGGAGCTGATGGAGAGCCCCGAGGCCCTGGCCCGCTGCAAGGCCGAGTTCGACGAGCGCACCGGCGGCGGCATCGGCGGCTCCAAGTGGATCCCGCCGCTGCTCGGCAAGAACGCGCCGGCCCCGATCCATTTCCCGTGGCCGGAATATGTGGAGACGGTGCGCGGTGCGGAATGGGTGATGCCGACGCCGCCCGCCCAGGACTGACAGCAAGACAAGAACGAAGAGGAGGAACCCGCCATGGGCGCGGTCAGCGAGTTCGAATACCGCTACAATATGACAATCAAGACCTTCCCCAGCCACGAGGAGCCGGGATTCGAGAGCGCGTCCCAGCAGGAGACGGTCTGGGGCCGCAAGTGGGGCTGCGACAACGATGTCGGCCAGCTCCGCATGGTGCTGATGCACCGCCCGGGCGAGGAGATGAAGATCCTCGACCCGTCCAAGCGCCTGGAGCATCTGGGGTCCTACGGCGATGCCGAGGGCCAGACCTGGTACTGGCGCGGCGACAAGATCCACACCATGGAAGAGCAGCAGGAGCAGCATGACGCCCTCGCCGACGCCCTGCGGGCCGAAGGCGTGGAGGTCGTCTACCTGAAGCGCTGCGCGCCCGGTAAACACAAGTCAATCTACACCAGGGATTCCTGCATCGGCGTGAAGGGCGGGGCGATCGTCACCCGTCTCGGCCCGATCGTGCGCCGGGGCGAGGAGGCCCCGGTGACCGAGACCCTCGGCGCGCTGGGCATGCCGATCTTGCGCACCGTGCACGGCACCGGTCTGATGGAGGGCGGCAGTTTCGTGTGGCTGAACTCCAAGACCGCCGTGATCGGCCGCTCCTCCCGCGTCAACGAGGAGGGCACCCGCCAGGTCGAGGAGGTGCTGAACGCCCAGGGCGTGGAACTGCTGCGTGTCGACCTGACCGGCTACCGCCTGCATATCGACGGCGCACTGGTGATGATCGACGTGGACACCGCGATCATCAACCCGACCCAGCTTCCGTTCTGGTTCCTCGGCAAGCTGAAGGAGCTGGGCATCCGCACCATCGAAGTGCACCCGGACGATCCCTCGGGCGTGGTCAACTGCATCGCGGTGAAGCCCGGCCGGGTTATCATGGAGGCCGGCGCCTCCAAGCACACCGCCGACGCGCTGGACAAGCTCGGCATCGAGATCGTTCCGGTGAAGTACGACAAGGTGTTCCAGGGCGGTGGCGGCATCCACTGCTCGACCTCGCCGCTGATCCGCGACTCGGTCGACTGAGGTCGCCTAGCCGATCTGTATCACGGGCCGCCCTTTTCGCAGGTGCGAAGGCATCGCGCGACAGAGGCGGCCCGATCCATTTTTGCGGTGCCGCTCTACCATAAGGCACGGCGGAGTGACCGCGTCGCTGGAATTCCGCGGGCCGGCGCGCCGTTGGCGTTAACCAATCTATTTTGCGCAGAAAGCCGGATTTTCGACGTTCCTGCCTGCGCAATGTGTGCAAGTTGCGCCTGTATCACCCCACTCTGTGCCTTTCGGATTGGGTTCTTATTTGCAATCATTTAGCGTTTCCGGAATGCGTTGGGCGAAGCCGGAGGCGGAAACGAACAGCTTTCTCATCGTTGCGATTGCGAGCCATTCGCAATATGTTGGTTTGAGCAATCTGCATGTCCACTCGAGGATCGTCACGTATGAGCCACATCAGCCGTCGAGGAACCCGCCGCTCGACCGAGCGCTCCGCCTCGATGATCGACCCGCTGCCACCGGCCCCACAGGCGGGGGAGGTCGATTACTCGGTCCGCTCTGAACAGATGTCGGTGCCGACCCATCCCATGGACGGCCGCTCGACCTATCAGAACTTCGCCTCCGGCATCAGCCTGCATGCGACCGACGCGATCGAGATGGCGGATATCCAGTCGCGGGTGACCTTGCAGCCGGGGTTGAGCCTGCTGCTGCTGCTCGAGGGGGCGGTGGATGCCACGATCGAGGGTACCGCGATCACGTGCAGTGCCCGACGCGGCCCCGTGGGGCGGATCATTTCGGTCACCCGGCCGACCACCCTGCTGCGCAACTCTGCCCGCGGCCGCTACGTCCGCAAGGTGACCCTGAGCATCCCGCTCTCCTGGTTCGAGGAGCATGGCGGCGAGGATCCGGAATCGAGCCTGTCGCACGAACTCGCCGCCTTCCTGCGGGTGCAGAACGCGATGAGGGACTGGGAGCCGTCGACCGGGGCGGTGCGCAGTGCGGAGGATCTTCTGGCGCGCAGTGCGGACGCCAACGTGCTGACCAGCATCGCCTGCGAGCGCGACATGCTGAACATGCTGGCCGACGCGCTCTCCGGCTTCCGTGACGAGGCGCAACGTCCGATGCCGCGTCACCTGCGGTCCCGGGACGTTGTCCGGGCCCAGACCGCGCGCGAGCTGATCCTGCGCAGCCTGGATGACGGCCTGCACCTTCCCGACATCGCCAGCCAGACTGGCATGAGCGTCAGCACCCTGCAGCGGGTGTTCCGCGACTGCTACGGCCAGACGGTGATGGAATTCGCCCGGGTCCGGCGGTTGGAGATGGCCCGCGAGCTGCTCGACCGCGAGGGGCTGTCGGTCGGTGAGGTGGCCCAGCGGGCGGGCTATTCGAGCCCGGCGAACTTCGCCACGGCGTTCCATCGCGAATTCGGCTACCCGCCCTCCCAGGTCAAGGAACGCGCCCGCCGCGCCGCCCTGTCCGATGGCGAGCGGGTTTAGTCGTTACCGTAGAGGTCGATCCCTACCGTCAACCCTCAACCGTCTGCCCGGCCCTGAGCCGGGGCCCAGGATTGCGGCCCGCCGGAAAGGTCGAGGCTTGCTTACCGGCGTTCCAACATGCGGACCCCTGGATCCCGGCGCAAGGCCGGGAAGACGAGAAGGGGAGCAGGGAAGGGCACCGCTACCCGATCCCATCGCCCCGATAGAACGCCACCGTCCGCGCCAGGCCATCCGCCAGGGGCGTGTGCGGCAGCTCGCCCAGCACGGCGCCGATCGGGCTGGGCGCGATCACCGGGTGCAGCGGCAGGGGCGGGCCGGACCAGTCGATGGCCGCACCCGGCACCAGGCGCTTGATCCCGGCGGCGATCTCCGACACGTCCGCGACCTCGCCGACCAGGGAGAAGGCGTGCGCCCCCTCGAAGGGTCGCGTGGCGGCCGCCTCGAACACCGCGGCGACGTCCTCCACATAGATCATGTCCGCCGCCCCGGAATAGCCGATCGTGTAGGCTTGTCCCGCTACCGCGGCTCGGCAGGCGATGGACGGCCCCGCGGTCAGCCCGGTCTCGCGGCCGGGCCCGTAGACGATGGCCGGCCGGAAGCCGACGCTGGAGATCCCGGCATCCAGCCAATAGGCGCGCCCGCTGCCCTCGCAGGCGAGCTTGAAGGCGCCGTAATGGGTGGTGGGGTAGGGGATCGCCCCGTCATCCGGGCCGAACACCCCGGCACTGCTGGCATAGGCCACACCACTCATTCCTTGGGCCTTGGCCGCCTCGAACACGTTGAGGGTGCCGATCAGATTGACCTGGGCGCCGAGGATCGGGTTCTGCGCGCAGGCGGGCGTGAGGATGGCGGCCAGATGGATCGCGAAATCGCAGCCTTCCGCCGCCCGCATGACGTCCTCGCCCGAGGCCACGTCGCCGGTGCGCCACTCGATCCGGTCGGCCGCGTCGCCGGCGATGGAGCGCACGATGCCGCGATCCTCGCGCCGGTCGAAGACCCGCACGTCCACGCCCCGTGCCGTCAGCCGCCGGATGATCCAGGCGCCGAGGAACCCGCCGCCGCCGGTGAGGAGAACGGTCATGCCGCACCCCCGGCCGCCATGTCGGCGGCGGTGAGCTGGTAGGCGAGGGTGTAGACGATGGTCGCCGGGTTCCCGAGGCCGCAGCCGCTCTCGGCGATGGCCGCCTCGATGGCTCCGACCGAGGCCTCCAGTTCCGGCAAGCCGCTGCCCTCCACCAGGACGATGGCGTCGAACTCCTTCTCCGCCATGCCGGGGCGCAGCTCGGTCTCCCGTGTCCTCACGCCGGAGATCTCGCTGCGGGCGAGGCCGATATGGGCACAGCAGGCACCCGTAACCTTGAGAAGTGCGGCGCACAGAGCCTCGGCACCGGCGCGCAGGTCGTCCTCGCCGGCACCGTCCCGGAAGTCGAGCCGCACGGTCGCCATCGCGCCGCCATCTCCGACCCCTGCCGACACCACCCGCTCGCAGGCGACCCGCAGGAAGTTGCGGAAGGTCGGCTGCACCTTGTTGCTCCAGTCGGTCGGGTTGTTCAGCCGCTCCAGATAGGCCGGCGAGCGGAACACCTCGGGCGTCTCGCCGCCATAGACCGTGCCGTAACGGTAGCGCGGCAGGGTGTGGTTGATCAGCCGCTTGCCGACGGTGAAGCCCGGGATGGAGAGCCGTTCGGGCATGTGCTCGCGGGTGTGCCATTCCATGTACTCGGTCCAGGAGGGCGGATCGATGTCGTGGAAGATCGCCAGGAAGGCGGAGCCGGTCAGGGCCATGATGTTTCCTCGTTGGTTCACTTTGTTGCTGTCGGACCGGTCAGTCGCCGAGCAGGCGCTTGGTCGCCTCCAGCGAGCGGCGGGCGACCTCGGACGGCCCGAGGCGGGCGGCGAGGTCATGGTTCGGCACCTCGACGCTGACGGTCATGCCGGGCGGGACAAGTGCTGCTATTGCGGCCAGGTCGATGCCGCCCTCGCCGGGGATCATCCGGGCCGTGCGGGCGACGGCGATGAGCCCCTCGTCGGAGGGATCGAAGGGCACCGGCCCGTCGCAGATCTGCACGTAGTTCATCAGACCGGCCGGCAGGGCGGCGAACTCGTCCAGGGTGGAGCCGCAGCGGTCGAAATGCAGGGTGTCGAACAGCACCGCCGCACTCGGGTGGTCGGCCGCCTCCACCAGCCGGCGGGCAGAGGCGAGATCCTTGCAGCCGGTCCAGGGCATGAACTCCAGGTCGGCCGTCAGGCGGTATTCGCCCAGCCGGTGGCACAGGGCGGTGTAGTTGTCCTGGGTCCGGCCCGGGTCGGTGTCGTCGATGGCGACCAGGACGTGCCGGGCGCCGAGATCGGCGATGCGGTCGAGGAACGGGGTGAAGCTGTCCAGGCGGGTGTCCGGCTTCAGGCGGATCATTTCCGCATCGGCCATGGTGACGCCGGTGTCCCGCATGGCGGCCTTCACCTCCGCAAGCAGGCGATCGTCGTCGAGCAGCGGGTGCAGGCTCTCGCCACCGGCCGGCAGCAACCGGAAGCTGACCATGTCGTAGCCATGCTCGGCGGCGATCGTCACGGCGGTCACCGGATCGACGCCGTTGCCGGTCAGGTAGCCGAGGGAATAGGCGCGGGTCATGGGGCGGTCTCCTGCAGGTCGGACAGTCGCACCAGCTGCCCGGTCGCGGCCGAGCGTTTGATGGCGGCGACCACATGCATGTTCGCGATGCCGTCCTCGCAGGTGACCAGCGGGGAGGCCTCGCCCCGCACGACCGCACGGAAATGCTCCGCCTGGGCGACATAGGTGTCGCCGGTTCCCGCCTCCAGACGGCGATGGGTGAGAGGATGTGTCCAGTTGTCCCCGGGCTCGTAGGTCCACAGCGACAGGTCTGGCAGGCTCAAGCCGCCCTCGCGTCCGGAGTAGAGGTGGGTGATGTGATCGTGCTTGGGGAAACGGCCCGGGTTCTCCCCCGACGACACTTCCCAGGACCAGGGGCCCACCGCCGCGTCCGACAGGGCGATGGTGGCGAGGCCGCCCCTCTCGAAGGTCAGGATCGCTGCCGTCGTATCCTCGACCGGCAACCCGCGGGTCGCGTTGGAATGGGTGCCCTGCACCGTCGCGATCTCGCCGAAGAAATGGCGCAGCAGGTCGATGTCGTGGATCGCGTTGATCAGCAACGGGCCGCCCTGCTCGGGATCGCGGCGCCAGGGGACGTCGAAGTAGTCCGCCTGCTTCAGCATGGCGCAGGTCACCGTCGCCATCACCAGCGGTCCGATGGCGCCGTCGGCGATCGCCCGTTTGGCGGCCTTGATCAGTGGGTTGTGGCGCCGGTGATGGCCGACCAGCACGGGGACGCCGGTCCGCGACGCCACCTCCGCAAGAGTTGCCGCCTCGGCCAGGGAACTGGCAACCGGCTTCTCTAGCAGGATCGGAAGGCCGGCCTCAAGCAGGCGGCTGGCGATCGGGACATGGGTGTCGTTGGGCGAGGCGACGATGGCCGCCTCGCAGCGTCCGGACGCCAGCAGGGCCTCGAGATCGGCGAAATGTGGAACCTGATGCCGGGCCGCCAGGTCCCGGGCGGCCGGCATCGGATCGACGATGGCCGCCAGGCCGACTCCCGCTGCCTTCGACAGCGTGTCGATATGGGTGCGGCCGATCACGCCGGCCCCGATCACGGCGACCTTGAGGTCGTCCATTGTTCCCTCCCGTTTTCCGAGAGCCTACACCGCCCGTGTTGCGCGTTGGAACGGGTGTCGGTGATTGAAAACCCGTTGCGCTCGGATAGGCTCTCCGTTCCTCCGACTGTCCCTTCGACCAGCGCGTGATCCCCGATGCCCGATACAATGCCGACGCCTGCCGATCCGCTCGCCGCCGACTGGGACGTCATCGTGCTCGGCGGCGGGGCGGCGGGGCTTGCCGCCGCCGTCTTCGCCGGCCTGGAGGGCGCGCGGACCCTGCTGATCGAGCGCTCGGAGTATGTGGGCGGTACGTCCGCCCTCTCCGCCGGGACGGTCTGGATTCCGAACACCCGCCATTCCGGGGCGGGCGGCAACGAAGACAATCCCGAGCAGGCGCTCGCCTTCCTCGATGCCGCCATCGGCAACCGGGCGCCAAGGGCGATGCGCCAGGCGTTCCTGGAGGCGGGGCCGTTGGCGGTGAAGCGGCTGGAGCAACGAACCGTCGTGCAGTTCCGCGCCCGGCCGTTCCATCCGGACTATCTGTACGAACTTGAGGGATCGGTCTCCGGCGGGCGGGCGCTGGAGGCGCAGCCCTTCGACGGCGGCACCCTGGGGCGGGCCCTGCGCAAGCTGCGGCCGCCGATCCCGGAATTCACCCTGTTCGGCGGCATGATGGTGGACCGCGACGATATCGGCCACCTGATGAACCTGACCAGGTCGCCAAGGTCCTTCGGCCATGCGGCGCGGATGCTGGCAGGCTACGCGGTCGATCGGTTGCGCCATGGGCGGGGTGCGCGGCTGGTGATGGGCAACGCGTTGATCGGACGGCTGCTGCGCGCGGCACTGGATGCCGGGGTTACGGTGGCGACTGAGACGGAGGTGACGGCTATCGATGGCGACGGGACACTGCGCACGGTGACGATCCGGCGCGGCGGCCGGGAGGAGAGGTTGACCGCCTCGGGCGGGGTGATCCTTGCCTCCGGCGGCTTCGCCCGGCATCCCACGCGGCGGGCCGAGCTCCTGCCGGATCCACTGCCGGAGTACAGCCCGGCCGCACCCGGGAATACCGGGGCGCTGCACGACATCGCCTTGGCGCTCGGGGCGCGCTACGGCGAGGGGGCGGAGCAGCCGGTGTTCTGGGCGCCGGTCTCCCGCCGGAAGCGGCGCGACGGCTCCATGGCGGTCTTCCCGCATTTCGTCCTCGACCGCTCCAAGCCGGGGATCGTTTCGGTCGGTCGCGACGGGCGGCGCTTCCTGAACGAGAGCCTGTCCTATCACCAGTTCGTGGCCGCCATGTACGCCTCCAACAGGGACGGCTCGACCATCCCGGCCTTTGAGATCTGCGATGCGGAGGCCCTGCGGAAATACGGGCTGGGCATGATGCGACCGGGTGGGCGCGGGCTGAGCCCGTTCCTGGCCGACGGCTACTTGGTGCGGGCCGACACGCTGGCGGAGCTGGCCCGTATCCTGGAGATCGATCCGGCCGGGCTGGCCGAGACGGTCGAGCGCATGAACCGGTTCGCGGAGGCCGGGGAGGACACCGATTTCCAGCGCGGCACGACGGTCTATCAGCGCGCCAACGGCGATCCGAAGCACGGCCCGAACCCGACGCTGGGCCCGATCCGCACGCCGCCCTTTTACGCCATCCGGCTGTGGCCGGGCGACATCGGCGCGGCCATCGGGCTGGAGACCGATACCGACGCCCGGGTGCTTGGGGTCGACGGCGCGCCGCTGGAGGGGCTGTACGCCTGCGGCAACGACATGCATTCGGTGATGGGCGGGGTCTATCCGGCCCCGGGGATCAATCTCGGCCCGGCCATCGCCTTCGCCTATCTCGCCGCCCGCCACGCCGCGGGCCGGCGTCCTTAATCAACGAAGATCCGGGAGGAAACCGATGCCCGCGCCCACCATCCACATCATCAACGGCCCGAACCTGAACACGCTGGGCATCCGCGAGCCGGAGATCTATGGCAGCACGACCCTCGCCCAGATCGAGGGCTGGTGCCGGGATGCCGCGCGCGGGCCGCTGGAGTTCATGCAGTCGAACATCGAGGGCGAGATCGTCGACATGCTGCAGGCCGCCCGGGGCCGGGCCGACGGGGTGATCATCAACCCGGCCGCCTACAGCTTCTATTCGGTGGCGATCCAGGACGCGCTGAAGATCTTCGGCGGCCCGGTGATCGAGCTGCACATCTCCAACATCCACGCCCGCGACGAGGACCACCGGCATTCGATCCTGTCCAAGGCGGTCACCGCCGTGATCGCGGGGCTCGGGGCGCGGGGCTATGTGACGGCGCTGGAGGCGATGTACGACCTGATCGACGCGCGGGGGTAGGGGCGCTTTCTCGCACCATTACGAACTCCCCGGATTTATTCCGAGGCAAGGCGTCAGCGTGGCGGATCGCGGTACAGAGCTAACCGACGTCAGCGCCAGCCTAGCGCTGCCCCGGAATAAATCCGGGGAGAGAATTGGTTTGCGCTAAACCCCCACCGCTGACCGGGCCGCGGCGAGCGTTTGCTCCGGCCCACCGCTGGCGTCGAGGCGGTACCAGTCGACATAGCCCAGATCCCGTTCCGCCTGGGCGGCGACCACCTTGCCGTCGGCGTCGGACGCGTCCTTGGCGCGGCTGTCGGCGCGGGCGACCAGGGTGTCGGTGGGGGCCTCCAGCCACAGGCCGGTGAACTCCACGTCCAATTCGCCGGCAAGATCGGCGAGCGCCTCGCGCTCCTCAGGCTTCTGGTGCACCGCATCGACGATCACGCTCTGTCCGGCGCGCAAGGCGGCCTCGGCCTCCTGCAGCAGCGTGTCGTAGACCTGTCGGGTGACGTCCTGCGTGTAGCCGTCATCGCCCAGCTTCTCGTGCTCGCCCGCCCCCATCAGACGTTTGCGAATCACGTCGCTGCGCAGGTGGATCGCGCCGGGAAACGGCGTCAGGTCGCCGGCCAGCGCGGCAGCAAGCGTGCTCTTGCCGGTGCCGGACAGCCCACCCACGGCGATCAGCCGCGGCGGATAGGGGACGAGCACGGCTTCTGCGAAGTCGAAATACCGCTGGGCATCCGCGATCAGGCCTGCCTGCTTCTCCTCTGGGGCGCTCTCCACCGAGGCGGCGATGACCTTGGCCCGGATCACGGCGCGCACGCTGAGGAAGAGCGGCATCGCCGCCAGCCCGGCGATCTGGTTCGGGTCGCGGTCCTCGGCCAGATAGCGGTTCAGGATCAGATTGGCTTCGCGCGTCAGCCCGCGTTCGCCCAGGTCCATCAGTAGGAACGCGAGATCGTAGAGCACGTCGGTGGTGGCCAGGTCCTCGTCGAATTCGATGGCGTCGAACAGGGTGGGGCCGTCGTTCAGGAGGACCAGATTGCGCAGGTGGAGGTCGCCGTGGCAGCGCCGGACCCGTCCCTGCCGCTCGCGCGCGTCCAGGGCGGAATTGACCGCCGTCAGGGCCTTCTGCGACCGCCGGATCAGGTTCTCGGCCCGGAATTTGTCGAAGATCTCGGGCGTCTCCTTGAGGCTGCGGCCATTGCTGTCGACGATCTCCTCCAGCGCCTCGGGAAAACCGGTGCCCTCGCGCAGCGGCGCGCGCCGGTGCGAGGCGACGATGGCCGCGGCGGTCCTGCGGAGCAGGTCATCGGTGAGGCCGTCGCGCTCGGCGATGCGGTCCAGCGTCATGTCCACGTCGAAGCGGCGCATGTGGACGCACCACTCCACCGGCTCGCCCCTGCCGTTCAGGACGAACCCGTTGCCGTCGCGGGTGATCGGCAGCGCGCCGAGATAGATGTCGGGCGCGTTCGGCCGGTTCACCGCGATCTCCGCCTCGCAGGCGGTGCGGCGCTTCTCCAGGGTTGAGAAGTCCATGAAGGGGAACTTCACCGCCCGCTTCACCTTGTAGGCATCGTCGCCGGCGAGGAAGACCGCGGCCCCGTGGGTGTCGATCCGGTCGACCGTGTCGGCGCCTGCATGATTGCCGGGGTCGGCGAGGAAGTCGAAGACGGCGCTCTGGTCTTCGACCACGTGGGAGGCGGTCGCCATCTCGGGCTCCTGGCGTTGGTGAGCGGGGCAGCCGGGCGTTGCGCTGCCTCTTCCGAGATGGGCCCGTCGGGCCGGCGACGCAAGTTCGGAAGCGTCAGGCGGCGATCGCACCGCCGGCGGAATCCCGTCGCCCGGCATGCACTCGGTACAGGCATTCCGGGCCGTCATAGTCGATATAGCAGCCCTGGAGGAACCGCCGCCCGTCCTCGGCGAAGGCGGTGCGGCCGTGCAGGGTGCGGTGGTTGTCCATCATCAGGCAGTCGCCGGGCGCGAGCTTGAAGCGGATCTGAAAGGCCGGGTCCTCGGCATAGGCGGCCAGCCGACGCCGGCCTTCGAAGAACAGGGCGAGCACGTCCGGATGGGCGGCCGGCGGAAAGTCGAGCCGGGTCGACAGCCGGATCGCCCTGAGCTCGCCGTCGTCATCCAGGTCGATCATCGGCGCCGTCGCCCGGTCGTCCACGGTCGCCGAGCGGTAGCGGAAGGAGACCTGCAGCCGCGTCAGCACGGCATAGGCGTCGGGCGCGTCCCGCTTCAGCGCGGCGGCGATGGCGATGCCGTCGGCCAAGGTGCTCTCGCCGCCGGTCGCCCCGTTCTCCAGGCAGTGCAGGAACTGGATCGCCGGCGCCGCGCGGCGGTAGGGATTGTCGGAATGGGCGGTCAGCGCCAGGCCGGTATAGGCGAGGTCGGTCGCCTGGGCCTCGGTGCGCACGTTGAACAGCACGCCCCAGTTGGTCTCTCGGATCGGCCCGAAGCGGCGGGCGATTTTCAGCAGGCTGTCCTCCTCCGTGGGCGTGTCGCGCAGGATGGCAAAGCCGCTGGTGAAGAAGCCCTCCAGCAGCCCGTGCATGACCTCCGGTGTTTCAAGCGCGATCCAGGACGCGGTGGGCGGGGTGACGGTGTCGGCCGTCCAGGAGATGGGGGCGGGAATGGCGGTCGGATCGGGCGCCAGTCCGGCCTCCACCGCCAGCCAGTTGAGACCGAAGCGGCAGCGGTGGCCGTCGGAGAAGGCGATTGTCACGCCGGATCCGTCGGATTGGACGTCCTCGATCCGCAATTCGGCCGGCAGGCGGGCCGGGTCGTAGGTGCGCTGATGGCTGTTCAGGTCCATCTGCTCGGGAGCCTCGCTGCGCTCCCGCAGCCAAAGGGGCACCAGCGGTACACGCCGCCCGCCCTGCTCGAGCCAGAGGTGTCCGGTCACCGGATCCAAATCGCAGGAAGTCATCGCCCAGTTCCATTGCTTTGTGGTGCTGGACGTGAGTCTTCCTTTGAAACCGAACGGGTTACAGACATGAAATCCCGATGCCTACTATAATCTGAAGTTATGGTACAGATGCGACACAGGCTTCCGTCCCTCAACGCCCTCGCGGTGTTCGAGGCGGCCGGGCGGCTCGGCGGGTTCAGCCGGGCGGCGCGGGAATTGCGGATCAGCCAGCCGGCGGTGACCCGGCATATCCGCGGCCTGGAGGCGGCGGTCGGCCTCCTTCTGTTCCAGCGCGCCCATAACCGGGTGACCCTGACCGAGCCGGGCCTGCGCCTGTGGCAGGCGGTCAACGCCGGCTTCGGCGACATCGCCGCGGTGGTGGACGGCCTGCGCGCGGGAGAGGGCGGGACCGTCCTCGCCCTGTCCACCCATTCCGGCTTCGGCCAGCAATGGCTGATGCCCCGGCTGGAGGGTCTGCGCGAGGCGCTGGGTGGCCGCTCGATTAGCCTGTCCATCGCCGACCGGTCGCTGGAGTTCGACCGCACCGACTTCGACATCGGCGTGCGCCACGGCTATCGCGACGACCTGGGACCGAATGCCGTGCTGCTGGCGACCGAGACGGTCATGCCCGTTGTCGGCTGGCGCCTGGCCGAGGCGCGGCCGGAACTGCAGGCCCTGACGCCGGACGATCTGGTGGACGAGCGGCTGATCCATATGGACGAGGGCGACCGGCCCTGGATGACCTGGGCGCAGTGGCTGCGCCTCGCCGGCGCCCGCCGAACCCCGCCGCCCGCCCGGGTGCGGCTGAACCACTATCCGCTGGTCATGTCCGAAGTGCTGGCCGGCACCGGGATCGGGCTCGGCTGGCGGCCGCTGATCGACGAGATGCTGGAGAGCGGCGTTGTCGTGCCGGTCGGCCCGGAGGTGGTGCGGCCGGACTGGGGCTGGTGGTTCGTGTGGAGCGACCGGGCCGCCGCGGAGGATGTGGACCGCGCCCTCCAATGGTTCCGGTCCTGGTTCTCAGCCGGCTGACTGCACCCGTTCGCGCAGGCCGGTGACGATCCGGTCGGCCACGGCGGAGACCCGCTTCAGCCGCACGTCTGTCTCGTGGCGGATCAGGTAGAACGAGCGTTTGAGGGCGATCTCCTCGCCGCGCACCGGTTGGAGGTCGGGATACGCGCGGGCGATGAAGTCCGGCAGGATGCACACGCCGGCCCCGGCCAGCAGCCAGCGCAACTGGATCAGCAGGCTGGTGGAGGTCAGGGCGGGGCGCACGTCGCTGACCACATGCGGGATGTAGTCCAGCGAGGGATCGAAGACGAGGTCGGAGATGTAGCCGATCCAGCGCGCCCGGCGCAGTTCGCTGTCTTTCTTGAAGCCGTCATGGGCATCGATCACCGCTTCGGTGGCGTAGAGCCGCAGGCGATAGTCGGTGATCCGCTGCACGGTCAGCCGCCCGCTCGGTGGCGGCGAGACGGCGATGGCCAGGTCGGCCTCGCGCTGGGACAGACTGAACACCCGGGGCAGGGCGACGACCTCCACCTCCAGGTCCGGGTTGGCGTCGCAGAGCTCGATGCAGATGTCCGACAGCAGGAAGTTCGCCACGCCCTCCGGCACGCCGATCCGCACCGCACCGCTCAGGGTCTCCGCCGCCTGTCCGACCCGCTCCCGCGCCGCTTCCGCCGCCAGCTCCATCGCCTCGGCATGCTGCATCAGCGCATGGCCGGCCTCGCTCAGCGCGTAGCCTTTCGGGCTGCGCTCGAACAGTTTGGTCTCCAGGCTGTGCTCCAGGCCGGTCATCCGCCGGCTCAGGGTGGCGACGTCCAACCCCAGGCGGCGCGAGGCGGCGGTCAGCTTGCCCTGACGGCCGATGGCGAGGAACAGCTTCAGGTCGTCCCAGTCCATCCGTCGCGACTCCCCTTCCCGCCGAAAACGCAAAATGATTTTGACATCTATCCTATTCAATCCAGCACATTTGCAAAATAAAGCTGCGTTCCGATAGCCGCCGGATCTCGAAATCCGTGATCGTAAGAGACACATGAGGGAACTGGAGCGGCGCGAGGGTGTTGACCGTGCAGGTGCCGCCGAGAGGAGGGAGCATGAGCGAGGAGACCGGAACCGGAACTCCGCCCGAAACCCGCTTGAGCCTGCACGTGCCGGAACCGGCGGTGCGCCCCGGCGACACGCCGGACTTCTCTACCGTCAAGATCGCCCGAGCCGGCACCGTGCCACGCCCGCCGGTGGACGTGGCCCCCGACGACATCCGCGACATGGCCTTTTCGATCATCCGCGTGCTGAACCGCGACGCGGTGGCCGTCGGCCCCTGGGCCGATCTGCTGACCGCCGAGGAGCTGCGCGAGGGCCTGAAGCACATGATGACCCTGCGGGCCTTCGACGCCCGCATGATGATCGCCCAGCGCCAGGGCAAGACCTCGTTCTACATGCAGAACCTGGGGGAGGAGGCGATCGCCTGCGCCTTCCAGAAGGCGCTGTCGCCCGGCGATATGAACTTCCCGACCTATCGGCAGGCGGGGCTGCTGATCGCCGCCGGCTATCCGCTGGTCGACATGATGAACCAGATCTATTCCAACGAGAAAGATCCGCTGAAGGGCCGCCAGCTCCCGATCATGTACTCCTCGCGGGAGCACGGCTTCTATTCGATCTCCGGCAACCTCGCGACTCAGTTCATCCAGGCGGTCGGCTGGGGCATGGCCTCGGCGATCAAGGGCGACCGCAAGATTTCCGCCGGCTGGATCGGCGACGGTTCCACCGCCGAGTCAGACTTCCATGCGGGTCTGGTCTTCGCCTCGACCTACAAGGCGCCGGTGGTGCTCAACATCGTCAACAACCAGTGGGCCATCTCCACGTTCCAGGGGATCGCGCGGGGCGGCTCCGGAACCTTCGCGGCGCGCGGCCTCGGCTTCGGCATTCCGTCCCTGCGGGTCGACGGCAACGACTATCTGGCGGTCTATGCGGTGGCCAAATGGGCGATCGAGCGGGCCCGGCGCAATCTCGGGCCGACCCTGATCGAGCACGTCACCTACCGTGCCGGTGCCCATTCCACCTCCGACGACCCCTCGGCCTATCGCCCGAAGACCGAGAGCGACGCCTGGCCGCTGGGCGATCCGGTGCTGCGGCTGAAGAACCATCTCATCGCCATCGGCGAATGGTCCGACGAGCGCCACACCCAGGCGGAGGCGGAGATCCGCGACGAGATCATCACCGCCCAGAAGGAAGCCGAGAAGCACGGCACCCTGCATTCCGGCCAGCACCCTTCCGTGCGCGACATGTTCGAGGGGGTCTATGCCGAGATGCCGCCGCATCTGCGCCGCCAGCGCCAGCAGGCGGGGTACTGAGCCATGACCAGGCGCACGATGATCGAGGCCATCCGCGACGCGATGGACGTCGCGATGGAGCGCGACGACGACGTGGTGGTGTTCGGCGAGGATGTCGGCTTCTTCGGTGGCGTGTTCCGCTGCACGGCGGGCCTGCAGAAGAAATACGGGCCGTCGCGCTGTTTCGACACGCCGATCAGCGAGGCCGGCATCGTCGGTGCCGCCATCGGCATGGCGGGCTACGGGTTGCGGCCCTGCGTGGAGATCCAGTTCGCCGACTACGTCTACCCGGCCTATGACCAGATCGTATCGGAGGCGGCGCGCATCCGCTACCGCTCCAACGGCCAGTTCACCGCCTCCATGGTGGTACGCATGCCGACCGGCGGCGGCATCTTCGGCGGTCAGACCCACAGCCAGTCGCCGGAAGCGCTCTTCACCCACGTCTCCGGCCTGAAGACGGTGGTGCCGTCCAACCCGCACGACGCCAAAGGCCTGCTCATCGCCGCGATCGAGGACGACGACCCGGTGATCTTCCTGGAGCCCAAGCGGCTCTATAACGGCCCGTTCGACGGCTATCACGACCGGCCGGTGAAGCCGTGGTCCAGCTCCGAGCTGGGCGAGGTGCCGGACGGCCACTACACCGTGCCGCTTGGCAAGGCCAAGGTGGTGCGCGAGGGCAAGGCGGTGACCATGCTGAGCTACGGCACCATGGTGCATGTCAGCCTGGCCGCGGCCGAGGCGGCGGGGGTGGATGCGGAGATCATCGACCTGCGCACCCTGGTGCCGCTCGACCTCGACGCCATCAAGCAGTCGGTGCTGAAGACCGGGCGCTGCGTGGTCGTGCACGAGGCGACGCTGACGTCCGGCTTCGGCGCCGAACTGGCCGCGCTGGTTCAGGAGGAGTGCTTCTTCCATCTGGAGGCCCCCGTGCGCCGGGTCGCCGGCTGGGACACCCCGTACCCCCATGCCCAGGAATGGGACTACTTCCCGGGACCCGACCGGATCGGCCGGGCGCTGCAAGAAGTGCTGGAGGTCTGAGATGGGCACCTACACCGTCAAGCTTCCGGATGTCGGCGAAGGGGTCGCGGAGGCCGAACTCACCGAATGGAACGTCGAGGTCGGCACCATCGTGCAGGAGGACGACATCCTCGCCACGGTGATGACCGACAAGGCCGCGGTGGAGATCCCGACGCCGGTGGCCGGCATGGTCCAGTCGCTCGGTGGCGAGGTCGGCGAGGTGCTCGCCGTGGGATCGCCGCTGGTGACGCTTGAGGTCGACGGCGACGGCAATACCGTCGCGGCGCCCGAACCGAAGCAGGCTGAACCCGAACCGGAGGAGCCCGCCGAAGAGGCGGAGCCGAAGCCTGCTCCGAAACCGGAGAAGAAGGCCGAGAAGCCGGAACCGAAGAAACCGTCCAAGCCCGCCTCCGTGCCCTCCGCCGGTCCGGCGCGCGGCGAGCATGACCGGCCGGTGGCGGCCCCCTCCGTGCGCCGTCGGGCGAAGGAGGGCGGGGTCGACCTGCGCCAGGTGCGCGGCACCGGACCCGCCGGACGCATCACCCACGAGGACCTGGACCTCTGGTTCAGCGGTTCGGGCGAGGCGCGCAGCGGTGGCGGCCGCGTCGCCAACACGGCGGTGGAGGAGATCAAGGTCGTCGGCCTGCGCCGCCGCATCTCCGAGCGCATGGCCGATGCCAATGCCCATGTCGCCCATATCACCTATGTCGACGAGATCGACATGACCGAGCTGGAGCGGCTGCGCGAGACCCTGAACAAGGAACATGGCGGCGACCGGCCGAAGCTGACCCTGCTGCCCTTCCTGATGCGGGCCATGGTCAACGCCATCGCCAAGCAGCCGGCGATGAACGCCCATTACGACGACGATGCGGGCGTCATCCACCAGTATGGCGGCGTGCATATCGGCATCGCCACCCAGGCCCCCGGCGGCCTGATGGTCCCGGTGGTGCGCCATGTGGAGGCGCGCGGGCTGTGGGACAGCGCGGCCGAGGTCTCGCGCCTCGCCGAGGCGGCGCGCACCGGCTCCGCCAGCCGGGACGAGCTCTCCGGCTCGACCATCACCATCACCTCGCTGGGCGCGCTCGGCGGCATCGCCACCACGCCGATCATCAACCGGCCGGAGGTTGCCATCGTCGGCGTGAACAAGATGCAGGTCCGCCCGGTCTGGGACGGCAGCCAGTTCGTGCCGCGCAAGATGATGAACCTGTCCTCCAGCTTCGATCACCGGGTCATCGACGGCTGGGACGCGGCGGTGTTTGTGCAGGCGATCCGAAAGCAGCTCGAAAACCCGGCCACCCTGTTCGTGGAGGACTGAGCGATGCGCGACATCACCTGCAAGGTTCTCGTCATCGGCGCCGGTCCCGGCGGCTATGTCTGCGCCATCCGGGCGGGCCAGCTCGGGCTCGACACGGTGATCGTCGACGGCGCGCCCCTGGGCGGCACCTGCCTCAATGTCGGCTGCATCCCGTCCAAGGCGCTGATCCATGCCGCCGACGAGTTCCACAAGCTGGACGAGGCGGCGGCCGGCAGCACGCCGTTCGGCCTGTCGGCCTCGGCGCCGAAGATCGACTTCCCCAAGACCATCGCCTGGAAGGACGGCATCGTCGAACGGCTGAACCTGGGTGTGGGCGGGTTGCTGAAGAAGGCCGGCGTGAAGTCGATCCGCGGCTGGGCCACGTTCGTCGACGGCAAGACCGTGGAGGTCGCCACCGATACCGGTACCCAGACGATCCGCGCCGAGAACATCGTCATCGCCACCGGCTCCGAGCCGGTCGAGTTGCCGGACCTGCCTTTCGGCGACCGGGTGATCTCCTCCACCGGCGCGTTGGCGCTGAAGGAGGTGCCGGCGTCGATGGCGGTGGTCGGCGGTGGCTATATCGGCCTGGAGCTGGGCACCGCCTTCGCCAAGCTCGGCTGCCGGGTGACGGTGGTCGAGGCAGCGGACCGCGTGCTGCCGCTTTACGATGCCGAACTGGTCCGCCCGGTGTTGGCGCGCCTGGAGGAACTGGGCGTCACGGTGCTGACCGGGGCCAAGGCTGGCGGGCTCGACAAGAAGGGGCTGAAGATCGATCACGGCGGCAAGTCCAAGACCGTGCCGGCGGACAAGGTGCTGGTCACGGTCGGGCGCCGGCCGAAGACCGAGGGCTACGGGCTGGAGGAACTGGACCTCGACCGCGCCGGCCGGTTTGTCCGGATCGACGACCGCTGCCGCACCTCCATGCGCGGGGTCTACGCGATCGGCGACGTCTCCGGCGAGCCGATGCTGGCCCACCGGGCGATGGCCCAGGGCGAGATGGTGGCGGAGATCCTGGCCGGTGAGCGCCGGTCCTGGGACAAGGTGGCGATTCCCGCCATCTGCTTCACCGATCCGGAGATCGTCACCGTCGGCCTGAGCCCGGCCGAGGCCGAGGCGGAGGGACACCGGGCGGTCTCCAAGCTGTTCCCGTTTCAGGCGAACGGACGGGCGATGACGACGGCGCGGGAGGACGGCTTCGTTCGCGTCGTCGCGCGCGAGGACAATCACCTGTTGCTCGGCGTGCAGGCGGTCGGCGCCCATGTCTCAGAGATGGCGGCCGGCTTCGCCCTGGCGCTGGAGATGGGCGCGCGGCTGGAGGATGTGGCGGGCACGATCCACGCCCATCCGACCCATGGCGAGGCGTTTCACGAGGCATCCCTGCGCACCCTGGGTCACGCGCTGCATATCTAACGAAAAAGCCCCGGACCGCTGGGTCCGGGGCTATATCTTTGCGATGTCGCTCGGCTCAGTTTGAGACGAGCCTAGCCCGCTCGTGCCGGGCAATGATCCGCAGCCGCGACCACAGCTCCTCGCGCTCCACATAGCAGCCGCGCAGGGCGCGTCCGCCGGTGGTCGGGTCGAAGGCGGTGCGGCCGTGCAGGACCCGCCGGTTGTCGAAGCCCAGCATTTCCCCCGGCTTCAGGCGGACCTTCACCGTGTTGTCGGCGCTCTCACCCATCTCGAACAGCCGGCGCAGGCCCTTGTAGACCTTGTCGGCGGTGTCGAAATCCGCCGTCAGCGGCGCGCGCAGCCACGGGCTCCAGCGCACCTCCTTCGGCTCCCCGGTCGCCTGGTCCAGATGGATCATCGGGACGGTCCAGCGGTAGTCGGTGTTCACCGCCTTGTTCGCCGAGGTCATCGGCGTGGTGGACAGCGCCTCGTACAGCTCCGGGGCCTCACGGCGTAGCTTGGCGACGATGAAGAAGGCGTCGGCCAGCATGCTCTCGCCGCCGGTCGACTCGTTCTGCAGACAGTGCAGGAACTGCAGGCCGGGCATGTACTCCCGGGTCGCCAGGTCCACATGCAGCGGCAGGCCCATCGAGGTATAGGCGTTGGAGTCCGCGTCCGGCTTCGTGACAACGTCGAAGACGCGGCCGAAATTGTTGTCCCGCAGCGGGCCGAGCAGGGCGGGGACCTGTTCGATCACCGAGCGGTCCGTGCCGACATTCTCCAGGATCGCAAAGCCGTAGACGTGCAGCGCCTCGCACCATCTGGCGAGTTGGTCCTCGTCCTCCAGGATGTTGGAGCCGTCGACCCGCACGGCCGAGACGTCCAGGTCGCCGCCCCAGATCACCCGCTCCGGCAGGTCCTCGTCGCGGCTCGCCTGACCGGGCCGGTAGGCGTACAGCCAGCCCGGATGGAAGCGGCTGTCGGTGCCGTCGGACCAGCGCACCGCGAGGGCGCCGGACCCGTCGATCGAGGCTTCCACCGCGGCCAGATCGGCCGGGAACTCGGTCAGCATCCGCGCCTGTTCCCGGGTCACGGGGTGGGTGGTCTCGGGGTCCGGCGAATTCTCGCGCAGGACCATCGGGTGGTACTTGCTCCGACTGCCGTCGTCCCATTCCACCTCGACACCGCCCTCGGCCGCCCGGGCGGCGAGGGGCCAGTGCTGGACCGGATAGCTGTCGAAATCTGGCGTGCCGGGGAGACCGGTGGATTCGGCCACGGGCTCCAGGACCTGTGCCATGTGGTATCTCTCCATATGTATCGGTGTGTCGGTCTGCGACGGGCGCGACGCCGCGCGCCCCGTTGCGCGCAGTGTGTCTGAACGGCCGCGGAGGCGAAAGGAAAATGCGCCAGGACACGCATAGGTCGGTTTGGTTGACTTCGGGTGGGGTTGATGCACCGAATACGTCTCCGGTCCCTTGGGGTGCGGTTGCGGGATCGGGGTGCTATAAGCCGGCCATGCCGAAAACGGTGGCCTCGCCAGACGGGCAGTTTGGCTGATGTGCGTTAGCTTTGGGTCCGGGGAAAATGGGACCCGATTGAGTCCGAAGGTTCCGCGCCGGCCTTGGGGCGCCGTTGGATCAGGCTTCACAAAAGGGGATACCACATGACCAAGATTTTGAGCGGCGCCTTCAATCGCCGCCGGTTCATGCAAACCACGGCCGTCGCTGGTATCGCGGCGAGCCTTCCGCTCTCGGGCGCGTCCGCCGCGCCGAAGAAGGGCGGCACGATGAAGATGGGCAAGGCCCATGGGTCGACCTCGGACACGCTGGATCCGGGGCTTTCCGAAAACGGCTTCACTCTCGCCCTGCTGTTCGGGCTGCACGGCTATCTGACCGAAATCGGCGCCGATGGCGGCGTGAAGCCGGGCGTCGCCGAGAGCTGGGAGGCCTCCGCCGACGCGTCCTCCTGGACCTTCAAGCTGCGCAAGGGCGTCACATTCCATGACGGCCGCGCGCTGACCGCGGACGACGTGGTCGCGGCGATCAACCATCACCGGGGCGAGCAGTCGACCTCGGCCGCCGGTCCGATCGTCAAGGCGATCAAGGACATCAAGGTCGAGAACCCGACCACCGTCACCTTCGTGCTCGACGGCGGCAACGCCGACTTCCCGTTCGTGATGAGCGACTATCACCTGGCCATCGGCCCGGCCAAGGACGGCAAGCTCGACTGGAAGTCCGGCATCGGCTGCGGCGCCTACAAGCTGACCAAGTTCGATCCGGGCGTGATCGCCACCTTCGAGCGCTATGACGGGTTCTGGGACGACAGCCGCGGCCATTTCGACGCCGTGGAAATGCACTGCCTGGTCGACCTGAACGCCCGCACCACCGCCCTGGTCTCCGGCGAGGTGCACGCGATCGACCGTCTCGACCTGAAGACCAGCGGCCTGCTCGGCCGCAAGCCCGGCGTCGAGATCAACTCGGTCGCCGGTACCCAGCACTACACCTTCGCGATGGATTGCCGCGCAGCACCGTTCAACGATGTGAACGTCCGACGCGCGCTGAAACACGCCATCAACCGCGAGGAGATGGTCGAGAAGATCCTGTTCGGCTACGGCTCGGTCGGCAACGACGTGCCGATCGGCCCGAACCAGCGCTTCTTCAACAGCGAGATGCCGCAGACCTCCTACGACCCGGACAAGGCCAAGTTCTACCTGAAACAGGCCGGCATGGACTCCCTGTCGGTCAACCTGTCGGCGGCCGATGCGGCCTTCGGCGGCGCGGTCGACGCGGCGGTCCTGTACCAGAACTCGGCCAAGGCGGCCGGCATCGAGATCACGCCGGTCCGCGAGCCGAATGACGGCTACTGGTCCGACGTGTGGATGAAGAAGCCGTTCTGCGCGGTGTACTGGGGCGGTCGCCCGATCGAGGACCTTATGTTCTCGACCGCCTATCAGAGCGGTGTGGCCTGGAACGACAGCTTCTGGTCCAACGAGCGCTTCGACGAACTGCTGCTCAAGGCCCGCGCGGAGCTCGACGAGGCCAAGCGTCGCGAGATGTACTACGAGATGCAGGTCATCCTGAACGAGACCGGCGGCGTGGTCATTCCGATGTTCGCTTCCTACGTCTTCGCCACCTCCGACAAGATCGGCCACGACAAGTTCGCGTCGAACTGGGATTTGGACGGCGAGCGCTGGATGGAGCGCTGGTGGTTCGAATAAGCCCGGATCTCCGGATGAACGCATGATGGACGGCGGGCCCTCGGGCCCGCCGTTTTTCGTTCATGTGGGGAGGGGGCGAACCTGCCTCGATATTCGGTCCTGTAGCCCGTAAGGAGCGTGTGTCTTATTGCTGTATTCTGGTATCCATTTTTATTCTATGGCTACCTGACCTGTCCCGGGTTTTGCGGTTAACAGTCCCGAGACAGCCTTTCGTGACTTTCCCATTCTGGAATAACGGGCGAGGCATGGACATCACTTGTATCGGATTGGTGCTCCGGCATGTGCGTATAAATTATGTTTATCAACAATCTTGAAGATTAAACGGGGCAGTTAAGGATTAAAAAGAAGAAATTTTAGAAAAATAAAGTCCTTCTGCTGTGTAGATGGCAGACGAATTCATGGCTAGCGTCGCCGCCGTTTCGTCAGCCACCGATCCAGGTTGTCCTGGCCCAGCGGGATTTCTTCGACCATGACCATCCGCCAGAAAATGGCCGCGTGTCTCGCGGGCATCATCCTGATTTTTGTCGCCGCGATCGGGTACGAGGCGGTCTCGCTCTCCCGGGACCTCGATCGGCTGAAGACACTGGAGTCCGAGGTGAACACGGCCTTCACCAAGATCGTGCCGCTCGACCTCCTGGTGAAGGATGTTCGTTTCCATGTGGTGCAGGTGCAGCAGTGGCTGACGGACATCTCCGCCACCCGCGGGCAGGACGGATTGAACGACGGGTTCGATGAGGCGCGCAGCCACCGGCAGTCGTTCCAGAGCGTCGTCGCCAAGGCCGAGGCGCTGGCCCGGGACCTCGGATATGACGATGTCGTCGCCGCGCTGAAGCGGACTGCGGATGCCATGCCGGCGTTCTATGGGGAAGGCGAGCGGATGGCCAATGCCTATATCGAGGGCGGTGCGCCTGCCGGCAACAGGCTCATGGGCGCGTTCGACGCTGCCGCGGCCAACATGGCCGGGGCGCTGGACGAGTTGAGCGGCCTGATCGAAGGCAAGGGTGCGGCCACCACCGCCCATGCCGTGGAGAACATGACCCAGGTCCGCTCCGATGTGGCCCAATCCGTCAACATGCTGATCATCGCCGCGGGCATCGCCATCCTCGTGGCGATTGCCCTGTCGATCTACCTGTTCCGGGTGATCCGCGAGCCGATCGACAAGCTGCTCGCCGATCTGGACATCGTCTCCCGCCGTGCGCCCGAGCCGATCAACCTGGACAGCGGCCGCCGCGACGAGTTCGGAGCGGTCGGCGCTTCGCTGGTGAAGCTCCATGCCGATCTGGTCGAGGCCGATCGGGCCGCCGAGCGCCAGAAGGAAGCCGAGGCGCGTCAGGAGGCCGAGCGTAAGGAGAACATGCTGGCCGTCGCCAAGGCCTTCGAGGACCGGGTCGGCAACGTGGTGCAGGCGGTGGCCAAGGCGGCGGCGGACCTCAAGGACTCGGCCACGTCCATGACCGGAGCGGCAGACCGGGCCGGCTCCCAGTCCACTTCGGTCGCCGCGGCCGCCGATCAGGCGGCGGCCAATGTGGAGACCGTGGCCTCGGCGGCCGAGGAGCTCTCCAGCTCGATCGAGGAGATCCGCCGGCAGGTGTCGAACTCCTCCCAGATCGCCAGTGCGGCTGCCAGCGAGGTCGAGCAGACGGTAGCGATGGTGAACGGCCTGACCCAGTCGGCGGAGCGGATCGGCACGGTCGTCACCCTGATCCAGGACATCGCCGAACAGACCAACCTGCTGGCCCTGAACGCCACCATCGAGGCGGCGCGGGCCGGGGAGGCGGGCAAGGGTTTTGCCGTCGTCGCCTCCGAGGTCAAGGCGCTGGCCGGCCAGACGGCCAAGGCGACCGAGGAGATCAGCCAGCAGATCGGCAGCATCCAGTCGGGCACCGGCGAGGCGGCGGCGGCCATCTCTCATATCTCTCAGACTATCGCCCGGATGAACGAGATCGCGGCCGCGGTGGCGGCGGCGGTCGAGGAGCAGGGGGCGGCGACCAGCGAGATCGCCCGCAATGTCGAGGAGGCCTCCGCCGGCACCCGCGAGGTCTCGTCCAACATCGCCGGCGTCAACCAAGCGGTCGGTACGACCTCCGAGGGCGCGCGCCGGATCGAGACGGCGGCGGGCGACCTGTCGGGTCAGTCCAACCTGCTCAGCCGCGAGGTCGGCAACTTCCTGGCCGAGGTGCGTGCCGGCTGACGAGACGCCGTATTGGCGGCGGATGCGGATCGGGGTATCGGTGTAGGCCTTCCACACCAGCCCCGACCTCAGGAGCCTTCCCCATGACAGCCGCCGCCCTCCGCCCGGTCCCCGCGAACCGCACCCTGGACCTGCGCAGCGACACGGTCACGCAGCCGACCCCGGCGATGCGCGAGGCGATGGCCAAGGCGGATGTCGGCGACGATGTGTTCGGCGAGGACCCCTCCGTCCTGGCCCTGGAGGCGAAGGTCGCCGGCATCATGGGCAAGGAGGCGGCGCTCTATGTCTCCTCCGGCACCCAGTCCAACCTGCTGGGCGTGCTCGCCCATTGCCAGCGCGGCGAGGAGTTCCTCATCGGCGACAGCTATCATGTGTTCCAGTACGAGGCGATGGGCACCGCCGTGCTCGGCAGCGTCGCCGCCTATCCGCTGCGCACCGATGCCAGCGGCGGGCTCGAGCCGCAGCAGGTCCTGGACGCGATCAAGCCGGACGACGTCCACAAGCCGATCACCAAGCTGCTCTCCCTGGAAAACACGGTCGCCGGCCATGTGCAGGCCCAGGACCGGATCGACGCCCTTGCCGATGCCGCCCATTCGCGCGGCCTTATGGTGCATATCGACGGTGCCCGGCTGATGAACGCGGCGGTCAAGCAGGGGCTGAAGGCCAAGGACATGGTGGCGAAGATCGATACGGTGTCGCTCTGCCTGTCCAAGGGCCTCGGCGCGCCGGTCGGCTCGGTGCTGAGCGGCCCGGCCGATTACATCAAGCGGGCCCGGCGCCTGCGCAAGATGCTGGGCGGCGGCATGCGCCAGGCCGGCATCCTGGCCGCGGCCGGACTGCACGCCCTGGAGCACCATGTCGACCGCCTGGCCGAGGACCACGCCAATGCCAGGCGCCTGGCCGAGGGTCTGGCCGAGGTGGGGCCGCTGAAGGTCGATGTGGACGATATCGACACCAACATGCTGTTCATCGAGCCCAGGGCCGAGGATGTGGAGCCGCTTCGCGCCTTCCTGAAGGACCAGGGCATCGTGCTCGGCTCTCCGCGCCCGGCGAAGATCCGCGTGGTCACCCACCTGGACATCTCGGCCGAGGATGTCGACCGGATCGTCGAGGCGGTGAAGACGTTCTACGCCAAGCGCTGAGGCTTAAACTTGGCTAGGCAGCACGGGGAAATTGAGCGCCTCGGCTGCCTGGCGGTTACCGCGACCTTCGTCGATCAGCTCTTTCAGCGTCAAACCGGCAAGACCCAGACCTTTCCGAAGGGCGCGGATCTTGGCAACCGCCTCCTTCGCTTTCTCTCGCCGGTCGGTCGGCGCCGGAACGATATGGGCGATGGGTTTGCCACGTCGGGTCACAATGATCGTTTTCCCCCGTTCAACAGCTTTAAGCAGTTGAGCGAAATGGGCTTTAGCTTCGTAGATTTCGACATGTCTCATGACCGCTCCTGCGGAGCAGGAGTGCTTATTCCGAAGATTTTGGGAAAACAGTCCTGGCCTCTCCGGTGACGATGCCCCATATGGGCAGGGCGATCGCAAACCGGAGCCTCTATGTCCCCCAGATCCGATAGCCGCCCCGCCGCCAAGGGCGACTGGAACACCATTCGCACGCTGATGCCGTATCTTTGGCCAGTCGGCCAGACGGCAATCCGGGCGCGGGTGGTGGCGGCGCTGATCTGCCTGATCCTCGCCAAGATCGCCACGGTCTATGTGCCGATCCTCTACAAGCAGGCGGTCGACCTGATCTCCGGCGGCTCCGACTTCGTGATCACCGCCCTGGTCGGGATCATCATCGGCTACGGCCTGCTGCGGGTTGCCCAGCAGGCGTTCGGAGAGTTCCGCGAGTTCTTCTTCGCCCGGGTGGCACAGCGGGCGATCCGCACCGTCGCGCTGAAGACCTTCGGGCATCTGCACAGCCTGTCCCTACGCTTCCACCTGGACCGGCAGACTGGCGGTCTGTCCCGGGCGATCGAGCGCGGGGTGAAGGGCATCGAGTTCCTGCTCTCGTTCATGCTGTTCAGCATCCTGCCGACGCTGATCGAGATCGCCCTGGTCTGCGGCATCCTCTGGTATTTCTTCGACGTCTGGTATGCGGTGGTCACCTTCGTGACGATCGGCGGCTATATCGCCTTCACCATGATCGTCACCGAGTGGCGGCTGAAGTTCCGCCGGCAGATGAACGAGCAGGACCAGACCGCCAACACCCGCGCCATCGACAGCCTGCTGAACTTCGAGACCGTCAAGTATTTCGGCAACGAGAGCCACGAGGCAGAGCGCTATGACGGCTCACTGCGGCGCTACGAGGACGCGGCGGTGGCGTCGCGCAGCTCGCTGTCGCTGCTCAACGTCGGCCAGGGCTTCATCATCGCCGGCGGGCTGGTGGCGCTGATGTCGATGGCCGGTTTCGGCGTGAAGTCGGGGGCGATGACCGTCGGCGACTTCGTGATGGTGAACACTTATCTGCTCCAGCTTTTCATCCCGCTGAACTTCCTGGGCTTCGTCTATCGCGAGATGAAGCAGTCGCTGGCCGATATGGAGGCGATGTTCCGGCTGCTCGACGTCAAGCGCGAGGTGGCGGACAGGCCCGATGCGTCACCGCTGGCTCAGGGACCTGGGCGGGTCACGTTCGAGGATGTGCGTTTCGCCTATCGCGAGGACCGGCCGATCCTGCAGGGCATCTCCTTCGCGGTCGAGCCCGGCCAGACCGTCGCCATCGTCGGGCCGAGCGGAGCCGGCAAGTCGACGATCTCGCGCCTGCTGTTCCGCTTCTACGACGTCACCGGCGGTGCGGTGCGGATCGACGGCGAGGATATCCGTGACGTCACCCAGCAGAGCGTGCGCGCGGCGCTTGGCATCGTTCCCCAGGACACCGTGCTGTTCAACGACACCATCTACTACAACATCGCCTATGGCCGGCCCGGCGCTACCCCGTCGGAGGTGGAGGCCGCCGCGCGCCACGCCAGCATTCACGACTTCATCATGGGCCTGCCGGACGGCTACCAGACGGCGGTGGGCGAGCGCGGCCTGAAACTCTCGGGCGGCGAGAAGCAGCGGGTCGCGATCGCCCGCACGATCCTGAAGGAGCCGCGGATCTACGTGTTCGACGAGGCGACCTCCGCCCTCGACAGCCATACCGAACGGGCGATCCAGCAGAGCCTGCGCGAGGTATCGCGCGGCCGCACCACCCTGGTCATCGCCCATCGGCTGTCGACCATCGTCGATGCCGACCAGATCCTGGTGCTTGAGGCGGGTCGCATCGTCGAACGCGGACGCCACGGCGATCTGCTCGCCCGCGACGGCGCCTATGCCGCCATGTGGCGCCGGCAGCTCGAGAGCCGCGACGACGAGGCGGCACCGGCCACGGCCGAGGAGGTTGTGGTGGCCGGCTGAACCGCATGTGGCGGCTGCTGCGGGATACTTCACTTTCATGACGCTTGGCCTAAACTTCCCCGTAATGAGCGGGAGTAAGGTCCCGGACGACGAGGGAGGGGAGTGGAATGCGGGTGGCTGTGATGGCCGCGTATGGCGCGGCTGGACTGATGCTGGCCTCGGCCGATACCGCCCGGGCCTCCGGGTTCCAGCTCAAGGAGCAGAGCACCAGCAAGCTCGGCAATGCCTTCGCCGGTGCCGGGTCGTCCGGCGATGACGCGTCCATCATGTTCTACAACCCGGCCGGCATCGCCCTGTTCGACACGCCCCAGGCCCAGGCCGGCGTTTCGCTGATCAACCCGAACGCCTATCTCGACATCGCCTCGGCGACCGACGGCACCGGCGGAGCGATCTCCGGCGGCGACGGCGGCAACGCGGCGAGCCCGGCGGTGGTCCCCAGCGCCTATCTGGTGGCCCCGGTGAACGACCATGTGAATGTCGGCCTCGCCATCAACGTGCCGTTCGGCCTGCGGACCTCCTACGACGACGGCTGGGCAGGCCGGTATCATGCGATCACCTCGGATCTGGAGACGGTCTCGGTCGCCGGGGTCGCGTCCCTCAAGCTCAGCGACCGGCTCAGCATCGGCGGCGGGCCCTTCGTCTCCCATGCTCAGACGCGGCTGACCAACGCCATCGATTTCGGCACGCTCTGTGTCGGCGCGCTCGGACTCGGCACCTGTTCCGCCCTGGGCGCCCTGCCGCAGCAGGCCGACGGCAAGATCGACGTGTCCGGCGACGACTGGTCCATGGGCTTCACGGCCGGCCTGCTCTACGAGCCGGTCAAGGGAACGCGCATCGGCCTGTCCTGGCGCAGCCAGAGCAAGGTCACCATGCAGGGCGACGCCGATTTCGACGTACCGGCAAACGCCAGCGTCCTGACCTCCAGCGGCGCCTTCACCGACACCACTGTGTCGGGCACGGTCACCCTGCCGGAGATCATCGGGGTCAGCCTGCATCACGACGTGACCGACGAGTTCGCGGTGATGGGCGACGTGGTCTGGACCGCCTGGAGCCGGTTCGACGAGCTGCGATTCTCCTTCGGCAATCCGGCCCAGCCGGACAGCGTGACGCCGGAGAACTGGAACGACACCTTCTTCGTCTCGGTCGGCGCCACCTGGCGTCCTACCGAGAACTGGACCCTGCGCACCGGCGTCGCCTACGACCAGAGCCCGGTCGACGACAACTTCCGCACGCCGCGAATCCCGGACAACGACCGATATTGGGTGGCGTTCGGCGCCGACTACCAGGTGGACGAACGCTGGATGCTCTCGGCCGGCTACACCCATATCTTCGTCGACAGTTCCTCCCTCGATCAGTCCAGTGCGGCCGCCGGAACCCTGCGCGGCACCTACGAGGGGTCTATTGACATCCTCACCCTCGGAGCGACTTTGCGCTTCTAAGGCAACTTCCCGACATCGACGGAGCCGCCCGCCGTGCTAGAACGGGGGCGTCAACCGGTGGAAAGGCAACGACATGGCGAAGCGGGCAGCAAACGCGGTCCCCGGCGGCGGTCTCATTGATCCCCAGAAGCTCGAGATCATGACGGCGCTCGAGCGCAAGGTGCTCTGGCTGGCGATGTGGACGATCCACAACGCCAATCATATCCGGGACAGCCGCGACGGGCTCAAGGTCGGCGGCCACCAGGCGTCCTGCGCCTCGCTGAACACCATCATGAGCGCGCTGTATTTCGACGTGCTACGTCCGCAGGACCGGGTCGCCGTGAAGCCCCATGCCAGCCCCGTCTTCCACGCCATCCAGTACATGATGGGCCGCCAGTCGGTGGACCAGCTTCAGCGCTTCCGCGGCTATGGCGGCGCCCAGTCATACCCGTCGCGCACCAAGGATGCCGACGAGGTCGACTTCTCCACCGGCTCGGTCGGGCTTGGCGTGGCGATGACGCTGTTCTCCTCCATGGTGCAGGACTACGTGCGCATGCAGCACCTGGTCCAGGACCCGGAGCGCGCGGGCGAGGCCCCGGGCCGCATGGTCGCCCTGGTCGGCGATGCCGAACTCGACGAGGGTAACGTCTACGAGGCGATGCTGGAGGGCTGGAAATACGACGTCCGGAACCTGTGGTGGGTGATCGACTACAACCGCCAGAGCCTGGACGGCGTGGTGTCCGACGGATTGTTCCAGAAGATCCGCCAGTTCTTCGGTACGGTGGACTGGGAAGTCGTCATGCTGAAATACGGCAAGCGGCTGGAGCGGGTCTTCGCCCAGCCCGGCGGCGACACCCTGCGCAACTGGATCGACGAATGTCCGAACGACCTTTACTCGGCCCTGACCTTCAAGGGCGGGGCAGGGGAGCCGGGCGTGTGGCGCGACCACCTGAAGAAGGATCTGCGCGGCGTCACCGGCATCAAGGCGATCCTGGAGGATCACGACGACGTCGAGCTGCACAAGCTGATGACCAACCTGGCCGGCCAGGATATGGAAGCGGTGCTGGAGGCGTTCCACGGCGTCAACGACGACCGGCCGCGCTGCTTCATCGCCTATACGGTCAAGGGCTACAACACGCCGCTGGCCGGGCATAAGGACAACCACGCTGGCCTGATGACCCCCGACCAGATGGCCCGGTTCAAGGCCGATCACGGCATCGAGGACGGCGAGGAGTGGGAGCCGTTCGCCCGCGCCGGGGTCGACGAGAACACCCTGCGCGAATTCGTGCAGGTGGTGGACTTCAACGCGCCCGGCTCGCGGATCCACAAGGCCGACAAGGTGGAGATCCCCTCGGTCCTGCCGATCCGCGGCCAGAAGACGATCTCCACCCAGATGGCCTTCGGCTCAGTGCTGCACGAGCTGTCGCGCGGCAACTCGGCCCTGGCCTCGCGCATCGTGACCACCTCGCCGGACGTGACGGTGTCGACCAACCTCGGTGCCTGGGTGAACCAGCGCGGCATCTTCTCCCTCGACGTGCGCAACGACGTGTTCCGCCAGGAGCAGGTCGCCTCCGCGCAGAAGTGGATGCGCCACGGTGGCGGCCAGCACATGGAACTGGGCATCGCCGAGAACAACCTCTTCATCCTGCTGGCGTCGCTGGGCCTGTCCGGGCCGCTGTTCGGCACACGGCTGCTGCCGGTCGGCACGCTGTACGACCCGTTCATCGCCCGCGGCCTCGATGCGCTGAACTACGCCTGCTACCAGGACGCCCGCTTCATGCTGGTCGCCACGCCCTCGGGCGTGACCCTGGCGCCGGAGGGCGGGGCGCACCAGTCGATCTCCACGCCGCTGATCGGCCTCGGCCAGCCCGGCCTGACCAGCTTCGAGCCGGCCTATGCCGACGAGCTGGCGCAGATCATGCGCTGGGGCTTCGAGTACATGCAGGCAGAGAAGGGGGGCTCGGTCTATCTGCGCCTGTCCACCCGCTCCCTGGAGCAACCGGACCGCAAGCTGGATGACGACGCCATCGCCGACATCCTGGCCGGCGCCTACTGGCAGGTGGAGCCGGGGCCGGACGCGGAGCTGGCGCTGGTCTATACCGGAGCGGTGGCGCCGGAGGTCATGGCGGCCTACGAGGAGATGGCCGACGACATCCCGGGCCTGGGCGTCCTGGCGGTGCCGTCGGTCGACCGGCTGTATCACGGCTGGCAGAAGAGCCTGCGGGGCCGCAACGGCAGCGGGCCGGGGTCGAGCCATGTGGAGAAGGTGCTGTCGAAGCTGGCGCCGGGTGCCTCCCTGGTGACGGCCCAGGACGGGCATCCTGCCACCCTGAGCTGGCTCGGCTCGGCGACCGGCCGGCGGGTCTATCCGCTGGGCGTGACCGGGTTCGGCCAGTCGGGCGACATTCCGGACGTCTACGCCCATTACGGCATCGACACGGCGTCCATCGTGGATATGGCCGCGACGGCGTGCCTGGGGCGGTAGGCGCTACACCGCCCCCACCGTCATCCTGATGCAAATCAGGATCAAGCCGCTTGCGGGGCCGGTGAATGGTCCTGACTTGCGTCAGACGACGGTGAGAGCGGGGGCAGCGAGTCAGGGGAGGGCGCAACTCTCCGCTTGCTCTCGGACGGGCGCGGCGCTGCAATGGGGAGCCGGTATTCTGGTTCGCACCGCACCCCGCGAGGAGGGCGCCATGACCGACCGATCGACCCGGATCTTCCGCCGCTCGCGTCGCCGGCGGGATGACGGCCGCGCCGCGTTCCTTCGGGCGTTGGCCGCGCGGAAACTTGACACCACCTGGGCCTTCATGGTCGAGACGGGCTTCCGGCAGATGCTCACATGCCATGGAGCGGACCGGTCGATCCTGTGGGCCATGCCTCCGGAGCGCCGCCGGAGGCAGCGCAACCAAGCCCATCCGGCCCGACCGGTCTGGAACGGGGATTAGGACACGTGGCCGATCGATCTGAACGTCTGACGAACCCGGGGTTCCGCCCGACGGGCGACGGGCAGAGCAGCGGGGAAGATATCCGCACCGAGCCGGGGCGCGCGACCTTCGGTGCGGTCGCCAAGGAGAGCAGCACGCCGGTCGAATGGCGCTACACCATGTGCCCGATCGACACGGATTTCATGCGGTTCGGCCCGTTCCGCGGCCTGGTGGCCCAGTGGCGGTTCCGGATCCGCCCCGGCGAGACCCTGCCGCGGCGCGACGATTTCCAGTTCGAGGATTTCGCCGACTGGCTCGGCCGCATCTTCATCGCCAAGGTCGAGCGGGAACCCTTCAACCTCCGCTTCACCCTATGGGGCGTGAAGCTGGTGGAGTGGTGGCGGGTGGACTACACCAACCGGACCCTCGGTGAGCTGTCCTCCAACCCGGATCTCTGGCGGATGACCGAGATCCAGTATTTCGCGGAGATGGACCGCGCGCCCTTCATCGGCCTGGCCTGCGGCTTCCTGTCCCAGCACGGGCTCGCCCATATCAAGGTGCTGGGCCTCGACCTGCCGTTCTCCGACGGCGACGGACTGACCCACGTGATCTCCACCCATATGAAGATCGACCTGGGCGAGACGATCGAGGACGTCCTGCCGGACTGTCCGATCACCGATTTTACGCCGGACTACTGACCTCTCCTCCCGATTGAGTGCCCGGATATGAGGCACGCGATGGCCAATCCGTAAGCACGGGAGGCGGACGCGTGCCCACCGGACAGATCGTGATCGACCGGAAGCCGCCGGTCGGCGCCCTGGTCCCGTTTTTGCAGTTGCGAAATGCGCCTGTGCGCTCTCCCGCGTTGCCGCTTCCGGCACCAGGGGAAGGGAGAGACCTAACCGCATGACGCAACGGAACGCCCGGCCCAAAGGTCGGGAGCATGGACATTCAGGAGAGAGAACCATGGGGATCTTGAGGAAAACGGTGATGTCGGCGGTGGTCGGCGCCTCCATCGCCCTGACGGCCGGCACGGCCTCGGCGGCGGAGTGGATCATGGCGTCCGGCTATCCGGACAGCAATTTCCACACCCAGAACATCAAGAAGTTCATCGAGGATGTGGAGGCCACCACCTCGGTGAAGATTCAGCTCAACTCCAATGACACGCTGATCAAGCTCGACGCTATCAAGACGGCGCTGCAGCGCGGTCAGATTCCGATCGGCGAGATCCGCCTCGGCGTCTATGGCAACGAGGACCCGATGTACGTCCTCGCCGGCCTGCCCTTCATCGCCGCCGACTACACCGAGGCCTGGCTGCTGAAGGACCTGCAGAAGGAATACTTCGACAAGATCTTCGCCGAGCAGGGCCTGCGGATCCTGTACTACACCCCGTGGCCGGGTCAGGGCTTCTACACGAAGTTCCCGGTGACCAGCGTCGAGGACTTCTCCGGCAAGAAGCTGCGCATCTACTCCACCGCCACCCAGGAAATGGGCCAGATGCTCGGCTTCGACGCCACCATCCTGCCCTTTGCGGAAATCCCGCAGGCCTTTTCCACCGGCCTGATCGAGGCGCTGTTCACCAGCCCGCAGACCGGTATCGACATCCAGGCCTGGGACAACACCTCCAACTTCACCTATGCCGGCGCGATCTTCTCGAAGAACGCCGTGGTGGTGAACGAGTCGTTCTTCTCGGCCCTTCCGGTCGAGGAGCAGATGGCCATCCTGAAGGCCGCCGAGAAGGCCGAGCTGCGTGGCTGGGAGATGAGCGCGCAGACCACCGCCGCGCAGATGAAGACCCTGGAGGAGAACGGCATGGCGACCGCCAGCGCTCCCCCGGCCGTCATCGAGAAGATGAAGACCATCGGCCTGAAGATGATGGAGACTTGGCGGAAAGACGCGAGCCCTGAGGCCTCCGCGATCCTCGACCGCTACCTGGCCCTGCAGTAAGGCAGACCGCCGCCGCCGGCTCCCGCTTGGGACCGGCGGCTTTTCTTTTATCCGGCAACCCACCAGCAGGACGCGCGCCATGCGCCAAGCACTCGACCGGCTCTATCTGTGGAGCGGGTATCTGTCGGCGATCTTTCTCGTCGGGATCGCCCTGACGATCATCGCCCAGGTCGTCGCCCGTTTCTTCCCCAAGCTCATCGTCGTGGACTCCACCGAAAGCGCCGGCTTCTGCCTGGCCGCTTCGACGTTCCTCGGCCTGGCCTACACCTTCCGCCACGGCGCCCATATCCGCGTGACCCTGGTCACCCGGCTGGCGACGGGGCTGGCCGACCGACTGGTCCATCTGTGGAGCCTCGCGGTGTTCATCGCGATCATGGGCCTGATGACCTACTGGTCCTTCGACCTCGTCTATTTCTCGTTCAAGTTCAACGACATCAGCCCGGGCCTTCTGGCCATTCCGTTCTGGATCCCGCGCTCCGCCATGGCGGTCGGCTCGCTGATCCTGCTGATCGCCCTGATCGACGAGATCGTCTGCGTCGCCCTGGGCAAGACGCCGAGTTACGTGGAGAACGACATGCCGGCCTATGAGGCCCATGACGACACCCCCGCCGTTCTGGATCGGGAGCGCGGCTGATGGACGCCGGAGTCATCTCGCTCATCCTGTTCGTCCTGCTGCTGGCGCTGCTGGCCTCCGGGCTGTGGGTCGCGCCGACCCTGATCGCGGTCGGCTATGTGGCGCTCGGCGTGTTCTCGCCGGCACCGGCCGGAACCCTGCTGGCCAGCACCGTGTGGGACGCGAGCTGGAACTGGGCGCTGACCGCGCTGCCGCTGTTCGTGTGGATGGGTGAGATCCTGTTCCGCACAAGGTTGTCGTCGGACATGTTCACCGGGCTGGCGCCCTGGACTTCGCGCCTGCCGGGCGGGCTGCTGCACGTCAACATCCTGGGCTGCGGCGTCATGGCCGCGGTCGCCGGTTCCAGTGCCGTCACCTGCGCCACGGTCGGCCGGATGTCGATGCCGGAGCTGCGCAAGCGCGGCTACGACGAGGGGCTGGCCATCGGCACGCTCGCCGGGTCCGGCACCCTCGGTCTGCTGATCCCGCCGTCGATCATGCTGATCGTCTACGGCGTGGTCGCCCAGGTTTCCATTTCGCGGCTGTTCATCGCCGGCATCGTGCCGGGCATCATGATCATCGCGATCTTCATGACCTATGTGGCGATCCGCTCGTCCCTCAACCCCAGCCTGGCGCCGAAGCCGGACCGGCATCTGAGCTTCGGTGAGAAGCTCTGGGCCTCGCGCTTCCTGATCCCGGTCATGGGGCTGATCTTCGTCGTGCTCGGCTCGATCTACGGCGGGTTCGCGACCCCGACCGAGGCGGCGACCATCGGTGTGATCGGCGCCCTGGTCCTGGCAGCGGTGACCCGCTCGCTCACCTGGGCCTCTTTCATGGAGAGCCTGATGGGGGCGGTGCGGACCTCCTGCATGATCGCGTTCATCCTGGCGGGGGCGGCCTTCCTGTCGATCGCCATGGGCTTCACCGGCGTGCCGCGGGTGCTGGCCGGCTATGTGGACGCCTGGAACCTCTCGCCCTTCGCGCTGATCGCCCTGCTGACGGTGCTCTACATCTTCCTCGGCTGCTTCCTCGACGGCGTGTCGATGATGGTACTGACGGCCGCGGTGGTGCTGCCGATGGTGCAGAAGGCGGGGATCGACCTTCTGTGGTTCGGCATCTTCACCGTCATCGTGGTGGAGATGGCGCAGATCACCCCACCGGTCGGGTTCAACCTGTTCGTCCTTCAAGGCATGACGGGCAGGGACATCCTGAAGGTGACCAAGGCGGCGATGCCGTTCTTCGCGCTGATGCTGCTCGGCATCCTGATCATCACCCTGGTGCCGGAGATCGTTCTCGGGCCGGTGCAGTTGATGCTCAGCAAGTAGCGCTGCGACGCGCGATCGGAACCATGAAAAAGGCCCGCGCCGAAGCGCGGGCCTTTCTGCATCCTAAGGAATGTGCCGATCAGTTCATCGGGGTCAGCAGCATGCCCTCGGACTTGTCGGCATAGGTGTCGGCGTCGTAGGCGGTCGCCGTATCGAGCTGTTCCTCGGTATAGGGAACGATCACGGCGGTCTCGTCGGACTCGTTGCGGTAGAGCTCGACCTCCTTGAAGGCCATCGCCACCGGCTTTTCGCCGAGGCCGAGGAAGCCGCCGACATCGATTACCATGGCGTCGATCTTGCCGTCGGCCGTCATCAGCACCTCGCCGACCTCGCCGATATGGTTGTACTTGCTGTCATAGGCCCAGGCGCCGCTCAGGGTCTCGGCCTCCAGCTTCTCGGAGCTGAGCTTGGTGCGGCCCTCCATGAAGGACTCGCGGGTGTTCTTCGGCTCCGTGGCGGTGGTGGTCGCCTCCTTGTCCACGGTGGCGACGGTCGAGGTCGCGGGCACATTGTTGGCCGTCGACTCCTTGGTCACCGGCATCTTCTCGTCGGCCGAGCCAGTGCGCTCCGGGGCCTCATAGGCGCCGGCCTTCTCCAGCTCTTCCTTCGTCAGGGCGGAGACCAGACGGAACTCGTCGCCGTCGCCGGTCTTCTCGAAGGAGAGCCGGTTGAAGTCGACCGCGACGTTCTTCTCGCCCATGCCGAGGAAACCACCGACACCGATGATCACGGCCTTGATCGAGCCGTCCTCGCCGACGATGGCGTCGTCGATCTCGCCGATCCGCTCGGCATCTTCGGCGGCGGAGGCATAGACCGAGTGGCCCATCAGGTTCGAGGCCAGATAACCGCGCACCTGCTTCGCGCCAATCGTATCGACGGAGTTGAACCGCATGGTGGTCTCAGCGTCGGTCGACGCTGCGATCGCCGGGCCCGACATCAGTGCGACGAGGGCGGTGGTGGCGAGCAACTTCTTGAACATTTTCATCCCTCAGTTCGTGGGGCGGCTTGGTGACCGCATGGTTGACGAACGGGGACTAAGACGCCGAGTTCCGGGCCTTTGCTGCCATCACTGACGCAAGTTACGCGTTTGCCGTGCGCTGTTACGGGACGTCGGGCAAGCCGTTGAGCGCGCGCCAATGCCGGGCGATCTCGTCGCGCCGGGCGATCCAGATGCCGCCCTTTGCCGCGATATGCTCGAGCACCCGGGCGAGCCCGGCGATGCGGCCCGGGCGGCCGATGATCCGCAGGTGCAGGCCGATGGAGAGCATCTTCGGCGCGGTGCGGCCTTCCTCCCACAGCCAGTCGATGGCGTCGCAGCAGTAGCGCGCGAAATCCTCGGCGAAATGGAAGCCGCCCGCGCGCTGGAACCGCATGTCGTTGGTGTCGAAGGCGTAGGGCAGGATCACGTGCGGCCGGCCCCCGACCGTGAGGATCATCGGCAGGTCGTCGCCGTAATGGTCGCTGTCGTAGAGGAACCCGCCTTCCTCGACCAGCAGGCGCCGGGTGTTCGGGCTGGAGGCCGAGCGGGTGTGCCAGCCGACCGGACGCACCCCGGCGGCGGCGCGGATCTCCTTCACGCAGCGGGCGATGACCGCACGCTCTTGATCCTCGTCCATATTCGCGTGCCGCTCCCATCGGTAGGAGTGGCAGGCGATCTCGTGGCCACGCGCGACCATGTCCCGGGCCAGCCAGGGCGACAGGGTGAGGGCGCGGGCGCAGCAGTTCATCTGCGCCTTGGCCCCGTACCGGTCGAACAGCTCCATGATCCGCCAGTAGCCGGCGCGGGTGCCGTAGTCGAAATGGGTGTCCTTGGCGGGGTCGGGGACGCCGACCACCTCTTCGACGATCTCGTAGACCGCCTCGTTGCGCTCGTCGCCGAGGGAGACGGACAGTTCCGCCCCTTCCTCCACATTGACCACGAAGGATACGGCGAGGCGGGCGTCGCCCGGCCAGTGCGGATGCGGCGGGGTGCCGCCATAGCCCTTCAGATCGCGGGTCATGCGCCGTCCGCCTCGATCAGCGCCTTCAAGGCGAGGGCTGCGGCCGGAACCGGTTCCACGATCGGCAGGCTCGCCTCCGAGCCCAGGGCCCGTGCCGCCTTGGCCAGCGGTCCGCCGCCGACGACCACCGCGTCCACCTCCAGGGTCCGGGTGGCCTCTTCCAGCATCTCGCGCAGGGTCGCCATCAGCAGGTCCGGGTCGCCCATGACCTTGTACGGGTCGCCCTTGATCCGCAGGATGTCGACCAGCCGGTCACCCTCGCCATAGACCACGGCGAGCGCCCGCAGGTGCTCGTTCAGGTCCGGGGTGGTCGACAGAATGGCGAAGCGTCCGTAGCGCCCGGCCGCCCGCATGGCGGCCTCGGCGATGCCGACGACCGGGACGTCCAGCAGCGCCCGCAGGTCCTCCAGGCCGGGATCGAGGAACGCCGACAGGATCACCCCTTCGCAAGGATCGAGCCCGTCGCGGAACAGCTTCAGCAGCGAGGCCGCCGCCCGCTCCGCACCCGCCACGTCGGTGATGATCGGCGGGGCGTCGTCGTTGGTCTTCAACCGCACAGTCCAGTCGGGGCCGAGCGCCTCCTGCGCGAAGGCGCCCATCAGATCGGTGGAGGCCCGCGTGCTGTTCGGGTTCAGCAGCAGGACACGGTGGCCGGAGCCCTCGTCGGCGGGGGACAGGGTCAGCGCTCCTCGAAGGTGATCGGCTGCGCGCCTTCCCACAGGCAGAGCCGGCCGAGCTCGGCCAAGTTCTCCAGGCCCGAGGTGATGGTGATGAAGTGGTTGCCCGCGAGCTGCGCCATCTTCGAGGCGAACTGCACGCCGCCATAGGCCAGCAGGATCTCGGTCTCGCTGATGCCGCCCGGATAGAGCAGGATCTGGCCCGGTGCGGGATAGCTGGTGTGGTTCTCGTAGCCGACGCCGAACTGCAGATCACCGAGCGGCAGCCACACGCCTTCGCCGCTCCAGCGGACATGCACCGCCTTGCTGACGAAGGGCATCTGCGCGCGGAAGGCGGCGACGGTCTTGGGCGCGGCCTCCTCCTCGAACCGGGCGTCGAAGGTGAGGGGTCCGGCGGTGACGGTGAGGGCGCGCGGCATGGGCGGGATCCGGAAGTTGTGACGGGTCTTTCGACAGCCTGCCGCGCCCGTTGCCGCACCGCAAGATGGCCGACGCGGGCGGCCGTCATTCCTGCCCGGTCCGCGCCGTCTCTTAACGGTTTGTGAGCTTTCGACCGGTAGACTCGCTACAGAGGGTGGGTCAGACTTCCCGATGTGGAGGGGGCGCCACCGGCTCGGGAGAAGCTCATGAAGCAGATCACGGTCTCCATCCGGTCTTCGGAAACTTCCGATGCCATCGGCCTGGCCCGCGTGCAGATCGAAACCTGGCGCGATGCCTATGTCGGCATGCTGCCGGACGAGGCGCTGATCGAGCTGGACGAGATGCGGGCGGCCGTGCGCTGGACGCGCTTGGTGGCAGGGCTGGAGGAGCCGGAGCGGCTGTCGGTCGCCGAGGTCGATGGCGATGTGGTCGGGTTCTGCCATGGCGGCGGCGGGCGCCGCGCGGTCTCTGCGGCACTCGGCGCGAACGACCGCATGGCCGAGGTCTATGCCCTCTATGTGGATCCGAACTTCCAGGGGCTCGGCATCGGCCGCGCGCTGCTCGGCCATGTGGCCCAGGGACTCGAGTCGGACGGGTTCGACGCGCTGACCATCCTCACCCTGGAATCGAACCATCACGGAAGGCGGTTCTACGAGGCCCTCGGCGGGACGCCCGGCGAGGCGGTTCCCTCGGTGGTGAGCGGGTCGCCGATCGACCAGACTCCCTATGTCTGGGCCGATATTTCCGTCCTGGTGCGCCGCATCGAAACCGCCCAGGGCTAGCTCCGCCCCATCGCCGGATCGCACCGCCGCTTCGCACGGCAAACCGCCGCTTGCCGGACCTTCGCGCTTGCAGTAGCTTCCGGCGCTTCCTGAGCACGGCGCCTGGGGGCCATCGATGACCGATCGCGTTCTTATCCTGGATTTCGGCAGCCAGGTCACACAGCTGATCGCCCGCCGGGTGCGCGAGAACGGCGTCTACTGCGAGATCTTCCCCTTCAACGTCGACCCCGAGCGGATCCGCGACTTCGGCGCCGCCGGCATCATCCTGTCGGGTGGACCCTCCTCGGTCTATGGCGCGGACGCGCCGCGCGCCCCGGATCTGGTCTTCGAAATGGGCGTGCCGATCCTCGGCATCTGCTACGGCTCCCAGCTCCTGTGCCACCAGCTCGGCGGCACTGTCGAGAAAAGCGACGAGCAGGAATTCGGCCGGGCCGAGATCACGGTCAAGGATAGCTGCCTGCTGTTCGACGGCCTGTTCACCCCTGGCACGGTCGAGCCGGTCTGGATGAGCCATGGCGACCGCATCGCCGCCGTCCCGCCGGGCTTCAAGACCGTCGCCACCACCCCGTCGGCCCCCTTCGCCTCCTTCGCCAACGAGGAGAAGCGGATCTACGGCCTGCTGTTCCACCCGGAGGTGGTGCATACCCCGCGCGGCGGCCAGCTCCTGCGCAACTTCACCCATAAGGTCGTCGGCCTGAAGGGCGACTGGACCATGGCCGCCTACAAGGACCAGGCGATCGCCAAGATCCGCGAGCAGGTCGGCGACGGCAAGGTGATCTGCGGGTTGTCCGGTGGCGTCGACAGCTCGGTGGCGGCCGTGCTGATCCACGAGGCGATCGGCGACCAGCTCACCTGCGTTTTCGTCGATCACGGCCTGCTGCGGGCCGGCGAGGCCGAGGAGGTCGACCGTCTTTTCCGCCAGCACTACAACATCCCGCTGATCACCCGCGACGCCAGCGACGTCTTCCTGGGCGAGTTGGAGGGCGTCGACGACCCGGAGGTCAAGCGCAAGACCATCGGCCGCCTGTTCATCGACGTGTTCGACGAAGAGGCCAACAAGATCGAGGGCGCCCGGTTCCTGGCCCAGGGCACCCTGTACCCGGACGTGATCGAGAGCGTGTCGCCGACCGGCGGCCCGTCCGTTACCATCAAGTCGCACCACAATGTGGGCGGGCTGCCGGACTACATGAAGCTGGAGCTGGTCGAGCCGCTGCGCGAGCTGTTCAAGGACGAGGTCCGCGAACTCGGCCGCGAGCTGGGCCTGCCGGAGAGCCTGGTCGGCCGCCACCCGTTTCCGGGCCCCGGCCTCGCCATCCGCGTGCCGGGCGCGATCACCCGGGAGAAGCTCGACATCCTGCGCAAGGCCGACGCGATCTATCTCGACGAGATCCGCAAGGCCGGCCTGTACGACGAGATCTGGCAGGCCTTCGCCGTGCTGCTGCCGGTCCGTACCGTCGGCGTGATGGGGGACGCTCGCACCTACGACTACGCCTGCGCCCTGCGGGCGGTGACGTCGAGCGACGGGATGACGGCGGACTATTACCCGTTCCCCCACGACTTCCTCGGCCGCACCGCCACCCGCATCATCAACGAGGTGCGCGGCATCAATCGGGTAACCTACGACATCACCTCCAAGCCGCCGGGCACGATCGAGTGGGAGTGAGGTAATACGAGCTGCGGCAACAGCGCCGTGTCGGCGGTCGGTTTCGCCGCCGCATTGCCCCATGGTGACGAAAGATCGTCCTTGACGCATTGCGGCGGGTGAGTTCGTCAAGTCAGGCCAGTATATCGGTGCTATAGACTCTGTTGATATAGCGATGCTATAGTTCAGGGATGGACACGAAAACGGCACTGGTGGCGGCGGCTCTGACGCTGATCGAGAACGAGGGCGAGGCGCATTTCTCGACGCGGGCGGTCTGCGACATCGCGAAAGTAAAGGCGCCCACGCTTTATCACCATTTCCAGAGCGCCGACGGTCTGCTGAGCGCGGCCATCGCCGAAGCGTTCGAACAGTTCCTGTCGTCGAAGCGGTCGGCCATCCAGTCGGCGGACCCGGTCGCGGCGCTGATCGAAGGCTGGGACAACTATGTCGGGTTCGCCGCCGCACGCCCCCGGCTCTACGCGGCGATGATGGCGCGGTTCCTCTCCGGCGCCGATCTGCCCGCGGCCCGGGAGGGACAGGCGATGCTGCGCCACCGCATCGCGCAGATTGAGGCTGCCGGCCGACTGGCGATCGCGCCAGAGGCGGCTGTTCAGGTTGTCTGGGCCTCGGCCAATTCCGCCGCGCTGTTGTTCCTGAGTGCCACGCTCCAGCTTGGTGTCGGGATCGGAACACCCGATCCGGCCACCGTCATCCGCCTGCGCGATGGCGCCGTGCGGGCCGTCTGCACGTCACTTTCACCGGAGTAGGGGTTATGAAAATCCTGGTGACCGGCGCGTCCGGTTTTCTCGGCGCGCGCCTTGTTCCCAAGCTCATAGCGGAAGGCCATGACGTGGTCGCCATGGCGCGCTCCACTTCGGCGGATGACAAGCTGCGGGCGCTTGGCGCGGAGCCCGTTCGCGGCGACTTGAACACACTCGGCGACATGGCGATACCGCCGGTCGATGCGGTCATCCATCTGGCCGCTCACTTCCGCTTTGCCGGTCCGCGCGCGCCTTACTTCCAGGTCAATGTGGACGGCACGAAAGCTCTGTTGAAGGCCGCACAGGCCGCCGGCGCTTCGTCTTTCATCTATCTGACGGCTGCCGCCGTGATCATGGACGATCGCGGCTCACCGATCCGCAATTCCGATGAGAGTGCGCCGACCTTTCCGCGCAGTTTCTCACCCTACATCGCCAGCAAGGCGACGAGCGAGGCCGGCGTCCTTGCCGCCAACCGGCCCGGTTTCCGCACGATTGCCATCCGTCCGCCGGGAATCTGGGGGCCGGGTGACGCCTTCAGCCGCAACATCCCGCATGCGATCCGGTCGGGCCAGTTCGCCTTCATTGCACGCGGCGACTATCCCTATTCCACCTGCCATGTCGACAACGTCTCCGAAGCGCTGATCTGTGCTCTTGATCGGGGAGAAGGCGGCAAGGCCTATTTCATTCGCGATCGCGAGAACACGACCTTCCGCGCCTTCATCGACGGACTGGCGAAGCTGCAGGGGCTGTCGATCGACCAGCTGCGTTCGGTCCCCTATGGGATGGCGTTCTTCATGGGGCGCATGATGGAACTCGGCGCGAGACTTAGGCGCTCGGATCAGGATCCCCCACTGACCCGAACGATGGTGCGATTGATCGGCCGCGAGTTCACGATCGACGACAGCGCCGCGCGGCGTGATCTGGGTTACCTCGGCAAGGTCTCGCGTCTGGAGGGGCTGGCGTCTTACGGGGCGGGTTAGCTGTAAGTGCTGCCCACGTCATCGATCCCGCCGGGAACATTCCAGCACGCTGACTGTTCTGGGGATACGGAAGCCGACCGCGTTGGCGTGTGACGCCGGCGCGGGCGGCGTCGGATCCAGAGCGGAGGTGCATCGATGCGGCCGGACGACCTGAAGTCGCTTTATCTCATGGAATTGCAGGAGGCATGTTCCTTCGAGGCGCAGTTCGCGACGTCCTTGCCCGACCTCGCCGAAAAGGCCGGCAATGACCGGTTGCGCGAGTTCCTGTCGGCCGACCGGTCGGCGGCCCTCATCCGCGGCGAGCGGGTCTGGGGTCTGCTAGAGGTTCATGACATCGCCGCCGATACGCATACCGACGGATCGATGCAGGCGATCCTGCGCGAAGCCGGCGACTGGGCTGCGACCATCCCGAACCCGACCGTGCGCGATGCCGCGCTGATCGCCTCGATTCAGCGCATCCTGCATTACGGAATGGCCGTCTACGGTTCCCTCGCGGGCTGGGCCAAGGAGCTGAACCTCGCCGATACCGAGGCGCTGAGTGACACCCTGGAGGAAGCCAAGCGCGCGGACGCGCAGCTGACCGCCATCGCCGAGGAGATCGTCAACCGAGCGGCGGCATGATGGCGCACGACAGGTCAGCCGTCTCCGGCCGCCCAGGACGCCTGAACGGGATACGCGGCGGCCGCCGCCGGCACGCGCCCGCGCGCGGCGCCGGGAGCGGTCACTCGAAGCCGGCCGATCGCGGGCTGCGGGGTGTGAGATGACCTCCCGGAGGGAAAACACACCGGAGAAGCCGCTCGTCGTCATCACCGGGGCCGCCGGCTCTGTCGGATCGGCCCTGACGGAACGGCTGAAGGAGACCTACCGCGTGGTGGGTCTCGACCTGAAGGCCTCGGACTCCATCATCGGGTTCGACATCACCGACCGCGCGTCGGTCGACGAGGCCCTGGAGGAGATCCGCGACCGCCACGGCGACCGGGTCGCGGCGGTGATCCATCTCGCCGCCTTCTTCGACTTCTCCGGCGAAGAGAACCCGCTCTACGAGACGGTCAACGTTGAGGGGACCCGCAACCTCCTCCGGGGCCTGCAGAAGCTCCGGGTGGAGCGTTTCATCTATTCCGGCACCATGCTGGTCCATCGGCCCGGCTCCCCCGGCCTGCCGATCACCGAGGACACACCTATCGACCCGCGCTGGGCCTATCCCGCGTCCAAGGCGCGCGCGGAGGAGGCGATCCGCGACGACCACGGCGATATCCCCTACGCGCTGCTGCATCTCGCGGGGCTCTATGACGCGCAGACGGCGGTTCCGACGCTGGCCGAGCAGATCCGCCGGATCTACGAGCGCGAGCCGAAATCCCACGCCTATTCCGGCGACCTCTCCACCGGGCAGTCCTTCCTGCACCGCGACGACATGATCGACGCCTTCGCCCGGACCGTCGACCGGCGGGCCGACCTGCCCGACGCGGTCACCATCCTCATCGGCGAGCGCGAGGCCATCGGCTACGACGCCCTGCAGAGGCGCATCGCCGGGCTGATCCACGGCACCGAGGACTGGCAGACCCTGTCGGTCCCGAAGCCGATCGCCGCGGCCGGCGCCTGGGCGCAGCAGAAGTCCGAGCCGCTGGTTCCGGACGATTTCGACCAGGGCGAAGAGCCGTTCATCAAGCCCTTCATGGTCCGGATGGCCGACGATCACTACGAGTTGGACATCGGCCGGGCGGAGGAGCTGCTGGGCTGGAGCCCGCGTCACCGGCTGCGGGACGACCTGCCGGCAATGATCGCCAACCTGAAGGCGGATCCGGCCGCCTGGTACGACGCCAACGGCCTGACCAAGCCGCACTGGCTGCAGGCGGCCGAGCGGCGGGAGGATCCCGAGGCCCTGCGGGAGCGGCGCGAGCGGGACTTCCGCTCCGCCCATGCGGCGCACATCTGGGCGCCCTTTCTGAACATGGGCCTGGGCGCGTGGCTGCTGACCGCCCCGGTGATCCTCGGCTATGCCGGGGCGAACGGGATGACGCTGAGCGACACGGTGGCCGGCCTGCTGGTGATGATCGGCAGCTTTCTGGCGCTTTCCTGGCGCCTGTCGCTGGTGCGTTGGGGCGTGGCGGCGGTGGCGGTCTGGATCATGACGGCGCCGCTGGTCACCTGGACCGAGAGTGCGGCGGCCTACCTGAACGGCACGCTGGTGGGCGCGGCGGTGTTCGCCCTTGCGGCCTGCACCCGGCCGGCCCCCGGTATCGGCACCCTGGCGGCGACCACCGGACCGACGGTTCCGCCCGGCTGGGACTACTCGCCGTCGGACTGGACCCAGCGGATGCCGGTCATCGCGCTGGCCTTCTTCGGCCTGTTCGTCTCGCGGTATCTCGCGGCCTATCAGATGGGTCATGTGGACGGCGTCTGGGAGCCGTTCTTCGCCGGCAGCCTCGACGACCCGCAGAACGGTACCGAAGAGATCATCACCTCGGACGTCTCGCGCGCCTGGCCAGTGCCCGACGCGGGCCTCGGCGCGCTGACCTATCTGCTGGAGATCCTCACCGGGCTCATCGGCTCGGCGCGGCGCTGGCGCACGATGCCGTGGCTGGTCATGATCTTTGGCATCATGATCGTGCCGCTGGGCGTGATCTCGATCACCTTCATCGTGATCCAGCCGATCCTTCTCGGCACCTGGTGTACGCTGTGTCTGATCACCGCGGCGGCGATGCTGATCCAGATTCCCTACGCGGTGGACGAATTGATCGCCACCTGCCAGTTCCTGCGCCGCCGCAAGCGGGCCGGGGCGCCGCTGCTGCGGGTGTTCCTGACCGGCGACACCGATGAGGGTCCCGACAGCCGGATCGACGAGAGTTTCGAGCTGCGGCCGGGGGCCGTGATCCGCGAGACGCTGACCGGCGGTATCGGCGTGACCTGGGGGTTGAGCGCCAGCGTCGCCATCGGACTTTGGCTGATGTTCACGCGCCTGACGTTGGGCACCCAGGGTGTGCTGGCGGACACCGATCACCTGATCGGCGCCCTGGCCGTCACCATCGCGGTCAGCGCCATGGCCGAGAGCATCCGCGCCGCACGGTTCCTGAACATCTGCCTCGGCGCCGGCCTGGTGATCTGCGCCTTCGTGATGGACGCGACCTGGCTGCAGAGCGGGGCGGACATTGCCGCCGGGCTCGCCCTGATGGTGGTGAGCGTGCCGCGGGGGACGGTTCGCAACCGCTACGGCTCCTGGTCCCGCGTGGTCGTATGATCGGCTGGCTGGAGAGCCTGCCGCTCGCCCTCAGCGCCGGGATCTTCGCGGCCGCGGCCGTGGTGGTCTGGATCGCCGGCACGCGGCTGTCGCGGCTGGCCGACGCCATCGCGCGGCGCACCGGGATCGGCCAGGCCACGCTGGGGATCCTGCTTTTGGGCGGCGTCACCTCGCTGCCGGAGATCGCCGTCGCCGGCAGCGCCGCCTTCGCCGGAAACGGGCCGCTGGCGGTGAACAACCTGCTGGGCGGGTTCACCATGCAGGTGGCGATCCTGGCCCTGGCCGACGTCCTGTTCCGCCGCGGCGCGCTGACGATGGCCGTGCCGGACCCCACGGTCCTGCTGCAGGGAACGCTCGGCATCCTGCTGATGGCGCTGGTGGTGGCGGCTATCGCCGTCGGCGACACGGCCGTGCTTGGGGCCGGCATCTGGTCCTGGGGGATCTTCGCCGTCTTCCTGCTGGCGTTGCGGCTCCTGTCCATGGCCGAGGGCAATCTGGACTGGAAGGTCGTGGGCGAGCCCCCCTCCGAAGAGCTGCCCGATATCGAGGTGCCCGACTACAGCACCCAGGGTCTGGTCCTGCGCACGGGTGCTGTGGCCCTTGCGATCTTCGCCGCCGGCTGGGTGCTCTCCTCGACCGCCGAGACGCTCGCCGAGCAGACCGGCCTGGGCCAGAGCTTCTTCGGCGCGGTGTTCGTCGCCATCGCCACGTCGCTGCCGGAGGTGTCGACGGTCGTCGCCGCGATGCGGCTCAAACGCTACGTCATGGCCGTCTCCGACATCCTGGGGACCAACCTGTTCGACATCGCGCTGGTCCTGGTGGTGGATCTTGCCTTTGTCGGACCCGCCGTTCTGGGCGAGATGGGCGATTTCTCGATCCTCGCCGGGATCCTGGGCATCCTCGTCACCGCCATCTACATGGCCGGCCTGCTGGAGCGGCGCGACCCCGCGATCGCCGGGGTCGGCTTTGATTCCCTTGCCGTGACGGTGGTGTATCTCGGCGGTCTTGGGCTCCTCTTCACCCTGCGGTGAAGGCACGTCAGGTCTGCGCCTGCGGCCCGTGGTTCGCAGCCGCGGACTGTCCCTCCGTTTGCACGCCGCCGGATGCGTCCAGGCGCTCCACCACCATGGCCCTCGCCCGGTTCACCCGGCTCTTGACCGTGCCGATCTCGACTTCGCAGATCTGGGCGCAGTTCTCGTAGCTCTCGCCAAGCAGGACGACCAGGATGAAGGTCTCGCGATACGGCAGGGGCAGATGGTCCACCACCTCCACGACCTCCTTGCCCTGGAGCGACAGCTCCTGGTCGGCTGAGACCGTGGGCATTTCCGAGGCGCAATCGGTCTCACCCGGGCGCTCGCGGTTCTTCTGGGCGCAGGTGTTGTAGAAGGTGTTTCGCATGATGGTGAACAGCCAGGCCCGCAGGTTGGTGCCTGGCTGAAACTTGTCCCTGTTTCGGATGGCCTTCAGCAGGGTGTCCTGAACCAGGTCGTCGGCGTCATTGGCGTCCTTGGTCAGGGATCTGGCGAAGGCCCTTAAGGCGGGAATCCACTCGATCGTCGTGTCGGTGGAGAGTTCCCCGGCGTCGTGGTCTTTCCTGTCGCGCAACATGGGTTGGCCTTTGTACGCGGTACTTTGGCATGCGGTGGGACGACCGCCGCAGGACCGCGTTGTGAGTTATCGGTAACTCAACAGAATGAGCAGGGCACGTGGCTGTCGCATTCATCAACATTCAATCGCTGCACTGTCCGCGATCGACGTTGGCAACTAGAGCCGCACTGACCATTGAGCCGAGAACGTGAACGGATTTCCGCCACCGTTCTCTCGGTCTTGCCGTACAGACGGAGAACGTGTCGCCGGAGGGTCGGTTGCACGGAAAAAGACGAAAACAGATCTCAGGGCACGACAGACGAGATCACCACGGGGTTATCCGTGCAGGCCCGCCGTGACCCTCCTCGCACAACGGAAGCCCGACCCGCTGTCTGGCAGCGACCCGGGCTTCTGGCGAGGAATGGGGAGACGCCGGGGGCTGGACAGGCCGTCACGCCCCAGGTCGGTTGTCAGCTATGGGCGCCGCCCGGCTGAGCGATGCCGGAAAGAGCCTGTCCGGCCCTGGCGCCGGCGTCCCGGACGGCGATATCGCCCAGAGACAGAACGCCGACCAGCCGCTTGTCGCTGTTGACCACCGGCATCCGGCGGACCTGCTGGTCGCCCATGTTCTGGACGATCGACTCGCACTCGTCCGTGTCGAAGCAATAGCGGACGTCGGCGGTCATCACCTCGCGCACGGCGCTGTCCAGGCCCATGCCCTGACCGACACCGCGGACGCAGATATCCCGGTCGGTGACCATGCCGACCAGCTCGTCGCCTTCGCCGACCAGCAGAAAGCCGACATCGACATCCGCCATCATCGCGGCGGTATCCCGCAGGCTCTTGTCGGGGGCTACCACGATTGGATCTGAGGACATGATTTCGGATACTTTCATCGGAGTTCCTCCTTTCGCGTGCGCCTTGGGCGCTCTGATCCAAGAACAGCTGCGTGGGGGCCCTTGTTCCCCGGCCGGGCTGAGAAACCTCCGGCAAGCGCGCCCGGCCAGCCGGCGCGGGAACCTCAGGGCGGGGCCGCTGTTTCCATCACAGTCGGGCTCGATGCCCATCTGCGCCGGAGGACTGACGATGACGGGAAACACACAGGATCAGGAGAAGGCTGCGGGCATGGCCCTTGCCGCAAAGCGGGGAGAGATCGAGAAGGAGCAACTGAACGACGCCGCCCGGGAAATGTATGACACCATGACCGAAGCCCAGCTCAAGGGGCTTGCCGAGACCGATCCCAAGTTGAAGCCGGAAAACCGGTCCCGGTCGTAAGGCGGGTGTTCGCCGTTCGCACGGTGGCGCCGCCCCCCCTGCAGGTCCGACGCGCCGGGGCTCCGCGCAGGGACGAACCGGAAAAGTCTCGTGGTCAGGTGTTGCGTTAGGTCGACTGACGTTGCAGACCCGGGGGATCGTCCGTCCGGCTCGCCTCCACCATTCCTCCGGCGGCGGTTGCCTCGGACCCGCACATCGAAGAAAGGAGCGAGACATGGCCTCCGACCGGAGAGGGCCGACGAACCGCGCCGAGGCGCAGCAGAGGTTCGGCACCGAGGGTCTGGCGCCCATGACCCGGCCGTCCCGCACAGTCCGGCTGCTCATGCGACTCGTCGCCTGGGTGGAGCGCATGAATCTTCGGTATTCGAAGGTGCCGAACCGGCCGGTCCACGACAACGCTACCTTCCCCTGGATCGACGAACTCGAGCGGGCGAGCCCCCTGATCCGGGCCGAGCTTGACCGCGTTCTCGACCGGCAGGCCGAGCTGCCGGGCTTCCACGAACTGTCGACCGATGTCCGCACGATCAGCCAGGACCGTGGCTGGAAGACATTCTTTCTCACCGGCTACGGGGTCTCCTCTGAGGCGAATCTCCGGCAGTGTCCGGAAACCAGCCGGGTCATTCAGAAGATCCCCGGCCTCAAGACCGCCATGTTCTCGATCTTCGAGTCGGGCAAGCACCTGCCGGCCCATCGCGGCCCGTATAACGGTGTGCTGAGGCTGCATCTCGGATTGATCGTGCCAGAGGCCACGCCCGACGAGTTGGCGATCCGTGTCGAGGATCGGACCTGCCAGTGGGAGGAGGGCAAGGTCCTGATCTTCGACGACGCCTTCGAGCACGAGGCCTGGAACCACACCGACCAGACCCGTGTCGTGCTGTTCGTCGATTTCGTGAAGCCGCTGCGCTTCCCCGCGCGGCTGCTGAATTGGCTGCTGCTGAACCTTGCCGTCTTCACCCCCTTCATCCGCGAGGGCACGCAGAACCAGAAGGCCTGGGAAAGGCAGTTCTACGAGGCTGCCTGACCATCAGGCAGGCCATCGGCATGCCAGCTCCGTCGTCCTCACCAGGCCTTCCTTTGCCATCACCGCCCGCTCCGGGAACATCTGCCCGCCGGCCCTGTTGATGACACGACACAAGGAGCCGGAGCCATGACCAACCCAACCAAAGACAGGATGGCAGGACGCGAGCGCCCGGCTGCCGTTCCTCTCGACACCGCCGAGGAAGCGGCGGGTACGTCACCCGACCGGGAGGAGGCAGAGGCGGCACAACGCATGGAGACCGAGCGCGCCGCCGGCGACGGTAGCCGGCCTGCGCCCGTCGTCGCCGCGGATCACCGATCGCCCCGCTGGAAGGGGACGTTCGTCCTGGCAGCCGCGGTGCTGGTCATCGCAGGGCTGCTCGTCTGGCTGTTCGCGATCAGCTGACCTCAGCCTGGCCCAAGGGACACCGATCATGAGTGACCAAGGCAAGACCGACCCCTCCGAAGCCCCCCATGACAAGCGGGGCCTCACCCGGTCAGCCCTGGAGGCACGCCAGGGCAGGATCATCCTGCGCAAGCGATGGCAACGCGTCGTCTTCATCGCCGGACTGGTCGGAATTCCCGTGGTCGGCGTGGCCCTCACGTGGTTGGCGGCCGCATGAGGCGGGGCGTCACCTTGCGTCGTGGAAGATGATCCCCGCGGTGTGGCGCCGGCCGGAGCGGACGCGGCTTACGCCGTGGCGCAGCTTGACGCGGTAGCTGCCGCGCGTGCCCTGGACCGGCCGGGTGTTGACGGCGAAGGCGACGGCGTCGCCCTGGCGCAGAGGCACCACGTCGACGCGGCTCTGCATCCGCGGGCGCTGCTCGGTCATGCAGAACTCGCCCCCGGTGAAGTCCTCGCCCGGCTCGGACAGCAGGATGGCCACCTGGATGGGGAAGACGAGATCGCCATACAGGTCCTGGTGCAGACAGTTGAAGTCACCCGGCCCGTATTGCAGCAGCAGCGGCGTCGGGCGGGTTTGGCCGGCGGCGTGGCACTGCGCCAGATAGTCCGAATGCGCCTCGGGGTAGCGCTGCTCGATGCCCATACGCTCGTTCCACTGGGTCGCCAGATCGGCCAGCCGTGGGTAGAGGGCCGTCCGAAGCGCTCCCAGCGGATCCGGCAGCGGATAGGCGAAGTAGCGGTACTCGCCCTTGCCGAAGCCGTGCCGGGCCATGATGACGTGACTGCGGAAGCGGTCCGGCTCGCCATAGAGCGCGGCCAGGTCCCGACACTCCGTCGGGGTGAGCAGTCCGGGCAGAATGGCGCTGCCGTTGCCGTCGAGCTCCGCGGTCAGGGCGGACCAGTCATAGGCGGCCAGGCGGTCGTCGGTCATGGCTGTCTCTCCGTCGTTGGCGGCCCGGTATCGCATCGGTGGGGTGCGCGGACACTCTGATTGTTGCGGTTTAATTGGGTCGGTCCTCCCCGGCGCCGACGATCCGGACGACCGCACTCCGTGCGCTCGGCCCGACGCGACGGCGCGCCGCCTGATCTCGGTGGGGAAGGCTGACCGGGAATTTAATTCATTGATTTGGTGGGAGGGTTCTGGGATCACTTCGACAGTCGATCGTCGGTATCGGCACCCAGCCTGCCGCCGCGCTGAAGATTAAGACAACACTCCGTAAGACGTTCGGCGTTGCCGCAGGAATGCTGACGGATCCATGCGCTGAAGGGCTGAAGAAGACATGACCCCCGACGAATTCACCAAGATCGTTTCGCCGACCGTCCTCTCCAACAAGTCCTTCAACAAGATTTTCTGCATCGGCTTCAACAAGACCGGAACGACCACGCTTGAGCAGGTGCTCCGGCTGTACGGCTACAGGATGCCGGATCAGCAGGAACAGGAAGCCCGCCTGACCCGACAGGTGTTCTCCACCGACTACACCGAACTGAAGAGCTACTGCTCAGGGTTCGACGCGTTCCAGGACATGCCGTTCTCCCAGGGGCAGGCCTACGTGGCGGCCGATGCGCTGTTTCCGAACAGCAAGTTCATTCTGACGGAGCGCAGTTCAGACGCCTGGTTCGCGTCGATGTATAATTTCCACAAGAAGCTCTACAATATCGAGGACATGTCCGCCCTGACGGAAGAGGATATCCGCACGAAGTTCAACTATCTCTATCCGGGCTATATTCACGCCACCATGAAAATGATGCTGAGCGATTTTCAGGGAGAGCGCAAAGAGATCCTGTGGAACAAGCTTTACGATAAGGAATACTATGTAAATCTGTACGAGAATCGGAACAGAGAGATCAAACGGTATTTTGCCGAAGCGGAAGACAAGCTGCTGGTGATCGATATCTCAAAGGAAACCGACACCGGGAAGCTGTGCGCGTTTCTGAATATCCCGCCGCATATGAAGGTTCCGATGCCGCATTCCAACAAGACCTGAGGCCGTCGAGGGTTCAGGGGCGTCCCGGTCGACCGTCGGATTGCGCCTCGGCACCGGGCGCGACGGTGCGATGCGACCGTCCTGCGCGCCGATGCGGGTAGGCGGTGTCAGAGCGCCTCGAGATCGATGTCGAGGACCGTCATGTTGAACTGGTAGCAGACCTCGCCGTCCTCGTCGTCGCGGAAGATGACGCCAAGAAATTCGTCGTCGAGCATGACTTCCACCGAATCGTTCTTGCTCGCGCGCGGGACGAGGGCGATCCGATTGTTCGAGAAACGGTTGCGAAGATACGCCTGTACCTGAGCGATTTCCTTCGGCGTCACGTCGGTCTCCTTGATGAGGTCAGCGGGCGGGCTGTGTTTTTCGATGTGGTGAGCGGATTGCCCGTGTCGACCCGGCTTATCGCAGGCGGCGGGGGTCGCGCAACCGCGATGGCGGTTTGGCCTCGCGTCCGGATCGCGTAGAAGGGGGCTGATCTCCGCCGAGGACCCGCCATGACCCCGCCGCCTTCCGCCCCTGCCGACGCCCCTGCCGACGCCGCAGTCCCCAAGGCCTCAGACATCATCATCGACTGCGATCCGGGGATCGACGACGCCATCGCCATCCTGCTGGCCGCGGCCTGTCCGGAGCAGGTGCGGATCGCGGCGCTGACGGCGACCCACGGCAATGTCGGCCTGGATCTCACCGCGCGCAACGCCCGCAAGGTGTTGACCCTGGCGGGCCGGCCGGAGGTGCCGGTGCATGCCGGCTGCCCGCGGCCGCTGACCGCCCCGGTGCATGACGCCGCCCATATCCATGGCGGCAATGGTCTGGGCGGGATCGACCTGCCGGACGGCGAGGGCGGGATCGCCGAGGGCCACGGGGTCGACGCGCTGATCGCCGAAGCCCGGCACGACCGAACCCTGGTCGCGGTGGGCCCGCTCACCAATGTGGCGGTGACCCTGATCAAGCAGCCGCAGACCGCCGCCCGCTGGCGCCGGCTGGTGATCATGGGCGGCGGCGTGGAGAAGGGGAACGTCACGCCCCAGGCGGAGTTCAACATCTTCACCGACCCGGAGGCCGCCCGCACCGTACTGACGACGACGGAGTGGCCGGCCGAGTCCCGCCCGGTGCTGTTCCCGCTCGACGCCACCCACCAGGCACTGCTGTCGCCGGAATGGATCTCCGATCTCGCCGGTAGCGGCGGGACGGTCTGCCGGACGGCGGCGGCCATGCTCGGCGGCTACGACACTCCCAGCACGGCGGCGCGCGGCGGCAAGGCGGTGCATGACGCCATGGCGGTCGCCTGGACGATCCGTCCGGAGCTGTTCGAGACCCGGTCGGCACGGGTGGAGGTGATCACCGACAGCGGTGCGGCCCGGGGTCGCACAGTGGCCGATTTCGCTTCCACCGAGCCGACGGCTGATATCGTAACCGGGGTCGACGCGCCGGCCTTCATCGACTGGCTGAAGGAGCGGCTTATGTCGCTTGACGCGGCCCGATCCGACGGCTGAACCGGCTGGCACAGCGCGCATGACGACGGGACTGAAACTTGGCATGGTAGGACAATGACGCTGACCGATCCCCTGATCGCCACCCTGGTGGTTCCCGTTGCGGTGGCGGTGGCCGTGGCGCTGCTGATGCGGCTGATCGGTGGCGCTGGAACGGGCGCGCGGATCGCCGATTTCGGGATTCCGGTGGCGCTGATCGTCGGTGTCGCCCTGCTGCCCGGCCTGGCGCCGACGCCGCCGGTGACGGTGATGGAGAAGCTGGTCTGGCTGGCGGCCGCCGGCGGCCTCATCGGTATCCTGATCGAGATGGTGACCCAGACCCGGTTCATCTCGGCGGTGGCGGCGTTCTTCTGGCCGTTCCTGGCGGTGGTCTGGACGTCCGGCATCGACGTGACGGCGATCATCTCCGGCGAGACGCCGGCCCATCAGTTTCCCTACCGGGTCTTCGAGGTGTCCGCCGTCGCCGGCCTGATCGTCGGCAGGATGCACCAGATCGCCGAGGTGGAACTCTGCGCTCCGGTGTCGCTGATCGTGATCGCGGCCGGGCTCGGCGCACTCGGGATGGTGACCGGGCCGGGCTATGCCTGGGCCATCGGTCTGCCGCTGGCCGCGGCGGCGCTCGGCTGGGTGATCTGCAACTGGCCGAACCGGCGCCTGCCCTTCGGCGCCCCGGGCGAGATCGGCGGCTCCGCTGTGGCGATCGCGCTCGCCGCGGTCATGGTCTATCAGGGGCGCGTGCCGGTGGTGCTGGTGGTTCTGGTGCTGTCGGCGCTGGCGATCGAACCGCTCGCTCGGCGCTTCGTGGCGACCAATGCGCTGACCAAGTCGGAGGCGGTGCGGCCGATCGCGCTGGCGGCCATTCTGGCGCTGCCGGCGGTGCTGGCGGTGATCCTGGCGGCCTACGCCCCGGCGCTGGTTCCCAATATCTACCGGCCTTAGCAGGGGGGCGGTTTTCCCCACTCCTTGCTATCTCACCATCTCCCACTCTCACTGCCCGGATTTAGTCCGGGCCCTACATATCGGCGTGCTACCGCCCCCAACCTGAGCGCTTTCCGGGCGTAGGCCCCGGCACAAGGCCGGGGAGTGGCGTGAGGAGGGGCGGTAAGGGGAGAGGGAAGGAGAGAGGGAAGGAGAGAGGGAAGGAGAGAGGGAAGGAGAGAGGGAAGGAGAGGCGGCTTACGCCAGCCCCTCCAGCCCGGCGTCCACGCTGAGCGACTGGCCGGTGATGTTGCGGCCGGCCTCGGAGCAGATGAAGAGGATCTGGTGGGCGATGTCGCCCGCCGTCACGAAGCGCTTCATCAGGGTCACGTCGGCCATCTTGGTGCGCATCTCGTTCTCCGAGATGCCGCCGGCCTCCGCCTTGGCCTTGATCACCCGGTCGATGCGCGCGCCCTCAACGGGGCCCGGTTGGACGCAGTTCACGCGGATGCCGTGGGGGCCGAGTTCCATCGCGCAGGTGCGGGTGAAGCCGACGATGCCGAACTTCGCCGCCGAATAGGGGCTGCGCAGCGGGAAGCCGAACTTCCCGGCGGCCGAGGACAGGTTGACGATGCTGCCCCCGCCCGACTTGATCAGTGCCGGCACTGCCTTCTGGGTGCCGAGGAAGGCGCTGGTCAGGTTCACGGTCAGACAGGAGGTCCAGTCCTCCAGGGACACCTCCTCCACCGGCGCGGTCGGCCCGGCGGTGCCGGCGTTGTTCACCATAATGTCGAGCCCGCCCAGGGTCTCGATGCCTCTGTCCATGAAGTCCTGGAAGGCGGCGGCGTCGCCGACGTCGCAGGGCACGCCCTGCAGGCCCGGGATGGTGGCCTTGGCGTCCTCCAGCGCGTCCACGTCCAGGTCGCAGGTATAGACGGTGGCGCCGGCCGCGGCGAAGACCTCGGCGGTCTTGCGGCCGATGCCCTGGGCGCCGGCCGTGATGATGGCGCGCTTGCCCGTCAGATCGAGTTTCATGGGGTCCCTCCGGTCCTGGGTTTCTTGGTCGGAGCGACTATAGCGAGGCCTTGAACGGCGCGTCAGTCGTTCAGATTGAGTTTTTCGCGGACGTCCTTCCGGATCGTCTCCACATCCTTGCCGCTGAGCATGACGCCGGCGACGACGAAGGCGAGGGCCAGGCCGAAGGCCGAGAACATCGCTCCGGTGCCCCAGGCCGGGCCGTAGGTCTCCCAGATGAAGACCGTGCCGAACCAGAACCCGCCGAAGGAGGCCAGCGCCGCCAGCAGCAGGAAGCCGACCCGCATGCAGAGCCCGCCGATCCGGTTGGCCGACATCAGCTCGCGGAACATGGCCGACGCCTCCGCCTCGGCGATGGCGCGGGTGATCTTGGTCTGCGCGATCCGGGCCCAGTCGTTGTAGGACATGCCGGTGCTGCCATCGAGCCGTCCCGGGTTCAGGATCGCCTCCTTGAGGTCGGCGACGATGGCGTCGGCGCGTTCCTTTGGCGTCTTGCGCTTCAGGCTCGGATAGATCGGCCCGTCATCCGCGTTGCCGGGAGCGTTCGCCGGCGGCTCGCGGAACACCGGAGGCGGCACCGTTCCCGCTCCAGCGCCGGCGGGTCCGCGGCGGGGCAGCGGGGCGGCGCGGGCAGGGCGGTTGGACGGTGGACGCATGCGCTGTTCCGCTCGGATCGACATCGGGCAGGTCCGCGATCAGACGGTGCCGCGGAGCATTCTCTCGCGAAAATACCGGTTCAGCGTGTCGAAGGCGACCGAATCCAGGTCGTTGAACGCCACGCCGACCGAGCCGTCCTCGTCGTCCTTGCGCCGGACTTCGCCGCTGGTGCGGAACAGGGCGCCCGGGCCGGCGGTCGGTACGAAGACGCGCATGGCGGTGCAGTCGCCCGGCTCGAGCGCACCGGAATACTCCAGAACCCGGAGGCCGCCGAGGCTCCAGTCGCCGATGGCGTAGGGGGCGTTGCCGATGACGACGGTCATGGGGGCGGAGATCCGGCGGGTGCTGCGGCGGTCGGCCTGGCGGGAGGCCGGGGCATGGGTGGCTGGCATGGGAGTCATCTCCGATTGATGCTTCATCGTGTCCTGCGGAGGCGGTGTCCGAAGGCACGGTCTCCGCCCGTCATGCAGCAACCGGCGTGCCAGAGGAGTGGCCATTGATTTCCAACGATTCGCGCTGCCTCGACCGGCGCGTGCAGCCCGGCCGACGGCAGAATCTGCCCGGCCGATGGCGCCCCTGTGGATCGCCTTTGCCCAGTACGGGCCTTGCGGAGGAACGCTGCGTCGCTAGGCGGTGTGCTTGCTCACCGGGCCAAGATTGGGCCAGGCGGGGCGGGTCGAGACGTCCTTGGAGCCGCAGGAACTGCAGCGCATCCGCGCACCGATCTCCGGCACCGGGAAGGCCGGCCCGAGCTGGGCGATGAGCATGGCCGTGGACGCCTCGGCGTAGTGGCTGCACCGGTTGCACCAGCAGAACACGCCGACCTTGGCCTGCAGCAGATCCCCCAGTTGGGCCGCCCGCTGGGAGCGATCCTTCTGGTCCATCATTTCCCGCTTCAACCGTCCCATGCCGCGACATCCTCGTCCTGCCGTCTGGAATGAGAACATAACAAGAACATTTGAAGCGAACAATCGGGAGCGAAATTCAACCACGGTTCGATTCAGTCGTAAGTTGTATTGGAGAGCAGATGAATGAGGGAAACAGGTACTAATGTTCTGAAGAATGTTTGTGATGTTTTGTGTGGTTATTCATCTTCCCCTTCGTCATGCCGAACGCGTTTCGCGATGACGGATAAGGAGGAGGTCTCAGGGAGAGAAAAGCGCCGAGCGCGCCCTCAGCTCTGCACCAGCCGCGGCAGCTTCTCGAACACGGCGAGCACGTCGAGCAGGCTCGCGCTGCTCTTCAGGCGCTTGGGCCCGGCGAAGAGGGCGAAGGTCGGGCGCTTCTGGCCGCGGCGCTGGGTCTTGCTCACCGAATAGAGCGGCCGCTCGTGGGTGTGGCGGAAGATCGAGAACACCGCCATGTCCTCGTGCCGGTCGAGCGCATAGTCGCGCCATTCGCCGGCGGCCACGCGGCTCGCATACAGCGAGAGCAACTGACCCAGCTCATTACGGGTGAAGAAGAAGTGGCGGACCGACTTGCGCGTGCTCGGGAGACGGATGAGATTTTCCATCGGCCGGCGGATATCCTTGCGTTACCTAGCCTGTCTGCTAGGAAGTCTTCCTGAATTTGCCGGCGGGGTAAACCCCCAGTGGTTCAACGCCGGGGTTCAACGCCGGGGTTCAACGCCGGGACATGTCCCCACCGCCGCGCCGCCGTCAGGGGGCGTTGGCCGGTGCGCGTTGATTTCCGCACGTCCCGCCGCTAGGTTGCGCGACCGCCGCTTATCCGCGGACGACCGTGTTCCGGATGCGGCAGGCGGGCCGGACACCAGAGTTTGGAGAACGATGCCGTGGCCGACATCTTCCGGGAAGTCGACGAGGAACTGCAGCAGGAGCGCGCCGCGACGCTGTGGAAGAAGTATGGCGGCTGGGTCATCGCGCTCTGCGTTGGCATCGTGCTCGCCGTTGCCGGCAACGTCTTCTGGCGCGAATACCAGGCCGGTCAGCGCGCCGAACAGGCCGCAGCCTATGCCGACGCGGCAGCGCTGCTGGGCGAGAACAAGCCGCGCGAGGCGGCCGAGGCCTTCGCCGCCCTGGCCGATGCGGGGGATGCCGGCTACGCCGCGATCGCCCGCCTGAGCCAGGCCGCCGCCCTGGTCGACGCCGACGACATCCCGGCCGCCGCGGAGACCTACATGGCGATCGCCAACGACGCCTCGGTGCCGGCCCCCTATGGAGACCTCGCCCGGCTGCACGGGGTACGGCTGCGGATTGGCTCCGCCGATGCGCCGACCCTGCACAGCGACCTCGCCCCGTTGCTGACCCCCGGCAACGCCTGGGAGCCGCTGGCCCGCGAGACCGAGGCCGCGATCTCCATCCAAGAGGGGAACATCGACGCTGCCCGCGAATCCCTGAAACTGATCGCCGACAACCCGGAGACGCCGGGCCAGCTGCGCCAGCGCGCCAGCGAACTCCTCCAGGCCCTGGGCGGGTGAGGTCAGCGTGATCCGCTTCGGCGCCCGTTTCCCCCTCGTCGCTTCGCTCGCCGCCACCCTCGCGCTCTCCGCCTGCGGTAGCGGCGATTTCTTCGGCGAGGATGCCAAGATCCCGCTCCCGGGCGAGCGCATCCCCGTGCTGCAGATCGGCGAGGGCATCCAGGAAGACCCGAGTCTCGCCGATACCCAGGTGATCCTGCCGCGTCCCTATGTGAACGCCTACTGGTCCCAGCCGGGCGGCAACGCCTCCAAGGCGCTCGGCCATGTGGATGCCGGCGACAATCTGGCCCAGGCCTGGTCCGTGTCGGTCGGCAGCGGCGGCGATGACGAGGTGTCGCTCCTGACCCAGCCGCTGGTGGTGGGCGACACCGTGCTCGTGCTGGACAGCGAGGCCAATCTGCGTGCGCTGAGCGCCGCCAACGGCCGCGAGCTCTGGGAGCATGACCTGAGGCCGGAGGACGAGGACGACGCGGTCTATCCGGGCGGGATCGTCGCCGATGCGGCGAACGTCTATGCCGCCACCGGGTTCGGCGAGGTGATCTCCTTCGCCATTGCCGATGGGTCGGAGAACTGGCGCGTGCGCCTGCCGGGTCCGGTGCGCGGCGCGCCGGCGATCGCCGAGGGGCGCCTGTTCGCCGTGACCCTGGAGAACCGCACCATCGCCCTGTCGACCAGCGACGGCTCCCGCATCTGGGAGCATCAGGGCATCACCGAGATCGCGTCGCTGCTGGGCGGTGCCGCCCCGGCGGTGCAGGGATCGACCGTGCTGATCCCGTATTCCTCCGGTCAGCTCTTCGCCCTGCGGGTCGAGACCGGCCGGGTGGTCTGGGTGGAGAACCTGTCGAGCCTGCGCGCCATGGATGCCATCTCGCGCCTGTCCGACATCCGCGGCAGCCCGGTGATCGACGGCGATCTCGCCTTCGCGGTCAGCCATGCCGGCCGCATGGCCGCCATCGACATGCGCTCCGGTCGCCGGGTGTGGGAGCGGGCCATCGGCAGCACCTCCATGCCCTGGGTGGCCGGCGAGTTCGTGTTCGTCGTCAGCCTGACCGGCGAGGTCGTGGCCCTGACCCGACGCGATGGCCGGGTGCGCTGGGTGCACCGACTGCCGCGCTTTGAGGACATGGAGGACCAGCAGGACCCGATCCAATATGCCGGACCGGTCCTGGTGGGCGACCGCCTGCTGGTGGGCTCGTCGGACGGCTTCGTCTATGCGATCTCGCCGTATACCGGCAAGCTGCTCGGCCGGATCGACGTCGGGGACCCGGTGTATGTTGCCCCCATCGTGGCCGGCGGCACGGTCTACGTGCTCGACAACGACGCGCAGCTTCGCGCGTACCGCTAGGGGACCTGCCATGGCGCTCAAGGTCGCCATCATCGGCCGGCCGAATGTCGGCAAGTCGACGCTGTTCAACCGGCTGACCGGGACCAAGCACGCCCTGGTGGACGACACCCCGGGCGTGACCCGCGACCGGCGCGAGGGCGACGGGCGGATCGCCGATCTGACCTTCCGCATCGTCGACACCGCCGGCCTGGAAGACGCCCTGGACGACAGCCTGGAAGGCCGCATGCGGCGCCAGACCGAGGCCGCCGTGCAGCAGGCCGACCTGGTGCTGATGATGATCGACGCCCGCGCCGGGGTGACGCCGCTGGACGCCCATTTCGCCGACTGGCTGCGCCGGGTGAAGGTGCCGGTCACCGTCCTCGCCAACAAGTGCGAGGGCCGCGGCGGGCTGGCAGGCTTGGGCGAGGCCTATGGGCTCGGCCTGGGCGAGCCGGTGCCGATCTCCGCCGAGCATGGCGAGGGCATGGGCGAGCTCTACGACATCATCCGCGCCCGGATCGAGGCCGACCCGGTGCTGGCTGCCGAACTGGCCGCCCAGTACGATGAGGAAGAACCGTTCCCCGAGGAGGTCGAGGACGGCGTCGAACTTGACGATGCCGATCTGGAAGAGGACGCGATCCTCAAGGACACCGGCCCGAAGGGACCGCTGAAGCTGGCCATCGTCGGTCGCCCGAATGTGGGCAAGTCGACCCTGGTCAACCGGCTGCTCGGCGAGGACCGGCTGCTGACTGGTCCCGAAGCCGGCATCACCCGCGACGCCATCGAGGTGCCGTGGACCTACAAGGGCCGCGAGATCCACCTGATCGACACTGCCGGGCTGCGCCGCAAGGCGCGGGTGGTGGAGAAGCTGGAGCGGATGTCGACCACCGACAGCATGCGCGCCGTGCGCTTCGCCCAGGTGGTCATGCTGGTGCTCGACGGCGAGCAGATGCTGGAGAAGCAGGACCTCGCCATCGCCCGCACGGTGTTGGAGCAGGGCCGGGCGCTGATCATCGCCGTGAACAAGTGGGACGCCGTCGCCGACAAGAATGCCGCCGGCCAGCGCCTGCGCGACCGGCTGGACACGTCGCTGACCCAGGTGCGCGGGGTTCCCTGGATCGCCGTCTCCGCCCTGCGCGGCACCAACCTGGACAAGCTGCTGGACGCGGTGTTCGACATCTACGACGTCTGGAACACCCGGATCCCGACCAGCCGGCTGAACCGCTGGCTGGAACGCATGGTCGAGCAGCATCCGCCGCCCCTGTCCAAGGGGCGTCGCCTGCGCCTGCGCTACATGACCCAGGTCAAGGCCCGCCCGCCGACCTTTGCCGCCTTCGTCAGCCAGGCCGACGAGCTGCCCGAAAGCTATGTCCGCTACCTCATCGGCGGGCTGCGGGACGAATTCGGGCTGGCCGGGGTGCCGATCCGGGTTAACCTGCGTAAACGGCGCAACCCCTACGTCGACGACCGCTAAGCTGCGGCGCGTGGTGGGGCGACCGCCGGTTGCAGCGCTGCACGGAGCCGCCATGCGAGGCCGCGGTAAGACAAAGCTGGATGCCAGGGTCTCCATCGCGGACCTCGCGCGGATGTATGACGGGCGCAATGACGGCAAGCCGCCGACCCATCGCTACACCAAGGGCCAGATGCCCCTGCGGCGCACTTCGCTCAATCAGACCGGCACCGTGAACCAGGGCGGCACCAGGCTGGCCCGGCTGAAGGCCCGGGCCTCGGGCATCCGCTATGCCCTGCAGACCGAAGCGATGGACCGCACCAAGCTGCGCGAACTGGAACAGACCCTGCGCAACCTTGAACTGGCGATCCGGGGCATGGAAAATACCCTGAAGAGCGAGTGAGAGGACGCGGTGGGCGAAATACTCAGCAGGCTCGTGGAGGATTGCCGAGCTGCGGCAGTTTCGGCCGACCCGGTGGCCGAGGTGAGGGCGGCGCTGGCCCTGGTGACCGCCGATCCTCGGAAGACCATCGCCGAGATTCCAGAGTTCGAGGGCGAGGACTATGTCCTGCACCGAGCGGAAGACCTGTCGGTCTTCCTGGTGCGACAGGCGCCCAACACCGCCGGCCCGCCCCATGACCACGGGATGACGGCGATCATCTCGATGCTGGAGGGGGTGGAGATCCACCGCCGCTACTGGCGCGAGGGCGAGCGCATCTCCCTGGACCGGGAGCAGACGGCTAGGCCCGGCGGCGTCCTGGTGCTGGCGCCGCGCGACGTCCATGCCATCGCCAACCCGGACCCGACCCCGTCCCTAGGCGTCCACGTCTATCTGGGCGATATCGTCGGCATCGAGCGCGCCCTGTGGGATCCGGCGTCCGGCGCGGCGCTGCCGTTCACCCTGACCGACTACGAGAGCAGGGTGCGCGCCTACCGATAGGCCGCCTGAGTCGGTTTTTGTGACAGCGACAGTGTCTTGACTCCTGGACGTTGGGGTCAGAGGTTGAGGTGTGCTGCGCTGGCTTGGCTGGCGTATCCATGAGGATCGGCTCCGCCTGTCCCACACCAGACCTTGGACTTCCATCCCAATGCTACGCCCTGAAAGCTTCGTGTCGGTCAACGACGACCTGGACATGTCCGATATCGGCAACTTCCCGGTCCTGTCCGGCGTGTACGAGACCTGGTTGCGGGTCGGCGAGGGGGCCACACCCACGGTGGTCGACGCCCTGGACCTGCCGGCCAAGGCGCTGCCCTATCTGATGCTGGTCGATCTTGACGGCACTGAGGATGCGGTGATCCGGCTGGCCGGCACGGCGGCCTGCGACATCTACGGGCGGGAGTTGAAGGGGACCAGCGTGCACGAGTTTTTCGGGGCCAGGGACGCCCGGGTCGTTCTGGACGACCTCCAGACCGTGGCCGAGACCGAGGCGCCGATGCTGACCCAGCGGTCCTACGTGTCGATCAACGGCAAGCCGTGGAGCTATGTCCGGCTGCTGCTGCCGATCCGCCCCGACGGCGGCTCGGTCACCCGAATCCTGAAGGCGCTGGAGCCCAGCCGCTTCAGTGCCGAACCGGTGCGCGGTCTGCGCGCCTGAACCGCCGTCAGACCATCAGGTAGGGTATGCGGCGGCCCCGCATTAGCCCTGGGCGTCGATCCGTTCGCCATGGGCGACGCAGGCCGGGGAGGCGAGGTCGAGGAAGGCCGGCGCGATATCCTCCGGCGTCTTCAGGGTCATCGGATCCTCGCCCGGGAACGCCGTCGCCCGCATCTTGGTGCGCGTGCCGCCCGGGTTCAGAAGGTTGACCCGCAGGTTGGTCCGCCGGGTCTCGCCGGCATAGGCGCGGACCATGGCCTCCAAGGCAGCCTTGGAGACCGCATAGGCGCCCCAGTTCGGCCGCTCGCCCACGGCAGCACCAGAGGTCACGAAGATCGCCCGGCCGGCATCGGACTGGCGCAGCAGCGGGTCGAGGCTGCGCACGAGGCGCTGGCAGGCGGTCAAGTTGACCGTCATCACCTCGTCCCAGAGCTTGGGATCGTAATGGGAGATCGGGCTGAGCACGCCCAGGATGCCATGGTTGGCGACCAGCACATCCAGCTTGCCCCAGCGCTCGTAGATCGAGGCGCCCAGTCGGTTGACCGCCTCGCCATCGGTGATGTCCATCGGCACCAGGGTGGCCGAGCCGCCGGCCGCTTTGACCCGGTCGTCGGTCTCCTCCAGTCCGCCGACGGTGCGCGCCACCAGGATCAGGTGGGCGCCCTCGCGGGCGAAGGCCTCGGCCACGGCGGCGCCAATGCCGCGCGATGCGCCGGTGATGAGCGCGACACGCCCTTCGAGAATGCCAGTCATCTAGTCCTCAGGAGGCTTCGGCGAGCAGGGAGAGCTGACGGGTCCGGCCGCCGTTGTAGTCGGTCAGCGCGATCGGATAGTCGCCCGTGAAGCAGGCATCGCAGAATTGCGGCTGGTCGTTGTTCCGCGCCGCTTCGCCCATCGCCCGGTACAGACCGTCGATGGAGATGAAGGCGAGGCTGTCGACGCCGATCTTCTCCGCCATCTCCTCCACACTCATCTGCGCGGCGAGCAGCTTCTCGCGCTCCGGCGTGTCGACGCCGTAGAAGCAGGAATGGGTGGTCGGCGGGCTGGCGATGCGCATATGCACCTCGGTCGCCCCGGCCTGACGGACCATCTCGACGATCTTGGTGGAGGTGGTGCCGCGGACGATGGAATCGTCCACCAGGATGACCCGCTTGCCCTCAAGCTGGCCGCGGTTGGCGTTGTGCTTCAGCTTCACGCCCAGGTGCCGCACCTTGTCGGTCGGCTGAATGAAGGTCCGACCGACATAGTGGTTTCGGATGATGCCCAGCTCGAACGGCAGGCCCGAGGCCTCGGCATAGCCGATGGCGGCCGGCACGCCGGAATCAGGCACCGGGACGACCACGTCGGCATCGACGCCGCTCTCGCGCGCCAGCTCGCTGCCGATTCCCTTGCGGGCGGCATAGACGCTGTGACCCTCGACCATGCTGTCGGGGCGGGCGAAGTAGATGTACTCGAAGATGCAGAACCGGCTCTGGCGCGGACGGAACGGGAAGAAGGACCGCACGCCCTTGCCGTCGATCACCACCAGCTCGCCCGGATTGATGTCGCGCACGAAATCGGCGCCGATGATGTCCAGGCCGCAGGTCTCCGAGCAGAGGATGTAGGCCTCGCCGATCTTGCCCAGCACCAGCGGACGCACGCCGAACGGATCGCGCAGGCCGATGAGCGTGTCCTTGCTCATGCAGATCAGGGAATAGCCGCCTTCCACCTGGTTCATCGCTTCGACCAGACGGTCGACCACCGAGGCACGCCGGGAACGGGCGATCAGGTGGATGATGACCTCGGTATCCATGGTCGACTGGAAGATCGAGCCCTGGCGCACCAGGCCCTCACGCACCTGCAGGGCGTTGGTTAGGTTGCCGTTGTGGCAGAGCGCGAAGCCGCCGAACTCCAGATCCGCGAAGAGCGGCTGCACGTTGCGCAGCGCCGTCTCGCCGGTGGTGGAGTAGCGGGTATGGCCGATCGCCGAGTGACCGACGAGTTGGTCCATGACCTCCTGATTGTCCTCGCCGAAATTCTCGCCCACATGGCCGAGGCCGCGGTGGACGTTGAACGTCGTCCCGTCGGTGGCCACGATCCCGGCCGCTTCCTGACCGCGATGCTGCAGGGCGTGGAGGCCCAGGGCGGTGTGCGCGGCGGCGTCGGACGTGCCGAAGATGCCGTAGATCGCACACTCTTCATGGAGATGGTCGTCGTCATAGGGAGAGGTCGTGAGCGTCATGCGCGGGTCCGGTCCTCACTCGAGGGGGAGAAGTCGGCGGGGTCATACCCCATCCGATCGACGGCCGCCCTCCAAAACGAAACAGCACCCACCTATTGGGTGCTTTGGATGGCGCGGTTCAGTTCCTGACGTTCCTTGTCAGTATACCCCTGATCGCCTCCCGACGCATCGGGATTCGGGCTGTCGCTGCGTGGAGTTGGGCTGAGCAGCCGTTCTTTCAAGGCCTCGCGGGTCTCGTCCTCAGCCTGTCTGCGGAGTCGCGCCGCCTCGCTGTCGGCCTGGCTGCGCAGATGCTCGGGCACCAGCGTGACCAGCATGTCCGATCCGGCCACGATCAGAGGTAGTGATTTGGCCTCGGTAATCCAAGTGGGGTGGTCCTGCGGATCGGGTTCGGCCCAAAGCACCAGCAGGTAGGCGACACAGACCAGGACGGCGCCACGCAGGATCCCGAACAGGAAGCCCAGCGACCGGTCCACCGCGCCGAGCCCCACCATCTGCAGGGCGCCACTCGCCAGTCGGGCGAGGATCATGAACACGATCAGCGCGACGATGAACAGCACGCCACCCGCGATCAGCTCACCCAGCGGCCCATCGATGCCGGTCAGATCGACCACGATCGGGGTGGCCGGCTTGTAGCCGTAGATGCCGACCGCCAGCGCGCCGACCCAGGCGACGATGGAGAACACCTCCGCGACAAAACCGCGCATCAGCGCCAGCAGACCCGAGAGGACCACCACCGTGATGACGGCGATGTCCGTGATGTTGATCGGCAGAGAATCCATTGAGGGCCCGTATCAGGAGGCGACGACTCGGCGGCCGATGCGGGCATCGTCGCCGGGATCATGGAGCAGGTCCACCAGATCATGTAGCCGGGAGATTTCGACCAAATCGAGGCCGCCGGACACCGCCTTGCCCCCCTTGCGCCGGGAGGCCGGCAGCAGCGCCTTCTCGAAGCCGAGCTTGGCGGCCTCCTTCAGCCGCGCCTCGGCCTGGGTGACGGCGCGCACTTCCGCCGACAGGCCGATCTCGCCGAACACCACGGAACCCTTGGGCACCGGAACGCCGGTCAGCGAGGAGAGCAGGGCGGCGGCCACCGCCAGATCGGCCGCCGGCTCCGAGACCCGAAGCCCGCCGGCCACGTTGAGGAACACGTCATTGCCGGCCAGCGAGACGCCGCAGCGGGCTTCCAGCACGGCGGTGACCATCGCCAGCCGGTTGCCGTCCCATCCGACCACAGCCCGGCGCGGCGTGCCGTAGGGGGAGGGGGCGATCAGCGCCTGGATCTCGACCAGCACCGGCCGCGTGCCCTCCACGCCGGCGAAGACGCAGGCGCCGGAGATGTCGTCCTGGCGGTCGGACAGGAACAGGGCCGAGGGGTTGGAGACCTCCATCAACCCGCCTTCGGTCATCTCGAACACGCCGATCTCGTCGGTCGGCCCGAAACGGTTCTTCACGCCGCGCAGGATGCGGAACTGGTGGCCGCGCTCGCCCTCGAAATACAGGACGGTGTCGACCATGTGCTCCAGCACCCGCGGGCCGGCGATGGCGCCCTCCTTGGTGACGTGGCCGACCAGCAGAAGGGCGATTCCGCGTTTCTTGGCGACCCGGATCAGCTCCTGGGCCGAGGCGCGGACCTGGGCGACCGTGCCCGGCGCGCTGTCGAGGGCGTCGACATACATGGTCTGGATCGAATCGATAACCACCACGTCGGGACTGTCGGCGGCCTCCAGGCTGGAGATGATGTCGCGCACGCTGGTGGCGGCAGCGAGACCCACCGAGGCCCCAGCTACGCCGAGCCGCTGGGCGCGCATGCGGACCTGGTCCACTGCCTCCTCGCCGGAGACATAGGCGCAGCGGCAGGTGCTCGACAGGCCGGCCACGACCTGGAGCAGCACGGTCGACTTGCCGATCCCCGGATCGCCCCCGATCAGGGTCGCCGATCCGGGGACCAGCCCGCCGCCAAGCACGCGGTCGAACTCACCGATGCCGGTGATCCGCCGGGGTGTCTCCTTGCTCTGGCCCGCCAGCTCGACGAAGTTGATGCGCCGGCCGCCGCCAGGCTTCATGCCCTTCGGCGCGGTCTCGACGACTTCCTCGACCAGGGTGTTCCAGGCGCCGCAGGCATCGCACTTGCCGGCCCATTTGGCCGTGACCGATCCGCATTCCTGGCAGACGTAGCGGCTGGTCGATTTCGCCATCCGTCTCTGGCTCCTCAGCCGCGCCGGACGGCCATCTGGATCGGCCCGTCGGCCCGGCCGTTGATGAACTGGTCGACATAGTCGTTGCCGGAGCTGTCGATCGTCGAGACCGGTCCGGCCCAGATGATCTTGCCCTGGTACAGCATGGCGACCCGGTCGGCGATCTTGCGGGCGCTGGCCATGTCATGGGTGATCGACAGGCCGGTGGCGCCGAGCTCGCGGGTGCATTTCACGATCAGGTCGTTGATCACGTCGGCCATGATCGGGTCGAGGCCGGTGGTCGGTTCGTCGAAGAAGATGATCTCCGGATCGGTCGCGATGGCCCGGGCCAGGGACACGCGCTTCTGCATGCCGCCGGACAGTTCGGACGGCGAGAGCGTCGCGACATCCTCGCTGAGGCCGACCTGGGCCAGCTTGTCGACGGCGACCTTGCGGGCCTCGGCCCGGTCCACGTGCTTGGCGGCGATCAGGCCGAAGGCGACGTTCTCCCAGACCGGGAGGCTGTCGAACAGGGCGCCGCCCTGGAACAGCATGCCGAACTTGCGCATGTAGGCCTCGCGCTCGGAGCGCGGCAGGCCGACCACGTTCTCGCCGTCGATCTCGATGGTGCCGCTGTCCGGCTCCATCAGGCCGATGATGCATTTCAGCAGCACCGACTTGCCGGTGCCGGAGCCGCCGATCACGACGACGCTCTCGCCATCGCCGATATCCAGGTCGAGGCCATTCAAGACGACCTTGGAGCCGAAGCTCTTCTTAAGGTCGCGGATGCGCAGCTTAGGGGTGTCGCTCATCGTGCTGCGCCCTTACTCCGCAAAGAACATCTCGGTGATGACGTAGTTCGCCACCAGGATCAGGATCGAGGCGGTCACCACCGCGTTGGTGGTCGCCGCCCCCACGCCCTGGGCGCCGCCGCGCGAGTTGAAGCCGTGGTAGCAGCCCATCAGCGCGATCAGGAAGCCGAACACCGCGGCCTTCACCAGGCCGGAGATCACATCGATCCGCTCCAGGTATTGGATCGTGGAGGTGATGTAGTTGGCGGCGTTGAAGTCCAGCTTGTAGACGCCGACCACATAGCCGCCGAACACGCCGATGATGTCGCCGATCAGCACCAGGATCGGCAGGCTGATCGTGGCGGCGATCACGCGCGGCGCGATCAGGTACTTGAACGGGTTGGTGGACAGGGTTGTCAGCGCGTCGATCTGCTCGGTCACCCGCATGGTGCCGATCTCGGCCGCCATGGCCGCCCCGACCCGGCCGGCGACCATCAGCCCCGCCAGCACCGGCGCCAACTCGCGGGTCATCGACAGCACCACCACCGTGGCGACCGCGCCCTCGGCGGAGAACCGGGCGAAGCCGGTATAGCTCTGCAGCGCCAGAACCATGCCCGAGAACAGCGTGGTCATGCCGACCACCGGCAGGGAGTAGTACCCGATCTCCATGAACTGCCGCAGGATCAGCCGCGGATAGAAGGGCGGCCGCACGCAATGGCCGACCGCGGCCGAGGCGAACAGTCCGATGCGTCCGGTGGTTGCCAGGATGGTCAGGAAACCCCGGCCGATCGTCGCGAGTGGATTCATCCGCCGGAAGTCCCCGATGGGTCGTTGCTGAAGGCGATCCCGGCCGTCATGCGCCGCCGTCGACGTAATGGCGCACATAGCGGCTGCCGAGTGCTGTGAGAAGCTCGTAGCCGATCGTGCCTGCCAGATCCGCCATCGCGTCGGGCGTCACCGTCGGACCCAGCACTTCCACCATCCCGCCGGGGGCGGTGTCGGCCGGATCCAGGTCGGTCACGTCGACCGTGATCATGTCCATGGAGACGCGTCCTACCACGTTGCACAGCCTGCCACCAACCGCCACGCGTCCCGCGGACGACAGGCTGCGGATGTAGCCGTCGGCATAACCGGCCGCCACCGTGGCGATCCGGGTCTCGCGCCCGGCCCGCCAGGAGCCGCCATAGCCGACCGTCCAGCCCGGCTCGACCGTGCGCAGCTGGAGAATACGCCCTTCGATTCGGATCGGACACCGCATCGGATTGTCGCTGCCGGCCGAGGGGCGGCCGCCATACAGCGCGATGCCGGGCCGGGCCAGATCGTGGTGATATTCGGGGCCGAGGAAGACGCCGGAGGAGTTGGCCAGGCTCGCCTTCATCCCGGCGGGCAGCCGAGCGCGCGCCGCGCGGAAGCGGGCGAGCTGCTGGGCGTTCATCGGATTGTCCGGCTCGTCGGCGGCGCAGAGATGGGACAGCATGTACAGCCAGTCGATGCCGTCGAGCAGCGACGGATCGCCCGCCACCCGGTCGAGCTCGCGCCCGTCCAGGCCGAGCCGGTTCATGCCGGTATCCACATGCAGCATGGCGGCGAGCGGCGCGCCGGTCTTCCCGCCATGGGCGCGCCACAGGGCGACCTGGCCGAGGTCGTTCAGCACCGGGACGATCCCGTGCTCCACATAGGCCGCCTCGGTCCCCGCCAGCAGGCCGTTCAGGCAGGCGATCGTGCCGTCGGGCAGGATCTGGCGCAGGCGCACGGCCTCGTCGAAAGTGGCGACGAAGAAGGTGCGGCAGCCTTCCTCGTACAGCACCGGCGCCACATGGTCGGCGCCGAGGCCGTATCCGTCGGCCTTCACCACCCCGGCGCAGGGCACGTCGCCCAGCTCCCGGCACAGCCGCCGGTAGTTCTGCCGCACCGCACCCAGATCGATGGTGAGGCGGGACAGGGCGGCGTCGAAGGCGAATGTCGTGGTGACCATCAAGGTCCGATATCAGGCGGGCGGGACGGCGACAAGCTGCAAGAGAGGCTTCACCGGCGCGGAAGATCGATCCATTCTCCGGACAAAACATGGAGGAAACATCATGACCGATACCGCCCGGATCGTCCGCGTCGCCGATGCGCTGGCCGATCAGCACGCCCGTCGCGCCCGCTACGAGCCGCTGGCCGGCGATCTGGCGCTGCCCGATCTGGACGCCGCCTATGACGTTCAGCGCCGGCTGATCGCCGGGTGGGAGGCCGGCGCCAAGGGGCCGATTGCCGGGTACAAGATCGCCCTGACCTCCAAGGCGGTGCAGGAACTGTGCGGCGTGAACCAGTCCCTGGTCGGCGCCATCTTCGCCTCCACCGTCCACACCTCGCCCGCCGTGGTGAAGCTGTCGGATTTCGTCAGGGTGGGTCTGGAATTCGAGCTTTGTCTGAAAATGGGGTCGGATCTGACTGATAAGTCAGGAAACTATACCGCCGACTCCGTTCGCGATGCGGTCGATCTCGCCGTACCCGCTTTCGAGCTGATCGAGGATCGCGACGCTGATTACAGCCGGCTCGACGGCGTCTCCATGGCGGCCGACAACGCCTGGTCGGGTGGCATCGTCCTGGGCGAGGCGACGGGCGACTGGCGGTCGCTCGACCTCGTCACCACGCCGGTGCGTCTGCAATACAACGACGACGTGGAGGAGGCGGTGACCGGCGCGGCCATGGGCAATCCGCTGACCGCGCTGGCCTGGGTCGCCAACCTGCTGGCCCAGCAGGGCCGCCCCCTGCGCGCCGGCCACTGGGTGATGACCGGCTCCACGGTGAAGACCCGCTATCCCAAGGCCGGCGACAAGGCGGTCTATACGGTGGAGAGGCTTGGCAGCGTCGAGGTCGAGGTGGCCCCGTAACCTACCGGACCCCGGCGAGACCCTCCGCCCAGTTGACTGCCTTCGCCATGTATCCTTGTGGGATGACGTGCCCGCCCGGGTGGAGGCAGAGCTGCAGCTCCTTGCCCGAGCCGCAGCCTCGCCAGATCTCGCAGCGCAGGTCGCCGGCCTTGGTGACCGCGCTCGGTTCGGCCGGGCAGCCGTTCTGGTCGCGCCAGAAATCGATCCCCTTCAGAACGTCGCCCTGGTGGTAGACCTCGCGGATCGGCCGCCCCTGCATCGGCACCACCGTGTCGCCGGTGCCGTGCACATGCATCAGGTTGACCGGACCGGACGGGCAGGCCTCCGGATGCGGCCGCCAGAAGGCGCCGGCGGTCGGCAGGAAGGCGGTGAACAGCGCGCCCTGGAAGCAGGCCTGGTGCCAGGTCATTGATCCGCCGATGGAGAAGCCCGAGGCCCAGATGCGGCGGGGATCCACCGGCCAGCGCCGCTTCGCGTCAGCCAGTATGGCGCGCACGAAGGCGTCGTCGTCGCGCAGCCTTTCGCGCATCGGCGCGCCCTGATGGGCCCAGCGCTTCTCCTCGCCGTCCGGGGCGATCACCAGCACGCCCTGGTCGTCGGCGAGGGCCATCAGGTCGGTGTTGCCCATGACGGCACCGCCGCTCTGGCCGAAGCCGTGGAAGAACATCAGCAGGGGCAGGGCGGAGGCCCCGTCCCAGCCCGCAGGGACATGGGCCATGTAGGTGCCCGCCTCGACCGCATGCCGCTCGGCAGCACCGACCCTGGCGGGGACGGTCAGCAGCAGAAGGGCGAGGGGAAGGAACAGGATCAGGCGGGACATCTCCGCACCCTGGAGGGCCGCCCGTCGGGCGTCCAATGACAAGACGGTGACCGGATTCGCATGGGTCTGGCGGGCCCGGTGGGAGGTGCGCGGGGGGCGCTATGCCCCGGTATTCCTCGGTTTCAGCCGACGGGTTGTGGAACCGCTCCCCGCACCGCACCATTTCCGTGGTGTTCAACCAACTGAAAGGAGGTGATCCGGTGTCTAGTGATCTTGCGATGCGGGGCGAGCTCGTGTGCCTTGGCAGGATGTCGGAGCAGCCTTCGGCGGCCGTCTGAAGCACGAAAAAGAGTTCGAGCCCTCATCGGCTCACGGAAAGGCCGCCCGCTTCGGGCGGCCTTTCTAGTTTGCGGGCTTGTTGTCCTGTACCTGCCCTTCGACACGGCCCCCGGCGCAAGGCCGGGGTCCTGCTCAGGGCGAGGTCATTCGCTTTCCAAGAGACCGTCATCCCGGACGCGCCCGGACCCGATCCGGGGGCGCGCCGGGACCCAGCCACGACGGTCGATGCGCGGTCCCGGCCGAGCCCCGGGTTGAACCCGGGCCTCGCCGGGATGAAGGTCGGTTTTTTGAATTGAATGGATCTGGCCGTGAGCGGCCCCGGCTCTTCGGCCGGGGCGTGTCGAAGGGGCGAAGGGCTGGGCTCGCGGCACCCGCTTCAGTAGTGATCCGGCACGTGGTCGTCCGCGACGTAGTTGGTGAACTTCGTCGTGGAGCCGTCGAAATGCAGGGTCACCACGCCGGTCGGACCGTGGCGCTGCTTGGAGATGATCACCTCGGCCTTGCCGTGGGCCTTCTCGCAGCGCTCCTTCCACGCGTCGTAGCGGTCGTGGAACTTCTGCGCGTCCTCCTCGATCCGCTGGATCGGCTCGGCCTTCTGCAGGTAGTAGTCCTCGCGATAGATGAACATGACGATGTCGGCGTCCTGCTCAATCGATCCGGATTCACGCAGGTCCGCCAGTACCGGCCGCTTGTCCTCGCGCTGCTCGACCGCGCGGGAGAGCTGGGACAGGGCGAGGACCGGCACGTCCAGTTCCTTGGCGATGGCCTTCAAGCCCTGGGAAATGGCGGAAATCTCCTGGACGCGGTTGTCGATACGGGCACCCGGGGCGGGCCGCATGAGCTGCAGGTAGTCGACCACGATCAGCGCCAGGCCGTGCTGGCGCTTCAGACGCCGGGCGCGGGTGCGCAGGGTGGAGATCGGGATCGCCGGGGTGTCGTCGATGAACATCGGCGCCCGTTCCAGGTCCTGGCTCGCCTCCACCAGCTTGCCGAAATCCTCGTTGTCGAGCTGGCCGCGGCGCAGCTTCTCCGAGGCGATGCCGGTGCGCTCGGACAGGATACGGGTGGCGAGCTGCTCGGCCGACATTTCCAGCGAGAAGAACGCGACCGGCTGCGGCGGGGTGTCCGGATCGTCCATCGATCCGGTGGCGATGTGGAAGGCGATGTTGGAGGCCAGGGTCGACTTGCCCATGGCCGGGCGGGCGGCGAGGATCAGCAGGTCCGACGGGTGCAGGCCGCCGAGCAGGTTGTCGATGTCGATCAGGCCGGTGGAATAGCCGGCCAGCCCGCCGTCGCGCTTGAAGGCGGCCTCGGCCTGGGCGACGGATTCCAGCAGCGCCAGCTTCAGTTCCTTCAGCCCGTTCTCGCCTTCGCCGGTCTCGGCCAGGGTGAAGAGCTGGTTTTCGGCCTTCTCGATCAGTTCCTGGGCGGCGGTGTCGAGGTCGCGGTCGAAGGCGTCGTTGACCACCGCCTCGCCGATCTCGATCAGCTCGCGCCGCAGGTAGCAGTCGCGGATCTCGCGGCCGTAATCGCCGGCGTTGATCACGGTGACGACGGAGGCGGCGAGCTTCACCAGATACTGGGCGCCGCCGACCTCGGCCAGGGCCTCGTCCTGGTCGAACAGGCCCTTCAGGGTGACCGGCGTGGCGATCTGGCCGCGGTCGATCAGCTTGGCGCAGGAGGCGAAGATGCGGCCGTGGACCGGGTCGGCGAAATGCTCCGGTCGCAGAAACTCGCTGACCCTTTCATAGGAACGGTTGTTGACCAGGATCGCGCCCAGCAGGGCCTGCTCGGCCTCCAGATTGTGCGGCGGTTCGCGGAAGGACGTCTCGGACGGGCCGGCATCGTCATGGACGAAGGCGGTGGGGCCGGGGAAGGGGGCGATGCTGGACTCGGGATCGGACATGGCGAGGCGGCTCGGCTTTGCTGTTCGTTTTCCCTTGGGACAGACTCTAACGCATAGCCCGTCGGGCCCCCGATTTGCGAGCCTCTTGCACATACTATTGAAAAGGATTGTGGGGACGAAACCGCGGCTTAGCTGTGGATTGTTTACCGGGGGAACGGCCGGCCCTAGGCTCGCGCGACTCGGCACATGTGAATGATACGCAGGCGGAACAACAGTGCCGGAACCGGAGGGGTGAATGACGGGGGTGATCGGTCACGTGTCGCTGGGCGTCGACGATCTCGATGCGGCGGGGCGGTTCTATGACGGCCTGTTGGGCGCGATCGGTGCCCCGCGCCGGGTGACGTTCGACGCCGCCCTCGCCTGGGGACGGGATCATGCGGAGTTCTGGGTCGGCACCCCGATCGACGGTCGACCCGCGAGCGTCGGCAACGGGACCCATGTGGCGTTCCTGTGCGAGCGCCCGGAGCAGGTGCGCGCGGCCTACGCCGCCGGGCTGGCCGCCGGCGGCACTGGCGACGGCGATCCCGGGCCGCGGCCGGAATACACCCCGGACTACTACGCGGCGTTCCTGAGGGATCCGGCCGGGAACAAGGTGGAGGTTTATTCGCTGTAGGGGAGGTTCGTTCAGGCTTTCCCCGTTCTCTCCTTCTCACTCCCCGGCCTTGTGCCGGGGCCTACCGACCCGCGTAACGGGTAGCAGCGAAAATCGATGCGTCCGAGGTGCCCGACCGTGGGCCCCGGCACGAGGCCGGGGAGTGCATCTGATTAGGTTAAGCCGGCTACCCCAGCCGCCGGCGCAGCCAGTCGGTGAGGTGTTCCATCGCCAGGACGATCACGAAGATCGCCAGGATGATCGCCGAGGCCTTGGGGTACTGGAACAGCTCGAAGGCGCTCTTCAGCTCCTGGCCGATCCCGCCGGCGCCGACGATGCCCAGCACAACCGAGGACCGCACCGACAGCTCCAGCGCGAAGAGCGAGGTGTTGATGAAGGACGGCATGCATTGCGGCACCACCGCGGCGGCCAGCACGTCGATCTTGCGCGCACCGACCGCTTCCAGCGCCTCGCGCGGTCGCTTGTCGCTGTCCTCCATCGCCTCGGCGAAGAACCGGCCGCAGAAGCCGGCGGTGTCGACGATGATGGTCAGGGTGCCGGCGATGGCGCCGAGCCCGACCGCGGAGACGAAGAAGAGCGCCCAGACCAGGTCCGGCACCGTGCGGAACAGGGAGACGGCTCCCCGCGCCAGCCAGCGCAGCCGGCCCAGCGGGCTCAGGCCCGCGGCGGAAAACCAAGCGAGCGGAAAGCTCAGCAGGATGCCGAACAGGGTTCCCACCAGGGCGATCTGCAGCGTCTCCACCAGCCGCATGCCCATGCGTTGAAGAAAGGCCGGATCGGTCTCCGGCGGCAGCATCCGCTCCAGCAGCGAGCCCATCCGGGGCACCGCCCCGATCAGCCGGTCGGCGGAGGGGGCCACCTCGCCGATGGACGCGAGCAGGACCGCCCCGGCGGCGACCAGCAGGGTGAAGCGCAGCGGGGTCAGCCGGGGCCAGCGCGCGATGTCGCGGGCATCGGGACGGCGGACCGGGCGGGAGGAGGTCGCATCAGCCACGGTAAATCGGCTCCAGGTCGGCTTCCGTGAGGTCCGCGGCGGCGGCGTCGAACACGACCCGGCCTGCCTTCAGCGCCACGATCCGGTCGGCATGCTCCAGGGCGTGCCGCATGTCGTGGGTGGTGTAGACCAGGGTGCGGCCCTGCTCGGCGGCGAGGCGGGTGAACAGGCGCATGATGTCTAGGCCCGCGGCGGGATCGAGGCTGGCGGCCGGCTCGTCGGCGAAGAGCAGGTCGGGACCGTGGACGATGGCCCGGGCGATGGCGACCCGCTGCGACTGGCCGCCGGACAGGGTGTCGGCCCGCGCCGTCGCCCGGTCGGCGAGCCCGACCGCGTCCAGCGCGTCGAGGGCCGCATGGCGCAGGCTTGCCGGGGCAAGCGACTGGTGCCAGCTCCGCCAGCCATGGCCCTGGCCGAGCGCGCCGTTCACCACATTGGACAGCGCGCTGGTGCGGCCCACCAGCCCGTGGAACTGGAAGACGAAGCCGAGCCGGCGGCGCAGGGCGGCGCGCTGGCGGGCGTTGGGCTGCTGGGTGAAGCGCTGGCCGAGGATCTCCACCGCGCCGCCGGTGATCGGGATCAGCCCGACCAGGGCGCGCAGCAGGGTCGACTTGCCGGCCCCGTTGGCGCCGAGCAGGGCGACGCGCTCGCCCGGGTGGATGGCCAGGGTCACGCCGTTCAGGACAGCCGGACCACCGGCGAAGCGCTTGTAGACGGCCTCGGCGGCGATCAGCGGTGCTGCTTCCGGCGCCGGAGCGGGCGCCTGGGCCGGGCGGACGGGCTCCGCATGGAGCGGTGAGGGATTGAGCAGGGCTGTCATGATGTCAGCTCGGCGGGCGCCGACCGGTCTGGCCGGCGCCCTGCCTGCCTCAGTTGCCGACGAAGTTCTTGAAGCCGTCGACGCCGATCGTCTTGTACATCGAGCGGACGTAGTCGTAGTCGCTGTCGTCCACCGTCGCTAGGAAGAAGCCGCCCTTGTACTTCTGATTGTCCTCGCCCTTCAGCACGGCCATGAGCAGGGACTTGCCGTCCTTCACGAAGGCCTGCTTGATCTTCTCCATGGCCGCCGGATCGGCGTCGGCGCGGGCGACCAGAATGTCGTTCGGCAGATCGCGGCCGCGGGCGACCACGGTGAAGGCGACGTCCGGATAGGCCTCGCGGGCGCGCTGCAGGTGGCTGTAGTTCATGCCGATGGCGGCGATGTCGCCGCGGATCAGCGCTTCAACCGCGACGTTGCGGGAGATGATCTTCGGCTCGTAGTCGGTGCCGTAGACGAGGCCGACATCGGCCAGCGCCTGCGCCGGGCCGAGATGCTGGGAGGTGGAGCCGACGGAGCCGAAGGCCACGCTCCTGCCCTTGAGGTCCTCCACGCGCCGGACCGGACCGTCGGCCAGGGTGACGACCTGGGCGAAGTAGTCGGGACGCTGCCAGCCGACCACGATCTTCGCGTCGGTCAGTTCCTTGATCACCACGTATTCGGCCGGACCGGTGAGCACCAGGTCGACCTGGCCGGCATTGATCGCTTCCACCGCGGCGGTGCGGTTGCCGACCGGGAACAGCTCGATCTCGAGGCCGGTGCTCTTCTCGAGCGCCGCCTCGAACGGACCGAACTCGCTCTGCAGGGCCTCCAGGCCCTCGATGTCGGTGACGGCGATCTTGATCGCGTCGGCCGCAGTGGCGAGCGACGGGGTGGCGACCGCCAGGGCGGCGGCGGCGAACAGGGCACGAAGGTTCATGATGGCCTCCTCCAGAGGGCGGGCAGATGCCCGGATCATTCGGAAGGCCTAGGCGCTATCACGCGCCCCGTATCGCCGGTGTGACGGTGCGGTGTCGGAACGGCGTCGGTTGCGTGATGGTTTGGTGACCGTGGATGGGTCGGGATGGATGTCTAGAGGAGGTTGTCGAAGGCCTGGGGCGCGCAGGGCGGACGTGTTTAGAACAACACGCGATCGTCATCCCGGACGCGCCCGGACCCGATCCGGGGGCGGGCCGGGACCCTGGTCTGAGGTTTGGGCTGGGTCCCGGCCGATCCCCGGGTCAGGCCCGGGGGGACGCCGGGATGACGGCAATGAGTGGATAAAGGGTCCCAAAAAAGCAAAGGGCCGCCCCGAAGGACGGCCCGTCGCAAACCATAGCGTTCGAAGAAGGGATCAGGTCTCGACCTTCTCCTCCTCGCCCTCGGCGGCGGCGGCTTCCGGCTCCAGAAGCTCTTCCACTTCCGGGGCCTCGTCTTCCATCCGCTCTTCCTCGTCCAGGATGCCGCGGTCGAGCGCACGGCCCAGACGGGCCTGGGTCTCGGCTTCGTCCTGGGACCGGGCGATGTTGACGGTCACGTTCACCGCCACTTCCGGGTGGAGCTGGATGCGCACCGGCTCCAGGCCGAGGGCCTTGAGCGCCTTGTCCAGCTTGACCTGGCCGCGGCCGACGGTCACGCCGGCGGCGGTGACCGCGTCGGAGATGTCGCGGGCCGACACCGAGCCGTAGAGCTGACCGCTCTCGCCGGCGGCACGGACCAGAACCACGGTCATGCCGTCGAGGGTCTTGGCGACCTGCTCGGCCTCGGACTTGCGCTCGAGGTTCTCGGCCTCGAGCTGAGCGCGACGCGCCTCGAAGACCTTGCGGTTGCCTTCGTTGGCGCGCAGCGCCTTCTTCTGCGGCAGCAGAAAGTTACGGGCGTAGCCCGGCTTGACCGAAACCACATCGCCCATCTGGCCGAGGCTCTCGATCCGTTCCAGCAGGATGACTTCCATCGTCCTCACTCCTTCTCTTGCGGGCCTACGCCCCCCGGATAGGTATCCGGATTTCCTCATCAGGGCGGCGCCGAGGCGACCGCTTGTCCTTATCCGCCGACGCTCATTCCTGCGGGGGAGGCCCCGCGCGACGGCGAAAATCGAAAACCACGTCCAGCATTCCAACCAGCACGATCACGGCGGCCGCCGCCCAGCTGAAGACGATCAGCAGGGCATAGGTTCCGCCGAGCCACAGGCCGCCGCTGCCGCTGCGCCGGGCCAGGGCGTGCACCACGCCGAGCCCGGTGAACAGTAAGAGCAGCAACACCACCGGAACCATGTTCTTGGCGGCAAAGCCGATCCCTTCCGGCAGATAGGCCAGGGCCAGCACCGCCACGAGCACGAGCACGATCCAGCGCGGCGCCCGCAGGTCGGCGATATCCGGCGTCGGCAGGGTCGCCTTTCCGAACCGGCGCAGCAGAAGCTGCGCGAGCCCGGCGCTGGCCGCCGTCGTCAGCACCCATCCCGCGGCCGCGAAGGCCGGGAACAGACTGGCCAGGGAGGACAGCATGTCCTGAAGCTCGTCCATCGGAAGCGGCGGTTGCCCAGCCTCCTCCGCGTAGCTGGAGAGCGCCTCGAACGTCTGCTGCAGCTCCTCCGCGATCACCCCCTGCATGCCGCCCGGCTGCCCGGACAGGATCAGGCCGGCCAGCGCGATCATCGCGCAGGCATAGGCGATCAGGGTGAGCAGCAGGACCCTGGGATGGCTGCCGCTCCGTTCCGCCTGCCAGACCAGCAGGCCGGCCGGAACGCCGGTCATCGCCGCATGATAGGCCGCGACGTCGAGCCCCAGGGACAGGCCGAGGGCGACGAAGGCAGCCGCGGCGGCCGCCATGCCCAGAACCGCCCCGTAGGCCAGACCCACCAAAAACAGCGGCAGCGAGGTCAGAGACAGCTGCAGCATCGCGAAGAACGGCGACGGATACACCGCTACCGTCATCAGCGCGCTCGCTGCTGCCGCTATTCCAACCGTTAGCCAACCGTAGTTCATGAGGGGCCATCGTCGTGCCGACGCTCGTCAGGGTGCCGCCGGATGCTGGTCCGGTCGCTCAGCTCACCACGAACGGCAGAAGCGCCATGTTGCGGGCACGCTTGATCGCGCGGGCCAGCTCACGCTGCTTCTTGGCCGAAACGGCGGTGATCCGGCTCGGCACGATCTTGCCGCGCTCGGAGATGAAACGGGACAGCAGCTTGGTGTCCTTGTAGTCGATCTTCGGCGCGTTGGCGCCGGAGAACGGGCAGGACTTGCGGCGGCGCATGAACGGCTTGCGCACGGCCGCGCGCGCGATCTGCAACTGGCTCATTCTGCATCTCCCTTGCTGGAGTCACGGTCGCGGCGGTCGCCACGATCGCCGCGGTCACCCCGGTCTCCGCGATCGCCACGGTCCCCGCGATCACCACGGTCGCCGCGGTCACCACGCTCGCCCCGGCCGCCACGGCCGCGGTCGCGGTCGGACTTCGCCTGCATCATGATGGAGGGGCCTTCCTCCAGCTCTTCGACCTTGATGGTCATGTAGCGCAGCACGTCTTCGTTCAGACGCATCAGGCGCTCCATCTCGGTCACCGCCTCGGAGGGGGCATCGAGATTGAAGAGCACGTAGTGGCCCTTGCGGTTCTTGTTCACCTTGTAGGCGAGGTTCCGCAGACCCCAGTACTCGCGCTTCTTCACTTCGCCACCGAGACCGGCGACGACTTCAGCGAACTGGTCGGTCAGCTGTTCGACTTGGGTGGACGAAACGTCCTGGCGTGCGATGAACACGCTCTCGTAGTACGGCATCGCGCACTCCTTGTGGATGTTGCGCCCGGGGCATCACCCCTCGGGCAAAGCCACATCGGAGCGTTTATGGCGGGCCGATGCAGCAAGGAGCTATGGTCGCCGGACACCAGGGTGCCCGGAAGAGCGCGCACAATACGCAGAATTCCGCCGCGCGCAAGGGTTTTCCCCGGGGTAGGATGGTGTAGGCGTGTTCCCTGCGTAGGCGTGTTCCCTGCGCCCTATACCCTCCCTCGTCTTCCCGGCCTTGTGCCGGGACCGAGGGTGATGCTTGCCGGAGCGTCGCAGGATAACCACCCTGGTTCCAGCAGCGCCTTTTCTAGGTCCCGGCGCAGGGCCGGGAAGACGAGGGAGATTAGTAGGGAAAGCGATGACGACGGCGAAGAATGCCAAGACCGAACCCCCGACCTCAACTCCCGCCAATCCCGGCGTGCGGGCCAGTGCCGAGGCGCGTCGCCACCAGGCGGCGATGCGGCACGATCCGGCCGTGCTGCGTCACCTCTTCGAGAGCGGCGACTACCCCTACAAGTCGCCGATGGAACGTGCCTCCTACGACAAGCAGAAGCGCGACCTGCAGATCGAGCTGCTGAAGCTGCAGCGCTGGGTGAAGGACACTGGCCAGCGCATCGTCATCGTCTTCGAGGGTCGCGACGCCGCCGGCAAGGGCGGCGCGATCCGGCGCTTCATGGAGAACATGAACCCCCGCGGGGCCCGGGTCGTCGCCCTGGACAAGCCGAACGACCGCGAGCAGGGCCAGTGGTACTTCCAGCGCTATATCGAGCACCTGCCGACCCGGGGCGAGATCGTGCTGTTCGACCGCTCCTGGTACAACCGGGCCGGCGTCGAGCGGGTGATGGGCTTCTGCGACGAGGCGGAGTACCGCGAGTTCCTGCGCGAGGCGCCGGAACTGGAGCGGATGTGGGTCCGCTCGGGCATCCGGCTGTTCAAATACTGGTTCTCGGTCAACCGCGAGGAGCAGGCCAAGCGGCTGCACGGGCGCGAGATCAACCCGCTGAAACGCTGGAAGCTGTCGCCCATGGACCGGGAGTCGGCGCGCCGCTGGGACGCCTATACCGAGGCGAAGGAGACCATGTTCTTCCACACCCATACCGCCGACGCACCCTGGACGATCATCAAGGCCTCGGACAAGAAGCGGGCGCGGATCGCGGTGATCCGCCACTTCGTCCATTCCCTGGACTATCCGGGCAAGAACACCCGGGCGGCGAAGACCCCGGACCCGCTGATCGTGGGCAGCTGGTAGTCCGACAACTGTACCCTGTGCGCCTTGACAAGCCGGCCGGTCCGTCGCAAACGACGCCCCGCCGCCACGGCCCCGACGCCGTGAGCGCGAAGAGATTGATACGGGAGGAACGATCATGGCCGGCACCGCGCGGGCACTCGTGTTTCCGGGCCAGGGCAGCCAGGCCGTCGGCATGGGCAAGGACCTCGCCGACGCCTATCCCGCCGCCGCCCAGGTCTTCGAGCAGGTCGACGACGCGCTCGGCGAATCCTTCTCCAAGCTGATCTTCGAAGGGCCCGAGGACAAGCTGACCCTGACCGCCAACGCCCAGCCGGCGCTGATGGCCGTCAGCCTCGCCGCCCTGCGCGCGATCGAGGCGGAGAGCGGCAAGACCATCGCCGAGATCTGCGATTACGTGGCCGGCCACTCCCTGGGCGAATACTCGGCGCTGGCCGCCGCCGGCACCCTGGACATCGCCATCGCCGCCCGCCTGCTGCGCCTGCGCGGCGAGTCGATGCAGAAGGCCGTGCCGGTGGGCGAGGGGGCGATGGCCGCCCTGATCGGCGCCGACCTGGAGACCGCCGAGAAGATCGCCGCCACCGCCCGCCCGGGCCCGGACGGCGACCAGGTCTGCGACATCGCCAACGACAACGGCGGCGGCCAGATCGTGCTCTCCGGCCATGCCGAGGCGATCGAGCGGGTGCTGACCCTGGCGGGCGAGCATGGCGTGCGCCGCGCGGTGAAGCTGCCGGTGAGCGCCCCGTTCCACTGCTCGCTGATGGCCCCGGCCGCTGACGTGATGGCCGACGCCCTGGCCGCGACCGACCTGCGCGCGCCGCTCGTGCCGCTGATCGCCAACGTGACCGCGGCACCCTGCGACGAGCCCGACGACATCCGCCGCCAACTGGTCGAACAGGTGACCGGTCGGGTACGCTGGCGCGAGACGGTGGAGAGCTTCGCCGGACTCGGCGTCACCGCCGTGGCCGAACTGGGGGCGGGCAAGGTGCTGTCCGGCATCGTGAAGCGCATCGACAAGTCCGTCGATGCCCACGCCATCAACACGCCGGCCGACGTCGCCGGCTTCGTCGCCGCGCTCTGACGGCGCGCAGTGACGGCGCAACGCAACGGGAGGAAGACATGTTCGACCTGAGCGGCAAGACCGCCCTGGTGACCGGGGCGACCGGCGGCATCGGCGCCGCCATCGCCGAGACCCTGCATCGTCAGGGCGCCCACGTGGTCCTGTCCGGCACGCGCCAGGCGGTGCTGGAGGAGAAGGCCGCCGCCCTGGGTGACCGCGTCTCCGTCGCCGCCTGCAACCTGGGCGACGCCGAGGCGGTGGAAGCCCTGCCGAAGGCGGCCGAGGCGGCCGCCGGCGCGCCGATCGACATTCTGGTCAACAATGCGGGCATCACCCGGGACCAGCTGCTGATGCGCATGAAGGACGACGACTGGGATCAGGTGATCGCGGTCAACCTCACCTCGGGCTTCCGCCTGTCGCGCGCCCTGGTGCGCGGTATGATGAAGAAGCGCTGGGGCCGGATCATCGGCATCTCGTCGATCGTCGGCGCCACTGGCAATCCGGGGCAGGCCAACTATGCCGCCGCCAAGGCCGGCATGGTCGGCTTTTCGAAGGCGCTGGCGGCCGAAGTCGCGAACCGGGGCATCACGGTGAACGTTGTCGCTCCGGGCTTCATCGCCACGGCGATGACCGACGCGCTGCCCGATGCCCAGAAGGAGAAGCTCCTGGAGAGCGTTCCGGCGGGCCGACTCGGCACGCCGGAGGACATCGCAGCCTCCGTGCTATACCTCGCCAGCGAAGAGGCGGGCTATGTCACGGGGGCGACGATCCACGTCAATGGCGGCATGGCAATGCTTTGACGCCGACTGACGTCGGATAGCCTGTAAAAGCGGGCGGGTGTGCTGGTCTTAACAAAAGACTTGTGTTACAGCCCGCCGATCCAAATATCGCGGGTTCGCCGGAATACGCGGCGGGGCGCGACAACTGGGCAGCGAAAGCGCCCGCAGTAGAGAGAGATCAGAGGTTCAGGACCATGAGTGACGTTGCCGAGCGGGTTAAGAAGATCGTCGTCGAGCATCTGGGTGTGGACGAGGCGAAGGTGACCGAGGATGCCAGCTTCATCGACGATCTGGGCGCCGACAGCCTCGACACCGTCGAGCTCGTGATGGCGTTCGAGGAGGAGTTCTCCTGCGAGATCCCCGACGACGCGGCCGAGAAGATCCTGACCGTCAAGGACGCGATCGACTTCATCAAGAGCCAGGAAGGCTGAGTCGACTGCCGGAGCCCCGGCTCCGGCGCCGTCTCGCTTCGTGCAGCTGGAAATGAGTGACGTCATGCGACGCGTCGTCATCACCGGCCTCGGGATGGTCAGCCCGCTTGGGTGCGGTGTTAAGACCAACTGGGACCGTCTGATGGCCGGTAAATCCGGCATCCGGGCAATCGACAGCTTCGACGTTTCGGATCTGCCGGCGAAGATCGCCGGTATGGTTCCGGAAGGGACGAAGGCGGACGGCGGTTTCGACCCGTCCGAATGGGTCGAACCCAAGGAACAGCGGAAGATCGACCGTTTCATTCTGTTCGGCATGGTCGCCGCGCAGCAGGCGGTCGAGGATTCCGGCTGGCTGCCGACCGAGGTTGAGGACCAGGAACGCACCGGCGTCATGATCGGCTCCGGTATCGGCGGCCTGACCACGATCGCCGAGGCGGCGGTGCTGCTGCAGGAGCGCGGTCCGCGCCGCATCAGCCCATTCTTCATTCCGTCGGCTCTGATCAACCTGGTCTCCGGCCAGGTCTCGATCAAATACGGCTTCAAGGGCCCGAACCATTCGGCGGTCACCGCCTGCGCCACCGGCGCCCATGCCATCGGCGACGCCGCCCGGCTCATTGCGCTGGACGACGCCGACGTCATGGTCGCCGGCGGGGCGGAAGCGGCGATCTGCCGCCTCGGCGTGGCCGGCTTCGCCGCCGCCCGGGCCCTGTCGACCGGCTACAACGACAGCCCCGAGGAGGCCTCGCGCCCCTGGGATGAGGGCCGCGACGGCTTCATCATGGGCGAAGGTGCCGGCGTGGTCGTGCTCGAGGAGTACGAGCACGCGAAGAAACGCGGCGCGACGATCTATGCCGAGGTGATCGGCTACGGCCTGTCCGGCGACGCCCACCACATCACGGCGCCGGCCGATGATGGGGATGGCGGGTTCCGGGCGATGAAGGCCGCGCTGAAGCGGGCGCAGATGTCGCCGGACGACATCGACTACATCAACGCCCACGGCACCTCCACGCCGCTCGGCGACGCGATCGAGTTCGGCGCGGTGAAGCGTCTCTTCGGCAATGCCGCGGCCAACGTGTCCATGTCGTCGACCAAGTCGGCGATCGGCCACCTGCTCGGGGCCGCCGGTGCGGTCGAGGCGATCTATTCGGTCCTCGCGATCCGCGATCAGGCCGTGCCGCCGACGCTGAACCTGCATAATCCGTCCGAGGGTATCGACGGCATGGATCTGGTGCCGAACCAGCCGCGCGAGCGTCAGGTCCGCACCGCCCTGTCGAACTCCTTCGGCTTCGGGGGCACCAACGCCGCCCTCATCTTCTCCAAGGTCGCCTGACCGGCGGCGGAGGGATGGGGCGCTGGCTGCTCCGTCTGGCGTCCCTGCTGCTGTCGGCGGCGGTGATTGCCGGGTTCGCCGGGGTCTGGGCCTGGACCGAGTTCACACGTCCGGGCCCGCTCGCCGAAGAGACGACCGTCGTCATCCCCCGCGGCTCCGGCATGGAGACGATCGCCCACCGGCTGCTTGAGGCCGGGGTGATCACCGATCCCCGCATCCTCGCCATCGGCGCCAAGATCACCGGCAAGGCCCGTCGACTGAAGGCCGGGGAATTCGCCTTTCCCGCTGCGGTCAGCCCACGGGGCGCCCTGGACATCCTTGAGAGCGGGGTGACGGTCGTTCGCCGGGTGACGGTGGCCGAGGGGCTCTCCAGCCTCCAGGTGGTCGCCGTGGTCAATGCGGCCGAGGGCCTGGAGGGCGAGATCGAGGAGGTGCCGCTGGAAGGCACCCTGTTGCCGGAAACCTATCACTACGCCTTTGGCGACGACCGGGCCGACATCGTCGCCCGCATGCGCGCCGAGATGGACGAGACCGTCAACGCGCTGTGGGAGACCCGCGCGCCCGATCTGCCGATCGCCAGTCCGCAGGAGGCCGTGATCCTAGCGTCCATCGTCGAGAAGGAGACAGGCGTGGCGGAGGAGCGTCCGCTGGTGGCCAGCGTCTTCGTCAACCGGCTGAACCGGGGCATGCGGCTGCAGTCGGACCCGACGGTGGCCTATGGCATCGCCGGCGGCGAGGGGCTGGACCGGCCGCTGACCCGGACCGACCTGAAGACCGAGACGCCGTACAACACCTATGTGATCTCCGGCCTGCCGCCGGGACCGATCGCCAATCCGGGCGCCGCCGCCATCGCCGCCGTGCTGCAGCCGGCGGAGACCGACTATCTGTACTTCGTTGCGGACGGGACCGGCGGCCACGCCTTCTCCAAGACCCTGGCCGGCCACAACCGCAACGTCCGCGCCTGGCGCAAGCACCAGCGCGAGAAGCGGGTGGAGTAGCCCTTCAGCTCTTCCTCGGCAGCCGCCGCAGGATCGGGTCGGTCCAGGCCGGCGGCAGGGCCTGGAGCAGCCACACGGCCGCCGCCATCGGCAGCGGGAAGCTGATCCGCCCCCGGTTCCGGGCCAGCCCCTTTCGGATGATCCGGGCCGCCCGGTCGGCATCCATGATCAGCGGCATCGGGAAATCGTTCACATCGGTCATCGGCGTGCGCACATAGCCCGGGCAGATCACCGACACATTGAGCCCCTTGCCGTGTAGACTGCCGCGCAGGCCCTCGCCCAGCACTTTCACGGCCGCCTTGGACGCGCAGTAGCTTGGCGCCCCGGGCACGCCGCGATAGCCGGCCAGCGAGGCGACCAGAGCGAGCTGGCCGTGGCCGCGCGCTTCCATCCGTTCGATCGCCGGCAGGATCGTGTTCAGCACGCCATCCACATTGGTGGCGAAGACCGCGCGCACCTGCTCCCCCGGCTCGGCCCCGTCGCGCCCGGCGGTGCCGGCGGAAATGCCGGCATTGGCAATCACCAGGTCCAGTGGGGCGGCATCGTCGCAGGCCTCCACCCAGGCCTTCACTGCCGCCGCATCGCAGACATCGACCACCGCGATCTCGCAGTCGGCTCCCTGTGCCCTCGCGCGCTGTGCCACCGCCTCCAGCCGCTCGGCGCTGCGGCCCGACAGGAATAGCCGTACCCCCGGCGCGGCGTATTCGTCGGCCAGGGCTGCGCCGAGCCCGCTGGAGGCTCCGGTGATCAGGATCGCGTTCGGGTCGGCCATGATCGTTGCCTCCTGCTTGGCGCCTCGGGTGCCCATGGATATAAGGGCCGGGACGTTTGATTTCGAAAGGATATCCCGTGAGCGAACAGAGCGCCCGCGTCACCAGCATGACCGGTTTCGCGCGCAGCGACGGCGGCGCCACTTCCACGTCCGACGACGGGGCCGCCACCGCCTGGTCCTGGAGCTGGGAGATCCGCAGCGTCAATTCCAAGGGCCTTGACCTGCGCATGCGCCTGCCCTCGGTCGCCGAGGGCTGGGAGCAGCAGGTGCGCGAACGGGTCTCGGCCTCGGTGAACCGGGGCTCGGTCACGGTGAACTGGACCCTGGAGAAGGCCGACCGGGCGACCGCACCGGAACTGGTGGTGAACGAGGCGTTTCTGGAGACCGTGCTGGGCCTGCAGCAGAAGTTGGAGGACAGGGGGCTGGTGTTCCCGACCGCGCCGAGCCTCGACCGGCTGCTGAACGTGCGCGGCGTGCTGGAGACGGTGGAGCGGGTGGCCGACACGACGGTCATCGAACAGCTCCAGGCGCCGGCCTTCGCCGATCTGGACAAGGCACTGGCCGCGCTGGTCGAGGCGCGCCACCGCGAGGGCGCGCGGCTGGAGACGGTACTGCTCGGCCACCTGGACGAGGTCGACGCCCTGACCGCCGACGCGGCCAAGGTCGCCGAAGCCCAGCCCGCCGCCCTGCGCAAGCGGATGGAGGGGCAGCTCGCGCTGCTACTCCAGGCCTCGCCGCCGGTGTCGGAGGAGCGTCTGGCCCAGGAACTGGCGCTGCTCGCGACCAAGGCCGATGTCCGCGAGGAGACCGACCGGCTGGCGGCTCATGTCCATGCCTGCCGCGACCTGCTGAGTGGCGGCGGGGCGGTGGGGCGCAAGCTGGACTTCCTGTGCCAGGAGCTGAACCGCGAGGCCAACACCCTGTGTTCCAAGGCCATCGACCTGGACCTGACCAATATCGGGGTCGAGCTGAAGACGCGGATCGAACGGTTCCGCGAGCAGATCCAGAACGTCGAGTGAGCCGGAGAACCGACCCATGATCACCAGACGCGGCCTGATGCTCGTGCTGTCCTCCCCCTCCGGCGCGGGCAAGACCTCCATCTCCCGCAAGCTGCTGGAGCGCGAGGACGACCTGTCCATGTCGATCTCGGTCACCACCCGCCCGCGGCGTCCGGGCGAGGCGCATGGGAGCGACTACTTCTTCATCGATCCCACCGAATTCCAGCTCATGGCCAACCGCAACGAACTGCTGGAGCACGCCAAGGTCTTCGGCAACTACTACGGCACCCCGCGCGGGGCGGTGGAGAAGGCGCTGGCCTCCGGCAAGGACGTGCTGTTCGACATCGACTGGCAGGGCACCCAGCAGCTCGCGGCCAACGCGCGCCAGGATCTCGTGAGCGTGTTCATCCTGCCGCCCTCGACCCGCGAGCTGGAGCGCCGCCTGCGGACCCGTGCCCAGGACAGCGACGAGGTGGTCGCCCAGCGCATGGCCAAGGCGGCGGACGAGATCAGCCACTATCCGGAATACCAGTACATCGTGCTGAACGACGACATCGCCGCGAGTGTGGAGAAGATCCGCGCCATCCTCCATGCCGAGCGCCTGAAGCGGGAACGGCTGGTGGGGCTGCCGGACTTCGTGCGCGGGCTTCAGGACGGCAGCGGGGACTGAACGCCCCGCCGCTCGGTTCTTCGATGCGCGCTACTCCGGCAGCCAGAGCTGATCCTCATGGCCCACGGTCAGGGTGCGGGGCTCCGAGACGGCGGAACTCTGCCACGCGGCGATGCCGCCCGCGCGGTCCGGCGCGATCTCGGTCGCCGCTCCGGCCCAGCCGTCCACCAGGGCCCGGCGCATCGCCGTCTCGCCCGGGCCGATCACCCAGTCGCTCGCCGCCGTCTCGACCCCGTCCAGCAGGGCCGACAGCGCCGCCGGCGCGTCCGGCCCCAGGGCCGGGCCGAACCCCTTGTCGCCGCGCTGGTGGCGGTTGACCAACTCGCGGATCTCCGCGTCGCCCGCGGTCTCCTGCTCCCAGGAAATCCGACCGTCATAGGTCAGCACCACCAGCACCGCACAGCCGATCGTACGGACGCGCGCCGCCAGACGCGCAAGCCACGCCTCCGACACCAGGTCGATCAGCGCCGAGGCGGTGACGAGATCCGTGCCGGCGGGGATCAGCCCGTCGAGGTCGCCGGCCAGGTCGCCCTGGCGCACATCCACACCCGGATGCCGGCGCGTGGCTTCCGTCAGCAGGGCATCGTCGGCATCCACCAATGTCCAACGCTGCTCGACCGGCAGGCGAGGGGCGAGATGGGCGAGGTTGTTGCCCGACCCGGCGCCGAGATCGACCACCGAGACCGTCGATCGCCCGGTGAGCCAGTCGGCCAGCCGGGCCTCCAGGTCGGTCGCTCGGGCGGCCGTGTCATAGGGCGCACGCAGCGCCAGCCAGTCGGGGGAGAAACTCATGCCAGTCTCCCGGCAACGTCGGCGAACTCGGCCCGCATCTGGGCCCAGGTCCTCAAGGTCTTCGCCGCCGCCCGGGCGCCCTCGGCGAGCGCAGCGCGGTGGTCGGCATCGTCGATCAGCCGGATCAGGGCGCCGCGCAGCGCCGGCACGTCGGATGCCGGCACCATCACCCGGGCGGATGCGGGAACGGATTCCGGCAGCGCGCCGGCGTCGCTGGTAATCACAGGCAGGCCCCAGCGAACGGCCTCCACGGGGGCGATGCCCCAGCCCTCGTGCAGGCTGGGGAAGACGAAGGCGTCGGCCCGCCGCCAGTGATCCTCCAGCTCCGCCTCGGTGACCGCGCCGGCGAGGCTCACCCGGCCGGCAAGTCCAGGCTCCCGTGCCATCGCGGCCAGCCGGTCGCCATAGGCCGGGTCGCGGGCCTCACCGACCAGGGTGAGGCGCCAGTCGAGCCCGGCAAGCGGGGCCAGTGCCTCCAGCAGCAGGTGCTCGGCCTTGCGCGGAATCAGCGTTGCGACGCAGAGCAGGCGCAGCGGGCCGGGCTCCCGGCTGTCGCGGAAGCCGAGGTCGGGGGCGGGATCGACGCCCGGCACCACCGCCGTCACCCGGCCGGTGTCGATGCCGAGTTCGCCGAGGCGGGCCCGGGTGGTGCGGCTGGTCACCAGGATGTGCCGGGCATGGGCGAGGGCGGCGGTCTCCTTTTGCAGCCAACCTTCCCGGGCTTCCTTGCTCAAACCGGTCTCGTCGCCCAGCGGGTGATGCACCAGGGCGATGATCCGCAGCCGCTCGGCATGGCGGGCGATGGCGGGCGCCAGAGCAGTATAGGCGAGGCCGTCGACGATGACCCGATGGCCCTTCGGCACGCCGGCGAGGGCGGCCTGGCCCGCTTCCAAAGCGTCCGCACTGCCGTCCGGAAAGGGACCGTCGACCCGCAGGTTATCGGCCAGCAGTCCCGCCGCGCGCAGCCCGTCCACCGCATGCCGGTCATAGACGAAGCCGCCCGTCGGGGTTGCCGGATCGCCGGGGGTCAGGAAATGGATGTCGGCGCGGGTCACCGATCCGGCTCAGAGCGTGCCGCGATAACCGGCCGAGGCGACGTGGGATTCGTTGAACACCACCTCCAGCGAGTGGAGCTCGTTGCCGGCCCGCCCGAGGCCGCCCGACCGGGCCACCGCCGCGATCCTGTCGAAGGCGGTCTTGGCCAGGAACTCCGTGGTGGTGTTCACGCCGGCGAATTCCTCCAGCTCGTCCAGGTTCTGATAGGCCCAGGGCTTCAGGGTCTCGGACAGGGTGGTGTGGGCGGCACCGATATCGACCACCACGCCGTTGGCATCCAGGGTCTCGGCGTTGATCCGCAGGTCCACCACATAGGTGGCGCCGTGCAGGCGCTGGGCGGGACCGAACAGGTCGCCCTTGAAGGAATGCGCGATCATGACGTGGTCGCGCACGGTGACGGTGAACATGCGAACTCCTTCAGTCCGGATAGCGGATGCGATGACATAGGGCGGGCAGGCGGCCATCGGCAAGGGCGGCCATGGTCGCCGGCAGGTCGTCGAAGACGCTCTCGCCGTCGATCAGGACGTCCAGGGCGGGGTCGGCCAGCAGCGACAGTGCCTTGTCCAGGCGGCGGGCATAGCCCCAGCGCGGCCGATGCGATGGCGCGACCATGCCGACCTGGGTGGAGCGCAGGACAAGGCGCCGGCTGTGGAACGCCTCGCCCAGGGGCAGGGGGACGGGAGTGACGCCGTGCCAGCTCGCCTCGAGCACGGTCGCCTCCAGCCCGGCGAGACCGAGGGCGGTGGCGAGGCCGCCCGGCGTGCCGCTGGCATGGACCACGACGTCGGCATCGTACCCGTCCGATGCATCGCCCGCGTATGGGATGCCAAGCGCCTTGGCGACGGTCTCGCGCTTGGGGTTCGGGTCGATGCCGACAAGTTCGATGCCTGGGATCCGCGCCGTCAGATAGGCGATCAGCAGTCCGACCACGCCGAGCCCGACCACGGCCACCCGGTCGCCCGGCGCGATGCCGCTGTCCCACAGCGCGTTCAGCGCGGTCTCCATATTGGCGGCGAGAACGGCGCGGGCGGCGGGGACGTCCTCGGGTACGGGGCGTACCATGTCGGCCGGCACGACGAACCGGTCCTGGTGGGGGTGCAGGCTGAACACGGTGCGCCCGTCCTCCAGGGATCCCACGGCGCAGTAGCCGTACTTGACCGGCCCCGGGAAGCCGCCGGCCTGGAACGGGCAGCGCATGACGGCGTGCTGGCTCTCCGGCACCCGGCCGGAGAAGACCAGGGTCTCGGTCCCCCGGCTGATCCCGGAAAACAGGGTGCGCACCGCGACCTCGCCCGGACCGGCGGGGGTGAGCGCCTCCTGGCGGATCTCGCCCTGTCCCGGCCGGACAACCCAGAATGCTCGGGCCTGCGCCATGCTCGCCTCACGCGGTTGTGGACCGGCCCGCCAGTTGCCGCTCCGGTTCGCCGTACTAGGTTGCCCCGTACTAGCCCGGGGAGGGGCCAGCCGGAAGGAGGAATGGACGATGCCGACTCACATCCCCGCGATGTCCCGTATCCCCGCGGCGCTCGGCCGCGCGGCGGCCGTGCCGCTCGTGGCGGCCAGCCTCTGCCTGATGCCGGGCCTCGCCCGGGCGCAGCCCTATGAGTATGTGATTGATCGGGAGCATGTGGCGGTCGCCTTTTCGGTCGGTCACCTCGGCTTCGCCGACGTCCTGGGGCGGTTCCTGGAGGTGACGGGGTCCTTCACCTTCGACGAGGAGGCCCGCGCCCTCAGCGACGTGACCGCCGAAATCCAGACGGCCAGCGTGACCTCCGACCACGAGGCCCGCGATGACCACCTGCGCAAGAAGGACTTCCTGTGGGCAGAAGAGCATCCGGTCATCCGCTTCACCGGGACGGGGGCGGAGCCGACCGGGGAGCGGACCGGCAAGGTGTTCGGCGACCTGACGATCCGGGGCGTCACCCAGCCGGTGGTTCTGGATGTGACCTGGAACCGCAGCGGCCGCTATCCCTTCGGCGACAAGCACTATGCCATCGGCATCTCCGCGCGCGCCACGATCAAGCGCTCCGACTTCGGGATGACCTACGCCCTGGAAGGCGACATGGTCGAGGATGAGGTCGATATCGTCCTCGAGTTCGAGGCGATCCGGCAGGAGTAGCGCGCGGGGGCTTATTGCCCGCTCTATCCCTTCCCCCTCATCGTCTTCCCGGCCGTGCGCCGGGACCAAGACCCACCACGCGCTGGAGCGCCGGGCCGAACTTCCGGAGGCTCCGGCGCTCCCCCGTTCTCGATCCCGGCGCACGGCCGGGGAGACGGGACGGGGGAAGGCCTGTCGGAGCCTCACTCTCCCACCTCTCGCTTTTTCCCGCACTCCCGGGCCCCGTGCCGGGGCAGGAGAGCGCATACCTCTTGACATGATAGAGTTTCGATATATCTTTTATTTCGATATAACGAAACTCTATCGAGGAACATCATGAGACACCACCACGACCACCACGAGGATCATCACCATCACGGCCGCCACCGCGGCCGCCGCTTCGCCCACGACGACGACGGCCATCGGGGCGGCCATCGGGGCGGGCGACGCGGACATCGCGGAGGCGGCGGAGGCGGCGGAGATCGTCACGGCGACCACCGTGGCGGGCGCCGCTCCGGCCGGCTGTTCGACCACGGCGAGCTGCGCTACGTCGTCCTCGCCCTGATCGCCGAGCAGCCGCGCCACGGCTATGAGATCATCAAGGAGATCGAGGACCGGGTCGCCGGCACCTACACGCCCAGTCCGGGTGTGATCTACCCGACCCTGACCCTGCTGGAGGAAATGGGACACGCCACGGTGAGCGAGGAGGGCGGCAAGAAGCGCTATGCCATCACCGAGGAGGGCAGCGCCTTCCTGGACGGCAACCGCCCCGCGGTAGATGCCGCCATGGCCCGCATGGACGCCTTCGCCGCCGAAGGCGGTGGCGGGCGCGATCCCCAGGTCGTGCGCGCCATGGAGAACCTGAAGCTGGCGCTGCGCCTTCGCCTGGGGCGGGGACCGCTCAGCGAGGAGCAGGCCCGCACCGTGGCCGCCGCCCTGGATGCCGCCGCCCTTGCGGTGGAGCAGAGCTGATCCGCACCGGCACATCCCGGCTGGGGCTTGATCCGGCGCGGATCAGCCGCGAGGCTGCCGGCGACGCTTCTCCCGCGAAGGAACCTCCGATGACCGAGACGCCGACACGGCGTGGACCGTGGATCGTGAATGCGAGCCGGCAGGTCTACGACAACAAGTGGATCCAGGTGAGCGAGCATGACGTGACCAACCCGGGCGGCAAGCCGGGTCTCTACGGCGTGTGCCACGTGAAGGGCCTCGCCGTCGGCGTGGTGCCGGTGGATGCCGACGGTCATGTCTGGCTCGTCGGCCAGCACCGGTTCCCCGGCGACTACTATTCCTGGGAGCTGCCCGAGGGCGGCGGCGATATGGCGGTGGCGCCGATCGAGTCCGCGCGGCGCGAGCTGAAGGAGGAGACCGGCCTGACCGCCGCCGGCTGGCAGGAGCTCCTGCGGCTCGACTTCTCCAACGCGATCACCGACGAGATCGGCATCGGCTTCCTCGCCTGGGACCTGACGATCGGCGAGCCGGAGCCGGACGACGACGAAAGCATCGAGATCCGCCGCCTGCCGTTCGGCGAGGCGCTGGATATGGCGATGGACGGCGGAATCCGCGACGCCTTCTCACAGCTCATGCTAATGAAGGTCGACATCCTCGGCCGGCGCGGGATGCTTCCCGAGCCGGTCGCCCGGGCGCTGGGCTATATGGGCAAAGCTATCGCGGCACGCCGAGGTCGTAGGTGATCGAGCGGAGGTGGTCGATCAGCATCCGCCGGTCCTTCAGATGGGCCAGATGCTCGAACGGGATGGTGTCGCCGATGGTCAGCGGCATGTCCGTGCCGATCTTGTTGGCGACCTCCTTGAACAGCAGCGCCTCGCGGAAGGTCTGGCTGACATTGCTGGCGAACTGGAACAGCTTGCTGTTCTGCCCCTCGAAATAGACCGGCACCACGCTGGCCTTGGCCGAGACGATCAGCTTGGAGGTGAAGGGCTTCCAGTCCGGATCGACCGCCCGTCCGAAGGCCGAAGGAGCGGTGGAGACCGTGCCGCCCGGGAACACCACGATGGCGCCGCCCTCGTTCAGTTCCTGCAGGGCCAACTTGCGGGTCTCGATATTGGTCGCCAGCGCCTCTCGGCTTTCCGCGAAATCGATCGGCAGCAGGAAGGGGCGGACTTCCGGGGCGCGGAACAGCACCGAGTTGGTCAGCACCTTGAAGCGCGGCCGGATGCGAGAGGTCAGGTAGCTGATCACGATCCCGTCAAGAACGCCGAACGGGTGGTTGGCGACGATCACCAGCGGGCCGTCCTTCGGCACCGCCTCCCATTTGGCCTTGTCGTAGATCAGGTTGAGCTGCAGCTTGCGCACCGCCGCCGACCAGAAATCCTCGTCCGGCACCGGGTTCAGGCGGTGTTCCAGATACAGCCGCTTCACCCTGGGCTGACCGGTCATCTTCTCCACCGCCTGGATCACCAGACGTTTGAGAAATGGGTGTTCCGCCGAGGCGTAGGAGAAATAGGGCAGCTCTGGCGGTTCGGCCGCGCGTGCGGGTCTCAGACGTCTCAGCAGGGCGGTCGTCGGGCCTTTGACCATGGCGCTTCCGGTCGGGGCTTCTTTTTCGGCGATACTCGCGGATGGTCGCCCGGCGGCGGGCATCGGGTCAAGGATTGCGGAGACCGGTGACGCTCAGCTGTCGGCCCACATGCGCAGCAGGTTCAGCCGCGCCTTCTCGACCCGCAGCATCAACTCCTCGTCGCCCTTGGTGGTGACCAGACGGTCCATGACGGCGGCCAGGTCGCCGATGATCTCGCGTTTGGCCGGATCGCGGACCATGCTCTCCATCCAGGTCACGATCGCCATGCGCCGGCCCTTGGTGACCGGGTTCACCCGGTGGCGGTAATGGGTCGGATAGAGCACCGCGTCGCCGGCCTTGCCCTTGTAGACCTGCTCGCCGAAATCGGTGATCAGCACCAGTTCGCCGCCCTGATAGGCGCCGGGATCGTTCAGGAAGATCGTCATCGACAGGTCGGTGCGCATGCCCGGCCAACCGCCCATCAGGGCCGCGTCGATATGGTCGCCGTAGCGGTGCCCCTCGGTATAGGAGGCGAAGATCGGCGGCAGGATGCGCCGCGGAATGGCGGCGATCGCAACGGTCGGGTCCTGCTTGATGATCGACAGCACGAAATCGGCCATCTCCCGGTATTCCGGGCTGTTCGGCGCCACCTGGGTGTTCTTCTTGATCTCCTTGCCCAGCGGGCCGCCGCTCATGGAGCCGTCGGCGAACTTCGCGCTGAACAGGCGCTTGGCGATGGACTGCACCTGCTCCTTGGTGAGCAGACCTTCGATCACCGCAACCATTTCCGCCTCCCGAATGACCCGACCGGTGTTGACCAGGGCGCAATCCACCCCACCTTGGCCTTTCGATCAAGTCACTCTGTGGCAAGTCACTCAACGGAAGAGGATTTCATGGGACAGCTGGTCGAAGGCGTTTGGAAGACCGGCGATGTGCGCGGCGCGACCGAGGACGGAAATTTCAAGCGCAAGGAGAGCGCCTTCCGCGACTGGATCCGCGACGAACCCGATGCGCGCTTCCAGCCGGAGGCCGGGCGCTACCATCTCTACGTGTCCTATGCCTGCCCCTGGGCACACCGCACCCTGATCTTCCGCAAGCTCAAGGGGCTGGAGACCATGATCGGCGTCACGGTGGTCGACCCGCTGATGCTGGAGAACGGCTGGCAGTTCACCGACGAGCATCCGGATACCCTGCACGGGGCGGAGTACCTGCATCAGGTCTATACCCGGGCCGATCCGAAATACACGGGCAAGGTCACGGTCCCGGTCCTGTGGGACAAGAAGGAAGGCACGATCGTCAGCAACGAGTCGGCCGAGATCATCCGCATGTTCAACAGTGCCTTCGACCGGATCGGTGCGAAGCCCGGCGATTATTACCCGGCCGACCTTGCCGAGGAGATCGAGGCGGTGAACCAGCGGGTCTACGAGACGGTGAACAACGGCGTGTACCGGGCCGGTTTCGCCACCAAGCAGACGGCCTACGAGGCGGCGTTCGACGAGCTGTTCGACTCGCTCGACTGGTTGGAGGAGCGCCTGAGCACCCGGCGCTACCTGATGGGCGAGCGGGTGACGGAGGCCGACTGGCGCCTGCTGCCGACCCTGCTGCGCTTCGATCCGGTCTATCACGGCCACTTCAAGTGCAACCGTGACCGGGTGGTCGATTTCCCCAATCTCTGGGCCTATACGCGCGAGCTGTACCAGTGGGGCGGGGTTGCATCCACGGTGCATCTCGACCACATCAAGACTCACTACTACGGCAGCCACCGCACGGTGAACCCGACAGGCATCGTGCCTAAGGGCCCGCGGATCGATTTTGCCGCTCCCCATGACCGGGACCGGCTGCGGGCGGCGGCCTGACGGGAGCCGGAAACGCTGCGACTCGGCGGATTTGCGAAAACGGCACGGCTCTTGCTTTGACCCTGATGAGACATCGGATCGACGGCTATCCGTCGGTCTAGCCAAGGGAGATCAGCATGTCGCTTGCCGCCGCACTGAAGAAGGGCCTGGAGACCGCCGACAATCTCGGCAACTGGGACCCGTTCGCCGAGGAGTCCAAGGCCAAGGCGGCACCCCAGTCGGCCGCACGGCCGGCGCTGACCGGGCCGGCGAACACCAACGCGACCGGTCGCGGCCTGGTCGCGTCCAAGGGCGAGGCGGCCAAGCGCAGCCCGATCGCGGCCGTCCGCGACGGCGGCAAGGCCCTCACAGGCGAGACCATGGCGCCGCGTGCGAAGGTGGCCCCGGCCCAGCAGCAGCCGGCTCCGCAACAGCCGGCTCAGGTCCGTCCGGCCGGCACCGCCCAGCAGCGCATGGCGGCCCGGCAGAGCGGTCAGAAGGCGGCTCAGACCCCGGGTCAGAAGCCGGCGCAGCGGGCCAACTGGCTGCACGACGCCGTGCCCGGCGGTCGCGTCAACGCCGCCCAGTATGTGCGCGAACTCGACAGATTTGCGTCCGAAGAGAACCGACGGGCGGTTTCGGACGTTGTCATGGAAGTGAACCAGAGCGAGGTGGAAGGCGTGGTCCGCCACGCCGCCCGGATCAAGGGGCGCTACCTCGCGAAGCTGCTGGATATCGGCAACAAGTCGAAATCCGGCGTCATGGAGGCGGAAGTGAACGAGCTGACCCGCTACCGTGAGACCTATGAAGAGCTTGCTCGCGGGCTCGATATTCTGAAGTCCGCGATCGAGGCCGGGGACATCTCCGTCTCCGGAACGGTTCGGCGCTAAGGGACAGCACCCCTGGGGCATCCGCTCCTGGGGCCCGACGCGAAGGACCTCATTGCCTACCCCGAGTATCGAGGGCCGCCTGCGGGCGGCTCTCTTTTTTTGTGGGTTGGTGGATGGTGCTTCCGTGGGCGGAGCGCCTTGCAGAGGCGTTGGTCGTCGTCCCCCCACATCCTCCATACCGTCTTCCCGGCCCTGAGCCGGGATCCAGAGTTGAAGTTGCCGGAGCGTCGCGGGCTCGCGTCTCACGTTCCATCGGGCGGTCTGCCTGGGTCCCGGCGCAGGGCCGGGAAGACGGAGGTGTGGGGAACGGCCCCTCCCGTCATCCTGACGCCAGTCAGGATCAAGCCACCGGCGACGGGAGCGGCTCGATCCTGACTGGCGTCAGGATGACGGCGCAGGGGAGGTAGAAGCAGCAAGGAGCGCTTCGCCGCCGCCTGCCGCCCACTCTCCATCCCAACCCGGCCCCCCAAAGAAAAAACCCGCTCCGGTGACGGAGCGGGTGAGGTGAGGGGAGAGAGTGCCGTCCTGGGCAGGAAGCCCCCTCGACGGCGAAGGAAACGGGTCAGCCCAGCTGCGGCCTCAGGCGTGATGCAGCGCGCGCGGCGCCTGGCTGTTCAGGAAGCGACGGGCCGCCTCGCGGTGGTGGTCGTGGACGCTGTCGAGATAGATTCGGGCCTGGTGCAGGTCGACGATCCGCTTGCCGTCATCCATGCGCTCCAGCAGGCAGGTGAACCCCACCTCCTTCAGGCTTTCGAACTCCTCGTCGGTCATCTCGTCCATGTGCTGGCGGAACTGGTCGGCGAAGACCCGGGCGAAATGGGTCATGGCCTCGCGGCGGAAGCGCCAGGGCCGGGCCGACAGATGCAGCGCCCACTCATCGATGGCGCCGCGGATGGCCTTGGGAAGCTGGTTGAACAGCAGACCCTCGGCGGTGGGGGCGTTCTCGTTGGCGACGCCGAAGACGGTGTCGAGCTGGATCGGGCCGGCGGCGCGGCCGCACAGGTTGACCGCGCTCATCATCGGCACGTGCCGGGCCTGGGCCACCCCAAGGGCGATGGCCCCGTCGTTGGACGCCTCGAATTGAATCGGATCGGTATTGCGCATTCTGCCTCTCCCGCAGCTGGTTTGTGTTCGGGAGAGGCAACGCAAGCGTCGGGCCAGGAGGGGGGGTCCCTAACGCACTGAAAAACAACAGAACCTGAGAAGGAGAGGATGTTGGGGGTAGGATTTGCCGGGGCGCCACCCGGCAAGCGATGCCGCACTGGACGGAAATCTCCGCCTCGGTCAGTGTGGGCCTCTCGCCGCCGCACCCGTCGGGCAAAAAAAGGGGCCGCGACATGCGCGGCCCGAGTTAAGGGAGGAAACGCCCAAGAAGTGTACACAGCATGTTGGGCAGTCATGCTGCACTGCAAAATATGATCGGCTGGGATATGCTTTGCAACACCTTTTCCATGCCGCGACGCAAAAAATTCAGAGCAGGAACAAATTCGAATGGCGGAAACCCCGAAAGATCAAAGGGATGTCCCGAACACCGGTCCCCTTACGGCGCGTAGGGATGCTCCGGGCCTCCGGCACCTTGCCTTGCAGGGGGCGATGCTTGTCGCAACCGGGGCGCTATGCCTGACCCTGGAGGGCGGTCCGCTGGTCGCCGCGATGGTCGCCCACGGCATCCTGCTGTCCTTCCTGTTCCCGCCGCTGCATGAATGCGTCCACCGTACCGCGTTCAAGACGGTCTGGATCAACAAGGCGGTGGCCGATCTTTGCGGCTTCCTCCTGCTGCTGCCGCCGCGCTGGTTCACCGCCTTCCACATGGCCCATCACCGTTTCACCCAGGATCCGGAGCGCGATCCGGAACTGGCGAGCCCGAAGCCGACCACCTTCCTCGGCTATCTCTACCTGCTGACCGGGCTGGAATACTGGTACCGGATGGTGAAGGGGCTGGTCGGGCGGGCCTTCGGCCATACGCCGGGGGCCTTCATCGACAGCCGGACCCGGCAGCGCTCGATCACCGAGGCGCGGGTCTATCTAGCGCTCTATGCCGCCATCGCCGTCGTCTCGGCCCTGACCGATCCGCGGCCGGTGCTGGTCCTGTGGGTCGGGCCGGCGCTGCTGGGCCAGCCATTCCTACGGGCGTACCTGTTGTCGGAGCATTGGGGCTGCCCCTCGGTGAAGGATATGTGGGCGAACACCCGCTCGGTGGTCAGCATCGCGCCGATCCGCTGGCTCGCCTGGAACATGCCGTACCATGCGGAGCACCACGCCAATCCGGGGATCCCGTTCCATGCCCTGCCGGCCTATGGCGCGGCGATGCAGGGATCGCGCAAGGTCGAGGCGGCGGGGTATCTGCCGTTCCATGGCGAGCGCATCTCGGCCTTGCGGAACGGGACGGCGGAGCCCCTCTAAGGCGCCCGCTCCGGCCGCAGGATGTCCCAGACATACTCGTTCGTGAGAAAGATGCTGGTGTCATAGACGATGTTCAGCCCGGCGAAGGCACCGGCGGTGGCGACGCTTCCGCCGTACAGGTAACCAAGGGTGACGTTCCGGCCGATGCCGATGAACCGGTACAGGATCGTCTTCTCCACGATCGTCTGCTCGTTGGTCTCGTCCAGGGTTGGGCCGAGATTTTGCCAAGCATATTCGAAGCCGTAATAGGCCGCCGCTGCCGTTGCCGCGTTGGCGACGAAGAATCCGGTCGTGGTGGCCGCCGAGGCGCCGACCAGCAGGTCGAACACCAGCACGTCGGCGGCATTGGCCGCCGCCTGATAGGTCAGGGTCTTGTACAGGGTGCGCTGCCACAGGGGCAGGTCGTCGCCGGTTTCCGAGGAGGCGGCTTCGGAGAGGACGGAGGGCGGCGTGGTTTCGGCTTGCTGGGCGCGCGCTGGAGAGGCCGCGAACAGCGCCAGACATCCCGCAAACAGCAACGACCGCCAGCCGGCCGATCCCATCGGCTTCATCGCCTACCCCCGATACTGACCAATCATCCCCAGGCGGGAGTGTAGCAAAGTACCACCGGGCCGTCCCGCGGCCGCGTCTACCCGATGCGGGTCGCCGCCAGCCTGTCCTCGTCCAGCGCCACGCCCAGGCCCGGCGTCTCGCCCAGGATCATCCAGCCGTCTTCATAGGCGAGCGTCTCGCTCAGCATGTAGTCGCGCCGCTCGGCCGACCATTCCGGCGGGTCGTAGGGGAATTCCAGGAAGGGCGGATTGCCGGCACCGCAGGCGAGATGGGCGTTCGCCGCCACACCCAGCCCGTTCGACCAGGTATGCGGCGTGAAGATCAGGTCGGCGGCGACGGCCGCCTCGGCGATCCGCTTCAACCCGCCGATCCCGCCGGTCAGGGCGGCGTCGGGCTGCAGCACGTCGAGGCAGCGCCGCTCGATGATGGTGTCGAACTCGAACACCTCGCGGTTCATCTCGCCGCCGGCGATGCGGATATCGACCGCCGCGCGCAGGGCCGCCATGCCCGCATAATCGGCCCGGTGCAGCGGCTCCTCCATCCAGTAGATATCCAGCTTCTCCAGTTCGCGGGCGACGGCGAGTGCATCCTTCAGCGACCAGGGCCGCTCAGTGTCCCAGGGCATCCGCCAACCCTGGTTGCAGTCGACCATCAGGGTCAGCCGGTCGCCGACCGCGGCGCGCACCGACTCCAGCGCCCTGATGTCGTCGCGCCAGTCGCCCCGGTGAAAACGGATCTTCATCGCCGGGAAGCCGGCCTCAAGGAATGACAGGGCGGCGTCGGCCATCTCCTGCGGGCCGCGCAGGGTGCCCGACGATGCGTAGAGCCGGGTGCGGTCCGAGCGTCCCCCCGCCAGCCGCCAGACCGGCTGTCCCAGGATTTTGCCCGCCAGATCCCACAGGGCGAGGTCCAGCGGCCAGTAGCGGCTGTAATGGAAGGCCAGGTTGTCCAGCACCCGGTTGTGCCGGTCGAGATCCAGCGGGTTCTGCCCGACGAACAGCTCCGCATGCCGCTCGAAGCCCAGCATGGTGTCGCCGGAGCCGACTCCCACCGCGCCCTCGTCGGTCACGACCCGCACGACGGTCGCGTCGAACGCGGTGCGCGGGCGGGTGTCCCAGCTCGCCCGGAACGGCGGATCCAGCGGCAGGCGGTGCTGGGTGATGTCGATGCGCTCGATTTTCATGGGCCGCAGTGGGGACTTTCGCGTTGCACACGTCAACGTCGAATGCGACCCCCGGTGGCGCTTTCCGACGCGAAACTGAAACGCAAACCTGAAACCCTATCCATCGCAACCGAGACGGAGACGCCCCATGCTGTCCGCCTTCACCCATGAGCCCAGCCCGGCTATGAGCTACGGGCTCGACCGGGTCGATGCCCTGCCGGACGATGTGGCCGCCCTGTGCGGCGCCCACGCGCGGGTGCTGATCGTCACCGATCCCGGCGTTGCGGCGACCGGCATCCCCGACGCCGCCGCGCGGCGCCTCTCGGCCGCCGGGGTGGCGGTGGAGCAGTTCGACGAGGTGGAGAGCGATCCGTCGGCGGTCTCGATCGACGCGGCCTCGCGCAAGGCGAAGGTCCATAAGGCCGACCTGATCCTCGGGATCGGCGGTGGCTCGGCCCTGGACGTGGCCAAACTCGCCGCCTCGGTCGCCGTGGCCGATGCGCCGGCGGAATCCTATGCCGTCATGGCCAACCCGCTGCCGGCCCGCGCGATCCGCAAGATCCTGATCCCGACAACCTCCGGCACCGGGGCGGAGATGACCCGCACCTCGGTCTACGGGCTCGACGGCGGGCGCAAGGTCTGGGCCTGGGGCAGCACCCTGAAGGCGGATCTCTCCATCCTCGACCCGTCGATGACCCTGGGCCTGCCGGGGCCGCTGACGGCGGCGACCGGGCTCGACGCCCTGGTGCACGCCATCGAGGCCTATACCCATGTGCGCTCGACCCCGGTGGTGGCCGGCATGGCGCTGCAGGCGGTGGCATTGGTCGCGCAGAACCTGGAACGGGCGGTGACCACGCCGGGGGATGTGGAGGCGCGCGGCCGGATGGCGCTGGGCTCGGCCCTGGCCGGGGTGGCGATCGACGCCTGCGGCACCGGCATCGCGCATGCCTACGGTCATGCCCTGGGGACCCTGGCCCATGTGCATCACGGTCGGGCCGTGGCCCTGGCCATGCGGGTGACCCTGCCCTGGTCGGCGGCGCGGCGTCCGGACCTTTATGCGCCGATCGCCACGGCCCTGGGGGTCGATCCGCGGCTGACCGGCGACGAGGTGGAACTGGCCGCTGCCGGTGCGGACCGGTTCGAGACCCTGCTGCGCTCGGTCGGTCTGCCGGTCTCCCTTGCCGACAAGGGGCTGAGCGGTACGGATGCCGGCCGCCTGGTGACGGTCGCGCTGGCGCCGGAGAACCGGCCGATGATCGACAACAACGCGATCCGGCCGGACGATGCCGAACTGATCGACCTCGCTCGGGCGATTTTGGATGCCGAATAGACCTCAGGCGAGAAGCGGGTAGCCGCGCGCCTCCGCCGTCTCGCGCATCGCGACCATGACGGCATAGTCGGCATCCGAGACCGGGTTCAGGCCGGCAAGGCGGAGCGTATCTCGGGCGGCCGCTCCCTTTGGATCCACCGCCGCCTCCAGCACGCCTTCGGTCACCCGGGCGCGGGTGTCCGCATCCAGGTCCTTGCGCACGGCATAGGGCAGGGCGGGGGTGGCGGCACTCCATCCCATCACCCGGATGCCGGCGACCTCCTGCGGCGCTGCGTCGCCGACCAGGGCGAAGGTGACGCCGTCGATCGCGGCGATGTCCGCCTTGCCCTCCCGCACCATCGCAAGGCTCTGGCGGTGGGCGCCGCTCCAGATGACCGCGCCGAAGAACCGATCGCCGCCGGCGATCTCCGACACCGCGGCACGCAGGGCGTTGCAGCCCGACTGGCTGTCCGGGCCGTTGGCGGCCACCCGCCTTCCGCGCAGATCCTCCAGGCGCATCGCCGGATCGTCGGCGCGCACCACGAAGGCGCTGCGGTACAGCCCGCTGCCGCAGCCCTCGGCCCGGTAGTCCGGCACGGCGATGGCGCTCAGGTCGTCGGCATGGCCGTGGGTGAGGGGATAGCCGCAGGTCTGGGTCAGCAGCAGGGACGGGTCGCGCCAGTTCTCGGCGACCGGTCGGCCCCTTGTCAGCACGTCAGGCACCTCGGCGATCCCGGACCGGCGCAGATGCGTGGCGAGGAGAGCCCACCAGGCGTCTGTCGCCGCCTGCAGTTCCGGCAGGTCGTACATGGTCAGAGCGGCGATGGCGGTCATGCGGCCAGTCCTTTGTCGATCCGGTCGATCAGCGTCCGCATATAGGCCGGGATCTCATGGGCATGGACCACGGCGTGGCGGATCAGCTCGTCGAAGCGGCGGGTGAGGACGCGGATATGCTCGGTCGTGGTGAAGACGATGTACATGTCCCCGGCATAGATCGCCGCCCGCTTGGGCCCGAAGATCGTCACCGGGATTGCATAATCCCGAACCCCGTCGAACAGGACCCAGCGCACGCTCGGGTACAGCTCGTCCACCAGGTCGGCGATATGGGTGAGCTGGCGGCGGCGCACCTCCAGCGGCAGGTCGCGCCAGATCCCGCTGCCGTCGGCGAAGTCCCGCACGCATTGGATGGACGTGCAGATCTCCACGTCGGTCTCCGGCTGGCGGACGTATTCGAGCCGGTCGCGGGATCGGCGCATGGCCTGGTCGGCCAGCGAGCCGCCGGGTTCCTGGTACTCGTAGGCGATCACCTCGGGGATCTTCACCTGATCGGGCAGGCTGGTCGGGACGTAGCGGATCTTGTAGCCCGCCGCCTCCGCATGCCAGCGCAGCAGGTTCTCGTCGGCGACCGTGCGGTTATGCGGGCTGATCTCCGGCGAGCGTTCCATGATGTCGGCGGTGAACTGGCCCTCCTCGGCAAGGCCGAGCAGCCAGTCGAGCGAGACCTGCAGGGTCACCGCCAGCGAGGCCACCGTATCGGCCCGGGGCAGGCGCACGCCCTCGTCGGACAGGATCTGGGACAGGGTGGAGCGGTCGACCCCGATCCGCTTGGCCACCGCCGAGCGGGACAGACCGGCGCGGTCCATCGCCACCGCCAGACGCTCGCGGAACAGGCGGGCGACGTCGCGCTTGTCGGCGGGCTGAAGGGAATGTTGCATTTCCTAAACATCGTTTTTCAAGAAGCGCATTGTCAACATTAGTTTCGCATTGGCTCGTTGCGGCAACAGTCGGGCGACCATACCCTCGCGGCATGGATCAAGTTCATCGCGTTGCCGCCGACAGCACCGGCCACGGGCCCGCTGTCGCTCCCCTCCCTGTTGCCGCCCTCCGGAGCCGGGTCCGCCTGCCGGAGCGGGTGGAATGGCCGACCGTCTGGGTCGCGGCGGCGGTCTATCTGCCGATCGTGGTCACCTTTGCCCTGATTGCGGCCGGCTGGGTGCCCTGGTGGGCTCCCACACCGGTCCTCGCCTGGTGCGTCGCCTGGCAGGCGTCGCTGCAGCACGAGGTGATCCATGGCCACCCGACCCCCCGGGCCTGGGTCAACCGGCTGATTGCCGGGCCGCCGATGCTGGTCTTCGTGCCCTTCGACCGATACCGCGACAGCCATCTGGCCCATCACGTGGACGAGCGGCTGACCGATCCGCTGGATGATCCCGAGAGTTGGTATGTCACCGCCGCGCGATGGCAGCGGGCGGGGCGGCTGGAGCGCGGGTTGCGCTGGATGATGAATTCGCTGGCGGGACGTGTGGTCGTCGGACCGCTCTGGATTCTGGGCCTGTCGCTTGCGACCGATGGTCGCGATCTGGCGGCGGGACGACGCCTCTGCAGCCTGGCGTTGCATTCCGCACAGCTCGGTGTGCTTGCGGTCGTCCTCTCGGTGGCCGGCATGCCGGTCTGGGGCTACCTTGTCCTGGTGGTGTGGCCGGCGACCGGCCTGATGCTGGTGCGCAGCTTCGCGGAGCACCGTCCCGACCCGCTGCCGGCCCAGCGAACGGTGATCGTGGAGGCCGGCGGGGCGTTCGACCTGCTGTTTCTGTCGAACAACCTGCACGCACTGCACCATGAACGGCCCGGATTGCCGTGGTACCTGCTGCGCCGCGTTTTCCGCGATGGCCGCGAGGGGATTCTCGCTCGAAATGGCGGCTACAGGTTCGAGTCCTACGCCAAAATGGCAGCACGCTATCTTTTTTCACCCCGGGATCACCCGATTCACCCAATGTTTCGCTAGCAGAAACTCAACTCACAAGATTGCCCGCGTACGAGAAGTCATTGTTTTCATGGGCGAATATCTTCGGCAGAATGGTTAATTTATGCAAAATTTGTTTTAATTCGCTATTAACGAGTTATAAATAAATCAATGTAATACAACGTATATCGGTGGAACGCGCCGGGCTTGGGTCTGCAATGACTTCAAGTTCGTTGTCGCTCCAGCAATCGAAGGCTATACGAATGGGTGAATCCGGCAGCCTATCTCAACCAGGAGCACCGGGCGTGACGGACCTCTCTCCGTCGCGGTCAGTTCGCCTCAAGCGTGTGGCAGTCGCAAGCCCGACAAACGTGTATTGCCTTGTCAACAAGGTAGTGCGAAACCCATACTGCACTTTTAGTGAGACGGACGGACACGCCCGCCTCCGTCTCGAGGTAAGGAGGTTGAAGTAGCTCCATGGCTAAAGCCAAAGTAGATAAGCGTCGTGATGATCCCAACTATCAGATCACGAACAACAACCCGATCGATGTGCACGTCGGTCGCCGTGTGCGGCTGCGTCGCACGTTGCTGGGGATGAGCCAGGAGCAGCTCGGCGAAGCGCTCAACATCACCTTCCAGCAGGTCCAGAAGTACGAGCGCGGCAGCAACCGCATCAGCTCGTCCCGGCTCTGGGACATCGCCCAGATCCTGGACGTGCCGGTCAGCTTCTTCTTCGACGACATGTCCGACGACACGATGGCGCACTCCCCGCGCCGCATGAAGTCCGGCCAGCCGCGCGACGAGTACGAGGAGAACCCGACGGACCCGATGGCCCGCCGCGAGACCCTGGAGCTGGTGCGCGCCTATTACTCGATCAAGAATCCGAACCTGCGCAAGCGCATCACCGAGATGGTGAAGTCGGTCGCGACCGCGCTGCCGGAAGAGAAGTAAGCCTCTTTCTCCCCCCGAAAATGTTCAAGAGCGCGCCGCTAGCCGGCGCGCTTTTCGTTTATGCGCTCGGTGAGGATGTAGGGAAGGAGCCGGATCGCCTGGATCCGGCGGGGCCGTCAGGCGGAGACGTCGACGCTCTGGCCGCGGGCGGAATCCACCGGAACGGCAGGGGTGGCGGCCGCATTCGGCACCTGGTCGGCGACCTGTTCGGCCACGGCGAGCAGAGACGACAATCCCTGGCCCAGAACGCGCACCTGCTCGTTCGCCGCACGCACGCCGGACACCGAAAGGGCCGCACTTGCCGCTGCTGCGCTCGAAATCGCCATGCCGTGTCGCTCCTGAAACCGACGGGTCAATTCCCTTACATTACAGCAGGATGAGTCGTTTTTGAAGGGCGGATGCCCGAACAGCCAGATCGGGGTGTCGGATGGCGGCGGAGACCGGGGTCATCTGGGGCGGCGTAGTTGCCCTGCGCACCGGCCTGTCCGCGGCGCAGGCGATCCGCAGCTGGGCCCTGCCGCGCGGCTATCGGCGTCTGCTGCTTGTATACGAGTCCGGCTCCCGCGCCGACGACCTTGTTCCCGCGCTGGAAGATGCCGGCCTGGCCGTCTTTCCCTTCGAGCATCCGGGGGGCGCGTCCGTCGCCTCCGTGGCGGAGGCGGTCGCGGCCTATCATTTCGATCAATGCGAGGCCGTGGCCGCCCTCGGCGGCGGAGCGGCGGTGGAACTGGGCACGCTGACCGGCTTCATGGCCGGACAGCACCAGCCGCTGCCGGATCTGGCCGCCGCGCCGGACCGGGTCGATCCCCGGGGCGTCGGTCCGTGTCTGGCGGTGGCGACGGATCTGTCTGGGGTGGTTGCCCTTGGGGGAGCGCGGATCCTGATCGACGACCGCGGCTGCCCGTTTCAGGTGCGCGACGCGCTGCTGCGGCCGGGTGCGGCGGCCTGGTGCCCGGAAGCCGGACGGGACGCGGCGCGGGCCGTCGCCGCGGCCCTTGCCCTCGACGCGGGAGACGGTGTGCTGTCCCAGCGGCTGATCGATGCGCCGGCGGAGACGCTGCCGCACATCGCGCTGGATGTGGCGGCGCTGCTGGAGCGATCCCTCGGCCCGGCGCGGGTCTTCGCCGCCCTGGGCGAGGTGGCGGCGGAGCTGCCGCCCGAACCCACGCTGGCGGCGATCCTGCAGGCCCTCGGCGGTCCCCAGGGCATCCTCTCATTCCTCTCAGACACTCTGGATCCGGAGGGAGGCGGACGCGCGGCGCTGGACGGCCTGCCGCTGGACGGGCTCGCCCATCTCGACCCGGCCACTCTACCGGTGGACATTTCGCCCGTGCTGGTGATGCTGGGACGAGACATACCGGCGCGCAGACGCCGTGGCGGACGGGGAGGGGCGGCGCGCGGCCGTCGAACGAAATGACTGAGACTATCCGCGATGCCGAGCCCGGCGACTACGAGGCGCTGGTCGTCCTGAACAATGCCGCCGTACCGGCGGTGAACGCCCTGACGGTGGCCGACTTCGCCGATTTCGCCGGCCAGGCCGACCTGTTCCGGGTAATCGGTCCACTTGGGGATCCGCAGGCGGTGCTGATCGCCCTGCGGCCGGGGCGCGCCTATGACAGCGTGAACTACCGCTGGTTCGAGCGGACCTATGACAGCTTTCTCTATGTCGACCGGGTCGTGGTCTCCGAGACCCAGCGGGGTCGGGGCCTTGGGGCGATCCTCTATGAGGACTTTGCCGAAGCCGGCCGCCGGCTCGGCGTGCCGCGGCTGGCTTGCGAGGTGAACCTGGACCCGCCGAACCCCGGCTCGATCCGCTTTCACGAGCGGCTCGGCTTCCTGCCCGTCGGGACCCAGGAGGCCGGCGGCAAGCAGGTGCAGCTCATGGCGCGGGACCTGGCAGCGTGAGCGAAGCGCCGCCCGAAGTCGTCGCCTCGCTCCGCGGTCTCGGCCTGATCGGCGCCGACGAACAGCCGGCGATGATCCCGCTGACCGGCGGGGTTGCCTCCGACATCTGGCGGGTGGAGGCGGCGCGCGGGCCGTTCTGCGTGAAGCGGGCGCTCGCCAAGCTGAAGGTCGCGGCCGACTGGCGCGCCCCCGTGATCCGCAACGAATACGAGGTCGCTTGGTTCGAAGCCGTGTCCGAGGCGGTGCCGGAAGCCGTGCCGGAGATCCTTGGTCACGACCCGCAGGCCGGGTTGTTCGCCATGGCCTGGCTCGACCCGTCGAACCACCGGCTGTGGAAGGCGGACCTGGCCGCCGGTATCGCCGATCCGGCGGTGGCCCACGCGGTCGGCGACCGCCTCGGCCGGATTCATGCCGCCACCGCCGCCCGTCCCGAACTGGCCGAGCGGTTTCCCACGGACAGCATCTTCCACGCCATCCGGCTGGAGCCCTATCTGGAGGCGGCCGGCCGGACCCGGCCCGAGGTGGCGGCGGAACTTACCGCGCTGGTCGCCCGCACGGCCGCGACGAAGCGCTGTCTGGTGCATGGCGATGTCAGTCCGAAGAACATCCAGGTCGGTCCGGCCGGCCCGCTCTTCCTGGACGCCGAATGCGCCTGGTGGGGCGATCCGGCTTTCGACCTGGCCTTCTGCCTGAACCATCTGCTGCTGAAATGCCTCTGGGTGCCCGGAAAGGCGGCCGGCTTTTTGCGCTGCTTCGAGCGGATGATCGCCGCCTATTTCGCCCAGGTCGACTGGGAGGATGCGGCAGCCCTGGAGACGCGGGTGGCGAGCCTGTTGCCGGGGCTTTTCCTGGCCCGGGTCGACGGCAAGTCGCCGGTGGAATACCTGACGGAAGAGACGGACAAGGCGCTGGTGCGCGAGACGGCGATCGGCTGGCTGAAGACGCCGCCGGCGACGCTCGACGCGTTACGGGCCGATTGGGCGAAACGGGTGAGCGCGGAAGGCTGAGGGAAATGAGCGATACGATCGACGCGGTGATCGGCCGCCGGGTCTGGGACAGCCGGGGACGGCCGACCGTTGAAGTGGAGATCCGCACCGTCTCCGGCGCCATGGGCCGGGCGATCGCGCCGGCGGGGGCCTCCACCGGTTCCGGCGAGGCGCTGGACCGGCGTGACGGCGGGTCGGCCTTCGGCGGTCTCGACGTGCGCGGTGCGGTGGACTCGGTCAACGGTGAGATCGCCAAGGCGCTGAAGGGCCGCCCCGTGGACGATCAGGCCGGCATCGATCGCGGCCTGGTCGAGCTGGACGGCACCGGCGACAAGTCGCGGCTCGGCGGCAATGCGATCATCGCCACCTCCATGGCGCTGGCCCATACGGCCGCCGCCTCGGCCGGCCTGCCGCTGTGGCGGCATCTGGCGGGCGACGGCGAGCCCGGTCCGCTGCCGTTGCCGGAGATCCAGATCCTCGGCGGCGGCGCCCATGCGGCGCGCCGGGTCGACGTGCAGGACTTCATGGTGATCGCCGTGGGCGCGCCGGACTATCCCACATCGCTGGACTGGACCGCCGATGTCTACCGGGCGGCGGGCAAGATCCTGGCCGATGCCGGCAAGCTGCAGGGCGTGGCTGATGAGGGCGGATTCTGGCCGGCCTTCGACAGCAACGAGGAGGCGCTGGACTGTCTGCTGCGCGCCATCGAGGCGTCCGGCCACGCACCCGGTGACGAGGTCGCCATCGCGCTCGACATCGCCGCCTCCGATTTCGGCAAAGGTGGACGCTACACGCTTGCCCGCGACGGCCGGGAGATCGACAGCGACGGGCTGAGCGAGATGCTGCTCGGCTGGCTCGCCAAATACCCTGTCGTCTCCATCGAAGACCCGCTGGGCGAGGACGACGAGCAGGCCTTCGCCCGCTTCACCGCGGCGGCGCCGGCGGGCGTGCAGATCGTCGGCGACGACCTGGTGACCACCAACGCCCCGCGCATCGCCCAGTGCGCGGCGTTGGGCGCCGGCAACACCGCGCTGATCAAGCCGAACCAGATCGGCACTTTGACCGAGACCCACGAGGCGCTGGAAACCGCCCGGGCCAAGGGCTGGGGCGCCATCGTCTCGGCCCGGTCCGGCGAGACCGAGGACGTCACCATCGTCCATCTGGGGGTGGGTTGGGGCATTCCCCAGCTCAAGGTTGGGTCTTTCACCCGGTCGGAACGCATGGCGAAATGGAACGAGGGGCTGCGGCTGGCCGAACAGGTGCCGACCGGAACCGCCCTGCCGGCGCGGTCGGCCTATCCCTGGGGACGCAGGTAGCGAGGACAAACGGCGGCATGAAGGTTCTGTATCACTACGATGTCGGCCCCTGGCTGCGCGACCGGCTGAACCGGATGGCGAAGGAGGAGGGGCTGCGGGTCGCGATCTGTTCGGAGCGGGACCACGAGGGCTTTCTGGAGCAGATGGCAGACACCGACGTGCTGCTGCACAACCTGGAGCCGGTGAAGGAAGAGCACATGGCCGCCGCACCAAAGCTCAAGCTGGTGCAGAAGATCGGCGTCGGGGTGAACACCATCGATCTTGAGGCGGCCAAGGCGCGGGGCATCGCGGTGTGCAACATGCCGGGCACCAACAGCCAGGCGGTGTCGGAGATGACCCTGCTGCTGATGCTGGCCTGCCTGCGCCGCCTGCCGGTGTTCCATGCCCGCACGGCGCGGGGCGACGGCTGGGGCTGGCCGCCGGCGATGCAGGACACCCTGGGGGAGATCGCCGGCAAGACGGTCGGCCTGGTCGGCAACGGGTCGGTGCCGCAGCTTCTGACGCCGGTGCTGCAGGCGATGGGGGCGAAGGTCATCTTTACCAAGCGCGGCACGCCCGACCCGGCGACCCCTGCCTGGGTCGACAAGGCGACCCTGCTGGCGCAGTCCGACATCGTCTCGCTGCACATCCCGCTGGTGGACGAGACCCGGCACTGGCTGAACCGCGCGGCCATCGCGCAGATGAAGCCAGGGGCGATCCTGGTGAACACCGCCCGCGGCCCGCTGGTCGACGAGGAGGCGCTGGCCGCCGCGCTGGCAGCCGGGCGGATCATGGGCGCCGGGCTCGACGTCTTCGCCGAGGAACCGTCACCGGCCAACAATCCGCTGTTCAAGCTGGACAATGTGGTGCTGGCCCCTCATGTGGCGTTCTTCACCCTGGGTACGCTGGAGCGCAGCCTGGCGGTGGTGAGCGAGAACATCAGCCGCCTGCGTGACGGGCGCGCCCTGCTGCACCGGGTCGCCTGAACGATCCAAGCGAGGAGACCACCGTGAACGAAATCGCGCCGAGCCTCGGCGACCTGCCGACCCCCTGTCTGGTGCTGGACCGCAGCAAGATGGACCGCAACCTGGCCCGCATGCGCCAGCGGGCCGAGACCCTGGGCGTGCGCCTGCGGCCGCATTGCAAGACGGCGAAATCCGCCGAGGTGGCGCGGCTGGCCCTGGGCGGCGAGGTTGGGCCGATCACGGTATCGACCATGCGCGAGGCCCAGTATTTCGCCGAGAACGGCTTCACCGACATCACGCTTGCGGTCGGCATCTCGCCGTCGCGGCTGGGCCAGGCGGCGGAGCTGCTGGCGCGCGGCATCGACCTCTCGGTCATCACCGACAACGCGGTCATCGCCGGCGAGATCGTCGCCGCCGGCAAGGCGCGGGGCGTCACCTTCGCCGTGATGATCGAGGTCGATGTCGGTGAGCACCGCGCCGGCATCGACGCCCATGCGCCCGAGCTGCTGGAGATCGCCAAGATCCTGACCGAGGGCGGCCAGGAACTGCGCGGCATTCTCGCCCATGGCGGCCACACCTATCGCTGTCAGGGCGAGGAGGAGGTGGCGGAGGTCGCCGAGCAGGAGCGGGCCGGCGCGGTGCTGGCGGCCGAACGGCTGCGCCAGGCGGGCCATGCCTGCCCGGTGGTCAGCGTCGGCTCAACCCCCGGCGCGCTGTTCGCGAAGTCGCTGGACGGTGTCACCGAGATGCGGCCGGGCGTCTACATGTTCATGGACCTGTTCCAGTCCGGCGTGGGCTGTTGCGGGCTGGAGGACATCGCCGTCACCGTGATGGCCAGCATCACCAACCTGCGGCCGGAGCAGGGCACGGCGATCATCGACGCCGGCGCGCTGGCCCTGTCCAAGGACCGCTCGACCCAGGCGCAGCCGCGGGACTGCGATTTCGGGCTGCTGACCGACGCGTTCGGCCGGCCGCTGCCGGGGCTGACGGTGGAGGCTGTGCATCAGGAACACGGCCGCATTGGCGGGACCGGCGCGGACCCGGCGGTGCTGCCGATCGGCAGCCGGGTCCATGTATTGCCGAACCATGTCTGCATGACAGCGGCGATGTACGATCGCTACGCTGTCGTCGACGGGCTCGGCAAGGGGCCGAACCAGCCGGTTGTGGCGTTCTGGGAGCGAGTGAACGGCTGGTAGGACACCTGCCGCGGTTATCAGATCAGGGCTTGGAGGCGAGCTCGGCGAGCTGTTCTTCGCTCAGGTTCGCCCCGTCCAGCTCGGCGCCGCGCAGATGGGCCCGGCTCATGCGGGCCCCCTGGAAGTTCGCCCCGCGCAGGTTGGCGCCGGTCAGCTTCGACCCGGTCAGATCGGCATCGACGAAGACGGCGCCGGACAGATTGGACACCCACATCCGCCCGGTCGGCGTCCCGTCGGCGGATTTCAGCTCGACCTCGGAGAAGTTCGCGCCGGCCGCCCGCGTACCGGTCAGGTTGGCGCCGGCCAGGTTGATTCCCGCCAGCTCCGCATCGCGCAGGTCGGCGCCGGTCAGGTCGACACCGGACAGATCCGACATCACCAGACTGGTCCGTCGCATGGTGGAGCCGGCCATCTGCGCCTCGCGCAGGTCGGCGCCGGACAGGTTCACGTCGGAGATGTCGATGCCCTGAAGGTCGGTCTTGGCGAGCTGCGCGCGCGAGCCGCCACGGCCCTGCTCGCGGATCCACACGGCGTGGTCGCGCAGGATATCGCGCATGGAGCGGGACAGGCCCCGGCCGTCGGAATTCACCAGGTTGGCGCCGGCGAGATCGGCGGAGGACAGGTCGACATTCTCCAGGATCGCGCCGTGCAGGTCGGAATTGCGCAACATGGTGCGGTGGATCAGCGCGCCGGACAGGTTGGCGCCGGCCAGATTGGCGCCGACGATCTTGGCATCCGACAGGTTGGCGCCGGACAGGTCGGCCCCCTGCAGGTTGGCGTTCTCCAGGTTCACGCCGGACAGGTTGGCGCCGCACAGCAGCGTCTTCTCCAGGGTCGCGCCGACCATGGAGGAGTGGGACAGGTCGGTGCCCGACAGGTTGGCCCCGTTCAGCTCCGCCTCGTCCAACTCCGACTGGCCGATATTGGCGCGGATGATGGTGGCGGGGGCGGCCGGGTTGCCGCTGATCAGCGCGCCGCCGCGCAGATCGGCTTCCTTCAGGTTCGCGCCGGCGAGGTTGGCGCCGCGCATGAAGGCGCCGCGCAGGTCCGCGCGCATCAGCATGGACTTGGCCAGGTCGGCACCGTCCAGGTTGGCGCAGAACATGTCCGCGTAGGACAGGTCCGCCCCCACCAGGATGGTGCGCGCCATATAGGCGCCGGACAGCTTCGCCGACTGCAGCATGGCGGCGGTCAGATTGAATTCGGAGAGGTTGCAGCCGGACAGATCCGCCCGCTGACCGCCCGACTTGCGCTGGAGCCACCGTTCGTGACTCTCGATCATCTTGAGTATCTGTTCGGGGGTCATGAGGGCGACCCTGCTTTCCAGCCGTCGATGATCACGCGGTAGATCTTCGTCGGCCGCGGATCGGTGGCATAGAAATGCTCGTCTATGCGGACCTTCAGGTCCCGCATCTCGCAGTGTTCCTGCAACTGTTGAAATCCTCTGGTCTCGACGATGTCTGCGAGGCTGGTTCCGAGATCCGCCGCCGTGACGTCTTTGAGCGGCTCGCCGTTCTCGTCAGTCAGGTAGTAGATCACGAACCCGCCGCCGGTCGGACCGACCCGCGAGTCGGCATAGCGTTCCACGTCGTCTTCGACACGGCTGATCAGTTCCAGAAGTTGGTTGCTGACCGTGTGAAGAAACGATGCGTTAGGCTCGGCCACAGTGGTCTTCATTGTTGAAGGTCAATCCGATCTGGTGTTTGGACGTCGATGGACCGACCAAGACGAAGCGTTAAAAGCTCGACGCGACGTTCAATCTCTCGACCAAACGTCGCGCCGGTGCGGAAACTGGAGCCCGCAACATTTGGGGGCGCCGGCAAAGTCGTGAACTCTGCCCGCCGTATGGGCTATCGATCAACCGTCCGAAGAAGGCGTGGTCGTGGGCGTCTGCGGCGCCATGACCGTCTGGCTGGTCGACTTGTCCGATGCGGTCTTGGATGACCAGCCGCACGCCGAAGCGTCGGAAACGCCAAACATGGACAGGCCAAAAGTCAATCCAAGGGTAACGATGAGGGTGCGCATGATGTGCCTCCTATCTGTAGACCCCAAGGATAGTGTGTAAAGCGCCTCACGACAACTGGAACCGGATCAGACGGCGGCCGCTTCATTGTTCAGCGCGGTTTCCAACTGCGCGGGATCGACCACCGTGTCGGTCAGGTTCGCACCGGCCAGATTCGCCCCCTTGAGCTGGGCACCGGTGAGGTCGCAATGGGAGAGATTCGCTCCGCGCAGGTCGGCGCCCCGCAGGTCCGCGCCGTTGAGTTTGGCGCCCGACAGATTGGCCGGCCAGAGGCGACCGGTCGGCCGTCCCTTGCTGTCCTTCAGGTTGACCGGCGAGATGTTCGCCTTCTGCAAATTGGCGCCGACCAGGCTGGCGTTGGAGAGGTTCACCCCCTCCAGGACCGCCTTGGTCAGGTCCGCCCCTTCCAGGTTGCATTTGGCGAGGTCGGACATCACCAGCAGGGTCTCTGAGAGATTGGCGCCGCTCAGGGTGGAGGTGTGCAGGTCCGCACCCGACAGGTTCACCCCGGACAGGTCGATATGGCTGAGATCGGTGCCGACCAGCACCGCCCGGTCGCCGAGCCGTCCGTCCTCGCGGATCCAGACATAGTGATTGTTCAGCATGTCGCGGATGTCGGAGGGCAGGGTATCCTCGCTGCGCACCATGTTGGCGCCCGTCAGGTTGGCGGTCGCCATGTCGCAGCCGTCGATATTCGCGCCGGACAGGTTGGCGTGCTTGAACACCGTGTTGTTGATCACGGCACCCTGGAGCTGCACGTCCTGCAGGTTGGCGCCGGTGAAGTCGGTGTCGCTGAGGATGCAGCCCTTCATGTCGGCACCCTCCAGGTTGGCGTTGCGCAGATTGACCCCGGACAGATTCGCGCCGCTCAGGGTCGCGCCGGCCAGGTTGGCATTGGCCATGGCCGAGTTCGACAGGTTGGCGCCGCGCTCGTTCTTGGTCGGGCTCTCGCGCTCGCCGTCCTCGTCGTCGCTGCCGAACATCAGGGTTCCGCCGCGGAAATCGGCGCCACGCAGGTTCGCCCCGGTCAGGTTGACGTTGCGGATATTGGCGCCGCGCAGGTCGGCGTTCTCCAGGTTGCAGCTCTTGGCGTCCACCCCGTCCAGGATCGCGCAGAAAAGGTCCGCCTCCGACAGGTCGGTACGCTGCAGGATGGCGCGGGTCAGGTCGCAGCCAGACATCTTGGCGCCACGCAGCCGCGCGCCTTCCAGCGAGAAGCCGGTCAGGTTCTGTCGGGCAAGATTGGCCCGCACCCCGCCCCGACCCTTGGTCAGCCAGGATTCATGCTCCTGCAGGATCATGACGAATTGTTGCGGCGTCATCGGGATGCCCCAATCCCTTGCGGTCTCATTGCGCGAATGTCTCCCCCACCGTGCAGGGGAAACGTTAACACATCGTTTGTCCCGGTAAGAAGCGTGCTCGGCGGGACTGCCGCCGCGGCCTGCCGCTAAGCCCTGCCGGCGATGGCTATTCCGCCGGCGCGCCCTTGGGATCCGGGCCGCCGGACGGTGGTGCCGAAGCCGCCGGGGAGGCTGGGGCCGGATGCTTCGCCTCGCGGCCCTCGATCGCCGCCATGAACAGCGACAGCATCGGCGGGATGAGGCCCAGTGTCAGCACGGCCGACAGGGCGAGACCGCCGACCACGACGGAGCCGAGGCCGCGATACAGCTCGGAGCCGGCGCCGGGGAACACGACCAGCGGCAGCATGCCCAGCACGCTGGTCAGGGTGGACATGAAGATCGGCCGGATACGGTTGCTGGTCGCCTCCAGGATCGCCGCACCCGGCGCCATGCCCTCGTCGCGCAGGTGATGCAGCGTCTGGTGCACCAGCAGGATCGCGTTGTTCACCACGATGCCGATCAGAATGACGAAGCCGAGCAGGGTCAGCATGTCGAGCTTCTGCGGGGTGAAGAAGTTCAAGACCCCAAGGCCCAGCATGCCGCCGGCGGTGGCGAGCGGCACGGCGAAGACGATGATGATCGGATACAGGAAGCTCTCGAACAGGATCGCCATGACCAGGTAGACGATGACCAGGGCCAGGACCAGGTCGATCTGCATCTCGGCCCAGGTTTCCTGCAGCTTGCTGGCGGTGCCGGACAGCCGCATGGTGACGCCGGCCGGAACGCCTTCGGCCACGACCTTGGCGATCACCTGGTCGCGCAGGATCTCCATGCTCTCCTCGAGCGCGATGGAGGCGGGGGGCTGCACCACCAGGGTGATGGTGCGCAGGCGCTCGCGGTGGCGGATCTCGGTCGGGCCGGTGGTGACCGTGACGGTCGCCAGGGAACTGGCGGGCAGGATCATGCCCTGTTCGGTGACCACGGGCAGGGCCTCGATCCCCTGCGTCTGGGTCACGTTCTTCACCGGACCGCGCAGGGTCAGGTCGACCCGCTCGCCGTCGACGGTGATCTCGGCCACCCGCAGCCCGTCATTGAAGGCATCCACCGTCTGTCCGAGTTCCTGGGCGGAGATGCCGTTATCCGCCAGATTCACCCGGTCCGGGAGCAGCCGGACCTCCGGCGCGCCCAGCGTGAGGCTGGGCAGGGGGCGGATCTGGGTCCCCTCGCTGCGCGGCAGGACATCGTTGATCGCCCGGTCGATGCGCTGGGCGACCTCGACGATCTGGTTCATGTCTCCACCGGAGATGTCCAGGTCGACCGCGCCCGATCCGCCGACGCCACGGCCGAACAGGGAGGTCTGGAAGAAGAAGGATCGGGTGCCCGGCACCGAGCTGACCGGCGCGCTGAGCACCGGGATCAGGTCGGCCACCCGGGAGTCGTCGGCCGCGGCGGCACCGATGATGGTATTGGCGCGGAAGGCGACGAAGAAGAAGCGCGACAGGGTCGGGGTGCCGTCCTCGGTCTGCAGCCGCTCGCCGCTCTCGTCCCAGATCGGCCGGGTCGCGTTCTCGAGCTGGCCGGCGATGGCGGTCTGGGTGTCCAGGTTATAGCCCGGCGGCGGCGAGAGCCGGCCGATCACCAGGTTGCGGTTGCCGTTCGGCAGGTAGTCGAGCTTCGGCAGGAAGATGTAGGTCGAGACCGAGCAGACGACCGTCAGGGCGATGATCATGGTGGCGGCGAAGCCGCGCGACCGCACCGCGCTGCGGGTGATGCCCATAACGCTGCGGTGGAAGCCGCGGGCGAAATGGTCGATGCCGGGCACCCGCCGCTCCTGGGCCTTCTCCACGCCGGGGCCGAGAAGGCGGCTGGCCAGGGCGGGCACCACCGTGACCGACACCAGCAGGGACAGTAGCACCGAGACCGAGATCGCCACCGCAATGTCGCGGAACAGCTGGCCGACCTCGAGCTGCATGACCAGGATCGGGATGAACACCATCACCGTGGTGAGGGCGGAGACCAGCACCGCGCCCCACACCTGGGAGGCGCCGAGATACGCCGCGTCCTTGGCGCTGCGGCCGTTCTGGCGCAGGCGGAAGATGTTCTCCAGCACGACGATGGCGGCGTCGACCACCATGCCGACGGCGAAGGCGAGGCCGGCAAGCGAGATCACGTTGATCGATCTTCCGAGCGCCGCCATGGCGACGAAGGAGCCGATCACGGAGACCGGGATCGCCAGGGACACCACCAGCGTGGCCGACCCGGAGCGCAGGAAGGTCATCAGCACGACCGCCGCCAGCAACCCGCCGACCCAGATGTTCTGCTGCACCAGGTTGATGGCCGAATTGATGTAGGTGGTCTCGTCGTAGACCTTGTTGATGTAGAGCCCCTCGGCCGGCAGGTCGAAGGCCGACAGCTCCTCCAGGGCGGCGTCGACGCCGGCCATGGTCTCGATCACGTTGGCCCCGGTCTCGCGGCGCACCGGCATCGCCATGCCGGGCTCCCCAAAATAACGGATGCGGGAGACCGGTTCCTTGTAGTCGAAGACGACGGTGCCGATATCGGCCACGGTCAGCCGCGCGACCCGCCCGGTCACCGGGTCCACGGTGGAGCGCAGCACGACGTCGCGCACCGACTGGATGCTCTCGAAATCGCCCTCGGTGCGCACGGTGTAGCGGCGCTTGCCCTCTTCCACCGCGCCGGCGGAGATCGACGCGTTGGCGGCGCGCAGGCCCTGGACCACCTGGCTGATGGTGATGCGGTTATGGGCCAGCCGCTCCGGATCGACGATGACCTGCATCTCGCGCTCGGAGCCGCCATAGACGTCGACGCGGCTGACGCCCGGCACCCGCTCGATCTTGGTCTTGATCACGTCCTCGGCGAAATCGCCGAAGGTGTGGATCGGCCGGTCGTTGCCTGCCACCCGACGCAGGGTCAGCCAGGCGATAGGATTGTCCTCGGCCCCGGCGGTGCTCAGCGTCGGCTGGTCGACCTCGGCCGGATAGTCGCCGACCCGGTCGAGACGGTTGGCCACCAGCAGCAGGGCGCGGTCCATGTCGGTGCCGACCTGGAACTCCAGCTCCACGCGACCCCGGCCGGTCTCGGCCGTGCCGATCATCTCCTCCAGCCCTTCCAGGCCGCGCAGTTCGTCCTCCTGGCGGTTGACGACCTCGCGCTCGACCTCGGCCGGGGCGGCGCCGAACCATTCGGTCTCCACGGTGATGACCGGCTGGTTCACGTCCGGGGCGAGCTGGATCGGGATGTTGAGCAGGGCGACGACGCCGAACATCACCACCATCAGCACGGCGGAGATGATGGCGATCGGCCGCTCGATCGAGGCGCGGATGATGTTCATGGCTCGCTCCCCCGCCCGCGGCTCAGCCCTGGCCTTCGCCGACCGCGACCGGCTGGCCCGGACGCAGCACCTCGTTGCCGCGGATCACGGCCAGCTCGCCGTCCTCCAGGCCGCTCAGCACCTCAAAGCGGTTGCCGACGCTCTCGCCCAGCCGCACCGAGCGGGGGACCGCCTTGCCGTCCAGCACGACGAAGACGATGTTCTCGCCGCGCTGCACGGTGACCGCGTCCTTGGCCACAGTCAGCACCTGACGGCTCTGGTCCAGGGGCACCGCCAGGGTGATCGCCTGGTTCGCCGCATTGCCGACCTGGTCGGCATCCTGCGGGGTGAAGCGGACCGCGCGGGTGCGGGTCCGGGTGTTCTCCTCCGGGATCACCGCGCGGACCACGGCGAACAGGCGGCTGCCGTCCTGCAGCGCGCCCTCGACCACGGTGCCCGGAACCAGGCCGCCGGTGCGGTCGGCCGGCACGTCCGCCTCGATCTCCAGTGCCACGTGGTTGAGCATGGTCACCACCGGGTCGCCGAGCCGGACATAGGAGCCGGCCGAGACATGCTTCACCGTGACCACGCCGTCATAGGGTGCTGTGATCTCGGCGTCCTTCAGGGCGATCTCGGCCAGCTCGAGCTGGGCCCGGGCGACGGAGGCGTCGGCCTCGGCGGCACGCAGGGCGGCGCGGTGGGCCTCCACGTCGCGCTCCGCATCCTCCATCCGGTCGGGGCGGTGGGCGCTGGAATTGCGCAGCTTGTTCAGCCGGTCCAGGGTCTGCTGCGCCTTCGCCAGGTTGGCGCGCTCCTGGATGATGTCGGATTCGGCTGCCTTGGCCTGGGCTTCGGAGCGGGTGCGTTCCGCCGCCAGCCGGTCGTTCGACAGCCTGGCGATCACGTCGCCCTGCTTCACCCGGTCGCCGACCTGCACCACCATCTCGTCGACCCGCTCCGCCACGCGGGCGGCGAGCACGCCGGACTGCCGGGCGACGAAGCGGCCGAGCACATTGACCGTGGCGATCAGCGGCTCGCGGGTGACCGGATCGACCGCCACCGAGGCGGCGCGTCCCTGGGCCAGGGCGGGACCGGTGGCGAAAAGCACCGCGCAGAGGGCCCAAAGCCCGAGGAAGAGGGCGGCGGAACGGGCAGGAACGGGCATCTTCTGCAAGTCCTCAATGTCGATCGACGGAGTAAAGGTAGCACTCGCCACGGGCTTGCAAGTCTACAGGGTGAGATATAGCAGAGTCCGCAATTATTAACCGTCCGGCGCGGGCCGGTTCGCCCTGCCTGCGCCGCGCGCCGACAACCGCGCAAAAGCGAGTTTCCAGAATGACTTCGCATCCGACTGTGATCGAGACCGAGCGTCTGCTCCTGCGCCCGCATCGGCTCGGGATGCCGACGGCGTCGCCCGGCTGTGGGCCGACCCGCAGGTGGTGCGCTATATCGGCCAGCCGTTGAACCGCCAGGAGAGCTGGTCACGGCTGCTGCGCTATGCCGGTCACTGGTCGCTGTTCGGCTACGGCTATTTCGCCGTGGAGGAGCGGGAGAGCGGCCGGTTCGTCGGCGATGTGGGCGTGGCCCAGTTCCGGCGCGAGGGGCTGGAGGTGCCCGCGGATTCGGCCGAGACCGGCTGGGTGCTGTCGAGCGAGTGCCACGGTCGCGGCTATGGCGGCGAGGCGGTGCGGGCGCTGCACGGCTGGATCGATGCGAGTCTCCCTGTTGCTCGCACCCATTGCATCATCGATCCGCAGAACCTGGCCTCGGTCCGGCTGGCCCGGTCGATGGGCTACGAGGAAATCGGTACCGTCAGCTACGCCGGAGACCCCGTGCTGCTGCTGGTACGCGCGCGGGCGGCTTGATAGGCTCCGGATATGACAACGCTTCTCTATACCCATGACGCCTGCGTTCACCACGAGCCGGGCAGGATGCATCCGGAGCACCCGGCCCGCCTGAAAGCGATCTGGAAGGCGCTGGACGAGCCGGGCTTCGCCAAGCTGGAGCGGCGCGAGCCGCCGCGCGCGACGGTCGAGCAGATCGCCCGGGTGCATCCCGAGCGCTATGTGACGGCGATCCTGGACGCGGTGCCCGAGACCGGCATGACGGCGATCGACGGCGACACCTTCCTGTCCCCCGGATCGGGCGAGGCCGCCCTGCGCGGCGCCGGGGCCGCCGTGGCGGCGACCGACGCGGTGCTCGGGGGAGAGGCGGCCAACGCCTTCTGCGCCACCCGGCCGCCGGGCCACCATGCCGAGCCGGAACGGGCCATGGGCTTCTGCTTCTTCAACAATGTCGCCGTCGCCGCCCGGCACGCCCAGGAGGTGCACGGGCTGAAGCGGGTGGCGGTGATGGATTTCGACGTCCATCACGGTAACGGCACCCAGGCGGCGTTCTGGGACACGCCCAGCCTGCTCTACGCCTCGACCCACCAGATGCCGCTCTATCCCGGCACCGGGGCGGCGACCGAGCGGGGCCAGGGCAACATCGTCAACGCCCCGCTGGCGCCGATGTCCGGCGGTCCGGAATTCCGCCAGGCCATGAGCGACCGCATCCTTCCGTCGCTGGAGGCGTTCCAGCCGGAGCTGCTGATCATCTCCGCCGGGTTCGACGCCCATCGCGACGATCCGCTGGCCTCGCTGATGCTGGAGACCGAGGATTTCGTCTGGGCGACCAAGGAGCTGATGCGGGTCGCCAAGAAGGTCTGCGGCGGCAAGGTGGTCTCCTGCCTGGAGGGCGGCTACGACCTGCAGGCGCTGGCCACCTCGACGGCCGCCCATGTGAAGCAGCTCATGAAGGGCTGAGCGGCCCGTCCCGGTCGTATGCGAAACACCGGCCGCCGGCCTTGTTTCGCATCCGCACCCTGCATACACTCCGGGCGCTTTCCGGAGGACAGACGTGACCGATACACAAGCCACCCCCGCCGCAGCTCCCGCAGCAGCTTCGGTTGACGCCATGAGCTTCGAGGATGCCCTGCGCGAGCTCGAAGCGATCGTCGAGACCCTGGAGCAGGGCCGGGGCTCGCTGGACGATGCGATCGCCGCCTATGAGCGGGGGGCTGCGCTGAAGAAGCACTGCCAGAAGAAACTGGAGGAGGCCCGCCTCAAGGTCGAGAAGATCAAGCTCGACGAGAGCGGCCAGCCGTCCGGCACCACCGATTTCGACGCCTGAGGGGGAGCTGTCGATGTCCGACCTGCCGACGCTGCTGGCGGAGTGCGCCGCCACGGTCGACAAGACCATGGACCTGCTGCTGCCGCAGCCGGACGACGCCGAGGCCCGGCTGTTCGAGGCGATGCGCTATTCCTGCACGGCGGGCGGCAAGCGGCTACGGCCGTTCCTGGTGATGCAGTCGGCCTCGCTGTTCCGGGTCGACCGGCGCTGTGCGGCCCGGGTCGCGGCGGCGGTGGAGTTCATGCACACCTACTCGCTGATCCATGACGACCTGCCGGCCATGGACAATGCCGACACGCGCCGCGGCCGGCCGAGCTGCCACAAGCAGTTCGACGAGGCGACCGCGATCCTGGCCGGCGACGCGCTGCAGGCGCTGGCCTTCGAGGTGCTGGCGGCACCCGAGACCCATGCCGATCCCCAGGTGCGCATCGAGCTCGTCCGCGAGCTGTCACAGGCGGCCGGCGGCCACGGCATGTGCGGCGGTCAGATGATCGACCTGCTGGCGGAGCAGGAGGGCGAGATGAACATCGGCGCGATCACCCGCCTGCAGCGTCTGAAAACCGGCGAGATGTTCGCCTTTTCCTCGGTCGCGGGCGCGATCCTGGGCAAAGGCTCCTATCGGTCCTATATGGCACTGCATAACTTCGCGCAGGAGTTCGGCCTGGCGTTCCAGATCGCCGACGACCTGCTCGACGCCGAGGGCGACCCTGAGAAGACCGGCAAGCCGGTGGGTCAGGACGCCGCAGCGGGCAAGGCCACCTTCGTTTCTATCCTGGGGGCCGAGCGGGCCCGGGCGCAGGCCCACCTGCTCATCGACCAGGCGATCCACGCGCTGGACGTGTTCGACGAGGCCGCCGACCCGCTGCGCGAGGCCGCGCGCTACGTCGTCGACCGTACGAACTGACGGACTGGAAGGCGTTTATCATGAGCCATCGGCCCGAGACCCCGCTCCTTGACCGCATCGCCTCGCCGGACGACCTGAAGGGTCTGAGCGTCGCCGAACTGCGCCAGGTCGCCGACGAACTGCGCGAGGAGACCATTTCGGCGGTCTCGGTTACCGGCGGCCATCTCGGCGCAGGGCTGGGCGTGGTCGAACTGACCGTCGCCCTGCATCACGTCTTCGAAACGCCGCGCGACAAACTGATCTGGGATGTCGGCCACCAGGCCTATCCGCACAAGATCCTGACCGGCCGCCGCGACCGCATCCGCACCCTGCGCCAGGGGGGAGGGCTGTCGGGCTTCACCAAACGCTCGGAGAGCGAGTACGACCCGTTCGGCGCGGCACACAGCTCCACCTCGATCTCCTCCGGCCTCGGCATGGCCGCCGCCCGCGACCTGCTGGGCGAGGACTTCGACGTGGTCTCGGTGATCGGCGACGGATCCATGAGCGCCGGCATGGCCTATGAGGCGATGAACAACGCCGGGGCCTCGGCCAGCCGCATGCTGGTGATCCTGAACGACAACGACATGTCCATCGCCCCGCCGGTCGGTGCGATGAGCGCCTATCTGTCGCAGATCGTCTCGTCGCGTTCCTTCGCGTCGTTCCGCGAGCTCGGCAAGCAGGTCGCCCGCCACTTCCCGAAGCCGCTGGAACGGGCCGCCCAGCGGGCCGAGGAATTCGCCCGCGGCATGCTGACCGGCGGCACCCTGTTCGAGGAGATGGGCTTCTTCTATGTCGGCCCGGTCGACGGCCATAACCTCGACCATCTCGTGCCGATCCTGAAGAAGCTGAAGGGCCGCAAGCAGGGCCCCGTGCTGCTGCACGTGGTCACCGAGAAGGGCCGCGGCCATCCGTTCAACGAGGCCAATGCCGAGAAGTACCACGCCGTCGCCAAGTTCGATGTGGTCACCGGCGCCCAGGCCAAGCCGAAGCCGAACGCGCCGAGCTACACCAACGTCTTCGCCGAGAGCCTGATCCAGGCGGCCGAGGCCGACGACCGGATCGTCGCCGTCACCGCCGCCATGCCGTCGGGCACCGGTCTGAACAAGTTCGCCGAGCGCTTCCCCGAGCGCAGCTTCGACGTCGGCATCGCCGAGCAGCACGCCGTCACCTTCGCCGCCGGCATGGCCTGCGAGGGGATGAAGCCCTTCGCGGCGATCTATTCCACATTCCTGCAGCGCGGCTACGACCAGGTGGTCCACGACGTGATGCTGCAGCAGTTGCCGGTGCGCTTCGCCATCGACCGGGCCGGGCTGGTCGGCGCCGACGGGGCGACCCATGCCGGCGCCTTCGACCTGACCTATCTCGGCTGCCTGCCGAATTTCGTGATCATGGCGCCGTCCGACGAGGCGGAGCTCAAGCATATGGTCGCCACCGCCGCCGCCATCGACGACGGCCCGTCCGCCGTGCGCTATCCGCGCGGCGAGGGCGTGGGCGTGGAGCTGCCGGCGACCGGTTCGGCGCTGCCGATCGGCAAGGGCAGGGTGGTGCGCGAGGGCACGACCGTCGCGATCCTGTCCATTGGCGGCCGGCTGCAGGAGGCGCTGGCCGCGGCCGAGGCGCTGCAGGCCCGGGGCATTTCGACCACCGTCGCCGACGCCCGCTTCGCCAAGCCGATCGACACCGATCTGGTCACCCGCCTGGCCCGCGAGCATGCGGTGCTGATCACGGTGGAGGAGAACGCCATCGGCGGCTTCGCCACTCAGGTGTTGCACCACCTGGCCCATGCCGGCTTGCTCGATGCGGGGCTGGCAGTACGGCCGATGGTGCTGCCGGACCGGCCGATCGACCATGACAGCCAGACCGCCCAGTACAAGGACGCGGGCCTGGACGCCGAGGCGATCGTCAATGTGGCGCTCGGCGCCCTGATGGCGACCGGCGCGTCGATCGCGTCGGGGGCGGGCCCGGTCGCCTGACCGAGGCGACTACGCGTCCTTCTCGCGGGTGATCCGCTTGCGGGCGCTGCGGGCTCCCAGCCAGACCAGCACGGCGATGACCGGCACGGCAAAGCCCTGCACGGCGGGGACGTTGATGTCCATGCCGAGCGATTTGATCGCATAGAGCAGATAGCCCAAGACCCCCACCACGTAATAGGTGATGGCCGCCACCGACAGGCCCTCCACCGTCTGCTGCAGGCGGAGCTGGAGCCGGGCGCGCCGGTCCATGGAAGCGAGCAGGTCGCGGTTCTGCGCCTCCAGGGTGATGTCGACCCGGGTGCGCAGCAGGTTGGCCGCCCGTGTCGCCCGTTCCGACAGGGAGGATTGCCGCGCCGCCGTCGAGTCGCAGGTCCGCATCGCCGGGGTGAAGCGGCGGTCCACATAGGCGCTCGGCGTCGGGTGGTCGCCCAGCGGCACTTCGGCGATCTCCGTCACCCGGTCGATGACCAGGCCCTCATAGGCTCGGGCCGCGGCGAAGCGGTAGGAGGTTGCGGCGATGTTCTCCTCGATCTCCGCCGACAGGGTGATCAGCCGCTCCAGCATCCTTCGCTCATCGTCGATCTGCCCGGCCGAGGTCATGGTGCCGGTCAGTTCCGCCAGGGAGGCGTCGATCCGGGCGATGGTCGGGGCCGCTTCCCGCGCCTTGGGCAGTGCGAGCAGGGCCATGTCGCGATAGGTCTGGATCTCCACCAGCCGCTGCACCAGCCGCCCGGCCTGACGCGGCAGCAGGCTGCGGTCGAACACCAGCATGCGGGTGAAGCCGTCCGGCGCGATCCGGTGGTCGGTGGCAATCTCCGCCGCTCCGCCGAGCACCGTCGCGCGGCAGAGCGAGGAGAGCGACAGGTGCTTGGCCAGGTCCGCTTCCGTGCGTTCGCTGTTGGCCGGCAGCAGCGCCAGATGGATCGCCACCACCCGCTCGCCGGGCAGGGAGGCGAGCCAGTCCGGCGGCGCCAGGGAGGAGGCGGGCTCGGCGAAGGGCGCGTCGAACGGGCCGTGGCGCAGGAAGGTGTAGGTCGTGAACTCGGTATGGCGCTCCCATTTCAGGCGGAAGGTGCCGAAATCCATGATGTGGTGGGTGGCCTCGTCACCCGGCGGCGTGCCGCCGAGCCGGGTGCAGAGCTGTTCAAGCCGGGTGCGTTCCGCCTCGCGCGATCCGGTGCCGGTGAGCATGGCGATGTGGGAAATCCGCTCCGGCGCCTCCAACTCGGCGAACGGACGCGCATGGAGTTCCGCGGCCAGCGGGAAACGGAGGGGATGGTCGGACGGGGCAGACATCGGTCGGGCACCTCGCCGCTGCTCATTCTCATAATACGCGTCGGATAATGGCCCAGATCACCAGGCCAGACATTTTATTCCCATATTCTTCGGAATATCGTTGAAGTCGGCGCCACGGGCGCATATATTTGGTGCATGGACAGCAGTGAGACAGCGCGCCGCCTGGAGGCGCTCGGCAACGAGACCAGGCTGGAGATCTTCCGCACCCTGGTGCGGGCCGGGCCGGACGGGCTGCCGGTGGGGGAGATCCAGTCCCGCACGGGCACCGCGCGCTCGACCCTGTCGCACCACCTGCACAAGTTGATCGCCGTCGGCCTGGTCCGCCAGGAGCGCGACGGGACCACCCTGTACTGCCACGCGAACTATACCGAGATGCAGGCGACCATCGACTACCTCACCCGGGAGTGCTGCGCCGACGCGCGTGGCCGATCCTGCAGCGCCGCGTAATCGCGGCTTTTTTTTGCCCAGGAATGTCGATATTCTTGGGAATAAGGAACAAGGAGATCCGCCATGGCCGATATGGCCCTGACCACCCGGCGCCTTGCCGGTCGCATAGATTGGACGCTGGTTGTCGTTCTGGCGGGCTTCGTCGCGCTCGCGCTTGCCGATGCGGGACAGGCGCGGCACAGCGCGATCTTCGTCGGCGAGGCCCTGCTCGGCGTCGCCCCGTTCCTGTTCGCCTCCATCGCCATCGCCGCCTACGCCAAGGCGAGCGGGGCCGACAGCCTGATCGCCCGCGCCTTCGAGGGGCGGGAGGTGACGATGATCGGGGCGGCCGCCCTGATGGGTGCGCTATCGCCATTCTGCAGCTGCGGCGTGATCCCGCTGATCGCCGCCCTGCTGTCCATGGGCGTGCCGCTGGCGCCGGTCATGGCCTTCTGGCTGGCCTCGCCGCTCATGGATCCGTCCATGTTCGTGCTGACCGCCGGGACGCTCGGCATGGACTTCGCGCTGTTCAAGGTCTTCGCCGCCGTCGCGGTCGGCCTGATCGGCGGCTTCGGAACCTTCGCCGTGGTGCGGGCCGGCGGCTTCGAGAACCCGCTGCGCGAGGGCGTGGGTAATGGGGGCTGCGGCGCGTCCAGCATCCGGGCGCCCAAGCAGGTCGTCTGGAAGTTCTGGGGCGAGCAGGGCCGCCGCGAGAAGTTCGCCAAGAATGCCCGGGAGACCACCCTGTTCCTGGGCAAGTGGCTGGCGGTCGCCTTCTTCCTGGAGAGCCTGATGCTGGCCTATGTCCCGGCCGAGACCGTGACGTCGGTGATCGGCGGCGAGGGCTGGCTGCCGGTGCTGGGCGCCACCCTGGTGGGTGTGCCGGCCTATCTGAATGGCTACGCTGCCCTGCCGCTGGTCGGCGGGCTGATCGAGCAGGGCATGGCGCCCGGCGCCGGCATGGCCTTCCTGCTGGCCGGCGGGGTGAGTTCCATTCCCGCGATGATCGCGGTTTGGGCTCTGGCCCGACCGCATGTGTTCGCCGTATACCTGGGCTTCGCCTTTGTCGGAGCCTTCTCCATGGGAGCGCTGTACGGCGTGATCGCTTGACCTCTTCCGCCTCCACGGCGGCGACGTTTCCAACCGGACGCGTCGCCGCCCTCGCCATTGCAGAAACCCTCGTCTGGGCCGGGATGTTCTACAGCTTCCCGGCGCTGATCGCGTTCTGGGAAGCCGATCTCGGCTGGTCCAAGACCGAGCTCGCCGGCGCCTATTCCGCTGCCCTGGTCTGCTCCGCCCTTTGCGCCCCCTTCATGGGCAGGCTCATCGACAAGGGCCACGGCCGCGCCGTGCTGACCACCTGCGCCGTCATCGGCGGGCTGCTGGTCGGGCTGCTGAGCCAGGTGCAGGCCTCCTGGCAGTTCTTCGTCATCTGGCTCGCCATCGGCGTCTGCATGTCGGGCTGCCTGTACGAGCCGTGCTTCGCCTTCGTCACCCGGATGATGGGGGGCGAGGCGCGCCGGGCGATCACCCGCATCACCCTGATCGCCGGGTTCGCGGGAACGGTCTCCTTCCCGCTCGCCGGCTTCGTCTCGGAAGCCCATGGTTGGCGGGTCGCGGTGATGACCTTCGCGGTGATCATTCTGGTCGTCGCCATCCCGCTGTTCCGTTACGGCACCGCCCTGCCGGCACCCGAGGAGGAGCCGGAGGAGCGCAGCAAGCTGCCGGACGGCTCGTCCGACCTGCGCCGGGCGATGGCCAAGCCGACCTTCTGGCTGCTCGGGGTGACCTTCGTGATGATCGGCCTGACCCATGGGATGGTCATCACCCACCTGCTGCCCATGCTGGCGGAGCAGGGCATCGCCGTGGCGACGGCGGTCCTGGCCGCCTCGATGATCGGCCCGATGCAGGTCGCGGGTCGGGTGGCGATGATGGTGGTGGAACGGCGGATGTCGATGCAGGTGATCTGCGCGGTGTCGTTCCTGTTCATGATCGCCGCGATTTCGGCACTGATCGGCGCGATGACCTGGCCGGCCCTGCTGGCGGTGTTCGTGTTCTTCCAGGGCTCCGGTTACGGCGTGACCTCCATCACGCGCCCGGTGGTGACGGCGGAGATCCTGGGGCGGAAGGGCTTCGGTTCGATCTCGGGCGCCCTGGCGCTCGGCTTCATGGGCGCCAATGCGGCCGCCGCGACGCTGGGGGCGGCGCTCTGGGAGATCGGCGGCTATGCGACGATGCGCTGGGCGATCTTCGTCCTGATCCTGATCGGCGGCTCGGCGTTTCTCACCGCCATGGCGCTGGCGAGACGGCAGCCGGCGACGTGACCCCACCGTCATCCTGATGCAAGTCAGGACCATGCCGCTGACGTCCGCATCATGATCCTGATTTGCATCAGGATGACGGCTGGAGTTTAGGCGGGACCGCTCGCCGCCAGCAGGGAAGCGTTGCCGCCCGCCGCCGTGGTATCGATGCAGAGATGCCGCTCCAGCACGTAGCGTTCCGGGTCGATGCGGTCGGTGATCGGGATCAGCAGCGGGCCGGTGCGCTTGGACAGCGCCTGGGCGATTGGCCGGACGTCCTCGCGGGAACCCGCATAGGCGACCCCGTCGATCTCGGGAATCTCCGCCAGGGCCTCCACCGCGATCGTGCCCTCGGCCACGATCAGGGCCGGTGCCAGATCCTTCAGGTCCGCCAGCGCCGCCTCCGCTCCCGGGGCGACGACGACTGCCCGGTTGCCGGTGGCCAGCGCCTGGATCGCCTGGTCGCGCGCCGCCTCCGCACTGGGTCCCAGACACAGGATCAGGCCACGCGGGTGCACGCTGAACCGGTTGCTCTCGCCGGTCGGGCCGGGCAGTTCCAGCACCTGGTCGGCAATGTCGGCGGCTGCACTCAGGGCAGGGGAGCCGGCGCTCAAGGCCCGGCCCACCGCCTTCAGGGTCGACCGCCCGCGCGCCGACGACACCAGCCGCGACAGCGCGGCGGCGTCGACGAACCCGGCCGGCGGCTGGGCCGGCTGCGGCGTCTCGCCCGATGTCCGGAAACGCGACAGGTAGTGCGGGCCGCCGGCCTTCGGTCCGGTGCCGGACAGGCCCTCGCCGCCGAAGGGCTGGGAGCCGACGATGGCGCCGATCTGGTTGCGGTTGACGTAGAGATTGCCGACCTCGGCCCGGTCGACCACCTGCTGCACCCGGCTGTCCACGCGGGTGTGCAGGCCGAAGGTCAGACCGTAGCCCTTGGCGTTCACCCGCTCGACCACCCCGTCCAGGTCGTCCGGCGCGAAGGTGGCGACATGCAGGACCGGGCCGAAGATCTCGCGGTCCAACTCCTCGATCCCCGCCACCTCGATCACCGTCGGCGGCACGAAGGTGCCCTTGGCCGGGGTCTTCAGCCGCTTCAGCACCTTGCCGGCCTGTTCCATGGCGGTGCAATGCGCCTCGATGCCGTCGCGTGCCTCTTGGTCGATCACCGGGCCGACATCGGTGGACAGCAGGCGTGGGTCGCCGAGTTTCAGCTCGTCCATGGCCCCGAACAGCATCTCCAGCAGCCGGTCCTTCACCTCCTGCTGGACATAGAGGCAGCGCAGGGCGGAGCAGCGCTGGCCCGCACTCTGGAAGGATGAGGCGATGATGTCGCGCACCGCCTGCTCGGGCAGGGCCGTGCTGTCGACGATCATGGCGTTCAGCCCGCCGGTCTCCGCGATCAGCGGCGCGTCGGCGGCCCCGGTCTCGGCCATGGCCTGCTGGATGCGCCGGGCGGTGTCGGTGGAGCCGGTGAAGCACACGCCGTCGATCCGTGGATCGCCGACCAGGGCGCCGCCGACCTTGGCGCCGTCGCCGGGCAGGAGCTGGATCACGTCGTCCGGCAGCCCGGCCTCGTGCATCAGGGCGACGGCACGGGCGGCGATCAGCGGGGTCTGCTCGGCCGGCTTGGCGATGACGGTGTTACCGGAGACCAGGGCGGCGGCGATCTGGCCGGTGAAGATCGCCAGCGGGAAGTTCCAGGGCGAGATGCACACGAAGGTGCCGCGCCCCCGTTCGGCATCGCCGAAGCGCCGGGTCTCGGCGGCGTAGTAGCGGCAGAAATCGACCGCCTCGCGCACTTCACCGATGGCGTCCAGCAGGGTCTTGCCGGCCTCGCGGGCCAGGATGACGAAGAGTTCCGGCGCGTTGGCCTCGTAGAGATCGGCCACGGCCTCAATCAGGGTCGCCCGTTCGGTGGCCGGCCGGTTGCGCCAGGCGTCTTGGGCCGCCCGGGCGCGCAGGATGGCGTCCTCCACCTCCTGCGCGTTGGCTTCCACGACCCGGCCGACCAAATCGTCGGGATCGGCCGGATTGCGCGCTTCGGCCCCCGGCCGGTTACCGCCATGGGTCGGACCCGCACTCCAGGTGGCTTTGGCGAAGGGCGCACGGGCTTCGTCCAGCGCGGCGAGATCGACCGGATCGGTCTGGTCCCAGCCCTTGGCGTTGCGCCGCTCGGCCCCGTAGATATTCGCCGGCTTCGGGATGCGCGGATTGGCGCTCCCGGCCTGCGGGAACGGGTCGGCGGCGACCCGCTCGGCCGGCACGCTCTCGTCGACGATCTGGTTCACGAAGGACGAGTTGGCGCCGTTCTCCAGCAGGCGGCGCACCAGATAGGCCAGCAGGTCCTGATGCTTGCCCACCGGGGCGTAGATCCGGCAGCGGGTGCCGTATTCCTTCTTCACCGTGTCGTGCAGCGACTCGCCCATGCCATGCAGGCGCTGGAACTCGAAGCTGTCCCGATCATCCCCGGCCATGTGCAGGATGGCCGCGGCCGTATGAGCGTTGTGGCTGGCGAATTGCGGGTAGATCCGGTCGGTCATGCCCAGCAGCAGCCGGGCGCAGGCGATGTAGGAGACGTCGGTATTGGCCTTCTGGGTGAAGACCGGGTAGCCGTCCAGGCCGAGGGTCTGGGCCCGCTTGATCTCGGTATCCCAGTAGGCGCCCTTGACCAGACGCACCATGATCCGCCGGTCGAGCCGCTCCGCCAGGTCGTAGAGCCAGCGCAGAACGAAATGGGCGCGCGGCCCGAAGGCCTGGACCACGACGCCGAAGCCGTCCCAGCCCTCCAGCGCCTCGTCGCTCAGCACCGCCTCGATCACGTCGAGGGAGAGGTCGAGCCGGTCGGCCTCCTCGGCGTCGATGTTGAAGCCCATGTTCGCGCTCTTCGCCAGCAGGGCGAGCGAGCGGCAGCGGGCGGTGAGCTGGGACATCACCCGCTGTTTCTGCGGCACCTCGTAGCGCGGATGCAGGGCCGACAGCTTCACCGAGATGCCCGGGTTCTCCCGGATGTCCTTCGACCGGCAGGCCGGTGCGATGGCGGTGATCGCGTCGGAATAGGACAGATGGTAGCGCCGGGCGTCGGCCTCGGTGCGGGCGGCCTCGCCCAGCATGTCGAAGGAGTAGGTGTAGCCGCGCTCCTCCATGCCGGAACCGCGCTTCATCGCTTCCTCGATGGTGCGGCCGAGCACGAACTGGCGGCCGAGCTCGATCATCGCCTGGCCGGTGGCTGTCCGTACGACGGGCTCGCCCAGGCGGCGCACGGCTCCGCGCAGGGCGGTGACCAGCCCCTGCTGCTCGCCCGGCCGCAGCACGTTGCCGGTGAGCATCAGCGCCCAGGTGGAGGCGTTGACCAGGGAGGAGGAGGAGTGGCCCAGATGCTGGCCCCATTCGCCGGGGACGATCTTGTCCTCGATCAGCGCGTCGATGGTCGGGGTGTCCGGCACCCGCAGCAGCGCCTCGGCCAGGCACATCAGGGCGATGCCCTCCTTTGTGGAGAGGCCGTATTCGGCGAGGAAGCTCTCCATCGCGGTGGGTTCGGTCGAGCCGCGTACACTCTCCACCAGCCGGGCCGCATCCTTGGAGATCGCCGCGCGATCGGCTTCGGACAGGCCCGCCGCCTGTTTCAGAGCGGCGATCCGCGCGCTCTCCTCGGCCAGGGTGGCTGCGCGGATTTCGGCGCGCAGGTCCGCGTTGGCGTGGGTAGCGGTGGCCAGGGTGGCGGTGGAATGGCTATGCTCGGCCGACGGTGCGGTCATTGCCTTCTCCGATCTGGGGTTGTTGGAAACCTACACGCGGAGCGGCGGTTCGTCATCGCTTGTGACACCTTTCGGAGCGCCTGGTGCGGTGACCGAGATCGGCTTCTACCACCTGACGGCGACGGCCATGGACCGCGCCCTGCCGAAGCTGCTGGAGCGCACGCTGGAGGCGGGCGAGCGCGCGGTCGTCCGGCTCGCCTCGGAGGAGCGCGTGCAGGCGCTGAACGCCCATCTCTGGGTCTATGAGGAGAAATCCTGGCTGCCCCACGGCTGCCGCAAGGACGGCGAGGCGGAGCTGCAGCCGGTCTGGTTGACCGACCGGGAGGAGAACCCGAACGGCGCGGCGTTCCTGTTCCTGGCCGAAGGGGTCGAGGCGTCGGACCTGGACAGCTTCAAGCGGGTCTTCGACCTGTTCGACGGCCGCGACGACCAGGCGGTGGCCGCCGCCCGGGTGCGCTGGAAGGCGGCCAAGGACGCCGGCCACACGCTCACCTACTGGCGCCAGAAGGACAATGGCGGCTGGGAGAAGGCGGGGTAGCGGCCGGGCCCGGGACGGAATCGCCGGGGACGCTTGCCGCCCCGCACCCGCATCGCTATAAGGCCCGCGCCATTACAGGACGTCCGGGCGCTGTGCCCGAGCCACCTATCCCGCAAACAAGCCAACGGAAGAGAGAGCCATGGCCCTCCAGCGCACCTTCTCCATCATCAAGCCGGACGCCACCGAGCGGAACCTGACCGGCGCCGTCAACGCCAAGATCGAAGAGGCGGGCCTGCGCATCGTCGCCCAGAAGCGGATCCAGATGACCCGCGGCCAGGCCGAGACCTTCTACGCCGTCCACAAGGAGCGTCCGTTCTTCGGTGAGCTGGTCGACTTCATGATCTCCGCCCCGGTCGTCGTCCAGGTGCTGGAAGGCGAGAATGCCATCGCGAAGTACCGCGACGTCATGGGCGCCACCAACCCGGAGCAGGCCGCCGAGGGCACGATCCGCAAGGCCTTCGCCAAGTCGATCGGCGAGAACTCGGTGCACGGGTCCGACGCGGCCGAGACCGCGGCGATCGAGATCGCCCAGTTCTTCAGCGGCAACGAGATCGTCGGCTGATCCCGGCCTGACACTCATTTCGGCCCGACGCCGAAACGAAAAGGGCCGGTCCCCAGGACCGGCCCTTTTTTGTGCCCGCAGCGCGGTGTCAGGCGACGAAGATCGCCAGCAGGGCGACGAGCGCCACGATGGCGATCCCGTTCCACAATGTGAACCGCATGAAGCCGTCCCAGAAGGCCTTCCGCTCGCGATACATTTCGGCGAATTGATCGTTGCCGGCCATGGTCTCGATGCCCTCCCAGGCGCAGGTGTGTTCGTCAGACGGGTTTATACGGGAACGGGCGCCGCGCGAAAAGCCTCTTGGCGCCGGATCCGGCGCGCCGTCGGCTCCCTCCCGCCGTCAGATCATCGTGCCGACCATGCCGGCGCCGACGGCGGCGATGGTGATGCCGGTGATCCGCACGGCAGTCGTCCCGATGGTGGTGAAGCGCCGGCTCACGGCGAGCGCGCCGAACAGGCCGGCGGCATGCAGCATCGCGGTGGCGACGGCGAAGCCGGCGCCATATTCGGCGGCGGTGAGCATTGGCGCCATCTCCGTGCCGTGGGCATGGCCGTGGAACACCGCGAAGACGGCGGCGACCGCCACGGCGGCGGCCTCGGTCAGGGAGCGGCCGAACGCGGTCGCCAGGCCGGTCACGACGATCGAGGCAACGATTCCGAACTCGACGAGCGGCAGGGGATATCCCGCAACGCCCGCTGCCGCGCCGACCATCATCATGGCGATGAAGGCGCAGGGCACGGTCCACATGGCCCGCCCGCCGACCACGGCGGCCATGCTGCCGACCGCGACCATGGTCAGCACATGGTCGATCCCGCCGATCGGATGCAGGAACCCGGTCAGGAAGCTCCCGGCCGGCCCGGAGCCGGTATGGGCGAAGGCCGAGGTCGTGAGGAGGCCGACCGCGGCTGCGGCGAGGGGGACGACGGGGAACAAGCGCATCGGGTGAGCCTCCGGAATGACGATGGCGGAAGTCTAGACCGGGGTTTTGCGATGCAACAAGACGTTGGAATCCGGAACCGGTTGCGCCCTTACCCGGTGAAGGCGCGCCGGCCCTCGATCCGCACGGAACCGCCGGCCAGGAGTGCCAGCCCCTTGGGATAGATCCGGTGCTCCTGCTCCAGGATTCGGGCCGACAGGGCGGCCTCGTCGTCGCTGTCCAGCACCGGGACGGTGGCCTGTTCGAGAATCGGCCCGTCATCCAGATCCGGGGTCACCAGATGCACGGTGCAGCCCGCCACCTTCACGCCCGCCTCCAGCGCCTGGCGCTGGGGATGCAGGCCCTTGAAGCAGGGCAGCAGGGAAGGATGGATGTTCAGCATCCGCCCGGACCAGCCTTCCACGAAGCCGTGCGACAGGATCCGCATGAACCCGGCGAGGCAGACGATCTCGCAACCGGCCTCGCGCAGCGCCGCATCCATCGCCGCGTCGAAGCGCGCCCGGTCGCCATAGGCCTTGTGGTCGAACACCTTGGTGGCGATCCCGGCCTTCGCCGCGCGCTTGAGGCCGAAGGCGTCGGGCTTGTTGGAGATCACCAGGGCGATCTCCGCCGGATAGGCTGGGTCGGCGGCGGCGTCGATCAGCGCCTGCAGGTTGCTGCCGCTTCCCGAGATCAGCACGCCGACGCGTTTGCGGGCCATCACGCCAGCCAGGTCTGGTCGAGGCCGTCGAACACCACCGCATCGCCGGTGCGCTTCTCGATCCGGCCAACCCGCACGGGCGTCTCGCCATGGGCGGCCAGGGCCGCTTCCACCGCTTCCACCGCATCCGCCTTCACCATGACCAGCATGCCGAGGCCGCAGTTGAAGGTGCGCAGCATCTCGCGCCCCTCGATGCCGCCGGTCTTGGCGAGCCAGGGGAAGACGGCCGGCGGTGTCCAGCTCTTCAGGTCGAGCCGCAGGGCGAGGTCGTCGCCATAGACCCGGGGCGGATTCTCAACCAGGCCGCCGCCGGTGACATGGACGAAGCCGTGCACCGCGTCGGTCTGCAGCGCAGCCAGGCAGGCCTTCACGTAGATCCGGGTCGGGGCCAGCAGGGCCTCGGCGACGGTCTTGCCGCTCTCGAAGGGTGCCGGCGCGTCCCAGGCGAGGCCGGCGCGCTCCACCACCCGGCGGACCAGCGAATAGCCGTTGGAATGCACGCCCGAGGAGCCGAGGCCGAGAACGATGTCGCCCTCGCCGACCTTGTCGCGCTCCAGCACCCGGTCGCGCTCGACGGCACCGACGGAGAAGCCGGCGAGGTCGTAGTCGCCCTCGGAGTACATGCCCGGCATCTCGGCCGTCTCGCCGCCGATCAGCCCGCAGCCGGCCTGGCGGCAGCCCTCGGCGATGCCGGCAACCACGTCGCGGGCGACCGCCACCTCCAGCTTGCCGGTGGCATAGTAGTCGAGAAACATCAGCGGCTCGGCACCCTGGACCACCAGATCGTTCACGCACATGGCGACCAGATCGATGCCGACGGTGTCGTGCTTGCCGGATTCCAGCGCCACCCGCAGCTTGGTGCCGACGCCGTCGGTGGCGGCCACCAGGATCGGGTCGGAGAAGCCGGCCGCCTTCAGGTCGAACAGCCCGCCGAAACCGCCGAGATCCGCATTCGCGCCGGGGCGACGGGTCGAGGCGGCGAGCGGCTTGATCGCCTCCACCAGGGCGTCGCCCGCGTCGATATCGACACCCGCGTCGCGGTAGGTGAGGGGCGTGTTCGAGCCGCCTGTGCCGGGGCCCTTTGAGTAACTGTCGCTAGGGGCGGTTATGGTGTCCTCCACCGCGCTGGGCTATAAGGCAGGCGTCGGTGTCCTTAACCATTTCGGTCGAGGTCAACGTTTCGCCGCGTTCGCGGTTTATGCCGTGGCGCTCGTGGTCCCCGCAAGCGGCAAGTGGGAAGAAACCGTGCACCATCGATCCGTCCTCATCGCCTCGCTCGTCTTCCTGGCGGCCGCCTTCGGCGGCGCCGGAGCCTCGGCCCAGGAGATCTACACCGTGCGCGGCGTCCCGGTGGACGCCACGGCGGACAGCCCCTCGGCCGCCCGCGACAAGGCGGTGCGCGAGGGCCGCAGGGCCGCCTTCGACCGGCTCATCGACCGGCTGGTGCCCAAGGGCTCGACCGGGGCGGTGGGGCAGCAGTCGGACAACGAGCTGGCGAACCTGACCCTGGGCTTCGAGGTCGCCGACGAGCGCAGCTCGGCGGTGCGCTACGTCGCCAACATGACCTTCGCCTTCGATCCGGGCCGGGTGCGCAATTTCCTGATGCAGACCGGCGTCCCGTTCGCCGAGACCCGCAGCCTGCCGGTGCTGATCATTCCGGTGCTGGACGGCAGCAACGGTCCGCTGCTGTGGGAGGAGGGCAACGCCTTCCGCACCGCCTGGAGCCGGGTGTCGATCGACCCCGGGCTGGTGCCGGTGGTCGTGCCCTATGCCGACATCGCCGATGTGCGCGAACTGACCACCACCCAGGCGATGTCGGGTGACGAGGCGGCGCTGGCCAGCATCGCCGAGCGTTACGGCGCCCGTGACGCGGCGGTGGTGGTCGCCGAGCCGCGGTCCGGCGGATCGGTGGCGCTGTCGGTGCGCCGGATCGGCCCGTCGGGTTCCGGGTCGACGATGACCGACACGGTGTCGGGCGGCGGTGCCGAGGGTGCGGCCTATGACGCGGCCGTGCGGCGGGCGGTGGCCATGCTCGAGGACCGCTGGAAAAGCGACAACCTGATTCAGGGCGGGCTTGAGTCCCGGGTCACGGTGACGGTGCCGATAGACAGCATGCGGCGCTGGCTCGCCATCCGCGAGGCCCTGGAGAAGACGATCATCGTGTCCCGGTTCGACGTGATCCAGCTCACCCGGGCCGAGGCGGTGGTCGATCTCTGGGTGAACGGCGGTGCCGAACAGCTTCGCGTCGCCCTGGAACAGCAGAACCTGCGTCTGCTGCCGGGGGCGGGCGACTACATGCTGATCCAGCGCGGGCAGGAGATCCCGGCGCCGCGCGACAGCTTCGGTACGCCGGCGCCGGGTGCGCCTCCGGGCCTGCCGTCGGGCTCCGGGCCGGCCGTGAGCCCGACGCCCGGCACGACGGCACCAGGTGGCACGACGCCACCGGTCGGCGGTCCGGGCGGCTTCTCGCCGGCCCCCGGAAATGTCTCGCCGCTGCCCGCACCCGCCGCCGGATAACGATCGTGACAAGGCGCGAGCGCCAGGTCTTCTGGCTCCTCTTCCTCGCCGGTTTTCTGGTCTTGATCTACGTGCTGCGCGACGTGCTTCTGCCGTTCGTCGCCGGCATGGCGGTGGCCTATCTGCTGGACCCGGTGGCCGACCGGCTCGAGCGTCTGAAGCTCAACCGGACCTTGGCGACGACCATCGTCGTGCTGGCCTTCTTCATCATCACCATCGGGTTGGTTCTGCTGCTGCTGCCGCTGCTGCAGGCCCAGGTCGAACAGTTCGCCAAGGCGGTGCCGGGATATGTGGAGCTGATCCGCGACCGTGTCGGCCCGAAGATCCAGGAGCTGCTGAGCGGCTTCGACGAGGAATCGGCGGTGAACAAGCTGCCGGACTTCGCCGGCAACGCGCTCACCTGGATCGGCAATATCTTCGGCAAGCTGCTGAGCGGCGGCGCCTGGCTGGCGAACTTCCTGTCGATCCTGGTGATCACCCCGATCGTCTCGTTCTACCTGCTGCGGGACTGGGACAAGATGGTGGCGACCATCGACGGCTGGCTGCCGCGCGAGCAGGCTCCGACGATCCGCGAGCAGATGCGGGCGATCGACCGGACGCTGGCCGCCTTCGTGCGCGGGCAGGGGACGGTCTGTCTTATCCTGGGCGTGTTCTACGCGGTCGGCCTGTCCGTGGCCGGCCTGAATTTCGGACTGGTGATCGGCCTGTTCGCCGGGCTGATCTCCTTCGTGCCCTTCGTCGGCTCGACCCTGGGGGCGATCCTCAGCGTCGGCCTCGCCTTCGCCCAGTTCCAGTCCTGGGAGCCGGTCGCGATCATCGCCGGCATCTTCCTGGCCGGACAGCTCATCGAGGGCAACTTCCTGACCCCGAATCTGGTCGGCGACGCGGTCGGCCTGCACCCGGTCTGGGTGATCTTCGCCCTGCTGACGGGCGGTGCGCTGTTCGGTTTCCTCGGCGTGCTGCTTGCGGTTCCGGTGGCGGCGGTGATCGGTGTCTTGACGCGGTTCGCGCTGGAGCACTATCTCGCCAGCCCGTTGCATCTCCACGGCATACCGCCGCCGGACGACGCCCCGAGCCGTTCCGAGTTCGATGACCACAAGCCCTGACGCCGCCAACCGCAGACAGCTCGCCCTCGATCTCGGATTCCGCCCGGCCCTCGGTCGGGCCGACTTCCTGGTCGGCGCTTCCAATGCCGAGGCCGCTGCCTGGATCGACCGCTGGCCGGACTGGCCGGAGCCGGCCCGCGGCCTCGCCATCGTCGGCCCTGCAGGATCTGGTAAGACCCACCTGGCCGCGGTCTGGCAGGCGGCGAGCGGCGCGGCGCTGATCGACGCCCCCGACCTGACGCCCCGGACGGTGCCGGACGCCCTGGGCGACGCCCGGCACGCGGTGGTCGACCGGGTCGATGGCGCGCGGGATGAGCCGGCGCTGTTCCATCTGTTCAATATGGTGGTTGAGCGCGGCGGCTCGCTCGTTATCCTGTCGCGCACTCCCCCGGCCAGGCTGGAGATCGCCCTTCCGGACCTGGCCTCCAGGCTGGCGACGTTGCCGGTCGCGACCATCGGGCTGCCGGACGAAGCGCTGCTGGCGGGTGTTCTCGCCAAGCACTTCGCCGACCGTCAGGTTCTGGTGCGCGATGATGTCATCGCGTATCTGGTGAACCGGATGGAGCGGTCCTTCGACGCCGCCGAGCGTCTGGCCGACCGGATGGACCGGGCCGCCCTGGAGGGGGACGGGAAGATTTCAATGCGCGTCGCGCGTCTTGCCATGGCCGATGAGGACAGGGTCGACGAGGACGGGCACCAAGACTAACGGGTAACGCCGACGGCTGAACCGAACAGGAGAGGAGACCGACGCAATGGATCTGGGAATCAAGGGCCGCAAGGCCATCGTCTGCGCCGCCAGCAAGGGGCTGGGCAAGGCCTGCGCCATGAAGCTGGCCGAGGCCGGCGTGGAGCTGGTGATCAACTCCCGCACCAAGGAGGCCATCGAGGCCACCGCGACCGAGATCACCAAGGCCACCGGGGTCAAGGTCATCGCCGTCGCCTGCGACATCACTACGCCCGAGGGCCGCAAGGAGGTCCTTGAGGTCGCCGGCAACGTGGACATCCTGGTCAACAACGCGGGCGGTCCGCCGCCGGGCAACTTCCGCGACTGGGGCATCGACGACTGGCAGAAGGCGGTCAACGCCAACATGCTGACCCCGATCGAGCTGATCAAGGCGACGGTCGACGGCATGATCGACCGCAAGTTCGGCCGCATCGTCAACATCACCTCCGCCGCGGTGAAGGCCCCGATCTCCTATCTCGGCCTGTCCAACGGCGCCCGCGCCGGTCTGACCGGCTTCGTCGCCGGCATCGCGCGGGAGACCGTGCGCCACAACGTGACGATCAACGGCCTGCTGCCGGGCCCGTTCGCCACCGACCGCCTGCACGGCAACCTGCGCATGCAGGCCGAGAAGGCGGGTCGGACCTTCGAAGACTACGCCGCCGAACAGGCGTCGAAGAACCCGGCCGGCCGCTTCGGCGAGCCCGACGAGTTCGGCGCCACCTGCGCCTTCATGTGCAGCGTTCACGCCGGGTTCATGACCGGCCAGAACATCCTTCTCGATGGCGGTGGGTACCCCGGAACGCTCTAAATCAGATGATTGGAGTACGATTCACGGTTCAGATCGGGTCGATCTGAACCGATCGTGCTCTGACCGCTGACGGGAAAGCCGTCCGGTGTCATGCTCCTGTCACATGGGACGCGTACATCGGACGGCGCCCGCCGCTTCCGGCGGCCGGACCAGCGAGGAGAGCGGACGTGAGCGAGCAGGCCAGCCACAGCGAGAGTCCCCGTAAGCCGGCGGCCAAGCGCAGCCGTCCCGTCGCCAAGCCGGCGGCCGAGGAACAGCCGGCGATCACGCTCGACAGCCCCGAACGACTGATCAACCGCGAGCTTTCCTGGCTGTCCTTCAACACGCGGGTGATGGAGGAATCCCTCAACACCCGCAATCCGCCGCTGGAGCGCCTGCGCTTCGTGGCGATCTCCGCCTCCAACCTCGACGAATTCTACATGGTCCGCGTGGCCGGCCTGAAGGGCATGGTCAATGCCGGCATCACCTCTCCCAGCGACGACGGGCTGAGCCCGGCCCAGCAGCTCGCCGAAATCACCCGCGAGGTGGCCACGCTGATGAGCGACCAGCAGACCTGCATGAAGCGTCTGCGCGAGGAGCTCAAGGCGGTGGACTTCCACCTGGTGGACATCTCCGAACTCACCGAGGACGACCGCGAGTTCCTGCGGGCCCATTACAGCGAGCACGTGTTCCCGGTGCTCACCCCCCTGGCGATCGACCCCGCCCACCCGTTCCCGTTCATCCCGAACAAAGGCCTGTGCCTCGCCCTGACCCTGCGCGGCACCGGCGGGGCATCGGACATGCAGGGCCTGATCCCGCTGCCTGCCCAGGTCGGCCGCTTCGTGCGCCTGCCGGGCGATACCATCCGCTTCATCGCCATCGAGCAGGCGATCCTGCTGAACGTCGACCGGCTGTTCCCGAAATACGAGGTCACCGGCCAGGGCGTTTTCCGGGTAATCCGCGACAGCGAGATGGAGATCGACGAGGAGGCCGAGGACCTGGTCCTGTCCTTCGAGACGGCGCTGAAGGCGCGGCGGCGCGGCAACGTGATCCGTCTGGCGGTCGATCTCGCCATGCCGGAAGAACTCAAGGCGATGGTCATCAACGAGCTGAACGTGGCCGAGGAGGACGTCTTCGCCCTGGAGGCGATGGTCGGTCTGGCCGACCTCTCCCAGCTCATAACCTCGGAGCGGCCGGACCTGCTCTGGCCGCCGTTCAACGCCCGCTTCCCGGAGCGGATCCGCGACTTCGCCGGCGACTGTTTCGCCGCGATCCGGGCCAAGGACATCGTCGTCCACCACCCCTATGAGAGCTTCGACGTCGTCGTCCAGTTCCTGCGCCAGGCGGCAGCCGACCCGTCGGTCATCGCCATCAAGCAGACCCTGTACCGCACCTCCAAGGACAGCCCCATCGTCAAGGCGCTGATCGAGGCGGCGGAGGCGGGCAAGACCGTCACCGCCATGGTCGAGATCAAGGCGCGGTTCGACGAGGAGGCCAATATCCGCCTCTCCCGCGACCTGGAGCGGGCAGGGGTGCAGGTGGTCTACGGCTTCGTCCACCTGAAGACCCATGCCAAGATCTCGCTGGTGGTGCGGCGCGAGGGCAACGGGCTGCGCAACTACGTCCATTTCGGCACCGGCAACTACCACCCGATCACCGCGAAGATCTACACCGACCTGTCGTTCTTCACCTGCGACCCGGCCCTGTGCCGGGACGCGGCGCGGATGTTCAACTACATGACCGGCTACGCGCTGCCGGAGGAGATGGAGAAGCTGGCGATCTCGCCGCTGACCCTGCACAAGACGATCATGGAAGGCATCGCCCAGGAGATCGAGCACGCCAAGGCGGGCCGTCCGGCGGCGATCTGGGCGAAGATGAACAGCCTGGTGGACCCGATCCTGATCGACGAGCTGTACAAGGCGAGTCAGGCCGGCGTGCAGATCGACCTGGTGATCCGTGGGATCTGCTGCCTGCGCCCCGGCGTGAAGTGCTTGTCGGAGAACATCCGCGTGCGCTCCATCGTCGGCCGGTTTCTGGAACATTCGCGGATTGTGGTCTTCGGCAGCGGGTCGAAGTTGCCGTCGGACGATGCGAGGGTGTACATCTCGTCGGCCGACTGGATGCCGCGCAACCTGTACCGACGGGTGGAGCATCTGGTCCCGATCGAGAACCCGACCGTCCACCGGCAGATCCTGGATCAGATCATGGTCGCCAATCTCAAGGACCAGACGAACAGCTGGATCCTGCGCAGCTCTGGACGGTTCGAGCGGGTGGTCGCCGGCGAGGACGATTTCTCGGCACATACCTACTTCATGACGAATCCGAGCCTGTCCGGACGGGGCAGCGCGCTGCGGCGCGGCGGTGGTCCGAAGACCATCGGCGGTTCGTCCCTCTGAGCCCTAGGCGCGAGTGATACACTGACTACCGAGACTTCCGAGACACGTTCGAAGCGGGCCCGGCGCGACCATCGCATCGGCGTCCTCGATATCGGCTCCAACTCGATCCGCCTGGTCGTCTACGACCACGAGGGTCTGTCGCCGGTACCGGTGTTCAACGAGAAGGCCCTGTGCGGGCTGGGGCGTGGCCTGGACGAGACCGGGGCGCTCTCGGTCGAGGCCATGGGCTCGGCCCTGACCAACCTGCAGCGCTACGCGGCGATCGCCCATGCCATGCGGGTCGGCCGGGTCGACGTGCTGGCCACCTCGGCGGTGCGGGACGCCTCGAACGGCCCCGACTTCGTCGCCGAAATCGAGCGCCGGACCGGCTACACCGTCCAGATCATCGGCGGCGACGAGGAGGCCCGGCTGTCCGCTCTGGGCGTGGTCAGCGGCTTCCCGGACGCCAACGGGGTGGTCGGCGATCTCGGCGGCGGCAGCCTGGAACTGATCGACGTGTCCGACCAGCAGCTCGGCGCCCATACCACGATGCCGGTCGGGCCGCTGCGGATCGGCGAGGTGGAGCCGGGCAAGCGGCGCAAGATGCAGACCCTGGTCGACGGCTATCTCGACGGCGCGCCCTGGCTGGTCAATCTGGAGGGGCGCACCCTCTATGCGGTCGGCGGCGCCTGGCGCAGCGTGGCCAAGGCCCATATGGCGGCCACGAACTATCCGATCGAGGTGATCCACGGCTATACGATCGACCGGGCGACGCTCAGCGCCTTCCTGTCGACCCTGGCGCTCCAATCGAAGAAATCGATCCGCGCGACCCCGGGCGTGTCGCGCCGGCGGGCCGACACCATGGCAACGGCGGCCCTGGTGCTGCAGCGGGTTCTGGCCCGGGGCAAGCCCGACCGGGTGGTGTTCTCCGCCTTCGGCCTGCGCGAGGGCTGCATCTTCGACCGGCTGTCGCCGGAGGAACGCCACCAGGACCCGCTGCTGGTGGCGGCCGTCTCCATCGCCCGCGAGACCAACCGCTTCGCCCCGCCGGCGGAGACCGTGTTCAACTGGCTGAAGCCGCTGTTCGGGGAGTTCGCCCGGCGTGACGAGCGGCTGGTGCGCGCCCTGTGCATGCTCAGCGATATGGCCTGGGCGGAGCATCCGAGCTACCGCGGCGAGCACGCCTTCCTGCGGATCTCCCGCATGCCCGTGGCCGGGCTCGACCATGCCGACCGGGTGTTCCTCGGCCTCGGCATGCTGGCGCGCTACAGCGGCCATGTGCAGCTCGAGGCCGCTCAGCGGGTGGAGGGGCTGCTCGACATGCAGCGCCGCCAGCTTGCGGTGCAGGTGGGGCTGGCGCTGCGGCTTGGACTGACCCTGTCGGGCGGGGCGACGGCGCTGCTGCGCCGGACCCGGATCGAGGCGCGGGACGACGGCTTCGCACTCACCTTCGCGCCGGAGGCGGTGGAGTTGTTGGGCGAGGTGGTCGAACGCCGCGTGCAGTCCGTCTCCGACGCCCTGCAGCGTCCGGTGGTGCTCGCCGTGCGTCCGGCCCGCAACGGCAAGCGCTAGGACGGGCCGGCTTAGTCCGGCACCTCGATCAGCGCCAGCCGGTCCTTCTCCGGATCGAATGCGAAGGCCAGCTTGCCGTGTTTCACCGCGAGGGCTGCGTCGCCGAACACCTCACGCCGCCAGCCCTTCATGGCCGGCACGTCGGCATTGTCGTCGGCGGCGATGGCGTCCAGGTCGTCGGCGCTGGCCACCAGTTTCGGCGCGACGTCATGGGCGTCGCACTGGACCTTCAGCAGCACCCGCAGCAGTTCGGCCACCGGTTGGCGGCCCTGGGGCTTGTCGCGCTGATCGCTGACCTTTGGCCAGGTCTCCTTCGGTGACTCCAGCGCCGCCTTCACGGCGTCCAGGATGGCGCGGCCGGTCTTGCCGCTTGCGGACTCCCGGTTGAACGAGCGCGAGCGCGACAGCTCGTCGGCCGAGGTCGGCGCCTGGGCGGCGATGTCGACCAGGGCATCGTCCCGCAGCACCCGGCTGCGCGGAATGTCCCGGGTCTGCGCCTCGACCTCGCGCCAGGCGGATAGGGCGCGCAGAACCGCGAGGAACTTCGGCTTGGTGGAGCGTGTCTTCAGCCGCTTCCAGGACTCCTCTGGCTCGGTCACGTAGGTGGCGACGTCGGTCAGGACCGCCATCTCCTCGTCCAGCCATTCGGAGCGCTTGGTCTTGGCCAGCCTTTTGGCGAGCCGCTCGTAGCAGGGCCGCAGATGGATCACGTCGGCCAGGGCGTAGTCGATCTGGTGCTGCGACAGCGGCCGGTGGCTCCAGTCGGTGAAGCGCGAGGTCTTGTCGATGTTCACCCCGGTCATCGCGCGCACCAGCCGGTCATAGCTGACCGCGTCGCCGAAGCCGCAGACCATGGCGGCGATCTGGGTGTCGAACATCGGTGCCGGCACCTGGCCGGTCAGATGCACGAAGATCTCGATGTCCTGGCGGGCGGCGTGGAAGACCTTCAGCACGTCCGGATTGGCCATCAGGTCGAACAGCGGAATCAGGTCGATATCGGGCGCCAGGGTGTCGACCGCCACCACGTCCTGCTCGCCGGCGAGCTGCACCAGACAGAGTCTGGAGTAGTAGGTCTTGTCGCGCAGGAATTCCGTGTCGATCGCGACATAAGGCTCGGCCGCGATTCGCTGGCAAACGGCGGCGAGGGTTTCCGTGTCGGTGACGAGTGTCATGGCGGCTGGTAATACACGAGCCTTCCGAAGGCGCAAGAGCGCGCTGAACCGCACCTCCGATCCATACCCCGATCAGGGGGCACGAGGGGCCCGCCCTTTGCCGATCTGATTCGCTTACAATTTTAAATAAACTGCAGTAGTTGCGCTTACTTCGCGGATAAGTGAAGATTCGCACAGTAAGCACCTGGTGGGACGGGGGAAACACCATGAAACGGATCATCGCGGTCGCTGCGATGCCAGTCTTGCTCGGCGGATGTCTGCCGATTCCGGTCACGATCGCGTCCACCGCGATCTCCGGAATCAGCTACATGAAGACCGGCAAGTTCTCGGCCGACCACGTGCTTTCCGCCTTCGTCGAACAGGATTGCGAGCTGAGCCGGCCGATCCTGGGCGAGGACATCTGCCACGATATCGATCCCGCCAGCGCCGCCGCCGACGAGCGTGTGGTGGTCGCCACCTATCCGGGCGACCGCGACAACGGCAGCTTCCGGTCCGGCAACGACCCGGAGGTCAGCCTCGGCGCCATGAAGATCGACGGCTTCCAGGAGGAGCCCACCGTCGTGGCCGCGGCCTTGACGGTAAGCCCGCCGCTCCGGACGCCGATCGAAACCCCGGGCCTGGCCAAGCCGGAGCCGGCGTCCGTTGCCGTTCTGGCCGCGCCGAAGCCCGCGGCTCCGGTCACCATGCCGCCGGTGCCGATCGCCCGCCCGGCAGCCATTTCCATGTCCGGCACCGCGTCGGTCACCCGTGTCTCGGCGCCGATCGAACCGTGGACCCCGCCGGCCAGCTTCATGCAACGCGACCGCAGCGTTCAGGCCGTGTGGGGCGCCCCGACCGCCGAGAGCCCGGCGATGGACGACCAGCGCTACGTGGTCATCGGCTCCGTGCGCGACAGCGACCGGGCCGAGGCCCTGGCCGGACGCTTCTCCGACCTCAAGGCCGAAATCCGGGAAGTGGAGCTGAACGGACGGACCTGGCACCGCGTGCTGGTCGGTCCCTATGGCCTGCAGGAAGCCCGGGCGACCCTGGCCGATCTTGGCGCGGTGGACGGTCACCAGCCCTGGATCGTCCGGCTCGCCCCGCGCGGCGACCAGGTGGCGATGCGCTGAAACGCCAAAGAACGGGCCCGTGGGGGCCCGGTCTTCTCATCACCGTTCGATTGTGGATCAGGGTGGCCTCCGGCCGCCCTTTTTCGTTCAGGCCCGGCGCTCCGCCTTGCGCTGGTACATGGTCTCGTCGGCGCGGTTCAGCACTTCGGCGGGCCGGTCCTGCGGCCGATAGCTGACCGCGCCGACACTGGCGGAGACCGGCAGAACCAGCTCCCCCCAGCTCAGTCTCGTGGCATTCAGACGCTTCTCCAGCCGCCGGGCCCGGGTCAGGCCGTCCTCGGCGTCAAGGTCCGGCATCAGCACCGCGAACTCGTCGCCGCCCAGGCGGGCGACCGTATCGCTGGCCCGCACGTCGCGGGTCAGGACGCTGGCCACCAGGCGCAGCAGTTCGTCGCCGGCGGCATGGCCATAGGTGTCATTGATCGCCTTGAACCGGTCCAGGTCGATCATCAGGACGACGCCGCCGCGCGCCTCGTCGGTGTCCTCGCTGTGGCGCTTCTTGTGGGCCAGCGACTTTCGGAGCTGCATGTCGAAGCCGCGGCGGTTCATCGCGCCGGTGAGTTCGTCGGTGACCGAGAGGCTCTCGAGCTCGCTGATACGGGCCTGCTGCCGCTCGATGCGCTTCTGCGCCTCCGTCATGGCGACCAGGGCGAGCTTCAGCGCGGCCGTCGTCTCGGACGGGCTGAGCTCCTCGGCATCGTTTGCCGGGTCGAGTGCGCCATTGAAACGGGCCAGCATACCCGCCACTTCCGCGTACATGCGGGCACTCGGTCCATCAAGCGGCACAGTCATCAGGTTCGGATCGTGTGACATGGGTCACCTCGCACGTTGGTCACCCGAAGCCATGCATCGGCCGTGCCACGTGCGGCGTTTCGGTATGTCGCGTAACAGTATGAAAGCGTTTAAGAATTTTTGGATCGCAGCCGGGGGGATCCTGCATTGGGAAAAACTTGCCGATGCGGGCGTGCGGACAGGGGCCATTTTTCCGCCCCGTTCGGCGTGTCATAGTCGGCGGAGAGTGAGCATGAAGGAGTGGCATATGTTGGACCGAGCCCGGGCCGCGGCTGTTCTTGCGGTTGCCGTGTTGGGCGTGGCGGGTGTCGTCGCTGAGACGAAGGCCAGTCCGGCGACGGCCGTGGATATCCTGCCCCACCGCGCGCTGTACAAGGTGACGCTGGACAAGGCGGCGTCCGGATCGTCGATCATCGACGTCCAGGGACGCATGGGCTTCGAGTGGCGCGATGCCTGCGACGGCTGGGCGGTCGAGCAGCGCTATGCCATGGAGTTCTCCCGGGCCGATGGCGACGGGTCGGTGATCCAGTCGACCTATTCGACCTGGGAATCCAAGGCCGGCGATATCTACCGCTTCTTCGTGAAGCGCGACCGCGGCGGCGGCGAGGAGCGGATCGAGGGCAAGGCGGTGATGCCGCTGCCGTTGGGCTCGGCTCCCGGCAAGGTGACCTTCGCCGAACCGGAGGAGAGCGAACTCAACCTGCCCAAGGACACCCTGTTTCCGACCGAGCACACGATCCGGATGATCCAGGCCGCCACCTCCGGCAAGCGCTTCCTGCGCGCGCCGGTGTTCGACGGCGGCGAGCCGGAGGCGCCGTCGCTGATCTCCGCCGTGCTGGGCGAGGGCAGGACCGACGCCCTGCCGTCGATCAAGGCCGAGGCGGTGCAGGGCACCTACTATCCCTCGCGCCTCGCCTGGTTCGGTCCGGACAGCGAGGGGTCGGAGCCGGATTTCGAGATGAGCATCGAGGTGCTGGCCAACGGCATCGCCCGCTCGATCCTGGTGTATTACTCTGATTTCTCGGTCCGCATGAGCCTGGAGGAAGTCGAGGCGCTGCCGTCGCCGGACTGCTAAAGCCCTAGAGTTCCTCGCCTTCCGGCATCTTGTCGGAAGGCTGCTGCCGGATTTTGCGGGCCTTCAGGCCGATCCCCTTGGTGATGGCCGCATCGCCCAGTTTGGCGCGCACCGCGTCCATGGCGCTCTCCACCTTGCGCCGGGTCTCGAACCCCGGATCGGCGAGATCGGCCGGGTCGGCCAGCTTCTCCCCGGCGAGGTCGCTGACCCCCACGCCGATCAGCCGGAACCGCCGCCCGTCCGCCTGCTTGGTCAGCAGCGCGTCGGCAGTGCGGTAGATCCGGTCGGCCAACTGGGTCGGGGCCAGCAGGTGCTGCTGGCGGGTGACGATCTTGAAATCCTTGGTCTTCAGTTTGAGGGTGACCGCGCCGCCGGCGATCGCCTTGCGTTTCAGCCGTCCCGACACCTCTTCGCTGAGCCGCCAGAGGTAGGGGCGCAGCACGTCGATATCGGCGATATCGCTGTCGAAGGTGGTCTCGTTCGACACGCTCTTCACCACCGAGCCGGGCTCGATCCGGCGGTCGTCGCGGCCGTGGGAGAACCGGGCCAGCCGCTGGCCGATGCTGCCGTAGCGGCGCATCAGGTCGGTCTCCTCCATCGGCTGCAGGTCGCCGATGGTGCGGATGCCGTCGTCGATCAGCTTGCGCTGCAGCGTCTTGCCCACGCCCCAGAGGATGGAGACCGGCTGCCCGGCGAGGAAGGACAGGGCCTCGCCCCGGCCGATCACATGGAAGCCGCGGGGCTTGTCCAGGTCGGAGGCGACCTTGGCCAGGAACTTGTTGAAGCTCAGGCCGATGGAGACGGTGACGTGGATCGTCTCCTCCACCCGTTTCGCCAGCCTTGCCAGGGTCTCCGCCGGCGGGGCGCGGTGCAGGCGCTCGGTGCCGCTGAGGTCCATGAAGGCCTCGTCGATCGACAGCGGCTCCACCAGCGGGGTGATGGCGCGCATCATCTCGCGGATCTCGCCGCCGACGGCCGCGTATTTCTTCATGTCCGGTTTGATCACCACCGCGTGCGGGCAGGCGTCCAGCGCCTTGAACATGGGCATCGCCGAGCGCACGCCGTAGATCCGGGCGACATAACAGGCGGCGGAGACCACGCCCCGGTGGCAACCCCCGACGATCACCGGCTTGTCGAGCAGGGACGGGTCGTCGCGCTTTTCCACGCTGGCGTAGAAGGCGTCGCAGTCCAGATGGGCGATGCTCAGCGACCGCAGCTCGGGATGGGACAGCACCCGCGGCGAGCCGCAGGAGGGGCAGCGGGCGGGCGCGCCCTTGCTCCAGGTGAAGCATTCCCGGCACAGGGTCTCGCCGGCAGGGATGTCGCCAGCCGCCATCGGGCTCTCACTCCGCTCCTGCCGGGGTGTCGGCCGGATCGGACTGCCACAGCCAGGCCGCGCCGCGCACGCCGCTGCTGTCGCCATGGACGGGCGGCACGATGCGGGTGTCGAGCCGGTCGGTGAAGACATGGGCCGGCAGCAGGCGGGGGAGTTGGTCGTACAGCATCGCCACCCGCGACAGGCCACCGCCGAGCACGATCACGTCGGGGTCGAGAATGTTGATCACGCCTGCCAGTCCGCGCGCCAGACGGTCGGCATAGCGCGCCATATGGGCGGCGGCCGCCGGGTTTCCGGCCTCGGCGGCCTGGGCGATCTCGACGGCCTGCAAGTCCGGGCCGCCGCTCTCCACGAACCGTCTGGCCATGCCGGGCCCGGACAGGAAGGTCTCCAGGCAGCCATGGCGTCCGCAATAGCAGGCCGGGCCCGGCCGCTCGTCGTCCAGCGGGGCGGGCAGGGGATTGTGGCCCCATTCGCCGGTCACGCCCATTGGCCCGTCCACCACCCGTCCGTGGATCGCCAGGCCGCCGCCGACCCCGGTGCCCAGGATCACGCCGAAGGCGATGGCCGCGCCCTGGGCTGCCCCGTCGGTCGCCTCCGACACGGCGAAGCAGTTCGCGTCGTTCTGCACCCGCACCGGCCGGCCCATCGCCTCCGACAGGTCACGGTCCAGCGGCCTGCCGTTGAGCCAGGTGGAATTCGCGTTCTTCACCACGCCGCTGGCCCGCGACAGGCTGCCGGGGATGCCGACGCCGACGGTGCCCCGGGCACCGAGTTCCGATTCCAGCGCATGGACCAGATCCGCGGCCCCGCGAACCGTGCCGGGATAGTCGTCCTTGGTGGTCGCGACCCGTCGCCGCAGCAGTTCGCGGCCGTCTTCGGCAAGCGCAATCGCCTCGGTCTTCGTGCCGCCGAGGTCGACCCCTATGCGCAGGTGGCGCAAGATCGGCTTTTGGTGCAAAACTGCCTCATCCGTGTTAAGCCCGTCCGTGATGGAATCGGCTTGAAGGGCTTGGTAATATGTCTATCCGGCTCGCTGAATCGGGTCGAGTGTATCCCAGAACGGATCAAGGTGGATGAGGGCATGACCTCGGTCGAGACACAGAACGGAAACTCGGGACCGGCATCGTCCACGCCGAAGACCGTCCTCATTGTCGAGGACAATGAGCTCAACATGAAGTTGTTTCATGACCTCCTGGAGGCTCATGGGTACGACATCATCTGCACGCGTGACGGGATGGACGCCCTGCGTCTTGCCCGGGACAAGCGTCCCGACCTGATCCTCATGGACATCCAGCTGCCGGAAGTCTCCGGCCTGGAAGTGACCAAGTGGATCAAGGAGGACGATCGCCTGAAGTCGATTCCGGTGATCGCCGTGACCGCGTTCGCAATGAAGGGCGATGAGGAGAAGATCCGGGAAGGCGGCTGCGAGGCGTATATCGCCAAGCCGATTTCGGTCGGGCACTTCCTGGATACCGTAAAAAAGTTCCTGGGATAGACCGCCATGCCGGGCCGCGTCCTCGTCGTCGACGATGTGCTCCCGAACGTCAAGCTCCTCGAAGCGAAGCTGACGGCGGAGTATTTCGACGTCCTCTCCGCCTATAACGGGCCCGAGGCGCTTGAGATGATCGAGCGCGAGATTCCGGACATCGTCCTGCTCGACGTCATGATGCCGGGCATGGACGGCTTCGAGGTGTGTCGCCGGATCAAGGCCGATCCGCGCACCACCCACCTGCCGGTCGTCATGGTCACCGCCCTGTCCGACGTGTCGGACCGGGTCCGTGGGATCGAGGCGGGCGCCGACGACTTCCTGACCAAGCCGGTGGTGGATGCCGCCCTGTTCGCCCGGGTGCGCTCGCTGCTGCGGCTGAAGATGATGATGGACGAGTGGCGCCTGCGGGTGGAGACCTCGTCCCAGCTCGGGATGCAGGAACCCCGGGCGATGACCGAGATCGACGTCACCCAGGCGCGGATCCTCGCCATTGAGGACAACCGCATCGACGCCATGAACCTGCGCGAGAGCCTGGCGGTGGACGGCGACACCGTGGAGCAGGCGGCCGACGGCGCCACCGGCTTCGCCCGGGCCTCGGCCACCGAGTTCGACCTGGTGATCTGCAGCCTGAACCTTGCCGGGGACGACGCCCTGCGGCTGGTGTCCCAGTTCCGCGCCGCCGAGGCGACCCGGCATATCCCGATCCTCATGGTGGGCGAGGAGGACCAGACAGAGAAGCTGGCCAAGGCGCTGGATCTCGGGGTCAACGACTACCTGATGAAGCCGATCGACCGGAACGAGATGCTGGCGCGGGTGCGCACGCAGATCCGGCGGCGGCGCTATCAGGAGCGGATGCGCGAAACCTACGAGCAGAGCCTCGCCCTGGCGCTCACCGACAGCCTGACGGGCCTGTACAACCGCCGCTACCTGCTGACCCATCTGGGCCGGCTGATGAGCGACACCGCGGAGCGCCAGAAGCCGCTGGCCCTGCTGGTGATCGATGTCGACCACTTCAAGCTGGTGAACGACACCCACGGCCACGGCGCCGGCGACAGGGTGCTGCAGCACATCACCGAGCTGATGCGCAGCAGCGTGCGCAACGTCGATCTCGTCTCCCGCCTGGGCGGCGAGGAGTTCGTTGTGGTCATGCCTGACACGCCGGAGCCCTTCGCCCTGGTCGTGGCCGAGCGGCTGCGCGACGTGATCGCCTCGACCCCCCTGAAGCTGGAGGACGGCCGGGAACTCGGCGTGACCATCAGCATCGGCTGCGCGCTGCGGAACACCGACGGCGAGGACAGCATCGACAAGCTGATCGGTCGGGCCGACGATGCCCTGTACCAGGCCAAGCGCCAGGGCCGGAATCAGGTCGTCCTGGCCAGAGACGAGTCGGCGGCCAACGCCACCGCGGTGAGCTGACCGTCGGGGCCGGCACGGCGTCCGGATCCCAGACCACCAAGAGAGAACAAACCGGACAAAACAAAAGGGCCGCCCACCGGGCGACCCTCGGGGTCGTCAGCCTGGCACCAGGATCACTTGATCTTGGCTTCCTTGAACAGGACGTGCTTGCGCGCGACCGGATCGTACTTGCGCAGCTCGAGCTTCTCGGTCTTCGTACGCGGGTTCTTCTTCGTCACGTAGAAGTACCCAGTGTCGGCGGTGCTGACCATCTTGATCAGAACGGTCGCGGGCTTCGCCATGTCTCATCTCCTTCGCCTTCGCGGAGGCCGCAAAATAGCTACGGCGCCGCACATGTCAAGCGTGCTTAGTTCGGCCTGTCAGTCGGGGTTGGCCGGTCGCTCGCCCAGGGCCACCCGCGAGGCGTGGAAGGCTAGCTGGAAAAGCTTGCGGTCGGACAGAAGCCGCACGGCCAGCCGGGTGTCGCTGTCGGTGGTTGAGGGCGGATGGTCCGCATGGCACCAGGCGAGCAGCTTCCGGCGCTCCGACTCGTCCATACGGGTGACGTAGAGCCGCTTCTGCATGGTCTCGCTCAGTCGCAGCTCGCCCGATTCCAGGGCGGCGGCACTGACCTCCGGGTCGTCGCCGTAGTCCGGGGTGCAGATCGACGGAAACACGCCGAAATCCGAGAGCGCGTAGCCGGACGGGGCGTGCATCCGCGCCCAGGTCAGGATCAGCTCACTGGAGATCGGCGGGATGTCGATCACCCGCTGCACCGTGCCCTTGCCGTAGGACCGGGCGCCGATCACCAGGGCGCGGCCGGAATCCTGCAGGGCTGCGGCCACCACCTCGGCGGCGGAGGCGGAACCGCTGTCGATCAGCACGGCGATGGGGGCGAGCGTCGTGGTGTTGCCGTACTGGGCGTCGTAGCGGTGGCGGGACATGCTGTGCCGGCCCTGGGTCTCCAGGATGATCCCGTTGTCCACGAACAGGTCGGCCACCTCGACCGCCTCGTCCAGGGTGCCGCCGCGATTCTGCCGCAGGTCGAGGATGATGCCCGGCAGGTCGTCGCCGAGCTGCGCCTTGGCCTCGCGCAGGGCCAGGGCCAGGGCACTGGCTGTGTCGCTGTTGAAGCCGCTGACGTTGAAATAGGCGATGCCGTCGAGGGCGGCGAAGCGCACCGTGTCCTCGATCACCCGCTGGCGCAGGATTTGGAAGTCCAGTTCCGCCGGGCCGCGGGCGATGCGGATGTCCACCGTCGTGCCGATGGCGCCGCGCAGCAGATTGGCGGTCGCCTCCATGTCCTTGTCGGTGACCGACTTGCCGTCCACGGCCACGAAGCGGTCGCCGGTCTGCAGCCCGGCCGTGTGGGCCGGCGAGCCGCGGTAGACCGAGGCCACGACCACCGACCCGTCGGTCTGGCCGATGGTCACGCCGATTCCCGTATAGCCCTTGCGGGCGGCTCGCCCTGCGCGGGTCTCGCTGGCGTTGTGGTAGCGCGAGAACCGGTCGAGCTTGCCGGTGATGGCGTCGAAGGCGACCTCGTAGAGCCGGTCTGCGTCGGTATCCGCGAGCACGGCGGACCGCTTGCGCGCCGCCTCGATCGCCGCGGCGGTCAGCCGGGCCCATTGGGTCGGATTGTCGTCCGCCGGCACGGTGAACTTGGCGAAGGGGGTGCCGGTATCGGTAACGATCAGCGCGTCGCCGCGGCGCATGAAGTCGATCGCCGGATCCAGCGCGGCGACGCCGTCGAGGGCCGCGAGCGCCAGGGATTGGGTCGGCACCGGCTCCACATAGAGATCGGCGATGCCCTCATAGCCAATCGAGAAGGCCTCAGCACCGGTATCCATCGCGAACGAGGTCGGGCCGCCCGCTTCCGGCCGCGAACTGGTACAGGAGCCGAGCAGGAGCAGGGCGAGGCCGGCGGCAGCTAGGCGCCGGGCGGCGACGGACGTCAACGTGTTGAGCGGCGAAAACCGACCGGGCTGCGACATTCACAGGTACTCGACGTTACGCTTGGAAATCGTATTTCGCGATGCACCAACAATGCTGCAAATCCGGGGGTGAATCAATCGCGACCACCGGACCGCGCGGGCGCGGTCATCGCCGCTTGCGCCCCTTGTGCGGGCGTCCGCGGGCCTGGGGGCGTCGCTTCGGGCCGCCGTGACGCCGTCCGCCGCGCGGGGCCGTGCCTTGTTCGCCGCCCGACACGATCTCCACGACGATGCCGCCGGAGGCCGGATCGGCATCCACCAGCCGCACCTCCACCCGGTCGCCAAGGCGGAAGACCCAGCCATGGGAGCGGCCGGTCAGCGTGTGGTGCACGTCGTCGTGGTCGTAATAGTCGTCCGGCAGGGAGCGGATCGGCACCAGCCCGTCCGCCCCGGTCTCGTCCAGGGTGACGAAGACGCCGAACTTGGTCACGCCGTTGATGCGGCCGGGAAAGATCCCGCCGACCCTGTCGGCCAGGTGGCGGGCGAGATAGCGGTCCAGGGTCGTGCGCTCGGCCACCGCGGCCCGGCGCTCGGTCATGGAGATGTGTTCGCCCCATTCCTGGAAGGAGCCGTCGTCGTCCGGCCGCAGCCCGTCCTCGCCGAATTTCAGGCCGCGGATCAGGGCGCGGTGCACCAGCAGGTCGGAATAGCGGCGGATCGGTGAGGTGAAATGGGCGTATTTGGTCAGCGCCAGGCCGAAATGTCCCAGGTTCTCCGGTGCGTAGACCGCCTGGGACTGGGAGCGCAGCACCAACTCGTTGACCATGCGCTCATGGGGTTCGCCTTTCACCTTGGCGAGCACGCCGTTGAACGTCTTCGGCCGCACCACCTGGCCCTTGGCGAAGGCGATGCCGAGCCCGTCCAGCACCTCGCCCAGGGCTGCCACCTTCTCCGGATCGGGCGTCTCGTGCACCCGGTACATGCAGGGCTGGCGGCGGTCCTCCAGGGTCTCGGCGGCGCAGACATTGGCCAGGACCATGAACTCCTCGATCAGCATATGGGCGTCGAGGCGCTCGCGGATGCCGATCTCGGTGATGTTGCCGGCCTCGTCCAGGATGACCCGCTTTTCCGGCAGCTCGATGTCCAGTGCACCGCGCCGGCTCCGGGCCTTTCGCAGCGCCTCGAAGGCGCCGTAGAGCGGCTCCAGAACGCCGTCGGGGATGCCCTCGCGGCTGCCGCCGTCGCGGGCCTGCTGGACCTGGGTGTAGGTGAGGCGGGCCTGGGAGCGCATCAGGCCGCGCATGAACCTGTGGCGGCGCTTGTTGCCCTCGGCGTCGATGATGATTTCCACCGCCATGCAGGCGCGGTCCTCGTCCGGACGCAGGGAGCACAGTCCGTTGGACAGGGCCTCCGGCAGCATCGGCACGACCCGGTCGGGGAAATACACCGAGTTGCCCCGCTTCAGCGCCTCGCGGTCGAGCGCGTCGCCCGGGCGTACGTAATGGGCCACGTCGGCGATGGCGACCAGCAGGCGGTAGCCGCCGGGATTGGCCGGGTCCTCGTCGGCCTCGGCGAAGACCGCATCGTCGAAGTCGCGGGCATCGATACCGTCGATGGTGACGAGCGGGATGGCGCGCAGGTCGGTGCGCTTGCCCAGCGCAACCGGCTTCGCCTTCTCCGCCAAGGCCTCGGCGGCTTCGGGGAAGACGTCGGGGATGTCCTGCTCGTGGATGGCGATCCGGCTGAACGAGCGCGGATCGGCCGCCCCGGCATAGCGCTCGATCACCCGGCCGACCGGCAGGCCGAGCCGGCCCTTGGGCATGATCTCCACGGTGACCAGGTCGCCGGTGACGGCGTCCTTCTCGTCGCCCTTGGGGATGCGGATCTCCGACTTCGCCTTCTTGTCGGTCGGGCGCACGCGGCCGCCATCGGCGGTCTTCTCGAACACCCCGAAGGTCCGCGCGGCGGTGCGGCCGAGCCGGCGGATCACCCGGGCGAGGTAGAAGGTGTCGCCCCGGCGCTCCAGGCGGCACAGGGCGCGGTCGCCGGGTCCCATGGGCCCGGAGCGGCGGTCGGAGAGCAGGTGGATGCGCGGGGCGGGGTCTTCCTCCTCGCGGCCGACGGCACGGGCCAGCACCTCGCCATCGGAATCGGTGCCGGTGACCTCCAGCACGGTGACTTCCGGCAGGGTGCCCGGCTTGGCGACCTTGCGCTTGCGGCCGAGATCCAGGTCGCCGGCCTCGGCCATCTCCTTCAGCAGGCCGCGCAGCTCCGCCCGCATCGCCCCCTTCACGTCGAAGGCGCGGGCGATCTCACGACGGCCGACCGGCGTGGGGCTGTCCTCGACGAAGGCGAGGATCTGCTCACGGGTGGGAAGCTGGGCGGGGGGACGGGCCACGTCGTCGGCGCTCAGCTTCCCGTCGTGCCGGCGGAATCCCCGTCGGCGGTCTTCTTGGACTTCGAGGCGGCCTTCTTGGCGGGGGCCTTTTTCGCAGCGGCTTTCTTCTTCGGCGCAGCCTTCTTCGCCGCCGGCTTGTCGCCGTCCGCCTTCTTGGCTGCGGCTTTCTTCGCCGCAGCCTTCTTAGGCGCACCCTTGCCGCTCTTCTCGGCCTTGGCGTTCAGCAGCTCGACCGCCCTTTCCAGGGTGATCTCGTCCATCCCCTCGCCCTTGGGCAGGGTGGCGCGCAGGGAGCCATGCTGGGCATAGGGACCGTAGCGGCCGGCCTGGACCGTTACCGGCTTGCCGTCGACCGGGTGGTCGCCCAGCGGGCGGCCCGGCTTCTTCTTCGACCCCTTCTCGGCGATGATCTGCACCGCATGGTTCAGGCCGATGGTCAGCACCGTGTCGTCGCCCGGCAGGCTGACATAGCTGCCGGCGTATTTCAGATACGGACCGAAGCGGCCGATGCCGGCCTCGATCATGTCCTTCGTCTCCGGATGCTCGCCGACCGGGCGGGGCAGGGACAGCAGGGCCAGACCTTTCTCCAGGTCGATATCGGCGGGCGAGACCTGTTTGGGCAGGGAGGCGCGCTTGGGCTTCTCCTTGGAGCCTTCCTCGGGCTCGCCGAGCTGGACGTAGACGCCGTAGGGGCCCTTCTTCAGGCTGACATCCTTGCCGGTGACGGGATCCTGACCGAGCACGCGGGGCAGGGCGCCGCCTTCGCCCTCGCCATCGACCGGACGCCCGCCGGCGGCCTCGCCGAGCTGGCGGGTGAACTTGCAGTTCGGATAGTTCGAGCAGCCGATGAAGGCGCCGAACTTGCCGAGGCGCAGGGACAGGTTGCCGTCGCCGCAGCTCGGGCATTCACGAGCGGGCTGGCCGTCCGGACCCTTGGGGAAGAAGTGGTCGGCCAGTTCGGCGTCCAGCTTCTCGATCACGTCGCCGATGGACAGATCCTTGGTGCCGTCGACCGAGCCTTTGAAGGACGACCAGAAGTCGCGCAGCACCTGGCGCCAGTCGATCTGCCCGTCCGACACGTTGTCGAGCTGGGTCTCCAGATCGGCGGTGAAGTTGTACTGGACGTAACGGTCGAAGAAGCTGGACAGGAAGGTGGTGACCAGACGGCCCCGGTCCTCCGGCACGAAGCGGCGGCGGTCCAGACGGACGTATTCGCGGTCCTGCAGCACCTGCAGGATGCTGGCATAGGTGGACGGCCGGCCGATGCCGAGCTCCTCCATCTTCTTCACCAGGCTCGCTTCCGAATAGCGCGGTGGCGGCTGGGTGAAGTGCTGCTCCGGCGTCACCTCCTGTCGGGCGACGGCATCGCCGTTCGCCACGGCCGGCAGGATCTTGTCGTTCTCGTCGTCGCCGCCGAGATCGGCCCCCTCGCTGTCGTCGCGGTCCTCGCGGTACAGCTTCAGGAAGCCGTCGAAGGCGATGACCGAGCCGGTGGCCCGCAGCACGCTGCGCCCGCCCTTGTCGGTCACGTCGATGGTGGTCTGGTCGAGCTCGGCGCTGGCCATCTGGCTGGCAACAGCGCGCTTCCAGATCAGCGAGTAGAGCTTCCACTGGTCCGGATCGAGACGCGAGCGCAGCATGTCCGGCGTGCGGGTCACGTCGGTCGGGCGGATCGCCTCGTGCGCCTCCTGGGCGTTCTTCGCCTTGGTGCTGTAGACCCGCGGCGTGTTGGGCAGGTAGCGGTCGCCGTATTCGCCGCCGATGGAGCGGCGGATCTGGGTGATCGCCTCCGGCGACATCTGCACGCCGTCGGTCCGCATATAGGTGATGAGACCGGTGGTCTCGCCGCCGATATCCACACCCTCATAGAGCCGCTGGGCGAGTTGCATGGTGCGGGTGGCGCCAAAGCCGAGCTTGCGCGAGGCCTCCTGCTGCAGGGTCGAGGTGGTGAAGGGCGGGGCCGGGTTGCGCTTGACCCGCTTCTTCTCCACCGAGCCGATGGTGAAGCTGCCGGCCTCGATGGCGGCGACGGCCGCCTTGGCCTCGGCCTCCGATTTGATGTCGAGCCGGTCGAGCTTGGTGCCATCCAGATGGGTCAGGCGCGCGGTGAAGGTCTTGCGCTCCTCGGTGCGGAACACCGCTTCCACCGACCAGTATTCTTGGGCGACGAACCGTTCGATCTCAGACTCACGCTCGCAGACCAGGCGCAGGGCGACGGATTGCACGCGGCCGGCCGAGCGGGCGCCCGGCAGCTTGCGCCACAGCACAGGCGACAGGGTGAAGCCGACAAGGTAGTCGAGCGCTCGGCGCGCCAGGTAGGCGTCGATCAGGTCCTGGTCCAGGTCGCGCGGATGGGCGATGGCGTCCAGCACCGCGTCCTTGGTGATGGCGTTGAAGGCCACGCGCTTGACGTCGATGCCCTTCAGGACCTTGCGCTCGTCCAGCACATTGCGGATGTGCCAGCTGATCGCCTCGCCCTCGCGGTCGGGGTCAGTCGCCAGAATGAGCTGCTCGGCACCCTTCACGGCGTCGGCGATCGCCTTGACCTGCTTCTCGGACCGCTGGTCGGTCTGCCACAGCATCTGGAAATCATGGTCCGGATCGACGGATCCGTCCTTCGGTGGCAGGTCCCGGATGTGGCCGTAGCTCGCCAGCACGTGATAGTCGCTGCCGAGATACTTGTTGATGGTTTTGGCCTTGGCCGGGGATTCGACGACAACGACTTTGGTCATACGTACCGTTCGCTTTCCCAGGAACCGGCCCGAGCATTGGCCGGCAGAAAAGCCGGACGGTCAGGTCGGTATGTCCATTCGGCGCGACACCTGGTTTCCGGGATGGCGGTCAATAAGCCCCGCAAGCTCCGCCTCCAGAAGCACCGTCGCGACGATCGGAGCCGACAATTGGCACCCGCGGATCAGTTCGTCAACCGCGACCGGTTCCGAGCTCAGCGCTTCCAGGACGTGACGGCGGGCGGAATCGTCGACCTCTATCGTGGGCGTATCAAGGGCTTCGCGGTCATAGGAACCCTCCCAATCGCGGCCCTGCGGTTCTCCCAATTTTCTCTGCGGCAGGCCATCCAGAATCCGCAGGACGTCCTCGGCGGACTCGACAAGAAACGCCGCCCCTTCCTTGATCAGGCCGTTGGTGCCGCCGCAGCGCGGGTCGAGGGGGGAGCCCGGAACGGCGAAGACCTCGCGGCCCTGATCGAGCGCCCGGCGGGCGGTGATCAGCGAGCCCGATCGGGTCGCCGCCTCGACCACCAGCACGCCAAGGCTGAGCCCGGCGATGATCCGGTTACGCGAGGGGAAGTGTCGGGCCTGGGGCGTGGTGCCGACCGGTTGTTCCGCCACGATCGCGCCGGCCTCGGCGATCCGACGGAACAGGTCGGTGTGCTCCGGTGGGTAGATCACATCGATGCCGCCGGCCACCACGGCCACGGTACCGCTCTCCAGCGCACCCTCATGGGCCGAGCCGTCGATCCCGCGGGCGAGGCCGGAGGCGACCGCATAGCCGCCCCGGCCGATCTCCCGCGCCAGGACATGGGCGAGCTTGCGGCCGTTCATGGATGCGTTGCGGGCGCCGACCACCGCCACCGTGCGGGCCGCCAGCAGGTGGGCATGGCCGAACAGCGAGAAGGCGCCGGGCGCATCCTCGACCGCCGCCAGGGCAGGCGGGTAGGCGGGGTCGCCATAGACCACCAGGTATGCGCCGATCCGGGCGTTGTCCTCGACCTCGCGTTCGGCCGCGGCGATGGAGGGGACACGCAGCGGATGGCGCCGCCCGCCGCGACGGGCGAGGTCGGGCAGGGCGGCGATCGCCCGTTCGGCGCTGCCGAAGCGTTCCAGAAGCTGGCGGAAGGTGATCGGGCCGACATTCTCGGTCCGGATCAGCCTCAGCCGCGAGATCCGCTCGCGCTCGGGCAGGGCGGCGGGTGACGTGTCGCGTGCGGTGGCGGAGGACATCGGCCGGCTCCCTGGCGATGAAGGTCGCGGGAGCTATGGAAGGGCCGGGGCGGTTTCGAGAAAGTTGCGAAATCGAAACAAACCAAGGCAGTGAAACCGATTTCGCGGTTTCACTTCTTTCGGAAGCTGATCTTGGTCTCCTGCCCCTTGATCAGGCGACGGATGTTCTGGTGGTGACGCAGCCAGATGATCAAAGCGATCACGCCGCCGGCCTGAGCGATCTGCGGGCCTTCCAGGTGCCAGGCGAGGAAAGGGGCGACCGCCATGGCCACCAGGGCGGCGGCGGAGGAGTAGCGGAACACGAAGGCGATCGCGAGCCACAGGCCGCAGACGACGACGCCGACATTGGGCACCAGCGCCAGCCAGACGCCGATGGCGGTGGCCACGCCCTTGCCGCCCTTGAACTTCAGCCAGACGGGGAAGCAGTGGCCGAGCACGGCGCCGACCGCCGCCAGGATCGCCATGTCGGTGCCGAACTGCCAGCCGACGGCGACCGCGACGATGCCCTTGCCGCCGTCCAGCAGCAGGGTGGCGGCGGCAAGGCCCTTGCGGCCGGTGCGCAGCACGTTGGTCGCGCCGATGTTGTGCGAGCCGATGGCCCTGATGTCGCCCAGCCCGGCCATCCGGGTGAGCACCAGCCCGAACGGGATGGAGCCCAGCAGATAGGCCAGAACAAAGCCGGCATAGAACGGCCACGTGTACTCGAACGGTCCCATAGGATCAGGCATCGACAAAAGCCCTGCGTCGTATCGGAGGCGGTGCCTCGGTCTCTACATCATACACGGTCGTCCCGCGATAGACGGTGCGCCAGACACGGCCCTCCACCGGACGGCCGTCGAACGGCGTGTTGCGGGATTTCGATGCGAACCGCTCGGGCTCCACCTTGCCGGCCCGGTTCAGGTCGAAGATCACCAGATCGGCGTCGCCGCCGACCGCCAGCGTGCCGTAGGGCAGGCCGAGGATCCGCGCCGGTGCGACGGTCAGGCGGTGCAGCAGGTCGAGCAGGTTCATCGCCTCGGTATGGACCAGCTCCAGGCTGACCGCCAGCAGCGTCTCCAGCCCGACCCCGCCCGGCAGGGCCTGGGAGAAGGGGACGCGCTTGCTGTCCTGATCGTGCGGGGAGTGGTCGCTGGCGATGGCGTCGATCGTGCCGTCGGCCAGGCCGGCGACCACGGCCAGCCGGTCCTGCTCGCTGCGCAGCGGCGGCGAGAGCCGGGCAAAGGTGCGGTAGTCGACGACCGCGCCCTCGTTCAGCGCGAAATAGGGCGGGGCGGTGTCGCAGGTCACCGGCAGGCCGCGCTTCTTGGCCTGGCGGATCGCGTCGATCGCCGCACCGGTGGAGAGATGGGCGGCGTGGTAGCTGCCGCCGGTGAGTTCCACCAGCCGCAGGTCGCGCTCGACCATCATCACCTCGGCCACGGCCGGGATGCCGGCGAGGCCCAGCCGGGTGGCGATCTCGCCCTCATTGGCCGAGCCCTCGCGGGCCAGGGCCGGGTCCTCGGGGTGCTGGACGATGGTGCGCTTGAAGATGCTGGCGTAGGACAGGGCCCGGCGCATGACCAGGGCATCGGCGATGGCGTGCTCACCGTCGGTGAAGGCCACGGCCCCGCTGTCGGCCAGCATGCCGAACTCGGTCATCTCCTCGCCGCGCAACCCCTTGGTGGCGGCGGCATAGGGATGCACGTTGGCCAGCCCGACCTCCAGCGCCCGGCGCTCGACGAATTCCAGCAGGGAGACGTCGTCGATGATCGGATTGGTGTTGGGCAGGGTGGCGAAGGTGGTCACGCCGCCGGCGACCGCCGCCTTCTGGGCCGAGGCCAGGGTCTCCATATGCTCGTCGCCCGGCTCGCGGACCTGCACGCGCATGTCGACCAGGCCGGGAGCGAGGCAGCGCCCGGCGCAGTCGACCACCTCGGCATCGGCCTGCAGGGCGTCGACGAAGAGCTGCGGGCCGAGCTCGGCGATCTTGCCGTCGCGGACCAGCAGCGCGCCTTTGGCGTCGAGCCCGCTCGCCGGATCCAGCAGCCGGGCATTCTTGTAGAGGGTCGACCTCATTGGTTCTTCGCCCAGGGTTCGGTCTGGTTGCTGACAAGGATGTCGAGGATCGCCATGCGGACGGCCACGCCCATCTCCACCTGCTCGCGGATCAGCGAGCGGTCGATGTCGTCGGCGACCAGGCTGTCGATCTCCACCCCGCGGTTCATCGGGCCCGGATGCATGATCAGCGCGTCCGGCTTAGCGGCCTGGAGCTTGTCCACGTCGAGGCCGAAATAGCGGAAATACTCGCGCACCGACGGCACGAAGGAGCCGCGCATCCGCTCGGTCTGCAGCCGCAGCATCATCACGATGTCGCAGCCGGCGATGCCGCGCTCCATATCGTGATGGATCTCCACGCCCATCCGCTCGATCCCGCTCGGCAGCAGGGTCGGCGGGGCGACAAGTCGGACCCGCGCACCCATGATCGACAGCAGGTGGATGTTGGACCGCGCCACCCGGCTATGGGCGACGTCGCCGCAGATCGCGACCTCCAGCCCTTCCAGGTGTCCCTTGCGCCGCCGGATGGTCAGCGCGTCGAGCAGCGCCTGGGTCGGGTGCTCGTGGCTGCCGTCGCCGGCGTTGATCACCGAGCAGTTCACCTTCTCCGACAGGAGCTGCACGGCACCGGATTCCGAGTGGCGGACCACCAGGGCGTCCGGGTGCATGGCGTTGAGGGTCATGGCGGTGTCGATCAGGCTCTCGCCCTTCTTGATCGACGAGGTGCCGACGGACATGTTGATCACGTCGCCGCCGAGCCGCTTGCCGGCCAGCTCGAAGCTGGTGCGGGTTCGGGTGGAGTTCTCGAAGAACAGGTTGATCACCGTGCGGCCGCGCAGGCTGGAGACCTTCTTGTCCAGCTGGCGGTTCTGGGCCACGAAGCGCTCCGAGCGGTCGAGCAGAAGATCGATATCCGGTCGGGTCAGCCCCTCGATGCCGAGCAGGTGACGGTGGGGGTACGTACGGCCGTCATCATCGGATGCGGGCGTCGCGAGCGGGGAAAGGGCGTCGGTCATTAAAGGGGCTGTATATGCCTCGTTGACCCGGCGGGCAACCGCGCCCCGGGAGAATCTCAGATCACCTTTGCATCCCGCAGCTTGGCGACCGCGTCGGCATCGAGCCCGAGCTCGCCGGTCAGCACCTCGTCGGTGTGCTGGCCGAGAATCGGGGGCGGGCGGCGGTAGGTCGCCGGGGTCTCCGACAGCTTCAGCGGATAGGCGACGGTGGGCACGCCCTCCGGGTTGAAGGCATGGCCGGGGATGGAAGCGGCCATGCCGCGGGCCTGCACCTGCGGGTCGGCGAAGACCCGGTCGATGGTGTTGACCGGTCCGCAGGGCACCTTCGCTGCCTCCAGGGCCGCGACCCACTCGTCGGTGGTGCGGGTGGACATGATCGCCGCCAGCTCGGCGCGCAGGGCGTCAATATTGGCCAGCCGCGCGCTGTTGCTGACGAAGCGGGGGTCCTCGGCCAGCTCGGATCGGCCGGCGACCTTGAGGAAGGCGTGGAACTGGCGGTCGGCGCCGCAGCCCAGGATAAGGAAGCCGTCGGAGCTGGCGAAGACCTCGTAGGGCGCGACATTGGGATGGGCGTTGCCGAGGCGGCCGGGCACCACGCCGCCGACCAGGTAGTTCATCGCCTGGTTCATCAGCCAGGAGACCTGGGTGTCGAGCAGGGCGGCGTCGATGTGCTGGCCCCGGCCGGTCAGGTCGCGGTGGCGTAGGGCGGCCAGGATGGCGCTGGTGGTGTACATGCCGGTCATCATGTCGGCGATGGCCACGCCCACCTTGGTCGGCTGACCGGTCGGATCGCCGGTGACGCTCATGATCCCGCCCATGGCCTGGGCCAGCAGGTCGTAGCCCGGGCGCGGTGCGTAGGGGCCGGTCTGCCCGAAGCCGGTGACGCTGGCATAGACCAGGCGAGGGAAGCGCTCGCGGATCTGGTCGTAGGCGAGGCCGTGGCGGGCGAGGTCGCCGACCTTGTAGTTCTCGACGAAGACGTCGGCGGTCTCCAGCAGCCGGAACAGGATCTCGCGGCCTTCCGCCTGGGTGAAGTCGAGGGTGATGGAGCGCTTGTTGCGGTTGGTGCCGAGGTAATAGGCGCTCTCGGTGGTGTCGTTGCCGTCGCTGTCCTTCAGGAAGGGCGGGCCCCAGCGCCGGATGTCGTCGCCGGTGCCCGGCCGCTCGATCTTGATCACGTCGGCGCCGAGATCGCCCAGGGTCTGGGCGGCGATCGGGGCGGCCAGGACGCGCGAGGCGTCGATCACGCAGATGCCGTCGAGGGCCATCGGTGTGGTGACGGGGGTGGTGTCGGTCATGCGGACGGCCTCGGCGGAACGGTGGGGACATCTTGGTAGATCACGCCGGATGCCGCGGCAATGGGGCCGGTGTGGTGGTTTCACGGGGTGAATTTCTTCGCAGCAGGGGCGCCCTTCGACACGCTCCCTTCGGTCGCTGCTCAGGATGTGGTCTTTCGTTATCTCTGATGACCTCACCCTGAACAGGAGCGCAGCTCCGTGTCGAAGGGCCGGGGTGGGGGGCGATATTTTTATTTTCAGTCTTCCCGGCCTTGCGCCGGGACCGAGACTTCCGCGTGCTGGAACGCCGGGGACATTGTCGTGAACGGTTCCGGCTGCTCCTCTTCTCGGTCCCGGCGCGGGGCCGGGAAGACAGATATGAGGGGAGGGGCCGCCCCTAAACCGCCGCCAGGAACGCCGGCAGGGTCACCGCCGCCATGATCACCTGGGTGGTCAGGATCGCCGCCATCAGCTCGTGGTCGCCGCCAAGCTGCCGGGCGAAGACGTAGGAAGACGCCGAGCTCGGCAGCGCGTTGAACAGCACCGCTACCGCCAGCGGCACGCCGGTCAGCCCGAGCGGGATCGCCAGGGCCATGGTCAGCGCCGGCAGGGCCACCAGCTTCACCGCGTTCGACAGCAGCAGCGCCGGCCAGCCGGTCCGCAGCACGGCGAAGCGCAGCCCGGCACCCACCGCCAGCAGGCCGAGCGCCAGGGCCCCGCCGGCCAGCTTGTCCAGGCCCTCGGCGACCATCGGGTGGATGCCGATCCCGCTGGCGTTCAGCGCGATCCCGAGCATGCAGGCGACGAAGATCGGGTTCTTCAGCATCGCCCACAGCACCCGCAACCCGGTCACCGGATCGCGACCGGCCATGCGGGTCAGGACCCAGATCGAAATGGAATTCACCAGCGGGATCACCGCCGCGATGCCGACGGCCGCCAGCGCCTCGCCCGCCTCGCCGTAGAGCGCGCCGACGCTGGCCACGCCGATATAGGTGTTCTGCCGGATCGCCCCCTGGATCACGCTCGTATAGGCCGGGCCGCCGATGCCGGTCAGCCGGTACACCGCCAGCAGGCACACCGTCGCGATGATCACCGCACCGGCCATGGCGATCACCATCGGGCCGACGGTGTAGTCGGACAGGTCGGTGCCGCCGAGCTTCAGGACCAGCAGGGCCGGCAGCAGCAGCCAGTAGGTGAGCTGCTCGACTGCCCGCCAGCCGTCATCCCCCAGCGGCCCGATCCGCGCCAGGATGGCGCCCAGGACGATCAGGCCGAAGACGGGGAGGAGGGCGGTCAAAGAGCGTCCAGCGCCGACTGCAGGATGTAGGCGGCTGCCGCCGCGTCGATCGATTCGCCGCGGCGCTTGCGGCTCAGGTCCTCGGCGATCATCGCCCGTTCCACCGCCTGGCTGCTCATGCGCTCGTCCTGGAAGATGGTCGGCAGGTCGTGGCGCTTCAGCAGTTCCTCGGTCAGGTCGCGGGTCGACTGGCAGCGCGGGCCCTCGGTGCCGTCCATGTTCAGCGGCAGGCCGACGACGAAGCCGCCGACACCGCGGTCCTCGGCGATCTTGATCAGCGCGTCCGCGTCGGCGGAGAACTTCTTGCGCCGGATCGTGGTCACCGGCGCGGCGACGCGCAGGGCGGCATCGGAAATGGCGACGCCGATGGTCTTGGACCCGAAATCGAGGCCGATCAGACGGGCGCCGGGGGCGAGAAGGCGAACGAGGTCGCCGGGCTTGCAGATGGGCATGGGCGGTGCTAGCTTCCGCGCTTTCAAACGGCGGATTTCCGCCGTTTTTCGCGCTCCTGAGAATAACTGGGACGGTCTTAGCCCATGTCGCTCGACAAGGCCACTGTCGCGTCAATCGCGAATCTCGCACGGATCAAGGTATCTGACGACCGCCTGGAGGCGATGGTCGGCGATCTGAACGCCATTCTCGGCTTCGTCGAGCAACTCGACGAGGTCGATACCTCCGGCGTCGAACCGCTTGCCAGCGTGACCGGCCATACCCTGCCGCAACGCGAGGACGCGGTCACCGACGGCGGGTATCAGGCCCGGGTCACCGCGAACGCACCCGAGTCCGCCCATGGTTTCTATGTCGTGCCGAAGGTTGTCGAGTAATGACGGATCTGTTGGACCTGAGCCTGGCCGACGCCAAGGCCAAGCTCGCCGCCAAGGACATCTCGAGCACCGAGCTGACCAAGGCCTATATCGCCCGCATGGAGGCCACGGCGGACCTCAACGCCTACATCACCACCACGCCGGACAAGGCGCTGCAGATGGCCGAGCAGGCCGATGCGCGTCTGGCCAAGGGCGAGGGCGGGGCGCTGGAGGGCATTCCGCTCGCCATCAAGGACCTGTTCTGCACCGAGGGCGTGCTGACCACGGCCGCCAGCCACATCCTGGACGGGTTCATCCCGCCCTATGAGTCGACGGTGACCACGAACCTGTGGAGCGCCGGCGCGGTGCTGCTGGGCAAGACCAACCTGGACGAGTTCGCCATGGGCTCCTCCAACGTCACCTCCTATTACGGCCCGGTGGAGAATCCCTGGCGCTCGACCGACCAACCCGACAAGAAGCGGGTGCCGGGCGGGTCGTCCGGCGGCTCGGCGGCGGTGGTCGCCGCGCGCTCGGCCCTGGCCGCGACCGGGACGGATACCGGCGGCTCGATCCGCCAGCCGGCCAGCTTCTCTGGCATCGTCGGGCTGAAGCCGACCTATGGCCGCTGCTCGCGCTGGGGCATCGTCGCCTTCGCCTCGTCGCTCGACCAGGCCGGCCCGATGGCCCGCACGGTGGAGGATGCCGCCATCCTGCTGCAGTCGATGGCCGGGCACGATCCCAAGGACTCGACCTCAGCGGCGGAAGCCATGCCGGACCTGTCGGCGGCGCTGAACCAGGGCGTTAAGGGCATGCGCATCGGCGTGCCGGCCGAGTACAAGGTCGATGGCCTGCCCGACGAGATCTCCAAGGTCTGGCAGCAGGGTATCGACTGGCTGAAGGCCGAGGGGGCGGAGATCGTCGACATCTCCCTTCCGCACACGAAATACGCGCTGGCCACCTACTACATCATCGCCCCGGCCGAGGCCTCGTCCAACCTGGCGCGCTATGACGGCGTGCGCTACGGGCTGCGGGTCGACGGCGGCAGCCTCGCCGAGATGTACGCCAACACCCGCGCCGAAGGCTTCGGCGACGAGGTGCAGCGCCGGGTGCTGATCGGCACCTACGTGCTCTCCGCCGGCTATTACGACGCGTATTACCTGAAGGCCCAGAAGGTCCGCGCCCTGCTGCGCCGCGACTTCGACCAGGCCTTTGAGAAGGTCGACGCCATCCTGACGCCGACGGCGCCGTCGGATGCCTTCGCCATCGGCGAGAACGAGGACGATCCGGTCAAGATGTACCTGCAAGACGTGTTCACCGTTCCCGCCAGCCTCGCCGGTCTGCCCGGCATCTCCGTGCCCGCCGGCCTGTCGGCGCGCGGCCTGCCCATGGGGCTGCAGGTGCTGGGGCGCATGTTCGACGAGGGCTCCGTTGTCCGGGTCGGCCGGGCGCTGGAGCGGGCGGCGGATTTCAAGGCCGTGCCGGCCATGGTGCGGGAGGGCTGAGCGATGACCGAGCCGTATCGCATCCAGGGTGAGACGGGCGAGTGGGAGGTCGTGCTCGGCCTCGAGGTGCACGCCCAGGTGATCTCCCAGGCCAAGCTGTTCTCCGGGTCCTCCACCAAGTTCGGTGCCGAGGCCAATACCCAGGTCAGTCTGGTCGACGCCGCCATGCCGGGCATGCTGCCGGTGATCAACCGCGAATGCGTGGAGCAGGCGGTGCGCACCGGTCTGGCCCTGAAGGCCAAGATCAACCTGCGCAGCGTGTTCGACCGCAAGAACTACTTCTACGCCGACCTGCCCCAGGGCTATCAGATCAGCCAGTACAAGGACCCGATCGTCGGCGAGGGCGAACTGCTGCTCGACCTGCCGGACGGCACGACCAAGTCGGTCGGGATCGAACGGCTGCACCTGGAGCAGGACGCGGGCAAGTCGCTGCACGATCAGCATCCGCAGAAGTCCTATATCGACCTGAACCGGTCGGGCGTGGCGCTGATGGAGATCGTCTCCAAGCCGGACCTCTCCTCGCCGGAGGAGGCGGGGCTCTATGTGAAGAAGCTGCGCTCGATCCTGCGCTATGTCGGCACCTGCGACGGCAACATGCAGGAAGGCTCCCTGCGCGCCGACGTGAACGTGTCGGTCCGCAAGCCGGGCGACCCGCTGGGTACGCGCTGCGAGATCAAGAACATGAACTCGGTCCGCTTCATCCATCAGGCGATCGAGTACGAGGCGCGGCGCCAGATCGAGATCCTGGAGAGCGGCGGCCAGATCGACCAGGAAACGCGCCTGTTCGACACCGGCCGGGGCGAGACCCGCTCCATGCGCTCCAAGGAGGACGCGCACGACTACCGCTACTTCCCGGATCCGGACCTGCTGCCGCTGGTGCTGGATCAGGCGCGGGTGGACGAGCTGGGCAAGAATCTGCCGGAACTGCCCGACGTGAAGAAGGCGCGGTTCATGTCGCAGTTCGGCCTGTCGGCCTATGACGCCGCCATCCTGGTGGAGGAGCGGGCGACCGCCGACTGGTACGAGCAGCTCGCCAAGGGCCGCGACCCGAAGATCGCCGCCAACTGGATGATCTCCGAGCTGTTCGGCGCGCTGAACAAGGCCGGCAAGGACCTGTCCGACAGCCCGGTCTCGGCCGAGGCATTGGGCGGGCTGGTCGACCTGATCGGCGACGGCACGATCTCCGGGCGCATCGCCAAGGAGGTCTTCGCCGAGATGTTCGAGACCGGCAAGTCGGCCGGCGAGATCGTCGAGGAGAAGGGCCTGAAGCAGGTGTCCGACACCGGCGCCATCGAAGGCATCATCGACGAGGTGCTGGCCGAGAACGCCGACAAGGTCGAGCAGTATCGTGGCGGCAAGGACAAGCTGTTCGGCTTCTTCGTCGGTCAGACCATGAAGAAGAGCCAGGGCAAGGCGAACCCGGGCATGGTCAACGAGCTGCTGCGCAAGAAGCTCGACGGCTAGACCGTATCCGGCGGGTGGGGCTGAGGCTGCGCCCGCCGGTCTACCGTACCAACGGTACCGTTTCGCGCCTGCGAGAGGCGGGTTATACTGCTGCCTTCGGTTGTGTTGGTTTGGGACGGTTTTGATGGGTGCGAGAGTCGCTCCGGTTTTCTGTGTGGTGGTGCTGGGCGGCGCGATCGGCGCCGCGGCGGGGGCCGGTATCGGCGTCGCCTGGGCGTCCGCCGAGCACGAGGTTGTGCAGAAACACCGCTCCTTCCGGCCGGGCGAGATCACGGTGAAAGCGGGCGACAGCATCGCCTTCGTGAACGACGATTTCTACGACCACAACGTCTATTCCGAGACCCCGGGCAGCGCGTTCAACATCGGCGTCCAGACCCGTGGCGAGACCACCCGCATCACCCTCGACAAGCCGGGAGCGGTGGAGATCCTCTGCCGCATCCACCCCAAGATGAAGCTGATCGCCACGGTGGAGTGAGCGGGGGAGGCGGTGCCATCATCTTTCTCTCCTCTTGCTCGACTCCCCGGCCTTGTGCCGGGGCCCACAGGTAATCCGGCTCGGGCGATCGGAGCCAAAGCGGTTAATGCGCAGCAATCCGGGACGTAGGCCCCGGCACAAGGCCGGGGAGTGACCCTTTATGTTGGGGGCCTCCGCGAGCGCATCACCCCCACCCGTGATATCCTTTCCCCGTCCTGTAAGAGGTGAGGCGCGATGCTCGATCGGATCTCCATTCGCTGGAAGCTGATCGGCGCCTTCCTGGTTGCCGTGGTGGCCGCCGCCGCCCTCGCCGCCGTGGCGCTCACCGCCACCTGGTCGCTCGGCGCCCTGGCCCAGCGGCTCTATGACGAGCCGCTGCAGGCCATCAACCACGCCCGCTCGGCCCAGGTGAACTTCGCCGTCCTGCGCCGCGCCGATGCCGACACCGACCGGGAGACCCGCTGGGCCGACCTGCAGTCCGATCTCGCTGTGGTCGAGGAGCGCTCCAGCGACGAGGCGGTGCCGGAACTGCTGGGCATGATCCGGGACGGCCTCGATACCTGGCGGGCCTCGCCGGACCCGGCCCTGGCCGACGAGATCGCCCTCAACCTGGAGATTCTGGTGGAGGTGGCGGCCTCGGGAGGCTTCAAGTTCTGGCTGGAGGCCGAACGGCTGATCGAGCAGACCAAGATCTTCACCATCGCCGTCATCGCCGGCGTGCTGGTCGCCGCGATCGGGGTCGCCTTCCTGCTGGCCCGGACCATCGTGCGCCCGCTGGGCCGCATGGAGGACGCCATGACCCGTCTCGCCGCCGGTGAGGGTGAGGTGGCGGTGCCGGACCTCGGCCGCGGCGACGAGATCGGCGCGATGGCCTCTGCGCTGGCGGTGTTCAAGACCGCCATGGCGGAGGTGCGCGAGGCCAAGGACCGGGCCGAGGACGCGACCCGCGCCAAGTCCGAATTCCTGGCCATCATGTCCCACGAGATCCGCACCCCGATGAACGGGGTGATCGGCATGACCCGGCTGCTGATGGACAGTGATCTCGACCCGTCGGCCCGTGACACCGCCCGCACAGTGCTGGAGTCGGGCGAGAGCCTGATGACCATCCTCAACGACATCCTCGACCATTCGAAACTGGAGGCTGGTCGGCTCGACCTGGAGGCGGTGGATTTCGACCTGCATCGGGTGATCCGGGGTGCGGTGTCTCTGATGCAGGGCCGCGCGTCGGAGCGTGGCCTGACCCTGTCGGCGGAGATCTCTCCGGACGTGCCGCGCTATCTCGTCGGCGATCCCGGTCGCCTGCGCCAGGTGCTGCTCAATCTGGTCGGCAACGCGGTGAAGTTCACCGAGACCGGTTCCGTGCGGCTGGTGGCCGAGCGCGGCGAGGGCGGTGGCGTGGTCCTATCGGTGATCGATACCGGCATCGGCATGGACGCCGAGACGCAAGGGCGCCTGTTCCGCGACTTCGCCCAGGCGGACGCGTCGGTCGCCCGCAGGTTCGGCGGCACCGGCCTCGGCCTGTCCATCGCCAAGCGCATCGTCGACCGCATGGGCGGCAGCCTGACCGTGACCAGCGCGGTCGGTCATGGCTCGACCTTCCGCGTGGAGATAGACCTGCCGGAGGGGGCGGCGGTGGATGAGAGCGCCGCCGAGAGCCAGCTCGTCCTGCGCCCGCTGAACGTCCTGGTCGCCGAGGACAACGTGGTGAACCAGCAGGTTGCCCGCGGGCTGCTCGGCCGCGACGGGCATAGCGTGACCATCGTGGAGACCGGCCGGGCCGCCGTGGACGCGGTGCGCGACGGCGGCTTCGACGTCGTGCTGATGGACCTGCACATGCCGGAGATGGGCGGCCTCGACGCGACGCGCGCAATCCGCGCGCTCGACGGACCGGCGGCGGCCGTGCCGATCGTCGCCGCTACCGCGGGGGCGATGGATCACGAGATCCGCGCCTGCCTTGAGGCCGGCATGAACGCCGCTGTCCCGAAGCCGATCGATCCTCGCGTCCTGACCCGCACCCTGGCCGCAGTAACCGGTGCCGAGACGGATGCGGCGGACGAGAAACTCTTCGACGATGCGGAGGAGGAGGAGGGCGGGGACGAGGATGCCGCCACGGTTCTGGAACGCGGCACCGAGCCGTTCGAGCCGATCCTGATCGACCGGCTGGCGGACCAGCTCGGCGCCGATTTCGCCGAGGAGATGGCCCAGGACTTCGCCGGCACCGCGCAGGATGCGCTGGCGGAGGTCGCCGCCGCCCGGGCCGCCGGAGACGCCGCCGCCTGGGCCGATGCCGCCCACAAGCTGAAGAGCGGGGCCGGCGCCGTCGGCCTGCGCGCGGTATGGCGTCTGGCGGAAGGGATTGAACGGGACGCCGAGGCGGGCGATACCGAAACGGCGGGAGCCGCCAGCGACCGTCTGCCGTCGCTGATCGCGGAGGGGCAGGCCCTGCTGGCCGAGCACCTGCGCCGCGTGGCGGTCACCGAGGACGCGTGAGAAGGATGGGCACAGCCGCATGACGGAACTGGGACGCAATTTCTCGGGCCTGCGCGTCCTCCTCGCCGAGGACGAGGAGATGGCCAGCAAGCTCGCCCGCGGCGCCCTGCGCCTGGCCGGCATCACGGACATCGTCTATTGCCGCGACGGCTCCGAGGCGGTGAAGGCGTTGGACAACGAGCGCGGCAGCTTCCAGCTCGTGATCTCCGACTGGAACATGCCGACGATCTCCGGCATCGAGCTGCTGCGCTACGTGCGGATGTATCACAGCCCCATGAAGTTCATCATGCTGACCGGCCGCAAGCAGACCGACGCGGTGCTCCAGGCGAAGGAACTGGATGTCGACGCCTATGTGGTCAAACCCTTCTCCCCCGAGGCGCTGAAGAAGAAGGTGGAGGCCCTGTTCCGCATGTAACGGGCGGCATGAGGGTAATGTCGGGGTTTGTCTGTCACGAAAATGCCAATAAGCGCACTTTGTGCGCTTGACGTGCGCACCAGGTGCGCGCAGGCTTTTCCCATGTGGCACCTAGCAATGATCGTGGTCTGTTCGCTGAACGGTGACGTCTGTACCTATCAGGCGAATGTGGCCACGTTCGAAGACAGAGACGCGTGCGAGCGGCTCGGTTATCTGGTCGCCGGCGGCGCGCTGGAGAGAACCTACGGCTCGTTCGAGCTTGGAGAGATCACCGTCAGATGCGAGCGGATCGAGGAGGTGGCCTCGGCGATGCCGGGCCCTCGTCGGACGACGAACTGACGGCTGACCGCCGCTCCAGGCCCGGAAGCGCCCCCGCCAGCAGATCGTCGGTGAAGACGGCGAGAAGCTGCGTGCGGTTCGACACGCCGGCCTTGGCGTAGACCCGGGTGAGCTGGGCGCGCACGGTGCCGGCTGCAGATCCGCGCAGCTCGGCGATCTCCGCCACGTCGAAGCCCTTCAGCGCGAACAGGGCGACGTCGGTTTCGGCCGGGGTGAGCTTCCAGCGCTCGAAATAGTCGGCGATCAGCTCTCCGAACGCGCCCGAGGCAATGGACAAGGCCGCCTCTGCCCGGCGCGAGCGTTCCAGTGTTCGGCGCATTTCCAGACCTGTGAAGACCACGCCCAGCCCGAGCGCTGCCGAGACGGCCGCCTCGAACATCGTGTGGAGGTCCGGCCCCTCCAGCAGCAGGTCGCCGACCACATCGGCGACGAAGAAGACCGTACACAGCGTCTGCAGCACCAGCAGGGCGGCGAGCGCCATGGCCCGCCGCCCTGGGGCGGTCGTCGCGGCAACCTCCGGGATCTCCGACGGTCGTCGATGCCTGTCGTCTTCCAGCGTCACTCGGCACTCCGGCGGGTCGAACGGCCGCGTATCATGGCACGAACCAGGTTCCGGCCGGAAAGCCGAGACTCCACCGCCACACCGGCGACGTGCAGGGCCGCCAGGATCAGCAGCAGGTTGGCGGCGAGTTCATGGGTTTCCTCGATGACCTCCTCCACCTCACTCTCTTCGCCGTCCTCGTGACTGTCCGTCAGGACCGAGACCGCCTGCCGGTGCTCCATGGGGAACGGCTCGGTTTCCAGGATCACGCCGGTGGCGGCCGTGAGCGCCAACATTCCCCAGAGGGCATAGACCATCACGCTGCCCGCCGGGTTGTGCGACCGGTGGACCTTGTGGTGTCCGGAAAAGACGTTGGTCAGGTGGTCGACAGCGGCGGGGACGCTGAACGGGAAGGAGGCGAAGCGCGCCTCGATCGGGCCGATGAAGCCCCAGAGCAGGCGCAGGACCAGCATGGCCAGCGCGCCATAGCCGATCCAGATGTGCAGGGTAGACCCGCCCTCGTCGATCAGGCCGTTCACCACGATGGCGGCGGCCACGCCCCAATGGGTGATGCGGACAATCGGGTCCCAGGCGGGACCCGATGCCGCGATCGGTTCGGCAGCGGCCATCAGTCGTCAAGCTCGATGGCGGTGACGGCACCGGAGGCGGCGTCGACCTTGATCTCGTAGCGCTTGCCGTCGCGGGTCGCCTTGACTTCGATCCGGCCGTGCTCGCGTTCCTGCTTCTGCACGGTGTAGCCGGCCTCGGTCAGCGCGGCGGCGACAGCCTCCGGCGTGGTGCCGAGCACGGTGCCCAGGGTGAGGTCGGAGGCGAGAGCGGCGGTCGCCAGAACGGCGGCGAAACTCGCGGCGAGAAGGGGGGTGCGGATCATGGGAGGTCTCCGGTTTGGGGGTGGATCAGATCCCGCCAAGCTGGAGCCTATTGTCCCGCTCCGCCATCGCACCGGCGCGTACGAATGCCCGCATAAGCGCGCGCTTACGCGCCGGTGGTGGGCGTGTCGGTCAGACCGGACGGTCGCCGAACACCGTGGTGCGGTGCATGTAGCGGTCGCCCACGCCGTCATAGTCCGCCACGGCGTAGTGCATCGTCGACCGGTTGTCCCAGACGAGCAGGTCGCCCTGGCGCCACTGGTGGCGGTAGACGAATTCCGGCCGGGTGCAGTGCTTGTAGAGGTAGTCGAGGATCGGCTGGCTCTCCTCGACCGACATGCCCTCGATATGGGTGATCACGCCGGCATTGAGGAACAGGCACTTGCGGCCGGTTTCCGGATGGGTGCGCACCAGCGGGTGGCTGATCGCCGGGGTGGTGCGCAGGTGGCTGTCGGTGACCGTCTCGTTCTTGAAGCTCCCGGACTTCGCCTTCTCGAAATCGTGCACGCAGCGCAGGCCCTCGATCATCTTCTGAAAGGTCGGGGACAGCTCATCCCAGGCCTTGGTCATCGCCGCGAACTGGGTGTCGCCGCCGTATTCCGGCACTTCGATGCCGTAGAGCAGCGAGCACTTGGCGGCGCGCTCCTTGTGGCTGTTGTCGGAATGCCAGTAGGTGCCGGCCCGCTGGCGGCCGAGTTTCTCGCCGTCCTTCACCTTGTTCGACACCCGGTAGATCTCCGGATGGCCGGGCAGCAGGTAGGGCTCGACGGTCTGGCCCTTCAGCGGGTCGAGCTCGCCGAAGCGCTGCGAGAAGGCGATCTGGTCCTCCGGCTCGAGCTCCTGGTCGCGCAGGACAAGCAGCCCGCCGCTGTCGAGCCAGGCCTGGTAAAGCTCGCCGAACGCATTGTCGCCGAGGTCGCGCGTGACCTGGATCCCGCTGATCTCCGTCCCGATCACCGGGTTCAGGCGCCGCATCGACAAGGTCATGACAATTCTCCCTTTTCCTCGATAGGATCGCGCATCCCCTTCATCCGGAGACGCTTTATGACTTCCCGCATCCTCTACTTCGTGCCCGCCGACGACAAGCTGCGGACTTTGATCGAAGGCGAGAAACCCGAGGGTTTCACCGTCGATTATCTCGACAGCGACGACCCGGCGGAACTGGCGGCGAAGCTGGCGGAGGCTGAGGTGATCATGGTCGGCGCCCGGCGCCTGACCGAGGCCGACGTGGCCGCAGCACCCAAGCTGCGCCTCGTCCTGCACCAGGGGGTGGGCTACCACGACACGGTGGCGACCAAGGCGATCCGGGACCGGCAGATCCCGCTGGCGATCACTCCGGGGGGCACGCCGGAAGGGGTGGCCGAGCATGCGCTGATGATGATGCTGGCGACCGGCCGTCGGCTCGCGTTCCAGGACAGCGAGCTGCGGGCCGGGCGGTGGCATTCCAACACCTTCCGGGCGGAGGCGCGCGGCCTCGGCGGCTCGCGGGTCGGGATCGTCGGGCTCGGCCGGATCGGCAAGCAGGTGGCCAAGCGTCTGGTGCCGTTCGACTGCGACGTGGTCTATCACGACCTGCTCGACATGGACCCGGCGGTGGAGCACGACCTGCGGGTCACCCGGGTCAGCTTCGACGAGCTGATCTCCACCAGCGATTTCGTCACCCTGCACCTGCCGCTGACCGAGCTGTCCCATCACATGATCGACGCGCCGCAGCTCGCGGCGATGAAGCCGGGGGCCATCCTGATCAACTGTGCCCGGGGGCCTGTTGTGGCCGAGCCAGCGCTCCTGGCGGCGCTGGAAAGCGGCCATTTGGGTGGGGCGGGTCTCGACGTGTTCGAGATCGAGCCGGTGCAAGGCCCGTCGCCCTTCGCCAAGTTCCGCAACGTGGTGCTGACCCCGCACAACGCGCCGGGCACCCAGGACATCATGCGCCGCAAGTTCCGCGAGATGTTCGCCAATGCCGTCCGCTTCGCCGGCGGCGACAGCCTGGAGAACAAGATCGACCTGTGAGGGACGGTCCAAGCCCCCGGATCTCTCCGGGGGCGCCTGTCCTCAGATCCAGCCGCGCCATTTCAGCAGGCCGATGCCGGCGGCGAAGCTGCCGGCCATCAGCAGCAGGACCAGCAGAAAAGCGTAGGGTGTCTCCGCGCCGGGAATGCCGGCCACGTTCATGCCCAGCAGGCCGGTGATGAAGCTCAGCGGTACGAACAGGGCGGCCAGGATGGTGATCAGGTAGGTGTGCCGCGCCTGGGTCGCCGCGGTCTCCGCCGCAAGGTCGTCGCGCAGCAAGGCCGCCTGGCTCTCGATCTCGCGCAGATGCTCGATCTGGCGCACGAATTCGTTTTCGCTGTCGGCGATGGCCGTCAGATCTTCCTGGGTCGCCCAGCTATGGGCCAGGGTGCCGAGCCGGCTCAGCGCCTCGCGCTGGGGCGTCATGAACCGGCCCAGCGGCAGCAGGTCCCGGCGCAAGGCGGCGAGCTCGTCCTCGCGGTGCGGTCCGCTCGCCTGGTCGATCCCCTGCAGCCGCTTGTCCAGCTCGATGATCCGTGCGTCGAACCGGGTCGACAGACCGTCGATCAGGTCGGTGACGAAGGCGGCCGGGGAGGGCGGGGCGGCGCTAGCCTCGCAGCGGTTCACCAGATCGTCCAGGGCGCGGAAGCGGAACTTGCGGCAGGTGACGACCTTACGGTCGGACACGCTCATGCGCAGGGCGATCAGCGGGTGGTCGCCGATCTCCTCGTTCAGGTTCACCCCACGCAGCACCATCAGGGTGCGCCCGCCGACGTTCCAGGCGCGCGGCCGGGTCTCCTCCACCAGCAGGGCGTCGATCGCCGCCTCGGGCAGGCCGAGGGTTGTGAGGATAGGGGCAACGTCCGGTTCGGTGCGGAGCAGATTTACCCAGCGCCACGAGCCTTCGGGGATGGGTCTGGCGAGATCCTCGCCGCTCAGCGCGACGGCACGGCCGTCGGGCGTGATGTCATAGGCGTGCAGCAGGGCGGTCATCGGGCGTCTCAGGCGGTCATCGGCTGGTCGAGGGCGTCCACCAGGGCGTCCAGGGCGGCCTCGGTGAAGCGCCACATGTTCGGCTCCCGGTGGCGGTCGCCGGTCTCGATCGTGAACACCCGGGTCACCGGGCCGGACAGGGCGATGCAGGTGTGGCCTGCCGCGTCGCCGTAGCGGTTGCCGAGCGGCCCCGCCGCCCCGGTCTCCGCCAGGCCCCAGGTCGTCTCCATCCGTCGCCGCATGGTCTCGGCCAGCAGGGCTGCGTAGGGCTCCGAGGAGGAGCGCATGCCCGGGTGCTTGTCGAACTCGATATCGGTGAAGATCTCGCGGGCCTTGTGGGTATAGATCACGCCGCCGGCGACGAAATAGGCGGATGCTCCCGGCACTGCCAGGAGGCAGGAGGAGATCAGCCCGCCGCTGGAGGATTCGGCCACCGCGATGGTCTCGCCGCGCGCCTTCAACAGCCGGCCCGCCATCTCGCCAAGCCTGCCCAACTCTCCCATCCTGTCCTCCCGTTGCGCCCTGAAACGCGCTATCACTATGAGAAAGCAATGCTACCCGCGCGGCAGGAATATGGCGACGGGCAAGCGACGGAGGGACTGATGGCCGGACCGGGCGCAGGGGAGACCAGAGGCTTCGACACCGCCGAGGCGGTGGTCGCCGAGCTGGACCGGCTCTATCGCGGCGAGATCGACCGGTTGCAGGCGGCGTTCCACGAGTTCGAGGCGGGCACCATGGCGGGACGGGTGCGCGCGACCTATCCGATGGTCCGGCTGACGGTGACCGACGACGACAGCGGCCCGCTGTCGACCGGCGCCTTCGGCTTCGCCGACGAGGCCGGCGTGTATGAGGGCACCTTCACCCGCATCGACCTGTTTGCCGCCCACCTGACCAAACAGTTCGGCGCCATCCTGGAGAACCACCGCCGGCCGTTGGAGGTCGGGCTGTCCGAGTTGCCGATCCCGCTCCCCTTCGCCTTTCCAGACGGTATGAAGGTGGGCGACGGTTTCGACGGGGCGGCGATGACCCGGTTGAAGCGGCATTTCGACATGCCGTCCCTGCGGGTCATGGACGACTGCATCGTCAACGGCGAGGTCGACCACACCCCCAGCGACGCCCTGCCGCTGGCGCTGTTCACCGCCCCGCGGGTCGACTACTCGCTGCACCGTCTGCGCCACTATTGCGGCACCTCGGCGGAGTATTTCCAGAACTACGTCCTGTTCACCAACTACCAGGTCTATATCGACGGCTTCATCCAGCGGGCGGAGCAGTTGGTCCAGCAGAAGGGCAGCGGCTACACGGCCTTCGTCGAGCCGGGCGAACGGGTGCTGCGGCCGGACGGCACCGCGGTCGGCGTGCCGGCCTCCCGCACGCCGCAGATGCCGGCCTATCACCTCGTGCGTGACGGGCATCAGGGCATCACCATGGTCAATATCGGCGTCGGTCCCTCGAATGCGAAGACCATCACCGACCATGTGGCCGTGCTGCGGCCCAATGCCTGGCTGATGCTGGGCCACTGCGCTGGATTGAGAAATATGCAGCGGCTGGGTGACTACGTGCTGGCCCATGCCTATCACCGCGACGATCACGTGCTCGACGCCGACCTGCCGGTCTGGGTGCCGATCCCGGCCCTGGCCGAGGTCCAGCTTGCCCTTGAGCAGGCGGTGGCCGACGTCACCGGGCTCGATACGGTGGGAGTGAAGCGGATCATGCGCACCGGCACGGTCGCCTCCACCGACAACCGGAACTGGGAACTGCGCGACCAGCGCGAGCCGGACCGGGCGCTGAGCCTGTCGCGGGCGATCGCCCTGGACATGGAGAGTGCCACGGTGGCGGCGAACGGCTTCCGCATGCGCGTGCCGTACGGGACGCTGCTCTGTGTGTCGGACAAGCCGCTGCATGGCGAGCTGAAGCTGCCGGGGATGGCCGACGACTTCTACCGCCGCCAGGTCGCCCAGCACCTGGATATCGGCTTCCGCGCCATGGAGATCCTGCGCGGGTTGCCGCCGGAGAAGCTGCATTCCCGCAAGCTGCGGAGCTTCAACGAGGTGCCCCTGCAGTAGGGTGCGTCGGTTATCCGAATTTGGAAAGAGGGCGGGGCGGTGGTGTTTCCCTGTACCTCCGCCCTCTTTTCACTCCCCGGATTTATTCCGGGGCGAGGCATCCGCTCGCTTCCCTGTCCAATGGGCATGCACGGCACCAGCCTTGCCCCGGAATAAATCCGGGGAGTGTCTGAGGTTTTGGGATTTGGCTTTCGCCGTCCGCGTTGCCGATGCCCGACGTCGTCGTCCTGACGCACGTCAGGACCATGCTTCTGGCGTCAATGCACCGCGGATCCTGATTGCCATCAGGATGACGGGGAAGTGGGTAACGAGGCAGGGCGCCGCCCTCAGGACATCATCCAGCCGCCGGCCACGTCGAGCACCTGGCCGGTCACGAAATGCCCGGCCTCGGACGTCAGGTACAGCGCCGCCGAGGCCACGTCCTCCGGCTGGCCGAGCCGGCGCATTGGCGTGTCCAGGCGGGCCGCCTCGTTCACCGCCGGATCGACGCCGCGCATCAGCGGCGTCTCGATCCTCCCGGGGGCCAACGCGTTGACGTTGATGTTGGACGGACCGAGCTCGCCGGCGAGCTGCTTGGTCATGCCGATCAGGCCCGCCTTGCTCGCCGGGTAATGCACGCCGACGAAGGTCAGATGCCGCTTGGCCGAGACCGAGGACTGGTTGACGATCGATCCCCAGCCGCGCGCCGCCATGCCCGGCCCGAAGGCCCGGACCCCGTGGAACGCGCCGGTCAGGTTCACCGCCAGCACATGGGCCCATTCGGCCGGGTCCATCTCCAGGGTCGGGGCCGGCTTGCCGGCGTGCTTGGGCGAGATGCCGGCATTGTTGATCAGGATGTCGGCCACGCCGAGCCCGGCCTCCACCTCCCGGGCGGCGGCGGCCACGTCCTCCCAGCGGGCGACGTCGCAGGTGACGGCCATGGCCTTGTGCCCGGCGCCGGCGAGGGCACCCGCCGTCTCTTCCGCAGCGTTGCCGTTGGCGTCGAGCACGGCGACCAGTGCGCCGGCGGCGGCCAGGGCCTCGGCGATCGCCCGGCCGATGCCGGAGCCGGCGCCGGTGACGACGGCCACCCGGCCGGCATGGGTCTGTGGCGTGTCGCTCATGCGGTGACCCTCACTGCTCTTCCGGCGCGTCGAGGTCGCGGATCGCCGCGCGGACACCGTCCGGGATCGCCACCTTCTCGCCGGTGGCGTTGATCATCAGCACCAGCAGCGCCTCGCAGGTGCAGGCACAGCCGTCCTTGCCCCAGGCGGCATACTCCATGACGAAGGAGGTGCGGCGCATCGACTTCACCCGGGCGGTGACGAAGACCGGGTCGTGATAGGCCATCGGCTTCAGGTAGCGGGTGGTGAGGCTCATCATCACCGGTCCCGGCCTGTCGACCGCGTGGCGCGGGATGCCGACGCTCTCCAGATACAGGTTCCGGGCCGCCTCGAACCACAGCAGGAAGGCCGTGTGATTGGCATGGGCGAAGGCGTCCACGTCGGACCATGCCACCAGCCGGGCCATGCCCGACCGCCAGTCGTCGGGGATGCCATAGGCCGCGCGTTCGGCGTCGGAGATCGTCAGCCGGCGGCGCACCGCCGCCGGCGAGGTGTCCAGTTGGTCGCTCATCGGTGCATCAGCCGCCGAATTCATCGCTGGCGGCCTGCTTGTGCTTCAGCAGGGCCATGAGGCGCCGGTCGCGCCACACTTGGCGTGTGCCGAGATCGTCGGCGCCGAGCAGCTTGCGCCGCTCGCCCTCCATCCGCTTCACCGTATCCGCGTCCCAGGCCCGCACCTCCGCCTGTTCGGCCTGGAGCCGCTCGTAGAACGGGCCGTAGCGTCCGCAGTAATCGGCGAGACCGCCCGGGGCATTCAGGTCGATGGTCTCGAACGGCCCCATGAAGGACCAGCGCAGGCCGAGCCCGTCCTTCACCGTCTTGTCCAGGTCGTCGGTCGAGATCACCCCGTCGGCTACCAGCTTGAAAGCCTCGGCCAGCAGCGCGCCCTGCAGGCGGTTCAGGACGAAGCCTTCCACCTCCTTGTTCACGGAGACCGGCACCATGCCGACCGAGTCCATCACCTGGCGCGCGCGCTGGATCACGGCGGGGTCGGTCCAGGGGGCCGGGCAGAGCTCGACCAGCGGGACGAGATAGGGCGGGTTCACCGGATGGGCGACCAGGCAGCGCAGCCGGCCAGGGAGATCTTCGGTGTACTTCGAGGCGGCGATCGCCGAGGAGGAGGAGGCGAGGATCGCGTCCGGTTCGGCATAGCGGTCGGCCTCCGCGAACAGGCCCGCCTTGGCCTCCACGGTCTCGGCGATGCATTCCTGCATCCACCGCGCCCCGTCGAGCGCGTCGCCCAGGGTATCGACCGCCGTGACCCGGGAGGCGACCTCTTCGGCGCTGCCGATCAGGCCCTGGGCTTCCAGGTCGTCCAGGTTGGCGCGCAGCAGCGGCAGCGAGGCGGCCAGGGCCTCCGGCGAGCCGTCCCACAGGCGCACGGAATGGCCGGCGCGGGCAAAGACGATGGCCCAGGCCCGACCGATCAGGCCGGCCCCGGCAACCGCGAAGGTCTCGGGCATGACGTTCCCTCAGATGGGTTTCTTGGCGACGTTGGCGGGCAGTCTAGCCGCGGGGCCACCGCACCGGGAAGACGTCAGGTCGGGCGCATGAAAACAAAACGGGCGCCGCAAGGGCGCCCGGATTGATCGGTTTGATCGTTGGCCTGAAGGACTACTCCTTCAGCAGCTCCGGCAGGGCATCCAGCAGGGCCTCGCGGTCCGACTTCGCCACGTAGTCCGCGAAGCCGACCTGGTGGCCGCGCTCGAGATCCTGCTCCGAGGTCCGCGAGGACAGGGCCACGACCGGGGTATCGGCCCAGCTCGTCTCCTTCAGCTTCTCGGCGAAGGTGAAGCCGTCCATGTCCGGCATCTCGATATCGGTGACGATCAGGTCGAAATTCGCACCCTGCTCGCACAGGTCGAGGGCCTTCTGCGCGCTGTCGACCGGCACGACCTTGTAGCCGGAGGTGGCGAGCAGCGGTGTCATCAGGTTGCGGAAGAACGCGCTGTCGTCGACCAGCAGCAGACGGCGCTTGCTGGTGCTCTCCTTGCCCTGGCGCGAGCGGCGGAACCAGTCGCCGAACGCCTCGGTCAGGTAGAAGCCGGCATCGACGATGTCGGTCGCCTTGTCCTTGATGATCGCCGAGCCCATCATGCCGGCGCCGTCCGGGGCGATGGTGACGTTGATCCGGTCCTCGACCACATCGAGGATCTCGTCGACCACCAGACCCATGGACTGCCCGTCGTCGGTGAAGACCAGGGCCGGGCGCTGGCCCTCGCGCTCCAACGGAGCAGCCCCCTTGCAGATCACCAGCGGCATCAGAGAGCCGCGGTACTGCACCAGCGGGCGACCCTCGGAATGCTCCACCGTCTTCAGGTCGAGCATCTCGATGCGGGCGACCAGGGACAGCGGCACGGCCTTCGGGCCGTCATTGCCGGACTTGAACAGCAGCAGGGTCTGCTCTTCCAGCGACATGTCGAACTCGTCGCTCTCGTCGTACTCGGCCTGATCCGGGACGATGACCTCGCCGGTCTCCTGGGCGATGCCGTTGGGATCGAGGATCATGATCACCGAGCCGTCGCCGAGGATGGTGTTGCCCGAGAACACGGTCAGGTCGCGCAGCACGGGGGCCACCGGCTTGACCACGATTTCCTCGGTGTCGAACACCTTGTCGACCAGCAGGCCGAAGGAATAGGTGCCGACCTGCATGACGACCACGAAGGTCTCCGCGGTGGTCTCCTGGCCTTCCTTGCCCTCGTCCAGACGCAGCAGATCGCGCAGGGAAACCAGGGGCAGCAGGCGGTCGCGCAGGCGCATGACCCGCGTGCCCTGCACCGTCTCGATCCGATTCGGGCCGTCGGTCGTGGTCTTCACCAGTTCCAGCACCGAGAGCTGCGGGATGGCGAAACGCTCGCTGGAGGAGGCGACGACAAGGGCCGACACGATGGCCAGGGTGAGCGGGATCTTGATCTTGAAGACCGAGCCCTTGCCGACCTGGCTGGTGAGGTCGACGGTGCCGCCGATCTTCTCGATGTTGGTCTTCACCACGTCCATACCGACGCCGCGGCCGGACACGCTGGTGATCTTCTCCGCGGTGGAGAAGCCTGGCTTGAAGATCAGCTGCAGGATCTGCTGATCCGACATGTTGGCCGCATCGGCCGAGCCGACGACGTTCTTCTCGATCGCCTTGTTGCGGATCTTGTCCGGGTCGATGCCCTTACCGTCATCGGCGATCTCGATGATGATGTGACCGCCCTCGTGATAGGCGTTCAGACGGATATGGCCGGTCTCCGACTTGCCGAAGGCGAGGCGGGTGGCCGGATCCTCCACACCATGGTCGGCGGAGTTGCGCACCATGTGGGTGAGCGGATCCTTGATCATCTCAAGGACCTGCCGGTCGAGCTCGGTGTCCGCACCCTGCATGACCAGCTCGATCTTCTTGTTCAGTTCGTGCGCCAGGTCGCGCACGATCCGCGGCAGCTTCGACCAGGCGTTGCCGATCGGCTGCATGCGCGTCTTCATCACGCCTTCCTGCAGTTCGGAGGTAACCTGGCTCAGGCGCTGCAGCGGCACGCTGAAGCCCTCGATCTCGCGGCCGTTGCTGCGGGCGATCTGCAGGAGCTGGTTGCGGGTCAGGACCAGCTCGGAAACCATGGTCATCAGGTTCTCGAGCAGATCCACGTTCACGCGGATGTTCTGTGAGGCGGCCTTGCTCTCGGCGATCGGCATCGCTTCGGCGGTGGCCGAGGATTCCGGGGCCTTCTCGGCGACGGCGGGGACCGACGGCGGGGCGGCCGGCAGTTCGGGCTCGGGATCGGCGGCGCCCGATGCCTCATCGGGGCCGGGGGCTTCCAGAAAGGCACGCTCCAGCTCGTCCAGCGGAACTTCGCCAGGACGGGTGCCGATCACATCTTCGCTCGCGGCCGGCGCGTCGGGATCGTTGGCCGCCGCCATGTCGTCGGCATCATCGGTGTCGGCAGCTTCGGCAGCGGCGGGCGCGGCAGGGGCGGCCGCGACGGCGTCGGGGGTACGACCCTCGGCGAGTTCGTTGAGCTGAACGATGAGGTCGTCGTCGCTGCCTTCCGGCTCCTGCTCGGTCTGCTCGATATGGGCCAGGATGCTCTTGATCCGGTCGAGCGACGCCAGGATGACGGTCACCGAGGTCGGGGTGACCTCAAGCTCCTTGTCACGATACTTGCCGAGCACGTTCTCGGCCGCGTGGGCCACGGTCTCGAGCCGGGGCAGGCCGATGAAGCCGCAGGTTCCCTTGATCGTGTGCACGATCCGGAAAATGCTGGCGATCAGACCCGCGTCGTTCGGGTTCTGCTCCAGCTTGACGATCTCAACGTCGAGTTCGGCGAGTCCTTCCGCCGTCTCGGTGAGGAATTCGCTCAGCAGCTCATCCATGGTCCCTGACCCCTGTCGTGGTATGCAAACGCACTACCTGTTTGCCACCAGAGTTCAAAGAAAAGGTTAACGCAGCGCCCGTCTCGGACCAAGATTTCCTAAATGCGTTTATCTTTGCGGGAAGGGAGCCTGCGAAAGACTCTTTGGCCGCCGACGGCCTGGACGGCAGCCTGGCGGCGGCGATGCGTGGGGGACGAGAAACGATGGATCCGTCTGGAAAGGCGCTCGCCGACGTGCGGTCACCGCTGCTTCGTCAGATCCACGACTATTGGCTTGAAAAGCGCGGAACCAAGCTGATGCCGGCACGGGCGGACCTCGACCCGCTCGACATTCCGCGGCTGCTGCCGAACATCATCCTGATGGACGTCATGCCGGCCGACAATCGACTGCATGTCCGTCTCGTCGGTACCTTGGTCGTCGAAATGTTCGGTGCGGACTATACCGGCCAGTTCCTGGACGAAATCGACTTCGGCGAGGTGCGCGAAAAGGTCCTCGATGACTACAACGCCGCCGTGACCGCCGCACGGCCTTTGTTCAGCGATCACCGTTTTCGCAAGCTGGGAGGACACCTTTTCGACATCGAGCGGGTGATTCTGCCGCTCTCTTCCGATGGATGCCAGGTGCACATGCTGCTCGCCCTGCTCGACTTCACGCCGCGCGACACACGCCCTAGCGCCCACTCCTGAGATCTTCCTGACGTGGCAATGCGACGGCTCTCGGTCAGGCGAGAGCACGGACGCGGAAGTCATTGCGGCCGGACCGGTCCTCTCCGCGCAGCAGGAACAGCGTGCGCACCGACTGGTCGTAATCGCCGCGCTCCTCGGCGGCCTTGCGGGCGAGGTCCCGGTCGTAGAACGACGATGTGGGCATCAGCCGCAGGGTCATGCCGCGCCGGGGGCGGGGCGACGCGTTCGCCTCCGATCCGTGATACAGGTACACGTCGTGCAGCGAAATCTGGCCCGCCTCCAGCGCGACATCGACGGCCTCGGCCTCGTCGAAGGTGCCGGCGGACAGCTCCTGGCTCAAGGTGGCCGAGGGGTCCTTCTTCAGGTCGTGGGGCGCCAGATCCTTCGACTTGTGCGAGCCGGGGATGAAGCGCATGCAGCCGTTCTCCGGCGTGGCGTCGTCGACGGCGATCCACACCGTGCAGGTGGCCAGCGGCCGGATCGGCCAATAGGCGCCGTCCTGGTGCCAGGGGGTGCGCTTGCCGTTCAAGGCTGGCTTGGCGAAGAAGCTCATGTTCCACAGGGCGATGTCCGGGCCGATGAGCTGGGCGACCATGTCCAGGATCGCCGGGTCGCGCGCGTAATTGAGGAAGCCGCTGTCGAAGGTCAACAGGTCAGGGCAGTTGTCGCGGAACTCGGGATGGCGCTTCAGCAGCCTGTCGTGGTCGTCACGGATCGCCTGCAGCGTTTCCGGCGGTAGCCTGTAGTCAGGAAATACGTAACCTTTTTCGTGATAGTGGGAGACTTCGGCCTCGCTCAACATGGGCGTTCCCTCCAGTGCCGCGGTCTGTCGCGCGGTCGCGTTATGTGCATGGACCTGATGATCTTCCCGCCCGGCCTTTCGAATCAATCCCTCTCCCTTGCCCTCTGCCTGGGTGGCCTCTTGCGCCGTAGCCGTCGGACTTGCGGGCCATGCTGATCCGCGAGCGCGTTCCCTCGGCGGATCCCCGGATCTTCCAGCTATTCGACGCCTGGCTCGCCGCCCGCGACGGCCAGGCGGTGACCCGACGCAGCACGTTCGATCCGCTGCCGATCGGCCCGCTGCTCAGCTTCATGTGGATCTACAGGAAATGTCCGGAGCAGGACGACTACGTCTGCGAGCTGGCGGGCGAGGACGTGAACGACGCCTGGAGGGGCTCGATCAAGGGCCACACCCTGCGCCAGATCGTCGGCGACGAGCATCAGCCGATCCTGGCGGCCCGCTGGGCGACGGTGCTGGGCGAGCCCGCCATTCTCTACAGCTCGATGGAGCGATTCCCGGCACCCCACCTGATCTACCGGGTCGAACGCCTGGTGCTGCCGATGATCTCCGATACCGGCGAGATCGACAGCGTTCTCGGCATCAGTCTGTACGACCAGCGCCGAGAACGCGCGTCGGTCGGCCATGGGGCCTCTGGGACGGTCCCCGATACGGTGGTGAAGATCGCCGTGGCCGACCTGTGACGGTCAGAACGGGTTGGTGACGATACCGCCCTCCACCCGAAGCGCCGCGCCATTGGTCGCGCTGGACGCCTTGGAGCAGACGTAGCAGATCATGTTCGCCACCTCCTCGGGCGTGGCGTAGCGCTGGATCAGCGAGGCCGGCCGCCGCTCGGTGAACATGGTCGAAGTGATCGCCTCCAGGGTGGTGCCCTGGGCCTTGGCCCGGGCGGTCAGCCGCTCGGTCTGCGCCTCCACCCAGGTCGGGCCCGGCAGCACGGAGTTCACGGTGATGTTCGTGCCCTTGGTCGCCTCCGCGGCACCTCGGGCAATGACGAGCTGGGCGCTCTTCGACATGCCGTAATGCACCATCTCCTTAGGGATGTAGATGCCCGACTCGCTGGAGACGAAGACCACGCGGCCCCAGTCCTTGGTGTCGAGCATGTCCTTCAGATAGTGCCGGGTCAGCCGCACCCCGCTCATCACATTGACGTCGAACATCTCCTGCCAGTCGGCATCCTCGATCTCGAAGAACGGCTTCGGGCCGTAGATGCCCATGTTGTTGACGAGGATGTCGGCACTGGGCACGGCCTTGATCAGGGCGGCGCAACCCTCCGCCGTGCCAAGATCGGCGACCTGGCCATGGACGACGGCTCCCGGGGCGGCCTGCAGCACCGCCTCCACCGCCTCGGCGACCGGCCCGTCGCTGCGGCCGTTGATGACGACCTCCGCCCCCATGGCGGCAAGGCCCTTCGCCGTGGCCAGGCCGATCCCGCGGGTGGAGCCGGTGACGAGGGCGGTCTTGCCGGTAAGGTCGAGATCCATGAGGTGCTCCCTGTATCTGGTGTGTCGTGAGTGACGCTTCTGGTTACGGTCGCCCGCAGCCTAGCGCAGTCGGCGGCTGCGTCACCATCCGATGTCCTTTCTCGATCCTATGCAATCTTCCATAGTATTCGCTCGTCCGTGCCAAAGTCTTTGCGACGGAATGTGAGAAGGCACACGTTCGGTTGGCGCTGTGGCAAGCAGAGTCGCCGTAAGGATTTTGATAACGATTTCCACCCATTCTGGACGACGAGTCCCCGACCTTGCGGTTCGGGGCGATGACACCGTGCGCAGGGTAGATATGGCTGTCGGTCCCCTTCACTCCACGTTGCGCCGCCATCCGGCGGCGGACACCCTCGTTGAGGAGTCCGGGCATCTGGTGGTCGGTAAACCCGCGCTGGTTTCGCCGATCGTCGCCCGCGGCTATGCCGTCTGGTCGGCGGCCTGCGAGGAGGGCGCGCTGCCGCTGGCCGATGATCTGAAGGCCGAGGCGCTGGCCGGAATCCTCCCCTACGTCTATCTAGTCGATGTGCTGTCGAAGGCCGGTCCGGGCCCGGAGGAGATCGTCGATTTTCGCTATCGGCTGGTCGGCACCGACGTCGTCTCCCACACCGAGGCGGACAATACCGGTCGCCGGCTCTCCGAGATCGCCGGGCAGGGCAGCCAGGGGACGCTGATCCGGCTCTATGCCCTGGCGAGCGACGCGGCGGTGCCGGCCGTGCAGCGCATCGCCTTTCGCACCCGAAGCGGCTCGCGTCACTGGTACGAGACCATCGTCATGCCGATGGCGATGGAGCGGGGCGGTCCCGTCGCCCGGCTGCTGGGCGTCGCCGAGCATTTCTGCCAGCGGGCCTGACCCGGCTCCCGTTCCGGTCCACGGCGTCGAGATGACACCTCAACGCCACATCTGCCGCTAAATTGCCTCATCTCCGTCCGCGTCCTGAACAGATCGGCGCCTATCTCTGGCATCGACGGCGAAGGCGACGTTGACGCAACGGCCCGACGTCGCCCAGCTCAACAGATCGATGGAGGGTAGACTTGATGACCCGTTCACGTACGCGCGCAGGGCTTCGCGCCGCGCTCCTGGCGACCGCGCTGGTCGCCGCTCCGATGGTGGCCCAACCGATATTCGCCCCGGGCGTGGCTCATGCCCATGGCGAACTGCCGGGCTCCTTCTCCGAACTTGTGAAGAAGGCCAAGCCGGCCGTGGTCACAGTGCTGACCAAGACGTCAAGCGGCACCCCGGAAGTCGGCGGCCAGAAGATCCCGGAGTTGCCGCCGGGACATCCGCTGCGCGACTTCTTCGAGCGGTTCTACGGCGGCCAGCCGCCCATGGGGCAGCAGCAGGCCCCGCGCCAGGCCCAGGGTCTCGGCTCCGGCTTCATCATCGATGCCGGCGGCACGATCGTGACCAACAACCACGTCATCGACGGCGCCGAAGAGATCAAGGTGGTGCTGGATGACGGCACCGAACTCGACGCCACCCTGGTCGGCCGCGATCCGAAGACCGACGTGGCCGTGCTGAAGGTCTCCAGCGACACGCCGCTGCCCACGCTGCCCTGGGGCGACAGCGACGAGCTTGAGGTCGGCGACTGGGTGGTCGCCATCGGCAACCCGTTCGGCCTCGGCGGTACGGTCACCTCCGGCATCGTCTCGGCCCGCGGCCGCGACATCAATGCCGGCCCGTACGACGACTTCATCCAGGTCGATGCCGCCATCAACCGCGGCAATTCCGGCGGTCCGCTGTTCAATACCGACGGCCAGGTCGTCGGCATGAACACCGCGATCTTCTCGCCGACCGGCGGCAATATCGGTCTCGGCTTCTCCGTGCCGGCGAACCAGACCCGCGCGATCGTCGCAGAGATTCTGGAGCACGGCTCGGTGGAGCGCGGCTTCATCGGCGTGCGCATTCAGCCGGTGACACCGGAGATCGCCGAGAGCCTGGGCCTGAACTCCCATGACGGGGCGCTGGTCGCCGATGTCGATCCGTCGGGGCCGGCCGGGCAGGCGGGCCTGAAGTCGGGCGACGTCATCCTGCGGTTCGGCAATACCGCGATCTCGGAGGTCCGCGACCTGACCCGTGCGGTGGCCGACACCGATCCGGGCGAGAGCGCCAACCTGACCGTCTGGCGCGACGGAACCGGCCGCGATCTGGACATCAAGGTCGGCACCTATCCCGAGGCCGATCAGATGGCCGAGGCGACCACCGGTGCGCCGAGCGCCGACGGGCTCGAGGTGCCGCCGCTCGGTGTGACCCTGGGTGACGAGGAGGACGGCGCGGTCGTGCTCTCGGTCGCTCCCGACGGTGCGGACGAGCTGCGTCCGGGCGACGTGATCGCCGCGGTCGGCCAGTCCCAGGTGTCCAACGCCAAGGAAGCCCGTGCCGCCGTGGACGCGGCCAAGTCCGGGCATAAGAAGTCCGTGCTCCTGCTCGTCCGCCGTGACGGCCAGCAGCGCTACGTGGCGGTGCCGTTGCGCGACGCGTAAACTACCGGCACCTTTAGGGCCGCGCACCGAATGTCCCGAGCGGTGCGCGGCCCTTTCACGTCGTGCCGGAGCGTCGCGTCCATGGATATCAGACAGCTCCAGTACCTCGTGGCGCTCGCCCGCGAGCAGCATTTCACCCGGGCCGCCGAGGCCTGCGGCATCACCCAGCCCACCCTGTCCGGCCGCATCCGCCAGCTCGAGCACGAGCTGGGCGTTCCCATCGTCTTGCGCGGCCAGCGCTATATCGGCCTGACCAACGAGGGCCAGCACATCCTGAAATGGGCGCAGCGCATCCTGGAGGATTGCGACAGCCTGCGCGACGACCTCTCCGCGCTTGCCGGCGCGCCGGAGGGCCGGATGGTGTTGGGTGTCATACCGTCGGCCCTCGCCGCCGTGCCGCCGCTGACCGAGCTGCTGCGCCGGCGCTTCCCCAAGCTGACCTTCAGCGTGCGCTCCCAGTCCTCCAAGGAGATCGAGCGGCACCTGGCGGAATTCGCCATCGATGCCGGCATCACCTATCTGGACAGCGAGCCCATCGACATCTCCGCCGCCCAGCCGCTGTACCGCGAGCGCTACCGGCTGGTGGTGCGCGAGGATCATCCGCTCGCCGCCCGCGACAGCGTCGCCTGGGCGGAGGCGGCCGAGCACGCGCTCTGCGCGCTGACCCCGGACATGCAGAACCGGCGCATCATCGACCGCGCCTTCGCCAAGGCCGGCTGTCATCCCCATCCGGAGATCGAGAGCAACTCGGTGATCAACCTCTGCGCCTATGTGCAGACCGCCGGCCTGGTCAGCGTGCTGCCCGAGGCGCTGACCCGGGTGGTCGGCGAGGGGGCGGGGCTGCGGGCGATCCCTCTGGTGGAGCCGGTGGTGGAGCACATGATCGGCGTGGTCGCCCTGGACCGCGCGCCGATGTCGCCGCTGGTCGAGATGCTGCTGGAGGCGGCAAAGGGCTATCCCGACCCGTTGGCGGTGTAGGCGATCCGGAGGGCGCTGCCGGCTTTGTTGTCGCCGCCTTCCGTTTGTCGTATAGCGGGGGCGTTACGGGTCAAAAAACCCTTGTATAAGAAGGGTGTATCGATGGTCACCACGTGCCTGCGCCCGATCGTCTTCAGCATCACCGACGGATCCGGATCCTCGCCGACCCCGCAGGCGGGCGGGTGGGACTGGACCCTGTCCCTGGTCAGCCCAAAGCTGCAGGGGCTGCTGCGGGCCTGGCGCTCGAAATGCCGGGACGACCTGCTGCCGGCGCGCCGGGACTTCGACCCGCTGGAGATGCGGGACTGCCTGGGCTCGCTCTTCGTGGTGCAGGTCGAGCCCGAGATCGACGATTTCCGCTACACCCTGATCGGAACGGAGATCACCGAGCATGTGGGCCGGGACAATACCGGCCGCACGGTCGGCGACGTGTTCGGGCAGAACGGGCTCGATCTCTACCGACAAGTGCGCGACACCCGTCAGCCGGTGCGGGTCTGGGGCGTGGTGGACTGGCTCGGCAAGGAGCACAAGTCCTACGAGGCCCTGGTGCTGCCGCTGGCCGATGATGGCCAGAAGGTTGACCGCTTCATCGGCGCGATGTTCTTCGGCTCCGCCCGCTAACCCCGTCGGGCGTCCGGTCTTGCGCGACGCCGTCCGCGGGCCCACGTTCCAAGGACGCACGGGGGCGTCCGCATCTGCGGGCTGAGAAGCACCCTTCGAACCTGAACCGGATCATGCCGGCGGAGGAAGTTGCGGGTCCGCCGACAGAAGGCGGGCGCCGCTGCGGCCCCGGTGGCGGAAAGGCATCCCATGAAAAGCGCGGGCATGCACCTGAAGACCCTGCGGGACACCGCCCCGCTGGTGCAGAACATCACCAATTTCGTCGCCATGAACGTGGTCGCCAACGCCCAGCTCGCGGTCGGCGCCTCGCCGGCCATGGTGCATGCGATCGAGGAGGCGGCCGAGTTCGCCGGGATCGCCGGCGGCCTGACGGTGAATATCGGCACCGCCGATGCCGGGTGGGAGGCCTCCATGGTCGCCGCCGCCCAGGCCGCCTCGGCGGCGGGCAAGCCCTGGGTGCTGGATCCGGTGGCGGTGGGGGCGACCGGCTTCCGTAACCGGCTGGCGGCTCGGCTCCTCGCCCTTAATCCGACCGTGCTCCGCGGCAACGCCTCGGAGATCCTGGCATTGAGCGGGGAGGTGGCCAGCGGCAAGGGGGTGGATGCCGGCGACCCGGTCGCGGCCGCCGAGGACGCGGCGCGCTATCTGGCTCAGCGCACCGGCGGCGTGGTCGCGGTCAGCGGCGCGGTGGACTTCGTCACCAACGGCGACCGGGCCATGCGGATCGCCGGCGGCAGCCCGCTGATGGGCCGGGTGACGGCCATGGGTTGCGCGCTGACCGGCGTGGTGGGCGCCTTCCTGGTCGGCCAGGACCCGTTCGCGGCGACGGTCGCCGCCCATGCCTGCTTCGGCCGGGCCGGCGAGATCGCCGCCGACAGGGCTGACGGACCCGGGAGTTTCGGTCCCGCCCTGATGGACGCGCTCTCCGAGATGACCCCGGAGCAGCTCGACGCCGAGGCCCGGATCGAGGCGGTCTGAGGTTTGGACCGCTCCGCGCCGGTCCGGTTGGGCCTGCACGGAGGGCGCCCCGTTCGGCTATCCACACCGCGCGACCTAGTCGGTGAGGTGACGGATGGCGATCGAGTGGAGCCAGTCGGCGGATGACGTGGACTGGGAGGAACTGGCCGATCTGGTGCGTGCGGCCCCGCTGGGCGACAAGACGCCGGATTTCCTGCGCACGGTGTTCACCAACAGCCTGTATCGCGAGTTCGCCCGCGAAGACGGCCGTCTGGTCGCCGCCGGCCGGGCGCTGTCGGACGGGGCGGACTGTGCCTATCTGGGCGACATCGTCGTCCTTCCCAGCCACCAGGGCCAGGGCCTCGGCGGCCAGGTCATCCGACGCCTGCTCGACCGGGTGCGCCACCATCGCAAGATCCTGCTCTACGCCGTGCCGGGCAAGGAGCCGATCTACCGCAAATACGGCTTCCGCCGCATGACGACGGCGATGGCGATCTTCGAGGACCAGGACGCGGCCTTCGCGCGGGGGTATCTGACGGAGGCGTGAGGGGGGAACCTACCTCTATATCGTCTTCCCGGCCTTGCGCCGGGACCGCGGGTGACGCTCACCGGAGTGCCGGACACCCACTCCGGTCGTCCCAGCGGCCCGAAGCCTGGATCCCGGGGCAGGACCCGGGAAGACGGATTTGGAGCGCTGCCATGTGCCCATTCCCCCGCACTGCACCATAGAGCGCGTCTATCAACACATTGAATCGTCCGATTTGACCGCAACTTGCGGCTGAGCCCATCGTGTCCGGAACACTGCGCCGTGTCGGTCGACAGTGCTGGTGAATGGGAGACAGGCACGGATGATCGAGGCTGAGACAGCCCCCATGGCGGCTCCGGCCGGAGCGGTGGCCGAGGCGACCGCGATCTGCGCGCGTCATGACAACGATCCGGCGGCCCTGCTGGAGATCCTGCACGACCTGCAGGAGGCGACCGGCTTCGTCCCCGAGGCGACCCTGCCGGCCATCGCCAGCGCCCTCAACCTCTCCCGCGCCGAAGTGTATGGCGTGGTCAGCTTCTACCACGACTACCGCCGCGCCCCGGCCGGCCCCGTATTCGTCAAGCTCTGCCGCGCCGAGGCCTGCCAGTCGATGGGCGCTCTGGCGCTGATCGAGGCGGTCTGCGCCGCCCGCGGCATCACGCTCGGCGGCACCTCCGACGATGGCGTCACCATCGAGCCGGTCTATTGCCTCGGCAATTGCGCGCTGGCCCCGGCCGCCATGGTGAACGGCAGGCTGGTCGGCCGCGTCGACACCGCCCGCCTGGACACCGCCGTGCGGGAGGCCCGCTCATGACTGTCACCGTTTACGTTCCCCGGGATTCCGCCGCCCGCTCCATGGGCGCCGATGCGGTCGCCAAGGCCATCGCCGCGGAGGCCGACAAGCGCGGCGACGCCGTGACCATCGTGCGCAACGGCTCCCGCGGCATGTTCTGGCTGGAGCCGCTGGTGGAGGTAGAGACCGCCGCCGGCCGCGTCGCCTACGGGCCGGTCGCCGCCGAGGACGTTCCTGGCCTGTTCGAGGCCGGGCTGCTGTCGGGCGACGGGCACCACGCCCTGGCGCTGGGTCTCACCGAGGAGATCCCGTTTCTGAAGCATCAGGAGCGGCTGACCTTCGCCCGTGTCGGGGTCATCGATCCGCTGGACCACGCCTCGCTCAGCGCCTGGGGCGGGCTCGACGGGCTGAAGGCGGCGCTGGAGATGGACGGGGCTGCCATCTGCGCCGCCATCACCGAGTCCGGCCTGCGCGGCCGCGGCGGGGCCGGCTTCCCCGCCGGCATCAAGTGGAAGACCGTGCACGATCAGCCGGCCGGCCAGAAATACATCTGCTGTAACGCCGACGAGGGCGACAGCGGGACCTTCGCCGACCGCATGATCATGGAGGGCGACCCGTTCACCCTGATCGAAGGCATGGCCATCGCCGGCCTCGCGGTGGGCGCGGAGGACGGCTACATCTACATCCGCTCCGAATATCCCGACGCCATCGCCACCATGACCGCCGCCGCCGAGCTGATGGAGCAGGCGGGCTGGCTCGGTGCGAATATCGGCGGGAGTGGGAAGACCTTCCGCCTGCATGTCCGCCGCGGTGCCGGCGCCTATATCTGCGGCGAAGAATCCTCGATGCTGGAGAGCCTGGAGGGCAAGCGCGGCACCGTGCGGGCCAAGCCGCCGATCCCGGCGATCCACGGCCTGTTCGGCAAGCCCACCGTGGTGAACAACGTTCTGACCCTCGCCACCGTCCCGGTGATCATGGCCAAGGGCGCGGCCTACTACAAAGAATTCGGCATGGGCCGCTCGCGCGGGACCAAGCCGTTCCAGCTCGCCGGCAACATCAGGCATGGCGGTCTGGTGGAGAAGGCGTTCGGCGTCACCCTGCGCCAGCTTGTGGAGGAGTTCGGCGGCGGCACCGCGTCCGGCCGGCCGTTCCGCGCCGCCCAGGTCGGCGGCCCGCTCGGCGCCTATATCGACGCGGCGATGCTGGACTTGGCAACCGATTACGAGAACTTCGCCGGCAACGACGCCATGCTCGGCCATGGCGGCATCGTGGTGTTCGATGACAGCGTCGACATGGCGGCGATGGCGCGGTTCGCCTTCGAGTTCTGCGAGATCGAGAGCTGCGGCAAGTGCACGCCCTGCCGGATCGGTGCGGTACGGGGCAAGGAGACGGTGGAGAAGATCCAGCGCGGCGAGAACGTCGCCGACAATCTCGAGCTGGTCGCCGATCTCTGCGAGACCATGCGCGACGGCTCGCTCTGCGCCATGGGCGGGCTGACGCCGATGCCGGTGCTCTCCGCGATGCGTCTGTTCCCCGAGGATTTCGACACCCGCCCCCTGATGGCGGCCGAGTAGGAGTGCGAGCGATGGCCCTTCTGAAAGAACAGGACTACGGCACGCCCGCCAAGGAAGGCGCTCCGGTCACCCTCACCATCGACGGCGTCGAGGTCACCGTGCCCGAGGGCACGTCGATCATGCGCGCCGCCTCGCAGATCGACCGGCCGATCCCGAAGCTCTGCGCCACCGACAGCCTGGGCCCCTGGGGTTCCTGCCGGATGTGTCTGGTGGAAGTGGAAGGGGTGAAGGGCACGCCCGCCTCCTGCACCACCCCGGTGCGCGCCGGCATGGTCGTCACCACCCAGAACGACCGCCTGGCGAAGATCCGCAAGGGGGTGATGGAGCTCTACATCTCCGACCACCCGCTGGACTGCCTGACCTGCTCGGCGAACGGCGACTGCGAGCTTCAGGACATGGCCGGCGTGGTCGGCCTGCGCGAGGTGCGCTACGGCATGGACGGAGCGAACCACTTCGCCGCCGAGAGTCGCAAGCCGGTCGATACCTCCAACCCGTATTTCCAGTTCGACCCGGCCAAATGCATCGTCTGCTCGCGCTGCGTGCGGGCCTGCGAGGAAGTGCAGGGCACCTTCGCGCTGACCATCGACGGCCGTGGCTTTGCCTCCATGGTGTCAGCCGGGACCCAGATCGACGATTTCTTCTCGTCGGAATGCGTGTCCTGCGGCGCCTGCGTCCAGGCCTGCCCGACCGCCACGCTGATGGAAGCCTCGGTGGTGGAGAAGGGCGTGCCGACCCGCTCGGTGGAGACCACCTGCGCCTATTGCGGCGTGGGCTGCTCCTTCAAGGCGGAGCTGCAGGGCGACAAGGTCGCGCGCATGGTGCCGCAGAAGTCCGGCGGAGCCAACGAGGGCCATTCCTGCGTGAAGGGCCGCTTCGCCTGGGGCTACGCCACGCATAAGGACCGGGTGACCACCCCGATGGTGCGCGACAAGATCACCGATCCCTGGCGCGCGGTCTCCTGGGACGAGGCGATCTCCTTCGCCGCCGACCGGTTCAAGAAGATCCAGGCCGACCATGGCAAAGGCGCGATCGGCGGCATCACCTCGTCGCGCTGCACCAACGAGGAGGTCTATGTCGTCCAGAAGATGATCCGGGCCGCCTTCGGCAACAACAACGTCGATACCTGCGCGCGGGTCTGCCACTCGCCGACCGGTTACGGGCTGAAGACCACCTTCGGCACCTCGGCCGGTACCCAGAACTTCAAGTCGGTGGAGAAGGCGGACGTCATTCTGCTGATCGGCGCCAACCCGACCGACGGCCACCCGGTCTTCGCCTCGCGCATGAAGAAGCGGCTGCGCGAGGGCGCGCAGATCATCGTCCTCGACCCGCGCCGCATCGATCTGGTGAAGTCGCCGCACATCAAGGCGGCCCATCACGTCCAGCTCCGTCCCGGCACCAATGTGGCGGTGATGAACGCGCTGGCCCACACCATCGTCACCGAGGGGCTGGTGGACGAAAGGTTCGTCGCCGAACGCTGCGAGGGCGAGGATTTCGAGCGCTGGCGCGCCTTCGTCGCCGAGGAGCGCAACTCGCCGGAAGCCCTGGCCGAGCGGATCGGCGTGGAGCCGGAGACCCTGAGGGCCGCCGCCCGGCTGTTCGCCACCGCCGGCAACGGCGCGATCTATTACGGCCTGGGGGTGACCGAGCACAGCCAGGGCTCGACCATGGTCATGGCCATGGCCAACCTCGCCATGGCGACCGGCAATATCGGCCGCGAGGGCGTGGGCGTGAACCCGCTGCGCGGCCAGAACAACGTGCAGGGCTCCTGCGACATGGGCAGTTTCCCGCACGAGTTCCCGGGCTACCGCCACGTCTCCGACGACGCCACCCGCGCGCTGTTCGAGAAGGCCTGGGGCCGGCCGCTGCTGGCCGAGCCGGGGCTGCGCATCCCGAACATGCTGGCCGCCGCCATCGACGGCACCTATCGCGGCATCTTCGTCCAGGGCGAGGACATCGCCCAGTCCGACCCGAACACGGTGCATGTGACGGCGGCCCTGGAGGCCATGGATTGCGTCGTCGTGCAGGACCTGTTCCTCAACGAGACCGCCGGCTATGCCCATGTCTTCCTGCCGGGCACCTCGTTCCTGGAGAAGGACGGCACCTTCACCAATGCCGAGCGCCGCATCAACCGGGTGCGCCCGGTGATGAAGGAGGCGACCGGCCTGAGCGAATGGGAGGCGGTCTGCCGTCTCGCCAACGCCATGGGCTACGAGGGTATGGGCTACGCCTCCGCGGCGGAGATCATGGATGAGATCGCGTCCCTGACCCCGACCTTCGCCGGTGTCAGCCATGCCCGTCTCGACAGTGGCGTCTCGCTGCAATGGCCGGTGAACGAGGCCGCACCGGACGGCACGCCGACCATGCACAAGACCGGCTTCGTGCGCGGCAAGGGCCGGTTCATGGTGACGGAATACGTCGCCACCGACGAGCGGACCAACCGCCACTTCCCGCTGATCCTCACCACCGGCCGGATCCTCAGCCAGTACAATGTCGGTGCCCAGACACGGCGGACCGAGAACGGCCGCTGGCATCCGGAGGACATTCTGGAGATCCACCCGCACGACGCCGAGGAGCGGGGGATCGGCGAGGGCGACATGGTCAGTGTCGGCTCGCGCATCGGCGCTACCGCCCTGCGCGCGACCATCACCGACCGCGTGCCCCAGGGCGTGGTCTACACCACCTTCCACCACCCGGTGAGCGGCGCCAATGTCATCACCACGGAGTATTCCGACTGGGCCACCAACTGCCCGGAATACAAGGTAACGGCGGTGCAGGTGACCAAGTCGAACCAGCCTTCCGACTGGCAGGAGCACTTCCGCGACGTGCACGAGCGCCAGTTCGTGGTGGCGGCGGAATGACCGGGGCCGAGTGATGGAGATCCGGCGCCTCGACGGCACCGCGAGCGAGGTCTCGCCCGAAGTCACCGGTACCCTGGTAACCGGCGGCGACGCGCGGGTGCAGGCCTGGCAGGTGCCCGAGGAGACGCCGGTCGCAGTCCTTGTCAACGGCGACAGCTTTGCCGTGATGATGGCAACCCCGGCCGATCTGGAGGATTTCGCCGTCGGCTTCGCGCTCACCGAGGGGATCGTGCCGTCGGTCGCCAAGATCGAGAGCCTGCGGATCGGCCAGGCGGGGGACGGCTATCTGCTGAACCTGCGGGTCGCCGACCGTTATGCCGACGCTGCCCAGGACCGCAAACGCTCCATCGCCGGCCGGTCGGGCTGCGGCATCTGCGGCGCCCAGACCATCGAGGCCGCCGTCCCGCGGCCGCCCCGGGTGCGGGGCCGCACGCCGGAGGCCGGAGCCCTGACCCGCGCCTATGATGCCCTGCGCGATGCCCAGGTGATGAACCGGTCGAACCACTCCACCCACGCCGCCGCGTTCTGCCGGGCGGACGGGACCATCGAGCGGGTGCGCGAGGATATCGGCCGGCACAACGCGCTGGACAAGCTGATCGGTTCGCTCGCCCGTGACGGGCTGGACGCGCGCGACGGTTTCATCCTGATCTCGAGCCGGATCAGCGTGGAGCTGGTGCAGAAGGCGGCGGTCGCCGGCGCGCCGTTCCTGGCCGCGGTCTCTGCCCCCAGCAAGCTGGCGATCGACGTGGCCGGGCGCTGCGGCATGGGCCTCGCCAGCCTCGCGGCCAACGGGATCATGGTCTTCGAGGCCGGACAGAACTCACGCACGGAGAAGGTGGCATGAAGCGCCAGGACATCATCCGCATGGCGAACCAGATCGCCGACTTCCACCGGCCCTATCCGCGGGACGAGGCGGTCGCCGGTGTCGCTCAGCACATCATCGATTTCTGGGACCCGCGCATGCGCGCCGACCTCGCCGCCCAGCTTGCCGAGGACGAGACGGGGTTCAACGAGCTCGCCCTGGCGGGAGCGAAGAGGGTCGTCCACCAGCAGGCCGCCCACGCCTGACCGGGGGACTAGCCGCGCTTGAGGCGGGATTCGTCGAGCAGCCGGCCCAATGTGTCGTCCAGGTCGCGGCCGGAGCGGGCGATGATGTCCAGATACTCGCGGGCCCGCTGGGGGTCGGCGTCGTAGACCCCGCTGCGGAGCGCCTCTGAGAACCCGATCACGGCGTTCAGCGGCGTGCGGATCTCGTGGCTGACCTGGGCGGAGAACATGTCCGTCGCCTGCCGCACGTCGGCACGCAGCAGCCGATAGCGCATCAGGTCCATCACCGTGTCGGCCATGTCCTGCAGGGCCGCGATCTGGTCGTCGGTGAAGTGCCGGGGCTTGGTGTCGATGGCACAGAGCGAGCCCAGCGCGAACCCGTCCTCGGTGACCAGCGGCACCCCGGCATAGGCTCGGATATAGGGCTCGCCGGTGACCAGTCGGTTGTCCTTGAAACGGGTATCCTCCAGCGCGTCCTCCACCACCAGAGGCGAGCGCTGCAGGATGGTGTGTGAGCAGAAGGCCATGTCGCGCGGTGTGTCGCTGATGCTCAGGCCGCACACGGACTTGAACCACTGCCGGTCGCCATCGACCAGAGACACCGCCGCGATCGGCGTCTGCAGGACCCGGGCAGCCGTTCGTGATATACGGTCGAAGCTTTCTTCAGGCGGCGTGTCCAGGATCTGGAACCAGATGAGTTGGGCGAGCCGATCGTTTTCGTTACTGGGGAGGGGGACGCTCAACATGCCTGTCATACCTACTTGCTACGCGCCGACCCGGCGGCCGGAGACCGGCTGGGGCGTCTGCGGATGTCTCAGTCCTATAGCATCGGCATCTTATCAATTTGCGGATAAATTTTATTAACTTTGAGGGAGTTTCCTGGAAATGAGAATTCTGAGCCACCTCAAGAGGATAGCGGAACGGCTCGGCATCGCCGGTGTCGCATTTCTTGCCCTCGCCGTCGCGTCCTGTGCGACACCGGAGACCGGGCCGACGGTGCTGAACGCCCCGGAGATCCGCCAGACCGTCACCGGGAATGCCCTGACCCGTTGCGGCAGCCAGCTGCTTGGCCAGTGGCGCTATACCGGCCGGCATATGCGCGACGGCACCATGGAGGCGGTCGTCCTGGCCGGGGCTCGGCGCGAGGACGCCGCCGGCATCTGGCGGGTCACCGATGAGGGCCTGTACTGCCGGACATGGAACAACGGCTGGGCGCAGGGACAGGAAGGGTGCTTCCGGGTCATCCGCAGCGGCCAGTCGCTGATCTTCGACCATGTCAGCGGTGCCGCCGGCGAGGCCACCCGCTACACCTATCGGCTGGGGGAAGCCTGCCCGTAGACGGCAGGGTAGGAGGGGCGGTCTACGCCCCCCAGGTCCGCGGCTCGCCGCAGTCGATATGCAGGAAATTGGACCGGGAATAGAGGCCGACGCCGCCCCGGTTCATGGCGATCGCCGCCTTGGCGAGGGTGCTGACCCGGATGCCCGGAACGCGGATGTCCAGCGCCATGCCCTGCATGTGCAGGCTGCGCTTGGCCACGCCCGAGCTGCTGGCCCGCAGCGCCTCGTTGGTCTTGGGCGACCGGTAGCCGCAGACGATGCCGATCCGCTGGGTAATGCCCAGGCGGAACGACAGGTCGTGCAGGTAGTCCAGCACCCGGGTGTCGATCGCATGGACCGTCCCGTCGCGGTGGTCGCGCAGGCAGTAATTGATCTTGCGCAGGGCCTCGGCGTCGTAGCGGCCGTTGCGGAAATAGGTGACGTCGAGCCGCTCGTCGGTGTGCAGATGCTCGATCTTCAGCTTGCGGGTGTCGTGGGCCGCAACGATCGCCGAGCGGGCCGGCGTGCCGCCGGTCATCAGCAGCGCCAAAGCACCCAGGGCCGCGCGCCGCGAAACCCGGCGTCGGGGCGAGGAAGCGAAGTGTTCCGTCATGTCCGATGGTCTCCGAGGCGCCGTGGCGCGAGAGACCCTCTTTCCATCGGTTTGCGGCGCCGCGCAAGCCTTTTCATCGCCGTCAAATCAAGCCCAGCGCCTTCTCCAGCAGGGCGTCGCGCCCATAGATGTCGTCGCGGAACTCCACGGTTCCGCCTTCGCCGATCCAGGCGGTCAGGTAGGTCAGGTGGACCGGCACCGGGGTCTTCAGGTTGACCCGGGTGGTCTTCTTGCTGTCGAGGATCCTGCGGACCTGTCCCGGGTCCTGTCCATCGGCGGCCAGCATCACTTCGGCCAGGGTGATCGGCTTCTGCAGCCGGATGCAGCCGGAGCTGAAGTTGCGCACCGACTTGGCGAACAGCTCCCGTGCCGGGGTGTCGTGCAGATAGACGTCGAACTGGTTCGGGAACATGAACTTCACCTGGCCGAGCGCGTTCTTCTCGCCGGGGGCCTGGCGCAGGCGGTAGGGAAACCGGCCCTTGGGGATCGCCGCCCAGTCGACGGAGGCGGGGTCGACGCGCGGCGCGTCGTTCTGGTAGCCGGCGAACAGTTCGTAGCCGCCCGCCGAGAGGTAGGACGGGTCCTTCTTGATCTTCGGCAGCAGATCCTGTGCGGCGATCTTCGCCGGCACGCTCCAGGTCGGGTTGAACTCCATGTAGCGGATCTGGTCGCTGAAGATCGGCGTCTCGCGGTAGGGGCGGCCGACGATCACCCGCATGGCCAGCCGGGTGACCCCGCCGACCACATAATCGAGCTCAAACCCGGCCATGTTGACGAAGACATGGTCGTCGCCGAACTCGTCCGGCATCCAGCGGAACCGCTCCATGTTCAGCACGATCTGTCGGATGCGGTCCTGCACCGGCACATTCATCGCGGCCACCGTCTTCGCCCCGACCGCGCCGTCGGAATCGAGCCCGTGGCGCCGCTGGAACTGGCGCACCGCACTCTCCAGCGCCGGATCATAGAGGTCGGTGGCACCGGATACCGGGGTCAGGTCCGCGGTGGAGGAGAGGCGGCGGCGCACTTCCGATACCCTGGGGTCGGTCATCCCGGGCTTCAGGGTCGGGCCCTCCGACACCGGATGCCAGCCGCCGGTGCGGGCGAGCGTCCGGTAGTCGAGCAGCAGCCGGCGCAGGCGGCGGTAGACCGGGTTGGCCGGCGCCAGATCCGCCATCGCCTTGGCTGTCTCCGGGGCGGCGTGCACCGCCTCCAGCAGGGCGAGACCGTCGACCTCCCGCGGGAAGACGTAGAGGGCGGGGTCCGCCTTCTTCGGCGCGACCCGACCGGCCTGCAGGTCGGTCAGGTAGCGCAGCAGGGTCAGGCTGACCGCATGGTCGAGCGCCGTCGGCGAGTCGGTGGCCGGGAGCCTGTAGTCGGCCGCGCGCAGGCCCTGGCGCTCCGCCCGCTCCAGCACCCGCACCACGGCCGCTCCCTTGGCGTTGAGGGTGGGCGTCTCGGTCTCCTCGACCCAGGCATATCGGTCGGTCCGCGCGGCGTGGAAGCTCTCCACCGCCGCGGCCGTCTCGGCGGTCGGGGCGATTGTCTGGGCGTCGGCCCGGGCCGACAGTCCGGCGATCAGAATAAGAGCGGCCAGGGCGGTGCGCAGGGCGGTTCTGGCGTGGGTTTGGCCGGTCATTCAGGGCTCCCGCGGTCCAAATGTCTCGAATGCCTATGGTTCCCTATAAGACTGTGTCGTCAAAGGGAAGATTGACAGGCCTACCCCCCGACCTTAGCGTCCGGCCATCAATCGCATGTGGTGTCTCGGCCCAGGAGGTGGGCCGGGATGAAACGGGAAGCCGGTCAGACGCCGGCACTGCCCCCGCAACGGTAGGCGAGGTTGATCCGCCGCAGAACGCCACTGTGCCGCATTGGCATGGGAAGGCGCGGCAGGGTCCGGCCCCTTCAGGGTCCGTCCTCGCGAGTCCGGAGACCGGCCACGGCGTGAAACCTCGATATCGCGGGGCGCGATGATCGGGTTCGGCCGCCGCACCCGTGCCCGGTCGTCCCCTTGATCCGATCCGTCGATGTCGCTTTGCAACGCCGCGCGGGTGTGCGTCGGACGAGGAGGATGGAATGATTTTCGAGAACCGCCTGATTACGGGCCGGCGCCTGCGGGGCGCTGCCCTGGTCGCCGCCCTGGTGACCGCCAGCGCGCTGCCGGCCCAGGCCCAGCAGGTCGCGGCAGGCGAGCGGGCCGCCGTCACCACCTCCGACGAGGTGATCGTCACCGCGTCGCGCATAGCCGAGACCGCCGACGAGACCCTGGCGCCGGTCAGCGTCATCACCCGCGACGAGATCGAGCGCCGGCAGATCCGCTCAGTGCCGGACGCCCTGCGCCGGGTCCCTGGCCTGACCCTGACCAACAACGGCGGTATCGGCAAGGCGACCTCGGTCTTCCTGCGCGGCACCGAGAGCGACCACGTGCTGGTGCTGATCAACGGGGTGAAGGTCGGCTCCGCCACGCTCGGCACCTTCAACTTCGAGAGCCTGTCGATCGACGACGTGGAGCGGATCGAGGTCGTGCGCGGCCCGCGCTCCCATCTCTACGGGTCGGAGGCGCTGGGCGGCATCATCCAGATCTTCACCCGCAAGCCGACGGAGACCACCCACGCCCATGCCAGCGTCGGCTACGGCACCGACGACACCGTGGAAGGGACCGCCGGCTTCTCCGGCCGTGCCTCGGGCGTCGGCTTCTCGGCCAGCACAAACTACATCCGCACCGACGGCTTCAACTCCTGTGGCGACGGCACGACCGTCCCGATGGGCGGATGCTTCGCCAACCAGCCGGACAAGGACGGCTTCGAGCGCAGCACGGTGACGGGTGCGCTCGATTACGCTTTCTCAAATGGAATCAAAGTGGAAGCGACCGGTCTTTATGCGACGAGCGAGAACGAGTACGACGGCTCGACATCCAACGAGTCGGAGTCGGTGAACTATGTGCTCGGCGCCCGGGCCCTGGCGTCGCCGACCGACTTCTGGGACGTGACCGCCTCTGTCGGCCATACGGTCGACGATGCCGACAACTTCCTCGACGGAACTTACGAATCGACTTTCAAAACAGAGCGTAACTCTCTGTCATTGCAGAATGACTTATACATTCTCGACAATCAGGTGACGACCCTGGGCGCCGACTTCCAGCGCGATCTGGTCAGCGGTTCGACCAGCTATGTGGAGGACAGCCGCGACAATACCGGCGTCTTCGCCCAGCACCGGGCGGAGTTCGGCCGTCACACCGTCCAGCTCAGCGGCCGGGTCGACGAGAACGAGCAGTTCGGCGGCTACCTGACCGGCGGCGCGGCCTATGGCTACCGGATCACCGACAACCTGCGCGCCACCGCCTCCTACGGCACCGCGTTCAAGGCGCCGTCCTTCAACGAGCTGTACTATCCGGGCTTCGGCAACGAGGACCTGGACCCCGAGCAGTCGGAGACCGCCGAGATCGGCCTCGCTGCGACGGTCGGCGGTTTCGAGCTGGGCGCCAATCTGTTCCATACCGAGATCGACGACCTGATCTCTTATGACAGCACGATCTTCGCCCCGGCCAATGTGGACAAGGCGCGGATCACCGGTTTGGAGCTGACCGCTTCGGGCGAGGTCGCCGGCTTCCTGGTGTCCGCCGCGGCCACCTTCCTCGATCCGGTGAACGCTTCGGGCGGTGCCAATGACGGCAACCTGCTGCCCCGCCGGGCTGAGCAGGTCTACACCCTGTCGGTGGACCGGGAGCTCGGCGGTCTCGGCCTCGGTCTCGGCGAGTTCGCGGTGGGCGGCGACGTGCATCACGAGAGCGAGCGCTACGACAACCTGGCCAACACCACCAAGCTCGACGCCTATACCACCCTCGACCTGCGGGCGAGCTGGGATGCGACGGAGAATTGGGGCGTGGGCGTCAAGCTCTCCAACGTGTTCGACGAGGACTACAAGACCGCGTCCTACTACAACCAGCAGGGCCGGGCGTTCTTCCTGCGCCTGACCTACCGGCGCTAGCCCATGCGGCGGATTGCGCTCGCCCTGGCGGCCGGCCTGGTCTGGGCCGGACCCGCTATGTCGGCGCCCTCCGCCCCCGCCGTCGTATCGATCGACTACTGCGCCGACCAGTATGTGCTCGCCCTGGCGGATCGTGGGCAAATCCACGGCGTGTCGCCCCGCGCCCGCCAGGCCTTCTCCTATCATCGGGAGCGGGCCGCCGGCGTGCCGGTGGTGGAGCCGGTGGCCGAGGCCATTCTCGCCGCAGCACCCGAACTGGTCGTGCGCTTCTGGGGCGGGAACCAGCGCCTGGTATCCATGCTGGAGCGCACCGGTGTCGATACGGTGAACATCGTCTACGGCCACCATCGCGAGACGATCTTCGCCAACCTGACCAAGGTCGCCGCCGCTCTCGGACGGGCGGAGGCGGCCGACCTCCTGATCGCCGACCAGGGCGCCCGCATCGCCGCCCTGGAAGCCAAGCCCCGGCTCGACCTGCGCGCCCTCTACCTGACACCCAGCGGCACCACCGGCGGTACCGGCACCGACATTGACGCGATGATCCGGCTGGCCGGGATGGAGAACATGGCGGCCGAGCTGGGCTATCATGGCTGGCGCACGGTCTCTCTGGAGGAACTGGTGATGAACCCGCCCGATGTCTTCATCGGCAGCTTCTTCGACGACCGCGACGTGGCCCGCTCCTCCTGGTCGCCCGCTCGCCACCCGCGCCTGGCCAGGATCATGGGCGAGGTGCGCACGGTGCCGGTTCCCGGACGCTTCCTGTCCTGCAGCGGGCTGTTCTCGGTCGACGCCGCCGAATATCTCCGCGCCACCCTGGACGGCACCGGATGAGCGCAGCGGTGGAGGTCGGCGACCGGGTTCTGCTGCCGGTGCTGGGTATCGTGTTGCTCGCAGCGGCGCTGGTCTCCCTGTGCATCGGGGCTGCCCCGTTGTCGCCCTCCGAGGTGCTGTCGGCGCTGCTGGGCGGAGGCAGTGAGGTCGAGCGGATCATCGTCTTCGAGCTGCGTCTGCCGCGGGTGGCGCTGGGGATACTGCTGGGCGCCGTGCTGGGCTTTTCGGGCGCGGCGCTGCAGGGCCTGCTGCGCAACCCGCTGGCCGACCCGGGCGTGATCGGAGTGACCGCGGCGGCGGGGTTCGGCGCGGTGGTGGCGATCGGCTTCGGCCTGGCCACGATCTCGGTGCTGATGGTGCCGATGGCGGCGATCGCCGGGGCGGCGGTAGCGACCGTGCTGCTGTTCGCCGTCGCGGCGCGCAACGACAGCATGCTGGTGCTGATCCTGACCGGTATCGGCATCTCCAGCCTGGCGACGGCGCTGACCTCGCTCGCCTTCAACCTGGCGCCCGATCCGATCACCCTGCGCGACATGATCCTGTGGCTGCTCGGCTCGCTGGAGAACCGCACCACCACCGACCTCGCCATCGCCGCACCCTTCGTCCTGGTCGGCTGGGCCGCCATGGCGACCATCGGGCGCGGCCTCGACGCGCTCAGCCTGGGGGAGGAGACGACCCGGTCGCTCGGCATCGACGTTTCCCATCTCCGCTGGCGGGTGGTGCTGGGTGTGTCGGCCTCGGTCGGGGCCATGGTCGCGGTCTGTGGGGCCGTCGGCTTCGTCGGCCTGGTGGTGCCGCACATGGTGCGGCCCTTCGTTGGGTACCGGCCCGGCCGGGTGCTTGTGGCGAGCGCGTTTGGCGGCGCGGTCCTGATCACCCTTGCCGACCTGCTGACCCGCATCCCCACCGGCGGCGAGCGCCTCCAGCTCGGCGTGGTCACCGCGCTCATCGGCGCGCCGGTCTTCATCTGGATCGTCCAGCGCTCGTGGATGGCGAGCCGATGACCGGCGGTATGAAGAACGGGCGGGCCCTCATGCTCCAGGGCACCGGCTCCGACGTGGGCAAGTCGGTGCTGACCGCCGGCCTGTGCCGGGCCTTCGTGCGCCGCGGGCTGACCGTGCGGCCGTTCAAGCCGCAGAACATGTCGAACAATGCCGCCGTGGCCGAGGATGCCGAGGGTGGCGGGGGAGAGATCGGCCGGGCCCAATGGCTCCAGGCCCTGGCCTGCGGTGTGGCGCCCAGCGTTCACATGAACCCGGTGCTGCTGAAACCGAACAGCGATACCGGCTCTCAGGTCGTCCTTCGCGGCCGGGCCTTGGAGGTGGCGGAGGCGCGGCAATACTGGGGCACGCGCGGATCGCTGCTCGCCCCGGTCATCGAGAGTTTCCAGATCCTGAAATCCCAGGCCGATATCGTCGTGGTGGAGGGTGCGGGCAGTGCGGCCGAGGCCAACCTGCGCCAGGGCGACATCGCGAACATGGGCTTCGCCGTGCCGACGCGGACCCCGGTGGTGCTGGTCGGCGACATCAACCGGGGCGGGGTGATCGCCGCCCTGGTCGGGACCCAGGCGGTGCTGGACGCGGCCGACCGGGAGATGGTGGCCGGCTTCATCGTGAACCTGTTCCGCGGCGACCCGCGCCTGTTCGACGACGGGCTCGCCATGATCACCGAGCGCACCGGCTGGCGCAGCTTCGGCGTCGTTCCGTTCCTGCCGCAGATCAAAGCGCTGCCGGCCGAGGACGCGGTGGTGCTGGAGCAGGGCCGGGCCGGGGAGGACGGGCGCATCGTCGTCGCCGTGCCGATGGTCGCCCGCATCGCCAATTTCGACGACCTCGACCCGCTGCGGGCCGACCCGGCCTTCGACGTGCGGTTCTGCCCGCCGGGCACGCCGCTGCCGGGCGATGCCGCCCTGGTGGTGCTGCCGGGCACGAAATCGACACTGTCGGACCTGCGCTTCTTGAAGGCTCAGGGCTGGGACATCGACATCCACGCCCATGTCCGCCGCGGCGGCCGAGTGCTTGGCCTGTGCGGCGGCTATCAGATGCTCGGCACCCGGGTCGCCGATCCCGACGGTATCGAGGGACCGGCGGGGGAGGAGGCCGGGCTCGGCCTGCTCGACGTCGAGACGGTGATCGAGCCGGCCAAGACCGTGCGCAACGCGGTCTGCCGCAGCACCCTGCTCGATGCCGAGGCCACCGGTTACGAGATCCATGCCGGCCGCACCACCGGACCGGGACTCTCCCGCACCTTCCTGGAGCGCGACGGCGAGACGGTCGGGATCGTGTCGTCTGACGGGCTGGTGGTCGGCACCTATCTACACGGCATGCTCGGCGACGACGCCTTTCGAGCGAGATACCTGCAGTTCGCCGGCCTCTCCGGCACGCCGGGCCTGGTCTTCGCCGATCAGGTGGAGGCGGCCCTGGATGCTCTGGCCGTCGCGCTGGAGGAGCATCTGGACGTGGATGCCCTGCTGGAGGTTGCCCGGTGAGTGCGCTGGTGGTGGCGGGCGCGATGGTGCTGGACGCGGTCACCGGCGACCCGAGGAAACTCTACGCCCGTGTGCCGCACCCGGTGACCCTGATGGCCCGCAGCCTGATGCTGCTTGAAGGCCGCCTGAACCGGTCCGAGGACGCCGACGGGCCGCGCCGCACGATGGGGGTGATCAGCCTCGCCGTCTATGTCGGCGGCTGGACCGCGCTGGCCGTCGTCCTGGCGCGGCTGCTCGACGGACCGATGGGGACGCTGCTGCTGATCGTGCTGGCCTCCACCCTGCTGGCCGGGCGCGACCTGCTCGACCATGTGGGGGCGGTCGCCAAGGCGCTGGACACCTCGGAGGATCTGACCGAGGCCCGCGCGGCGGTCGCCCGCATCGTCGGCCGCGAGACGGCGTTGCTCGACCGTCCCGCCATCGCCCGGGCCGCAATCGAAAGCCTGTCGGAAAACCTGTCCGACGGCTTCGTCGCCCCGGTCTTCTGGTTCGCCGTCGCTGGCTTTCCGGGCCTGGTGGCCTACAAGGCGATCAACACCGCCGACAGCCTGATCGGCTACCGCAGCGACCGCTACCGCGCCTTCGGCTGGGCGGCGGCCCGGCTGGACGACCTGGCCAACTGGGTTCCCGCCCGCATCACCGCCACCCTGCTGGCCCTGGCCGCGGCGAAGGAGGGCAAGGCACACGAAGCCTGGTCCACCGCCCGCCGAGACGCGCATCTGCACCTGTCGCCCAATGCCGGCTGGCCCGAGGCCGCCATGGCCGGGGCGCTGGGCATCCGCCTAGGCGGGCCGCGCCGCTACGGCACCGATCAGGTCGACGGTGCCTGGTTCGGCGACGGCCGAGAGGATGCCGACACCGCCGATCTGTCCCGCGCCCTGCAGCTCGCCCGCCGGGTCTGGATCGGCCTGATCGCCGGCGCCCTGGCCATCGCGCTGATTTCCGACTGACACGGGAGGATACCATGACTGATATCGACTCGACCGACCGGGCCGAAGCCCACCGCGCCGAGATGAAGCGGGTTCAGGCGGAGCACCGTGCCCGGATGAAGACCAAACAGAAGGCGGAGCGCGGCCTGCTCGCCGTCCATACCGGTGACGGCAAGGGCAAGTCGACCGCCGCCTTCGGCACCATCATCCGGGCGCTGGGCTGGGGCCGCAGCGTCGGCGTGGTGCAGTTCATCAAGGGCACCTGGAAGACCGGCGAGAACGAGTTCTTCAAGCGCTTCCCCGACCTGCTGACCTTCAAGCGGATGGGTGACGGCTTCACCTGGGATACCCAGGACCGGGAGCAGGACATCCGCGCGGCCAGGGCCGCCTGGGATGAGGCCCAGCAGATGTTCACCGGTGGCGACTACGATCTGGTGGTGCTGGACGAGCTGAACATCGCCCTGCGCTACGAGTACCTCGACGCCGGCGAGGTGGTGGAGGCGTTGGCCGGACGGCATCCGCGCACCACGGTCATCGTCACCGGCCGCGACGCGCCGGCCGCCCTGATCGAGTCGGCCGATCTGGTGACCGAGATGACGAAAGTGAAGCATCCCTTCGACGCCGGCATAAAGGCAGCCTCCGGGTTCGATTACTGACGGCTGCCGGGCGGCGGGTTTGCAACTTCAGAGACTTGGGCGCAGACTTTTCGTCGGCTGGCTCGCCTGACGTCTGGCTGGAGGAAAACCGATGGCCCGCGATCTGCGTCCGAAACCCGGTGGATCCCCGCCTCCGCAGCGTGTTGAGGAAGAGGTGGCGGACGATCCGCTCAATCCGGTCGAGAATGATCCCAGCGCGCTCGACGACCTGACCCATGCGGAGTTCGTCGCCATCTATCGCGATGCCTCGGACAACATCCGTTTCGCCAAGGAACAGATGTGGCGCTCCCTGCTGTATTTCAGTGCCGGGGCGATCGCGGTAACCGGCTACGGCGTCGTCACCAAATGGAGCGACCCGCAGCTCACCCAGTACCTGCTGGTGATCATCTGGCTCTGCAGCATCCTGACGGTGCTGATCATCCTGAGCCTGCAGTGGTGGCAGTCGGCGGAGCACCAGAAGATCGCCTTCGTTACCGCCAAGTGGTCGACCTTCGCCACCGCCGCCCGTCGCCGCAAGTCGAAGGCGATGAGCGACGTGCAGCGCTACGGCATGCTGGCGGCGATGATCCTGTACCTGGAGCTCGTCACCATCGCCGTGACCCGGATCTTCACGATACAGCATTAACGCCAGCGCGTTCTCATTGTCTTCCCGGCCCTGCGCCGGGACCGAGGGAGACGCTTGCAGGAGCGTTTCGGAGAAACCTCATAGGTTCCAGCTGCTCCCATTCTCGATCCCGGCGCAGGGCCGGGAAGACGGGCCGGGAAGAGACGAGAACACGCCGTAACCGCTTGATTTCCAACCCACCGGAACTTTCTCGCCCCCCACCCCAAAAAATCTGGGGTTTCGCCGGGCGCTGTTGATCTGTGTCAAAGCTGAGGGGGCCGGACGGGCGCAGGTAGTCCGCATCGACTATCTCTTCAGGAAAGAACGGATCCATGAGCATCTCCGGCAAACTGACGGTCCTGGCAGCCGCGATGGCTGTGCTGGGCTCCCTCGCGGTGACCGGCGGCGGCGCCCAGGCGCAGACCGTCGAATTCAAGCCCAAAACGGCGGGCGACTTCGTGATCCGGGCCCGCGGCATCGCCATGGTGCCGGACGAAAGCACCTCCACCAGCGACATCGCCACCGGCGAGGGCGAGCTGAGCAACGACTACGTCCCCGAGGTCGACGTCTCCTACTTCATCACCGACAACATCGCCCTCGAGCTGATCGCGGCGACGACCAAGCACGATCTGGACTGGAACAACCCGGATGTGGATCTCGGCTCGGTCTGGCTGCTGCCGCCGACCCTGACGGTGCAGTACCATTTCATGCCGAAGGAGCGGTTCAGCCCCTATATCGGCGTCGGCCTCAACTACACCTTCTTCTACAACGAGAAATCCGGCGCCGCGCAGTCGATCTCCTATGACAACGGCATCGGCTACGCCCTGCAGGCCGGCTTCGACTACGCGATCTCCGGCCCGTGGTCGCTGAACGTCGACGTCAAGAAGGTGTTCCTCGACACGAAGATCACCGCCGATCTCGGCGCCGGTCCGGTGGAGGTCGATGCCGATCTCGACCCGTGGGTCTTCGGCGTGGGCGTCGGCTACCGGTTCTGAACCGGACGCTTCTGCCCGCGATCGCTCCGGCGAATTCCGACGACGGCTCCGTCCCCGGGACGGGGTCGTCCTGCTGTCCGGATCGGCGGCCCTGCGGAAGCTGTTTAGCGACGCGTGGGGCTGAATGCATATTTTTGTGGTCGAATACTTTGAAACACTGCTGGTTCCGTTTGCTGCAGTGAGGGAAATCACATCGGCACGGCAAATAGATTGAATTTTATCTAAAATACACTACAGTCCTCTCCGGGACAGGTGAGGGGACGATTCTATGGCCGACGATCGACAGAATTTGGATGCCGAGGCGGAGCTCGGTGCTGGCGATCGTGCTCAGACAGAGCAGCAGCGTTCGGAGCGGCCCGGAGCCCCCGAGGGCGAGACGTCCGGTACGTCCGGCCAGGGCGACGACCCGCGCTCGGCCGACGGCAATGTCCATCTCGGCTTCCAGCGCAATCCCGACACATCTACGGTCGAACAGTCCGACCAGCGCACCGTCCAGAACGAGGATGTGAGCGTCCGCGAGGCCGAAGCGCGGCGTACCGGCCGCGGCACCGAGAGCGAGCGTCAGGGCGAGGCCGGTGAGGCCCAGGCCCAGGGCGGAAACGCCCAGGGACGCAGCGGCCGGAACGGCGCGGAACGGGGCGACGGGGATCGGGGCGAGGGCCGGATCGGCGCGGGCGACCGGACGCCGTCCGGCGAGGGCTCCTCCGGAGCGGGCGGGCAGGCCGTCGCCTCCGGAAACACGGCGGTCGGCAATACCGGCGGCGTGTCCTCCGGGACCGTGGGATCTGGCGACCTGGCGGCGACCACGGCCGGCCGGCCCGGTGGCGGTGACGGGGCGGGCGCTCCGGGAGAGGCTGGCGAGACGGCGGCCGGTGAGACGTCGGCGCAGCAGTCCGGCGCGTCCGATGGCGGTGCCGGCACTGCCACTGGCGGTGGGGCGGCGGCGCCCGGCCGGTCCGACGGATCGGTCTCTGGCGGCAACGGAAGCGGGGCCGTCGTCGGCGGCGCCGCAGGCGATGATCTCGGAGCCGGCGACGGCGGTTCCACCCAGTCCGGCGCCGCGCAGCGTTCGACGGCATCCTCCGAGGCGGAAAGTCGGGACACCCGTGGCTCCGGCCGCGACGGGGGCGGCCGTGAGGCGGACGGCGGTTCCGGTCTGACGGGCGGGACCGGCGACGGCCGGATCGGCCGTTCGGACGGGGCGAGCGGCGGGTCGGAGTCCGGCTCCGGAACCGGCGTGCAGACGCGCACCGGTACGGGGACCGGACAGGACTCGACCGGCCCGACCGGCGTGTCGGGCAGCTCCGGTCCGGCGACCACCCCGACCCAGGACACCCAGTCCACCACGGCGACCCGCGGCACCAGCACGCAGGACGTGGTGGACGAGACCGCCACGAGTCCGCTGTCCGGCACCACCTCCGACCCGACCCCACCCCCGGCCCCGCCGACCACCGGCGGCGGCACGTCCCCGGGCGGCGAGGATACCGTCTCCTCCGGTGACGACACGGTGCCTGCCGGCGACGACACGGCCTCGGGCGGCGACGATACGGCGACGGGTGGTGAGGACACGGTCTCCTCCGGCGAGGACACGGGGTCCGGCGGTGACGACACGGTGCCTGCGGGTGACGATACGGTCCCGTCCGGCGAGGACACGGCGACAGGTGGTGACGACACAGTCGCCTCAGGCGACGATACGGCGTCTGGTGGCGACGACACAGTCTCGTCCGGCGACGATACGGCGACAGGTGGCGACGACACAGTCTCCTCGGGCGACGATACGGCGTCAGGTGGCGACGACACGGTCTCGTCTGGCGACGACACGGCGACGGGTGGAGACGATACGGTTTCCTCTGGAGATGACACCGCATCTGGGGGTGAAGACACGGCCTCCGGCGGCGATGACACGGCATCGGGCGGTAGCGACACGACGTCAGGAGGCGACGACACGACCTCCGGCGGCAACGACACGACATCCGGTGGCGGCCAGACCCCGGGCTCGGGCCAGAACACGCCCGGTGGCGGCACCGGCGGCGGTACTCAGGGTGAGACGGTCACCGGCGGTGCGGGTCACGATTCGATCGAGACGGGTGCAGGCGACGACCGCATTCTCGCCGGCCAGGGCGACAACCGCGTGGAGGCTGGCCGCGGCGACAATTGGATCAGCGCCGGGTCCGGCCGGGACACGCTCTCGGCCTCCAACGGCGACGACACGATCTATGGCGGTGACGGCTCGAACCGCATCGGCGCAGGTGACGGCGACAACCGGGTCACGGCGGGCTCCGGCAGCGACACGATCACGGCGGGCTCCGGCGACGACACGATCCGGGCGGGCGACGGCAACAACGTGATCTCGGCCGGCGAGGGAGAGAACCAGATCACCGCGGGCTCCGGCTCGGACACGGTGCGCACCGGCAACGACGACGACACGGTGATTGCCGGCAACGGCAATAACGACATCAGCGTCGGCAATGGCGACAACACGGTGTCCGCCGGTTCCGGTGCCGACCGCGTGACGGCGGGCAACGGCGACGACCGGCTGGTGGTCGGCGACGGCCGCAACACGGTGAGTGCCGGGTCGGGCGACAACTATGTCAGCGCCGGTCGCGACAGCGATGTGATCACCGCCGGGTCGGGCGACGACACGATCTATGGCGGCGACGGGTCAAACCGGATCGGGGCGGGCGACGGCGACAACCGGGTCACGGCGGGGTCGGGCTCGGACACGATCACGGCAGGCTCGGGTGACGACACGATCCGGGCGGGTGACGGCAACAACGTGATCTCGGCCGGCGAGGGCGAGAACCAGATCACTGCGGGCTCGGGCTCGGACACGGTGCGCACCGGCAACGACGACGATACGGTCATCGCCGGCAACGGCAATAACGACATCAGCGTCGGCAACGGCGACAACACGGTCAGTGCCGGCTCCGGCGCGGATCGGGTGACGGCGGGCAGTGGCGACGACCGCCTGGTGGTCGGCGACGGACAGAACACGGTCAATGCCGGGTCTGGCGACAACCATGTGAGCGCCGGTCGCGACAGCGACGTGATCACCGCCGGCAGCGGCGACGACACGATCTATGGCGGCGACGGGTCGAACCGGATCGGGGCGGGTGACGGCGACAACCGGGTCACGGCGGGGTCGGGCTCGGACACGATCACGGCAGGCTCGGGCGACGACACGATCCGGGCGGGTGACGGCAACAACGTGATCTCGGCCGGCGAGGGCGAGAACCAGATCACTGCGGGCTCGGGCTCGGACACGGTGCGCACCGGCAACGACGACGACACGGTGATTGCCGGCAACGGCAATAACGACATCAGCGTCGGCAACGGCGACAACACGGTCAGTGCCGGCTCCGGCGCGGATCGGGTGACGGCGGGCAGTGGCGACGACCGCCTGGTGGTCGGCGACGGACAGAACACGGTCAATGCCGGGTCTGGCGACAACTATGTGAGCGCCGGACGGGACAGCGACGTGATCACCGCCGGCAGCGGCGACGACACGATCTATGGTGGGGACGGCTCAAACCGGATCGGTGCGGGCGACGGCGACAACCGGGTCACGGCGGGGTCGGGCAGCGACACGATCACGGCGGGCTCGGGCGACGACACGATCCGGGCGGGCGACGGCAACAACGTGATCTCCGCCGGCGAAGGCGAGAACCAGATCACCGCGGGCTCGGGCTCGGACACGATCCGAACCGGCAATGACGATGACACGGTGATTGCCGGCAACGGCAACAACGACATCTCCGTCGGCAACGGCGACAACACGGTCAGTGTCGGCTCCGGTGCGGACCGGGTGACGGCGGGGTCTGGCGACGACCGCCTGGTGGTCGGCGACGGCCGCAACACGGTGAGCGCCGGGTCTGGCGACAACTATGTCAGCGCCGGGCGGGACAGCGACGTGATCACCGCCGGCAGCGGCGACGACACGATCTATGGTGGGGACGGGTCGAACCGGATCGGGGCAGGCGACGGCGACAACCGGGTCACGGCGGGGTCGGGCAGCGACACGATCACGGCGGGCTCGGGCGACGACACGATCCGGGCGGGCGACGGCAACAACGTGATCTCCGCCGGCGAAGGCGAGAACCAGATCACCGCGGGCTCCGGCTCCGACACGGTCCGAACCGGCAACGACGATGACACGGTGATCGCCGGCAACGGCAACAACGACGTCTCCGTCGGCAACGGCGACAACACGGTGTCCGCCGGCTCCGGGGCCGACCGGGTGACGGCAGGCAGCGGCGACGACCGGCTGGTGGTCGGTGACGGGCAGAACACGGTGAGTGCCGGGTCGGGCGACAACTATGTGAGCGCCGGGCGCGACAGTGACGTGATCACCGCCGGCAGCGGCGACGACACGATCTATGGCGGCGACGGCGCGAACCGGATCGGGGCGGGCGACGGCGACAACCGGGTCACGGCGGGCTCGGGCTCCGACACCATCACGGCGGGCTCGGGCGACGACACGATCCGGGCGGGCGACGGCAACAACGTGATCTCCGCCGGCGAAGGCGAGAACCAGATCACCGCGGGCTCCGGCTCCGACACGGTGCGCACCGGCAACGACGACGACACGGTGATCGCCGGCAACGGCAACAACGACGTCTCCGTCGGCAACGGCGACAACACGGTCTCCGCCGGTTCAGGTGCCGACCGGGTGACGGCGGGATCGGGCGACGACCGGCTGGTGGTCGGCGACGGGCAGAACACGGTGAGTGCCGGGTCGGGCGACAACTATGTGAGCGCCGGGCGCGACAGTGACGTGATCACCGCCGGCAGCGGCGACGACACGATCTATGGCGGCGACGGCGCGAACCGGATCGGGGCGGGCGACGGCGACAACCGGGTCACGGCGGGCAGCGGCTCGGACACGATCACGGCGGGCTCGGGCGACGATACGATCCGGGCGGGCGACGGCAACAACGTGATCTCGGCCGGCGAAGGCGAGAACCAGATCACCGCGGGCTCCGGCTCCGACACGATCCGAACCGGCAATGACGATGACACGGTGATTGCCGGCAACGGCAACAACGACATCTCCGTCGGCAACGGCGACAACACGGTCAGTGTCGGCTCCGGTGCGGACCGGGTGACGGCGGGGTCTGGCGACGACCGGCTGGTGGTCGGCGACGGCCGCAACACGGTAAGTGCCGGCTCGGGCGACAACTATGTGAGCGCCGGGCGGGACAGCGACGTGATCACCGCCGGCAGCGGCGACGACACGATCTACGGTGGGGACGGCTCGAACCGGATCGGGGCGGGCGACGGCGACAACCGGGTCACGGCGGGGTCGGGCTCGGACACGATCACGGCAGGCTCGGGCGACGACACGATTCGTGCCGGTGACGGCAACAACTTGATCTCGGCCGGCGAGGGCGAGAACCAGATCACCGCCGGCTCCGGCTCGGACACGGTACGCACCGGGAACGACGACGACACGGTGATTGCCGGCAACGGCAATAACGACATCAGCGTCGGCAACGGCGACAACACGGTCAGTGCCGGCTCCGGTGCCGACCGGGTGACGGCGGGCAGCGGTGACGACCGGCTTGTGGTCGGCGACGGACAGAACACGGTCAATGCCGGCTCCGGCGACAACTATGTGAGCGCCGGTCGCGACAGCGACGTGATCACCGCCGGGTCGGGCGACGACACGATCTATGGTGGCGACGGCTCGAACCGGATCGGTGCGGGCGACGGCGACAACCGGGTCACGGCGGGCTCCGGCTCGGACACCATCACGGCGGGCTCGGGCGACGACACGATCCGGGCCGGCGACGGCAACAACGTGATCTCCGCCGGCGAGGGCGAGAACCAGATCACCGCGGGCTCGGGCTCGGACACGGTGCGCACCGGCAACGACGACGACACGGTGATTGCCGGCAACGGCAACAACGACGTCAGCGTCGGCAATGGCGACAACACGGTCTCCGCCGGCTCCGGTGCGGACCGGGTGACGGCAGGCAGCGGCGACGACCGTCTGGTGGTCGGCGACGGCCGCAACACGGTGAGCGCCGGGTCGGGCGACAACTATGTCAGCGCCGGTCGCGACAGCGACGTCATCACCGCCGGCAGCGGCGACGACACGATCTATGGCGGCGATGGCTCGAACCGGATCGGGGCGGGCGATGGCGACAACCGGGTCACGGCGGGCAGCGGCTCGGACACGATCACGGCGGGCTCGGGCGACGATACGATCCGGGCCGGTGACGGCAACAACGTGATCTCCGCCGGTGAGGGCGAGAACCAGATCACTGCAGGCTCCGGCTCCGACACGATCCGTGCCGGCAATGACGACGACACGGTGATCGCCGGCAACGGCAATAACGACGTCTCCGTTGGTAATGGCGACAACACGGTCAGTACCGGTTCCGGTGCCGACCGGGTGACGGCAGGCAACGGCGACGACCGCCTGGTGGTCGGCGACGGGCAGAACACGGTCAATGCCGGGTCCGGCGACAACTATGTGAGCGCCGGTCGCGACAGCGACGTGATCACCGCCGGCAGCGGCGACGACACGATCTATGGCGGTGACGGCTCGAACCGGATCGGCGCTGGCGACGGCGACAATCGGGTCACCGCGGGGTCGGGCAGCGACACGATCACGGCGGGCTCGGGCGACGACACGATCCGGGCGGGCGACGGCAACAACGTGATCTCGGCCGGCGAAGGCGAGAACCAGATCACCGCAGGCTCCGGCTCGGACACGATCCGAACCGGCAATGACGACGACACGGTGATCGCCGGGAACGGCAACAACGACATCTCCGTCGGCAATGGCGACAACACGGTCAGTGGCGGCTCCGGTGCGGACCGGGTGACGGCGGGCAGCGGCGACGACCGCCTGGTGGTCGGCGACGGGCGGAACACGGTCAGCGCCGGGTCTGGCGACAACTATGTCAGTGCCGGGCGCGACAGCGACGTGATCACCGCCGGCAGCGGCGACGACACGATCTACGGCGGTGACGGCTCGAACCGCATCGGCGCGGGCGATGGCGACAACCGGGTCACGGCGGGCAGCGGCTCGGACACCATCACGGCGGGCTCGGGCGACGACACGATCCGGGCGGGCGACGGCAACAACGTGATCTCGGCCGGCGAGGGCGAGAACCAGATCACCGCCGGCTCGGGCTCGGACACGATCCGAACCGGCAATGACGACGACACGGTGATCGCCGGCAACGGCAACAACGACATCGATGTCGGCAAGGGCGACAACACGGTCAGTGCCGGCTCCGGTGCGGACCGGGTGACGGCGGGCAACGGCGACGACCGGCTTGTGGTCGGTGATGGCCGGAACACCGTCGATGCCGGCTCCGGCGACAACTATGTGAGCGCCGGTCGTGACAGCGACGTGATCACCGCCGGCAGCGGCGACGACACGATCTACGGCGGCGATGGCTCCAACCGGGTGCAGGCCGGGGGCGGCGACAACCTGCTGTCCGCAGGCTCCGGCAGCGACACCCTGTCCGCCGGCCATGGGGACGACACGATCCGCGCCGGCGACGGCAACAACGTGATCTCCGCCGGCCATGGCGACAACCTGATCTCTTCCGGATCCGGTTCCGACACGATCCGTGCCGGCAATCACGACGACACGGTGCGCGCGGGCAACGGCAACAACGACATCGATGTCGGCAAGGGCGACAACCAGGTCACCGCCGGCTCCGGCGCCGACCGGGTGATCGCGGGCTCGGGCGACGACCGCCTGATCGTCGGCGATGGCCGGAACACGGTGGAAGCCGGCGGCGGCGACAACTACGTGAGCGCCGGCCGGGACAGCGACGTCATCACCGCCGGGGACGGCGACGACACGATCTACGGCGGCAACGGCTCCAACCGGGTGGACGCGGGTTCCGGCGACAACTTCGTCAGCGCCGGGTCGGGCTCCGACACCATTTCGGCCGGCTCGGGCGACGACACCATCCGCGCCGGGGACGGCAACAACGTGATCTCCGCCGGAAACGGCGAGAACCAGATCACCGCCGGCTCGGGCTCCGACACCATCCGCACGGGCAGCAACGACGACACCGTGATCGCCGGGAACGGCAGCAACGACATCGATGTCGGCAATGGCGACAACCGGGTAACCGCCGGCTCCGGTGGCGACCGGGTGACCGCCGGGCTTGGCGACGACACGCTGACCGTGGGCGACGGCCGCAACACCGTCGATGCGGGCGAAGGCGACAACCTCGTCAGCGCCGGTCGCGACAGCGACGTGATCTCTGCCGGCAATGGCGACGACACGATCTATGCGGGCGACGGGTCGAACCGGGTCGATGCCGGCCACGGCGACAACCTCGTGTCGGGCGGCAGCGGCTCGGACACGGTCTCCACCGGCCGGGGCGACGACACCATCCGGGTCGGCGAGGGCAACAACAGCGTGGCGGCGGGCAGTGGCGACGACAGCGTCACCGCCGGCTCCGGCCGCGACACCCTGTCCGGCGGCGACGGCGACGACCTGCTGCGCGCGGGCAACGGCGACAACCAGGTCGATGGCGGCGCCGGCGATGACACGATCAGCGCCGGCTCGGGCCGCGACGCGCTCTCCGGTGGGGCCGGCGACGACCGGATCCTGGCCGGGGCCGGCAACGACACGGTGGCCGGCGGGTCCGGGGCCGATACGGTCGATCTCGGCGCCGGCAACGATGTCGGTGTCTACAATGTCGACGCCAACCGCAACACCCGGGGCACCGACGACTATCAGGGCGGCTCGGGCCGCGACACGCTGCGGGTGGAGGTCACCTCCGAGCGGCTGGAGGGATCGGCCGGCGACGACCTGTTCGCCTTGAAGGACCATTTCCAGGACATCCGCGACGGGCTCGCCGATGCCGAGAGCAGCCGGACCTTCGACGGTCTCGACCTGACGATCGACAGCTTTGAGGACGTCCAGTTCGTCGTCGACGGCGAGGTGACCGACCTCAACCGTGGCCCGGTGGTCACCGGTGTCCAGCCGGTCAGCCTGTCCATCGGTGAGGAGGGCGGCATCGGCGGCGCCACAATCGGCAGCGGCCGCAACGGTGCCGATCTGGCGGTCTCGGCCGGGTCCGGAGGGGGCAGCCCGGGCAGCATCGCCCTGCTGTCCCAGGTGGAGGTCAGCGACGCCGACCGCGAGGACCGCATCAGCCGGGCCGAGGTCCGGATCGACAATCTCGGCGGAGCCGGCACCGTTTCCGTCGCCACCGGGATCGGCGGCATCACCGCCTTGGTGGTGGCCCAGGACGATGGCAGCGTGCTGGTGACCTTCGAGGGCGATGCTCCGCCGTCGCGCTATACCGAAGCGCTGCGCTCGGTCTCCCTCAACCTGTCGGAGACCCCGTCGGGCGGCAGCGAGGCGCGGATCAGCGTCGTCGTGGAAGACGAGCACGGCGCCAGCAACGAGGCCGCGACCGCCGGTCTCGACATCGAGGACGCGCGTCCGGAGGAGGTCGAGGGCGACGGTGCCGACACCCTGAGCGGCGGCGCTGCCCAGGACACCCTGACCGGCGGCGACGGGGCCGACACGGTGGTCGGCGGCGAGGGCAATGACAGTGTCTCCGGCGATGCTGGTGGCGACACGGTGACCGGCGGCGAAGGCAACGACAGCGTCTCCGGCGATGCTGGTGGCGACACGGTGACCGGCGGCGAAGGCAAAGACAGTGTTTCCGGCGATGCCGGTGCTGACACGCTGACCGGCGGCGAGGGGAACGACAGCGTCTCCGGCGATGCCGGCGGCGACACCGTGACCGGCGGCGAGGGCAACGACAGCATCTCCGGTGATGCCGGCGGCGACACGGTAACCGGCGGCGAGGGCAATGACAGCATCTCCGGCGATGCCGGCGGCGACACGGTGACCGGTGGCGAGGGCAGCGACAGCGTCTCCGGCGATGCCGGCGGCGACACGGTGACCGGCGGCGAGGGCAACGACAGCGTCTCCGGCGATGCTGGCGGCGATACCGTGACCGGCGGCGAAGGCAATGACAGCGTTTCCGGCGACGCGGGTGCCGATACGCTGACCGGCGGCGAAGGCAACGACAGCGTCTCCGGCGATGCGGGCGAGGATAGTCCGGCGGCGCATCAGGACGGCAATGATGTGCTGGTCGGCGGTAACGGCTCCGACCGTCTCTACGGCGGATCGGGCAGCGACACGCTCTTCGGCGGTGAGAACGACGACTATCTCGATGGCGGGTCCGGTGCCGACACCATGGTCGGCGGCAACGGTCGCGACACCTTCGTGGCCACCCATGGCGACGTGATCACGGACTACGAAAGTCAGGACGTGGTCCGGGTCAACGCCACTGTCGACCGTGACAATGTTTCGCTCAGCTCGGACGGCACGACCACCCAGGTGAGCATCGATGTCGACGGTGACGGCGAGGGCGACGGCGCCTTCTCCATGAACGGCGATTACGCATCGGTCTCGGCGACCGCCAACGGCGAGATGACGGATCTGAGATTCGTCGCCGGACCGGGTGGTGCCGGCCAAGGGACCCCAGTTCCGGACTTCAGCAACAGCGGGTCCAGCGGCAGCGGGTCCGGTGGCGATGATGCCGGCCAGGAGATCTCCCGCGGGCGCTCCTCCTCCGGACGAGGCGGGGATCGGGGCGGCATCATTTCCGGCGCTGCCCCCGTCGGCCCAGCACCGCAAACCGAGGGCGAGCGGCTGGACGGCAGTCACGGCAGCGATCTGCTCTCGGGCGGGGCCGGCCACGATACCCTGAATGGCGGCAACGGCAGCGACACCCTGTCGGGCGGTGCCGGCAATGACTCCCTCGACGGGAGCCACGACCCGGACTCGCTCCAGGGTGGCGCGGGCGACGACACGCTCAAGGGGGGCAACGGCCTCGACACCCTGTCCGGCGGCGCCGGCAACGACCGGCTGGAAGGCAGCCACGATGCCGATCAGCTCGATGGCGGTGCCGGCAACGACACCCTGTCCGGCGGCAACGGGATGGACACGCTGTCCGGTGGGGCCGGCAATGACCGGCTGGAGGGCAGTCACGACGCCGACCGGCTCGATGGCGGCAGCGGCAACGACACCCTGTCCGGCGGCAACGGAATGGACACCCTGGCCGGTGGTGACGGCGACGACTCCCTGATCGGCAGCCACGACCACGACTCCCTGTCCGGCGGGGCGGGGAACGACACGCTTTCCGGCGGCAACGGAGCCGATACCCTCTCCGGCGGGTCCGGCGACGACGTGCTGGACGGCAGCCACGACAACGACGCGCTCTCCGGCGGTGCCGGCAACGACACCTTGTCGGCGGGCAACGGCCGCGACACGGTCGTCGGCGGCGATGGCGACGACACGCTGATCGGCGGCCATGACGACGACGTGCTCTATGGCGGTGACGGGGCCGAGGAGGATGCCGCCCTGTTCGCCGAGGTCGAGTCCGGAGACGCCGCCTCGCAGAGCCAGGACTGGGTCTCGGTCAGCGAGGGTGAGTCCGGCGATCAGGTCAGCGACGGCGGCAGTGACGGTGGCGACGCCGGAGATGGTGGCGGAGACGGCTGGAACGACGGCGGCGACAACGGCGGCGGCGACAGCGGCGGCACCCCGGCAGGCGAGGACCTCGACGACAACATGCAGGTCGCCGGCTTCGGCTGAGGGGATCTCCGGCTCCGGGTCGCTGGTGATGGATCGGACGGGTTCCGGCGAGCGTCACGGCGAGCGTTACCCTGGGCCCCGGCGCGAGGCCGGGGAGACGAGCGAGTTGGTGCGAGGGAGCGGTGATGCGGGAGAGTGCGGGGCGCGAACGGGCGCGCCCCTCCCATTCCCTCAGCGTTCCGTGAAGCCGATCTGGAAGGCCCGGGTGATCGGTTTCGCCAGGTAATCGAGCAGCGTCCGGTCCGAGGTGCGGATATCCGCCTGGACGATCATGCCCGGCAGGATCATGTGCTTGCCCGGCTCCTCGCCGAAATGGTTGTGCTCCATGCGGATCACCACCGTGTAGAAGCTGCCGCCGTTCGGGCTGGTCACCGTGGTCGGCGAGATCCGCTCCACCGTGCCCGGCATGCCGCCGAACTGGGCGAAATCGTAGGCCGTGACCCGCACCGTGGCCTCCTGGCCGGGCGCGACGAAGGCCACGTCCTTCGGGTTCAGCAGCACCTCCACCACGTAGTCGTCGTCGATCGGCACGATCTGCGCCACCGCGGCCCCCGGGGCGACCACCGCGCCGGCGGCGGTGACGGCGAGTTCCTGCACCACGCCGCGGATCGGCGAGGTGATGTCGAGCCGCGCGAAGCGGTCCTCGAACCGGCTGATCGACTCCTTCACCTCGGCCCGTTCGGCGGAGATGGTGGTGATCTCGGCCAGGGCCGTGCTGTCGTTGGTGCTCTCGAACGACACCCGCCGCGCCTCGATTTCGGCGATCTCCTGGCGGTTGCGCGAGATCAGACCTTCCAGTTGCACCAACTGGCCGCGGGTGCGGTTCAGGTCGCGCAGCACGTCGAGATAGGTGAAGCGCCGGGTCAGGCCCTTGTCGAGCAGCTCCTTGCGCAGCCGCTCCTCCTCCTCGATCAGCTTGATGCTGTCCTCGATGGTCTTGCGCTGGGACAGCAGGGTGGCGAGTTCGATGTTCTGGTCCTTGAGCTGCTCCTCGAAGAGCTGCATGCGGTCCTTGGAGGTGGCCCGGCTCGCCGCCAGCAGCTCGTTCTGCTCCTTGGTCAGCTCGGGATAGGCCTCGCGCCAGGGGGAGAAGTCGGGCTCGCGGTCCTGGATCTGGGCGTAGAGACGCTCCAGCCGGGCCGCCAGCGATGCCTCTCGAGTCCGTAGCTGGCGCAGCTCCGAGCCGGCACCGGTCCCGCTCATCCGGATCACCGTCTGGCCCGGTTCGACGATGTCGCCGGGCCGCACCAGCACCTGCTCGACGATGCCGCCCTCCAGATGCTGCAGCACGGTGACGTTGGTCGACGGGATGACCGAGCCGTCGGCCCGGGCCACCTGGTCGAGCCGGGCCATCGAGGCCCAGGCGAAGGCCCCGGCCACGGCGAAGGCCATGAGCAGGATCGTCAGCCGGATCAGCCGGGGCGAGCTGCTCTCCTCCAGATGGATCGACTGGGCGAGATAGGAGGTGCGGCGCACGGCGGGCGTGCCGACGGGGCGTCCGGGACGGGGGGAGACGGTGAGGTTGCTCATGGGTTCTGCATCCCGGAGATCGACAGGGAGTCGCGCTTGGCCTCGGTGAGGCGGCCCTGGTTGAGCTCGAAGACGCGGTCGGCGAGGCGCATCGCGCTCGGCCGGTGCGTCACGAAGAAGATGGTGCGGTGACCCTTGAGCGACTGCAGCTCGCGGGTCAGGGCGGCGTCGCCGAGGTCGTCGAGGTTCTGCGCCGGCTCGTCCAGCAGCATCACCGGGCTGTCCTTCAGCCAGATCCGGGCGAGCGACAGCTTCTGGCGGAAGCTCTCCGACAGGCTGACGCTCTTCTCGTCGCCGATCACGGTCTCGAAGCCCTCGGGCAGGGCCTCGACCTCGTCCAGAACGCCGGCCCGGTCGCAGGCGTCGCGCAGCGACTGGAACGGCGCATCGGGACGGGCTAGGCGCAGGTTCTGGGCGATGGTGCCGTGGAACAGGTCGGTGGTCTGGGACAGGTAGCCGACATTGCGCCGGTGCTCGACCGGACCCAGATGGCGCATCTCCACCCCGCCGAACGAGATCGTGCCGGCCTGCGGGCGCAGCAGCCCGGCCATGACCTTGAGCAGGGTGGACTTGCCCGACCCGCTCGGCCCGATCAGCGCCACCATCTCTCCCGGCTTCACGTCCAGGGAGACCGCCAGCAGGGCGGGGTCGGCCTCCTGGTTGTAGCGCACGGACAGGCGGCGCACGGCGATGTTGGAGGTGAAGCGGTGGTCGGAGACCCGGGCGTCGGTCGTGGTGTCCTCCGACTTGGCCCGCATCAGCCGGTCGATCTGGGCGATGGTGCCGCGCATCTGCACCAGGCGGGGCAGGCTCTGGCAGCCGACCTGGGCCGGGACCAGGATGCGCCAGACCAGGGCCATGGAGGCGACCAGCGCGCCCGTGGTCATGCGCTGGTCGATCACCGCCTCGGCGCCGAAGAACAGGGTCATCAGCCCGGTGGCCATCAGCACACCGTGCAGCAGCGCCTGCAGCACCGTGTTCAACCGCGACGCCCGGTTGCGCTCCAGCGCCGTGCGGGCCGACAGCGGGCGCAGCCGGTCCATGAAGGCGCCGCCCATCACGGTGGCGCGGATGCTGCGCTGCTTGGAGATCACCTCGGTGGCCACCTGGTCGCGCGCCGCCCGGGCGGCGGCGGCGCTCCGCTCGGCCCGCTGGATCGACGGCACGAACAGGGCGCCGAGCAGGCCGATGGCGAGCAGGCCCAGCAGCGGCACCAGGACGATGGGCTGGGCGATGACGGCGATGACCAGGATCGAGGTGAGGATCAGCGGCACCTCCAGGATCAGGGTCATGACCGGCGAGTTCATGACGTCGCGCAGGCCTTGGAAGCCGCGGAAGCGGGCGAGCTGCGATCCGACGGAGTTGGCCTCGGTCCCGCTGGGCGGCAGGGAGAGGATCTTGCGGAACGCCTCGGTGGACAGCAGGAAGTCGACCCGTCCGGCCACATGGGCGACCGAGGCGCCGCGGATCTGGCGCAGGCAGAAATCGACGAACAGCGCCAGCGCCACCCCCGGCAGCAGCCAGTAGAGGCTGGCGGGCGAGGCGGCGGGGATGACGCTGTCATAGACCGTCATCACGAAGATCGGCACGACCACCCCGAACAGCGAGCCGATCACGCTGGTGATCGCCACCATGGCGATCTCCCGGCGGAATCTCCGGAATAGGGTGCCGACGAAGGAGGTCTCCTGGGCGCCGGACTCCTCCTCCGGCTCGTCGCGGGCGAAGGTGTAGTAGTAGCCGATCACCTTCGACGCCCGGAACCGCACCACCTCGCGGCTGCGGCTGTCGAAGGCGGTGACCTCGCGGCCGCTGCGGGTCAGGATCACCAGCGGCACGCCGGTCTCCGACACGAACAGGCAGGGGGTCAGGCGTGCGTCGATATCGGCGGCCCGGCCCTTGTGCCGCACGCTGACATAGCCGAGCTCGGCCAGCACGTTGCGGAAGTCGATCAGGTCGATGCGCTCGGCCACGTGGGGCAGGGCGCGCAGCAGCTTGTCCGGGTCCGGCACCCAGCCGAGCGCGGTCAGCAGCGGCATCAGGCAGGACGCGAAGTCCGAGGCCAGTTCGAACCGGCCCATCTCCTCCTGGCGCAGGGCGTCGGCGAGGCCGTCGCGGACCGTCATCGTGGTCATGATCCGGCCCCTCCCGACCCGACGACGCGCAGCTCGGCATGCACTTCCACCGGCGGTGCCTCGCCGTCGCTGCCGCCGGACTCAAGGTCGGAGCCGATGGTGATCTCGCGGTGGGCCAGCGCCTGGAAGGACGGGCGCGGGGTGACCATCAGGATCGTGGTGCTGGTCTGCCGGCGGGCAAGTGCGGCGCGGAACCGGTCGTCGGCGTCCCGGTCCAGGTTGGAGTTGCACTCGTCCATCAGCACGATGTCGGGCAGCCGTGCCAGGGCGCGCACGATCGGGATCTGCTGGCGGATCGAAGCGGGCAGGGTGTCGCCGGCCCCGGCGCGCACCTCGGTCTGGAACCCCATGGGCAGCTTCGACACCGCCTCGGTCAGGCCCAGTTCCTCGGCCACGTCCTCGACCTCCGCGATATGCTCCGGCGACGGATCGAACCCGGTGATGTTGTCGAAGATCGTGCCCTCGAACAGGGCCGGGTTCGGGCCGAGATAGGCGATGCGGGAGCGCAGCCACTCGTCGTCGAAGGCCTCGGCCTCCACGTTGTCGTACAGCACCGTGCCCCGATCCGGCAGCAGGATATGGCCGGCGAGCGCCAGCAGGGTCGACCGGCCGCCCCAGTTGCCGCGGGTCGAGATCAGCACCGTCTCCGCCGCATCGATCGCCAGGGTCAGGTTCTCGAACACCATCCGGCCGTTCGAATAGCTGAACGTCACGTCGCGGAACTCGATGGCGCCGTGCAGCGAGTCCCGCACGATGCCGCCACCGCTGTCGATGGTCGGCATGGCGGCCAGTTCCCGGATGCGCTGCTTGGCGATCCGAACGGACTGGTACTGGCTCCACAGCATGGAGGCGCGGTTCAGCGGCTGCAGCGCGCGGCCGGTCAGCAGCATGCAGGCGGCGATCCCGCCGATGGTCATGCTGCCGTTGATCACCGCGAGGCTGCCGGCGGCCACGACGGAGATCTGGGCGGCCTGGGTCACCAGGTTGGTCAGCGCCTGGGCGGAAGTGCTGCCCTGGATCAGCTTGGCGGTGATCGTGGCACTCGACTCCATCACCCGCTCGTAGCGCCGCTTCATCAGCGGCTCCATGGCGTAGGACTTGATCGTCGACACGCCGCCCAGCACCTCCATCAGGAAGTTGGACTGGGCCGAGTTGTTCGCCTGGCGCGCTTCCATGCGGCTGCGCACGGTCAGCCCGCTGACGATGGCGGCGATGGCGGTGAACCCGACGAAGGCCAGCAGCACGAAGCCGAGCGGTCCGCCGATCAGAAAGACCAGGGCCACGAACAGGACGAAGAACGGGAAATCGACCAGGAGCTGCGGCAGGTAGCCGGCGCGGGATTCCCGGATGGCGTCGATCGCCCCCAGCCGCTCCAGATGCACCGCGGTCGACTCCGCCTGGAAGCTGCGCGGGTCGGCGGCGAACACCTTCTCCATGACGCCGAGGAAGGCCCGGTGGCTGTAGCGCGCCGCCCGGTGACCGACGATGGCGCCGCGGGCGATGCGGATGATCACGTCGATTGCCACCGCGCCCAGCACGCCGGCGGTCAGCAGGCTGAGGGTGTATTCCGAGGCGTTCGGTAGCACCCGGTCATAGATGATCAGGATGGCGATCGGCAGACCGGTCGCCATCAGATTGGAGATCAGAGAGGCCAGCACGATCGACGGAGTCGCCGCGCTGGGGATGTTCTCGATGTCCTTCGCGAAGCTGCTCGCCTCAGCGCTCATTGTAGCATTCCAGCGTCCCCCACCAGTTCCGAAGTCATACCGCAAATCAAAGAGAATTGAACTAATTCTAATGGAATTCCGCCGATTTATCCGTGTGTGACGGTTTTCAACTGCGCCCGCTTCCGCGCGCGTTGTCTGCGACCGTGGCGAACCGGCTCTTCCTTGCGATTCGGCCGAGGCTCTCGACGCCGGACCGGCGGGCGGTCGGTGTGAAGCGAGGGGAGGCGGGTATCCGCTACGACTTGGGTGCGTCCAAAATCAGGACCCTATATATTGCGGCTCGGATCGGTTGGCGGCCCACCGATCCGGTGCCACGCGGGGCCGTGCGAAGGAATGCGGATATGCGGATCGTGATCGAGGACGGCGTCGCACCGGAGGCGAACGCCATGCTCCAGGCGCTGTACAGCCGGTCGGCCGCGAGCGTCGTCGACCATCTGGCCCGCGTGCAGGAACGCGGCTTCCGCAAGTTCATGGAAAGCTACTATGTGGGCTACGGCCATGAATCGATTGGCGATTGCGGCTTCACCACGATCTTCATCGAGGATGTCTCGATCCTGACCTGCAAGGCGGTGCAGGACACGCCGCTGTATTTCGGTCAGGAGACCTCCACCCGCTATCTCGACTTCTCCGCCCAGGGCTACAGCGATCCGGTGGGCTCGGAGGCCTCGCAGGCGGTGATCCGCGGCTGGCTCGACCTCTACGCCCAGGTCAATGCCGAGACCCTGGCGGAGCTGACCGCGACCCGTCCCTGCCCGGAAGGGGTGAAGGAAGGCGTCTGGGCCAAGACGCTGGAAGCCCGCGCCTTCGACATCGCCCGCGGCTTCCTGCCGGCCGGGATCCATTCCCAGCTCTCCTGGACCACCAACCTGCGCCAGGCTGCCGATCACCTGCGCGACCTGGCGGTCCATCCGCTGGCCGAGACCCGCGACACGGCGGCGAAGATCCTGGCCGAGCTTAAGGAGACATATCCGGGCTCGTTCAGCCACAAGGACTACCCCGCCCAGTCCGCCTACCGGGCGATGACCGCCGGCGGCGAGGCCTATTACCGCGGCCAGGAGGACCATCCCGCCTTCGCCTATGTCTGCACCGCCGACCGCGACGGCATCGATCTGCTGGACCGCCGCATCTTCACCGACCGGCCGAAATACGAGCCGCTGCCCCGTCGGGCCGGATCCTACGTCTCCTTCGAGTGCCAGTTCCTGCTCGATTTCGGTTCGTTCCGCGACATCCAGCGCCACCGCAACGGCTATTGCGAGATGCCGCTGCTGAGCTGGACCCACGGCTTCCACCCCTGGTATCTGGAGAGCCTGCCCGAGGCGACCCGGGCATCGGTGGCGCCGCGCATGGCCGAGCTGCGGGCGGCCGCCGAGGCGCTCGACACCACCGAGGAGGAGCGCCAGAACTACCTGCCCCTCGGCCTGCTGGTACCCTGCCGGGTGGTCTACGACCTGCGGCAGATGGCCTATGTGGCGGAGCTGCGCTCGGGCAAGACGGTCCACGCCACCCTGCGGACCGTCGCCCATCGGTTGCACGATGCGGTGAAGGCAGAGTTCCCCTTTGTCGCCCTCCACTGCGACCTGGAGGACAGCGAGCTTGACGCCCGGCGCGGCACCCAGGACATCAAGCCGGTGTCAAATTCCTGAACGACACGCAAAGATAGTGTAGGCTCTCCCGACCGGCGGTTCGACCGGCCCGAAGGACCGGCGACCGACCGGATAACAAGAATATTCGGGAGGACGACATGACCAAGCGTGCAGCGCCGCTGTCGAGCGGCCAACCCTCTGATTCCGTTTCCGCGGCCGGTTCCGGCGGCCTCGATCGCCGCAGGTTCCTGACCGCGGCGGCGGCGGTCGCCGCGACCACGGCGATGGCGCCCGAGGCCTTCGCCCGCAATTTCGGACCGAATGCGGACCCGGTGCGCTATCCGGAGCCGGACGTGATCCCACTCGACCCGCGCTTCAAGTACAAGCTCGGCAACACGCCGATCCAGCGGCTCTACACCGGCACGCTCTGGGCCGAGGGGCCGGCCTGGAACGGGGTCGGGCGCTACCTGATCTGGAGCGACATCCCGAACAACGAGCAGCTCCGCTGGGTCGAGGAGGAGGGACAGGTCACCCGCCGCTTCCGCTTCCCGTCGGGCAATTCCAACGGGAACACCTTCGACTACCGTGGCCGCCAGATCTCCTGCGAGCACGGCAACCGCCGGGTGGTGCGCTACGAGTATGACGGCTCGGTCACGGTGCTGGCCGACGGTTTCGAGGGCGGAGAGTTCAACGCGCCGAACGACGCGGTGGTCCACCCCGACGACGGCTCCATTTGGTTCACCGATCCGGGCTATGGCGGGCTGATGGAATACGAGGGCAACCGGCTCGACACCGGCTCGGTACAGCCGAACCGCAAGGAGGCGGTCTACCGCATCGACGCGAATTCCGGCGCCATCACCCAGGTGGCCGACGAGCCGTTCAAGCCGAACGGCCTCTGTTTCTCCCACGACTACAGGAAGCTCTATGTCGCCGATACCGGCGTGTCGCATTACCCAGAGGCGAAGAGCCAGATCTGGCAGTACGACGTCGACGGCGACAAGCTGATCAACCCGCGCACCTTCGCCAGCATGGAATGGGACGGCCGCACCGGCTTCGCCGACGGCATCCGCTGCGACGAGGACGGCAATGTGTGGTCGAGTGCGGGCTGGGTCGGCGACGGCTATGACGGGGGCCATATCTTCGCCCCGAACGGCGACCGCATCGGTCAGATCAAGCTGCCGGAGATCTGCTCCAACCTCTGCTTCGGCGGCACCAAGCGCAACCGGCTGTTCATGACCGCGAGCCAGTCGATCTACGCGGTCTATGTGGAGACGCGGGGGGCGCATATCACCTGAGGGCCTTCCACACGTCGCCGTCATCCCGGACAGGCCCGGACCCGATCCGGGCCTGGGCCGGGACCGCGTGACCGGCTTGTCGACTGGGTCCCGGGCAGCCCTCGGATCAATCCCGGATCAAATCCGGGACGGGCGCTCCCGGGATGGCGGGGAGGGCCTATGGCGCAAACCCGCCTTCCTCTCGACACTCCCCGGCCTTGTGCCGGGGCGAGCCCGAAGGCTCGCGTGGTGCGTCCGACCGCCCGCAGACGTCGACGCCCGTCACGGCCCCTGACGCTTGCCCCGGCACAAGGCCGGGGAGTGTCGAGGTGGTGTGGAAGGAGAGATTAGGGCCGCAGAGCTGAGCCAATATCGGGGGCAGAGTTCTTCTCCCCGACTTCACTCTTCATTTCCCCGGCCTTGTGCCGGGGCGAGCCCGAGCGCTCGCGTTGTGCGTCCGACCGACCGCAGACGTCGACACCCGTCACGGCCCCTGACGCCTGCCCCGGCACAAGGCCGGGGCGTGGGAGGTGGTATGGAAGGAGAGAGCAAGGCCGCAGAGCTGAGCCAATATCGGGGGCAGAGTTCTTCTCCCCGACTTCACTCTTCAATTCCCCGGCCTTGTGCCGGGGCGAGCCCGAGGGCTCGCGTGGTGCGTCCGACCGCCTGCAGACGTCGACGCCCGTCACTGCCCCTGACGCTTGCCCCGGCACAAGGCCGGGGAGTGAGAGGTGGCGGGGGTGAGGGGAGCCCCGAACCCCTGCCGTTGCGTCCGGCCCTCGTTCGGTCCCATGCTGTGGGCAACAAAGAAAAGACACCCATGGGAGGAACACGCATGGCATCGCCGAGGAGTGTGTACGAACTGGTCCAGCAGGGTGCCGCGAGCGATCCGGCGATCGGCGCGCCCGGGCGGGTCGACCTGACCTATGCCGGGCTGCGCGATCTGGTGGAGGCCACCGGGCGGTCGCTGGCCGGGGCCGGGATCGGGCCGGGAGACCGGGTCGGCATCGTGCTCGCCAACGGACCGGCCATGGCCTCCTGCTTCCTCGCCGTCGCCGCCCATGCGACCGCCGCCCCGCTGAACCCGGGCTACCGCGAGGACGAATTCGACTTCTACATCTCCGACCTGAAGGCCAAGGCGGTGATCCTCGCCGCCGGCGACGACACCCCCGCGCGGAAGGTCGCCGAGAAGCATGGCGCCACGGTCATCGAGCTCGCCGAGGACGAGGGCGGCCCGGCCGGCAGCTTCATGCTGGATGTGGGCGGGTCGGTTCCCGACGGCGCCCCGCCCGCGGACCCGTCCGACATCGCCCTGGTGCTGCACACGTCGGGCACCACCTCGCGGCCGAAGATCGTGCCCCTGTCCGGCGCCAACCTCGCCGCCTCTGCCGGGCATATCGCGAGCTCCCTGGCGCTGAAGCGAGGCGACCGCTGTCTCAACATCATGCCGCTGTTCCATATCCATGGGCTGATGGCCGCGGTCAGCGCCTCGATGCGGGCCGGCGCGTCGGTCCATTGCGCGCCGGGCTTCAACGCCCTGCGCATCTTCCAGCAATTCGAGGAGGTGAAGCCGACCTGGTACACGGCGGTTCCGACCATGCACCAGGCGATCCTCGGCCGGGCGGGTCGCAACAAGGAGGTGATCGACGCCATGAAGCTGCGCTTCATCCGCTCGTCCTCCTCCTCCCTGCCGCCGCAGGTGATGACCGAACTGGAGGCCGTCTTCGGCTGCCCGGTGATCGAGAGCTACGGCATGACCGAGGCCTCGCACCAGATGTCTTCCAACCCGCTGCCGCCCGCCGCCCGCAAGCCCGGCACCGTCGGCATCGCCGCCGGGCCGGAGATCCGGCTGATGGACGCCGCCGGCCGTTTCGCGGCCCCCGGTGAGGCGGGCGAGATCGTGATCCGCGGCCCCAACGTCACCGCCGGCTACGAGAACAATCCCAAGGCGAATGCCGAGAACTTCCCCGACGATCCGGACGGCGGGGCGCGCTGGTTCCGTACCGGCGACGAGGGGCGGCTGGACGATGACGGCTACCTCTCCATCACCGGCCGGCTGAAGGAGATCATCAACCGGGGCGGCGAGAAGATCGCCCCGCGCGAGGTCGACGAGGTGCTCATGGACCACGAGGCCGTCGCCCAGGCGGTCACCTTCGCCGTCGCCCATCCCAAGCTCGGCGAGGAGGTCGGGGCCGCCGTCGTGCTGGGCGAGGGCAAGTCCGCCAGCGAGCAGGAGCTCAAGGATTTCGTCGCCGGCCGGCTCGCCGACTTCAAGGTGCCGCGCAAGCTGGTGATCCTGGACGAGATCCCGAAGGGCGCGACGGGCAAGCTCCAACGCATCGGATTGGCCAAGAAGCTCGGCCTGGAGGAATAGGGCATGCGGGTCTGCATCTATGGTGCCGGGGCGATCGGCGGGTTTCTTGGCGTGGCCCTGGCGCGGGCCGGCTGCGCGGTCAGCCTGGTCGCCCGCGGCCCGCACCTGGCGGCGATCAAGGAGAACGGCCTGACCCTGCTGCAGGACGGGCAGCGCGAGACGGTGCGGCTGAACGCTGCCGAGGATCCGGCGGAACTCGGCCCGCAGGACCATGTGATCGTGGCGCTGAAGGCCCATTCGGTGCCGGCGGTGGCGCAGAAGATGACGGCGCTGTTCCACGAGGAGACCTCCGTGGTGACGGCGGTGAACGGCGTGCCCTGGTGGTACTTCCACGGGCTCGGCGGCGATCTGGAGGGTACCCGGCTGGAGAGCGTCGATCCGGGCGGGGTGCAGTGGGAGACGCTCGGCCCCGAGCGGGCCATCGGCTGCGTCGTCTACCCGGCCTGCGAGATCGAGGAGCCGGGGGTGATCACCCATCTGGACGGCGACCGCTTCACCCTGGGCGAGCCGTCGGGCGAGAAGACCGGGCGGGTGCAGGCGCTGTCCGAGGCGATGCGGGCCGGCGGACTGAAGGCCCCGGTGCGGCCGCGCATCCGCGACGAGATCTGGGTGAAGCTCTGGGGCAACCTGTCCTTCAACCCGATCAGCGCGCTGACGGGGGCCACGCTGGAACAGATCTGCGGCGATCCGGAGACCCGCGCCGTGGCCCGCGCGATGATGGTGGAGGGGCAGGCGGTCGGCGAGGCGCTGGGCGTGAAGTTCGCCATCGACGTGGACAAACGGATCGACGGGGCGGCGGCGGTCGGCGCGCACAAGACGTCGATGCTGCAGGATTTGGAGCGCGGCCGGGCGATGGAGATCGACGCCCTGGTCACCTCCGTCCAGGAACTCGGCCGGCTGACCGGTGTTGCGACGCCGACCATCGACATGGTGCTCGGCCTGGTCAAGATGCGCGGGCGCACGGCGGGGGGGTATTGAGGCGGACTTTTCTCCCGTCACCTCTGCCCGTCATCCCGGGAGCGCCCGTCCCGGATTTAATCCGGGATTGGCCCGGGGGCTGCCCGGGACCTTGCTCCAGCGTGCGCGCTGGGTCCCGGCCGACCGCCGGGTCGGGCCGCACCCGTGACAAACCACACCGAAAAATTGTTTCGGCGTTTACCGAATCTTTAGACCGCCCGGCGATACTGCGCTCAGAACAACGCAAAAGCTTCCAGGAGGACGACTTATGGCGATCAGTGGTATCGGCGGCGGCGCCGGGTTGGGCGCCCAGGCTCTTAGCCAGCTCCAGGGTCTGCAGTCCAGCCAGACGGCCGGCGCGACCCAGGGCTCGGGCCAGGGCGGCAGCCAGTCGACCCAGCAGGCCGGTGGCCAGGGCGTCCGGATTCAGGGTCCGTCCCAGTCGTCCGCGTCGACCAACATCACGCCGAACGCGGTCGAGGAGACCGAGACCGACAACACCCGCACCTCCCAGACCGCCTCGTCAACCGCCACGCCTCCGCCGCCGCCGGCGGGTTCCGGGCGCGGTCAGCTTGTCGATATCGCCGCCTGATACCAATTCGATTTCCGCGTCTTGCGCGCTTGCCGCGCACCGTACGATCCTTCGGCCAGTCCCCTCCCAACGGCCGAAGGATCGTACGATGACTGCCTCCGCTCCCGGAAAACTCGACCCTGACCTCGCCAAGCGCATCACCGATGCGGTTGACGCCGCGTTCGATGCCCAGATCGAGTTCACCAAGGAGCTGGTCTCCCGTCCGTCGATCCGCGGCCAGGAACATCTCGCCCAGGATCTCATGGCCGAGGCCATGGCCAAGCGCGGCTATGCCGTCGACCGCTGGCTGGTCCGCGAGGACGACATCAAGCACCACGAAGGCTTCTCGCCGATCAAGGTCGACTATTCCAATGCCTGGAACGTGGTCGGCACCCACCGTCCGCGCAATGAGACCGGCCGCTCCCTGGTGCTGAACGGCCATGTGGACGTGGTGCCGGAAGGCCCCCTTGACATGTGGACGAGCCACCCGTATCAGCCGCGCATCGACGGTGACTGGATGTACGGACGCGGCGCCGGCGACATGAAGGCCGGCGTGGTCTCCAACATGTTCGCGCTCGACGCGCTCAAGGCCGCCGGTGTGCAGCCCGCGGGCCGGGTGCATCTGGAAAGCGTCTGCGAAGAGGAGAGCACCGGCAACGGCGCGCTCGCCACGCTGGTGCGGGGCTATACCGCCGATGCCTGCCTGATCAGCGAGCCGTCCTCCGGCCATGTGAACCGCGCCGTCATGGGCGTGACCTGGTTCCGCGTCCATGTGCGGGGATTCCCGGTCCATGTGGCGACCGCCGGCAGCGGTTCGAACGCCATCCTGGCCGCCTACGACCTGATGAAGGATCTGAAGGAGCTCGAGGCGCGCTGGAACGCCAAGAAGGGCGAGACGAAGAACTACAAGGATGCCAAGCACCCGGTGAACCTGAACGTCGGCAAGATCGTGGGCGGCGACTGGGCCTCGTCGGTGCCGGCCTGGTGCACCTTCGACTGCCGGGTGTCCTACTTCCCCGGCTTCAAGCCGCAGGAGATGGCCCGCGACATCGAGGACACGATCCGCAAGGCCTCGGCCAACCATCCGTTCCTGTCGAACAGCCCGCCGGAGGTCGAGTTCAACGGCTTCTTTACCGAGGGCTACGACCTGGAGCCGGGCAGCGACGCCGAGCTGACCCTGGCCCGCCAGCACGAGGCGGTCTCCGGGGCGAAGCTCGAGGAGCGGATCGCCACGGCCTATATCGACAGCCGGGTCTTCGTGCTCTACGCGGGCATTCCGTGCCTTGTGTACGGCGCCCATGCGGAGAACGTGCACGGCTTCGACGAGCGGGTGAGCATCCAGTCGATCCGCGAGTCGACCAAGGCCATCGCCCTGTTCATCGCCGACTGGTGCGGCACCGAACCGGTCGCGGCGTAGGCCAGAACCCTTTTCCATCCCGTCGTCCCGGCCCGGAGATCCTCCAGGGCCGGGACGGTGGCTCTCGACACGACGTGCGCTGGGCGGTGGCGGCGTTCGCGGCTTGGTCCTGATTTGCATCAGGACGACGGATGTTTATTGGCCGGCCCTCTCCCGTCGTCCTGATGCAAATCAGGACCATGACTCCGCCCGCTCCCCAAGTTTCCGATCCCCTATCTCAGGCCCCCAAACTCACCGGGCCCCGCGGATGGGCCTGGCAGGCGAGCGCGTAGCCGCCGGCCACCACCGCCTCCGGCACCTCGGCATAGCCGACCTTCCCGGACAGAACCTTCACCGCGCAGGTGCCGCAGCGGCCCGAGCGGCAGGAGAAGTCGACCGGCACGCCCGATGCCTCGGCCAGGTCCAGCAGGGACCCGCTCTCCGGCGTCCACCCCACGGTCTTCCCGCTCTCCGCGAAGGTAACCTCGGCCGGCCCGGCGTCGATCAAGGCCGGGGCCTCGCTCGGCAGCGAGGAGGGGCCGAAGAACTCGTACCGGATCCGCTCGGCGGCGACGTTGAGCCCGCGCAGACCCGCATGCAGGTCGGCGACGAAGCCGCCGGGCCCGCAGAGATAGAAATCGTAGTCCCCGAACGGCAGCAGCCCCTGCAGCAGGGCCAGGTCGACCCGTCCTACACTGGCGTAATCCTCGCCGAGCACATCCTGCGCCCGCGGCCGGCTGAAGCGGATATGCAGGTTCACCCCCGGCGCATGCAGGGCGAGCTGGCGCAGATGCGGGCCGAAGGCCTGTTCCGACCCGTCGCGCGCGCCGTGGATGAAATACACCTCGCGCGGATTGCGCCGACGCAGGCCCTCGCGGACCAGCTCGTTCAGCATGGCGATCATCGGCGTGATGCCGACCCCGGCCGACAGCAGGACCACCGGCCGTCGGGACTCCGCGTCGAGCACGAACTCGCCGCGCGGCGCCATCGCCTCCACCCGGTCGCCCGGCTTCAGGCGGTCGTGCAGGAGGCGTGAGGCGGCCCCGTCGGCCTCCCGCTTCACGCTGATCCGCAGATGCCCCGGCTGGGCGGCATCCGACACCGTATAGGTCCGCAGCAGCGGCTTCTGCGTGCCGGGAATGGTGAGGCGGATCGGCAGGTACTGGCCGGCCCGGTGCGGGGCGATCCCACCGCCATCGGCGGGGGTGAGGTAGAAGGAGCGGATCGTCTCGCTCTCTGCCTCGATCCGGGCGATCGTGAAGGGCCGCCAGGTATCGCGCTCGGCCAGGGCCGCCCGGGTCTGGGCCGCCTCGTCCCAGGTTCCGGTCGCCACCAGGACGGGCGAAGGCTCCAGCGGTGCGAACCGGATCGGCAGGACGCCCCGGCGGAGCACGACCGTCGTCGGCGCGAACCGGACCAGGCGCTCCGCTCCTCGAAACGCCGCGAGCTCCGGGCCGTCCCACAGGCTCTCCGCCGAGCCGGCGAGCTGCAACAGGTCGCCGCTCTCGAAATCGGCGAACAGCAGGCCGGCCCGCGGGTCAACCGCCAGGTTGCCCAGCGTGTTGAAGAAGTTGTTGCCCGAAAAATCCGGCCAGAGCAGCGCGCCGTCCTCGCCGACGGTCACGAAACCCGGCCGCCCGCCCCGGTGGGAGACGTCGACCCCTTCCGGCGCGTTGGTGGCGATGAAGAAGGTATCGGACCGCTCGATCCGTCCGCGGACCTCGTCGCTGATCCCGTCTGAGATCTCAGCCGTGGGGCGGTTCGAGATCGCCGCCGGCTCGCGGGTACGTGTGCGGATGTATTGCGGGCAGTTGCCGAAGCTCTCCAGCACATCCACGGTGAAGCCGCCCAGCCCCAGGGCCGCGATCCGTCCATTGGCCCGGTTGCGCCGCCGGTTCTGAGGCATCAGCCCGAGCAGGCCGACGGGCGCGCCGTCGTGCAGCCCGGAGAGGGCCGGATCGTCCGGCTCCGGCAGCAGCCCGACGATCAGGCGGGTGCGGCTCGGCGAGGCGATGAAGCCCTGATCGCCCGCCAGTACGGTCGCCCAGGGCCGGCCCTCGGCATCGACCGCCCCGACGAACAGCAGGTCCAACTCGGTGAAGAACTGCCGGTGCTGGTCCGGCATGAACCGCCGGATGTTGTGGGCGCCGACCGCCCCCATGCGGTCGCGCACGCCGGCCCGCTCCTGCATGGCGAGTTCCCCCGCATGGAACGGGGCCGGGTTTGGCTCTTGGGCGGACATGGCAGGCTCCTGTCGCGGGGCGGGGGGCCTCAGCCGAGGATATCGGCGGCGGCGGGGAAGGGCACGAAACGCGGATGGGCCTCGAGCCGCGCCAGCCAGCGCCGCACATGGGCGTAGGGCGCCAGGTCGATATCGCCTTCGGGCGCATGGGCCACATAGCTGTAGATCGCCACATCCGCGAAGGTCAGCCGCCCGGCCGCCAGATACTCCCGCTCGGCCAGATGGGCGTCCAGCAGGGACAGGATCTGCGCGGCGATGGCGGAGGCGGCGGCATGGTCAAGGGGAGCGCCGAACACCTTCACCAGCCGGGCCGCGCCGGGGCCGAACCGGATCTCGCCGGCGGCGACCGAGAACCAGCGCTGCACCGCGGCCGCCTCGACCGGATCGCGGGGCATCAGGGTGCCGTCGTCATACCTCGCGCCGAGATAGGCCAGGATGGCATTGCTGTCGGCGATCACGGTGCCGCCGTCATCCAGAACCGGCACCTGGCCGAACGGGTTGAGGGCGATGAACTCGGGCTTCTTGTGCGCGCCGGCCCGCAGGTCGACCGGCACGGTCTCATAGGGCAGGCCGAGCAGGGACAGCGCCAGCTCGATCCGGTGGCAATGGCCGGAGAGGGGGATGCCGTGAAGTTTGATGGTCGCGGACATGGGATCTCCGAGATGAGAAATGAACCGAACGATCGGTACATAATCTTTCCTGCGGCAACGTCAAGAGGGCATGCCGAAGGGCGTTACACGATCAGCGTCCGCTCGAGCCCGTCCAGCACCCGTCGGAACGGGGCGGTGTCGTTCAGGCCGCGGGAGACGACGAGGCCGCCATGGATGGCGATCATCGCGTCCTCCGCCCGGCGGGTTGCGTCTTCTGCCGGGTGTCCGCTTTCCCGCGCCACGCCGGCAAGCGCCTCGCGCAGGCCGGCGAGGCGCCGGCAGACCCGCGCACCGAACACGTCGCGCGCATCGCCGATGGCGAACAGTTCCAGCAGGCAGGAGCGACGGCCGCCTAGATAGAACCGGTCGAGCGCCGCGACCAGGCCCCGGACCTTTTCCCGCGGCGGTGCATCGCCCTGCAGCAGCGGCGCGACCTCCTCGGCCATCCACGTCTCCGCGCTGTCGAGCACGGCCGAGGCCATGTCCTCCTTCCCGTTGGGAAAGTAGTGATAGAGGCTGGACCGGCCGAGCCCGGTGGCGTCGGACAGCAGCTTCAGGCTCGCCCCCTCATAGCCGTGCCGGCGGAACACCTCGCCGAGGCGGTCGACGATCTCTTCGCGGGGGGTGGCTGGACGCGGCATGTCGGACTCCTTCTATACCGAACGATCGATATAGAAACCGGCAGCCGCCGCGCAACGGGTTTCGGCGGCGGCGGCGGTGGAAACTGTCATGGCGGCTGGCGGCGGCGGAGATTCTGGACGGTCGTGCCGACGAGGCACTGCAGCCGTGCAGGCTGGACAGATTCCGTCCCTAGGCACGACACCTTCAGCCTCGCCATACTCCCGGTAACAAACCAAAAAAGCACCTGGGAGGACTATCATGGCCGAGACGTATCGGGTGGGCGACCTTGTCGCCGATTTCCTGCAGCGCATGGAGGTGGAGACGGTGTTCGGCATCGTCTCGGTGCACAACATCCCCACGCTCGACGCCATCGGCCGCCGCAACGCCCTGCGTTTTGTCACCGCCCGCAGCGAGTATGGCGGCGGGCACATGGCCGATGCCTATGCCCGGGTGCATGGCGGGCTCGGCGTGCTGATCACCAGCACCGGACCGGGCGCGGCGAACGCGGTGCCGGCGCTGGTGGAAGCCGGTTTCGCCTCGACGCCGCTGCTGCACATCACCGGCCAGACGCCGACCGGGATGCTCGACCGTGACATGGGGCCGGTCCATGACGTGCCGGGCCAGTCGGCCATGCTCGGCGCGGTCTGCAAGAGTTCGTACCGGATCCTGTCGCCCGGCCAGGCGCTCGGCATCCTGACCCGCGCGGTGGCGGATGCCATGACCGCGCCGACCGGGCCGGTCACCGTGGAGATCCCAATCGACGTGCAGCGCGCCGAGATTCCCCGGCCGGCGGAGCTGGAGACTCTCACCCTGCCGCGCCCGGCCATCGAACTGCCCGATGCGGCGTCGCTGTCGGCCCTGGTGGACATGGTGACATCGGCCAAGCGGCCGCTGCTCTGGATCGGCAATGGGGCGAAGCACGCAACCGGGGCGGTGCAGGCACTGGTCGATCTCGGCATCCCGGTGATCAGCAGTTGGAACGGCCGCGGCGCGGTGCCGGAGGATCATTCGCTGTCGCTCGCCGCCGGAGCCGGCCTGCCGGAAATCCAGTCGTTTCTCGACACGGTCGACCTGCTGATCGTGGCCGGCTCGCGACTGCGCGGGCACGAGACCCAGGACCAGTCGCTGGCGCTGCCGGCCCGCCGGGTTCAGATCGATATCGATGCGAAGGCGCAGGGCCGCACCTACAGCACCGACCTCTTCGTACGCGGTGAGGCGGGGGCGACCCTGTCGGCGCTGGCCGAGCGGCTGGCCGGCGGCCTGTCCCTCGATCCGGGCCTGGCCTCGGACATCGCGGCCGCGCGCAAGGCGGCCAAGGCGGCCTACAGCGCCTTCCTCGACGGCTATGCCGCCATGCCGGAGATCGTGCGCCGGGTGCTGCCGCGCGACGGGATCTTCGTGCGCGACGTGACCCTGTCGCACACCACCTGGGGCCACCGGGCCTTCGAGGTCTACGGGCCGCGCGACACGCTGTATCCGGTGGGAGCGGCGATCGGGCCGGGCCTGTCCATGGGCATCGGTGCGGCATTGGGGGCGGGAAGCCGCAAGACGCTCTGCATCAGCGGCGACGGCGGCTTCGCCATGAACCTGGGCGAGCTCTGGACCGCGACGGACGAGCGGGCGGATGTGGTGTTCCTGGTGATGAACGACCGCGGCTTCGGGGTGATCAAGCACATCCAGGACAGCCTCTATGGCGGCCGCCACCACTTCGCCGACCCGACTCCGCCGGACCTGAAGCGCCTGGCCGAGGGCAGCGGCATGCCCTACACGCCAGTGCGGTCGATGGACGCGCTGGAAGCGGCGCTGAGCGAGGCGCTCGCCGTGCCGGGGCCGGCGCTGGTGGAGGTCGACATGACGGCGATCGGCCCGTACCCGCGGTACTACACCCCGCCGCCCTATGCGAAGGGGTGAGGGGCATCCGGTCTCGGCCTCACCATATTCGTCATCCCGGCGAACCCCGGGCCTGACCCGGGGGTCGGCCGGGACCCAGAATCAGCGCCGGAACCAGGTCCCGGGCAGTCTCCGGATCAATCCCGGATTAGATCCGGGACGGAGGCTCTCGGGATGACGTGTTCATGACTTTTTGACCGCGCCCTGAGCAGGACCGAAGCGACGCGTCGAAGGGCGAGGTCAATTCAAAATCAAAGCGCCAGCACCCGATTGATGATCTCCTGGGACGCGCCGAGGTAATTGATCGGATCGGCCGCCGCATCCCAGTCCACCGGGGCATCGCAGCTCTCCCGAAGCAGGTCGGTGATCGAGCGGCCGGAGCCCGGGGCGTCCTGGCAGGCCTGTTTCACCAGCGCCTGGGCCTCCACCTTGCCCACATGTTCGGCCAGGGCCGTGGTCACCGCCTCGGCCATGATCAGGCCGGTGCCGAGATCCAGGTTGGCGCGCATCCGGGCGGCGTCGACCTTGAGGCTCGCGAGCGTCTCGCTCGCGATGCGCAAGGCCGCCGCCGTCGCCAGCAGCATCGGCGGCAGGCAGATCCATTCCAGCGTCCAGCCGGGTCCGCCGCGCTCGTGCTCCTGGATCGCCGCGTGGTGCAGGCCCGACAGGTTGGTGGCGTTGGCCCGGGCCAGGGTGACAAGCATCTCGATGCCGATCGGATTGGCCTTCTGCGGCATCGCGCTCGACCCGCCGCCCCCGCCGGCACGGATCTCGCCCACCTCGTTCTGGCCCATCAGCAGCAGGTCGGCGCCGATCTTGCCCAGGGTTCCGGTCACCCCGGACAGCCAGTCTCCCAGGCCGAGCATGCCGTCGCGCGCGGTGTGCCAGGGCGAGACCGCCCGCTCCAGCCCCAGCTCGTCGGCCAGCATGTCGGCCACGTCCATGCCCCGGGAACCGATTGCCGCCAGCGTGCCCGCAGCTCCGCCGAACTGGACGACCAGCAACTCCTCGCGCACCCAGATCAGCCGCTCGCGGTAGCGCTTCAGCGGCGCCAGCCAGCCGGCGACCTTGGCGCCGAAGCTGATCGGGATGCCCTGCTGGGTGCGGGTCCGGCCGGCCATCACGGTGAAGCGGTGGTCGTCGGCCATCACCGAGAGCTGGCTGATCACGGCGTCGAGCCGGGTCTTCATCCGGTCGGTGGCGGCGGCGAAGCAGAGCAGCAGGGCGTTGTCGTAGATGTCCTGGCTGGTGGCACCCGCATGGACGTAGTCGCGGGCCGGCGCGCCCACCTTGTCGCGGAGCTGGCTCACCAGGGCGACGATCGGCACCCCCGCCGATTGCATGCCGGCGCCGAGCTTCTCCATGTCCGGCATGAAACCGTCCAGCGCCGCATCGATCGCGGCGGCCGCCTCCGCGGGGATCACGCTCATCCGTCCCTCGACCCGGGACAGGGCGCGCTCGACCTCGACCATCGCCCGGGTCACGGCGGCGTCGTCGATCAGGGCGGCGGTCTCGGGGTCGGACAGGAGAGGGGCGGTGAGGGCGGAGTCGAAGGCGGTGGCGGGCATTCCTGGGGTCCTTGAGATTGGTCGTTCCTCGGAAGCATAGCGCGGCTCGGTTGGCGGCTCGACAGATCACGCGCGCCGTGCTCGCATTCCACGAAGCCGCCCGGAAATAAGGGCAGCATGGGAGGGATGGACGATGCAAGCTGCGCAGGGGAACTCGGGCGCGATGGAAGCCGAGGCCGATTTCATCATCGTGGGAGCGGGCTCGGCCGGCGCGGCACTCGCCAACCGTCTGACCGAAAGCGGAAAGCACAAGGTCCTGCTGCTGGAGGCGGGGGCGGCGAGCCATCCCTACAGCCGCATGCCGGCGAGCTTCGGGCTGCTGATCTCCGACCCGGCGGCGAACTGGTGCTACGCCTCTGTCCCGGAGCCGGCGACCGCAAACCGGGAAATTCCGGTGCCTCGGGGCAAGCTGCTCGGCGGCTCGTCCTCGATCAACGGGCTCGTCTATGTGCGCGGCCAGCCGCTCGACTACGACACCTGGGCCCAGCGCGGGAGCCGCGGCTGGAGCTTCGACGACGTGCTGCCGATCTTCAAACGGATGGAGAACTACGAGCACGGCGCCGACGACATGCGCGCCCAGGGCGGCCCGCTGCATGTCTGCGAATCCTACGACCAGAGCCCGCTCTACGAGGCGATCTTCCGGGCCGGCGAGGCGATCGGCATCAAGCGGAACCCGGACTACAACGGCGCCGATCAGGAAGGCTTCGTGCGCACCCAGACCACGATCAAGAACGGCATCCGGCAGAGCACGGCGGTCGCTTATCTGGAGCCGGCGCGCAAGCGTCCGAACCTGAGGATCGTCACCGACGCGCTCGCCACAAGGCTGATCCTGGAGGGCAAGCGCTGCGTCGGCGTCGCCTACCGGATCGCCAACAGCGAGGAGGTGGAGGTCCGCGCCGGCCGCGAGGTCATCGTGTCCTGCGGCGGGGTGGCGGCTCCGCAGCTTCTGGAGCTGTCGGGCATCGGCCGGCCGGACGTGCTGAAGCCGCTCGGCATCGAGGTGAAGCACGAGTTGCCGGCGGTGGGCGAGAACCTGCGCGACCACATCAACGCCCGCATGGTCTGGCGGCTGAAGCAGCGCGGCGTGTCCTATAACGAACGCATGGCGGGGCTGATCCCGCGCGGCTGGCAGTTTCTGCGCTACCTGACGACGCGGCGCGGCTTCATGGCGATGCCCTCGGCGCCGATCCTGGGCTTCCTGAAGACCCGGAAGGAGCTTGAGACCCCGGATATCCAGGTCCATGTGATGCCCTATGTCATCCGCGACGCCAAACGCCGGTTGCTCCACGACTGGCCGGGCATGACCATGACCTGCTACCAGCTCCGACCGGAAAGCCTCGGCACCATCCACGCGCGCTCCGCCGATGCCCGCGAGCATCCGGAGATCCGCTTCAACTTCCTGTCCGATGCGCTGGATCGGCAGACCATGACCGATGGGCTGCGGCTGATCCGCAAGGTGGCGGAGGCCGCCCCCATGGACCCGCTGCGCGGCGAGGAGATCGAGCCGGGGACCGGGGCCACCAGCGACGAGGACCTGCTGACCCATGTGCGCAACACCGCCAACACCGCCTTCCATCCGGTCGGCACCTGCCGCATGGGCCCGGGCGAGGACTGCGTCGTCGACAGCCGCCTGCGGGTCCACGGCATCGCCGGGCTGCGGGTGGCGGATGCCTCCATCATGCCGACCATGGTGTCTGGCAACACCAATGCCGCCGCGATCATGATCGGCGAGAAAGCCTCCGATCTGATCCGCGAAGACCATCCGAGTTGAGGACCCTGCAATGAAGAGCACCCAGATCCGTCTTGCCTCCCGTCCCAAGGGCGAGCCCGTGGCCGGCGATTTCGAGAAGGTCGAGGTCGACCTGCCCGAGATCGGCGAGGGGCAGGTGGCGCTGCGCACCATCTACCTGTCGCTGGACCCCTATATGCGCGGGCGGATGAGCGACGCCCGCTCCTACGCCCAGCCGGTGGAGATCGGCGGCGTGATCACCGGCGGCACGGTGTGTCAGGTGGTGCAGTCCCGCTCCGACAAGTTCAAGGAGGGAGATTTCGTGCTCTCCATGTCCGGCTGGCAGAGTGCGGACGTGGTCGATGCCAAGGGCCTGCGCAAGCTCGACCCGGCCGACGCGCCGATCTCCACCGCCGTCGGCGTGCTCGGCATGCCGGGGCTGACCGCCTATGTCGGCCTGCTGGATATCGGCCAGCCGAAGGAGGGGGAGACGGTGGTGGTCTCCGCCGCGTCGGGCGCGGTCGGCTCGGTCGTCGGCCAGCTCGCGAAGATCAAGGGCGCACGGGCGGTCGGCGTCGCCGGCTCGCCAGACAAGGTGGCCTTCGTGAAGGACGAGCTCGGCTTCGACGCCTGCGTCTCGCACCGTTCCGAGACCCTGAAGGACGACCTGAGAGCGGTCTGTCCAGACGGGGTGGACGTCTATTTCGAGAATGTCGGCGGCGCCACCCTGGACGCCGCCCTGTCGCTGATGAACCCGTTCGGGCGCATCCCGGTCTGCGGCATGATCTCGCTGTACAATGCCACCTCGCTCGACGGCGGCCCAAGCCGGGCGAGCCTGATGCGCCAGATCCTGACCGACCGGCTGCATGTCCAGGGCTTCATCGTCACCGAGCGCTGGGACCGGTTCGGCGCCTTCGTCAAGGAAGTGGGCGGCTATATCCGCTCCGGCGAGCTGAAGTACCGCGAGGACATCGTCGAGGGGCTGGAGAACGCGCCGGAGACCTTCGTCGGCCTGCTGAAGGGCAAGAATTTCGGCAAGCAGCTCATCCGCGTCTCCGCGGACCCGACCCGTGGCTAGTCCCCGCAGCTTCGACACGGTCGAGGCCCTGGAGGCCTGTGTCGGCGAGGAGATCGGGGTCAGCGACTGGATCGAGATCTCCCAGTCGCGGATCCTGCGCTTCGCCGACGCCACCGACGACCGCCAGTGGATCCATCTGGACCAGGAGCGGGCCCAGGCGGAGTCGCCCTACGGTACCACCGTGGCGCACGGCTATCTGACCCTGTCCATGCTGCCGCGGATCACCGCCGAGGTGTTCGAGCTGAAGCCGCGGGTCGCCGGGATCAACTACGGCCTGGACCGGGTGCGCTTCATCGCGCCGGTGCCGTCCGAAAGCCGGATCCGTGGCCGGGTCGTGCTCGACCAGGTGGTGCGCCAGAAGGCGGACACGATCCGGGTGCACTACACGGTGACCGTGGAGACCGAGACCAGCGAGAAGCCCGCCTGCGTCGCCTCCGCCATCGCGCAATACATCGTGGCGGCATGACCCCTTCTACTGATCCTTACTCGTCATCCCACGAGCGCCCGGGATGACGGTCGGTTAAAGTTGCAGGGAAAACTGCGCCCATGAGCCTCAAGGACATTCACAACCTCGACTACACCGTGCTGCTCTGCACCGACATGGCGGCGACGCGGCGGTTCTACGAGGAGGTGATGGGCTTCGCGGTGGAGACCGACACGCCGAACTGGGTGAGCTTCCGGATCGGCGCCACGCTGCTGACCCTGCGGCCGCGGGACGGCATGCCGATCTGGGAGGACGGACCGGCGGTGCCGGGCTCGGCCTCGGTCCAGCTCGCGTTCCGGGTGCCGCCGCCCGCGGTCGACGCCTGCCATCGCGAACTGCTCGCGCACGGCGTGGAGATCGTCCGCGCGCCGACCGACCTTCCGACCTGGCGCCACCGCACCCTGTTCTTCCGCGATCCCGAAAACAACGTGATCGAGATCTACGCGGAGTATTGAGGGGTTCCGCTCAAATCTAGGCCGTCATCCTGGGAGCGCCCGTCCCGGACCTAATCGGCAAGTATAAATTTAGCTGAACAGGTTCAGGATGAGCGAGGAATAGTATGCCCGCGCTGAGATTGAAATCACTCTGGAGATGATGGCGGCGGGGTGGGCTGAATATGTCCGCGGGCTGGAGAACGACGACCTAGAGGACTATCAGGAGAACGCGGCGCCGGTTGGCAGGATCATCCGTGCGGCATTGGAGGCTGCGGCCTCTCAGCATACGCGCTAAGCACTTTTGTGGAATGTCGCAGCATGTCTGCTCCCACTACGGAAATTCTCCTGGCGACTTCCATGATGGTCTCAGCATTTGTGTCCTCGTAGTTCACGAATTCAGCACTTCGATATGTGCTCAGAGACATGCTGTCTGAGCCGCCCGCGAAGACACCATGAACAATCGCGTCACGTCTGGGTTTAATGGCATTAGCTTGCACGGAAATGTCTTCGACCTGTCCGATAAACTCGGCGTTGAATACGCGTCTTGCCATTTTGCGCCACTGTCGCCCGCGTTGCTTAAACGGTGCTCGAAAGTTTAGTAGATCAGCCTCGTTGCTTGGAAAGGAGTGCAGCCACTTTATCTGCTGATCAATCTCGTACTCCAGGTAGCCCCATTGGACGGCTACCAACCCCACGGCCTGCAACATCTCCGAGCCGGGTGGTAGGATTAACTCAAACCCGCTGTCGAGTAGGCGCTGTTCCATGTCTGAGAATTCGAAGGAATCTGACACCGATAAACCTCAGGACACTGAAGAAGGTGCTCGGAAGGGCGACGAACTGTTGAAGCGCATGCTCCAGACGTCGCCCAAGCCGCATAGGCCGAAGAAGTGGCAATCGGAGAGTTAGCGCGGGCGTCGCACGCGAGACTTGCGTTGATCATGTGTTTGGTGGCCGCTGACGAACAGCTCTGTACCACATCGAGGGCACACCAATAGCTCAGCGCGGGGTGCGCCCATCTTCTCGAATTGGAGGATTGAGATTTGACGTTGGTGGTAGCAGTTGGGACAAAATTGCATCGGATGTTCGCCGCCGGCGGGGCGATCCTTCAACGCGTAGGTATGAACGCCCCCTGTCGGTTCATACAACTCGTAGCGTTTCTTCTCGCGCTCCCAGTCTTCAAAGCCCGCGATTTGTGTTTTCAAGCGGTTTATTTCCTCAACGAGCGCCGTTTCGCGAGCCTGGGCATCAAGGGCCCGCGACTGAGCATCCATCAGGGCGCCTTGTATTTCGGAAATCGCTTGCTTGATGTCCCCCTCACGTTTGAGCTCTTGCAAGCCCTTCGCGATATCGAACGCAGTCTTAAGGCTCGCTAGTGCAGCTGGTATTTCGCCAACCATGGTCACCTCCCCATCTAACGACGGGTAAGCCTGACTCCCATAATCGGATGAGTCGAGTCGATCAGGGTGGTTTCTAATAGCGCGCGCTTAAGGGCCTTGTGTAACTGTTCGGCGGGCGAGCTTCCCGCCACTAGTACGCCCCTTTACTAGTCCGCCGATAGGTCAGACGTTTGCCTTCCGCGCCCTTCATGGGTCAAGTATACAGTTGCCGATATATTCCGTGATTGACCCGGGCGATCCTCGGATCAGGTACAGATCTTGCCGGGATGACGTGAAGGCTTATTGAGCGAGCGCGGTCATCAAAAACAAAGAAGGCCGCACCCGGGGATGCGGCCTTCCATCGCTCGGCGCTGACCGCCTAGAGGCGGTTGGCCCAGTCGTGCACTTCCTGCTTCGCCTGCTCGCGCGACTTGCCGTAGCGCTCCTGGATCAGGCCCTCCAGCTCGGTCTGTCGACCCTCGACCTTGTCGAGTTCGTCGTTGGTAAGCTCGCCCCACTGCTGCTGGGCCTTACCCTTGATCGACTTCCAGTTACCTTCGATTTGATCCCAGTTCATGGCGTTTGCCTCGATAACGGTTGGGGATGCCGGGTAAACGAGACGGCCTATTTCCTGGTTCCATCTAGGGGTAAGTGACGTCAGTGATTTGTCGGCCGGGCAGGCAACCGCCAGCCTGTATGAGATCCCACGGGAACCAAGCGGGGGGATGGGGCGTTTCCCTCTCAGACGCAACGACGCGAGGGAAACCCATGGCCGACAAGACCAATCCCCCGGACCATCCGGTGGACCCGCTGCAGCCGGGCACGGTGCCGTTCTCGCGGCCGCCCCGTCCCAAGGCGCCGGATGCCGCGGATGCGGATCACGAAGAGAATCACAAGGACAAGAAGCCGCCCATCGAGCGGTAAGACGGTCCTTCCAGGATCCGGAGCGGTCAGCTTCTCCCTCGACACCGCCGCTCCGTTTCAAGCGCTGGCGTTCCCCCGACGCCAGCGCTTCTTCGTTTCCGAGCCTATTCCGCCGCCTGCTCGCGGGCATAGGCGCGCAGGCCCTTGTCCCACTTCTCCAGCCACCAGGCGTACTGGTGCGGCCATTTCTCGAAATCGGGGTCGATGTCGAAATGCTGGGCGGCATGCAGCGCCCAGAACGGATCCACGAGCGCCTGACGGCCGATGGCAACCAGGTCGGCCTGGCCCTGCTGCAGGATCCGCTCGGCCAGGTCCGGCTCGCGGATCAAGCCGACGGCCATGGTCTGGATCCCGACCTCTTGTCTGATGCGCTCGGCGAACGGGACCTGATAGCCCGGGCCGCGCTTGAGGTTGGCGTTGGTCGCTCCCTTCGGCGAGTTGCCGCCCGACGAACAGTCGATCACGTCGACCCCGCGCTCCTTCAGCGCCTTGGCCAGCACCACGCTGTCGTCCATCTCCCAGCCGCCGTCGATGCCGTCGACCGAGGAGATCCGCACGAAGAGCGGCTTGTCCTTCGGCCAGGCCGCGCGTACCGCCTCGGCCACCTCCAGCGGGAAGCGCATCCGGCCCTCGATATCGCCGCCATAGCCGTCGTTGCGGGTGTTGGAGAGCGGCGACAGGAAGGTCTGCAGCAGGTAGCCGTGAGCCATGTGGATCTCGAGAAGCTCGAACCCGGCGTCGAGCGCCCGCTTGGCGGCGTCGGCGAAGTCCTGCTTCGTCTGTTTGAGATCGGCCTCGTCCATCATCTTCGGCGTCAGCCACCCCTCGCTGAGCGCGAGATCCGACGGCCCGTAGGGCTGCCAGCTCCGGTCGCCCTGGGCGATCTCCTTCGGACCGACCGGGCCGCCGCCCTCCCAAGGCCGCTGGGTCGAGGCCTTGCGCCCGCCATGGCCGATCTGCACCCCCGGGATCGAGCGCTGCTGGCGGATGAAATCGGTGATCGGCCGGAAGGCGTCCACCTGCGCCTGATTGTACAGGCCGGGGCAGCCGTTAGTGATGCGCCCGGCCTCGGACACGCCGGTCGCCTCGACGATCACCGCACCGGCCCCGCCCATCGCGAACTTGCCGTAATGCACCATGTGATAGGCGGTCGGCACGCCCTCGACTGCCGAGTACTGGTCCATCGGCGAGATGACGATGCGATTGTTCAGGGTCGTCGACCCGATGGTCAGTGGCTCTAAAAGGCGCGGCGATGCGCTCATGATTGTCCTCCCGGATTCTTCTGGCCGAAGTCTTGTTGCCGAAGGGAGGAGACCCCCTGGACGCGGCGCTGACAAGGGGTCGAAAGGGCAGGGGTGCGCGCGGCCGTTGGCACGTTCGTGGTTCCCGTGCCACCGTGCGCCTGCTATCGATGCGTGAACCATGTCGCGGCGCCGCTGCCCGGTGCCGACGAAGATAAAACAGGGAGGGCCTCATGCGTGAGGCGGTCATCGTGTCCACGGCCCGGACACCGATCGGCAGGGCGTTTCGCGGCGCCTTCAACAACACCCACGGCGCGGTTCTCGCCGGCCATGCGATCAGCCACGCGGTCGCCCGCTCCGGGCTCGATCCGGCGGAGATCGAGGACGCGATCATCGGCTGCGGCCTGCCCGAAGGGGCGACCGGCCAGAACATCGCCCGCCTTGCCGCCGTCCGCGCCGGCCTGCCGGTCAGCACCGCCGGTACCACGGTGAACCGGTTCTGCAGCTCGGGTCTGCAGACCATCTCCATGGCGGCCCAGCGGGTGATCGTGGACGGCGTGCCGGCCATGGTCGCCGGCGGGGTGGAGTCGATCAGCCTGACCCAGGCCAACCTGAACAAGGTCCACCTCACCGAGGCCTGGCTGATGGAGCACAAGCCGGCCCTGTGGATGTCGATGATCGAGACCGCCGACATCGTCGCCCAGCGTTACGGCATCTCCCGAGAGGCGCAGGACGAATACGCCGCCGAGAGCCAGCGCCGTACCGCCGAGGCCCAGGCGGAAGGACGGGTGTCGGAAGAGATCGTGCCGCTGCAGAGCACCATGCTGGTCAAGGACAAGGAGACCGGCGAGGTGAGCGAGAAGACGGTCACCCTGGAGAAGGACGAGGGCAACCGGCCCGGCACCACGGTTGAGGCGCTGTCCGGACTTGAGCCGGTACGCGGCCCGACCAGTTCATTACCGCCGGCAATGCCAGCCAGCTCTCCGACGGCGCCTCGGCCTGCGTGGTGATGGACGCCAGGGAGGCAGAGCGGCGCAACATCGAGCCGCTCGGCATCTACCGCGGCCTGGTCGCCGCCGGCTGCGAGCCCGACGAGATGGGCATCGGCCCGGTCTTCGCCGTGCCGCGCCTGCTGGAGCGGGCCGGGTTGAAGATCGACGACATCGATCTGTGGGAGCTGAACGAGGCCTTCGCCAGCCAGGTGATCTACTGCCGCGACAAGCTCGGCATTCCGAACGAGAAGCTGAACGTGAACGGCGGCTCGATCTCCATCGGCCACCCCTATGGCATGACCGGGGCGCGGATGGTCGGGCACGCGCTGATCGAAGGCAGGCGCCGCGGGGCGAAATACGTGGTCACCACCATGTGCGTCGGCGGCGGCCAGGGCGTGGCCGGCCTGTTCGAGGTCGCCTGAGACATACGACGAGGAGAAGATGGCCATGGACGTGGTTCTGTCACCGCAGGAGGAGTCCTTCCGCCAGGAGGTCCGCGCCTTCCTGAAGGAAAAGCTCCCCGCCGATATCGCCGAGAAGACCGGCAACGGCTTCCGCATCTCCAAGCAGGACCATGTCCGCTGGCAGAAGATCCTGCACGAGAAGGGCTGGATCGCCCCGAACTGGCCGGTCGAGCATGGCGGTACCGGCTGGACGCCGATGCAGAAGCACATCTTCGACGAGGAATGCGCGCTGGCCGGGGCGCCGATGGTGATCCCGTTCGGCGTCACCATGGTCGCCCCGGTGATCATGAAGTTCGGCAACGACGCCCAGAAGCAGCGCTTCCTGCCGCGCATCCTCAGCTCCGACGACTGGTGGTGCCAGGGCTATTCCGAGCCCGGCTCCGGGTCCGACCTCGCCTCGCTGCGCACCAAGGCGGTGCTGGACGGCGACCACTACGTGGTCAACGGCCAGAAGACCTGGACCACGCTGGCCCAGCATGCCGACTGGATGTTCACCCTGGTGCGGACCCAGGACACCGGCAAGCCGCAGGAGGGCATCACCTTCCTGCTGATCGACATGAAGAGCCCGGGCATCAGCGTCCACCCGATCACCACGCTCGACGGCAGTGCCGAGATCAACAGCGTCTTCCTGGAGGACGTCCGGGTCCCGGTGGAGAACCGGATCGGCGAGGAGGGCAAGGGCTGGACCTACGCCAAGTACCTGCTCGGCCATGAGCGGACCAGCATCGCCGCGGTCGGCCGCTCCAAGGCGCAGCTCCGCAAGCTGAAGGGCATTGCCCGCACCGAGCTGGCCGGCGGCAAGCCGATCATCGAGGATCCGGACTATGCCCGCCGCCTGGCGCAGATCGAGATCGACCTGCTGTCCCTGGAGAGCCTGGTCCTGCGGACGCTCTACGCCGAGAGCGAGGGGCGGCCGGTGGGGGCGGAGCCGTCCTTCCTGAAGATCAAGGGCACGCAGATCCAGCAGGGCCTGACCGACCTGCTGATGGAGGCCATCGGCCCCTATGCCGCCCCGTATCAGCCGGAGGCCTTCCGCGACGAGGGCTGGAACGAGGAGCCAGTCGGCCCGGATTACGGCCCGGCCCTGGCGCCGCTGTATTTCAACTGGCGCAAGGCCTCGATCTACGGCGGATCGAACGAGATCCAGAAGAACATCCTGGCGAAGATGGTGCTCGGCCTATGAGTTTCACGTTCACCGACGACCAGCGGCAGCTCGCCGAGAGCATCGATCGCTACCTGTCCGACAAGTACGGATTCGAGCAGCGCACCAGGATCCGCAAGGGCGAGGGCGGCTGGTCGCGCGACGTCTGGAAGGACTTCGCCGAGCTCGGCTGGCTCGCCTTTCCGATCGCCGAGGAGCATGGCGGTCTCGGCGGCTCCACCGTCGATCTGGCGCTGATGATGGAGGCGTTCGGCAAGGCCCTGGTGGTCGAGCCGTTCGTCGCCACCATCGTGCTGGGCGCCGAGATCGTCGCCAAGGCCGATCCGGAACGGGCGGCGCAGATCCTGCCGCAGGTGGCGGCCGGCGAGCATCTGCTGGCCTTTGCCCATAGCGAGCCGAATAGCCGCTATGACCTGCCGCGCGTCTCTACCATGGCGACCGAGAGCGACGAGGGCTGGGTGCTCGACGGGCACAAGGCGGTGGTGCTGCACGGCGACAGTGCCGACACGCTGATCGTCTCCGCCCGCACCGGCGGTCGCGACGACGAGCGCGAGGGCATCACCCTGTTCCTGGTCCCGGGCGACGCCGAGGGGCTGACCAAGAAGGCCTATCCGACCATCGACGGCATGCGCGGCGCCGACCTGGAATTCGACGGCGTGCGGGTCGGGCACGACGCCGTGCTCGGCGAGATGGGCCGGGCGCTGGACATCGTCGAGGGGGTGGTGGACCGGGCCTGCGTTGCCCTGGCGGCAGAGGGTGTGGGCGCCATGCAGGCGACGGTCGACCTGACCACCGAGTACCTGAAGACCCGCACCCAGTTCGGCAAGCCGCTGGGCAGCTTCCAGGTGCTGCAGCACCGGGCCGTCGACATGCTGTCGGAGACCCGCTTCGCCCATGCCCTGTGCTACCGCACGGCCGGGCTGATGGACAGCGTGCGCGGAGTGGAGCGCGCCCGCGCCGCCTCGATCATCAAGGCCGAGATCGGCCGCGCCGGCAAGCTGGTCGGCGAGGAGGCGATCCAGCTTCATGGCGGCATGGGCATGACCGACGAGATGGCGGTCGGCCATTACTTCAAGCGGCTTCGGCTGATCGACGTGACCTTCGGCAATGCGGGCCATCATCTGAGCCGCATCGTCCACATGGCGTAAGGGAAGGACCCTCCATGATCCCCGAGATGAGCGACAAGGCGGCCGAGCTGCGCAACCGCGTGCAGGCCTTCATGGACGAGCATGTCTATCCGGCCGAGCACGTCTATGAGGAGCAGATCGCGGAGGGCGCCAGCCGCTGGACCGCGCCGCCGATCATGGAGGAGCTGAAGGCCAAGGCCAAGGCGGCCGGTCTGTGGAACATGTTCCTGCCGGAGAGCGATCTGGGTGCCGGCCTGTCGAACCGCGACTACGCCCCGATCTGCGAGGTCATGGGCCGGTCCTCCATGGGCTCGGAGGTGTTCAACTGCTCCGCTCCGGATACCGGCAACATGGAGGTGCTGGTCCGCTACGGCACCGAGGCGCAGAAGGCCAAGTGGCTGACCCCGCTGCTGAACGGCGAGATCCGCTCCGCCTTCGCCATGACCGAGCCGGCGGTCGCGTCCTCCGACGCCACCAACATCGAGGCCCAGATCACCCGCGAGGGTGACGAGTACGTGATCAACGCCCGCAAGTGGTGGACCTCCGGCGCGCTCGACGAGCGCTGCAAGATCATGATCTTCATGGGCAAGACCGACCCGAATGCGGAAAAGTACCGCCAGCAGTCGATGATCCTGGTGCCGCTCGACACCCCGGGCGTGACGGTGAAGCGGGCGCTGACCGTGTTCGGCTACGACCACGCGCCGCACGGCCATGCGGAGGTCACCTTCGAGAACGCCCGGGTGCCGGTCTCCAACGTGCTGCTGGGCGAGGGCAGGGGGTTCGAGATCGCCCAGGGGCGCCTCGGCCCGGGGCGCATCCACCACTGCATGCGGCTGATCGGCCAGGCCGAGCGCGCACTTGAATCGATGAAGGCCCGCGCCCGATCCCGGGTCGCCTTCGGCAAGCCTCTGTCCGACCAGGGGGCGCTGCGCCACACCATCGCCGAATGCCGCATCGCCATCGACCAGGCCCGCCTCATGGTGCTGTATGCCGCCCACAAGATGGACACGGTCGGCAACAAGGCGGCCCGCCAGGAGATCGCCATGATCAAGGTCATCGCCCCGCGCATGGCCTGCGAGGTGATCGACAAGGCGATCCAGGTGCATGGCGGCGGCGGTGTCTCCCAGGACTTCCATCTGGCCCATGCCTATGGCCATAGCCGCGCCCTGCGCCTGGCCGACGGCCCGGACGAGGTGCATCTGGAGTCGATCGCCAAGTCGGAGTTGAAGAAGAACGCCTGAGCGGCGGTCGCCGGCGACTATTGAAATCGCCCCGGCCAATCCCCTTTTCGCCTGTACCGACATTTCTGGCGAGGTACTGAGGCGATGGACGTGCAACGGCTGCTGGACGGGTTCCTGGGCAACGGGTCCGGCTCGAAATCGACATCCGGGCTCGGCGGTCTCGCCGACAAGATGCCCGGAGGCCTGATGGGCGGGGCAGCGGCCGGCGGTCTGGTGGCGGCGCTGCTGAGTTCGAAGAAGGCCCGCAAGCTCGGCGGCAAGGCGATCACCTATGGCGGCCTCGCCGTCCTCGGCGGTCTCGCCTACAAGGCCTGGAGCGACCACCGCGCCAACCGTCCGGAGGCGCCCGCGACCACGCCGCCTGCCGCACCGCCGGCCGACAGCGGCTTCGACCCGGCCCGCCTGCGGGACACACGGGGCGAGGATTTCCGCCTGACCCTGGTGCGGGCGATGGTGAGCGCCGCGCTGGCCGACGGCCATATCGACGCCAAGGAACAGGGGCTGATCGACCAGCAGATCGGGTCCGCCGACCTGGCCGAGGACGAGCGCCGCTTCATCTCCGATCAGCTCGACCGTCCGGCCGACCCAATCGCCATCGCCTCGCTCTGCGCCGACGAGCCGCAGGCGACCGAGGTGTACCTGGCCTCGCTGGTTGTGCTCGATCCGGAGGTGCCGGGCGATGCCCGCTACAAGCAGCGGCTGGGCGACGCCCTGCGGCTGCCCGACGACCTGCGGCGGCGCCTGGAGCGGGAGGTCGAAGCGGCGCTGGCCGATGTCTGACCGGCAGGCCTGCGGCCCACCAAACCTGTGCGACAGACGGCTGCGGATCTCGGACGATCAGGGGGTGTACTGCTGACCGTTCAGCCCCACTCTTGTAGAACGGGATCCGCGACGCCGGTCGCGGCGCGTAAGGGGAGGGAATGATGGTCCACACACCCGGGACGACCAGACTGGCCCAGCAATCCATGGCCTTCGTCCTGGCCGGCGGCCGCGGCAGCCGCCTGATGGAGCTGACCGATCGCCGGGCCAAGCCGGCGGTCTATTTCGGCGGCAAGAGCCGGATCATCGACTTCGCCCTGTCCAATGCCGTGAATTCAGGCATCCGCCGGATCGCCGTGGCGACCCAGTACCGGGCACACAGCCTGATCCGCCACCTGCAGCGCGGCTGGAGCTTCTTCCGGGCCGAGCGCAACGAGTTCCTCGACATCCTGCCGGCTTCCCAGCAGTCGGGCGGCGAGAACTGGTATCTCGGCACCGCCGATGCGGTCGCCCAGAACATCGACGTGATTGACAGCTACGAGCCCGAATACATCGTCATCCTGGCCGGCGACCACATCTACAAGATGGACTACGAGCGGATGCTGATGCAGCACGTGGAGACCGGGGCGGATGTCACGGTCGGCTGCCTGACGCTCAACCGCTCGGAGGCCTCGGCCTTCGGCGTCATGGCGGTCGACGAACGGTCCCGCATCGTCGATTTCGTCGAAAAGCCGGCCGACCCGCCGCCGCTGCCCAATGATCCGGACAAGGCGCTGGCCAGCATGGGGATCTACGTCTTCAACTGGGCGACCCTGCGCGAGCTGCTGCTCGAGGATGCCCAGGACCCGACCTCCAGCCACGATTTCGGCAAGGACATCATCCCCGCCATGGTCAGGGGCGGCGGCGCCTACGCCCATTTCTTCTCCGACAGTTGCGTGATGAGCGGACTGGAACCGGCGCCGTACTGGCGCGACGTCGGGACCGTGGACGCGTTCTGGGAAGCGAATATCGACCTCACCGACTTCGTCCCCGGCCTCGACCTGTTCCACGAGGACTGGCCGATCTGGACCTATGGCGAGGTCGTGCCGCCGGCGAAGTTCATCCATAACGAGGAGAACCGGCGCGGCCGGGCGGTCAGCTCCATGGTGTCCGGCGGCTGCATCATCTCGGGCTCCAATATCGAGCGCTCCCTGCTGTTCACCCGCTGCCACACCCATTCCTTCTCCGAGCTGTTCGGGGTGGTCGCCCTGCCCAAGGTGGTGGTGAACCGCCACGCGAGGCTGAAGCGGGTGGTGATCGACCGCGGGGTGGAGATCCCCGAGGGCCTCGTCGTCGGCGAGGACCCGGAGGAAGACGCGAAGTGGTTCCGCCGGACCGAGGCTGGTACCTGTCTGATCACCAAGCCGATGATCGAACGGTGGATGGCCGCCCGATGAGAGTGCTTTTCGTCGCCTCGGAATGCGTTCCGCTGGTCAAGACGGGCGGGCTGGCCGATGTGGCCGGCGCCCTGCCCAAGGCGCTGACGGCCAAGGGCGTGGATGTGCGGGTGCTGCTGCCCGGCTATCCCGGCGTGACGGCGCTGACCGGCGAGGGCGAGGCCGTCTGGCAGGAGGGCGAGGTGTTCGGCAGGCCGGCGACTGTCCGCCGGGCGCCGGTCGGCGGGCTCGACGTGCTGGCCCTCGACATGCCGGAGTTCTTCGAACGCGACGGGCTCTACGTCACGCCGGAGGGGGAGGACTGGCCGGACAACCCGTTTCGCTTCGCCTCGTTGACCTGGGTGGCGGCGCGCATCGCCCGCGACGGCCTCGCGGACGGCTGGCGCCCCGACATCGTCCATGGCCATGACTGGCAGACCGGCCTGGCGCCGCTCTACCTGCAGGATTGGGCGGTGCGCGACGTCGCGACCATCCTGACGATCCACAACATGTCCTATCAGGGCGTGTGCGAGGCCGACCTGCGCGCCGACCTCAAGCTGCCGGAGACCGGCTTCACCGCCCAGGGCTACGAATTCTACGGCAAGCTCAACTTCCTGAAGGCCGGGCTGATCCACTCCGATCTGGTGACCACGGTCAGCCCGACCTATGCCCGCGAGCTGGAGAGCCCGGAATTCGGCTGGGGCCTGGAAGGGGTGCTGGCGGCGCGCCAGGAGCGGGCGATCGGCATCCTCAACGGCATCGATACCGAGCTCTGGGACCCGATGTCCGACCCGGCGGTGCCGTCCTTCACCAGCCGGTCCCTGTCCGGCCGCAAGGCGGTGCGCAAGGCGCTGCTGGAGACCTTCTCGATCGATCCCGGCCGAAGCGGCCCTTTGTTCGGCGTGGTCAGCCGGCTGACCGACCAGAAGGGGCTGGACCTGCTGCTCGGCATCCTGCCGGACATGTTGCGGGTCGACGGCTCCCTGATCCTGCTCGGCAGCGGCGACCGGCGGCTGGAGGAGGCGTTCCGGACGGCCGCCCGGGACCATTCGGGTTCGGTCGGCGTGCATATCGGCTATGACGAGGATCTGGCGCACCGGTTCTATGCCGGAGCCGATGCGATCCTGGTGCCCTCGCGCTTCGAGCCCTGCGGGCTGACCCAGATGTACGCGATGCGCTACGGCGCCCTGCCGGTGGTGGCACGGACCGGCGGCCTGGCGGACACGGTGATCGACGCGAACTCGGCCGCCGTCAGCGCCGGGGTTGCCACCGGCTTCCAGTTCGAGCCGGGCTCGCGCGAGGCCTTCGCCAACGCCATCGCCAAGGTCTTCGCGGTGTTCTCCGAGCAGGGCCTGTGGCGCCAGATGCAGCGCAACGCCATGCGCCACCCGGTCGGTTGGGACGGTCCGGCGGAACGCTATATCGACCTCTACGCCCGGCTGATGGCGGCGAAGGAGGGGCAGCGGCGGTTCAGCGGGACCCGGTGAGGGGGGCGCTTTCGCTCCCCACCCCCTTAACTCACTCCCCGGACTTGTTCCGGGGCCCACGGCGGAACCTGCTTCGAACCCTGCCCGTCATCGTGCGGCGGATGGGTAGGCCCCGGAACAGGTCCGGGGAGTGAGTAAGATGAGTGGAGTGAGCCCGCCTCCTTACGTCTGCACCTTGTAATTCAGCGTCAGCTCGTCGCCGATCTTGCCGCGGATGCCCCAATTGGCCATCGGGGTCTCCACGATGGTGATCTCCACCGCCTCCACCGGGATGCCGGTCGCCGCGGGTATCTCCCGCATCAGCCCACGCAGGCAGGCGCGCTTGGCGGCGTCGCTGCGGCCCTCGAACATCAGGATCTCGATCACCGTGTAGCCCTCGCCCCGGTCGGCCGGGTGGATGAAATCGGCATCGTCCAGGGCGATGAACCGGTGGAAGCGCTTGTCCTCCGGCAGGCCGAGCGTCTCCCTCATCACCCCGTGGATCGCGTCGGACAGGGCCTGGCGGTGCCGGTCGATGAAGGCCCGGCGGGCGTGGATCTTGATCTGGGCCATGGGCTCAGCCTTCCCGGCTGGCGATGGCCCAGCCGATCTCGGCCAGGCGCGGCGCCTTGGCCCCGACTTCCAGGGCGTTGGCCGAGCTGGCATTGCCCTTGAGCCCGCGGAAATAGACGCCCTGGCAGATCGCGGCGAGCCGGAAGAAGGACAGGGCCAAGAAATAGCGCATGTCCGGCATGGCGTCCCGACCGGTGCGCTGGCGGTACTTCTCCAGGTACTCCGCCTCGCCCGGAATGCCCATGGTCGCCAGGTCCAGCCCGACCATGCCCTTCAGCGCCTTCTCCGCATGGGCCATGTGATAGGGCATGCAGGTATAGGCCACGTCGGCCAGCGGGTGGCCGAGGGTCGCCAGTTCCCAGTCGAGCACGGCGATCACCCGCGGCTCGGTTGGGTGCAGCATCATGTTGGGCAGGCGGAAATCGCCATGGGCGATCGCCACCTCGTCCGGCACGCCGGGATGGGCGTTCAGCCATTCGGTCAGCCGGTCCATGTCCGGCATCGGGTCGGTCTTCGTGGCCTCGAACTGCTTGGTCCAGCGGGCGATCTGCCGGCCGCAATAGTTCGCCGGCCGGCCGAAATCACTGAGGCCCACGGCCTCCATGTCGACCGTGTGCAGCTTGGCCAGCGCGGCATTGGCGCTGTCCCAGATCGCCGCCCGTTCCTCCGGCGTATAGCCCTCGTCCAGGGACGGCTCGTCCGGGATGCGGCCGTCGAGGAAGTCCATGACGTAGAACGCCGTGCCGATGACCGACGCGTCCTCGCAGAGGTGACGCATCACCGGCACCGGCACGTCGGTCTGCGCCAGGGCGGCCATGACCCGGTACTCGCGTTCCACCATATGGGCCGAGGGCAGCAACTCCCCCGGCGGCTTCTTGCGGAGCACGTAGGAGGCATTGCTGTCGGCGGTGTCGAGACGGAAGGTCGGGTTGGACTGGCCGCCCTGGAACTGCCTGACGGTCAGGCCGGACGCCGCACCGTCCAGCCCCTGATCCGCCAGATAGCGGGCCAGTCCCGCCTCGTCGAAGCGGTGGGCGTCGGTGACCGGGCCGAGATGTGCCATGCCGGTCCCCTCAGGACGGGTCGCCGATGGTCCGACCGCCATCGGCCAAGATGGTCTGGCCGGTGACGAAGCGCGCGCCGTCGGAGGCGAGATAGGTCGCCAGCCAGCCGATATCCTCCGGCTCGCCGATGCGCTGGAGCGGGGTGACGGTCTCCATGATCTTTCGGCGCTTGTCGTCCTCCCACAGGGCGCGGGCGAAGTCGGTGCGGATCAGGCCCGGGGCGATGGCGTTGACCCGGATGTTCTTCGGGCCCCATTCGACCGCCAGGTTGCGCACGAGCTGCTGCTCGGCCGCCTTGGAGATGCCGTAGATGCCGAGCTTGCGGTTGCCGTACATGGACGCGATGGAGGAGATCAGGATCACCGCGCCGTCGCCGCGCTCCGCCATCTCCGGCAGCACCATGTTGCACAGCCAGAAGGCGCTCTTCACGTTGGTGTCCATGATCTTGTCATAGGCGTCGTCGGACACCTCCGACATCGGGCCGAAGACCGGGTTGGTGGCGGCGTTGCAGACCAGCACGTCGATCTTGCCGAAGGCCTTGCGGCTGCCGTCGACCAGCGCCTGCAGCTCCTCCTTGCGGCCGATGTTGCAGGGGATCGCCACCGCCTCGCCGCCGGCCGCTGTGATCTCCTCGGCGACGGCCGTACAGGCGTCGGCCTTGCGCGAGGAGATCACCACCTTCGCGCCCTGTTTCACCATGCATTCGGCAATGGACTTGCCGATGCCCCGCGACGAGCCGGTGATCAGCGCCACCTTGCCGGTCAGATCGAACATGCGTGTGTCTCCTCCAGAGGTCTCGTCGTGTGTCACATGGCGCAGATGCCGCCATCGACCGTCAGCTCGGTGCCGGTGACGAAGGTGCTGTCGTCGCTCGCCAGGTACAGGACCGCGCCGGCCACGTCGGCGGGCGCACCCATGCGGCCGAGCGGGGCCGCCGCCTCGATCGCCTGACGCAGGCGCTCGGGGTTGTGGTGGCCGTCGACCATGCGGTCGACCATCGGCGTGTCGGTATAGGACGGGTGCACCGAGTTGCAGCGGATGCCGTAGCCCTTCTTCGCGCAGTGCAGGGCGACCGACTTTGTCAGCAGCCGCACCGCTCCCTTGGAGGCGGAATAGACTGGGATCGCCGGGGCGCCGACCAGTCCGGCGATGCTCGACATGTTGACGATAGAGCCGCCGGCCGGGGCCGCGTTCGCCTTCATCGCCGTCACGCCGTATTTGCAGCCGAGGAACACGCCCTTGCCGTTGATGTCCATCACCCGGTCCCAGTCGTCGACGGAGGCGTCCTCGATCGATCCGCCGGAGCCGCCGGTGCCGGCATTGTTCACCAGCACGTCCAGCCGGCCGTGGCGGTCCAGGATCTCCGTGGTCACCTGCTGCCAGCCGACCTCGTCGCGCACGTCCAGCAGCGCGAAAGTCGCGCCAATCTCCAAGGCGACCGCCTTGCCCCGGTCGCCGTCGATATCGGCGATGGTGACGGTGGCCCCCTGTTCGACGAAGATCTCGGCGATCGACCGGCCGATTCCGGAGGCGCCACCGGTGATCAGCGCGGTCTTTCCTGCAAGCCTGTCTCGGCCGGCGGCCATGCGTTTCCCCTTCCTCGGATCGGCGTCCCGTCTCGCGCGGGCTCGGTGGGCCGCAGTCTAGGACACGTCTTCCGGCGCATGCACCCCAAAGGTTACGGGTGCGCTGCAACAAGACGCTCGACTCCGGCGCCGCCAGCCTCTACCCAGGAGGATCGACACGCGACCACCCGGCGGGGGCAGGGCCGAATGAGCGACTTCCTTCTGGAGGCCGTCCATATCACCAAGAAATTCGGCGAGTTCGCCGCCAATGACGACGTGACTCTGCGGCTCCGGCCCGGCGAGATCCACGCGCTGCTGGGCGAGAACGGTGCGGGCAAGTCGACCCTGGTAAAGATGATGTACGGCGCCCTGCAGCCGAGCGAGGGCGAGCTGCGTTGGCGCGGCAAGCCGGTGCGCATCGCCAACCCTGCGGCCGCAAGGGCGCTGGGCATCGGCATGGTTTTCCAGCATTTCTCCCTGTTCGAGGCGCTGACCGTCACCGAGAACATCGCGCTCGCCCTGCCGGGCAGTTCGGACATGAAGGAACTCGCCGCCCGGATCGCCTCGGTCTCGCGGGAATACGGCCTGCCGCTGGAGCCGGGTGCCCTGGTCGCCGACCTGTCGGTGGGGCAGCGCCAGAGGATCGAGATCGTGCGCTGCCTGCTGCAGGAGCCCGCACTGCTGATCATGGACGAGCCGACGGCGGTGCTCACACCCCAGGAGGCCGACCAGCTCTTCGTCACCCTGCGCCGCCTGGCCGCCGAGGGCTGCGCCATCCTCTACATCTCCCACCGCCTGGAGGAGGTGAAGGCCCTGTGCCACGAGGCCACCATCCTGCGCCGAGGCAAGGTGGTCGCTACCGTCGATCCGCGCCGGGAGACCGCCGCCTCGCTGGCCCGCCACATGGTTGGGGTCGATGTGGCCGTCGTCTCCACCCGCTCGGGCGTGACGGCGGGCGAGGCGATCCTGACCCTCGACAAGGTGTCGCTGCCGGCCGACGGGCCGTTCGGCACGGCCCTGCGCGACGTGTCGCTGCAGATCGCGGCGGGCGAGATCGTCGCCATCGCCGGGGTTGCCGGCAACGGCCAGTCGGAGCTGTTCGACGCGGTGTCGGGCGAACGGACGGAGGGGCTGACCGGGGCCATCACCATCGCCGGACAGGTCTGTGCCGGGCGCGGGATCAAGGCGCGCCGGGCGCTGGGTGCCGCCTTCGTGCCGGAGGAGCGGCTGGGCCACGGGGCGGTGCCCGATTTCCCGCTGTCCCAGAACGTGATCCTGACCCGCTTCGCGGTGGATGACGGCATGGTGAAGCGCGGACTGGTCAATCTCGGGCTCGCCGGCGACGTGGCCGGCCGGGTGGCCGGCGCCTTCGACGTCCGCACGGCCCATAGCGATCCGGAGGCGCGGTCGCTGTCCGGCGGCAATCTGCAGAAATTCGTGATCGGCCGCGAGCTCGACCGCAAGCCGCGGCTGCTGGTGGTCAACCAGCCGACCTGGGGCGTGGACGCGGGGGCGGCCGCCGTGATCCGCCAGGCGCTGATCAACCTGGCCGATGCCGGCTCGGCGGTGCTGGTGATCAGCCAGGATCTGGACGAGATCTTCGCCATCGCCGACCGCATCGCGGTCATCTCGCGCGGCGAGCTGTCCGAGGCTCGGCCGACCTCCAGCCTGGACCGCGAGGCGATCGGCCTGTTGATGGCCGGCGCCCACGAGAGGGCGGCGTCATGAGGCTGGTGCTGGAGAGGCGGGCGGAACGCTCCAAGCTGATGACCTGGCTTTCGCCGCTGCTCGCCGTGGGGCTGACCCTGGTGGCCGGAGCGGTGATCTTCTCGCTGATGGGCCTCGATCCGGTGCGCGCCCTTTACGTCTACTTCCTGGAGCCGGTGCTCTGGTGGTGGTCGCTGGAGGAGCTGGTGGTCAAGGCGGCCCCCCTGGTGCTGATCGGCGTCGGGCTGGCGGTGTGCTTCCGGGCCAATGTCTGGAACATCGGGGCGGAGGGGCAGCTCACCATCGGCGCGCTGTTCGGCTCGGCCCTGCCGATCCTGTGGCACGAGTTCCAGAGCTTCCCGGTCATGGTGCTGATGCTGGCCATGGGGGCGTTGGGCGGCGCGCTCTACGCGGCGATCCCGGCCTATCTGCGCACCCGCTTCGGCACCAACGAGATCCTGACCAGCCTGATGCTGGTCTATGTCGCCCAGCTCGTCGCCGACTGGTTCATCCGCGGCCCCTGGCGCGACCCGGCCGGCTTCAACTTCCCCAAATCTGTCCAGTTTGAGGGCTGGCAGCTTCTCCCCACCATCGACGACGGCCGCATCCATCTCGGCGCCGGGCTGGCCCTGGTGGCCGTCGCGGTGCTGTACGTCGTCATGTCGCGCACCCTGAAGGGGTTCGAGGTCCGGGTCGTCGGCACGGCGCCGCGGGCCGGGACCTTCGCCGGCTTCTCCTCCACCCGGATGGTATGGTTCTGCCTGCTGCTGTCGGGCGGGCTGGCCGGGCTCGCGGGCATCTGCGAGGTGGCGGGGCCGAGCGGGCATCTGCAGCCCTCCATCTCCCCCGGCTACGGCTTCACCGCGATCATCGTCGCCTTCCTCGGCCGCCTGAACCCGGTCGGCGTGCTGATCGCCGGCATCATGCTCGGCATCTCCTATCTCGGGGGCGAGGCGGCGCAGATCGATCTCGGCATCTCCGACAAGACCGCCCAGGTGTTCCAGGGCATCCTGCTGTTCTTCATCCTGGCCTGCGACACGCTGATCCTCTACCGGATCCGCCTGCTGCGTCCCCAGACGGCGTAGGGGAGGCGGCTGTGACAGGGTTGGAAGCGGTCATCCTGACGATCATCACGGCCTCGACGCCGCTCCTGCTGGCCGCCATCGGCGAACTGGTGGTCGAGCGCTCCGGTGTCCTTAATCTGGGTGTCGAGGGGATGATGGTGGTCGGCGCCGTCTGCGGCTTCGCCACCGCCTATACCACCGCCTCGCCGTATCTCGGCGTGCTGGCGGGCGTGCTCGCCGGCATGGGCATGGGGCTGCTGTTCGGGTTTCTCACGCAGACGCTGGCGACCAATCAGGTGGCGTCGGGCCTGGCGCTGACCCTGCTGGGCCTGGGTCTCTCCGGGCTGATCGGCGAGAGCTTCACCGGCCTGCCCGGCGTAAAGCTGCAGCCGCTCGACATCCCGGTGCTGACGGAGATCCCGTTCCTCGGCCCGATCCTGTTCGGCCAAGACGTGCTGGTCTACGCCTCCTTCGTGCTGGTCTTCGCCGTGTCCTACGTGATGACCCGGACCCGGACCGGGCTGATCATCCGGGCGGTCGGCGACAACCACCATTCCGCCCATGCGCTGGGCTACAACGTGATCGCCGTGCGCTACGGCTGCATCCTGTTCGGCGGCGCCTGCGCCGGGCTGGCGGGGGCCTATCTCTCGCTCGCCTATACGCCGCAATGGGTGGAGAACATGACCTCCGGTCGCGGCTGGATCGCGCTGGCGCTGGTGGTCTTCGCCACCTGGATCGCTCGACGCGTGCTGATCGGGGCCTATCTCTTCGGCACGGTCTGGATCATGGGGCTGTACGCCCAGGCCCTGGGGGTCGGCATCCCGTCCCAGGTCTTGTCGTCCTTCCCCTATCTGATAACCATTCTGGTCCTCGTTCTGATCTCCAGGAACAGGACGCTGACCAGGATCAACACACCGGCCTGCATCGGTCAGACCTTCGTGCCGGATCGGTGAGTAAGCAGGGGCCGCCGTGCCGCGGCCCGATATGTGCCACCCCCTTGGAACAGGACAGGAGACGGGGACCATGAGGAAGTTGTTCAAGCTGGCGGTCGCCTCCGCGATGCTCGCCGCCGGTGCCATCGGCGCCACCATGGCCCAGGCCGCTGACCCGCTGAAGGTCGGCTTCATCTATGTCGGGCCGATCGGCGACCACGGCTGGTCCTACCAGCACGACCAGGGCCGCCTCGCCATCGAGAAGGAGTTCGGCGACAAGGTCGAGACCGTCTATGTGGAGAAGGTCGCCGAGGGCCCGGATGCCGAGCGGGCGATTACCCGTCTGGCGCGCCAGGGGGCCGGCCTGATCTTCACCACCTCCTTCGGCTTCATGGAGCAGACCCTGGCGGTCGCCAAGAAGTTCCCGGAGATCAAGTTCGAGCATGCCACCGGCTACAAGCAGGCCGAGAACCTCGCCACCTACTCGGCCCGGTTCTACGAGGGCCGCTACGTGATCGGCCAGATCGCCGCCAAGATGTCGAAGAGCGGCGTCGCCGGCTATGTGGCGTCCTTCCCGATCCCGGAAGTGGTGCGCGGCATCAACGCCTTCCTGCTGGGTGCCCAGTCGGTCAACCCGGACTTCAAGCTGAAGGTCGTGTGGGTGAACTCCTGGTTCGATCCGGGCAAGGAAGCCGACGCCGCCAAGGTTCTGATCGGCCAGGGTGCGGACATCATCACCCAGCACACCGATTCCACCGCTCCGCTGCAGATCGCCGAGGAGCAGGGCGTGGTCGGCTTCGGTCAGGCCTCCGACATGATCAAGTTCGCGCCGAAGGCGCAGCTCACCGCGATCATCGACGACTGGTCGGCCTATTACATCGAGCGCACCAAGGCCGTGCTCGACGGCACCTGGACCTCGGGTGACGTCTGGGGCGGCATGGCCGCCGACATGGTTATCATGGCCGACTACACCAACATGCCGGACGACGTGAAGGCGATGGCCGAGGAGACAGAGGCGAAGATCAAGTCGGGCGCGTTTCACCCGTTCACCGGCCCGATCTACAAGCAGGACGGCACGCTGGCGGTCGAGGAGGGCAAGACCCTCGATGACGGCACCCTGCTGGGCATGAACTGGTACGTGAAGGGCGTCGACGACACCCTGCCGCAGTAAGGTTGCGACCGGCTCGCGTGCTCGGGCCGCATTTAAGGAACCCCTCTCCGGTGCACCCGGGGAGGGGTTTTTCTGTTTGGGTCGGATAACGCATCCTATGGGTTGCCCCGCCGTCCACCGCCCTTGCGAGAACTTGCCCGCTGGGAAGATCAGCGCTGGCTGCATCACCCAAAAAAATTTGAGAAATTTAACCAATATTAAGTCGTTTTGCTGTTTTCTGCGGTCGCGTACGGCGCCGATCAGTGTGAAGTTTGTATCAGTATCAACTTGTTCGATCGGTTGGAGAGACACGTGAGGATCCTGGTTACGGGAGGATGCGGGTTCATCGGCAGTCACGTTGTCGAGGCTCTGCTGGCTGCCGGGCACGCGCCCGTGATCCTGGACGACCTGTCCACGGGCAAACGGTCGAACGTGCCGGACGACATCTCGGTGATCGAAGGCTCCATTGAGGATGCCGACGCGGTGTCCCGAGCGATCCAGGGCTGCGGCGGGGTGGTCCATCTGGCGGCGATCGCGTCGGTGCAGAAATGCAACGAGACCTGGGCTGCGAGCCACGCCGTGAACGTCACCGGCACGGTGAAGGTGCTTGAGGCGGCACGCGATGCCGGCCGCATCCCGGTGGTCTACGCCTCCTCGGCGGCGATCTACGGCGACAACACCAACACGCCGCTGACCGAGCGCGAGGCCCCCGCACCGTTGACCGCCTATGGGGTCGACAAATACGGCTCCGAGCTGCATGCCGGGGTGGCGGGACGCATCCACGGGGTGCCGAGCTTCGGGCTGCGGTTCTTCAACGTCTTCGGCCCGCGCCAGGATCCGTCCTCGCCCTATTCCGGGGTGATCTCCATCTTCGCCTCCCGCTTCGCCAAGGGGCAGGGGGTGACGATCCACGGCGATGGCGGCCAGGTCCGCGACTTCGTCTATGTCGGCGACGTGGTCGCGCACATCCTGGCGGCGCTGACGGCGGCGGATGTCTCGGCCCCGGTCGCCAATGTCTGCACCGGCAAGCCGACGACCGTGCTCGGCCTGGCCGAGGCACTGAAGTCCATGACGGGCGGGTCGGGCGAGATCGCGTTCGGAGCGGCCCGGGCCGGTGACATCCGGGTGTCGATCGGCGATCCGGATCTGGCGATCCGCCGTCTGCAGACGCGGGCGCAAGTGAGCCTAGAAGAGGGGTTGCGGCGGCTGCTGCGCGCGGACTACGCCATAGATCCGAACTCTTGAAGAATGACTGAAAGGCGGCTCGATATGCGAGCGACACAGGCACAGACGGGGGTAGGAATGGGCTTTACCATCGACCGGGCGGACAGCCATTCGGTGATCGCCTTCGAGGGGGACCTGGATTCGGCCGAGGTGCAGATGGCCCGCGGCGAGGTCGAGAGCCTGATCGGCGACGGCAAGCCCCTGGTGTTCGATCTCAGTGGGGTGGAATTCATCGACAGCTCGGGCATTGGGCTCATCGTCCATGCCTTCCGCGCGCTCAGCGCCAAGCGGGCCAAGGTGGCGGTCTGCGGTGCCAGCGACCAGCCGCTGGAGCTGCTGAAGGCGACCCAGCTCGACCGTTTCATGGCGTTTTCCGACTCCCCCCGCGAGGCGAAGGTCGCCGTCGGGGTGGCATGACGCGGACCGGCCGTCAGACGGAACGCCGGCCGATCGCGATCAGGCTGGTGTCGTCGCCGAGAGCCCGCGTCGAGGCGACATGGTCCTGCAGCACCCGTGACGGCATGTCCACGACCGGGTCGTCACCGTGCCGCAGCACCATGTCGAAGAGACGCTCCCCGGCGGCCGAGGGGTTCCGGCGCACCGACTCCACCTCCGACAGACCGTCCGTATAGAGCAGCAGGCGGCTCCCCGGTTCCGGCTCCAGCCGCATGGTCGGGAACGGCAGGTTCTGTTCCAGCGCGGGCAGCGGCCCGCTGATCTCCGCCCAGCGCGCGGCCCCGCCATTGACCATCACCGGGAACGGGTGCCCGGCGGAGCAGATCTCCACGCTGCCGTCCGGGGCGAGGGCGACCATCTGGATCGACACGATAGTCCGCTCGAAGGTCGGGTCGGCGAACAGGCTGTCCGAGAGCTGGGTCATCAGGTCGTCGATCTCGGTGCCGGGTGCCGCGCCGAGGACGAGCGCACGGAAATAGGCGGCCACCCCATGGGCGAAGAACCGGGCGGCGAGCCCATGCCCCATGACGTCGGCCAGCAGCACGATCAGCCGGTCGCCGACCTGGCCGGACTGGATCAGGTCGCCGCCGCCCAGGCTCGCCGGCTGGCTGGCGTAACCGATGTCGAACCCCTCGAAGGTGGCCGGCAGGTTGGGCTGAAGCCCCTCGGTCAGGTCCTTGGCGGATTTGGCGATCAGCGCCTCGCGCACCTTGCGCGAGCGGGTGATCAGCCGCCGGGCGATGCGCAGCAGGGTGGGCGGGTCGATCGGCTTGGGCACGAAATCGTCGATGCCCAGGTCACCGGCCTCCGTCATCGTGCGCTCGTCGCCATGGGCGGACAGGAAGACGAAGGGCACGATGTCGGTGTCGATGTCGCGCGCCAGTTCCTTGCGCAGGGCGATCCCGTCCATCTCCGGCAGGCCGATATCCGACAGGATCAGGTCCGGCTGATAGCTGCGGATCAGGCGCAGGGCCTGGCCCGGCAGCTCGAAATCGAAGACCCTGAAATCCCGGCGCAGGATCGACTTGATCAGATGGCGGGTGAGCGGCTCGTCCTCGATGATCACGATCACCGGACGGGTGATGAACTCGGCCCGCGGCGGGAAGCAGAGCGACAGGCGGTTCGGCCGGGTGAGGCCGTTGCCCGCGTCGTACTCGTAGTCGGCGAAGCGGGTGCCGATGAACTTCATGCCCATGCCGTGGGTGCGCGGCCCCTTGCGGCGGTCGGCGAAGGTGGCGAGCGCCAGATAGGCGTCGAAGTTCTGGAAGGCGCCGCCGTCGTCGAAGATCTCCAGCTCCCAGACCGCGCCGTCATTGTGCAGGTGGACGGTGATCTCCGACGGCGCCGGGGCGCCGTGGACGATCAGGTTGGTGGCATATTCCTGCAGGGCGAGCTGCAGGTCCTGGGCGAGGCGGCGCGGAATGTCCGACTGGCCCAGGGCGTCGCGCAGCCCATGGCGCAGGATCCGCAGGGAGGCCAGGTCCGGGTCGCGGACGATGGACTCGAAGATCGGCGTTCCCCGTCGCATGGCGCTCCTCTCCTATGCCCCGGTGACGGACGGGTTGTTGCGCACGAAGGTGAAGTAGGGCAGGTGGCGCAGCACGCTGAAGACCAGCACCACGCCTAGCGCGAAACACAGCAGCGTCGCCGCGAAGTAGCCGTAGCCGAGATACGGGAAGCCGAGCTGCGCGGTCGCCCAGGTGAAGCCGCCATTGGCGAACAGGAACACCAGATTGAGGATCAGGGCCGGGCGTCGGGCGTCGAAATACATCAGCAGGATGCCGCAGAACAGCATCAGCACGTGGAACAGCGCGCCCAGCACGCCGAAGCGGAACATGGCGATCTGCCGCGAGGCCCCGCCGGCCGCCTCCAGGATTGTCGGCGCAAAGAAGATCACCAGCACCGAGATGACGATCTGGATCACCATGACCGAGCGCAGCCCGCCGGTCGCAGAGCGCTCCACGCTCAGTTGGTTCTCGCGGATCGCATCCAGGGTCGCATGGTCGCCGATCTGCCGGTAGAAGCGCTGGTAGTCCTCGAAGAACCGGGTCTCCACCGCCACGGTGAAGATCGCCAGGGCAGGCACGATGGTGAGGTAGGCCAGGAACATCGCGCCGTCATACAGCGGCAGGGTCACCAGGGCGCCGCCGACAACCGAGGTGTCCGGCACGGTCGCCCAGAGCACCCATTTGTCGATCCAGATCGCCAGGTTGTAGGCCAGCCCGCTCAGCGCCAGCTCCCAGTAGTCGCGGAAATACCGGAACAGGGTGCCGGGCCGGGTCATTGGATAGCGGTACTCCGCCAGCACCGTCGCCATCAGCACCAGCATGGTCAGCGCCAGCCCGCCGCTGAACGCCGCCAGCGCCCCGATCTCCCCGTACTCGGCGCCGACCACATAGGTCAGGGCCACCGATCCGGCCATGCCGAACCCGAAGGACAGGGTCACCCGGACATAGGCCTTGAGCGCCGAGAGGAACAGCCCGGCCACCCAGATCGCCGAGATCACCGCGTAGTTCGCCAGGGCCAGCAGGGCCAGGGGGATCGGGATGGTGCAGACGAAGAAGTAGAACCAGATCCCGAGAGCGAGCCCCGGTGCGGTGCCCAGGACCATCGCCGTCACCATCAGCGCCGGGGCGGTGTCGACCCGCTTCTCGAAGACCCGGTCGGCCAGATAGCGGGTGGCCACCAGGATCACCGGGCCGGTGATCACCAGGCTGACCGAGAAGTTGTAGACGATGATCGAGCGGAACAGTTCCAGGCTCTCCCGCGGCATGGCGTCCCGCAGGATCACGGTGATCGCGACCAGGGCCAGGACGGTCAGCAGCCATGGCCCGGCGGAGATGAACACCGAATGGCCATAGCCGATCACCGCGCCGATCAGGTCGTCGCGCTGGGTCAGCCGGCGCAGGGTGAAGCCGATCCCCGCCATCAGCGGCGTCCCGTCGCGGCGACCGGCGCCAGCCTGCCGGCGGCCGCATCCTGACCGTTGACCCTGAACCCGTCGGGCAGGGCCATCATGTCCCGGTACATGTCGCCGTAGACCCGGTCGATCTCGCGCTTGTTGTAGTAGCGCTCGGTGCGGGTGCGGATGGCGTCGCTGCAGCGCTGCCACCAGTCCGGGTCGATCAGCAGGCGGGCCATCGCGGCCGCCGCCGCGGTCGGCGAGGACAGGGGCACGACCTCGCCCCCGGGGCCCAGGGGCGGGCTCTCGTCCGGATGGCCTTCCAGCATCTCGCGGCAGGCACCCACATCGGTCGCCACGGTCGGCACGCCGGCGGCCCCGGCCTCCAGGATGACCAGCGGCTGGGCTTCGGAGATCGAGGTCAGGGCGAGCACGTCGATCTTGCCGAGATACTCAGCGATCTTCACCCGGCCGAGGAACACCACCGTCTCCTCCAGCCCCAGGTAGCGCACGAGTTCGAAGCACTCGGCGGCGTATTCGGCGTCTTCGTCGGCCGGGCCCATGACCCAGCACAGCACGTTCGGCACCGACTTGCGCAGGACGTCGGCGGCGCGGATGTAGGTCTTGATGTCCTTGATCGGCACCACGCGGCCGATCAGCGCCACGGTCGGCCGCCGCTCCGAGCTGTCGCGCGGCAGGGCGCTGTACAGCGCGTAGTCGATGCCGTTGGGGATGATCCGCATGCGCTCCGGCGGAGCCCCGTCCGCCCGTTGCAGGATCTGGTTGCCGCCATACAGAGTGGTGATCTCGGTACAGCACTCGTAGCAGACCCGGGCATAGGCCTGGAACGATGCCATCCAGAGCTGGCGCAGGTCCCAGCGCGGGGTCTCGATCTGGTACCAGCTCTCCGCCGCGTCGTAGAGCCACTCGGCCATGGTGATCTCGATCCGGCGCTCGTTGGTGTAGATGCCGTGCTCGGTCAGCACCGCGGGCCGCCCGGTCTCCAGCGCCGCCCGCGCCGCAACGAGGCCGGCATAGCCGGTGGAGATCGTGTGGAAGACCCGTGCCTTCGGCAGATCGCAGAGCAGGGTGGCGAACAGGCCGCCGAACAGCGCTCGCCAGGTCCAGAAATACTCCAGGAAAGAGCTTTCCGGCGCGTCCGTCCGGTACATGGCCGTGACCATCTCCCAGGCCGCCGGCGAGTTCATCAGCAGCCGGGTGCCGACCGCCCCGCGGGTCTGGGTGACCAGTTCCACCGCCCGGCGGAAGCCGTGCTGTGCGGTCTCCCCCCTCATGTCGATCAGGGCCTGGGTCAGCTCGCGCATCAGCCGGGTCGATCCCAGCCGCCCTTCCGGCCCGTCGGCCTGGGAGCGCAGCGGCAGGTTGACGATACCCACCACGTTCTCCGGCAGCTCGTAGCGCAGGTCGCGCGGCTTGTCGTCGGCGGTGAGGGCGACGACCGAGAAGGTCATCGGCGCCTGGGCCTTGATCAGGTCGTGGGTCCAGGTCGACACGCCGCCCGCCACATAGGGGTAGGAACCCTCCAGGATCAGGCAGACGTCGGCCTCCGGCGCGTCGGCGGCACGGCGGCTCACGGGTTCTGCTCCAGCGGCTGAAGACCGGCCAGGGCAGAGACCTGCCAGAGATTGATCACCGGATTGACGCCCGTGTACTCCTCGCGCAGGCCGAGCTGGGCCAGCTTCGGGTCGTCCAGCAGCGCCCGCAACTCGTCGAAGCGGTGCAGCCGGAACAGGCACTCCGCGTGCCACAGCATCGGACGCGGATCCTCGTAGCGCAGGGACAGGGCTGAGAGGTGCAGCTCCGCCTCCTCGATCATGTCGAGGCGCAGCATCAGACGGCCGATCGCCAGATCGATGTCCTCCCGCGCACCGAGACGGCGGTTGGCGGCGCGGTAGGCGTTCAGCGCATCGGCCATCACCGCCCGCTGCCGGTCGTCGTCCAGCACGCCGGCATAGGCGTAGTCGTCCAGGTGCCGGGCCAGGGCGAGCAGGGCCTCGGCGCTCTCCGGCGCGTCGCGCGCGGCATCCTCCAGCTCCAGCCGGGTGGCGTGGTAGCGCTCCTCAATGGTGCTCGCCGCCGTCGCCGCCTGGACGCGGATCGACGCCTCCGGGTCGGACAGCGCCATCTGCAGGGCCGGGGCGAACTCGCTGCGGAAGCGGCGGGCCAGCAGGGCGACGACCGCCTGCTTGGCACGGGTGGTGCCGGTGAATAGCACGTCGGTCAGCGAGTTGACCGAGCCTTCGGCCACCGCATCCTCGCGGCCTTCCAGCAGGCGCCGGTACAGCATCTCGCTGCGGGTCTCGTGGTCGTCGGGGAACAGGCTGTCGTACCATTCCTCGAACGGTCGGGCGGTCAAGGTGAACGCGGCGGTCATCGCCGCCAGCAGGCCGGTGGCCAGCGGCCCGGCCGGTCCCAGGGTCAGGGTCATCCAGGTGAGCCAGGACAGCAGCCTCGTGTCGCGCCCCCGCCGCGCCTGCCACAGCCCGTACAGGCCGAGCAGAACCGCGAAAACCACGTGCCCGGCCATGGCCATGGCCCAGTCGATCCGGGAGTCGAGGACCGCCCAGAGGAGGGCCGCTTCCACCACCTGGGCGATCACGATCTCCGGCACCGCCTCGCGGGCGCGCACCGGACGTTCGACGGGGAACGCCAGCGGCGTGGTCGTGCTCATGACGACGCTCCGGCAATCGGCGGGGTTGCCGTTTCCTCTATCGGCCGGGCCTCGATCAGGACCGCATCGATCGGAACGCTGGCCGGCAGGTGCTGGGCGATGGCATCGCGCAGCTTGCCGGCCAGGAACTCGGCGTCGTCGAGCGGGGTGCCCGGCAGGAGGATGGCGTATTCGGCATCCTCCGCCTCGCGCTCGAAGGCGAGGTCTGTGGCCCGGAAGGTCGTGCGCGCGGCCTCTCCCAGGGCCAGGGCCAGGATGGAATGCTGCTCGGGCGCCAGCCCGTCGGGATCGTGCGGCCGTACGATGAGCTGGCTGGAGGAGAAGCCCTTGCGCCGGCCGAGCTGGGCCAGCAGGGCATAGATCCGCTCCGACACTTCCGCGGTCATCAGCAGGTCGTTGGCGCCGGTCACCCGGTCGGCCTGGAGCTGCTCCCAGCGCCGGGCGCGGATCCGCGCCGCCGCGATCCAGGAGCAGATGACGTTGAAGTTCTCCAGCGTGTACAGGTTGAAGTCGAGGAAGGCGGTCTCCTCGATCTTCAGCATGCCGACGATCTCGCCCGTATCGAGGTCGGTCAGCGCGCCGGCCAGCAGGCCCTGGCCCATCAGCTTGCGCTCGTCGGTCGGCCGGGCGGCGCACAGGGCCGGTTCGCGGGCCAGCAGGTGCTGCACCATCGGATGGGCCAGCTCCAGCCGCCGCTCGTAGCTGTCGGTGTCCTTCCAGCCGACCGTACGCTCCAGCTCGAAGCCGTCGGGCCCAAGGGTCCACAGGGAGTATTTCTGCGGCGACAGGACCGACTGGATGAGCTGGTCGAGCCCGCGGGACAGACGGGCCCCGTCGGTCACGTCCATCGACTGGGCGGCGCGGTAGGTGGTGATCACCGTGCGGAACTGCCGGGCGATCCGGGCTTCCAGCGCCGACTTGGTGCGTTTCAGCTCCTCGAAACCCTGGGCGATCAGATGGTTCTGGTGTTCCAGCGTCGCGATACGCGTCTGGAGCCGCGCCCGTTCCGCCAGTTCCCGGTCGCGCATCTGTCCCAGGATCTGACCGACGCCGACCCACAGCGCCGGCCGCAGCCCGACACCGGCCCAGTACTCGAACACGTCGGCGCCCAGTTCCGGGGGCGGCAGGTTCCCGACGGTGAGCGCCAGGGTCGCGGCGAGGGCCGCCACCAGGCTTGCATTGGCGCCGTACTGCACCGCCAGCAGGATGACGATCAGCCAGAACGGGTGCGGGCGGACGTCCCAGAACCGGTCGCCGTCGAGCAGCAGGAAATCGACCGACAGCACCACCGCGAAGAACAGCACGATCTCCAGCCAGGCGATGGCGCGCACCCCCAGGACCCGGCGCGGGGCAGGGGGCGAGGCCGGCTGTTCGGCGGTTGGAAGGTCGGTCATCTTGCGTCTGGGGCGGGGCGTTGCCGGTCGTTCAGCGCTCGACCAGCGGCGCGACCATCGAGGTGACGACTCGCTGGGCCGTGGCGTTGAGCGAGCCGCGGTCCAGATAGCCGCCGCCCATCACCGAATGGCTCGACGCCCACAGCACGTTGCCGCTGCCGGCCTCGATCAGCCGGGCGTTCAGGCCGACCACCGGCTCCTCGCGCAGACCCTGCTGGTAGCCGAACTCCGACACGCTGCCGACGATGATGGCGTCGACTTCGAGCAGCCCGGCCGCCTGCTGCGCGGCGGCGACGGAGGTCAGGTTCTCCGGGTCGATCTTGAGCTGCGCCAGGGCGCGGCGGGTCTCGGTCTCCTCCTGGAGCTGGAAGATGCGGCGCTGGTACAGCTCGGTCGCCAGCAGTTCGGCGGCGATCCGGCCGGCATTGGGATAGTTGGTCAGGTTCTCGAATGGCAGCATCGCGACCTTCATGGCGCCGAAATCGGCCGCCGGGTCGATATAGTCGCGCGCCTGGCGGTCGCCGGACGCGCAGGCGGCCAGGACGAGGGTGAGGGCCAGGGCCGCCAGGCTTCGGGCGGCCGTCGCCAGCGGGGTTGCGATCGTCGTCATGGGTTCCTCCTCTGTGCCGCGCCGCAGGCGGTCAGAACCGGGTTCTCAGGGACAGCCCTCCGTAGAAGAGCTGGTTCTCGGTGCCCCGGGATTCGTTGAGACTTGTCCCGAGGGTAGTGCTTATCTCCAGATCCACCAGGGGCTCGTAGATCAGGTTGATCTCAGCCAGGGGGCCGCCGCCGTTCAGCCGGTCGTAGGTGTAGCCGGCGATGCCTTGGGCGCGGATATAGGGGCCGAACTCGCGCTCGGCCGTCGCGTCGATGGTGTGTCCCTCGCGCGAGCTCAGCGGCAGCAGGTCGGCGCCGCTGGCCGGGTTGCTCTGGGAGTTCAGGATGTATTCGGCGTCGAACCGGTAGCCGACGGTCGACAGCAGCCACTGCTCCGGCAGCCGGCGGCGGGCCTCCAGCACGAACTCGGCGCCGGTGCCGGCATGGTCGCCCTCCAGGCTGTAGCGGTTCAGTGCGGTTCCGGCGGTGAACTCGTAGACCTCGGCCGCCTGCCACTGCCAGTCGGCGGCGAGCCGGTCGCGCGCGCCGCCGAAGACGATGCCTTCCACGAAGTTGAAGTCGGGCTCCGACCAGCGCGCCTCCAGCCCCATCCGGCTGGTGCCTTCGTCCAGGTCGACCGCCACGCCGGCGCCGGCCACATAGGTGGAGGCGTAGAGGCTGCCGGCGATCTGCACATTGCCCTGGCGGGGCGGGGTGAGGGTGAGGGTGGCGCGCTGCCGGTCGCCCTCGAAGCGTTCCACGCTACCGTCGCGCCGGGTGACGGCGCCCGCTTCCATGTGCCGGTGTTCCAGCCGGTAGTCCAGACTCAGCCCCTCGTCGCTGGAGACGCGGCCGTCGAGGGTGGTGATGATCTGGGTCTCGCCGTTCTCCACATCCTGGTAGCGGGTGGCGATCCGGGCGGTGTCGGCCAGGTCGCGGGCCAGGCGCTGGCGGTCGCGGATCGCGCCGGGAAGGTTCGGGTCGAGCGCCAGCGCCCGATCGTAGAGCGCGACTGCCTGGCGCGGCCGACCCAACTGCTCCTCTGCCCGGGCCAGCAGCAGCATGACCTCGATGTTGCGCGGGTCGGCGCGCAGCAGGCCGACCAGGATCGCCCGCCCTTCGGCCACCGCGCCGGACTCGATCTGCGCCAGCGCGCGATAGTAGTCGAGGCGGATGCGCTGGGGGTCGGTCGCCGCCTCGGTGGCGGGGGCCTCTTCGATGGCGGGTCGGCTGGCGAACAGGGTGACCCCGTCGGCCGCCGGCTCGACCAGCACCTCGACCCCCTCGGCGAAGCGGATGAGCAGGGAATCGTAGCCGTACTCGATGGTCTCGATCCAGGCGGCGCCGTCCTGGGCGGCCGCCTCCACCTGCTGCGGATCGATGGCGCCGGCGAAGCGCAGCACAACGTCCCGGCCGTCGAGCTCCGTGTCCTGGGGCACCGCCCCCCGGATCATCAGGTCGAGGGCCGTGCCGCTGCCCGGATCGGCCTGCAGCGTCACCGGCACCTGTGCGCACGCAGGCGCCGCCTGGAGCAGGCTCCAGGCCAGGGCCGACGCGGTCAGGGCGAGGAGGACGCGCATCGGCCGCTCACTTCAGCTTCAGGATCGAGCGGGCGCGCCGCAGATCCCCGGACTCGATCAGCAGATCGGCGAAATCGGCGCGCAGTCCTTCGTCCTCCGGTCGCTGCCGGACCAGCTTATCCATCAGTTCCACCGCATCGTCGGTACGCCCCAACCGGCGCAGCAGATTAGCGCGGGCGACCTCCTGAGTGAAATCGCGCGGCTCGATCTTCGTGAGCTGGGTGTGGGACCGGCGGTAGAACGGCATCGCCTGGGCCGACCGGTTGGTGCGCGCCAGGGTGTCGGCATAGTAGTAATTGGCCTCGTAATCCCCTTCGCCATTGGCCAGGTAGGCGCCGAGCAGCCGTTCGGCGTCGATCAGCCGTCCCTCGTCATAGGCGATCAGGCCGAGGGTGCGCTGGGCCTCCGCATCGGCCGGTGCGGCTGCCAGCACGGCCCGCCAGGCGGCCGTGATCAGGCCTCGGTCGCGGGTGCTCTCGGCGATCCGGGCCAGGTTGCGGAGTCGGTCCGGCTGTTTGATGCGGGCGATCGCCTCCACCATCGCGTCGCGCAGTTTCTGCCGGTCGTCGCCCTGGGCATAGGCATTCACGAGATGCAGCAGGTCGCGATCGGTCCTGGCCCCGTCCAGTCCGCCGATGATGGCGGCGACCCGCTTGCCGGCGCGCACGTCGTTCAGCTTGTCGAGCCAAGCGTGGCGTTCGTCGCCGGTGGCCCGTCGGGCCCGCTCCTCGATCCAGTCCAGCGCCTCGGGCCGCGGCCTCGGCCCCCAGAGATAGAACAGCTGTCGCACGCTGTCGCTGTCCGGCGGCGCGTCGGCGGCGACCCTTCGGAACAGGCGCTCCGCCGTGGGCCGGTCGCCGGATTCCAGCGCCCGGAAGGCGGCCTCTCGGGTATAGGCCTCGCCGAACCGCCCGCTCTGGGCCAGGGCCAGCTCGAAGGCGAGCGCCTTGTCCCGCTGACCCGAACGGCGCAGCAGCTCGGCATAGAGGTCGGCAAAGGCCCGGCTGCTCTCCGCGCGCGGCGCAACCGCCCGGGCGGCGGCGGCCGGGTCCATCTCGGCAAGCCCGTAGGCGAGGGAGAGGGCGATCTCCGGGTCCTTGGCCTGGGCCAGCCGCTCGGTGGTCCAGGCGACCAGCTCCTCGCGCCGCCCGAGGTCGCGCAGCACCGTCATGTAGGCCGGGTCCCACTGGGCCGGGGCGCGTTCGGCCAGGTTGCGGAACAGCGGGACGGAGGCCGCACGGTCCGCGTCGGACAGGGCATAGACGATGGCGGTCGCCTCTTCGGATGCCGGATCGACGGCGGCGAGCTTGTCGCGGGCCAGCTCGGCCAGGGTCTCGACCCGGCCGAGGCGCTTGGCGGCGCTTGCCGCCGTGTACCACCAGCCGCCGCCCCGGCTCTCCACCAGGGCCAGAAGCTGGCTCCAGGCGGCGTCATCGGCACCGACCTGGAGCAGGTTGTAGACCAGGGCCTCTCGCGCCTCGTCGCCAAGGCCCGGCCGGGTCATCTGCCGGGTCCAGAGGTCGATCAGGTCGTCGGTGCGGCCGAGGGTGCCGAGAATGTCGGCATACAGCGGTTCCGCCTCCGGATATTCGGGGACCACGGGACGCAGCGCTTCCAGGGCGGCCTCTGCCTCGCCGTTCTGGAACAGGGCGTAGGCCAGCCGCTGGGCGGAGACCGGACCCGGCTCCAGCGCGGTCAGCCGCCGGCCGGCGGCGATCGCCGCGTCCCAGGCCTGACGCCGCTCGGCCAGGAAGTAGAGGTCGCTGGCCGTGCCCGCCTCCAGCATCGGCTCGCGGGCCAACCACTCCACCACCATCGTGGTCCGCCCGGTGGCAAGCGCGAGCTGCGCCCAGATCGCCCGCAGGCGCGGCGTGCTGCGCTGGGCGAGCAGGGCGGCCACATCCCAGAACCCGTCCTCGGCCCGGTCGAGCCGGACATAGAGCTCGGCCAGCAGCAGCGCGCCCTCGACCGGCAGGGTCGCCTCGGCGATGTAGGGATGCAGCAGGTCGAAGGCTTCCGTGTCGCGCTCCAGGCGGGCGAGAACACTGGCCAGGGCAAGCCTGTTGCCCATGGTTTCCGTGGTCCGTTGGAGAGCGAGGTCGGCATAGCGCCCGGCGGCGGCGAGGTCGTCCCGCCCGATCATGATCTCCGCCCCCAGGATCGGCTGGGACTCCAGGGCGTCGGGCCCCAGGGTGGCGAGCATGGCGTCGACGGCCTCGGACCGGCCTGCCCGGTGCAGTTCGCCGACCAGGGAGAGCGCGATCTCGGAGCCGATCTGGTCCAGGCCGAAATGGGAGAACACGTCGAGGGCCAGGTTCAGCTCGGCCCGCTGGATGGCCAGTTCGACCAGACTGCCGGCGCTCCCGGGCGGCAGCTTGTCCTCCTGCCACCAGCCCCTCAGGTCCTGCCAGGCCTCGTCGTTGCGGCCAAGCGCCCGCAGAGCGTTCGCGTGCAGACGGCGCCAGGTCGGATCGCTCGCCTCCAGCTCCGGGTGCCGCTCCAGCAGTGACAGCCCCAGTTCGGAGGCCCGGCGGTACAGGGCATAGTCGGCCAAGGCGACCGTCAGCCCGTCGGGCGCCTCCGGCGTGAGCACCCGATCCGCGATATGGGCGGCGCGCTCGCGGTCACCCAGATGAAGGGCGAGGTCGAAGAGCTGCAGCTTGTACGAGGCGGACAGCGCATCCGGCGACATGTCGAGGATCTGGGCCAGGGTGTCGGCCGCAGCCTCATAGGCGCCGGTGGCGATCTGCAGTTCCGCCAGCTCGGTCAGACGGGCAATCGACGCGCCGCCGACCGACCGAAGCCAGTTCAGGGCGGCGACCTGCTTTTCCGTCTTGCCGGCCTTGTAGTAGGCGTCGGCCAGTTCCTCGATCCGCTCCGCCGTCGGCTCGATGGCGGTCAGCCGCTCCAGGGTGTGCAGGTAGAGGCCGAAGCGACGGTCCTGGCGGTACAGCTCGGCGAGGCGGCGCAGGATGTCGGGACCGGTGCCGATCGCCTCCTCGTAGCTGCCGACCAGATTGATTGCCCGGTCGACATCGCCGTTGCGGATGTAGATTTCCAGCAGGCCGGTGACGATCTGGGGCGAGCGGTCGCCGGCGGCGATCTGCTCCTCGAAATAGCGGCGCGACTCCTCGTATTCCCGGTCGCGCAGCAGCATGGTGCCGAGTTCCTTCTGGCTCGGCAGAAGGAGGAAGCTCAGCCCGAGCGCCACGACCACGACAAAGACGGTGATGATCGCGAATTGGCGCATCAGTCGCCGACCCGCTCGATGCGGATCCGCGCCTCGACCGCTGCTTCGGCCTCGTCACCCGGCTCGATGGTCAGCCGCTGGTCCTCTCCCACCTCCAGGGTCCCGCTCCAGACCGTGTCGCCGTCCTGGCTGATGCGGACCCGCCAGCTCCCGGCCCGGGGAACCACCCAGGTCATCGACAGCGGGCCGAACCCCTGGGCCGAGACGGTCACCGCCTCGCCCTCCGACGACAGGGCATAGACCGGCCACCGGCTGTCGAACAGGTAGGGGCGGCCGGCCGGGTCGGGGTCGAGCGGATGCGCCCGATCGGTGAGCGCGACGACCGGTACGGCGACCTCCGGATCCAGCGCGACGTACAGGCTGCCATGGACGGGACGGGCGCCGATCACGCCGGACGAGGCGGCGAAATCGACCGCCGTGTCGGTCGCCCGGTCGAAGCGCAGGGTCTGCAGCGCGCCGCGATCCTCGACCCGCCACCGGCGCGGACCCATCGGGATCAGACGGGTGGTGTAGAACCCGCCGGCGATCCGGGCGAAATGGGAGGTGGTGACCGGTGCGATCTGCCGCCCGCGCATCGCCTCATGGGCTTGGAGCAGGGCGTTGGTGGAGGCGATCTTCTCGGCCGAGTAGCTGTGGTAGTAGAGGTTGATCGGCTTGACCCGGATCGGCAGCTCGGTGTTGCGGATCGTCTCCAGCACGTGGCGGTAGGAGAAGAACCGGCCGGTCCAGAGATCGGTATAGGTGTTCTCGTTGCTCATCGAGGCGTAGATCTGCCGCTCGTCGCCCACCGGCACGCTGATCGGCGCCACGAAGCCGTAGGATCGGTAGTCGCTGTCGAAGCGGGTGTCGCCGCCGTTGATGTTCGGCACGCCGGCCTCGCGCGTCGCCGCCAGCGCCGCCTCGAAGGGCGAGGTGTCGCCCGACCACTGCACCACCTCGACCTTCTTGCCGCCCACCTCGGCGATTTGGTCGAGGGAGCCGGCGATCTCCAGATCGAGATCGAACGGCTTGCTAAAGAACGCCCGAGGCAGGCTGTATTTGCCGATATCGAGCTTCGCCTCGTCCAGGCCGGCCGCCTCCTGCTCGTCCGCAAGGCCGGCATATCCTTCGTGGATGTCGTGCGCGGTGCCGCTGCGCCGGACGATCTCCTGCTCGACCTTCGGGTCGTAATCCTTGAAGAACGACCAGCGGAAGGGGTGGCTGTAGGTGTGGGAGCCGGCCTCCACATGGGGCAGTTCGAAGAATTCCCGGGCGACGCGCCGGGCATCGGGGTCGTCGATCCAGTCCGGGTCGAGCTCGGCGGCGATCGGGGCGATGGTCACGGGCAGCTCGGGGAAGCGCTCGACCACCCGCTCCAGCAGCACGCGGGCGGCACTGGCCGGCTCGCCGTCGATCCTGACCTCCGAGATGCTGCGCCAGCCGTCGCCGTCCACATGGCTGTAGAACATCCGGCGGCCGGCCAGGGTGGTGGTATCCGGCTTCGGTAGGTCGTCGGTGGCGAAGGCCAGGCGGAAGAACGCGAACGGGTCGATCAGCCACCGGCGGATGTTGGAGGGTGGATCCAGCTCGGCGGCAAAGAACGGGGCGACGAAGCCGCCGTTCGGGCCGGTGACGATCAGGTCGCCATGGACCGGCTCGGGTCCGTCCAGTTCCAGGGTCAGGTGGGAGGTCACCCGCGGGTCGACGATGGTGTATTCCGAGAAGGGCGGCGCCAGGAGCGGGGTGTGTTCGAAGCCCCAGATCGTCGGATCCTGGATCCGATAGGTCGCGCCGGCGGTATAGCTCGCGAAGCTGTCGCCCAGATGTATGCCGACATGTTCCATCACCCGGTTGATCCGGCGGGTCGGCAGCGGACCGGTCTCCGGGTCGCCCGAGACGCCGAGTTCGCCGAAGATCACCAGCTTCAGCCCCAGATCGACGGCCCGCTCATACCAGGTCAGGAGGCGCTCCGCCCCCGGCCGGGTGGTCGCGGCGAGCCAGGTGAAGATGCCGCGCACGTCCGACCGTCCGGTCAGGTCGGGCAGGGGCTGGTCGGCGCGGTAGTACTCGACGATCAGGCCGAGCTGTTCCAGCGGCATCGTCGCCATGTAGTGGCTTCGGGTATCGCGCAGCCGGAAATCGGGACCGCCCTCGACCAGGGCGATGACGGTACGCGGTATCGCGGGCTCGGAGGTCTGCTCGGACAGGACGGCGGACTGGGCAAGGGCAAGGGTCGGCAGGAACCACCCGCAGATCACGGCTAGGACCAGACCGAAACGGCGCATCATCAGCCGGTCGGTTCGGGAACGATGCGGTCGAGTTCGACCGTGGCCACATAGGGCGAGAAGCCGTTCTCGCGCTGGACGCGGTAGATCTCGGCGATGGTCTGTGTGTCGGTCGGATCCCAGTAGTCGAGGGTCAGGACGCTGAGGTTCGGGTTCTTGCGCTGCGCGTGTGCCAGGATCTCGATCTGCTCGCGATACAGGGGCTCGGGTACCTTTTGATAGGTTTTGGTAGAAAAATCATAGTCGGCATACACCGACTCCCCAAGCACATGGTCGATATCGAAGGCCACCTGGTCCAGCAGGCCGTAGCCCCGGTTCAGGATGATCGGCACGTCGGGCCAGTGCAGTTTCAGGGCCTTCACCAGGCGGGCGGCGGCTCGCGTCATGCCCGCATTGCCCACCGGATCGCGTCGCTCCAATTCCACCGGATTGTCCAACGTGTCCAGGAAAAGCCCCTGAAAGCCGCGCTGCACGATCGCCGGGACCATCTCCTCGATCACCATGGAGACCCAGCGGGTGTCGCGCACGTCGATAAAGTGGCTGCCTTCCCAGTTCGGGTTCTCCTCGCCGAGGATTCCCCATTCCTGCAGCCGTGCGAACTCTGCCCGCTGCCGGTTCATCTCCCCGAGACTGATGTAGCCGAACACGGTCTTTCCCGCATCGATCAGTGGCTCGAGCTCCGGATGTGCGACCCGGTCGAAGATCAGCAGATCGTAGGGCAACAGGGTCTCGAACGCGGCGTCCACCGCGTAAAAGACAGCCCATTGATAGGGTGAGTCGCTTTGGGCGGAGCGCGCAAACGCTAGGTTTCCCTTGGCGCTAAGGGCTCCGAGTGCCACGGAGGCTATCATTTTGCGTCGTGTGAGCATGGAAATTTACGGTGTTTTAGGGATTATAACAAAGTATGTGCACCAACGGCAGTTTCCATATGCCGCCGCCATCGTAAGCCAGGGTAGTCGGCAAACCGGGGGACTGACAAACCGATGACCCTCAAGGGCCAGATCATTGGAGCGACGCTTGGGCTGGCCATGGCCGTGGCAGCGGCCTTCGCGCTGGTGGTCGGCGATCTGGTCACCGACCAGATCCGGGAACGGATCGGCGTCAGCCTCAGCGACCTCTCCACCGAGATGGCCGATCGCCTGAGCCGCGAGATGTCGGTGCGGATCGCCGAGGTCAACGTGCTGTCGAGTTTGCCGGCGCTGGGCGGCGTTCAGGACGTGGCGCAGACCCGCTCGGTGATCGAGCATCTGCAGCGCTCCGTCCCCGAATTCTCCTGGATCGGCGTCCTCGACACCGGCGGGACAGTGGTCGCCGCGACCAACCGGATCCTGGAGGGCGTGGATATCAGCCACCGCCCGGTATTCATCGAAGGCATCCAGAAGCGCTTCGTGGGGGACGTGCACGACGCCGTGCTGCTGGCGTCGCTGCTGGAGAACCCGACCGGCGAGCCGATGAAGTTCGTCGACATCGCCATGCCGATCTACGACGCGGAAGGCGAGGAGGCCGGCGTCATCGCCACCCATCTGAGTTGGACCTGGGTCCGCTCGGTCGAACAGGCCCTGCTGTTCGGACATGGCAGTCGGGAGGACGTGGATCTCTTCGTGCTCGCCTCCGACGGCACGGTTCTGCTGGGGCCGGACATGAGCCTGCTCGGCCAGCCGCTGGCCCTGGCATCGGTCGATGACGCCAAGGCCGGTCGGACCGGCTGGGCGATCGAGACCTGGTCCGACGGCGAGGACTACCTGACCGGCTTTACCGAGGTCCGGGGGCACGGGGAGTTCGAAGGGTTCGGCTGGGTGGTCCTGGCCCGCCGGCCGATCTCCGTGGCCTTTCAGCCGATCACCGATCTGGCGACCCGGATCGCGATCATCGGCCTGATCTTCGCGGGCCTCGCCGCGGCCCTGGGCTGGGTCATCGCCAGCCGCATCGCCGACCCGGTCAAGGCCCTGTCGCGTGCGGCCAACGCCCTGCGCCAGGACCAGACGACGGTATTCCCCAAGATCCGCGGCCCCCGCGAGATCGAGGTGCTGTCCAAGGCCTTCGAGGACCTGATCCAGACCCTGATCTCGAAGCAGACCGACCTGGACGCCGTGACCGACCAGGCCTTCAGCGATCCGCTGACCGACCTTGGCAATCGCGCGTCACTGGAGAAGTTCATCGCGTCGCGGGAGCATTCCGACGGGGCCTATGCGGTGCTGGCAATCGATCTGGACGGCTTCAAGCAGGTGAACGACACCCACGGTCATGTCGCCGGCGACGTAGTCCTGCAGGAGGTCGCCGCGCGGCTGCGGGGGTGTATGCGGGCGGGGGATTTTCTGGTCCGCTCCGGGGGCGACGAGTTCCTCGCCTTCCTGGCCATGAACAACGCCCCGAGCGACGGCCCGATCCGCGGGATCGCCGGGCGGATCGTCGCCCAGATCGCCGAGCCGTTCCAGGTGGCCGGCGGCGACGGGCGTGCGCCGCTCTCGGTGCGGATCGGCGCCAGCGTCGGCGTCGCCTTCTATCCGCGCGATGGGGCGGGGCTCACCCAGGTGATCACCCTGGCGGACGAGGCCCTGTATACCGCCAAGCGGCACGGCAAGAGTCAGGTCTGGGTGCACGGGGATGAAGCGGGCGCCAAGCGGCGATCGGGCGCCCCGGAACTCCGCGACGCCGGCTAGGCCGCTATCCGAAAAGCCGTTTCAGGAACCCGACCTTCTTCGCTTTGGGCTGCGGCCGGCGCGACGGCGAGGTCAGCATGGTCTCCAGATAGCGGTAGGAATGCTCGCTCGGCGTGACGAAGTCGATCCCGACCACCTTGCGGAAGATGTCGAGCCAGATGACATGGCCGTACAGGAATGCCTTGTCGCTCGGGTTGGAGGCGTGGAACAGGGTCAGGAAGACCTTCTTGCCGGTCACGAAGCCGAACCCGGCATCGCCGATCAACAGGCCGCCGGCGGAGAAGTTGAGGACCGGGTAGCGCTGGCGGTCGATCTCGACCATCAGCCCCGACTTTGCCGCGCGTTTGTCCCGGCGCTGCTCGGTGTCCAGTCTCGAAGGGCTCATTTCTACTGCGTTTTCAGCGTTATAGACATGACGATCCGCGTGTTCCCCCGGCAGATGCCCGTTTCCGGCCGCCGATCACCGTATGACGGTGTCTGACGGCGCCTGTTGCCGGATGAACTCAAACGGTGTTTCGATACTACCAGATGAGTTAACTTTTTATGCATTGCGGCGGACTGGGATTTTCCCGGCCCGCCACAGGCTGTTAGTGCCGAGGCAATGGGGAGCCGGGTGGGGGCCATGAACGCGCGCGCCGTGAAGCTGAAGAAAGCCTATCTGTTCAGCGACCTCGACGATGTCGTGCTCGACCGGATCGCCGACCTGTGCGACTGGCGGCGATATCAGAAGGGACGCCAGATCGTCGGCGAACAGGATATGACCAACGTGGTCTATGTCCTGACCGCCGGCAAGGTCCGGGCGAAGCGATTCTCCACCAGCGGCAAGGAAGTCTCCTACCGCGACCTGGACGAGGGGGCGACCTTCGGCGAGTACTCGGCGATCGACGCCCGGCCGCGCTCGGCCACCGTCGTGGCGCTAACCGACTGCGAGACCGCGGTGCTCGGCCAGGCGGAGTTTCTCACGCTGATCCAGGAGCACCCGGCCGTCGCCATGCGGTTCATCCGGGAACTGGTGCAGCAGGTCCGCAGCCTGAGCGACCGGGTCTTCGAGTTCAGCACCCTCGCGGTGAACAACCGCATCCATGCCGAACTGGTCCGCATGGCCGGCGACGTGCCGGAGGAGGCGGGCGGCGTGCGCCGGATCAAGAGCCCGCCGACCCATCTGGAGATCGCCAACCGGATCAGCACCCACCGCGAGGCGGTCTCGCGGGAACTCGCCTATCTGGAGGCCGAGGGGCTGATCAAGAAGTCCCGCCAGGTGCTCGAGATCCTGGATCTGGAGCGCCTGCGGGCGATGATCTCCAACATCTGACCGGGCCTACCAGGACGCCTCGATCGCCTCTGCGACGGCCGAGCTGCTCTGCGTCAGCGGGTTGATCGCGCCGGCCAGGGCGACGACCACGTCCCGGGTGACGCCGGTCTGCTTCAAGGCCGTGACCGCCGCCTCCACCCGCTTGGCGTTCGGCCGCATCGGCGACATGCGGGTCTTTCCGGTCGCCGGCGATTCCGCGAAGGTGGCGATCTGCAGCACCCCGGCGGCGAGCCGCGCGCCGAGCGGATAGGCCGGCTGGCGCAGCAGCAGGTCGGTATCCTCGATCCCGCGATGGCTCGCCAGGTACCCCAGCGCCATGGCCTCGCAGAACGGGGTGCGGGCGGTGATGCGCGAGGTGCTGCGGGCGAGCGGCGGGTCGGCGCGCACGGTCACCGTGACCGACGGCCCCTCGATCCAGCCGCGCTCGCGGGTCTTCACCGCCAGCTCGACCACATGGTCGCCGATCTTGGTGAAGACCGGATCGTCGCCACTGCTGTGGAGCTGGATCAGGTGCCGGTGGCGCTCGTCCGGGGCGAGGGTCACCATCTCCATGCCGTCGCACAGCTTCTGGGCGGCGCCGATCAACCGGCGGCGCGCCGCGCCGGGATCCAGCACCGCCACCTCGCTCAACCCGTCGGTCAGGGTGACCGAGGCCGGCACGGTGATCGGCCTGTCGGTGATGTTGCGCAGGGTCAGTTCCAGGAACACCGGCTCGCCCAGGTCGAAGCTACGCTTGATCGAGGGCGGCGCATCCTCGGCCGCCAGCTCGTTGGCCGGACGCACCGACACCCGGATGTCGAGCACCGGGTCGGTCTTGAAGGCGGGGGTGCGGCCGGGATCGGGCTGCAGGCCGATCTCGATCCCCTTGGGCGGCGCACTCCAGTTGCCCCAGCCCGGACAGACCTCCGGGTCCGGCCGGTGGCTCAGGTTGCGGCTGTCGACCGCATCGAATTCCAGCTTCGAGATGTCGGGGAACAGCGGGCCCGTGGCCGGATCGACGATCCGCAGCAGCTCCTGGATCTGGTTCATGATCCCGCAGTTCTGGGCCCGGTCCACCGGCGAGTGGCGCAGCCCCAGCGTGTGGCCCATCTCATGCGCCATGGTGCGCAGGGCGACCCGCGGCGACTTGCCGATGGGCAGGCCGCGCACGCTCTGGTCGATCCGGGTGTTCAGCGCGTCCACCGAGCTCGCCAGGTCGGCGTCGAGGAACACCGCGGCCCCCTGACGGTGGCGGTCGATGTTGTCGAACATCAGCCCGGCGATGTTGCCGAACTGGCCGCTGCCGTCGAGCCCGGACCAGTTCAGCGACGACACCAGGAACAGATGCTGGATCCACAACGGCCCGGCGGCGTAGCGGTTGACCTGCTCGGCCAGCATGGTGTCGAGCTCGCTGCGGATCAGGCTGTCGTCGGCGGGGATCCGGTCGGCCGGCCGGATCACCTCAAGGTCGATGCCGGCCTTGCGGTAGATCGCCACCAGCGCCCCGGCGTTGTAGGTCTCGTCCTCCGGCCAGGGGCGGCCCTCCATCTCGTGCACCACCAGCCGCATGCCGCGCGGATAGGCGGACGCCTTCACCGCCCAGAGCGCGTGGGGCCGGCCGTCGCAGAGGATCGCGCCGGCCAGGACCGGGGCCGGGCCGGGTGCCGCCGCGTGACGGTGATGGGTCGGCTGCAGCGCGAGGGTTATCAGGCAGTCGGAGAAATGCTCGAAATCGCCGATCTTGTTGCTGGCGGCGGTGCCGGTGACCGGCTGCCAGGGGAAGATCCGGGCCTGGACCGTCAGGACGTTGTCCGCCAGCCCGCCGCCCAGGGCGCGGAAATGGCAGGCATAGTCGCTGCGGTTGGGATGGCAGAACCAGTTGTCCCCGACCGCCAGCCGTTCGCCCGCATGGGGCAGGTCGGCGGCGGCCGCGCCGGCCGGCACCCGGTAGAGGTCGCCGGAGACGCAGAGCCGCCCGTCCTCGACGGAGATCCGCAGCGTCCCCTGATGCGCCGGCGTGCCGTCCCCGGCCAGGGTCAGCAGGTACCACGCCCCGCAGGCGACATCCGGCGACAGGACGGCCTGCGACCCAGACGCGGGATGCGCGGGCCAGGGGCAGGGGCAGGGGACGGCGGCTGCACTTGCGGCGGCCCCCGCGAAGACTTCGGCATGCGGCGCGACGATCGAAAAGACGTCCACGGACCCGGCCCCCCGGCGAGATGAATGAGACAAGCGCGGCAGCTTTTTCTTGCGCCTGTTTGGCGTCAGTGTGAATTCTCACACAGCTACTGGGTGAAGCCCATGGGCGGGTTGATGCTATTCTCCCGCCCGCGTTAGGCGCAATTTGCAAGGAGTGGGGCGATGGCTGACGACGTGTGGAATGTCGGGATTTTCTACCAGGCCGATAACGGCGACTGGTACGAGATCAAGAAGACCAGGCTGCTGGACCGGCTCGACAACAATCCGAATTTCGAGAAGGTCCTGAACAAGGCGGGCGCGCAGTTCCCGAACAAGGCCTTCGTGCTGCGCAGCGACGGCACCGCCGACCGCAGCGACAGCTTCAACTGCATGGACGGTGTCGACGGCGCGTGATCGCGTGCCGTCGGACCACCCGACGATCGCTCCTGTAGCGTCAGACGATTGGAGGGAGCGGTGAACGACGCTACCCCGGTGAATTTTGCCGAGATCGAAGGCACCACGCGTGCCTGTTCACCGCGCGAGACGATCGAGCGCGTGATGCCGTTGCTGCCTGTCTTCGGCATCACGCGTGTCGCCAACGTGACCGGTCTCGACACCATCGGCATTCCGGTGGTGATGGTCACCCGTCCGAACGCCCGTTCCGTCTCGGTGTCCCAGGGCAAGGGCGCGACCCTGGACGCCGCCAAGGCGTCCGGCCTGATGGAGGCGATCGAGATCCATCACGCCGAGCACATCCTGACGCCGCTGCTGCTGGGCTCGTACAACGAACTGCGGTTCCGCGAGACCGTTGCGGACGTCACCGCGATGGCCCTGTCGACCCGCAAGGACATGACGGCGACGGCCCGATTGCTCTGGGCCCAGGGCTACGACCTGACCTCTGGCGAGCCGGTCTGGGTGCCGTATGAGGCGGTCCATACTGACTTCCGCACGCCGTTTCCCGAGGGCAGCGGCTATTTTCTCTGCACGTCCAATGGGTTGGCCTCCGGCAACACCATCGAGGAGGCGATCTGCCACGGGTTGAGCGAGGTGATCGAGCGCGACTGCCTGGCGCTCTGGCGGCTGAAATCCAGGGAGGATCAGGACCGCTGCGAGATCGATCTGGCCACCGTGACCGACCCGCACTGCCGGGCGCTGCTCGACCGTTATGCCGCCGCCGAGGTGCCGGTGCGGGCCTGGAACCTCACGTCGGAGATCGGCGTGCCGGTCTTCAACGTCTGGATCCCCACGCCGCCGTCCGGGGTACCGATTTCCGTCACCGGCTTCGACGGGCATGGATGCCATCCCTTCGCCCATATTGCCCTGTCCCGCGCCCTGTCGGAGGCGGCCCAGGGCCGGCTCACCATGATCGCCGGCGTGCGCGACGATATCGACCCGACCTATTACGACGAGCGTCCCGAAGACGCGCCGGTCCCCAAGCCGGCGGTCGCGACCCGCTCGGCGCTCCCGCCGGTGGCCTATGGCGACGTCCCCAGCCTGCCGGGTCGCAGTTCCCGGGCGCTGATCGAGCGGATGGTCGAGCGGCTGTCGGCGATCGGGTTGGATCAGGTGATCGTGGTCGACCTGACCCGCCCCGAGTTCAACATCCCGGTGGCGCGGGTGATCGTTCCGGGTCTGGAAGGCAACCCCAACGCCCGCCTGTACCGGCCGGGCCGGCGCGCGCTGCGGGCCGCCGGGATCGATCCGCAGGGGGGAGAGCCGTCATGACCCTGATCGTCTTCGGCGGTCCCTCCCTGAAGGCCGGCGCGCGGGAGCGCTTCCCGGAGCTGACCCTCCGCGGTCCGGCCCGTCAGGGCGACGTGTACCTCGCCCTGCGCGAGTCGCCCCGGGCGATCGGCATCATCGACGGCTTCTTCGATGCCGTGCCCTCGGTCTGGCACAAGGAGGTTCTCTGGGCGATGGCTCAGGGTGTCCATATCCTCGGCGCGTCCAGCATCGGCGCCCTGCGTGCGGCCGAGCTCGACAGTTTCGGTGTCGAAGGCGTCGGCCGCGTCTACGAGGCGTTCCGCGACGGGGAGTTGGAGGATGACGATGAGGTGGCCGTCACCCACGGCCCGCTCGAACTCGGCCATCGGCCGCTGACCCTGGCCATGGTCAGCATCCGGGCCACCCTCGACGCCTTTCCCGCCGACCGGCTGGCGGAGTCCGGCAGCCTCGCGCTGGTTCGGGACTCGGCGAAGGCGTTGGGCTATCGCGACCGGACGGTGCCCCGGATATCGGCGCGCGCCCTGGACCTTGGAGGCCATGCATCCGATATCGCCGCGCTATCGGCCCATCTGGCGGAGCATCTCGTCGATGTGAAAGCCGAGGATGCGGAGACGCTGATGACGGTGATGCGGGACCGGGCAGCGGAATTCACGCAGCCGAAGACCGTACGCTACACGTTCAATGAAACATCGGCCTGGCGGGCTTTTGTCGCCTGGGCGGAGGGTCAAGCGTGGCCGAGGGTGGCCTGACGAGAGTCACCGCCGTTTCAGACGCGCCTGGGTGTCCAGCACCGCCTGCCGAAGGGGGGGCGACTCAAAAGCCTCGGCGGAAGATAAGGCAGAGGCGAAGGCTTGGCTGCCTTCGGTCTCATATCCCAGTCGGGTTCGCGCCTCTCCCAAGAGTCGGAACCGTTCCGAGTCGTAGTAGTAAGGATGATCCGACGTCAGCGCCTGTTCTGCCCTCCTCAGCTCGCGCTCGCTTTCCAACTCGGCTCCCTTTGCGAGCAGGCACTCACCGAGCAAGGTGATTCCGTACGAAAGGTGGAGGCCGCCGCCTGCGCCCTGATACGAGGTGATCGCGTCCTGTATCCGAGCGATCCCGGCTTCAAAATCGCCCATGTGACAGAGGGCCCAGCCGGATATGATGCCGCTTCGATCAATCCAGTAACGCATGCTCGAGATATTCTCGCTCGCGAACGCGATCGACTTTTCCGCATCGGCCTTCGCTGCTTCAGCGTTCCGTTCGGTCTGCCAAATCGATGCGGACATGCTGTAGGCGTATGCGATGTCGAATGGGTTGCCGACCGCGTTCGCCCACTCCTTTGCCTCGTCGATCTTGCGTAACGCAGCGTCTCTGTCGCCAAGAAACCACGTGTTCCAAGCGCTCAATGAAAGCGTCGCGATCCCTGGATTGCTTCGACCCGACCCCGTTTCATGGCTGCCTTTGATCTTTTCGTAGAGGTGCAGTGACTCATCGAAATGGTGCTGCGCACGCCGGAAGTTCCCCGACCATAGGCGATAGGCGCCGCTGGCATTCGAGGCGACGAGCTTCATCGACGGATCGTTTGAACGGTTGGCGATCGCGCTGAACTGCGGCGTCAGCACTGCGACCATAGGGAAGTTCCCCTGGATCATGTTGGCGTTCCACAACCCGCGCACCGCATCGAAGGTCGAGCGGATTTCGTCGCTGGTCACCGTGAGCGACAGCGCCTTCTCGAACAGTTCCTGGGCAACCTGGTCGCCCCAGCCGAAGAAGATGCTGCGGGTTGTGCCGAGCTGGTTATAGATCCGCACCAGCCATTCCCGGCGGCGCCCGCCTTCCTCCATGGCGTCGGCCTCGGCGGCGGCGAGTTCGAGCTGGTGGATCGATTCCGTCGCGGCGTACTGGCCTTTGAACTTCTCCGCCGCCACCAGACGGTAGCTCAGGCATTTCTCCACCTCGGCCGCCTCGGAGAAGTGCCAGGCGAGCACCTCCGGCAGGGCGGCGAAGCCGTCCTCCGCCGCATAGGTCTCCATCGCGTGGGCGATCCTGCCGTGCAGCGCCGAGCGGTCGGCCTTCAGCAGGCTGGAATAGCCGGCGTCGCGCAGCAGGGCGTGGCGGAAGCGGAACTCGTCGCCGACGGCCGCGCTGCCGCTCAGGATGCCCCGGGATTCCAGGTCGGAGATGACCGCGATCGCCTGGTCGATATCGACCCCGACCGTGCGCGCCACGAGCCGCAGGTCGAACACGTCGCCGCAGACCGCGCAGGCCTGGATGAACGCCTTGCCCGGGCCGAGCTCGTCGATGCGCTCGTTCAGCAGGTCCATGAGGGTGGCCGGCGCGTCGTCTGGATCGACCTCCTGGCCGTCGCCGTTGCCCTTGCGGGCGGCGACCCGGTCGAGCTGGTGGGTGACGTATTCCTCGATATACAGGGGGATGCCGCCGACCTTGGTCAGGATGGTTTGGGCGTCCAGATGGGCGAACGGCTTCTCCGAGATCAGCAGGTCGACCATCGCCCGGGCGTCTTCCTGGGTCAGGCCGGACAGTTGGATCTCGGTGACGTCGAGCTTGAGGCGGGCGGACAGGGTATCCCGGCTGGTCAGCACCACCAGGATCGGGTGCGCCTCCACGCCCCGGCACAGGGCCTCCAGCCATTCGGTGGAGGAGTCGTCGAGCCACTGGACGTCCTCGATGACGACGATGACCGGCGTGCGGGCGGCCAGCGCCTGCAGCCGCCGGACCAGCGCGGCGACCACGCGGGCGCGCTCCTCGCCGGGGCGCGAGCTGGCGATGGTGGACTGTCCGTCCTCCAGGATGCGCAGGATCGCCTGGGCGTCCTCGAACGCCTGCTCGCCGGCCGGGGAGGCCAGTTCCCGGGTCAGGGTCTCCAGCCGCGACCCGCCGGGCGGTGTGGCGCTGTCCAGGTGGCGGATCAGCTCGTCGCGCAGCGGCTGCCATGGGCTGTTGCGGTGGTGGGTGTTGCCCTGCATCAGGACCAGATGCGGCTGGTCCTCGGTCACCGAATGGACGAACTCGTAGATCACCCGCGACTTGCCGATGCCGGCCGGGCCGACCACGCCGACCGCCGCCCCCTGGCCGTCGCGCACGCCGTCCCACAGCCGGTGCAGGACCGTCAGCTCCTCGGTGCGGCCGACGAAGGCGCAGCGCTGCAGGGCGTCGCGGGCGAGGAACCGCAGCGGCAGCTCGCGATGGCCGCGCACCCGCCAGAACATCTCCGGATTGCGGAAGCCCTTGAGCCGGATCGGCGGGTTCGGGGCGCAGACGAAGAAGCCGCCGGCCTTGCGGTAGACCGCGTCGGAGATCGAGACCTCGCCCGGATCGACCTGCTCCTGAAGGCGCCGGGCTACGTGGGGGGCGCGGCCGATGACCTCGTAGAACACCGATCCGCTGCTGGTATGGGCCTCGCCCACCAGGACGGAGCCCGACGCGATGCCGGTGCGGCAGGCGAGAGTCGTGCCCATGGGCGTGCGGATCCTGGCCACCGCCTCGGCGACCGCCAGCCCGGCGCGCACGGCCTGCTCGCTGGCGTCCTCGCGGGCGGAAGGGAAGCCGAAATAGGCCAGCACGCCGTCGCCCTCAATGCGGGCGATGTAGCCGCCGAACTGCTGGATCAGCTGGGCGCACTTGCCCGAGAACGCGTCGAACACGTTCTGCGCATCCTCCGGGTCGAGCTCGTCCACCAGCCCTGTGGATCCCACCAGGTCGACGAACATGACCGTCAGATGGCGCCGTTCCTTGACCGGCCGCCGGACTTCCTCGGGCAACGCCTTTTCCCCCAAGTGTAAGGCGTATGAAACGATAAATATTCAGCTCATCGGTTTACAGCCGGCGACTTTAGCATTCTCGTCAGCGTCGTATACCGATGTGATCCTCCGCGCCGATAAGGTGTAGTTCGGCTCGGGCCTTAAGAACATCGATCTAGGATGGAATATAGGGTTTTGAGTTTCTACCGTTCGGACGGCGCCAACAGCCGTTCAACAAGATAAGGCGTCAGGATTCCGGTGGGGCGGCGGCCGACCGAGAGCTGGTATTCCTCGATCATCGACCGGGTCGCCGGGTCCAGGTGCCCGGTCAGGAACCGCCCCGTCATGCCGAGGGCGCGCTGGATGTCCTCGATGTCGTCCCGGGTGAGGCCCGAGGCTTCCAGATCGCTCTCCGCCCGCTCGGCGACCCGGCCGCCGACGGGCAGCGGGGCCGGACAGGGCGCGACCTGGGCTGCGGATGCCAGCCGCTCCACCCGGGATGCGGCGCTGCGCCGGCGCATCAGGGAGAACAGCAGATCGGCGGTCATCGTCACGGCGATGGCGGTGATCGCGAAGCCCAGGAGCTTGGTGGGATGAGCCAGGACCTCCATGAGCGCCGCCCATCCGGCGGCCCAGGTGCGGCCGTCCTCCGGCAGGCTCCAGCCGACGGGAAGGCCGTGGCCGCCGGTCAGCATCGCGGCATCGGTCGCGGCGGGCATGCCGACCCACACGAGACGCGCGATCTCCAGGGTGTCGATGTTGAAGGCGACCGCCACGAGGGCGGCAACGGCGAGGATCCAGCGCTGGCTGCGGCGCCGGTACCAGCCGGACGCGCGGTCCATGGCGTCGTCGTACCACTCCTCGATGCGCTGCCCGAAGGCCTGGCGGTCCATGCCGGCCTCCTGGGCGAACAGGCCGAGGGTGCGCTGCAGGTCGCTGTTCGGCGCGGCGGCGATCAGATCCGCGACCCGCGGCCGGTGGACGCCCGAGGTACGGGCGGCCGCGCTCAACTCGTCCAGCAGGGCACCGGCGAACAGGCGCGCGGACAACTGGGAGGGGGCGGTCCCGCCGGGCAGGCGCAGCTTGCGGACCGCCGGATGGTCCAGGATCCGTCCCGCCAGATTGTTGGTGACGCAGGGATCGTCATTCTCGCCGCACAGGTCGCGGACGGCCCGTTCCAGGGTCTTCTGCCGGAGCCGGAAGGCGGATGCGAAGACCTCGCGGATTGCGGAACAGATCAGGGCAGTCAGGACATAGACCAGCGCAAGGCTGACAACCACGTCGATCAGCGATCCGGAAACGGGCATGCCGGACTCCTGGCGGGTGCTTCAAGAGCTACGGGATATCGTTGAAGAAGACGTAGTTGCCGATCTGGGCGCAGGGCGCGTGTTGGCGGGAGTAGGAGGGGGAGACCCGGCGATGGTGGAAATGGTCGGCGCCGAGGGTCAGCCCGCCGACCCGGCCGGCCACCAGATCGCGGGCGATCGTCACGCAGTCCGCGATCTCGGGGTCGCAGAGTGAGATGGACAGGGTGCGGCCGCGGTTCGGATCGCCGGGGTTCCAGCAGCTGAACTGGTCGGGCTGGCGGCAGACGGCCTCGACGCTCAGCCCGAACCGCGGCGAGCGCTGGATCGCGCGGTTGTAGACCACTTCCGCGATGGCGACCCGGGTCTCGGGCGGTTCGCGCCGGGCCTCGCCATAGAGGGTGCGGGCGACCAGGTCGATGGCATCGTCGAGATCGTCGACGGGAGGGCGGTCGAGCGGCATGGCGATGACGTCCGTGTCAGTTACCAGATCGAGTTCCCGGGTCCTGGTGAAGGCATCCAGAACGGTGGTGATGGGCGTGAACACGCTGAGCTCTCCCCGCCCGTCGTCGGCACGGCCGTCGCTGCCCCAGCTATGCAGGCCGACGGCGCGGCCGCGGTCGTTGACAAGACTGGCGCCGCTGTCGCCCGGCTGGGTCACGGCCCGGCAGAAGGCCTGATCGCGGAACCCGACGCGCCGTCGCCCGATGCCCGGGATCTCCGTCTCGAAGCACAGGGTGGCCCGTTCGCAGACGACGGTCGTGCGCTGGCGTCCGCTGACCGCCCCCGACAGATCGAGCCGCATGCCGGAGCGGATATCGCCGCTGATCCCGTTCGGCAGGGATCCGCTCAGCCGGGCGACGGTCTCCGGACGGACGATTTCGGCCAGGGCGGCGTCGACTTGATTCGGAAACCCCGCCTCGCTGGGGACGGGGGTGGTCCAGGCGACAAGCCGTGCCGCGGGCCGGCCCCCCGGGGTGCCGTCGGCGATCATCACCCGGTCGCCGATCCGCGGGGAGGGGCCGCCGGCCAAGACATGGCCGGAGCCCAGCAGGTAGATCCGCCCGTCGAAGCGGTGGCGCAGAAGATAGCCGTAGGACCCCCAGCCGGCACCCAGGCGGTCGGCCCGAATGGCGTTGCGGTTGCCGCCCAGGGGCGCCGTCAGGGCGGCTGCGTTCTGGGGACGCGGGGGTCGGATCTCCTCGACATCGATGAGAACCGCTCGGCCGGACGGGGCATGGATGAGGGAGGCGGGGATCGGATCGGCGAGGCCGCGGCGGGGACGTTTTCGGCTCACAAAGACCTTGAGACAGCGCTCCCCGGTGCGGCGGCCATCGGCCTGCCGCAGTCCGATCCCGAAACCCAGGATGGTCTCGCCGCGCGCCCAGCCCTCAGCGGTGCCACCCTCTGCAGTCAGGTGGTCGAAGACGGCGGCGATTGGGTCTGCGTCATCCATTCGTCAGAGGTCGGTTCCGCGGTCGTTTCCAGTTCAGGGGTGCCGGGCCGCCGCCGTCGGGAGTATGCGGCGGCGACCCGGCGAGGCGCTATGTGTCGGTCTTGGTCTGCCCCCAAAGATGACGAGCGCCGAGAGTTCAGCCTGCTCCTGCAGGCCACCTCATGCGACCACAGCGCTCACGGCGTCGCTGTGTTGATTCTCACGCTGGACCGGAAAAATGCGCCCGGCAGGCACGGTGACGGGGGAATGCTGACCCTGGATCGATGCGTCCTCACTCGCCCGCGGCCGCGTTTAGAACCATTCCAACAGCAATGAATCGCGTTCTCGAAACGGGCGGACAGTCCTGCGATCGTTTGGCGCTCTTTCTGTCGTCGCGTGTCCGGGTACGTTCAAGAAGGCCCGCCGCGCTAACCTTTAATTATTTTTCAATCCGCCGAATTTCGCGGAAAAGACGGTGGGCTTTTTAACCAATATTTATCTCTTTGCCGTTTTAATCCCCCCAAAGCTCAATGCGTACTATCTGGAGGGAATTATGAAAATGTGGCTTGTCGATGAAGTCCGGTCCTTACGGACATGCCTCGCCACCCTGGCCGCGTCGGTTTTTGCGCTCTGCCTGCTGGCCGGACCGGTCAAGGCGGAGCCCAAAGCTCTGACGCTGTCCATGGATGAACTGGTCACCGACGACCTCATCGCCGACATCCGCGAATGGGTGAACGTCCCGGTGGTCACCGAGGCGCTCCGCAGTCGCAACCAGGGCGCCGGCCAGCTCGAGCAGAGCGAGATCGATGCGCTCGACGCCAAGTGGCGCGAGGAGACCAAGACGCAGGATCAGCCGCTGATCACCTCCGTGCTGGCGAACCCGCTGTCCTCCTATCTCTACCGTGTCCAGGCCCGCTCGGTCGGTCTCTTCACGGAACTCTTCGTGATGGACCGCAACGGACTGAATGTCGGCCAGAGCTCCGTCACCTCCGATTACTGGCAGGGCGACGAGGCGAAGTTCCAGAAGACCGTCGGCGTCGGTCCGGGCACCGTCTTCGTGGATGAGCCTGAGTTCAATGAGGACACCGCCACCTGGCGCGCCCAGATCAACCTGACGATCGACAATGCCCAGGGTCAGTCGATCGGCGCGATCACGGTCGAGGTCAACCTGACCGAACTCGAGCGCCGGAAGCTGGCCGGCGTCGGCGCCTGAGGAGGCATCCATGTCGTTTCTCAACAACATGAAGTTCGGACGGAAATTCGCCGCGGCCTTTGGCGTTCTGGTCGCCATCATGATCGCGTCCGGGGTCCTGACCTTCTATCAGCTTAATCGGGCGTCCGACGCGGCGAACGAGGTCGAGCGGGTCAACACCCTGCTGACCACTCTCAATACGATGCAGAGCATGGCCGTCGACCAGTCCGGCTCCATCAAGGAGCTGCTGCTGACCGGCAACCGAGACGCGATCGATCGCTATCGCCGGCAGGGCGAGGCTTTCGACCGGGAAGCCGAGATGCTTCTGGCCGCCCTGTCGCAAAGTGCGGAGTCCCGGAAGATCGCGGAGGAGTATGTCGCGATCAATCACGCCTGGCGGGAGATCGCCGAACGGCAGATCGCCCTGATGCGTCAGCCCTTCACCGTCGACGAGGCCCGTCAGCTTGAGGCGAACGGTGCCGGCCAGGAGTATGTGGCGGCCCTGACGAGCAAGTTCGATGTGCTGAGCGAGATGGGGACCCGCGTTACCCAGGAAGCCAAGCAGCGTCAGGACACGGTATTCCAGACCGTTGAGCTGTTCTCGGCTGGTTCTGCGGTCCTGGGTGTCATCATTGCGGTGCTGGCCTACCTGACCCTGACCCGTGGCATCGCCACGCCGATCCAGGCCATGACCGCCGTCATGGGCGAGATGGCGACCGGCAACCACAACGTCACCGTCCCGGGTGCGGGCCGCGGCGACGAGGTCGGCCAGATGTCCGAGGCCGTGGAGGTGTTCCGCCGCAACATGGTGGAGAACGAGCGCCTGCAGGCCGAGGCGGCCGCCAAGCAGAAGGCCGAACTCGACCGGGCCCAGGCCCTGCGGGACATCACTCAGAGGTTCGAGACCGAGGCTCAGGCGATGACCTCCGCGGTGGCGGAAGCGGCGACCGAACTCGAAAGCACTGCCCAGTCGCTGAACAGCATCGCCGAACAGTCGACCCATCGGGCGACCGTGGTGGCGAGCGCGTCGGAGGAGACCTCCGCCAACGTGCAGACCGTCGCCACGGCAAGCACGGAGCTGTCGGCCTCGATCAGCGAGATCTCCCATCAGGTGGCCAACGCCAACACCCTGGCGAGCGCTGCCCGCAGCGACGCCCAGTCCACCGAGACCGAGGTCCGGGCGCTGGACGAGGCGGTGCAGCGGATCGGCACGGTGGTCACCCTGATCCAGGAGATCGCCGAGCAGACCAATCTGCTGGCCCTGAACGCGACGATCGAGTCCGCCCGGGCGGGCGATGCCGGCAAGGGCTTCGCGGTTGTAGCGTCGGAGGTGAAGAACCTGGCCGGCCAGACCGGCAAGGCGACCGAGGAGATCGCCTCGCAGATCCAGGCCGTGCAGGACCGCACCCGCACCGCGGTGAACGCCATCGCCAAGATCGTCACCCGGGTGAACGAGGTGCAGGAAGTCGCCGCGGCCGTGGCGGCGGCCGTCGAAGAACAGGACTCCGCGACCAAGGAGATCTCGCGGAACGTCGAGGAGGTCGCCGCCGCGGCGAACGAGGTGAACACCAACATCTCGGGCGTGCGGGAAGCGGCGAGCGAGACCGGCGCGTCCTCCGGCGAGGTGCTCACCACCGCCCGCAGCCTGAGCGAGCAGGCCGAGGGCCTGAAGAACCGGGTCCAGGCCTTCCTGAGGGACGTCCGCGCCGCCTGACCCCGGCCGATAGTGCAGATGAGCGGGCGGTCCAGAACGGGCCGCCCGTTTCGTTTGGAGCGATGATTTTTTGAATTTTCCGTCCGGCCCATGTCACATCGGGGATCGCTCCCTCGTCATGTCCGTGTCGACCTATTCGACGCCGTTATCCGACATGATGGAGTTCCCCATGACCCCCCGTCTCGCCAATCCCTATCCGCTTGCCAAGGACGGCTTCGCCGCGATGGTCGCCCTGGAGAAGGCGATCTCGACCAGCCCGATCGAGAAGTCGCTGGTCCACCTGATCAAGCTGCGCGCCTCCCAGATCAACGGCTGCGCCTACTGCATCCACATGCACACGACCGAAGCCCGGCGCGAGGGCGAGAGCGAGATGCGGCTCTACATGACCAGCGCCTGGCGGGAGTCCTCGCTGTACTCGCCGCGCGAGCGCGCCGCCCTGGCCTGGACCGAGGCGCTGACCCGGCTTCCGGACACCGGCGCGCCGGACGCCGACTGGGAACTGGTCTGCGACCAGTTCGACGAGACCGAGCGGGCCTGGTTGTCGCTGGCCGTCGGGGCGATCAATGTGTGGAACCGCGTGGCAGTCGGCTTCCGCTACGGTCACCCGGTGGAGGAGCGGACCGGAGCCGAGAATGCGGCCTGAGCACCAGACCGACGAGTTCGAGACGCAGCGGCCGGCGCTGCTGCGTCTCGCCTACCGTATGCTCGGCTCCCTGGCGGAGGCCGAGGACATGGTGCAGGAAGGGTGGCTGCGCTGGTGCCAGGCGGACTGCGACGCCATCGACAACCCGTCCGGCTGGCTGCGTCGGGTGGTGACCCGCCTGTGCTTGGACCAGATCAAGTCGGCGCGCAGGCGGCGCGAGACCTATGTGGGCACCTGGCTGCCGGAGCCGGTGGTGGATGCGCCGGACCCGGAGCTGCTGGCCGACAACCTGACCTATTCCCTGATGCTGGCGCTGGAGCGCCTGTCGCCGCTGGAGCGGGCGGCCTTTCTGCTGCATGACGTCTTCGACACCCCGCTGGAGGAAATCGCGGCGACCCTGGATCGGGAACCGGCCTCCGTGCGGCAGCTCGCGGTGCGGGCGCGGCGGCATGTGCGTGGCGAGCGGCCGCGCTATCCGGTCGATCCGGAGGAGGGCAGGCGCATCGCCCAGGCCTTCTTCGAGGCCGCCCGCCAGGGCGACGCGGCCGCACTGACATCCCTCCTGGCGGCCGACGTGTCCGTGCGCTCCGACGGCGGCGGCAAGGTCATCGCCTTCCCCAACACCATCACCGGCGCCGCAAAGGCCGTGCGACTGTTCTGCGGCCTGGCGCAGAAATATGCAGGCCGGATCGAGCTTCTCGATCTGGTAACGGTCGACGGCCAGCCGACGGTGATCGCCAGGGCCGGCGACACGGTGCAGGCGACGGTCCTGGACCTCAGCGACGGCCGCATCGCCGCGATCTACGTGATGCGCAATCCGGACAAGCTCGGACGGATCGGCCACCGCCCGTCCTGACCGTCGCGTTCCGATGCGCCGGCCCGGGTGGCATGGCGTCCTCTCCTGCTAGACGATAGTCTGCCTGTGACCGGGCAACTTCAGGGCGTGGCAAGACCGCGTCCGGCAATGAGATCCGGAGCCTAACAGGTCTGAGAGAGAGGAAACCCATGAGCAAGGAACCGCACCTCCTGGTTCACGACCGCAAGGACAATGTCGGCGTGGTCGTGGTGGAGAACCTGGCGGCCGGCACCGACATGCTGTGTCGGATCACCGAAGACAACTCGACGTTCCACCTGAAGGTGCTCGACGACGTACCGATCGGCCACAAGGTGGCCCTGGTCGACCTCTCCGAAGGCGATACCGCGATCAAGTATGGCGAGGATATCGGCCGCATGGTCGGCCCGGCGCCCAAGGGCAAGCACGTCCACGTGCACAACCTGAAAACCAAGCGCTGGTAGGAGGAACGACCCATGGCAACCGCGATCGACTATGCCAATCAGAGCGTGACCGCCTGGCGCCGCGAGAACGGCCGGGTGGCGGTGCGCAACCACGTCGTCATCCTGCCGGTGGACGATATCTCCAACGCCGCCTGCGAAGCCGTCGCCAACAACGTGAAGGGCACGATGGCGATCCCGCATTCCTACGGCCGGCTGCAGTTCGGCGAGGACCTGGACCTGCATTTCCGCACCATCATCGGCACCGGCGCCAACCCGAACGTCGCCGCCGTCGTGGTGATCGGCATCGAGCCGGAATGGACCAAGGTGATCGTCGACGGCATCGCCAAGACCGGCAAGCCGGTGGAGGGCTTCTCCATCGAGCAGAAGGGCGATTTCGAGACCATCCGCCAGGCGAGCTGGAAGGCCAAGGAGTTCGTCCACTGGGCGACCGAGCAGCAGAAGGAGGAGTGCGGGCTGACCGAGCTCTGGGTCTCCACCAAATGCGGCGAGAGCGACACCACCACGGGCCTGTCGAGCTGCCCGACCGTGGGCAACATGTACGACAAGCTGCTGCCGCACGGGCTCTACGGCTGTTTCGGCGAGACCTCGGAGATCACCGGCGGCGAGCATATCTGCGCCGACCGGGCGGCCAACAACGAGGCGCGGGACAAGTTCCTGCGTACCTTCCAGGCCTACCAGGACGAAGTGATCGAGCCGCACAAGACCTCCGACCTGTCCGACAGCCAGCCGACCAAGGGCAACATCCTGGGCGGGCTGACGACCATCGAGGAGAAGGCGCTCGGCAACCTGGAGAAGATCGGCCGCACCTCGAAATACATCGACGTGCTGGAGCCGGCCGAGGCGCCGGCCAAGGGCAACGGGCTCTATTTCATGGACACGTCCTCGGCGGCGGCCGAATGCGTGACCCTTATGGCGGCGGCCGGCTACGTGATCCACACCTTCCCCACGGGCCAGGGCAACGTGATCGGCAACCCGATCGTCCCGGTCATCAAGATCACCGGCAACCCGCGCACGGTCCGGACCATGGCCGAGCATATCGACGTGGACGTCTCCGGCGTGCTGAAGGGCTCCCAGACCATCGACGAGGCGGGCGACAGCCTGATCGAGATGATCGTGCGCACCGCCAACGGCCGGCACGCGGCAGCCGAGGCGCTGGGTCACGTGGAGTTCGTGCTGACCAAGCTGTACCGCAGCGCCTGACACGCAAAAGTGGCCCCGGACCCGACGCGGGTCGGTTCCGGGGCCGTATTGCCGGGACCGGGGGGGTAGATCCCGACGTCGGAGCCCGGTAACGAAGCGGGCCCCGCTCGTGGGGTGCCGTGGCTCAGCGCCTCCGATGACGATCGGAGCGCCCGTCAGGGGCCATCGGCACCGACTTGTGACTTAGGAGAGGAGCAGTACGACCAGGGCGACCGTCATCAATGACAACCCGACCAGGCCGAGCGTCGCGGGCACCAGGGCTTCCGTGCGGCGGCTTGTTGGGGCGGACATCGGGCGCTTCCTCTGTGTCGATCGTAAGGGGGTCGAACTTTTCGATCCGTTTCAAAGACTGAACGGGGGCCCAGCGTATTTCCGTCGGCTATCGATAAAATTTTATCGATGTAAGGGGCAGCCGCCCAGGACCGGCGTCAGTCGGCCGCATTGCGCGGGCGCGGGCTTTGCAGTTCCTTGGCGCCATCCGGAACGCGGAGGACGCGATGAGTGAACGGCCAATCGGACTTGGCGTGCGCAGGGGACTGCGCCTGAAATGCCCGCAATGCGGCGAGGGACGCCTGTTCCGCAAGTTCCTGAAGGTGTCGGACCAGTGCGACGCCTGCGGCGCCGACAACACGGTCTATCCCTGCGACGACGCGCCGCCCTACCTGGCGCTGTTCCTGGTCGGCCACCTGCTGATGCCGTTCATCGTCATGATGTCCCGGGACATGGACCCGCCGATCTGGCTTATGGCGTCCATCTGGCTGCCGCTGACCCTGATCTGCTGCGTCGTGGCGCTGCCGTACATGAAGGGACTGGTCGTCGGCTTCGCCTGGGCCACCGGCGTGAAGCACCCGGACGCGGAGACCTGAGCGGCCCAGTTCGGCGCTCCTCTAAGACCTTGAGGATTCTTCCACTCCCCGGCCTTGTGCCGGGGCGAGCCCATCCGTCGACGCGAAGCGGGTGAGAGTCGGTTCAGGCCCAACCGCTTGCCCCGGAATAAATCCGGGGAGAGCGGGAGGTTCGGAGAGGGGATAACAATTCCTCAGTCTCCCCGCTCCGGAACCGCAGCCGTTCCACAGGCAGGGTCGCTCCACGCCATGCATGGCTGGCCCTGCCGCGGGGCCCTCGGCTATTGTCGCGCCTTCATCAACGGAAGGATCAGAGAATGGCGAGTGACGGCGACAATCGGCCGACCGGTGCGGAGGCCATGGTGCGCATGCTGGAGGCCCATGGCGTAACCCATATGTTCGGACTGTGCGGCGACACGACGCTGCCGTTCTATGACGCCTTGGCGCGGCTCGACCACAACATCCACCACATCCTGACCCGCGACGAGCGCCACGCCGCCTACATGGCCGACGCCTATGCCCGGGTCACCGGCAAGCCCGGCGTCTGCGAGGGACCGTCCGGGGGCGGTGCGACCTACATCCTGCCGGGCCTGGTGGAGGCGAACGAGAGTTCCGTGCCGGTCCTGGCCATCACCACCGACGTCTCCACCACCGCGCGCGGCCGCTATCCGCTGACCGAGCTGGATCAGGTCTCGATGATGCGGCCGCTGACCAAGTGGAACACCAGCCTGGACGATGCCAGCCGCCTGCCGGCGATGATGCGCACCGCCTTCCGCGCGATGACGACGGGCCGCCCCGGTGCCGTCCACCTGGCGCTGCCGTTCGACACCCAGAAGGGTTATGTGGACGCGGGTGAGCTCTGGGCCGATCCGCGCCACCAGACCTATCCGGCCGAGCGCGCCGGGGCCGACCCGGACGCGATCCGCGAGGCGGCGGCCATCCTGTCCAAAGCCAAGTCCGCGATCGCCATCTGCGGCGGCGGCCCGGTGATCGCCGGGGCAGAGGCGCCGCTGGCCCGGCTGGCCGAGCTGCTCGACCTGCCGATCGCGACCACCGTCTCGGGCCAGGGTGCGATCGCCGAAACCGATCCCCGCGCCGTCGGCGTGGTCGGCACCAATGGCGGCGTGCAGTCGACGCGCGACGTGGTGGAGGCGGCCGATGTGGTGCTGTTCGTCGGCTGCCGCGCCGGATCGGTGACCACGGAGCGCTGGCGCTGGCCGTCGCCCGACAAGACCATCATCCATATCGACAGTGACCCGATGGTGATCGGCGCCAACTACCCCACCGCCGTGGCCATCTGCGCCGACGCGCGGCTGGCGCTGGAGGCCCTGGTGGCCGAGCTGGAGGGCATGACCGGCCTGGCGCCGCAGAACGGGGCCGAGCGCGCCGCCGGCGCCTGGAAGGGCAAGCTGGACACCTATGGCCCGCTGGCGGCGAGCACCGAGCGGCCGATCAAGCCGGAGGTGGTGATCCAGGGGCTGATGGACATCCTGGACGACGACGCGGTCGTGGTGGCCGATCCGGGCACCCCGTGCCCGTATTTCTCGGCCCATTACCGGTGGCGCATCCCGGGCCGGCACTTCATCACCAACCGGGCCCATGGCGCGCTCGGCTATTCCCTGGCCGCCGCCATGGGCGCGCAGGTCGGCCGGCCGAATTCCCAGGTCCTGTCGGTCATGGGCGACGGCTCGTTCGGCTTCTGCTGCGGCGAGTTCGAGACCATCGTGCGCAACAAGCTGCCGATCAAGTCGATCGTCTTCTCCAACTCGGTCTATGGCTGGATCAAGGCCGGCCAGAACTCGGGCTTCGGCAAGCGGTTCTACAACGTGGACTTCAACCGCACCGACCATGCAGCCGTCGCCAGCGCCTTCGGCGTGAAGTCCTGGACCGTGGAGGACCCGGCGGAGTTTACGTCCGTGATGAAGCAGGCCCTGGAGCATGACGGCCCGACTCTGGTTGACGTCATCTCCCAGCCGCTGCACGAGGCGGCCGCCCCGGTGTCGGAGTGGATCGCCTGACCGCCCGATACGATCGCTGAAAAGCAAACAGCCCCGGCGTCTCAGCCGGGGCTGTTCTCGTTTGGGGGTAGGGCGGCTTAGAGCGCCTGAACCGAGCGGATGAACTGGCCGACCTCGGTCTCGAGGGTCGACGACTGCTTGTTGAGGTCGCCGGCCGCCGAGAGCACCTGGGAGGCGGCCTCGCCGGTGTGGCGGGCGGCATCGGAGACGCCGGAGATGTTGCTGGACACCTCGTTGGTCCCGCGCGACGCCTCGGTGACGTTGCGCGCGATCTCCTGGGTGGCGGCGGTCTGCTCCTCCACGGCCGCGGCGATCACCGTGGCGATCTGATTGATCTCGCCGATGACCTTCACGATTTCCTGGATCGAGGCGACCGAGCTCTGGGTCGCGGTCTGCATCTCCTCGATCCGGGTGCTGATCTCCTGGGTGGCGCCGGCGGTCTGGGTGGCGAGCGCCTTCACCTCCGAGGCGACGACGGCGAAGCCCTTGCCGGCATCGCCTGCCCGGGCCGCCTCGATCGTCGCGTTCAGCGCCAGCAGGTTGGTCTGCTCGGCGATGTCCTGGATCAGCCGCACCACGTCGCCGATGGCCTGGCTGGACACTTCCAGCCCCTGGACCGTCTGGTTGGTCTTCGAGGCGGCCTCCACGGCCCGGCCGGCGATCTGGGTCGCCTGTTCCAGCTCGCGGCCGATCTCGGCGATCGAGCTGGTCAGCTCCTCGGCGGCCGCCGCGGCACTTTCCACGTTGCTGGAGGCCATGGAGGACGCCCGCTCCACGGTCGCGGACTGGGACTCGGTACGGTCGGCGGTCTCCGTCATCGACTGGGCGGAGGCCTGCATCTCGGTGGCGGAGGAAGCCAGGCGCTGGATCAGGTCGGCGACGACCTTCTCGAAGCCGGCGATGATCTCCTGCATCGCCTGGGCGCGCTTCAGCTTGGCTTCGGCCTCGGCCTTGGCGGCCTCGTCGCTCGCCCGCTGGCGCATCAGGGCCTGCTTGAAGGTCTCCAGGGTCGCGGCCATCCCGCCGATCTCGTCCTTGCGGTCGAGATAGGGGACGTCGGCTTCCAGGTCGCCGCCCGACACGTCGCGCATGGTCTGCGTGATGTGCTGGATCGGGCCGGAGACCCGGCGGCGGATCACCTGCAGGCTGACGATGCCGAGGATCACCAGGCCGATCAGCAGCGCCCCGACCAGGTAGACGACCATCCAGTTCGCCGCGGCCTCGTCGCCGGCATAGTCGATGGTGAGGTCGAGGGCGGTCATGCAGAGCGCCACCAGGTCGTTCAGTACGCCGCCGTTGAGGGTTTCCCAGGCGTCGCGGTCCACCGTGTCGGCCTTGCCCTCATTGACGGCCTTCTCCACCGCCTCGCGCTTCTGCGGGTACGCCTTGGTGACGCTCTCTGTCGCCTTGGCCATATCGGTGGCCAGCGCCGGATCTATGCCGGGACGGGCCATCAGCTCGCTGAGCTGCTGCCAGCCGGCCTGGCTCTTGCCGCGGAGCTGGTGGATCTTGGCCAGCGAGGCGTCGGAGAACGTGCCTTCGCCGATGGCGGCCTGGATGGCGGTCGCCTCGAGGCCGACGGCGTCGCGGGTCAGGTAGGCGGCATCCTTGATGGAGACCAGCTCGGCGATGACCGGGTCGACCATCCGCATCTGCGCGCCCAACTCGCTCGAGATCGTCTCGAACTGGTTGATGATGCTGGTGGAGGCCTTGCGCCACTCATCGGCCAGACCGTCCGGACGGGACGAGAGCGGCTGCTTGAGGGCGGCGTCGACCTTCTGGCGCAGGGTCTCGATCTTCGCCAGATCGCTCGCCAGGGTCTCGGCGGTCACCGACTGGGCACAGGTGATGTCGGCGCAGAGTTCGATCAGCTGCTTGGTTGCCGGCAGCGAGGCGCTGCGGACATCGCTGACGGATTTCAGGAAGTCGGCGCTGGCGGGGTCGCCGGCCTTCAGCATGTTGACGACCGGGCCGCGCTCCCGCCGGGTGTTCTGCAGGGCGACGAAGGTCTCCTTCAGCGCCTCCGCCGACTGCACGACCTCGCCGGATTTGTGCGCGTCCACGACCGCCACGGCCATCGTCCGCACGCCGAAGGCGGCGACGATCAGCAGCAGCGCGCCATAGAGGCACATCAGCAGCATGGAGATGCGTACATTTTTAAACAAGTTCACGGATAATACTCCCGATAGGCCAGTAGGCGGCTCGTTTGCCGGCAGGGCGCCAACATCCAGGAGTAGGGTTCTAAATATTCAGATCTTAATATTTCATTATGCAAGATCGATGCGTTTTACTGAAAGCATCGAAGTAATTTGACGCCCAAGGAAGGAAATTCCGAATAGGACAGGTCTTCAAAAGTGGCAAATTAACCCGTCGTTAAGGATGAATGCGGCGCTTTGTGAGCTTACCCGTCATTTGAGGTCGAGCTTCATTCCCACATGGGAGGCCTGGAAGCCGAGCGCGGTGTAGAACTTCTGCGCATCGATCCGCCGTGCGTCGGTGGTGAGCTGAACCAGCCCGCAACCGGCCTCGCGCGCCCGGTCGATGGCGTCGCGCATCATGATCTTGCCGAGGCCCAGCCCGCGGGCAGTCGAGGCGATGCGGACCCCTTCGATATTGGCCCGGGTCATGCCCTCGCGGCTGATCCCGGCGATGAAGGTCACCTGGACGCAGCCGATCACCGTCTCGGCCCGCTCGGCCACCAGATAGACGTTGCCGCCCTGGACCGCCATGGCCCGGTACGCGTCCACGTAGCTGCGCGGCAGCGGGTCCTCCAGACGCTCGCGGGTCTTGCCCAGCGGGTCGTCGACGAGCAGGGCGATGATGGCGCGCAGGTCGCCCTCGCCGGCCGGCCGCATGGTCACGTCATTCTCGTAGCGGCGGGTCTCAGCTAAAATCTCATCGGCGGAGGTCGGGGCGGTCATCGCGGGTGTCCGTCTGAGGGGTTGAGCGCGGTATAGGCGTTGGCGAGCCGGCAGAACTCCTGCACCGTCAGCCGCTCCGGGCGCAGGGTCGGGTCGAGATCGGCGGCCCGGATCAGGGCGTCGCCGCCCAGCCGCTTCAGGCTCTGACGCAGCATCTTGCGACGCTGGGAGAAGGCGGCCTCGGTGATCGCCTCCAGCGCGGTGCGGTCGGCCGGGGCCAGCGGCTCGGCGCGCGGCACCAGGCGCACGACGCTCGACCAGATCTTCGGCGGCGGGGTGAAGGCGGTGGGCGGCACGTCCATCACCTTGCGCGCCTCGCACAGCCAGGTGACCAGGACGGTGAGGCGGCCATAGGCCTCCGTCCCTGGTGCGGCGGTCAGCCGGTCGGCCACCTCGCGCTGGAACATCAGGGTGAGGGACTCGAAGGCCTGGGGCGTGCGCAGCCAGATCAGCAGCAGCCGGGTCCCGACATTGTAGGGCAGGTTGGCGACGATGCGCCGTGGGGCCTCGCCGGCGGCGGCGAGATCGACCTTCAGCGCATCGTTCTCAATCAGGGTCAGCCGGCCCTCCGACGCCGCGATCAGCGGGGCCAGCACCTCGGCCGCCCGGGCATCGCGCTCGACCGCCACCACGTGGGCCGCCCCCTCCAGCAGCAGACCGCGGGTCAGGCCGCCGGGACCGGGGCCGACCTCGATCGTCGTGCCGGTGGACAGGTCCCCGGCCGACCGGGCGATCCGGCGGGTGAGGTTGAGATCGAGCAGGAAGTTCTGGCCCAGGGACTTGCGGGCCGACATGCCGGCAGCCGCGATCGCCTCGCGCAGGGGCGGCAGGGCGGCGACCTGGGCGGCGACCTGGGCTGCCACCCGCGCCGCGACCTCGTCGGCATCCTGGTTCATCGCGCGGCGGCGCGTCGAGCGGCCATGGAGCGGGCCATCGCGACGGCGGCCCGCAGGCTGTCGATCCGCGCCTTGCCGGTGCCGGCCAGGGTCAGCGCCGTGCCGTGGTCGGGCGAGGTGCGCACGAAGGGCAGGCCCAGGGTCACGTTCACCCCGCCCCAGAAGTCGAGCGTCTTGATCGGGACCAGCACCTGGTCGTGGTACATGCCGAGGACCACATCGTAGGTGGCGCGGGCCTCCTCGTGGAACAGGGTGTCGGCCGGCAGCGGGCCGCGGGCATCGATCCCCTCGGCGCGCAGGGCGGCGACCGCCGGAGCGATCACCGCGCCGTCCTCGCGGCCCAGCGCCCCGCCTTCGCCGGCATGGGGGTTGAGGCCGGCCAGGGCCAGGCGCGGCGCCGCGATGCCGAAATCCCGGCGCATCGCGTCGGCGGTGATGCGGGCGGTGGTGAGGATCTTCTCGGTGGTGAGCGCGCGCGGCACCTCGGCCAGCGGAATGTGGATCGTGACCGGCACCACCTTCAGCTCGGGCGAGGCGAGCAGCATCACCGGCACCACCTCGGGCCCGGACAGGGCCGCCAGATACTCGGTATGCCCCGGATGGCTGAACCCGGCCTGGTACAGGGTTTCCTTCTGGATCGGATTGGTGACGACGGCCGCCGCGCGTCCCGCGCGCACCAGGTCGACGGCGCGGGTGATCGCCTCCACGGTGGCGGGCCCGTTCACCGGATCGGGCCGGCCAGGAATGCTCTCGGCCGGAAAGCCGTGGCGCAGGACGGGCAGGGCGGTCGGGAAGGCCGGGACCGCCTCGGACGGATCGTCGATCGGCGTCAGCGCGGCTGGGATCCCGAGCAGGCGGGCCCGGGCCGCCACCCGCTCCGGATCGTCGATCAGGAAGAAGGGCGGGCTGTCCGGCGCGCGCGCCGCCCACAGGCCGAGCGCCAGGTCGACGCCGACTCCGGCCGGCTCCCCGGGCGTGACGGCGAGAGGGGCGTCAGACACGGGTTTCGATGAAGGCGGCCTGGCGCAGGTCGCGCAGATAGCGCTGGGCGAGCACTTCGAAGCGCTGGTTCTCGAGCTGCCGGCGGATCTGGGCCGGCTCCGGCAGGTTGCTCTCCGGGTCGGAGCGCTCGCAGACCATGACGGCCATAACGCCGTTCGGCAGGTCGATCGGGTCGGTCTTCTGGCCGACCTGGAGCTCGGCGACCTGCACGCGCAGGTTCTCGGGCAGGGCGCCGAGACGGGAGCTCCCGAGATCGGCTGCGACCGGGGAGCCCGCCTCCTGGGCGAGGGTGGCCAGCTGCTCGCAGCTCGTCGCCTGGGCGGTGACGGAGCGGACGGCTTCGGTCTGCGTCCGGCGCTGCTCGGCATTGTCGCTCGGCCGGACCGGCAGGAAGACCTGGCTCAGCCGGAGTTCCGTCTGGGCCGGGTCCGGCTTGGCCAGCACGCGCGTGTCGGACACCTGGAGGATGTGATAGCCCACGATCGTGCGGATCGGGTCGGAGACCTCGCCCACGGACATGGCGCTGACCGCGTCGGCCAGTTCGGGCGCGAGCTGGTCGGACAGGACCCAGCCGATATCGCCGCCCACATTGGCGTTGGCCGCCTGGGAGAACTGCCGGGCCACCGAGCCGAAGGACGCGCCGCCGCGCAGCTGCTCCACCAGGCGGTTGGCGAGCTGCACGATATCGTTCTCCTTGGTCGGGTCGTCGATGGTCAGCAGGATCTCCGACACCCGCTTCTGCTCCTTGCCCACATCGGCCGCGAGCCGGGCGCGGGTCTCCTCGACCTCCTCGGCGCTGATCTCGACCTGGCTGGCGAAGCGGCGCTGGACGAGCTTCGACCACAGCAGGTTGCTGCGGAGCTGGCGCTCGACCGTGCCCGGATCGATGCCGAGCTGGGTGACGAAGTCGTGGAACTGGCCGGGGCGCAGCCCGTTGCGCGCTTCCAGATCGCTGCGGGCCCGTTCCATCTCGCTGTCACTGATGGTGACGCTCAGGCGGTCCGCTTCCTGCATCTGGAGCTGTTCGTCGATCAGGTTGCGCAGCACCTGGGGCGCCAGCCGCTGGGCGGTCTCGTTGGTGCGGGGCAGCTCGGAGGTGACGATCACCATCTCGATGCGGTTGCGCAGGTCGCGGACCGAGATGATCTCGTCGTTCACCACCGCGGCGATCCGCTGCACCTGCTGCGCATGGGCCGCCGGCGGTGCGGAGAAGGTCACGGCCCCCGCGCTTACGGAGACCAGGGCGGCAAGGAACAGCGGGGCAAGGCGTCGAGGCATCGGATCAGCATACTCGTGCAGGCGGAACGGCGGCGAACAATATCAGTGTTGTCGGATGTCCACCAACGCGGAGGGGACACCGCACGCGTTATTTGCTCTCCACGCCGCCCAGATGGGTCAGGATCAGTCGGAACATGACCCGGTCGTCGGGCTCGATATCCTCGTCGCTGATGTTCGAGCGCTCGAAGTCGATCCCGAAGATCGTGCATTCGTCCGTATAGGTAAATCCGAACCGGCCGCGCAGCAACCGGCTGCGGCCCTGGGACAGGTCGTGGGTCAGGTTGCCGGCGACGCGCCAGTGATCGGTCACCGCGACGCCGCCATAGAGGTCGAGCTGCTCGCGGTCGCCGGTCAGCTCGCTGCTGGCATTCTCGGCCAGGGTGACGTAGTTGCCGCCGAAATAGAACCGCGGCTGCGAGAAGTTGAAGCCGACCTCGTTGCGGTTGAGCGTCGCGTCCTCGGGATCCAGGCGGAAGCGGTAAGTGAGGGTCAGCGGGCCGCCGGTCGGCCGCACCGACAGGGCGCCGACCACATCCGACAGGTCCTCCTCCAGGCCGGAGCCCTCCTCGAAGGAACCGTCGCCGTAGAACCGGTAGCTCTGGCCGACCAGGATCTCCGTGGACCCGCCGCCGTCGCCGTAGACGCCGGCCCGCAGCCCGTAGTTCACATGGCTGCCGCTGGTCACCCGGTCGACGCCCTCGTAGCGGTTCAGGCGGAACAGGTTGGTCTCGTCGAATTCGAAGGAGCGGCTGTCCTCGTTGGGGATCTCGTCCGGATTGCCGCCGCGGGGGCCAAACACGATGCCGCCGATGGGCTCGATCACCTGGGTGGTGGTACCGCCGCGACGCGCCAGCGGGTACTGCCACTTCAGGCCGAGCTGCGGGAACACCCGGCCGTTGGTCTCGGTGTCGCCGCTCGATAGGGCGCTGGCGTCGGTCGCGTAGTAGGCGTCGGTCTGCAGCCTGGCGTTCAGCGTATAGATCTCACCGGCGTCGGAGGTGTAGGGCAGCTCCCAGCCGGTCACCGCCGAGGCCCGACGGGTATCGATTCCGGTGTCCCGGGTGAGGGCCAGCAGGCTGGCATCCAGGCTGGTGCGCCCACCGAACCGGCCGGGCTGGCCTACATGGTTGTACTCGGCCAGAGGCAGGACGATGGGCGTGTCGTCCGGATCGCTGCTGGCCCGCAGGTCCTGGAACTTGTAGGCCGCCACCGAGGTGTAGTTGCGGCCCCGGAACCCCTCGGCATAGAGCCGGCTGGTCAGCACGTCGGGCCCGCCGATGTTGTAGCGCCGCAGATAGGTGCGCTGGCTCGCCTGCTCGAAGTCGAAGCCGGCGCGCCAGGTCGGGTTCAGGCTGAACCTGCCTTCCCAGTCGGCGTGGCCCTCGAAGTCGTACTCGTCGGACTCCCGCTCATCGGTGCTCTGCTCGACATAGGCCACGGAGGTCTTCAGGTCGAGCTCGCCGCGCGAGAAGCGCTTGCGGTAGTCGGTCAGCAGGATGCCGCCCGCGGCGGTGTGCATCCGCGGCTCGACCACGATGTCGCTGGTCTCGTCGATCACCTGGTAGTAGGGCTGGCCGAAGATCACGCCCAGTTCCTCGGAGATGCCCATGGTCGGCGCCAGCAGGCCCGAGCGGCGCTTCACGGTGGGGTCCGGGTGGCGCAGATACGGGGTGTAGGCGACCGGGAAGCCGTAGAACTCCATGGTCGCGTCTTCGTAGATGATGTCCTTGGCGACCTCGTCGTGGATCACCTTGACCGCCTTGATCTGCCAGAGCGGCGCCCTGGTCGGATCCTCCCTGCACAGGTCGCAGGGGGAGAACACCGCCTTGTCCAGCTCCTTGCGCTGGTTGGCGGTCCGCCGGCCCTGAACCGCGGCGAGCCGGGAGCCGTCGACCAGCAGGCCGCGGAAATTGTCGATCGTGCCGGTCTTGAGCTGGTCGTTCAGTTCCACGTAGTCGCTGAACAGCACCTCGCCCGACGGCTCCATGAGCGAGACGTTTCCCGTGGCGATGACCGTGTCGGCCTTGCGGTTGTAGCTCACCATGTCGGCGAGCAGGACCCGGGGACCCTGGCTCAGCTCGACATTGCCGCGGGCGGTCACGATGCCGAGGGATTCGTCGTACACCACCTCATCCGCCACCAGGAGGACAGGGGTCTCCTCCACATTCACGTCCTGCGCCGCGACCGGGGATGTCGAGGCGAGGGCCGTCACGAGAACCAGGATGGCGGCAAGGAGAGGGGTGCGGGTCATCCGTCCTCGAGGTGCAAAAGGCTGGTCATGCCGAGCAGCATTGTAACGGTAGCGGGCGTCCATGCCGCCAGAACTTCCGGAATCCTCGCGGATAGGCCAAGGGCGAAGACGATGTCCGACAGGAAATACAGCAGGAATCCGAAGAACAGCCCGTACGAGGCCCAGGACAGGGCGTTGCCGCGCCGGGTCAGGCGCAGGGAGAACGTGGCCGCGATCAGCACCATCGCCGTCATCAGCAGCGGCGAGGCCAGCTCGGCATGCCAGTAGAGCCGGTGCTTGATGGCCGAGAAGCCCGCATTCTCCAGCACCTCGATGAACCCGGGCAGCTCCCAGAACGACATGGTCTCGGGCGAGGCGAAGCTGTCCTGGATGTTGTCGACGGTCAGGTTGGTCGGCAGCGAGATCTCGTCGAGCCGCTCCGGCCGGTTCTGGGCGGTGGTGACCACCACGTCGTGCAGCGTCCACTGGCCGTTGGCGAGGATCGCCTCGCGGGCGTCGATCCGGCGCTGGAACCGGTCCTCGCCGTCGAAAGTCAGGACCATGACGTCGCCCAGCCGGGCTTCCTTCTCGTGGGCGCTGCGGGCATTCAGCACCACCTGGCGGTCGTCGCTGCGTTCGCGCAGCCACAGGCCGCCGGAGCCGACCGACAGGAAGCTGTCGGCCCGGTTGCGCAGGACGGAATCCTCCAGCGCGTGGAACCGCTCGATCATGACCGAGGAGATCGGGTTGAGGACGGCCACCTTGATGACGCCCAGGGTGAGGGCGACCATGATCGCCGGCATCATGAACTGCCACACCGACACGCCGGCGGCCCGGGCGACCACGAGTTCGTTGGTCCGGGTGAGCCGGGAGAAGGCCAGCATCGAGCCGAACAGCACCGCGAAGGGCAGGATCTGCCGCGCCATGTTCGGCAGCTTCAGCAGCGCCATCTGCAGCAGGATGAAGAAATAGGCGTTGTCCTTGCCGGCCCCGCGGCGCAGCAGCTCGATGAAATCGAGCAGGAAGACGATCGCCATGATCGCCGCGAAAGAGCCCAGCACCCAGACGGCGAACTGGCGGCCGATATAGCCCGACAGGGTCCAGGAGTACCGCATGCCGTCAGCCCGCCCCGGCGGAGGACGGGGCGGCGGCGGAGCGGCTGCGCAGGCGCGTGCGCGACAGGGCCACGACCGAGAGGACCAGAGGCACCAGAACGGCGAGCCACATCAGCGCGATCATCGGCGGCGATTTGGCCGCCAGGTATTTGGTGCCGAGCCCGGCCGCCTCGGCGATGCCGGCCAGCACGACCGCGGCGATGATCCGCATCGCCTGGCCGCGCCGGGAGAACTCGCCCGAGAGCAGCACCGCCAGGCCGATCGCGGTCAGGGTCAGGGCGAGCAGGGGGCTGGTCAGCCGCTGGTGCCCCTCGGCGATCAGTTCGGCCGCATTGCCGCCGGTGGCGACCGCCTCCGTGGGGTCGAGCAGCTCGTGGATGAACAGCTCGTTGGCGTCGCGGTAGTTGCGCTGTTCCTGCTCGTCGGTGCCGCCGAGGTCGATCGTGTAACGGTCGAAGTAGAGGATGTTGACCCGTCCGGTCTCGACGTCGCGCTCCTGCCGGCTGCCATTGGCCATCATCACGCGCGGCCCCTTGGGCGTGCTGACCAGGGCGCCGCGCTCGGCCACCAGGGTCACCGGCTTCGCCTTGTTGCGCTGGTCGTGCACGACGATGCCGAGCAGGGTGCCTTCGTCCTCGCGCGTCCGGACATAGACAGTCAGGTCGTCGCCCAGGGTGCGGAACTCGCCCTCGCGCAGGATCAGGTTCTCGAAATTATGCCGGATCTGCCATTGCAGTTCCTTGAAACCGCGATAGCTCATCGGCATCAGATAGGCGGTCATCAGGAAGCAGAGCGCGGTGGTGCCGACGGCCACGATCAGCGCGGGCTGCGCCAGACGCAGCGGGCTGAGCCCGGCGGCGGACATCACCACCATCTCCCGGTCGGCCGTCATCTTGTTGTAGACGAAGAGCACGCTGGCGAAGCTGGCGATCGGCAGGACGATCGACAGCCAGGTCGGCATCAGCATGACGGTCAGGTAGATGAAGGTGTGGATCGGCAGGCCGCGATTGACGATCAGGTCGACGAACCGAAGGGACTGGGAGAGCCAGATCACACAGGTCAGCGACACTACGATGAACACCATCGCGGTGACGATTTGTCGTACCAGGTAGAGGTTCAACCGCATTCGCGCGCCGGATCGCCAGTCTCGCCTGTATCGCCAAATTCGTTGTGGCGGCGCATGATAGCCGCAAGGAGCGGCGTTGACACCGCACAAGCCAGACGGCTACCCCAAAGTCAGCCTGCCCGCAACCATGGGAGCATTCGATGAAGATCGCCTTCACCAAGCCCGGCCGCCCGAAGAAGGGTGCGGTGGTGTGTGCCGTCATGGAGGGCGGCAAACTGTCGCCCACCGCCCGCGAGATCGACCGCGAGACGAAAGGGCTGATCAGCACGGCGATCGCCGGCTCCCGGTTCTCCGGCAAGGCGCAGCAGACGCTGACCGTGTTCACGCCCGCCGGACGGGTGCTGCTGCTCGGCGTCGGCGACCCGGCGAAGATCGATGCGAAGTTCGCCGAGGCTGCGGGCGGTACCGTCTACGCCGCGCTGGCCAACAGCGGCGAGAAGGAAGCCACGGTGATGATCGAGGCCGCGGAGGACAAGCGAGCCGAGGTCGCCGCCCATATGGCCCTGGGCATCACCCTGCGGTCCTACAGCTTCGACATCTACAAGACCAAGCTGACCAAGGACGACAAGCCGACCTTGGCCAAGGTGACGGTGTCGGTCGACGGCCATGCCGAAGCCAAGAAGCTCTACGACGTCGAGGCCGCCGTGGCCGAGGGCGTGGCCTTCACCCGCGACCTCGTGTCCGAGCCGCCGAACGTCCTGTTCCCGGTCGAGTTCGCCAACCGCGTCGCCGCGATGAAGGATCTGGGGCTGAAGATCGACGTCCTGGACGAGAAGCAGATGGCCAAGCTCGGCATGGGCGCGCTGCTCGGCGTCGGCCAGGGCAGCGAGCGCGAATCGCGGATGGTCGTGATGCGCTGGGAAGGCGGGCCGAAGAGCCAGAAGCCCGTCGCCTTCATCGGCAAGGGCGTATGCTTCGACACCGGCGGCATCTCGCTGAAGCCGGCCGGCGGCATGGAGGACATGAAGTTCGACATGGGCGGCGCCGGCGTCGTGGCCGGCCTGATGTGCGGGCTCGCCAAGCGCAAGGCCAAGGCCAACGTCATCGGCGTGATCGGCCTGGTGGAGAACATGCCGGACGGCAACGCCCAGCGCCCGTCCGACATCGTGAAGTCCATGTCCGGCCAGACGATCGAGATCATCAACACCGATGCCGAGGGCCGGCTCGTTCTGGCCGACGCGCTCTGGTACACCCAGGACAAGTACAAGCCGGAATTCATGATCGACCTCGCCACGCTCACCGGCGCGATGATGGTGGCGCTGGGCGAGGAGACCTGCGGCTACTTCGCCAATGACGACACGCTGGCGGGCGAGCTGCAGGCCGCCGCGGACGCGGTCGGCGAGGCGGTCTGGCGCATGCCGCTGGGCGACGCCTACAACAAGATGATGGACAGCGACGTGGCCGACATGAAGAACGCCGGCGCCCGCTGGGGCGGGGCGATCACCGCGGCGTGCTTCCTGGAGCGCTTCGTGAACAAGGTGCCGTGGATCCACATGGACATCGCTGGCGTCACCTGGTCCCGCAAGGATCGCCCGACCACGCCGAAGGGCGCGTCGGGCTTCGGCGTGCGGGCGCTCGACCGGCTGGTGCGGGACCACTGCGAGAAGCAGGGTTAGCCGCTTCGCGGCGAACCCTGTCCCGGCCCTGAGCCGGGAGCTAGAGCAGCTCGCTGGAGCGCCGGAGATGATCCTGCGGCGCTCCGGCATCCCCGATCCTGGGCCCCGGCGCAGGGCCGGGGAGATGGGGGAGGGCAACTCCACTCTTTTCACACTCCCCGGATTCATTCCGGGGCCTACCCGTCGGCGCGGCAGGGCGGGTGAGGTGCGGGCGTGGGCCCACCGTAGGCCCCGGAACAGGTCCGGGGAGCGAAGAAGTGTTATTCGGCCTACCCGCACTCCCCGGATTTATTCCGGGGCCCACCCGTCGGCGTGAGCAGGTGGGAGAGTGAAGCGCGTGGTCCCAGAGTGGGCCCCGGAATAAATCCGGGGAGTGTGTGAAACGGGGGGAAGGGTCAGATCCCGGCCGAAACCGTGGCATCCACATCCACCTCGAGCCTCGCTTCGGTCCCGCCGGTCAGCCGGAAATAGGCGTTCTGCGGGCGATCCAAGGCGAAGGTCTCCTCCTTGGACAGCCCCAGATACAGCCCGCGGAACACCTTGTTCACCACCCCGTGGGCGATCACCACATGGATGCCGGGCGTCGCCTTCAGGTGCTCCAGCACCGGGCGCAGGCGGTCCTGCACCATCTGGGTCGACTCGCCGTTGGGATGCTGGAAGTTCCACGGATCACGCCGGCGCTGCTCGGCCAGCTCCGGGTGGTCGCGGTCGATCTTGTCCCATCCGCCATAGCCGTCATGGTCGCCCAGGGTGATCTCCTTCAGCCGGTCGTCCAGGACGATGGCGTCGAAATCGAGCCCCAGATGCTCGGCGATGATCGCGGCGGTCTGCCGGGTGCGGCCGAGCGGGCTCGCGGTCATCAGGAAATCGGCGCCGCCGAGCACCTGCCTGAGGTCGCGGCCGATGGCATGGGCCTGGGCCAGGCCGGCATGGGTCAGGGGGGCATCGAGATGGCCCTGCAGGCGGCCGGTGCGGTTCCACACGGTCTCGCCGTGCCGGATGAGATAGATCGTGCTGTCCATGGGTTTCGATTAGCCCAACCCGCGCGCCGGAAAAAGCCCTATCGCCTGCCGGTGCGATGGGGTATCGGGGGCGCGTTCAAAATGGGAGCCCGGAATGACCGCCAACACCCCGTCTCGCCCGCTTCTGGCCGACCTGCGCCAGGATGTCGCCGCGCTCGAGGAGACCGATATCGTCCGGGTCGCCCTGCACGGCTGGGACAAGAAGGACCTGGTGCCGTTCTGGTTCGGCGAAGGCGACCGCGCCACGCCCGAGTTCATCGCCAAGGCGGCGGCCGACTCCCTGATGCGCGGCGAGACCTTCTACACCGACCAGCGCGGCATCAAGGAGCTGCGCGACGAGCTGGTTGCCTATACGCGGCGCACGTTCGGCGTCGACGTGACCGACGGCCAGGTGAGCCTGGTGACCGCCGGCATGTCGGGCCTGTACCTGGTCATGGACATGCTGATCGACCGCGGTGACGAGGTGGTCGTCGTCGGGCCGGTCTGGCCGAACATCTACTCCACCGTGACCGTCCATGGCGGCACCGTGCGGGACGTGTCCATTACCCTGGAAGAGGACGGCTGGGAGCTCGATCTCGACGCGCTGTTCGCCGCCGTCACCGACAAGACCAAGGCGATCTTCATCAACTCCCCGGGCAATCCGACCGGCTGGCTGATGGAGCGCGACCAGCAGCAGGCGGTGATGGACTTCGCCCGCGCGCGCGGCATCTGGGTGGTGGCCGACGAGGTCTATCACCAGCTCGTCTTCGACCGCGACGTCGCCCCGTCCTTCCTGCAGGTGGCGAAGCCGGACGACCGGCTGATCGTGGTCAATTCCTTCTCCAAGTCCTGGATGATGACCGGCTGGCGTCTCGGCTGGCTGACCCATCCGGCCGAGCTGGCCCCGGTGATCGCCAAGTTGGTGCAGATCACCACCTCCGGCGTGCCGCAGTTCCTGCAGCGCGGCGCCATCACCGCCCTGCGCGAGGGCGACCCGGTGATCCAGGACCTGCGGGTCCAGTGCCAGGCCGGGCGCGACATCGTGTTCGACCGGCTGGAGTCCTGGCCGATGGTGCGTGCCGCCCGGCCGAAGGCGGCGTTCTATGCCTTCTTCGCGGTCGAGGGCATGACCGACAGCCTGGCGATGGCCAAGCGGATCATCGACGAGGCCAATGTGGGCCTGGCCCCGGGCAGCGCCTTCGGGCCGGCGGGCGAGGGGTATCTGCGCCTGTGCTTCGCGGCGAGTGCCGAGACCCTGCACAAGGGCATGGACCGGCTGGAGCCGATCCTCGGCAAGGGCGCCGACCAGGGCCGCGGGGCCTGACGGGCGCCGCGAACTCAGGTATCATTCCCGCCGATTGACCCAAAGGCCTTTCCCCAGGGGTATCTTCCATGGCGCTGCGTCCGACCGGTCCCGGAGACTCCCGCATTCCCAGCCGCACCGGCGGACGGGCCCTGGTGCCGACGCGGGTCGATGCCCCGGCGGTTCCGGCACCGGCCGAGCGGGCGGCCCCCCCGCGCGGCTACCGGCTGAAGACGGCGACGACCGACGCGGAGATCGAGCGTCAGATCCAGCGGCTGATGGTGCTGATCGCCAACGACAACATCGACCCGGACGCACCGCCGGGCAGCTATCTCAACCTGCTGCTCTGACCCGCTCCAGCGGCGCCCCATCCAGCGTCGTGAACAGGGCGAGGTCCGGCTCCGGTGACGGCGGCCTCAAGGCCGGGTTCGGCCATTGCGAGGTCCTGTAGACCGTGCAGCCGATGACGATCCGCGGCCGCCCCTGTCCGTCCGTCAGCGGCAGGACAAGCCGCTCCCCGGTGCCGTAGCGGCCGAGATGGCGATAGATCTGCCCGCGGGCATAGAACGCGCCGGGCGTCCGGCAGATCGCCTGGTAGCGGTTGCGCAGGGTTTCCGACACGTCGTGGTCGTAGATTTCGCCGAGGCTGCGGTGCCGCAGGGGCGTGGCGAACGCCGTCAGGATCTCTTCTCCCGCCAGGCCGTAGACGAAATCCTGCGCCTCCTCGTCCCAATGCATCTTCCAGATGCAGGGCAGGAGGGGGGCGATCTCGATGGGATCGAAGGCGGCGAGGCCGGGGATCCCGCCGCACGTCCTCAGGCCGTTCCAGTAGTCGTAGAACTGGGCGATGCGGCTGTCTCGGCATAGCGGGAACGACATCGCGCTTCCCTCATCCAGCGGGTTATGTGCCTTGGATCTCGGGTTTCAGGATGCGGTCGCGGTGGGGATGCAACAAATTAATAACTTTCATTATATGTCGTTAAAATGTCTCTTAAAGCACTTCCACCCGCCGGAATTGCATCAAGTAATACTCAAAGATCGCCTTTCAATAAATTGATAATAAAACTTTAAAAGGGATAGGTCAGACAGACGTTGGCGAAAGAACGGCCCGGTCTTGGAGCATCGGCTCGCCGTCGAGCGTGAGGAAATTCACGATCTCGACGAGGTCTTCGTCAGCCCCGGCGCCGATGCGGCCGCTCTGCGCGACGAACTGGTAATCGGTGCAGCCCAGGACGACGGGAGTGCTGCCGTCCCGGTCGCGGAACGGAAGGATCAGCCGCTCGCCCGCGCCGTAGCGGCCGATGCGCAGGTAGATGGTGCCCTTGGCGTGGTAGAGGCAGGGCGTGCCGCAGACCCGCGTGAACCGCTCGCGCAGGCGGTCTGCGAGGGCGGCGGGATAGATCTCGCGCAGGCTGCGGTGATGCATCGGCCGGTCGACGGTGGTCAGAATCGCATCGCCGGCGACCCGGTAGACGAAGTCCCCGACCTCTTCCTTCCAGCCGGCCATCCAGAGATTGGGCATCAGGTCGGCCACGTGGAGCGGGTCGAAGGTCGCGATGCCCGGCACGGCGCCGTCCGTGCGAAGCTCGGTCCAATACCGGAACAGGCGGCCAATCCGATCGCTCGACGAATTGGGGAGCGTCATCACTCAAATCCGATTTGATGAAGAATATCAGTCGCAGGCCGACAATACGGCGCTCACCAGCTAATGTTGCGGTGCAGCAACTAACATATCCCGACAGGCTTGTCAGGGTTATCGTGCGAGATGCGGCACGACCATGGTGACGCCGGAAAACCCGAGCAGAATCAACAGCACCCTGGCGAAGGCCTGGTCGTTGATGCGGTTATAGACCCGGAAGCCGAGCCAGCCCCCAAGCCAGGCGGCGGGCAGGGCCACCAGCACGAGCTGTCCGACCTCCAGGGTGAGCCTCCCGGCGGCCGCATAGCCGGTCAGGGTGGCGACATGCATGGCGGTGTTGAACAGCTGGAAGACGCTGCGCTGGCGGTCCTTGGGCCAGCGCCGCAGGGAACACCAGATCGTCGGCACCACGCCGGACAGCCCGGCGAACCCGCCGAGCACGCCGCCGGCCCAGCCGATCACCCCGTCGATCGCCCGGTTCTCCACGGTGACCGAGGGCATCCGCCGGCTGACCAGGGCGGAGGTGGCATAGACGACGAGCACGATTCCGGCGAACAGGCGGAAGGTGTCCGGCGACATCTGGCTCAGCAGCCAAACGCCCAGGGGCACGCCGATCACGCCGCCGATCACGAAGGGCACGGCGGCGCGCCAGTCCAGCCGGCGCCACATCATCGGCATGATCTGAAGCTGCACCGCGAGCGAGCAGCCGACGATCAGCGGCGAGATCAGCGGCGCGGGGACGATATGGGTCCAGATGCCCAGCGTGGTGGCGGCGAAGGCGAATCCGGCCAATCCGCTGGCCAGTCCGCCGAGCAGGGCACCCCCGGCGACGGCGGCGATCAGCAGCGGCGCAAGCTCGGTCACCGGCGGAGACCGCCGGGCGTCACTGATGGGTGGTGGGGTAGGCGGTCAGGAGGTGGCACTTGCCGGTGCCGTCGGCCATCACGAAGAGCCGCAGCCCGTGGGCCGGGACCGCCACGGCCGTGCCGCGCTGGACGAGCCGGCCGATCGGCTGCTCGAAGGCCATGCGGATCTCGGCGACGTCGCCGCCCCGGGCCTTGGTCGCCCAATCGTCCAGGTCGGTCTTGTCCGGCATCAGGGCGAGGCCGATGACCTGGCGGGCGGTGACCCGGTCGGGGAAGGAACTGGCGGCGGGGATGTTGGGCTCGCGCTTGAGCCGGTCGATCAGCCAGGCATCGCTCTTGGCGACGTGGCGGTCGACGGTGTGGCCCCCCTTGAGCTCCTGCTCGAGGAGCCACCCGTCCTTGAATTCACCGGGAACGCATTCCGCGGTAGCCGCCGCGCTCAGAGAGACGAGTGCCGCCGCGAAGACCGCGGCGGCAGCAACCAGTGAACGTGGCGACATGTGTGTCCTCAGCTCATGGCCTTCTGCAAATTCTCATCCAGCTTGGCGAGGAACTGCTGCGTGGTCAACCACGGCTGATCCGGGCTGATCAGCAGGGCCAGGTCCTTGGTCATGGCACCGCTCTCGACGGTGTCGATGCAGACCTTCTCCAGCTTCTGGGCGAACTCGGCCACTTCCGGCGTGTCGTCGAACTTGGCGCGGAAGGACAGGCCCCGGGTCCAGGCAAAGATCGACGCGATCGGGTTGGTCGAGGTCTCCTTGCCCTGCTGGTGCTGGCGGTAGTGACGGGTCACCGTGCCGTGGGCGGCCTCGGCCTCGACGGTCTTGCCGTCCGGCGTCATCAGCACCGAGGTCATCAGGCCGAGCGAGCCGAAGCCCTGGGCCACGGTGTCGGACTGCACGTCGCCGTCGTAGTTCTTGCAGGCCCACACGAAGTTGCCCGACCACTTCAGCGCCGAGGCGACCATGTCGTCGATCAGGCGGTGCTCGTAGACGATGCCCTTGGCGTCGAACTTGGACTTGAACTCGGCGTTGAAGACCTCCTCGAACAGGTCCTTGAAGCGGCCGTCATAGGCCTTGAGGATCGTGTTCTTGGTCGACAGGTACACCGGCCAGCCGAGGTCGAGTCCGTAGTTGAAGCAGGCCCGGGCGAAGCCGCGGATCGACTCGTCCAGGTTGTACATGGCCATGGCCACGCCGCTGCCCGGGAAGTCGTAGACCTCGCGGGTGATCGGCTCGCCGTTTTCCGGCTGGAAGGTGATGGTCAGCTTGCCGGGGCCGTTCACCAGGAAGTCGGTGGCACGGTACTGGTCGCCGAAGGCGTGACGGCCGATGACGATCGGCTGGGTCCAGCCCGGCACCAGGCGCGGGACGTTCTTGCAGATGATCGGCTGGCGGAACACGGTGCCGCCCAGGATGTTGCGGATCGTGCCGTTCGGCGACCGCCACATCTGCTTCAGGCCGAACTCCTCGACCCGGCCCTCGTCCGGGGTGATGGTCGCGCACTTCACGCCGACGCCGTATTCCTTGATCGCGTTGGCGGAGTCGATGGTGATCTGGTCGTCGGTCTTGTCGCGGGCCTCGACGCCGAGGTCGTAGTACTTCAGGTCGATGTCGAGATAGGGGAAGATCAGCTTGTCCTTGATCATCTGCCAGATGATCCGGGTCATCTCGTCGCCGTCGAGTTCGACGATCGGATTGGCTACTTTGATCTTCGCCATTGCGTACTCCTGAGGATGTGTGTCGGGTCGGGACTTCGGTGAGGTCGGCGGCACAATATCACCGGGCCGCCGCGGTTCAAGGCCACCTTTACAGCCACTTGGCCTTCAGGTCGCTCTCGGGTGCATGCCAGTTGCCGATGACGTCGAAGACGCCAGCGGGACCGTCGACCACTTTGTAGAGGCCGCGGTTCTCCTCGCGGGTGAAGCCGGCGCCGATCGTGTGCTCGATCAGGGCGAGCAGGGGCTGCCAGAAGCCGTTGACGTCGACGATGACGACCGGCTTGTCCGACAGTTTGAGCTGGGACCAGGTCAGGACCTCCATGGTCTCGTCCAGGGTGCCCAGCCCGCCCGGCAGGATCACGAAGGCGTCGGCGCGCTCGTACATGATGCGCTTGCGCTCGTGCATGCTGTCGGTGACGACCAGCTCGTTCAGCCCGCCATGGCCGACCTCCAGGTGCTGCAGGAAGCTCGGGATCACACCGATCACCTGGCCGCCGGCCGCCAGGGTGGCATCGGCGGCCAGGCCCATCAGGCCGACCCGCCCGCCGCCATAGATCAGGGTGTCGCCACGGGCCCCGATCAGGGTGCCCATGTCGGTGGCGGCGTTCTTGTAAATCTCGTCAACCCTGGAAGATGATCCGCAGAAGACGCAAATGGATTGGTGATCTGACTTGCTCATGAGGCCGTCTTTCGCACCGCCGGCCGGGAAGGTCAATCACCTGGACCGCGATTGTACGATGCGTCCTGTGGGTTTAATGTGCGTGAAACGAAAAGGGCCGCAGCCTGATGGTTTCAAAGCCGGCAATAGTGGGCGTTATGGGCGGTGTCGCGATCCTCGCGGCGCTGGGTCTGAACTTTTGGCTGGTCCCCGGCGACGATGACGAACCATCGACGACCGTAAGTGCGCCGGCAAGCCCGTCGACAGGCTCCCAGAAGGGCAGCGCGACCGCGCCCGCGACGGGCTCCACGCAGTACGGCTCCGTCCTGCCGAAGCGCGACGCGGCGAAGCAGCCGGCCACCGCCGGCGGTCAGCCGAAGGAGAGCGCGGCGGCCATCGCCAAGCGCAAGCCGAGCTTCGACATCGTGCGCGTCGATCCCGACGGCAACACGGTCATCGCCGGCCGGGCCAAGCCGAATGCCGAGGTCACGATTCTCGACGGCGAGCGCGAGATCGGCAAGGTCACCAGCGACGAGCGGGGCGAGTGGGTGTTCCTGCCCGACCATCAACTCGGCCCGGGCCAGTTCGCGCTGACCCTGCGCCAGTCCGGCGAGGCGGAGGACGCCGAGTCCGAGGAGGCGGTGGTCCTGGTGGTGCCGGAACCCGGCAAGGACATCGCCGGTCGGGAGTCGACCGAGCCGAGCCAGCCGCTGGCCATGGTTATGCCGCGAAACGAGGCGACGGGCGGGGCCACCCGCGTGCTGCAGGCGCCCGCCGCCGGTCCGGTGACGCCGGACACGTCGGCGCCCGCGGCGACCGCCGACGCGCAGGGACAGACACAGGCTGGTCGGCCGCAGACCGCTCAAGAGCAGACCACCCAGGCGCAGCCGGACACCTCCCAGCCGGGCCAGACACAGGCAGCAGACGCGCGCCCGGCCGAGACTAAGCCCGAGCAGAGCGCCGCCGCGCCGGCCTCCGGCGCCGGCCAGGCCCCGGCCGCGCCCTCCGCCGTGGTCAAGGCCTTCCCGGAGCCGTCCAAGGCGCCGTCCTCCGCCGATCAGCCCGCCGCCGCCGATGTGGCCCAGGCCGAGGACGTGTCGGTCGACGTGATCGAATACGACGACAAGGGCGAGGTGGTGTTCGGCGGCCGGACCGAACCGAATGCCGATGTGGAGGTCTATATCGACAACAAGCCGGCCGGGAGCGCGACCGCCGACGCCGAAGGGCGCTGGCAGCTCACCCCGAAGGAGCCGGTGGCGCCGGGCAACTATAACCTGCGGGTCGACAAGGTGGAGCCGGGCGGAAAGGTCAAGGCGCGCGTGGCCTTCCCCTTCGTGCGGGCGGCACCGCTCAAGGGTTTGCCGAACGACCGTCTTGTGGTTATCCAGCCGGGTAACAATCTATGGGTCATTGCGACCCGTGTGTACGGCGAGGGACTGCGCTATGTGCAGATCCACGACGCCAATCGCGATCAGATCCAGGATCCGGATCTGATCTATCCCGGGCAGGTCTTCGGCCTGCCGACGGTGAACTGATCGACGGAAAACAGCCGTGCTGAACTCAATTCTCGTACCGATCGCCCGGGAAGGGCGACCGTTCATCGCGATTTTCGCCGTTGCGACGATCGTCCTTGCCCTCATCGCCGACTGGCTTCTGGTCCCCGGGCTGATCCTGACGGCGTGGTGCGTGTACTTCTTCCGCGATCCGAACCGGGTCACCCCGGTGCGCGACGGGCTGGTGATCAGCCCGGCTGACGGCGTGGTCGTCTCGGTCGGCCCGGCCCCCTGGCCCAAGGAACTGGCCATGGGCGAGGGCGAGGTGCAGCGGGTCTGCATCTTCATGAACGTCTTCGACGTCCACGTGAACCGCATCCCGGTGGACGGGCGGATCACCAAGCTGGCCTACGTCCCCGGCGCCTTCGTGAACGCCTCGCTGGACAAGGCGAGCGAGCAGAACGAGCGCCAGCTCGTGGCCATGGAGACCCGGGACGGCCGGCCCACCGCCTTCGTGCAGATCGCCGGGCTGGTGGCCCGCCGCATCGTCTGCAAGATCAGCGAGGGCCAGAGTCTGCTGGCGGGCGAGCGCATGGGCATGATCCGCTTCGGCAGCCGGGTGGATGTGTACCTGCCGCCGGACGTCGCTCCTCTGGTCGCGCTCGGCCAGCGCTGCGTCGCCGGCGAGACCGTGATCGCCGACCTGGACAGCGGCGAGAAGGCGCGGGAAGGGGCGGTGCGATGAGCCGTCTGCGCCGGCGCAGAGGTCAACGCTTCAGCGGCTTGTCCTTCAACAAGCTGCTGCCGAACATCATCACCGTGATGGCGCTGTGCTTCGGCCTGTCGGGCCTGCGCTTCGCGCTCGCCGACCGGTGGGAGTTCGCGGTGGCCATGATCCTGCTGGCGGCGGTGTTCGACGCCCTGGACGGCCGGATGGCCCGTCTGCTGCGCGCCCAGTCGAAGTTCGGCGCGGAGCTCGACTCGCTGTCGGACTTCGTCTGCTTCGGCGTGGTGCCCGGCCTCGTGGTGTTCCTGTGGTCCATGGTGGAGCTGCAGAACTTCGGCTGGATGGCGGTGCTGTTCTTCGCCACCTGCTGCGTGCTACGCCTCGCGCGCTTCAACGTGCGGCTGGACGACGACAAGCCGGCCTTCGCCTACAACTACTTCACCGGCGTCCCGGCGCCGGCCGGTGCCGGTCTCGCCCTGCTGCCGATGATCCTGGATTTCCAGTTCGACTTCGGCCTGAAGGACGCGCCGGTCTTCGTGGCGGTCTGGCTCACCGGTGTCGGCCTGCTGATGGTCAGCCAGATCCCGACCTATTCCTTCAAGCAGATGAAGGTGCCCCAGCGCTGGGTGCTGCCGACGCTGATCGGCGCCGGGCTGGTGATCGCCGCGGTGATCAGCGCGCCGTGGTTCTCGCTCGGCATCGTGCTGATCGTCTATCTGGCGACCATCCCGCTGTCGGTGAGCACCTACCGCAAGCTGCTGCGGGCGGCCGAGGAGATGTCCGAGCAGCCGCACCAGGATCCGGGCGACGGCCAGACGGCCGGCAGCCCCGACGCGGAGCGCGCCAAGGCGGCGGAGTGAGCGCGTGTTCGACGCGGCCCTCCGCCGGGTCATCGATCCGCCGCTGAACGCGGCCGGCCGGCGGCTCGCCCGGGCAGGGGTCTCCGCCAATGCGGTGACGGTGGCCGGGTTCCTGGTCGGGCTCGGCGCGGTGCCGGCGCTCGCCCTGCAGCGCTACGACATCGCCCTGGCGCTGATCCTCGCCAACCGCCTCGCCGACGGGCTGGACGGGGCGGTGGCCCGGGCGAGCGGGCCGAGCGACCTCGGCGGCTATCTCGACATCGTCCTGGATTTCATCTTCTACAGCGCCGTGGTGTTCGGCGTGGCCCTCGGCCAGCCGGATGAGGCGGTGTTCGCCGCCTTCCTGATCTTCAGCTTCATCGGCACCGGGGCGTCCTTCCTGGCCTACGCCATCATCGCCGCCAAGCGGGGGGTGACGAGCGAGGCGAGGGGGCGGAAGTCGATCTTCTATCTCGGCGGCCTGACCGAAGGGGCGGAGACCATCGCCTGCTTCGTCGCGATCTGCCTGTTCCCGGCCTGGTTCCCGTGGATCGCCGGCGTGTTCGGCGCGATGTGCTGGCTCACCACCGCCAGCCGGATCGGGCAGGCGGTTCACTCTTTCAAATCCTAATTCACCGTCATCCCGAACGGGCCCGTCCCGGATCTAATCCGGGATTGATCCGGGGCCGGGCCGGGACCGTCCACCCGGCGTCGCCACCACGGGGTCCCGGCCCGCGACCGGATCAAGTCCGGCCGCGTCCGGGATGACGGACGGGGGTTACTCCGCTGCCTGCGGTTCTGGCCCGCTTCCAACACCTTCCGACTTGCCGCCACGTCCGCGCCGGAACACCCCACCGACCCGGCTCTTGAATCCGCTCCAGCCCGCCGCGGCCGTGTCGCGGAACATCAGGGCGCAGGGCGTGACCAGCAGGGTCAGCACGGTGGCGAAGGCGAGGCCGTAGACGATCGCGGTGGCCAGCGCGACCCACCACTGGGTCGACGGCGCGCCCACGCTCACGTCCCGACTGATGAAATCGATGTTCACCTGCATGACCATGGGGATCAGGCCCAGGATCGTGGTGATCGTGGTCAGCATCACCGGCCGCAGGCGCTGGGCGCCGGTGCGCAGGATGGCGTCGCGGGTGTCCACGCAGTCGGGCCGGATCGTGTCGAAGGTGTCGATCAGCACGATGTTGTTGTTCACCACGATGCCGGCGAGCGCGATCACGCCGATGCCGGTCATGACGATGCCGAAGGGGGTGCCGGTGACCATCAGCCCGATGATCACGCCGATCGTCGACATGATCACCGCCGACAGGATCAGGAAGGCGGAGTAGAAGCTGTTGAACTGGGTGACCAGGATGATCGCCATGATGAACAGGGCGACGCCGAACGCCTTCACCAGGAAGGCCTGGGCCGCCTGCTGCTCCTCGTCCTCGCCCTTGAAGGTGGCCTCCACATTGGCCGGCAGCGGGTTGCTGTCGAGCCAGGCGCGCAGCTCCATCACCTTGTTGTTGGGCAGGACGCCGTCCAGCACGTCGGCCTTCACCGTGATCGCCTCGCGGGTATCGACCCGGCGGATCTTCCCGACCTTCGGTTCGGCGGAGCGCTCCATGAAGTTGGAGATCGGGACCAGGCCCTTCTCGGTCTCCATGCGGATCCGGTCGAGCTGCTCCAGGGTGCGGTACGCCTCCGGATAGCGCACGACGATGTCGATCTCCTCGTCGCTGTCGTTCGGCCGGTAGTCGGTGATCTTCAGACCCTTGGTGACGAGCTGGACATACTGGCCCGCGAGCGAGACGTCGGCGGCGTAGCGCGCCGCCTTGCCCCGGTCGATGGTGATCTCCCACTCGATGCCGGGGACGTCGCGGGTGTCCTCCAGGTCCTTCAGCCCCTCCATGGACTGGAACTTGGCGAGCGTGAGGTCGGCCGCCTCGTTCAGCGCCTCGCGGTCGCGGGAGCGGAGCTGGATCTGCACCGGCTTGCCGGTCGGCGGACCGCTCTCCTCCTCGCGTGGCTCGACGACGATACCGGCCATGTCCTTGGTGCGCTCGGCGATCTCGGCCAGGATCTGGCTCGCCGGGGGACGGTGCTGCCAGTCGGCGAACTCCATCTGGATGCTGCCGATCACGTCGTCGGCCACATCCTCGCCGCCGCCCTGCCGGGTCGAGCCGACATAGGTGTAGAGCGACTTGAAGCCGCCCACATCCATGACCACCCGCTCCACCGGCAGCACCAGGTCGAGCTTCTCCTCCACCGACAGGTTGCCCCGGGCGTGGACATAGACCTGGGCCAGGTCCGGCTCGACCTCCGGGAAGAACTCGATGCCGTTGCCGTGGGTCGCGTAGTAGTACTGGACGCCGACCAGGGTGGCGATCGCCAGCAGCAGGACGGTTCCGGGCACCCGCAGGGCGCCGTTCAGCACCTTCAGATACAGGCCGGTGAAGCCCTTGATGTCGTTCAGGTCGCCGGTCTCGGCGGCGGCGAGCTGGCGGCGCTCGTCCTCGTTCGACGCGCTGGCCTTGCCGATCTGTGCCCCCAGCGCCGGCACGAAGATCAGCGCCATCAGCAGCGAGGCCGACAGGGTCGCCAGCAGCGTGATCGGCAGGAACTTCATGAACTCGCCGACCACGCCCGGCCAGAACAGCAGGGGGAAGAAGGCCGCCAGGGTGGTCGCGGTCGAGGCGATGATCGGCCAGGCCATGCGCTGGCCGGCCTGACGGTAGGCCTCCAGCTTGGTCGCTCCTTCCGCCATCTTCCGGTCGGCGAACTCGGTCACCACGATGGCGCCGTCCACCATCATGCCGACCGCCAGGATCAGGCTGAACAGCACCACGATGTTGATGGTCAGGCCGAGCGACGACAGCACCAGGATGCCTAGCAGGAACGAGCCGGGGATCGCCATGCCGACCAGGCCGGCGGTGCGGATGCCCATGGCGCCGACGATGACGATCATGACCAGCAGGATGGCGCTCATCACGTTGTTCTGCAGGTCGCTCAGCATCAGGCGGATGTTGTCCGACTTGTCCTGGCTGAAGGTGACCGTGATGCCCTCGGGCAGCAGCGGCTTGGCCTCGTTCACCACCGCCCGGATGTACTCGATCGTCTCGATCACGTTCTCGCCGGAGCGTTTGGAGACCTCCAGGGCGATGGCCGGCTGGCCGTTCAGCCGGGCATAGGTCTCCCGGTCCTTGAAGCCGCGCTGCACGGTGCCGATGTCGCGGATCCGCACCACGGCGTCGCCGTTGCTCTTCAGCGGCTGGTCCAGGATGTCGAGCACGTCCTCGTAGAGGCCGGGGACCTTGATCGGGAACCGCCCGGTGCCGGTGTCGAGCGAGCCGGCGGCGATCAGGTTGTTGGAGCGCGAGACCATGTCCAGCACATCGGCCGCCTGCAGGCCGTAGGTCTCCAGGCGGACCGGGTCGATCACCACCTCGACCAGCTCCTCGCGCTGGCCGGTCAGCTCGGCCTCCAGCACCGACGGGATGCCTTCGATCGCGTCGCGCAGCTCCCGCGCGGAGCGCAGCAGGACCTGTTCCTCGACATTGCCCGACAGGGTGACGACGAGGACCGGGAACAGCGAGAAGTTGATCTCGTGCACCGTCGGCTCGTCGGCATCCTCCGGCAGTTCCGGCTTGGCGATGTCGACCTTCTCGCGGACGTCGTCCAGCGCCTTGTCGGCATCGAACCCGGCGTCGAACTCCATGGTGACGTTGGCGCCGCCCTCGAAGGCGGTGGAGCGCATCTCCTTGATGCCCTCAATCGACTGCAGTTCCTGCTCCATCGGACGCAGCAGCAGGCGCTCGGCATCCTCCGGCGAGATGCCTTCGAAGGTCAGGGAGACGTAGATGATCGGGATGTTGATGTCCGGATCGGCCTCCTTTGGGATCTCGATATAGGACACCGTGCCGGCGATCAGGATCAGCAGCAGCGCCGACAGGGTCGTGCGGCTGCGCGACAGCGCGGCGGAGATCAGGTCCTTCATGAGCTGGCCCCGCCATCGGCGGGAACCGGCTCGATCACCTCGCCGTCATCCACCAGGTCCTGGCCGACGACGATGACGCGCACCGTCTCCGGCAGGCCGCTGACCCAGGTGCCCTGGTCGTCGATGCCGATGATGGAGACCGGGGTGAAGCGGGCCCGGTTCTCGTCATCCACGATCATCACCCCGACCCGGCCGAGCTCGTCCAGCCGGAAGATCGAGGGGGTGACCCGGTGGCCGTTGGTGGAGGGCAGGTCGATCCGGATCTCGGCGGACAGGCCCTGACCGAACCGGTTCTTGGGATTGTCGACCTCGACCTCCAGGCGGAAGGTGCGGGTCGCCTCGTCCGCGACGGTGGAGATGTAGCTGACCACGCCGATCATCCGGTCGCCGGTCGACAGGCGGGCATGGGCGGGCATCCCGACCTCGATCAGCGGCGCCTGGCGCTCGGCGATCTGGGCGGCGATCACCAGCGGGTCCAGTTCCACCACGGTGGCGACCTCGTCGCCCACGGCAACGTAGTCGCCGACCTCGACGATGCGGTCGTCCAGGATGCCGCGGACCGGGGCCTGGATGCGGGTGCGCTCCAGATCGACCTCGATGGTGCGGCGTTCGGACTTCGCCGCCTCAAGCTCGGCCTTGGCGGCGGCGAGGGTGGTCTCGGCCTGGAAACCCTTGGCCGCCAGCTTGGAGGCCGCATTGTGCTCCATCTGGCGCTGGGCGATCCGGGCCTTGGCCTCCTCCAGGCGAGCGGCGCGGTCGGCCTCGTCGATGCGGAGGATTTCGGCGCCGGCGTCGATCGCCGACCCCTTCGGCGTCGGGGTGGCGGTCACCCGTCCGGCGGTCTCGGCCTTCAGCGTGACGATCCGCACCGCCTCGGTATGGCCGGATGTCACCACCGAGGCGACGAACGGGGCCGCGGTGATCTCGCGGACCCGCACGCGGGTGACGGCATCGGCCGGCGGGGCGGTGATCTTGGGGGGCTCCTGCGACGCGGTGGCCGGCTTTTCGCCCACCTGACCGGAGACGATCCAGGCGACGGCGCCGATCGCCAGCAGTCCGGCCAGAACGATGGATCCTTTGATGCGCATGCCGGGGTCCTATTCAGCAGCTTCCGGGCGCTGGGCGCGATAGGCGCGCAGCTCCGCGATCAGGGCGTCTTTGTTGCTCTCGAGGTAGTCGGCGGCGGCCCGGTACAGGGCGATGCCGAAGCCGGCGACGGTCTCGCGGCCGGGGTCGCCGCAGCAGTCGCTGTCGACCCGCGACGCCACCTGTTCGGCGATGTGGGTCTGCTTGGCCCGATACATCGCCACCCGCTGGTCGATCAGCTCGATCACCCGGTCCTCGGGCAGTCGGGTGGCGAAGAACAGCAGGAACAGGAAATCGGAGCGGTAGATGTCGTCTTCCGGCGTCACCGTCAGGGCCGCCTGCACCACCGCGTCGCCGGCCGGCGTGATCGAATACACCTTCTTGTCCGGTCGGCCGTCCTGCTCCTGGGCGCGGGCCTGGACGAGGCCCTCGGAGAGCAGGCGGGAGAGGGCAGGGTAGATCGAGCCGAAGCTCGCGCTCTGGAAATGCGCGAACGGGCCCTCCTCGAACATCTTCTTGATCTCGTAGCCGGTCGCTTCGCCCTTGGTCAGGACAGCGAGGCAGAGGGTGCGGACATCCATGGGCGCGTGAACCTGCAGCTATCGGCCGGATACATATCGCGTCGATATATGCTGATTCGATATATGAAAATCAATAGCGGTGCCCGGATCGGGTTGGCGACGCAGATCCTGCGCACCCTGGGCTGAACACAGAAACGGCGGCGCAGATCCTGCGCCGCCGTCCGAATTCTTGTCGCGCCAGTCGAAGTCTCAGAGCGGGCTGAGGTCTTCTGCCGCCATCTTTCCGTTGCGCTGCGGCTTCAGCTCAAAGGCGATAGCCTGACCTTCATCGAGGCCCTGCAGACCAGAGCGCTGAACAGCGGTGATGTGAACGAACACGTCCGCGCCGCCGTCGTCCGGCTTGATGAACCCGTAACCCTTAGTGGTGTTGAACCACTTAACCGTGCCAGTGGCCATTCGATATGCACTCCACGTGATGCGTCCACCAATCTTGAAAGTACACCCTCTCAGGACGTTCGAGGGGCCCTCAAAGGCAACCGCACGCACGTGGGACGACGTCTCGTCCCGTCTCCTCAGACGATGCCAGTCCCACCGGGACTTTGCCGATTCGTAAAGGTTAACGGAGAAATTGTCGATCAACAATATTTGAAACTGCTGTGACAGGCCCAGGGGAGCCGCTGTCCTTCGTGTAATTCTTTTCGGTTTTCTTAATGATATCGGAGGGTTGCAAGGCGTCGTTATAGTCGCCCACTCCGGTAGTTTCCGCAGGTGCGACTCGCGTAAAGGGCTCGGATTCTGCCCTTGCCCATGGCCGTTTTCGTTAAGAAATTGGTCAGCTTTCCGCTTGGGGTCCCGCCCGTCGCCTGGACCGCCGCGGGCTCAGAACTTCTCCACCCAGGGCCGCAACTCGATCTCCCAGGCCCAGGCGCTCCGGTGCTGGTTCACGAACTGCCAGTAGGTCTCGGCGATCGCGTCGGGGCTCAGCGTGCTGTCGTCCTCCTTCGCGCCGTAGGACGAGGCGATGCCGCCATCGATGACGAAATGGCCGACATGGATGCCCTGGGGATGCAGCTCGCGCGCCAGCGCCTGGGCGAGGCCGCGCAGGGCGAACTTGCCCATGGCGAAGCTGGAGGAATTGGGAAAGCCCTTCACCCCGGCCGAGGCGCCGGTGAAAAGCAGCGCGCCCCGGTTCTTCGGCAGCATCCGCTTCACCGCCTCCTGGGCCGCCAGATAGGCGCCGTAGCCGGTGATCAGCAGGGCGTCGCGCACCTTCTCCGGGTCGGTCTCGTGCACGGGCCCGCGCACCCGGGCCGAGGGGTTGTAGACCACGATTTCGGGCTCCCCTAGATCGCGGTCCACGGAGGCGAAGAGGGACGCCATGTCCGCGGGCGAGGCGGCGTCGCAGGCATAGGACCTGGCCCCGGTTTCCGCCGCCAGGTCCGCCAGCTTGTCGGCATTGCGGGCGGCGAGCGCCACCCGGTAGCCGTTACCGGCGAACTTGCGGGCCAGCGAGGCGCTGAGGCCAGCGCCCGCCCCGATGATCAGTGCGGTCCTGTCGGACATGGCGTTTCTCCATTTGGATCGGCGTCAGCCCTTCTTAGAACCCCGCGTCGCCGTCGGTCTAATCACATCCCAGGGTTCGGGCATCTCGCCGACCGGCACCTCGATGATGGTCGGACGGCGGGCGGCGAAGGCCTCCTTCACCTGGACCTCCAGTGCCTCCGGCGTCTCCGCCCGGCGGCCGTCGGCACCATAGGCCTCGGCCAGCTTGACGAAATCCGGGTTGGTGAAGGTGGACGCGATGACCCGGTTGTCGTGCAGGTTCTTCTGCATGCGCAGCACGTTGCCATAGGCGCCGTCGGCGAACACCACGGCGACCAGCGGCAGGCCGTGATGGACGGCGGTGGCGATCTCGTTCGAGGTGAACATGAAGCCGCCATCGCCGTTCACGGACAGCACCGGCTTGTCCGGATGGGCCGCCTGCACGCCCAGCGCGGTCGCATAGCCGTAGCCGAGCGTGCCCTGGTAGCCCGGTGTGACCATCATGCGCGGCCCGTAGACCGGGAAGCCGACGCGGCTGACATAGCCGACCTGGGTGAACTCGTCGACGAAGTAGCCGTCCTCCGGCAGGGCCCGGCGCAGCGCTTCCAGGAAGGCCATCTGCGGACCGCAGATGTCGTGGAAACGCTGCCAGTAGCGGGCTTTCAGCGCCGCGAACTCCTCCGACCGCGAGGCGCGGGCCGAATTGTGCTTCGGCAGCGCGGCCAGGATCGCCCGGGTCGCGGTGTCCGCGTCGGCCAGGATCCCGACCTCCGGCTTGGAGATCCGGACCAGCTCGGTCGGGTCGAGGTCGATATGGATGACCTTCAACTCGTCATCGATGCCCCACATCATCCGCTCCGGCTGCATGCGGCAGCCGATGCCGATGACCACGTCGCAAGTCGACCAGTATTCGGCCCCCGCCGGATGGGGCAGGGCATAGGGCGAGCGCTCGTCGATCACGCCGCGGCCGTTCTGGTAGGACACCACGGGCGCCTCCAGGGCGGCCGAGAGCTCCCGCACCGCCTCGGCCGCGTCATAGGCGCCGCCGCCGACCAGGATCAGTGGGTTCTTCGCCTTGCCCAGCAGCTTGGCGGCGGCCTCGATCAGGTCGGGATCGGCCTCCGGGTGGCGGATCTCGTAGGGGGCGACCGGCGCCACCATGGCGCGCTGTTCCAGCACGTCCATCGGCACTTCAATGGCGGCGGGGCGCGGCCGGCCCGTATGCATGGCGCGGAAGGCGTCGGCGACGATGCCCGGGACCTCGCTCGGATGGTCGGCCCGGCCGGCGTATTTGGTCAGCCGTTCCAGGATACCGAGCTGGTCAGGGATCTCGTGCAGCATGCCGTAGCCCCGGCCCATCGCCCCGGAGAGGATCTGGCCGGTCAGCGCCAGCACCTTGGCGCTGCAGCCATAGGCGGTCGAGAGCGCCGCCCCGGTGTTCAGGATGCCCGGCCCCGGCACCACGGCATAGGCGCCGACCTTGCCGGTCGACTGGGCCCAGCCGAAGGCCATATAGGCCGTGCCCTGCTCGTGGCGGGCGTTCAGCACGCGGATCTCGTTGGCGTGGTCGTGGAAGGCGTTGAACAGATGGTCGAGCTGGATGCCCGGCAGGCCGAACACGGTGTCGATGCCGTGGGCGGTCAGCGCGTTCACCATGGCTTCGCCCCCGGAGATCGGGGTGCTGGGAGAGCCGTTCATGGATGGAGCCTCGTTCTTGTTGTCGTTGTTTATGGGGTGATCAGGCGCGCGCGTCCTGGATCGCCCGCCAGACCTTCTCCGGGGTGAGGGGGAGGTCGATATGCTCGACGCCGAGCGGGCGCAGGGCGTCGAGCACGGCATTCACGATCACGCCGGGCGCGCCGATGGAGGAGACCTCGCCCACGCCCTTCGCACCGATCAGGCTGTTCGGGCTGGCGGTCGGCGCCCAGTGCAGGTCGAACAGCGGCATGTCGTCGGCCCGGGGCAGGGCGTAGTCCATCAGCGAGCCGGACAGCACCTGGCCGGAGTCCGGGTCGTGCACCATGACCTCCATCAGCGCCTCGCCGATCGCCTGGCCGATGCCGCCATGGAGCTGGCCGCGGGCGGTCTGCTCGTTGATCACCCGGCCGAGATCATCGACGCCGCTGAATCGGTCGATGCGGACATGGCCGGTGTCGGGATCGACCTCCACTTCCACGGCGTAGGAGCCGTTGGGGAAGGTGGTGTGCAACCCCTCGAAATCGAGTTGGGCCATGCAGCCGGTGCCGAGATCGCCGTCATACTGTTCCGGCGGGATGCGGTCCCAGCCGGCGGCGACATCGGCGAGGCTGATCCGGCGGTCGGTGCCGGCGATGCGGAAGTCGCCGAGCCCGTATTCGATATCGACGGGTGCGGCCTCCAGCAGGTGGCCGGCGACCTGCTTGGCCTTGTCCAGCATGTGCAGGGCGGTACGGTGCACCGTATTGGCGGCGATCGGCATCAGGTTGGACCCGCCGGTGCCGCCCCCCTTGGCGAGAAAGTCGCTGTCGCCCTGTTCGACGCGGATGCGCTCGACGGGGATCTCCAGCGCCTCGGCGGCGACCATGGCCAGCGCGGTGCGGTGGCCCTGGCCGGAATCCTGGGTGCCGGTGCGCACCAGGACGGAACCGTCGGGCAGGGCGCGCACTTCCGAGCGCTCGGCGACCGAGCCGCCGGTGGCGTGCATGTGGGTGCCGATGGCGAAGCCGCGCCGCCTGCCGGTCCGTTCGCTGTCTTGCTTGCGCCGGCCGATACCCTCGGCCTCGCTGATCTCGTGGATGCGGGCGAAGACGTTGGGGAAGTCGCCGCCGTCGATGGTCTCGTTCATCGCGGTGGTATAGGGCAGCAGGCCCGGGGTGATCAGGTTGCGTCGGCGCAGGTCCATCCGGTCGATGCCGAGCCGCTCGGCGGCGACGTCGATTAGCCGCTCCAGGGTGCCGCCGCTCTCCGGCTTGCCCGCACCCCGATAGGCGTCGGTGGTCATGGCGTTGGTGAACACCCCACGCACCCGGTAATGCATGCCGGGGATGCGGTAGCAGTGGCCGAAGGTCCGCACCGCCCCGCCGGTGACGATGGACGGGTTCACCGCGTTCCAATAGGCGCCGATATCGGCGAGCGCATCGATCCGGAATCCCAGGAACCTGCCGTCGCCGTCCAGTGCCAGGGCGGCCCGGTCGACCCGGCCGCGGCCCATGGCGTCCGACACGAAACTCTCCGTGCGCGAGGCCTGCCAGGCGACGGGGCGGCCGGTCGCCTTGGCGGCGGCGAGCACCAGCACCTGCTCCGGATAGGGCCAGATCTTCACGGCGAAACTGCCGCCCACATCCTCGGTGACGACCCGCACCAGATCCGCCTCGACGCCCAGGTATTTCGCCATGGCGCCCTTGAGCGACATCACGCCCTGGGACGGGGTGGTCAGGGTGTAGCGGCCGGTCGCCGGGTCGAAGGTGCCGATGCAGCCGCGGGTCTCGATCGGCTGGATGGCGACACGCGGGTGGCGGACGGTCAGCTCGATCACATGGGCGGCGGCGGCGAAGGCGGCCTCGGTCTCCTCCCGGTTGCCCTTCTCCCAGTCGATGGCGACGTTGCCGGGAACCTCCGGCCAGATCTGCACCGGGCCCTCGAACGCGGCTTCCGGGTCGGTGACGCTCGGCGTCTCGTCGATGTCGAGGGAGATCGCCTCCAGCGCGTCCTCGGCCGCCGACTCGGTCTCCGCCAGGATGGCGGCGATCGGCTGGCCCACATACTTCACCTCGCCCTCGGCCAGGACAGGGCGGCGCGGCTCGGCCATGGGCGTGCCGTCGGCATTGTTCACCGGCGACAGGGCGGTCATCGGCCCGACGCCGAGCGCGGCCAGGTCCTCGGCCGTGAGGACCGCGACCACGCCCGGCAGGGCCCGCGCCGTCTCCACATCCAGCTCGGCGATCCGGCCATGGGCCGCGGGGGACCGGAGGACGCGCATCGCCAGGGCATCGGCCGGGCGGACGTCCTCAACGTAACGGCCCCCGCCGGTCAGCAGTCGGGCGTCTTCAAATCGATACATGGAGGGCCTGCGGTGAGTGGTCCGGGCGGCCCGGGGAAAATCCCGCGCCGTGCCCGAGCGTCGCATGTGCCGATGGCCGATTGCCAGTGTTTTGCTTTAAGGATCTGTAAACCAGAATGTTCGATATACTGTCTCTCCGAACAGCAATCCTTTGGTCCGATGGCAACAGAGCTTCCGAAAAACATCGAACAGTTGTTGAAGGAAGCCACCAAGGGTGTCGACCGGGTGGAGGCGTTCCGTGCCTACGTCAAGCTGCTCGACACCAGCTACAAGACCACCGAGAAGCTCGGCGCCGAGCTGCGCAAGCAGGAGCGGAACTACAACAAGCTGAAGGAGGACAAGACCTTCTTCGACCGCCACCGCGCCAAGGTGGACGTGCTGCTGCGGGCGATGCGCGAGACCTACACGAACTCGACCAAGGCGCTGCGCACCCTGGAGGAGCTGGCCCAGCATTATCCGGCACAGTACGTGTTCGACGTGTGCAATCTCGGGTCCTACCGGCTCGGTCCGGTCCAGGGCTGGGCGTTCCTCAGTATCCAGTCGGCGTCGCGCATCGAGGCCGACCAGAACTATGTGAACGCCGTGATCCCGGCGATCGCCCAGGTGCTGCCCAATCACCGCGACTACATGGAGCTCCGCAACGCCGGCATCGAGGAGCGGATCCAGGCCGAACTCGACAAGTTGAACGAGATGCGGCGGGTGAAATCGGAAATCGACATGGGCCTGCCCAAATGGAGCGACGCCATGAAGGCGCTTGCCCATGAGATGAAGGCCGACGATCTGGCCCTCCTGAACCAGCAGGAGCGGGCGGTTCAGGAAAAATTGGTTTCCGGCACCGTCTTCAAGTTTGCCAACAGCGCCTGATCACCTAGATAGAATAGAACCATAGACTCTCAGAAGCATCGCGGGCGCCAATCCGCGGGTATGGAGTTCGCCATGACGACGACCCCCAACCTCGCGGCAGGAAAGCCTACGCTTGCCGCGCTGTTCCATCACGAGGCGGCCCCGGGCGTGCTGCTGGCCATCGCCGCGGTCATCGCGCTGATCGCCGACAATTCGCTGTTCGCCGGGCTGTATGACCGTCTGCTGCTGGCCTATGTGTCGGTGACCGTCGAAGGCGTGGGGATCGAGAAGCCGCTGCTTCTCTGGATCAACGACGGCCTGATGGCGATCTTCTTCTTCCTGGTGGGTCTGGAGATCAAGCGCGAGGTCGTGCTCGGCAAGCTGTCGTCGCTTCGCGCGGCGAGCCTGCCGGCCTTCGGCGCGGTCGGCGGCATGGCGGTTCCGGCCCTGATCTACGTCGCGTTGAACGCCGCCACGCCGGAGACCCTCGGCGGCTGGGCGATCCCGGCGGCGACCGACATCGCCTTCGCGCTCGGCGCGCTCGCCCTGGTCGGCTCGCGGGCGCCGGCGGGCCTGAAGATCTTCCTGCTGGCCCTCGCGGTGTTGGACGACCTCGGCGCGATCGTCGTCATCGCCCTGTTCTATACCGCCAACCTCTCCCTCGGCGCGCTCGGCGTGGCCGCGGCCGGCTTCGCCGTGCTGCTGGCGATGAACCTGCTCGGGGTCAAGCGCATCGGCCTCTACATCGTGGTCGGCCTGGTGATCTGGGTGGCGGTGCTGAAATCGGGCGTGCATGCGACCCTGGCCGGCGTCATCGTCGCCTTCACCCTGCCGCTGCGTGGCCGGGAAGGCGAGTTCAAGGAGGGCGGCTCGCCCCTGGAGGTGCTGGAGCATGTGCTGCACCCCTGGGTCGCCTTCATGATCCTGCCGCTCTTCGCCTTCGCCAATGCCGGCGTGCCGCTGGCCGGGATGGCCTTTTCCGACCTGCTGGCCCCCGTGCCGCTGGGCATCGCCGCCGGCCTGGTGGTCGGCAAGCCGGTCGGCATTCTCGGTGCCTGCTGGATCGCGGTGCGACTCGGCTGGGCGAACCTGCCCGAGGGGGTGAACTGGCTGAAGCTCTACGGCGTCGCCCAGCTCGCCGGCATCGGCTTCACCATGTCGCTGTTCATCGGCACGCTGGCCTTCTCCGATCCTGAGCTGCAGGCGGCGGTGCGGATCGGCGTGCTGGGCGGCACCCTCGTGTCGATCGTGCTGGGCATGTGCGCCCTGGCCTGGGCCCTGCGGGACCGGCCGGGCGCGGAGGAAGCGCGTTCCGCCACGCCGGCCGAGTCACCGCAGGGATAACGTGCCAGGGGTCGCCCGTCAGCGCGCCCCTTTCTCGGGGTGCAGGACCAGGTCCTCGGGCATGTCCACCTCCATCGCCAGCAGGTGGAAGGCGAAGGACTTGCCGTGGGTGTCGAGGTTCAGGGCCCCGTTCACCCCGCCCTCCAGCACGTCGTCGATGACGAAGTTGAAGGCCGGGAAGGTCGGCAGCTCGTAGCGGGTCACCGCGCTGGCGCCCTTATGGGCGAAGTGCTGCTTCACGGCGGCTTCCGTGACCTGCTCCCGCAGGTAGGGAAAGGCCTCGTCGTGATAGGGGATCAGGCTGATGTTCACCCGGTTCCCCTTGTCGCCGGTGCGGCCATGGGCGACCTCGTGCAGCGGCACCCGCAGGACGCGGCGGTTCTTGGTATCGGCCATCAGGCGCTCTCCTCGACGAGACGGGCCGACGCCGAGACCTTGGCGCGGTCGACCAGGATGGACGCGGTGGTGATCTGCGGCACGATGCGGTGGCGCACGCCGCCGCCGCCGGCCGGGCCCGAGCAGTAGAGCGACAGAACCTCGTCGGCGATCCACTGGGCCATCTGCTTGTCCGGCCCCTTGGTCGCCATGCGCACCCGGTATTCGCCGTCGGTGTCCCAGTCCGCACCCGCCCGCAGGTCGCCGCCGTCGCCGTCGAAGGTGGAGACCGTGCCGATCAGGTCGAAGCGCAGTGGCCAGTTGGTGCCGAGGTCGCGCACCCGGGTGCGCAGGGCCTCGATCGCCAGTTCGGCGCGGCGCCGGGCGTTCGGGCCGGCATAGGTGATCTCGCCTTCGCCGAGCCAGCCGCCCTCGAAGCTGACGGTCGCCTTCAGGGTCGGCGGCCGCTGCTTGCCCTTCGCCCCGGTGATCTTCACCCGGTCGGGGCCGACCTCCTCGATCGCCACGCCGGTGATGTCCAGCACCACGTCGGGGGTCAGGTAATTGGCCGGGTCGTGCATCTCGTAGAGGAGCTGTTCCTTGACCGTGCGGTGGCTGACCAACCCGCCGGTCCTGTCGGCCTTGGTGATGGTGACGGTGCCGTCGGCCTCGACCTCGGCGATGGGGAAGCCGACATGGCCGAAATCGGGAACGTCCTTGTATCCAGGGTCGGCGAAATAGCCGCCGGTGACCTGGGCGCCGCATTCCAGCAGATGGCCGCACATGGTGCCGGCGGCGATCCGGTCGAGATCCTCGAAGCTCCAGCCGTGCTCATGGATCAGTGGGCCGAGCGCCAGGGCCGGGTCGGCGCAGCGGCCGACCACCACCACGTCGGCGCCCATGGCCAGCGCATCGGCGATCGCCTGGGCGCCGAGATAGACATTGGCGGCGACCAGACGGCCTTCGGGCATCTCCAGCCCTTCCACCGCCTTGTGGCCGCGGATGTCGCCCTCGCTCATCACCGCGGTGAGATCGTCGCCCTCCACGACGGCGACCTTGAGGCCGTCGACTCCTTCCTCCTTGGCCATCTCCAGGATGCGCTTCGCACCCGCGGTCGGATTGGCGGCGCCGAAATTGGAGACGACCCGGATGCCTGCTTCCTTCGCCTTGGCCAGGACCGGGCGCAGGATGCGCTCCAGATAGGGGGAGTAGCCTTTGGTGGGATCCTCGATCTTCGCCTGCTGGGCTAGCGCCAGGGTCCGCTCTGCCAGGGTCTCATACATCAGGTACCGCGGCCCCTCGCGGGTGGCGAGCGTGGCGACGATGGGAACGGCGGCGTCCCAGCGGTCTCCGGCGAAGCCGGCTCCGCAGCCGATATGGACGGTCTTGCCCGACACGGTTTCCTCACTTGTGCTTGGTGGCGCTTTCTTGGTTGCTGGCAGCGTAGCCCCGGCGGGCGAGGGGCGTCGAGAGGTCGAAAACCGCCGGGCGGGTGAGGTGCCGTGGACCCGCGGGGCGTGACTGAGAAGTCAGTTTCAGCCGGCCGGCCCGGCACGGAGCCATGTCCTGTCTCCGGTTATGTATCTTTTTATCCGGTTTCAATCGATCCGGGTTCGCAACGAGGAGGGCGCGCGATTTCGGGTTCAGGTCGCCCGGCCGCGATGGGATGATGACTGAAACCACAAACGGAGTGCAGGCCATGATCGACACCCTGGTGGGCGATATCCGACGCATCCTGCGCGACGCGCCGGCCAGCGCGCCCATGCTGGCCGCCCTGACCGAGCGGCTGGCACCGCTGGCGGAGGACACGTCCTGGATCGGCGACGACCTCTACGAGACCGATGCGACCCAGGGTTTCGGCATTTCCATCCTGCACGAGGAGCCGGATGACGGCTTTCTGCTGGAGACCGTGTGCTGGGAGCCCGGGCGCGGGGTGGCTCCGCACGACCACCAGACCTGGGGCGTGGTGATGGGACTGACCGGGGAGGAGATCAATGTCGACTGGCGCCGGGTCGACGACGGGGCGCAACCGGGCAGGGCGTCGCTGGAGCAGGCGGGGGAGACGGTCGTCACCGGCGGGGTGGTGAAGACCTTCCGGCCGGACGACATCCACTCCATCCGCAACGACTCCGACGGGCCGTCCCTGTCGCTCCACCTCTACGGCCGCAGCCTCGCAAAGACCGACCGCAGCGAGTTCAACCCGCTGGCGGGGACGGTCGTTCCGTGTCCGAAACGGGTTCGCCGGACGGGATAGGGGAACCGCTAACCCACCGAGGTGAGGTGAGGAATGAAGCGGAACAATATCCCTCCTTCGTCATCCCGGCGAACTCCGGGCTCGACCCGGAGATCGGCCGGGACCAAGCACGACCGTCAGGGGCCGGGTCCCGGGCGGCACCCGGATCAATCCCGGATTAAATCCGGGACGGGCGCTCCCGGGATGACGGGCATTTGGTGAAAGAGCAGACGGCCGCTAGCTCAACTCCCGCTTCAGGATCTTCCCCGTGGCGTTCATCGGCAGCGCATCCCGGAATTCCACGATCCGGGGATACTTGTGCGCCCCCATCTGTTCCCGTGCCCAGGCGATCAGGCGGCTCTCGCAGATCGCCGCGCCCGGCACCCGGACGGCGACCGCCTTGACCTCCTGGCCGTGCTCCTCGTGGGGCACGCCGATCACCGCGACGAGCGAGATCTCCGGGTGGGTGATGAGAATCTCCTCCACCTCGCGCGGATAGACGTTCATCCCGTTGCGGATGATCATCTCCTTCTTGCGGTCGACGATGAACAGGTAGCCGTCCGCGTCCAGCAGCCCGATGTCGCCGGTATGGAACCAGCCGCCGCGGAACGCCTCTTCCGTCGCCTCGGGGTCGTTGAGGTAGCCCTTCATCACGCAATGGCCGCGCACGACGACTTCGCCCCGCTCGCCGCGCGGCAGCTCGGCTCCGTCGTCGTCTACGATCCGCACCTGAACGCCCCAGAGCGGGGTTCCGACCGAGCCCGGCTTGCGCGGCATGCCCGGGGCGTGGGTGGTGGCCGCCGGCGAGGTCTCGCTCAGCCCGTAACCCTCGCGGATCTCGGTGCCGAACCGGGCGTCGAACCGGCGCATGATGTCCACCGGCAGGGAGGCGCCGCCCGAGGTGATGCCGCGGATGCTGGCGAAGGCCTCGGCGCCGATCCCGTCCTTCTCCGCATGGGTCAGCATCGCCCAATACATGGTCGGCACGCCGGAGAAGCGGGTGACGCCCTCGCGCTCGATCAGTCGGAGCACCGTGGCGGCGTCGAATTTCGGCACCAGCACCAGGGTGGCCCCGCCGGACAGCCCGGCCGCCATCTGACAGACCTGTCCGAAGATGTGGAACAGCGGCAAGGCCACGAGCAGCACCTCGTCGCTGCCCCACACCCCGTTGTTGCGGATCATCAGGGCGTGGATCAGCAGGTTGGCATGGGTGAGCTCCGCCCCCTTCGGCCGACCCGTCGTGCCGGAGGTGTAGACCACCACGGCGGTGTCGGCGGCCGAGCGGTTGACGGTATCGAAGAAGCCGTCTCCCTCGGCCAGGTCGTCCAGCGCCGGGTGGCCGTCGGCCGGCCGCTCGCCGTCCTCGGTCGCGATCCAGGCGAACAGGCCGCAGCTCTCCACCCGATCGAACGCCGCCAGCCCCTCGCGGCCGACGGGGGCGGTCGGTGAACCGACGTGGCACAGGAACGCCGCCGCCCCGGAATGCCGGAGCATGTAGGCGATCTCGTCGGCCTTCAGCAGCAGGCTGACCGGCAGCACGGTGGCGCCGGTCTTCAGGATGGCGAAATAGGCGGTGGGGAAGGCGGGAACGTTGGGGCAGGCCAGCGCCACGATGCTGCCGGGGCCGATCCCGCGGGCCGCCAGCCCGGCCGCGAGCCGGCTCGCGGCACGGTCCAGTGCCCGGTAGGTCAGCCGGCGCGCGCCGCAGACCACCGCCTCCCGCTCGGGATACAGGGTCGCCGAGGCCTCCAGCGCATGGGCCAGATTGACCATTGTCACGCTCAGTTCCTCCCGGGTGCGTTTTTGCGATAGCGTCGCGGGCTTCGTGTCGTCTGGCAAGCGCAGCCGCGGGCTGATATCGAAGACGCAACGTAAAAGACCGAACCGGAGAGGAAACGAGATGAGCGCCGTGATCGAAGAGCGCCGGGGGCGCATCGCGCTGCTGCGGCTGAACAACCCGCCGGTGAACGGCCTGGGCTGGCCGGTCCGCGAGGGGCTGGACGCGGCGGTCGCCCGGCTCGGCGCCGATCCGGAGGTCGACGGGATCGTGCTGACCGGCGACGGACGGATGTTCTGCGCCGGGGCCGATATCCGCGAGTTCGGCACCACCCCGCCGGAGCATGTGCGCCGCCTGACCCCGATCCTCGACGACATGGAGAGCCTGGATAAGCCGGTGGTCGCCGCCATTCATGGCGTGGCCGCCGGCGGCGGCATGGAGCTGGCGCTGGGCTGCCACTACCGGGTCTGCGGCCCGAAGACCAAGCTCGGCCTGCCCGAGGTCACCCTCGGTATCCTGCCGGGGGCCGGCGGGACCCAGCGCATGCCGCGGGTGGCCGGCGTCTCCAAGGCGCTGGACCTGATCGTCTCCGGCCGGCTGATCTCCGAGAAGGAGGCCTATGAGGCCGGCATCGTCGACGAGCTGGTGGAGGGCGACGTCGCCGCGGTGATCGACGCGGCCGTGGCCGCCGCGCAGCGCCTGGCCGCATCGGGCGAGGCACCGCCCCGCGCGGGCCAGCGCACCGACAAGCTGCAGGAGGCCAGGGACAATCCGGGCCTGTTTGACGACTTCCGTAAATCCATGGCCAAGCGGGCGCGCGGCATGAACGCGCCCTATGCCTGCGTGCGCTGCGTGGAGGCGGCGACCCGGCTCGACCTCCCCGAGGGGCTGGCGTTCGAGCGCGCGGAGTTCGAGCAGCTCGTCAACGCGGTGGAGGCGCAGTCCATGCGCCACGCCTTCTTCGCCGAGCGCGAGGTGGCCAAGATCCCCGACGTGCCGAAGGACACCCCGACCCGGCCGGTGCAGAAAGTCGGCGTGGTCGGCTGCGGCACCATGGGCGGCGGCATCGCCATGGTCTTCGCCAATGCCGGCCTGCCGGTGACGGTGGTGGAGAGCGCGCAGGATGCGCTGGACGCAGGTCTGGAAAAGATCCGGAAGAACTATGCGGCCACCGTCTCCAAGGGCCGGCTGGCCCAGGCGGCGATGGACAAGCGCATGGGCCTGATCACCGGCACCACCGATATGGGCGCGCTGGCGGATGTGGACATGGTCGTTGAGGCCGTGTTCGAGGACATGGCGGTCAAGAAGGACCTGTTCGCCAAGCTCGACGGCATCTGCAAGCCGGGCGCGATTCTGGCGACCAACACCTCCACCTTGGACGTGAACGAGATCGCCTCGGCCACCAAACGGCCCCAGGACGTGATCGGCACCCACTTCTTCAGCCCGGCCAACGTCATGCGGCTGATGGAGAACGTGCGCGGCAAGGAGACGGCCGACGACGTGATCGCCACGGTGATGACCCTGTCCAAGACGCTGGGCAAGGTCGGCGTGCTGGTCGGGGTCTGCCACGGCTTCGTCGGCAACCGCATGCTCCACCAGTACCTGCGCGAGGCGATGTTCCTGGTGGAGGAGGGGGCGTTGCCGCAGGATATCGACCGGGTGATGTACGATTTCGGCATGCCCATGGGTCCGTTCGCCATGTGCGATCTGGCCGGCAACGATGTCGGCTGGCGGGTGCGCCAGGAGCAGATCAAGGCCAATGGCGGCAAGCCTTCCAATGGCCGTTACTCGGGCACGATCGCCGACAAGATCTGCGATCGCGGCTGGTTCGGGCAGAAGACGGGCAAGGGCTGGTTCAAATACGCCGACGGCCGCACGCCGGAGCCGGACCCGGAGGTCGAGGCGATCATCGTGGAGACCTCCAGGGAACTCGGCATCGAACGCCGCGCGGTGTCGGATGAGGAGATCCTGGAGCGCTGTCTTTATCCGCTGGTGAATGAGGGGGCGAAGATCCTGGACGAGGGCATCGCGCTGCGGTCGAGCGACATCGACGCGGTCTGGATGCACGGCTACGGCTTCCCGCGCTACCGGGGCGGCCCGATGTTCTGGGCCGACAAGGTGGGGCTGAAGACCATCGCGGCGAAGCTGCAGGCGTTCGAGAAGGCCCACGGCCCCTGGATGGCCCCGAGCCCGCTGCTGCTGAAGCTGGCGGACGAGGGGAAGGGGTTCGGGGACGTGTGAGCGCCACTCTCATCCAAGCTCGTTCCCCGGTCCCTCTCGCTCCCCACCCCATCTCATTCCCCACCCCATCTCACTCCCCGGACCTGTTCCGGGGCCTACGTCCGGGGCGATCGCGCACGCTGAAGAGTGGGCCCCGGACTAAATTGTTCAGCCCGGAGAGATAGCGGACAGGTGTTCGGGGAGATGGTTGACACTTTAGGCATGTGATCAGCGCGGGAGGCTGGGCATGCCGTGGAGAGAGGTGTCTGCCATGGAACAGCGTCTTGAGTTTGTGACGCTTGCGTTGTCGGAAGGGGCGAACCGTCGGGAGTTGTGCCGGCGTTTTGGGATCAGTGCGCAGACGGGCTACAAATGGCTCCGGCGGTGGCAGGATGGGGCGGAGGGTCTGTGTGACCGCTCGCGGCGGCCGCATGGGAGCCCGGCGCGGACAGCGGCGGACGTGGAGGCGGCGATCCTGGCGGTGCGCGATGCGCACCCGGCGTGGGGAGCGCGCAAGATCGCGCGCTGTTTGAGCCGCGAGGGTCTTGCCGCACCCGCCCCGTCGACGGTGCATGCGGTGCTGCAGCGTCATGGTCGGATCGGTGGCGGGAGCGGCGGCGACAACCATCACTACCGGCGCTTCGAGAAGCCGGCGCCGAACCTGCTGTGGCAGATGGACTTCAAGGGCCGCGTGCCGCTGGCCGGCGCCGGCTGGTGCCATCCGCTGACGGTGATCGACGATCACTCGCGCTACGCGCTTTGCCTTGCCGCCTGCGGCGACCAGCGCACGGCGACGGTGCGCAGCGCCCTGGAAGGGGCCTTTTGCCGCTATGGCCTGCCCGAGGCGTTCTTCCTCGACAACGGCTCGCCCTGGGGCGGCGGCGTGCCGGGACAGTGGACGCCGCTCGGGGTGTGGCTGCTCAAGCTCGGCGTGGAGGTCATCCACAGCCGCCCCTACCATCCCCAGTCGCGCGGCAAGAACGAGCGCTTCCACCGCACCCTCAACGCCGAGCTGCTGGCCTGCAACCGGTTCCGCGACCTCGCCTGCGCCCAGACGGCCTTCGATGCCTGGCGCAGCGTCTACAACACCCGCAGGCCGCACGAGGCTCTCGGTCAGGAGGTCCCGGCGACCCGATACGCCGTCTCGCCGCGTCCCTTCATCGATCCGCCGCCCGAGATCGTCTATGACGACGGCGAGACGCTGCGCACCGTCAACCAGTCCGCCAACATCAGCTTCCGAAACCGCCTCTGGCGCGTGCCCAAGGCCTTCCGCGGTGAACGCGTCGCCATCCGGCCACGCGACCACGACGGCCGGTTCGGCGTCTTCTTCGGCGCCAAGCGCATCGCAACTATTGACGTCAACAACGACGAAAACACTAATCCGGAAACCGTCAGCCATGTCTCCGAACAGGCGTCAACCTTCTCTCCGGGCTGAACAACCTGTTCCGGGGCGAGGCTTGTGGAGTGCGCGCGAGCTGACGGCTTGCCCCGGAACAAGTTCGGGGAATGAGGTTTGTTTCCCATGCGTCAGGGTGTGTGGGTTGGGGGAGAAAGCACGGGTTCTCTCCTCCACCTCCAACCATTCTACACTCCCCGGACCTGTTCCGGGGCGAGGCTTGTGGAGCGCGCGCGAGCTGACGTCTTGCCCCGGAACAAGTCCGGGAGTGAACTTGAGGGGAGTGAACGAGAGGGGAAAGAATTAGGGGGGAGTGAACGGGAGCGGATCAGCCGTGCGGCAGCCGCACCCAGCCTTCCATGAGCCGGCGCTGGGTGCGTTCCACGGAGATCGCCCGCGCCTCCCAGGTCCCATCATCCGCCATAGCCACATCCGCCGCCAGCTCCACCACCCCCGAGGGCGAGCAGATCCGCACCTTCGGGTCGCTCCCCCGGCGCAGACGGTGCGGCACCGAGCCCACCACCCCGCAGGCCGCCGACAGGCACATCGCTCCGGTGCCGGTGACCGCCTTGTGGCACTTCTCCATCGACAGGATGCGGATCAGGATGTCGTGCTCCGCCGCCGCGATCCGCTCGCCGGCGATGGTCGTGCAGTCGGCCGGGGCCGCCAGGATCGCGATCTTCGGGTTGGACAGCGGCACGTCCTGGGGCCGTTCCGCCATGCCCATCGCCACCCCCGCCTGGCGCCGCAGGTCGTCCATCGCCGCCATGAATACCCGGTCCGCGTCCAGCGCATCGGGGTGCTCGGTCGCGGTCTTGCCGAAGGAGGCGGCGTCGACGAAGACGACCGGGTTGGTCGCATCCACCAGGGACGCCTCCACCGGACCGATGCCGCTCACGTCGAACGTGTCCACCACGTTGCCCGTGGGCAGGAAGGCCCGGGTCATCGCCCCGCCCGGATGCACGTAGTCCAGCCGCACCAGCGCCGCACTGCCCGACACCCCGGCCAGCACATAGTCGCCGACCTCCACCGCCCGTCCGCCGCGCACCTCGAAATGGGCGTGGTAGATCTTGGACGTGTTGGTGTTGAACACCCGCACGACCGCGGGCCCGTCCGGCACCGTCACCAGCCCCTCGTCGACGGCGAAGGGGCCGACCGCGCTGGAGAGATTGCCGCAGGTCTGGGCGTAATCGACCAGGGGCTTGTCCACCACCACCTGGGCGAAGGTGAAGTCCACATCCGCATCCTCGCGCTCCGACGGGGCGATGATCACCGCCTTGGAGACCGACGAGTACCCGCCGCCCATGCCGTCGAGCTGGCGACCATAGGGGTCGGGGCTGCCGATCACCGTCAGAAACAGCCCGTCCCGCGCCGCCTGGTCGGCCGGCAGATCGCGGGCATGGAAGAACACGCCCTTGCTGGTGCCGCCGCGGATGAAGACGGCGGGGATGCGGTTGGCGTCGGTCATGGACGGTCCGGAAGAAGGGGGTTGAGCATCCGGCCAGCATTTTCCGAAAATCAGTTTGAAGTCCATGGGGAACCGGCGTACGCAGCATATTCACGGCCGGACATCGGTTGACGCCACCTGAGGGGATCGCACCGATATGGTCGATCTGGAGGAACGGGCGCTCTGGCTGTCGCTCGGCGACAGCGGCGAGGCGATCGAGGACCTCGATCTGGAATACCTGTTCGGCTACTGGAGCCGGGCGGCCGGACCCGGGCCCGCGCCGAAACGCTCGGACATCGATCCGCCCCTGGACCTGCCGGATTTCCTGCCGACCACGATCCTGTTCGACGTGGTGCGCGATGCGGCCGGAGTGTTCCAGACCCTGCGCTACCGCCTGATCGGCACGCTGCTCGTCGAATATGCCGGGCGCGACCCGACCGGCCTCACCGTCGAGCAGGCCTTCGGCGCGGAGTTCAAGCAGCGCGACCGCGAGATCTACGGCCGGGTGATCGCTGAGCACGCCTGCTATCGCGGCCAGCGGGTCTCGCTGGTCGACCGCCGCCAGCTTTTCGAGAGTTACAGCCGCCTGGTCCTGCCGCTGCTCGGCGACCGCAGCGGTACCGTCGACATCGTGTGGTGCTGGATCAAGTTCGACCGGATGATCGACATTCTGCCGTAGCCGTTTGCGGGCGGCTCTCGTGCTCTTCCGCTTTCGCCGACCCGCCGTTAGGCTGCACGCGCTTACCCTTCGGGAGGATATCGGTGGCGAATGAGAAGACGTCCGGCGGCACACTCGCCGGGATCAAGGTTGTCGACTGCACCCGTGTGCTCGGCGGGCCGTACTGCACCCAGATGCTGGGCGACCACGGCGCCGAGATCATCAAGATCGAGCCGCCCCAGGGCGACGAGGTGCGCGACTGGGGACCGCCCTTCGACGACGGCAAGGACGCCAGCTACTTCCTCGGCGTGAACCGCAACAAGCGGTCGCTTGCCCTCGACCTGTCCACCGATCGCGGCAAGGAGGTCCTCCTGCGCCTGCTGGAGGAGGCGGACGTGCTGGTCGAGAACTACAAGCCGGGCTCGATGGAGAAATGGGGCCTGGGCTACGAGCAGGTGCTGAAGGAGCGCTTCCCGAAGCTGGTCCACTGCCGGATCTCCGGCTTCGGCGCCGACGGCCCCTATGGCGGCTTCCCGGGCTATGACGGGATCATCCAGGCCATGGTCGGCCATTTCTCGATCAACGGCGCGCCCGAGGCCGGGCCGGTCCGTCTCGGCATTCCGATGGTCGATATCGGTACCGGGCTGTACTCGTGCAACGCCATCCTGATGGCGCTGCTGGAGCGCGAGCGTTCGGGCCACGGCCAGTATATCGACATGACCCTGTACGATTGCGGCCTGGCGCTGATGCACCCCCATGTCGCCAACTACTCGCTGTCCGGCCGGGTGCCGAAGCTGACCGGCAACCAGCACCCGAACATCAGCCCCTACGACCTGTTCAAGACCGCGACCGTCGACATCTTCGTCGCCGGCGGCAACGACCGGGCGTTCAAGAAGCTCTGCAAGGAGCTGGGCAAGCCGGAGCTGGGCGACGACCCGCGCTACGCCACCAACGGCGACCGGCTGAACAACCAGGACAGCCTGCGGACCGAGCTGCAGGCCCTGCTGGCCGAGGTCGACGGCAACGAGCTGTGCGACCGCCTGCTGGCCGCCGGGTTGCCGGTCGGGCCGATGCGCAACACCGAGGAGGTGATGACCCACCCGCACACCATCCACCGCGGCATGGCGGCGGAGAAGGACGGCTGGAAGGGCTGGGGCATCCCGATCAAGTTCTCCCGCACCCCGGGCGAGATCAAGCGCCGCCCGCCGCGCTTCGGCGAGCACGGCCGCGAGCTGCTGGAGGAGAACGGGTTCAGCGCCGAGGAGGTCGACGGCCTGATCGCCGACGGCACCGTGCTCGAGGCGCGTCGCAAGTCGTGATCGATACCCGGCCCCGGCGGCGGTGACGTCGCCCGGGTCGGGCCCCATCTCTATCGGGACGGAAGATTGAGGAGGATCTGATGACCGACAAGATCGAAAAGACCGATGCCGAGTGGAAGGCCCAGCTCACGCCCGAACAGTACAAGGTGGCGCGCAAGCACGGCACCGAGCGGCCCTTCACCAACGCCTATCACGACAGCAAGACCCCCGGCACCTATGTCTGCGTGTGCTGCGGCCAGCCGCTGTTCGACAGCGAGACCAAGTACGACAGCGGCACCGGCTGGCCGAGCTTCTGGGCGCCGATCAGCGAGGAGGCCGTCGGCACCAAGACCGACCGCTCCTTCTTCATGACCCGAACCGAGGTCCATTGCAGCAAGTGCGAGGCCCATCTGGGGCACATGTTCCCGGACGGACCGGCGCCGACCGGCCTGCGCTACTGCATGAACTCGGCGAGCATGGTTCTGCATGAAAAACAAAAGGATCAGGAAGCTTCCTGATCTGAAATATGAGGAAACGCCCGTGCCCAAGATCGCGATTCTGGACGACTATGCCAACGCCGCCCTGACCAGCGCCGACTGGTCGAGCCTGCCCGACGGATTCGAGCCGGTGGTCTTCACCGACAACCTGGTGGCGGTGGAGCCGCTGGTTGAGCGGCTGAAGGAATTCGAGATCGTCTGCGCCATGCGGGAGCGCACGCCGTTCCCGGGCGAGGTGTTCAAGCGCCTGCCGAACCTGAAGCTGTTCATCACCTCGGGCATGCGCAACAACGCGGTCGACTTCAAGACCGCCAAGGAGATGGGCGTCGTCACCTGCGGCACCGACAGCCCCGGCTCCAGCACGGTGGAACTCACCTGGGCGCTGATCCTGGGCACCATGCGCAACGTCGCCTTCGACCACCTGACCATGAAGCAGGGCGGCTGGCAGGAGCGCACGGGCATGGCCGTCTCCGGCAAGACGCTCGGTGTCGTCGGTCTCGGCAAGCTGGGCGGCATGGTGGCGGAGATCGCGCCGAAATTCGGCCTCGACGTCATCGCCTGGTCGCCGAACCTGAAGCAGGAGCGCTGCGACGAGCTGGGCGTGGAGAAGGTGTCGAAAGAGGAGCTGTTCAGCCGGGCCGACATCGTCACCATCCACATGATCCTGTCCGACCGCTCGCGCGGCCTGATCACCTCGGAGGATTTCGGCCGGATGAAACCGTCCGCCATCCTGGTGAACACCTCGCGCGGCCCGATCGTCGAGCAGCAGGCGCTGATCGACGCGCTGACCAAGGGCAAGATCCGGGCGGCGGCGGTCGACGTCTACGACCAGGAGCCGCTGCCGACCGACCATCCGTTCCGCAAGATCGACAACCTGCTGACCACGCCCCATGTCGGCTACGTGACCCAGGAATCCTACAGGACGTTCTACAGCCAGATGGTGGAGAACATCCGGGCCTGGGTCGACGGCGCGCCCACGAGGGTCATCGGCGGCTGAGTGCCGCCGGTCGCGGGTCATGCCGTTCCGCACCAAGGGGGCCTCGCTCGCCGTCCTCGCCTATGCCGAGGTGGCGGCAATGTCCCTGTGGTTCTCCGCCTCCGCCGTGATGCCGGCGCTGCGGGAGGAGGCGGCGCTTTCCGATTTCCAGCAATCGGCCTTCACCAGCGCGGTGCAGGCGGGCTTCGTCGCCGGCAGCCTGACCAGCGCGTTCCTGGCGCTGGCCGACCGGATCGACCCGCGACGCTTCTTCACGATCTCCGCCCTGGTCGCGGCAACGGCGAACGCGCTGATCCTGACCGTCGATCCGACCTCGCCGGTGGTGTTGGTTCTGCGTTTCATCACCGGCGCCTGCATCGCCGGCATCTATCCGGTGGGCATGAAGATCGCGGCGAGCTGGGCCAAGGGCGATCTCGGCCTGCTGGTCGGATTTCTGGTCGCGGCCCTGACCTTGGGCTCGGCCTCGCCGCATCTGGTGAACGGCCTGATCCTGATCGACTGGCGCTGGACCATCGCCGTGACCTCCGCCCTGGCGGTCAGTTCGGCGCTGGCGATCCGCTTCGCCGGCAGCGGGCCGCTGATGACCGTCGGCGCCCGCTTCGATCCGAAATCGGCACTCTGGGCCTGGAAGCTACCAGCCCTGCGCCTCGCCAATTTCGGCTATTTCGGCCACATGTGGGAACTGTACGCCGCCTGGGCCTGGCTCGGCGTGTTCCTGGACGCGAGCTTCCGGCTGGTGATGGACGAGGGGGCGGCGATCACCTGGGCCCGGCTCGCCACCTTCGCCACCATCGCCGTTGGGTCCGCCGGCGCCTTCGCCGCGGGCGTGCTGGCCGACAAGGTCGGGCGGACGGCCGTCACCTCCATCGCCATGGCGGTCAGCGGGATCTGCTCGCTCACCGTCGGCCTGTTCTTCGGCGGCCCGCCGCTGCTGCTGGTCGCGATCTGCCTGATCTGGGGGGTGAGCATCATCGCCGACAGCGCCCAGTTCTCGGCCTCGGTGGCGGAGCTGTCGAACCGTTATCTGGTCGGCACCATGATCACCCTGCAGACCGCCATCGGCTTCCTGCTGACCCTGGTGAGCATCCACCTGATGCCGGTCTTCGTCGACGCGGTGGGATGGACCTGGGCCTTCGCGCCGCTCGCCCTGGGCCCGGCCTTCGGCATATGGGCGATGCTGAAGCTGCGGGCCCATCCGGATGCCATCAAGCTCGCCGGCGGCCGCCGGTGATCCGCACCAGAAGAACGGGTTCCCGCGCGCCGGCCGCGTCGTATCATCGGTCCCGTCCAACGGTTGGGAGGATGCCATGCCGATCTTGATCCGGGCCCGCTGGGTCTTCGTCCAGGACGCGTCCGATCCGGCACCCCGGCGGCTCGACGATGCCGCCGTTCTGGTGCGGCACGGGGTGATCGTGGAGATCGCGCCGGCCGCCGATCTGTGCGCCCGGTATCCGGACGCGCCGACCTTCGGGGACGGGACCCAGGCGCTGCTGCCCGGGCTGATCAACGCCCATCACCATTCCAACGCCATCACCCATATCCAGCACGGCATTGAGGACGGGGTGCTGGAGCCGTGGATCCTGGGCAATCCCCGCATGCGCTGGACCAACCCGCGGCTGCGCACCCTGGTGGCGGCGGGACGGCTGTTGCAGACCGGGGTGACCGCCGTGGTCGACATGGCCTCGGTCGGCAACGCCTACGCTTCCGGCCATGACGACCTCGCCGCCCGGCTGGACGCCTATGAGGAGAGCGGCATCCGCGGCCATCTGGCGGGCGGGGTCAGCTTCTACAGCCGTCTGGTGCACCGCGAGGACGAGGCCTTCGTCGCCCAGCTTCCGGGCGATCTGGCCCGGCGGGTCCGGGCCCATTTCCTCGATGCCGACAAGGGCAGCGAGCGGGACTATCTCGCCCTGATGGACAGCCTGATCGACCGGGCGAAGGACATGAAACGGGCCCGCGCCTGGTACGGCCCGCCCGGCCCGCAATGGGTCGGCGACGACCTCATGGTCGCCATCGCCGACGGGGCCGAACGGCACGACACCGGCATCCAGACCCATGTGCAGGAAAGCCTGTACGAGCGGCTGGAAGCGGAGCGGGCGCTCGGCAAGTCAATGACCGCGCATCTGAAGGATCTGGGCGTGCTGTCGCCGCGCATCTCCTTCGCCCATGCGGTCTGGTCGTCGCAGCGGGACGTCGAAATCCTGTCGGAGACCGGGGCGGCGATCTCCCACAATCCAAGCTCCAACCTGCGCCTGCGCTCCGGCGTGGCGCCCCTGAACGGCTTTATTGCCGGCGGGGTGACCACCGGCCTCGGCATGGACGGCACCACGATCGGCGACGACGAGGACATGTTCGCCGAGATCCGCCTGGCCCACCGGCTGCACCGCACGCCGCGGATCGGCGCGCCGGCGCCGACGCTGGAACAGAGTTTCGGCCTGGTGACCACCGGCGGTGCGAAATTGCTGCGCCGAGAGGACGAGCTCGGCCGCATCGCGCCGGGCATGATCGCCGACTTGGTGCTGGTGAATGTCGAACGCCTGAGCTGGCCCTATGTCGCGCCCGAGGCCGATCCCTTCGCGGTGGTCCTGCAACGCGCCAAGCAGGGCGACGTGGACACGGTGATCGTCGGCGGCGAGGTCGTGCTGCAGGACGGCTGGCCCACCCGCTTCGACCTGAAGGCGGTCGCCGCCGAACTGGCCGAGCAGGTCGCGGCACTGCCCTACGACCGGGACTATGCCGATCTCTATGCCGAGCTTAGGCCGCATGTCGAAGCCTGGTACGCCGCCTGGGAGGTGCCGGAGATGGACCCCTGGATCGCCCACAACTCACGAACCTGATCTGAAAGACCAAAAGGGAGAAGACGCATGGAACGGGCATTGGTGACCGGAGGGTCGCGTTCGATCGGCCGCGGGATCGTCCAACGGCTGGTGGAAGACGGCTACGAGGTCGTGATCCTCGACCGGGTGGAGCCCGATCCGCCGCTTCAGACCCGCTGGATCAATGTCGACCTGATGAACGCCGACGCGATCCATGCCGCGCTCGACTACGTGCTCAAGGACGGGCCGATCACCCGGGTATGCCACAATGTCGGCCATGTGAAGCCGGCCGACCTGGACGGCACGACCCTGGAGGATTTCGACGCGGTCATGGGCCTCAACGTGAAGCCGATCCTGACCATCACCCAGCGTCTGGTCGAGGGCATGCGGGCGGAGGGCTTCGGCCGCATCGTCTCCATCTCCTCGCGCGCCGCCATGGGCAAGCAGCTCCGCACCGCCTATTCGGCGTCGAAGGCGGCGATCCACGGCATGACCCGGACCTGGGCGCTGGAGCTGGCGCGCAGCGGCATCACCGTAAACGCCATCGGGCCGGGCGCCATCCAGACGCCGCTCTGGGCCGCCGCCAACCCGGACGACGACCCGCGTACCCAGAGGATCATCGACGGCATCCCGGTCGGCCGGCTCGGTACGCCGGAGGACATCGCCAACGGCGTGAGCTTCTTCATGGACAAGCGCTCCGGCTTCGTGACCGGGCAGGTCATGTATATCTGCGGCGGCTACTCCATCGGCGCGGTCGGGGCCGGGTCCTGACGGTCCGATAGGCAGAACCGATCGCTTCCATACCGTCCTTCGATTGGAAGCGCGGGCCGTAAGCGGCGATAACCCCGCCGCGACGGTCCGATCCTCCCTCCAGAGCCGGACCGGCGCCGGCGCGGGGTCACCTTCGGGTGGCCCCGTTCCAGTTTAAGACGTCAGGTGTTCTGGCGGATCGGCGTTTGGGACGGCGTCGGCGCCGGCGGGGCGGCGTCCGGCTTGCTCTGAGGCAGGGAAGGGGCCGTCGAGGGAGCAGTGGAAGGGGCCGTGGCCTTGCCCTGGCCGTGCCAGCTCGGCAGCGTGGTCGTGCGGCGCTCCAGCGGCCGCATGTCCTCGGCCGAGACCCAGTAGTAGAGCAGGGCGACCTCCGGATAGGTCTCGAAATAGACCAGGTTGTCCGTCGCCTTCTGCAGCATCATGTCGCCCTTGGTCGGCTCGCCCATCGCATGCAGCACGCCGGACAGGTACCAGTAGGCCGCCGTCGAGGTCGGCTGCAGGTAGATCGCGTATTCCAGATCGCTCTTCGCGGTCAGCAGGTTGCCCTTGCCCCAATGGGCCACGGCGCGCAGCACATAGGCCGCCGACAGCAGTACCGGATCGCCCGTCATCGGCCAGTAGGCGGGCTCGGAGATGAAGCTGGTCTGGGCGATCGCCTCGTCGTAGCGGTCGAGCTGGACCAGGGCGAGCGCCAGGTTGAGCCGGACCACGTGGAAGTGCGGGTCGTCCTTCAGGGCGGCGTTGAACCACCCGATCGCGCCCTCGGTGTCGTTGCGGTCGAGCGCGATGATGCCCTTCAGGTTCTCAAGCTGCGCCCTGGTGTCGGTATGGACCGTGCTGCGCACCCGGGCGAGCAGGTCGTCCAGCTCCGCCTCGACCTCGTCGAGACTGTCCGGGTTGAGGGTGAAGCGGGATAGCACCGCGGTATAGGGGTCGAGCTCGCGGAAGGTGCGGTAGGCCGCCTCCTCGATCATCTGGTCGATGTTCTTCTCCGCCCCGTCGACGGAGATCGAGAAGCGGCCGAACAGGGGCGAGCGGCCGGTCAGCTCGATCGTATCGGTCTCGCCGTGCTGGACCGCGGCGGCGAAGAGCTTCGGCGGGGCGAAGCCGACGAGCTGCTGGGCCGCCTCCAGGGAATCCTGCAGGTTCACCACCGAAGCCAGCGCGGCGGAGAAGGAGGGCGCGTCGCTCGACTTGATGACCGGCGCCTTGACCAGGGACTTGGTGTCGGCGATCACCGACAGGTCGCTGATCAGGTGCTGCTCGACCACCTCGGCGGAATAGCCCGCCTCCTCGAACTTGGCCGCCACGTGGGAGTCCAGGAACAGCGTGTTCGCGTTCAGCACGGTGTCCACCGACACCAGCCCGACCGCGATCAGCAGCCCGTAAATCGTCGCCAGTGAGATCTCCAAGGCCCGCCCCCCGTTGCGCCGTAGATCCGATCTTCACTCTGTGAGGGAAGATTGCGGGGCATTTTAGCGTTTGTCGGCCTGGAGGTTCAATCGATGCTTGACCGTTTGGAGAGGCGACGAACTCAAGAGAATAAAAACACGCCGTCATCCCGGCGAGGCCCGGGCTCGACCCGGGGCTCGGCCGGGACCCAGGAGAACGGTCGGCCCTCGGTCCCGGCCCGTACCCGGATCAAGTCCGGGTCCGTCCGGGATGACGGGATTTGGTAGAGGGAGCGGCCGCCTACGCCGCCGGCAGCCAGCTCGGGGCCTCGTCGGCGTATTCGGGGCCCGGGTTGCCGCGCACCGTGGTGCGCCACATGACCCGGTCGGTGGCGGCGTCGTCGAACCAGGTGGCGCTGTGGATGGTGCAGCGGTTGTCGTAGATCACCAGGTCGCCCGCCCGCCATTCCTGGACATAGGCATAGGGCGCGCTGGTGTAGTGGCTCATCAGCTCGTAGACCAGCCTGGCGCCGTCGCCGTCGACACCCTTTTCCATGCCGACGATCGGCCCCTCGATCCAGTCGAGCTGGCCGGACTCGCAGAGATACAGCGCCTTCTGGCCGGTCACCGGATGGGTGCGCACGATCGGCTGGCGCTGGGGCTGCTGCAGCGGGCCGAGTGGCTTCACCTCGGCGCCCGCCTTGATCGCAAGCTCGGCCCGGCCGGTGCCCGGCTGAACGTGCAGCGCCTCCACCCCTTCGATCTTCGCCTTCATCTCGTCGGACAGGCCCTCATAGGCCGAGATGCCGTCGGCATAGAGGGTCTGGGCCTGGTCGATCGGCGCCGGGTGGACGCAGTAGAATAGCGAGATGTCCGGCGGCGGGCGGCGGTAGCTCTGGTCGGTGTGCCAGCCGCGGCGGTGCGGGAACTGCACCGGCAGCTTGCCGTCCGCCGTCAGGGCCGGCTCGGGCCGGGCCGGCGGCTTCTGGTTCATCGGCGCGGCGTTGGAGATCACCAGGATCTCCGGCACCTCCTTGTGCACCCGGTCCAGGATCATGCCGGTCTTGGTGTAGTCCTCCACCTCCGGGCCGAACAGCCGGGATAGCCGCACGAGCTGCGACGGGTCGCGGGTCATGCTGTGCAGCCCGGTCAGCAGCATGAAGCCGTGGCCGTCGTAGAACGCCTGGAGCAGGGCGTCGGCCTCGGCCTCCAGCGCCTCGATCACCTGGGCGTCGCTGGTGGCGCCGGTGACCCGGACATGACGGCCGAAACTGGCCCCCGCGAGCGGCTGCAGATCGAGTTTGGACATGGCGGATACCCGTTGGTCGGAGAGGAAGATCCGACGATCTTAGGGCAGGGCCGCGGGCCTGTTCCAGATGGGAACGGTCTACAAAATCCCCAGCACCGCCTCCGGCGGGCGGCCCAGGGCGGCCTTGCCGTCCTTCGCCACGATCGGGCGTTCTATGAGAACCGGGTTCTCCACCATCGCCTTGATCAGCGCCGCGCGGTCGAGGGACGGGTTGTCCAGGCCCAGCTCCTTGTACGGCGGCTCCTTGCGGCGCATCGCCTCGCGTGGCGCCATCCCCATCGCGGTTAGCAGCCGATCCAGCTCCGCAGCGCTCGGCGGGGTCTTCAGGTATTCCACCACATCCGGCTCGATCCCCTTGTCCTGCAGCAGGGCGAGGGTCTGGCGCGATTTGGAGCAGCGCGGGTTGTGATAGATCCGAACGGTCATTTCCTTCTCCACAAAGTCCGAGCCCTAGGGTAGTCCGGGGGCCGTTCCCGCACCAACGGTGTTCCCATGCCCCATGCCGGCCTGCCGATCGAAACCGAGCGCCTGATCCTGCGGCCCTGGCGGGAGGAGGATTTCGCCCCCTTCGCCGCCCTGAACGCCGACCCGGAGGTGATGGAGTTCTTCCCCGACACCCTGAGCCGCGCCGACAGCGACGCGCTCGCCCTGCGCATGAAGGAGCGGATCGAGACCCAGGGGCTCGGCTTCTTCGCCGTGGAGGTGAAGGGCGGGCCGGGCTTCATCGGCATGGTCGGGCCGAGCGTGCCGCATTACGGCGCGGAGCTGCCCTGCGGCCCCTGCACCGAGGTCGGCTGGCGCCTGAGCCGGGAAGCCTGGGGCAAGGGCTATGCGAGCGAGGCGGCGGCGGCCTCGCTCGATTTCGCCTTCGATATCCTGGGCCGCGACGAGGTGGTGTCCTTCACCGCCGTGCAGAACGAACGCTCCCAGGCGGTGATGCGCCGCATCGGCATGACCCGGGACGCGAGCGGCGATTTCGACCACCCGCTGCTGCCGGCAGGGCACCGGCTATCGCGTCACGTATTGTATCGGATAAGAAAAAATACTATGGGTTTATTTTAAATTTCAATGTTAGGTGGAGAGTTATGCCGCTCGCAGATGCTTTGGATCACTGGGAACCGGCAATCAATGCGCTTCTTACCTTCGCATTGATTGTAGCGACGTTAGCGATGGCCCGGATATCTGCCAAACATCTGAGAGAAGCAATGGAATTGCGAGAATGGCAGACTGGGCCTGATGTGGAGGTTGGAATTAGTGCTCCATACCCGACGATCTTAGAGATGTACGTTAGGAATGTTGGCAGGTCACCAGCTTACAACATACGAATTTCCGCTTTTCCTGATTTTCAAATCGGATTCGAAAACCGAAGTCGTGGCAAGATCTCTGAGCAGAAATTCTCATCCATTCACTCAATGGGAGTAAATCAAAACATTCAAATTTGGATTGGCCAGTATCGGCAATTCAAAGGTCAAATTATAGAATTTACCATAACATTTTCTGATATACGAAACAGAAAATACGAAAGAAAATATACTGTAGATATAAATGCATTTGAGGGAACTCAAATTCCAAGATCGGATACTTACAATATCAACGAGACATTAAAAAAGATCGAGTCGGAGTTTCGGCATGTTACTTCCGGATTTCGGCGTGTTCATGTAATTTCGGAACCCCCATTTGAGCATGAGAGATATCAGCCGTACCTGCCGACGGATCGTATAAGAAAACGACTACCCTATCGTAGACGCACCAGTCGTATCACGTCCCGGTGAAGTGGGGCTCCCGCTTCTCCAGGAAGGCGCGCACGCCCTCGGCATAGTCGTTGCCGAAGCCGACCTCGCGCTGGATGTCGCGTTCCAGCGCGAGCTGGGTGTCCAGGTCGTTCGACATGGCCGACCGGATCGCCCGGCGGGTGCGCTGGACCACCCGGGGCGACAGCTTGGCGAGCTTCGCCGCCAGCGCCACCGCCTCGTCCTGCAGCGTGTCGTCGTCATGGACCTTCCACACCAGGCCCCATTTCTCCGCCGTCTCGGCGTCGAGCGGGTCGGCGGTCAGGGCCAGGGCCAGGGCCCGGTTCTCGCCGATCAGCCGCGGCAGGTGGTGGGTCACCCCGGCATCGGGGATCAGCCCGACCCGACAGAAGCTGACCACGATCTTGGCCGAGCGGGCGGCCAGGATGATGTCGCCGGCCAGTGCCACGCCGACGCCGGCTCCGGCGGCGACGCCGTTCAGGGCGGTGATCACCGGCATCTCGACCTGGCGCAGGCGCCGGATCAGGGCGTTGTAGTAGAGTTCGAGCCCGGCGCCGAGGTCGCGGGTGGGCGGGCCGCTTTCCGGCGGCATGCGGGCGGACAGGTCCTGGCCGGAGCAGAAGGCGCGGTCGCCGGTGCCGGTGAGGATCAGCGCCTTGGCCCGGTCGCTGCCGCTCGTCACCTCGGCGACGGCGGCGCGCATCTCCTGGTGGACCTGCTCGTTGACGGCATTGCGCTTGTCCGGCCGGTTGATCGACAGCCGGGCCACGTCGCCGATGCGCTCCAGGGTGATGGTCTCGAAACTCATGGGTCCTCCCAAGGACTGTCCGGTGGGGACGGTTCTTCGCCGGATGGCGTTTTCCGGGAGCTTAGAGCCTGAGCGGGCAGGATAGAACGCCCCAGTTTCATGACGCCGAGTTTCATGACGCCGAGTTGTGGGGCGCCGAGTTGTGGGGCGCCGGGCTTCAGCCCGGGGCGGAGTCCGCGTCGGCGGCATCCTTCTCGCCATGGGCCAGCGCCATCAGCCGGCGGGCGGCGTCGTAGGGCGCCATGTCGCGCAGGGTGCGGAAATCGATCGCGACGGTGGTCGCGCCCTGAGCCTTGCGGGCGCGCCAGATGTCGATCACCGCCTCCACCCCGCTGATCGCCCCGTCGAACTGGGCGACCCGGGCATAGGCGGGATCGGCGGCCACCATCTCCTCCGCCAGGCGCTTGGTGAAGGCGTCGGAGGCGATGACGCCGTCATAGACGAACTGGAACTTGGCCCGGGCCTGTTTCGCTTTCTGTATGGCGCGCTCGATCTCGGCGTCCTGGCGGCGGGCCTTCTCGTACATCCGGGCGGAGGCGAAGTTGGTGGTGGAGTTGCGCGGCTCGGCCTGGCGACGGGCGCGCTTGACCGCTTCCTCGAGCCCATGGCTGCGTTTGGCCAGTTCCTTCAGGTCGTCGCCGCCGACATCCAGGGCGACCCGGCGCTCCATGATCGGATCGATCTTCGCGGTGACCCCGGCCAGGGCGGTCAGCCGCCGTTCCCGAAGCTCTGCGATCAGGCCGCGGGCGAAGTCGACGGCCTCGTCGGTGGAGATGCTTTGAACCATGGTGCTTCGCTGTTACTCGGTGAGGTCCGGCAGCCCTTCGGCGTCGCGCGTATCCGCCCTGTCTAGCTTGAGCGACGAGCAAGCGCTGCCGCTAAAATCGGCCCGCTGGAGGTTTGCATCCTCCATGTCGGTGTTCTTCAGCGAAGTCTTGCGGAATTTGGCCTCCGAGAGCTTGGCCGAGCGCAGGCAGGCCTCGTCGAGAATCGCCTCGTCGAAGGTCGCGTTGGTGGCGTTGGTCGGCCATTTCTGCAGGGCGAAGCCGGCGATATCGACCGGCTCCAGACGCGCCCGCCGCATCCGCGCGCCCTTGAGCCGGGCCCGGTGGAGATTGGCGCCGCGCAGGTCGGCGAAGGAGAGATCCGCACCCGTCAGGTCGGCGAAAGCCATGTCGGCCATGATGAGCGATGCCCGGCTGAGCTTGGCGCCGCGCAGCACCGCATAGCGCAGATTGCCGGCGACCAGGGTGACCTTCTCCAGCTCCTTCTGCGACAGGTCCACCCGCTCCAGGTCCGCCCGCACGCCCTCGCGGCCGCCGGTGCGGTAGAACCGCAGATGCAGGTCGAGGATCTCGCGCAGGGACTTGTCCAGGGATTCGAGCGTGCGGGGCAGGGTGGCGTTGGCGATCGAGGCGGCGTCCATGTCCACCGCGTCGATCAGCGCCCCCGACAGGTCCGCATCGGTCAGATTGGCGTGGCTGAGGATCACGTCGGCCAGCATGGCGCCGTTCAGCTTCGCGCCGGTCAGGTTCGCCTCGCTCAGGTCGGAGCCGCCGAGATCCGCACCCGTGAGGTCGGAATGGCTGAGGTCGGCGCGGTTCAGCTTCACGTTGCGCAGGACGGAATCGGTGAAGTCGGTCTGCCGCACGAAGGAATTGGACAGTTTGGCGTCGGTCAGGTCGGCGTTTCGGATGATGGCGCTGCTGGCGTTGTTGGCGTCGTCCTCGTGGACCCAGGCCATCAGGTTGCCGCGGTCCCAGTGAAACAGGGTGCCTTCGCGGAAATCACCCTCGATCATGGAGCAGCCGGTCAGGTTGGCGCCGCGCAGGCAGGAGCCGCGCAGGTCCGCGCGGTCAAGCTGGGCGCCGATCAGCTTCGCGTCCCGCAGGTCGGCGCAGAACACGGTCGCGGCCCGCAGGTTGGTGCCCGACAGGTTCGCGCCGCGCAGCCGGGCGGCGGTCAGGTCGATGAAGCTCAGGTCGCGGCCCGACAGATCCCGGCCGCTCAGGTTCTTGAAGGACAGGTTGGCCCGCGCGCCGCCGGCCCGGCCGGCGACGTGCTTGTGATGGGCGGCCAGGATCTCCTCCAGCCGCTCGTCGGAGATCTCCTCCAGCCGGTCTTCGACGGTGACGGGACCGTCCGGGCGTCGCCGGGTCTTCTTCGGCGTTGCGCTCAGCTCGGTGGCCGCGTCCGGATCCGTCGGGGCCCAATCGTTATCGTCCATCTCGGTCACGGGTTCCTGCGTCGCGGAGACCATCCCAAGACCGTAACAGAAACCAGGATAATAAATGATTACGCTTTGCGCAGGACCAGACGGACGAAGCCGGCATCGGATCCGCCCCCGCCGCCATGCTCGGAGCGCTCCAGCTCCTCGAACCCGGCCGCCCGGAAATCGGCCGAGATCACGTCCGGCAGCACCTCGTACATCGGCCGGTCGGCCGGCGGCGGGCCCTGGCGCAGGGCGATCGAGACCACGCCGCCCGGCGTCAGCAGATCGGCCACCGCCGCGACCGCCGTGGCCCGGTCGGCGGGCGGGACATGCATCCATACCGCGTTGATCAGAATGAAGGGGAAACGCTCGCCCCGGGCGCGGACCACGGAGAGGTCCGGCAGCCGGTCGTCGATCCATTCGGCATCCATGTCCGGGAACAGGGTGAGCGCCTGGGCCCGCATGCCGGCGGACGGCTCCACCGCCACCACCCGGTAGCCCTGGGCCTCGAAGGCCACCGCATGGGCGCCGCTGCCGGCGCCGATGTCGAGCACGGGTCCGGGCGGCTTCGGCAGCATCGCGGCGTGCCGCTTGACCAGCCGCTCGGCCGCGCCGGAGCCGGCATAGCGGGGTGCCAGCGTCCCCGCCAGCCGGTCGTAATCGGCGATCGCGTCGTCGATGGTGGGCGAGGCGTCAGCCATCGCGCTTCTTGCGCCATTCGGCATAGCGGGCCTTGGCGGCCTCGTCCGGGGGATAGGTGCCGCGCAGCGGCTTGCCGCCGGCGACCTCGGAATAGATGAACTCCTCGTGGATCTCCTGCTCGGCCGCGTCCCTGGCCACCTCGTCGGCCAGGTGGCGCGGAATGACGACCACGCCGTCCAGGTCGCCGACCAGGATGTCGCCCGGATAGACCGCCACGCCGCCGCAGGCGATCGGCTCGTTCAGGGTCTCCACCGCGTGGTGCTTGATCAGGTTGGTCGGCGGGGAGGGGTGGGAGTGGTAGGAGGGGATGTCGTACTCGGCGATCTGGTAGCTGTCGCGCAGCCCGCCATCGGTGACGATGCCGGCCGCCCCGCGCTTCATCAGCCGGGTGATCAGGATGTTGCCGGCCGAGGCGGCGGAGGGGTCGCCGCGGCTGTCCATCACCAGCACGTGGCCTTCCGGGCAGGTCTCGATCGCCTTGCGCTGGGGGTGGTCGTAGTCCTGGAACACCGACAGGTCGTCCAGATCCTCGCGCGCCGGGATGTAGCGCAGGGTGAAGGCGGGGCCGACCATGTTGCGGTCATGGGCCGTGGTCAGGCGGCCCACACCCTGCATGAAGACGTTGCGGAAGCCGCGCTTGTACATCTGGGTCGTCAGCGTCGCGGTGCTGACCGTGGACAGCTTCTCGCAGGTCTCGGCTGACAGGGTGTCCGTGCTCATGGTGCCCCTCCCTCGGGCGTTGTTCTGGTTGGCGCGATGGCACCACGCGGGGCCGCGGGAGGCAAGCGCCGTTGGCTGGCGTCCGACAGTCTTGTCCCGGGTCCGCGGGCATCGATCGACTGACGGTGCAGGGACCGACCCGCTCCTCAGGGCGGCCGCACCATAGACGGTCGGATTAAAACAATCAATAGGAAAATTAATATCACTCAAGGCCACGATGGCGCCGCCCCCGCGGGATCAGCCGCCGGGTGGACGCGCCGCATCGGCTGCGCAAGACTGCCGCCCCGATCCGAACCGGAGGTTGTCATGGAATACCGCACGATGGGCCGCTCCGGCCTGAAGGTCTCGCCGCTCTGCCTGGGGGCGATGATGTTCGGTGGGCCGACACCGGAGGCGGAGAGCCGGGAGATCATCGCCGCCGCCCGCGATGCCGGGATCAACTTCATCGACACCGCCGACGCCTATAACGGCGGCGAGAGCGAGGCGGTGGTCGGTCGGGCGATCGCCGAGGGGCGCGACTACTGGGTGCTGGCGACGAAGCTGGCCAATCCGCTGGGCGGCGATCCGAACCGGGGCGGGCTGTCGCGGCGCTGGGTTCACATGGCCTGCGACGCGTCGCTGAAGCGGCTCGGCACCGACGTGATCGACATCTACTACCTCCACAAGGAGGACCACGCGACCGACCTGCGCGAGACGGTGACCGCGCTGGGCGACCTGATGAAGGCCGGCAAGATCCGCTATTTCGGCGTGTCCAACTACCGGTCCTGGCGGGTCGCCGAGATCTGCCGGCTGTGCGACCAACTCGGCATCGACCGACCGGTGGTCAGCCAGCCCTATTACAACGCGCTGAACCGCATGCCCGAGGTGGAACACCTGCCGGCCTGCAACCACTACGGCCTAGGCGTGGTGCCCTACAGCCCGCTGGCCCGCGGCATCCTGACCGGCAAATACGCCCCGAACGTCGCGCCGGAGGAGGGCAGCCGCGCCGGCCGTCAGGACAAGCGGATGATGCAGACCGAGTGGCGCCACGAGAGCCTGGAGATCGCCCAGAAGATCAAGGCCCATGCGGAAGCCAAGGGGGCGACGCCGATCGACCTGGCGGTGACGTGGGTGCTGAACAACACGCTCGTGACGGCGGCCCTGGCCGGGCCGCGCACCATGGGACAGTGGGAGGGGTATCTGAAGGCGCTGGACTACGACTTCACCGCCGAGGATGAGGCGCTGATCGACGCCCTGGTGGTGCCGGGCCACCCGTCGACCCCGGGCTACAACGATCCCCAGTATCCGATCGAGGGGCGGGTCAGCCGGGTGGGGTGAGGGCGGCCTGGAGAGCTGAGATCGAACCCGGATAGAGTAACGCCCTCCGACTTTCCTCCAATTGAAGAGCGCGACCATGAAGAGCTGGCTGACGGCGGCGTTGGACTACGTGCCGCGGTGGATCGACTACCAGATGCGGCTCTCGGAACAGCCGGGCTGCTCGATCTCGATCGCGCATCGGGGCAAGGTGGTCCTGGAGCAGGCGTTCGGGTACGCCAGCCTGGCGAGCGGCGAAGCCCTGACCCCGCGTCACCGGCTGCGTGTCGCCTCGCATTCCAAGACCTTTACCGCGGCCGGCATCATGAAGCTGCGCGAGGCGGACAAGGTCCGTCTCGACGATCCGGTCGGCCGCTACGTCGACGGGCTGCACCCGAAAATCGCCCGGGCGACCGTCGGGCAGTTGCTGTCGCACAGCGCCGGCATCATTCGAGACGGTCTCGATGCGGGCCAGTGGCAGGACCGGCGTCCCTATCTCGACGAGGCGGAGTTGCGCGCAGCACTGACCGAGGCGCCGATCATCCCCGCCAGCACGCGCTTCAAGTATTCGAACCATGGCTTCGGCCTGCTCGGGCTGGTGATCGAAGCGGTTACCGGTATGCCGTACCGGGACTGGATCAGGCGGACCATCGTGGTCCCCTCCAAGCTCGCCGAGACCGAGCCGGACATGCCGTTGCCCGACGGGGCGATGATGGGGCGGGGCCATTCCGGCAAGCTGCCGCTCGGACGCCGGCTAGTCGTCCCGGGGACCAACGACACCCGCGCGCTCAGCGCTGCCACCGGTTTCGTGTCGACCGCCAGCGATCTCGTCCGCTTCTTCGCGAGCCTGGACCCGGCCGCCAGGCGCAGCGTCCTGTCGCCGGAGAGCAGGCGCGAGATGATCCGGCGGCAGTGGAGCGACGCGCATTCGAGCATCGCCCGCCACTATGGTCTCGGCGTGATCCTGGGCAGTATCGGCGACTGGGAGTGGTTCGGCCACAGCGGCGGATTCCAGAGCTGCATCAGCCGCACGACGGTGATTCCCGGCAAGGACCTGGCCGTATCGATCCTGACCAACGCGGTCGACGGGTATGCCCATCCCTGGTCCGACGGTGTGCTGCAGATCCTGCGCGGCTACGAGAGCCGCGGCGCACCGACCAGCCGGACGCAGGATTGGCGCGGGCGCTGGTGGACCCTCTGGGGGCCGATCGATCTGGTTCCGATGAAGGACCATGTCCTGCTATGCGCGCCCGGCTTGATGAACCCGTTGATGGACGCGGGGGAGATCGCGGTGACCGGTGAGGACACCGGAACGATCCGGCTGGCCGGCGGCTTCGCCAATCACGGCGAGCAGGCGAAGCTGGTCCGCGGTGGGGACGGAAAGGTCGTCGAGATCGTGCTCGGCGGAAACCGCCTGGTGCCGGAAGCGGCGATCGCGGCAGAGCTCGAAGGCCGCTACGGCAAGAACGTCTGAAGGTTGCTCAAGGTCTCTGAGGCAACAGCAGCATCTGCCCCTGGACGCCCAGATGAGTCGCGAAGGGGGCGCTGCTGTTGGACGTGGAGGGTGTGGCCACGACCCTGGCCGGCCGGAGCACCATGTCCCAGTGGTAGGGGTATTTGGAGGCGCTGGGCAACGACTTCACTGCCGAGGACGAGGCGCTGATCGACTCGCTGGTGGTGTCCGGCCATCCGTCGATCCCGGGCTACAATGACTCGCAGTTTCCGATCGATGGGCGTTTTGCTCTTAGTAAGAGTATCTAAGGAACGTCGCTTCAACCCTGTCGATCTCCAGCTACCCGAACAGCCTCTCGAGCTTTGTCGCAGAACGCTCGAAATTTGTGTTCCAATTCAATCTGAGCCGCTGGAAAAAGCTCGATCCAGAAAGAGTACTCGATTGACTCTATCGCTAACTGGCTAATGAGTTTTTGTATTCGCCCGGTTTCTAAATTCGTGGAAACCATTAATCCGCCATGGCTGGCGTAAATTCTATGGCCAGTTATTTTTTCATATCGTTCAATTATGGGGTTCTTGGAAATATACAGTGAAATGATATTATTGTCGCTACAACCGATAGAAAATGAAGATAAATCTCTTACGCGCGGTCCACCATTGTCAGCAATCTGACAACAAAGCAATTTGGCAAAAAAGCGAAATACATTTAGATAATTATAGTTATCATTGTATGGTGGGAATTTAAATACTTCACTGGGGTTAGTGTTTGTTTCTAAAGCGGCGGAGCACTTTTCATGGAACCGGTCAAACTCCTGATCTGCTGGCTGTGTCTTGTTTGAGTTACAGTTTTCACAGATAGAATGGTTAAATTTTAGATTTTTTGATTGTGGGCCTTGTGCAATTTTTGGTCGCTGTGCCGAGGCAAGGCTCGCAACTAGCATTTCGTCTTGTTTAAAAGTATTTCTTATTTGTGATGCCTTTACCTTATGCTCGCGCGTCAAATTCTTATCTGATCCACATAATATACATTCAGAAAAGTTTGCGGTTTCAAAAATCACTATTTCCACGCTACTAAAAATATTACAAGAAAATTTGCTGCCTAATTGTCATAAAGGACGGCCTAGTTAAACAGTCCTATGCTAGTTTTTACACTAGATAAGTGTGCTAATACAGATAAATAGTAGTTTACGGAGAAAAAGTCAAGTTATACGAGTATAATATAATGGCGTCTAAAGGCCTGTCGTCTATGGCAAGGGGCGTAGGGAATGGTTTTGGAAAAGGGCGCCCGGACGTACCGGGCGCCCACGGCCAGGGTCACGCGCTCTGCTGGACGCTCTTCTTCAGCATGCGCTTGCGCTCATGCGGGTCGAGGAAGCGCTTGCGCAGGCGGATGCTCTTCGGCGTCACCTCGACCAGCTCGTCGTCCTCGATATAGGCGATGGCCCGCTCCAGGGTCATGCGGATCGGCGGGGTCAGGTCGAGGGCGTCGTCCTTGCCGGACGCGCGGAAGTTGGTGAGCTGCTTGGCCTTCAGCGGGTTCACTTCCAGATCCTGGCCCTTGTTGTGCTCGCCCAGGATCATGCCGGAATAGACCTTGTCGCCCGGCGAGACCATCAGCGGACCGCGCTCTTCCAGGTTCTGCAGGGCATAGGCCACCGCCTCGCCCTGTTCCATGGAGACCAGAACGCCGGCGCGGCGACCGGGGATCGGGCCCTTGTACGGGGCATAGCCCTGGAACACCCGGTTCATGATGCCGGTTCCGCGGGTCGCGGTCAGGAACTCGCCGTGGTAGCCGATCAGGCCGCGGGCAGGGGCGCTGAACACCAGCCGCTGCTTGCCGCCGCCGGACGGCTTCATCTCCAGCAGCTCACCCTTGCGCATGGTGATCGCCTCGATCACCGCACCGGAGAACTCCTCGTCCACATCGACGAAGACCTCGTCGATCGGCTCCTGGCGCTGGCCGGTCTCAGGATCGGTCTTCAGCAGCACGCGCGGGCGGCTGATCGACAGCTCGAAGCCCTCGCGGCGCATCTGCTCGATCAGCACCGCGAGCTGCAGCTCGCCGCGGCCGGCCACCTCGAAGGCGTCCTTGTCCTCGGTTTCCTTGACCCGGATGGCGACGTTGCCCTCGGCCTCGCGGAACAGGCGGTCGCGGATCAGGCGCGAGGTGATCTTCTCGCCCTCGCGGCCGGACAGCGGGCTGTCGTTCACCGCGAAGGTGACGGCGATTGTGGACGGGTCGATCGGGTTGGCGGGCAGGGCGGCCTCCACCTCCGGCGCGCAGAGCGTGTCGGCGACGGTGGCCTCCGAGAAGCCGGCGATGGCGACGATGTCGCCCGCCTCCGCACTCTCCAGCGGGGTGCGCTCCAGGCCGCGGAAGGCCAGGATCTTAGACACGCGGGCGCGCTCCAGCTCCTTGCCGGTGCGCGACAGGGCCTTCAGGCTGGTGTTCGGCTTGATCCGGCCGGACTGGATGCGGCCGGTCAGGATGCGGCCGAGATACGGGTCGCTCTCCACCGTGGTGGCCAGCATGGAGAACGGCTCGTCCGGCTGCACGGTCGGCTGCGGCACATGGGCGACGATCCGCTCGAACAGCACCGCCATGTCGGTGCCCTTCTCGTCCGGGGTCTCCGAGGCCCAGCCCATCTTGGCCGAGGCGAAGATGGTCGGGAAGTCGAGCTGGTGCTCGTCGGCGCCGAGCGCGCTGAACAGGTCGAAGACCTCGTCCTGCACCTCGTAGGCGCGCTGTTCGGGCTTGTCGACCTTGTTGACCACGACGATCGGGCGCAGGCCCAGGGCCAGCGCCTTGCCGAGCACGAACTTGGTCTGCGGCATCGGGCCTTCCGAGGCGTCGACCAGCAGCAGGGCGCCGTCGACCATGGTCAGGATGCGCTCCACCTCGCCGCCGAAATCGGCGTGGCCCGGCGTGTCGACGATGTTGACCCGCGTGCCCTTCCAGTCGACGGAGGTGCACTTGGCGAGGATGGTGATCCCGCGCTCGCGCTCGATGTCGTTGCTGTCCATCATCCGCTCAGCGGTCTGCTGGTTTTCGCGGAAGGTACCGGACTGCTTCAGCAGAACGTCGACAAGGGTCGTCTTGCCATGGTCGACATGCGCGATGATCGCGATATTACGGAGCGACATTTCGGGGGCCACCAACGTTGGGATGGCCGGAAAATAGCGATCTTTTGTTGCACTGCAAGATTTACTGACGACTATATGGAAGAATTAGGCGGCGTGTGACATTTGCCGTGGGGGTGCCGCGACGACGAAATCCTCACCGTCGCGGCCATTTGGCCTCAGTCCTTCACCACCATCGGCCGCGGGAAGTCGTAGAAGCACTCTGCCCCTGTCTCGGTGATGAGAAAGCATTCCGAGATCTCGATGCCGCAATCGTCCAGCATCAGGCCGGGAATCATGTGGAAGGTCATGTTCGGCTGGATCACGGTCTTGTCGCCCGGGCGCAGGCTCATGGTGTGCTCGCCCCAGTCCGGCGGGTAGTTCAGGCCGACGGAATAGCCGATCCGGCTCTCCTTCTCGAAGCCCGACTTCGCCAGCTCGCGGCGCCAGGCGGCCTCCACCTCCTCGCAGGTCGCCCCCGGCTTGGCGGCTTCCAGGGCGGCGGCGATGCCGTCGCAGATCGTCGCACTGGCATCGGCCAGCTTCTGCGGCGGCTTGCCCAGCGACACGGTGCGGGCCATCGGGCAGTGGTAGCGCCGGCGCACCCCCGCCAGCTCCAGGATCGTCGCCTCGCCGGACTTGAACGGCGCGTCCGACCAGGTCAGATGCGGCGTGGAGGCGCCGACGCCCGAGGGCAGCATCGGCACGATGGCGGGATAGTCGCCGCCGATCCCGTCCACGCCGCGGATCGCGGTGTCGTAGATCTGCGCCACCGCGTCGCACTGGCGCACGCCGGGCCGGACCGCCTCGATGCCGACCCGCATGGTCTCGGCGATGATCTTGGCGGCCTCGCGCATATAGGCGATCTCGGCCGGCGACTTGATCGCCCGGACCCAGTTCACGACGTTGTTGCCGTTGGCGAAGCGGGCGTTCGGCAGCGCCTTCTTCAGGTGCTCGTAGGCCATCGGCGAGAAGTAGTAGCTGTCCATCTCCAGGCCGACGGTGCCGCCGTTGATGCCGCGGCGGCCCATCTCTTCGGCCACCCAGTCCATCGGGTGGCGGTCCGGCTGCTGCACGTAGTGGTCCGGGAAGCCCAGGATGTTCTCGTGGCGCAGATGGGTCGTGACCTTGCCGGCATTGGCGTCCATGCCGCGCACGATCAGCACCGGCTCGTCCAGTTTCAGCGCCACCAGCAGACATTGCGGCGTGTAGAACGACCAGCCGTCATAGCCGGTCAGGTAGCACATGTTGGCCGGCTCAGTGACGACCAGGGTGTCGATGCCCGCCTTCTCCATGGAGCGCCGGACGGCGTCCTGACGGGCGGTGTATTCGGCGTGGGAGAAGGCGGGTGAGGTCATGGGTCAGCCAAGCTCCATCTCGGGAAGGGGAACGATGTCGATGCCGGCCGCCTCGATGCCGGCGCGGACCTTGGTGGCCACGGCGACCGCGGTCGGGCCGTCGCCGTGGACGCAGATGCTGTGGACCACCGCCGGCACGTGCTTCCCGGAGGTGGAGACCACTTCCTGGTTCTGGATCATGTGAATGATCCGCTCGGCGGCCTCGTCCGGGTCGTGAACCATGGCGTTGGGCTGGCTGCGCGGGGTCAGGTTGCCGTCGTCGTCATAGGTGCGGTCGGCGAAGACCTCCGAGGCGAAGGTCAGACCCATGTCCTGGGCAACCTCGATCATCTTGCAGCCGGTCGGGGCGAGGAAGATCAGCGACGGGTCGACCGCCTTGATCGCCCGGCCGATGGCCTGGGCCCAGTCCAGCTCGACGGCGCAGATGTTGCCCAGTGCGCCGTGGGTCTTCACATGGGTGACCTTCATGCCGTTGGCCGCCGCCATCGCCTGCAGCGCGCCGATCTGGTAGCAGACCATCCGCTCCACGTCGTCGGTCGCCATCTGGATCCGGCGGCGCCCGAAGCCCCAGAGATCGTTGAAGCCCGGATGGGCGCCGACGGAGACGCCGCGCTCCTTCGACTGCTTGCAGACCCGGTCCATCACGTTCCAGTCGCCGCCATGGAACCCGCAGGCGACATTGGCCGATTTGATGATCTTCAGCATCTCGGTGTCGTTGCCGATGTCGTAATCGCCGAAACCTTCACCCATGTCGGCGTTCAAATTGACCTTGCGAGCCATTGCGACTTCATCCTACGGAGGTGGGAACTGGTCTGAGTAAACACCCCACGAACGGACAGGTCCATGCCTCCAGCCACGCCAGACGAAACGGTACCGGCACCGCGCTTCCTGGCGGCGGGCGATACGGCCGTGGTGGTCGAGTTCGGAACGGTCGTCGACCGCGCCATCAACCGGCGGGTGACGAGCCTCGGTCGGGCGCTGCGGGCGGCGGAGATGGCGGGGATCGTCGACCTTGTGCCGACCTTCCGATCGCTCATGGTGCATTACGATCCGACGGTCGTCCGCCGGGCCGAGATCGAGGAGAAGGTCAACGCCCTGCTGCCCGATCTCAGCGACGAGGCGAGCGGCGGCCGGCTCTGGCGCGTGCCGACCCTGTACGGCGGCACCTACGGCCCCGATCTGGACGAGGTCGCCGAGCGCACCGGCATGAGTCCGGAGAAGGTGGTGGAGATCCACTCTTCCGGCACCTACGAGTGCTACATGATGGGCTTCATGCCGGGCCTGGGCTATCTCGGCACGCTGCCGGACGAACTTTCCCTGCCGCGCCGCACCGAGCCGCGGGTGCGGGTGCCGGGCGGCTCGGTCGCCATCGCCACCAACCTGACCAACATCTACACCAAGGAATCGCCCGGCGGCTGGCACCTGCTGGGCCGCACGCCGATCGAGCTGTTCGACCTGCGCCGCGCCGAGCCGATCCTGCTAAACGCCGGGGACAGCGTGCAGTTCTACGAGATCGACGAGGCCACCTATAATGAGATGCGGGCGCGGGCCGACGAGGGCGATCCGGTGATTTCGCCCCAGGAATTGACCGGTTCGGGAGACGGCGCATGAGCGGGCTTCGCGTCGTCAGCGCCGGCTTCGCGCCGACCATCCAGGATCTCGGCCGGCCCCATGTCCAGCATCTGGGGGTGCCGCCCTCGGGCGCTCTCGACCCGGTCGCGCTCGCGATCGCCAATGCGCTGGTCGGCAACGAGCCGGGTGCGGCCGCTCTGGAACTGCGGGTGATGGGCCCGACCCTTGAGGTCGAGGCGGACTCCGTGCGCGTCGCCCTGGTCGGCACCGTGGCCGCCCTGGAGGTCCAGGGGGAGCGCGGCGGGCCGGTGGACGCCAACCGCTCGGTGCGGTTCGGTCGGGGGACCAAGTTCCGGATCGGGGGGCTGTCCGATACCGGGGTGGCCTATCTCGCCGTGGAAGGCGGGATCGACGTGCCGGAGGTCTACGGCTCCCGCGCCACCTATACCCGCTCGCAGGTCGGCGGCATCGAGGGTCGGGCGGTGAAGGACGGCGACCTGCTGCCGCTGGCCCAGGACAGCGTCGGCGAGCGCAGCGAGATGAAGTGTCCGGACCTGGACTGGGCCCGGGTGACCGGCCCGATCCGGGTGGTGCTGGGGCCGCAGGACGATTTCTTCTCCGACGAGAGCATCGCGGGGCTGTTCGCCGAGACCTATACCTGCACGCGGGAGGCCGACCGCATGGGCATCCGGCTCGACGGGCCGGCGCTGACCCACGTGAAGGGCCACGACATCGTGTCCGACGGCATCGTCACCGGCGCGATCCAGGTGCCGGGCAACGGCATGCCGATCCTGCTGCTGGCCGACCACCAGACCACCGGCGGCTATCCGAAGGTCGGCACGGTGATCTCCGCCGACGTGCCGCGGCTGGGGCGGTTGCGGCCGGGGGACGAGATCCGGTTCGAGGAAGTGTCGGTGGAGGACGCCCAGGCGATCCGCGCGGAGCTGGAGGCGGCGACGGCAAAGGTGATCGACCGGTTCGAGCGGGCGGGCGCCTGGCTGGACGAGGCGGCGTTGTATCGCGAGAACCTGGTCAGCGGGGTGGTCGGGCCAATGGATTGAGGGGGGCGTGAGTTCCCCTCTTCATTCACTCCCCGGATTCATTCCGGGGCCTACGGTTAGGCCAAACGCGGGCGGTTGCGATCATCGCCCAAACGACCCTTCGATCTCAGGCGTGGGCCCCGGAATAAATCCGGGGAGTGGGAGAGGTTGGGAGTTCCTCCCAATCACCCATACGCCCCATAGAAATGCGCGATCCCCACGCTGATCTCCTTGATCGCCCCGTCGATCCAGCGCAGCGGGTCGGCGATGCCGCGTTTGATTTCCGGGTAGCCCGCCTGCTCGGCGGCGATGTCGCTGGGTTCGGTCAGGGCGGAGAACGCCTCCGCCGCCTCCTGGCTGATCGGGAAGATGGTCTCGATCGTCTCCGCCACCTCGGCGAAGCGCAGGTCCAGCGCCATGTCGATCAGCACTTCATGGGTCAGGTCGTGGCGGTGGGAGAAGCCCGGCGTCGACGCGGTCAGCGAGAAGGCCTGCATCACCAGCACCAGCCGCACCGCATGCAGCACATAAAGCTCGCGGGGGAAGCTGCGGTCGCCGATCCCGTCCCCCCTCCTGTCGTCACCGACCATGTCGGCGCAGACCGTGTCGAGCTGGCGGCGGTCACGGGACAGCAGGTTGGCGAGCCGCTGGATCGCGTGGTCGTGGTCGCGCCGGCTCAGCCGGTCGGCGATGCGATAGGCGACCTTGGCCGCATCCTCACTGTCGGTGCGCGACGCCTGGATGGTCCAGAAGCTCGGGCTGTAGAGATCCGCATAGGTCCGCAGCACCGCCATGCTGGTCAGCCGCCGCGCCCGCATCACCATGACCATCAGCCTGGAGAACCGGGGCGAGCCCTCGATATGGGCGAGGAACCGCTCCGGCTCGCGCCGGGCTGCCAGCCCGAGCCCGCCCATGACGTTGGCCGGGGCGGCGAGCTGCTGCAGGGCGGCGTTGTGCGGGATCGCCCGCATGCCGCGCGCGCCGGCCCCCTTGGACGTACCGCTCTGCCGCCGCGTTTTGCGCGAGCCGGTGGCGGGCAGCAGGTTCGGCGGGAAGGCGCCCAGCACGTCCTGGTAATGCTCGTCCTCGAACAGCGCCTCCTGCCAGGACTTCACCGCCCGGTAGATGTCCCAGGAGAAGTCGATATCGGCGTAGAACGCGTCCTCGGCAGGCGACTCGATGCCGGGCGGGGCGAAGGCCCAGGCGGCGATGCCGCACGTGGTGGCCTCGGCCAGCGCGGGGGTGGTGAAGTACAGGTATCCGTCGCCGCCCTGGAAGCTCATCTCCGCCAGCGCCCTGAAATCCTTCTGGGCGTAGCGCGCCCGGGCCCAGGGGGTGAAGAGATGGTCGAACCGCTCGGCGAGCGTGCCGGGGAAGCCGCCGCGGCCCATGGACTCCCCATGGGTGTTGAACAGCAGCACCTCCACGTCGTCGATCCCACGGTCCGCCATGGCGCGGGCGACCTGGATCTGCAGCCGCTCGATCGCCAGGTTGGCGCCGATCTGGCCCATGAACCGGCCGCTGTCGGAGAAGCCGAACTGCAGGCTGACCCGGCCGCGGCCGCGGATATAGGCGACGTATTCCTCCTCGTCGAACAGCCGCTCCATGAACCTTCCGCCGCGCTCGATCACCGGCGGCGTCTCGAACAGCGGCGAGATGTCGAGCTTGTCGGCGACGCCGTAATGCCGGGCGAGATAGACGGCCCCCATGATGGTGGCCGGCGCCTCGACCTCGGCGATGAGGAAGCGGATCGGCGCGTCGGCATCGATATGCTTGAGGATCTGGGCGCAGAGCATCATCTGCCGGCGCGCCGTCATGCTTTCCTGGAGCACCGCGCCGAAATTCACGTTCGCGGCCGTGGTCTCCGCGGTCTTCTCTGCCGCGGCGGCTAGCGCCCGGCGGTCGTGGAACTCGGCCAGACCCGACAGGTCGAGATCGGCCTGCACGGCGGAGCGGACCTGGGCGGCATTGACCCGCAGGTGGATCCGGGCGATGCCGAGCCCGCAGGCCGCCATCTCGGCGGCAAGCACGCAGAGCGCCTTGCGCCGGGCGGTGTCGCTCTCCTCGGCGATCAGTGTGTCCATCGCCTCCAGGATCGGGGCCAGCGAGGTCAGCCGCCCCGGCCCGTCGGCGGTCAGCCGGTTGGCGGCGGCCACCACCACGTCCGGATCCTCCAGGTCGCCGGCGAACTGGGCGGCCTGGGCGGCGGTCTCGGCCTCGGCGGCGGACAGTCGCTCGATCAGCGGCAGCACCCCGTCGCCGCCGATCTCGGCCAGCCCGTCGCGGTAGCGGGCGAGCTGTAGCGCCTTCTCCTCCAGCCGGAAGCGCAGGGTCTCCGCCCAGTGGATGTCGGTGCGGCCGTCCAGGTCGTAGCCGACCCAGGTGGCGAGCTGCAGCGGGGCGGGGCGGAGGCTCCACCATTTGCTCGGAACGTGGACTTCCAGCCAGTCGAGGATGGCACGGTTCAGCTTGCGCAGGGCGTCCTGGGCGTTCAGCAGGGCGGCGCGCACATCCTCATGCTCGGTGCCCAGGGTGATCGCCGGATCGGGCGCGTGGGGGACGTCTCCGAGAGCGGATACCGCGTCGGCCTCGCCGCTGGCGATCCCGGCCAGGATGGCGCGCATCCGGCGCGACAGGGCGAAGGTCGGGTGGGCGGTGAACACCACCCCGGCGCGCGTGGTCTCCACGGCGGCGCGGATCTCCGCCACCCCGGCCTCCTCGAGCGGGGCGAGGGCGGCCTTCACGGTGGCCGTCCAGTCGGCCGGCGGGCACTGCTCGCGCAGGCGGCCGGCCCGGTCGATCAGGGCGCGGTCGCTGATCTGGCGGACAACCGAATGCAGGGAGGCGAGGTCGAGGGCGCCGTCCTGCAGATGCTCCAGCAGGTCGATGGCGAGGCTGCGCACACCGGTGGCGAGCGGGTCGTGCTGGGCGATGGCGTCGTGATGGTTCAGCCGGTCGAGGCACCAGGCCACCAGGTCGTGGGATGCCGGGCGCAGCGGTCGGATATTGGTGTCGCCGGGAACGTCGGGCTGGTCGTCGCGGGAGGTTTCGGCCTGGGACACTGGGAACAACCCTCCTGGTCACCGCGCCCGAACGGGTGATGGGCAGACTTCCGGGGTATCCTCCCAAGGCCGGGGGCGGTTTTCCGCTCCTCCGGGTGCTGCGTCCCCATGAGACGGACGCGGCACGGGGTCAGTATTCCACGAATCCGGGTGCGGGTTCGAGGGGCTTCTGTGGCGGGATTTCTTGCAAGGGCGTCGTCCCGGCCCTTTGCCGGGATCGAGGGTGGTGCGTGCTGGAGCGCCTGAGCGGGTTCCAGTGAGCGTCCCCCTGGACCCCGGCGCGAGGGCGGGGAGACGGAAGAGAAGAGGGTTTCCTCAGCCGTCACCTACCCTCATTCACTCCCCGGATTTATTCCGGGGCCTACGCCAGAGCGCGCTTCGCCTTTGGAGCAGTATGGTCGGGCATTCGGAACTCGGACCGGTGGGCCCCGGAATAAATCCGGGGAGTGAATGAGGAGGAGAGTGAGGGGGAAGAGGCGGAACGAAACCCGCCTTCACACCTCCGCCCGATACCTCCACACCCCGTCGCCGTCCAGGCTGCGGTCGAGCTGCCCGTCCTCCACCAGGTAGTTCAGGTGCGCCAGCGCCTCGCCGATGGCGAAGCGGCTCTGATGGGCGTCGAGCTGGCGCTTGAACATCTTGTACATGACGTCCGCCGCCGTGGACGGCTCGGCGCAGACCTCCAGAGCGAGGTCGAACCGCTCGTGGTGGTGGGCGATCAGGTCGGCCCGGCGCTCGTGCAGGCCGCGATAGGGCCGGTCGTGGGACGGCAGCACCAGGATGTCGTGCTCCATGTAGTCCAGGTTCTGCAGGAACCGGATGTAGTCGGCCAGCGGGTTGCCCTCCGGCTCGTTCCACCAGACCGACACGTTCGGCGAGATCCGCGGCAGCAGGAAGTCTCCCCCCAGCACCAGGTTGTCGTCCGGGCAGTACAGGCAGATATGCTCCGGAGAGTGGCCGCCGGACAGGATCGGAACCCAGGTCCGGCCGCCGATCTCCAGGGCTGTCTCCTCGCTGATCCGGCGATAGATCGGCGGCACCGGCGAGACCAGGGAGTGGAAGTGGTTGCCGAGGTCGCGCAGCTCCGCCACCAGCAGGTCCGACAGGCCGGCCCGGCTGTAGAAATCCGGGGCATAGGTCTGGAACTGCTCCGGCGGCTCGGCGCGGTTGACCCGTGCGGACAGCCACTCGCTGCGGCTCATCCACAGCGGCGCGCCGGTGCGGTCCTGGAGCCAGCCGGCATTGCCGACATGGTCCGGGTGGAAATGGGTGACGATGATCTGCGAGATCGGCTTGCCCTGGAGCTCGTTCGCCAGCACCAGCTCCCAGAGATCCTGGGTCGGCTTCAGCGCGGCTCCGGTATCCACGAGCACCCAGCCGTCCGGACCGTCGTCCAGCAGGAACAGGTTCACATGGTCGAGGGCGAAGGGCAGGGGCATCCGGATCCAGCGGATTCCGGGTGCGACTTCCATGGCCGTGCCCGGTTCGGGCAGGGTCTCGCCGTAGATGTAATCAACATCGGTTTTCATGGGGCGCGACGGTAACCGGATTCTTGCCCGGCGCAAGACGCGGAGTCTCTCTCCTATCGGGAGAGCGCGGACGCCGCCTGCAGGGCGGCGAGGAAGCGGGCGACCGCCGTCTCCACCGTGTCGTCGTTGACCACCTCGAACACGTTCTCGCCGGAGACCGGCACCGCGGCGGCGCGGGCGACCCGGGCCTCGATCTGCTCGGCACTCTCCCGGCCGCGGGCGGCGAGCCGCTGGCGCAGAACGGTCTCGGGCACCGAGAGGCTGACCACGGCCGTTGGCGGAAAGCTCATGCGCGCCTCGTCGATCACCGAACGGGAGACGTTCACCACGACCGACACGCCTGAGGCCAGGATGTCGGCGATGGAAACCGGCACGCCGTAGAACAGCTCATGCGCGCCCCAGCTCAGGGCATAGGCGCCGGCCGCCTTGCGCGCGTCGAAGGTGCCGGTGTCGACCGGGTTGTGGTCCTCGCCGCCGGCCTCGGCCGGGCGGGTGATGTCGCGTTGGGGGAAGTGGAAGCGCGGATCGTCGGCCAGCGCGGCCTTGGCGGCGTCGATCAGCGTGTCCTTGCCGGACCCGGACGGTCCGACGACCAGGATGAGCGTGCCTCGGGTCATCGGCCGGTCAGTCCGCGTATTTCTCGACGAAGGCGTCCGCCTCCAGCGAGCGGAAATCGGCCATGCGCGCGCGCAGCAGGTCGTGGCTCCAGTCCCACCAGGCGATCCGGCGCAGCTTCTCCTCGGTCGCCTCCGACACCCGGCGGCGCAACACCCGGGCCGGATTGCCGACCACGATGGTGTAGGCCGGCACGTCCTTGGTGACGATGGCGCCGGATCCGATGATCGCCCCGTCGCCGACGCTGACCCCGGCCATGACCACAGCGCCATGGCCGATCCAGGTGTCGTGGCCGATGGTGCAGTGATGGTCCCGGCGCCAGTCGAAGAACTCTTCCTCGTCCTCGCCCAGATCGTAGGAGGCGGCCCGGTACATGAAGTGATGCAGGCTGGCCCGCCAATGCGGGTGGTTGCCCGGGTTGATCCGGGTGTGGGAGGCGATGTTCGCGAACTTGCCGACCGTCGTGTAGATGATCTGGCTGTCGGAGACGACGTAGCTGTAGTCGCCGAAGCTGCTCTCCACCACGCTGGAGCGGGCGCCGACCTCGGTCCAGGCGCCGAAGGTGCTGTCCTTCACATGGGCGTCCGGGTGGATGAGGGGGCCGTCGGCTTTTAGCTTCTTCGGGCTCGATTTCAGGCCGTCCATCACAGCACCCGCATGCCTTCGCGCCACACCCGCCGGACCGCCGGCACGCCGTCCGGCAGGGCCCGGAACCGCACCAGATCGGCGCGACGGCCGCTCACGATCCGGCCGCGATCCTCCATGCCGACCATCTCGGCCGGGTTGCGGGTGACCGTCGCCAGGGCCTTGGGCAGGGCGATGCCGTGCTGGCTGTTCAGCAGCAGCGCGCCGTGCAGAAGACTGGCCGGGACGTAGTCGCTGGACAGGCAGTCGAGCACGCCCGCTTCGGCCAGCTCGCCGGCGGACACATTGCCGGAATGGGAGCCGCCGCGGACCACGTTCGGCCCGCCCATGATGGTGCGCAGCCCTTTGGCGTGGGCGGCCTTGGCCGCCTCCAGGGTCGTGGGAAACTCGCTGATGGTCAGGCCCAGTTCGGCGGCCTCGTCCACATGCTCGACGGTGGCGTCGTCATGGCTGGCGAGCGGGTAGCCGGCCTCGTGCGCCATCTCGACCAGAATCCGGCGGTGCTTGTCCGAATACAGGATCTGCGCCTCTTTGCGGTCGATGATCATCTGCTCGAAGGCGGCATCGTCCAGGTGGTGGCGGCCTTTGTAGTAGACCCGCAGCTTCTCCAGGTTCACGAACTGGCGCTGGCCCGGCGTGTGGTCCATCAGCGAGACCAGCTTCACCAGAGGGTCGCTCTTGAACGGCTCGAACAGGGTCAGCACGTCCTTATGCGCTACCTCGCAGCGCATGTGCAGGTGGTGGTCGGCGCGCAGCAGGCCGTCGGCGCGGAAGGCGTGGATCGCCTCGGAGGATTCCCGGACCAGATAGTCGCGCACGTCCTCGCTCAAGGTTCCGCCGACGGCGATGGCGTCGAGCACGGTGGTGATGCCGGAGGCGACCACCTGGGCATCGTGGGCGAGCAGGGCCGACGAGGTCGGCCATTTCACCTTGGGGCGTGGCTGGACGTGCTTCTCCAGATTGTCGGTATGGAGTTCCACCAGACCGGGGCAGAGATAGTCGCCCTCCAGATCCTCGGCCGCGGTCACGCCGGTGCCGCCGCTGCTGACATCGGCGATGCGCCCGTTCTCGATCCGCAGGGTGCCGAGGACGATCTCGTCGTCGAGGACGATCTGCGCGTTGGTCAGGGTGAGGGCGTGGTTCATGCGGCCTGTCTCGCTTCGGTGACGTCGTAGGACCGGGTGCCGACGGCTTCGCGCACCTCGGCATCGTGGAAGATCCCGATGATGGCAGCGCCGCGGGCCTTGGCCTCGTTGATCAGGTCGACCACCGTCTCGCGGTTGTCCTTGTCCAGCGAGGCGGTCGGCTCGTCCAGCAGCAGGATGGGATAATCCTGCACGAAGGTCATGGCGATGTTCACGCGCTGCTGCTCGCCGCCGGAGAAGGTCGAGGGCGGCAGGGACCAGAGCGCTTCGGGAATGCGCAGGCGGGTGAGGATGGTGGCCGCCCGTTTCTTCGCACCCTCTTCGCTGAGGCCCTGGCCGATCAGCGGTTCGCAGACCAGGTCGAGGGTGGCGACGCGCGGGATGACCCGCAGGAACTGGCTGACATAGCCGAGCGTGTCGCGGCGGATCTCCATGATCTGGAACGGCCGGGCCGAGCACAGATCGACCCAGGCCTCGCCGTGGCGGACATAGATCGAGCCGGCCTGCGGCTTGTAGTTGGCGTAGAGCGAGCGCAGCAGGGTGGATTTGCCGGAGCCGGAGGGGCCGGCCAGGATCACGCATTCGCCCTGGCGGGCGGTGAACTCCACCTTCTCGAACACGTCGATCTTCACCCCGCCCTGGTTGTGCAGGATGAAGTGCTTGGCGAGGCCCTGGGCGTGGAGCATCACGGTGTCGTCGAGCTGGGTCATGGCATCACACCGGAAGGATCGAGGAGACGAGGAGCTGGGTGTAGGGATGCTGCGGGTCGTCGAGCACCTGGTCGGTCAGGCCGCTCTCCACCACGTTGCCGCCCTTCATCACCATCAGCCGGTGCGACAGCAGCCGGACCACGCCGAGATCGTGGGTAACGATCACGCAGGCGATGCCGAGGGTCCGCACCAGCCCCCGTACCAGGTCGAGCAGGCGGGCCTGCACCGACACGTCCAGGCCGGAGGTCGGCTCGTCCATGAAGACCAGACGCGGCTTGGTGACCAGATTGCGGGCGATCTGCAGGCGCTGCTGCATGCCGCCGGAGAAGGTGTGCGGCATGTCGTCGATACGGCCGATATCCATTTCCACACGCTCCAGCCAGTCGACCGCCTCGGAACGGATATGGCCGTAGTGGCGGTCGCCGATCGCCATCAGCCGCTCGCCCACATTGGCGCCGGCGGAAACCCGCATGCGCAGCCCGTCGCGCGGGTTCTGGTAGACGATGCCCCAATCGGTGCGCATCAGCAGGCGGCGGCGCGCCTCGCTCATGCGGAACAGGTCGATCAGCCCGGCGTCGCGGGTCTCGTATTCGACGGAGCCCTCGGTCGGCTCCATCTGGCCGGAGACGCATTTCAGCAGGGTGGTCTTGCCGGAACCGGACTCGCCGACGATGCCGAGCACCTCGCCCGGATAGAGGTCGAACGAGACGTCGCGGCAGCCGATATGGGGACCGTAGCGATGGGTCAGCCCGCGCACCTGCAGCAGCGGCGAAGGCATCTCGAAAGCCGAGGCGGGGGTCATCAGTCGTCTCCTGCCGGGATCTTGTCGCGGGTGGCATAGGCGCTGTCGCCGCCGTCGCCCACATGGCCGGCCTCGCGGCGCTGCTCGCAGTAGTCGCTGTCGGAGCAGACGTACATCTTGCCGCCCTTGTCGTCGGTCACGACCTCGTCGAGATAGCTGTCGCCGGCGCCGCACAGGGCGCAGCACTGGTCCCAGCTCTCGATGGTGAAGGGGTGGTCTTCAAAATCGAGCGACTTCACCTCGGTATAAGGCGGTACCGCATAGATCCGCTTCTCGCGTCCGGCGCCAAAGAGCTGGAGGGCCGCCATGCGGTCCATCTTCGGATTGTCGAATTTCGGGATCGGGCTCGGCGACATCACGTAGCGGCCGTTCACCCGGACCGGGTAGTTGTACGACTTGGTGATGCGGCCGTACTTGGCGATGTCCTCGTACAGGCTCACATGCATCGCGCCGTATTCCTCCAGCGCATGCATCTTCCGGGTCTCGGTCTCGCGCGGCTCCAGCCAGCGCAGCGGCTCGGGGATCGGCACCTGATAGACCAGGATCTGATCCTCGGACAGCGGCGTCTCCGGGATGCGGTGGCGGGTCTGGATCACCGAGGCCTCCACCGTTTTCTCCGTCGTCGCCACGCCGGCGGTCTTGGCGAAGAAGCTGCGGATGTTGACGGCGTTGGTGGTGTCGTCCGCTCCCTGGTCGATGACCTTCAGGGTGTCGTCCGGCCCGATGACGGCGGCGGTCACCTGGATGCCGCCGGTCCCCCAGCCGTAGGGCAGCGGCATCTCGCGCGAGCCGAAGGGCACCTGGTAGCCGGGGACGGCCACGCCCTTGAGGATCGCGCGGCGGATCATCCGCTTCGTCTGCTCGTCGAGATAGGCGAAGTTGTAGCCGGTGGCGGCGCGCTTCTCGGCGGCGGCGGTGCGGCTCGGGTGGTCGATCACGTCAGCCATTCTTCTGTTCCTCATTCCGCCGCGTCGGAAACGGTGTCGTCCGCGACGCGATCCTCGAACGCCTTGCGCAGCGCCCGCACGGTGACCAGCTCCGCCTGGAAGTCGACGTAATGCGGCAGCTTCAGGTGCTGCACGAAGCCGGACGCCTCCACGTTGTCGGAATGGGCCATGACGAATTCCTCGTCCTGGGCCGGGGCGTCGATCGGCTCGTCGAACTCGCGGGCCCGCAGGGCGCGGTCGACCAGGGCCATGGACATCGCCTTGCGCTCGCAATGGCCGAAGGTCAGGCCGTAGCCCTGGGTGAACTGCGGCGGCTGGGTCGCCGAGCCCTTGAACTGGTTGATCATCTGGCACTCGGTCACGGTGATCTCGCCGAGCTCGATCGGGAAGCCGAGCTCCTCCGGCGCGAACTCCACCGCGACCTCGCCCATGCGGATCTCGCCGGCGAAGGGGTGGTTGTTGCCGTAGCCGCGCTGGGTGGAGTAGCCGAGCGCCAGCAGGAAGCCCTCGTCGCCGCGGGCCAGATTCTGCAGCCGGGCGGCCCGTTCCGCCGGATAGCGCGGCGAGGTGCGGGTGAGGTCGAAGACCGGATCGTTCGGATTGTCCGGCTGTTCGGTTTCGATCAGGCCTTCGTAGTTCAGGATTTCGGTCACCCGCGGCATGCCGCCTTCCACCGGTGCCTCGGCAATCTCGGCGACCGGGCGGTTGTCGCCGGCGGCCAGCGCGAAATCGAGCAGGCGGTGGGTGTAGTCGAAGCTCGGGCCGAGCACCTGGCCGCCGGGCAGGTCCTTGTAGGTGGCGGAGATCCGGCGCCGCACGTTCATCTCGGCGGTGTCGATCGGCTCGCCATCGCCGAAGCGGGGCAGGGTGGTGCGATAGGCCCGCAGCAGGAAGATCGCCTCCTGCAGGTCGCCGCGCGCCTGCTTGATCGCCAGGGCGGCCAGTTCGGGATCGTAGAGCGAACCCTCGGTCATCACCCGGTCGACCGCGAGACTCATCTGCTCGCGGATCTGATCAAGGCTGAGCTCGGGGACCTTGCGGTCGCCCCGGCGCTCCTCGGCCAGCAGCTTCTGGGAATTCTCGATGGCCTTCTCGCCACCCTTGACGGCGACATACATGGCTCAGGCCTCCGTGACTTTGGTGGTGCGGGGCAGGGCGGCGAGCGCCGCACCGTCCACCAGGATCAGGTCGATGCCGCAGGGGAACAGCACCCCGTTCTCGGCCCATTCCCGCCACACGCCGGCGCGCAGGCCGGTGACGGCGAGACGGTGGGTGTCCTTGATGCCGGGCCCGCTCAGGGTCAGTCCGCCCTCGGTGCCAAGGCCGCCGGTCTGGACGATGACCGTGGTGGAGGTCTCCGGATAGGCGTCGTCGCCGATCGCGAACCCGTCCAGGGACGGCAGCTTGGCGGCGGATGTGATCGCGAATGCGGCCTTGGCACGGTCGTCCACGATCGGGCAGCCGCTATGGAACTTCAGGAAGGTCTCCGCCGCCTGGGAGCGCAGGTCCGGCGCCAGCCACAGGGGCGTGTCCTGGTCCACCAGGGCGAGGCAGATCGCGGCGGTGGCCGGGGCCAGCGGGGCGGGGGCGTCGGTCAGCAGCGCGACGGTCTGCAGCCTGCCCGGACGCGCCATGGCGTCGAGCACCGCGCGGAACACCGCCTGGGAATCGAGCACCGGGTCGCGGAAGCCCGGCTTGATGTCGGTCATCGGCGCCATGCTCAGCTCTCCCGCACGAGGGTGAAGAAATCGACCTTGGTGGAGGCCGCCTTCTGGCCGCGCTCGCGCCGGGCCGCCTCCTGGCGCAGGCAGAGCGGGGCGATCACCGCCCGCTCCAGCGCCTCGCGCCGGGAGGGCGTCTGCATGATCGCGTCGACCACCGCCGCCAGTTCGGCGTGCCGCTTGTTGCGGCCCATGACGTAGCCGAAGCCGACCGCGCCGTAGTCGAGCTGCACGGCGCAGCGGGTGACCGTCACCTCGCCGATATTGAACCGGGCGCCGGTGCCGCCGGCGCGGCCGCGGGCCATGACCATGCCGACCTCCGGTGCGCGGATCACGGTCCAGGCCGGCTTGGAGGGGAGGTTGTTCCAGAGCGAGTCCAGGTCGCCGAACTTCGCCTTGGCGAGGGCGGACATCCAGCGCTGGCGCGCGCGCCGTTCGGCGCTTTGTTCCGGGGAGCAGGCTGTGGGGCGTTTCGGGGTCATCGACGACTTTCCGATTTGTCTAGACATCCAGACTTGTTGAAGGCAATATGATCAACAAATCCGCGGCTGTAAAGCCGCCGATGATTAAGCTTTCGTGACGGGAGGGCGGGTGTGACCGCGATCGATCGGGACTCCGGACTGGCGGTTTGGCGGCAGATCGAGGAGACGCTCGCCGAGGAGATCCGCAGCCGCCGCTGGGCCGAGGGCCAGCGCCTGCCGACCGAGGCGGAGCTGTCCGGACGCTTCGGCGTCAACCGGCACACCCTGCGCCGGGCGGTCTCGGCCCTGGTGGACCGCGGGTTGGTGCGGGTGGAGCAGGGGCGCGGTGCCTTCGTGCGCGAGAACGTGCTGGAATATCTGGTCGGCCAGCGCACCCGCTTCACCGAGAACGTCCGCCGGGCCAACCGGACCGCGAGCGGCCGGCTGCAGTCGTTCAAGCGGATGCGGGCGCCGAAGGATGTGGCGGCAGTCCTGCGGCTGGCGCCCGGGACCGCGGTGCTGCGGGTGGAGACGGTCAATCAGGTCGACGACCGGCCGCTGTCGATCGGCGACCACTGGTTTCCGGCCAAGCGATTCCCGGATTTCCAGGAGGTCTACGACGCCACCCATTCCATCACCCGGGTGATGGAGCACCACGGCATTCCGAACTATGTCCGCGCGGTGACCAAGGTGACGGCCCGCATGCCCGACGTCACGGAAGCCGAGATCCTCGGCCAGCCGCGCAACCGTCCCGTGCTTTACGTGGAGGCCGTCAATGTCGACCCGGAGGGTGCGCCGGTTCAGCTTTCCCATGTGAGATATGCCGCAGACCGGTTCCAGATGGTGTTCGAAACTCTCCCCGAAGGCGCCAAGTACTTTGATGGCGATTGAAAAGATCTGCCGTGCCGTCCTTTATGCGGTACAGTAATAGGTGGCGTATCGTCGGCCGGTTACCCGAAGACGCGCCGACCGGCTACAGCCGGTGATAGTGGGGATACGAGGAGAGGACGCTTGGCATTCGATCCAAGCAATGTGGACTGGAAACTTGCCGACATCATTCGGAAGCATGTCAACTTCCTGAACAACTACGGTGACGGCAAGCGGGCGGACCTGCGCGGCCATCAGCAGCGGGGCGCGCTGCTCAACGGCGTCGACCTGCGCCGGGCCCTGATCAGCAATGCGGATTTCCGCGGCGCCCAGTTCGTCGGCGCCAACCTGTCCGAGGCCTCTCTCGCCGGCACCCAGCTCCGGGCGGCCGACCTGACCGGTGCCAAGCTGGTGAAGACCGACTTCCGCGGCGCCGATCTGGAGCAGGCGCGCCTGTCCTCCGCCGACCTGACCGATGCGGATTTCCGCTCCACCAAGATCGGCGCCAAGAAGGGCCAGGAAACGGTCACCAATCTCGGCGGCGCCGACCTGGACAATGCCCGGGCCGTGCGCACCAATCTCGGCCGGGCCAACATGATGGGCGTGACCGCCCGCGGCGCCCATTTCGACGGCTGCGCCATGGACGCGACCAACCTGAAGGGCGCGATCCTGATCGGGGCCACCTTCGAGAATTCGAGCCTGCGCGGCGCCAACCTGCAGGACGTGAACTTCGCCGACGCCAGGCTGGCCAATACCGACCTGACCGGCGCCGATTTGCGGTCGTGCCATCTCGACGGGGCCGACATGTCCGGCGCCGACCTGTCCGACTGCGTCATCGCCTCGGACATGGAGGCGCTGGAGCCCGACGTGCGGGATCTGCTGGTGCGCCATTTCGCCTGGATCAGCTCGGGCGGCCGAAAGGGGGCGCCGGCCGATTTCTCCGGCCGCAACCTGGAAGGCGTGAACTTTTCCGGCGCCGACCTCTCGGCGGCCGATTTCTCCGGCGCCAATCTGAACGGCGCCAATCTGCGGCGCTGCTCCTTCCGCTTCACCAAGTTCACCACCGCCAGCCTCGCCGGCGCGCAGATCCAGCGCAGCGACCTGCGCGGCGCCAATTTCCGCAACGCCATCCTGGAGGAGGCCAATTTCCAGGCGGCGGTCCTGACGCCCATGCGGGTGGTCGACCCGCGCTCCGGCGAGGAGAAGGGGATCTGGCCGGCCGATCTGTCCGGGGCGAAGGCGACCGGCGCCAATTTCCAGCGGGTCGACTTCTCGTCTGCCAATCTGTCGGGCGCGATCATGGACGGCTGCGACCTGTCCCATGCGCAGCTCGCCGACTGCACGGTCGACGGGACCAGCTTCCAGAACGCCAATATGGAGAAGACCCGGATGGCCTCGGCTGAGCCGGAAGAGAGCAGCCCGGCCCAGGATACGGTTGCGGCCGACGCCCACTGACGCCGGCCGCACCGGATGATTTTTGTAAGAGAGGCCGCCGGCGTTCCGGCGGCCTTCGTTCTTACGGCTGGATGTAGGCGGTCTTCACCGTGGTGTAGAACTCGGCGGCGTAGCGGCCCTGCTCGCGCGGACCGTAGCTCGAGCCCTTCCGGCCGCCGAACGGCACGTGATAGTCCACGCCCGCCGTCGGCAGGTTGACCATCACCATGCCCGCCTCGGCATTGCGCTTGTAGTCGGAGGCGTATTTCAGCGAGGTCGTGGCGATGCCCGAGGACAGGCCGAAGCTGGTGTCGTTGGCGACGGCCAGGGCCTCATCATAGTCCTTCACCCGGATGACCGAGGCCACCGGACCGAAGATCTCCTCGCGGTTGATCCGCATCTCGTTGGTGGTGTCGGTGAACAGGGCCGGCTTCATGTAGTAGCCGTCCTTCGACAGCTTCAGACGGTCGCCGCCGATCAGCTTGGCCCCTTCCTTCTTGCCGATCTCGATGTAGTCCATGTCCTGCTTGAGCTGGCTCTCATCGACCACCGGACCGATCTCGGTGCCCTGGGCGAGAGCGTCGTCGACCTTGAGGGTGTCGATGCGGTCGGACATCGCCTTGACGAACTTGTCGTGGATGCCCTCGGTCACGATCAGACGCGAGGAGGCCGTGCAGCGCTGGCCGGTGGAGAAGAAGGCGCTGTTCACGGCGCAGTTCACCGCAACGTTGAGGTCGGCGTCGTCGAGCACCACGAACGGGTTCTTGCCGCCCATCTCGAGCTGGACCTTGGCGAGACGGCCGGCACAGGTCGCCGCCACGTGCTTGCCGGTCTGCACCGAGCCGGTGAAGCTGATCGCGCCGAGCGCATCGGCGTTCAGGATCGCCTCGCCGACGACGGAGCCGCGGCCCATCACCAGGTTGAACACGCCTTCCGGCAGGCCGGAGCGCGACAGGATTTCGGCCAGCGCCCAGGCGCAGCCCGGGACCAGGTCGGCCGGCTTGAACACCACGCAGTTGCCATAGGCAAGGGCCGGCGCGATCTTCCAGGCCGGAATCGCGATCGGGAAGTTCCACGGGGTGATGATGCCGACGATGCCGACCGGCTCGCGGGTGATCTCCACCTCGACGCCGGGCCGCACGCTGGCCAGCTTCTCGCCCTGGATGCGCAGGGCCTCGCCGGCGAAGAACTTGAAGATCTGGGCGGCGCGGGTGGCCTCGCCGATGCCTTCCGGCAGGGTTTTGCCTTCCTCGCGGGAGAGCAGGCGGCCGAGTTCCTCGCGCCGGGCCATGATCTCGTTGCCGACGAATTCCAGCACGTCGTAGCGCTGCTGCGGCGTGGAGCGGTTCCAGCCATGGGCCGCCGCCTTGGCGGCATCCACCGCCGCCGCGACGCCGGAAGCGTCGGCCTGCGCGTAGCTGCCGATGATGTCGGTCAGATCCGACGGGTTCACGTTGTCCTTGGCGGTGGCGCCGTCGGTCCACTTGCCGCCGATATAGTTCTGTTGCACGCCCATGTGCTTTCTCCCTCCGGGGTTCAGACGCATTTTGGAGACTGAGGTAACCCTCCCGCCGGGCCCATGCAAGCGGTCCTCTACGTTGCATCGCAGCGAAGAGAATGGTTACCCTTACACGAACCGCGGTCGCGCGGAGACAACAAGACGGGTCAGACCACCCCGCATCCGCGACGCCGATCATGCAACGGGCTTCACCGTTTAAGAGAGGGAAAGAACGAATGATATCATTGAGATCTGCTGGTGTGTTGGGCGCCGGCCTGGCTGCCGCGTTCGCGCTTTCCGCGCCGGCGCCGGTAGCGGCGAAGGACACCGTATCGCTCGGAATCGTTGCGTTCCTGTCCGGGCCGGCCGCCGGCCCCTACGGCGTTCCCGGCCGCAACGGCGCCGAGATGGTGATCGAGGCGATCAACAACGGCACTCTGCCGGCCCCGTACAACACGAAGGGCTTCGCGGGCGCCACGGTGGCGGCCGAGTACATCGACGAGTCCGGCGGCAACACCAAGCAGGTCTCCGAATACCGCAACCTCGTGCAGAAGCGTGAGGTCGACGCGGTGGTCGGCTACGTGTCCTCGGGCTCCTGCGCGGCGATCGCGCCGGTCGCCGAGGAGCTGCAGAAGCTGACCGTCATGGCGGTCTGCGGCACGCCGCGCATCTTCGAGGAGGCGCCGCGCGAGTATGTCTTCCGCACCATGAGCCATGCCACGGCTGACAACATCGCCGCCGCGCATTACGTCAAGGAGATGATGCCGGAGGTGAAGTCCTATACCGGCATCAATCAGAACTACGCCTGGGGCCAGGACAGCTGGCGCGATTTCACGCTGGCGATGTCCGACCTGATGCCGGACGTCAAGGTCTCCGACAAGCCGCAGTTCCCGAAGATCTTCGCCGGCCAGTACGGCTCGGAGATCTCGGCGCTGTCCCTGGACGACGCCGAACTGGTGCATTCCTCCTTCTGGGGCGGCGACTTCGAGGCCTTCATCCTGCAGGCGACGCCGCGCGGCTTCTTCCAGCAGAAGAAGGTCGTGCTGACCGTCGGCGGCGTCAGCGCCTACCGCCTCGGCAAGCGCCTGCCGGACGGCGTGGCGATCGGCAGCCGCGGCCCGTACGGCATCCTGGTCCGCGACCGCGACACCCCGCTGAACAAGTGGTTCGTGGAGACCTACCACAAGGCCTATGGCGAGTACCCGTCGGGTGCCGCCTATCAGTACGCCCAGGCGATCCTCGCCACCAAGATCGCCTACGACAAGGCGGGCGAGGCGGCCGGGTCCTTCCCGGACGAGAAGCAGGTGCGCGACGCCCTCAAGGGCCTGGAGTTCGAGAGCTTCGCCGCCCCGGTGAAGATGGCGCTCGGCAACGGCCACCAGGCGATCACCGAGCACATGTACGGCATCGTTCAGTGGAACGAGAGCGCCGGCCAGCTCGAACTGCGGGATGTGAAGGTCTATCCGGCCGAATGCGTCATGCCGCCGGCCGACAAGACCAGCGTCGAGTGGATCGAAGCGGGCATGCCCGGCGCCAAGTGCTGAGCGCCTGACACAGCCGCAGACACAGCGCGAGTGACGGCGCCCGGCGCCGTCACTCTTTCGTTGGAGGCTTTCTCTCACCGCCGACGCGCCCGCCTCTCGCGGCACCGCCGGCCGGGTATCGCTTTATGGACCTTGTACTGACAATTCTGGTCGAGGGGCTGGGCTACGCGTCCTACCTGTTCATCGTTTCGCTCGGCCTGACCATCATCTTCGGCGTGCTGAAGATCTTGAACGTGGCCCATGGCGCCTTCTACGCCTGGGGTGCGTATGCCTGCGCCTTCCTGATCGGCGAGCTGTCGACCATGGGGGTGTCGGATCTCGGCACCATGATCGCGATTCCGATCGCCGCCATGGCGGTGGGCCTGGTCCTGGGCTCTGCCATCGAGCGGACGATCATCCGCAATCTCTACGGTCGCGACGAAGTGATCATCGTGCTGGCGACCTTCGGGCTGTTCCTGGTGCTGGAGGACGTCATCCTGCTGGTGTTCGGCGTCGACCCGTATTTCGCCTTCCAGCCGACCCTGGCGATCCCCGGCGTGCAGATCGGCGGGATCTACCAGGACGGCTACAAGCTGACCATGATCGCCCTCAGCCTCGTGGTCGGGCTGATCTCCTGGATCGTCCTGAACCGCACCCATTGGGGCAAGCTGGTCTCGGCGATCATCTTCGACCGCGAGCTCGCCGTCGCCATGGGCGTCAACGTGCGCCGCGTCTTCTACGTGGTGTTCGTGACCGGCGCCGTCCTGGGCGCGCTCGGCGGCGCCTATATCGCGCCGACGATCTCGGTGGCGCCCGGCTTCGGGGTGGAGGTCATCGTGCTGTCCTTCGCCGTGGTGGTGATCGGCGGCATGGGCAGCATCGGCGGGGCCGCGATCGGCGCGCTGATGGTCGGGCTGCTGCGGGCCTATGCGGTGCTGCAATGGCCGGAGATCGAGCTGTTCGTGGTCTATGCCGTGATGGCGGCGGTGCTGATCTTCCGCCCGGAGGGCCTGTTCGCGCCCGCCAAGGCCCGCAAGATCTGAGGGCCGGGGAGATGACACAGTTCATGGACCGCACCGTCATTGGCCTGACCATCGGCTTCGCCCTGGTGGCGCTGCTCGGCGTCTTCGTTCTGCCGGACTGGCTGATGAGCCAGATCCTGATCGCCTTCTCCCGCGCCCTGGCCGTGCTCGGCCTGATCGTGCTGTGGCGCACCGGCCTGATCTCCTTCGGCCACGCCCTGTATTTCGGCCTCGGCGCCTACACCGTGGCGATGCTCGGCAAGGATCTGGGCATCACCGAGGTGCTGATCACCCTGCCGGCCGCGGGGCTGGTGGCCGCAGCCGTCGGCTTCGCGCTGGGCTTCATCATCCGCAAGTACCGCGAGATCTTCTTCGCCATGCTGAACCTGGCCTTCTCCATGGTGCTGTTCGGCATCCTGGTGAAGACCGAGGCGCTGGGCTCGACCGACGGGTTCAGCGTCGAGCAGCCGACCCTGTTCGGCATGGGGACCGAGGACGCCACTCTCAAGCTCACCGCCCTTTTCCTGGGGGTCTGCGCCATCGGCTGGCTCGCCGCCGTCCTGGTGCACCGCTATCTTGGCTCGGTGCTCGGCAGCCTGACCACCGCGGTGCGCGACAACGAGATCCGGGTCGAGTATCTGGGCTATTCGGTCGCTCAGGCGATCCACGGCAAATACGTCATGTCCGCCGCCCTGACCGGCCTCGCCGGCGGCTTCATGGCGCTGGCGCTGGGACAGGTCGATCCGGAATCCATGGTCAACTGGACGGTCTCGGGCGAACTGGTCTTCGTCACCGTGCTGTCCGGACCTGGGAGCGTGGCCGCCCCCTTCATCGGCTCCCTGCTGTTCGAGCTGCTGCGGACCTATGCGTTCGAGCTGGTGCCCTATGCCTGGCAGCTCATCGTCGGCGGTACCCTGCTGGCGGTGATCTTCTTCCTGCCCGGCGGGTTGTGGTCGGTGATCTCCAAGCTCGGCAGCCGCAACGGCGGGGAGGCCGGCCGATGACCGCCATTCTGGAAGCCACCGACCTCAACAAGACCTTCGGTGCCGTCACCGCGGCCAAGGACATCAATGTCTCGGTCGCCCCCCATGAGGTGGTGGGCATCATCGGCGCCAACGGCGCCGGCAAGACCACCTTCGTCAACATGGTCACCGGCTGGCTGCCGCCGAGCTCCGGCACGATCCGGTTCGACGGCCGGGACATCACCGGCCTCGCCCCGCGCAAGGTCACCCGGCTCGGCATCTGCCGGTCGTTCCAGGTGGCCCAGGTCTTCATGACCGCCACGGTGTTCGACAACCTGATGATCGCGCTCGGCATTGCCGACAGCCACGGGCTCGGCGTGCTGCGGCCGCTGCGTCTGGCGGAGCGCGAGGCGCGGGCGGACGCCCTGCTGCGGCGCTACCGGATCGAGGACTACCGCGATCAGGTCGCCAGCACGCTGCCCCAGGGCATCCGCAAGCTGCTCGACATCGCCATGGCGATGGTCGCGGAGCCGAAGATCCTGCTGCTGGACGAGCCGACTTCCGGCATCTCGGTGGAGGAGAAGTTCGGCCTCATGGACATCGTCATGTCGGCGCTGAAGGAGGACGGGGTGACCGTGCTCTTCGTCGAGCACGACATGGAGATCGTCGAGCGCTATGTCGGCCGGGTGCTCGCCTTCTATCAGGGTGAGATCATCTGCGACGCGCCGCCGGCCGAGGCCCTGGTCGATCCCAAGGTCATCGAGTTCGTCATCGGCGACGAGCCGCAGGGACAGATGATGCGGGAGCGGGCCGGTCTGACCCGGTCCGGGGAGGATCGCAATGCTTGACGTACAGGGGCTCGATGTCGATATCGGCCCGATCCCGATCCTGCGGCAGGTCTCTCTGCAGGTGCCGACCGGTGCCATGTGCGGGCTGATCGGCCGCAACGGGGCGGGCAAGACGACCTTCATGCGCAGCGTCATGGGCCTGCTGGCCGCCTCGGCCGGCAGCATCGGTTTCGACCACCACGATCTGGCGAAGGTGGCCGACTTCAAGCGTGCGCAATTCGGAATTGGTTACATGCCCGAGGACCGCAAGCTGGTTCCAGCCATGACGGCGGAGGAGAACATCCTGCTGCCGGTCTGGTCGACCGAGATCCCGGACGCCGAGGACAGGCTCGCCTGGATCTACAGGCTGATGCCGGAAGTGGCGGAATTCCGCGCCCGTGCGTCGACCAGCCTCTCCGGTGGCCAGCAGAAGCTGGTGGCCCTGGCCCGCGCCCTGATGGTGGGCGAGCGGCTGCTGCTGCTGGACGAGCCGACCGAGGGGATCGCGCCGGTTCTGGCGCGGCGGATTGTCGAGGTTCTATCGGATTTGAAACAAGAGGGGTTGTCGGTCCTCATCGCCGAGTCCAACGATACACATCTGCACGGTCTCCTCGACCGTACCTACGTGATCGAGCGGGGAAGCGTGCAGACACAATGATGGACAGGGAAGACCGCAAAGGTCTGAGGGAGGAAACGATGTCGAGAACGGGGTACAAACTCCGCCACATCGTCGATCGGCTGGCTCCGGGGGCGGCGTATTTCGAACCGCTGCCAGCACTCAACCGCGTTCTGTACTGCCACGAGGGATCTTTCGTGGTGGTCGGCAAGGAAGACGAGACGGTCGGCGAGGACCGGACCTGGTTCGGGTCCGGCTGCGTCACGGTACAGGCCGGCGACAGCGGCGCGGTGATCTGGCGCTACGAACTGGCGGACAGCGAGTCGCCGGCCAAGATGGCCGCCGGCACCGGCGTGTCGTCGGTCCTGACACTGGAATCCGAGATCGAGGGGCCGGACCCGTCCGGCGACTGGATCCTGCGCTGCGACGGGGTGAAGTTCCCCATGGGCGGCCAGGCCTTCTCGCATATCCACCAGGGCCCGGGCATCCGCTGCCTGCGCGAGGGCAAGATCCGGATCGAGACGGCGGGACGGACCAAGGAATACGAGCCGGGAGACGCCTGGTTCGAGCCCGGCCCGGAGCCGGTCTTCGCCCAGGCCTGCTCTGAGCGCTGCACCTCCTTCGTCCGGGTCATGGTGCTGCCCGCGGAGCTGCGTGGTAAGAGCTCCATCCAGTACATCAACCCGGACGATATCGATAAACCTAAGTCACAGCGGTACCAGCATTATGTCGACGAACCCATCGAGCACTGACCAACGACGCAACGCCGGCAAGATCGGCGGTCACATCCTGGTGGAGAGCCTGCGCGCCCATGGCGCCGATCTCGCCTTCGCGGTCCCGGGCGAGAGCTATCTCGCCGTGCTCGACGGTCTGGTCGACGCGCCGGAGATCAAGACCATCGTGTGCCGCCAGGAAGGCGGGGCCGCGATGATGGCCGAGGCCTACGGCAAGCTGACCGGCAAGCCCGGCATCTGCATGGTCACCCGCGGGCCGGGCGCCACCAATGCCAGCGCCGGCGTGCACATCGCCATGCAGGACAGCACCCCGATGATCCTGCTGGTCGGTCAGGTCGGCCGCGAGATGTTCGACCGTGAGGCGTTCCAGGAACTCGACTACCGCCGCATGTTCGGCCAGATGGCCAAGTGGGTGGCGCAGATCGACGATCCGGCCCGCATCCCCGAATATGTGAGCCGCGCCTATCACACCGCCACCTCCGGCCGGCCGGGTCCCGTCGTCCTGGCGCTGCCCGAGGACATGCTCACCGAGCGCGCGGAGACCGGCGATTTCGACCCGTACAAGCGCACCGAGCCCCATGTGGGGGCCGAGGACATGGCCCGCTTCCGCGACCTGCTGGCCAAGGCGAAGAAGCCGCTGGTGATCATCGGCGGCGGCGGCTGGGACGCCGGCGTGGCGGCCGACGTGGCCCGCTTCGCCGAGGCCAACAATCTGCCGGTCGGCGCGTCGTTCCGCTGCCAGGACTACCTCGACAACCGGCATCCGAACTATGTCGGCCATGTGGGCATCGGCATCGATCCGAAGCTCGGCGCCCGGGTGCGGGACAGCGACCTTCTGATCGTGGTCGGCTCCCGCCTGGGCGAGATGACGACCAGCGGCTACACGCTGCTCGACATTCCGCGGCCGCGCCAAGGTCTGGTCCATGTCCATGCCGGCTCCGACGAGCTGGGTCAGGTCTATCAGGGAGACCTGCTGATCAACGCAAGCCAGCGCAGCTTCTTCAAGGCCGCTGCCGCCATGGACCCCGTGGACAGCGCGGCCTGGGCCGAGGACACCAAGGTGGCCCGGTCCGAGTACGAGGCGACCCGCACCGTGCTGCACGGCCCGGGCGACGTGCAGATGGCCGAGATCATCAAGTATCTGGACGAGGCGCTGCCCGAGGACACCATCGTCACCAACGGTGCGGGCAACTACGCCACCTGGGTGCACCGATATTACGGCTACAAGGCCTGGCGCACCTGCCTGGCGCCGACCTGCGGTTCCATGGGCTACGGCGTGCCGGCAGGCGTGGCCGCCAAGCTGGTGCATCCGGAGCGCACGGTGGTCTCGTTCAACGGCGACGGCTGCTACATGATGCATGGTCAGGAGCTGGCGACCGCGGTGCAGTACGGCGTGAACACCATCTTCATCGTGGTGAACAACGGCATGTACGGCACCATCCGCATGCACCAGGAGCGCGAGTATCCGGGCCGGGTCAGCGCCACCGGACTAAAGAATCCGGATTTCGCCGCACTCGCCCGGGCCTATGGCGCCCATGGCGAGACGGTGACCCGGACCGCCGATTTCGCGCCCGCCTTCGAGCGGGCCAAGGCGGCCGGCACCCCGGCGCTGATCGAGATCCAGGTCGATCCGGAAGCGCTCACCATCGCCAAGTCGCTGTCCGCCATCCGGGAGACCGCCCTGGCCGAGGGGCGGTAACCGCCTATCTCTCCTATGGTTCCTGGGAGGCCCCGACCCTGATCCGGGGCTTCCCAGGCCTTGTTGATGTGTCCGCTGCAAGGTTCCCGCCGAACCCAGGGCCGGGTTTGGCGTTTAAGGGCATGACATAGAGACAGTTGAGAGAGCCCCATGCGCCTTGCCAACCGAACCGCCATCGTGACCGGAGCCGGCGGCGGCATCGGGAAGGCGATCGCCCTGCGCTTCGCCCTGGAGGGGGCCAGCGTCCTCATCGCCGACGTGACCGAGGAGCCGCGCGAGGGCGGCATGCCGACGGTCGACGCGATCATCGAGGCCGGCGGCTCGGCCGAGTTCCTGAAATGCGACGTCACCAGGGCCGCCGACCTGGACGCGGCGGTCGCCCGTGCGGTGGAGATCGGCGGCCGGCTCGATGTCATCGTCAACAACGCCGCCATCGGTACCGACACCCCGCTGCACGAGACCTCCGAGGCGGATTTCGACCGGGTCATGGCGGTCAATGCCAAGGGCGTTTTCCTCGGCTGCCGGGCGGCCGTGCGCCAGATGATGGGGCAGGAGCCGCTCGGCGACGGCGAGGTGAGGGGACGCATCGTCAACATCTCCTCCCAGCACGGGATGATCCGCGCGCCCCACGACTTCGCCTATGGGGTCGGCAAGGCCGCCGTGGTCTACATGACCCGGCAGATCGCCGGCGACTATGCCGAGCATGGGATCGTCTGCAACGCCGTCGCCCCGGGCAAGATCCTGACCGGCAAGTCGGGCCGCGCCATCGCGCCGGAGATGCTGGAGTATTCCCAAAGCCGCACGCCCTGGCCGCGGCTCGGCCGGCCCCTGGACGTGGCCAACGCTGCCCTGTTCCTCGCCAGCGACGAGGCGAGCTACATTACCGGCGAGAACCTGATGGTGGACGGCGGCTGGATGGCAAACTGAGGCCGCCGACCCACATGGGTCTCGTGTACCGACTGGCCTGAACCCCCGAGGATCCCGATGGACCGCGCCGACGCCACCGCCAAGACCGAACCGAGCACGATCTTCCTGAAGGACTACACCCCGCCCAGCCACCTGATCGACACCATCGACCTGACCGTCCGTCTGAACGACGACGTCACCACGGTGTCGGCAAGGCTGGTCGGCCGGCGCAACCCGGCCTCCGGATCGGGCCCGGCGGATCTCTATCTCGATGGCGAGGATCAGGAGCTGGTGTCCTTGACCCTGGACGGCCGGAAGCTGGAGAAGGGCGACTGGCGGCAGCTGCCGGAAGGCATCGTCATCCCCGGCATCGACAGCGCCTTCACTCTGGAGGTGGAGGGCCGGATCAGGCCGCAGGACAACACCCGTCTGGAGGGCCTATACAAGGCCGGCGGCATGTATTGCACCCAGTGCGAGGCGGAGGGCTTCCGCCGCATTACCTACTTCCCCGACCGGCCGGACGTGATGGCCGTCTACACGGTGCGGATCGAGGCGGACAAGGCGCGCTATCCGGTGCTGCTGTCCAACGGCAACCGGATCGAGACCGGCGACCTGGACGGCGGGCGCCACTACGCCGTCTGGCACGACCCGTTCCGCAAGCCGGCCTATCTCTTCGCCATGGTGGCCGGCGACCTGATGGTCGACCGGGACAGCTTCACCACCCGCTCCGGCCGCGAGGTGGCGCTGGAGATCTACGTGGAGCCGGGCAATGAAGGCCGCACCGGCCATGCCATGGATTCCCTCAAGCGCTCCATGGCCTGGGACGAGGAGGCCTACGGGTTCGAGTACGATCTCGACATCTTCATGATCGTCGCCGTTTCTTCATTCAATATGGGAGCAATGGAGAATAAGGGGCTGAATATATTCAATGATAAATTCATCCTCGCCAATCTCGATACCGCGACCGACGCGGACTTCCAGCGCATCGAGGCGATCGTCGCGCACGAGTATTTCCACAACTGGACCGGCAACCGCATCACCTGCCGCGACTGGTTCCAGCTCTCCCTGAAGGAGGGGCTGACGGTCTTCCGTGACCAGGAATTCTCCGCCGACACCCATGATCGCGGGGTGAAGCGGGTCAGCGACGTGCGCCTGCTGCGCGCCGCCCAGTTCCCCGAGGATGGCGGCCCGACCGCCCATCCGGTGCGCCCGGACAGCTATATCGAGATCAACAACTTCTACACCGTCACCGTCTACGAGAAGGGGGCCGAGGTGGTGCGGATGATCCACACGCTGCTCGGCCCCGAGGCCTATCGTAAGGGCATCGACCTCTATGTGGAGCGCCATGACGGCCAGGCGGTGACCTGCGACGATTTCGTGGCCGCCATGCAGGACGCCAGCGGTGTCGACCTGACCCGGTTCAAGCGCTGGTACTCCCAGGCCGGCACGCCGCAGGTCACGGCCGACTGGCGCTACGACGACGGCGCCCGGACCCTGACCCTGGACCTTTCCCAGGTCACCGACCCGACGCCGGGACAGCCGGACAAGCAGCCGGTGGTGATCCCGGTGCGCACCGCCCTGATCGGCGAGAACGGCCAACGCCTGCCGCTGACCGTTGATGGCACCGAGGCCGGCGACGAGACCGTGCTTGTGCTCGACGAGGCGGCGCGCAGCGTGACGTTCACCGACGTGCCCAAGGGGGCGGTGCCGTCCCTGCTGCGCGGTTTCTCCGCCCCGGTGAAGCTGAGTGCCGCCTGGAGCGACGCCGATCTCGGCTTCCTGGCGGCCACCGACGACGATCCGTTCTCCCGCTGGGAGGCGCTGCAGACGCTCTCCACCCGTGCCATCCTGGCCATGGTCGAAGCGCAGCGCGCCGGCCGGCCGATGTCGCTGGATGCGGCGGTGGTCTCCGCCGTCTGCGACGGGCTGGAGGATGCGCGGCTGGAGCCGGCCTTCCTCGCCGAGCTGCTGGCCCTGCCGGGCGAGTCCATCCTGGGCCAGGCGATGGATGTCTGGCATGTGGATGCGGTGCACGAGGCGCGCGAGGCGGCGGTCCGCACCCTGGGCGACACCCTGTTCGACACCTGGCTGGCACTCTACGACAAGCTCTCCGGCGAGACGGCCTCGGACGACCTGTCCACCGCCGCCATGGGCCGCCGGGCGCTGCGCAACCGGGCGCTGCAGTTCCTGGTCTCCTCCGGCCGTCCCGAGGGACGGGCGCGGGCGGCGGCGCAGGTGCAGGCGGCGGCGTCGATGACTGACGTCATGGGCGCCCTGGCGGCGCTGAACGACACCGACTGCCCGGAGCGCAGCCAGGCGATGCAGGCGTTCCACGACCGCTGGCAGGACAACCCGCTGGTGCTCGACAAGTGGTTCACCCTGGAGGCGTCCTCCTCCCTGCCGGGCACCCTGGACCGGGTGAAGGAGCTGCAGTCCCACCCGCGCTTCGATCCGAAGAACCCGAACCGCATCCGCGCCCTGGTCGGCGGCTTCACCATGGGCAATCCGGTACGCTTCCACGCCAAGGACGGGTCGGGTTACGCCTTCCTGGCCGACGAGGTGCTGAGGATCGACCAGCTCAATCCGCAGATCGCCTCGCGCCTGTGCCAGCCGCTGGTGCGCTGGCGCCGGTTCGACGGCGAGCGGGCCAAGGCGATGACCGGTGCCTTGCGCCGGATCGTCGAGCAGCCCACTCTGTCGAAGGACGTCTTCGAGATCGCCTCGAAGGGCCTGTCCTGAGTTCCGCTCTTCCGTGAGGACCCCGCCATGACCGGACGCATCATCGTCATCAATCCGAACTCCACCGAAGCCGTGACGCAGGCGATGGACCGGGCGCTGGATCCGCTGCGCATGGCCGGCGCGCCGGAGATCGAGAGCGTGACGAACACGAACGGTCCGGCGGGGATCGAATGCCAGGCCCATGCCGACGACGTGTCCCGCGACATCCGCCGGATCATCGCCGAGCGCGATGCCGAAGCGTCCGCCTTCGTCATCGCCTGCTTCTCCGACCCAGGGATCTACGCCGCCCGCGAGGCCACCAGCCGGCCGGTCTTCGGCATCGCCGAGAGCGGGATGCTGACCGCCATGTCCCTGGGGGCGAAGGTCGGGGTGATCGCCATCCTCAGCCGCTCCGTGCCGCGCCACATGCGCTATTTCCGCGGGATCGGCGTCGAGGGGCGGGTGGCCGGCGACCGGGCCATCGAACTCGGTGTCGTGGAACTGTCGGACGAGACCAAGACCTTCGAGCGGATGGTGCAGGTCGGCACGACCCTGCGCGACACCGACGGCGCGAATGTCCTGGTCATGGGCTGTGCCGGCATGGCCCGCTACCGCGAGCGCCTGGCCGACCGGCTGGGCATTCCGGTGGTCGAGCCGACCCAGGCGGCGGTCTCCATGGCGATCGGTGCGGTGATGCTGCGCCAGACCAACGGCCTCGCCGTCGCCCCCGCCATGGCCGCCGAATAGGGATCGCCTCCCGGTGCTCGCCGATCACGGCCGCTACGCCTATTCCTCCATCGAGACCCGCGACGCCCCGGATTGGCCCGGCGGCAAGCGGCTCGCCGTCTATATCGCACTGAACGTGGAAGTCTTCGGCTTCGGCGAGGGTCTGGGGGCGGAGCTGGCGCCGGGTGCCTCGGTCGGCATCCCGCAGCCGGACGTGCTGAACTATGCGTGGCGCGACTACGGCAACCGGGTCGGCGTGTGGCGGCTGCTTGACGAGTTCTACCGCCTGGAACTGCCGGTCAGCGTGCTGGCCAACAGCGAGACCTATACGGCCGCGCCGGGGATCATGGAGGCGTTCCGCAAACGCGGCGACGAGGTGGTGGCCCATGGCCGAACCAATTCCGAACGCCAGGGCGTGTTGGACGAGGACGGCGAGCGGGCGCTGATCGCCGAGACCACCGAGGTGATCGCGCGCGAGGAGGGGCGGCGGCCCAGGGGCTGGCTCGGCCCCTGGATCTCCCAGAGCCGCACCACGCCGGATCTGCTGGCCGAAGCGGGATACGAGTATCTGCTGGACTGGTGCCATGACGACCAGCCGGTCTGGATGGCGACCCGGGATGGGGGGCGGATCCTGTCGGTGCCCTATCCCCAGGAGCTGAACGACATCCCCGCCGTGGTCGCCCGCAAGGTCGAGGGCCGCGCCTTCGCCGAGATGATCATCGACGGCTTCGACGAGCAGCTCGAACAGTCGGGCAAACAGCCGCTGGTGCTGGGCATCGCGCTGCATCCGTATATCGTCGGCCAGCCGCACAGGCTGCGGCCCCTGCGCGCGGCGCTGGAGCATATCGCCCGGCACCGCGACGAGGTCTGGCTCTGCGAGGCGGGCGAGATCGCGGCGCACTGGCGGGAGCACGCGGGTTAGGCAGCATCCGTCATCCTGAACTTGATTCAGGATCAAGCCGCGGACCCGGTCACCTCTCCCCGTCATCCTGAACTTGATTCAGGATCAAGCCGCGGACCGGGTCACCTCTCTCCCGTCATCCTGACGCACGTCAGGATCAAGCCGCGATGCCGCCACCGCGCTTAGGGCCCAGACAGGCGGATACGTCAGGGGAATGATCCTGAATCGAGTTCAGGATGACGACCGAGGTGGGGAATGGCCGGATGCCTGATCCTGACGTGCGTCAGGATGACGACTCCGGTTGGCGGCGGAGGCGGCATGGTCCTGAAACGAGTTCAGGACGACGGTTGGGGTCGGGTGTGGACCCGCCGACGCTACCCGAACGCCTTGAACGTGATCAGCGTGAAGGTGTCCTTCACCCCGGGCAGGGTCTGGACCTGTTCGGTGACGAAGCGGCCGATGTCGTGATCGTCGCCGAGATAGCACTTCATCAGCAGGTCGTACTGGCCGGAGGTCGAGTACACCTCGGAGACCTCCTCCACGTCGAGCACCGCCGCGTCGGCGACGTCATAGGCCTTGCCGAGCTCGCATTTGACCTGGATGAAGATGGTTTGCATGTCGGTTCACCGCGCGTTGCCGCCCGCCCCTTAGAAGATGCAAGGAAGGATCGGCCAGGGGCCGGTTCGAATCAAGGGGCGGGTCGGAAAGGGCCGTCTTTGAAACGGGCAAGGGAAGGGCGGCTTAGCCGCCCATCGCCTTCTTGGGCACCGGACGCAGCAGGAAGGCCGGCACGTCGTCGCCGAAACCGACAACCCGCGAGCTGTCGTCGCGGCCGCCGCGGCGGCGCTTGTCCGGGAACTGCTCGACCACGCCGCCGCCGGTGACCGACGACGAACTCCGCTCGGTCTTGGGCGCCGGAGCTTCCTTGGCGGATGCGGCCTCCGTCTGCGGAGCGCTGTCCTTGGGGGCCGACTTCTTGCCGCCGCGCGACCGGCGCGACCGCTTCTCGCCGGACTTCTCCTCGGTGCTGGCCTTCTCGTCGGCCGCGACCGCATCCTCGGCCGCTTCCGGCTTCGCCTTGGCGGACCCGCCGGATTTGCCCTTGGCACCGCCGACCGGATTGCCGTCTTCGTCGACCTCCGGAATGTCCTTCTTGATCAGCCGCTGCACCGCCGCCAGGAACTTGGCGTCGTCGGAGGTGGAGATCGTGAAGGCCCGGCCGGTCATGCCGGCGCGGCCGGTGCGGCCGATGCGGTGGACATAGTCCTCCGCGTTGGACGGGACGTCGAAGTTGAAGACGTGGCTCAGCCCCTTGATGTCCAGGCCGCGTGCCGCGACGTCGCTGCACACCACCATGCGGGCTTCGTTGTTCTTGAACTTCTTCAGGGTCTCCATGCGCGCCGGCTGGGTCATGTCGCCATGCAGCTGGACCGCGTCGAACCCGTGGCGCACCAGCGAGCGGTGCAGGATGCCGATGTCGCGCTTGCGGTTGCAGAAGATCAGCGCGCTCTCGACATTCTCGCGGTTGATGATCTTGCGCAGAACCTCGCGCTTGTCCTTCGGGGCGCAGCGCACCAGGTGCTGGGCCACCGTGTCGGCCGTCGAGGCTGGCGGGGCGACCGTGACTTCCTTCGGGTTCATCAGGAACTTGTCGGCGATCCGCTTGATCTCCGGCGCCATGGTGGCGGAGAAGAACAGCGTCTGCCGGATCGTCGGCAGCAGCGACACGATCCGCTCGACATCGGGGATGAAGCCCATGTCCAGCATGCGGTCGGCTTCGTCGATCACCAGCACCTTGACGTCGGTCAGCAGCACCTTGCCGCGCTCGAAATGGTCGAGCAGGCGGCCCGGGGTGGCGATCAGCACGTCGACGCCGCGGTCCAGCTTGGACTCCTGATCGTCGAACGAGACGCCGCCGATCAGCAGCGCCATGGTCAGCTTGGTGTTGGCGCCGTACTTGGTGAAGTTCTCGGCCACCTGGGCGGCGAGTTCACGGGTCGGCGCGATGATCAGCGATCGCGGCATCCGCGCCTTGGCGCGGCCTGCCGACAGGATGTCGATCATCGGAAGGGTAAAGGAAGCGGTCTTACCGGTGCCCGTCTGGGCGCAGCCCAGGACGTCGCGCCCCATCAGGACATAAGGGATCGCCTTTTCCTGGATCGGGGTCGGGGTGGTGTAACCGGCGGAGGTAACCGCCTCAACAATCTCGTCCGAGAGGCCGAGATCGGCGAATGTTTTTTGTGTGTCTGACATGTCGGCTTAGGTTGTGGACTCTTCCGGCATCTGTCCGGTCGAGATGCGTGCGGACTATAAGGACAAAAGCCTCCATGTCAATCCAAGACACGCTGAAAGGCGCGGATTCACTGGGCATTCCACAATTCGATCACATACTCTGCCCGGCCAAGTCTTGTTTCGTTCTTCTGGTCGACGCCCAGGCCCGTCTCGTACCGGCGATTTCGCAAAGTGATCTGGTGGTTTCGGCGATGGATCGACTGGCCCGCGCGGCCGGGATTCTGGGCGTTCCGGTCCGCGCGACCGAGCATTGTGCCGAGGCGATCGGGCCGACGGTCCCGCCGCTTGCCGACCGGCTGACACCCGAGCAGATCCTGGCCAAGCGGCATTTCGACGCGACCCGCGAGCCGGGTCTGGCGGACGCGCTGACGGCGCTGGAGCGACCGGTCGCCGTGGTCGCGGGGGTGGAGGCGCATGTCTGCGTCGCCCAGGCCGCGATCGGGCTGGGTCGGCTGGGCTGGCGCGTGGCGGTGGTGGAGGATGCCTGCGGCAGCCGTCGCGAGGAGGACCGCACGGCCGGTCTCGCCCGGCTGCGCGCGGCGGGGGCCGTTCCGGTGACGGTCGAGGCGCTGATCTTCGAATGGCTGGAGAGTGCGGATCACCCCAAATTCCGCGAGGCGCTGGCGATCATCAAGGAGCGCTGACCTACAGAATGCCCGCTTCCAGCCCGGCCGCCATGTACAGGCCGAGTTCGCGTGCCCGGTCGAGGAAGGCTTCGTCCCACTCGCCGCGGCACAGCAGCGGTTCCTGTACCGCCTTCCAGCGCAGGCCGGTGACGATCGTCTCCACCCCGCGCCGCGTACCGGTCCCGTCATGGCCGGCGCGGATGTAGAGGGCGTAGGGGCGGCCCTGGGTCTCCTCCAGGCAGGGGTAGTAGCAGCGGTCGAAGAAGTCCTTCAGGGCGCCGCTCATGTATCCCAGGTTCTCGGTCGTCCCCAGGATGATCGCGTCGGCGGCCAGCACGTGCTCGGGCGTGGTGTCGAAGGGCGACAGCACGACCACGTCCACCCCGTCGACGTCCTCGCTGCGGGCACCCTCCACGACCGCGTCGCGCAGCCGCTGCGTGTTCGGCGAGGGGGCGTGGGCAACAATGAGAAGGCATTTGCGCTCGGACATGGTGGACGGCATTGCATCCCGGCGCGGGTAAGGTCAACGTGTCGTCGCCCGAATGCCCGAAGAACCGGGCCGCCGACCGGGCGACGGGGGAGACACTGAGATGACCTACTGCCTTGGCATCCTCCTGCCGGAGGGCCTTGTGCTCGCCTCCGACTCCCGCACCAACGCGGGCGTCGACCAGATCGCCACCGTGCGCAAGCTGTCGATCCTGGAGAATCCGGACAAGGCGGTGATCGCCCTGATGTCCGCCGGCAACCTCGCCACCACCCAGACCGTGGTCACCACCCTGCGCCAGGCCGCCGGCACGGGCACGCCCGACCGCGATCTGTTCCTGCACAATTCCATGTTCGACGTGGCGCAGACCGTCGGTGCCTTGCTGCGGCGGATCCTGGAGCGCGACGCCCACTACGTGGAGCGCTTCGGCGACCCGAACGGCACCTTCCTCCTGGCCGGCCAGATCCGGGGCGAGCCGCCGCGGCTGTTCCATATCTACTCCGCCGGCAATTTCGTGGAGGCGACGCCGCGCAACCACTATCTCCAGATCGGCGAGACCAAATACGGAAAACCGATCCTCGACCGGGCCCTGCGCTTCGACAACAGCCTGGCGCGGGCGGCCAAGCTGGCGCTGATCTCCTTCGACGCGACGATCCGCAGCAACCTGTCGGTGGGGCCGCCGATCGACGTGCTGTGCTACCAGACGGACAGCTTCTCGACCCGTAACCTGATGAAGTACAAGAACAGCGACCCGTATTTCACCGAGTTGAAGCAGCAGTATTCCGACGGCATCCAGGCGACGGTCGACGCGATCCCGGAGCCGAAGCTGTGCCCGGACGGGTGAGGGCGGCGGAGATGCGTTTGTAGCCGTCATCCTGACGAAAGTCAGGACCAAGCCGCCCGCCCATCCGACTCCCACCCGTCGTCCTGATGACAATCAGGACCAAGCCTCCGGCCCGCCCGACTATCACCCGTCGTCCTGATGCAAATCAGGACCTGCGGCGCACGGGCGCCCGGTTCTGCGGATCTCCGGCGCCGGAGGCCTGGTCCTGATTTGCATCAGGACGACGATAGGGGCATGACGGGGGGGGCTTTCCCCGTATCTCCCCCCTCTCTTCACTCCCCGGATTTATTCCGGGGCGAGGCTGGGCCCGTGCGTGTTCATCGGATAGGGAAGCGAGCCGCTGCCTCGCCCCGGAATAATCCCGGATTTAATCCTGGACGGGGAGGGTGTGAGTTTCAGGGATCTGGTGTTGGTCGCTCGCTATTCCTATAGGAACGCTCTACCGGCGGGTATCAGTTGTCATCGGGATGACGGCCACCGACCGGTTTGGATTTCGGCCCCGCCGGCGCTATTGTCTCGCGCGTTGCAACCCGCCGGATCTCCCTCGTGCCGACCCACCCTTCCTTCGAGACGCTCGCCGCCGAGCCCTGGAGCGACTACGCCCTGCTGGACAGCGGCGGGGGCCGCAAGCTGGAACGGTTCGGGGCGCGTATCCTCGACCGGCCGGACAGCCAGGCGCTCTGGGCGCGCAGCCAGCCGGATGCCGCCTGGGACGCGGCCGACGCCCGCTTCACCGGCGGCAAGGACGAGGAGGGACAGGGCAACTGGGACATCCTCAAGCGCCACGCCGACCGCCCCTGGCCGCTGAGCTACGGCGACGTGCGCTGCGAGGCGCAGCTCTCCAGCTTCCGCCATGTCGGCATCTTCCCCGAGCAGCGTGTCCACTGGGATTTCATCCAACCGCGGGTCGGGCCGGAGTTCAGCCTGCTCAACATGTTCGGCTATACCGGCCTCGCCTCCCTGCTGCCGGCGGCCAAGGGGGCGAAGGTCACCCATGTGGACGCCTCCAAGAAGGCGATCGCCTGGGCCCGCACCAATCAGGAACTCTCCGGTCTGACCGACGCACCGGTGCGCTGGATCTGCGACGACGCCGCCCGGTTCGCCGCCCGCGAGGTCCGGCGCGGCAACCGCTATGACGGCATCGTCCTCGACCCGCCGAAATACGGCCGGGGCCCGAAGAACGAGGTCTGGCGGCTGGAGGAACAGTTGCCGACCCTGCTGGCCGATGTGCGGGCGATGCTGGACGGGGACTCGTCCTTCATGGTGCTGACCGCCTATGCCACCCACCTCTCGGCCCTCACCCTGCGCCGGCTGGTGGAGGACGCGATGGACGGGTTCGGCGGGGTCATCACCCATGGCGAGATGACCCTGCGGGAAGAGGGCAGCGGACGCCTGCTACCGACCTCGCTCTTCGTGCGGTGGCAGCGCGATGACTGATCTCGTCATCACCAGTTCCGCCAATCCGGAGATCAAGGCGGTCAAGGCGCTGGCCACCAAGAAGGGCCGCCAGCAGCAGAATGCCTTCGTGTCAGAAGGCCTGCGCCATGTGGTGGAGGCCGCGCGCGCCGGCTGGGTAATCCGCCGGCTGATCGTCGCCGACCGACAGGCGCCGAGCCCGGTGATGGACGAGGCGCGCCGGGCCTGCCTCGACGCCGGCGGACGGGTGATCACCGTCAGCGGCGAGCTGATGACCCGCATCGCCAAGCGCGACAACGCCCAGAGCGTCATCGCCGTGATCGAGCAGAAGACCAGCCCGCTCTCCGCCGTGACGCCCGAACCGGGCGCCCTGTGGGTGGCGCTGGAGAGCGTGCGCGACCCGGGCAATCTCGGCTCGGTCATGCGCAGCGCCGACGCCTTCGGCGCCAAGGGGGTGATCCTGGTCGGCCATACGGTCGATCCGTTCTCCATCGAGTCGGTGCGCGCCACCATGGGCGCCATCGTCAATGTGCCCCTGGTGCGCTGCGACGCGGCCGAGTTCCTGGAATGGCGCAAGTCCTGGCCCGGCCGGGTCGTGGGTACCCATCTGGCCGGCCCGCACCGGCCGGAGGGCCTGCGCGCGGCGACGCCGACCGTGCTGCTGATGGGCAACGAGCAGGCCGGGCTGCCGGCTGAGATGGCCAAGGCCTGCGACGCCCTGGTGCGCATTCCCATGCGGCCGGGGGCGGACAGCCTGAACCTGGCGGCCGCTACCGCCATCATGCTGCACGGCCTCGCCGGCGGGGCCGGGGGGCTGGAGTAGCATGGCGAAGAAATCAGGCGGCTTCCGCGCCCACCCCGCCGACCAGCGGCGGCGCGACGCTTTCCTGGCCCGGGCGGCCGCCGTCTGGGAGGTGAAGCCCTACGAGGCCGAGCGGCTGGCCAGCGGCGGCCTGCGATCGAGTGTGCGGATCAACCCACTGAAATCGCGTTCCGTCAATGAGATACGGGCTGATCTTGAATCACTGACGGAAGTCGAGCCGATTCCCTGGTGCCCGAACGCCTTCCACATTCTGGGCGACCGCAAGGCGGTGACCGAGAGCGCCATTCACGCGGCCGGCGAGGTCTATGTGATGAACGCCTCGTCGCTGATCCCGGGTCTCGCCATGGACCCGCAGCCCGACGAGGATATCCTCGACATCTGCTCCTCGCCCGGTGGCAAGGCGGCCCATATCGCGGCACTGACCCATAACAAGGCCCGGTTGCACGTCAATGACGGGATCAGGGCGCGCTTGAAGAAACTGCGGGAAGTTGTTGATCTGATGAATGTTCAGATCACCGATATGACCGAGATCCAGGGTCAGTACCTCGACAAGTTCCTCGAGGCCACCTTCGACCGCATCCTGCTCGACGCCCAGTGCTCCGGCGAGGGCATGGCCGACCTGTCGCGGCCCGACGCGCTGAAATTCTGGACTCCGGACCGCATCGAGAAGATGAGCCGGCTGCAGCAGCGCATGCTGGTCGCCGCGTTCAAGCAACTCCGCCCCGGCGGCGTGCTGGTCTATTCCACCTGCACCATCGCGCCGGAGGAGAACGAGGCCCCGGTCGACCATCTGGTCAAACACAACGACGACGCGGTGATCGAACCGATCGGCGTGGACGTGCCGGAGGGACGGCCCGGCCTCGCGAAATGGGAGGGGCGCAGCTACCATCCGGACGTGCGCCATGCCATGCGGGTGGTGCCGAGCGACTTCCTGGAGGCGTTTTTCGTCTGCCGGATCCGCAAGCAGACCCCCGGTACGCACCCCACTGGAGAGACGGCATGATCGAGCTGGTGGCGACGCCGATCGGCAACCTGGAAGACCTCAGCCCGCGGGCGCGCGCGGCCTTCGAGAAAGCGGATGTGGTGGCGGCGGAGGACACCCGGCGCACCGGCCGGCTGCTGCAGGCCGCCGGGCTGAAGCGGCGCATGGTCGCCTATCACGAGCACAACGAGCGCCAGATGGCCGCCACCCTGGTGGAATGGGCGGCCCAGGGCCAGCGGATCGCGGTGGCGACCGACGGCGGCACGCCGGGCGTCAGCGATCCGGGATTCACCCTGGTGCGGGCCGCGGCCAGGGCCGGGGTGGAGATCACCATGGTCCCCGGCCCGGTGGCCTTCGTGATGGCGGCGGTGCTGTCGGGCCTGCCGGTGCACGGCATCACCTTCCGCGGCTTCCCGCCGAAGAAGTCGGGCCAGCGCCAGCGCTTCCTGGAAGTCGACATCGCCAGCCCGCACACACTGGTGCTGTACGAGAGCCCATACCGCATCGGCAAGTTGGTGGACGCCTGCCTGGAGGTCTATGGCGACCGCCCGGCCGCCCTGGCCCGCGAGCTGACCAAGCTGCACGAGGAGGTGGTGCGCGGGCGGCTGAGCGAGGTGAAGGCCTTCCTCGACGGCCGCGGCACCCAGCCGACCGGCGAATGTTGCTTGGTGATCGCCGGCGCCGAGGTTCCGGCCGACTGGTTCGAGGCGGAGTAGGGTAGGCCACACCATCTCCATTCCCCACGCGCTCCCCGGATTTATTCCGGGGTGAGGCCGAGGGCAGGGACGGGCTGGTCAGACAGCCCGCACGACCCATCTCTCGCCCCGGCACAAGGCCGGGGATTGATTGAGTAGAGAGGGAGTTCGGAACGATTGTCCCGGTGCCCCGTTAGCGGAAGGTACTCGCACCGTCCGTTCCACGATCCTGAACCGCCCATGCTCTCCTGGATCCAGAACCACTCCCAGCTTCTCAGTGTCGGCGTGAACGCGGCGATGGTGCTGATCTGGCTGGTCTATCTGCGGCTGTTCATCCAGACCATCCGCAAGAACGAGCGCTCCTCCATCCTGATCACCCGCGGCGGCGGCCAGCGGGCCAGCGCCCATTGCATGATCTGCAACATGAGCGCCCAGATCATCTATGTGATGAGTGTGACGGTGACGATCCGCTCGGACAACGGGAACGCGACCCAGCCGATCACCGATGTGCGTCGGCCCTCCGATACTGGGACCGGCGGCGACGTCCGCGAGCGGACCCATCAGGGACCGCTCGAACCCGGGCAGATGATGGATCTGGGGTCCTTCGAGAGCGTGATCGAGCGCGCCTATGACAGCGCCGGCTCCGGCTCGCTCGACCTGGAGACCGGGCGCTACTGCGTCGAGCTGCTGGTGATGGCGCACTACGCCTCGGAGAACCTGCCGATCGCCGCCACGCGCAGCTTCGACATCCGCCCCGACGGCGACGACCCGCTGATCGTTCCCTCCAGCCCGCGCACCCGCCAGATCCGGTCGTCGCGGGAGCGCAAGCGGCTTTGGAATACCCTGCGCGAGGAGCTGTATGCGGAGTAGGGGCCGCATGTCAGAACGGCGGCCTCCAGATTAACCCACTCCCCGGCCTTGTGCCGGGGCGAGGCCAGCGGCTGGGACGGGCTGGTCAAGCAGCGCGCATGCTTCGTCCCTCGCCCCGGCACAAGGCCGGGGAGTGAGGTGGATGGGAAACGAGGCGATAGGCGGCTTACTCCGCCGCCTGGGCCTGCGGTGCCAGATCGTAGGCCTGGGCCAGCAGCTCGTAGGATTTCAGCCGCGCCCGGTGGTCGTGGGTGATGGTCACCACCACCGCCTCGTCCACGCCATATCGCGCCATCACCGCGTCCAGCTTCTCGCGCACCTGATCCGGCGTGCCGACGATGTTGCGGCGGCGGTGGAAGGCGGCGCGCTGGCGTTCGGACTCGGTGAACTCGTAAGACAGCGCCTCCTCCGGCGTGGGGATCGGGGTGATGTGGCCCTGATCGAGCCGGACCCGCCAGAGATCGCGGGAGGCGGCGTGGTATTTCGCCTCCTCCTCGGTCTCCGCACAGATCACGAAGACGCCGATATTGGCCTGCGGTTCGGGCAGCGTCTTGGAGGGCTGGAAGCGCTTCTTGTACATCTCCACCACCGGCTCGCCGCCCTCCGTGATGAAATGGGCGAAGGAGAAGGCGGTGCCGAAATGGGCGGCCACCTGGGCGCCCTGGTCGCTGGAGCCGAGCAGCCAGACCGGCGGCGAGGCCGGGCCGGCCGGCTGGGCGGTGACGCCGCGGAACGGATGGTCGTCCTCCAGGGCGCCGTCCATCCAGTCCATCAGATCCTGGACCTGACGCGGGAAATACTCGATCGGGATCGGATCGCGGACATAGGACAGGGCGCGGGCGGTGCGCTGGTCGGAGCCGGGCGCGCGGCCGATGCCGAGGTCGATGCGGCCGGGATACATGGTCTCCAGCATGCGGAAGGTCTCCGCCACCTTCAGCGGCGCGTAATGCGGCAGCATCACCCCGCCGGAGCCGACCCGGATCCGGCGCGTCTCGTTGGCCAGCCGGGTGATCAGGATCTCCGGCACCGAGCCGGCGAGGCCCTCCGACGAGTGGTGCTCCGCCACCCAGTAGCGGTGAAAGCCGAGCCGGTCGGCCAGCCGGGCGAGCTCGATGGTTTCGGCGACCGCGTCGGCGGGCGTGGCACCGGCACGGATCGGGGACTGGTCGAGGACGGAGATCAGGGGCATGGCACCGGACGGGCTTTGTGGTGGTTGGTTTCCTATGTTGGGGGTGCCGGACGCCGCTGCCAACCGGTGCGACGGCACGAGTGTCGTGAACGGCCGGCCCGGACGGCCACGTCGGTGCCGCACAGTTGATCGCCCGTGCGCGCTCGAACGCCTGGACGGGCGCGCCCCGTCGCCTCATGTTCGGGCTTCCGTCGCCGGCAGGTACCGGCGGTCCGAGACTGTTCCATCGGAAGGACACCATGGCGCTATGGCACGACCGGGCCGGACGGGTTTCGGGGCTGAAGATCGCGACCCTGGTCGCCGTGACGGTGCCCGCCCTCATGCTGGCCGCCGACGCTCTGCTGGGCGGGCTCGGGGCCCGGCCCTATGACGAGGCGATCCACCGCAGCGGCGACTGGGCGATCCGCATCCTGACGGTCTCGCTGGCGGTCACCCCGGCGATCCGAATCCTCACATACCCCCGGCTGATCTCGATCCGCCGCATGCTCGGGGTCGGCGCGCTCGCCTATCTGCTGCTGCATGTGCTGCTCTACATCGCCGACCAGGGGTTCGACCTGCCGAAGGTCGGCAGCGAGATCGTGCTGCGGACCTACCAGACCATCGGTTTCGCCGCCTTGCTGATCCTGGCGGCCCTGGGCGCGACCAGCTTCGACGGCATGGTCCGCCGGCTCGGGCGGCGCTGGACCCAGCTGCACAATCTCGTCTATGTCGCGGCCGCGTTGGCCGCCGTGCATTTCTTCATGCAGACCAAGATCCAGGCCTACGAGGCAAGCCTGATCGCCGGCTTCCTGCTGACCCTCGGCCTGTACCGGTTGGCGGCGAAGCGGCGGCTGGCCCTGACCGCGCCGCTTGTCCTTGCCGCGATCGCGGTTCTGGGCGGCCTGCTGACGGCCGGGGCGGAGGCGCTGTGGTTCTGGGCCGGCACCAGCGTGCCGCCGCTGCGGGTGCTGGAAGCCAACCTGATGCTGCCCGACACGATCCGGCCGGCCTGGTGGGTGCTGGCGGCCGGGCTCGCCGTCGCCTGCCTGCCGGTGCTGCGCCGTCGCATCGGGACACCGGCCCGGACGCCGGCGGAGCGGACCGCCTAGACGGCGGCGGTCCGTGGGTAGGCAGGGTGCGGCGGCGCTTCTAGACTTCGCCCATGCGCAAGACCGGCTCCATGACAGGCTGGGCCGCTCTCGGCGTGCTCGTCCTCTGCTTCCTGCTCAATGCCCTGGCCCGGGGGGCGGGGGAGACCTATGCGGTCTTCCTGCTGCCCATCGGCGCGGAGACCGGCTGGGACCGGGCCGATCTGACCTCGGTCTATTCCGTCTACATGCTGGCCAACGGGCTGGCCTCGCCCTTCGTCGGGGCGGCGTTCGACCGGTTCGGCGGCCGCGTGCTCTATGTCTTCGGACTGATCTCGCTGGGCGGCGGCTTCTGGCTGGCGGGGCAGATGCAGCATCTGTGGCACCTGACGATGACGGTCGGGATCATGGGCGGGCTGGGGATCGCGTCCCTGGGCATGATCCCGGGCTCGATCCTGATCAGCCGCTGGTTCGACGCCCGCATGGGCACGGCCATGGCGATCGCCTCGGCCGGGCTCGGGACCGGCACGCTGATCCTCGCACCGCTGGCTCAGGTGCTCGTGGACAGCGTCGGCTGGCGCGGCGGCTACGGGCTGATCGGCGGCACGATCCTGCTGCTGGCCCTGCCGGTGGCGCTCCTGCCCTGGCGCCGGATCACCGAAGGGATGGTACAGCGCGCGCCGGCTTCGAGTGGCGACCTGCCGACCGAGGGCATTGCCCGGGCGATCCGGACCCGGCCGTTCTGGGCGTTGTTCGGCGCGTTCTTTCTCACCGCCATAGGGGGATATGGGATCGCGCTGCAGACCGTGGCGTACCTTGTGGAGCAGGGCTTCGCGCCGATCCAGGCCGCCAGCGCCTTCGGCTTCGCCGGCATGCTGTCGATCTTCGGCATGCTGGTCGTCGGGGCGGCCGCCGACCGCTACGGCAACCGTGTGGCGGTCAGCGCCACCTACGTCGCCACCCTGCTGGGCATCGTGTCCCTGGCCCTGGTCCAGGTGCATCCCGGCTTCGCCTTCGTGGTCGGCTTCGTGATCTTCTTCGGCGGCACCATGGGCGCCCGGGGGCCGATCATCTCCACCCTGGCGGCGACGATCTTCAGCGGCCGGGGCATCGGCGCGATCTACGGCACGATCACGACGGGGCAGGGGCTGGGGGCCGCGATCGGCACCTGGCTGGCCGGCTTCCTGCATGACCTCACCGGCGGCTACACGGTCGGCTTCACGATCTCCAGCGCCTTCATACTGGCGGCGATGACGATCTTCTGGGTGGTCCCGGAGCTGTCGGTGCGGCGCGGGCGGGCGGCGGCCGGAGACGGCGATCACTCGTAGTGGGAGACGGCCATCAGCATGTCGATGGTCACCCCGTCGGCGGCCAGCGGCAGCACCAGGGACTGCAGGGTACGGTATGAGCGGCCGGTATTGCCGAGGTCGTCCTCCAGGATCCGCGGCTGTGCGTCCCTGACCACCTGGTCGAGCACCCGGTGCACCCGGGCGCGGCGGGCCTGGTCGTAGAGCTCCTCGAACCAGCGCCCGGTCCCGTCCCGGTTGCGCATGTCGACGATCCCGGTCCCCACCAGCCGATGGCGGTAGCTGAGGCTCCCGTCCTTGCGATGGACCTCGATCAGGTTGATCCAGGGCAGCAGCGAGCGCGGCATCTCAAGCGGGTCGATATCCTGGCGCGACGGCACCAGTCCCGGGCCCGGCCGGCGCGCGAGCCAATAGGAATAGGCGGCCCCATGGGCGGGCGCTGTCAGGTCCAGCTCGGTGGGCCAGTTTTGGTCGCCATCCATTCCACAGGTCCGTGCCAAGTGACTCAGTGCCAAGGATTGACATACGACGGTATGCAAAAGTCGCGCGTCAACTGTAGTTTGTATGTTATCCTACAGCCTATGATAATTTTCGGATTTTCGAAAGTTAATGAAGTCGAGCATGGATCGGTGAGTTGATCGCCGTGCTGGACTGGGTCACGCTGGACGTCCCGCCCAGAGTGCCTGCCCGGCGTTCCCGCCCGGAGCACCGGCCTCGATGTTTCGTCCGCCCGTCTTTCGGAGTCGCCCCATGACCGACATCGCCTTCGCGCCCGCGCATGAACTCGCCGCCAAGATCCGCTCCAAGGAGATCGGGTCGCGCGAACTGCTGGAGCACTATCTGGCGCGGGTCGAGAAGTACAATCCGCCCCTGAACGCGATCATCGCCACCGACTATGACGGCGCCCGCAAGGCGGCCGACGCGGCCGATGCGGCCCTGGCCAAGGGCGAGATCTCCGGGCCGCTGCACGGCGTGCCCATGACCTTCAAGGAGAGCTACGACGCGGTCGCCATGCCGACCACCTGGGGGCTGGAGCATCTGGCGAAAAACATCCCCGAGGTGGACAGCGTGCCGGTCGCCCGCATGAAGGCGGCCGGAGCCGTGGTGTTCGGCAAGACCAACGTGCCGGTGATGCTGGCCGACTGGCAGAGCTTCAACCCGGTCTATGGCAGCACCAACAACCCCTGGGACCTGAGCCGCACGCCGGGCGGGTCTTCAGGCGGGTCGGCCGCGGCCCTGGCGGCCGGGCTGACCGGGCTGGAGGCGGGCTCCGATATCGGCGCCTCCATCCGCAACCCGGCCCATTACTGCGGCGTCTACGGCCACAAGCCGACCTGGGGCATCCTGCCGCCGCGCGGCCATGCGCTGCCGGGCACCATCACCCCGGCCGACATATCGGTGATCGGGCCGCTCGCCCGCTCGGCCGAGGATCTCGACATCTCCCTCGACATCATGGCCGGCCCGCATGGGCTGGACGCCGCCTGCTGGACCCTCAATCTTCCGGAAGCCACCCAGCGCGAGCCGGGCGACTTCAAGGTCGCGGTCGTGCTGGAGGACCGGAACGTCGACCAGGACACGGTGCTCACCGATGCCCTGCAGAAGGCGATCGACGCGCTGGCCGCCAAGGGGATGAAGATCGTCTCCGGCGCCAAGCCGGGTTTCGACACCAAGGAGGCCCACAGCGTCTATATCCGCCTGCTGCGCGCCGCCACCTCCGGCAGGGTGAACGACGAGGAGATGGCCAAGCAGCACGCGCTGCTGGCCGACCTGGGCGAGGACGACGACAGCTACATCGCCGAGATGGCGCGCGGCAACACCATGCTGCACCGCGACTGGCTGAAGCTGAACAACCGACGCAACCAGATGCGCGAGACCTGGCAGGCGTTGTTCGAGGAGGTCGACCTGCTGCTCTGCCCGATCGCTTCCACCACCGCCTTCCCCCACGACCAGGAAGGCGAGCGCATCCACCGCAAGATCGTGGTGAACAACAAGCAGGTCCCGGTCACCGATCAGCTCTTCTGGGCCGGGTATACCGGCGCCTTCTACCTGCCCAGCACGGTGGCGCCGGTGGGCCTCGCCAGCGACGGGCTGCCGGTCGGCCTGCAGATCGTCGCCCCGCACGGCCACGACAAGCGCGCCATCGCCTTCGCCAAGATGATGGAGCGCGAGATCGGCGGCTTCATCGCGCCGAAGGGCTACGAGTAAGGCGACGGCCGACCGCTAGGGCCGGGTCAGCCGATCCGGTCCGGCAGGCCCCGGCCGTTGTTCCACCAGCGGTTCGGGTTGTCGCGGGTCGGGTCGTAGGCGGCCCGGCTGGCCCAGTCCTCGCGCAGGAAAATCACCGGCTCCTCGTAGTGGTGGGCGTCCATCACCGCGTCCATGACCTTCTCCAGGGCGTCCAGATCGCGCTCGAGGGAGATCTTCAGCTCCACCATGGGATAGGTCTCGGTCGATCCGGCCTCGAACCCCGCCACATGGGTCGTGGTGGTCGAGCCGGGCTCCGGCTGCGCGGTCTCCTTGCCGACGGCCGAGATGCTGGCATTGCGCTGATACCGCCCGAAGCTGAGCGGGTGAACCTTCATGACCGCGTCGAGGATCCGGTCGGTATCCTCCTCCAGCGTCTGGATCTCAAGCGTCCAGACCGGGACGAAGTGGCCGGACGTCGCTTTGTAGGCGGAGAGCTGGGTCATGGCGCGCCTCTCTATGTTCGCGGTTTGTTCTAACCGAGAACGCGCATAATGTCAACGGGCGACACGCCATGGTCGCCCGTTGGAGAGAAAAATCGGCGGTTGGTGGCCGCGGCCCCGGTCAGCCCAGCGCCCGCTCCAGATCGGCGATGATGTCCTCGGCCGTCTCCAGGCCGATCGAGAGGCGGATCACGTCGTCGCCGGCCCCGGCTGCGGTGCGCTGCTCTTCGGTGAGCTGGCGGTGGGTGGTGCTGGCCGGGTGCAGGATCAGCGAGCGGGTATCGCCGATATTGGCCAGATGCGACAGCAGGCGGCAGCGCTCCACCACGGCCATGCCGGCCTGGTAGCCGCCCTTGACCCCGAAGGTGAAGACCGAGCCTGCCCCCTTCGGCAGGTAGCGCTCGGCGAGCTGCTTGTATTTGTTGCCCTCGAGCCCGGCATAGCTGACCCAGGCGACCTTGTCGTGGGCCTCCAGCCATTCCGCCACCGTCTGGGCGTTGGCGACATGGCGCTCCATGCGCAGGGCCAGGGTCTCGATGCCGGTGATGGTCAGGTACGCGTTCATCGGCGCCATGGTCGGCCCGAGATCGCGCAGGCCCACCGCATGGCCGTAGGTGGTGAAGGCGAGGTCGCCGAAGGTCTCGTAGAAGGTCAGCCCGTGATAGGCCGGCTCCGGCTGGGACAGGGACGGGAACTTGTCGTTCTGCGACCAGTCGAAGGTTCCGCTGTCGACCACCGCCCCGCCCATGGCGTTGCCGTGGCCGGACAGGAACTTGGTCGTGGAATGCACCACCAGGTCCGCCCCGTGCTCGATCGGCCGGCACAGGTAGGGGGTGGCCATGGTGTTGTCGATGATCAGCGGCACGCCGGCTTCCTCGGCGATGCGGGCGAGCGCCGCGATGTCGGTGATCACCCCACCCGGATTGGCCAGGCTCTCGGCGAAGATCGCCTTGCACCTGTCCTGCATGGCGGCAGCACGGACCGCATCCAGATCCTCGGCATCGACGAAGTCGCAATGCCAGTCGAACTTCTGGAAGGTCCGGCCGAACTGGGTGATCGAGCCGCCATAGAGCCGGCGCGAGGCGACGAACCGGTCGCCCGGGCTCATCAGCGCGAACAGCGCCAGCATCTGGGCGGAATGGCCGGACGCCGTGCAGGTGGTGCCGCGTCCGCCTTCAAGGGCGGCGATCCGCTCCTCCAGCACCGCGACGGTCGGATTGGACAGGCGCGAGTAAATGTTGCCGAAGGTCTGCAGGTTGAACAGCGAGGCCGCGTGGTCGGCGTCGTCGAACACATAGGCCGTGGTCTGGTAGATCGGCGTGCCGCGCGCTCCGGTCGCCGGGTCCGGCGAGGCGCCGGAATGCACCGCCATGGTCTCGAAACCCTTGGGGATGAAGCCGTCGCCGACGTCGCTCTGCTTCGACACCTTGTCGGACCGGCCGGGCATCCGCCGCTTGGCGGAGATGACCCGGCTGTTGAACCCGTGCCAGCCGAGTTCGCCGAACAGGCGGGAGAACTCGATCTTCGGGCAGCGGTCCATGATCACGGTCAGGCCGGCGGCCTCGGCCCGGTCGGCGGCCTCGTCGTTGCGCACGCCGAGCTGCATCCACAGCACCTTCGCGCCGTGCGCGACGGCGGCATCGGCGATCGGCCCGGCGGCGGCGGAGTTGCGGAACACGTCGACCATGTCGACCGTCTCCGGCAGGTCGGAGAGGTCGGCATAGGCCTTCTCGCCCAGGATCTCGCCGCCGGCGCCGGCGACCTTCGGGTTCACCGGATAGACCTTGTAGCCCTTCTGCTGCAGGTACTTCATGGCGAAGTAGCTGGGCCGGTTCCAGTTGTCCGACGCGCCGACCATGGCGATGGTCTTCACGTCGCGCAAGATATCGCGGATCAGGTCGTCGTCATAGACGAGCCCGCCATTCGCGTCGGTCGCGCGCTTCGGGTCGATTTCGGCCATGGGGTTATTCTCCCTTCCAGACGGGGGCGCGCTTCTCGATGAAGGCGTCGATGCCTTCGCGGGCGTCGCGGGCGAGCATGTTGCGGGTCATCACCGCGCTGGCATAGGCGTAGGCGTCGTCCATCGGCTGCTCGAGCTGGCGGTAGAACGCCTCCTTGCCGATGGTCAGGGTAAGCGGCGACTTGGACGTGATCTTGGCGGCCAGCGCGTCGACGGCGGCATCCAGCTCCTCGGCCGGAACGACCTTGTTGAGCAGGCCGGCGGCCTCGGCGGTGACGGCGTCCAGCGGCTCGCCGGTGACCAGCATCTCCATCATCTTCTTGCGCCCGACATTGCGGCTGATCGCGACCATCGGGGTCGAGCAGAACAAGCCGATATTGACGCCCGGCGTGGCGAATTTCGCGGTATTGGCGGCAACGGCCAGATCGCAGGCGGCGACCAGCTGGCAGCCAGCAGCCGTCGCCATCGCATGGACCTTGGCAATGACGATCTGCGGCAGCCGGTTGATCGCCATCATCAGCTCGGAGCATTGCTCGAACAGCGCCTTGAAGAACGGCTCGCCGTCGTTCTCTCGCACTTCCTTCAGGTCGTGGCCGGCGCAGAAGGCGGGGCCGGCGGCGGCCAGGACGACCACCTTGACCGTGCGGTCGTCGGCGATCGCGGCCAGCTCGCGCTGCAGTTCGGCCATCAGGGCGCGGGAGAGGGCGTTGCGCTGCTTCGGCCGGTTCAGGGTCAGGGTGGCGACGCCGTCGATATCCTCGCGGAGCAGGATGGGCTGGGCGTCGGTCTCCGGCGTCTCAGCCTGGGGCATGGCCATGGCTGTCTCCCTCGATACGGTCTGTGGCAGGCTTCTTTGGTCCCACAATGCGCCCGCGGGACCGAAATTCAAGGGGGCTTTCCCCTTACCGCACGTCCAGCAGCAGCAGGACGCCGGCGACCGAGAGGACCGACAGGCCGGTGGAGATCAGGATCGCCGTGGTCGACTGGGCGATGGCCGACTGGTAGCGCTGGGCCATCAGGTAGACGTTGATCCCGACCGGCAGGGAGGCGAGCAGCACCGCCACGTCGCGCCACAGCGGCTCGACCGCGAACACATGGGTGGCAAGCGCCCAGACCAGCACCGGATGCAGCGCCAGCTTCAGTGCCGTGCCCACCGCCGCCTGCTGCACGGCGCCGGCGATCCGGTAGGCGGCGATGGAGGCGCCCATGGCGAAGACCGCGCAGGGCAGGGCGGCGCGGCCGAGCGTGCTGGTCAGGGTGTCGACGAAGCCCGGCAGCTTCAGCCCGGCCAGATTGACCAGCACCCCGAGCAGCAGGGCGATGATGATCGGGTTGGTGACCAGCCCCTTGGCGACGTTGACCGGCAGCCGCCGCATCTCCTGACGGGCACCGACGCCGATCTCGGCCTGGACGGTGACCACGGAGAGAAGCTGCCAGGAATGGAAGGCGATGATCAGGAACAGGGGCAGGGTGGCCACGTCGCCGAAGGTGGTCAGGACCAGAGGCACGCCGAGCATGACCGTATTGGAGAAGGCGCCGGTCATCCCGGCGATGGCCGGCTCGGCACCGTGGCCCTTGAACGCAAACCGGCTGATCAGCGAGCCGGCGATCCAGGCGATGTAGCCGCCGCCGAAATAGGAGATCAGAAACCCCCACTGGATCGTCTCGGGCAGCTCGGTCGTCGCCATGGTGCGGAACAGCATGGCCGGGATCGCATAGTCGAAGACGAAGCGCGACAGGCCCTTGGTGGCCTCGTGCGGGAACAGGCCGGTGCGCGCGGCGCCGTAGCCGATCGCCACGATACCGAAGACCGGCACGATGATCTCGAGAAGGATCTCCATGACAGGGGCTTAAGGCGGGCCGCTGCGGAGCGCCAGATGGGAATCACGCGTTGACGGCGTTTTGCCCCCCGCGCTACCGACTCAAGGAAAGAGAGAAGAAGACCCAACGGGAGGACAATGATGCCGCATCTCGAGATCGCCGACGGCGAGAGCCTGTACTACGAGCACACGCCGCCGACCGACCCGGCGGGCAAGACCTTCGTCTTCGTCAACGCGCTGACCGGCAGCTACACCATGTGGGAGGCGTCCATCGCGCCGGCCCTGCGCGAGGCCGGGCACGGGACCCTGGTCTACAACTTCCGCGGCCAGGCCGAGAGCCGGACGGCGCCGACCACCCGGCCGACCCCGACCCAGATCGTCGACGACCTGGACCGGCTCTGCGACGAGGTCAGGCCGGCGCGTCCTGTGCTGGTGGGTCTGTCCATCGGCGGTCTGTTCGCCGCCCAGGCCTATGCCCGGGGCGCGCGAGCGGACGGAATCGTCCTGATCAACACCCTGCGCAAGCCGACCGAGCGGCTGGAATGGATCAACACCGCCATGGCCCATGGGGTCGCGGCCGGCGGCTTCCGGCTGATCATGGAACTGAACCTGCCGATGCTGGTGAACCCGGACCAGCTCGCCAAGATGCGGGCCGACGTGCAGACCGGCGCGCCCTACGCGCCGATCGATCCGGCCGATGGCGGTTACCGCCTGATGGTCGAGTCGGTCGCCACCGACTGGGACTTCCCGTGGGAGAGCCTCGACATTCCGGCGCAGATCTTGGTCGGCCTGCACGATCGGGTATTCTACGTGGCGGAAGATGTCGATGAGCTCGCCGCCCGGATCCCGACCACGACCAGGGTCGACTTCCCGGATGCGGGCCATCTGATTCCGATCGAGCGGCCGGCCGCCTTCACCGAGGCGCTGCTGGATTTCGCGAAGACCGTATGAGGGGAGAAGGCCGTGGTCTGGAAGCCGGCGCTGGTAATTTTCGATTGCGACGGCGTCCTGGTGGACAGTGAGCCGATCGCCACCCGCATCATCGCCGCCGCGCTGACCAAGGCGGGGCTGGAGATGAGCGGGGAGGCGGCCCTGCACCAGTATCTCGGCGGCAAGCTCACCCGCATCAAGATCAAGGTCGAGGAGGATCTCGGCATCCAGCTCGGCGACGGCTGGGTGGAGGCGATCTACGAACAGCAGTTCGCCGCCTTCCGCGCCGAGCTGAAGGCCATCCCGGGGATCGAGGCGGCCCTGGACGCGCTCGACCTCGCCGGGGTGCAGTACTGCGTCGGCTCCAACGGACCGCTCTACAAGATGGACGTGTCGCTCGCGGTCACCGGCCTGTACGAGCGGCTGGAGCACCGGATCTTCTCCGCCGACATGGTGCCCGAACCGAAGCCGGCGCCGGACCTTTTCCTGCACGCGGCCGCCAATTTCGACGTGCCGCCGGGCGATGTCGCGGTGGTGGAGGACAGCCCGCCGGGCGTGCGCGCCGGAGTTGCGGCCGGGATGCGGGTCTTCGGCTACGGCCGGGATTCGGGTGTCGACCGGCTGAAGGAAGCGGGCGCCCACGTGACCTTCGAGAATATGGCCGATCTGCCCAGGATTCTCGGGGTGGGCGGCTGAGAAGGGTCCGACCGCCCAAGGGAGCGGTCGGACCTCCTGCACCTGCTACTTCTTCGGCACGAAGGAGCCGTGTCCGGCCCGCCAGATGTCGGGGCGGCAGCGCACGTACTGTGCCGGGTACTCGATCTCGACGCCCAGCGTCTGGGCGGCATGCCAGGCCCAGCGCGGGTCGTCCATGGCACCGCGGGCGACCGCGACCATGTCGGCCTTGCCGGAGGCGACGATCTCCTCGGCCTGGGTGGCGCCGGTGATCATCCCGACGGCCATGACCGCGATCCCGACCTCGGACGTAACCTTCTCGGCGAACGGCACCTGGTAGCCCGGGCCGACGCTGATCTTCTGTCCCGGATCGTTTCCGCCGGAGCTGACATCGACGAAGTCGCAGCCGGCCTCCTTCAGCGCCTTGCACACCTCGACGACCTCTTCCGGCGTCAGGCCGCCCTCGACCCAGTCGGTGGCCGACAGGCGCATGCCCATGGGCTTGCCCTCCGGCCAGACCGCGCGGCAGGCCTTGAACACCTCCAGCGGGAAGCGCATCCGGCCTTCGATCGAGCCGCCATATCCGTCGTTGCGGGTGTTGGACAGCGGCGACAGGAACTGGTGCAGCAGGTAGCCGTGCGCGCCATGGACCTCGGCAACCTCGAAGCCGACCCGGTCGGCCCGTTTGGTGCTGTCCACGAACTGCTGCTTCACGCGTTCCAGCCCGTCGGAATCCAGTGCCTTCGGCGCCGGCCAGTCGCCATAGGCCCGGTCGGACGGCCCCAGGGTCTGCCACGGATTCTCGTCCGGCTGCAGCGGGCCGCCGCCGTTCAGCGGAATGCGGTTCGACGCCTTGCGGCCGGCATGGGCGATCTGAATGCCCATCACCGAGGTGCCGTACTGGTAGCAGAAATCCACGACCCGCTTCAGCGTCCGCTCGTTCTCGTCCGACCACAGGCCGAGACACCCCGGGGTGATGCGCCCCTCCGGCGACACATGGGTCGCCTCGGTGATCACGAGGCCGCCGGCGCCCATGGAGAACTGGCCCAGATGCATGAGGTGCCAGTCATTGGCATTGCCATCCTCGGAAACGTACTGGCACATCGGCGCCACCACGATACGGTTCGGCAGAGTGACGTCGCGCATCGAGATCGGCGAAAACAGTTGGCTCATGGGGTCCCCTCTGGTTGTCCTGTCGGGCAGGCCGGGGGACGGTAGCGGCAAGCGGGAGGGTGAGGAAGTGCCATGACGGCAAAAGTGTCTGTCGCCGAGATGAACCAGATTCTGCAGGAGGACCTGTCCTTCATGGGGAATCTGGGCGCCCGGTTCGAGGAGATGACCGACGGCTACGTCGTCGCCCGGCTGCCCTATTCAGACCTGCTGCTGCGGCCGGGTGGCACGATCAACGGCCCGGCCATGATGGGATTGGCCGATGCGGTGCTCTACGCCGTTGTGCTGTCGCGCATCGGCATGGTGAAGCTGGCGGTCACCACCAGCCTGACCGCGAATTTCCTGCGCCGGCCGAAGCCGGGCGACCTGATGGCGGTGGGCAAGCTGATCAAATGCGGCCAGCGTCTGGCCTATGGCGAGGTGCTTCTCCATATAGACGGTAGGGACGATGACCCGGTCTGCCACGTGACCGGCACCTATTCGATCCCGCCGAAGGAGGAACGGCCCACCCAGTAGGGGAGAGCGCAGCCATGAGCAATCCAGTCACCCTCGCCAGCGGGCCCATCAGCGCGGTGGTGGAGCCTGCCTTCGGCGGGCGCATCACCGCGTTCCGCCATGGCGAGACGGATATCTTTGCGCCGATTCCGGCGGACGGTTCGCGCGATCTCGCCGCCCCGGCGTCCTGCGGCTGCTTTCCGCTGGTGCCCTGGTCCAACCGGATCCGCGACGCCAGGCTGCATGTGGAGCGCGAGACCGTCGAGCTGGCGCCGACCGAGCTGCCGGCCGGCCACGCGATCCATGGCCACGGCCTGCGACGGATCTGGGAGGCCGAGCAGGATGGCACCACGCTGCGCATGCACTACGCCCATGAGGCCGGGGCCGGCGGCTGGCCCTGGCCCTATCGCGCGGCTCAGGTGATTGAACTGGACCAGGAGGGCATGACCGTCTCCCTGTCGGTGCTGAATACCGGCGAGGGGGCGATGCCGGTCGGTCTCGGTTTCCATCCCTATTTCCCGCAGACACCCGGCACCCGCCTGACCCTGCCGGTGGCGACGTCCTGGCCGCCGACCGAGGCGGAGAAGTTCCCCGTCGACGGCGGCCAGCCCGTCCCGCGCGACCTCGACCGGCGGGAGGAGGGGCCGGTGCCCATGGGCCTCGACCAGGGCTTTGGCGGTTGGGAGAAGTCAGCGCGGATCGCCTGGCCGGAGCACGGACTCGCGCTGACCATGACCGGCGAGGGGCCGCTGGATCACGTGATCGTCTATACCCCGACCCACAACAGGTACTTCTGCGTGGAGCCGGTGACCCACGCGATCGATGCGGCCAATCTGGCGGAAATCCATGGTGTTTCGGAGACGGGTCACGCCATTCTGGCGGCTGGTGCGGAGTTTTCGGTATCTCTGAGGTTTACGGTCGCGGTATTATAATACCGCTTTCTCAACCGCCCTGAAAATCCGCTGTTTTTCCGCTTGATTCCCGGGCGCTCGCACGTCATAACCCGCGCTCCGTCGGAGGCGGGCTCCTGCCCGTGCCGACTCCAGATTTCCATGAACCTGGTTCTGTGCCTTGCGCACAGGGCCGATCGAGCGAGGGGACCGTCATGCGGACCTATTCGGCAAAGCCGAGCGAGATCGAGAAGAAGTGGGTTGTGGTCGATGCCGAAGGGCTCGTCCTTGGCCGCCTCGCCACGATCATCGCGAACTACCTGCGCGGCAAGCACAAGCCGACCTTCACGCCGCATATGGATTGCGGTGACAACGTCATCGTCGTCAATGCCGAGAAGGTCAAGCTGACCGGCAACAAGATGACCCAGAAGCACTATTACTGGCACACCGGCCATCCGGGCGGCATCAAGTCGCGCCGGGCCGATCAGGTGCTGGGCGGCGCGCATCCCGAGCGCGTGATCACCAAGGCGGTGCAGCGGATGATCACCCGCGGCCCCCTCGGCCGTCAGCAGATGTCCAACCTGCGGGTCTATGCCGGTGCGGAGCATCCGCACGAGGCGCAGCAGCCGACCGTGCTGGACGTTGCGGCCATGAACCCGAAGAACGCGAGGTAAGCGATGTCGATGGAAACTGAGACCACGACGGAACAGGGCCAGGGCCTCGACAAGCTGGCCGAGCTGCAGGCCGAGACTTCGGCCGCTCCGGCTGAGCCGGTGGTCGACAAGTTCGGCCGTTCCTACGCGACCGGCCGCCGCAAGAACGCCATCGCCCGCGTCTGGGTGAAGCGGGGCCAGGGCATCATCACCGTCAACGGCAAGCCGGCCAGCGAGTACTTCGCCCGTCCGGTGCTGCAGATGATCATCGACCAGCCCTTCGAGGCGGCCGAGCGGACCGGTCAGTTCGACGTGTTCTGCACGGTGACCGGCGGCGGTCTGTCCGGCCAGGCCGGTGCGGTGCGCCACGGGATCTCCCAGGCCCTGACCCTCTTCGAGCCGGGCCTGCGCCCGACCCTGAAGAAGGGCGGCTTCCTGACCCGCGACCCGCGTATGGTCGAGCGTAAGAAGTACGGCAAGGCCAAGGCCCGCCGCAGCTTCCAGTTCTCCAAGCGCTAAGGCTGCCTGGAGCCGGGCTCCGGTCCCGGACCACAAGATATCTTTCGGAGAAGCGCTGTCCTCGGGCAGCGCTTTTTCGGTTTCTGGTGCATCATCCCGTCGCGGGGCGGTGACCATCGACAGATATGGAGACTTCGCGGTGCTGGACCTCAGGGTCGTTGCCCACATCCTCGGATGGGTGATGATTTCCGTCGCGGCGATGCTGTTGCTGCCCGCGGGACTCGACTGGGTGCGTGCCGATGCCGACTGGCCGGCCTTCGTTGTGGCGGCGGTGATCTCAGCCCTGTTCGGGGCGCTGATGATCCTGGCAAACTCGATGCCGGAGCGCCCGGAGCTCAGCCTGCGCCAGGCCTTCGTGCTGATCGCCTCGGGCTGGGTCACGGTCTGCCTCTTCGGCTCGATCCCGCTCATGGCCTACGGCCTGTCGATCACCGACGCCGTGTTCGAGACCATGTCGGGGATCACGACCACCGGCTCGACCGTGCTGACCGGTCTCGACACGATGCCCGAGGGCATCCTGCTGTGGCGCGCGCTGCTGCACTGGATCGGCGGTATCGGGATCATCGCCATCGCGGTGATGATCCTGCCGTATCTGCGGGTCGGCGGCATGCAGATCTACAAGATGGAGACCTCGGTCCACGAGGGCGAGAAGGCCTCCTTCACCAGCCGCATCCTGCTGCGCCTCTCGGTGGTCTATATCGGCCTGACCATCCTGTGCGGCGCGGTCTACTGGGTGCTCGGCATGAGCTTCTTCGACGCCGTGACCCATTCCATGGCGACGATCTCGACCGGCGGTTATTCGACCCACGACGCATCCTTCGGGTATTTCCAGTCGCCCTGGCTGCACTGGGCCTCGATCGTCTTCATGATCAGCGGGGCGATCCCGTTCATCCTGTTCGTACGGGCGACCCAGGGCAATCTCCGCGCCCTGGTCCGCGACGAGCAGGTGCGCGGCTTTCTTGGCTTCCTCGCGGTGTTCAGCGTGCTGACCGCGTTCTGGCTGATGAGCCGGGACGAAACGCTCGGCTTCGGCCAGGCGCTGACCCTGACCGCCTTCAACATCACCGCGATCGTGACCACCACGGGCTTCGCCACCGCCGACTACACGCTCTGGGGCAATGGCGCGATCGGCCTGTTCCTGCTGCTGATGTTCGTCGGCGGCTGTTCGGGGTCGACCTCGGGCTCGATCAAGATCTACCGCTATCAGGTGCTGTGGCTGTTCGTGCGCGCCCATCTGAAGCGCCTGTTCTCGCCGCACCGGATCGTGGTGCTGCGCTACAATGGGGCGACCCTCGGCGAGGATGTGCCGCTCTCGGTGCTGGCCTTCCTGGCGGTGTTCATCGCGACCATCGCGATCTTCACCGTGGTGCTGGCCTTCCTCGGTCTCGACCTGATCACCGCGTATACGGCGGCGGTTACCGCGATCTCCAACGTGGGCCCGGGGCTGGGCTCGATCATCGGGCCTGCAGGGAATTTCCAGTCTCTGCCCGATCCGGCCAAGTGGGTGCTGGTCATCGCCATGCTGGCGGGGCGGCTGGAGGTGCTGGCCTTGCTGGTGTTCTTCGACCGGGATTTCTGGCGGGGGTGATCCGGGGGACAGGGGCTGGGTCCCGGCCGACCGCCGGACCGAGCCCGGCGCTCGCCGGGATGACGCTCAAGAACTTTCCAAGACCGTCATCCCGGACGGCCCCGTCCCGGATTTAATCCGGGATTGATCCGGGGGCGGGCCGGGACCGAGCTAACTGAGGTGCCCTTCGACACAGTCCGGCTGAAGGCCGGAGCTGCTTAAGGCGAGAGGCGAATAAAATGAGGGCAGAGCGGATGAGGGCAGGGAGCGGGGAAGCAGTCCGGCCGCTTCCCCGCTGTGCCGTCCGGCCTCAGAGGCCCATCGCGTCGATGTCGGCGGCGCTGTGGCGCTCCTCCAGCTTCTCGTTCTCCTCGCCGCGGACCCGATTGACCACGCGGCCGCGCTTCACGCCCTTGCGCTCGGCGATCTCGTTGGTCCAGCGCTGGACGTTCTTGTAGGAGGCGACGTCCAGGAACTCGCCGGCGTCGTAGAGCTTGCCCTGGGCGAGCTGGCCGTACCACGACCAGATGGCGATGTCGGCGATGGTGTACTCGTCGCCGGCGATGTAACGGTTCTCGGCGAGCTGGCGCTCCATCACGTCGAGCTGACGCTTGGTCTCCATGGCGAAGCGGTTGATCGGGTACTCCCAGCGCTCCGGCGCATAGGCGTAGAAATGTCCGAAGCCGCCGCCGAGATACGGCGCGCTGCCCATCTGCCAGAACAGCCAGTTCATCGTCTCGGTGCGCTTGGCCGGATCCTTCGACAGGAAGGCGTCGAACTTCTCCGCCAGATAGAAGAGGATCGAGCCGGATTCGAAGACCCGGATCGGCTTGTCCACGCTGCGGTCGAGCAGGGCCGGGATCTTGGAGTTCGGGTTGACCTCGACGAAGCCGCTGCCGAACTGGTCGCCATCGCCGATCTTGATGATCCAGGCGTCGTATTCCGCACCCTTGTGGCCCAGCGCCAGCAGCTCCTCCAGCATGATGGTGACCTTCACGCCGTTCGGGGTGCCCAGCGAGTAGAGCTGCAGCGGGTGCTCGCCGACCGGGAGCTCCTTGTCATGGGTGGCGCCGGCGATCGGCCGGTTGGTGCTGGCGAAGCGGCCACCGTTCTCCTTGTCCCAAGTCCAGACCTTCGGCGGGGTGTAGGACGGCATGTCGTTCATGGCGGTCTCCGTTGCTGATGTCGTCGGCAGAGGGCTCTGCCCAATGTCCGTTGCGGGCCGGTATCCGTTTCGGGAGCGTGATCCCGGTCCTGGCGATCTGGCCTAGCGGGCGGCGATTACAACCCACAACCCGGCGTCACAGTAGTCACGCTCGCGCATCGGTGTCTGTCCCCGCCGGGGAGAATGAAGCGGCGCGGATCAGAACACGCCCAGAATGAACGCGGTGAAGATGACGTAACGCAGGGTCTTGGCGATGGCGACGAGGATGACGAAGATCCAGAGCGGCTCGCGCATCAGGCCGGCGGCCAGGGTGAGGGGATCGCCGATGAACGGCGCCCAACTCAGCAGCAGCGACCAGTAGCCGTAGCGCTGGTACCAGCGCGACGCCCTGTCGAGTTGCTCCGGCGTTGCCGGAAACCATTTCCGGTCCTTGAACTTCTCGATCTGCAGGCCGATGAGCCAGTTGATCATCGAGCCAAGCGTGTTGCCGAGGCTGGCGACGAGGACCAGGGCGACCACCGAGTAGTCGGTCTTCAGCAGCAGGCCGGTGAGCAGGAACTCGGACTGAATCGGCAGGAACGTGGCCGCTCCCAACGATGTCAGAAACAGGCCGCCATAGGCGACGATGAAACTCATGCAATCCCGCTCCGGTCTTCGACCCATGGCCATATGGAGCGGGATGCCGAGATTTCACCGTCTGGTCTCACGCCGCCGCCCTGACGCCGAGGGTCCGCGCTTCGGTGACCCAACGGCCGATCTTCTCCGGCGAGGCGGTTTTCACCGAGCCGAACTGCACCGCCCGACGGGTCTTCACGCCACAGAACCCCAGGATCTGATTGCGCATGACCCGGCGTCCGGGGCGCCAGTAGATCAGCGTATCGACCAGTGGCGGCGTGTCGGAGGTGATCACCACGTCGGCGGTCTTTCCTGTCAGCAGCCGGTCCCAGGCCAGACCCCGTCGATGGTACTTGTAGGCGAACCCGGGGGTGAGCGCCCGGTCGATCACGGACTTCGCCTTGGTCGGCATCGTGCCCCACCAGCACGGGTGGACGATCAGGATGTGGTCGGCCCAGGCGACGGCCTCCTGCCAGGCGATCAGGTCGGGTTCCAGCGGCGGGGCATCGGCGCCGTAGCCGTCGGTGTTGAGGTCGAAGGTCATGTCGCAGAGATCCATGCGCCGGACCTCGCTGCCGGAGGCCTCCACGCCGTCCTGATAGGCGTCGGCCATGCCCTTGCACAGCGAGTCGGCCTTGGGATGGGCTACCCAGATGAAGATGCGTTTGCTCATGATCGGTTCCCTTTTCGAATTGAAGTTTACATCGTGTAAATTGACACGATGTCAAATATGGATAGATTGACGCCATGTCAAGTGCTGTACCCGATACCCGTGTTCGAATTCTCACCGCCGCCTGGACCCTCCTGGAGGAGGGGGGCGGCCGCGGCGTGCGGATGGTTGATGTGGCCCGTCAGGCGGGCGTCAGCCGTCAGGCGGTCTATCTCCACTTTCCGAGCCGCGCGGAGCTGCTCATCGCCACCACCCGCTTTATCGACGAGGTGAAGGATGTCGAAGGTCGGCTGGCCGAATGCCGGGCGGCGGTCGGCGGGCGGGCCCGGATGGAGGCCTTCATCCGGGCCTGGTGCGGCTATATCCCGGAAGTGCACGGGGTGTGCGGCGCGCTGCTGGCCATGCGCGATAGCGATGCCGAAGCGGCGGCCGCGTGGGACGATCGCATGGCGGCCCTGCGCGAGGGCTGTGCGGCCGTGGTGCACGACCTGGCCGCCGACGGCGACCTGCGCCACGAGCTGGACGCGGAGGAGGCGACCGACCTGCTCTGGACCCTGGTTTCGGTGCGGAACTGGGAGCATCTGACCGGCGACCGCGGCTGGTCGCAGGAGCGCTATGTCTCGGCGATGCAGATGATGGCGCAGCGGGTGCTCTGCGAACGCTAAGCGGACTTCTCCATCAGGGCAGCCTGCCAGGCCGCCTCGCTGCAGTCCCGTGCGCCCCAGGCAAGATCCGGATCGGGAGAGAGGGGCCGCTCGGCCGCCAGTGTCGGCATCAGCCCGAACATCAGCGCGAACCCGGCCCGCCAGGTGAGGTAGCGCAGCGCCTCCTCGGTCATGCCGGGCGTCACGGGGAACCGCTGCACCGACAGGATCGGGCCCGAGTCGACCGGCAGGGTCATGACATGGGCGGTCACCCCATAGGCGCCCACGCCTTCGCGCAGGGCGAATTCCAGCGCGCGCCGGCCGGGATATTCCGGCGGCGCCGGGTGGATGTTCACCGGCTCCAGCGACATGGCATCCAGGTAGCGTTGCGGCACCACCACGTCGCTGTAGAAGGCGACCAGCCGGCCCGGCCAGGGCCGCCCCGCATCGAACGGTTCGAACAGCCGGTCGAGCGCGGCGCGGCTGGAGACGAAGAACACCGTGTTCGGCAACCCGCGCGCCGCCGACAGTGTCGAGATCGCGGCCGCGGAGACCATGTCGGTCAGCAGGGCGATGGGCGCGGCGGTCACGGCGCGGGTTCCACGGAAGCCGGCGTCATGCTCTTGCCACTTGGGCGATGAAGGCTGAGGTCCAGTTCGGCTACAGTGCGCCCCAACAAGCCAAGACGTGGAGGAAACAGATGCCAGCCCTCATCCGACAACATCACGGCCAGACGCCCCGCGTGGCGACCGGCGCCTTCATTGCCGAGACCGCCGTGCTGATCGGCGAGGTCGAGATCGGCGAGGACGCATCGATCTGGTACGGCACGGTCCTGCGCGGCGACGGCAAGTCGATCACGGTCGGTGCCCGCACCAACATCCAGGACGGAACCATCGTCCATATCACCTCCGACCGGTTCGCGACGGTGATCGGCTCGGGCATCACCATCGGCCACGGCGCGATCATCCACGCCTGCACGCTGGAGGATGACAGCTTCGTCGGCATGGGCGCTACTGTCATGGACGGTGCGGTCGTGCAGCGCCACGCCATGGTCGCGGCCGGCGCGCTGGTCACCCCGGGCAAGGTGATCCCGACCGGCGAGCTCTGGGCCGGATCGCCCGCCAAGAAGATGCGCGACCTGACCGAGGCCGATTTCGCCCAGATCCACCGCTCGGCCGAGCACTATTGCGAGCTCGCCCGCACCTACATGGCCGGGCGGTGACCGGCATGGCGCGTCTGATTTATGTCCTCTGCCTCGCCCTGGTGGCCGTTAGCGCGGGGCCGGCTGTCGCCGCCGCATCGGCGGAGAAGGACCGGGTCGTCCTCGTCCGTCTGACGCCGGAGATCCTGGCGCAGTTCGCCGATCCGGACCTGCTGCTGCGCGAGGGGCCGCTCGAGATGTCGAAATACGACGAAACGACCAAGAAGGACGTCACCGTCCCGCCCGTCACCGATTGCGCGACGCTGCGGGCCCTGCAGGACGAGGGCTACTACACCTATACCAGCCAGGGCATGGCCCAGGAGACCGTCGTCTCGGATGTCTGCCGCATGGGCGAGCGCTACCGGGCGGCAAGCTTCGAGGAGACGACGTCGCCGAAGCACACCCTGCACGCGGATGTGCTCGACCTGTGGTCCGCCTGGTTCCAGCTCGCGGTCTCGGCCAATGTGGCCGACGCGGTGGAGGAGGCGGTGAAGCGCGGCGTGTCGCTGGGCGGATTCCGCGAGCCGTCGCTGGAGTCCTGCGGCCCGCGGGCGGTCGAGCGCAAGGACCCATGGACCATCACCGCCGCCAACAAATGCGACGGCCTGTACCTCTCGGTGGTCGGCGAGGAGTACACCGCGTCGGGTAAGATGCGGCCGGTGGTCTTCTATCACCTGAACGCCATCGGCGGCTCGCTGCGCACCGGCGGCTACACGGCGGTCGGCCGGCATCCGGCCACGGGCGTGTGGACGCCGATGCAGTTCCTCGGACGCTAATGCGGGAGCGGACACCTGTCGGGATCAGATATCCCCTGAGGTTCCGGTCGTGCAAGACTGGAGCGGCGCCGTTATCAACCAGCGATCTGGCATTGGGGAGCCAAGGATCATAATGTTTTAACCTGGCTAACAGGGCATGATAGATGGCGGAGAGTTTTCAGTGAAAATAAGTATAGAGGACGCCTTACAAAAAGGAGAAATGGCACGCAAACAGGGGAATTTTCAGTATGCAGAGAAAATATATCGCGCAATATTGCGAGCTAGACCAAATAATTCTGAAGCCAGTCATAATATGGGGTTGTTGCTTCTCTCTATGAGGAGAAAGTCCGAATCATTAAATTTTTTGAGATCTGCAGTTGTATCAAATCCTAGTGTAGATTCGTATTGGAGTAAATATATTCACGTTCTATTGATGGAAAAAAAATTTGAAGAAGCTAAAAAAGTTTCAGAGGAGGCAATAAAGAAAAGTAAAAACACCGGATACTTTCTGCTTCTTTTTGGTATTTCTGTCAGTTTTTCTGAATTAAATAATGCTCGAAACGCAGAATTGTCCCCTGATCAAATTAATATACTTTTAAAAATGTTTAATGAGGGGCTGTATGGCCCAGCGGAGCGTTTTGCCAGAATTTTGACGCTGCTGTCTCCTGATCATTCGTTCAGCTGGCAGGTTCTGGGGGCTATTCAAAAAAAGAAGAAATTAATAGAAGAAGCTTTTAATTTGAATAGGAGGGCTCATATTATTTCACCAAATGATGTGTTAACTAATTTTAATCTCGGTAATACACAGAAAGAGTTAGGATTGATTAAAGAATCAGAAGTCAGTTACTCAAGGGCAATCGCGCTGCGGCCCGATTTCCCAGAATGCCATAATAATCTTGGCGTTATACGCCATAGATCGCGCCAACTCGAAAAGGCTATCGCAAGTCTCCGGCGGGCCATGGTCCTTAACCCTGACTATACGGAAGCCCATAACAATGCAGGCGGTGTGTTTAAAGATCTGGGTCAACTAGAGGAAGCTGAGTGGGTTTTGAGAAAGGCACAAACGATACGACCTAGCTATATTGAGACAATAATAAATTTATCACTTGTGTATCATTATATGAATAAACTGGATAATGCGATATCTATTCTTGAGCAGATTGCCGAAGAATTTAAAAATATTCAATCGTTAAGGGCAAAGGTGTTTCTGGCCATTTATAGTTTTCTTGATGGTGATTTTGATGTCTGTAAAAAATATACTTATCAGACTTCTATAATTAGAAATTATAATTTGCATTATCTTAAAAATGAGGTGGTTTATCAAAGTTACTTGCAGAAACTATTGGATTGGCATGATGAGAACCAATCAAATATGATAGAATATAGCGATATTTCGACTTTATATGTTATTGGAGAGAGCCATGCGCTTGGCAGTCATAAGCTCAGAGTTGAGTATGCTGGGGAAGTCTTCTCGTGCCGTTCCCTGCTAATTATTGGATGCAAGCAGTGGCATTTAGGTAATGGCATCGAAAATCAATACAAGAAGAAATTTAAAGGCCTGATTTATTCTATACCTAAGAAAAGCACTGTTCTTTTAAGTATCGGGGAGATAGATTGCAGAATAGATGGCGGCATATTAAAATATTATGAAGGCAGTATGAACGAGAGAAAACTAGAAAATATAATACGATCAACTGTAATTGATTATTTTAGTTACATTAATAATATAAACTTAGATCGTGAGTATCGAATAATAATCCAAGGGGTACCGTGTCCAAATATGAGTTTATTAGATGTGCCTAGCGATCGAGCGCCCATTTTAATCGATACTGTGAAGATGTTTAATGCTGAGGTGAAGAAACAGTGTGAGAGGAATGGATTCGGTTTTCTCAATGTCCAGAAAATGACCGACAACGGTGTTGGAATATCTAATATGAAATGGCATATCGATGACACGCACCTCTCGCCGAGCGGGATGCTTGAGGCCTGGAGCAAGTATTTGGAGGAACACACATTATCGGAAGTGAGGGGACACCAAGCTTAGCCGAATTGTTATACTTTTATAAATTCGGGACTGATCAGGACCGGTTGCTGCCATCTCAACGGATCCGTCTCTAAGTTAGCCGGGCTCGCGGCGCGGTGATCGGAGGCACCAGCAGGATCGCCGCCAGCACCAGCCCGGAGGCCGCGATCTCCCGCAGACCGACTGCCTCGCCGAAGGCCAGCCAGCCCAGCGCGATCATGGTCGGCAGTTCGATCGCGCCGGCCGCGGCGCTGCGTCCGGGCCCGATCTTCGGGGCCGCTACGGTGTAGAGCATCTGCGGGATCAGCGCGGTCACCAGCCCCATGCCCAGCAGGGTGAGCCACACGCTGCCGTCGCGCGGCAGGAGGGCTGCCGGATCGGTCAGCGCCACCAGCGGGGCGAGACCGATCACGCAGCCGACCATGCCGCAGGCCAGCTTCTCGACGGAGGAGAGGCTTGGCGTCAGGCAGGTCAGCACCACGATGATCAGCGCGAACATGATCGGTGCCGGCAGCGACAGCAGCAGGGACCAGGACGCGGCCGCGCTCACGCCGCCCTCGAAGATCAGCAGGGCGGCTCCCAGGACCAGGGCGCAGCCGGCCCAGGCCCGCAGGGTCGGCGTCTGCCGCGCCAGCAGCCAGGCCAGCAGCAGGGCGAAGACCGGATAGGTCATATAGACCAGCCCGACCATCGCCACCGACTGGGTCTCCAGCGCCTGCAGATAGCTGACCCAGCCGATCCCCATGAGGATGCCGGCGCCGAGCAGCCGCAGGGCGTCACGGCGCTTCTCTCGTGCCAGGGGCAGGAAGGGGAACATCACCAGCGCGCTCGAGGCGTAGCGGAAGAAGCCGATCGACGCCGCCGACATGCCGGCCTCGAGCAGCAGCTTGGCGAACAGCGGCACCATGCCGAAGCTCACACAGGCCAGGGTGACGGTGAGCGTCGCCGTGGCCGGAGTCAGCCGCGGGGCGCGCAAGGGAAGGGGTCGGAGCAAGGTCATGGGCGCAGACATACGCTTGGGCTAGATCGTCGAAAATTTCTAATTATTCATGGTCCGCATGAAATGATTTGATAGCGGCATGAACCCCCGCCTCGGCACGAACCACCTCGCCCTGTTGATCGCGCTGGCGGAGACCGGCAGCGTTGCGGCGGCCGGAAACCGCCTGGGGATCACCCAGTCGGCGGCGTCGCACCGGCTGCGCGAGGCCGAGCGGCGGCTGAACACGCCGCTGGTGCGGCGCAGCTCCTCGGGTGTGACCCTGACCGAGGAGGGCGAGCGGCTGCACGCCTTCGCCGACCGCTTCCTGCGCGAACTGGGCCGTCTGGAGCAGGATATCGAGACCTCCCGGTCCAGCGGCCGCGAGCTGGTCCGGGTCGGCCAGGCGACCTACAGCCGGTATCACTGGTTGCCGGCCTTTCTGGAGTTCCTGGAGCACCGGGATCCGACCCTGTCGTGCGATCTGTCCGTCGGCGCCACCGCGCGGCCGCTCGGCTCGCTCCAGGAGGGCGCGGTCGATGTCAGCGCGGTCTACGGCAAGCCTACCGCCTCCCGCCGGTTCAAGTGGCACTGGCTGGCGAGCGATCCGGTCGTGGCGGTGATGGCGCCGGAGCACCGGCTGGCTGGCGAAGCCTATGTCGACTCGACCATGCTCGCCAACGAGCGGGTGTTCACCTACCCCTTCGCCAGCGATCCCGGTCTGGAGTGGGAGACGCTGATCGGCCCCCCGACGACGCCATACCGGCGTCTGACCATGCTGCCGACGCCGGAGGCTTCCATCGATCTGCTGCGGGCGGGATACGGGGTTGCCCTGTTCAGCCGCTGGGCGGTTCGGCCGGAGCTGGCCGACGGCACCCTGGTTGCCAAGCCGATCGGGCCGGACGGCCTTTCCCTCGACTGGTGGGTGGTGACCCGTTCGGACGATCCGCCGGACGCGCCCTCGAACCGCATGGTGGCGGCCTGGCTCGACTGGGTGGCCTACGGCGAACAGGGCTTCGCCACCCTGTCGTTCGATGCGGCGACAGGTGTCATGCAGGATCCGGAGGCTGACCGGTAACGCGGGTGGTTGCTTTTGCCGTCGACAGAGGCTTGTCTCTGCCGCTCCCCAGCGCAGCAGTCCCATGACCCTCATCGTCTTCTCGATCCTCTGGAAAACCCTCGCCACGGCTTCGGTGATCATCGCCGCCGGCCGGCTGGCCCGCCGGCTCGGGCCGCTGCTGACCTCGGTGCTGATCACCATGCCGTTCAACGCCGGGCCGGGCTTCTTCTTCGTCGCCCTCGATCAGGAGGCGGCCTTCATCGCCGAAGGCGCGCTGATGGCGTTCGGCGTGACCGGCATCATCCTGCTGTACTGCACCGCCTGGGTGCATGCCGCCCGGCATTTCAATTTCGTGGTGACCTCGCTGCTGGGGATCTGCGCCTGGCTCGCCCTGGTGCTGCTGCTGGACCTGCTGCTGCCGTCGCTGCTGGTGGCGGGCTGCTCGGTGGCGCTCGGCGCGGTCGGGGCGCTGGTGCTGCGGCGGCGCGACATTCCCAAGCCGGTCGCCCCGCCCTCGGCCGCCGGCTGGCGCTTCGCCATCGTGCGCGGACTGGCCGCCGGCATCGTGGTCGCGACCGTCGCCACCGCCAGCCCGTGGCTCGGTGCCCACTGGTCCGGGATCCTGCTGGCCTTCCCGACGACGCTGCTGGCCTCTACCTGGATGTTGTGGGGGCATTATGGCCGTGACTTCACCGCCGCGACCATGAACGCCGCCCAGCCATCCCTGGTGGTCTATGCGAGCTTCTGCCTCGCCCTGCACCTGCTGGCCGGCCCGGTCAACGGAGTCGCCGCCGTGCTCATCGCCTTCGTCCTGTCCGGGGTCGTCGCGGGCTTCTATGCCCTGGTCCTGATGAGTCTGTCGCGCCGATAGGTCGCTTGGGCCATTGCCGACGCGCCGGAACCGGTGCTCCAATGCCGCCCTCAGCAATCAATCGAGCCAGGATGCTCCCGGGGGACAGACGATGGGTCACGTGACGACCGACGACGGTGTGAAGCTCTACTTCGAGGAGGTCGGAGAAGGCACGCCGATCGTGTTCGTCCACGAATATGCCGGCGACTGGCGCTCGTGGGAGCCGCAGATGCGCCATTTCGGCCGGCGCTATCGCTGCATCACCTATTCGGCGCGAGGCTACGCCCCGTCCGACATTCCGGAAAGCCCGGAGGCCTATGGCCAGGATCGGGCGCGCGAGGACATCCGCTCGATCCTGGACGGGCTCGGCATCGACGCCGCCCATATCGTCGGCCTCTCCATGGGCGGCTTCGCCACCCTGCATTTCGGCTTCCACTATCCGGATCGGGCCCTGTCCCTGACCGTCGCCGGCTGCGGCTATGGGGCCGATGCCGACCGGCGCGAGCAGTTCCGCCGCGAGACCGAGGCGACGGCCGACCGGATCGCTGCGGAGGGCATGGAGGTGGTGGGCAAGGCCTATGCCATCGGCCCGACCCGCGTGCAGTTCGAGACCAAGGACCCGCGCGGCTGGAAGGAGTTCGAGACCCAGCTCTGCGAGCATTCCACCCTCGGCTCGGCCAACACCATGCGCGGCGTGCAGGCGCGCCGGCCGTCGCTCTACGACCTGGTGGAGCAGATGAACGCGCTCACCGTCCCGACCCTGATCGTCAACGGCGACGAGGACGATCCCTGCCTGGACGTGGGCAACTTCATGAAGCGGATGATCCCGTCCGCCGCCCTGTCGGTGCTGCCGAAGACTGGCCACACCATGAACATCGAGGAGCCGGCCCTGTTCAACGCGGTGGTGGAGGACTTCTTCCACACCGTGGAGTGCGGGCGCTGGACGTTGCGCGACCCGCGCTCGACCACCGGTGCCATCATCACGGCGGGACCGGTCAACGACAAGTAAGGGGAGGCTGCCGACATGGCGGACAAGCTGGAAGGACGGGCGGCGATCGTGACCGGGGCCGCCCGCGGGATCGGCCGGGCGATCTGCGAGGCCTTCGTGGAGGAGGGGGCGGCGGTCTTCGTCGCCGATCTGCATGGCGGCGAGGCCGAGGCCCTGGCCGCGTCCCTGGTGGAGAGCGGCGGCCGGGCCGCCGGCGGCTATTGCGACGTCCGCTCAACCGACAGCGTCCGCGACGTGGTTGAACTGGCCGCGCAGACCTTCGGCGGGCTCGACATCCTGGTGGCCAACGCGGCGACCCTGACCCCCAAGGCGACCATCGAGACCCTGGAGGAGGAGGACTGGACCCAGGCCCTGGCGGTCAACCTCACCGGCGCCTTCCACCTGTGCAAGCACGGCATCCCGCATCTCAAGCGGGCCGGCGGCGGTTCGATCATCCTCACCGCCTCGCAGATGGGCCGCGTCGCCCGAGCCGGGAGCACCACCTACTGCACGACCAAGGGCGCCCTGATCCAGATGGCCAAGGGCATGGCGCTCGACCATGCCGAGGACGGCATCCGTGTAAACACCCTGTCGCCCGGCGGCACCGCCACGGACCGCATGATCTCCCAGTTCGGCACCATGGATGAGGCGGAGAAGCAGTGGGGCCTCGCCATGCATCCGCTCGGCCGCCTCGGCCAGCCTTCGGAGATGGGCCGGGGCGCGGTGTTCCTGGCGAGCGACGATTCCAGCTTCATGACCGGCGCGGATCTGCTGCTCGACGGCGGCTACAGCGCGCGGTGAGGGGCAGCGGTGTAGGGGATCACCCGACGCACACTTTCGTCTTCCCGGCCTTGTGCCGGGACCGAGGGTGACGCAGCCGGAGCGTTGCAGAACATTCTGCGGTGTTCCGGCTGCTCCTGTTCTAGGTCCCGGCGCAAGGCCGGGAAGACCGGGAAGACAGTAATGGAAGCGGGAGATGTTCGTGATATGTTCACATCGTATCTCCCTCCCGCAGGAGCCTCGACGTGAAGCTGTATTCCGGGCCGCTCAGCCTGTTCTCTCGCAAGGTGGAGATCGCGCTCGCCGAGAAGGGCATCGCCCATGACCGGGAGGTTGTGACCTTCAGCCAGTCCACGGGTTACGCCCCGAAGCATCCGGCGGTCCTGGCCGGCAATCCGAAGGGTCAGGTGCCTGTGCTGGTGGACGGCGACCTGACCCTGTTCGATTCCACCGTGATCCTGGAATACCTGGAAGAGGGCTGGCCAGATCCGGCGCTGATGCCGACCGAGCCCAAGGCAAGGGCGCGCTGCCGCCTGCTGGAGCTCACCGCCGACGAGATCCTGCTGAAGCCGCTGTCGCGGCTGATGTTCCGCACCGAACCGGCCCGATCGGACCCGGCCGAGGAGGCAAAGCTGGAAGCAGCGGCCGCCGTAGCGGAGGACGACCTGCTTGCGCTCTATCGGGGACTGGCGCGTGACCTGCGCGGGGACTGGTTCTGCGAGCGGTACTCGATGGCCGACATCGCGCTGTTCATGAGCGTGCATTACGGGGGGCGGCTGGGCGCGCCGTCCTTGGACAGCCTTCCGGCTCTGGCGCTATGGTACTGGCGGATGCTTGAGCGGCCCGCCGTCGCCTCGGTGGTGGCCGAGATCGACGAGGCGGACCGCCGGCTGTCGCGGCCGGTGACGAGGAGGATGTGATGGGTGAGAGGCTGCCGATCCTGGAGCAGCGCCGTATCGAGGCGGAGGTGATCAAGCCGATCTACGAGGAGATGGTTGCCCAGCTCGGCAAGGTACAGGCCCAGGACATCCTTGACGCCGCGATCCGCAAGGCGGCGATCGCCCAGGGCCAGAGCTTCGCCGCCGAGGCGGAGGGCGGTACGAACCTGGAGACCTTCGCCGACATCCAGAAGCATTGGACCGCGAGCGGGGCGCTCGAGATCGAGCCGGTCGACCGCACACCGCAGACCCTGGACTTCAACGTGACCCGCTGCCGGTACTCCGAAATGTACAAGGCGATGGGGCTCGGCGAGATCGGCCACCTGCTGTCTTGCAACCGCGACGGCACCTTCTGCGAGGGCTACGACCCACGCATCAAGCTGGAACGCACCCAGACCCTGATGGGCGGGGCGAGTCACTGCGACTTCCGGTATACGTTCGAGGAGTAGGCCCTTCGACACGTGCCTGCGAGGCTGGTCAGGGCGAGGTCATTATTAATGCGGTCGTCATCCCGGCGATCACCGGACTCGATCCGGAGATCGGCCGGGACCCGGATCCGATAGGGTCACCCGGTCCCGGATCAGGTCCGGGAGCGTCCGGGATGACAACCATAAGAGAATCGAGAGGACATCATCCTGACCAGCCCCGCAGGGCCGTGTCGAAGGGCCGGGGGAGGGGCTAAGCCACCCGCTCGCCGTCGACCCACACGCCGCGCACCACCGGCCGGCCGCGGACCAGGCGCACCCGGATCAGGTCGGCACGCTTGCCCGGCTCCAACACCCCGCGATCATGCAGTCCCGCATGGCGTGCCGGGGTGGCGGTCACCGTCGCCACTGCCCGCGGCACGTCCCAGCCCGCCACATGCTCCACCAGCGAGAACGCGCCGTGCAGCATGCTCGCCGGGACGTAGTCCGACGAGATGATGTCCAGCAGCCCGGCCGCCGCCAGGTCGCGGGCGGTGATGTTGCCGTAGGACGACCGGCCCCGGACCAGGTTCGGCCCGCCCATCAGCACGGCCAGGCCATGGGCACGGCAGGCCTCGGCCGCCACCCGCGTGGTCGGGAACTCGGCGATGGAACAGCCGATCTCGGCCGATTCCCGGACATGATCCTCGGTCTCGTCGTCATGGCTGGCGAGGCTGATGCCGCGGTCCCGCGCCCATTGGGCGACGGCACGGCGCTGGCGCGGGCCGTGGTCGCGCGAGGCCGCCGTCAGCCGGTCATAGGCGTCGGCGATCTCCTGCTCGCTCTGGCCGTCGACCTCGCGGCGCAGCCGGCGCCAGACCTCGATATCGGCGGTCTGCCGCTGGCCCGGCGCGTGGTCCATCAGCGACACCAGGCCGACCAGCGCGTTGTCGTCATGCTCGGAGAGCTGGTCCAGCACCTCCTCGCCGATCACCTCGCAGCGCAGGTGGATCCGGTGGTCGGCCCGCAGCATGCCGGCCTCGCGCGCCTCGATCACGCCCTCGATGATCGGCCCCACATGGGCGGCCCGCAGCTCGCCCTTCTCGGTCAGGCCCAGGCACAGCGAATCGTAGACCGTGGTGATGCCGGAGGTGGCGATATGGCCGTCATGGGCGACCGCGGCCGAGACCGCGTCCCAGTACACCTGGGCGCGCGGCTGGAAATGCTTCTCGATATTGTCGGTATGCAGCTCGACCAGACCCGGCAGCAGGTAGTCGCCCTCACAGTCCACCGCGTCCGGCGGGGCGGCGGCGCTGTCGTCGACGGCGGCGATCAGGGTGTCCTCCACCGACAGGGTACCGTCGATCACGGCATCGGGCAGGACGATCCGGGCGTTCTTGAAGGCGAGGGACATGGCGGGAGCTTGTACGGCCGTTGGGATGACTCGAGTAGGCGGCGAGGGTCGCGCGGGCAAGTTACCTTTATGTGTCGGCCCTGGACAGGAACCCTTGCGTCGCACCGCCAAGTTCCGTATATACCGCGCTCCGCTGCGGGGGTGCCCGCGGCACCGTGTTTCTATTGGAGTGCGAACGATGGCGGTTCCCAAGCGTAAAACTTCCCCGTCCAAGCGGGGCATGCGCCGGGCGCACGACAAGCTGACGTCCGATGCCTATGTCGAGAGCCCGGACACCGGCGAGCTGCACCGGCCGCACCACATCGATCTGAAGACCGGCATGTACCGCGGTCGTCAGGTCCTGAAGGTGAAGGAGCGGGTCTGATCCCGATCCGGCGGCATTCCCAGAATGCCGCAGAGACTTTGAACGAGCCCCGATGTGCTGCATCGGGGCTTTTTCGTGTCCGCGCTCCGGCCGTATGGTTGCGCCATGAAACCCTATGACGACGGGGTGATCCGCCTGGAGGATCACGGCGACGGGATCTGGCGGATCGAGGAACTGTTCGCGATTCCTTCGGCCCGGGGGGCCATCTGGGTGGTGGACGGGCGCGACCGGCGGTTGGTGATCGATGCCGGCTGGGGGCTGGTGCCCCTGCGCGAACGCCTTCCGGCCCTGTTCGACCGTCCCATCGTCGCCGTGGCCAGCCACACCCATTTCGACCATATCGGCGGCCTGCACCAGTTCGCCGAGCGGCTGGTCCATCCGTTGGAAGCGCCGATCCTGGCCGAGCCCGGGCAGGAGGCGACCCAGATCCTGCCGTACCTGGAGGAGTATCCCGAATCGCTGGCCTTCGATCCGGCCGGGAAGGGTTTCACGGCCCGCGACTGGCACATTCCGCCGGCACCGGCCACCGGCTTGGTCGAGGACGGGCAGGTGATCGAGCTGGGCGGGCGGCAGATCGTGTGCCTTCACACCCCCGGCCATTCGCCGGGCCATCTCTGTTTCTACGAAGAGACGACGCGCACCCTGTTCCCGGTCGATCTGGTCTATAAGGGCGAGATTCTCGACGATATTCCCGGGGCCGATATCGGCGATCTGCTGGAGAGCCACCGGCGTCTTCTCACCCTCGACGTCGAGCGGGTATTGCCGGGGCATTTCGCGCCGTTCGATGGCCGTCGCCTGCGAGAGTTGATCGACACATATCGACACAACAGGGGCGCCTGACAAAGACGGGGCGGCCATGCTCTGCTGAGCGTTGTGACCGGGGCTGCGGGCGTGTAGGACTGTTCCCGTACTTGCACGAAGGGCGGCGCTGTAATGGCCATTACACTGGAAACCGGCAATTTTCTGCTCCTGCTGGTCCAGGCGGTTCTCTATTTCTGCGTGATGAGCTCCCTGTTCTGGGCGCGCCGCCGGGTCGGACTCGGCGTCTTCCTCTGCGCGCTCGGCGTCATGCACTTCCTGGAGACCTATCTGGCGGCGGTGTTCTACATCCAGCTGCCCTTCGGGATCATCTCGCCGGGCTCGACCGTGCTGTTCTCCGGCAAACTGCTCATGATCCTCCTGCTCTACATCAAGGAGGATGCGGCCACCGTGCGCCAGCCGATCTACGGCCTGTTGATCGGCAACTTCCTGATCGTCGGTCTGGTGGTGCTTCTGCGCAACCACGAGGTCGTGCCCGCCGTGCCCGGCCGCGAGCCGAACATCGCCTTCGTGGACGAAATGGGCTGGCTGATGGTCTGGGGAACCACGCTGCTGTTCCTCGACGCCATCGGTGTCATCCTGCTCTATGAACATCTCGGCCGCTGGCTGCGCAACCATCAGCTTGCCCGCATCTTCCTCGCCTCGGCGGCGATGCTGACCTTCGACCAGTTCGGTTTCTTCCTTGCCCTGCACTACGTGGCCGGTGCGCCCTGGCACGTGCTGTACGGGGGCTGGGCGGCGAAGATGGGCGCGGCTGTGATCTTCAGCCTCATGGTCGTCACTTATCTGCGCCTGGTCGAACGTCGGACCCGGGATCTGGCGCCAGCCCAGCTCTCCGACGTCTTCGACACGCTGACCTATCGCGAGCGCTATCTCGACCTGCTGGGCGAGACCGGCCGGGACCGTCTGACCGGGGCGTTGGACCGGGGGCGATTCGATTCCATGGGGGAAGATCTGGTCGGGCCGACGCTGGCCATCGGTGAGCCCGTGAGCCTGCTGGCCATCGACGTGGACGGCCTGGGCCGGATCAATGAGGGCGAGGGGCGGCCAGCCGGCGATCGCATCCTGCGCGATCTGACGCGGTTGCTGATCAGCACCACGGGCGACGGCCGCTGCCACCTGTTCCGCCATGGCGGCGGCACCTTCGCCATGGTGGGGCAGGGGCTGGATCACCCGACCGCGGTGGATCTGGCTGAACTGCTGCGCCGCACGACCGCCCGGGCCGAGATGTCCGAGCGGGGGGCGATCGTGACGGTCAGCGTCGGCGTGGCCACCGCGCCGGAGGACGGCCGGGACCTGTACCGGACCTTCGCCGTCGCCGAGTCCCGACTGCGCGAGGCCAAGGCCGCCGGCAAGGACCGGGTGGTCGGCCGCGACGGCGTGGTCCGGGGCTAGCCCGGAAGACCACGGCTGGGGGAGCCACCGGTGCGGGAGGCATTGCCCGCAGGATTGCTGAATACGTCAGAAGTCTTGGAGTGTTAACGGAGCGGACCGCCGGTCTCCCGGCGGCCCGTCAATCCGGGAAGAACGAGCGCGGTTCTCAGTCGAAATCGACGTCATTCACGCCCTTGGAGCGGGCGGTGGCGACGATGTCGTCCCAGGCTTCGGCGGCCAGCGGCAGGCCGGTCTTCAGCCGCTCCGCCATGACCATCTTCTCCTTCTCGCCCGGGATCAGCACATGGCCGCCAGGCTCGGTCGGCCGGGCCGACTTCACGAACGCCACGTAGTTGCGGACCTCCTCGGCGAAGGGGTGCCCCATATGGGTTGGCACACCGGTGACCGCCTCCAGGTTCACGTAGATGGAGAACATGCCGTTGCAGAACGGCCGGTTCTGTTCCTCGCCCAGCGCACCGGCGGTGCCGGAGCCGGTGAGGGCGCCCGCCATCATCTCCATCAGGAAGTTCATGCCGAACCCCTTGTGGTCGCCGAAGGCGCGCAGGGCTCCGGGACCGCGGGACGGGTCCGGATACTGGCCCGGCGGGGTCTCGCCGTAGAGCGGCTTCGGGTCGCTGGTGATCGTGCCGTCGGCATCGACTAGGGCACCCGGGGGCAGCGGCTTGCCGCCCTTGAGCGCCACCAGCGCCTTGCCCTCGGCCACCAGAGAGGTGGCGAAGTCGAGGATGATCGGATCGTCGTCCGGCATCGGGATGCCGGCGCAGAACGGATTGGTGCTGCCGCGCCGGTCGACTCCGCCGAACGGCGCGACGATCAGCGAGCCGCGCACGTTGACCATGTGGATCGACACGATGCCTTCGGCCGCCGCGCGCTCGGCCCAGTCGCCGATGCGGCCGAGATGGCCGGAGTTGCGCAGGGCGGTCATGGACACGCCGTGCTGCTTGGCCTTGGCCACGCCGATATCGACGGTCTGCTCGCCGATGCTCTGGCCGAAGCCGAATCGGCCGTCGATCACGGCGAAGCTCGGCTGGTCGAGCATCACCTCGATGGTCTGGTTCGGCACCTGCCGTCCGTCGTCGATCCACTGCACGTAGCGCGGCACGCGGATCACGCCGTGGCTGTCATGGCCGCGCAGGTTGGCGCCGGCCAGCCGGGTGATGATGGTCTGCGCCTCCTTGGGCGAGCAGCCGCTCGCCTCGAAGGTGGCCTTGCCGACCCGCTCCATCACCTCGACGGGAACGAAGACCTCCTTGCCTTCGCGCCGAATGGAACTCATCGGTCGCCTCCGCCGAGTTTGCGGAACTCCGACACGCCGGCCGCCTGGGCGGCGGCGAAGATCCGCACGTCGCTGGCCAGGGTGAGGAAATCGAAGCCCTGCTTCACCGCGTCCGCCATGAAGGGCGGGTTGAGGCAGTGCATGCCGCATTTCAGGCCGGCGGCCTTGGTCTTCTTCAGGATGCCGTCGATCACGCTGACCATCTCCGGGTCGGTGTGGTCGAGGGCGGGCGGCTTGCCCATGGAGACGGCGAGATCGCCCGGGCCGACATAGATGCCGGTCAGGTTCGGCGTCGCCAGGATGCCGTCCAGGTTCTCCACCGCCTGCACCGTCTCGATCATCGCCAGGGTGACGACGGTGTCGTTGGCCTGGTTGAAGTAGTCGGGATAGATCAGTCCGGCCCGGGTAGGTCCGGAGGAGCGGTAGCCGCGCGGCGCGTACTGGCAGGCGCCGACGAAGCGGGCCGCCTCCTCGGCGGTGTTGATCATCGGGCAGATGATGCCGAGCGCGCCGCCGTCCAGCAGCTTCATGATGATGCCGGGCTCGTTCCAGGGCACCCGGGCCAGCACGGTCTTGCCGTGGCCGTGCACCGCCTGCATCAGCTCCAGCGCGCTCTGGTAGTCCACCAGCCCGTGCTGAAGGTCGAGGGTGAGGCTGTCGTAGTCCTGCAGGGCCGCGATCTCCGCGGTCACCGTGGACGGGATGGAGAGCCAGCCGTTGAGCGCGCCACGGTCGGCGGCCCAGACGTCGTGCAGGCGGCTGTTCATGGTGTTTCCTCCGGGTGATGGGGTCCCCTTAAGCGAGGACCTCCTTGTTGACGACCACGTCGGGGTCGAGAGTGCCGTCGAAGACCGCCAGGATGTTCTCCACGGTCTGGTAGGAGGACCGCTGCCGTGCCTCCAGGCTCATGCCGGCCGAGTGCGGCGTCATGAGGATGTTGGGCTCGCCGAAGAACGGGTGGTCGATCGCCGGCTCCACGTCGAACACGTCGAGCCCGGCGCCGACCAGATGGCCGGACTTCACCGCGGCCAGCAGGGCCGGCTCGTCGACGATGCCGCCGCGGGCGCAGTTGATCACCAGCGCGCCGGCGGGAAGGGCGTCGAGCTCCTTCTTGCCGATCAGGCCGATGGTCTCCTTGTTGCGGGGGCAATGGACGCTGACCATGTGGCACTGGCCGAGCACCGTGTGGAAGTCGGCCACCGGCTCCACGCCCATCGACCGGATCTTCTCCTGGTCGATATACGGGTCGTAGCCGAATACCTTCATGTCGAAGGCCAGCGCCCGCTTGGCCAGCCGCGAGCCGATGCGGCCGAGTCCGCAGATCAGCAGGGTGCGGCCGGCGAGGTCGAAGGCTTCCACCTCCGAGCGGCGGTTCCAGGTATTGGCGCGGACCATCGGGTCCAGCACGTGCATCTGCTTGGCATGGACCAGCATGAACATCATCGCCTGCTCCGCCACCGACGGGGCGTTGGACCGCGGCGCGATGCAGAGCGGGATCTTCCGTTCCGTAAGGGCGTCCATGTCGACGCTGTCGTATCCCACGCCGTGGCGCGAGACGACCTGCAGGTTCGGGGCGTTCTCGATCACCATGCGGTTGATCTGGGCGACCCGAACGCCGATGCCGTGGGCGTCGGCGGCGTGGCGCTTGATCACCTCGGGGTCGAGGGTGTCGATCACTTCAACGGTGACGTCGTCCCGGGCCTCGAGCAGGGCCATTCCGTGCTCGTGGATCGGGCCGACGATCAGCACCTTCTTCTTGTTCGTGCTCATGGGGCTCGGCCTCAGTGGATGTCGGCCGACTGACCCATGGCAGCCTTAAGCTTCTCGAAGGTGAAGTCCGGCGCCCGGGCAGCGTCCAGGATCACCGCCTCGCGGCGGGTCAGCAGGTCGATGGCGTCCGGCAGCTTCTTCACCGCCTCGGGCGGGATGACGACGGCGCCGTGGCGGTCGGCGTGGACGATGTCGCCGTCGTTCACCACCATGCCGAAGATGTTCACCTGGCCGCCATGGTCCACCACATGGACATGGGCGTGGCTCGGCCCGACCTTGCGGGCGAGGAGCTGGAAGCCCGGCGCGCTGGCGTCCAGGTCGCGGATCGAGCCGTCGGTGATCACGCCGAGGGCGCCGAGACCCTTATGGATGGAGGTATTGACCTCGCCCCAGAACGCGCCGAAGCCGGGCTCGCTGTCCAGGTCCTGGATGACCGAGATCGACGGGGCCGGGCCGCCCTTGGCGACATACTCGTAATAGGCCTGGCGCGAGGCGACGTTCTCCGCGGCGGTGCGCTTCGGCGCCACCATGGCGCGGATCGTGGCGGTGCGGGCATAGCCGCAGATCGGCTTCAGCTCCGGGAAAGCGCAGACCATCACGCCGGTGGTGAAGCCCAGGGCGCGCCGCTCCGGGTTGGTCACTTCCAGGCCGTTGCAGATCGTGGGGGTGTCCCACTCGGTCAGGCGTTCGAGATCAGCCGCCGTGATGTCGGTCATCGTTTCTTCCCTATGAATGCTTTGTCGTGGGCGGTGCCGGTCGGCCCGTCCGTCTTGCCGCCTATGATGGTGGCCCGAAGCCGCAAGGGGGCGCAAGCGGCCAAGGTTGGCTTTTCGCATTGTGGAACACGCCATAGGCTGCCCCGCGGCGGCACAAGACCGTCGACCGGGAGACCCGAGGGAGGAGGAAGCAGATGGATTTCGACCTGCTGTGTTTCGGCGAGGCGATGATGGAGCTCACCCGGATGGGCTCCGGCGACTACAAGGCCGGATACGGGGGCGACACCTCCAACTGCGCGATCGCCGCCGCCCGGCAGGGGGCACGCAGCGGCTATATCACGGCGGTCGGTGACGACGCCTTCGGACGCGAGCTGATCGAGCTGTGGCGGGGCGAGGGTGTCGCCACCGAGTTCGTGCGGACGGATCCCGCGGCCCCGACCGGCCTCTACATCATCACCCCGAGCCCGGCGGGCCGGGACTTCGCCTATTACCGGGCCGGGTCGGCGGCCAGCCGCTACACCGCCGCAGACCTTCCGGTCGACGCCCTGAAGCGAACCCGCATCGTCCAGCTCTCCGGCATCAGCCAGGCGATCGGCGAGGGGCCGCGGACGGCAGGAACCGCCCTGATTGAGGCCGCCCGACAGGCCGGGTGCGACGTCGCCTATGATACCAACCTTCGGCTGAAGCTCTGGGATCTGGAGACCGCGCGCGCGACCATGCACGCGGCCATGGCCCGCTGCACGATCGCCCTGCCGTCGATCGACGATTCGAGGATCCTGACCGGGTTGGAGGACGCGGATGCCATCGCCGATGCCTATCTGGCCATGGGGCTGCGGGTCGTCGCGCTGAAGATGGGGGAGGCCGGGGCGATGATCGCAACCACAAGGACACGTGTGCTGATCCCGCCACATAGCGTCACGCCGGTCGATGCGACGGGGGCGGGAGACACCTTTGACGGCGCCTTTCTGGCGAGGTTGGCGGCCGGTTGCGATCCCCTGGAGGCGGGGCGATATGCCGCGGTCGCGGCAGCCCTGACCACCACCGGATACGGAGCGGTGTCGCCGATCCCGCGGTTCGAGGAGGTCCAACCGCGATTGAGTTAAACCGCAGAATTCAGATGGGAATTCCGCCTTCATTTATGCTTCAAAACAGCAACGGTGAGACGACAACCCCCGTATCCTTGCCAAATGGCAAATGGTCTATTGACATAAACCGGACGTTTTCCGGTAAGGTGTCGGCGATCAATCGATCGTGTTGGTCGTGAAATGCGGGCATAACAAAAAATAACCCGCAATAAAAAAGGGAGGTTACCTCTATGTCGTTGAATATCCTGAAGAAGGCTGGCCTCGTGGCGGCTGCAGCGGCTTTTGTCCTGGCAGCTGGTGCGGGTGACGCCGAGGCCAAGAAGGTCCGCTGGAAGATGCACTCGGCGTTCGGCACGAACGTCGCCGTGCTCGGTCCAGTCGGCGTTCGTATCACCGACTGGGTCAACAAGATCTCGGACGGTGATTTCGACATCAAGCTGTTCGAGCCGGGCGCACTGGCCGGCGGCTATGCCTATTACGACCCGATCAGCCAGGGCGCGTTCGACGCGGCCTACGGCACGCCGGGCGCCAACCAGGGCAAGAACTCGGCCTTCGCGTTCCTGTCCACCTGGCCGTTCGGCCCGGGTGCGCTCGAGTTCAATGCGTGGCTGCAGTACGGCGGCGGCGTTGAGATCGGCAAAGAGCTCTATGCCCGCGACGGCATCGAGTACTTCTACTGCGGCATGATCCCGCCGGAGACGTCGGGCTGGTTCCGTGAGCCGATCGAAAGCCTCGACCAGCTCAAGGGCCTGAAGATGCGCTTCTTCGGCGTCGGCGCGAAGGTCATGCAGAAGCTCGGCGTGTCCACCCAGCAGCTTGCTGGCGGCGACATCTATCCGGCGCTTGAACTCGGCACGATCGACGCGACCGAATTCTCCATGCCGGCCATCGACCGGTCCTACGGCTTCTACCAGATCGCGAAGTACAACTACTTCCCGGGCTGGCACCAGCAGTCGACGACCAACGAGGTCCTGGTCAACAAGGCCAACTGGGAGAGCCTGGAAGACGTGAAGAAGGCTCAGTTCGAGGTCGCCTGCAAAGCCAATATCGGCGTTGAGCTGGCCGAGGGTGAGGCGCTTCAGCCGGCGGCGATGATCGCCAACCAGAAGGACGGCGTGACCAACGTCACGTGGTCCGATGAAGTCCTGAACACTCTGCGTGAGAAGTGGGAAGAGGTCCTTCAGGAGGAGCTCGCCGCAAACCCCGACGTTCAGAAACTCTGGGACAGCTACACGGCGTTCCACGAGGAGTACAAGGTCTGGGGCGAGATGGGCTACCTCAAGTAAGCCTCACGACGCCTGGCCGGGGGTGGATCGACCGCCCCCGGCTGCTCTGACTGCTTAGCTTACGGCGGCGAGAAGCGCCGCCGTTTCTTTACCGACTGTCAGACTGAAAGTCGCTGGCACACGCCGTGTGCCCAGGCGAGGCGTAGCAACCAACCGAAAGCAGAGAGATGGGTGCACTTCTAAGCGTCGCCGGACTCCTGGACGGGATCGCCAGATGGATCGGCAAGACGATCGGCTGGATCATGATCCCCCTGATCCTGGTGATTATTTTCGACGTCATCACGCGGAAGATCGACTTTACGCGTTTGCTTTTTGCCGAATACACGGCGACGTCCGGATATTCGGTCTCCACGATCCTGCAGGACCTGCAATGGCACTTCCACGCGGCTCTGCTGATGCTGACTTTCGGTTTTGGCTACCTGGCGAATGCGCATGTGCGGGTGGACGTCTTTCGGGAACTGCTGTCGCGCCGACCGCAGGCCTGGATCGAGATCTTAGGCCTGCTCTTCTTCGGCTTCCCCTTCGTCGTCCTGATGATCTTCTACTCCTACCAGATGACTGAGCTGTCCTATCACCAGGGCGAGGGCTCGGAATCGATGACCGGCATCGGCCAGCGCTGGTTCATCAAGAGCTTCATGCTCTGGGGCTTCATCGTCACCATGATGGCGATCCTGGCGACCCTGTTCCGCCTCGTCGCCTTTCTGTTCGGCAGCCAGGACTCCCAGGAGGAGGCGGCCGAGGGACTCGAGATCTTTACGGATGCCAATGACGAGCTCGAGGAGGCCCGTCGAAAGGCGGAAGAAGCCCTCAAGCGTGGGGGAGACTGACCGATGGAGTTCTTCGACGCGATCTACGATCACCTCTATGACTACATCGGCGCCTACATGTTCCTGGCGCTGGCGCTGACGCTGTTCACCGGTCTGCCGGTGGCCATCGCGCTTGGCGGCATCTCGGTGATCTTCGGCGGTCTCGCCATCTATCTGGAATTCCTCGACGTCGCCGTGTTCTTCCAGGTCATCCAGCGCGTCTGGGGCGGTGACGGCGCCTCCGGTGCCGTGCAGAACCCGATCCTGGTGGCGGTCCCATGTTTCGTCTTCATGGGCACCATGCTGGAGAAATCCCGGGTGGCCGAGGACCTGCTGCACATCCTGCAGGTCATGCTGCGGCGGGTACCGGGTGCGCTCGCGCTCTCGGTCACCGTCATGGGCACGATCATGGCGGCGACCACCGGCATCATCGGCGCCTCGGTCGTCATGATGACGTTGCTGGCCCTGCCGGCCATGCTGCAGCGCGGGTACCATCCGGCCCTGGCGACCGGCACGATCGCCGCCTCCGCGACGCTCGGCATTCTGATCCCGCCGTCCATCATGCTGGTCCTCATGGCCAACCTGCTGGCGGTGTCGGTGGGCAACCTGTTCATCGGGGCGATCTTCCCGGGACTGGTGCTGTCCGGTCTCTACTTCGCCTATATCCTGCTGATCAGCGGCATCCGGCCGAGCCTGGCTCCGCCGCTGCCCGACGACGCGATCGTTCTCGACCCGACCGAGAAGAAGAACGTCGCCCGGGTCTGCTTCGTCATCGCCGCCATCGTACTCGTGGCCTATCTCGGCGAGATGCTCATCGGCGATGAGGTGATCAACTGGGGCCTGTCCGCCTTCCTGGCGATCTTCGCGGCCTGCATGATCCTGGGCCGCATGGAGGGCGACACCATGCTCGGTGGCGTGCTCCGGGGCTTCGTGCCGCCGATCTTCCTGATCGTCATGGTGCTGGGCTCGATCTTCGCCGGCTGGGCGACGCCGACCGAGGCGGCGGGCGTGGGTGCCTTCGGCTCCCTCATCCTGGCCTGGTTCAACCGGACGCTGACCCGTCAGGTGCTGACCCAGGTGATCCACCGGACCGCCCTGACCACCGCGATGATCTTCTTCATCTTCGTCGGTGCCACGGCGTTCTCGACGATCTTCCGGAACGTCTACGGCGAGGACTTGATCATCGAGTTCATCGAATGGCTCGACCTGCATCCCTGGTCGCTGCTGTTCATGCTGATGTTCACGATCTTCCTGCTCGGCTTCTTCTTCGACTTCCTGGAGATCACGCTCATCATCCTGCCGGTCTTCGCTCCGGTCATCCGGACCTTGGCACCGGCCTTCGCGAACCATCTGGGGTACGCGGAGCCATCGAACATGGCGGAAACGCAGTTCTTGGAGGGACAGGTCATATATTGGTTCGCCATCCTTGTGGCGACGAACCTACAGACCTCGTTCCTGACTCCACCCTTCGGTTTCGCGCTGTTCTACATGAAGGGCGTAGCACCCTCCTCGGTGAAGATGCAGGACATCTACTACGGCATCATCCCGTTCGTGGCCCTGCAGGTGATTGGCATCCTGCTGGTACTCGAATTCCCGGGGCTCGCACTCTGGCTACCCGAGCAGGTCCTCGGCAGATAGCCGAGCCTGCCAGTACACCGACCAACGCGGCCGCTCCGGACCTTCGGAGCGGCCGTTCTCATTGGTGGACCGCCGCGCTACGATCCCTGCCCAAGCATCGATAAGCCCACATCAGGAGAGGAAGACCATGGCGCTGGACCCGCAATGCGTGGAGCTGATGGCCGCGATCAACGACATCGGCTCGCCTTTCGACACGGATGATCCGGTCGAGGCGCGTCGGCGGGTGCAGGAATCCGTCAATCGGGCCAAGCCCTATGGCGGTCGTTTCAAAGCGGTGGAGAACGGCAGCCTGCCCGGTCCGGCGGGCGGCATCGCCTACCGGCTGTACCGGCCGGAGGACGCGGTCGAGAGCCCGGGGCCGGTCCTGGTCTACTATCACGGCGGCGGCATGGTCTTCGGCTCCCTCGACAGCCACGACCCGATCTGCCGGGCGATCGCCGAGGCCGTGCCCTGCACGGTGATCTCCGTCGACTACCGTCTGGCGCCGGAGACGCCGTTCCCGGGTGCGGCGGAGGACGCGATCGCCGCGTTCCGCTGGGTTGTGGCCAATGCCGAGAGCCTGGGCGTAGATCCGGCCAGGGTGGCGGTCGGCGGTGACAGTGCCGGCGGCAATCTGGCGGCTGTGGTCAGCAACGAGACCCGTGGCGACCCGATCCCGCCGTGCTTCCAGTGGCTCATCTACCCGAACGTGGACATGGCGGCAGAGGGCGGCTCCATCGACGCGTTCGCGGAAGGCTACTTCCTCACCAAGTCGGCGATGGACTGGTACAAGAACTTTTACGCCCCGGACCGGGCGAGCCGACTGAACCCGCTCTGCTCGCCGCTGCGGGCCGAGAGCCTTGTCGGCGTGGCGCCCGCTCTGGTCACGACGGCCGGGTTCGACCCGCTGAAGGACGAGGGCAGGGCCTATGTCGAGAAGCTGAAATCCGACGGCGTGCCGGTCGAGTACATCGATTATCCAGGCATGATCCACGGCTATCTGCGGGCCTTCGCCATCGTCGACGTGGCCCGCCAGACCATCACGGATTCCGCCAGGTCGATCCGCGCGGCGTTCGGCATGCCGGCGGCGTAGGAACTCAGGCGGCCCGTTTCTTCTTCACCACCCGGATCAGGGCATCGAGGCCGAGCAGATAGGAATCGATGCCCATCCCGGTGATCATCCCATCCGCCTCGCTGGACGGAATGGAGGGGATGCCGCGCCGCTCGATATTCGACATGTGGACTTCCACATAGGGCAGCTCGACCCCGCGCAGGCAGTCGCGCAGGGCGTATCCGGCGTAGTTGAAGCCCGCCGGGTTCATCATCAGCCCGTCGATGCCGTCGCGGGCGGCCTGGTAGATCCGAGTGATCGCCTCGCCCTCGACGTTTGTATAGAAGATGTCCAGCTCGACGCCGTGCCGTTTGGCCTCCTCCAGCAGGATCGCGTCGAGCTCGGCGGCCGTGGTGGTGCCGTAGACCTCCGGCTGGCGACGGCCCAGCCATTCCATGTTCGCCCCCTGGATCAGCAGCAGCTTCACCCGTTCCTCCCTGGGTTTCTTGTCGGTCATGCGCCCCGCAGGTATCGCACGGCGGCGTCGCGCTCGAACAGGTAGAGAAGGGTGCGCACCGCCTTGCCGCGCGGTCCCTCCAGCTCCGGGTCCTTGCCCAGCAGCAGGCGGGCGTCGTCGCGGGCGACCTCGAACAGGTCGTTATGGGCGGCGGCATCGGCCAGGCGGAAGGTCGGCAGTCCACTCTGCCGCGTGCCGAGCACTTCGCCGGCACCGCGCAGCTTCAGGTCCTCCTCAGCGATGCGGAAGCCGTCCTCGCTGTCGCGCATGACGCTGAGCCGCGCGCGCCCGGTCTCGCTGAGCGGCGGGGCGTAGACCAGCAGGCAGGTGGAGGCCTTGTCGCCGCGCCCGATGCGGCCGCGCAGCTGGTGGAGCTGGGCGAGGCCGAAGCGCTCGGCGTGCTCGATCACCATGACCGTGGCGTCGGGCACGTCGACCCCCACCTCGATGACCGTGGTGGCGACCAGCAGGTCGACTGGGCCTTCCTTGAAGGAGGCCATGACCTTGTCCTTCTCCGGCCCCTTCATGCGGCCGTGGATCAGCCCGACCCGGTCGCCGAACCGCTCGCGCAGGGTGGACGCCCGCTCCTCGGCGGCGGCCACGTCCAGCACCTCGGATTCCTCGACCAGCGGGCAGACCCAGTAGACTTTTGCTCCGGCCTCCATGCGCCGGGCGATGCCGTCGATCACGTCCATCAGCCGGTCGTTAGACACCACCCGCGTGTCGATCGGCTGGCGACCCGGCGGCTTCTCGGTCAGGCGCGAGACGTCCAGGTCGCCATAGGCGGTCATCACCAGGGTGCGGGGGATCGGCGTGGCAGTCATCACCAGGATGTCCACGCCCTGGCCTTTCTGTCCCAGCACCATGCGCTGGTGCACGCCGAAGCGGTGCTGCTCGTCGATCACCGCCACGGCGAGGTCGCGGAACTCGACCTCCTCCTGAAACAGGGCATGGGTGCCGACGACGATCTGCGCCGTTCCCTCGGCGATGCGGCCGAGGATGGCGCCCCGCGTCTTGCCCTTGTCGCGACCGGTCAGGATCTCGCAGCGGATACCGGCGGCCCGGGCCAGCGGCTCGATGGTGGCGAAATGCTGGCGGGCCAGGATCTCGGTCGGCGCCATCAGCGCCGCCTGGGCGCCGCATTCGATGGCATTGGCCATAGTGACCAGCGCCACCAGCGTCTTGCCGCTGCCCACATCGCCCTGAAGCAGGCGCAGCATCCGGTTCGGGGCGGCCATGTCGCCCTCGATTTCGGCCAGGGCCGTGCGCTGGGCGCCGGTCAGGTTGAAGGGCAGATTTTTCAGGATCGCGTCGCGCAGATGGCCGTCGCCCTTGATCACCCGGCCCTTCTGCTTCTTCATCCGGGCGCGCACCAGGGCGAGTGCCAACTGGTTGGCCAGGATCTCGTCATAGGCCAGCCGCTGGCGGGGCAGGGAGGTCGGGTCCATGTCCAGCCGGCTTTCCGGATGGTGCACCGCCTTGACCGCCGCATCCCAGGCCGGCCAGCCGCGGGCTTGGATCAGAGTGGCGTTGATCCATTCCTCAAGGGACGGCACCCGGGCCAGCGCCCCCTCGATCGCCTTGCGGATCGTGCGCTGGTGCAGCCCGTCGGTGGAGGGGTGGGTCGGTTCGACGATCCGCACGCTCTCCGCCTCCTCGACCGGGACCACGTGGTCAGGGTGGGGCATCTGCGCCTTGCCGCGGAAGCGTTCCACCTTGCCGCTGATCACCCGCTTCTGGCCGTGCGGCAGCAGCTTCTCCAGCCAGTCGCCCTTGGCGTGGAAATAGACCAGTTCGATCTCGCCGGTCTCGTCGGCGCAGATCACCCGGTAGGGCGCGCGGCCGCGCCCCGGCTCGTGGCGCATCACCATGACGGTGAGGGTGGCGATCATCCCGTCCGGCGCGTCGGCGACGGTGGGGGAGAACCGGCGGTCGACCATGCCGCTCGGCAGATGCCAGAGCAGGTCGACGATCTGCGGGCCGGCCGCCTTCTCGATCAGCTTGGCATAGCGCGGCCCGATGCCCGTGAGCTGGGACACATCGGCGAAGAGCGGGAAGAGAATTTCGGGGCGCAATGTCGCAACTCGTCCTGTCGGCGTGCCGGGGGTGGTCTAGGCTGTGTCCCTGCTTTATATCCCACAGCCCGGCATTGCGAGACTATGACGGCCCTGAAGAGGAGAGCGGCATGACCGAGGCCCAGGACGCCCGCCGCAAGCGCCTGCGCTACCGCAGCACCTATACCGGCACCAAGGAGACCGACCTGCTGCTCGGCGCCTTCGCCGACACGCATCTCGGCACCCTGTCGGACTCCGATCTGGACGACTATGAGCATCTGCTCAGCATCGAGGATCCGCGGCTCTATACCTGGATCACCGGGCAGGAGACGCCGCCCGAGGAGTTCGAGACCCCGGTGCTGAAGATGCTGCGCGACTTCAAACTGGCCCAGGCCTGAGAAGAAGGACCGGCCTATGGACATGGTGGGCGACCACGACCGGTTGTTTGCTGACTTTCCCAAGGCCGTCGGCCGCGTCGCCATCGCGTCGGCCCCGGAAGGGGTGGATGCCGAGGCGATTGCCGCCCTGGCCAATGCCCGCGGCCTGCTGCTCCATGTCGCCCGCGACGACGCGCGGGTCGCGGCCCTGGCCCGGGCCATCGCCTTCTTCGACCCCGACCTGCGGGTGATGCAACTCCCGGCCTGGGACTGCCTGCCCTACGACCGGGTGTCGCCCAATACCGAGATCGTCAGCCGCCGGATCGACACCCTGGCCCGGCTCGCCGTGCGCAAGCGCAACGCCAAGCCGACGGTGGTGCTGACCACGGTGAACGCGGTCCTGCAGCGCGTCCCGCCCAAGAGCTTCTTCGACGGCGCAACCCTGGTCCTCAAGCTCGGCCAGACGATGCCGCTGGACGACCTGACCGCCTTCTTCATCCGCAACGGCTACAACCGCTCCGACACCGTGCGCGAACCGGGCGAATATGCCGTGCGCGGCGGCATCGTCGACGTGTTTCCGACCGGGACAGAGGAGCCGGTGCGGCTCGATTTCTTCGGCGACGACCTGGAGGAGATCCGGCGCTTCGACCCGATGTCCCAGCGGACCACCGGCAAGCGCAAGAGCGTCGCTTTCCTGCCGGTCGGCGAGGTGCTGTTGGACGACGCGACGATCCAGCGCTTCCGCTCCGGCTACCGCTCCCTGTTCGGCGCCGAGGTCACGGCCGACCCGGTCTACGAGGCCGTCTCGGCGGGCCGGCGCCATGGCGGGATGGAGCACTGGCTACCGCTGTTCCACGAGACGCTCGGAACGGTGCTGGACTATGTGGACGACGCGCCGGTGACCTTGGACCATCAGGCGGAGGAATCCGCCTCCGCCCGGTTCGAGCAGATCCAGGAATACCATGACGCCCGGGTCCAGATGTTGCGCGCCGGCGGGGCGGAGGCCGGAGGCATCTACCGACCGCTGGAGCCATACGCGCTGTATCTGGCGCCGGCGGATTGGGCGGTTCTGATGGCCGACCGGGCGGTTGGGGCGTTCACGCCATTCTCCCTGCCGGAGGATGGTGCCGTCATCGATTTCGGCGCGCAGTCCGGTGTCGATCTGGCCGAGGCGCGGGCGCGCGGCGGGTCCGCCGTCTACGACGCCGTGCGCGACGCGGTGGTGGACGAGATCGGCAAGGGCCGCCGGGTCGTGGTCGCCGGCTACAGCGAGGGCTCCTGCGACCGGCTGGCTCATCTGCTGCGCGACCACGGCATCGACGCGATCGAGCCGGCGGCGTCCCTGGACGCGGCGATGGCTCTGCCGCCGGCGACAGTGGCGACGGCGGTGCTGCCGCTGGAGCACGGCTACCGCCGTGGCGATCTCACCGTCATCTCCGAGCCGGACATCGTCGGCGAGCGGCTGGTCCGCCCGTCGCGCCGTCGCAAGCGCAGGGGCGAGGACTTCCTGCGCGAGGTCTCGTCGCTGGAGGAGGGCGATTACGTCGTCCATTCCGAGCACGGAATCGGCCGCTATCTCGGGCTGGAGACCCTGGAGATCGGCGGCGCGCCCCACGACGTGCTGCGCCTGGAATATCTCGGCGGCGACAAGCTGTTCGTGCCGGTCGAGAACATCGACGTCCTCTCGCGCTACGGCAGCCAGGAGACCAAGGCGCAACTCGACAAGCTGGGCGGGGCCGGCTGGCAGTCGCGCAAGGCCCGGGTCAAGAAGCGGCTCCTCGACATGGCCGAGGCGCTGATCGCCATCGCCGCCGAGCGCGAGCTGCGCAAGACAGAGGCGCTGTACCCGCCGCCGGGCACCTATGACGAGTTCTGCGCCCGCTTCCCATTCACCGAGACCGAAGACCAGCTCAAGGCGATCGAGGACGTGCTGGACGACATGGCGTCGTCGCGTCCCATGGACCGGCTGGTCTGCGGCGATGTCGGCTTCGGCAAGACCGAGGTCGCCCTGCGTGCCGCCCTGGTCGCGGCCGGGCAGGGCTACCAAGTGGCGGTCGTGGTGCCGACGACGCTGCTCTGCCGTCAGCATTTCCGGAATTTCCGCGACCGGTTCCAGGGCTTCCCCATGCGGGTCGCCCAGCTCTCGCGCCTGGTGACGACCAGGGAAGCCAACGAGATCCGCGACGGTCTGCGCTCCGGCGACGTGAACATCGTGGTCGGTACCCACGCGGTGCTGTCGAAGCAGATCCAGTTCGACAATCTCGGCCTCGTCATCGTCGATGAGGAGCAGCATTTCGGTGTCACCCAGAAGGAGCGGCTGAAGGACCTGCGCAAGGAGGTCCACGTCCTGACCATGACGGCGACGCCGATCCCGCGCACCCTGCAGATGGCCCTGTCCGGCGTGCGAGAGATGAGCCTGATCGCCACCCCGCCGGTCGACCGTCTGGCGGTGCGCACCTTCGTCATGCCCTACGACGGCGTGATCATCCGCGAGGCTTTGCTGCGCGAGCGCTATCGGGGCGGCCAGACCTTCTATGTCTGCCCGCGGATCGAGGATCTGGCCCGGGTGCACGAGCGGCTGCTGAAGCTGGTCCCGGACCTGCGCATCGGCGTTGCCCATGGCCGCATGGCGCCGACCGAGCTGGAGGACGTGATGACGGCCTTCACCGACGGCAACTACGACGTGCTGCTCTCCACCAACATCGTGGAAAGCGGCCTCGACATCCCCTCGGCTAACACCATCGTCATCCACCGCTCCGACATGTTCGGTTTGGCCCAGCTCTACCAGCTCCGCGGACGGGTCGGGCGCTCGAAGACCCGGGCCTATGCCTATCTCACGACACACCCGACCAAGGTCCTGCCGCCAATCGCCAAACGCCGGCTGGAGGTGATGCAGACCCTGGACAGCCTGGGGGCCGGCTTCTCGCTGGCCAGCCACGACATGGACATCCGGGGTGCCGGCAACCTGCTGGGTGACGAGCAGTCGGGGCAGGTCAAAGAGGTCGGCATCGAGCTGTATCAGGAACTGCTGCGCGAGGCGGTGGAAGCGGCGCGGGCGGGTGAGGGCGCGGTGACCGAGGACACGTCCTGGACCCCGCAGATCGCCATCGGCATGCCGGTGCTGATCCCCGACGCCTATGTGCCGGACCTGTCGGTGCGCATGAGCCTGTACCGGCGCATCGCCATGCTGGTCGATCAGGACGAGATCGACGGTTTCGCGGCCGAACTGGCAGACCGTTTCGGGCCGACCCCGCCGGAGGTGGAGAACCTGCTGAAGGTCGTCGCGATCAAGGGCCTGTGCCGCTCGGCCGGGATCGAGAAGGTGGATGCGGGGCCGAAAGGCGCCATCATCGCCTTCCGCAACAACAGCTTCTCCAACCCGCAGAAACTGGTGAACTTCATGCAGCAGCAGGCGGGTTCGGTGCAGCTTCGGCCCGATCACAAGCTGGTCTATCGCCGCGCCTGGAACAAGCCGGAGCAGCGGGTTCTCGGCCTGACGCGGCTGATGGAGGAACTAGCGGCTCTTGCGGCATAACGGTTGCGTGATGGTGTTGGCTATGTCGCCGCTTTCGGGGAACCGGAGGCCGCCGGCGACATTGTAGCTTGAATGAACACGTCAAAGACCGAACCGGAAAACCCGGAAGACATCGTCCCGCACCAGTCCGACGAGGCCAGGGCCACATCGCCGGCCCGGGCATCCAGGGCCCGCTCCAGTGCCGAGGAGGCGGAGAAGAGCGCCGACCGGGTCGAAGAGCTCCGTCCTCTGTCCTCCGACGAGATGTTCGAGGTCGTGCGCCTGAACGGTGTTGAGGAACTGCGGCGCCCAACCGTCTCCCTGGCGTTCTCAGGCCTGGCCGCCGGTCTGGCCATCGGTTTCTCCGTGATCGCCGAGGCCGCCGTCGTCGGCCGGCTGGACAGCGATGCCGGCTGGGCCTCCCTGGTCGGCGACATGGGCTATACGGTCGGCTTCATCATCGTGGTGCTGGGCCGCCTGCAGCTCTTCACCGAGAACACGATCACCCCGGTCCTGCCGATCTGCCACGCGCCGACCCGGGCGAACTTCCTGGCCCTGGCCCGCAACTGGAGCGTGGTGCTGACGGCGAACATCGTCGGCGTCACGGTCTTCGCCGCCTTCCTGATGTGGCTGCCCTCGATCCCCCATGAGATGCGCGAGGCCGTGGTCGATCTCGGCCGCCACTCCGTGGATGGCGGGTTCTTCGTCACCATGACAAAGGGGGTGGGGGCCGGCTTCCTGGTGGCGGCCCTGGTCTGGGTGAACGCCAATAGCCGCGGCGCCAGCCTGGCCGCGGTCTTCGTCATCACCTATGTCATTGCCCTGTGCGAGTTCTCCCACGTCATCGCCGGGACCATGGAGATCGCCGCGCTGGTGATGGTCGACAACATCACCGTGCCGGGTGCGATCTTCGGGTTCTTCCTGCCGGCGCTGATCGGCAACGTCATCGGCGGGACGGTGCTGTTCGCGTTCATTTCCTACGGACAGGTTTACCAGGAGATCTGAGGTGTTCCTGAGCAGGCCCAAGGCGATCGACCGGACGGGCGACGACCGGCCGGCCCCGAACCTTCTCGCGTTCATGTGGCGCATGAGCGGTTGGTACCAGGTGCCAGCCTGCGTCCTGGCGCTGGTGGTGGCCGGGTTGACCGTGGTGCCGCTGGAGCTGCAGCGCCGGATCATCGACGACGCGCTCAGCGAGGGGAATGCCGACCTGCTGCTGACTCTGGCGCTGGCCTATCTCGGGGTGATCACGCTGAACGCCCTGGTGAAGTTCACCCTGCGGATCTATCAGGGCTGGATGGCCGAGAGCGCCATCGCCTATTGCCGCCGGCACATCATCGACCTGCACGGCCGCCAGCCGCGCGAGGACGGGCAGGGCGGCACGGCGGTCTCGATCGTCAACCACGAGCTGGAGGCGATCGGCGGCTTCGTCGGCGACGGGATCTCCGATCCGCTGGCCCAGGTCGGGGTGCTTGTGGCGATCGTGATTTACATGGTCGCGGTGGAGCCGATGATCGCCCTGGTCAGCGTGGTCTTCCTCGGACCGCAGATCGTTCTCATCCCGGTGATCCAGCGCAAGCTGAACGCCCTGGTGGATCGGCGGGTCGACCTGATCCGCTCGCTCAGCGAGGACGTGGCGGAGCAGTCCGACGACGAAGACGATCAGCGCCGTACCGAGAACGACATCCGCCGGGTGTTCGGCAACCGGATGCGGTTCTTCATGTGGAAGTTCCTGGGCAAGGTGGCGCTGAACTTCCTCAACGCCGCCGCACCGCTGATGGTGCTCGGTTTCGGCGGCTGGATGGTGGTTCAGGGCCAGACCGAGGTCGGGGTGATCGTGGCCTTCATCTCCGGCTTCAACCGGATGGCGGAGCCGCTGCGCGACCTCATCAACTACTACCGCACCTACGCCCAGACCGAGGTGAAGCACCAGAAGGTGGCAAGCTGGATGGACGCCCGGGTGTAGGCGTGGCGCGGGTCGGCCGGCTGATCAGGCCGTGTTGGCCGCGACCGGTTTTCCGGCGGCCTCGTTCTGGACCAGCTCGAACAGTGGGAAGAACGCTTCCGGTTCCTGCGCCCCGGCCAGGGCATAGCGCCGGTCGAAAATGAAGCAGGGCACGCCGTTGATGCCGTTCTCATAGGCGAAGCGGGTCTCCGCCAGCACGTCGGTCACCGCCTCGTTGCCATTGAGGAAATCGACGGCCTCGTCCCGGTCGAGCCCGGCCTTGGCGGCGATGTCGGCCAAGGTCTCGACGTCGCCGATATTCTGGCCGTCGTAGAAATAGCCGGTGAACAGTTTCTCCACGAGCGCATCGGAGGCACCGCGCTCGGAGGCGAAGCGGATCAGCCGGTGAGCCCGCACGGTGTTTGGCGTGGTGCCGATCTTCTCGAACTGGAAGTCCAGGCCTTCCTTGCGCCCGTTCTCGCGGATGGTCTCGTAGATCTGCGCCGCCCGCTCCGGCCCGCCGAACTTGGTCTGCAGGTAGGTCTGCCGCGGCATTCCCTGGACCGGCATGTCCGGGTTGAGCTGGAAGGCCCGCCAGTGGATCTCGACCTGCTCCTGCGGCCGCTCGGCCAGGGCACGCTCCAGCCGGCGCTTGCCGATGAAGCACCAGGGGCAGACGACGTCGGAGAAAATGTCGATACGCATGCTCAGACCCTAACGTGCACCCCCGGCGCAGACAACAGGTCTATGGCGACCGCGCCGGGGGAGCGTTTATGCGGGGCTATCTCTGGCAGAGACACAGTTGGGCCCTATCTGGAAAGTCCGGATCAGGTCAGCGAACGATAGGTCCGTTTTCCCGATCGGTGGTGCAGTACAGCCCGTTGCTGTTCACCACATTGTCGTTGTCGTCGACCATGTAGTGAAACACGTGATACGTCGTGTTGCCGGCTTTGACTGTGGTGTGAAAGTTTCCAGCTCCCGAGACGCATTCGGATCCGCTGGAATGACCGCCGTCGAGGATGGTGCACGCATCATTGTCGAAGGCCTGGCGGAGTGTCTGGCTGGTCGATGCCGCGATGCGGTCGAAGTCCTTCGAACCGATCGGATGCGTCGGGTTGTTCGCGACGTTGCATGCCCAGGCGCCTGGGGCAGTGACCAGCGCGCCGATACACATCGCCAGACCGAGAGCGATCAACATTTTCTGCATCTGGAACCTCCTGAGATTCAGACCGGTTTGCGGAGCACGCTCCGTGGCGCGAGCTCGCAGAGGCCTCGTGGAATGGGGGAACTGGACGGGACGTAGGGATCGGCAGCGCGTCACTGAGTGGCGCACTGCCGGACCGTGCCGTTGATGTTGATGGTGTAGTCGAACACGTGGAACCGCGGCAGGACCTGGTTGTTGCGGTTCCACACCTCGACCACGACGTGATTGTTGCCGGAACCGTTGATGCAGTCGTCCCCGCTCTGATGCAGGGTCGACTTGATCTCGCAACGACCCGCCGTGTAGGCGTTGCGAAGTTCCTGCAGGCTCGCGTTGGCGATCCATTGCTGCACGTTCACCGGCAGGCCCCATTGCGGGTTCGCCACGGAGCAGGCGGCCAGTACCGGCGAGGAGAGGGAGAGCCCGGCAGCGAGGGTCAGGATGCCCAGACCGGCTGCGAGCAAGGGTGTCTTCATGACTGTCTCCTGTTGCGCGTCAAGTTTCCCGCTGGTGATGGTCACGAGCGGTCCTATCCCGGTCGAACACGACAGTTGCGCATAACGGGATATTCGTAGACTCTAAGTGCACGGTAAGATTGTCGCCCCTCCCGCGCGGGAGGGGAAAAGGTCGGGCGGATGCACGGAGTTGACGGTGACGTGGCGGGCTGCTCGAAAACGGTATCAGCGGACTCCGTGATCGAGGCGTTCGGATTCCCCGCAGCCATCATCGACACCACGAAGAAAATCCTTCACTGCAATGGCTTATTCGCCGATCTTCTGACGACACGGGCCGGAGAACGGATGTGGCGGAGACTGGAGGTGCGGACCGGTCCGGATGAGGCCGCCCGCATTGTCCTGGAGATCGGTGACGGTTCGGCCGGGCCGCGGCTCGTCGGTCTTCGGCGGCTGACCGGCTGCAATCAGAAGGCGTATCTGGTCACCGTCTCGGTCGCTGGGCCGTCGGCCTTGGAGGAGGGCCAGTTTCCCGCTCTTGCTGGTGACATCACTGCGGCGGAGAAGGCCGTGCTGTTCGGGATGCTCGCCGGCCAGACCTTGGCTGAGATCGCACAAGCGCGTGGCACCAAGGTGACCACCGTGCGCTGGCACCTCAAGAATCTACAGTGGAAGCTCGGCATGACCGACAAGGCGGAAGTGGTTGCCTGGATCGCCCGCAGCCCGGTCTGCTGGCTGGCACGGGAGCCGGACTCCAGATCGGACGCTTGACCTTTTCCCGGGCCACGGAAATGGTTGAGCACCCGTTCGCCGAGGACTGCCCGCCAAGGATCGACCGCCGATGACCGCTTCCATCTATGACCGCGACCTGGACCGCAATGCGGCCAACTATGCGCCGCTGACCCCAAGCGATTTCCTGGCCCGCGCCGCCCACACCTACCCGGACAAGGTGGCGGTGATCCACGGCGACCTGCGCCAGACCTACGCGCAGACCTACGCCCGGGCGCGGCGTCTGGCCTCGGCACTGACGAAGCGGGGGCTTGGTGTCGGCGACACGGTGGCGATCCTCGCTCCCAACACGCCGGCCATGCTGGAGGCCCATTACGGAGTGCCCATGGCCGGCGCGGTGCTGAACGCCATCAACACCCGTCTCGACGCCTCCACGGTCGCCTTCATCCTGGACCACGGCGGCGCGAAGGTCGTGCTCGTCGACCGGGAGTTCACCGGAGTGATGGCCCAAGCCCTGTCCCAGGCTAAGGGCTCGCCCACGGTGGTCTGGATCGACGACATCCTGGCCGAGAGCGGTGACCCGCTGGGTGAGTGCGAGTACGAAGCCTTCCTGGCCGAGGGCGACCCGGACTTCGTCTGGTCCCCGCCGGCCGACGAGTGGCAGGCGATCTGCCTGAACTACACGTCCGGTACCACCGGCGACCCCAAGGGTGTGGTCTACCACCACCGCGGCGCGTACCTGAACGGCATGGGCAATGCCATCGCCTTCCAGGTTGACCGCCAGTCGCGCTATCTGTGGACCCTGCCGATGTTCCACTGCAATGGTTGGACCTTCACCTGGGGTGTGACGGCAGCCTGTGGCACCCATGTCTGCCTGCGCAAGGTCGACCCGAAGCTGATCTTCGAACTGATCGGCGAGCACACCGTCACCCATATGTGCGGTGCGCCCATCGTGCTGACCATGCTGATCCACGCGCCTGACGACGTGAAGCGCCGCTTCGAGCACGAGATCCATATCGGCACCGGCGGTGCGGCGCCGCCCAGCGCCGTGATCTCCGGCATGGAGCAGATGGGCTTCAAGGTGGTGCATCTCTACGGGCTGACCGAGACCTACGGCCCATCGGGCATCTGCGCCTGGCCACCGGAATGGAACGAGCTGATGCTCGACGACAAGGCCCGAAAGATGGCGCGCCAGGGCGTGGGCTATCCCACCCTGGAGGGCTTCCGTGTGGTCGATCCGGAGACCGGCGCGGACGTGCCCCGCGACGGCCAGACGATCGGCGAGATCGCCATCCGCGGCAACACGGTGATGAAGGGCTATCTGAAGAACCCGGCGGCTACGGCCAAGGCCTTCGTCGACGGCTGGTTCCGGTCCGGCGACCTGGCGGTGATGCATCCCGACGGCTATGCCGAGGTGAAGGACCGCTCCAAGGACATCATCATCTCCGGCGGCGAGAACATCTCGTCCCTGGAGGTCGAGGACGTCCTGTTCCGCCATCCCAAGATCATGGAGGCGGCGGTGGTCGCCCGGCCGGATGAGAAATGGGGCGAGACGCCCTGCGCCTTCGTCACCCCGAAGCCGGGCGTGGAGATCACCAAGGAGGAGGTGATCGCCTTCTGCCGGGAGAACATGGCGCATTTCAAGGTGCCGAAGACCATCGTCTTCACCGACCTGCCGAAGACCTCAACCGGCAAGATTCAGAAGTTCGTCCTGCGCGAGCAGGCCGTCGCGATGTAGCGGAGGGCGGCCATGGCTGCCGAGACCGGGCTTTCCATCCGGCTGGCCGGGGAGAGCGACCTGGCGGTCGTTCAGGAGCTGTACCGGCACCTGAACCCCGCCGACCCGCAGCCCGAGGGCGCCGCTGCCAGGCTGGCCTGGCGGGCGGTGCTCGCCCATCCGGGGCTGACCGTATTTCTCGGTGAACTGCCCTCGGGTGCGGCGGTCGTGTCCTGCACCCTGGTCGTCGTGCCCAACCTGACCCGCATGGCCCATCCGTATGGGCTTATCGAGAACGTGGTGACCCATGGGGACCACCGCGGAAAGGGCTACGGCAAGTCGCTCCTAGACGCCGCGGTGGCGGCGGCCTGGGCCGAGGATTGCTACAAGGTGATGCTGCTCACCGGCTCCAAGCGGCCGGAGACCCTGCGGTTCTATGCCGGTGCCGGGTTCGAGCAGAACAAGACCGGGTTTCAGATCCGCCGCCCGGGATTCGCGGCGGACGACCGGTTGTCTTAACGGCGACCCTTCGACACGCCCCGTCCCGGATTTAATCCGGGACGGGGCGTGCCGAAGGGCGGCCGGATCGCTAGCTGTCCATCTCGCCGCCCTTGGGCGCCTGGTGGTCGAACCGGGCGTCGGTCGCCACCGGGCCCAGCATGCGCTCCTGGACGTCGTCGCGGCGCAGGCGGGTGTCGGTGTGCGGGCGCGGGAAGGCGATGCCGGCGGCCCGCAGGCGTTCTGCCACCGCGAAGTGCAGGTCGTTGGTGACAGTGAGAAAATTGTTGATGTCGATCAGGTAGACCCGGAGCTGCAGCCGCATCGCCACGTCGTCGAAACCGTGGAAGAACAGATATGGCTCCGGCCAGGTGGCGACCATCGGATGCTCCGAGGCCAGCTCCAGCAGGATGTCGCCCACCCGCTTGGGATCCTCGCCGTAGCTCACCGGCACCGCGATATCGATGCGCCCGTACTTGTCCTTATGGGTGTAGTTGATCAGCGCCGAGGTGATCAGCTCGGAGTTCGGGATGATCACCTCGGAGCGCTGAAAGGTCTGGATCTCGGTTGCCCGCACGTTGATGCGTTTCACCGTGCCTTCGTAGTTTCCGATCTTGATCCAGTCGCCGACCTTGATCGGCCGCTCCGCCAGCAGGATCAGGCCGGAGACGAAGTTGTTCACGATCGCCTGCAGGCCGAAACCGATTCCGACCGACAGGGCACCGGCGATCAGCGCCAAGTTGGACAGGTCGAAGCCGACCGTCGCCACCGCCGTCAGCAGGGCCAGGGTCACGCCGACATACCCGATGCCGGCGGTGACCGAGTGCTGAACGCCGCTGTCGATATGGGTGTGGGGGAAGATCCGGCGCACCAGGGCACGCTGGATCATCCGCGTGATCACCAGGGCGACGAAGAAGGCCAGCAAGCCTGCCAGCAGGCTGCCGGGCGAGATCCGCACCGTGCCGACGTCGAAGCCCTCCAGCGCCCGCAGCACGATGAGGTAGAGGTCGCCAGCGCTCATGCCCACGATCAGGGCGACGCCGAGCATGGCGCCGGCGAAGGTCGCCAGGTCGATCAGGATGTTGAACCAGAAGATCGTGCGGGTGATGGCCCCGTCGCCGGCGCCGGTCATGCGCTGGACCCAGCGATGGGCCCGGGTGGTCGAGTCGTCGACGATGCCGCCGAGGTCGCGCACCAGGCCGCGGGCCATGACCAGGGCGAGGGCCAGGAAGCTGACATCGATCAGCTTGGACACCAGCCAGATCGACGCCTCGCTATAGCCGACCAGGGCGAAGGCGACGCCCGCGATCGAGACCAGGATCAGCAGCCACCGGATGACGGTGCCCGGATCGATGCCGGTGCGGGCGTCGTCGGACTCCTCTTCGCCGTCGGCCGCCTGGACCTGCGGCTCCCAGTAGCCCCGGCGCAGCAGCGCCAGCAGGTTCCCGGCGATCAGCACGCTGAACACCAGGGCGAAGCCAGAGCGCAGCTCCGGCGAGATGTTCAGGTTCTGCGCCACCTCGATCAGGAACAGCGCGACATGCAGCGTGGTCAGCAGGATCAGCGACCGGCGCCAGATCACGGAGACCGACTCGTCCGGGATGTCGGGCAGTCGCCAGGGCGTGTTATGCGGCGCGAGCGCGGCACGGATCAGCCCGGTGAGCAGCAGGAAGCGCACCAGCGCCTCCTGGGCCGAGACCAGGACGATCGTGGCCAGTCCGGACGTGACGGCGAGCTGGTCGATCACGAAGACCGGGGCGGCGATCACCGCGGCCGGGGCGACCCCTCTGGAGAGGGCGACGACGATGGCGGCCAGCACCCGACGAGAATAGGAGCCGGGCTCGCCATAGGGTCCGAAGCGCGGCTCGAGCCAGAGCCGGGCGGCGAGCCAGATCGCGACGGCGATCAGCGTGACCGTGATGAGCGGCGGCAGGGCCGACAGGCTGCGCTCGAGCCCCCGGCTGAGGTCGATCACCGGGGCCGAAATGATCCGGCCCAGCACGTCGAGCCCGTCGCGCAGACCCGTCAGGAACACTTCCGGGCGCAGGGGTGTCGGATACTGGCTGAACAGCCGGTCGCGCAGCTCGGCGACCCGGGCGACCCCGATCCGCTCGACTAGCTGGTCGGCTAGCTCGATCAGCAGGCCGATCTCCTTGTGCCGGCCCTCCACCTCGCGGACGCGGTCGGTCAGCTCGTTGCGGCGGCGCTGGACGGCCTCCGGTTCTAGCCCGTCATCCGGTGCGGGTCCCAGGGAGTCGAGCTGGGCGTGGAGCTGCGTCACCAGGGCGTCGAGCTGGCGCCGGCGCTCCTCGATCAGCGTCTTGGTATCGACGATCTGGGTGCGGATGACCGCGAGCTGCTCCTGGCTCAGATCGGCACGGCCGCCGATCAGGCGGAACACGTCGAGCGCCTGTTCCCAGCGGGCGATGTCGCCGTCGGTCTGTTCCAGGAGGTCGTCGTTGTCCGTCGCGGCAGGCGGGCCGAGCGAGCGGGTGAAGGCATCCTGAAGGGTGTTGGTGGATTGCGGACCGGTCGGCTGGGCATGGGTCGGTCCCGCCGCCAGGCACCACGCCACGACCGCGAAGACGACGCCGACAAGGAGGGCGGGGCGCAACATGGGGGGCGATGTGCCATGGCGGGCGCTTGCGCACAAGCGGCGTCTGGACCAGCCTGACCCGCAACGAGAAGAGGGGGAGGCGCATGACGGACCGGATCGCGATCGTCGGCTGCGGCTATTTCGCGGCGTTTCACCACGAGGCTTGGACCCGCATGCCCGGGGCTGAGGTGGTCGCGGTCTGCGACCGGGAGCGCGACAAGGCCGAGGCCGTGTGCGCCACCCACCACCCCGGCGCCAGCGTCTTCGAGGACGCCGCCCGGATGCTGGACGCGGCCGGGCCGAGCCTAGTCGATATCGTCACCCCGCCGGCCACCCATGCGCCCCTGGTGGCGCTGTGTGCCGCGCGCGGGATCGACGTGATCTGTCAGAAGCCGCTCGCCCCCGACCTGGAGGCCGCCCGGCGGCTGGTGGATGACGCCGAGACGGCCGGGATCCGGCTGGCGGTGCATGAGAATTTCCGCTTCCAGCCCTGGTTCCGCGAAGCACGGCGGGTGCTAGACAGCGGCCGGGTAGGGCGGCTGCATTCCGTCGCCTTCCGCATGCGCCCGGGGGACGGGCAGGGGCCGCGCGCCTATCTCGACCGCCAGCCGTATTTCCAGCAGATGCCCCGCTTCCTGGTGCACGAGACGGCGGTGCACCTGATCGACACGTTCCGGATGCTGATGGGCGAGGTCACGTCGCTCTATGCCGACCTGCGGCGGATCAATCCCGTCATCGCCGGCGAGGATGCCGGCTACATCGTGCTGGGCTTCGCAGAGGGCGGTACCGGGCTGGTGGACGGCAACCGGCTGAACGACCACGTCGCCGAAAACACCAGGCTGACGATGGGCGAGATGTGGCTGGAGGGGGAGGGTGGCGTGCTCCGGCTCGACGGCTCCGGACGGCTGTACTGGAAGCCCCATGGCGGGGCCGAGGCCGAGCATGCCTACACCTGGGAGAACCGGGGCTTCGGCGGCGACAGCGTCTTCGCCACCAATGCCCATATCATGGAGGCGTGGCGCGTGGGCGAACCGGCGCAGAACGAGGGGAGGACCTATCTGCGCAACATGGAACTGGTCGACGCCGCCTACCGCTCCAGCGAGGAAGGCCGTCGGCTGGACGTCTGACGGGTCAGGTCAGACGCCAGATCTCGATCGGATGGGACAGGCCGCGCAGGCTGCGGTCGCCCAGGTTCTGCGCGCCGGCCGGTGTCTCGCCGGCATCCTCCACCGTCACCGCGCTGGCCAGGGCAACGATCTCGGCCGTCGGATCGACCTCCTTGCCGAGCTGCTCGATCCGGTTGGCGACGTTCACCGGCTCGCCCACCAGCGTGTAGTTCACCCGTCCGGGCGCGCCGATATTGCCGACCACCACCGTGCCGGAATGCAGCCCGATGCGGATCCGCACCGGCGGCTCGCCGGCGACCGCGCGGACCTCGTTCTCCGCATGAATGGCTTTGGCGATCGCCTGAGTGGCCCGGATGGCGCGGGCGGCATGGTCCTCCTGCCGGCTGGGCGCGCCCCAGAACGCCATGACGCTGTCGCCGATATACTTGTCGATGGTGCCGTCCTCGGCCTCCACGCAGCGGGCGATCAGCGAGAAATGCGCGTTGAGCATCTCCGAGATCTCGCCCGCCTCCTTGTTCTCCGACAGTGAGGTGAAGCCGGAGATGTCGGTGAACATGATGGTCACCTCCCGGCTTCTGGTCCGGTAGCCCTCGACCTGCGGGGAATCCATCAGCCGTTTCACCAGGCGGCGCGGCACATAGATCTCGAACCAGCGCAGCGCGCCCACCATGCTGTTGAACGCGGCGGTTGCCTGGCGCAGCTCGGCGACTGTGGTCTCCGGCGCCTCGGGGATGGAATCAAAATCCAGCCGACGGATGCTGTCCGAGGCGAGCGCCAGGGCGGTGACCGGATGGCGGATCGACTGGGCCACTCGCCAGAGCAGGAACAGGGTCAGGGCCAGGACCGCGCCGCCGGCGATCAGGATCGCGTAGAGCCGCGTGAACAGGATGTCGGAACCTTCCGTGCTCGCCACGACCCCGACCGTCCAGGTCAGCGGAGCGACCGAGGACAGCGGAGAGGTGACGACGGCGAAATCGTGCTCGCCCAACTGGACGATCGACGCCTTCAACCCCTCAAGCCCGCGTAGCAGGGTCGTTTCCAGGACGTCCCCTGCAACATAGGCGTCCAGGATCGGGTCACCAATCTTCTCCCCCGGTGGCGGCGCGCTGGCACGCTCGTGGCGCTTGGTGATCGCCGGATCGCTATGCGCGACGATACGGTTGGTGGAATCGAGCAGGAAGGCGCGGACCGACGGCGTGGAGAGCTGGGTCAGGAAACGCGACAGGTCATCCACGGTGATCACGCTCGACACGAAACCGAGGGTCTCTCCGGCGCTGCGGATCGGATAGCTGGCCACGACGATCGAGTGGCCGATGTCGACGGCCCAGAACGGGTCGCTCCAGGTGACCATGTCGGTCCGGGTGACGGCGTCGAACCCGTCCCGGGAAACGCCGATATCCGCCCAGTTGCCGCGCACGATCAGGCCGTCGCGGCCGACCCGGATCGAGCGCCCGTCGGCGAGAACGATGGCCATGCCCCGGATCTGCGGCAGGGCCGCCATGGTCAGGCGGATCCGCTCGATATCGGCGGCGCGGAAGTCGAACGATTCTTCGCGCAACAGCTCGGCCACGGTGCGGGCGTGCACGTCGGCCACGTTCAGATGCGCCTCGGTGCGGTCGATGACCGCCGCCATGGTTTCCGACACCTGAGCCCGCAGAAGTTCGACCGTGTTGCGGCCGGCGGCAATGAAGCCGGTGGCCAGAACGATCACCAGGGACAGGGTCACCAACGTGCCGACCCCGCCGAGCAGCAGCCAGGCGATCGGGACACTGCGCGGACGCAGGATGGGCTTCTTTCGCGTGAACATCGCCTAGCTGCATAAGCGCATGGCGAGGCGGCGTCCAGCATTACACCACCGGGTTCGACGCCGATGCTTTACTTGATGATAACCCGCCCGGGGTTTATCTAGCGGCGGTCTCTACACCGAGCGGAAATGTCCATGCCCAGCCTGGCCGAGGAAGTGGACCGGCGCCGCACGTTTGCGATCATTTCGCACCCGGACGCCGGCAAGACGACGCTGACCGAAAAGCTGCTGCTGTTCGGAGGAGCGATCCAGATGGCCGGCGCGGTCAAGGCGCGCGGCGAGCGTCGGCGCGCGCGCTCGGACTGGATGAAGGTCGAGCAGGAGCGCGGCATCTCCGTCGCTTCCTCGGTCATGACCTACGAGTATCTTGGCCGGACCTTCAATCTGCTGGACACGCCGGGCCACGAGGACTTCTCGGAGGACACCTACCGGACGCTGACCGCTGTCGACAGCGCTGTCATGGTGATCGACGCCGCCAAGGGCATCGAGACCCAGACCCGCAAGCTGTTCGAGGTCTGCCGCCTGCGCGATGTGCCGATCGTCACCTTCGTCAACAAGCTGGACCGCGAGGGCCGGGACCCGTTCGAGTTGCTGGACGAGGTGGAGCAGACGCTTGCCCTCGACGTGACTCCGGCGAGCTGGCCGATCGGCATGGGCCAGCGCTTCAAGGGCTGCTACGACCTGATCAACGACCGGCTGATCCTGGTGGAGCGCGGCAACAACGACCGCCCGGCCGAAGGGATCCAGTGCAACGGGCTGGACGACCCGAAGCTGGATCAACTGCTGCCGGCCGATCTGGTGACCGAGTTGCGCGAGCAGGTCGAGATGGCCCGCGGCCTGTGCCCGGAATTCGACCTGCAGGCGTTCCGCGACGGCACGATGACCCCGGTCTATTTCGGCAGTGCGCTGAACAATTTCGGTGTGCGCGAGCTGCTGGAAGGCGTGGCGGAATACGCGCCGTCGCCGCGCGCACAGCCGGCGGTCGAACGGCCCATCACCCCGGATGAGGACAAGGTCTCGGCCTTCGTCTTCAAGATCCAGGCGAACATGGATCCCAAGCACCGGGACCGCATCGCCTTCGTGCGGCTCAGTTCCGGCCATTTCAAGCGCGGCATGAAGCTGAAGCATGTGCGCTCGGGCAAGATGATGACCATGCACAATCCGGTGCTGTTCCTCGCCCGCGACCGCGAGGTGGCGGAGGAGGCGTGGCCGGGCGACATCATCGGCATTCCCAACCATGGCAACCTGCGGATCGGCGACACCCTGACCGAGGGCGAGGACCTGCACGTCAAGGGCATCCCCAGCTTCGCGCCGGAACTTCTGCAGCGCGTGCGACCGACAGACCCCATGAAAATGAAACACTTGTCACGCGCGGTTGAACAATTGGCTGAGGAAGGTGCGGCCAAAGCCTTCAAGACCCGCCTGGGCAGCCAGTGGATCGTCGGTGTCGTCGGCGCCCTGCAGTTCGAGGTGCTGGCCGACCGCATCCGCACCGAATACGACGTGCCGGTGACCTTCGAGTCCGCGGGCCTGTACACGGCTCGATGGCTGGCGGCCGACGATCCGGCGGAGCTGAAGAAGTTCACCGACGCCCATGGCGGCGATCTGGCCGAGGATCACGACGGCGATCCGGTCTTCCTGGCCCGCAACGGCTGGCATCTGAACCACACCGCGGAGACCTGGCCGAAACTGCGGCTGCTGGCCACCAAGGAGCCTGCGACCTGACGAACACAAGCGTCATAAAATCGCATAGTGCGGCGGGTTATGTGAGTTGTCCGGACTAGGGGTTGGAGGCATGCTGCGGCCATGAGCGACGCGACCGTTGAAAGTTTTCTCGACCGGACCCTGCGTAACCTCCGCGGTGCGTGGGAGGATATCTCGGTCTCGACCCGGCACTACTGGACCGGCGCGCCGCGCCCGGACCTGCCGACCGACGACCTGGAGAAGATCCGGGGCCAGATGTCCGACTGCCTGTCCGACAAGGGCGGCGAGGTCACAGCGCGGGTGCGGGCGGCCGATCTGGGCCGCTCCTACCTGTCCCTGAACCAGACCGGCCGGCACCGCTTCCTGTCGCTCCTGGCCACCGAATTCGGCACCGACCACAAGGCGGTCGATACCGCCATCGCCAAGCTGGGCGAGGCGAAGGATGAGGAGGGACGCCGCCGGGCCGAGCGCGCGCTGCGTAACGCCCTGATCCCGCGCTGGCGCACCCTGCTGCGCCGCTTCACCGCCCTGCCGGAAGGCGTGAAGTTCCTGGTCGACCTGCGGGCGGAACTGATTCCCTTCGCCCGGGAAACCCCGGAACTGGCCGATCTCGACGCCGATCTGAAGGAGCTGCTGGGCGCCTGGTTCGATGTCGGGCTGCTGGAGATGAAGCGCATCACCTGGAGCGCGCCGGCCGCCCTGCTGGAGAAGCTCATCGCCTATGAGGCGGTGCACGCCATCCGCTCCTGGGAGGACCTGAAGAACCGGCTGGACAGCGACCGCCGCTGCTTTGCCTTCTTCCACCCGAACATGCCGGACGAACCCCTGATCTTCGTCGAGGTCGCGCTGGTGAGCGGCATGTCCGACAACGTGCAGACCCTGCTGGACGAGGATGCCCCGGCCAGCGATCCCCGGAACGCGGACGCGGCGATCTTCTATTCGATCTCCAACGCCCAGCGCGGCCTGGCCGGCATCAGCTTCGGCAACTTCCTGATCAAGCGCGTGGTGGACGTGCTGAAGAACGAGATGCCGAATCTGAAGACCTTCGCCACCTTGTCTCCGATCCCCGGCTATCGCCGGTGGCTCAATGGCAAGCTGGAGGCGGGTGAGGGGCTTTCCCTCACCGCGTCGGAGCGCAAGGCCCTGGTCCAGGCACTGGAGCCGGGCAAGGACGTGGCCGATGTCGACCTGATCAAGGCCGGCCTCGGAGTCGACGGCTGGTGGGACGACGAGGATCTGTCGGAAGCGCTGAAGGGCCCGGTCATGCGCGGGGCCGCGCGCTACCTGACCACCGAGAAGCGGCGCGGCGGCACCGGTGCGGGCGATCCGGTCGCGCATTTCCACCTGTCGAACGGCGCGCGGATGGAGCGGCTGAACTGGCTGGGCGACCGCTCGGCCAACGGCTTCCGCCAGTCCTGCGGCATGATGATCAACTACCTCTACCGGTTGGCCGAGATCGACGACAACCACGAGGCCTATACCGATGACGGGCGCATCGCCCAGTCCTCGCAGATCCGCAGCCTGGCCAAGGGCTAAGGGCCGCGATGCCCGGCTGCGCGCGGCTGTGAGGCAGTGACGCTCCCCTGGCACGGTTGACGCCGACCCCGCCGTCATATAGCAGTGCGCGTCCCCAATGTGGGCGCGTTTGCCCGGCGCGGGTGTGGTGGAATTGGTAGACACGCTGGATTTAGGTTCCAGTGGCGCAAGCCATGGGGGTTCAAGTCCCTCCACCCGCACCATGCGGCCAGGACACGTGCCCCGCCGGGGAAGAGACACACTGGCCCACGCCACGAAAATGGCCCTGTTCGAGCGGGATTTTTCCTTATGCAAGTGAACGAAACCCTCAACGAGGGACTGACGCGCGAATTCACCATCATCATTCCGGCAGCGGACCTGGACGCTGAGCTGAACGGCCGGCTGGTCGAGCTCGCGCCGCAGGTGAATATGCCCGGCTTCCGCCCCGGCAAGGTGCCGCCGGCGCTGCTGCGTCAGCGCTACGGCGACGCGCTTCTGGGTGAGGTGATCGAGAAGTCGGTCAACGAGAGCTCCCAGCGCGCCCTGGACGAGCGTGACCTGCGCCCGGCCTCCCAGCCGAACGTGGAGATCACCTCCTACGAGAAGGGCAAGGACCTGGAGTACAAGCTCTCGGTCGAGCTGATGCCGGAGATCGAGACCGTCGATTTCTCCACGCTGGAGCTGGAGCGGGTCACCGCCGAGCCGAGCGACGAGGACATCAACGACGCCCTGAGCCGCATGGCCGAGGGCCAGAAGGAGTCGGCGCCGATCGAGACCGCCCGTCCGGCCGCCTCCGGCGACGTGGTCGTCATCGACTTCGTCGGCAAGATCGACGGCGAGCCCTTCGACGGCGGTGCCGCCCAGGACCACCATCTGGAGCTCGGCTCCAACACCTTCATCCCGGGCTTCGAGGAGCAGCTGGTCGGCGTGAGCGCCGGCGAGGAGAAGGCGGTCACCGTCAGCTTCCCGGAGGATTACCAGGCCTCCCATCTGGCCGGTAAGGAAGCGGTGTTCGACGTCACCGTGAAGGAAATCCGCGAGCCGAAGCCGGTCGAGATCGACGACGCCTTCGCCCAGCGCTTCGGCCTGGACTCGCTGGACGCCCTGAAGGAGGCGATTGGCGAGCAGATGAAGGGCGAGTACCTGACCGCCACCCGCACCCGCATGAAGCGGCAGCTGCTCGATATCCTGGCCGAGAAGCACTCCTTCGAGGTTCCGCCGAAGATGGTGGAGGAGGAGTACAAGGGCATCGTGCACCAGGTCGTCCACCATTCCGGCGGCGAGCAGGGTCATGATCACGACCACGATCATGATCACGACCATGACCATGATCACGACCACGCGCATGATCATGACCACGATCACGCCCATGACCACGATGCCGGTCACGATGCCGACGAGAAGAAGCTCAGCGAGGAAGACCGCGCCGAGTACCGCAGCATTGCCGAGCGCCGCGTGCGCCTGGGCCTGCTGCTTTCCGAGGTCGGCCGCCAGAACAACATTCAGGTGACCGACGAGGAGGTTTCCCGCGCGATCCAGGAGCAGGCTGCCCGATTCCCGGGTCAGGAGCGGTTCGTCTTCGACTACTACCAGAAGAACCCGCAGGCCCTGGCCCAGGTCCGCGCGCCGCTGTTCGAGGACAAGGTCGTCGACTTCGTGGTTGAGATGGCCAAGGTCACCGACAAGACCGTGACCGCCGAGGAGCTGTTCCGCGATCCGGACGCCGAGGACGAGGGCGAGGCCAAGGCGGACGACGCCGAGAAGAAGCCGGCCAAGAAGAAGGCCGCCGCCAAGCCGAAGGCCGCGTCCTCCAAGGCCAAGACGGCCTCGAAGTCGAAGAAGAAGGCCGACGAGTCCGACGCCGAGGCGGACAGCGACGCCTGACCGAAAGGCGCCGGCAACCGACGGACTGGTGCCGGCGCTTCCGACGACCCATATTAACGGGGACTGAGATCAAAGGGGTCGGGCAACGGCCCGCGACCAACCGGACGAAGGAAGAGGCACGATGGCCAACCCGGCCGAAATCTACATGAACTCCCTGGTGCCGATGGTGGTCGAACAGACCAACCGCGGCGAGCGCGCGTACGACATCTACTCGCGCCTGCTCAAGGAGCGGATCATCTTCGTGATGGGCCCGGTGAACGATGCGGTCGCCAGCGTTGTCTGCGCCCAGCTTCTGTTCCTGGAAGCGGAGAACCCGACCAAGGACATCTCCATGTACATCAACTCGCCGGGCGGCGTGGTGACCTCCGGTCTCGCGATGTACGACACCATGGAATATATCCGTCCGGACGTCTCCACGGTCTGCATCGGCCAGGCGGCCTCCATGGGCTCGCTGCTGCTGACCGCCGGTGCCGAGGGCAAGCGCTACGCGCTGCCGAACGCCCGGATCATGGTCCACCAGCCCTCCGGCGGCTTCCAGGGCCAGGCGACGGACATCGAGATTCATGCCCGCGAGATCCTGGCGGTGCGCGCGCGTCTCAACGAGATCTACGTGAAGCACACGGGTCAGAAGCTCGACGAGATAGAGAAGGCCATGGAGCGCGACAACTTCATGACCCCAGAGACCGCGAAGGCGTTCGGCATCATCGACGAGGTGATCGAGAAGCGCGCGAGTCCCGCGGAAGACGGCGCGGCCTGATAGGGTTCGCTTGTCCTTCCGATACGCACAGCTGATTCCGGTTTCTCGCGGTATGCCGCTGGTAAAGGGTTTTTTACCAGCTACGTGGGATATTTCGCATTGTGACTATGCGGGCCGGGTGGCTAACATAGAACCGATGGAACAGGTAAACAGGGCCGAGAACCATGAGCAAATCTGGTAGCGGCAGCGGCTCCAGCGAGTCCAAGAACACCCTCTACTGCTCCTTCTGCGGAAAGAGTCAGCACGAGGTCCGCAAGCTTATCGCGGGCCCGACGGTGTTCATCTGCGACGAGTGTGTCGAGCTGTGCATGGACATCATCCGCGAGGAACACAAAACCACGCTGGTGAAGTCGCGCGACGGCGTGCCCACGCCCCAGGACATCTGCCAGGTGCTGGACGATTACGTCATCGGTCAGTTCACCGCGAAGCGCATCCTGTCGGTGGCGGTGCATAACCACTACAAGCGCCTGGCCCATGGCCAGAAGAACAACGACGTCGAACTGGCGAAGTCGAACATCCTGCTGATCGGGCCGACCGGTTGCGGCAAGACGCTGCTGGCCCAGACCCTGGCGCGGATCATCGACGTGCCGTTCACCATGGCCGACGCCACCACCCTGACCGAGGCCGGCTATGTCGGCGAGGATGTGGAGAACATCATCCTCAAGCTGCTGCAGGCCGCGGACTACAACGTGGAGCGGGCACAGCGCGGCATCGTCTATATCGACGAGGTCGACAAGATCAGCCGCAAGTCGGACAACCCGTCCATCACCCGCGACGTGTCGGGCGAGGGCGTCCAGCAGGCGCTGCTCAAGATAATGGAAGGCACGGTCGCCAGCGTGCCGCCCCAGGGTGGGCGCAAGCATCCGCAGCAGGAATTCCTGCAGGTGGACACGACCAACATCCTGTTCATCTGCGGCGGGGCCTTCGCCGGCCTGGAGAAGATCATCTCCAACCGCTCCAAGGGCTCGTCGATCGGTTTCGGCGCCGACGTCCGGGCGCCGGACGACCGCCGCACGGGCGAGATCCTGCGCGAGGTCGAGCCGGAGGACCTGCTGAAGTTCGGCCTGATCCCCGAATTCGTCGGCCGCCTGCCGGTCCTGGCGACGCTGGAGGACCTGGACGAAGAGGCGCTGATCGAGATCCTCACCAAGCCGAAGAACGCCCTGGTCAAGCAGTACCAGCGTCTCTTCGAGATGGAGGACGTGAAGCTGGAGTTCCGGGAGGACGCCCTGTCGGCCATCGCTCAGAAGGCGATCGAGCGAAAGACTGGCGCCCGCGGCCTGCGGTCGATCCTGGAGGCCATCCTGCTCGACCCGATGTTCGATCTGCCGAGTGCCGATGACGTCGAGGAGATCATCATAAACGGTGATGTCGTGACCTCCGGCGCCAAGCCGATCTTCGTCCATGGCGAACGTCGAGAGGACGCGAACGCCGGCGCGTGACCGAGAAGCCTTGATCCTCGGGGGTCCGCGCGCCACCTAATGTGCTCGTGCGCAGGGTTCATCCCCCGCCCTGTGTGACGCCAATACGCTTTCGTCACGGGGGAGGCGCTTATATCGAGGCCAATTGACGTGACCGCAGGAAACGAGGTCTACCCCGTCCTCCCGCTCCGGGACATCGTAGTGTTCCCGCACATGATCGTGCCGCTCTTCGTAGGGCGCGATAAGTCGGTGCGCGCACTCGAGGACGTGATGCAGGACGACAAGAAGATCCTGCTCGTGACGCAGCGCAATGCCGCTGACGACGATCCGGCACCGGGTGACATCTACGACATCGGCACAATAGGAACCGTGCTGCAGCTCCTGAAGCTTCCCGACGGCACCGTGAAGGTGCTGGTCGAGGGCGGCCAGCGGGCGAAGATCCACCGCTACACCTCCACCGTCGCCTTCTTCGAGGCCGAGGCGGAGGTCATCGAGGAGGACGAGGGCGACGAACAGGAAGTCGAAGCCCTGTCCCGCGCCGTGGTGGGTCAGTTCGAGCAGTACATCAAGCTGAACAAGAAGATTCCGCCGGAAGTGCTTGTTTCGGTTAATCAGATCGAGGAGCCGGCGAAGCTCGCCGACACCGTCGCGTCGCATCTGGCGCTGAAGATTTCCGACAAGCAGGAACTGCTGGAAAGCGCCGGTGTGATGGATCGGCTGGAGCGGGTCTACGGCTTCATGGAAGGCGAGATTGGCGTGCTCCAGGTGGAGAAGCGCATCCGCACCCGCGTGAAGCGGCAGATGGAGAAGACCCAGCGCGAGTACTATCTGAATGAGCAGATGAAGGCCATTCAGAAGGAGCTGGGCGAGACCGACGACGGCCGCGACGACCTGGCCGAACTGGAAGAGCAGATCCAGAAGACCAAGCTCTCCAAGGAGGCCAAGGACAAGGCGATGCAGGAGTTCAAGAAGCTCCGCAACATGAGCCCGATGTCCGCCGAGGCGACGGTGGTGCGCAACTACCTCGACTGGCTGGTCAACATTCCCTGGAAGAAGCGTTCCAAGGTGAAGAAGGACATCTCCCACGCCGAGGTCGTGCTCGACGCCGATCATTACGGTCTGGAGAAGGTCAAGGAACGGATCCTGGAGTATCTCGCGGTCCAGGCCCGGGTCGGAAAGATGAAGGGCCCGATCCTGTGCCTCGTCGGCCCGCCGGGTGTCGGCAAGACCTCGCTCGGCAAGTCGATCGCCAAGGCGACCGGCCGCAATTTCGTGCGCATGTCGCTCGGCGGCGTGCGGGACGAGGCGGAGATCCGCGGGCACCGGCGCACCTACATAGGCGCGCTGCCGGGCAAGGTCATCCAGGGCATGAAGAAGGCCAAGACCTCGAACCCGCTGTTCCTGCTCGACGAGATTGACAAGCTCGGCCAGGACTACCGGGGCGATCCGTCCTCGGCCCTGCTCGAGGTGCTCGATCCGGAGCAGAACAACAGCTTCCAGGACCACTATCTGGAGGTCGATTACGACCTGTCGGACGTGATGTTCGTGACCACGGCGAACACGCTGCGCATGCCGCAGCCGCTGCTCGACCGCATGGAGATCATCCGGCTCTCGGGTTACACCGAGGACGAGAAGGTCCAGATCGCCCGGCGTCACCTGATCGACAAGCAGATCGCCGATCACGGCCTGCGCAAGGGTGAGTGGACGATCTCCGACGACGCCCTGTACGACCTGATCCGTTACTACACCCGCGAGGCGGGCGTGCGGAACCTGGAGCGCGAGCTGGCCAATCTGGCCCGCAAGGCGGTCAAGGAGATCGTGCAGAACGGCAAGAAGAAGGTCGCCGTCACGCCGAAGAACTTGGACAAGTACGCGGGTGTGCGCCGCTACCGCTACGGCGAGGTGGAAGAGACCGACATGGTGGGCGTCACCACCGGTCTCGCCTGGACCGAGGTCGGCGGCGAGCTGCTGTCGATCGAGGCCCTGACCCTGCCCGGCAAGGGGAAGGTCACCTCGACGGGCAAGCTCGGCGACGTGATGAAGGAATCGGTTCAGGCGGCCGAGTCGTTCGTGAAGTCGCGCTCGCTGACCTTCGGCATCCAACCCAAGGTCATCGAATCCCGCGATATCCACGTGCACGTGCCGGAAGGGGCGACCCCGAAGGACGGTCCGTCGGCGGGTGTGGCCATGGTCACCTCCATCGTGTCGGTGCTGACCGGGATTCCGGTGCGCCGGGACGTGGCGATGACCGGCGAGATCACGCTGCGCGGCCGGGTGCTGCCGATCGGCGGGTTGAAGGAGAAGCTTCTGGCCGCCCTGCGCGGGGGCCTGAAGACCGTCCTGATTCCCCGCGAGAACGAGAAGGATCTCGCCGAGATTCCCGATAATGTGAAGCAGGGCATGAAGATAATCCCTGTTTCCACGGTTGATGAGGTGCTCGGGCACGCCCTGACCTCGCAGCCGGTGCCGATCGATCCGGCGACCCTGGATCCGGACAAGGCGGACATCGAAAGCCTGTCCAAGCCGGCGAAGCCCGAAGGTGTCGAAGGTGTGGTAACACACTGACATCCCTCCGCTTCCCTATATGCTTCCCCGGCCGCTCACCCAGTGCAGCGGCCGGTTGCATTCAGGGGGTGAAGTGGTGATCTTGCTTTGAAGTCAAGCTCGAAAACCGCAGAAAACCTTGAATTCTGGTCCTCACGAACGTTGACGGACGCAGAATGAGCGGCATAGAGTCTGGGCCGCTAGCGTTGCCCAGACGACGCCATTTATGATTTACCCAGCCACATTGGGGGGCTCCTAAAGTGAACAAGAATGATCTCATTGCTCAGGTCGCCGAGGCGGCCGATCTCTCCAAGTCCGACGCGGCCAAGGCTGTTGACGCAGTGTTCGACTCCATCACTGGCGTTCTGAAGTCCGGCGGGGATGTCCGTCTTGTCGGTTTTGGTACTTTCTCCGTGGCGGCCCGTGCCGCCAGCGAGGGCCGCAATCCCCGCACCGGTGAGAAGATCAGCATCCCGGCGTCCAAGCTGCCCAAGTTCAAGCCGGGCAAGGGCCTGAAGGACGCCGTCAACTAAGACGGTTTCCTGGAGTTCTAAGCGCCAGCCTTCGCCCGAAGGCTGGCGTTTTCTTTTCCGGCTCGGACCCAAGCTGTGCCAAAGTCGGGGAAGTCTCGCTAAGTTAGAGGACGAGTCACGGCTCAGATCGCTCTGACCCGATCGTGCTCTTGAGGGCGGTTAGCTCAGCTGGGAGAGCGAGCGGTTTACACCCGCTAGGTCGGCGGTTCGAACCCGTCACCGCCCACCATCCCTTCCGGACAGATCGAACCTGGATCAGGCTGCGGCGTCTTCGGTGGCGTTCTGTGCGGCCTCGAGCTGTTCGAGCTGCGCGCGATGGGCGCGCAGACCCGCCTGGCCGAGCTCGGTGAGCCGATAGGTGCCGCGGGAGACGCGCTCGAACCAGCCGTAGTGATTCTTCTGCAGGATCGCGGCCGCCCGCTCAACCTGGGCGTCGGCGCGAATCACCTTCACCGCCAGCGGCCCCGAAGCCAGCGCCTCCGCACAGCGAATCGCATCCTGGCGATAGGCGGTCACGATCGTCCGCCGGGTCGCCCCACCCAGATTCGGGTCGCCGACCCGTTTGGCGAACTCCGTGGCCAGCCGGTGATGGGCCTTGCGGTCGCGCCGTGGCTTGTAGGGGCCTGGATCGACCACGATCTCGACCGCGCGGTCAGGCCTGGCGGCGGCATCCACCAGCATCAGGCCGAGCTCCAGCCGGCGGCACAGCCGGAGCAGCGCCCGCCGGCGGCCGCGCCAGTTCCGGCGCTTGGCAGCGGTGTCGGGGACCGGCACGGCCAGGTAGACGTCGTCGCTGAGCCGCTGGCGACTGATTCCCTGCAGCACCAGGTCGAGGGAGAAGGCGGTCTTCAGCTCGACCACCAGGGGCGGGGAGGCGGGATCGGGCAGGCGGGCGACCACGTCGCAGCCCTTCACCTCGGCCTTCACCTCGTAGCCGCGCGCCTCCAGGAAGCGCTTCACCGGGAGATAGAGATCCGATTCCTTCACCGCGCGCCCGTCCGGTTCAGATTCTGGTGCGGCGCAGGACGGCGTAATTGTACATCGTCTGGAGCTCACCCCGGGCCGCCGGGGTCAGGCGTCCCTCCTTGATGGCATCGGCCAGACGGCGGATGTCGCGCTTGGCGTCGACCGAGACGTTCCCGCTGGCCATCAGCAGGTCGTACATCTGCTGCGGGGTCGCCTGGCCCAGGGGCGGCGGCCCGGCGGTCTCCGGATCGACGGCGGCCGCCGCGTCGGCGGCTTCGGGCGCATTGGCCCGTACCGGCAGGAGCTTGCGCGGCAGCAGGATGTCGCTCCAGGCGAGCCCGTGGGCATTCAGCAGCCGGTTGATCGCCGTGGTGGCGTTCAGCACCTCGCCGTCGCTGTCGCTGCCCAGCATGTTGATCAGCTTCAGAAGGCGTTCGTAGTCGCCGGCGGTCATCTGGTCCAAGTCGGCCCTCCCAGGGCGTCTTCACGCTGCCGTAACAGTTTAGCGGTTTTTGCCGGCGAGGGGGACCGGCCCCGAGGGGGCGCCCGGAGCGCGCCGGTCACGACGGTCGCTCGGTCGAAACGGCGGGAAACCTGGGCCGTTCGCGCGCCCGACATCGTCCGGTCATAAAATCGGATAAAAAGCGCGGCGAGGGTTGTTGACAGCCCCCGGGGTAGCGAGTACACCACGCGCCTCGACGCCGGGCGGCAAACACTTCGAACCGCCCCGACGTCTCCCGGAGGGGGTGTAGCTCAGTTGGTTAGAGCGCTGGCCTGTCACGCCAGAGGCCGCGGGTTCGAGTCCCGTCACTCCCGCCACTCTTCGACATTGCGATGACGTCGGATGGTTCCCCTCCCGGGGGACCTGTCGCCATGCGCGAACGGCCGTTCCGCGCGCTTAAGCCGCGCCCCGAAATCGACCTACGGCCTTCCGAAACGGGTTGCACCGCACTATAGTCCGCCGCATTGTGCGGTGCGCGACCGAACCCGGTTTCGGATCGCGGTAAAACGGCACTAAAGCCGTATAGATAAAAGGGGACTTCCCCATGAACGCCATGCTGACCGAATACCTGCCTATCCTGGTGTTCCTGGCGATCGCGATCGGAATGTCGGCCGTCATCGTGGCGGCCTCCTTCGTCGTCGGTCACCAGCGGCCCGATTCCGAGAAGCTATCCGCCTATGAATGCGGATTCGAGGCCTTCGACGACTCGCGCCGGCAGTTCGACGTGCGGTTCTATCTGGTCGCCATCCTGTTCATCATCTTCGACCTCGAAGTGGCCTTCCTGTTCCCCTGGGCGGTGTCGCTCGGCGACATCGGGCTGTTCGGGTTCTGGTCGATGATGGTGTTTCTCGGGGTGCTGACCATCGGCTTCGTCTACGAATGGAAGAAGGGAGCCCTGGAATGGGAGTGATGCAGTCCGACCGTCCGCTGCCGGCGGGTGCTGACCAGGACGCGGTCCTTTCCGCCGTCGGCGACGAGCTTCAGGAGAAGGGGTTCGTCATCGCCCAGGCCGACAAGCTGTTCAACTGGGCCCGCACCGGCTCGCTGTGGCCGATGACCTTCGGCCTGGCCTGTTGTGCCGTGGAGATGATGCACACCGCGGCCAGCCGCTATGACCTGGACCGCTTCGGGATCATCTTCCGGCCGTCGCCGCGCCAGTCCGACGTGATGATCGTTGCCGGCACGCTGACCAACAAGATGGCGCCGGCCCTGCGCAAGGTCTACGACCAGATGGCCGAGCCGCGCTGGGTCATTTCCATGGGCTCCTGCGCCAATGGCGGCGGCTACTACCACTATTCCTATTCGGTCGTGCGCGGCTGCGACCGGATCGTGCCGGTCGACATCTACGTGCCCGGCTGCCCGCCGACGGCCGAGGCGCTGCTGTACGGCGTGATGCAGCTCCAGCGCAAAATCCGCCGCACGGCGACGATCGCCCGCTGACCGCGGGTTCAGGGACAAGTCGGCGGGCTGCCGCCGCTAACAGCGAGGACGGGGCGAGCGACGACATGGAGACGGCGACGCCAAATCAGACGACCACCGCGCTCAAGGAGCTGGCGGGCTATATCGAGGCCCAGCTCGGGAGCGATGTGAGCGACGTGGCGATCAGCAAGGGCGAACTTTCGCTGCGCTGCGCACCCACGAGCCTTATCAAGGTCCTGACCTTCCTGCGCGACGACACCCAGTGCCAGTTCAAGGCGCTGATGGACGTGTGCGGCGTCGACCATCCGGAGCGCGATCCCCGGTTCGACGTGGTCTATAACCTGCTGTCGATCAGCCAGAACACGCGCATCCGCCTGAAGACGGCGACCGACGAGAACACCCCGGTGCCGTCGGCGACCGCGGTCTTCCATTCCGCCAACTGGTGGGAGCGCGAGACCTGGGACCTCTACGGGATCTTCTTCTCCGATCACCCGGACCTGCGCCGGATCCTCACCGACTACGGGTTCGAGGGCCATCCGATGCGCAAGGACTTCCCGCTGACCGGCTATGTGGAGGTCCGCTATGACGACGAGCAGAAGCGGGTCGTGTACGAACCGGTGAAGCTGGTGCAGGAATTCCGCAATTTCGACTTCCTGAGCCCGTGGGAAGGCGCGCAGTCGCTGCTTCCGGGTGACGAGAAGGCGGATGAGAAGGCTGGGGAAGAGGCGGCGAGCTGATGGCCGAATCGCAGATCAAACCGCTCACCATGAATTTCGGGCCGCAGCACCCTGCGGCCCACGGCGTGCTGCGCCTGGTGCTGGAGATGGACGGCGAGGTGGTCGAGCGCGCCGATCCGCATATCGGCCTGCTGCACCGCGGCACCGAGAAGCTGATCGAGCACAAGACCTACCTGCAGGCGGTGCCGTATTTCGACCGGCTCGACTATGTCGCGCCGATGAACCAGGAGCATGCCTTCGCGCTCGCCGTGGAGAAGCTGCTGGGGCTGGAGGTGCCGAAGCGCGGCCAGTACATCCGCGTGCTCTACGCCGAGATCGGCCGGTTGCTGAACCACCTGCTGAACATCACCACCTTCGCGCTCGATGTCGGCGCCATGACGCCGCTGCTCTGGGGCTTCGAGGAGCGCGAGAAGCTCATGGAGTTCTATGAGCGGGCCTCCGGCGCGCGGCTCCATGCGGCGTATTTCCGTCCGGGCGGCGTCCATCAGGATCTGCCGGCGGGCCTGCTGGAGGACATCAAGGCCTGGGCCGACAAGTTCCCGACCTTCATCGACGACCTCGAGAGCCTGCTGACCAACAACCGCATCTTCAAGCAGCGCACCGTCGATATCGGCGTGGTGACCCGCGAGGAGGCCCTGGATCTGGGCTTCTCCGGCCCGGTGCTGCGCGGAGCAGGGGTCGCCTGGGACCTGCGCACCGCCCAGCCTTACGATTCCTATGAGGATTTCGACTTCGACATCCCCATCGGCAAGACCGGCGACTGCTATGCCCGCTACCTGGTCCGCGTCGAGGAGATGCGCCAGTCGCTGAAGATCATCCACCAGGTGATCGAGAAGATGCCCGGCGGGCCGGTCAAGGCGCTCGACAAGAAGGTCACCCCGCCAAAGCGCGGCGAGATGAAGCGCTCGATGGAAGCGCTGATCCACCACTTCAAGCTCTATACCGAGGGCTATCACGTCCCCGCCGGCGAGACCTACACGGCGGTCGAGGCGCCGAAGGGCGAGTTCGGCGTGTTCCTGATGTCCGACGGGACCAACAAGCCGTACCGCTGCAAGATCCGCGCGCCGGGATTCGCCTTCCTGGCCGCGATGGACTTCCTGGGACGGGGACACATGCTGGCGGATACGGTGGCGATCATCGGGTCGCTGGACATCGTGTTCGGGGAGATCGACCGATGAGTACCAAACCGATCGCCGAGGCTCATCTCCAGCCGGAGAGCTTCGAGTGGACGGCGGAGAGCAAGGCGACGATCGAGAAGATCGTGGCCAAGTATCCCGCCGGCCGGCAGGCCAGCGCGGTGATTCCGCTGCTCGATCTCGCCCAGCGCCAGCACGACAACTGGATTCCGCTGAAGGCGATGGACACGATCGCCGCGACGCTCGACATGCCGCGGATCCGCGTGCTGGAAGTGGCGACCTTCTACACGATGTTCAACCTCGCCCCGGTCGGGAAGTGGTTCCTGCAGGCCTGCACCACGACCCCGTGCTGGCTGCGCGGGTCGGACGACGTGATGCGCTGCATCAAGGACAAGCTCGGCCTGTCGAAGAACTACACGACCACGGCCGACGGCCAGTTCACCCTGCTCGAGGTCGAGTGCCTTGGTGTGTGCGCCAACGCGCCGGTCGTGCAGGTGAACGACGATGTCTACGAGGACCTGGACTACGAGCTGACCGCGAAGCTCATCGACGACCTGAAGGCCGGCAAGGCGCCTGAGGTCGGATCGATGTCCGGCCGCAAGGGCTCGATGTCCAAGGACGGGCCGACCTCGCTGGTCTCGCTGAAGGACAGCGACGGGGTGCCGGCCTGGTTCGCCGAGAAACAGGCCTCTGCCGGCGGAGACGATTGAGATGCTGAAGGACGAAGATCGCATCTTCACCAACCTCTACGGTTGGTTCGACCCCAGCCTCGCCGGTGCGCGCAAGCGCGGCGACTGGTCCAACACCAAGGAGATCCTGGCGATGTCCCCGGAGGATATCGTCGAGGTGATCAAGGCGTCGGGCCTGCGCGGCCGCGGCGGGGCCGGTTTCCCGACCGGCCTGAAGTGGTCCTTCATGCCGAAGGAGGTGAAGGACAAGCCGCATTACCTGGTGGTCAATGCCGACGAGTCGGAGCCCGGGACCTGTAAGGACCGGGAGATCATGCGCCACGATCCGCACAAGCTGATCGAGGGCTGCCTGGTCGGCGGCTTTGCCATGCGCGCCAAGGCGGCGTTCATCTATATCCGCGGCGAGTTCTACAACGAGGCCGTGGCCCTGCAGCGCGCCATCGATGAGGCGTATGACGCCGGGCTGATCGGCAAGAACGCCTGCGGGTCGGGCTATGATTTCGACGTGATCCTGCACCGCGGTGCAGGCGCCTATATCTGCGGCGAGGAGACGGCACTCCTGGAGTCGCTCGAGGGCAAGAAGGGCCAGCCGCGCCTGAAGCCGCCGTTCCCGGCCGGTGTCGGTCTGTACGGCTGCCCGACCACGGTGAACAATGTCGAGTCGATCGCCGTTACCCCGACCATCATGCGCCGCGGCGCGGAATGGTTCGCAGGCATCGGCCGGCCGAAGAATTCCGGTCCGAAGATCTTCTCGATCTCCGGCCACGTGAACAATCCATGCAACGTCGAGGAAGAGCTCGGCATTCCGCTGCGCGAGCTGATCGAGAAGCATGCCGGTGGGGTGATCGGCGGTTGGGACAACCTGCTGGCGGTGATCCCGGGCGGCTCCTCTGTGCCGCTGATGCCGAAATCGACCTGCGATGAGATCCTGATGGACTTCGATTCGCTGCGGGAGGTCCGCTCGGGCCTCGGCACCGCGGCGGTCATTGTCATGAACAAGCAGACCGACGTGGTGAAGGCGATCGCCCGGCTGAGCGCCTTCTACAAGCACGAGAGCTGCGGCCAGTGCACGCCGTGCCGCGAGGGCACAGGCTGGATGTACCGGGTCATGCAGCGCATGGTGCGCGGCGAGGCGGATGTCGAGGAGATCGATACGCTGGAGGAGGTGACCCGCCAGGTGGAGGGCCACACGATCTGCGCATTGGGTGACGCGGCCGCGTGGCCGATCCAGGGCCTGATCCGGCATTTCCGGCCGGAGATGGAGCGTCGGATCGCGGCGCATAAGGCGGGGCAGCCGGTGACGGCGACCGCCCAGGCCGCCGAGTAACGGCCAGGAACGGTCGGGAGAGAGCACGATGCCGAAGCTGACAGTCGACGGAATTGAGGTCGAGGTCCCCCAGGGAGCCACCGTTCTGCAGGCCTGCGAGGCGGCGGGCGCCGAGGTGCCGCGCTTCTGCTTCCACGACCGCCTGTCGGTCGCGGGCAACTGCCGCATGTGCCTGGTGGAGATGGAGAAGGCGCCGAAGCCGATCGCGTCCTGCGCCTTCCCGGCCGGCGACGGCATGGTGATCCACACCAAGTCCGACGTCGCCCGCAAGGCCCAGAAGGGCACGATGGAATTCCTGCTGATCAACCACCCGCTGGATTGCCCGATCTGCGACCAGGGCGGCGAGTGCGACCTGCAGGACCAGGCCATGGGCTATGGCTATCACTCGACGCGCTACGACGAGAACAAGCGCGCGGTGACCGACAAGTACATGGGCCCGCTGGTCAAGACGATCATGACCCGCTGCATCCACTGCACGCGGTGTGTGCGCTTCTCCACCGAGATCGCCGGCGTGACCGATATGGGCATGCTGAACCGCGGCGAGGACGCCGAGATCACCACCTATCTGGAGAAGGCGCTCGACAGCGAGCTGTCGGCCAACGTGATCGACCTGTGCCCGGTCGGCGCGCTCACCTCCAAACCCTATGCCTTCGTCGCCCGTCCCTGGGAGCTGAAGAAGACCGAGACCATCGACGTGATGGACGCGGTCGGCTCCAACATTCGGGTCGACGCCCGCGGTGCCGAAGTGCTGCGCGTGCTGCCGCGGCTGCATGAGGACGTCAACGAGGAGTGGATCTCCGACAAGACCCGCTACGCCTGCGACGGCCTGAAGCGTCAGCGCCTGGACCGCCCCTATGTCCGCAAGGACGGCAAACTGCAGCCGGCGAGCTGGCCGGAGGCCTTCGCCGCCGTGGCCGGCGCCATGAAGGGTCTGAAGGGCGAGCAGATGGCCGCCATCGCCGGCGACACGGTCGATGCCGAGGCGATGTACGCGCTGAAGCGCCTGATGGGCGATCTGGGCAGCGCCAATATCGACTGCCGCCAGGACGGCGCGAAGGTCGGCGGCGGTGCCCGCTCCGGTCACCTGTTCAACACCACCATCGCCGGGATCGAGGAAGCCGACGCCATCCTGCTGGTCGGCACCAATCCGCGCTGGGAGGCCTCCCTGGTCAACGCCCGCATCCGCAAGCGCTGGATGGCGGGCCCGGTGGCCATCGGCCTGATCGGCGCGCCGGTCGACCTGACCTACGATTACGAGCACCTGGGCGCGGGGCCGAAGACCCTGGCCGAGGTCGCCGACGGCAGCCACGCCTTCGCCAAGGTGCTGAACGAGGCCAAGCGGCCGATGATCGTGGTCGGCATGGGCGCGCTGGCCCGCCAGGATGGTGCCGCCATCCTGGCCGCCGCCCGCAAGATCGCCGACGACACCGGCATGATCATCGCCGCCTCGGAAGACGCCGACGGCAACGAGATCCCGGGCTGGAACGGTTTCAACGTCCTGCACACCGCCGCCGCGCGCGTCGCGGGTCTGGACATGGGTTTCCTGCCGGGCGAGAGCGGCCGCGACGTGGCCGGCATCGTCGAGGGTGCGAAGTCGGGTGCCGTCAAGCTGGTGTATCTGCTGGGGGCGGACGAGGTCGACGGCGATTTCGGCGACGCCTTCGTGGTCTATCAGGGCCATCACGGCGACAAGGGGGCTCACGGCGCCGACGTGATCCTGCCGGGTGCCGCCTATACCGAGAAGGACGGCCTCTACGTGAACACCGAGGGCCGGATCCAGATGGGGGTCGCGGCGACCTTCCCGCCGGGCGAGGCGCGGGAGGACTGGAAGATCCTGCGCGCCCTGTCCGAGGCGGTCGGCAAGACGCTGCCCTTCACCAATCTGGAGGATGTCCGCAGCGCCCTGCGCAAGGATTTCCCGACCTTCGCCGCCATCGACACGATCGAGCCGGCCGAGTGGGGAACCTTCGGCGCGGCCGGTGCGACGGACGACACGCCGTTTGCGTATCCGATCGATAACTTCTACATGACCGACCCGATCAGCCGCGCGTCCAAGACGATGGCCGAGTGCACGGAAGCCTTCGTGCTGCCGAAGCGCGCCGGCGCGGCGACCGGAACGGACGGATGAGCGGCGGGGCAGGGCGCGGGTAATGGAGTTCATCGATACATACGTGATCCCGGGCGCGATCATCGTCGCCCAGATCCTGGCCTTGGTCGTGCCGCTGCTGGTGGCTGTGGCCTACCTGACCTTCTTCGAGCGCAAGGTCATCGGCGCGATCCAGCTGCGCAAGGGACCGAACGTGGTCGGGCCGTTCGGGCTGTTCCAGCCGTTCGCCGACGCGCTGAAGCTGCTGTCGAAGGAGACCATCCTGCCGGCCGGCGCCAACAAGGTGATCTTCCTGCTGGCCCCGATGCTGACCTTCATCCTCAGCCTGATCGCCTGGGCCGTGATCCCGTTCGACAAGGGCATGGTGCTGGCCGACATCAATGTGGGCGTGCTGTACCTGTTCGCGATCAGTTCGCTCGGCGTGTACGGCGTGATCATGTCGGGCTGGGCCTCGAACTCGAAATACGCCTTCCTGGGCGCCCTGCGCTCGGCCGCCCAGATGGTCTCCTACGAGGTCTCCATCGGCTTCGTGATCATCACCGTGCTGCTCTGCGTCGGCTCGCTGAACCTGACCGCGATCGTCGAGGCGCAGCGCACCGTGTGGTTCGCGATCCCGCTGCTGCCGATGTTCGTGGTGTTCTTCATCTCGGCCCTGGCCGAGACCAACCGCGCGCCGTTCGACCTGCCGGAAGGCGAGTCGGAGCTGGTCGCCGGGTATTTCGTCGAATACTCGTCGATGGCCTTCGCGCTGTTCTTCCTCGGCGAATACGCCAACATGATCCTGATGAGCGGCATCACCACGGTGCTGTTCCTGGGCGGCTGGTTGCCGCCGCTCGACATCGCTCCCTTCAATTGGATCCCGGGTCCGATCTGGTTCATCCTGAAGATCTCCCTGGTCCTGTTCGTCTTCTTGTGGGTCCGCGCCACGTTCCCGCGCTATCGCTACGATCAGCTCATGCGGCTCGGCTGGAAGGTCTTCCTGCCCCTGTCGCTGCTGTGGGTGGTGATCACCGCCGGCGTGCTCGTGGCCTTCGACTGGGTTCCGTGAGGAAAGGAAGAGGCTGAGCCATGGCTTCCGTCCAATACCGCGCAAAGAGCATGCTGCTGGCCGAGTTGGTCAGCGGCATGGCGCTGACGCTGAAGTACTTCTTCCGTCCCAAGGTGACGCTGAACTACCCCTATGAGAAGGGGCCGCTCAGCCCGCGCTTCCGAGGCGAGCATGCGCTGCGCCGCTATCCGAACGGCGAGGAGCGCTGCATCGCGTGCAAGCTGTGCGAGGCGATCTGCCCGGCCCAGGCCATTACCATCGAGGCCGAGCCGCGCGCCGACGGGTCGCGCCGCACCACGCGCTACGACATCGACATGACGAAGTGCATCTATTGCGGCTTCTGCCAGGAAGCCTGTCCGGTGGACGCCATCGTCGAGGGACCGAATTTCGAGTTCGCGACGGAGACCCGCGAGGAGCTGTTCTACAACAAGGACAAGCTGCTCGCGAATGGCGACCGCTGGGAAGTCGAGATCAGCCGGAACCTGACGGCCGACGCGCCGTACCGCTGATCGCGGGGCGCTTGGGTTCAGGTTTCGGTTTAGGAATGCGGGATAACCGGTTGTTTCTGATCGGTGACGGGTCGAAAGACCGGGGAAAGGGATCGGCATGGCTCTACAGGCCTTAGTCTTCTACCTGTTCGCCTTCGTGGCGGTTGCATCGGGCGTGATGGTCGTCACATCGCGCAATCCGGTGCATTCGGTGCTGTTCCTGATCCTGGCCTTCTTCAACGCCGCCGGCCTCTTCGTCCTGATGGGCGCCGAGTTCCTGGCGATGATCCTGGTCGTCGTCTATGTCGGCGCCGTCGCGGTGCTGTTCCTGTTCGTGGTCATGATGCTCGACATCAACTTCGTCGAGCTGCGCCAGGGCTTCGCGCGCTACCTGCCGGTCGGCGGCCTGATCGGCCTGGTGCTGCTGGCCGAGCTGATCCTGGTGGTCGGGGTGTGGAGCTTCTCGCCGGAGGTGACGGTGACCGCCGCCTCGCCGATCCCGGCGGAAGTGACCAACACCGAGGCGCTCGGCCAGGTGATCTATACCCACTACGTCCTGGCCTTCCAGACCGCCGGGCTCGTGCTGCTGGTCGCCATGATCGGCGCCATCGTGCTGACCCTACGCCAGCGCCCCGGCGTCAAGCGCCAGTCGATCGACAAGCAGAACCTGCGCCGTCCCGAGGATGTCGTGGAAGTCGTCAAGGTGACCCGCGGGGGAGGGGTCTGACATGGAAATCGCTCTGGGCCATTACCTGACGGTCGCCGCGATCCTGTTCACCCTCGGGATCTTCGGCATCTTTCTGAACCGGAAGAACGTGATCATCATCCTGATGTCGGTCGAGCTCATGCTGCTGGCCGTCAACATCAACTTCGTGGCGTTCTCGACTCATCTCGGCGACCTGGTCGGCCAGGTCTTCGCGGTGTTCGTGCTGACGGTCGCCGCGGCGGAAGCGGCCATCGGCCTCGCCATCCTGGTCGTGTTCTTCCGCAACCGCGGCTCCATCGCGGTCGACGACATCAATCTGATGAAGGGCTGAGCCGATGTACGCCGCCATCGTCTTTCTTCCGCTCATCGGCGCGCTGATCGCCGGGTTCGGGAACAAGAAACTGGGGGATCGGGGCGCGCAGATCGTGACCTGCGCCGCCATGATCACCTCCGCGGTCCTCGGCATCGTCGCGTTCTGGGAAGTAGCACTGAACGGCCAGTCCCAGACCGTCGAGCTCTTCACCTGGATCGACAGCGGCAGCTTCGAGGCGAGCTGGGCGCTGCGCTGGGACACGCTGACCGCCGTGATGGTGATCGTGGTCACCGTGGTGTCGTCCTGCGTCCACGTCTATTCCGTCGGCTACATGAGCCATGACCACTCGATTCCGCGGTTCATGGCGTACCTCTCGTTCTTCACCTTCGCCATGCTGATGCTGGTGACCTCCGACAACCTGATCCAGATGTTCTTCGGCTGGGAGGGCGTGGGTGTCGCCTCCTACCTGCTGATCGGGTTCTGGTACGACCGGCCGTCGGCCAATGCCGCCGCGATCAAGGCCTTCGTGGTCAACCGGGTCGGCGATTTCGGCTTCGCGCTCGGCATCTTCGGCTGCTTCCTGCTGTTCGACGCGGTGAGCTTCGACGCGATCTTCGCCGCCGCTCCGGAGATGGCGGGAACGACCTTCGACTTCCTGTGGTTCACTGATGTCGACGCGCTGACGGTGATCGCCATCCTGCTATTCATCGGCGCCATGGGTAAGTCGGCCCAGCTCGGCCTGCACACCTGGCTGCCGGACGCCATGGAGGGCCCGACCCCGGTCTCCGCGCTGATCCACGCCGCCACGATGGTGACCGCCGGCGTGTTCCTGGTCGCGCGGATGTCGCCGCTGTTCGAATACGCCCCGGACGCCCTGGTCGTCGTCACCATCGTCGGTGCGGCCACCGCCTTCTTCGCGGCGACGGTCGGCACCACCCAGAACGACATCAAGCGGGTCATCGCCTATTCGACCTGTTCGCAGCTCGGCTACATGTTCTTCGCCCTCGGCGTGTCGGCCTATCCGGCGGCGATCTTCCACCTGATGACCCACGCCTTCTTCAAGGCGCTGCTGTTCCTGTCGGCGGGCTCGGTGATCCACGCCCTGCACGACGAGCAGGACATGCGGAACATGGGCGGCATCTGGCGCAAGGTGCCCTGGACCTACGCCATGTTCTGGATCGGCAGCCTGGCGCTGGCCGGCATCCCGTTCTTCGCCGGCTACTACTCCAAGGACATGATCCTGGAATCGGCCTTCGCCGCCCATACGGGTGCGGGCACCTTCGCCTTCTGGGCCGGCATCGTGGCCGCCCTGCTGACGGCGTTCTATTCCTGGCGCCTGCTGTTCATGACCTTCCACGGCAAGCCGCGGATGGACCAGCACACCTTCGACCATGCCCATGAGTCGCCGCCTGTGATGCTGATCCCGCTGATCGTTCTGGCGATCGGCGCCATCTTCAGCGGCTTCATCGGCTACGAGTATTTCGTCGGCCACCACATGGACGCCTTCTGGGGCGCCTCCATCAAGATCCTGGAAGAGAACAACGTGATCGAGGCGGCCCACCATTCGCCGACCTGGGTCAAGCTGGCGCCGCTGGTGGTGGGCATCATCGGCATCGGTGCGGCCTATGTGGCCTATATCCTGAACCCGGGCATCCCGGCGAAGGTCACCGGCGCGATCCGCCCGGTCTACCTGTTCCTGCTCAACAAGTGGTACTTCGACGAGCTGTACGACTGGCTGTTCGTGAAGCGCTCCTGGCAGGCCGGCCTGATGTTCTGGAAGACCGGTGACGGCACCATCATCAACGGTTTCGGTCCGGACGGCGTCAGCGCCATGACCCGCTGGTGCGCGGGCCAGGTGGCCCGTCTGCAGACCGGTTACCTCTATCACTACGCGTTCGCCATGCTGATCGGTGTCGTGGCGCTGGTCTCCTGGTACCTGGCCTTCGGGGGTTGAGCTGATGCTCGAGCAATGGCTTCTGACGATCGTGACGTTCGGCCCCCTGCTCGGGGTGGCGTTCATCCTGACGGTCCGTGGCACCCCGGAGCAGGTGGCGAGTTCCTCGCGCTGGCTGGCCCTGGTGGCCTCCGGCTCGGTGTTCCTGATCTCGCTGCTGATCCTGACCTATTTCGACCCGACCAGCGCTGAGTTCCAGCTGGTCCAGAAGGTCGAGTGGATTCCGGGCTCGTCGATCGCCTATCACATGGGCGTGGACGGCATCTCGGTCTGGTTCGTGCTGCTGTCGACCCTGCTGACGCCGATCTGCATCCTGGCGAGCTGGGAAGCGGTGCAGAAGCGGGTGCGCGAGTACATGATCGCCTTCCTGGTCCTGGAGACCATGATGGTGGGCATGTTCTGCGCCCTGGACATCTTCCTGTTCTACATCTTCTTCGAAGCCGTCCTGATCCCGATGTTCCTGATCATCGGCGTGTGGGGCGGGGCGCGCCGGGTCTACGCCGCGTTCAAGTTCTTCCTGTACACGCTCGCCGGCTCGGTCCTGATGATGCTGGCCATCCTGGCGATGTACTGGCAGGCCGGCACCACCGACATCCCGACGCTGATGGCGACCCGCTTCCTGCCGGAGGTGCAGACCTGGCTGTGGCTGGCATTCTTCGCCTCCTTCGCGGTGAAGGTGCCGATGTGGCCGGTGCATACCTGGCTGCCGGATGCCCACGTGGAGGCGCCGACCGCCGGCTCCGTCATCCTGGCCGGCGTGCTGCTGAAGATGGGCGGCTATGGCTTTCTGCGCTTCTCGATCCCGATGTTCCCGGAGGCCTCGGCCGACTTCGCGCCGCTGGTCTACACGCTGAGCGTCGTGGCGGTGATCTACACCTCGCTGGTGGCGCTGGTGCAGCAGGACATGAAGAAGCTCATCGCCTATTCGTCGGTCGCCCATATGGGCTTCGTGACGGTCGGCATGTTCACCATGACCACCCAGGGCGTTGAGGGCTCGATCTTCCAGATGCTGTCCCACGGCATCGTGTCGGGCGCGCTCTTCCTCTGCGTCGGCGTGGTCTACGACCGCATGCACACCCGCGAGATCGACGCCTATGGCGGGCTGGCGGAGAACATGCCGCGCTACGCCCTGATCTTCATGCTATTCATGATGGCCTCGGTCGGCCTGCCGGGAACGTCCGGCTTCGTCGGCGAGCTGCTGATCCTGGCCGGCGCGTTCCAGGCCAGTACCTGGCTCGCGGCCTTCACCGCGACCGGCCTGATCCTGGGGGCGGCCTACATGCTCTACCTCTACCGCCGGGTCATCTTCGGCAAGCTGGAGAAGGAGCAGCTCAAGGCGCTGCTGGATCTCAGCCCGCGGGAGATCGCGGTCTTCGCGCCGCTGGTCATCCTGGTGCTGTGGATGGGCATCTATCCCTCGACCTTCACCGACCTGATGTCGGCCTCGGTGGAGAACCTGATCACGAACTACAAGGTGGCGCTGGCCGAAGCCGGCACCGCCCTGGCGGCCCGCTAAGACGGCCGGGAGCACGGATATGGACGCGGCAACGACCCTTCCGATCATGGCGCCGGCCTCGGCGGAGATCTTTCTGGCCATCGCCGGCCTGGCGCTGCTCATGGTGGGCGTGTTCCGGGGCGAGGGCGGTCTGAAGACCCTGTCCTGGGCGACGATCGCGGCCCTGGCGGTCACGGCCGTCCTGGTCGTGGTCAAGGGCGGCGAGGCGCTGGCCTTCCAGGGCCTGTTCGTCACCGATGCGTTCGCCCAATACGCCAAGATCCTGATCCTGCTGGGGGCGGGCTTCTCCATCGTCCTGTCGCTCGGCTACCTGGAGCGGGAGCAGGCGGGACGCTTCGAGTACCCGGTGCTGATCCTGTTCGCCACGCTCGGCATGATGCTGATGGTCTCCGCCAAGGACCTGATCATGCTGTACATGGGCTTGGAGCTGCAGAGCCTGGCGCTCTACGTGGTCGCCTCCATCCGGCGCGACACGCTGAAGTCGACCGAGGCCGGCCTGAAGTACTTCGTCCTGGGGGCGCTGAGCTCGGGCATGCTGCTGTACGGCTGCTCGATGATCTACGGCTTCACCGGCACCACCAGCTTCGACGGCCTGGCCGACGTGCTCGGCGCCGGTCAGGCGCCGTCGACCGGTCTGGTGGTCGGCCTGGTATTCCTGGTCTGCGGTCTCGCCTTCAAGGTCTCCGCCGTGCCGTTCCACATGTGGACGCCGGATGTGTACGAGGGGGCGCCGACCCCGGTGACGGCGCTGTTTGCCGTCGCCCCGAAGGTCGCCGCCATCGCCCTGTTCCTGCGGGTGATGATCGACCCCTTCGGCGATCTGCTCGCCTCCTGGCAGCAGGTGGTGGTCTTCGTCTCGCTCGCCTCCATGGTGGTGGGCGCGCTCGCCGCGATCATGCAGTCCAACATCAAGCGCCTGATGGCCTACAGCTCGATCGGCCATATGGGCTACGCCCTGGTCGGTCTCGCCGCCGGCACCGAGGCGGGGGTGACGGGCGTCATGATCTACATGGCGACCTACATCTTCATGAATATCGGCACCTTCGCCGTGATCCTGGGCATGCGCCGCGACGGCCGCCTGGTGGAGAACCTGTCGGATCTCGCCGGCCTGTCGCGCACCCATCCGATGATGGCCCTGGCCCTGCTGATCTTCATGTTCTCCATGGCCGGCATCCCGCCGCTCGCGGGCTTCTTCGGCAAGTGGTACGTGTTCATGGCAGCGCTCGACGCGGGCCTCTACGGCCTCGCCGTGGTCGGCGTGCTGGCGAGCGTGATCGGCGCGTTCTACTATCTGCGGATCGTGAAGATCATGTACTTCGACGAGGCGCAGCAGCCACTCGACGGGGCGGTGGCCGGCGACCTGCGGCTGATCCTGTACGGGTCGGCGGCGGTCACGGTGCTGTTCTTCCTCGCCCTGTCGCCGATCTACGATACCGCCGCCGCCGCCGCCGCCAGCCTGATCGGGGCGTGATCCCCGCCGGGTGCGCGGCGGTCCGGTGATTGCCACGTCCGGGAATGACAGATGCTGCTGGTGATCGATTGCGGCAACACCAACACGGTGTTCGCCGTCTATGAAGACGGGCGCGAGGAGCCGATCGGCTCCTGGCGCACCTCGACCAATGCCGACCGGACCGCGGACGAATACGCCGTGTGGCTGACCCAGCTCATGGCGCTGGACGCGCTGAATACCAGGGGCATCGAGAGCGTGATCATCGCCACCGTGGTGCCGGCGACGCTGTTCAACCTGAAGACCCTGTGCCGCAAGCATTTCGGCATCGATCCGATGGTGATCGGGGAGCGGCCGACCGAGCTTGGCATCGAAGTGCGGATCGACCGGCCGGAAGAGGTCGGTGCCGACCGGGTTGTGAACGCGGTCTCGGCGCACAAGCTGTATGGTGGGCCGCTGATCATTGTCGATTTCGGCACGGCCACCACCTTCGATGTCGTGGAAGACGATGGCGGCTATGCCGGCGGCATCATCTGCCCGGGCATCAATCTAAGCCTGGACGCCCTCTACATGGCTGCGGCCCAGCTTCCCCGGGTGGCGATCCGGCCGCCGGAGCGGATGCCCGGCGACAACGATCCGGTCCGGGTGATCGGCAAGAACACGCGCGCGGCCATGCATTCCGGGATCTTCTGGGGATACGTGGCGATGATCGAAGGGCTGGTCGCGCGGATCCGAACCGAATACGGCCGGCCGATGAAGGTGGTCGGCACCGGGGGGCTTGCGGCGCTGTTCGCCGACTGGACCTCCGTCATCGAAATCGTGGACGACGACCTGACATTGGCGGGATTACGCATGATACATGACAAGAACCGGGAGCAGATGGGAGCCGCATGACCCTGACGCTCGACCCCAACGACGACGACCTCTACTTCCTGCCGCTTGGCGGCTCCGACGAGATCGGGATGAACGTCAACCTGTACGGCTATGCCGGACAATGGCTGATGGTCGATCTCGGCATCACCTTCGGCGACGACACCACGCCCGGCGTGGATGTCATCCTGCCGGACATCTCGTCCATCGAGCCCCATAAGGACAAGCTCTGTGGCCTGCTGCTGACCCACGGGCACGAGGACCATATCGGTGCCGTGCCCTATCTGTGGGAGCGGCTGGGCTGCCCGATCTACTGCACGCCCTTCACAGCCTCCCTGGTGCGCCGCAAGCTGGTCGATGCCGGGCTGCTGGAGAAGGTGGAGCTGATCGAGATCCCGGTCTCCGGCACGGCCGTCATCGGTCCGTTCGAGATCGAGATGATCCGGGTGACCCATTCGATCCCCGAGCCGAACATGATCGTCCTGCGCTGCGGCGCCGGCACGGTCGTGCATAGCGGCGACTGGAAGTTCGATCCTACGCCCTTCGTCGGCAAGCCGACCGATTTCGACGCCATCCGCGCGGTGGGCGAGGAGGGGGTGCTGGCGCTGATGGGCGACAGCACCAACGTGTTCGTGCCCGGCCGCACCGGCTCCGAGGCCGAGGTGCGCATGGCGATGACCGAGCTGTTCGCCCAGTATGACGGCAAGGGCCGCATCGCGGTCGCCTGCTTCGCCTCCAACGTCGCCCGGCTGGAAAGCATCGCCATGGCGGCGGCCGCGAACGACCGGCAATGTGCCCTGGTCGGCCGCTCGCTCTGGCGGATGCACGACGCGGCCAAGGAGAACGGCTACCTCCAGGACGCCCCGACCTTCGTCAAGGAGGACGAGGCCGGCTACTTCCCGGAGGACAAGATCGTGCTGATCTGCACCGGCAGCCAGGGCGAGTCCCGGGCGGCCCTGGCGCGGATCTCAGACGGTGCCCATCCGCATGTGTCGCTCGGCGAGGGCGATATCTGCATCTTCTCCTCGCGCCAGATTCCCGGCAATGAGCGGGCGATCGCCCGGGTGCAGAACCGGCTCTCGGCCCGCGGCGTGGAGATCATCACCACCGAGGACCAGCCCGGCATCCACGTCTCCGGCCACCCGGCCCGCGAGGAACTAGCCGAGATGTACCAGATGCTGCGGCCGCAGATCGCGATCCCGGTCCATGGCGACGCCCGCCACCTGCGCGAGCACGCGCGGCTGGCCAAGGCCTGCCAGGTGCCGGAGAGTGTGGTCCCGTCCAACGGCAGCCTGATCCGCCTGTCGGCGGGTCATGCCGAGATCGTGGAATGGATCGAGGGCGAGGGGGCCCAGGTCGTCGATGACGGCCAGATCCTCGGCCTGCAGTCGGAAACCTTGCGCGACCGGCGGCGGATGCTGCACAACGGCGCCGCGACGGTCACCCTGGTGCTGGATGCCAAGGGTAACCTCCAGGCGGATCCCATCGTCTCCCTGGTCGGTATCGCCGACCCGGAGGATGCCGAGGACGTTGCCCTGGACGCCGCCGACGGCATCGAGGAGGCCCTGCGCAAGATGTCGGCCCGCGACCGGCGCGAGGACGATGCGGTGCGCGAGGCGGCCCGGCGGATGGTGCGGCGCATCGTGCGCGACGAGTTCAACAAACGCCCGGTGACCGACGTCCATATCGTGAGGATCTGACGGAGCCTTGAGACCATGATCGGCCGATTGAACCATGTCGCCATCGCCGTTCCCGATCTGGGGGCGGCCACCGCCACCTACCGCGACACCCTGGGGGCGGCGGTATCCCAGCCCCAGGACCTGCCGGAGCACGGCGTCACGGTGGTCTTCGTCGAGCTGCCGAACACCAAGATCGAACTGCTGCACCCGCTGGGCGAGGGCTCGCCGATCGCCGGGTTCCTGGAGAAGAACGCCTCGGGCGGCATTCACCATGTCTGCTACGAGGTGGATGACATCCTGGCCGCCCGCGACCGGCTGAAGGCGGCGGGCGCGCGGGTGCTGGGCGACGGGGAGCCGAAGATCGGGGCCCATGGCAAGCCGGTGCTGTTCCTCCACCCCAAGGATTTCGCGGGGACCCTGGTCGAACTCGAGCAGGTCTGAGCGCGGCGATGGATCTGGTTTCCGGAATTGTCGTCTATGTGATCCTGTGGTGGTGGATCCTGTTCATGGTCCTGCCGGTCGGCGTGCGCCGCGAGACCGAGGTGGTGCCGGGCAACGATGTCGGCGCACCGCAGAAGACGATGCTGCCGGCGAAGCTGGTTGCGACGACGGCGATCGCCGCCGTGGTCTGGGTGATCGTCAACCAGATCGTCCGCTCCGACCTGATCTCGTTCCGCGACATGATCAAGGACTGGATGTGAGGGCAGGGGGCGTTGGTCTCCTCGCGTCACGATCCTTGTTTTGCTCTTCCTTTTCCCGCCCCGGATTTAATCCGGGGCCGCGCCGGGACCGAGGGCGACGCTCGCGAGAGCGCTTCAGGAACTCTTCGAACGGTCCTGCAGCCCCTTTTCTAAGCCCCGGCGCAAGGCCGGGAAGAGGGATAGGAAAGAGGTTGCCAGAAGAGTTGGTTCGTCAGGCTCGGTGAACGAAATCACGGGCAGGCGACTAGATCTCCGCTCCTACGCCTTCCCGGCTCCGCGCCGGGATCGAGCGAGACGCTTGCCGGAGCGTTTCAGGAAGATCTCGACCGTTCCAGCGGCTGGTCGTCTGGACCCTGGCGGGACCCTCGCCGCGCCGACTCACGACTATTTCGGGGGCTCCAGCGCCTCCTGTTCTCGATCCCGGCGCAAGGCCGGGAAGACCTTCGAAGCGTGAGGGCGGCTGTTGCAGTGCGGAATTATTTTGCGATGCACAATACTGTGCCAAATGCCCGCCGCTTAAAGTGACAATTGCCTAAAAAATGCACAGTCACATGTTTTTTGCCAAAAAAAAGAGCGGCTGAGGCGATAAAGCCTTGCCACTCCCTTTTGTCAGGCCTATTTTCCTGACTGTGATCGTTGGCGATCACATACGCCTGATGGCGTTTCCTCCCTAAACTCGGGCCGTGCCGGCTACGCCGGTGCGGTCTTTTCTTTGCCCGCGAAAGATAGGGGATCATTCCGGGCGCGTCGACAAAAAAAGCGCTTTGCGGACAATTTTTGAACACGTTCGCATCCTAACGAGTATGTTTGTATCTCGCTGTTAGGAGAAACGGTCATGGACGCGCGTCGCTTTACGTTCGGAAGGTCGCCGGATCGCGTGAGCCGCCTGGCTCTGGCCGCAACCCTCGGTTTGTTCCTCGCCATAGCAGGCGAGTCGACCGCCGGGGCCTCCACCATCACCGTGACGGCGACGGACTGCCAGCGTCTGGTGCGCCACCAGCCGAGCGGCGACGTCGCCTACAAGCCGGGCGTCGATGTGAACGGCAATCCCGTGGCCCCGGCCGACCTGCCGGGCTCGGTGACGATCAAGACGCCGACGGAGGTGACCTTCGACGTGACCTACGACCTGCTGTCGAATTACGGGGTGGCGTCGGACACGGTGCTGGCGCCGCGCGGTGAGGCGGTGGTGGGGACGGTGAAGTACGACCTGCTGTCCGGTGCGCTGACCTTCAACGGCGAGCGGCTCGACAATGCGGAGACCGCCGCCCTGGCCGACCTCTGCAAGGCGGCCGAGGCGCGGTAGCTACCCTTCCGCCATCCTGACGCACGTCAGGAGTTAATCTTTGCCGGTATCGCCGCCCCCGTCATCCTGACGCACGTCAGGATCGGGCTTCTGGCGCCTCCGCACCGCAGATCCTGACGTGCGTCAGGATGACGTCAGTAGGAGGGCTCCGCAGCCGCGGGGCCCTCCCTGAACGTGTGTCTTACCCGGTGAACGCCTGCAGGCCGGTCTGGGCGCGGCCGAGGATCAGGGCGTGCACGTCGTGGGTGCCCTCGTAGGTGTTCACGGCCTCCAGGTTCAGCACGTGACGGATCACGCCGTACTCGTCGGAGATGCCGTTGCCGCCGTGCATGTCGCGGGCCATGCGGGCGATGTCGAGCGCCTTGCCGCAGGAGTTGCGCTTGGCCAGCGAGATCGCCTCCGGCGCGCCGCGGCCCTGGTCCAGCAGGTGACCAAGACGCAGGCAGGCCTGCAGGCCGATGGTGATCTCGGTCTGCATGTCGGCCAGCTTCTTCTGGATGAGCTGGTTGGCGGCCAGCGGACGGCCGAACTGGGTGCGTTCCATGGTGTAGTCGCGGGCGGCGTGCCAGCAGGCCTCGGCCGCACCCAGGGCACCCCAGGAGATGCCATAGCGGGCCTTGTTCAGGCAGCCGAACGGACCGCCAAGGCCGGAGATGTTCGGCAGCAGGTTCTCTTCCGGCACGAACACGCCGTCCATGACGATCTCGCCGGTGATGGAGGCGCGCAGGCTGAACTTGCCCTCGATCTTCGGCGCCGACAGTCCCTCCATGCCCTTCTCGAGCACGAAGCCGCGGATCTTGCCGTCCTCGGTCTTGCCCCAGACCACGAACACGTCGGCGATCGGTGAGTTGGTGATCCACATCTTGGCGCCGGACAGCTTGTAGCCGCCGTCGACCTTCACCGCCCGGGTCTTCATCCCGCCCGGATCGGAGCCGTGATCCGGCTCGGTCAGGCCGAAGCAGCCGACCCACTCGCCGCTGGCGAGCTTCGGCAGGTACTTCTTGCGCTGCTCCTCGGAGCCGTAGGTGTAGATCGGGTGCATGACCAGGCTGGACTGCACGGACATGGCCGAGCGGTAGCCCGAGTCGACGCGCTCGACCTCGCGGGCGATCAGGCCGTAGCAGACGTGGTTCACGCCGGCGCCGCCGTACTCCTCGGGAATGGTGGCGCCGAGCAGGCCCAGCGCGCCCATCTCGGTCATGATGTCGCGGTCGAAGGTTTCGTGACGGAACCCTTCGGTAACCCGCGGTAGCAGCTTTTCCTGGCAGTAGTCGCGGGCCGCGTCTCGGATCATCCGCTCTTCTTCGGTGAGCTGGTCGTCGAGCAGGAGCGGATCATCCCAGGCGAAATCGGGACGCTTCTTGATTTCGGTTGCCGGCTTGTCAGCGACGGCGGCGACGGGCGGGGCCATGTCGATCTACCTCGTAATCTTGGTGCGTTCGTTCTTATATACGGCGGTGATGCGCGCCGTCCAAACATCCAGAGACGAGAATGCCCCCCAGAGACGACAACCGAGTGATTTTGGAGTTCATCCCCAGGGGCGCCTACGTCAAGGTGAGCGCCATTGATCCGGTCACGGGAACGGAAGTGTCGATCGTCGGCGATCCGACCCGTGGCGAGGCAGCGCTGCGCCAGCTGGCGATCCGCAAGCTGCAGTATGTGATGGACAAGCAAAAGAAAGACGGCCGCCGGTAAGCCGACGGCCGTCCAATATCCCACACGTCGGAAGGCGGCGGTTACGCGCTCTTGCGACGGCCTCCGCGACGGGAGGTCTGACGGCCAAGGCCGATCTTCTTGGCGAACTCGGACCGCTGGGCCGCGTAGTTCGGCGCCACCATCGGATAATCGGCCGGCAGCCCCCACTTCGCCCGATAATCCTCTGGAGTCATGTCGTAGGTGGTGCGCAGGTGACGCTTCAGCATCTTCAGCTGCTTGCCATCTTCCAGGCAGACGATGTAATCGGGCGTCACCGACTTCTTCACCGGAACGGCCGGCTTCAGCGGCTCCGGCTCCGGCTCGCCACCGCCCTCGGTCAGATTGTTGAGCGCGTCGTGCACCGTGTTGATCACCTCCGCGATTTGATTGGAGGCGACCGAGTTGTTGCTCAGATAAGCCGCGACGACCTGGGTCGTCATCTCGATCATCGATTTACCGGCGGCCGTTTCAGTCTTGGTATCTTCGCTCATTGAAAAGCTCAATTTTGTGGGGAACATTGCAGATTACATGGCTGACACAAGCCGAAAAGGAAGTCAACACACTCGGCAAGAATTTCACCTACTAACATTAAGTATGCACCAGCACTTATTGCATCGATGTTGAAATAATTTGCCCATGAAATTTGTCACTTGCGCCAATCGCGGGACAATCGCGCTGGATGCGGCAAACGTTCCCGCGGATGGTTGGCAGGTGGGGAAAGCGCTCAGGAATTCAATAGCGACTCGTGCCAGCTTTTGTGGCATCGCACGGCCAAGTTGGCTTATATAGGGTCGAACTTGCCCCGGAGCCTTTGACAATGACCTCTGCCGCGATCGCCATTGCGTCCGATCATGCCGGTTTCCCGCTGAAGTCCGACCTCGCGGAATTTCTGCGCGGACAAGGATTCGAGGTGCTGGATCTCGGTACTGATGGTGACGCGTCGGTCGATTATCCGGACTTCGCCATAGAAATGGCGCGGACGCTCAAGGACGGCAAAGCGGCGCGCGGCGTGCTGGTCTGCGGCACCGGGCTTGGAATCAGCATGGCGGCCAACAGATACCCTTGGGTGCGCGCCGCTCTGTGTCACGATGTGACCACCGCGCGGCTGTGCCGCGAGCATAACGACGCCAATGTGATCGCCCTGGGCGGGCGGCTGCTCGGCGTCGAGGTCGCCCGGGACTGCCTACAGACGTTCCTGACCACCGAGTTCGGCGGCGACCGCCACGCAAGGCGGGTCGGCAAGATGACCACGCCGCCGGAGCTATAAGGCGCTCCCGTCGCAGGGCCGGCGCCGAGCGAAACCGCTACCACCTGACACCAGACTGAGGTCCGAAGGAGACCGATCTCTTCATGACCCTCGCCAATGATCTTCATACCAATGCCGAGACCTTCTTCGGCGCCAGCCTGGCCGAAAGCGATGCCGAGCTGCTGGGCTCGATCTCCAAGGAACTGCACCGCCAGCAGTCGCAGATCGAGCTGATCGCCTCGGAGAACATCGTCTCCCGCGCCGTGCTGGAAGCCCAGGGCTCCGTGCTGACCAACAAGTATGCGGAAGGCTATCCGGGTCGGCGCTACTACGGCGGCTGCGAGTTCGTCGACATCGCCGAGCAGCTCGCCATCGACCGGGCCAAGAAGCTCTTCGACTGCCCGTTCGTGAACGTGCAGCCCCACTGCGGCGCGTCCGCCAACCAGGCGGTGTTCCTGGCCCTGCTGAAGCCGGGCGACACCATCCTGGGCATGTCGCTGGACGCCGGCGGCCACCTGACCCACGGAGCGAAGCCGAACCTGTCGGGCAAGTGGTTCAACGCCATCGGATACGGCGTGACCAAGGAGGAGGGCCGGATCGACTACGATCAGGTCGCGTCCCTGGCGAAGGAGCATAAGCCGGCCATGATCATCGCCGGCGGCTCCGCCTATCCGCGCGAGATCGACTTCGTGCGCTTCCGTCAGATCGCCGTCAGCGTCGGCGCCCTGTTCATGGTCGACATGGCCCATTTCGCCGGTCTGGTCGCCGGCGGCGTGCTGCCGAGCCCCTTGCCCCATGCCGACGTGGTGACCACCACCACCCACAAGACCCTGCGCGGCCCGCGCGGCGGCATGATCCTGTCCCGCGACGAGGAGATCGGGAAGAAGATCAACTCCGCCGTCTTCCCGGGTCTGCAGGGCGGTCCGCTGATGCATGTAATCGCCGCCAAGGCGGTGGCCTTCGGCGAGGCGCTGCGGCCGGAGTTCAAGGCCTATGCCCAGGCCGTGGTCGACAACGCCAAGGCGCTCGCCGAGGTGCTGAAGGGGCGCGGACTCGACATCGTGTCCGGCGGTACCGACAGCCACCTGATGCTGGTCGACCTGCGGCCCAAGGGCCTGACCGGCCGCGATACCGAGCACGCCCTGGAGCGCGCCGGCATCACCTGCAACAAGAACGGCGTGCCCTTCGATCCGCAGAAGCCGATGATCACCTCGGGCGTGCGTCTCGGCACCCCGGCCGGCACCACCCGCGGCTTCGGCGTCGCCGAATTCCGCCAGGTCGGCGAGCTGATCGGCGATGTGCTGGACGGTCTGGCGCGCAACCCGGAGGGCGATGGCCAGGTCGAAGCCCAGGTCCGGGCCAAGGTCGAGGCGTTGTGCAACCGCTTCCCGATCTATCCGGACGCGGCCTGAGCGAGTGAGGGAGTAGAGGCATGCGCTGTCCGTTCTGCGGGAATGAAGACACCCAGGTGAAGGATTCCCGTCCCACCGAGGACAACACCGCCATACGCCGCCGCCGGTTCTGTCCGGAATGCAGTGCCCGCTTCACCACCTTCGAGCGGGTGCAGCTCCGGGAGCTGACGGTGGTCAAGAAGACGGGCAAGCGCGCGCCGTTCGACCGGGACAAGCTGGCGCGGTCGATCCAGATCGCGCTGCGCAAGCGCCCGGTCGATCCCGAGCGCATAGAGCGCCTGGTGACCGGCATCGTCCGTCGCCTGGAAAGCATGGGCGAGAGCGAGATCCCGTCCGAGGTCATCGGCGAGATGGTCATGGACGCGCTCGCCAATGTGGACCCGGTCGCCTATGTGCGCTTCGCCTCGGTCTACAAGAATTTCCGCGAGGCGAAGGACTTCGAGAACTTCGTCGAGGAAATCCAGAGCGGCGGCAACTTCATCGACGACTGACCGCCGAAAGGCAGGGCGGTCCCCCATGACCTCCGCATCCTCCATCACCGCAGCCGACCGCCGTTTCATGGCGGTCGCGCTGCGGCTTGCCCGGCGCGGGCTCGGCCGCACGGCGGAGAACCCCTCCGTCGGCTGCGTGCTGGTGCGAAACGACGAGATCGTCGCCCGGGCCCGCACCTCCGACGGCGGGCGCCCCCATGCCGAGGCCAATGCCTTGGCGATGGCCGGTGCGTCGGCGCGCGGCGCGACCGCCTATGTCACCCTGGAGCCCTGCGCCCATTGGGGCCGCACCCCGCCCTGTTCCCAGGCGTTGATCGATGCGGGCGTCGCCCGGGTCGTGGTCGCCGTGACCGACCCGGACCCGCGGGTCGACGGCGGCGGCCTGGCGATGCTGCGCGCCGCCGGGATCGAGGTGGTGACCGGCGTCGAGACCGCCGCGGCCGAAGCCGATCTCGCCGGCTATCTGTCCCGCAATCGCACCGGCCGGCCCTCCGTCACCCTGAAGCTTGCCACCAGCCTGGACGGGCGCATCGCCTCGGCGACCGGGGCAAGCCGCTGGATCACCGGGGCGGAGGCGCGGGCAAGGGGCCATCTGATGCGCGCCCGACACGACGCCATCCTGATCGGCTCCAGCACCGCCAAGTCGGACGATCCGGACCTGACCTGCCGCCTGCCGGGGTTGGAGGGCCGGTCGCCGGTGCGGGTGGTGCTCGATACCGGCCTGTCCCTGTCGCCGTCTTCCCGTCTCGCCGCCACCGCGACGGATGTCCCGACCTGGGTGATCGGCGGGGAGGGGGCGGATGCCGCCCGCCGGAAGGGACTGGAAGCTTGGGGCGTGACCGTTCTGACCGTCGCCACGGATGCGGGGGGCCGACCGGCCGTCGATGCGGTGCTTCAGGCCCTCGGCGTGCGCGGGATCAACTCCGTTCTGGTGGAGGGCGGGGCGGCCGTGGCCGCTGCTTTCCTGCGCGCCGATGCGGTCGATACCCTGGCCCTGTTCCGCGCCCCGATCGCCATCGGCGGGGACGGACGGGCGGCCCTGGAGGGGCTCTCGGTGACCGATCTGGCCGGCGCGCCCCGATTCAGGTCGGACGGGATCGAGTGTCTTGGTGCAGATACTCTGGAAACTCTGCGCCGTCGGACATAGGTTGCGGCCATGTTCACAGGAATCATCACAGATATCGGCCGCGTGCGGTCGGTCGAGCGGCGCGGCGACACGCGCTTCGTCATCGCCACCAGCTATGCCATGGACAGTGTCGATATCGGCGCCTCCATCGCCTGCGGCGGCGCCTGCCTGACCGTCGTCGAGAAGACGGCCGACAGCTTCTCCGTCGACGTCTCCGCCGAGACCCTGTCGAAGACCACGCTCGGCAATTGGGTCGAGGGCACGCCGATCAACCTGGAGCGCTCCCTGACCCTCGGCTCCGAGCTGGGCGGTCATCTGGTCACCGGCCATGTGGACGGCCTGGCCAAGCTGGTCGCGGTCGAGCGGGACGGGGACAGCCACCGGCTGTCTGTGGAGGCGCCCGCGGGCCTGGAGGGTTTCGTGGCCACCAAGGGGTCGGTGTGCCTGGATGGCGTGTCGCTGACGGTGAACGCGGTCAAGGGGCGGCGCTTCGAGCTCAACCTGATCCCCCATACCTGGGACCACACCACGTTCCGCGAGCGCTCGGTGGGCGATAATTTGAACATGGAAGTGGATCTTCTTGCGCGGTACGTTGCGCGCCTCGCCGAGACCGGGACGGTGCCCGTCTCGTCGCTGATCAGCCGAACGAATGGATCGTGATGTCCGAGCAGCAACCGCAATCCCTGTCGGAGGTCTATACCGGCGCGCTCTCCTCAATCGAGGAAGTCGTCGAGGAGGCCCGCTCCGGACGGATGTTCATCCTGGTCGATGACGAGAACCGGGAGAATGAGGGCGATATCTGCGTGGTCGCCCAGATGGCCACGCCGGAAGTCATCAACTTCATGGCCAAGCACGCCCGCGGGCTGATCTGCCTGTCGCTGACCCGCGAGCGGATCGACAAGCTCGGCCTGCCGCTTATGTCGTCGCGCAACGAGACAAGGCACGAGACCGCCTTCACCGTCTCCATCGAGGCCCGCGACGGCGTGACCACCGGCATCTCGGCCCATGACCGCGCCCATACCATTCAAGTCGCCATCGACCCGCAGCGCGGCCGCGAGGATATCGTCACCCCGGGCCACGTCTTCCCGCTGATGGCGCGCGAGGGCGGGACCCTGGTGCGCGCCGGCCATACCGAGGCGGTGGTCGACATCGCCCGCATGGCCGGGCTGAACCCGTCCGGCGTGATCTGCGAGATCATGAACGACGACGGCACCATGGCCCGCCTGCCGGACCTGGTGCAGTTCGCCCAGTTCCACAACATGAAGATCGCCACGATCGCCGACCTGATCGCCTATCGCCGGCGCACCGAGAGCGTCGTCGACCGCGCGGTGGAGACCACCCTGCGCAGCAAGTTCGGCGGCGACTGGCGGATGATCGTCTACACCAACAAGGTGACCTATGCGGAGCATGTGGTCCTGGTGAAGGGCGACATCACCACCAAGGATCCCGTGCTGGTCCGCATGCACGCCCTGAACGTCCTGGACGACGTGCTGGGCGACGACAGCGGCAAGCGCGGCGGCACCCTGGGCTCCGCCATGAAGTTGATCGGCGAGGCCGGACGCGGTGTGGTCGTGCTGATCCGCGAGCCGAGCGCCACTTCGCTCTCCGACCGGGTGCGCGACAAGCTGCGCGCCGAGGCCGAGGGCCGGGTGCCCCATGCGGAGCTGCGCGACTACGGTGTGGGTGCGCAGATCCTGCTAGACCTGGGCATCCACGAGATGGTGCTGCTGTCCAACACCAAACGAACCATCATCGGGCTCGACGGCTACGGCCTGAGCGTTGTCGAGCAGCGTCCGATCCCCGTCGACGAGTGAGAAGAAGAACAAGACCATGTCCCGAGTCCTGATCGTTGAAGCCCGGTTTTACGAGGACATCGCCGACGAGCTCGTGCGCGGCGCGGTGCAGCATCTGGAGGCCGCCGGGGTCGAGTACGACCGCGTGACCGTGCCTGGCGCCTTCGAGATCCCGGGGGCCATCTCGATGGCCCATCAGGGCTCGCTGAAGGGCGGGGTGGCCTATGACGGCTACGTCGCGCTCGGCTGCGTGATCCGGGGCGAGACCACCCATTACGACTATGTCTGCGGCGAGAGCGCGCGGGGCCTGATGGATCTGTCGGTGCGCGAGAACCTGGCGATCGGCTACGGCATCCTGACCGTGGAGAACGGCGACCAGGCCTGGGCCCGCGCCCGGGTCAGCGAGAAGAACAAGGGCCGGGACGCCGCCGAGGCCTGCCTGGCGATGGTGTCCCTGCGCCATCAGTTCGCGCTGTCATGAGCGACGGCATGAGCGAGTCCGGCAAATCCGCCAAGCACGGCCGCGGCAAGACCGTTGCCCGCCGTCTGGCCCGTCTGGCCGCCGCCCAGGCGCTGTACGAGATCGAGGTGGCCAAGGCGTCGCCCCACGAGGTGGTGCCGGCCTTCGTCTCGCGCGGTTTCAGCGGCATCGTCGACGACGCCGAGTCGCGCCCGGTGGACGCCCTGTTCTTCGAGAAGCTGGTGCTCGGCACGGTGGGCGACATGCCCACCATCGACCCGATGCTGGTCAACGCGCTGGAGCCGGACTTCAACCTCGGCCGCCTGGAGGTCCTGCTGCGCGCCATCCTGCGCCTGGGCACCTACGAGCTGCTGTCCTTCGGCGACGTCCCGGCCAAGGTGGTGATCACCGAGTATGTCGAACTCGGCCGCGACTTCTTCTCCGGACGCGAGCCGGCGCTGGTGAATGCCGTGCTCGACCGGCTCGCGCGCCTGCTGCGCGAGGGCGAGATCGCCGACCGGACCGACTGAGCGGAAAGGGGTGATCCGGGCATGACCGAGGACTCCGAGCCGCTCGGCGAATTCGACCGGATCGCCCGCTTCTTCGCGCCCCTGGCAGAGGGGGCGCCGGGCGCGTTCGGCCTGACCGACGATGCCGCCACCCTGCCGGCGCTTGCCGACGGACGGGAATGGGTGGTCACCGTCGATGCCCTGGTCTCATCCATCCATTTCCTGCCCGACGATCCGCCGGACCTGGTCGCGCGCAAGGCGCTGCGGGTGAACCTGTCGGACCTCGCCGCCATGGGCGCGGCCCCGTACGGGTATACCCTGGCGCTGGCCCTGCCGAAGGACATGGCGGAGCCGCAGCGCTGGCTCAGGGCGTTCTCTGAAGGCCTGGCGGCCGACCAGGCGGAGTACGGCATCCATCTGCTGGGCGGCGACAGCGTGTCCACCAAAGGCCCAATCACCCTCTCGATCACCGCCTTCGGGATCGGCGGACCCGATCGGCTCCTGCGCCGCTCCGCCGCCAAGCCCGGGCACGACCTCTGGGTCAGCGGCACGATCGGCGACGGCGCGCTCGGCCTGCGGGTGGCCCAGGGGCAGCTGTCGGTCCGGTTCGCCGATCTGGCCGACCGCTACCGCCTGCCGCGGCCGCGGGTGGCCCTGGGGCCGCTGCTGGCCGGCCGCGCCGCCGCCGGGCTGGATGTCTCGGACGGGCTGGTGCAGGACGCGGGGCACATCGCCACCCATTCCGACTGCCGTCTGGTGATCGACGCCCCCGCCGTTCCGGTCTCGGACTCGGTGGCCGAACTGGTCAGCGACGATCCCGAGTTGTTCGCCGAGGTGCTGACCGGCGGCGACGACTATGAGCTGCTGTTCACCGCCCCGCAGGAGGCTGCGCCGGAGATCGAGGCAGCGGGCCGCGACGCGGGCGTATCCGTCACCCGTATCGGTCGGGTAGAGTCCGGCGCCGGGGTCGAGGTGCTCGACCATCGCGGCGCCCCGCTCGACGGGCTGACCGCCCGGGGCTGGAGCCATTTCTGACGGAGCGCTGAGCGGTGAAGATCCTGATTATCCTCGTCGTTCTGCTCGCGTTGGTCGGCGGCGGCCTGTTCGGCGTGGCCTCCTTCGCCCCGGACCTTCTGCCGCCCCAGCTCCAGACACTGATGGGCATCGAGGTGGCGGAGCCGACGGAGCCGGTGGAGGAGAAGAAGCCGGAGAACACCACGCTGATCGACGTCGATCCGCTGACCATCCCGATCTTCGAGGACGGCGACGTCTCGCGCTTCCTTGTGATGGACATCCTGCTGGAGGTCGAGTTCGGCGAGAAGCAGGCCTATGTGAACCAGCAGATGCCGCGGATCATCGACACGATCCTGACCTACGTCCACGCCCTGGCCGCCCTGGATATCGAACCGGGGATCTCGGACCGGCAGTTCCTGAAGGAACGGCTGCTCGCCAAGCTAGGTGAGACAATAGGTGAAGGTTATATCGTCAACATATTGTTCCAGAACCTTTTTGAGCGCCCGCTCGGGTAAGTGTGCTGCGCCCTCGCTGGCGCACGTGCTCCTTGAACGGCAGTTCGTCCACCGGCAGCTCCCGTAGAGGTATGTGCGTCTCGGTCACCGTGCCGTCCGACAGCGCGAACTGTGTGAAATGGAAGCCGTTCTCCACGGGGGCGGGCGCGGCACCGTCGGTCCGCGGCGCGCAGGTCGTGCTCAGAGCGAGGACGCCCAGGAGCTGGAGGGCGCCGTTACGGCGGACCGGCAGCAGCAGTCGCTCGAACTCGGCCGCGCTGTAGCCTCGATGAATGACATGGCCCTTGAAGATGCAGGCCTTCAAGTCGAAGACGTCGCGGAAATACGGCGCCACCAGATCGTAGATCCCGGAGGGCACGACGTCCCTCAAGGTCTTGCCGGTGTGGCTTGAGCCGAACAGGTCGTTTACCGACTCTCCCGACACCCGATAGCGCAGGGCGTCGCCGTCTCGGTCCAGCAGGTAGAGGTGAGGCAGGAGCGGCGCCGCGTCCAGCGGATCGAAGCCCGGCAGGTCGCCCGTCGGTGCCGTCAGCAGGGAGGAGATCCAGAGTTCGGCGATCGCAAGCGTCGGCTGAAAACGCAGGCGTTGCCGGCAGAGCGCGAGAAGTGTTTCTCCGGATCGGTACGCGTCGGACGTGGTGGCATGTGGCATGGCGGTATCTGGACGGTCTCCTGACAGCGTGTCCGCCTATCAGATCAATCGTTAACATCTTGCGAAGACGGCCACCCCGCCCGGTGTCGACCGTGTTCGGGGCTGGACGCCATGGGCTGCGGGGAGTAGGGGTCTGGTCCCGCCCTTTTCCGGTTTCCGCCCGCGATCCGCGGAACTCCGCTCTCCCAGGAGCCTCCCGAATGTCTCTGCGCGATCCCTCGGTCAAGAATGTGGTGCTGCTGGCGATCTGCCAGGCGCTGTCGATGTCCGGGATGATCATGAACATGACGGTGACGGCCCTGGCGGGCGAAACGCTCGCGCCGGACCCGGCCTATGCCACGCTGCCGCTGGCGTTCCAGTTCACCGCCACGATGCTGACGACCATGCCGGCCGCGCTCTACATGCGCCATGTGGGCCGGCGCCTTGGCTTCGTCACCGGTGTGCTGATCGGCGTGACCGGGGCGTTCATCGGCGTGTCGGCGATCTTCTCAGGCAATTTCCTGCTGTTCTGCCTCGCCTCCATGCTGATCGGCTCGTTCCAGGGCTTCGCGGTGCTCTACCGCTATGCCGCCGCCGATACCGCGTCGGACAGCTTCCGGCCGCGGGCGATCTCCCTGGTGCTGGCCGGTGGCGTGGTGGCGGCACTGCTCGGCCCGGAGCTGACCAAGGCGTCCTACGACTGGTTCGCGCCAATCATGTTCGCCGGCAGCTTCGTGGCGATCGCCGTGGTGCAGGCGCTGAGCCTGGTGTTCCTGGCCTTCGTGCAGATCCCGCGTCCCAGTGCGGAAAGCCGGGCCGAGAGCGGCCGGCCGCTGCTGGAGATCGCCCGCCAGCCCACCTTCCTGGTCGCCGTGATGGGGGCGATGGTCGGCTATGGCAGCATGACCTTCGTGATGACCGCCACGCCGCTGGCCATGGAGGATTGCGGATTCGCGTTCCACGACTCCGCCATGGTGATCCAGTGGCACGCGGTCGGCATGTTCGCCCCGTCATTCTTCACCGGGTCGCTGATCAACCGCTTCGGTGTTATCCGGATCATGCTGACCGGGGTGTTCGCCTACCTGCTGTGCATCGCCATCAATTTCTCGGGCATCGAGTTGCTGCAGTTCTTCTCCGCCCTGGTCTTGCTCGGCATCGGCTGGAACTTCCTGTTCATTGGCGGAACCACGCTTCTCACCGAGTCGTACCGTCCGGCGGAGCGGGCCAAGGTTCAGGGCTTCGGCGATTTCCTGGTGTTCTCCGCCTCCACCGTGGCGGCGTTCTCGTCGGGCTACGTCAACCATAACTTCGGCTGGCAGGCGGTTAATCTCGGGATTCTGCCGCTTGCCGTCGCCGTCGGCATCGCCCTCATCTGGTACGGAAGCCGCCGCCGCGCCGCGGCTGCCTGAAAGCCCTAGAAAAACCGGGGATAGTTGAATGGACAGCAATCTTTGCTATTGTCCATTGGGCTTTTGAACCGGGGGCAAAGGCACGCGAATACTACCCTCCGGCTGTTGTCATTAGAGATCTCGTCAAGCCGTCGCAAAAGATCGGCACCGGGATCTCCTTAGAGGGATGGAAGGGCTTCCAAAGATGGATGAAAAGCTTCTGTTCGTAGTCCTGTGCGGCGTCGCCGCCTTGATCTACGGCTGGTGGGCGAGCAGGTCGATCCTGTCTGCAAGCGCCGGGTCCGAGCGCATGCAGGAAATCGCCAGCGCGATTCAGGAAGGGGCGAGCGCCTACCTGAACCGTCAGTATACCACGATCGCCATCGTCGGCGCGGTGGTGACGGTCATTCTGCTCGTGACCCTGGGTCTTACCGTGGCGCTCGGCTTCGTCATCGGTGCGGTGCTGTCCGGCGTGGCCGGCTATGTCGGCATGAACGTTTCCGTGCGCGCCAACGTCCGCACCACCCAGGCGGCGACCAAGTCCATGGTCGCGGCGCTGGACGTGGCCTTCAAGTCGGGTGCCGTCACCGGCATGCTGGTCGTCGGCCTCGGTCTGCTGGGCGTGGCGGGTTACTATCTGGTCCTGCAGTCGATCTATGACCCGTCCGACCCGGTCGGACTGCGTCATATCCTGGAGGCCCTGGTGGCGCTCAGCTTCGGTGCCTCGCTGATCTCCATCTTCGCCCGTCTGGGCGGCGGAATCTTCACCAAGGGTGCCGATGTCGGCGCCGACCTGGTGGGCAAGGTCGAAGCCGGCATTCCCGAGGACGACCCCCGCAACCCGGCCGTGATCGCCGACAACGTGGGCGACAATGTCGGCGACTGCGCCGGCATGGCCGCCGACCTGTTCGAGACCTACGCGGTGACCGTGGTCGCCACCATGCTGCTGGCGGCGATCTTCTTCACCGGCGCCGATGTCGCGGCGATGATGGCCTACCCGCTGCTGATCGGCGGCGTGTGCATCCTGGCCTCGGTGGTCGGCACCTTCTTCGTGAAGCTCGGCTCCAGCCAGAAGATCATGGCCGCCCTTTACAAGGGTTTCATCGTGTCGGCCGTGCTGTCCGCGATCCTGATCGCCGGCCTGACCTTCTACATGTTCGGCACCACCGAGACGATCGCCATGGGCGACACCACGGTGAACGGCCGCTTCCTGTTCTACTGCGCCCTGACGGGTCTGGTGGTGACCGGGCTGCTGATCTGGGTGACCGAGTACTACACCTCGACCGAGTTCCGGCCGGTGAAGTCCATCGCCAAGTCCTCGGAGACCGGCCACGGCACCAACGTCATCCAGGGCCTCGCGGTGTCCATGGAGGCCTGTGCGCTTCCGGCGATCATCATCGCCGGCGGCATCATCGTCTCCTACCTCTGTGCCGGCGTGTTCGGCATCGGCGTGGCGGCGACCACGATGCTGGCTCTGGCCGGCATGGTCGTGGCGCTCGACGCCTACGGCCCGGTGACCGACAACGCCGGCGGCATCGCCGAGATGTCGGAGCTGCCGGAGGACGTGCGCAACGTCACCGACGCCCTGGACGCGGTGGGCAACACCACCAAGGCGGTGACCAAGGGCTATGCCATCGGCTCCGCCGGCCTCGCGGCCCTGGTGCTGTTCGCGGCCTATACCGAGGACCTGCGCTACTACTTCCCGGATCTCGACGTGCAGTTCCGCCTGCAGGATCCGTTCGTGGTGGTCGGCCTGTTCATCGGCGGCATGTTGCCCTACCTGTTCGGCGCGCTCGGCATGCAGTCGGTCGGCCGCGCCGGCGGCGCGGTCGTCGAAGAGGTCCGCCGTCAGTTCCGCGAGAAGCCGGGCATCATGAAGGGCACGGACAAGCCGGAATACGGCACCTGCGTCGACATGCTGACCAAGGCGGCGATCAAGGAGATGATCGTCCCCTCGATGCTGCCGGTGCTCGCACCCCCGGTCGTGTACTTCGTGGTGCTGTGGATCGCCGACCAGTCGGCGGCCTTCACCGCACTCGGCGCGATGCTGCTGGGCACGATCGTGACCGGCATCTTCGTGGCGATTTCCATGACCGCCGGCGGCGGCGCCTGGGACAATGCCAAGAAGTACATCGAGGACGGCCATCACGGCGGCAAGGGCTCCGAGGCGCACAAGGCCGCGGTGACCGGCGACACGGTCGGCGATCCCTACAAGGACACCGCCGGCCCGGCCGTGAACCCGATGATCAAGATCATCAACATCGTGGCGATCCTGCTGCTGGCCGCACTGGCCGGCTGATCGACCCAACCACATCCTGAACGGCAAAGGCCCCGGAGACGCTCCGGGGCCTTTGTGCTTCGGGCGGCCGAGGGTGAGTGGGTCGGCGCCTAATCGGTTGGGGTGAAGCGGCCGACGTTGCCGATCAGCTGCTTCAGCAGGGTGATGCGCTGGCCGGCGGTCGGCGTCTCGCGATCGACGATGGCGATCTTCTTGCCGTCCTCGAGGTCGAGGGTGCCGATCGACTTCACCGCACCCGTCGGCTCGAAATCGACATAGACCACCCGGCGCTCGATCGTCTCCGGGCGATAGAACGCCTGGCGCTCGGTGCGCTGGCCGATGTAGTACCATGTCGGCTCGCCGAAATTGGCCTGACTGGAGGGCGAGCCGAGCAGCGCCAGAACCTCCGACTGCGGCGTGCGGCCGGGTTCGATCTTGGCGAGAGCGTCCACATCCACCATGTTGCCATGTGTCGCGATCTGCGGACTGCAGGCGGCGACGGAAACGGCCAGGGCCACGCCGGCCAGGGCGGAGCGGAGACGTGAGGGCGTGACGGGCGGGCGCATCGCGGATCCTGGTATCTGAGTATCCCGCATCGAACGGGGCGACGGTATGGTCGCTGTCGGAGTAACGGAGAACAAAGATTTTCGCACGGTTTTTCAAGAGGGACGAGACCCGCCTGGCGGTCGACCGGCTGTATGACGCCGTTGTCGACCAGGCGCGCGTGCCCGCTTTCTATGCCGAATTCGGGGTCGCCGACCATCTGGAGGGCCGTTTCGACCTGCTGGTGCTGCATCTCCACCTGGTGGTCCGGCGGCTGTCGGCCGCCGAGGATCCGGCCGCCCGCAAGATGGCCCAGGCGCTGTTCGACACCTTTTTTCACGACATGGACCGCACCCTGCGGGCCATGGGGGTGGGCGACATGAGCGTCGGCAAGAAGGTGAAGGACATGGTGCGGGCCTATTACGGCCGCTGCGCGGCCTATGAGGAGGCATTGGCGGGCGAGGAGGATCTGACCGCCGCGATCACCCGCAACGTCTATCAGGGAGCCGAGGACGCCGCCCAGGCGCCGGCCCTGGCCGCCTACGTCGCCCTGGCGCGGGAAAGGATCGACGCCCTGCCGATCGAGGAACTGATGCGCGGCGCGGTGTCGTTCCCGCAGCCGGCCCTGTCGCTGCCGGAGGCGTCGTGATGGCCGACGCGGACCACGCACCGCTGATGGAGCCGATTCCGGTCACCCGGATCGGCCAGCAGTCCCGGACCATCACGTTCGAGGCCGGCCCCGAGGCCCGGGCGGCCCTGGCCGAGCGCTTCGGGCTGATCGAGCTGTCCGCCTTCAGCGCCCAGGCGGTTCTTCGCCGGCGCAAGGATACCGGCTGGATCGAGCTCAAGGGCACGCTGACGGCCAGCGTCGTGCAGGAATGCGTCGTCACGCTGGAACCGGTCGCCGCCGAGGTGGCGGGCGAGATCGACGAGCTGTTCGACGACAGCCGCGAGATCGACGGATTCGAGGTCGAGCTCGACCCGGTGGCGGAGGATCCCGAGCCGCTGGAGGACGAGGTGCTCGACGTGGGCGAGGTCTTCGCCCAGGTTCTGTCCCTGTCGATCGATCCCTATCCCCGGGCCCCCGGTGTCCCGCCGGTCGACCGGCAGGAGGACGATCCCGAGGACGAGGAGGGCGGCGGGGACGGCGGTCGGGCCTCGCCCTTCGCCGCGCTGGCCTCGCTGAAGGACAGGGATGTCAAGAAACGGTAACGTGGTTGTCCGCTGGGCCGGATGTGGCGTAAAAGACGCGCCCGGCCCGCAGGAGCCGGTCGGGCCGGAAGCGATTTTCCGGCAGCGGTCGACGCGCGCTGGCGGGAACGCTAGAGTCCGCACGATCGATTCAACCGGTCTGGGGGGACTGGGGACCGTTGGAGAGGCGACGATGAGGGTCGACGAGTGTCGGACGGTCTGACGATCGCATTGGACGCTATGGGTGGGGACAAGGCACCGGACATGGTCGTCCAGGGCGCCGATATTGCGCTGGAGCGCAGTCCCGACCTGAAGATCATCCTGGTGGGCGACGAGGCGCGGATCCGTCCGCTGGTCGAGAAGACCAAGCGTCTGAAGGCGCAGTCGCCTCAGATCATCCATACCGACAAGGCCATCGCCGATGAGGACAAGCCGTCGGTGGCGCTGCGCCAGGGCAAGGGCTCGAGCATGCGCATGGCCATCGACCTGGTGGGGCAGGGCAAGGCCGACGGCGTGGTCTCGGCGGGCAATACCGGCGCGCTGATGGCCATCGCCAAGCTGGTGCTGCGGCCGATGCCGGGGATCGACCGGCCGGCGATCGCCGGCTTCTTCCCGACCCGCCGCGGCGAGAGCGCCATGCTCGACCTGGGCGCCAACATCACTTGCGACGCGACCAACCTGGTGCAGTTCGCGATCATGGGGCAGATCTTCGTGCGCACGGTGCTCGGGCTGGAGCGGCCGGTGGTCGGCATCCTGAACGTCGGCATCGAGGAGCAGAAGGGCAACGACTCGGTGCGGGAGGCGGCGACCATCCTGCGCGGCATGACCGACATGCCCTTCGAGTTCCATGGGTTCGTGGAGGGCGACGATATTCCGGCCGGGACGGTCGACGTGGTTGTCACCGACGGATTCTCGGGCAATATCGCGTTGAAGACGGCGGAGGGTACCTCGCGCCTGATCGGCCAGTTCCTGCGCGACGCCTTCCGGAATTCGCTGCTGTCGAAGCTCGGCTACCTGCTGGCGCGCGGCGCCGTCGGCCAGCTTCGCCAGCGCATGGACCCGCGCCGCTACAACGGCGCGATGTTCCTCGGGCTCAACGGCATCGCCGTGAAGAGCCATGGCGGCACCGACGCGCTGGGTTTCGCCAACGCCATCGGCGTCGCGGCGGACATGAAGCGGTATGGCTTCCTTGAGAAGGTCCGCGAAGAATTGACCAATGGCCGCCTGGATCGGCCGGACCAGCAGCAACCAACAGCGGTGGCAACGGCATGATGAAACGGTCCCTGATGATCGCGACCGGGTCCTACCTTCCCGAGCGCGTGGTCAGCAATGAGGAGCTGTCGACCTGGGTCGACACCTCGGACGACTGGATCCGCCAGCGCACCGGGATCCGGCAACGCCACCTTGCTGGCGAGGGCGAACTGACCAGCGACCTCGCGATCAAGGCGGCGCGCAACGCCCTCGACATGGCGGGGCTGGAAGGCGAGGACATCGACCTGATCATCGTCGCCACCACGACCCCGGACGATACCTTCCCGGCGACGGCGACCAAGGTGCAGAAGGCGCTCGGGGCCTTCAGCGGCGCGGCGTTCGACGTGCAGGCGGTCTGCGCGGGCTTCGTCTATGCCCTGGCGGTGGCCGACAACTTCCTGAAGGCGGGGCAGGCCCGCACCGCCCTGGTGATCGGCGCCGAGACCTTCTCGCGCCTGCTGGACTGGGAGGACCGCACCACCTGCGTGCTGTTCGGCGACGGGGCAGGAGCGGTGCTGCTGCGCGCGACCGAGGCGGCCGGCGACGGCTGGGGCGTGCTGTCGACCCATCTGCATTCCGACGGCCGGGAGCGCGACATTCTCTACGTCGATGGCGGCCCGTCGGCGACCAAGACCGTCGGCCATGTGCGCATGAACGGCAAGGAGGTGTTCCGCCACGCGGTCTCCAAGCTGTCCGGCGTGATCGACGAATCGCTGGAGGCCAACGGCCTGTCGGCCGCCGATGTCGACTGGCTGATCCCGCACCAGGCCAACCGGCGGATCATCGACGCCATGGCAAACCGCATGAAGCTGCCGGCGGAGAAGGTGGTGGTGTCCATCGAGCGCCATGCCAATACCTCGGCCGCGTCGGTGCCGCTCGCTCTGGATGAGGCGGTGCGCGACGGCCGTGTGCGGTCGGGCGATCTGCTGCTGCTGGAGGCCATCGGCGGCGGGCTCGCCTGGGGTGCCGGCCTTGTCCGCTTTGGGATTCCGGCGCGTATGGATCGGTCAGGGACCGAGACGGCACGCGAGGAAGTCGCGCCAATCGCCTGAAATCACCGAATTAATTGACGCTTCGATTCGTTCGGGGTACCTTTCTGTTCCACAACGGGGGTGCGCATGACCGGCGAAACGATCACCCGCGCTCATTTGAGCGAGGCCGTCTACCAGGAAGTCGGCCTGTCCCGAAACGAATCGGCGGACCTCGTCGAGTCGGTTCTTGATGAAATGATTGAAGCGCTGGTTCGCGGTGAGATGGTCAAGATCTCCTCGTTCGGCAGCTTCTCGGTCCGCCAGAAGGGCGAGCGGATCGGGCGCAATCCCAAGACGGGCGAGGAGGTTCCGATCCTCCCGCGCCGGGTCCTGGTGTTCCGTCCGTCCCACGTCCTGAAGAACCGGATCAACCGAGAGTCGGAAGACTGACCCCCGGGGGGTAGGGCGCAATGGCCGACACGCAAGCAACCTCCTCCACGCCGCGCCGCAATGGCAAGTCGGCGGCGGCCTTCCGTACGATCAGCGAGGTCGCCGACGATCTGGACGTGCCGCCGCACGTGCTGCGTTTCTGGGAAACCAAGTTCAATCAGGTCCGGCCGCTGAAGCGCGGCGGCGGGCGGCGCTATTACCGCCCCGAGGACATCGCGCTGCTGCGCCGCATCCGCGAGCTGCTGTACCGCGAAGGCTACACGATCAAGGGCGTGCAGAAGCTGCTGCGCGAGGGCGCGGTGCGGATGCCGACCGCGGGCGAGACCGCCCGGGCCGTGCAGTCCGGCGATGCCGAGGTCGTGCCGACGCCGAGCAACGGGAACGGCAATGGCGGCGAACACCCGCCGGTGGCCGCCATGGGCGAGGAGGGCGACCTGCCGACGCCCGTCGACAAGACGGCGATCAAGGCGGTTCTGGACGAACTCACCGCCCTGAAGAAGCTGCTGGCCGCAGCCCGGGCGTGAGCCGTCAACACCCGATCAAAAAGTGCTGAATTTCGGGGCCGCTTCGTGTTGTGGCCCCCTGGCGGATCGCCTATAGTCCGCCGCGTCGGAGCGTAGCGCAGCCTGGTAGCGCACCACACTGGGGGTGTGGGGGTCGTGGGTTCGAATCCCGCCGCTCCGACCATCTTGATCCCGAAGAGCCTCGTAACGTCCGTCCGGCCGGCCAGGGTCCGGTTCGACACCGTCAGGCGGCCGAGGACTGCTCCGGGACCTCGCTCTCACTCTCCTGCTGGTCGACGCCGTCGGTCGCCTCCCACCAGTCGCCCAGGGCGTCGATGAGAGGCACGAGCCGCTCGCCAGCCTCGGTGAGCCGGTATTCGACCCGCCTCGGATAGCCGTCGAACTCGGTTCGGCGGACGATCCCGGCATCCTCGAGCTTGCGCAGCTCCAGCGTCAGCATCTTGTGCGAAATCGTCGGATTGTCGCGGCGCAGGTCGCTGAAGCGTTTGGTGCCCTCCTGCAGGTAGTAGATCAGCAGGGTGGGCCAACGGCCGCTCAGGATCTGCATGACCTCTTCGATGGGGCAGCGGGAAACCAGGTTCTTCATCGGGGACCCCATGGTTACGAAAAGGTGCGTAATTTACTTGGGACGCCGGGTGCGTAGGTTCCAGCACCGCTGCGCAGCGTGATCAATCGACATCACGGAGACCGAGACAATGGAACCGATCCTTCTATACGGCTTCCCGTCGGGAAGCTCGATGGGGCTCGTCGCGGCGTTGGAGTGGCTGGGCAAACCCTACAGGCTGTGCCGCGTCGACATGTTCGGCGAGATGCGGGAGCCGTCCTACAGACGAATCAACGCCCGGGTCGAGACGCCCGCCTTCGTCACCGATGAGGGCCGGGTGCTCACGGAGACCATGGCCATCGCCCTGTGGCTCGCGGCACGCGACAGCCACAACCGGATCAGTTTCGATCCGATGACGCCCGAAGCCGATCGGCTACACCAGATCATGGCCTTCCTCAACACCGGCTTCACTGGCGCCTTCTCGCCGCTCTGGGCCGCCCTGGAGATGGAGACGGACGATCCTGCCGAGAAGGCGCTGCTGAGGCGCATCGGCAGCGAGGCGGTGATCGAACGCCATGACCGGCTGGAGGAAATGATCGGCGAGACGGAGTTCCTGGTCGCCGACCACCCGACCCTCGCGGATGCCGTTCTCGTCGGCGTGGCCCGCTGGCTCGACTTTCACGAGGTGACCCGGCCGGACCGCTGGCGGAAGCTTGCGGCCCTGCGCGGCCGGCTGGAGCGGGACCCCGCCGTGATCTACGCGACGGCCCTGGAGAAGGGCGAGCCGGCGGTTGGTACCGGCTCCTGTCGGGGCCACCTCCCGCTTGCCGAGGTGATCCAGCGCTTCGGGACTTAGACGCGGCGGGAGCGTGGGCCTGACCGCCCGCGCTCCACCCGGCGTGCGACACCGTGGGCGGAATCCCTCAAACCTGTGTCTCGACGCGCCCATCCTGCCCCGATAGTCTTGCCACAACCCGTATCCGTGCCTTACGCCGATGGAGAACCCCATGTCGCTTGCCGCCGTTCCCGAGTCCGAGGGCCTCGACGCCCGCGCCAAGACCCGTATCGAGCTGGCGGCCGCCCTGCGCTGGGCTGTGCGCATGGGCATGCATGAGGGGATCTGCAACCACTTCTCCGCGGTGATCCCGGGCGAGGACGACCGCTTCCTGCTGAACCCGCACGGCTATCACTGGTCCGAGGTGCGGGCGAGCGACCTGGTGGAGGTCGATGCCGACGGCAATGCGGTGGACGGCAAGGAGCCGCCGGAGCCGACCGCGTTCTTCATCCACTATCACATCCATCGGCTGGTGCCGGACGCCAAGGTCGTGCTGCACACCCACATGCCCTATGCCACGGCGATCACCATGCTGGAGGCGGGGCGCCTGGAGCCGGTGCTGCAGACCTCGCTGAAGTTCTACGACCAGATCGCCTATGACGATCTCTACAACGGCCTGGCCCTGGACGATTCCGAGGGCGAGCGCATCGCCGCCTCCCTGCAGGGCGGCAAGCGGGTCGCCTTCCTGGCCAATCACGGCGTGGTCGTCACCGGCCGCAACATCGCCGAGGCGTTCGACGATCTGTACTATCTGGAACGCGCTGCCCAGGCCCAGGTCATCGCCATGTCGACCAACGCGCCGCTGCGCCGTGTGCCGCAGGACGTCGCCCGCATGACCGCCGACCAGATGTCCTCCAGCTCCGAGCGGGCCCAGGCGCACCGCCACTTCGCGGCCCTGATGCGGCTGCTTGACCGCGACGAGCCCGACTACAAGGACTGACCGGTCCATCGGCGCTCTCATCTGAGAAATCAGATGAAGGACTTCTGATAACTATCTGATTTTTCGCAGGGTCACGGCCAGGGCTGGTCGTGAGCCTGCATGCCGACCCGCTTGAAGTAGGAGTCGAAACTGGTCTCCGGCCCGACGAGCCGGTGGACCAGTCTGGCGATGTCGAGGCGGCGTTTCGGTACCTTGAAGACCGGGCCGGTCTCGTTGATCGGCTGGGGCAGGATGCAGCGCCAGCCGTCCACGGCCACCAGCATGTCGCGGTAGACCATGGCGCCGTTGAACAGGAAATCGATCAGCACACCCTGGGCCCGCTTGTTGGGCAGCTTCTCGACCCATTCCTCCTTGTAGTTCTTGTCGCCGACGAGGCCCCAGGCCATGCCGAAACGCACGTCGCGCAGGAAGGTGAGGGTGGTCGTGTGTTCCTGCAACTCGAAATCGACGGTGCCGCCCCCGGCCGCCCGGATCGGAACCACCCGGAACATGAAGGTCGGCAGCACCGTGGCGCGCCAGTCCTCCGGCTTGCTGGTGGCCACCACGGTCAGATAATCGTCCAGGGTCATGCATTTCCCCCAAAAATGCTGCTGGATCATGGCCGCCCCCCGCGACCCTGTCCAGCGGCTCAGGGAGGTAGGGTCAGTCGCCGCCGACGACCCTGCGACCGGCCACCGTCAATTTGCAGACCAGCCAGTCGGGTTTGAGCGGGTTCTCGAACCACGGTTCGGCCCAGCCCTTGTCCAGACAGGTGCGGACCATGCGGGTGCTGACGCGCTGGCCGTTCAGGTCGAACAGGGGAAGCTTGCCGCCCGGCTGGTCGAGCCCGCGGGTCAGCCAGGCGCGCTGGGCCGCCGTCGGCTGCTCCGTGGCGCTCGCCTTGGCCGCAGCCTTGCCCGTTTTCCTGTCGGCTGATTTCCCCGTCCCCGCCATGGCCCCGACTGTAGAAAGCCGCTTGGCCCGCCGCAAGCATGCGGCGACGGGTTGTCGCCCCTTCGCGTTGCATGGGATAACGAACAAAAGAGGAAACGCTCCCATGACGCCCCCTGTGTCTCCGTCCCCGGTCTCCGCCATGCCCGTCTCGTCGCGTCTGGCGCTGGGCTTCTCCTGTATCGGCCACACCTTCTCGCACCTGCTGATGCTGCTGTATCCGACCGTGGTCCTGTCGCTGGAGGGCGCCTGGGACATGCGGTTCGGCGAGCTGATCGCCCTGATGCTGGCGGGACAGATCCTGTTCGGCGCCGCCGCGGTCCCCGCCGGCTGGCTCGCCGACCGGTGGAGCGCCCCGGGCATGATGGCGCTGTTCTTCCTGGGCACCGGCGGCATGTGCGTCGCCACCGGCTTTGCCGACGGGCCGCTGGCCATGGCGGTCGGGCTCGGCGGCATCGGGCTGTTCGCATCCATTTATCACCCGGTCGGCATCGCCTGGGTGACTCGGGATCCGGCGACGCGGGGCCGCGCACTCGGCATCAACGGCGTGTTCGGCTCGTTCGGGACGGCCGGCGGCGCGGTGGTCGCCGGGACGCTGGCCGCCGCCTATGGCTGGCAGTGGGCGTTCTTCGTGCCGGGGGCGATCTGCGTGCTCGTGGGCGTCGCCCTGGTCATCTCGATCCTGCTGGGCCTGGTGGAGGACAACCGGGCGATCCACCACGCCGCCGCGCACGAGGCAAGCCGCGGCGACATGCTGCGCGGGGCGATGGTGCTGATGGTGACCATCGCCCTGTCCGGCCTGATCTACCAGTCGACCTCCTTCGCCATGCCCAAGCTGTTCGACCAGCGGCTGGTGGGCATGGTGAGCACGACGGCGGGGGTGGGCTTGCTGGTGTCGCTGATCTACGGCGTGTCGGCGCTCGCCCAGGTTCTCGGCGGATGGATGGCCGACCGCTACGACCTGAAGCGGGTCTACATCACCTGCTGGGCGCTGCAGATCCCGTTCCTGGCGGTGGCCGCCACCCTGGCCGGGCCGCTGCTGCTGCCGGTCGCGGCGATGATGGTGCTGACCAACACGGCCTTCGTGCCGGCGGAGAACAGCCTGTTCGCCCGCTACTCGCCGCCGGCCTGGCGCGGGACGGCCTTCGGGGTGAAGTTCCTGGTGTCGCTCGGGGTGTCGGCGATCAGCGTGCCCCTGGTGGGCCAGCTCTACGACATGGCGGGCGATTTCGAGCCGCTGCTGGTGCTGCTGGCGCTGGTCGCCACGGGCGGGGCGATCGCGGGTCTGCTGCTGCCGGCGGGGCGGCGCAACGCGCCGGTGGCCCAGCCGGCGGAGTAGGGGGCGGCTGCCAAAGTCCACACTCGTCATCCCGGCGAACCCCGGGCCCGACCCGGGGATCGCCGGGACCCAGGCCACACGGCCCCTAGGTCCCGGCCCGTCCCCGGATCAAGTCCGGGCACGTCCGGGATGACGACTTTGTAGAGGGTGAGGGCTCAGCTTCGCCGCGCCGCGAACCGGACCGCTTCCTGCGCCGCGCGGATGAGGGCGCGGGCCTTGTTCTGGGTTTCCTGCCATTCGGCTTCCGGGTCGCTGTCGGCGACCACGCCGCCACCGGCCTGAACGTACATGGTGCCGTCCTTCACCAGGGCGGTGCGCAGGGCGATGCAGGTGTCCATCGCGTTGGCCGAGAGATACCCGATCGCCCCGGCATAGACGCCACGGCGCGAGACCTCCAGCTCGTCGATGATCTCCATCGCCCGCACCTTCGGCGCGCCGGACACCGTGCCCGCCGGGAAGCCGGCGAACAGGGCCTCCAGCACGTCCTTGTCCTCGGCCAGCTCGCCGTCCACATGGCTGGCGATGTGCATGACGTGGCTGTAGCGCTCGATGGTGAACTGGTCCTTCACCTCGACCGTGCCGATCTTGGCGACCCGGCCGACATCGTTGCGGCCCAGGTCGAGCAGCATCAGGTGCTCGGCCCGTTCCTTCGGATCGGCCAGCAGTTCCTCGGCGAGCGCCTTGTCCTCCTCCGGCGTCGCCCCGCGCTTGCGGGTGCCGGCGAGTGGGCGGATCGTCACCACCCCGTCGCGCAGGCGCACCAGGATCTCCGGGCTGGAGCCGACGATTGAGTAGGCGCCGAAATCGAAGAAGAACAAGAAGGGCGACGGGTTCAGCCGCCGCAGCGAGCGGTACAGCGCGAAGGGCGGCAGGGTGAACGGCACCGACATCCGGTGCGACGGCACCACCTGGAAGGCGTCGCCGGCATTGATGTACTCGACGGTCTTGCGGACCATCTCGTGATACTTTTCGCGCCCGGTATTGGAGACCGGCTCCGGCAGGGCGTCCACCGATCCCGGCCGCTCGCGGCGGTAGGGCAGGGAGCGCTCGAAATCGGAGACCACGTCGGCCAACCGCTCCGCCGCCGCCGCATAGGCCGCCCGCGCGCTCATCTCGCCGTCCGGATAGACCGGGGTGATGATGGTGACCATGTCGTCGATGTTGTCGAAGACGCAGACGATGGTCGGCCGCAGCATGATGCCGTCCTGGATGCCGAGGGTGTCCGGGTTGTTGTCCGGAATGTCCTCGAACAGGCGGATGGCGTCGTAGCCCATGTAGCCGAACAGGCCGGCCGCCATCGGCGGCACCTCGGCCGGCAGGTCGATCCGGCTCTCGGCGATCAGCGAGCGTAGGGAGGCCAGCGGTGGCTCCGACAGCGGCTCGAAGGCGTCGGTGTCGATCCGGGCCTGGCGGTTGATCTCCGCCTTGTCCTTGTAGAAGCGCCAGATCAGGTCCGGCTTCAGGCCGATGATCGAGTAGCGGCCGCGCACCGCACCGCCCTCGACGGATTCCAGCAGGAAGGCGTTGGCCCGCCCGTCCGCCAGCTTCATCATGGCAGAGACCGGCGTCTCCAGATCGGCGACCAGGGTGGTCCAGACCACCTGCGCCCGCCCCGCGTCATACGCCTCGCGGAACGCGTCGAAATCCGGGCTGGTGGTCATTGCGCGCCTTCGCTCACGGTGAACAGCTGGCGCACGGCGCCCGGATTGACAGTGACCTCGTGCCGGCTCTCCAGGTCGGCGAGCAGCAGTTCGATCAGGTCGTTGGAGACCGCACCGGCGACCTCCCGGCGGACCTGCTCCTGGGGAGCGGCCATGTCGCCGCCGCCCTCGATGACCTCGACCAGCGAGATCACGGCGGCACCCTGGTCGCTGCTGACCGCGCTGGCCCCACCCGCCTCCTGCTCGAACAGGGCGCCCGCGACCGCCGGCGGCCAGCCGGTCGGCAGGGCCTGGCCCCGACGGGTGATGGCCGGCAGGCGCTCGACCTCCAGGCCGTATTCGGCCGCGGCCTCGGCCAGCGGGGTACCGCCGGAGACGGCCGACACGATGGCGTCGGCGATGTCCTCGGCCTGCTCCAGACGCTGCTCGGTCGTCCAGTCGGCGATCACCGCCGGACGGATCTGACCCAGTTCGGGGATCCGCGGCGGCTCGACACCATCGACGCGCAGGATGAAGTAGGTGCCGTCGCGGGTCTCGGTCAGCACGCTCTGCATGCCGGTCTCGGTCTCGAAGGCGGTCCGCAGGAACGGCTCGCCGGGCACGGTGGTCACGATGCCACCGGCCGGCTGGCTGCCGTCGCGGGCCACGAACGGGATCTGGTTCAGCGGCATGTTCAGGGACTGGGCGGCCTCCTCCAGGGTGGAGCCGCCGGCCAGCGCGTCCTCCAGCGCGTTGGAGCGCTCGAACACCTCGTCATAGGCCCGCTCCAGGGCGACCTCCTGGCGCAGCTGGTCGCGCACCTCCTCGAAGGTTGCCGGCGCGCTGACCTCGGCCCCGCGGATGCGGAACAGGTGCCAGCCGAACGGGCTCTCCACCGGCTCGGTCACGGTGCCCGGCTCGGTCACGGCGAAGACGGCGTCGGCGGTGCCCTCGGGCAGGTCGCCGCGGGTGACCTCGCCGAAATCGAGCTCTGCGGCACCCATGCCGGTGATGTCCTCGGCCACGGCGGCGAAGTCCTCGCCGGCCTGGATTCGGTCATAGGCGGCGCGGGCCTCGGCCTCGTCGGTGAACAGGGCCTGGTCGACCGTGCGGGTGCCCTGGGTGCTGAAGCTTTCGCGACGCTCCTCGAACAGGGTGCGCAGCTCGTCCTCCGGGATCTCCATGGTCTCGGCCAGCGACTGCGGCGAGACGGCGATCCAGCTGATGCCGCGGTATTCCGGCGTCTCGTAGTCCTGCTTGTTCTCTTCGTAATAGGCGGTCAGGGTCGCGTCGTCCGGGCCCTCCGGCGCCTCCAGGCTGTCGGCGTCGATGCGCACGGCGGCGGCGATCCGGCGCTCCTCGCGATAGGCGTGCAGGGTCTTCACGATCGGATCCGGCACGGTCTTCTCGCTGCCGGCGGCCACCGCACCGATGAGCTGGTTGCGGGCCAGGTCGCGGCGGGCGCGGGACACGAACTCCGCCTCGGTCCAGCCGTTGGAGGCGAGGAAGGTCTGATAGGCCGTGCGGTCGAACTGGCCCAGGCTGTCGCGGAACTGACGGTGGATCAGCTGCACGATCTGCTCGTCGCTCGCCGACAGGCCCAGCCGGTTGGTGGCCACGACCATGAGGCTCTGGACGGTCAGGTTCTGCAGGGTCTGGTCCAGCAGACCGAGCTGGATCGCCTGGTCCACGCTCAGCGGAATGCCCAGGCGCCGGCGCGACCGGTCGAACTCCTCGGCCGCCTCGACGGCGGTGACGCGCACGTCGCCATCCACCTCGACCGCGGCGCGGCCCGCCGGGCTGCCGAAGATCGTGTCGCCGATCCCCCAGATCGCGAAGCTGGCGATCAGAAGAACGAACAGGATCTTCACGAAGATGGAAGAGACCTTGGAGCGGATAAACTGAAGCATGATCTGGCGGCCTGATGCAGCGGGTCGCGGATGGTCGTTCGGATCAGGGTTGTAGGCCCCGACCGCCTTGAAACGCAAGGCTTCGGGCAGGGAACGCCCCTGGAATGGCCGGGAGAGGGGGCAGGTGGGTGGCGGGCGCCCTTGCCCCGTGCTAGAGCGTCCCCACGTTTCAAGGCATCCTGTGACGACCAAGGAGGGTTTCGCCGTGGCTCCACGCGCGCTGATCGCCGGCAATTGGAAAATGAACATGGACCGCGTCTCCAGCGAGGTGCTGGCGGCGTCCCTGGCCCAGAATGTCGGCTCCGTGTCGGTGGAACTCGCTGTCTGCCCGCCCTCGGTCTATCTGTCGCCGGTGAGCGTCGTGCTCGGCTCCTGCGGCGTCGCGCTCGGCGGCCAGGACTGCCACACCGCTGAGAAGGGTGCGCATACCGGCGACATCTCGCCGGAGATGCTGGCCGATCTCGGCTGTACCTATGTCATCGTCGGCCATTCCGAGCGCCGCGCCGATCACGGTGAGGACGACGCCACGGTCCGTGCCAAGGCCGAGGCCGCCCGCCGGGCCGGGTTGGTCCCGATCGTCTGTGTCGGCGAGACCGAGGCCGAGCGCGATGCCGGCAAGGCGCTGGATGTGGTCGAGAGCCAGGTCCGCGGGTCCGTGCCCGAGGGACTGACCGGCGATACGCTGGTCATCGCCTACGAGCCGGTCTGGGCGATCGGCACCGGCCGCACCCCGACCGCCGATGACGTGGCCGCCGTCCATGCCCATATCCGCAAGGTGCTGGGCGACATCTGCGGCGACGCGGCCAATGTCCGGCTGCTCTATGGCGGCTCGGTGAAGCCGGGCAACGCCAGGGAGCTGATGGCGGTGGCCAATGTGAACGGCGCCCTGGTCGGCGGCGCGTCGCTGAAGGCGGAGGACTTCCTCGGCATCGCCAAGGCGACGCCGTGACCGGTCTTCCGGGATAAACGCACGACAGACTGGCCAACGGGTGCTGGAAACGCTACAACCCGCGCCGACCGAAGACCGGGGTTCGACATGGCACTGATCATTCTCACCGTACATCTCATGATCGCGCTGGCGCTGATCGTCACCGTGCTGCTGCAGCGCAGCGAGGGCGGCGGCCTGGGCATCGGTGGGGGCGGTGGCGGCGGTGGCGGCCTCGGTTCGTTCATGTCGGCCCGCGGCACGGCCAACTTGCTGACCCGGACGACGGCGATTCTCGCCGCCTGCTTCATGGCGACCAGCCTTACGCTGGCGATTCTCGCCTCCCAGAACAAGTCCACGTCCATCGTCGACCAGGCTCCGGCCACCGAAGCACCTGTCGAGCCGTCGGCTCCGGCAGCACCTCTCTCGCAGTAACATCCTGATTCGGCGGGCATTTCCCGCCCGTTCTCGACCGGCACCGCATTCGTGGCGCCGGATGGCCACAACGCGTGCTTGGATCGCACCCGATGATGTATAAGGAACGCCCATGACGCGGTTTATCTTCATTACCGGCGGCGTGGTCTCCTCCCTGGGAAAAGGTCTCGCCTCTGCCGCCCTTGGCGCGCTGCTCCAGGCGCGCGGCTATAAAGTCCGGCTGCGCAAGCTGGACCCCTATCTGAACGTGGATCCGGGCACCATGAGCCCGTATCAGCACGGCGAAGTCTACGTCACCGACGACGGTGCGGAGACCGATCTGGACCTCGGCCACTACGAGCGCTTCACCGGCGTGTCCGCCCGCAAGAGCGACAACGTGACCACCGGCCAGATCTATATGGATGTGATCACCCGGGAGCGGCGCGGCGACTATCTCGGCGCCACGATCCAGGTCATCCCGCACGTCACCGACGCCATCAAGGAATTCGCCAAGGGCGACATCACGGACGAGGATTTCGTCCTGTGCGAGATCGGCGGCACGGTCGGCGATATCGAGGGCCTGCCGTTCCTGGAGGCGATTCGCCAGCTCGGCAACGAGCTCGGCCACGAGCGCTCGCTGTTCCTGCATCTCACCCTGGTGCCGTTCATTCCGTCGGCCGGCGAGCTGAAGACCAAGCCGACCCAGCACTCGGTCAAGGAACTCCAGAGCGTCGGTATCCAGCCGGACATCCTGCTGTGCCGTTGCGACCGGGAGATCCCGAGCGACCAGCGCCGCAAGATCGGTCAGTTCTGCAACATCCGCCCGGAAGCCGTCATCCCGGCGCTCGACGCCTCGTCGATCTACGAGGTGCCGCTGCGCTACCACGAGGACGGGCTGGACACCGAGGTGCTGCGCCATTTCGGCCTGCTGCAGGACGAGAGCGAGCCGAACCTGGAGCGCTGGACCGGCATCATGGACCGGGTCGCCAACCCGGAAGGCCAGGTGAAGATCGCCGTGGTCGGCAAGTACACGAGCCTGCTGGACAGCTACAAGTCGCTGGCCGAGGCGCTGACCCATGGCGGCATCGCCAACAACGTGAAGGTCGAGCTCGACTGGATCGACAGCGAGATCTTCGAGACCGAGAGCGAAGCGGTCATGCGGCTGGAGGATGTCCACGGCATCCTGGTGCCGGGCGGCTTCGGCGAGCGGGGCTCCGAGGGCAAGATCGCGGCCGTCACCTTCGCCCGCGAGCGCAAGATCCCGTATTTCGGCATCTGCTTCGGCATGCAGATGGCCTGCATCGAGGCCGCCCGCTCCGGCGGCGGCATTCCGGGTGCCGGCTCCACCGAATTCGGTCCCTGCGATGAGCCGGTCGTCGGCCTGCTCACCGAATGGACCCGGGGCAACGTCACCGAGACCCGTGACGCCGGCAGCGACTATGGCGGCACCATGCGGCTCGGCGCCTATGAGTGCCGGCTGGAGGAGGGGAGCCGGGTGCACGAGATCTACGGCGACAGCCTGATCCACGAGCGCCACCGGCACCGCTACGAGGTGAACATCAACTACAAGCCGGCGCTTGAACAGGCCGGGCTGCATTTCGCCGGCATGTCGCCGGACGGGGTGCTGCCGGAGATCATCGAGCGGCCGGACCATCCGTGGTTCGTGGGCGTGCAGTTCCACCCCGAATTGAAGTCGAAACCGTTCGACCCACATCCGCTGTTCACCAGCTTCATCGCCGCGGCGGTGGAGCAGTCGCGTCTGGTCTGACCCAGCAAAGGGCTGATTCCATGGTTGCCTCCCGCACCGTCCGCATCGGCGATCTCGCCGTCGCCAACGACCGCCCGTTCACCCTGATCGCCGGTCCGTGCCAGATCGAGAGCCGGGAGCACGCGCTGGAGATCGCCGAGGAGCTGGTGAAGGTCTGTGACGCGGCGGGCGTGCCGCTGATCTTCAAGTCGTCCTACGACAAGGCGAACCGGACCAGCCTGAACGCCGGCCGCGGCGTCGGCATCGACCAAGGCCTCGCGATCCTGGCCGAGGTGCGCGAGAAATTCGGCTGCCCGGTGCTGACCGACGTTCACGAACCGCCGCAATGCGCCATCGCCGCCCAGGCGGTGGACGTGCTGCAGATCCCGGCCTTCCTGTGCCGGCAGACCGACCTGGTGGTCGCCGCCGGCGAGACCGGCAAGGCGGTCAACGTCAAGAAGGGGCAGTTCCTGGCCCCCTGGGACGTGGCCAATATCGCGAACAAGGTGGCCGCCACCGGCAACCAGAACATCCTGCTGACCGACCGGGGCACCAGCTTCGGCTACAACACCCTGGTCTCCGACATGCGCGGCCTGCCGGAAATGGCCCGCGACGGCTATCCGGTGGTGATCGACGCCACCCACTCGGTGCAGCAGCCGGGGGGCAAGGGCGGCTCTTCGGGCGGCCAGCGGGAGTTCGTGCCGGTCATCGCCCGCGCGGCCCTGGCGGTCGGTGTGGCCGCCGTCTTCATGGAATGCCACCCGGATCCGGACAGCGCGCCGTCCGACGGCCCGAACATGGTGCCGCTCGATCAGGTCGGCGGCCTGTTGGCGACCTTCAAAGCCTTCGATAGCATTGCCAAAGCGAATCCGATCACCCTCGACTGAGGGTGGAATAGGAGCTTTATGGCAGTCCAGGAAGGCCGCTACGGCCTGACCTACACCACCGCGCGCCCGGAGGCTGTGGAAGCCTTCGACGGCATGGTCACCTCCTATCTTGGCTTCGGCCGGGATATCGGCGACCGGCTCAAGCAGGTCTTCGCCGCCGATCCAGACATGCCGCTTGCCCATGTGGCCAAGGGCTATCTGTTCAAGCTGTTCGGCAGCGGGGCGATGGCCGAGCGGGCCAAGAAGGCCCTGACCGAGGCCAAGGCGAAGGCTGAAACCCATGGCATGACCGAGCGCGAGGCGCTGCATCTGGCCGCCCTGGAGGCCTGGTGTGCGGAGGACATCGACCGGACCACCGCCTGCTGGGAGCGGGCGGTGCTGGAGTATCCCAAGGACGCGCTCGCCCTGCGGCTCGCCCATTTCAACCATTTCTACGCCGGCGAGGGGCGGATGATGCGCGACAGCACCGCCTGGGTGCTGCCGGACTGGAGCAAAGACGATCCGGATTACGGCTTCCTGCTCGGCATGCATGCCTTCGGGCTGGAGGAGGCGGGCGACTACGCCGCCGCCGAACCGGTCGGCCGCGAGGCGGTCGAGCGCAATCCGGCCGATGCCTGGGCCGTTCACGCGGTCGCCCATGTGATGGAGATGCAGGGCCGCCACCGCGAGGGCGTGGACTGGGTCGCTGGGCTGGAGTGCGACTGGTCGGTCACCAACAATTTCCGCTTCCACCTCTACTGGCACCAGGCGCTGTTCCATCTGGAGCGCGGCGAGACCGACGCAGTGCTGGCGCTGTACGACCGGCAGATCGCCTCCGACCTGGACGCCGACATGTATCTCGACGTCTGCAACGGAGCGTCGCTGCTGTGGCGGCTGGAGATGTACGGCGTTGATGTCGGCGACCGGTGGAAGGAGCTGGCCCGGGTCTCCCTGCGCCATGCCGAGGATCATGAGCTGATCTTCGTGTCGCTGCATTATCTGATGGCGCTGCTGAAGGGCGGGGAGCCTCAGGCCGCCGCCACCCTGGCGAGCCACCTGGAGAGCTATGCCAACGCCGCCACCACCCAAGGCCGGGTCGCCGCCCGGGTCGGCACCGCCACGGCCGAGGCGCTCGCCGCCCTCGCCAGTGGCGATGCGGCGACGGTCGTGGAGGCGCTCTACCCGGTGCGCTACGACCTGACCTGCATCGGCGGCAGCCATGCCCAGCGCGATCTGTTCCACGAGATGCTGATCACCGCCGCTGTAGAGGCCGATCCGACACTCGCCCGCGCCCTTCTGGCCGAACGCACGGCGGTGAAGCCGAACTCGGCCTGGAGCTGGCAGAAATATGCCACCGCCCTGAAGGCGACCGGCCGGGACCAGGCCGCCGACCTGGCAAAGGCGCGGGCTGCGGCCTTGCTGTCGGCTGCCGCGGGTTAGGGCGTAGTCACCTAAACGCCCGACCACAGCCTCATCGCGGCGTGCCCAACTGGATGGAGGAGATCGATCCCGTGAGCCGCGATGGGTATTTCGACGAAAGGGTCGCGGAAACCTACGATCAGACTCACGGAGGCAACGACCCTGCCTCGATCCGGCGGACCGTTGATTGTCTGATCGACCTGTCCGATGGCGGGGAGATCCTTGAATTCGCCATCGGGACCGGCCGAATTGCCCTGCCGCTGGCCGAGCAAGGCGCGCTCGTGAAGGGGATCGAGCTTTCCAGGGCCATGATCGACAAGCTGCGCGCCAAGGAAACATCGACAGCGATCGAGGTCGCGATCGGCGACATGACGTCGGTGCGCGTTGCCGGGAGGTTCTCGCTCGTCTTTCTTGTCTTCAATACCATCGACAATCTGACGACACAGCAGGCGCAGGTCGCCTGCTTCAAGAACGCTGCTTTACATCTGGGATCCGGAGGCCGGTTTCTTGTCGAGACGCAGGTACCGCCCCTCCGAAAGGTTGCGTTTGGTGAAACGAGGCTGGCATTCGCAAGCGAGCCAGGACACTTCGGCGTCGATGTGTTTGATTTTGCTACACAGACCTACAGGTCGAACCACGTCTGGATGGACGGTGACCGCCACACGCATGTTTCGATCCCGTTCCGCTATGCTTGGCCCGCTGAACTCGATCTGATGGCGGAGATCGCCGGTATGGAACTGGAGTTTCGCTGGTCCGATTGGGATCGCGCGCCCTTCGACCATCTGAGCGGCAAGCACATATCCGTGTGGCGAAAGCCCTGACGCCGCGAACGGCAGCGCCGCCGTCCCCAACGTGGACAGCCGACTGATCAACCGCCGCAGATGGACGGAAGGCGGTCATCGGCCTTCGTGAGGACATGCCCTGGAGCACAACCAGATGGAAACATCGGATCTTGCTCTAGGCTTTCTGGATCACGGAGCCGTCGCTGCGGCGCACGAAATACTCCTCGCCGTCGATCCAGCGCACCGCCATGTCGACATCCGAGTAGTCGACCTCGTCGCCTTCGGTGCGGTCGCCGATCTCCAGATAGGTCGCCTCCGCGTCGGAGCGGTTCTGCAGCGCGTGCCCGTCGCCTGTGCCCTTGGGGAAGGCGGCACAGTCGCCCGGACCGAGCACCCGTTCGCCCGCATCGGTCTGCAGCACCAGTTCGCCGGTCAGCACCATCACGAACTCGTCCTGCCGGGTGTGCCAATGACGCAGGGCCGACTGGCAGCCGGCGGGCAGGATGACGTGGTTGACGCCGAAATTGGTGATCCCGCCGTGGTTGCCGAGCCTGCGTTTGACGCGCCCGGCAGAGCCTTCTGCGTAGGCGGCCGGATAGCCGTTTCCGATCTCCGGCGGGACCGACAGGGCGGGGTAGGAGGGTGTGGTCGGGCTGTCGGTCATCGGGCATCGCTTTCGGCGGAGGTCGCTGCCCTCAGTCTATAGACCCGGCCCGAAATGAAAACGGCGGCCCGAAGGCCGCCGCGATCTCTGTCCTCAGGAAGGCGATCAGACGAAGAGCGAGACGCCCCGCGTGTCACCCGATCCGGTGCCGCCCTGGTCGGACGCCCCCGGCAGCAGCGAGTTCGTGCTGTTCGGCGCCGCGGCCTCTTCCTGGCGCTCCTCATCCTCGGTCGCCGCCTGGGCGCTGCCGGTATCCTGCTCCTGGGTCGCCTGGATCAGTGCGCTTAGGGACTGGCTGTCCAGCGAGGTGCCGGGAACGCTCGTACCCTGGCCGGGGGGCGGGCTGCTCTCGGTGCCGAAGCGATCCTGCCGCGCCTCGACCTCGGTCGTGTCGCTGGTCCCGAACCGGGATTCCTGAGCCTCCTGGGCGCGGTTCTCGTCCGCGCGGCTCGGCGGCTGGTTGTTTCGAAGGGCGCTGAGCTGAGAGCCGCCCTGGGTATCGACGCCGGCGATTGCCATGTCGCACTCCTTGATCGTCGCGTCCCGATACGTCTACCGGGTAACGGCCATAATCTAGTCGTTCCGACCGTGAATTACAAATCCGCCGCGTGGCGGAAAAGCGTCGGATCGCTCACGTCCTGTTGAACTTGGCGTGTTGAATGCTGCCGGGAGCAAGGCTATTGAGAGCGCGCCGACCGAACGCCCCGACCCTCACCCTGCCCACCCTTTCTGTGTAGAGGAAAGACATGAGCGCCATTATCGACATCACCGCCCGCGAAGTCCTGGACAGCCGAGGCAATCCGACCGTCGAGGTTGATGTGGCGCTGGAGACGGGCGCCATCGGCCGCGCCGCCGTTCCCTCGGGCGCCTCCACCGGCGCCTACGAGGCGGTGGAGAAGCGCGACGGCGACGCCAAGCGCTACGGCGGCAAGGGCGTGCTGGCCGCCGTCGACGCGGTGAACGGCGAGATCTTCGACACCCTGTCCGGCCGCGAGGCGTCCGAGCAGCTTCTCATCGACAAGGCGCTTATCGAGCTGGACGGCACCGAAAACAAGGGCCGGCTCGGCGCCAACGCGCTGCTGGGCGTGTCGATGGCCGTCGCCAAGGCCGCGGCCGCCGAGATGGAGCAGCCGCTTTGGCGCTACCTGGGCGGTGCCTATGCCCATGTGCTGCCGACCCCGATGATGAACATCATCAACGGTGGCGCCCATGCGGACAATCCGATCGACTTCCAGGAATTCATGATCATGCCGGTGTCGGCGCCGACCTTCGCGGAGGGACTGCGCTGCGGGGCCGAGGTGTTCCAGGCGCTGAAGAAGCGGCTGGCGGCGGACGGCCACAACACCAATGTGGGTGACGAGGGCGGCTTCGCGCCGAGCTTCAAGGGCGCCGACGAGGCGCTGGGCGCGATCATGAAGTCGATCGAGGCGGCCGGCTACACGCCCGGCGAGGACGTGATGATCGCCCTCGACCCGGCCTCCACCGAGTTCTTCAAGGACGGCAAGTATGTGCTGGAGGGCGAGGGCAAGACCTTGGACACCGCCGGCATGATCAAGCTCTACGCCGACCTGTGCGCCCGCTATCCGATCGTGTCCATCGAGGACGCCCTGTCCGAGGACGACTGGGATGGATTCAAGGCGCTGACCGCCGAGATCGGCAAGAAGGTGCAGATCGTCGGCGACGACCTCTACGTCACCAATCCCAAGCGCCTGAAGCGCGGCATCGCCGAGGACAGCGGCAACGCCATCCTGGTGAAGGTCAACCAGATCGGCACTCTGACCGAGACCCTGGAGACCATCAGGACCGCTCAGGGCGCGCGCTTCGGCACGGTGATCTCGCACCGCTCCGGCGAGACCGAGGACACCACCATCGCCGATATCGCGGTGGCCACCAATGCCGGCCAGATCAAGACCGGCTCGCTGTCCCGCTCTGACCGGATCGCCAAGTACAACCAGCTCCTGCGCATCGAAGAGGCGCTCGGCCCGGCAGCCCGCTATGCCGGCCGCCAGTCCCTGGCGCCGCTGGCCGGCTAAGCGCCGACGGCAGGAAAGGCTCCGCCGTGGCCGAGAAGCCGCGCACCCATCCGTCCCGGCTCGGCGACAGCGCAACGCTGAAGCTGCCGGGATGGCGCCGTGGGGTGTTTCCGTTCGCCTGCGCCGTCGTCGTCGCCTCGGGCATCGGGCTGATGTCCGGGGAGGAGCCGCGGACGGAGACCGGTGGCGCCATGGTTCTCATCGGCCTGCTCGCCGGGGCTCTGTTCCTGTTCGCCACCAACGCGCTGAACCGGTTGCAGGTGCACCTGGACCGCGAGGGTCTGACCGTCGCCAAGCTGTGGACCGTGCGCCGCTATCGTTGGGACGAGGTGTCGGACTTCACGGTGTCGGGCCGGGGCAGCGCCCGGGGCGCGAAGCTCTCCTATGTGGTGTTCAATGCCGACCGGGGCACCGGGATCGGCCGGGCGATGAACCGCTTCCTGACCGGCAAGACCCAGATCCTGCCGGTCGGCCTGGTCTTCGAGGACGGCTCCGGCGACGCGATCATCGTCGCCGACGTGCTGAACGCCTGGCGCGAGCGGGCGCTGAAGCACGCCCAGAGACGCGCGCCGAAGTCCTGAGTCTTTTCTGCAACAGTGGCGCGGATTCGCTCTTTACGGGCCTTCGATTCGCGTTCTGTTCACGGTGACCGTTAATCCCCTTCATGATTCAATGCGTTGTCTTCGCAGATTGGAGGGTTCGGTGTCCCTGTCGGCTGAACTGAAGCGACGCGTTCCCAAGGTTCTCGGCCCGCTCATGGCCTCCCTGCTGATGGCGTATTTCGCCTATCACGCGGTCGAGGGCGATCGCGGTCTGCGGGCATGGCAGCGGCTGGACATCGAGATCGCCGAGGCCAGCGACGTTCTCGGCGAGGTCGTCTCCGAGCGCGAGGCGCTCGAGAACAAGGTCGCCCGCCTGAACCCCAACAGCCTGGACACGGACATGCTCGAGGAGCGTGCCCGTCTGGTGCTGGGATATGTCCCTTCGAATTCGGTGGTGATCGGCAGCGGGCTCGTTCCGCGCGACGGTCTGGTGCTGAATGTTGCTGTTCGCTGAGTGATTTCGACAGCTTAACCAAAATCAAGTTAAGTTACGTTTTTGCGTTGCAACACAAGATGTTAGGCATCTTGAAAATGTGACGTCTTTCCCTTAGTTGTGTGGGTACCGAGTTGGCGCGGATTCAGCGCGCCCCGGCCACGTACAGGGGGAGACCCATGGCCCGTGCAGCCACCACGAAATCGGCCTCGAATTCCTCGGGTGCCGCGAAGAAACCCGCCGCCGCCAAACGCACGTCCCGATCGACCAAGTCCGCGCCCGCCAAATCGGCGATGCCGTCCAAGGACGAGCTCGTCGGCTACTACCGCGACATGCTTGTGATCCGACGCTTCGAGGAGAAGGCGGGCCAGCTCTATGGCATGGGCCTGATCGGCGGATTCTGTCACCTCTATATCGGCCAGGAGGCGGTGGTCGTCGGCATGCAGGCGGCGATCGGCGAGGGCGACACGGTCGTCACCTCCTACCGCGACCACGGCCACATGCTGGCCTGCGGCATGGAGGCCCGCGGCGTGATGGCGGAGTTGACCGGCCGCATCGGCGGGTACTCCAAGGGCAAGGGCGGCTCGATGCACATGTTCAGCCGCGAGAAGAATTTCTTCGGCGGCCACGGCATCGTCGGCGCCCAGGTGCCGATCGGCACCGGCCTCGGCTTCAACCACCGCTACCGCAAGACCGACCGGGTCTCGCTCACCTATCTCGGCGACGGGGCGGTGAACCAGGGCCAGGTCTATGAGAGCTTCAACATGGCGGCGCTGTGGAAGCTCCCGGTGATCTTCATCATCGAGAACAACAAGTACGCCATGGGCACCTCGCAGCAGCGTGCGGCGGCCGGCCCGTCCCTGGCGCAGCGCGGCCACGCCTACGGCATCCCGGGCGAAGAGGTCGACGGGATGGACGTGCTGGCGGTCAAGGCCGCGGGCGAGAAGGCGGTGAAGCACTGCCGCGAGGGCAAGGGCCCGTACATCCTGGAAATGAAGACCTACCGCTATCGCGGCCACTCCATGTCCGATCCGGCCAAGTACCGGACCAAGGAGGAGGTCAACAAGATGCGTCAGGAGCACGATCCGATCGACACCCTGCGCCGACTGGTGCTGGAGCAGGGCGTGGACGAGGACACGCTGAAGAAGGTCGACCGCGAGGTGAAGGATCTGATCACCGACGCGGCCGATTTCGCGCAGCAGAGCCCGGAGCCGGATGTCGAGGAGTTGTGGACGGACGTGCTGGTCGAGGCGCGCTGAGCGCGCCCGCCACACCCGCGAGCGAAACGAACGCGCGGTCGGCCCGAGGGGCGACACGGCCGCTGCACCCGAGAGGGGGGACACCGAATGCCTACTCCCATTCTGATGCCGGCCCTGTCGCCGACCATGACCGAGGGCAACCTCGCGAAATGGATGGTGAAGGAAGGGGACACGGTCTCCGCCGGCGACGTGATCGCCGAGATCGAAACCGACAAGGCGACCATGGAAGTGGAAGCCGTCGACGAGGGAACGGTCGGCAAGATCGTCGTCTCGGAAGGCAGTGAGGGCGTTCAGGTGAACGCGGTCATCGCCTATCTGCTGGAAGAGGGCGAGAGCGCCGACGACATTCCCGCCGATGGCGGCGAGGCGCCGGCCCCGAAGGCTGCTGCGCCCGCGGACGAAGATGACGGCCGCGACGACGCGGCGTCGGATCTGGCGGACGCGCCGAAGCGTCCGGCCGCGGTCTCGGCCCCGGCGGGCGATCCGGGCTCGCCGCTGGCGACCGCCACCCAGCTTCCCGACGACATCGACGAGGCGAAGTTCTTCAAGGAGACCACCCGCCAGACCGTGCGCGAGGCCCTGCGCGACGCCATGGCCGAGGAGATGCGCAACGATGGCGAGGTCTTCCTCATGGGCGAGGAGGTCGCCGAGTACCAGGGCGCCTACAAGGTCACCCAGGGGCTGCTCGACGAGTTCGGCGCCGACCGGGTCATCGACACCCCGATCACCGAGCACGGCTTCGCCGGTCTCGCGGTCGGTGCGGCCTTTGGCAACCTGAAGCCGATCGTCGAGTTCATGACCTTCAACTTCGCCATGCAGGCGATCGACCAGATCATCAACTCCGCCGCCAAGACCCTGTACATGTCCGGCGGCCAGATGGGCTGCCCGATCGTCTTCCGCGGTCCGAACGGGGCCGCCGCCCGCGTGGCCGCCCAGCACTCCCAGTGCTATGCGAGCTGGTACGCCCACTGCCCGGGCCTCAAGGTCATCTCGCCCTGGTCCGCGGCCGATGCCAAGGGCCTGCTGAAGGCAGCGATCCGCGACCCGAACCCGGTCATCTTCCTGGAGAACGAGGTCCTGTACGGCCAGTCCTTCGACGTGCCGACGGATCCGGATTTCGTGCTGCCGATCGGCAAGGCGAAGATCGTGCGCTCCGGCAAGGACGTGACCATCACCGCCTTCTCGATCATGGTCGGCAAGGCGCTGGAAGCCGCCGAGAAGCTGGCGGAGGAGGGGATCGAGGCAGAGGTCATCGACCTGCGCACCATCCGCCCGCTCGACATCCAGACGATCGTCAATTCGGTGCAGAAGACCAACCGTCTGGTCACCGTCGAGGAAGGCTGGGCCTTCTCCGGCATCGGCTCGGAGATCGCCTCGCAGGTGATGGAGGTGGCGTTCGACCATCTGGACGCGCCGGTCGGCCGGGTCGCCGGCGCCGATGTGCCGATGCCCTATGCCGCCAATCTCGAGAAGCTGGCCGTGCCGCAGACCGACAATATCGTCGCCGCGGCCAAGGCCGCCTGCTACCGCGCCTGAGGGGGACCGAGCGATGCCTACTCCCATTCTGATGCCGGCCCTGTCGCCGACCATGACCGAGGGCAACCTCGCCAAATGGATGGTCAAGGAGGGCGACACCGTCTCTCCGGGCGACGTGATCGCCGAGATCGAGACCGACAAGGCGACCATGGAAGTGGAAGCTGTCGACGAGGGAAAGATCGGCAAGATCGTCGTCGCCGACGGCACCGAGGGTGTCGCCGTGAACGCGGTGATCGCCTATCTGCTCGAAGAGGGCGAGAGTGCGGACGACATCCCCGTCGATGGCGGCGAGGCGGCTGCTCCGGCGCCGAAGAAGGAAGAGGCTCCCAAGGAGGAGCCGAAGCAGGAGGCCCCGAAGAAGGAGGCCAAGCCGGCCGCAGCGCCTGCGCCTCAGCAGTCCGCTCCGGCGAAGAGCAGCAGCGGCGGGCGCGTGTTCGCCAGCCCGCTGGCCAAGCGCATGGCCGAGCAGGCCGGTCTCGATTTGAACGACGTGGCCGGCTCCGGCCCGAACGGCCGGATCGTGAAGGCGGATATCGAGAAGGCGATGGAAGGCGGTGCGCCGAAGAAGGCCGCGGCCCAGTCCGCCGCTCCCGCCCAGGCTCCGGCGGCCGCTGCAGCGGCACCGGCCCAGGCGCCGTCGCCGGACGTGCCGGGCCTGCCGAGCTACCAGGAGATTCCGAACACCAACATGCGCAAGGTCATCGCCAAGCGCCTGACGGAATCCAAGCAGTTCGCCCCGCATTTCTACCTGACCATCGACTGCGAGATCGACGAGCTGCTGAAGGTCCGCAAGGACCTGAACGCCAAGTCCGATGCCTACAAGTTGTCGGTCAACGATCTGGTGATCCGCGCCTCGGCCATCGCGCTGAAGCAGGTTCCGGCGGCCAACGCTACCTGGACCGAGAAGGCGATCCGGATCTACGACCAGGTCGACATTTCGGTCGCCGTGGCGATCGAGGGCGGTCTGATCACCCCGGTGATCCGCGACGCCGGCTCCAAGGGCCTGGCCCAGATCTCCAAGGAGATGAAGGACCTCGCCACCCGGGCCCGGGACGGCAAGCTGTCGCCGGAGGACTACCAGGGCGGCACATTCTCGATCTCCAACCTGGGCATGTTCGGCATCAAGGACTTCGCCGCCGTCATCAACCCGCCCCAGGGCGCGATCCTGGCGGTCGGCGCCGGCGAGCAGCGTGCCGTGGTCAAGGACGGCGCGCTGGCCGTCGCCACGGTGATGAGCTGCACCCTGTCGGTCGACCACCGGGTGGTGGACGGCGCGGTCGGGGCGGAGTTCCTAGCGGCGTTCAAGAAGCTGATCGAAGATCCGCTCACCATGTTGCTGTAAGGGGAGGCGAGCTATGGCCGACACCCAATTCGACGTCATCGTGGTGGGCGGTGGGCCGGGCGGCTACGTCGCCGCCATCCGCGCCGCCCAACTCGGCATGAAGGCGGCGGTGGTCGAGCGCGAGCATCTCGGCGGCATCTGCCTGAACTGGGGCTGTATCCCGACCAAGGCGCTGCTGCGCTCCTCCGAGGTCGGGCACATCCTGCACAACCTCGACGCCTATGGCTTTTCCGCCAAAGACATATCGTTCGATCTTAAGAAGGTGGTTAAGCGCTCGCGTGACGTGGCGAAGCAGCTGTCCTCTGGCGTCGCCCACTTGCTGAAGAAGAACAAGGTCACCGTCATCGACGGTCAGGGCAAGCTCGCCGGCACCTCTGGCGGCCTCCGCAAGCTGGAGGTGACCAAGGACGGCAAGTCGGTCGGAACCTACAGCGCCAAGAACATCATCCTGGCCACCGGTGCGCGCGCGCGCACGCTTCCGGGCATGGAGCCGAACGGCAAGACCATCGTGACCTACAAGGAAGCGATGGTGCCCGAGACCATGCCGAAGAAGCTGCTGGTCATCGGCTCCGGCGCCATCGGCATGGAGTTCGCGAGCTTCCACCACGACATGGGCGCGGACGTGACCGTGGTTGAGGTGGTCGACCGCATCCTGCCGGCCGAGGATGCGGAGATCTCCGCCTTCGCCCTGAAGCAGTTCACCAAGCAGGGCATGAAGGTCCACACCGGCGCCAAGGTCCATAAGCTGGAGGCCACCTCCAAGGGGGCCAAGGCCGAGATCGAGGTGAAGGGCAAGAAGGAGACCCTGGAGGTCGACCGGGTCATCCTCGCCGTCGGCATCGTCGGCAATGTGGAGGATCTCGGCCTTGAAGGCACCAAGGTGAAGGTCGAGAAGACCCACGTGGTGACCAACGAATGGCTGGAGACCGGCGAGCCGGGCGTCTACGCCATCGGCGACCTCGTGGGCCCGCCCTGGCTCGCCCACAAGGCCAGCCACGAGGGCGTGCTCTGCGTGGAGAAGATCGCCGGCGTGAAGGGCCTACACCCGCTGAACACCAATCTGGTCCCGGGCTGCACCTACTGCCGTCCGCAGATCGCCAGCGTCGGCATGACCGAAGCGGAAGCCAAGGAGAAGGGCCACGAGCTCAAGGTCGGCCGCTTCCCGTTCATCGGTAACGGCAAGGCGATCGCGCTGGGCGAGCCCGAGGGCATGGTGAAGACCATCTTCGACGCCAAGACCGGCGAGTTCCTGGGCGCCCACATGATCGGCGCCGAGGTCACCGAGCTGATCCAGGGCTATGGCGTGGCCATGACCCTGGAGACCACGGAGGCGGAGCTGATGCACACCATCTTCCCGCATCCGACCCTCAGCGAGATGATGCACGAGTCCGTCCTTGACGCCTACGGCCGGGCCATCCACTTCTGAGGTTCGCAATTCCGCACGGATCGAGCCTGCAAAGGACCGAGCAATGACAGAGGCGACCATATCTGCCGACAAGGCGCGGGTCCGCCATCCCGAGAAGGCGCACAAGCCGGACAATCCGGTGCAGAAGCGCAAGCCGGCCTGGATCCGGGTGAAGGCGCCGACCTCGGCGACCTACCAGGAAACGCGGCAGATCATGCGCGACCACAACCTCCACACCGTGTGCGAGGAAGCGGCCTGCCCGAATATCGGCGAATGCTGGTCCAAGCGGCATGCGACGATGATGATCCTGGGCTCGGTCTGCACCCGGGCCTGCGCCTTCTGCAACATCGCCACCGGCCGGCCGGATCAGCTCGACCCGCACGAGCCGGAGAACGTGGCGAAGTCCGTCGCCAAGCTCGGCCTCAACCACGTGGTCATCACCTCGGTGGACCGCGACGACCTGCCCGACGGCGGGGCAGGGCATTTCGCCGAGACGATCCTGCAGATCCGCAAGCACTCGCCCGGCACCACCGTGGAGGTGCTGACCCCCGATTTCCGGCGCAAGAAGGACGCGCTGGCCATTGTCGTCGGGGCGAAGCCGGACGTGTTCAACCACAACCTGGAGACCGTGCCGCGGCTCTACGGCACCGTGCGGCCGGGGGCGCGCTATTTCGGCTCGCTGCACCTGCTGCACCAGGTCAAGGAGATGGACCCGTCCATCTTCACCAAGTCCGGCATCATGGTCGGCCTGGGCGAGGGGCCGGAGGAGGTCCATCAGGTGATGGACGACCTGCGCTCGGCCGAGGTGGATTTCATGACCATCGGCCAGTACCTGCAGCCGACCCCGAAGCACCATCCGGTCGACCGGTTCGTGGAGCCGGCGGAGTTCGACACCTACAAGAGCCGGGCCTTCAACAAGGGCTTCCTCATGGTCTCGTCCTCGCCGCTGACCCGCTCGTCCTATTTCGCCGGCGACGACTTCGCCCGGCTGCGCGCCGCCCGAGACGCGCGGCTGGCGGGCAAGCCGGTGCGCGAGGCCGACGCTATTGGTGTGTCTGTCGAGCCGGCTGCCGCCGCGCCCGCCGCCGAATAACCGACCCGATCGCTGTCTGAATGCCGACACACGCCGAAAAGCGCATCGTTCCGTATTCCCCGGACCAGATGTACGCGCTCGTCGCCGACGTGGAGACCTATCCGGACTTCCTGCCCTGGTGTGTCGGCGCGCGGATCAAGAAGCGCGAGGGCAGCGTGTTCTTCGCCGACCTGATGATCGGCTACAAGCTGATCCGGGAGCGCTTCACCTCGCGGGTGGAGCTGCATCCGGAGGACCGGCGGATCGACGTGACCTATACGGACGGGCCGTTCCGGTACCTGAACAACCACTGGGTCTTCGTCGAGCAGGAGCAGGGCGGCTGCCTGATCGATTTCTACGTCGATTTCGAGTTCAAGAACCTGGTGCTGCAGCGAGTCATGGGCCTGTTCTTCAACGAGGCCGTCCGGCGCATGGTGCAGGCGTTCGAGGATCGGGCGAAGACGCTGTACGGCTGAGTTCCCCCCTGCGACACGAAGATCCCCATGTGGGCTCTGGGTCCCGGCCGACCTCCGGGTCAGGCCCGGAGCTCGCCGGGATGACGTGTATTAATCTCGTAAATTCAATAGATTAAAAAAATCCGTCATCCCGGACGGCCCCGTTCCGGATTTAATCCGGGATTGATCCGGGGGCGGGCCGGGACCCAGTGCCGCTAAAGCCGCCCTAGCAGCATCTCCAGGGCGGTGCGGACGGTCGCCTCACGCACCGCCGAGCGGTCGCCGGGGAACACTTCTCGCCGGTGCACCGTTTCCCCGCCGTCCATCGCGCAGCCGAAATGCACCAGCCCGACGGGCTTCTCCGCCGAGCCGCCGCCCGGGCCGGCGACGCCGGTGACTGCCACCGTCAGTCCCGCGCGCGACCGCTCCAGAGCCCCCTCGGCCATGGCCCGCGCCACCTCCTCGGACACCGCGCCGACCGACGCGATCGTTTCGGCCGGAACCCCCAGCATCTCGGTCTTCGCTTCGTTGGAATAGGTCACGAACCCGCGCTCGACCACGGCGGAGGAGCCCGCGATCTCGGTCAGGCACCCGGCGATCAGGCCGCCGGTGCAGGACTCGGCCGTGGCGATCATCACGCCGCGGGCCTTGGCCCGGTCGAGGACCTGGGTCGCGAGGTCGAGAAGCGGGGTGGGGAGCATGAAATCCTCCGGGGCAAAACTCAGGGCGTGGTCCACAGCCAGGCGGCGGCGATCCAGACCACCAGAGCGGCATAGGCGCCGGCCACCAGGTCGTCCAGGATCACACCGAAGGCCGTATGCATGTCCCGGTCGATCCGGTTGGCCGGAAACGGCTTGGTGATGTCGGCCACCCGGAAGGCCACGAAGGCGATCGCCCACCACAGCGGATGCGGCGGACACAGCGCCAGGGCAAGCCACTGGCCGGCCACTTCGTCTATCACGACGGCACCTGGATCGTGCATGCCGGTGCGCCTCATGTAGACACCGGTCGCCCAGGTGCCCACCACCGTCGCCAGGACGGCCGCGATCAGCAGCGCCGGGGTTCCGCCGGCTTGGGCGATCGGCCAGGCCAGCACCGCCGCCAGCAGGGAGCCCCAGGTGCCCGGCGCCTTCGGCAGGTAGCCGGTGCCCAGCCCCGTGGCGATCAGCACCGCCGGGGAGGCGAGGGACGGTCGCACCGGGGCGGGCGGGACGGTCACAACGCGTCCGGCGCCGGCAGGGCGATGGTGGCGGCGGCCTGGGCGGCGATGCCCTCGCCGCGACCGGGGAAGCCGAGCCGTTCGGTCGTGGTCGCCTTCACCGACACCCGGGCCACCGGCACGCCGCAGATCTCGGCGATGCGGGCGCGCATGGACTCGCGGTGCGGTCCCACCTTGGGGCGCTCGCAGATCACGGTGAGGTCGAGATGGCGGATCTGGCCGCCGGCTTCCCGCACCCGGCGGCAGGCATCGGCCAGGAACATGTGGGAGGCGGCGCCCTTCCATTGCGGATCGCTCGGCGGGAAATGGGCACCGATGTCGCCGTCGCCAAGCGCGCCAAGCAGGGCGTCGGTGATGGCGTGCAGCCCCACATCGGCGTCGGAATGGCCGAGCAGCGCCTTATCGTGCGGGATCACGATGCCGCCGAGCGCCACGCCGTCGACCCCGCCTTGTGTCTTGTCGCCCAGCCGGTGCACGTCGAAACCTGTGCCGACCCGGGTCTCCAACGCGCCGGCCAGCAGCCGCTCGGCCAGCGCGAAATCCTCGGCCGTGGTGATCTTCATGGCGTCCTCCGATCCGGTCACCAGCGTCACCGCGTGTCCGGCCCATTCCATCAGGGCGGCGTCGTCGGTGACGGCCACGCCCTCCGAAGCCGCCCTTCGGTGGGCCTCCAGCACCGGGGCGAACCGCATCCCCTGGGGCGTCTGCGCCCGCCAGAGCCCGTCGCGACTGACGGTTCCGGCCGCCAGCCCGTCCTGGCCGCGCCTCAGGGTGTCCGTCACCGGGAGGACGGGCAGGGAGGCGGGGCCGGTCTCCAGGGCGTCCAGCACCCGATCGATCACGGCCACCGGCACCAGCGGGCGGGCGGCGTCGTGGATCAGCACGTGATCAGGCGCACCAGTTGCGGTTTCTGCGGCCAGGCTCTCCAACCCGTTCAGCACCGAGGCCTGGCGCTCCGCCCCGCCGATCACCGGCGCGCCCAGTTCCAGTCCGGCCACCGCCGCCTCGTATTGGGAAACATGCTCCTCGGCGATCATCACCCGCACCGCATCGATCCGGGGATGGCGCAAAAAGGCCAGGATCGCCCGGCGCAGCACGGGAACGCCCGCGAGCGTCCGGTACTGTTTCGGCACGCCGCCGCCGGCGCGCTCGCCTTTCCCGGCGGCGACGATCAGGGCGGTGACGGTCATGGGCGGAAGATCCGGGAAGTCATTACGAATAATCGGGTCTATGGTGGCCGCTGGAGTGGGGGCGGATCTTAGTGTAGGCAACGGCCCATGTCTCTGCTGGGCAACTCAGTGCTGGTCAATCTGTCGGCGGTGGTCTCCATCCTGCCGATGGCGCTGCTCGCCTCGCGGCCGCTTCCGTCCCGCGACCGGCGGTTCTGGATCGCCGTGGCGGTCGCCGCCCTGGGCGTGGTCGGCTGGACCCTGGTGCGGTTCGGCAATGATTGGGATGGCGGCTTGGGGGCGGCCCTGTGGGTCTCGGCCGCCGCGACGGTCGGCCTGTTCGCCGCGATTTCCGCCCTGTCGCCGACCATGGCCCGGCTGGCCGGGCTGCTCGGCCCGTACCTGCTGATCATGGTGGCGCTTGCCAGCCTGCTGGACCGGCCCAGGGCCGGCGGGGTCAGCGGCATGCCCGAAGGCTGGGTGATCCTGCACATCGCCGTCTCCCTGGCGACCTATGCGCTGGCGACCCTGGCCGCCGTCGCCGGCCTCGGCGTGTTCCTCAAGGAACGGGCGCTCAAGGCGAAGCAGGCCGGAGGGCTGAGTGCCGGGCTGCCCTCGGTCGCCGATGCCGAGGCGCTGCTGTTCCGGCTGCTGACGACGGCGGAGGTTGTGCTCGGCGTCGGAATCCTATCAGGAATCGCTCTGAACGTGACGTCGGGCCATAGCTGGCTGACCGGGGATCATAAATCCATCCTGTCGCTCGGCGCCTTCGCCGTGGTAGGGGGGGTCCTCTTCGCCCATGCCCGTCTCGGTCTTCGGGGACGGCGGGCGGTGCGGGGTGTCCTGGCGGTCTATCTGCTGCTTACCCTTGCGTATCCGGGCGTGAAGGCGGTCCACGCGCTGCTCGGCACGTGATCTGTTTCCGGCTCTGCAGGGGCGCTGCCCCTGGCCCGGCGCGATAGACCCTTTGCGATACATAGATTCCCGGCTATCTTGCCCAAACATTGGTCACTATCGGCGGATGCCTATTTAATGTGCATTCAGATCGGAACTCACACCCTGTCGGCCCCGGTGATCGTCGCACCGATGTCCGGGGTGACCGACCGACCCTTCCGACGCCTGGCCCGGCGGCTCGGCGCGCCCTTGGTCGTCACCGAGATGATCGCCAGCCACGCGGTGCTGCGCGACGTGCTGGAGGAGACCCGCAAGGCGGAGATCGATTCCGAGGACACGCCCGCCGTGGTGCAGATCGCCGGCTGGGAGCCGGAGGTGATGGCCGAGGCGGCCCGGATGATGGCCGACCGGGGTGCCGATGCCATCGACATCAATATGGGCTGCCCGGCCAAGAAGGTCGTCAACAAATACGCCGGCTCCGCGCTGATGCGCGACGAGGTGCTGGCCGGCCGGATCATGGAGGCGGTTGTCGGCGCCGTCGACCTGCCGGTGACGCTGAAGATGCGCCTGGGCTGGGACGCCGAGAACCGCAACGCGCCTGAACTGGCCCGCATCGCCAAGGCCTCGGGCATCCGGCTGATCACGGTCCACGGACGCACCCGCTGCCAGATGTACACTGGCACCGCCGACTGGTCGGGCATCCGCGAGGTCGTGGATACGGTATCGCTGCCGGTGGTCGCCAATGGCGATATCGTCGATATCGACACGGCAAGAGCCTGCCTGGCGGAGTCCGGCGCCGATGGCGTGATGATCGGCCGCGGCTGCTACGGCCGGCCCTGGCTGCCGGCGCAGGTGGCCGCCGCCTTGTCGGGCGAGACGCCGCGCGCCGATCCGGATGCCGAGGAGCGCCGGGCCATTCTGGCCGAGCATCTGGACGCGATGCTGAGCCATTACGGCGTGCAGTCGGGCATCCGCAACGCGCGCAAGCATATCGGCTGGTACACCGAGGGGCTGGCCGGTTCCGCCGGGTTCCGCCAACGGGTCAACAATACGACGGAGCCGGCGGTCGTTTTCGCCGAAATCGACCGGTTCTTCGCCGAGTTCGGCGCACAGGACATCACGGGTGGGCAGAACGCGGGGAGGATCGCCGCATGACGGCAGTGGCGACGTTGGAGCCGGGCAAGCTCCCGTCCTACATGGACGGCAACACGGTCCTGAACGCCCTGCCATGGGCGGTGATCGTGCTGGATGGCGACAATTGCGTCCTGTCCCTCAACATCGCCGCCGAGAACCTGCTGGCTTCCAGCGTGGCGGCGGCGGCCGGGCGAAACTTGACCGACTGGGTACCCCAGGACAGCCCGCTGCTCGGCATGATCGCCCAGTCCCGCACCTCGATGTCCGGCCTCAGCGACTACGATCTTGAGATTGAGTCCCCGCGCATCGGCCAGATCGTGGTGAACGTTCAGATCGCGCCGATCCCGGAAGTGCCCGGGGCGGTGGCGGTGAACCTGCAGGAACGCACCATCGCGTCCAAGATGCACCGCCAGCTCTCCTATCGCGGGGCGGCCCGCTCGGTCAGCGCCATGGCGTCCATGCTGGCCCATGAGGTGAAGAACCCGCTCTCCGGCATCCGCGGGGCCGCCCAGCTCCTGGAGCAGTCGGTCCATGGCGACGAGCAGGTACTGACCCGGCTGATCTGCGACGAGACCGACCGGATCTGCGCCCTGGTCGACCGCATGGAGGTGTTCAGCGACGAACGCCCGATCGAGCGCACGGCTGTCAACATCCACGAGGTGCTGGAACGCTGCCGCCGGGTGGCCCAGAACGGCTTCGGCAAGAAGGTGACGTTCATCGAGCGCTACGACCCGTCGCTGCCGGCCGTTCTCGGCAATCACGACCTGCTGGTCCAGGTCTTCCTCAACCTGATCAAGAACGCCAGCGAGGCGGTGCCGGAGGAGGGGGGCGAGATCACGCTCACCACCAGCTACCGCCACGGCATGAGGGTCGCCGTCGCCGGCTCCCGCGAGCGGGTGCACCTGCCGCTGCAGGTCACCGTGCAGGACAATGGCCCCGGCATTCCCGAGGAGCTGCAGGCCAACCTGTTCGAACCCTTCGTGACGACCAAGACCAACGGCTCCGGCCTGGGCCTCGCCTTCGTCGCCAAGGCGGTGGCCGACCATGGCGGGGTGATCGAGGTGGATTCGGTGCCGCGCCGGACCATCCTGCGGCTGACCCTGCCGATCGTCGACGCACCGAAGCCGCGCCGGGTGCGCCGCCGGCGCGACCAGGCGCCGGCGACCGGGTCCGAGAACGGTGGGAGCACCAGCCTATGAGCCAGCAGGCGGCGTCCATCCTGATTGCCGACGACGATCGCGCGATCCGGACCGTCCTCGGCCATGCCCTGACCCGGCTCGGCCATTCCGTCCGCAGCACCGGCACGGCCGCCGGCCTGTGGCGCTGGATAGAGGATGGAGAGGGCGACCTGGTGATCACCGACGTGGTGATGCCGGACGACAACGGCCTCGACCTGCTGCCGCGCATCCGCAAGATCCGGCCGGACCTGCGGGTGATCGTGATGAGCGCCCAGAACACCCTGCTCACCGCCGTCAAGGCGAGCGAGCGCGGCGCCTTCGAATACCTGCCCAAGCCCTTCGACCTGAATGAACTGGTGGCGACGGTCGGCAAGGCGCTGGCGGCCCCGGCCCCGGGGGTGAAGGAAGGCGAGGGCGCCGTCCGCGAGGTCGCCGAGCGCAGCGACGACACCCTGCCGCTGATCGGCCGCTCGCCGGCGATGCAGGAGATCTACCGGGTTCTGGCCCGGCTGATGGGCACCGACCTGACGGTGATGATCACCGGCGAGAGCGGCACCGGAAAGGAACTGGTCGCCCGTGCCCTGCACGATTACGGCAAGCGGGCGGAGGGCCCCTTCGTCGCCATCAACATGGCCGCCATCCCGCGCGAGCTGATCGAGTCGGAGCTGTTCGGTCACGAGAAGGGCGCCTTCACCGGGGCCACCGTGCGCGCCACCGGCCGGTTCGAGCAGGCCCAGGGCGGCACCCTGTTCCTGGACGAGATCGGCGACATGCCGCTGGAGGCCCAGACCCGGCTGCTGCGCGTCCTGCAGGAGGGCGAATACACCACCGTCGGCGGCCGCACCGCGATTCAGGCCAATGTGCGCATCGTCGCGGCCACCCACCGCGACCTGCGCCAGCTCATCCGCCAGGGGCTGTTCCGCGAGGACCTGTTCTACCGCCTGAACGTGGTGCCGATCCGCCTGCCGGCCCTGCGCGAACGGCGCGAGGACGTGCCCGACCTGGCCCGCCACTTCCTGGCCCAGATGCCGGCGGAGGGCCTGCCGAGCAAACACCTCGATGCCGGCGCGATCACCCGGCTTCAGGCCTATTCCTGGCCCGGCAACGTGCGCGAGCTGGAGAATCTCTGCCGTCGGCTGGCCGCCCTCTATGTGGAGGAGACGATCGGTGCGGAGGCAATCGAGGCGGAGCTGTCCGAGCCGCCGCTGATGGACGGCGACGGGGTCGCCCCGGCGGTCGATGACGAGAACCTGTCCAGTGCCGTCGAACGGCACCTGTCGGCCTATTTCAACGCCCACAAGGACGAGCTTCCCGCCTCGGGCCTGCACGAGCGGGTGCTGCGCGAGGTGGAGCGGCCGCTGATCTCGCTGAGCCTGAAGGCGACCCGGGGCAATCAGATTCGCGCGGCCGAACTGCTCGGCCTGAACCGCAACACCCTGCGAAAGAAGATCCGGGAGTTGGACATTCCGGTGATCCGGAGCGTACGATCCGAGCCCTGACCGCTGCCGGCCCGTGCCGGCCCGCGGCGATCGGTGGGACCACCGCGACGGCACAATGACCGACACATCCCCGTTTACCGAGGCCCCGTTCTCCGAGGGACAGCCGGAGCCGCCGCGCCTGACCCTGTGGCTCGCGTTCCGGCGCTGGGCGCGGCGCGTCGCGCTGGAGCGCAAGCTCGCGGTCCTGTTCAGCCTGCTCGCGATCCTGTCCGGGGCGGCAACGGCGATCGTCATCACCCGCTCGGGTCCGGAGGGACCGGCCCCCGATCTGGTCCTGATCTGCGTCTACCTGAACATCGCCTTCCTGCTGGGCCTCGGCGCGCTTGTGGTGCGCCAGCTCATCCGCATCTGGATCGAGCGGCGGCGCGGGCTCGCCGGTGCCCGGCTGCATTTGCGTCTGGCGCTGCTCTTCGCGCTGATCGCGGTCACGCCGACCCTGATCGTCTCGGTCTTCTCGGCCGTCTTCTTCGATCTCGGGGTGCGCGGCTGGTTCAGCGAGCGGGTGTCCACGGCGGTCACCCAGTCGGCGGCGGTGGCCGATGCCTATCTGGAGGAGCACCGCCAGACCATCCGCGGCGACGTGCTCGCCATGGCCAACGACCTGAACCGGGAGGCACCGTTCCTGCTGTCCGACAGCCGGCGTTTCGAGCAGGTGATCACTGCCCAGGCCGCGGTCCGTAACCTGACCGAGGCGGTGGTGTTCGACGGCTCCGGCCGGGTCTATGCCCGAACCGGCCTGTCCTTCGCCTTCGACTTCGAGCCGGTGCCGGAGAGCGCGCTGGAACGGGCGCGGCGTGGCGAGGTGGTGATCATCACCTCCGAGGACGACGACCGCATGCGCGCCCTGGTCGCCCTCAACCAGATCGTCGACACCTTCCTGTTCGTCGGCCGCTTCGTCGATCCGGCCCTGCTGGCCCGGGTGGAGGACACCCAGCAGGCGGTGTCCCAGTACGAGGCGCTGGAGGGGCGTCGCCAGGACTTCCAGCTCACCTTCGCCATCGTCTTCGCCCTGGTGGCGCTGCTGATCCTGCTGGCGGCCATCTGGGTCGGACTGCTGCTGGCCGACCGTCTGGTGCGCCCGGTCAGCTCGCTGATCGACGGGGCGGAGCGGGTGCGCCACGGCGACCTGTCGGTGCGGGTGCCGCTCGGCGTCGGGCTGGACGAGATCGCCAGCCTGACCCGGGCCTTCAACCGCATGACGGCGCAGCTCGAGTCCCAGCACGAGGAGTTGGTGGACGCCAACACCCAGCTCGACGAGCGCCGCCGCTTCACCGAGGCGGTGCTGGGCGGGGTGTCCTCCGGCGTGGTCGGGCTGGACGATGACGGCCGCATCAACCTGCCGAACCGGGCGGCGAGCCGGCTGCTCGGCATCGACCTGGAGGAGAAGCTCGGCAGCACCTTCGCCGAGACCCTGCCGGAGTTCGACCCGCTGATGGCGGAAGTGGCGCAGCGGCCGTGGCGCGAGGCGACGGACCAGATCGCCATGACCCTGGACAACGGCGAGCACCGGACCTTCCACGCCCGGCTGACCGCGGAGATTTCCGACGGGGTGATCTCCGGCTACGTGCTGACCTTCGACGACGTGACCGAGCTGCTGTCGGCCCAGCGCAAGGCGGCCTGGGCCGATGTGGCTCGGCGCATCGCCCACGAGATCAAGAATCCACTGACCCCGATCCAGCTCTCGGCCGAACGGCTGCGGCGCAAATACCTGAAGGAAATCGAGTCCGATCCCGACACTTTCGCCCGGATGATCGACACCATCGTGCGCCAGGTCGGCGATATCGGCCGAATGGTCGACGAGTTCTCTTCCTTCGCCCGGATGCCAACCCCGGTCATGCGCGAAGAGGACCTGCGCGAGCTGGTGACGGCGGCGGTCGACCTGCAGCGCGGCGCCAGACCGGGCGTCACGCTGACGGTGGAGGCCGGCGAGCGCCCGGTCACGCTGCGCTGCGATTCGCGCCAGATCCGCCAGGCGCTGACAAATCTTCTGCAGAATGCGCTGGATGCCATCGAGGGCCGCCAGCAGGCGGAGGGCGACGGTGCCGCACCCGGCTCGATCCTGGTCACAATCGAGCCACGAGGGGATGCGATTGTGACAACTGTCGCAGATAATGGCCGCGGTTTGCCTGACACTGAGCGGGATCGGCTGACCGAGCCGTATGTCACCACGCGCGAGAAAGGGACCGGCCTTGGGCTGGCCATCGTGAAGAAAATCATGGAAGATCACGGCGGTTCGATAGAACTCCGGGACCGTCCGGAAGGCGGCGCAGCGGTTAGTCTGGTATTCTCAACCCCGCCCACGGTCCTGAACGAAACCAACCCGGCTCTGGCATACCATGGCCAATGATATCCTGATCGTCGACGACGAAGCCGATATCCGGATGCTGATCGGCGATATCCTCGAGGACGAGGGTTACGAATCCCGGCAGGCGGCGAATTCGACAGAGGCGCTCGACGTCATCCGCCGGCGCATGCCGTCGCTGGTGATCCTGGACATCTGGCTGCAGAACAGCGAGCTCGACGGGCTCGGCATCCTCAGCGCCATCCAGCGTGACCATCCCGGCCTGCCGGTGATCATGATCAGCGGCCACGGCACCATCGAGACCGCCGTCACCGCCATCAAGAAGGGCGCCTACGACTTCATCGAGAAGCCGTTCAAGGCGGACCGGCTGCTGTTCATGGTGCAGCGGGCGATCGAGGCGGCCCGGTTGCGGCGCGAGAACGACGACCTGAAGAAGCGCACCGGCACCGGCAGCGACCTGGTCGGCATCTCCGCCGGCATCAACACCGTGCGGGCCTCGGTGGAGAAGGTGGCGCCGACTGGCAGCCGCGTGCTGATCACCGGCCCGGCCGGTGTGGGCAAGGAGATCGTCGCCCGGCGCATCCACGAGCGCTCGCGCCGCGCCACCGGCCCCTTCGTGGTGCTGAACTGCGCCACCCTGACCCCCGACCGCCTGGAGACCGAACTGTTCGGCACCGAGCCGGGCGGGGCGGAGCCGCGCACCATCGGCACCCTGGAACTGGCCCATAAGGGCACGCTGCTGCTGGACGAGGTGGCGGACATGCCGCTGGAGACCCAGGGCAAGATCCTGCGGGTGCTCCAGGAGCAGTCGTTCCGCCGGGTCGGCGGCGACACCGAGGTCGAGGTGGACGTGCGGGTCATCGCCGCCACCAACCGCGACCTGCAGCAGGAGATGAGCGCTGGGCGGTTCCGCGAGGACCTGTTCTATCGCCTGAACGTGGTGCCGATCCGGGTCCCGCCGCTGCGCGAGCGGCGCGAGGACGTGCCGATGCTCGCCCGGCATTTCGTCACCCTCTCGGCCGAGGCCAGTGGCATGATCGCCCGGCCCCTGGGCGAGGATGCGGTGGCCGCCCTGCAGGCCTATGAGTGGCCCGGCAACGTGCGCCAGCTACGTAACGTGGTCGATTGGATGCTGATCATGGCCGGCGGCGGTGCGCGCGAGCCGATCCGCGCCGACCAGCTCCCGCCGGAGATCGGCTCCGCCACGCCGGCGGCGCTGCGCTGGGAGAAGGGCAGCGAGATCATGGGTCTCAGCCTGCGCGACGCGCGCGAGACCTTCGAGCGCGAATACCTGCTCGCCCAGGTGAACCGCTTCGGCGGCAACATCTCGCGCACCGCGTCCTTCGTCGGCATGGAGCGCTCGGCGCTGCACCGGAAGCTCAAGTCCCTCGGTCTTCAGCAGGCGGAAAAGCCGGTCCGTCAGGCCGGCTGACGCCCCCATGAAAGTCATCGCCCGATGAAAGTCGTCATCTGCGGCGCCGGCCAGGTCGGCACCAGCATCGCCCGCCATCTGGCCGGCGAGAACAACGACGTCACCGTGATCGACCAGTCGCCCGAGCTGATCCAGAAGCTGAGCGATACCCTGGACGTGCGTGCCATCGCCGGCTTCGCCTCCTATCCCAGCGTGCTGGAGCAGGCGGGCCTGCGCGACGCCGACATGCTGATCGCGGTGACCTACAGCGACGAGGTCAACATGGTCGCCTGCCAGGTCGGCCATTCGATCTTCAACGTGCCGACCAAGATCGCCCGGGTGCGCAACCAGGACTACCTGCTGCCGATCTGGGCCGATCTGTTCTCGCGCGAGCACATGCCGATCGACGTGATCATCTCGCCGGAGCGCGAGGTCGCCCGCGCCATCGGCCGCCGCCTGCAGGTGCCGGGCGCGCTCGACGTGGTGCCCATGGCCGACGGCAAGGTCCGGGTGGTCGGCGTGCGCTGCGAGGAGACCACGCCGATCATCCACACCCCGCTGCGCCAGCTCACCTCGCTGTTCACCGACCTGGCCGTGGTGATCGTCGGCATCCTGCGCGAGGGCAGGGCGATCGTGCCGAAGGCGGAAGACCAGATGCTGCCCGGGGACGAGGTGTACTTCGTCTGCGACAGTCACCACCTGTCCCGGGCGCTCGCCAGCTTCGGCCATGAGGAGCCGGAGGCTCGCAGCGTCATCATCGCCGGCGGCGGCAATATCGGCCTGACCCTCGCCGAGGAGATCGAGCGCGAGCATCACGGCGTGAACGCCAAGGTGATCGAGTTCAACCGGGCCCGCGCCCGCTCTGTCGCCCAGTCGCTCCAGCGCACCATGGTGCTCAACGGCGACGTGCTCGACCCGGAGATCCTGGACGAGGCGAACATCTCCCAGACAGAGACCTTCGTCGCGGTGTCCAACGACGACGAGGTCAACATCCTGAGCGCCCTGCTGGCGAAGCGGTCGGGCTGCAAGCGCACGGTGTCGCTGATCAACGCCTCCACCTACGCGCCGCTGATCACCCAGCTCGGCATCGATGCCGTGGTGAACCCGCGGGCCATCACCGTCTCCACCATCCTGCAGCATGTCCGCCGCGGCCGGATCCGCAGCGTCTATTCACTGCGCGAGGATTTCGGCGAGGTGATCGAGGCCGAGGCGCTGGAGACGTCGGTGCTGGTCGGCCACCCGCTGAAGGACGCCAAGCTGCCCAACGGGGTGATCGTCGGTGCCATCGTGCGCGGCGAGGAGGTCATCGTGCCGCGCGCCGATACCGTGGTTCAGGCCCGCGACCGGGTGGTCGTCTTCGCCACCTATGAAGCGGTGAAGAAAGTCGAGAAACTGTTCGCCGTCCGCCTCGATTTCTTCTAGATATCCCTTACTTCCTTCCTGTCTCCCATTCCCGCCCAGCCGGAGGTCCCATGTCCCGGATCGCCTATGTGAACGGCCGTTTCCTTCCCCATTCCCATGCCGAGGTCCATGTGGAGGACCGCGGCTATCAGTTTGCCGACGGGGTCTACGAGGTGGTGCTCGTGCAGAATGGCGTGATGGTGGACGAGATCCCGCACCTCGAGCGCCTTGACCGGTCTCTGGACGAGCTGCGCATCGCCCATCCCATGAGCCGCGGCGCGCTGCGCTCGGTGATGCGCGAGCTGGTCCGCCTGAACCGGATCCGCAACGGACTGGTCTACATGCAGGTGACCCGCGGCGTGGCCAAGCGAGACCACCCGTTCCCGAAGAACGCCAAGCCGAGCATCGTGCTCACCGCCAAGCGGATCGCCATGCCGAGCCAGGAGACGGTGGAGAACGGGGTCAAGGTCATCACGATCCGCGATATCCGGTGGGAACGCTGCGATATCAAGTCCGTATCGCTTCTTCCTAATATTCTGGGCAAGCAACAGGCCCGGGAGAACGGCGCCTTCGAGGCCTGGCAGGTGGACGCGGAGGGCAACGTCACCGAGGGCACGTCGAGCAATGCCTGGATCGTCACCCAGGACGGCGAGCTGATCACCCGGCCGGCGACCAACGACATCCTGAACGGCATCACCCGGCTCTCGATCCTGAAGCTGGCCAAGCGCCAGGGCCTGAAATACGTCGAGCGGCCGTTCTCCGTGGAGGAGGCGAAGAAGGCGCGCGAGGCCTTCGCGTCTTCGGCGACCGCCTTCGTGACGCCGGTCACCCAGATCGACGACGTGGTGATCGGCAACGGCAAGGCCGGCACCCTGTCGCGCGGCCTGCGGGACAGCTACATGGAATACGCCGCCGGGGAAGGGGCCACCGCGTGACGCAGCGGCTGCCGCGTCCCGACGCGGTTCTGTTCGACTGGGACTCCACCCTGGTGGACAACTGGGGTGGCATCACCCGGGCGCTGTCGATCACCTTCACCGAGTACGGCCTCGATCCCTGGGACGAGGCGCAGGTCCGGGCCAACGCCAAGCGCTCCATGCGCGACAGCTTTCCCACCCTGTTCGGCGAGCGCTGGGAGGATGCGTCGAAGAAGTTCTACGAGAGCTTCGCGTCGGTGCATCTGGAGACTCTGCGGCCGCTGCCCGGTGCGGCCGAGCTGCTGGACGCGCTCGCCGCCGAGGGCATTCCCATGGGCGTTGTCAGCAACAAATCCGGCACCTATCTGCGGCTCGAGACCGCCCATCTGGGTTGGGACCGGTATTTCCACCGGATCCTCGGCTCCCAGGACGCGCCGAAGGACAAGCCGGCCGCGGATCCGATCCACATGGCGCTGGAGGGAACCGGCGTGGCGGCGGGCCCGAGCGTGTGGTTCGTGGGCGACAGCGTGGTCGATCTCGCTGCCGCACACGCCGCCCGATGCGTGCCGGTTCTCATCCATCCCGACGATCCGCCTCCCGAGGATTTCAGCGATTGTCCACCCGCGGCACATCTTTTTGACTGTTATGGGCTTCTTGGCGAGCTACGCGGTTGAGTCGCAACGATTTCGCGGTATATCTTGGGGACTGATCTCGCATCTGCGAAAGAGGGGGTGCCACCACCCGCGCGGGCGAGCCGATTGAGGAGCGAAGGAAAAAACCATGGCCGCAGAAAAGAGCCAGAGCGTCCAAGATGTCTTTCTCAACAAGATCCGCAAAGACAAGACGCCCGTCACCGTGTTCCTCGTGAACGGGGTGAAACTCCAGGGTATCGTCACGTGGTTCGACAATTTCTGTCTGCTGCTGCGACGCGACGCCCATTCCCAGCTCGTCTACAAGCACGCGGTGTCGACCATCATGCCGCAGCACCCGGTCAGCCTGTTCGAGCCCGGCGAGGACAGCGACAGCTGACACCCATGCCCCGTTTCGGGGGTTGGGTAGAGTTCTCATGTCTTCCCGGACTTGATCCGGGACCGAGCCGTCCACATGTTGGAACGCTGGAGAGGACTCACCTGCGTTCCGGCAAGCTGCCTGTCTCGGTCCCGGCCAAAGGCCGGGGCGACGGTTTTCATAAGGTGGGTCCCGTACAAGGAGCCGCGCTTGGGTAAGACCCGCGCCATTGTGCTGCATCCGCGCCTGCCGTCGAAGGACGAGGACACCCCCGGCGTCCGCGACCCCGAGGCGCGGCTGGAGGAAGCCGTCGGCCTGACCGCGGCAATCGACCTGGAGACCGTCCACAGCGAGGTGCTGACTGTGAACCGGCCGCGCCCGAGCACCCTGTTCGGCGGCGGCCAGATAGAGCGGTTCCAGGCGTTGGCCGAGGCGATGGAGGTTGAGGTCGTCGTCATCGACCACGCCCTGACGCCGGTGCAGCAACGCAACCTGGAGAAGGGGCTGAACGTCAAGGTCATCGACCGCACCCAAATCATCCTGGAGATCTTCGGCGCCCGCGCGCGCACCCATGAAGGCCGCCTGCAGGTCGAACTCGCGTCGCTGACCTTCCAGCGCTCCCGTCTGGTACGGTCCTGGACCCACCTGGAGCGGCAGCGCGGCGGTGCCGGCTTCCTCGGCGGACCCGGCGAGCGCCAGCTCGAACTCGATCGCCGGCTGATCGGCGAACGCATCACCCGCATCAAGCGCGAGTTGGAGGAGGTGAAGCGGACCCGAGAGCTGCACCGCGAGGCGCGCCGCCGCGTCCCGTTCCCGATTGTGGCCCTGGTCGGCTACACCAACGCTGGCAAGTCGACCCTGTTCAACAAGCTGTCCGGCGCCTCGGTGATGGCCCAGGACCTGCTGTTCGCGACCCTGGACCCGACCATGCGCCGGATCGACCTGCCGGGCGGGCGCACGGTGATCGTCTCTGATACGGTCGGCTTCATCTCCGACCTGCCGACCCATCTTGTCGCCGCCTTCCGCGCCACCCTGGAAGAGGTGACCGAGGCGGACCTCGTGCTGCATGTGCGCGACATCTCCCATCCGGACACCGAGGCGCAGAAGCGCGACGTGCTGGCGGTGCTGGAGGATCTGGGGGTCGACGAGACCACCCGGCCGGGCCGCATGCTGGACGTGCTGAACAAGATCGACCGGCTCCCCGAGGAAAGCCGCATCACCCTGCGCAACGAGGTCGTGCGGTCCAACGGCAGGAGCGTCTGCGTCTCCGCGGTGACCGGGGAGGGCATCCCCGACCTGGTCGATGCCATCGACGCCTTCCTGTCGGCCGACCACCGGGTCGTCACCCTGCATGTGGACTATGCCGACGGCGAGATCACCGCCTGGCTGCACAGCCATGGCGACATCATCGACCGGATCGATGACGACACCGGCTCGACCATCACCGTCGGGCTCGATCCGAGCACCCTCGCACGGGCTGAAAAGCGCTTCGGAGAGCGGTTTCAGCGCGTCGATTGAGGCCGGGCGGTTGACAGAAATAGGTTAAAGCTCCATACCCCTGGCACTCATTCACGGCGAGTGCTAATGCCCGCCGTTTTCATTAGCCGAGCCATGGAGGAACCCCATGAAATTCCGTCCGCTGCATGACCGCGTCGTCGTCGAGCCGCTGGTGAGCGACACCAAGACCGCCGGCGGGATCATCATCCCCGACACGGCGAAGGAAAAGCCGATGCAGGGCAAGGTACTGGCCGTCGGTGCCGGCGCCCGCGACGAGTCTGGCAAGGTCGTGAAGCTCGACGTGAAGAAGGGCGACACCGTGCTGTACGGCAAGTGGTCCGGCACCGAGGTGAAGATCGACGGCAAGGATGTGTTGATCATGAAGGAGTCGGACATCATGGGTGTCGTCGGCTGAACCGCCGCGTCCCTCCAGACCGACCCTGCCGCCAACCGGCAAACGAACTACGGAGATAAAGAATGGCTGCCAAGGACGTGAAATTCGACGTCGACGCCCGCGACCGCCTGCTCAAGGGCGTGGACACGCTGGCGAACGCCGTCAAGGTGACCCTGGGTCCGAAGGGCCGCAACGTGGTGCTCGACAAGTCGTTCGGTGCCCCGCGCATCACCAAGGACGGCGTCACCGTCGCCAAGGACATCGAGCTGAAGGACAAATTCGAGAACATGGGCGCGCAGATGCTGCGCGAAGTGGCCTCGAAGACCTCCGACCTGGCCGGTGACGGCACCACCACCGCCACCGTGCTGGCCCAGGCCATCGTCCGCGAGGGCGTGCGCGCCGTCGCCGCCGGCCTGAACCCGATGGACCTGAAGCGCGGCATCGACATGGCCGTCACCGCGGTCATCAAGGACGTCGAGAGCAATTCCAAGAAGATCAAGTCGTCCAGCGAAGTCGCCCAGGTCGGCACGATCTCCGCGAACGGCGATGCCGATGTCGGCCAGCTCCTCGCCCAGGCGATGGACAAGGTCGGCCAGGAAGGCGTGATCACCGTCGAGGAAGCCAAGTCCCTGCACACCGAGCTCGACGTCGTCGAGGGCATGCAGTTCGACCGCGGCTATCTCTCGCCGTATTTCGTGACCAATGCCGACAAGATGATCTGCGAGCTGGAAAACCCGCTGATCCTCATCCACGAGAAGAAGCTGTCCAGCCTGCAGCCGATGCTGCCGCTGCTGGAGCAGGTGGCCCGCTCGTCCCGTCCGTTCCTGATCATCGCCGAGGATGTCGAGGGCGAGGCCCTGGCCACCCTGGTGGTGAACAAGCTGCGCGGCGGCTTGAAGGTCGCGGCAGTCAAGGCTCCGGGCTTCGGCGATCGCCGCAAGGCCATGCTCGAGGACATCGCCGTCCTGACCGGCGGCACCGTGGTGTCCGACGATGTCGGCATCAACCTGGAGACGGTCGACATCAAGATGCTCGGCACCGCCAAGAGCGTCACCCTGACCAAGGACGAGACCACGGTCGTCGACGGTGCGGGCAAGAAGAAGGACATCCAGGCCCGCGTCACCCAGATCAAGGCGCAGGTCGAGGAGACCACCTCCGACTACGACCGCGAGAAGCTGCAGGAGCGTCTTGCGAAGCTGGTCGGCGGCGTGGCGGTTCTGCGCGTCGGCGGTGCGACCGAGATCGAGGTGAAGGAGCGCAAGGATCGCGTCGACGACGCGATGCACGCGACCCGCGCCGCGGTTCAGGAGGGCATCGTCGCCGGCGGCGGCACGGCACTGCTGTACGGCACCCGCGCCCTCGACAAGCTGAAGCCGGGCAATGACGACCAGCGCATGGGCATCGACATCGTGCGCCGCGCCCTGCAGGCCCCGTGCCGGCAGATCGCGACCAACGCCGGGGCCGACGGCTCCGTTGTGGTCGGCAAGCTGCTCGAGCAAAAGTCGGTGACCTTCGGCTACAACGCCGCCACCGACAAGTACGAGGACCTGATCAAGGCCGGCGTCATCGACCCGACCAAGGTCGTGCGCACCGCACTGCAGGATGCGGCCTCCATCGCCGGCCTGCTCATCACCACTGAGGCCATGGTCGCCGAGAAGCCGGAGCCGGCGGGCGCGGGTGGCGGCATGCCGGACATGGGTGACATGGGCGGTATGGGCGGCATGGGTGGCATGGGCTTCTGAGCCAGCCGCACTCGTGTTAGGGAAGGGCCGGGCCGCGTGTCCGGCCCTTTCTCGTTCCTACGGAGCAAATCTCTGATGACGACCGTCGACCTCGACCGGCTGGCCGCCACCCTGACCGAGGTGGCCGAGGCGGAGATCCTGCCGCGCTGGCGCAATCTGGACGAGGCCGACATCCGCGAGAAGACCGGGCCGACCGACCTGGTGACCGTCGCCGACGAGGCGGCCGAGCGCCGGTTGGTCGAGTTGCTGCCCGACCTCTATCCCGGCTCCATCGTGATCGGCGAGGAGTCGGTGGAGCGCGACCGCTCGCTGCTGGGCCGGATCGACGGCGACGCGCCGGTCTGGATCGTCGACCCGGTGGACGGCACCAACAACTTCGCCGAAGGCAAGGACCGGTTCTGCGTCATGGTGGCGCTGACCCATCGCGGCGAGACCATCGCCTCCGCGATCCACCAGCCGGTCGAGCGGCGCACCGCCGTGGCGGCGCTGGGTGAGGGCGCCTGGATGCTGGGAGAGGGCGGCCGCCAACGGCTGCAGGTCGCGCCTGCCGCCGGGATAGACGCCATGGAAGGTTCCTTCAACTTCCGCTTCTTCCCCGAGGAGGTCCGCCCGGCCATCCGCGAACGCGCCAACGAGGTGCTCGGCGACCGCCACTACCGCCGGGGTTGCGCGGGCTACGACTACATCCAGCTCGCCACCGGCCGCTGGCACTATGCGGTCTACTGGAAGAAGATGCCCTGGGACCACGCCCCGGGCCTGCTGATCCATGGCGAGGCGGGCGGGTATTCGGCCTGCGTCGACGGCACGCCCTACCGGCCGGCCGAGTTGGGCGGCGGCATCATCGCCGCGGCGGACGAGGCCGGCTGGCGGGCGCTGCGCGACGATGTGGTGGGATCGGTTCCGACCGCGGTCTGAGCGGCCGGCCCTTCGACACGCCCCGGCCTCTAGCCGGGGCTGCTCAGAGCTCGGTCTTCAAGTTTCAAAAAGACACCGTCATCCCGGCGAGCCCCGGACCTGATCCGGGGATCGGCCGGGACCGAGCCAAGGCGCCAAAACCGGGTCCCGGCCCGTCCCCGGATCAGGTCCGGGGCCGTCCGGGATGACGGAATGGTTTTGTCACATGTGACCTCGCCCTGAGCAGCCCTCGCATCTGCGGGGGCGTGTCGAAGGGTCGACGGGCAGCCCATACGCTATCGGCTCACTCCTTCGGCGGCGGCGGGTTCTTGTGGCGGTCGCTCCAGGCGCGGGCGCGCTCGGCGAAGGTCTGGCGCTGCTCCGGGGTCATGCTGGTCACAACGTCCGTGATCGCCGCGTGCACCGCCGTCTCCATCCGGTCCATCGCCGCCCGCATCCGTCCCAGCGCCGCCTCGTAGTCCTCTCGGACGAAGGGTTCGGCCGAGAGCGTGTCGGTCACCGCGCTCCGGGCGGCGTCGGCCTCCCGGCGCAGCGGATCGATCACCGCCTCATGCCGGGTCCAGACGTCGCGCACCGTGTCCATGCCCTCTTCGCCGACCATCCGGCGCAGCCAGCGCGGGCCCGGTCCGTCCGGCGGCGGCGGGCGGTCGAAACGCTCCTCGCGGTCCCAGCCGTGATCGACCCAGCGGCCGATGGCGAGACCGCCGATGAACAGGTTCACGCCCAGGGAGGCGAGGAGGAGAAGGGTCAGCCAACGGGTGCGTGTCATGTCGGATCTCGGTCGGTTCGAGCTAGCGGCGGTCAGAACGTGTCCTGGGTGGTGAACCCGACAGCGGAGGCCGCTGCCAGGGAGTAGGTGTCGGTGTCGGTCGTCGTCTCGGCTGCGCTCACGGTCGCCGTGGTCCCGAAGCCGGGCAGCGGCAGGTCAGGATTGGCCACGCCGAGGACGATGCCGAGCACCGCGGCGGCGGCGAGGCCGGCGGCCGGGCGCCACAGACCGACCCAGCCGGCGATCAGGTCCAGCAGCGGGTTGCCGCGGTCGGGGATCTCCTTCAGCGCCACCCGCAGGGTCGGGTTCGGCCGGGGCGCCGGCAGGCTGTCGAGCATCAGGTCCAGATGGCGCGCCTCCTCGGCGGCGCGGGCCAGATCCCGGTCGCCGGACAGCAGGGCCACCGCCGCTTCGCGCTCGCGCTCCGGCCAGCGGGCGGGGTCGCCGCCATAGGCGTCCACAAGGGCGAGGACCCGGGACTTGGTCATGGTGCTCTGTGTCATCGGGCTTCTCCCAACAGTTCGGCGCGCCGGTCGGACAGGGCATGGCGCAGGGATCGCCGGCCCCGGGCCAGAAGGGATTCGAGGGCTTCCACCGAGATCTCCAACGCGGCGGAGGCGTCGGCCCCGGAGAGACCTTCGTAGTGGACCAGCACGATCGCGGCGCGCTGGCGTTCGGGCAGGGCGTCCAGGGCGGCGCGCACCGTGTCGGCGGTCGCCGCGTCCTCCAGGCCGCGATCGGGAGCGGGGCCGCTGTCGGTCAGGGTCACGTCCTCCGGATCCACGGTCGGTTTGAGCCGGCGCAGCCGGTCGAGGGCGGCGTTGCGGGCGACCCGGTAGAGCCAGGTCGAGACCCGCGCCTGGGGCGTCCAGTCGCCGGCCTTGCGCCACAGCGAGAGATAGGTGTCCTGCACCACGTCCTCCGCCGCCGCCCGGTCGCCCAGCATGCGCTGGGCGAAGCCGAGCAGCCGGTCCGCATGGCGGTCCACCAGCAGGCGGAAAGCGGCCGAATCACCGTCGGCGACCCGCGGCATGAGCGCCGCATCCGGGTCCTCCTGGGTCTGATCCGTCAAACTGCCGCCTCCCGTGCTGGGGTCAGGGGTCGAGGACGCGTATCCTACTTCTTCGGGGCGCCGTGGTGCGGCGGCTTTGCCGATTTGATGTCCTCGGCGGTGACGATGCCGTCGCCGTCCCGGTCGAGCATCATGAACAGGCCGGCCTCGCGGGCGGGCAGTTCGGACGCGCCGATCATGCCGTCGCCGTCGATGTCGAACCAGGCCACCATGCGCTCCAGGTTGCCGTCGCGCTTCTTGCCGAAGCCCATGGACCGCAACTCGTCCACGCTCAGCTTGCCGTCGCCGTCGGCGTCGGCGGCGGTGAACTTGGCGACCCGGTAGGCCCGCAGGTCGGCGGCGTTCACCCGGCCGTCCTTGTCGGTGTCGACCTCGTTGAACTTCTCCATCATGCGCTCCTGCATCCGGGCGAAGTCCGGGCCCTTCCGGCCGGCACCGTCGGACCCGGACGCGGTGGCGAGGGTCGGGACGATCACCGCCGTGCCGAGAGCCGCGGCAAGGGCGAGGGCTTTGATACGGGTGGTCATCTTCGGTATCTCCGTGAGGGGGGCTGATTTGGGGATCAGGTGGCCACCTGTACTTCCCTCAACGGGCCCTGCCGGGAATTCCGTCGCACATTGTTTACAGGCCTTTGACGGCCCGTCGCGAACCGCTACCGTAGCGCGCGAAAACGAGAAGCCGGTCAGACGGAGGAAACCATGGCGGCGAAGCAGAACAAGGTGATCATCACGTGTGCGGTGACCGGGTCGATCCACACCCCGACCATGAGCCCGCACCTGCCGATCACCGCCGACGAGGTCGCCCAGCAGGCCATCGACGCGGCCGAGGCCGGCGCCTCCATCCTGCACCTGCACGCCCGCAATCCCGACGGCAGCCCGACGCCCGATCCCAAGGCGTTCATGGAGTTCCTGCCGCGCATCAAGCAGAACTCCGACGCGGTGGTGAACATCACCACCGGCGGCGGTCACGGCATGACCCTGGAGGAGCGTCTGGCGGCGGCCGTGGCGGCCAGCCCGGAGATGACCTCGCTGAACATGGGCTCGATGAATTTCGGCCTGTTCCCGATCCTGGACAAGATGAAGGACTTCCAGCACGAGTGGGAGCCGAAGTTCCTGGAGAACAGCCGGGACTTCATTTTCCGGAACACCTTCAAAGACATCGAGTACGTCCTTAAGGAGCTGGGAGAAGGCCACGGCGTGAAGTTCGAGTACGAGTGCTACGATGTCGGCCACCTGTACAACCTGGCCCATTTCCTCGACCGCGGCCTGGTGAAGCCGCCGCTCTTCGTGCAGACGATCTTCGGCATCCTGGGCGGCATCGGCGCCGATCCGGAGAACCTGATGTTCATGAAGCGCACCGCCGACAAGCTGTTCGGCGACCAGTACAACTGGTCGGTCCTGGCGGCCGGGCGTCACCAGATGAACTTCACCACCATGGCCGCGATCAACGGCGGCAACGTCCGCGTCGGCCTGGAGGACAGCCTGTTCATCGGCAAGGGCCAGATGGCCAAGTCCAACGCCGAGCAGGTCGCCAAGATCCGCCGCATCATCGAGGAACTGAGCCTGGAAGTCGCCACCCCGACGGAGGCCCGCGAGATGCTGGCGCTCAAGGGCGGCGACATGGTGAACTTCTGATCGGCTGAGCGCAGATGCCGACCCTCAACATCACGGGCAAGACGGCCGTCTACGGCATTCTTGCCCATCCCACCGACCATGTGCGGGCGCCGCAGGTGTTCAACGCGGCCTATGAGGCGGCGGGGATCGACGCGGTGCTGGTGCCGCTCGACGTGACGCCGGAGAACCTGGCCACCGTCGTCGCCGCGCTCAAGGTCACCCGCAACTTCCACGGCCTCACCGTCACGGTGCCGCATAAGGTGGCGGTGGCCGAGCTGTGCGACGAACTCGCCCCCGGCGGCGCGCGGGTCGGTTCGGTCAACGCCATCCGCTTCACCGAGGACGGCCGCATGCTGGGCGACAATTTCGACGGCAAGGGCTACGTCACCGGCATGCAGAAGGCCGGGTTCGACTTCACCGGCAGACGTGTCCTGCAGCTCGGCGCCGGCGGGGCAGGGATGTCGATCGCCTTCTCCGTGGCCGAGGCAGGGGCGGCGGAGATCGCCATCGCCAACCGCACGGTGTCCAAGGCCGAGGCCCTGGGCAAGCGGGTCAACACGGCCTTCCCGACCACCAAGGTCACCGGCGTGGCGGCAGACGCGGATCCGGCAGGCTATGACGTGGTGATCAACACCACCTCGCTCGGCCTGCATGACGGCGACGCTCTGCCGGTCGACGTCTCAAAACTCAGCCCCGGCACCGCGGTCAGCGAGATCATCATGACCCCGGTCCATACCGAACTGCTGAAACAGGCGGAGGCCAAGGGGCATCCCATCTATTTCGGCAAGCCGATGCTGGACGAGCAGATCAAGCTGATCGGTGCCTTCATGGGCTGTCCGCTGCCCGAGTGAGGGCGGCGGATGGCACCCGGTAGCGGGAAGCGATTTTATTGAAGCCTGTCAGGCATTAAACCGCTTCCCTGCTTTCCGGTTCTGATCGGTTGCGACCTCTTGGCAGTCTCCCATCTCTTTGCGAGTCCGCATGGGGCGAGCCCGAACGGGCGCCGCCAGGAAGGGAGAGCCCGCGATGACCGATCAGCCCATCCATGTGATCCACGAGAACCCGGAATGGCTGCCGCCCTTCGCACGTGCCTTCGAAAAGCGCGGCGAGGCCTTCGTCGATCTCGACCTGTCCGACGGCGCCATCGATCTCGCCGCCGAGCCGCCGGCGGGCCTGTTCTACAACCGCATGAGCGCGTCGGCCCATAGCCGCGGCCACCGCTACTCCCCGGAATATGCCGCGGCGGTCATCGCCTGGCTGGAGGCCCATGGCCGGCCGGTGATCAACGGCTCGGGTGCGATCTCCCTGGAGGTCAACAAGGCGGCCCAGCTCGCCCAGCTCAAGCGCGCCGGCGTGCCGGTGCCGCGTACCGTCGCCGCCCTGGGCGACGCCAAGGTGGCCGAAGCGGCCAGGCTCTGGGGCGAGGGGCCGGTCATCGTGAAGCCGAACCGGGGCGGCAAGGGCCTCGGCATTCAGCTTTTCGAGGACGCGCGCGAGGTGGTCGAGCGGGCCGCCGCCGGCACCCTGCAGGGCTCGATCGACGGCATCACCCTGCTGCAGGACTATATCGCCACGTCAGACGGCAGCGTCACCCGGGCCGAGTTCATCGGCGGCAAGCTGTTCTACGCCGTGCGCATCGATACCGGCGGCACCTTCGAGCTGTGCCCGGCCGATGTCTGCGCGCCGGACGAGGCGGAAGCCACGGGCGGTCCGGTCTTCACCGTGGTGGAGAACGCGCTGGAGAAGGACTTCCAGGCATCCATCGAGCGTTTCCTGGCCGAGGCCCGCATCGACATCGCCGGCGTCGAGTTCGCCCGCGACGCCCAGGGCCGGCCCTTCGTCTACGACGTGAACACCAACACCAACTACAATCCGGACGCCGAGGCCGCCGCCGGCGTGTCGGCGCCGCAGGCCCTGGTCGACTACCTGATCCGCGAGCGCAACCGCCGCCTCTCGGCGCCGAAGGTAGCTGCCCGCCGATAGGCGCTAACACGCCCCATCGGACGATCGCGAAGACCGCCGACGCCTGACCTGGACCCGGGTCGGGCGTTCTGCGTGTTCAGGCAGCGTTTTCCACAGGAAATCAGCAGGTTGTGCGAGAATCCGATCCGGGCGATTCGCGAATCGTGCTATGGAAATCGCGCCCCGATTCCGCTTCGGAATCGCTTCGGCATGGGGGCAGGGATGCCAACGAGTCGCGGCGAATCAACAAATTCTGGTGTTATCCACAGCATTCTGCGCGAGATCTTGTGAACGCGCTTGTGGGATAACCCCAGATCCCGTAGCCTCTTGCCAGTTAGCCACTAAATGTGGGTGAAACGAGTCGGGTCCGACCGTTCGCCCTGGACCGGCCGGCAAGGAGGCAGAAATGGGCGACAATTCGCAGAGCGTGTGGACCGACGACCGCCTGGAGCAGCTCAAGGCACTGTGGGGCGAGGGGCTGTCGATCACCCAGATCGGCCTGAAACTCGGCGTGTCGCGCAATGCCGTCGTCGGCAAGGTGCACCGCATGGGCCTGCCGAAGCGCCAGTCGCCGATCGTGCGCAGCGCCAATCCGAAGCATGACGACCGCCCGATCCAGCGCCGCCGCGCCGTGCCGCTGACCCTGGAGCAGTGGGACCGCAACACCTGCTCCTGGCCGATCGGGGATCCGAAGACCGACAATTTCAGCTTCTGCGGCTCCACCGTCGAGCCGGGCCGGCCGTACTGCGCCCATCACTGCGCCGTCGCCTATACCTCGGTGCGCGAGAAGGACACGAGCAGCGCCGCCTGACCCGAGCAGGCGTTCGCTTTGGCGGCCCTTCTTCCCGGCGACGGGGAGGAGGGCCGTTTGCTTTTCAGGGGCGTACGAAGACCAGGAAGAAGACGATGCCCGAGACCACGTGCAGCGGCTGCAGCATCAGCACGGGGTAGGGCATCCGCCCGGTCAGCCGCCGCACCGCCGGAATGCCGTAGAACACCGCCGCCGACAGGGCGGAGACCGCGATCGCGACGATCGGAAAGCCGAGCAGGTAGACCGTCAGGTATCCCATGGCCGAGGTGTCGCCGAACCGGCCTTCCCAGAAGACCGGGGCGATCTGCGCCAGCATCGCGGCAAGGACGACGGCCAGGAACAGGACCAGCGAGCGCCAGAAGGCGGCGTAGATCGGATCCTGGCCGTCATTGACCCACATGGGAGGCCCCTCAGGCCGGTGCCGGATCAGGCGGCGGCCGCCGCCTCGATGCCGGCATCCTCGGGCATGCCGAGCAGCAGGTTCATGTTCTGCACCGCCGCGCCCGACGCGCCCTTGCCCAGGTTGTCCAGGCGCGCGGTGATCACGGCCCGGCCGGTCTTGGCATCGGAGAACACGAAGATCTCCAGCATGTTGGTGCCGTTCAGCGCCTGCGGATCGAGCTCCTTCAGCCCCTCGGCCTCGCCCATCGGCGCCACGCGCACGAAGCGGGTGTCGGCGTAATGGGCCAGCAGGATCTCGTGGATCGCCGCCGCGCTCGGCCCGCCCTCGATCGACCACAGGGCCAGCGGCACGCTGACCAGCATGCCCTGGGCGTAGTTCGCCACCGACGGCTGGAAGATCGGCGGATGGGCGAGACCCGACCACTGGGTCATCTCCGGCACGTGCTTGTGGTTCAGGGTCAGGCCGTACTGCCAGAACGGATCGGGCTTGTAGCCCGTCTCGCCCTCGGCCTCGTAGCGGGCGATCAGCGACTTGCCGCCGCCGGTATAGCCGGAGACCGCGTTGACCGTGACCGGATAGTCGACCGGCAGCAGTCCGGCGCCGACCAGCGGCGCCAGGATGGCGATGGCGCCGGTCGGATAGCAGCCCGGGTTGGAGATCCGCTTGGCGCCGATCACCGCGTCGCGCTGGCCGGTCCGGAACTCGGGAAAGCCGTAGACCCAGCCCTCGGCGGTGCGGTGGGCGGTGGAGGCGTCGATCAGCTTGACGTTCGCGCCTTCGGCCAGGGCCGCCGCTTCCTTGGCGGCGTCGTCCGGCAGGCACAGGATCGCCACGTCGGCGGCGTGCAGCGCGTCGCGCCGCGCCTTGGCGTCCTTGCGCTCGGCGTCGGTCAGGGAAATCAGCTCGATGTCACGACGCGCGACCAGGCGCTCACGGATCTGCAGACCCGTCGTACCCGCTTCGCCGTCGATGAACACCCGTGCCGATCCCATGATCGCCTCCTTTGTTTTCGGGAGGCGCACCATACAGGAAAGCCGGGGCCAAGGGGTAGGGGCCTTTGCCGGCGGAACTTGTGAGGGTGAGTACGTCTGGATTTGAGTGGACTGCGGCCATGCGCTGGGTCCCGGCCGGCCTCCGGGTCAAGCCCGGAGTCCGCCGGGATGACGGCCATCAATGAATGAAAAGCTCGTCATCCCGGACGGCCCCGGACCCGAGCCGGGGACGGTCCGGGATCCTGGCTCCAGCGCCCCCACCCTCGCAACTCGGATGGGCCTATTTCAGCCCGCGCACGATGTTGAACGGCGAGAAGGCCTGGGCGCCGGCCATGATCTCGATCCGGTTCACGTTGATGTTCTTCGGCCGCGTCGCCGCCCAGAACACGGCGTCGGCCACGTCCTCCGGCTTGATCGGGTCGACGTCGTCATAGACCGCGGAGGCCTTGTCCTTGTCGCCCTTGAAGCGGACCTCGGAGAACTCGGTCTCGGCCAGGCCCGGCTCGATATCGGTCACGTGGATGTTCTTGCCGACGAGATCGGCGCGCAGGTTGAGGGAGAACTGGCGCACGAAGGCCTTGGTGGCGCCGTAGACGTTGCCGCCGGGATAGGGCCAGTAGCCGGCGATCGAGCCGATATTGACCACATGGCCGTAGCCGTTCGCCACCATCTGCGGCAGCAGGGTGCGGGTGCAGTACAGCAGGCCCTTGATGTTGGTGTCGACCATGAGCTCCCAGTCGTCCAGCGACACCTCGTCGGCACCTTCCAGGCCGACCGCCAGGCCGGCATTGTTCACCAGCACGTCGATCGGGGTGAAGGCGGCGGGCAGGGCGTCCACGGCGGCGGCCACCGCGTTGCGGTCGCGCACGTCGAGCACGATGCTGTGGCAGGGATTGGTCAGCTCCTTCTTCAAGGCCTCCAGACGCTCGCCGCGCCGGCCCGAGATCACGGTCTGCCAACCCTCGGCGTCGAACCGCTTGGCGGTCGCCCGGCCGAAGCCGCTGGTCGCTCCGGTGATGAATGCCGTCTTCGCCATTCTGTCCTCCTTCAGTATTTGATATCAGCGATTTGCGAATCGTTATTCGAGTCGTCTGTCAGGGTTTCTCGGCCCGTTTGGCGCGCTGCCAGTGGCGTTCCATCTGCTCCAGGCCGACGGTCTGGATCGGCGTTCCCTCGGCCGCCAGGCCGTCCTCCATGAAGCGGAACCGCCGCTCGAACTTGGCGTTGCAGCGGCGCAGGGCGGTCTCCGGGTCGATGTCGAGGCGCCGGGCCAGGTTGACCACGGTGAACAGCAGGTCGCCGACCTCGTCCTCGATCCGCTCGCGGTCGTCGCTCTCGGCCCCGGTGACCTCGGCCCGCAGCTCGCCCAGCTCCTCCTCGATCTTGTCGAACACGCCGTCGATGCCCGGCCAGTCGAACCCGGCGCGCACGGCACGGTTCTGCAGCTTGAGGGAGCGCATCAGCGCGGGCAGGGCGCTCGACACCCCGTCCAGGACGGACGCGGTACGGTTCTCGGCCGCCGCCTTGGCCGCCCGTTCGGCGGCCTTCTGTTTCTCCCAGGCGTCGGTCTGGGCCTTGGCGTCCTCCACGCTGGCGCCGCCGAAGACATGGGGATGGCGGCGGACCATCTTGTCGGAGATGCCGCGGGCCACGTCTTCGAAGGAGAAGGCGCCGTCCTCGGGTGCCAGCTCGCGGGCCATCTGGGCGTGATAGACCACCTGCAGCAGCAGATCGCCCAGCTCGTCGCGCAGGGCGTTCCGGTCGCCCAGCGTGATCGCCTCGGCGACCTCGTAGGCTTCCTCGATCGTATAGGGCGCGATCGTCTCGAAGGTCTGCTCCAGATCCCAGGGGCAGCCGCCGTCGGGATCGCGCAGCTTCGCCATGATCGCGATGAGGCGGTCGATCGCCGGTTCGTCGGGCAGGGCCGCAAGGGCGGCGGCGGTATCGGGTGTGGGGGCGCTGTCCGTCATGTCGGCGCGAGACTAACGATGCAGCGCGGCGGTGGAAAGACGGGTGTGTGTGCCGCCCTTCGACACGTCGCTGCGCTCCTGCTCAGGATGAAGTTGGTGGGAATGCCATTGGTCGTTGGTTCGAGCGAGTTCGAATACCGATCCGAGATGACGTCGTCTGATATCTCTATGAAATGACGTCATCCTGAGCAGGAGCAAAGCGACGTGTCGAAGGGCAGTGCGTGAACTCGGTGACAGGGGACGGGTGGGCCTGATGCCACGCGCTACCCTGGGCCTCGATCGATAACGCGCATAATGTATATTATGGGAAATATGAGATGCTTCATTCACAGGCTCTTACCCGACCTCCCGTGTCGATTCCCATGCCCCCGATCAAACCCGAGACACCGCCGCAACACGGTCCGACGGATGTCCCGGCCCGATTCCGGAGCTGTCGGTGGATCCGGCTCGAACACGGCCGCTGTCTGAGTAGCCTCCCAGACGCGCCAAAATAAGCCGCCAGAACACCCAGCTTGCTGCGTTGGCAGCCCGGTCCAGACGATCCGGCCCATACTTCGTTCGCGCACTATTTTTAGGGATAAGATATAATCGCGTCGTTACGCGTGCTTTCGCTCAACTTTGGAGCAGCGGTTAACCGTCGCATGGCACCATCTCCGCTCGCGGCTTAAACGCTGTTCTATCGAGACGCGCCGTGCGGGAGGCGGCGTGGTTCAGTCAGGAATGCGGACATCAGGACGACTGGGCCGGACGACGAGGATCGGCAACGTTTTTCTTGGAGGCGTCGGCGGGCGCCCCGAAGTGAACCGTTCCGACTGCGTCTCCAGAGGCCTGCGATGAATTCCCAGCCGAAGCTCACCCGACTTGCCGCCCCTTCGGACAGCAAGGCCAGCACTTCCGATGCCACCGATCCGGGCCAGATCATCCGGCTGAGCGAGGAAGTCGCCCGCATCAGCCGTGAGAAGATCACCGAGATCCAGTCGATCACCGGCCGAACGCGCATCCTGGCCCTGAACGCTCTGATCGAGAGCGCCCGGGTCGGCGAACTCGGCCGCGGTTTCGCCGTCGTTGCCGGCGAGGTCAAGGGCGTGTCCACCGAGATCGCCGCCATCGCCGACGCCCTGGTGGAGGAACTGTCGGAGAAGACCACCCTGCTGGAGACCATCGGCCGCTCGGTCGTCGATCACCTCACCGGCCAACGCCTGGTCGACCTGGCGCTCAACGCCATCGAGCTGATCGACCGGAACCTGTACGAGCGCACCTGCGACGTGCGCTGGTGGGCGACCGACAGCGCGGTGGTCGACTGCCTGCAGGAGCCGAGCGACGAGATCGTGCGCCACGCCTCCCAGCGGCTCGGCGTGATCCTGGACGCCTATACCGTCTATCTCGATCTCTGGATCGCCGACGCGAACGGCCGGGTCGTCGCCAACGGCCGGCCCGACCGCTACAAGGTCGCCGGCGCCGACGTCTCCCGCGAGCCCTGGTTCCGCGAGGCGATGCAGACATCGACCGGCGACGACTACGTGGTCGCCGATATCGCCACCAACCCGCATCTCGGCCACAAGCCGGTGGCGACCTATGCCGCCGCGATCCGCCAGGACGCCAAGCATAACGGCCGTCCGCTCGGCGTGCTCGGCATCCATTTCGACTGGGGACCGCAGGCCGACACGATCGTCCAAGGCGTGCGCCTGTCGAACGCGGAAAAGGCGACCACCCGGGTGATGCTGGTCGACGCCAAGAACCGCATCATCGCCGATGCCGGCCATGGCAGCGGAAGCAGCACGAGTTTCGAGTTGCGCACCGGCGGCCAGGCCTCGGGCACCTACCACACGCCGGAGGGTGCTACGGTCGGCTTTCACCGCACGCCGGGATACGAGACCTATGCCGGGCTCGGCTGGTACGGGGTGCTGGTGCGGTCGTCATGACGTGATCGGTCGGAACGCCGACGATCTGCTTGGGGAGCACATAGCGCTGGCGGCGGTAGGCGACGGTGACGTTTTCGGCGTGGTGGGCCAGTTCCGCGGCGATCTCCAGGGCGCTGATCGAACAGCCGGCGACCAGGACCGAGGCCCGCTGCCAATCGGCAGGTCCGCGATAGGCGTTGGTATGACGCATCCCCAGCGTTCCGCTGAACCCGTCGAGCCCCGGAATGTCCGGCGTCTCGGCCTTGATCTGGCGGCCGGTTGCGACGATCACCCGGTCGAACCGGGCGCTCTCGCTTCCCTGCTCACCGGACCAGTCCAGGCGCCAGCCGCCCTCCTCCCGCGCCAGGCCCTCCACCCGGCAGCCGAAGCGGATGGCGTCGCGCAGGTCGAACCGGTCCGCATAGGCCTGCAGATACGCATGCATCTGCTCGCGGGTGGGATAGACGGCCGTGCCCTCGGGATGGTTCAGGTCGGAGAAGGCGGTCATCACCCGGCTGGTGTTGGTCCGCATGCCGGGCCAGGTGGCGGTGTACGGACCGACCGGGTTCCACTGGCCGCCCAGGTCGTCCCCGGCCTCGAACAGGACGGGGGTCAGACCCTTGGCCTTGAGCCACCGGGCGGTGGACAACCCGGCCGGGCCGGCGCCGATGATTGCGACGGCAGTCGATTGGTCGGCGGATGGCATGCTGGGTCTCCCGAATGCGCAGGCCAAGGCCATACCATCATTCCGGGATTAGCGTCTCGCGCTATTCGACTCTTCGCGCCGATCAGGTCTTCGCGCCGATCAGGGCCGGTCACTCCGACGGCGTCGGGCTCTTGTAGTCGATCTGCGCCGCGGCACAGCGGCCCTCCTTGTCGACCATGGCGCGCAGCACGGTGCGCTGGTCGCTGTCGGCAAAGACCTTGGAGAAGCGGATGGTCTGATCGGCGGTGCGCAGGAACACCCGGTGCTGGCGGCAGACCGCCATGAGGTCCTTCAGAAAGGCGCGTGCCTCGTCGCGGGTCATCACGTTCTTCTGGTGATCCTTGGCGAGGTCGCCCAGGAGCTTGGGATCAATCATGACGGGACGCCGCTCCGTTTTCGCGATACGATTCGTCTGCAACCAGTGTAGGTCGGCCATGACCAGGGTAGCACTCGAACGCGCGCTTAAGAAACCGGGCCGCATTCTGACCTGGCACGCGGGCGCCGGCTGCCGCAGCCACAAGACCTCGGCCCGCGAGGACTACTACACGGTCATCCCCCCTCACCTCGCCGCCTTCGTGCATGGTTTCGGTTCGCACACGACCGAGCCGGACGTGCTGGAGCTGTTCCTGGAGGAGATGCTGATCGACCTCGCCGTGCTCGAGGCCGAGATGGAGGAGATGGCCCGCGACGACCCGCTGATCCCACGGATCCCTGAGGGCGGCGGACCGGTGCTGTTCGAGGTGCGGGGCTATTTCCAGGGCTGCCTGGAGTTCTACGTGACCCAGCGGGTCCTGGCCCGCACCGACCCGTTCCGCCCGGAGCCCGAGCCGCGCTGGCTGATCCTGGCGAGTCCGCATATCCGTCTGCCGGCCCGCTGTGCCGCCGCCTTCGACGAACTGCTCGACCGCTGTGAATCCGTGGCCGCGCGGCACGACCTGGTGCTGGACATGGAGCGGGTGCGCGACGGCTTCCGCACGATGCTCCGCCGGCGGCCGGGGCACCGGCCCGAGCGGCCGGCGGCGCTGAGCGAGGACGCGGTGCCGGAGAGTGTGTGGCGGTAGGGCGCTTGGCCGGCCTTTTTCCGTCATCCTGATGGAAATCAGGATCAAGCATCCGACGCTCGTTCTCGGTCCCGGCCCGCCCCCAGATCAGTCCCGGATTAAATCCGGGACGGGGTCGTCCGGGATGACGTCGAATTTATTTGCTACTCACCCGTCATCCCGGCGAGCTCCGGGCTCGACCCGGAGGTCGGCCGGGACCCAGCCCTAGGAGGCGTCTGTGGCTCGGTCCTGACTGTCGTCAGGACGACGGCGAGTGAGTGGAGGAGGCAGACTTCGCCACACTGGCGACGCCTCTACATCTCCACCACCAGCCCATCATACCCCGGCTCGACCCCCGGCGGGCATTTCGCCAGGGTCCTGGCATAGTCCAGCCGCCCGTTCATATGGGTCAGATAGGCCCGTTTCGGCGCCACGCGGGCGATCCAGCTTGTGGCCTGGGCAAGAGACGCGTGGGCCCCGCTCTCCTCCTCGCGCAGGCAGTCGACGATCCACAGCTCCAGCCCGAAACCCGCCAGCCGGTCGAGCTGCGCCTCGGTCAGCACGGCGACGTCGGTGGAATACGCCACACGGCCGTCGAAGACGAAGCCCAGGCTCTCGCCGGAGACGCCATGATCCTGGCGCATCACCTCGACCGACATGCCGGCGATCTCGTAGACCCCCTCGTCGATATCGTGGCGCTCCAGCGGTGGCACGAAATGCGGCGGCGAGGTCGGGGCCGGCTCCACCATATAGCCGAACCGGGCCATCAGATCCCGCCAGGTCGCCGCGTCGGCATAGGTGGCGATCCGTTCCCGCGTGGTCCAGAACAGCGGCCGCAGGTCGTCCATGCCGTGGGTGTGGTCGGCATGCATATGGGTGAAGAGCAGCGCGTCGATGCTGTCCACCTGGGCGTCCAGCAGCTGTTCGCGCAGGTCGGGCGAGGCATCGACGAGGATGCGGCGCCCGTCCTTCTCCACGAGGATGGAGCAGCGGCGGCGGCGGTTCTTCGGCTCGGACGGGTCGCACTGGCCCCAGCCGCCGCTCAGGCTCGGCACGCCGACCGAGGCCCCGCACCCGAGCATGGTGACCTTCATGCGGCTTGCCCAAATCCTTCAGGTGCAGGCACCCGGTTGAACAGGCGCAGGAAGTTCTGCGTGGTGATCCGCGCGCTCTCCGCCTCGTCCAGCCCCTTGGTCTCGGCCACCACCCGGTGGGTATGGACCACATAGGCCGGCTCGTTACGCTTGCCGCGATGGGGCGGCGGGGCGAGGAACGGCGCGTCGGTCTCCACCAGCAGCCTGTCGGCGGGCAGGTCGGCGACGATGTCGCGGATGTCCTGGCTCTTCTTGAAGGTCACGATGCCGGACAGCGACACGTAGAAGCCGATATCGACGGCCCGCATCGCCAGGTCGCGGCCGCCGGAGAAGCAGTGCAGGACGCCGGTGAACGGCCCCCTGGCATATTCCTCCTCCAGGATCGCCGCGGTGTCTTCGTCGGCGTCGCGGGTATGGACGATCAGCGGCAGGCCGGTCTCGCGCGCGGCGGCGATATGGGCGCGGAAGCCCTCCGCCTGGGCGTCGCGAGGACTGTTGTCGTAGAAATAGTCGAGCCCGCATTCGCCGATCGCCACGACCTTGTCGTAGCTCCGGGCCAGGGCGACGATCTCCTCGGCCGGGATGTCCCGCTCCTCGCCCGCCTGATGCGGGTGGGTGCCGACCGAGCAGTAGACCTGCGGGAACCGCTCGGAGATGGCGCGGATCTTCGCGAACCGCCGGATGCGGGTGCAGATCGTCACCATCCGGGCGATGCCGGCGCGCTCGGCCCGGGCGACGACTTCGTCCAGCTCCGGGGCGAAGTCGTCAAAATCCAGATGGCAGTGACTGTCGACGAGCGTTGGGACAGTCGTGTCGGTCATGCCGAGGCCTCCTCCGGCGCGACCCAACGCGGGAACACGCCCTCCGGCTTCGGCAGCGGCGTGCCCGGCACCAGGCGGTGCTCGGGGGTCAGATGCGCAAAGGTCCGGGCCTCGGCCGGGATGGCGAGCTGGTCCAGCATCTTGGCGCAGGAGGTCGGCATCACCGGCTGCAGCAGCAATGCGGCGTGCCGGATCGTCTCCGCCAGGGTGTAGAGCACGGTGGCCATGCGCTCCGGGTCGATCTTGCGCAGCGCCCAGGGCGCCTGCTCGTCCACATAGCGGTTGGCCGCCCCCACCACCTCGAAGATCGCCTCCAGCCCCTTGTGGAAGGCCTGGACGTCGAAATGGCCGCGCACGGTGTCGAGCAGGCCGCCGGCGGCATTCAGCAGCGCCTCGTCCTCTGGCGCGAAGGCGCCGGGCGTCGGTACGGCGGCCCCGCAGTTCTTCGCCACCATGGACAGCACCCGCTGCGACAGGTTGCCGATGTCGTTGGCCAGCTCGGAGGTCATCCGGTTGGTCATGGAGCGGTGGTTGAAGTCGCCGTCATTGCCGAACGGCACGTCGCGCATCAGGAAATAGCGCACCTGATCGAGGCCGTAGGTCTCCACCAGCGCGATCGGGTCGATCACGTTGCCGAGCGACTTGGAGATCTTCTGGCCCTCGTTGGTCCACCAACCATGGGCGAAGACCCGCTTCGGCGGCTCCAGCCCGGCGCCCATCAGGAAGGCCGGCCAGTAGACCGCGTGGAAGCGCAGAATGTCCTTGCCGACCATGTGCACATCGGCCGGCCAGTACTTCGCATATTTGCCCGTGGTGTCGGGGAAGCCGGCGGCGGTGATGTAGTTGGTCAGCGCGTCGAGCCACACATACATGATGTGGTCCTCGTCGCCCGGCACCGGGATGCCCCATTTGAAGCTGGTGCGGCTGACCGACAGGTCCTTCAGGCCGCCCTTCACGAAGGAAATCACCTCGTTGCGGCGGCTCTCCGGGGCGATGAAGTCCGGGTTCGCCTCGTAGAAGGCGAGCAGCTTGTCCTGCCACTTGGACAGATCGAAGAAGTAGGACGGCTCCTCCACCCACTCCACCGGCGCGCCGGTCGGGGCGAGTTTCTGGCCGTCGACAGTCTTCACCTCGGTCTCGGTGTAGAACGCCTCGTCGCGCACCGAGTACCAGCCGGCATAGGCGCCGAGATAGATGTGCCCGTTGTCCTTCAGGCGGCGCCAGATCTCCTGGGTCGCCTTGACGTGGCGCGGCTCGGTGGTGCGGATGAAGTCGTCCTGGCTGAAGCCCATGAAATCCGCCAGGTCGCGGAAGTTCTGGCTCACCCTGTCGGTGAAGCTCTGCGGGTCGATGCCGGCCGCCTCGGCCGCCTTCTCCACCTTCTGGCCGTGCTCGTCGGTGCCCGTGAGAAACATCACGTCATAGCCGTCGAGCCGCTTGAACCGGGCCATCACGTCGCAGGCGAGCGTCGTGTAGGCATGGCCGATATGCGGCTTGTCGTTCACGTAGTAGATCGGCGTCGTGATGTAGAAGGTCGGGCTCATGGCCAAGTCTCCGCTGGGGCCCCGGAAGGAGGCGGCCCTTGGGTAACCCGCCACACCGGGCCGATCAAGGTCGCTGATGGTGCAGCGCGGCGTGGGTCGGCTCAGGCGCGGCGGCGTTCCAGCCCCTCGCCGAAGGCCAGGGTGTGGATGGCGTCGATCAGCACCTGCTTGCGGTCGAGGTTCAGTGCGGACTCCAGCCGGATCAGCCGCTGCACCGCCTCGCGCCGCCGGAACGCGGCCTCGACGCCGACCCGGGCGACATAGATCCGCCCGGCCTCCAGGTCGCCGGGGATGATCTCGTGCAGGCCCGGCGCGTGGTTGGCCGCCCGGATGGCGCGGTCGATCCAGCGTAGCAGCAGGTCGGTCCCGGTGCGGAACGGGTCCTGCTCGCCCTCCTTCGGCTTGCGTCCGCCCCAACTGCCGGCGAGCGCGTGCAGGTTCTCGCCGCTGACCTCCGGCAGGTCGGCCAGCACCTTGGCGACGTTGCGGTACAACTCCGGTCCGCCGGCCTCCACGAATTCCAGCGCCCGACCCGGGCTACCCTCGGCCAGCCGCAGGATCAGGTCCATGTCGGGGCGTGGCAGATGCGGGTGGGCGCGGTGGACCAGCGTGGTGACAACGGCGTCCGACAGCGGCGACAGCATCAGCCTGCGGCAGCGCGACCTTGTCGTCGGCAGCATGGCGTTCAGCGCGTTGGAAACGATGATAATCAGGGTTTTGGCTGGTGGTTCTTCAAGTATCTTGAGAAGCGCGTTCTCGGCATTGGTGTTCATCTTCTCGGCTTCGTCGACGATCGCCACGCGCCAGCCGCCGGAGCTGGTCTTGAAGTGCAGCGAGCTCTCGAAGGCGCGCACGTCGTCGACCCGGATCACGGCGCTCATCACGCCGCGGTCGTTCGGCTTGCGCCGCAGGATCTTCAGGTCGGGGTGGGATTCGGCCGAGACCTGGCGGGCGGCCTGGCTCTGCGGGTCGACGGCCAGGGTGGTCGGCGGCAGCGGCTCGCCGAACAGGCCGCCGGCCGCCTCGCCGCCTTCCGACAGCACGAACTTGGCCAGGCGGAAGGCGAGCGTCGCCTTGCCGATGCCCGGCGGGCCGGCGAACAGCCAGGCATGGGGCATCCGGCCGGAGTTCCACGCCTCCAGCAGCCGACGCTCGGCGTCGTCATGGCCCAGCAGCTCTGTGGCCGCCGCCGGGGACGGCAGGCCGACGGCTTCTTCGTTGTCGCTGTCGTCGCTCATCCGGGCAGCTTAGCGGAGGGAAAGACGGTCGGACACGGCCGACAGGATGTCCCGGGTCACATCGTCCAGCGGCTGGACGGCATCGATCAGCACGCAGCGTTCCGGCTCGGCGGATGCCAGGTCTCGGAAACCCTGGGCCACCCTTGCGTGGAAGGCGCTGCCCTTGCGCTCGAACCGCGTCTCACCCCCGGTGCCACCCCCTGCACGCGCCCCGGCCCTCGCAAGGCCGGTCTCGGGATCGATGTCGAGGATCAGGGTCAGGTCCGGCCGCGTGTCCTCCACCGCCATGTCGATCAGGTCGCGCAGGATGGCCATCGGCACGCCGCCTGCGGCTCCCTGGTAGACCAGGGTGCTGTCGTAGAACCGGTCGCAGACCACCCAGTCCCCGCGCTCCAGCGCCGGGCGAATGGTGCGCACCACATGGTCGCGCCGGGCGGCGTTCATCAGCAGGGCCTCGGTGATCGCGTCCCACTTGCCGGGCTCGCCGGTCACCAGAAGCGTGCGGATCTCCTCCGCTCCGGCAGCACCGCCGGGCTCGCGGGTCCGCACCGTCGTGATGCCGCGATCGGCGAGCCAGCCGCACAGGGCGGCGATCTGTGTGGATTTGCCGGCCCCCTCACCCCCTTCCAGGGTGATGAAGCGTCCCGACCCCGTCCTGGTCTCAGTCACCCGTGCTCGGGCCCCAGATCAGGTGGCCGACCGCGGAAGTGATCCGGCCGAGCGGGCCGAGCTTGCCGACATCGGCGCCCGCCAGCAGCGGAATGACGCGGTCCTCCATGTCCGGGGCGGCGATCCGCAGCCGGGCCAGGACCTGGCCCTTCACGATCGGCGCCGGGATCGGGCCCTCATACTCCACGGTGACCCGCATGTCCTTGCGGGCGGCGCGCGGCATGGTCAGGAACAGCTCGTCCTCGGTGACCAGCGGCACGGTGGGCTGATCGCCGAGCCAGACCGTGGCCTGGTCGATCGCCTCGCCCCGCTCGAGCAGCTTGTAGTTGTCGAACTCGCGGAAGCCCCATTCGATCAGCCGCTCGCTCTCGCTGGAGCGCTGGCTGACGCTTTCCAGGCCGTTCACCACCAGGACCAGCCGCCGGTCGCCGCGCTTGGCGCTGGCGGTCAGGCCGTAGCCGGCGTTTTCGGTGTGGCCTGTCTTCAGCCCGTCGGCGCCCATGCCCTTGTAGAGCAGCGGATTGCGGTTGCCCTGTTTGATCTCGTTATAGGTGAAGGTCTCCTCGGCATATATCTTGTAGTACTCGGGAAACCGGCGGATCGTCTCGGCGGCCAGGATCGCCAGGCCGCGGGCGGTCATGCGGTGCTCCGGATCGGGCCAGCCGGTGGAGTTGCGGAAGGTGGCGTTCTCCATGCCGATCGCCGCCGCCTCCTCGGTCATCAGCTCGGCGAAGGCTTCCTCGGTGCCGGCGATGGCCTCGGCCAGGGCGATGGCGGCGTCGTTGCCGGACTGAACGATGATGCCGTGCAGGATGTCGTGCACGCTGACCCGCGAGCCGATCTCCACGAACATCTTCGAGCCGCCCTTGCGCCAGGCCTTCTCGGAGATCGGGATCTCGTCCTCCATCTTCAGCCGGCCGTCGGCGAGCCGCTCGAAGGCCAGGAAGACCGTCATGATCTTGGTCATCGAGGCCGGCGGCATCAGCTCGTCGGCGTTCTTCTGGAACAGCACCTGACCCGTGTCGTAGTCCATCAGGATGGCCTCGCGGGCATTGGTCTCGATCTTGGCGGCCTCGGCAGCCGCGGGCACGGCCAGCGCCAGGATGACGGCGAGGGTGGCGAGACGGGGAAGGATGCTGACTCTCATCTTCGGCGGTCCGCTCCGGTCGGGGGTGGCTCGGAAAAGGTGATGGGGCGGCAGTCTGGCCGCGGAATGGGACGGAACTGCGGCGGCGGTTCGGGGTCTAGGTCGGTTCCAGCCATGCCGTCAGTCGACGACGATGCGTGAGCCCGGATACCCGGCCACGATCACCCGCTCCAGCAGCCGGTCGGCATTGTCCACGTCGTTGATCGGACCGATCCGCACCCGGTAGTAGGTCTTGCCGGAAATCTGCGTCGGCTGCACATGGGCGCCGCGGAAGAAGGCGCCAAGCCGCCCGGTCAGGCGGTGGGCATTGTCGGCATCCTCGAAAGACCCGGCCTGTATGAAGATCTGGGTCGGCTCCGGCTTGGTCCGGCTGACCAGCGGGCGCACCGGCGCAGAGGTTGCGACGCTGGTGGTGGCGCTGGCCGGAACCCGCGCCGCGGGGACCGTCGCCGCGGCCGCAGGGGGCGGGATCGAGGTGGCCGCCGGGGCGGCCCGGGCGGTCCGCGCCCCGTTCGGCGCGTTCAGCACGGCCACCTGCACCGAGCCGGACGGCGCGGCACTGGGCGGCGGCGCGGACGGCAGGGTCGGATCGGGGCTCGGCACATACTCCTCGCCGCGGGCGGCCGCGCGCTCCTGCAGACTCTCCGATTCCAACAGCTCGACCCGCACCTTGGCCGTGCCCTTGTTCATGAAGCCCAGGAGTTGGGCGCTGCGCCGGGACATGTCGATGATGCGGCCATGGGCGAAGGGTCCGCGGTCGTTGACCCGGACCACGATGGAGCGCCCGTTGTCCAGGTTGGTGACCCGCACGATGCTCGGCATCGGCAGGGTCCGGTGGGCGGCCGTCAGGGCGTTCTCGTCGAACACCTCGCCATTGGCCGTGCTCTTGCCGTGGAAGCCGGGTCCGTACCAGGAGGCGATCCCCGTCTCCGCGTAGTCCCACTCCTCCTTGGGATAATACCAGACCCCCTGGATCTGGTAGGCATTGCCCACCTTGTAGTAGCCCTTGGAGCCCGTATCGGTCTGGTGGCTCTTGGCGGTCTTGGCCGTATGCACCAGCAGCTCCGTCTCGGCGCAGCCCGACAGAGTCAGGGCAAGGCCGAGCAGCAGCGCCGTGCACCAGCGGCCAACCGAAGGAAAACGTTCAGAAATAACCATAATGTGGTGGTCCCGATGATTTCCACCGCTAGATCGTGAAACTACCGTGCCTCCAGGGCATCGGCAAGCGTACCGACCGCGATCGCGAAATAGGTTGAGCGGTTCCATTTCAGGATCGTCTCGAAATTCTCGTAGGCCATGAAGTAGCGCGAGGTGCCGTTGCGTTGCGTGACCTCGACGATCCGGCCCTCCACGGCCCGGCCGGGTAGCTCGCCGCCGCCGACCTTACGCACGCCGAGCGCCTCCCATTCCGGCAGGGTCTTGCGGGTCTCCTTCTCGATCACCGACTTGTCGAAGCCGGCGGGAATCGACACCTCCCGACCCCAGGTGATGTCGTCGCGCCAGCCGGACTTCGAGAGATAGGTGGCGATCGAGCCGAACACGTCGGGCAGGCTGCCCCAGATGTCCTTGTCGCCGTCCTTGTCCTGGTCGACGGCGAAGTTGTGGAAGCTGGAGGGCATGAACTGGCTCTGGCCCATGGCCCCGGCCCAGGAGCCCTGCATCTCGCCCGGCGCGATATGGCCCTGCTCCAGGATCTCCAGGGCGAGCATCAGCTCGCGGCGGAAGAACTCGCTGCGCCGGCCGTCATAGGCCAGGGTCGCGAGCGCGGTGACCACCGGAAAACCGCCGGTGATCCGGCCGAAATCGGTCTCGATGCCCCAGAGGGCGACGATGAAGCGCTTCTGCACGCCGTACTGTTTGGAGATCGGGTCCAGCAGGTCGCCGTGACGCTCCATCAGCGCGCGGCCGTACTTGATCCGCCCGTCGGTGACCACGCGGGAGAGATACTCGTCGACCTTCAGCTTGAATTCCGGCTGGCTGCGGTCGAGTTCGATGATCCGGGGGATCGGCTTGATGCCGGTCAGGGAGGCGTCGAGAATCCGGTCGGAGACGCCGCGGCCCCGCGCCTCCTGGCGCACGCCGTCGAGCCAGCTGTCGAAGGGCTGTTCATTGGCCCGGGCCGGGCTGCCGAGGCCGGCCAGCATCATTCCGATGCCGATGCAGAGCGCTACCGAGGGCGCACGTCGCAAACTCATCCTCACCGCCAACTCCCTGGCTGATGTCCGTACCCGCGTCCCCACTAGGCGTTTGCCACGGCTGCGCGGCGGCTTCAAGTCCGTCACGATGCGACAGAGGCGCAAACCGGTCACGACACGCTCGGCCGGGCGCGATCCATGCCGCGCGACCCTTGCGGCCGGCGGCCGGCGCAGGTATCGATGCGCCTGCAGTGACCGGGACCGATCGATCCCGGGACCGGACGGGTGGCCGAGTGGTTGAAGGCAGCGGTCTTGAAAACCGCCAGGGGTGCAAGCCCCTCGTGGGTTCGAATCCCACCCCGTCCGCCAGCCCTCCTCAGTCGGAAACCCCGAGCCAGTCCAGCAGCTCTTTGCGGTCGGTGGAGGCGTGGACGGCCATGGGGCGCAGTTCCAGGGTCATGGCGCTGTAGGCACGCACCAGCAGCACCTCGACGGAACTCTGAACAAGGACGGCGGTCTTGGGGTCCGGCCCGCGGACGGCGACGAACTCCCGGCCGGCATCGGCGAGTTTCCTGAAGTCGGCGATATCCAGCATGGCCAGCGACGCGCCGCTGAAGTTCCACAGCACGTGGCTGAAGGTCGCGGCCGGAAACGTGGCGTGAATGAAATCGACCAGGTCGTCGGCCGCCGGATAGCCGGACACAATCATCTCGATCGTACGGTCGTCCAGCATCGTCGCGCGGAACCCGAGCCCGTCCGTCATCTTCTCCCCCTTTGCCGCTGTTTGTGGCCTTGAGTGATGGCCTACGGCTTGATGACAGGGTGAGGCATTGCGTATGCAGTGCCAAGTCCCCGTGACCCGGAAGCGGCGGATCAGGCCCGGCGCAGCACCGCCTCACCGGCCGCGGCGACCGCAGCGGCGAGACCGTCGATCGGGGTGATGGAATTGTGCAGCAGGCCGAGGCCGTAGCGCCGGTCCTCGGCGAAGATCAGGGCCCGGCCCAGGTCGTCGCGGCCCTGCACATGGGCACTGTCGGCCAGCCCGATCCCCGACCGGGTGACGGCGATCAGCCCGGCATCCAGGCCAGGATTGCCGTCCAGCACCGCCTCCACCGCGTGACGGGGAGCCAAGCCCTTCTCCAGCAGCGCCAGGGCCGCCCGGTTCGCCGGCGGGCCGTCTGCGGTCGCCAAATTGGGCAGCCGGTGGCCGGTCACTAGGCCGGCCCGGCCGGCGGCGAGGAACTGGGACAGCGGCTCCGAGCGATCCGGACCGCTGGTGATGACGCCGGCGACCTCCGCCTCCGCCATCCGGGCAAGGGCCTCGGCCTGCTCGCGGATGGTGGCGAGGCCGCCGCGCTGGCATTCGAGCGACACGGGCGCGCCGTCGGTCCCGAGCACGGTGAAGACCGCAAAGCCGTGCAGCGACCCCGTGGCGCGCCGTTCCGCCTCGGCCCAGGCGGCGAGCACCGCAGCACCGGCCTTGCGCCCGAAGGCACCGATCCCGATCGTCATCTCGGCCCCTTCCCTGTGCGACCCACGCCCCGTCCGGGACCGCGACTATACGTGAGTCGCGGTCATGACGGTGATGAAACGCCGCCGATGTCGGAACCTGTCCGCAGGCTTCGGTGTTTCCCAACACAGACCCATTCCCCGACGGAAGGACAGACGATGAGCCCCCGCATCGCCCCCCGCCGCATCCCATGCCTCGCGCCGGAAGGCTTGAGCGCCCAGGGCGCCGGCGTCCGGCACGGATCCTCCGGCGCCGAGCGTCCGGGTCACGGCCGCATCACCCTCACCGTGAATGGCGACCGGCACACGCTCGACATCGACAACCGCACAACCCTGCTCGACGCGCTGCGCGAGGAGCTGAAGCTGACCGGCACCAAGAAAGGCTGCGACCACGGCCAGTGCGGCGCCTGCACCGTTTCGGTGAACGGCGAGCGGGTGAATTCCTGCCTCTGCCTCGCGGTGATGCATGACGGCGACACGGTGGAGACCATAGAGGGGATCGGCACGCCCGACCGGCTCGACCCGATGCAGGCGGCCTTCCTGGCCCATGACGCGTTCCAGTGCGGCTACTGCACGCCGGGTCAGATCGCGTCGGCCCGGGCGGTGATCGAGGAGGTGCGCGCCGGGATCCCGTCCCACGTCACCGAGGACCTGACCGCCGACATCGACCTGACCGACGCGGAGATCCGCGAGCGCATGTCCGGGAACATCTGCCGTTGCGGCGCCTACTCCAACATCCTCGCCGCGATCAACGAGGTCGCCCGGGATACGGACAGGGGGACGGGGCAATGAGAGCGTTCTCCTACGAGAAGGCGACGGATCCGGCCCAGGCGGCGGCCCGGGCGGCGGCGGTCGAGGGCGCCCGCTTCATCGCCGGCGGCACCAACCTGGTCGACCTGATGAAGCTCGAGATCGAGCGGCCCGGCCATCTGATCGACGTCACCGGCCTCGGCCTGGACGGGATCGCCGAGACCGGCGATGGCGGCCTGCGGATCGGTGCCCTTGTCAGCAACACGGCGCTGGCCGCCGACATGCGGGTGCGCCGGGACTATGCGGTGCTGGCGCGGGCCCTGGTCGCCGGCGCCTCCGGCCAGCTCCGCAACAAGGCCACCACCGGCGGCAACCTGCTGCAGCGGACCCGGTGCCCGTACTTCTACGACACCGCCCAGGCCTGCAACAAACGGGACCCGGGCTCGGGCTGTGCCGCGCTGAGCAAGGGCGCGTTCTCGCGCCAGCTCGGCATCATCGGCACTTCCGAGCACTGCATCGCCACCCATCCCTCCGACATGGCCGTGGCCATGCGGATCCTCGACGCCGAGGTGGAGACGGTGAAGCCGTCGGGCACGACCCGGCGCATCCCGATCGCCGATTTTCATCTGCTGCCGGGCGAGACCCCGCACCGGGAGACCGCGCTTGAGCCGGGCGAACTGATCACCGCCGTCACCCTGCCGGCCCCGGTCGGCGGCCGGCACGCCTATCACAAGGCGCGCGACCGGGCGTCCTACGCCTTCGCCCTGGTCTCCGTCGCCCTGATCCGCCAGCCGGACGGCAGCGGACGGGTGGCGCTGGGCGGTGTGGCTCCGAAGCCCTGGCGCTCGGCGGAAGCCGACGCGGAACTGCCCAACGGCGCCCGTGCGGTGATCGCCCGCCTGCTGGAGGGTGCGCGCCCGACGGCGGAGAACGCCTTCAAGATCCCACTGGCCGAGCGAACCCTGGCCGCCCTAATGGCCAACGCGCCGATCGCCGAGGAGTGACCCGATGGATTTCACCCATCCCGCCGAAGACAACCGCTTCGACCACGCGACCGTCGTCGGCCGGCCCCTGGAACGCCGGGACGGCCCGCTGAAGGTCACCGGCACCGCCCCCTACGCCCATGAACGGCATGATGTCGCCGAGGGCCAGCTCCACGGCTATCCGCTCGGTGCCGGCATCGCCAAGGGCCGGATCGTGTCGATGGACGCCGAGGCCGCCCGCAAGGCGCCGGGCGTGCGCGCCGTGGTGACGACGCTCGATATCGATCCGCTGGAGAAGAGCAGCTTCAACACCGCCCGCCTGTTCGGCGGGGACCGGGTCGAGCATTACCACCAGGCTATCGCCGTGGTGGTGGCCGAGACCTTCGAGCAGGCCCGCGCCGCCGCCGGGCGGATCGAGGTGCGCTATGCGTCCGATGCCGTGGAGGCCGACCTGGACGCCGCCTTCGAACGGCTCCAGGGCACCGGCGAGCCGTCGACCGAGGTCGGCGATCTGGACGCGGCCTTCGCCAAGGCGGCGGTCACCCACGACGCGGTCTACCGCACCCCGTCCCAGAGCCACGCCATGATGGAGCCCCATGCGTCCATCGTCGACTGGTCGACCGGCGGCGAGATGACGGTCTGGACCTCGAACCAGATGATCGACTGGGCCTGCACCGCGCTGGCGGAGACCTTCGGGCTCGACAAGGAGCGCATCCGGGTCGACAGCCCGTTCATCGGCGGCGGCTTCGGCGGCAAGCTGTTCCTGCGGGCCGACACGGTTCTGGCCGCGCTGGGCTCGCGGGCGGTCGGCGCGCCGGTGAAGGTCGCCCTGCCCCGGCCGATGATCATGAACAACACCACCCACCGGTCCGCCACGGTCCAGCGCATCCGTCTGGCCGCGGACGCGGACGGCCGGCTCACGGCCATCGGCCACGAGGCGGCGTCGCACAGCCTGCCCGGCGGCGACGGCGAGGATTCGACGGCCCAGACCCCATATTTCTACGCCGCCCCCAACCGCCGGGTGATCCATCACCTGGTGGAGATGCACCTGCCGGAGGCCAACGCCATGCGCGCGCCGGGCGAGGCGGCCGGGCTGATGGCGCTGGAGATCGCCATGGACGAGATGGCGGAGAAGCTGGGCATGGATCCGGTACAATTCCGCATTCTCAACGATACCCAGGTGAACCCCAGCGATCCGGACATGCCGTTCTCCGACCGGCATTTCGTGGAATGCCTGGAACGCGGGGCGGCCGAGTTCGGCTGGGACGCCCGCAACACCGCCCCCGGGGCCACCCGCGACGGCGATTGGCTGATCGGCCACGGCATGGCCGGCGCCTATCGCGGCGCCCCCACGCTGAATTCCGGAGCCCGGGTGCGACTGGAACAGGGCACGCTGGTGGTCGAGACCGACATGACCGATATCGGCACCGGCTCCTACACCATCCTGGCCCAGACCGCGGCCGAAACCATGGGGCTGCCGGTGGACGCGGTGGAGGTCCGGCTGGGCGACAGCGTCTATCCGGTCTCCTCGGGCTCGGGCGGCCAGTTCGGCGCGGTCAGCGCCACCTCCGGCGTCTATGCCGCCTGCCTCGCCCTGCAGGACCGCATCGCCAAGCAGCTTGGCGTGAACGCGGCCGAGTTCCGCGACGGCAAGGTGATCGCCGGCGACACGGAGATCCCGCTGGCCGAGTTGGAAGGGACGCTGGAGGCCGAGGACGCGATGTCCTTCGGCGACTTCAAGTCGGACTACAAGGTGGCGACCTTCGGAGCCCATTTCGTCGAGGTCGGCGTGCATCGCGGCACCGGCGAGATCCGGGTGCGGCGCATGCTGGCGGTCTGCGACAGCGGCCGAATCCTCAACCCGATGACCGCCCGCAGCCAAGTGATCGGCGGCATGACCATGGCCGCCGGTGCCGCCCTGTCGGAGGAACTCGCCACCGATACCGGACGGTCCTTCTTCGTGAATCATGACCTCGCCGGCTACGAGGTGGCGGTACATGCGGATATCGGGACCCAGGAGGTGATCTTCCTCGACACGCTGGACCCCGTCGCCAGCCCGCTGAAGGCCAAGGGGGTGGGAGAGCTCGGCATCTGCGGGGTCGCCGCGGCGATCGCCAATGCCGCCTATAACGCCAGCGGCGTGCGGGTGCGGGATTATCCGCTGACCCTGGACAAGATGATCGCCGGCCTGCCTCCGCTCTGAGCGCGGGGCCGGGCGGTTCCCTGTCTCCCGGCCCGCGTCACGTCAGCGGCAGAACCTTGATGATCTCGGAGGGGCAGACCGGCTTCTCCACCGAGCCGACGATGCTCAGCCCGTGGGCGCGGCCATAGGATTCCGCGACCTGAAGCAGATTGCTCATCACGCCGCTGACCAGAAAGATCGGCGTCTGCTTGAGCCCGAGGGCCGCCATCTGCTCCAGCACCTTAAGCCCGTCGGTATGGTTGCCGAGGATCAGGTCGAGGATCACCAGTCCGTGCTCGTCCAAGCCGAGCGTGCTGAGGTCGGTCGGTTCGTCGAACCAGTGGACGTCGTGAGCACCGTAGGCATTCAGGGCACGCGTCAGCGCTTCGGCGTCGTCGCCGGAGTCATCGATGATGACGATCCTCCGCATGAGGCTGCGACTTTCTCGATTCATCGTCCTTCCTCCGACACTGCCGGACTCTCCAAGCTCCGACCTGCAACCTTAATTATCTATAAAACTCTAATTAAATGTTGACCTGGATCAATGCTTCGCGGGTAACAATGTGGTGACAAAGTATCATGAAACCACCTCGGTGTTAGGGTTAATTCAATGACTTGTTGGAATATGGAAGCGACGGTGGTGAAACATCTTCCTGCTCAAGGAGCCGCCATTTGCTGATGAAAAACTCGATGACGGGCGCTCGGGGTCTCACGCTTAGGGCGAAATATCTGATCCTGGTCTGCGCCGCCGTCATCGGTTCCACGGTTCTCGTCAGCGTCCCGTATTTTTTCTGGATCGAACGGCTCACCCTCACCAAGGCGACCGACAGCCTGAATTTCGAAGCCGAACTGGTGGCCACCCAGGTCAAAGTGCATATCGAACAGCTTCGAGACGATGTCCTGATGGTGTCCCGCATGCCCCCGCTCCAGGGCATCATCCGAAGCACGCGGAACGCCGGCGCGGACCCGTATGACAGCTCCACCCTGGTTCAGTGGCGCGAGCGGCTGGAAACCATCTTCATATCGACCCTGAAGGCGCGGCCGGAATACGCCCAGATCCGGTATATCGGCCTCGCCGACAATGGCCTTGAACTGGTTCGCGTGGACCAGACCTCGGAACGGATCGTCCAGGTCATGGCGCTTGAGGATCTCCAACCCAAGGCAAAGGAGCCCTACTTCAGAGACAGCCTGACGCTGAGCGCCGGAGAGGTCTATTTCTCCGACATCACGCCGAACGTGGATTTCGGCGCGACGGAAGCCCAGAATCCCATGCTGCGGGCGGTGACGCCGGTCGTCGACGATGACGGCCGGACCTTCGGCATTGTCGTGATCAACGCCCATTTCGGGCGCCTTGTGCGATCGATCCTGGAGCAGATCCCCGCCTCTCCGGAGCTCTATATCGTAACCGACGCGGGCGATTACGTGCGCCGCAGCGCCGAGGGCGAGGTCGATCCGCTGGTTCTTGCCCGGACGGGCGCCCGCCTGCCGGACCACCTCACACGGGCGATGGCGGATGACGGCCTCGCCCCGCACGGCGCGAACGCCCATGTCTATGACGATGGGGTGGTCAGCACCGTGCGCTTCGCCCCCGAGGTCACGCGCACGGTCGGCATCGGCGTCGTGTTGAGCCAGCCCCGCGACGTGCTGCTGAAGGAGGTCGCCGACGCCCGCCGGTCAACCGTGCTCCTGGCCCTCGGCGTGCTGAGCGTCGTGGCGCTGATCGCCTTCGCGGTGTCCCATCGGCTGACCACCCCGCTGCTTCGGCTGGCCAACGCCCTGCGCAGCGGGGCTCCCGGCGACGTGCCCATCAACCTGCCGACCGGCCGGCCGGACGAGATCGGCGAGGTGGCCCGGGCACTCCAGACGCTGATCGACCGGCGCCGCAGGGTCGAAGCGGCCCAGGCGGCCACCCTCGCCCGGCTGCAGTCGATCCTCGACAACACGGTGGACGCGATGGTCTCGGTCGATTCCGACGGCGCCATCCGCAGTTTCAACAAGGGCGCCGCGAAGGTGTTCGGCTATGCGCCCGACGAGATCATCGGCCGCGGTATCGACACGCTGCTGGCCGATCGGGCCGGCAGTGGGGACGGCGATCCCCTGCGCGTCCTGCGGGGGCCCGACGACAAGGGCGTCATCGGCGAGCTGCGGGAGCAGGAGGCGTGGACCAAGGACGGCCGCCGCGTTCCGGTCGAGCTCACCGTCAGCACGGTGGAGACCGATGACGGCATCCTGCTGAGCTGCATCATCCGCGAGATCAGCGAGCGCAAGCGGCTGGAGGCGGACATCCGCGCCCATGCCGAGGCGCTGGAGCGCAGCAACACCGAGCTGGAGGAGTTCGCCTATATCGCCTCCCACGACCTGAAGGAGCCGCTGCGCGCGATCAGCAACCACACCCAGTTCCTGGCCGAAGACCATGGTCACAAGCTGGACGAGGACGGCCACAAACGGATCGAGCGGCTGAAGGCGCTGTGCATCAGGGCCGACCGGCTGATCACCGACCTCCTGCACTTCTCCCGCCTGGGCCGCGACGAACTGAAATACGAGCCGGTAGACATGACGGCCCTGGCCGAGGACGTGCGCACCAATCTCGGCGACACCCTGGCGGCCAGCAACGGGGAGATCCGCGTCGCACCGGACCTGCCCGATGTCGTCGGCGACAGGACGCGGTTGACCAGCCTGATCCACAACCTCGTCGTCAACGGCCTGAAATATAACGATCAGGAGGCGCCGCTGGTGGAGATCGGCCATGTCCCCGGCACGGCGAACGGCCGCGTGACGCTGTTCGTGCGCGACAACGGGATCGGCATCGCGCCGGAATTCCAGGACGCGGTCTTCAAGATCTTCAAGCGGCTACACAGCGAAAAGGCCTACGGCGCCGGAACCGGTGTCGGGCTGAGCTTCGCGCGCAAGATCGTCGAGCGCCATGGCGGCCATCTCACCTTCGAGTCCGAGCCCGGCGCCGGCACCACCTTCTTCTTCGACCTGCCAGGGAGACACACATGAAACCTCTCAACGGTCAGCCGCTCCTCATCGTCGAGGACAGCGACGACGACTACGAGGCGACGGTGCGCGCTTTGAAAAGCGATGGGCCGCTGGTCAATCCGATCCACCGCTGCGAGAACGGCCAGGAGGCGCTGGACTACATCGCCGGCATGGGCACGCCCGACCATCCCCGGCCCGGTCTCGTCCTGCTGGACCTGAACATGCCCGGGGTGGACGGCCGGGAGGTCCTGCGGGTCCTGAAGCACGATCCGGATACCGCGCAGATCCCCGTTGTCATCCTGACGACCTCGGACGACGACTGGGACATCGCCAAGTGCTACGAGGCCGGGGCCAACACCTACATCAAGAAGCCGGTCGACCTGGAGGGGTTCTTTGCGGCCCTGAAGGCGCTGCGCGAATACTGGCTGGAGGTCGCGATCCTGCCCCGTGTCGGAACCCCGGGAAGTGATTAGCCGTGAGGGTCCTCATTCTCGACGACAGCGCCGACGACCGCGAGACCATCAACCGCACCCTCAAGCGTCTGGAGGTCTTTGAGAACCTGTCGGTCGCGGAGGCCGCCAGCGAGGCCGAGGGGTTCGCCGAGATCGACCGGGCGATGCCCGACTGCCTCCTGCTGGACAACGCCCTGCCCGGCCGCAACGGGCTGGAAATGTTGAACGAGATCCACCTGTGGCATCCGTCCCTCCCCGTCGTGATGATCACCGGATCGGGCGACGAGCGGGTCGCGGTGGAGGCGCTGAAGCGCGGGGCCGACGACTATATTCCGAAGGCGGATCTGAACAGCGATGCGCTGGTCGCCGCCATCGAACAGGCCGTCGCCAAGAAACGCGGCGAGGCGGAGATCATCCGGCGCGCCCAGTACGACCCGGTCACCGGGCTGCCGAACCGCGCCCCGTTTCTCGACCGGCTGGGCGACGCGCTGGCAAGAGGGCAGCGGGCCGAACGGCCGCTCGGCGTCGCCTCGATCGTCCTGACGGGCGTCAGGGAGATCTACCCGGCGCAGGGCGAGGAGGCGGGCGACAGGGCGTTGCGTGGCGCGGCGAAGTACATGGCCGCGGTCATGCGCCGGGGCGACATGCTTGCCCGGGTCGGCCATACCGAATTCATGGCCTATGTCGAAGGGCTTCCGAGCAATGCGCCACGGGGCATGAGCCTCGTTGTCGGCCGTTGGCGAGCCGCCCTAGACAGCGACGACCCCCGCCAAGACCTGGGAGCCGCGACGCTCGGCTTGACTGTCGGCATCGCCCTGTATCCTACCATGGGGACCACGCCCGAGATGCTGATCGCCCTGGCAAAGGGGGAACGCCACCGGCGGCAACAGGAGGCCCGGTAAGATCAGCCCGCCGCGTGCGCCGGCGCTTCGATCTTGTCGAAGGCATCGGTCAGCACCTGATCGGCGATCCAGGCATGGGCTTCCTCGGTGGAGAAGAACCAGCGCCGGTGATAAGGCTTGTTGTCGTCGAAACCCTCGGCCCAGAGCCTCAGGATATGGGCGTCGGTGGGGTTGGAGACGACGCAGGCGATCCAGAGCGGCCGGATCGGCTGCACCTTGTTCTTCATCTGGAAGATGTCGCGCAGGGTCTCCATGGTCAGGTCGCTGAGATCCGCCTGCCGCAGATCCCAGACGATGCCCTTGCGGTCCACCCCGGTGGAGAGCGCCTTCAGCTCCTGGATGATCGGAATGATGGTCTCGGCGACAAAGCGGTCCCGAAACGTGATCTCGGCGACGTCGCGCTTGTCGTTGAACGTGATCGCGTACCCGTTCATCTCATACCTTCTGACCCGTTCTGGGTCGGTTCTGCACGCGGCCGGGCCCTGGTCCCAATCCTGCGGCGTAAACTCATGTCCCGATCCGATTCCGCGATATCCTGTGGATAGCGTAGCGTCTCGGATGTCGCTGTCATAGAGGCGTATTCACAGGCGCGGTCGCTTGTCGGGGTAAGGCTCGAAAAAGGCGTAGAAGATAAAGGCGTATTCCCGATCCGAGATCCGATAGGGCGTGATCAGCCGGCGCACGCTGCGCACATAGTCGACCGCACCGATATACGGCCCTTCCGACAGCACCGGCCCGCCATGGCGCAGGCTCCAGGCGAACTCCCGACGCATGACGCCGCGGTTCTTCAGCGGCAGTTCCCGCATCGGCCGGTTGTTGCCGAAGAAGCCGTTATGGGCCTCGATGGCGCTGCCGATCATCACCACGCGAAACTCCCGCATTCCCTCGCCCACCAGCTTGGTGAGGCAGGTGTTGCACCAGTGCCGGGCCGGCAGGTTGAGGATGTCGAACCTCGCATAGTCCGGGAGCTGGCCCACAACCCCGCCCGCGTCGAACCAGACGCGCACCAGATCCTGCCACGCCCCCTCCGGCGCCTCGTCGATCGATGTCAGGAAGCGGCGTGTGCGCGTGGCGAAGGGATCCGCCCGAAATATGATATCCTGCCGATCCGACGGTCGGTCCATCCTGCCACCCGTTGAAGCCAGAGGCCGCGGGTCTTATCTTTGAAGCAAGAGAGTTAAAGGATCGCAAACATGCCCGACGGCGCCGTTCAGGATAGAGCCTTCGCCATCACCGACAGCGCGGCCAAGCGCATCGCCTTCCTGAAGACTCAGGAAGCCGATGGTGACGGCCTGCGGATGCGGGTGTCCGTCCTTGGCGGCGGGTGTTCCGGCTTCCAGTATGTCTTCGACTTCGACCGGACGGTGAACGAGGACGACCATGTCTTCGAGCGCAACGGCGTTGAGGTGCTGGTCGACGACGTGTCGCTCGACCTGCTGTCCGGCGCCCAGCTCGACTACAAGGACGAGCTGATCGGCGCCTATTTCGCGGTGGAGAACCCGAACGCCACCTCGTCCTGCGGCTGCGGCACCAGCTTCGCGATCGGCTGAACGCCCCCTTTCCCGCCCCATCCAGAGTCCCTGCCGGCTAACGGGCTTGCGGTCGCCGACCGTTTGCGCTGACCTTTGGCCTCCCGCGCCCCCGAGCGAGCGAGAAGGCTGAAGCCCATGAAGATCGCCACCTGGAACGTCAACTCGATCAAGGCGCGTCTGCCGAACGTCCTGGACTGGCTGAAGACCGCCGAGCCCGACGTGGTGCTGCTCCAGGAGATCAAGACCGTCGATGACGGGTTCCCGCGCCTTGAGATCGAGGAACTGGGCTATCAGTGCGCCGTGCACGGCCAGAAGAGCTATAACGGCGTGGCGATTCTCTCCAAGCGCGGGCTGGAGGACGTCTCGGCCCGTCTCGCCGGCGACGACGCGGACGAACAGGCGCGCTATCTGGAGGCCACGGTGGACGGCGTGCGGGTGGCGACGATCTACCTGCCCAACGGCAACCCCGCCGACAGCGAGAAATACCCCTACAAGCTGGGCTGGATGAAGCGGCTGAAGGCCCGGGCGGCCGAGCTGCTCGCCGAGGAGCGGCCGGTCGTGCTGGGCGGCGACTACAACGTCATCCCGACCGACGACGACGTGCATGATCCCGTGGCCTGGCAGGGCGACGCGCTGATCAAGCCGGAGACCCGGGCGGCGTTCCGCGAGATCCTCCATCTCGGCTATACCGACGCCTTCCGTGCCAAGGATCCCACCCCGCACCGCTACAGCTTCTGGGACTATCAGGGCGGCGCCTGGCAGAAGGACCACGGCATCCGCATCGACCACCTGCTGCTGTCGCCCCAGGCGGCCGACCGGCTGGTTGATGCTGGCATCGACAGCAAGCCGCGCGGCAAGGAAAAGGCCAGCGACCATACCCCGGTCTGGTGCACCCTGGCCGACCCGGAATGATCCCGGGCGCGGTCGTGGAGGGCGGCTGCCTCTGCGGCGCCGTGCGCTACCGGGTCGATGGAGGCCTGCGCGAGACCACCCATTGCCACTGCACCATGTGCCGCCGGACCTCCGGCGCGCCGCTGGTGACCTGGACGGTTTGCGATCCGTCGGATTTCTCCTGGACCGCCGGTCGGCCCGCCCGGTTCGCCTCCTCCCCCGGCTGCGAGCGGACCTTCTGCGCGACCTGCGGCAGCAAGCTGACCTTCACCGATGCGAAGCGGCCGGGCGACATCGATATCGCCACCGGCTCCTTGGACCGACCCGGTATCGCGGTGCCGCGGAGCCAGATCTTCGGCGCCTCCCGCCTGCCCTGGATCGACATCGACCCCCATGTCCCGTTTCGAACCGGCGACGGGCCAGACATCCAAACACCCGCCACCGCTGAACCGGGCGGCATCCTGACGGGTGGCTGTTTCTGTGGCGCGGTGCGGTTTGAGGTGGCGGGACGGCCCTTGCGCAGCTCGATCTGCCATTGCGGTATCTGCCGGCGGACCACCGGCGGCCCGTTCGGCGTAGGCGGCGTCTGGTTGCGGGAGTCCGTCAGCCGGTGGGGAGAAACCACGGCCTACGCCAGTTCCGACAGGGCCTGGCGCCACTTCTGCCCGAGCTGTGGGGCGACCGTGTTCTTCGAGGACCTCGGCGATCCGGCGGTGTGGGAGGTGATGCCGTCGCTTCTCGACACCCCCGCGACCCTGGTTCCCGAGTGTCACCTCTTCGCCGCCGACGCGGTTCCCGGTCTGGTCATGGGCGACGCTCTGCCGAGATGGCCGGGCCCGTGTGGGTCCGGCGCACCAGACCCCGCTCTGCTTCACCCCGGATCCGAGAAAGACAAGACGAATCTCTAATATACCCGTTAAACGGGTATTTTCAGTCGACATAACACATTACTCACCCTATCCTCCTCTCGATCAGGGAAGCGGGGATGGGCATGGCAATATTCAGGGAAAGATGGGGCACCGCCCTTCCCGCCTGTGCGCTGATGGGCATGACCGCCTGCGCCCAGGTCACGATCCAGGCCTGCGACGGCAGCGTCACGCAGAACACCCGTTTCGGATTCCTGTCGATCGAGCCCAGACCCGGTCGCACCGCGCAGATCATCGACCTGCAGGGCATCGGGATGATCGGACATAACGGCGGGCTAACCCTCGGTTACCTCGCCGCCAGCACCGCGGTACTGCCGGCGGGGGACTGCCGGGTCGTGGTCTGGATTGACGATACGCAGACGGCGCCGGCGGCCCTGGCCGACCTGCTGGGCGGGACGTCCGACCTATGCGCCGTCGGCCCGGGCGCGCCGTAACCCAATCAAGGAGGGGAGTATGAAGCCTGTCATCGCCATCGCGGTTCTCGCCGCACTCGGCCTGTCCGCCTGCGGCAATACCCAGGGGGCGGACCTGATCTTCGGCCAGCAGGAATCCATGGGCCTGACGATCTCCGCCTCGGCGCCACAGCAGGGCGGCGGCCTGAACCTGGGCTACAGCAGCCTCGACATCGCGATCATCCCGGTCGTGGTGGAGACGGCCGACGGCCACATCGTGCTGAAGGGCGAGACCAAGACCCTCGCCGATAGCAGCGAGTCGGCCGGCGGCCTGTCCGACGCGCTCTCGGCCATCGGCCAGTTCGATCTGAACACCGGTTCGAACGGGATGGTCTCGGCCGGGCTGGAGAAGTTCTTCGCCACCGGCAACGCGGCCCAGATCCTGGCCCAGGGCTTTGCCGACAAGATGAATGCGGCCGCGGCACCGCCGGCGAAATAACCCCTACCCGTTCCAGACCGGGCCGAGAGGCGACAGCCGCATGCCCTTGCGCAGGCGCTTCCAGGGCAGTTTGGCCGGGTCGGCGATCATCGGACCGGGGGCGGCGGCGACCAGGATCTGGTGGGCGATCGGCGCAAAATCGGCGCGGAAATGCACCGAGGACTTGTTGACCAGGATCGCCTGCTCGGTGGGCTCGATGCCGACATACCGGTACAGCGCCTGGTCGGCCATCTGCACCTTGTGGGTGGCCAGGGCGATCCGCACGCCGCCGATCCGCAGGCAGGCGGACGGGCCCAGCCGCATCTTGGCATTCTTGTAGAACGGCCCGGTCCCGGTGGTGAACCCGTCATGCAGGGCCTCCACCGTGTAGGTGGCCTCCAGCGGCGTGTCGCCCGGAATTCCGGAGCAGCCACCGAGCGGGATGGTGATCTGTGCCCCCACCCCGGCCGCATGGGCCGCTTTGGCGGCCTCCGGGTCGATCATCAGGCCAATGGCCGCCTTCTCCACCCCGGCATTCACCAGCGCCTTCAGCATGCCCGCCGTGTCGCCGTTGCCGCCTGCCCCCGGATTGTCCTGGGTGTCGGCGATCACCACCGGCTTGCTCGCCCCCTGGGACAGGCGCACCGCCTCGGCCACTGCCTCGTCCGGATCGTAGATCTTGCCGGCGAATTCCGGCTCCAGGCGGCGGATATCGGCGGCGATGGCGTCGGCCGCACGGTCCGCGTCTTCCTGGGTGGCGCCATAGGCGAAGATGCTCGGCCCGCAATCGGCGATGTCGGCGGCCGGGAAGCCCGGCAGGTAGGAGGTGGTCCACACCCCGCCGGTCTCCATCGCCGTCATCCGGTCGTAGATTGGGCCCGACGGCGCCATCATCGTGCACTGCCACGACAGCGGGATGAGGAAATCGATCTGGCGGTAGGCCTTGGCCGGCTTGCCCTCCTTCAGGATGCGGTCGAGCACCGCGGCGGTGCGCTTGCCGGTATCGGCCATGTCCACATGGGGATAGGTCTTGTAGGCCACGCAGGCGGTGACGAGATCGTGGAACCGCCGGGTCATGTTGCCGTGCAGGTCGAGCGACACGATGATCGGCAGGTCCGGCCCGACCACCTCGCGGACCCGGGCGACGGTCTCGCCCTCCCCGTCCTCGTGGCTCTCGGTCACCATGGCGCCGTGCAGGCAGAGATAGACCGCGTCGATGGCGCCGGCGTCGCGGATGCCCTGGCAGATCATGCCGGTGATCCGGTCGAAGGCGTCGTCCGTGACCACGTCGGAGGGTGCCGCGGCGGCCCAGGTGGTGGCGACCAACTCATGGCCGAGCGCCTGCGCTCCCTCGATGAAGCCGGTGCAGGAGATGTTGCGGCCCTCCATGGCGGCGAAGAGCTCGTTGCCCGTGGTGACCGGCGGCCAGCCACCGCCGATATTGAAGGCGTCCCAGCCCGCCTTGGTCGGCGCGAAGGTGTTGGTCTCGTGCTGAAATCCGCCGATCGCGATCCGCGCCATGCTGCTGTCCACCTATTGGTTTCGTCCGTCTGGACCGTGTTGCGGTCTGGAGCTTAGACGAGCGACGGCGCCTGGAAAACGCATGGAAATCGGCAATGATGCCGAGACACGCGAGGCGCCCGACGGCTAGAGGTCGGCCAATTGCGCCGCGTGGAAACAGCTCGCGATCGAGCCGGCGACGCTTCGCACCGACGGGTTGCCGGACAGCTCTTCCCGCGCCACGACCCAGTAATCCGCCTGCAACTCGGCGATCTCCGGCGACAGTCGGACAACGCCGGCCAGCGCGTTGCCCAGGAAGCAGGGCAGCAGCGCGACGCCGGCCCCGGTGGCAACGGCGGCGGCCATCTGGTCGGTTCGGGACAGCCGGGCGGCGGCGGGCCGGTCGCCGATCAGCCCGGCGATCCAACCCATGGCCGAATAGTGCTGCTGCTCGGCGATGAAGGTCAGCCAGGGCAAGGCGGCCAGGTCCGCTCGATCGAGCGGCAATGTCCGGCCCTCGGCGAAACTCGCCGATCCGTAGACCGCGCAGGCGATGGACCCGATGCGCCAGGTCAGCCCCTCGCCGTCCGGCGGCATGCGGTGGCGGACGACGATCTCGGGCACCCGGTCGGCCCGGGCCACCATATCGCCGGACAGCACCAGCTCCACCCGAGGTCCAACCGGCAGCGTGCCGAGTCCGCGCGCCAGCAGGGACGCGGGCCATTCCATGGCCTCCACCCGGACCGTCTCCGCAAGACCGCGGATCTGGTCGAGGGCGCGGCGTTCGACCCGCAGGGCTGTTGTCTCCACCGCCCGCACCGCCGGCAGCAGTTCGGCGCCGGCGGCGGTCAACCGGTGGCCGTCGCGGTCGCGCTCGAACAGCGGCAGGCCGAGGTCGCTTTCCAGCGCACGAACCCTGCGTGCGACGGTCGGCTGGCTCACGGAAAGCTCGAGCGAGGCCCGGCGGAGGCTTCCGCTGCGGGCGACGGCAAGAAAGGCCTGAAGATCGTCCCAGTTCATGAAACGAATTTGTAACGCCAGAACCGAATCTGTGGAACGAAAAGCGGGGTGCCGCCGTCGTATAAGGGCGCATCGATCACCTGCAGAGATTTCCGATGCGCCAAGCGATCCTGGTCTCCGCCGCCGCCATCCTGTCCTGGTCGGCGCTCATCGCGATCAGCCGAATCCTGCTGGTCCGCTTCGGGTTCGACCCCTGGGCCTATACCTTCCTGCAGCTCTGCGCCGGCGGGATCTGCCTGCTGGCCATCGGAGGGCGGGGGCGGCTTTCCCTGGACAGCTTCCGGCGGCCCAGCACCTGGATCCTGGGCGTGCTGCGGGTGCTGTCCGCCGCGCTCTTCACCGCCGTGCTGGTCCATGTCAGCGCGATGGAGGCCGGTGTCCTGGGCGCGGTCAACGTGCCGATGGTGGCGGTCGCGGTCTGGCTCGTCTTCGGCCGCAGACCCGCCCGTATGGAGTGGTTCGGCCACACGGTCATCCTGGTAGCGATCGCCCCGCTGGTCGTCACCCTGGAGGGCGGGATCGCCAATCCGGCGGTGATCCTGATGCTGCTTAACGAGGTCTGCCTGGTCGCGGGCACGCTGCTGGCCGAACGGCACCCCGACAACGCCTCGAGCGAGCCCGGCAGCCGCGCGCGGTTCACCGGGGCGGTGCTGCTGGTGACGGCGGGCCTGTTCCTCGCCCTGCGGATCGTGGAGGACGGCGGGGTGGGCGACGTGGACTGGAACGGGCCGCTGATCGTCTCGGCGATCCTGGTCGGGGTGATCCTGCGCGGCCCTTCGATGTTCCTCACCTTCTGGTCGACCCGGCTGATCGGCTCTCAGAACTACATGGCCTGCTGTACCGCACTACCGGTGATCGGCATGGCGTTGGAACAGGCCGCCTTTCACTGGGGCCTGATCGACGTCTCCCGGTTCCGGCCCGAGACGGTCCTGCTGACCGCCGGTGTCGTTGCCGGCACCCTGATCGTGGTGGCGGCCCGCGTCAGGGCGGTGCGGCAGAGGATCGAGCCGGCCGAGTGAGGCAGTAGGACGCCTCGCTACCACATGTTCGCGACCCGTTGGGAGGTCGCCCGGCAGTGCTGGTCGATGCGACCGCGGAACCCGTTGGGCGTCCCTACCGCGAAGATGGAACGGGGCAGCTCCATGTCACGCCGACGAACGGAGACACATCGGTCCGGCGCCTTTTCCAGCCGAGATTATGAACCGAAAGAACCAATCGAATCCAAGATTTCGTGATCCGATAAAATAAATTGCACAAACGCGGACGCCGGGACCAAGGCCCCGGCGTCGCGGTTCTATGCGGGTAGCGGTTTCGCCGTCGCCGGCCTAGCCGACCTGCTCCAGGCGGCTCAGGGCGGCCGCCAGACGGTCGCGGCGCTCCGTCTCCTCGGCCAGGCGTTCCTTATTCTCCTCGACCACCTCTTCCGGCGCCTTGGCGAGGAAGCCCTGGTTGGACAGCTTCTTGTCGATCTTGGCCATCTCGCCTTCCGCCTTGGCGATCTCCTTGGACAGGCGGGCGCGCTCCTGGGCGATGTCGATCACATCGGCGATCGGCAGCACCAGGGTGGCCTCGTCCAGCACGCCCTGCACCGCACCGGCCGGGGCCGACCCGCCGGTCTGAATGGAGGACAGCCGAGCCAGACGGGTCAGCAGGTCGCCGTATCTCTCGGCCCGGGCCGTCGTCTCGGCATTGGCGCCGACCAGCAGCAGCGGGATCTGCGCGGACGGCGGCACGTTCATCTCGGCGCGGATCGACCGCACCTCGGAGATCAGCCGCACCACCCAGTCCATCTCCGCCGAGGCCTTGGCGTCGATCAGGTCGCCGGACAGCGCCGGCCAGGGGCGCGAGACGAGAAGCTGGTCGCCCTCCTCGCCGAAATTCGCCCAGAGCTCCTCGGTGATGTACGGCATGATCGGGTGCAGCAGGTGCAGCGCCCGGTTCAATGCCCAGGCCGTGGTCGCCCGGGTCTCGGCCGCACTCGGGTGCTCGGTGCCGCCCTCCGGGGTCTGCAGGATCGGCTTGGTGAACTCCAGGTACCAGTCGCAGAAGGTGCCCCAGAAGAACTGGTACAGCGCGGCGGCCGCCTCGTTGAACTTGTAGGCCTCCATCGCGCCAGCGACCGCTTCGGCCGTCCTGGCGACCTCGCCGACGATCCAGCGGTTGACCGTCTCGGTGCAGGCGGACGGGTCGAAGGCGGGATCCGCCTTGCAGCCGTTCATCTCGCAGAACCGGGCGGCGTTCCAGATCTTGGTGGCGAAGTTGCGGTAGCCTTCCACACGCCCTTCGGCCAGCTTGATGTCGCGCCCCTGGGCGGCCATGGCGGCGAGCGTGAAGCGCAGGGCGTCGGTGCCGTACTGGCCGATCAGGTCCAGCGGGTCGATGATGTTGTTCTTCGACTTCGACATCTTCTGGCCCTTGGCGTCGCGCACCAGGGCGTGGATGTAGACCGTGTGGAACGGCACCTCCTTCATGAAGTGCAACCCCATCATCATCATCCGGGCGACCCAGAAGAAGATGATGTCGAAGCCGGTGACCAGCACGTCGCCGGGATAGTAGCGGTCCAGTTCCGGCGTCTTGTCCGGCCAGCCCAGGGTCGAGAACGGCCACAGGGCCGAGGAGAACCAGGTGTCGAGCACGTCCTCGTCCCGGGTCAGCTCCACCGCCTTGCCGTAATGCGTCTCGGCAGTGGCGGCGGCCCCCTCCTCGCTCTCGGCGACGAAGACCTCGCCGTCCGGGCCGTACCAGGCCGGGATCTGGTGGCCCCACCAGAGCTGGCGCGAGATGCACCAGGGCTGGATGTTGCGCATCCATTCGAAATAGGTCTTCTCCCAGTTCTTCGGGACGAAGACGGTCTTGCCGGTCTCCACCGCCTCGATCGCCGGCTTCGCCAGGGTGGCCGCGTCGCAGTACCACTGGTCGGTCAGCCAGGGCTCCAGCGGCACGCCGCCGCGATCGCCGTGCGGCACGGTGTGGCGGTGCGGCTCGATCTTCTCCAGCAGCCCGGCCTCTTCCATGTCCGCGACCACGGCCTTGCGGGCGGCGAAGCGCTCCATGCCCCGGTACTTCTCCGGCACCTGGTCGTTCAGGTGGGCATAGGCGTCCATGATGTTGATCATCTCGAGGTTATGGCGCTTGCCCACCTCGAAGTCGTTGAAATCATGGGCCGGAGTGATCTTCACCGCGCCGGAGCCCTGTTCCGGATCGGCGTATTCGTCGCCGACGATCGGGATGCGCCGGCCCACCAGCGGCAGGATCGCGTAGGTGCCGATCAGGTCCTTGTAGCGCTCGTCCTCCGGATGCACGGCGATCGCCGTGTCGCCCAGCATGGTTTCGGGCCGCGTGGTGGCGACGATGATGAACTTGTCCGGATCGTTCTCCAGCGGATAGCGGAAGTGCCAGAGATTGCCGTCGACCTCCTTCGGCTCGACCTCCAGGTCGGAGATGGCGGTGACCATCTTCGGGTCCCAGTTCACCAGCCGCTTGTCGCGGTAGATCAGGCCCTCGTTGTAGAGCTGCACGAAGACCTTGAGCACGGCCTTGGACAAGCCCTCGTCCATGGTGAAGCGCTCGCGCTCCCAGTCCGGGCTGGCCCCCAGCCGGCGGAGCTGGTTGACGATGGTGCCGCCGGACTGCGCCTTCCACTCCCAGACCTTCTCGATGAAGGCGTCGCGGCCGATGTCTCGCCGGTCGATCCCCTCCGCCGCCAGGTTGCGCTCGACCACCATCTGGGTGGCGATGCCGGCATGGTCGGTGCCGGGTTGCCACAGGGCGTCGCGGCCGGCCATGCGGTTGTAGCGGGTCAGGATGTCCTGCACCGTCATGGTCAGCGCGTGGCCCATATGCAGGCTGCCGGTGACGTTCGGCGGCGGCATCATGATGGTGTAGGGGGCCGCGTTCGAGTTCGGATCGCAGGCGAAGGCGCCGGAGTCTTCCCAGCGGCCGTACAGGCGGGCCTCGACATCGGCGGGGGAATAGGTCTTCTCAAGCATCTGTCGGGTCCTTGACCGGCGCAGGGACAGGGCCGTCCGGAGCGGATCCGGGGCCGTCCACCTGCTTCAATGACGACGGAGGCCGTTCATAGGCCAAGCGGGCGCGAAACGCCACACCCGGCCGTCGGATTTACTGAGGTTTTCCGCCCGTCCCCGTCCGGTTCGGGGCGGAAATCGGTCTTACCAGCGATCCCGGCGCTGGGACAGCATGACGAGCCGCTCGATCTCCTCGCGTACCAGACGCTCGACCATGGACGGCAGGTGCTGGTCCAGCCAGTCCTTCAGCATCGGCCGCATCAGCTCGCGGGTCAGACGCTCCAGGGTGACCGCGCCGTTGCCGAGCGGCAGCTCCTGATAATCCTCGTTGAGCTTGGCCTGCAGCTCGGAGAAGGAGTGCACCGTCTCCTGGGCCTGGGGCGGCGACACCAGTCCCTGAGGCTGGGGAGCCGCGCGCGGCGCGGGGGGCGGCGGCGGCGCGTAGACCGGTGCCGGTGCCGGTTCGGGCTCCGGTTCCGGCTCGGGCTCCGGAAGCGGTTCCGGTTCCGGCTCGGGTTCCGGCTCAGGCTCCGGTTCCGGCTGGGCGTAGCGCTGTTCCTCGAAGAGCGGTTCGGCATCCTCTTCCTCGTCGGCTTCCATATCCGACAGATCGAGGACGTCCTCTTCCTCCTCTTCTTCTTCCTCTTCGGGCTCGGGCTCGGGTTCAGGCAGAGGCTCTGGTTCCGGCTCGGGCTCCGGTTCCGGCTCAGCCTCCTCGACGGCTTCCTCTTCCGCCGGCGCCTCTTCCTCGTCGTCCCCATCCTCGGAAATGATCCGGCGAATCGACGCCAGGATCTCTTCCATGGATGGTTCTTGTGTATCGCTCATGCGTTCGCCCCGGCGACCCTGGCTGTCCGGTACATTCGAATCTGAAGACTAGCCCATAAACCTCTGTCGGGCCAATCCTTCACGCGAATCGCCGTCAGTTACCCGGCATGCGTCCCGGAGGCTCGGTGCCGTAATACTTCGACTCGACCGCCCGGTAGTGACGGTCATAGTCGTAGATCTCCACCGGCAGCGCCAGATCCTGCGCCGTCAGCCGGCCCAGGGCCGCCAGCAGCGAGAAGGCCGCGACGATGGCGTTGCGGTCGGCGGTGACGAGGCTGACCTGGGCGTCGAGAAGCTCCTGCTCGGCGTCGAGGACGTCCAGCACGGTGCGGGCGCCGACGGTCGCCTCCTGCTGCACGCCGTCGAGGGCGATCTCGGCGGAGTTGACTTCCGAACGCAGCGACTCGATCTGCGCCAGGGCCGTCTTGTAGTCTTCGAAGGCGCTGGCGGCATTCTCCACCACGGCGCGGCGCTCGTTATCCACCAGCAGCCGGACGCGATTGACGTTCTCCTTGGCCGCGCGGACCTGGGAATAGACCACGCCCTGCTGGTAGATCGGCACCGAGAGCTGCAGCTCGGCGGTGAGCGTCGTGACCTCGTTGTCGCCACCGCTGGTGTTGTAGGTCTGCTCCGCCTGGGTCACCAGGTTCAGCTCCGGCAGCAGCTCGGCCTCCGCCTGGGAGACCACGTGCTTGGCGGCCAGCTCCTGAAACTTTGCCTGGATCAGGGTGTAGCTTTCCTGCACCGCGATATCGACCGCCTCGTCGCGGCTCTGGGGCAGACCCGGCGGGATCGCCGGCTCGGTCAGCGTCGTCGGGACGGTGCCGATGACCCGCTCGAAGGCGACGCGGGAGGTGATCAGGTTGCCCTCCGCCTGGGTCCGGTCCGCTTCGGAACTGGCCCGGCGGGCATCGGACTGGGCGACGTCGGTGCGGGTCACCTCGCCGACGCGGAACCGGTCGCGGGTTGCTTCCAACTGCTTGTCGAGCCGCTCGACGTTGTTGATCTGCAGCTGGAGGATCGAGGTGTCGCGGATGACGTTGACATAGGCAACGACCGCGTCGAGCAGGGTGCTTTGTTCGCTCTGAAACAGACCGGCCCGCGCCGCCTCCACATTGGCGTCCGCCTCGTCCACCTCGGCATCGACGCGGCCGAAGGTGTAGAGCGGCTGGGTGGCCGTGATGGCGCCGGTGATCGGGTAGGAATGGTCGTCCGTGGTGCGCACGCCCCGGTTTTCGGCATTGACGTCGGTGATGCCGAAGCTGCCCGACGCGCTGATGCTCGGGCGCCAGCCGCCCTTGGCCTGGGTGACGGTCTCATCCGTGCGCCGCAGGTCGGCCCGCGCCGCCAGCAGCTCCGGATTGGTCTCGTAGGCCAGAGACAGCGCCTCCTCCAGGGTCTGTCCCTGGGCAGCGGGAGCGCCGAGGACGGCGAACCCGGTCAGCAGAGCCACGACCGCGGCCGACGAACGGAGCGACTTCGCGAACGAGGTCATGGTCTTCCTTTCAGCTTTCAGATGCCCTGGCGATGGGGTGTTGCGGGTATATGGCGTCCCGCGTTTAGAAGACAAACCCGGCCTCCTGGCGGAAGCCCGCGAGCAACGGCGTGCCCGCGTCGAACAGAATGCGTCGGCCGATATGGGAGCCGAGCTTCTCGTAGAGGACCGCAACCCCCGGCTCGGTCGGCGAGCCGCCCTCCACGGTGACCAGCCGGCCGCCATCGGCCAACTCGTCGAACAGCTTCTGCGGCACGGTCTCGACCCCGCCATCGATCAGGATGACGTCATAGGGCGCCTGCTTGGCGTAGCCCTGGGTCAGCGGCCCGTTGACGATCGCCGCATTGTCGATCGCCAGCGCCTCCAGGTTGGCATTGCCCGAATCCACCAGGCTCTGCTCCTCCTCGACGCCGACCACGACAGAGACCAGCTTTGACAGGACCACCGTCGCGTAGCCGGTGCCGCAGGCCACATCCAGGGCCACGTCGCCCGGCTTCGGCAGGGCCGCCTGCAGCAGACGGGCCAGCACCATCGGCTCGAGCATGTAGCGGCCGGCGCCGACCTCCAGCGCCTCGTCCACATAGGCGATGCCGCGCTTGGACTTGGGCACGAACAGCTCGCGCGGGATCGTGTCGAAGGCGTCGATCAGCGCAGGGTCGGTGACCTTGTTGGTCCGGATCTGGCTCTCGACCATGTTCAGGCGTGCCAGGGCGTAGTCGACCATCGCATTCCTCACCGCAACGCGCGCGTCCTCGACCAGCGGAGGGACGGCGCAGAATTTCCTGAACGAGCTTTATAGGCAAGACCTTGGCCCGACACAATGAACTCCGCGCCGAAATCGACCCCGAAAGGCCCGGATGCGGCCTGTGGACAACCTGTGGATAGAGCCGACAAATCCCGGATTCGTCGAGCGAATCGACGATTGACGCACACAGTGCGCCTACCCATAGTTTAGGGACTGACAAGCAGCTCACGGAGGCACCGATGCTCGCATCCCCGTATCTCGCTTCCGGCTGGTTCGGAGTGCGCAAACGCTGAGGTAACCATGCCGGTATCAACTTGAGCCGCGGCCCTTTTCAGGACCGCGGCTTTTTGTTTGTCCTGCTTCTGCGCTCTGGCCTCAGGCCGGCGGATGCACCCGGCGCCAGTGCTCGGCGATCTCGATGCGGCGGGTGATCCAGGTCGATCCCTTCGCCTGCACATGGTCGAGGAACTTCGCCAGCGCCCGGGCGCGGCCGGGCCGCCCCACCAGCCGCTGGTGCAGACCGATCGACAGCATGCGCGGCCGGTCGGCGCCCTCGTCCCAGAGCTGGTCGTAGGCGTCCGTGATGTAGCGGAAGAAATCCTCGCCGGAGCTGTAGGAAGCCGGCGCGCCGAACTTCACGTCGTTGGTGTCCAGCGCGTAGGGTATGACCAGATGGTCGGCACCTTCAACCTTCACCCAGTATGGAAGATCATCGCTATAACTGTCGCTGTCATATAGGAAACCACCCTGCTCTACCAGCAACCGCCTGGTGTTCGGGCTGGGCGCGTAGCGACAGTACCAGCCCTTCAGGCGCTGGCCGGTCAGGCGCTCGGTGATCTCGATCGCGCGGGCGATGTGCTCGCGCTCCTCGTCCTCGGTGAGCTCGTAGTGGTTGATCCAGCGCCAGCCGTGGCCGGCGAAGTCCCAGCCGGCCTTGGCCATCGCCTCGGTCGCCACCGGATTGCGCTCCAGGGCCATCGCACAGGCATAGACCGTCAGCGGCAGGTTGCGCTCGGCGAACAGCCGGTGGATCCGCCAGAACCCGGCGCGGGGGCCGTAATCGTAGAGTGACTCCAGGCCGAGGTCGCGCTGTCCCGGCGGGTGCCGGCCGCCCACCACCTCGGACAGGCCGCTCTCGTTCTTCGCGTCGCCGTGCAGGATGTTGGTCTCCGACCCCTCCTCAACGTTCAGCACGAAGTTCAGGGCGACCCGGGCGCCGCCGGGCCATTGCGCGTGCGGCGGCTCGGCGCCGTAACCGATAAGATCCCGGGGATACGCGCTCATGCCGCTGTCTCCTGTGCCAGGCGGGCCGCACCGGTGCCGGCGATCCGGCCCAGGGTGACCGCGGTCAGCAGCCCATTGCCGGAAAGATACCCCTCCACGCCGGAGCCGGACAGACCGACAGCCGCACCGCCGCCGGCGAACAGGTTCGGTAAAACCTCGCCCGCCGCGGTCAGCACGCGTGCGTCCGTGTCGATCGAAAGCCCGCCCTGGGTATGGAACAACGCCCCGGTGACCCGGACGGCATAGTATGGCGGCGCGTCCAGGGTCGGCGCGGTGGTGAAGTCGCGGCCGAACGGATCCTCGTCCCGGCCCGCCGCGGCTTCGGCCGCATGCGCCAGGGTGGCGGCCAGCCGGTCCAGCGGACAGCCGATCAGGTCGGCCAGCGCGGCGAGATCCGACAGTTCGCGGATCGCGCCCATCTCATTCGCGCCGCGATAGTCCTCGTGCCGCATGCCGAGCTCGTGCAGGCGCTGGTCGTAGACGTTCCAGGCGATGCCGCCGGGCTGGGCCAGAACCTTCAACGCCTGCTCGGAATAGCCGGCATGTTCGTTGGAGAAGCGCTGACCCTCCGTGTTGACCTGCACGCCGCCCTCCATCATCAGCGCCCAGGAGATCAGCGCGCCGTGGGGATGGGCGACAGAGCCGTGCCCCTGATAGCTGCCCATCTGGGCCACGGCGGCGCCGAGTTCCGTGCCCCAGCGCACGGCGTCGCCCTGGTTGCCGGTATGGCCGAAATACAGGGCGTCGGCCATTTCCGGGATATAGGTGCGCAGCATCTCCTGATTTCCGCCATAGCCATTGCAGGCCAGGACCAGGGCGTCGCAGCCGATCTCGTCGGTGGAGCCGTCCGGGCGCTCGATCACCACGCCGAGCACCCTGCCCGCCTCGTCGGCGATCAGGTCGCGCACCGGTGCCTCGCAGACGATGTCGATCCCGGCCCGTTCCGCCGCCGCGGCCAGGGAGCCGACCAGGGCGACGCCGGTCTTCTGCGGGTGGGAGTGCATGCGGTAGGCCGTGTGGCCCGGGTAGCGGAAGGCGGTCTCCAGGATGAACGACTGGCCATGGGTGTCAGCCAGCCATTCCAGCGCCGGCCCTGAGGCCTCGCAGACCGCCCGGCCGAGCACAGGGTCGCCCTCGCCGTGGTTCTTCTTCTGGATGTCGCCGAGCATGCGGTCGACCCCGTCCTCGGCACCGGCCTCTTTCTGCCAGCGGGTGTTGCAGGCCGGGATATAGCCGGCCGACAGCGAGGTAGACCCGGCCGGGACCGGATCGCGCTCCAGCACCATCACCTCCGCACCCGCGTCATGGGCAGCCAGGGCGGCGATCAGACCGCAGGCCCCGGCGCCGATGACCAGCACCGGCACATGGGCCTCAGGACCGGTCTCGCGTCGCACGATCCCCATCAGGCCGATTCCCAGGCCGCCGCCACCTCGGCGATGGTGGCCACGGTGCTGACCGGGCGCAGGGCGTCGATGGCGGTACGGTGGACCTGCTCGGAGAAGGCGGCACAGCCGTCCTCCAGCACCACGGTTTCAAGGTCCCGCACATGGGCGTCGCGCACCGTCGAGGCGACACCGCCATTGGTGACGATGCCGCCGAAGATCAGCGTGGTAATGCCGGCTTTCCTGAGAACCCACTCGAGCCGACTCATGTAGAAGGCTGAAAATGCGACCTTCTCTACCTTGATGTCGATCGGCTGTAGTGCATCGACCACGTCGTGGCCCCAGCCGCCGGACAGGAAGTCGCCCTTGCGCAGGAACGGCCGGATCGCCTTCAGGTGGGGCGAGATCATCGGCTCGCCGCCCCGGCCCGGGACCAGGGTGAAGTGGGTGGAGACGATCCACCCGCCCTTGGCCCGGATTGCCTCCGCGAGCGGTACCAGCCGGGCCGGCAGGGCGGCGATATCCGCCGCCTTGGCTCCGCCGCGCGCATAGGCGCCGTCGGGATGGATGAAGTCGTTCTGCAGGTCGACCAGCACCAGGGCGGTGGCCGTCGGATCCGGGAAGGCTAACTCGCCACTCATGACGCTTCTCCGATCAGCACGTTACCGTAGGCGTCCACCTCGCCGACCAGACCCGGCTCGATCAGGATGGTGGTGTCGCTCTGCTCAAGCACCGCCGGGCCCTTGATCTCGGCCCCGGCGGGCAGGGCCAGGCGATCGACGATGGTCGCCTCGTGCCAGGCGCCGTCCACATAGACGTTTCGGGTGCCCCGGATCGCCGCCTCGACGGTGGTGCCTGCCTCCGGCGCGAGAAGCGACAGGTCGAAGCGCGGACGCTTGCCCACTACCGCGACCCGCAGGTTCAGGATGCGCATCGGGATACCTTTGAGTAGCCGTCCGTAGGTGGCGGAATACGCCGCCTCGAAGGCCGCGCCGACGGCGGCCTTGTCGACCGCTTTGCCGGCACCCGCTTCGATCGGCACGGCGACGGTGTGCGTCTGGCCGACATAGAGCATGTCCAGTTCGACCACCGTCTCCAGGCCTTCCAGGGTGACGCCCGCGCCCTTGACGGTCTTCGTGCCTTCGGCGGACAGCCGGTCGATGGCCTCGCGCAGGGCGGTGGCGTCCAGATCGTCCAGCAGGACGTTCCAGGTCTCCACGAAATCCTGGCGCAGGTCGGCGATGGTGCAGCCGAGCGCGCTGGTCACGCCCGGATAGCGCGGGACCAGGGCCTTCTTCAGCCCGACCTCGCGGATGAGCGCGCCGGCATGCAGCGAGCCGCCGCCGCCGAACGGCACCGCCACGAACTCCTTGGGATCGTGGCCGCGCTCGATGGAGACGACGCGGATCGCGCCGGCCATCTTGGCGTTGGCGACCCGGATGATCGCCTCGGCCGCCGCCTCCGGCGTCTCCAGGCCCAACGGGATCGCCACATGGTCGGTGATCGCCTGGCGGGCGGCCGCCACGTCCAGCCTGTCCAGCTTGCCGCCGATGGGACGGTCGGCGTTGATCCGGCCGAGCACCAGATTGGCGTCGGTCACCGTCGGCCGCGTGTTGCCGAGGCCGTAGCAGACCGGCCCCGGGTCGGAGCCCGCACTTTCAGGTCCGACCTGCAGCAATCCGCCGGCATCGACCCGGGCGATGGAGCCGCCGCCGGCGCCGATGGTGATGATCTCGATCATCGGCGAACGGACGACCAGGCCGAAATCGATGGAGGTCTGGGCCGCCAGCGCGCTCTCGCCCTCAACCACCAGGGAGACGTCAAACGACGTGCCGCCCATGTCGCAGGTGATCAGGTTCGGATAACCCGCGACCGAGCCGATATGGGCCGCCGCGGTCACGCCGGCCGCCGGGCCGGACAGGGCCGTGCGGATCGGCACCTTGCGGGCGGTCTCCAGGCTCATCACGCCGCCGTTCGACTGCACGATCAGCACCTGGGCCGGCGAACTCGCCTCGCCCAGCGCCTGCTCCAGGCGGGCGAGATAGCGGCCGAGGGGGGGCTGCAGATAGGCGTTGAGCGCTGCCGTCGAGCTGCGCTCGAACTCGCGGATCTCCGGTACGATCTGGTGGCTGGCGGTGATGTAGTCGTTCGGCCAGACCGAGCGCAGCGCCTCCAGGGCGGCCCGCTCGTTCGCGTCGTTCGCATAGGCGTTGATGAAGACGATGGCCACGGCCTCGCAGCCGAGGTCCTGCAGCCGCTTGGCCGCCGCCTTCACCGCGTCCGGATCGACCGCCTGGCGCACGGTGCCGTCGGCCAGGGTGCGCTCGCCGACCTCGAGCCGGCGGTCGCGCGGTACCACGGGGACGAACTGGCCCCACAGGCCCCAGGTCTGCGGCCGGTCACGCCGGCGCATCTCCAGGACGTCGCGGAAGCCCATGGTGGTGATCACGCCGGTGACGGCACCCTTGCGTTCCAGCAAGGCGTTGGTACCGACCGTGGTGCCGTGGACGACGGTGGACAGGGCGGTCAGATCCCCTGCCCCGGATTCCAGGCCGGAGAGGAAGCCGACCGCCTGGTTCGCAGGCGTGGAGGGAACCTTGGCGACGCGGGCGGTACCGGCGGCTTCATCGAGGACGAAGACATCGGTGAAGGTGCCGCCGACATCGACGCCGGCAATGAGATGGGGGGTGTTCGTACTCATGCTGCTCGAAGCTCGCTGGTCGCTTTTTCGTCGAGGGTGCCGTCTTCGGAGACGACGACCCGGTACCGGTCGCGGGCGGAGGCCACGCTGACATAGCCGAGGCGCACGTCCTCGGCCACGCGGGCGGGATCGCGCTCGGTGGGCGCGCCATAGCCGCCACCGCCGGGTGTCTCCAGCAGGACCGACTGGCCCTTCATCAGCTTGATGCCGACCATCTTGGAGGCCATGGGCGGATGCGCCTCGCCGCCGTCCGGGCCCGCCGGATAGGTGAATCGGTTCAGGGCCGCCGCCTCGCCGCCGACCACGCCGGAGGGTGCATAACGGCCGCGCTCGCCGAACAGGAAGGCGTCCGCCTTCTCCTCCAGCAGCTCGATCTCGTAGACCGCGCCGAGACCGCCGCGGTTTCGGCCCGGCCCGCCGGAATCGCTACGCAGGGCCCACTGCCTGAACATCACCGGATAGGCCGCCTCCAGGATCTCCAGCGGCGGGATGGTGGCCGTGGAGATCGGCGCGTTACCGTGGTTCAGGCCGTCGCCCTCCGGATGGCCGCCATGGCCGCCGCCGAAGAAGCTGAACATGACCCAGCGCCGCCCGTCCTCGCGCCGGTAGCCGGCCAGGGACAGGGCGTTGATGGTGCCGTAGGCGCAGCCGTTCACCCGCTCGGGTGCCGCCTGGGCCAGGGCCTGGAAGCTGAGGTCGATCAGCCGCAGGATGGTCTCGGTATAGCCGCCGACCGGGCGCGGTGCGGTGGCCGCCAGGATCGACTTCTCCGGGATGACGAAGTCGATCGGCTCCAGCACACCGGCATTGGCCGGGACTTCCTGGAACACATGCTTCATCGCCACGTAGCAGGCGGCGATCGTGGTGGAGCGCGCGATGTTCACCGGGCCGAGGCAGGCCGGGGCCGAGCCGGTGAAGTCCAGGGTCAGCCGCTCGCCCTTGACGGTGATCGCCAGTTCCAGCGGCAGGGCCTCGTCGACGATGCCGTCGTTGTCCAGGAAGTCCTTGGCCCGGTAGGTGCCGTCCGGCAGAGAGGCGATCTGCGCCCGCATCAGGGCGGCGGCCCGGGACTTCAGCTCCTCGAAGGCGGTGGCGACGGTGGCGTCGCCATACTCGTCCAGCAGGTCCTTCAGCCGTCCCTCGCCCAGCTTGAGGGCGTTGATCTGGCCGTTCAGGTCGCCGTAGAGGCTGTTCGGCAGCCGCGAGTTGGCCTGCAGGATGTCGACCACGTCCTGGCGGAAGCGGCCGGCCTCGAACAGCTTCACCGGCGGCATCAGGAAGCCTTCCTGGAAGCTCTCCGTGGCCGCCGGGTTGTAGTTGCCCGGCACGTTGCCGCCGACATCGTGATAGTGGCCGACCGAGGCGAGGTAGCAGAACACCTTGCCGTCGCGGAAGATCGGCTGCACCAGCCGGAAGTCGGACAGGTGGGTGCCGCCGTCATACGGGTCGTTGAAGATGTAGACGTCACCCTCTTCCAGGCCGCCGTCGCGCGCCGCCTTGTCGATCACGGTCTTCACCGCGAAAGCCATGGCGCCGACGAAGATCGGCAGGCCCGACTTGCCCTGCACCAGCGTCTCGCCGGTCTCGGCGTGATACAGCCCGTGGGACGCGTCATGCGCCTCAGCGATGATCGGGTTGAAGGCGCTGCGGAACAGCGTGGCGTCCATTTCGTCCGCGATCTGCTCCAGGCGGCCGTTCAAGACCGCCAGCGTGACGGGATCAATCGTCCCCATCGGTTCCAGTTCCTTTGCGAGTTGACGTCTTTGCCACCGTGGCGGCGTCGTACTTGGCGCCCTCTTCCAGCATCGCCGGCGTGCCCAGCACGTCGTTGAGGCCCTTGAGGTCCAGCATCCGGTCGCGCCAGGGCGCGGTGGTGCCGTGCTGCTTGAGCGAGGCGAAATAGGCCTGCAGGGCCGGGACCATGGCCCGCGCCGTACCGCCGGGGAAGATCACCACCTTGAAGCCGTGTTCTGCCATCTGCTCGGTGGAGCGGATCGGGGTCGCCCCGCCTTCCACCATATTGGCGAGCAGCGGCACCCGTGCGGCGAAGCGGCGGGAGATCTCGGCGATCTGCTCGTCGCTCTCCGGTGCCTCGACGAAAAGCATGTCGACGCCGGCCTCGACATAGCGCTCGGCTCTGTCCAGGGCAGCTTCGAAGCCTTCCACGGCGATGGCATCGGTGCGGGCCATGATCAGGGTATCCCGCCGGGCATCCAGGGCCGCCTGGAGCTTGCCGACCATCTCGTCGGCACTGACCAGGCCCTTGCCCTTGAGGTGGCCGCAGCGTTTCGGCAGCGACTGGTCCTCAATCTGGATCACGTCGGCGCCGGCCCGCTCGTATTCGCGCACCGTGCGCTGGACGCTGAGCGCGTTGCCGTGGCCGTTGTCGCCGTCGACGATCATCGGGATGGAGATCCGCTCGCGGATCGCCGTCAGGGTGTCGGCGATCTCGCGCAGGCCCATCAACCCGATATCCGGGCGGCCGAGCCGGGAATAGGCGATGCTGGCGCCGCTGACATAGGCGGCGTCGAACCCGGCCTGCTCCACCAGCAGGCCGGTTAGCGCGTCCCAGCAGCCGGGGGCGAGCACGATCCCCTCGCCCTGGAGCAGGGCGCGCATACGCTCCGTCGTGTCGGTCATGGGTCGTTACTCCCCCGCCTCGGCGAGGGTGACCGCGTTGAGCCGGCGGGTCAGGGCGTTGATGTCGTCCAGTTCCTCCAGACGGAAGCAGTCCTCGTACACGCCGCGAGCGACCGCATCCGGCCAGACCAGGCTGGTCAGCTCGGCGTACTTCCGGTCGAGCTCGGCATCGTCGTACGGGTCTTCGGTGTCGCCGCGGTTGGTCTTGGTCTCCGCCTCCAGCACGGTGCCGTCGGTCAGGGTGACGATGACCCGGGCCGGGCGGAAGTCCGGCATCATGGCGGTCAGGGCCGGATCCTCGGCCACCTCGACCTTGTCGGCGAAGGCCTGGATAGTCTCGTCGAGCACCTTGTCCCAGGTGAAGCTCTCCACGCCGCTGGACCCGTTGATCAGGGTCGAGGCGACGGCGAAGGGCACGGAGAACTTGCCGGCCAGCGTGTTCTTCGGCGAGGTGTCGCGGAGCTGGGCGGCGAGCGAATAGGTCTCCACCCGCACCTTCTGCACCTCGTCGGGGCTGAGCACGCCGCGCTTGTCCACGATCATCGCCAGGGCGTCGAGGGTGCCGTGGTTGTAGCGGCAGCAGGCGTGGCGCTTGAAGTAGTTGCGGGCGATCTCCCAGCGGGAGCCGAGCTCGCGGGTCATCTCCTCCGGCTTCCACTCGGTGGAGATCACGGTGCCCCAGATTGTCGACAGGCCGTCGGCCTCGCCGGTGAAGCCGCTCTCGACCATCTGCCAGGCGAGGATGCCCATCTGGCCGGAGAAGCCGGCGAAGGAGTTCCGCACCGTGCCGCCCTGCAGCATGGTCTGCCGGCTGGTGGCGAGGCCCAGGCTGGAGGCGACGTTGATGGTCTCGCGCACCCGAGCAGCATCGGCGCCGGCCAGCTTGGCGACGGCGACGGCGGCGCCGACGGTGCCCCAGGTGCCGTGCGGATGCATGGTCGGCAGGATCTTGGCGGCAATGCCGATGCGCGCGCCGATCTCGTAGCCGAGGATGGCGGCGGTCAGGACTTCCGCACCGGTGTTGCCATGGGCCTCGCCCCAGGCCAGGGCGGCCGGGATCGCGTGGATGCCGGGATGGCCGCGGCTGTACTGGTTGCCTTCGTCCAGTTCCAGGAAGGTGCCGGCGGTGCCATTCAGGAAGGCCGCCTTGGCCGGCTCGGTGCGCTGGCCGGTGCCGATGATGCTCGACTCCCCACCCGGATTTGGCACCAGTTTCGCCTTGAGGGCCTGTACTTCCGGCTCGCGCGCACCCGCGCCGACCGCGGCCATTGTGTCTGCGAAAACACGATGGCCCCGGTCGACCGCCGCCGGCGCGATATCGGCCAGCGTGGTGTTCGCGATGAAGTCGCAGACCGTATCCAGATACCCGGTCATCTCATCCTCCCATGGTTAGGTTCTTAACGGGCCGACATCATCCGTCGCTCCAGTCGGGAGAGCAGACGGACCATGGGCCACAGCATCAGCAGATAGATCGCCGCCACCGCGATCAGCGGGGTGGCGTTGTAGACAAGTCCCTGGGCCACCCGGCCCATGCGCAGCAGCTCGGGCAGAGCCACGACGCTGGCGATCGACGTCGCCTTGATCAGCTCGATTGTATTCGAGGTCAGGTCCGGCGCCACATTGCGCAAGGCCTGGGGCAGGATCACGTAGATCATCGCCTGCACGCGGGTGAGCCCGGTGGAGCGCGCCGCCTCCATCTGGCCGGCCGGAATGCTCTCGATGCCGGCGCGCACGATCTCGCCGTAATAGCTGCCGGAATTGAAGGTGAAGGCGACCAGCACCGCGGCGAAGGGCGGCACGTCCCAGCCGAAGAACGGCAGGCCGTAGGTCACGTAGATCAGCAGTACCAGCGGCGGGATCGAGCGGAAGAAGTCGACGAAGATCACCAGCCCCCGGTTCAGCGCCCGAATGTGGAAGCTGTGCACAGTGGCCAGGAACACGCCAAAGCAGAAGCCGAGCGGGACGATGGCGAGGCAGAGCTTGATGGTCATCCACCAGCCGTCGGCCAGCAGCGGCCAGACTTCGCGCAGACTGTCCTCGTTGAAGAAGCTGAACTTGATGACTTCCCAGTCGAGCATGTCGGTTCCTCCCCTCACCGCTTCCAGGCGTAGCGGGTCTCGACCCAGCGCGACGCCATGGTGAGCGGGAAGAAAATCAGCAGGTAGCCGATGGCCGCCATGGTCAGCGGCGAGGTGTTGGCGGCATAGGCGAGCGAGGTCTGCGCCACCGTCAGCATCTCTTCCACCGTCACCACGCTGGCGAGTGCGGTGTTCTTGGTGATGGCGATGGTGCGGTTGGTCAGCGGCGGGATGGTCATCCGGATCGCCTGGGGGATCACCACGTAGAACAGGGTCTGGGTGAAGCCGAGCCCGGTGGAGCGCGACGCCTCCCACTGGCCCTTGTTCACCGAGGTGATGCCGGCCCAGTAGATCTCCTCCGCGAAGGCGGCGAGCACGGAGGCCAGCACCACCCAGGAGATGACGAAGGCCGACATGGTGATGCCGACGAACGGCAGCCCGAAATAGAAGATGATCAGGATCACCAGCGGCGGCAGGGCGCGGAACAGGTCGACGAAGAGGATGATCAGCCAGTTGACCGGCCGGATCTGGAACGCCCGCACCATCGCCAAGACAAGCCCGAGCGCGAGACCGGTGACGATCACCGACAGGGCGAGCTGGACGGTGACCACGAAGCCTGCCGCCACGTCCGGCAGGTAGCGGGCCATGATCTCCAGATTGAAGAACTGATCGAGGAAGCGCTCCATCCTGCCGCCTCAGTGCCCGGTGACGCTGTGCAGGAACGACTTCAGCCGGTCCGAGCGCGCATCGGTGAAGATCCGCTCTGGGGTGCCCTCCTCGACCACCAGGCCGCCATCCATGAAGATGACCCGGTCGGCGGCGTCGCGGGCGAAGCGCATCTCATGGCTGACCACCACCATGGTCATGCCGCTCTCGCGCAGCTCGCGCATGACCTCCAGCACCGACCCCACAAGCTCGGGGTCCAGCGCCGAGGTCGGCTCGTCGAACAGGATCACGTCCGGTTCCATGGCGATGGCGCGGGCAATCGCCACCCGCTGCTGCTGACCGCCGGAAAGCTCGGTGGGGTGGTTGCCCGCCTTGTCGGCCAGCCCGACGCGCTTGAGTGCTGCATGGGCCCGGTCCTCGGCCTCGCTGCGCGCCATCTTCTTCACCTTGCGCAGGGCCAGCGACACGTTCCCCAGGGCGGACATGTGCGGATAGAGATTGAACTGCTGGAACACCATGCCGATGCGCTGGCGCACCTTGTTGATGTCCACGGTGCGGCTGGTGATCTCCTCGCCGGTGATCTTCACCTGGCCGCTGGTCGGCAACTCCAGCAGGTTGCAGCAGCGCAACATGGTGCTCTTGCCGGACCCGGACGGGCCGATGATGAAGACCAGCTCCTGCGGCGCGACCGTCAGGTTGACGCCCTTCAAGGCCTGGAAGTCGCCGAACGACTTATGGATGTCATAGGCCTCGACGACGTATCTTGAAGGAATGGTCTGGGCTTGCGCCATGAAGGGACCTCGCGCGGACGGGGCGGCTGGAGCGGGCGGAGAGCCGCCGGCCACGCGAGGCGGCCGGCGGCAAGGGTCAGGGCCTCAGCAGCCGCTGTCGGACGCGGTCTCGTCGTAGCCGGGCATGCCGGGGACGCCGATGCCGGGCTCGACCTTGTAGGCGGCACCGCCCTCGATCGGCTTCTGGCCGGTCCACTTCTCGTGGATCGCCGCCACCGTGCCGTCCGCCTTCATGCACTCGATCACCTTCTCGAACTTCGCGCGCAGTTCGGCGTTGGAGCTGTCGAAGGCGAAGGCGCCGACGCTGCCCGACTTGATGACCAGCGTGGAGGGGACGACCAGCGGGTTCTTCTTCGCCGTCCAGCCGACCACGGTGTCGCCGGCGAAGTTGGCGTCGGCCCGGCCGGCGGCCACGGCGGCGATGGCGTCGGCGTTCTTGCCGAAGCGCTCGATCTTCCAGCCATACTCGGCCTCACGCTCCGACAGGTACTTGTCGTAGAAGTTGCCCTTGTTGACGGCGATGGTCTTGCCCTTCAGGTCTTCCAGCTTCTCGACCTGCGGCGCGCCGCTCTTGATCAGGAACTGGTAGTTCACCTCGAAATACGGTTCGCCGAAGAGCATCTTCTCGGCGCGCTCCTGGGTCACCGTGGTCGGGGCGATGATGGCGACATACTTCCCGGCGGCGAGGCCGGCGAAGATTCCGGACCACTCCTGGTCGACGATCTCGTACTCGATGCCCAGGCGCTTGGCGGCCTCGGCGGTCAGGTCGACGTTGTAGCCCTCCACGCCACCGGCCGGCACGGCCATGACATGCGGCGCGTAGCCGACATCGGCGGCGAACTTCATGGTCTCGGCCGAGACCGGGGCGGCGACCGCCAGGCCCAGCGCTGCGACGGCTCCCAAAATCACAGACTTATTCATAACCAACCTCCGTCTCCTGTTCAGGTTTTGGCGATGCGCTCGCCGTTTGGACGGGCCCCGTCTTGTCGCGGGGTCCCTCAAATCCGTTCCGTCTCTCCCTACTCCCCGGTGTCCCTGACAGCCTGCCAGGCGGCACCGGCGGAGAATGGTGTTCCGGTCACCGCATCGGGCGACCATTCGGCCTCGGCGTCACCGCCGCGGCTGAGCGTCATGGTCAGTCGGTAGAGGTCCGAGCGGTACAGGGCGACCAGCAGCTCGATCGCCCGGCCCTCGCCGTCGCGCACCACCCGGCGGATGCGCAGCAGCGGCGCGCCGACGCCGATTCCCAACCGGTCGGCCACCACCATGTCGGCCAGGGTCGCTGAGACAGCCTGGTCTGCCGTCGCGGGCGTCACCCCGGCGCGTTCCAGCAGGGCCAGCAGCGGGGTGTTCGCCAGGTCCGATTTCTCGAACCGGCGGCCGATCTCCTCCGGCACATGGGTGGTCAGATGGGAGAACGGGTCGCCGCCGATCGACCGCACCCGAACGGCGCGTTGGACGGTCGTGCCGATCGGCAGCCCCAGGGCGGCGGCCACATCATCCTCGGCCGGGGCGTAGCCGAATTCCTTTACTGCGACCTCAGTCTCTCCGCCCATGGCGAGCAGCGCATCGAACGCGCCGGTGCCCTGGCCGGAGATCTTCACCCCGGCCCGGCCTTCCACCACCCGAGTGCCGCGGCCGCGCTCGCGCACAACGAGCCCGTCATTGGCCAGCTCGTCCAGCGCCCGCTTGGCGGTGATTCGGGACACGCCGTGGAATTCCGCCAGTTCCTGCTCGCTCGGCAGGGTGCCGCCGGCGCCGAACTCACCATCGACGATGCGCTGGCGCATGATCAGGTAGATCTGATGGTAGAGCGGCGAGCGGAACCGTCCCAGCGCACCGGCCTCGCCGGCCGATGGCCGCTCCTGACCGCGGATGGCGGCCGGGGACGGGCGGGCCTCACGGCCGGAGCGGGGGAAACGGGACCTCATGAAATGATATAATGATATATCTTTTAGGCGTGGCAATACCCGAAATGCTGCACCTGCTCACATATCCCACGGCGATGCAGCATGGCGCCCGGGACGGGAAAATCCGGGTCGTCGGCGCACAAAACCGACGCGCTCGGTCGCAGATCCGGCGCGGTGGGCAGGGAAAGGCCCGGAAGTCTCTTGCACGGGCATGCCGGCTCGGGTATCACGCCTCTCCCGCTCAGACATGGCCCCGTGGCAGAGTGGTTATGCAGAGGACTGCAAATCCTTGTACATCGGTTCGATTCCGGTCGGGGCCTCCAGAGTGGGAAACAAGGCGACATTCGTCTTGAACCACATCGGACAGGACGCTATACAGCGCGGTCTCTGGTCCCGGGTAGCTCAGTGGTAGAGCGAGCGGCTGTTAACCGCTTGGTCGGGGGTTCGAATCCCTCCCCGGGAGCCATTTCTCCAGGCTCACTTCCGACACACCGATGAATACCGCCGGCCGCGGGGTGTCCGTGGCCCTTGCGGCGTTCCGCGTTCAGGCCCGACCCTCGGGCCGTGGAAGGTCGTTCTGCGGTTCGGCGAGAACCAGGCAGACGAATCCCTCCGGGTCCTCGGGATCGACCATCGGCAGCACCATCCGGTTCCAGTACGGCGCGATCCGGTCACTGTCGACGGCATAGACCTCGCCGAGCCAGGGCCGGCCCGACGTCATCATCTGCCGGTAATGCGCCCGCACCTTGCTGCGTCCCGGTTCGGGATGGTCCTCGACCCAATGCTTATGCAGGGAGCGCCGGGCCGCCCGGGCGGAGATCTCCCCCGACAGACGGTAGTAGAAGTCGTCGCGCTCGGCCCGGTACTGGACGATGTGCAGGTAGCCGACACAGGGCCAGACCTCCAACGGATCGAAGGCCGAGAGGTCGAAGACGCCGTCCCGGGATCGGGACAGCCAGTATGCGTAGAGAATGCGCTGTCGGTCGTTCATCAGCCGCCGCAGGAAGGACCACTGGACGATCCGGAGATCGAATCCCTCCGACTCAGCGGTTCGGGGCAGTACCGGGCTTATGATCGACATCTCGTCCCCTCGGGGCCGCTCTTCCCGGCACAATTATTGGGCTGTAAAGATTAACGACTGCTTACCAAAACCCGAGGCGGAAGGCGGGTATCCGTCACCTGTCATCGGGCCGTCGCCCTGGTGTCCATGGGTCGCCAAACATGCATAATCGTGGAAAGGACAACCAGCATGACCACCGTCCCGCCTGCCGAGGCGCAGAGGGTCGGACAGTGAGTGACAGTCGGATGATCAATCCAAGCCAATGTCGCGGCGCCCGCGCCCTGCTCGGCATCACCCAGCAGCAGCTCGCCGATCTCGCCGGAATCAGCAAGCGCACGGTTATCGAGTTCGAGGGCGGCATCCGCGTTCCCCTCACCACCACGAGCCGCAGCCTGCAATGGGCGCTGGAGAATGCCGGCATCGAGTTCCTGCGCGGCAACGGGGGCGGATCGGGCGTCCGGTTCCGCGATCCGGAGGTCGAGGAGTCGCTGCTGCCCCGCATGGTGGCGCGGCGGTCGTTCCTGGACGGGACGGGCCTGCCCAAGGGCCGGACGGGCGACGGCGAGCCGGCGCGCACGATCGCCATGCCGGCCCAGACCTACGAGGCGACGGAACTCTCCCTGCGCGACTTCGAGCGGCTGGCCTCGCTGGAGCAGCGGCAGGCGCTTGAGCTGTTCCGCAGCGGTCTGGGGCAGGTGCCCGAGGACGTCGCCCGGCGCGCGACCATGACCCGGGTCGACGGCAACCGGATGCTGATGGAATGGCAGGGGTCCGGCATCCAGCTCTTCCCCCGCAACTCCAGCCTGACCGGCGTGCCGTTGTCCGAGCTGCCCGACGCGAATTACGGCCGCTGGGCCGAGGGGCGGATGCTGCACGCCTATCAGGTGGGAGAGCCGATCTTCGAGCTGTGCCACGGCATGGTGGAGGTCGACGGCAACCGAACGGTCTGGCGCTACTACTCGCTGCGCCTGCCCCGGCCGGACGGACGCACCCTCACCGTCACCTCCCGGGCCTGACTCAGACCAGGTCCTTCGGCGTCACGAAACGGCGCAGCTCCGCCTTGCGCGGGCCGAGCGCCGCCCAGCCGGAGGCCGATTCCAGGGTTGCGAGACCGCAGGTCGGAAATTTCACGCCGACGCCGTCGCCGGTCAGAAGCCGCACCGTGTCCTCCATCCCCGGATTGTGCCCGACCACCAGGGCGATCCGGGTCCTCACGGGGATGGTCTTCAACCGGGCGACGAGTTGCCCCGCGCCGACCTCGTAGATCTCACGCGTGGTCTCCACCTTCGCCCCCTCGGGCAGGCCGCCGCGCAGGATGGCGAGGGTCTCCAGGGTCCGTCGGGCGCTGGAGCACAGGATGAAGTCCGGGGCGATTCCCTGCTGCCGGCAGTATACCGCCATGGCCGACGCCGCCCGCTCTCCCCGGGGCGCCAGCGGCCGGTCGTGATCCGGCTCGCCGCCGTCCCAGTCGGATTTGGCGTGGCGCAGCAGGTGCAGGGTGATCATCCCTCCTCCCCGTCGGCGCCGTCCCCGTCCAGCCGGGTCACGATCGAGATCTTCGAATGCAGCGTCCGGTGGACCGGGCACTTGTCGGCGATCTCCATCAGCTTCGAGCGCTGCTCGTCGTCGAACGGACCTTCGATCACCAGGACCCGCTCGATCCGATCGATCTTGCCGTCGCGGGTCTCGCAGTCGGCGCAGTCCTCGGCGTGGATCTTGGAGTGGCGCAGGCGGGTCTCCAGCCGGTCGAAGCTCCAGCCTTCGCGGTCGGCATACATCTTCAGGGTCATGTTGGTGCAGGCGCCGAGCCCCGCGATCAGGAAGTCGTACGGGCTGGGACCGCTGTCCGTCCCGCCGACCGATACCGGCTCGTCCGCCCGCAGCCGGTGGTTCGGCCCCGAGGCGATCCACTGCGGGAACACCCCGTCGCCGGCATCGGAGACCACCACCTCACCCTCCTCGGCGCGGATCGGGGCCGGCGGCGCCGTCGGCAGGAAGCGCTCAGCCCAGCCGGCGAGAACGGCCGCCACATAGGCGCTGTCGCTGCGCCGGGACAGCAGGTGGTCGGCCTTGTCGAGGGAGACGAAGCTCTTCGGGTGCTTGGCCGCCACGAAGATATCGGTGGCGTTGCTGATGCCGACGGTCTCGTCGAGCGGCGCGTGAAAGATCAGCAGATCCCGGCGCAGCTTCGACACCATATCGGTCAGGCGATGGTCCCGCAGGTCCTCGATAAAGGACCGCCGGATCTGGAAGGTGCGGCCGCCGAGCACGACGTCGGCTTCTCCGTCCCGCTCGATCGCCTCCACGCTGCCCTGGAAGTTGTGGATCACGTGCAGCGGATCGGAGGGCGCGCCGATCGTCGCCACGCCCCGGACCTCGTCGATCCGTCCGGCCGCCGCTAGGACCGCGGCACCGCCCAGGGAATGCCCGACCAGGATCGTGGGCGCCTGCAGTTCATCGCGCATGAAATCGGCGGCCGCGATCAGGTCGTCCACGTTCGAGGCGAAGGTGGTATTGGCGAACTCGCCCTCGCTGTGGCCGAGCCCGGTGAAATCGAATCGCAACACGGCGATCCCGTGCTCGGCGAGGCCGGTGGCGATGTGCCGGGCGGCGGCGAGGTCCTTGGAACAGGTGAAACAGTGCGCGAACAGCGCATATCCGCGGGTCGGGCCCGCCGGACGGTCGAGCCGGGCCGCGAGCGTATCGCCCAAAGCCCCGGTGAAGTTGACACTTTCCGTACGCACAGCCATGGTCGATCTCATTGGTTGGCGGGGACTTAGGGGGTTCTACCACATGGCGGCAGAGGGGGAAGCGATAGCCTATGGCGGGCGCGAGGCGGCGCCGGTCGATATTCGCTTCGCCACCCCGGCCGACGCCGACGCCCTCGCCCTGCTCAGCCAGGAACTGCTGGCCTTCTACTCGCTGCCCGTCCACTACCAGCGCTCCTACATGGCCCATGTGATCGCCGACAAGGCATTCCGCGAGCCGCCGAGCGTGGAGATCCTGATCGCCACCGGCGCCGACCGGGCGGTCGGCTTCCTCGCCTTCAATGAGACCTTCGCGCTGGCCAACTGCCAGAGTGCCGTGTTCATTCAGGACCTGTTCGTCACCCGCAAGGCGCGCACCGGCGGGATCGGCCGCCGGCTGATGACCCGGCTGGCGGAGATCTGCGTGGAGCGGGGCGTCACCCAGCTCGACTGGACCGCCGATCCCTGGAACGACAAGGCGCGCAGCTTCTATGAGTCCATGGGCCCGCTGCTGAAGAGCGAGAAGATGTACTACCGCATGCTCGGTCCGCGCCTCGCCAAGCTGGCGGAGCGGGGCGACAGCTGAGCCTCCCTCGTTCGGATCCGCGATCACTGTATTGACCGTCCGGCGCCCGGTTGCCGGTCGCCTGTGCTTTATCCCCGCGTCCCGTCCGGCTAGGCTCCCAGCAACGAGTTCGGCGCGATCCGCGCTGGCCATTGGATGACGGACGGAGACGACCCCATGGACGTGCGTGACGGTTTCATCGGCGCGATCGGCAATACGCCTCTGATCAAGCTCAAGGCGGCATCGGAACGCACCGGCTGCACGATCCTCGGCAAGGCCGAATTCCTCAATCCCGGCGGGTCGGTGAAGGACCGCGCCGCCCTGGCCATCGTGCGCGACGCCGAGGAGAAGGGGCTGCTGCGCCCGGGCGGCGTCATCGTCGAGGGCACGGCCGGCAATACCGGCATCGGCCTGTCCCTGGTCGGCAACGCGCTCGGCTACCGCAGCGTCATCGTGATGCCGGAGACCCAGAGCCAGGAGAAGAAGGACATGCTGCGGCTGTGCGGCGCCGACCTGCGCCTGGTGCCGGCGGTCCCGTACAAGGACCCGAACAACTACGTGCGCTATTCCGGCCGCCTCGCCGAGGAGATCGCAGCGAAGGAGGAGAACGGGGCGATCTGGGCCAACCAGTTCGACAACGTGGCCAACCGGAAGGGCCATTACGACACCACCGGGCCGGAGATCTGGGAACAGACCGACGGCAAGGTCGACGGTTTCATCTGCTCGGTGGGCAGCGGCGGCACGCTCGGCGGCGTCAGCCTGGCCTTGAAGGAGCGCAACAAGAACATCCAGATCGGCCTCGCCGACCCGATGGGCAGCGCGATCTTCGGCTACTACGCCAACGGAGAACTGAAGGCCGAGGGCAACTCGATCACCGAAGGCATCGGCCAGGGCCGCATCACCGCCAACCTGGAGGACATCATCGTCGACCATCCGTTCCAGGTGACCGACGAGGAGGCGCTGCCGGTGGTGTTCGACCTGCTGAAGCACGAGGGCCTCTGCCTCGGCGGCTCCAGCGGCATCAACGTGATGGGCGCCATCAAGCTGGCGGAGAAGATGGGCCCCGGTCACACCATCGTCACCATCCTCTGCGACGGTGGCGCGCGGTATCAGTCGAAGCTGTTCAACCCGGCCTTCCTGCGCGACAAGAACCTGCCCGTTCCGGCCTGGCTGGACGACTGAGAGGACGCACGACCATGACCGACGCACTCGTCACCACTGACTGGCTGGCCGAGCATCTGAACGATCCCAAGGTGGTCATCCTGGACGGCACCTATCACCTGCCGACCGCCAAGCGCGACGCCGATGCGGAGTTTCCGGACGGGCACATCCCGGGCGCCCAGCGCTTCGACATCGACAAGGTCTGCGATCCGGACGATCCCCTGCCCCACATGATCCCGAGTGCCGACGCCTTCGCCAAGGCGGCGAGCGCGCTCGGCATCGACGCCGACACCCTGGTCGTCGCCTATGACGTCTACGGGCTCCAGTCCTCGGCGCGGACCTGGTGGATGTTCCGGCTGTTCGGCCACGACAAGGTGGCGGTTCTCGACGGCGGCATGCCGAAATGGCAGGCCGAGGGCCGGCCGATGGAGACCGGTCCGGCGAAGGCCCGCCCGGCGACCGACTTCAAGGCGACCCTGCGCCCGGAACTGGTGAAGTCGCGCGAGGACGTGCTGGCGGCGGTGAAGGCCGGCGACATGCAGATCGTCGACGCCCGGCCGGCCGGCCGCTTCACCGGCGAGGAGCCGGAGCCGCGTCCCGGCATGCGGTCGGGCCATATCCCGGGCTCGCGCTCGCTGCCGGTCACAGAGCTGGTGAACAAGGAGACCAAGACCGCGCTGGACACCAATGCCGTGGCGGCGAAGTTCGCGGCCGCGGGCATCGATCCGTCCAAGCCGACGATCTCGTCCTGCGGGTCCGGCGTGACCGCCTGCATGATTGCGCTGAACGCCCACAGGCTCGGCCATCCGGGCATGGCGGTCTATGACGGGTCCTGGTCCGACTGGGGCTCGCGCCAGGACACGCCCGTCGAGACCGGGCCGGCCGACGCCTGATGAGCCTGACATTTCGGCCGGTCGCGAACGGCGACATCGACGGCGTCGTCGACCTTTGGGAGCGCTGCGGCCTGCTTGTGCCGCATAACGATCCGCGCCGCGACATCGAGTCCGCCCGCCGCGCGCCCGATGCCGACGTGCTGGTCGCCGACGTGCTGGGCAAGATCGTGGCCTCCTGCATGGTCGGCTATGACGGCCATCGGGGCTGGGTCTACTACGTGGCGGTCGATCCGGGCCGACGCCGCGCCAGCATGGGCCGTCAGGTCATGGAGGCGGCCGAAGCCTGGATGAAGGCCCGGGGCGTGCCCAAGGCCGAACTGCTGATCCGCGACACCAACGTCCAGGTGCGCGACTTCTACGCCAAGCTCGGCTGGAACGAGGAGCCCCGGGTGGTGATGAGCAAGACGATGGCCGGGGCACCGGCGATCGGTCTCGGCACCGTGGAGACGGTGGTCACCTCCCTGGAGATGCTGAACCGGCCGACCCGGCCCTCCCCGCACCCGCCGTCCAGCGTGCGCACCGCCCTGATCCGAGCGGAGCCGCCGACGGTCTCGTTCTACCGCTATCTCTACAACTCGGTCGGCGGCGACTGGACCTGGGTCTCGCGCCGGCTGATGGACGATGCCGAGCTCGCCGGGCACATCACCGATCCGAAGGTGGAGGTCTACGTGCTGTATGTGGACGGCGCGCCGGCCGGGTATGGGGAAATCGACCGGCGTTCTGACGACGGCAACGTGGAACTGGCCTATTTCGGGCTGCTGCCGGAGTTCATCGGCCGGGGCGTGGGTCGCTACCTGCTCGACACCATGGTCGATATTGCCTGGACCGGACCGACGACGCGGCTATGGGTGCATACCTGCGACCTGGACCACCCCAGGGCGATCGGCACTTACCAGAAAGCCGGATTCGTGCCGTTCGACCAGTATGTGGAGACCCTGCCGGATCCGCGTCTCGCCGGGCTGCCCCTGCCGCAGCGGCGGCCGAGCCCGTCGGACACGGTCACCGCCCTAGGGGATGACACGGTGACGCCGATACGCCGCTAGGGCGCCGAGCAGGCTCTCGCGGGAGGCGTACACCCGGTCGAAGCCGGCCCGGCGGATCTTCACGGTGGACGACATGTCGTCCCAGGTAGCCGAGAAGGTCGCGTCGCCATAGGGTCCGCTGGCGATCCGGCCGATCTCCGGCTCGCTCAGCCCCTCCCGCGCCGCCATCGTCCGCCAGGATACCTCGGCGGCGCGGAACGCCTCGGTCAGGCTCTCCGGCTGCACCCCGCCGGGCTCCAGTCCGAAGAAGCCGGCGATGTCCGGCCAGACGTCCTTCCAGCGGAAATAGTCGGCATTGACGATGTTGAAAGCCTGGTTGGCGGCGGCGGGCTCCGTCGCGCACCACTGCATGGCATCCACCAGCAGGTCGATATCGGTGACCTGGGACACCCGGTCGAAATGCCCCTGGGCGCCCGGGAAGGTCAGCTTGCGCCCCTGCTCCCGGCACAGCACCGCATGCACGGCCACCACGCTCAGGATGTTGTGGGGATAGCCGAGCGAGAAGCCGATCAGCAGGTGCGGCCGCGTGGTCGACCAGGTGAAACCGCGCTTGGGTGCCTCCGCCTCCAGCCAGTCCTGCTGGTCGAAATAGAAGTTCGGCACCGGGCAGCGCGGATCGTCCTCCGCCGCCGGCGTCCGGAACGGCCCCACATGGCTGCCATACCATTTGGTCCCATGCACCGCGTGCACATGGGCGAGCGGCGCACCCGCAGCCATGGCGGCATCCACCGTATTCACCAACATCGCCGTGTTGCGCGCGGCCTCGACCGCCGGATCAGGGTCGGGTGCGCGGCCGGCATAGAAGATGTGGGTGACCCGGACTCCAGCCTCGGACAGGGCGGAGCGCATGGCCCCGGCATCGGTCAGATCGGCCGGCACATGTTCCAGCCCTTCGATGCCCGGCTTCGGCGGTGTGCGGGACAGGCCGATCACCCGCCACCCCTCGCCCAGCAGCCGGGTGGCGATGCCACGCCCGACAATGCCCGAAACCCCGGCGATCAGGGCGACGCCCGTCTCCTTCGCCATCTCGTCCTCCCGTTGGTCTTTTGTTTCTTGTAGCCCGAACAGTTAGGGGGCGCACCGGTGAACCGGTACGCCCCCTAGGACCTCCCCCGCCCCCCGCGGGTTTGGTCGTCTCATTCCGCTGCCTGGGCGCTCAGTGTGCCAGGATCTGGCTCAGGAACAGCTTGGTGCGGTCCGACTTCGGATTGTTGAAGAACTCGTCCGGGGTGTTCTGCTCCACGATCTCGCCCTGGTCCATGAAGATCACCCGGTCGGCCACGCGCTTGGCGAAGCCCATCTCGTGAGTGACCACCAACATGGTCATGCCGGTCTCTGCGAGGCCGACCATAACGTCCAGCACCTCGGAAATCATCTCCGGATCGAGGGCCGAGGTCGGCTCGTCGAACAGCATGATCGTCGGGCTCATGCACAGCGAGCGCGCGATGGCCACGCGCTGCTGCTGACCGCCGGAGAGCTGGCCCGGATACTTGGCCGCCTGTTCCGGGATCTTCACCCGTTCCAGGTACTGCATGGCGATCTTCTCGGCCTCGGCCTTGGGCATGTTCTTCACCCATACCGGCGCCAGCGTGCAGTTCTCCAGCACCGTGAGATGCGGGAACAGGTTGAACTGCTGGAACACCATGCCGACGTCGCGCCGGATGGCGTCGATGTTCTTCAGGTTGTTCCCCATCTCGGTGCCGTTGACGATGATGTCGCCCGCCTGGTGTTCCTCCAGGCGGTTGATGCAGCGGATCATCGTCGATTTGCCCGAGCCGGACGGGCCGCAGATCACGATCCGCTCGCCCTTGTTGACCGACAGGTTGATGTCCTTGAGGACGTGGAACTCGCCATACCACTTGTTCACCGAGGCCAGTTCGATGACCACCTCGTCGGAGATGGCGGAGGCGACGTGGACACCGTCGTCGGGGAGTTGAGTGTCGAGGCTCATTGTTCGATTCCCTGTTCTCGTTCGTTATCGGTCCGTCACCGCCGGCCGTAGCCGCCGCCGATCGTCCGTTCGAGATGCTGGCTGTATTTCGACATGGCGAAGCAGAGCACGAAGAAGATCGCCGCCGTGAACAGCAGCGGCTCCGTGTGGAAGCCCAGCCAGGACGGGTTCTGGCCCGCGGCCTTGCCCATCAGCAGGATGTCGTAGAGGCCGATGATGGAGACCAGGGTGGTGTCCTTCATCAGGCCCATGAAGCTGCCGACGATGTTCGGGATCATCAGCTTCAGGGCCTGCGGCATCACGATCAGGGCCATCATCTTCCAGAAGCTCAGGCCCATGGCCTGGGCCGCCTCGTACTGCCCCTTGTTCACCGCCTGAAGGCCGCCGCGCACCGTCTCCGCCATGTAGGCGGCGGCGAAGATGCAGACCGCCACGATGACCATCGCCAGTTTCGGCGGGTTGAACTCAACCGGCAGGAACAGCGGCATCATGGTCACGGCCATGAACAGGATGGTGATCAACGGCACCGAGCGGAACAGCTCGATGAACGCGGTGCAGAACACCCGGATGACCGGCATCTTCGAGCGCCGGCCGAGGGCCAGGAGGATGCCGTTCGGCAGGGCCGAGGCGATACCGATGCCCGAGATCACCAGGGTGAGGAACAGGCCGCCCCAGATCGTGGTCGGCACTTCGACAAGGTCCCAGGTCATGTGGTAGATGAAGGCGATCACGAAGCCGACCGCGAAGGCACCGAGCAGCACGTATTTGTGCAGCCGGTCGTCCTTGTCGGCGAAGCCGGTGATCGAGATCAGCACCTCCGGCAGCGAGCGGCCCAGCAGATAGCAGAGGGCGACGTGCAGCCAGACCGCCACGAACAGGGTCAGGGCGATGGCCGCCATCACGTTCAGGAAGATGCCGGTCTCACCGCCGATGAACAGCGAGGCGGCGAGGAACGGGAAGGTCAGGACGGCGGACATGCCGACCTGGATCTTGCCGGTCACCTTGGGCAGCCAGAACGGGATCAGCCAGAGCAGGAGGACGATGCCGCCGAGATTGACGCGCCACTGCTCCTCGTCGGGGTAGCGGCCGTACATCATGCTGTTGAACCAGACGCTGATGCCCGCCCAGCAGGCCCCTTCGCCCAGGTTGATGTCCAGGCACTCGCGGTAGGTCTCCGCCGTCCAGACCGCGTTGAGGATGCCGTATTCGATGGCGAACTCGACGATCAGGTACAGGACGTAGATGCCCAGCAGGGTCAGGATCGTGTCGACGGGGCCGCCGAACAGGTTCTTCCGCAGCCAGCCGATGACGCCGACCGTGTTCGCGGGCGGCGGCAGGCTCGGTTTCGGTCGGAAGGCGGTGTCGGATTGGGTCGCATCCGTCATGGTCACCGCTCCTTAATCTGAACGAGTTTGTTGTAGTAGTTCAGCGCCGCCGAGATGGTCAGGCTGACGGTCATGTAGAACAGCATCACCATGGCGACGATCTCGATGGCGTGGCCGGACTGGTTCAGCGAGGTCTGCATGAAGACCGCGACGAGGTCCGGATAGCCGATGGCGATGGCCAGGGACGAGTTCTTCACCACGTTCATCCAGTTGCTGATCATCGGCGGCACGACCGCGCGCATGGCCTGCGGGATGACGACGAGGCGCAGCGTCCAGCTCGGCTTCAGCCCGAGGGAATACGACGCCTCGGTCTGGCCGTGGCTCACCGACAGGATGCCGGCGCGTACCGCTTCGGCCATGAAGACCGTGTGGTACAGCACGAGGGCGAACAGCAGGGCGCAGAAGGCCCGGGGCACATCGGTGCCGCCCTGGAAGTTGAAGCCCTTCAGTGCCGGATAGTCGAAGCTCAGCGGCGCACCGAGGGCCACGAAGGTGACGAGCGGCAGACCCAGGACAAGAGCGAGGCCGACCCAGAGGGCCGGGAAGCGTTCGCCCGTCGCCATCTGCCGCTTCGCCGCCCAGACGGCGACCGCATAGGCGACGACGATGCCGATCACCGCCATGACGACGACCATCATGAAACCGTCGCCGGGTACGGGGGCCGGGACGTAGAGGCCGCGGTTGTTCAGGAAGAACATATCCGCGAAGCCCAGGCTGTCATTGGGCCGCGGCAGGGCAGCCGATAGGGTGAACCAGAACAGGATGTGCAGCAGCAGCGGGACGTTCCGCATCACCTCGACATAGGCCGAGGCCAGCTTGGCGATGACGAAGTTGCTGGACAGCCGCATGACGCCGACGATGAAGCCGAACAGCGTCGTGGCGATGATGGCGAAGAATGAGACGATCAGCGTGTTGGCGATGCCGACCAGAAAGACGTCGAAATAGGTGTCGCCGGGCTGGTAGTCGATGATCGACCACGCGATCGAGAAGCCCGCAGTCGATCCAAGAAATCCGAAACCGGCGGACATGCCGCGAGCCTGCAGATTCTCGGCCGTGTTGGTGATCAGATAGTTCGCCGTCCAGATCACGGCGATCGCGACGATCACCTGGTAGAAGATGGAGCGATATCTTTCGTCGTTGACGATCTCAGTTAAGGATCGCCCGCCCCTGCGTGGGCCAGCCTTTTCGACCACGGCCATCGCCAAGCCCTCCGAACCGATAAATTTTCAAACGAAAGCAAACGGTGCCCGGCCGAGGGTTCGACCGGGCACCGAAGCAATCAGACGATCACCGGAACGGCGGGGAGTACATCAGACCGCCCTTGGTCCACAGGTCGTTGACCGACCCGGCCCGCGGGATGTTCATGACGGTCTTCGGACCCATGTGCTCCTCATAGATCTCCGCGAAGTTGCCCACCATCTTGACGATGTTGTAGGCCCACTCCGGCTCCAGGCCGAGACCCTTGTTCAGGTCGCCCTCGACGCCAAGCATGCGCTTGACTTCCGGATTGGCGCTGTTGGCCTTCATCTCGTCGACGTTGCCGGAATTCAGGCCCAGCTCCTCGGCGTTGATCATGGCGAACAGGGACCACATCACGATGTCGTTCCACTGGCTGTCGTTCTGACGAACGACGGGGCCCAGCGGCTCCTTCGAGATGGTCTCCGGCAGGATGGTGAAGATCGACTGGTCCGGCGCCTTGGCGCGGGTCGAGGCGAGGCTCGACTTGTCGTTGGTGATGGCGTCGCAGCCGCCCGAGAAGAAGGTGCTGTCGCGGACGTTGCTGTCCTCGAACACGACCGGCTGGATATCCAGGTTGTTGGTCCGGCTGTAGTCGGTCAGGTTCAGTTCGGTGGTGGTGCCGGTCAGCACGCAAACCGTCGCACCCGCCAGCTCCATGGAGCTGTTCACGCCGAGGTCGTTGGTGACCATGAAGCCCTGGCCGTCATAGAAGTTCACCGTGGTGAAATCCAGGCCGAGCTGGGTGTCGCGGAACAGGGTCCACGTGGTGGTGCGCGACAGCATGTCGGACTCGCCGTTCGCCATCGCGGTGAACCGGACGGCGGAGGTCACCGACTGGTACTCGATCTTGTCGGGGTCGCCGAAGATCGCCGCGGAAACCGCGCGGCAGTTCTCGACGTCGAAACCGGACCACTTGCCGTCATCGGACAGCGCGTAGAAGCCCGGTGCCGGAGTACCGACCTGGCAGCGCAGAATGCCGCGGTTCTTGACGATCTCCAGCGTGCTGTCCTGTGCCAGGACCGGCTCGGGAGTAAACGCGAGGCTTGCCAGGAACCCCGCGCCCAGAGCCAAAAGGCTGACCTTCTTCATGATGTGAAACCCACCCAGGTTATCGTTGTAACTGGATCGACCGTTGCGATCCCGGACCCCGGTCTTCGCAAAGACCTTGCCAGGACGGCATTGACCGAATTCCGCGACTTTTTGCCCCCCGACACGCCAGACAATTGCCCAAAAGACGTGCAATTGCCGTTCGGTTGCCGTCAAAGGATGCAAGCCGCCCGGAACGTGATCATTCCAACATGGCGTTTACCTGAAAAGCAAGCTTTCCAGGTCCAGGCGCGAGTGCTCTTGTCCCCGACGCGAGACGAACCGAGACTGCACTTCAACGAAGACTGTCCTGTCCTGCTCCCGAACACCCGCGATAACGCATTCGAGGAAACGATGGCCGACGACCGCCAGCACAAGACCCGCACCCGGTTGATTCACGCCGGGAGGACGCCCCACGAGTTCAAAGGAGTTGTGAATACTCCGGTCTTCCACGCCTCGACGGTCCTCGCTCCGAGCCTGGCGGCCTGGCGCCAGGTGCGCGCCGCCCCGCCGCCGAACTACCCGGAGGGCGTCGACGCGCCGGTCACCTACGGCGTCAGCGGCACGCCGACGACCTACCGCCTGGAGGCCGCACTCTGTGAGATCTACAAGGCCGGCGACGTGGTCATGACCTCCTCCGGCCTGTCGGCGATCACCGCCGGGCTGCTGGCCGTGCTCAAGGCCGGCGACCACCTGCTGATGACCGACACCGCCTATTTCCCGACCCGCAAATTCTGCGAGCAGGTGCTGGCCAGGTACGGTGTCGAGACGACCTATTACGATCCCCGCATCGGCGCCGGAATCGCCGAACTGATGCGGCCGAATACCGCCTGCGTCTATACCGAGAGCCCAGGCTCCCAGACCTTCGAGCTCCAGGACATCCCGGCCATCGCCGAGGTCGCCCATAAGGCCGGGGCGGTGGTGATGATGGACAATACCTGGGGCACGCCGCTGTTCTGCGACCCCTTCTCGCTCGGCGTCGACATCGTGAACGAGGCGGTGACCAAGTATATCGGCGGGCATTCCGACGTGATCATGGGGCTGATCGCCAGCACCCGCGAATACAGCGAGCAGGTGCGCTCCACCGTCCGGCTGCACGGCCATTACGTGGCGCCGGACGACCTGTACCTGGCGGCCCGCGGCCTGCGCACCATGGAGCTGCGGCTGCGACAGACCGGCGAGACCGGTCTCGCGCTGGCCCGCTGGCTGGAGGGGCGGCCCGAGATCGACTGCGTCCTGCACCCTGCCCTGGAGAGCCACCCCGACCACGCCCTGTGGAAGCGCGACTTCACCGGCTGCAGCGGCCTGTTCTCCGCCGTGTTCAAGCCGGTGCCGGACCAGGCGCTGGCCGCGTTCTACGACGGTCTCGCGCTGTTCGGCATGGGGGCGAGCTGGGGCGGATTCGAGAGCCTGGTGAAGCCGACCGACATCACGCTGGAGCGCAGCGCGACCACATGGCCCTATGAAGGCCCGATCGTCCGGTTCTATACGGGGCTGGAGGATCCGGGGGATCTGATCGCCGATGTAGAGGCCGGGCTCGATCGCTTGCGGGCGGTGGCCGCCGCGGCGGGGTGAAGATCCCGTTAACCGCGCCTGAAGGCGATATCAGGTATGGTGCTCGGCCCGGGCGTCCGGCCGGAACAGATTGATCGAGGTGCCTTCTTGCCCACACGGCCTCCCATCGCGCCCCGCAGACCGCGGCTGGTGTTCTGCACCGGTCGCCCGGCGCGCTATGCCGCCGTGCTCAACACCCTGAGGCAGACCTTCGCCATCACGGTGACGGCGAACGATCCCAACGCGTCCAACGCCTTCGAGACGCGGCCGAACTGCGTGGTGATCGAGAATCAGCTGGTCGGCGGCGACGGGATCTGGCTGGCGCAGCAGGCCAACACGATGCGGGCGGGCGGGCAACAGTCGCTGATCATGGTGGCGCCGAAACTGACCCTGGAGGTCGGCCGGCTGATCGAGGAAGGGATCATCGACGACGCGATCACCGGCTCCCTGGAGCCCGGCGAGTTCCTGAGCCGGTTCTGGCGGATCTACGGCACCGCGAACGAGGACGAGGCGCTCAGCGACATCTCCAGGCCGGCCGCCCGGGTGATGCAGAGCGGCCGCCAGCTCTTCACCCAATTGGAGGGTATCACCGCGTCGGGCGGAATCGACGTGGAGGGCCGCAAGCTGGTCGCCAGCGCGGCCGCCAGTGTGGTCGACCTCGCCGGCGATCCGAGCGTGGCGCCGATGCTGCACCAGCTCCGCGGCCACCACGACAGCACCTTTGCCCACAGCCTGCGGGTCGGGATCCTGATGGCCTCCTTCGGCCGGGCGATCGGGGTACCGCCGGACCAGCTCCGGCTGATGGCCGAGACCGGGCTGCTGCACGATCTGGGGAAGATGCAGGTGCCGCTGTCGATCCTCGCGAAACCGGGGGCGCTGACCGACCGGGAACGCCAGGAGATGAGCCTGCATCCGGTCTACGGCGCCCAACTCGTCAACGAGGGGTACCGCGACCTGCCGGACCTGATCGCGGCCGTGCGGCACCATCACGAGAAGCTGGACGGCACCGGCTATCCAGACGGCCAGACCCGGGGCCAGATTCACGAGATGTCCCTGTGCACGGCGGTGGTCGACGTGTTCTCCGCCCTCACCGACCGGCGCGACTACAAGGAGCCGATGGAGCGGGACCGGGCCTTCGCCATCATGGACACCATGGCCGGCCCGCACCTGGAGCCGCGGCTCTACCGCCGGTTCCGGGAGCTGGTGACCGACACCAGCCTGGCCGAGGACCCGCTGGTGCGCTCGGCTCCCTGAGCGGCCGGGCCGGTCAGGCCGGGTAATGCCTGAAGCTGATACCGCCGGCCTTCTTGATCTGCTCGACCAGCGCGACTTCCCAGGTCAGGTAGTCGTTCATCGCCTTCTCAATCTCGGCCTTGTTGGTGCGATCGTAGGGCCGCAGGTAGCTGTCGTCCGGTTCCGAGAGCACGGCGGTCATGCCGCTCTGCATCGGCAGGCCGGCGACCTTCCAGGCCGCCGTGCCGCCCTCGATCACCACCACGTCGCGGCCCATGCCGGCGAGATCGGCGGCGGCGAAGCGGGCCAGCATGCCGTCCGGCGAGGTCAGCACGATGGTCTTGTCGGCCGGGATCTTGGACAGATTGTCCGGGATCGCCACCCGGCCGGCCCACCAGGCCCCTTCCGGATGGGCGTCGCGGTAGTCCAGGGCCTTGGCGAGGTCGAGGATCACCGCCCCGGCCTCGGCCAGCGAGCGGGCCGCGGCGGCCGGCACCGTCTTCACGCCTTTCAGGCGCTCCATCCCAAGCACCTGCGGCGTGTAGCGGCCATGAACGGTGCGCTGGCTGTCGAGCGACGAGGTCAGCACATGGACGTCCTGCCAGCCGAGCTGCACCAGCCAGCTCGCCGTCATCAGCGCGCGGACCTTGCGGTCGTCGACCAGGACGACCCGGGCGTTGCGCACCGGAAGATAGCTGTCGGTCGCCTGGACGAGCTGGCCGCCGGGTGCGTGGCGGCTGTCGGCGATCCGCCGGGCCTCGAACTCCTCGATGGTGCGCACATCCAGGATCGCCAGGGTGCGGGTGTCGCGCTCCTCCCGCCAGGTGTCCAGCGTGTCGGCGTCGACGGTCTTCACCCCGAAGCGCTTCGCGCAGGCCTCCGCCTGGGCCACCGCCTTGGCCAGGGTCTCGTCGGCGGGGTCCGGCGCGGTACGGCTGTTGCCGTGCTCGAGCTGGTAGCCCGACAGGTGCCAGCCCATGGTGCCGTTGCGCAGGGCGACGACCTTGTTGGGAATGCCGGCATTGATCAGCGACTGGGCGCCGATGATCGAGCGGGTGCGGCCGGCACAGTTCACCACCACGGTGGTGTCGGCATCGGGGGCAACCTGGCCCACGCGGTAGACGAGCTCGGCGCCCGGCACGTCGATGCCGGTCGGGATGTTCATCACCCGGTATTCATCCATCGGTCGGCTGTCCAGGACCACCAGCTTCTCGCCGGACTCCATCATCGCCTTCAGCTCGTCGGCGGACACGGACGGGGTGTCGTAGGCGTGCTCGACGAACTCGCCGAAGGCCTTGGACGGCACATACATGCCGCTGAACAGCTCGAAGCCGGCATCGGCCCAGGCCTTGGTGCCGCCCTCCAGGACGGCGACGTCGGTATAGCCGAAGCCCTCCAGCAGGGCGGCGGCGCGCTGCGCGAGCCCCTCGCCCGCATCCTCCACGACGATCGGGGTGGAGCGGCGCGGGATCTGCTCGCCCACCCGCAGCTCGAGCTGGCCCAGCGGGATGTTGGCCGCCAGGATCGGGTGGGAGGCGCCGTAGGCCGCCTGCTCGCGCACGTCGATCAGCGCGATCTCCCCGTCGCCGTCCAGGGCAGCCTTTAGGCTCGCGGCGTCGATCGTCTTGGCCATGTTGTTCCCTCCTTGGTCCGCCCGTTCAGGCTGCGGTCGATTCCAGCGCCTCGGCGGTTGCCAGCCAGTGTTCCTCGGCCTTCTCGATGGCGGCGTCCAGCTCCGCCTTCTTCTGGATAAGCTTCTGCAGCTCCGCGGTCGACCCGTCATATGTCGAGGGATCACCCAGTTTCGCGACCAGGGACTCGCGCTGCTGCACCAGCTTCTCCAGCGCCTTCTCGGCGTCCTTGGCCGCCTTGCGCAGCTCGGCGGTCTGGCGACGGCTTTCGGCGTTCTGGCGGCGCTGGTCCTTCTTGTTGACCTTCTCGCCGGTGTCCCGGTCCCGGCCCTTCTCGTTGCGCCGATCGTCGCGGATACGGTCGCGATAGGCGGCGAGATCGCCTTCGAAGCGCGAGACGGTGCCGTCGGCGACCAGCCAGAGCCGGTCGACGGTCAGCTCCATCAGCCGCCGGTCGTGGCTGATCAGGATCACCGCGCCGGAGAAGTCGTTCATCGCCTGCACCAGGGCGATGCGGGCGTCGATGTCCAGGTGGTTGGTCGGCTCGTCGAGCACCAGAACATGCGGGTCGTCCGCCATGACCAGCGCCAGGGACAGCCGCGCCTTCTCCCCACCGGACAGCGCACCGACCCGGGTGGTCTGCTTGTCCTGGGTCAGGCCAACCGAGCCGAGACGGGCGCGCACCCGGTCCACCGCCTGCCCCTTCAGGCGCCGCGTCAGGTGGTCCACCGCCGTGTCGTTCGGGTCCAGCTCGTCGGCATGGTGCTGGGCGACATAGCCGACCCGCAGCTTGGCGGCCCGGTGGATCTCGCCGCTGGCGGCCTGCAGCTCGCCGGCGATGAAGCGGGCGAGCGTCGTCTTGCCGTTGCCGTTGGCGCCGAGCAGGCCGATGCGGTCGTCCGGGTCCAGGCGCAGGTCGAGGTTGCGCAGGATCGGCTTGCCCGGCTCGTAGGCGATGGAGGCCTTGTCGATGGCCAGCAGCGGCGGCGCCAGCTCCTCCGGTTCGGGGAAGCGGAAGCGGGTTTCCGGGTCGGCCACCGCCGCCGGGATCACCTCCATCTTCTCCAGCATCTTGATCCGGCTCTGGGCCTGGCGGGCCTTCGACGCCTTGGCGCGGAACCGGTCGACGAAGGACTGGAGATGCTTGCGCTGCGCCTCCTGCTTGGTGCGCTCCGCCTCGATCTGCGCCAACCGCTCCTCGCGCATCCGCTCGAAGGTGTCGTAGTTGCCGGTGTACTGGGTCAGGGTCTGCCGCTCGACATGCAGGATCGTCGTCGGCACCGCGTTCAGCAGATCGCGGTCGTGGCTGACGACAATCAGCGTCTTGGGATAGGCCTTGAGGTGCTGCTCCAGCCAGACCGTGGTCTCCAGGTCCAAGTGGTTGGTCGGCTCGTCGAGCAGCAGCAGTTCCGGCTCCTGGAACAGCACGCCGGCGAGCGCCACGCGCATCCGCCAGCCGCCCGAATATTCCGACAGCGGCCGCTGCTGCATCTCCTCGGTGAAGCCGAGACCGGCGAGGATCCGTGCCGCCCGGGCGGGGGCCGCATGGGCGTCGATATCGACCAGCCGGGTCTGGATCTCGGCTATCCGGTTCGGATCGGTCGCGGTCTCCGCCTCGTCCAGCAGGGCGGCGCGCTCCTTGTCGGCGGCCAGCACGTGTTCGATGGGAGTCTCGGTGCCGCCCGGTGCCTCCTGGCGCACCCAGCCGATGGCGTTCTGCAGCGCGAACGGCCCGGTGAGGCTGACCGAGCCCAGGTCGGTCTGCAGGTCGCCGACGATGACCTTCAGCAGGGTGGACTTGCCGGTCCCGTTGCGGCCGACGAGACCCACCCGGTGACCCGGCGGAATGGTGGCGGTGGCGTCCTCGAGCAGGACGCGCCCGGCGACGCGGACGGTGATGTTGCGGATCGACAGCATGGGCGCGGTGATAGCACCACGGAGCCGAACCGGCCAAGCGTGAACCCGTGTTGTTTTCTCCAAACAATCCTCGTCATCCCGGACGGCCCCGTCCCGGATTTAATCCGGGATTAATCCGGGGGCGGGCCGGGACCCGGTTCCGACGCAACTAGCTGGGTCCCGGCCGATCTCCGGGTCGAGCCCGGAGCTCGCCGGGATGACGACGGAGTATGAGGATCGGCCCGCCACACCTTCCCTCCCCCGTTCCCCGGGCGTATGACTGGACGAATGGTTTCTCCCGCCCTGCCAAGTTCCGGTTCCGCAAACGCCGCCAAGGCGATCCTGATGATGGTTGCCGCCGCCGGCATCCTCACGGTCAACGACGCCATCGCCAAATGGCTGACCGAGCGCTATCCGGTCGGCCAGGTCCTGGCGATGCGCGGCATCCTCGTCGTGGCGATGGTGTACGCGTGGGCGGTCCTCTCCGGCCGCGGCTCCGCGTTGCGGGTAAAGAACTGGTCGCTGCACCTGACGCGGGGCGGGCTGATGGCGGTGTCCACCTTCCTGTTCGTGACCTCGCTCTGGCTGCTGCCGATCGCCGACGCCATCGCGATCTCCTTCGCCGGCCCGATCTTCGCCACCGCGCTTGCGGCCCTCATCCTGGGCGAGCCCGTCGGATGGCGGCGCTGGAGCGCCGTCGCGATCGGCTTCGTCGGCGTCGTGGTCATGGTGCGGCCCACGCCGGAGATGTTCCGAATCGTCGCCCTGATCCCCATCGTCGCGGCCTTCGTCGGTGCCCTGCGCGACATCGTCACCCGCAAGCTCGGCACCGGCGGAGAGTCGACCCTGATGGTGCTGATCGTCTCCACCAGCATCGTCGCCTTCGCCGGTCTCCTGACCCTGCCCTTCGGCTGGGTGATGCCGACCGCGGCGGAAATGGGGCTGTTCCTGGTCACCTCGATCCTGGTCGCCGTCGCCCAGGGGCTGATGATCGAGAGTCTGCGGCTCGGCGAGGTCGGGCTGGTCGGGCCCTTCAAGTATACGAGCCTGCTCTGGGCGCTCGTGCTGGGCCTGCTCGTCTGGGGCGACGTGCCGGGCGTGTGGACGCTCGCCGGCGCCGCCCTGGTGGTGGCCAGCGGACTCTATATCTGGCACCGAGAGACGGTGGCGCGCCGCCGCCATTAGCGGGTTCCGAATCCACTTGACGCGGACCGGAGCCGGCCGCATTTTCCGTCCCAGCGCCGATTTGCATCTGCTTGCGGGCGCTTAACAAATGCGGCTAAACGGATCGATCCATCCGCCCGGCCGCATCGGCTCTTGAGGGCGGATTTTTTTATCGCCACATGAACGGCATGGGCCTGGTCCTCCCCGACGGACCCCCGGTGATTTGAGGGGCAGCTTGCTCCGGGTCAACAAAAGCTAAAGCGCTTCGGCACCGACCGGCCCCTCGACACGCAGACGCAGGAGGCCATTGTGAGCCCGGAATTCGACCTCACCCCCGCGACCACCGCCGCCCCGACGGACCCGACCCTGGTGTTCGGCCCGCGGGTGCGCACCTCGCCCTACTTCGCCGCGACCCGGCGCTGGGGGGCCAGCACCTTCACGATCTACAACCACATGTACATGCCGGTCTCCTACCGGGGCGAGGCCGACTACTGGTCGCTGGTCCGCGACGTGACCGTGTGGGATGTCGCCGGCGAGCGACAGGTGGAGATCGCGGGACCGGATGCAGCCAGCTTCGTCCAGCATCTCACCCCGCGCGACCTGTCGACGATGACCGCCGGCCAGGCGAAATACGTCCTGATCTGCGACCATGACGGCGGCGTGCTGAACGACCCGGTCCTGCTGAAGCTGAGCGACCGGCAGTTCTGGCTGTCGGTGGCCGATGGCGACCTGCTGCTCTGGGTCAAGGCGCTGGCCCGGGCGGGGAACTGGGACGTGACGGTCACCGAGCCGGACGTCTCGCCGCTGCAGATCCAGGGGCCCAAATCCGGCACCCTGATGAGGCGGGTCTTCGGCGACTGGATCGACGGGCTGAAATACTTCCGCTTCGTGGAGACCGAACTGGACGGCGTCCCGGTCGTGGTCGCCCGCACCGGCTGGTCCGGCGAGTTCGGCTACGAGATCTTCCTGCGCGACGGCCGCTATGGCGACGCGCTGTGGGAACGGCTGTTCGAACTGGGCGCCGATCTGGGCGTCGCCCCGTCCGGGCCGAGCGCGATCCGGCGGATCGAGGCCGGGCTGCTGTCCTACGGCGCCGACATGACGGCGCAGAACAACCCGTTCGAACTCGGCCTGGACCGGCTGGTCAACCTGGACATCACGGCGGACTTCATCGGCAAGGACGCCCTGCGCCGGATCGCCAACGAGGGCGTATCGCGTCGGCTGGTCGGCATCGAGATCCTGGGCGATCCGATCCCCGCCAATGTGGACCGCTGGGTTGCCCGGTTCGGGGCCGAGGGCAAGCCCGGCCTCGTCACCAGCGCGATCTATTCGCCGCGCCTGCACCGCAACATCGCCATGGGCTACGCGCCGGTCGGCGACGACGCGATCGGCACCGGGGCCATCGTCGACACGCCGGACGGGCCGCGGGCGGCGACCGTCGTGGCGATGCCTTTCGTGGACGCCACCAAGGCCCTCGCCCGCGGGGTCGCGCCCGCGGTCTGAGCCGCCCGCCGGGTTGCAGGGGTCGACATCGAGACGGGGGGCGCTAGGCTGGAGCGCTCACCCGACCCGAGATCCACCAGACCCGACGGGAAGCGATCGTGACCGATTACGACAAGATTCTGCGCAGCGACGGCCAGGTTTCCATGGACGGCAGCACCAATGCCGTCACCTATGACGCCTGGGCCAGCGACTATGACCGGGAACTGGCCGCCTGGGGCTACGAGGCGCCAGACCGCGCCGCCGCCTTCCTCGCCAAGCACCTGGACGACACGGCCGCCGCACGGGTGCTCGACTGCGGCTGCGGCACCGGCATGACCGGCGTGGCGCTGCGGGAGGCAGGGTTCGCGGGGCCGCTGGTCGGGTTCGACATGTCCCAGGCCAGCCTCGACGTCGCCCGTGAGAAGGGCATCTATGCCGACCTGCAGCCGGTCGACCTGAACGGTCCGCTGCCGCTGGAGGCCCAGAGCATCGACGGCATTCTCTGCGTCGGCGTGCTGACCTATGTGGATCAGGGACCGCTGCTGCGGGAATGGATGCGGGTGCTGCGCCCGGGCGGCGTGGCCGTGTTCACCTGCCGCCAGGATTTCTGGGACAGCCGCGATTTCGAGGGCAGCCTGGGGGCCCTGGAGGCGGAAGGCAGCCTGACGCGGCTGGAGGTCACCGGCCCGATGCCCTACATCCCGGGTAATCCGGACTTCGGCACCAAGATCCAGATCCGATACGGCATCGTCGCCGCGCGGTAGCACGGCGGCCGGGCCTGAGCGGACGGAGAAAGGTTGGCGCGCCCAGCAGGACTCGAACCTGCAACCGTCCGCTTAGAAGGCGGATGCTCTATCCAGTTGAGCTATGGGCGCCCAAATGCGCCACACAAAGCGGCGGCTGGCAGGCGTCAGTGCGTCCAGTTGCTGCGGCGGTTGAACGCGAAATTGTCGGCATAGGCCTTGGGCTTCAGAACCCGCTCGCGCGGCTCCTGCACCACGAAGGCGAAGCCGTGCTTGCGGGCGAAGGCGATGGCCTCGTCCTTGCTGTCGAACGGGATGCGGACCTGGTTCGTGGTATCGCCGGCCGAGACCCAGCCCATGAGCGGTTCGGGGATGCGGCGGGACTCGGCCCGGTATTCCAGCATCCAGGCCTTGGTCTTGGCCCGGCCCGACTGCATGGCCGTCTTCGCCGGCTTGTAGATCCGCACCATCATCGCAAGGCCGCTCCTCACTCTGTCGCCGTCCAACGCCGTGGCGGCGAGTGTATCCCATGTCGTGGTCGGGGTGGACGGATTCGAACCGCCGGCCCTCTGCTCCCAAAGCAGATGCGCTACCAGGCTGCGCTACACCCCGTGCCCCGACATCCCTGGCAGATGGATATCCGCACAACCCCGGCATCGCAAGCCGAGAGTCGTCCCATCCGCCGGATCCGGACCGTCGGCCCGCAGAAGAACCCGCCGCCCGGTCGCGCGTTTCCGGGCTGCCGTGCGCCGTGGCTTGCCGGGGCCGCGCCGCTCATACACCCTGCGCCTCCCGTCCCGGCTTGCTGCAGCGAGAGACCCATGGCCAACCGTTCCCTGACCTTCGACGAGACCCTTTACGCCTATCTGGCCAATGTCGGCGGCCGCGAACCCGAGATCGGCGCCCGCCTGCGCGCCGCCACCGCCGAGATGCCCACCGCCGGCATGCAGATCTCCGCCGACCAGGGCAACATGATGGCCTTCCTGGTCGAGCTGCTCGGGGTGAGGAAGGCGGTGGAGGTCGGCACCTTCACCGGCTATTCGGCCCTGCGCATGGCGCTGGCCCTGCCCGAGGGCGGTTCGCTGATCTGCTGCGACGTGAGCGACGAATTCACCCGGATCGGCCGGCCGTTCTGGGAAGAGGCCGGGGTGGCGGACCGCATCGACCTGCGCCTCGCGCCGGCGACCCAGACCCTGCAGGCGATGATCGACGGCGGCGAGGCCGGCAGCATCGACCTGATGTTCATCGACGCCGACAAGCCGAACTACGACGCCTATTACGAAATGGCCCTGGTCCTGGTGCGGCGCGGCGGCCTGGTTCTGGTCGATAACGTGCTCTGGTCCGGGGCCGTGGTCGATGAAGAGGACCAGAGCGAGAGCACGAGCGTCATCCGCGCCCTGAACGCCAAGATCCGCGAGGACGAGCGGGTGTCGATGGCCATGCTGGGCATCGGCGACGGGCTCACCATGGTGCGCAAGCGGTGAGTTGGGTGTCCTCGCCTGATCGTTCCTCTCGCGCCCTTCGCCCTTCGACACGCCCCGGACTTAGTCCGGGGCTGCTCAGGGTGTGAGGTGGTTTTATAAGTGAGATTAAGAACGGACCTTAATGCTTTAAAGTAATTAATTTTTCTCTAGTCTCATAAAAGATCTACCTCACCCTGAGCAGCGCCGCAGGCGCGTGTCGAAGGGCGTGTCGCAGGGCTATTGCATCGCCTCCGACGTCACCAGCGCCCCCGGTCCCAGGCCCAGCCGCTCGGCCGTGCCGCCCGGCAGTTCCAGCACGTAGCGCACCCGGCGGCGCGAGGAGATCACCGCTTCCGAATGGGGCACCGCGCGCTCGTGGATCTGGGTCACCCGGCCGTCGTCGGAGATGAACAGCATGTCGAGCGGGATCTCAGTGTTTCGCATCCACATGGCGATGCGCTCGCGCCGAGGGAAGATGAACAGCATCCCGCGATCCTCGGCCAGTTCAGTGCGGAACATCAGCCCCCTGGCCCGCTCCTCCGGCGTGCCTGCGATCTCCACCTGGAACGTGTGGGCCTCCCCCTGCTCCGTGGTGACGGTCAGCGGCACCAGGTCCTGCGCCCAGGCGGCGGCCGGGGCGAGCAGCAGGACGAAGGTCAGGGCAAGAAATCTCATGGCGACAGCACGGCCTCGGCCAGACGGTGGATCTCATCGCGGACAGGGCCGCGGTTCGGCGGATCGGCGATCGTTGTGAACCAGTGTTCCGGCGGATTGCGGCCCCGGCTGTGGTTCCATTCCAAACCGCGCAGCACCGCCTCCGCGGCCCCCTGGGTCGGCACGTCCGGGTCGATCCCGTTCAGGGTCGCCCAGATCCCGGTCCAGGCCCGGGCGACCGACCAGGGATTGTAGCCGCCGCCGCCCACCACCAGAACCCGCGGCGCGCAATGCACCAGCCGCTCCACCGCCGCCCACAGCGCGCGGTTGGACAGATCGAGCTTGGCCTGGGGGTCGTCGGACAGGCCGTCGGCCCCGGTCTGGATCACCAGGGCGTCGGGGAAGAACCGGTCCACGAGCGGGACCACCGCCGAGTCGATCAGCACCTCCAGCTCGCTGTCGTTGAAACCCTGCGGTACCGGCAGGTTGCGGGCCATCCCGCCGGCCCGGTCATCGACGGCGCCGGTGCGCGGCCAGCGGCCGTCCTCGTGCACCGAGATCGTCAGCACCCGGTCGTCGTGGTGGAAGGCGTCCTGCACCCCATCGCCGTGATGAGCATCCAGATCCACATAGGCGATCCGCTCCAGCCCGTGGTCAAGCATGGCCAGGATGCCGAGCACCGGGTCGTTGAAGAAGCAGAACCCCCAGGCCATTGCGCGGCGGCCGTGATGGGTGCCGCCCGCCAGCGAATGGATCACGCCCCGCTCGACCCCGGCCAGCAACGTGCCGGCGAGAATCGACGCACCCGAGGAGGTCGCCGGACGGCGGAAGATCTCGGCGAAGACCGGGTTGCCGTTACGGCCGATATTGTAGCGGTCGCGGATCTCGTCCGGCACGTGCCGGGTGCGCTCGGCCTCGGCGACGGCGGCGATGTAGTCGGGCTCGTGGAACCGGGTGAGCTGCTCCGGGCCGGCCTGCAGACAGTCCAGATACTGCCCATCGCCGAGCCAGCCGAGCGCCCGCGCCAGGTCGAGCACCGGCGTGACCCGCTGGATCGACAGCGGGTGGCGACGGCCATAGACCGAATGTCGGTAGATCTCGTTGGCGATCAGGATCGGCCGGCGCGGGAAGACTGCCGGCGGCGGCTTCAGCACGCCCGCCGTCCAAGCCGGATCGCGCCGTGCGGTGACCGAGGGATCGACGATCGGGCTCTGCTCTGCGGGGCTGGCCATGTCCATGGGGCGAAATCTGGAGCGACGGGCCGCGCTTGCCAAGTGCCGACGGCCCCGTTCCCTGAGATCACACATTGCCAAGCGCGCCGGCCCGGTCCATTCTCCGGCTCGCCACTTCGGGGGAGCCGCATCCTGCGGCTGAGAGGTCCGATCTTCGGACGACCCCAGGAACCTGATCCGGTTTGTACCGGCGTAGGGAGCAAGGAGGCCTGAATGCGCGCCAGCGCACCCGCCTATCCATCCGACTCAGCCCTCGTGAGGCGCCTGCGGCCGCTCGCCATCGCCGCCGGACTGATTCTGGCGTGGCAGGCCGTGGTCTGGCTGACCGGCGTGCCCGCCTTCATCCTGCCGGGGCCGGTCGAAGTCGCGGTCACCTGGGTGAAGCGCTCCAACATCATCCTGCACCATGCCGGCGTGACCATGCTGGAGATCGTGCTCGGCCTGATGATCGGCGTGCTGGTCGGGCTGGCGACGGCGGTGATGCTGTCGGAATGGCGGCGGCTGCGGCCCTGGCTGCTGCCGATCCTGGTGATCAGCCAGGCGATCCCGGTCTTCGCGCTCGCGCCGATCCTGGTGCTGTGGCTCGGCTACGGCATGGCCAGCAAGGTCGCCATGGCCGCCCTCATCATCTTCTTCCCGGTCACCTCGGCGCTGTATGACGGCCTGCGCCGGGTCGATCCGCTATGGCTGGAGGCGGCCCGGTCGCTCGGCTGCACCGGCACGCGGCTGTTCCGGCGGGTGCGGCTGCCGGCCGCCCTGCCCGCCTTCGCCTCCGGCCTTCGGGTCGCCACCGCCGTCGCCCCGATCGGGGCGGTGGTCGGCGAGTGGGTCGGGTCCTCGGCCGGGCTCGGCTACCTGATGCTGCACGCCAACGCGCGGCTGCAGATCGACCTGATGTTCGCCGCCCTCCTGACCCTCGCCCTGATGGCGGTGACGCTCTACGCCGTCGTCGATTTCCTTCTCCGCCGCGCCGTGGCCTGGCAGCCCGGCGAGGCCGATTCCTGACCAAGTACGCCAATCGGAGAGAAACGCATGCGCTTCCTGCTCGCCCTGTTCCTTGCCCTCAGCCTCGCCCCCCCGGCGCGGGCGGCGGACAAGCTGACCGTCCTGCTCGACTGGTTCGTGAACCCGGACCACGCCCCGCTCTACGTCGCCCAGGCCATCGGCGCCTTCGAGGCCGAGGGTCTGGAAATTGAGATGATCGCCCCGGCCGACCCGAACGACCCGCCGAAGCTGGTCGCTGCCGGCAAGGCTGAGGTCGCCATCTCCTACCAGCCGCAGCTCCACATCCAGGCCGCCGCCGGCCTGCCCCTGGTGCGTTTCGGCACCCTGGTCGCGACGCCGCTGAACACGCTGGTGGTGCTGGAGGACGGGCCGATCAAGGAGATCGCGGACCTCAAGGGCCGCAAGATCGGGTTCTCCGTCGGCGGCTTCGAGCACGCCGTCCTGGGCGCCATCCTGAAGGAGGCCGGACTCGGCCAGGGCGACTACGAGCTGGTGAACGTGAACTTCTCGCTGTCCCCGGCCCTGATCTCCGGCCAGGTGGATGCGGTGATCGGCGCCTACCGGAACTTCGAGCTGAACCAGATGGACATCGTCGGCCGGCCGGGCCGCGCCTTCTATGTGGAGGAGCACGGCGTGCCGCCCTATGACGAGCTGATCTACCTGACCAACAAGGACCTGGTCGGCGACGACCGGCTGAAGCGCTTCCTCAACGCGGTCGAGGTCGGGACCCAGTACCTGATCAACCACCCGGACGATTCGTGGGCGAAGTTCATCGCTCTCAACCCGGACCTGGACGACGAGCTGAACCGGCGCGCCTGGCGGGACACGCTGCCCCGCTTCGCCCTGCGGCCCGCCGCCCTCGATATCGGCCGCTACGAACGGTTCGCGGCCTTCATGAAGGCGGCGGGACTGGTGGAGACCACCCCGCCGGTGGAGAGCTACGCCACCGCCTTGCGGTAGGCGCTGCCGGCGCTCTGCACGCGGCTCGCCTCGATATGGGCCGCGTAGAGCTCCCGGGCGGTGCGGAAGATCGGCCCCGGCTGAAGCTCCCGCCCCTCCCATCCGGTCACCGTCTGAACCTTGCCCATGTTCCCGGTCGTGAAGATCTCGTCGGCTTCGTCGAGATCGGCCGGGAGCACGGTGCGCTGCACCACCTTGATGCCCGCCCCTTCCAGCAGGCCGGCAACCCGGTTCTTGGTGATGCCGTCGAGGAAGGTGCCGTTGGCCTTCGGGGTGATCGCCACGCCGTCCTTGGCCAGCCACAGGTTCGCGTGGCTGAACTCCGCGACATTCCCTTCGTGGTCGCAGACGACGCCCAGATTGAACCCCCGCGCCATCGCCTCGCGCCGGGCGCGCTGGGAATTCGGATAGAGGCATCCCGCCTTCGCGTCGGTCGGCGCCTGGTCCGGGGCCGGGCGGCGGATCGCCGTCATCGTCGCCTTGCCGGCGTTCTCCCCGGGCATGGGCGCCTCGAAGATCGCCAGGGTGAAGCGGATGTCGCCGGTCTCCGGCAGGATCGATCCGCCGCTGCAGAACACCATCGGCCGGATGTAGTAGTCCCGGTCGGCCGGCAGCATCTCCAGTCCCTCGACGCAGAGCCGGTGCACCTCCTCCGCCGAGATCGGGCAGGTCATGCCGATCGCGGCGGCCGACTTCACCAGCCGGGCGCAGTGCCGGTCCAGGTCCGGCGCACAGCCGGCGATGGCCCGCGCCCCGTCGAACACCGTGTTGCCCGACCAGAACGCGAGATCGAGCGGACCCGACAGGAGCGGCTGTTCATTGCGCCATTCGCCCTCGTAGCAATACACACCCTCCATAACGATCCTCCATTGGGACATAAAGTTGTTATGGCAGTGTTTCTGACCTAATTTAGGACAGTATTCCATACCCATTTTCGCAAAGGCCTTTGCGGCAACGCGGTGTCACGGTGACAATGGTCTGTGATTTTGGCCGGAGGCGCGCCACGCCGCATTGCCTCCGAAAGCGGCGCCCGGTAGGGTTTCGGCCCGCATCTGAACCATAAGAAACCGCACCGGAGACGGCCCGATGGCGATCAAATCGATCCTCTGCCACATGGCGAACGACGACAGGCACAGAGATCGCCTGGAACTCGCCATCCAGTTGACCACCCGGTTCTCCGGCCACCTGGATGTCCTGTACAACACGGCCCCGGTCAGCATGCCCGCGGGTGCCGCCGGCCGCGCCGCCTCCAACGTGTTCCTGGCCGAGCAGCGCGAGATCGCCAAGAAGAAGGCCGACATCATCCGCAAGGAGCTGGACGAGCGCTTCGCCAAGGTCGAGGTCGGCCATGCCTATCATCAGACCGAGGGCGATCACGTCGAGAAGCTCGCCGAATACGCCCATCTGAGCGACCTGGTGGTCGTCTCCCAGGCGCCGCCGAAGGGTGTCAGCAGCAGCATCGCCCTGCACCACCCCGAGGAGATCGCGCTGGAGGCCGGCTGCGCGACCCTGGTCCTGCCCCATGAGGAGGTGTTCTGGTCGCCGGGCCGTCGGGTCGGCACCCGGATCGCCGTCGCCTGGCGCAACTGCAAGGAGGCCAGCCGCGCCGTGCGCGAGGCCATGCCGTTCCTGCTGGAGGCCGAGGACGTGCATGTCTTCACCGAGCAGGAGGAGGCCAATTCGCTGAAGGGCGTGGGGATCGGCCGGTATCTGTCGATGCACGGGGTCAACGCGACCGTGCACACCGACATCCACGACGAGGGCAATATCGGCGAGCAGCTCCTGGCCCGCGCCGCCGCCTATGACTGCGACCTGCTGGTCATGGGCGCCTACAGCCGGGCGCGGTGGCGCGAGCTGCTCATGGGCGGGGTGTCGGAATATGTCCTGCACCACCTGGATCGCCCGGTCTTGATGTCGCACTGAACCTGTGTCGGGGCGCGCCTCGACCTAACCGAGGAGTTGGCCATGGACGGGACCGCCGGGACGGTGTCCTTCACCCAGATGAAGGACGGCACGCGCGAGGACTATCTGCTGCTCGCCGAGCATGAGCATGCCTATCAGTCGGGCACCGCCGACCGGATCCTCTCTGAACTGCGGCGACAGGGTGAGCAGACCCTGGAGGGCTACAAGATCACCCGGCTGGAGCACGGTCTCCAGTCGGCGGCCCGGGCCGAGGCCGACGGGGCCGACATCGACTGGATCGTCGGCGCCCTGCTGCACGATATCGGAGACGCCCTGGCCCCGCAGAACCACGACCGCATGGCGGCGGAGGTCATCCGCCCCTTCGTGCGCTGGGAAGTGAGCTGGGTGGTGGAGCATCACGGCATCTTCCAGATGCTGTACTACGCCCATCACTACGGCTGGGACCGCGACGCCCGCGACCGGTTCCGCGACCACCCCTGCTTCCAGCTCTGCGCCGATTTCTGCGAGCGCTGGGACCAGGCCTCCTTCGACCCGGACTACCCGACCCCGCCGCTGGAGCATTTCGAGCCGATGGTCCGCGCGGTCTTCGCCCGCAAGGCCTACGACCCCGCCGTGATCCGCGAGGGAGAAACGACGGCACTCACCGCCTGACGGTCTCTCGCCGGGCGCCCAATAGAAAGGCCGGACACCCGTCGGAGTGCCCGGCCTTTTTCATGTCGTGGTGCAGGCTGCCGGTCAGGCGAAGAACAGGAACCCGACCAGAAGGAAGATCGGCATCAGGATCAGGCCGGACCAGATCATGTAGCCGAAGAAGCTCGGCATCGGGATGCCGCGCTCCTCGGCGATCGCCTTGACCATGAAGTTCGGCGCGTTGCCGATATAGGTGTTGGCGCCCATGAACACCGCACCGGCCGAGATCGCCAGCAGGGTATTGGCCATCGGCCCCATGAGCTGCTGGGCGTCGCCGCCGGCGGTGTTGAAGAACACTAGGTAGGTCGGCGCGTTGTCCAGGAAGGACGACAGGATGCCGGTCAGCCAGAAATAGGCGAGATTCACCGGCTCGCCCGTCTCCGTGGACACCGCCGAGACCACGTCGCGCAGGGATCCGTCGGTGCCGGCCTTCAGGATGGCGATCGCCGGGATGATGGTCAGGAAAATTCCGGCGAACAGCTTGGCGACCTCCAGGATCGGGAACCAGGTGAAGCCGTTGGCCAGCCGGCTCTCCAGACTGGTGACCTTCCAGGAGATGTAGGCGATGGCCAGCAGCAGCAGGTCGCGCACGATGTTCTGGATCTCCCACTGCACGTGGTAGATCGTGACGCTGATCCCCGGCTTCCAGACACCCGACAGCAGCACCGCGCCGACCACGCCGCCGAGCAGCAGGATGTTGAACTTGCCCTCCAGCCCGATCTTCTCGCCCGCCTGGGCCGGGACGGCCCGGACGTCCTCGCTCTCCTTCGCCCAGAAGAAGCGGTCGAGCCCATAGAAGATCACCAGCAGGATCGCCGAGACCAGCGCCATCGGCGCCAGCATGTGGGTGGTCGGCCAGAAGAAGGACACGCCCTTCAGGAAGCCCAGGAACAGCGGCGGGTCACCGAGCGGCGTCAGCGAACCGCCCACATTGGCCACCAGGAAGATGAAGAACACCACCACATGGACCTTGTGCTTGCGGTCCTCGTTGGCGTTCAGGATCGGCCGGATCAGCAGCATGGCGGCACCGGTGGTGCCCATCCAGCTCGCGATCACGGTGCCGAGCAACAGGATGCCGGTGTTCATCTCCGGCGTGCCGCGCAGGGTGCCGGTCACCCGCACCCCGCCCGCCACCGTGAACAGCGACAGCAGCAGGATGATGAACGGGATGTATTCCAGCAGTCCGACATGCAGGACCTCGTAGAGAGCGAGGTCGAAGCCGAATACCAGGGCGAAGGGAACCATGAAGGCCAGCGCCCAGAAGGCGGAGACCTTGCCGAAATGGTGGTGCCAGAATTCGCCCGCGACCAGCGGGAAGATGGCGATGGACAGCAGGATGCCGGCGAAGGGGATGACCCAGAGCAGGTTCATCTCCGCACCGTTCAGATGCGGCGCTCCCTCGGTCGCGGCCCAGGCGGACCCGGCGCTGATCGCCGTCAGGGCCATCGCCGCCAGCAGGGATGTCATAAGGCGGCGCGCCCCGTTCCAGCCAATCATCGTCTTCGCCATTCTCGTTCGTCCTCCCACGGCGTCTTCGCGACCGATACCCCACCGATGCGTCCGCACCGGCCCTCAAAGGCGCGCGAGTATGCCCCAACGCTCTGCCCCCCGAAACCCCCGCATCGGCGCGATCTGACGCGGCGTCGGGTCGGTGACAAGCCGCGCGCAATCATGATAGATGCCTTGGGTCAGCCAAGCGTGACCTTATGCCCCGCCTTCCCAGGAGATCGTCCCGATGGACATGACCGGCCAGCAGATCATCCCCGCCCCCCGCCAGACGGTGTGGGAGGCGTTGAACGATCCGGACGTGCTGAAGGAATGCATTCCGGGCTGCGAGGAAATCGAGAAGACCGGCGACCACGGCTTCACCGCCAAGGTCTCCGCCAAGGTCGGGCCGGTGAAGGCCAAGTTCGCCGGCGCGGTCGAGCTGCAGGACCTGAATCCGCCGGTCAGCTACACCATCGTCGGCGAAGGCAAGGGCGGTGCGGCCGGCTTCGCCAAGGGCGGGGCCAAGGTCAACCTCGAGGAGACCACCGAGAACGGCGAGCCCGCGACCCTGCTGACCTACGAGGTCAATGCCAGCGTCGGCGGCAAGCTTGCCGCGATCGGCAGCCGGCTGATCGATTCGACGGCGAAGAAATACGCCAACGACTTCTTCGAGAAGTTCAAGGAGATCGCCTCGCAGCGCGCGCCGGGCGACGCCGCCTCTGCCCCTGCCCCCGCGGCCGAGACTCCGGCCTCCGATGCCAAGCCCGCCGGCGCCCAGACCACGTCTGCCGCGGCCGCTGCGAAACCTGCCACCACCCCAGCCAAGAAGGAGGACCCTGCCGTGGCCCAATCCGCCGACCCGCGTAGCGAAGAGATGAAGCGCCTCGGGATCCCCGCCGAGAACGTCTATGACGGCCTGCACTGGGGCGCCGCGCTCGCCTGGGTCGCCCTGGCCGCCACGGCCGTCCTGCTGGTCGTCACGGCGAACGGCTGATCCGAGCCACGGCCGGCAGACCGCCGTTTGCCTGACCGACTGCGGACCGGGCGCCAAGACCCGGCTCCAACCGCCCGCCGAGCCCGAGGGGGAAACCATGAAGACACGTGCCGCCGTCGCTTTCGCCGCCGGCAAGCCGCTGGAGATCTGCGACGTCGACCTGGAGGGCCCCAAGGAGGGCGAGGTCCTGGTCGAGGTCAAGGCCACCGGCATCTGCCACACCGACGCCTTCACCCTGTCGGGCGGCGACCCGGAAGGCATCTTCCCGTCCATCCTCGGCCATGAGGGTGCGGGCGTGGTCGTCGATGTCGGCCCCGGCGTGAAGACCCTGAAGAAGGGCGATCACGTGATCCCGCTCTACACCCCGGAATGCCGGGAGTGCGAGTACTGCCTGAACCCGAAGACCAACCTCTGCCAGAAGATCCGCACGACCCAGGGCCAGGGCCTGATGCCCGACGGCACCTCGCGGTTCTCGCTCGATGGCAAGCCGCTCTACCACTATATGGGCTGCTCGACCTTCGCGAACCACACGGTGCTGCCGGAGATCGCGCTTGCCAAGGTCCGCGAGGACGCGCCGTTCGACAAGATCTGCTACATCGGCTGCGGCGTGACCACGGGCATCGGCGCCGTGGTGAACACCGCCAAGGTGGAGCCCGGCTCCAACGTCGTGGTCTTCGGTCTGGGCGGCATCGGCCTGAACGTGATCCAGGGTGCCCGGATGGTCGGCGCCAACATGATCGTCGGCGTCGACCTGAACCCGGCCCGCAAGGCGCTGGGCGAGCAGTTCGGCATGACCCACTTCGTCAATCCCAAGGAGATCGACGGCGACATCGTCGCTCACCTGGTGGAACTGACCGGCGGCGGTGCCGACTACTCGTTCGAGTGCATCGGCAACGTCACCACCATGCGCCAGGCCCTGGAATGCGCCCATAAGGGCTGGGGCGAGAGCATCATCATCGGCGTCGCCGGTGCGGGTCAGGAGATCTCCACCCGCCCGTTCCAGCTCGTCACCGGCCGCTCCTGGCGCGGCACGGCCTTCGGCGGCGCCCGCGGCCGCACCGACGTGCCGAAGATCGTCGACTGGTACATGGACGGCAAGATCGACATCGACTCGCTGATCACCCACACCATGCCGCTGGACGAGATCAACGAGGGCTTCCACCTCATGCACGAGGGCAAGTCGATCCGCAGTGTGGTGGTGTACTGAGGGTTTCCCTCCCCGTCTCCGTTTTAAGCGATGGCCGCCGGGAACCCTCCGGCGGCCATTCTCTTTTCTCCCCCTCCCCATCCCTATCTCTTACTCACTCCCCGGATTTAGTCCGGGGCCTACGGCTGTGGCGTCCCGGGCGCTGGGGAGAGCTCGCCGGCGTTCGAGTGGCTGACGGGTGGGCCCCGGACTAAATTGTTCAGCCCGGAGAGATAGCGGACAGGTGTTCAGGGAGATGGTTGACACTTTAGGCATGTGATCAGCGCAGGAGGCTGGGCATGCCGTGGAGAGAGGTGTCTGCCATGGAACAGCGTCTTGAGTTTGTGACGCTTGCGTTGTCGGAAGGGGCGAACCGTCGGGAACTGTGCCGGCGTTTTGGGATCAGTGCGCAGACGGGCTACAAATGGCTCCGGCGGTGGCAGGATGGGGCGGAGGGTCTGTGTGACCGCTCGCGGCGGCCGCATGGGAGCCCGGCGCGGACAGCGGCCGATGTGGAGGCGGCGATCCTGGCGGTGCGCGATGCGCACCCGGCGTGGGGAGCGCGCAAGATCGCGCGCTGTTTGATCCGCGACGGGCTTGCAGCGCCAGCCCCGTCGACGGTGCATGCGGTGCTGCAGCGTCATGGGCGGATCGGTGGCGGGAGCGGCGGCGACAACCATCACTACCGGCGCTTCGAGAAGCCGGCGCCGAACCTGCTGTGGCAGATGGACTTCAAGGGCCGCGTGCCGCTGGCCGGCGCCGGCTGGTGCCATCCGCTGACGGTGATCGACGATCACTCGCGCTACGCGCTTTGCCTTGCCGCCTGCGGCGACCAGCGCACGGCGACGGTGCGCAGCGCCCTGGAAGGGGCCTTTTGCCGCTATGGCCTGCCCGAGGCGTTCTTCCTCGACAACGGCTCGCCCTGGGGCGGCGGCGTGCCGGGACAGTGGACGCCGCTCGGGGTGTGGCTGCTCAAGCTCGGCGTGGAGGTCATCCACAGCCGCCCCTACCATCCCCAGTCGCGCGGCAAGAACGAGCGCTTCCACCGCACCCTCAACGCCGAGCTGCTGGCCTGCAACCGGTTCCGCGACCTCGCCTGCGCCCAGAGGGCCTTCGATGCCTGGCGCAGCGTCTACAACACCCGCAGGCCGCACGAGGCTCTCGGCCAGGAGGTGCCGGCGACCCGCTACGCCGTCTCGCCGCGTCCCTTCACCGATCCGCCGCCCGAGATCGTCTATGACGACGGCGAGACGCTGCGCACCGTCAACCAGTCCGCCAACATCAGCTTCCGAAACCGCCTCTGGCGCGTGCCCAAGGCCTTCCGCGGTGAACGCGTCGCCATCCGACCAAGAGACCGCGACGGCCGGTTCGGCGTCTTCTTCGGCGCCAAGCGCATCGCAACCATTGACGTCAACAACGACGAAAACACTAATCCGGAAATCGTCAGCCATGTCTCCGAACAGGCGTCAACCTTCTCTCCGGGCTGAACACTAAATCCGGGGAGTGAGTGAGGGATGGGGAGAGGGAGAAGGAGGTAGGAAGTCCGGTGCTCGCACCGCCCCACCCCACCGCGACATAACGGGGCACCCGGGTCGCGGCCTCGCCGCTTGACCTTGGGCGGGCGGGGAATGAGACTGCACCGTGAGAGGGGCGGCACCTGGTTAACGGTCGCCTAAAGAGCCCCCTGCCAACCAAACCAGTCGACTGCTTCACGAGGGAGTATAAGGGCATGCCCACGGTATCCATGACGGTGAACGGCAAGAAGGTCTCCGGCGAGGTCGAGGGCCGGACCCTGCTCGTCCAGTTCCTGCGCGAGAATCTCCGCCTGACCGGCACCCATGTCGGGTGCGACACCAGCCAGTGCGGCGCCTGCGTCGTCCACGTAAACGGCGACAGCATGAAGTCCTGCACCCTCCTGGCCGTCCAGGCCGAGGGCGCCGAGGTCACCACCATCGAAGGCCTTGCCGACGGCGACAAGCTGCACCCGATGCAGGAAGCCTTCCGCGACAACCACGGCCTGCAGTGCGGCTTCTGCACCCCGGGCATGGTCATGAGCGCGGTGGACCTGGTGAAGAAGAACCCGAAGGCCAGCGAGCACGAGATCCGCGAGTGGCTCGAAGGCAACATCTGCCGCTGCACCGGCTACCACAACATCGTGAAGTCGATCCAGCAGGCCCAGCAGACGATGTGACCGGACCGGCTCTGCGCATGGTTCGCTTAGACTGATCTCGAAACAATGCCCGGCAACCCCTTGTCATAAAAAGAACAAGGGGACCGGCGACTAGGGAGAGAGAGCATGCCTGAGGGAGGTACCGGTATTGGCGCGGCCGTGAAGCGCGTCGAAGACAAGCGGTTCCTGACCGGTCGCGGCAACTATACCGACGACATCAACCGTCCCAACCAGAGCTACGCCTATATCCTGCGCAGCTCCCACGCCCACGCCACGATCAAGTCGATCGATACCGGTGCCGCCTCCTCGGCGCCGGGCGTGCTGGCGGTGTTCACCGGCGCGGACATGGAGACCGGTGGCCTGCCCTGCGGCTGGCAGGTGCATTCCAAGGACGGCTCGCCGATGCACGAGCCGCCGCACCCGCCGCTGGCCAAGGGCAAGGTGCGCCATGTGGGCGACCCGGTCGCCGTCGTGATCGCCGATACCTATGCCCAGGCCAAGAGTGCGGCAGAGCTGATCGCCGTCGACTACGGCACCCTGCCGGCCGTCGTGAACATGAACGACGCGCTCGCCGGCAAGACCCTGGTGCATGACGAGATCGGCACCAACCTCTGCTACGACTGGGAGATCGGCGACGAGGCCCAGATCGACGCGGCCTTCGCCAAGGCGCACCACGTCACCGAGATCGACATCGTCAACAACCGCCTGATCCCCAACGCCATGGAGCCGCGGGCGGCGGTCGGCGAGTACGACCGGGCGACCGACGAGTACACCCTGTTCACCACCAGCCAGAACCCGCATGTGATCCGGCTGCTGATGGGCGCCTTCGTGCTGTCGATTCCCGAGCACAAGCTGCGGGTGGTCGCCCCCGATGTGGGCGGCGGCTTCGGCTCGAAGATCTACCACTACGCCGAGGAGGCGATCGTCACCTGGGCGGCGCCGCGGGTCGGCCGGCCGATCAAGTGGACGGCGGAGCGCTCCGAGAGCTTCATGTCCGACGCCCATGGCCGCGACCATATCTCCAAGGCCAAGATGGCCATGGACAGCGAGGGCAAGTTCCTGGCGCTGAAGGTCGAGACCAAGGCGAACATGGGCGCCTATCTGTCCACCTTCGCTCCCTGCGTGCCCACATATCTCTATGCCACCCTGCTGGCCGGCGTGTATTCGACTCCGCTGATCTACTGCAACGTGAAGGCGATCTTCACCAACACGGTGCCGGTCGACGCCTATCGCGGGGCCGGACGGCCGGAGGCGACCTACCTGCTGGAGCGTCTGGTGGCGAAATGCGCCCGCGAGATGGGCATGAGCCAGACCGACATCCGCCGGGCCAACTTCATCCCGGCCGACGCCTTCCCCTACCAGACGCCGGTGGCGCTGCAGTACGACAGCGGCAACTACACCGCGACCCTGGACAAGGCCGAGGCGGTGCACGACGTCGCCGGCTTCGCCGCCCGCAGGGCCGAATCCGAGGCCAAGGGCAAGCGGCGGGGCATCGGCTACTCCACCTATCTGGAGGCCTGCGGCATCGCGCCGTCGGCCGTCGTCGGCTCGCTCGGCGCCCGTGCCGGGCTCTACGAATCGGCCGAGGTCCGGGTTCATCCCACCGGCTCGGTGACGGTCTTCACCGGCGCCCACAGCCACGGCCAGGGCCACGAGACCACCTTCGCCCAGCTCGTGTCCGAGCGGCTCGGCCTGCCGATGGAAAACATCGAGATCAGCCATGGCGACACCAACAAGGTGCAGTTCGGCATGGGCACCTACGGCTCGCGCTCGCTGGCCGTCGGCGGCGAGGCCATCGTCAAGGCGATGGACAAGGTGGTGAACAAGGCCAAGAAGATCGCCGCCCATATCCTGGAGGCGTCCGAGAGCGACATCGAGTTCAAGGACGGGACCTTCACGGTGGCCGGCACCGACCGCTCCATGGCGTTCGGCGAGGTCGCGCTGGCCGCCTATGTTCCGCACAACTTCCCGCACGACGAGCTGGAGCCCGGGCTGGACGAGAAGGCGTTCTACGATCCGCTGAACTTCACCTTCCCCGGCGGCTGCCATATCTGCGAGGTGGAGGTCGATCCGGATACCGGCGTGGTCCGGGTGGACCGGATGACGGCGGTGGACGATGTCGGTCGGGTCATCAACCCGATGATCGTCGAAGGCCAGATCCATGGCGGCCTCGCCCAGGGTATCGGCCAGGCGTTGCTCGAAGGCTGCGTCTATGACGAGGAGGGGCAGCTCGTGACCGGGTCCTACATGGACTACTGCATGCCCCGGGCCGACAACTTCCCCAGCTTCTCGGCCGGGACCGAGATCACGCTGTGCGCCCACAACTCGCTCGGGGTGAAGGGCTGCGGTGAGGTCGGTGCCATCGGCTCCCCGCCGGCCGTGATCAATGCGGTGGTCGACGCGCTCTGGGATTTGGGCGTACATGACATGCCGATGCCCGCAACCCCGCAGACGGTGTGGAAGGCCCTCCGGGCCGCCGCCCCGGCCGCGGCCGCAGAATGACCTGACGACGAATGACCTGACGACAGATGACCTGACCAAGGGTTACAGGAGACATAAGCCATGTACGATTTCGCCTATCACAAGCCGTCGTCCGTCGCCGATGCGGTGGCTGCCCGCAGCGGGGCCGAGGACGGCACCTTCGTGGCCGGCGGCATGACCCTGGTGCCGACGCTGAAGCAGCGTCTCGCCCAGCCCTCCGATCTGGTCGACCTGGGGGCCATCGGCGAGTTGAAGGGCATCACCGTGTCCGGTGACAAAGTCACCATCGGCGCGATGACCACCCACGGCGCCGTCGCCGGTTCCGCCGACGTGCAGTCGGCGATCCCGGCCCTGGCGAAGCTCGCCAGCGGCATCGGCGATCCGCAGGTCCGCAACCGCGGCACCATCGGCGGCTCGGTGGCGAACAACGATCCGGCGGCCGACTATCCGGCGGCCTGTCTGGCGCTCGGCGCCACCATCAAGACCGACAAGCGCGAGATCCCGGCGGACGAGTTCTTCACCGGCCTGTTCGAGACCGCGCTCGAGGACGGCGAGATGATCGTCTCGGTGTCCTTCCCCAAGCCGGAGAAGGCGGCCTACCAGAAGTTCATCAATCCGGCCTCCCGCTATGCCCTGGTCGGCGTATTCGTCGCCAAGACCGGCGGCGGCGTGAAAGTCGCCGTGACCGGTGCGGGCCAGGACGGCGTCTTCCGGGTGCCGGAGATGGAGAGCGCCCTGTCCTCCAACCTCTCGGCCGACGCCATTGCCAATGTGGCCGTGGATGCCGACACGCTGAACTCGGACATCCACGCGAGCGCCGAGTACCGCTCGCACCTGATTACCGTGATGGCCAAGCGGGCGGTCGCCGCCCTTTCCTGACCGTCCGACGGAATTTCTGATGGCGGGGCCGGTTCTCATAGGGGAACCGGCCTTTTGCTTTGGCGTTTGTGATATCGTCAGACGTTTGAGCTTTCAGGAGATTTCCCCATGGCGTTCAAGCCGATCATCCTTACCGCAGCCCTGGCTGTCGCCCTTGCCGGCCCGGCCTTCGCCAAGAACGACAAGGCGCCGGGCAATGCCGGCAACGGCAAGCCCGCCCATGCCGGAAAGCCCGGCAACCAGGGCGGCGGATCCGGCAACACCTCCGACGGCGTGGCCGCTGCGGCAGCGGCCGGCGCGGTCCTGGCCGGCGTGCTGCTGAGTGATGCCGAGCGCACCACCATCACCCGCTACTTCCAGACCCACCGCCAGCCGGTGTCGTCCCTGCCCCCGGGGATCGCCAAGAACCTGGCCCGCGGCAAGCCGCTGCCCCCGGGCATCGCCAAGAAGGCGGCGCCGAACGATCTGCTGCGTCAGCTCTCGATCCCGCGGGGCTATTCCCTGGAGACCGTCGGCACCGACGTGGTGCTGATCGAGATCGGCACGCGGATTGTCGCCGACATCCTCAAAGACGTGGTGCGCAACTAATAGCGCCTTGCCCTTGGCTCGCGGGCGGTTTATGTCGCAGCGCAACAAAATCCACTTCACGCGAGCCCCGGGGACTTTCCCATGCGCATCTCCCACATTCCCATCGGCAAGAACCCGCCGTACGACGTCAACGTCCTGATCGAGGTGTCGCTCGGCTCCGACCCGGTGAAGTACGAGTTCGACGAGGACAGCGGCGCGCTGTTCGTCGACCGCTTCCTGCACACTGCCATGACCTACCCGTGCAATTACGGCTTTGTGCCGCATACCCTGGCCAATGACGGCGACCCGGTGGACGTGCTGGTGGTCGGCAGCAACCCGATCATGCCCAAGGCGGTCATCAACGTGCGCCCGGTCGGCGTGCTGATCATGGAAGACCAGGAAGGCATGGACGAGAAGATCCTGGCCGTGCCGGTCGACAAGCTGCACCCGTACTATTCGGACGTCGCCTCCTGGACCGATCTGCCGGCGATCCTGACCGACCAGATCAAGCACTTCTTCACCCATTACAAGGACCTCGAGGTCGGCAAGTGGGTGCGGGTCGACCGCTGGGGCGACGCCGAGGAAGCCATGAAGCTGATCAGCGAAGGCATCGAGGCCGCCAAGAAGAAGGCCGCCGAGTAAGTCAGGCGGCCGCCTCCAGGCTGCGGCGATAGCGGGCCTGACCGTCCGCCTCCGCCATCAGCCAGTCCCTCACGATCCGTGCCGGGCGCGACAGCGGGCCGGCTTCCGGTTCCAGCAGAAAATACCGATCCCGGGGCCGCATCGTCGGCCCCGAAATCGTCTGCAGCCTGCCCTGTTCCAGATACTCGCGGCACATGATGTCGTCGCCGATCGCGAGGCCGAGCCCCCGGACGGCCGCATCCATGCACAGATGCGAGCGGTTGAGAAACAGGTGGCGGTCCGCGTCCTCCACACTCAATCCCATCAGATCCAGGAAGCTCTTCCACCAGTACAGCCCGCGCTCGTGGATCAGCCGGTGCGCCAGGAAGAACGTCGGGTCGCCCGGCGCCGGGCCGCGCGCGATCAGATCCGGTGCGGCGACGACCACCGGGAAGAACGAGAGGAACGGTCGGGACCGGTAGCCGGTGCAGTAGGCCTGTCCCCAGGTCACCGCGAGGTCCGCGTCGCCCAGCACGCTGCGCGGCGGATCCGGCCGGACCCGCAGGTCGACATTGATCCCCATCGCATCCAGCGCGCCGCCGGCCAGGCGGGGCATGAGCCAGCGGGTGGCGAAATCCGACTCGACGTCCAGCACCACCGTCCCCGCCCCGCCGCGCCGCATCCGGCCCGTACCGACCTCCAGCGACGAGAGCGCGGTGGCGGCCGTGCGGGCGAACAGGCTGCCCTCGCCCGTCAGCACCACGTGGCGGGCATGGCGCTCGAACAGCTCGACGCCAAGTTCGGCCTCCAGGTTGCGGACATGGCGGCTGACCGCGGCATGGCTGACGCCGAGTTCGTCGGCCGCCGCCGAGAAGCTGCCGTGCCGGGCCGCCGCGTCGAAGGCGCGCACCGCGTTGAGGTTCGGAAGACGTCTCATCCCCCGAGTATAACAAAAAGTATCTCTTGAGAGATATATACTCGTTTGAGCCCCCTGTTTCCTCACAGTATCTGAGAGCTCCCCGCCGGGCCGATCCGGCGCGTCGTCCCACCGGAGCCTGCCTTATGACCGCCGCCACCGCCCACTGGAACGCCCCCGCCCGCCTCGTGGTGGTCGCGATGATTCTCGGCGTCGGCGTCTACGGCATGGCGCTCGGGACGACCTATCCGCTGCTCGGGATCCTGCTGTCCGGCACGGCCGCGGACGCGGTGAACGGGCTGAACGCGGCGGCGACCGGCCTAGGCCTGCTCACCGGCATCGCCCTGATCCCGCTGCTGTACCGGTGGCTGGACTCGGGGCTGCTGCCGCCTCTTGGGATCACGGTGATGGCCGGATCCCTTGCGGCCCTGTCGATCGCCGACGGCTTCTGGAGCCTGTTCGCCGCCCGGTTCGTGCTCGGCATCGGGGCGAACTTCCTGTTCGTCATCGCCGAGACCGCGCTCACCACGGTGACGCCGATGCATCAGCGGGGGCGGGTGATGGGTCTGTACAGCTCGGTGACCGCGTTCGGCTTCGTCGCCGGCCCGGCCGTGGTCGCCGGATATCCCCATCAGGCCCAGACCCTCCTGCTCGGCTGTGCGGTGGTGGTGCTCCTCGCCCTGGGTCCCCTGCTGGCCGCCCGGCGCCCGGTCAGCGCCTGCGTCACTCCGGCCCCGCTGCGGGCAATGCTGGCCCCGCTGCGAGGCGATGGGAGCGTCCTGGTCCTCGTGTTCCTGGCCTCCGCCGTGGACGCGATCATCATCGCCCTGCTGCCGGTCATCGCGCTGCGCCAGGGCTTCTCTCCGGCCGAGGGCGCCGGGCTGGTGGCCGTCTTCCATATCGGCCTCGTCCTCGGCCAGCCGGTGATCGGGATCTGCCTGGACCGGTTGGGCCGCCGACCGACCCTGATGGCCTGCTGCCTGATCTCCGCCCTCGCCACGGCGGTCGTGGCGGGGGCCGAGTGGATCGGGATCTGGCCGGTCGCCGCTACGCTCATGGTCTGGGGGGCGGCGAACTACGGCCTTTATACCGGCGGGCTGACGGTTCTGGGGGACCGCCATCGCGGGGCCGCCCTGGCGGCGGCGGTCGGATGCTTCGCCGCGATCTACGGCATAGCCTCGACCCTGGCCACCCCGCTTTCCGGTCTCCTGCTGCAGGGTCTGGGGCCGGTCGGGTTCTTCGCCGCCTGCGCGCTGGCCTATGCCCTAGCGGTCGTTCTCGGCGCCAGGCGGCTGGAGCGGTAACCGGCGGTCCCGATCGGACGCTCCCCGGCTTGTCGCCTCCCCGCCCGTGGTCTAAAACCGCCCAAAAGCGTGTAATCCAGGAAGGGAGAGCCCCGCATGGCAGCGGAGCAGACAGCGGCCGGGACATCGTCGGCCCAGACACAGGCCGGACCGCTCAGCGGCATCACCGTCGTCGACCTGAGCCGCATCCTTGCGGGTCCCTACTGCACCCTGATGATGGCCGAGCTCGGCGCCCGGGTGATCAAGGTTGAAACCCCCGGCACCGGCGACGACGCCCGCCACTACGGTCCCTTCGTCAACGGCAAGTCGGCCTATTTCCAGTCGGTGAACCGCGGCAAGCAGAGCATCGCGCTGAACCTGAAGGACGACGGCGACCGTGCCACCTTCGAGAAGCTGCTGGAGAAGGCCGACGTCATCGTCGAGAACTTCCGCCCGGGCACCATGGAGAAGCTCGGCTACGGCTGGGACACGCTCCACGCCAAGTATCCCAAGCTGATCTATGCCGCCGCCTCCGGCTTCGGCCATTCCGGCCCGGAGATGACGCGCCCGGCCTATGACATGGTCGTCCAAGGCATGGGCGGCATCATGAGCATCACCGGCCACGAGGGCTCGCCGCCGACCCGCATCGGCACCTCCATCGGCGATATCGGCGCCGGCCTGTTCACCGCGATCGGCGTGATGTCGGCCCTGTTCGGCCGGGCGATGACCGGCGAGGCGCGCAAGGTCGATATCGGCATGTTCGACTGTCAGGTCGCGCTGCTGGAAAACGCCGCCATGCGTTATTTCGTGACCGGCAAGGCGCCCGGCCCGCTCGGCGCCCGGCACCCGTCGATCACCCCGTTCCAGGCCTTCAACACCGCCGACGGCCACATCATCATCGCCGCCGGCAATGACGGGCTGTTCCACAAGATGGCCGATGCCCTGGGCAAGCCGGAGTGGAAGACCGACGACCGCTACACCACCAACGACCTGCGGGCGACCCACGTCACCGAGCTTGAGGACGAGGTGGAAGCGGTGCTGAAGACCCAGCCGACCGCCCACTGGATGACCGTGATGGACGCCGCCGGCGTGCCGGCCGGTCCGATCAACAACATCGGCCAGGCGGTCGAGTATCCGCAGACGGCGGCCCGCAACATGGTCGTCACCGTGGACGATCCGGTCACCGGCCCGATGAAGGTGGTCGGCAACCCGATCAAGATTTCCGGCTATGCCGACCCGAAAACGCGGCTTCCGGCTCCGAACCTGGACCAAGACCGCGAGACCATTCTGAGGGAGATCGAACAATGAACCTGATGGTGAGCGATCTCGACTACGGCCAGGAGCCGTCGCTCGAGCCGAACCTGGACCCCTACGCCCTGGCCAAGGCGCTGAGCGGCCGCCACCTGATCGGCGGCAAGCTGGTGCAGGCCGCGTCGGGCAAGACCTTCGAGGTGATCTATCCGGCCACCGGCGAGATCATCGGCTTCGGTGCCGCCGGCGATGCCGAGGACGTGAACCGGGCCGTCGAGGATTCCCACAAGGCGCAGAAGGCCTGGGGCAAGATGCGCGCTCGCGACCGCGGCAAGCTGCTCTACAAATGCGCCGAGGCGCTGGAGGAGCATGTCGAGGAGCTGGGCCGGCTGATCGCGCTGGAGACCGGCAAGGCCCTGCGCACCGAGAGCCGGGTGGAAGCCTCCATCCTGGCCGACGCCTTCCACTTCCATGCCGGCCTCGGCTCGGAGCTGAAGGGCGAAACCGTCCCGCACCATCCGGACATGCTCACCATCACGGTGCGCGAGCCGATCGGCGTGGTCGGCGCGATCATCCCGTGGAACGTGCCGCTGCTGCTGATGGCCCTGAAGATCGCCCCGGCCATGCTGGCGGGCAACGCCGTGGTGGTGAAGTCGGCCGAGGAAGCGCCGCTCACCGTGCTGCGCGTCTGCCAGATCATGAATTCCATCCTGCCGGCCGGCGTCTTCAACATGCTCTCGGGCTTCGGTCCGGACTGCGGCGCCCCGCTGGTCGAGCACAAGAAGGTCGGCAAGGTGACCTTCACCGGCTCGGTGGAGACCGGCAAGATCGTCTACAAGACCGCCGCCGAGAAGCTGATCCCGGTCACGCTGGAGCTGGGCGGCAAGTCGCCGATGATCATCATGGCCGACGCCAATATCGACAAGGCGCTGAACGGCGCCGTGGTCGGCATGCGCTTCACCCGCCAGGGCCAGTCCTGCACCGCGGCCAGCCGCATCTTCGTGCATGACAGCCTTTATGACACCTTCGTGGAAAAGCTGCGCGCCCAGGTCGACGCCATGGTCATGGGCGATCCGCTGGACGAGAAGACCGATATCGGCACCATCATCTCGCCGGAGCAGTTCAAGAAGGTGAAGGGCTATATCGAGCACGGCAAATCCGAGAAGGGTGCCAAGCCGATCGAATGCTCGGCCATGCCGACCGACGAGAAGTTCAAGGACGGTCTGTTCGTGCGTCCGGTGCTGTTCACCGAGATGACCAACGACAGCCGCCTCTCCCGCGAGGAGATCTTCGGCCCGGTGACCTGCATCATCCGCTGGACCGACCTGGACGAGGTCGTCGCGGCGGCGAACGACACCGAGTACGGGCTGGCGGCCACCCTGTGGACCAACGACCTGCACGCGGCGCTGAACGTGACCGAGAAGCTGGAGGCCGGCTTCGTCCAGGTGAACCAGAACCTGGTCGTGCAGCCGGGCCTCAGCTACGGCGGCGTGAAGAATTCCGGCCTCGGCAAGGAAGCCACCCTGGAGGCGATGCTGGACCACTTCACCCACAAGAAGACGGTCATCTTCAACAAGACCTGATGACCGGCAGGACCGCGTAGAGACAGAGCGAGAGAGAGGCATGGGCTCCAGTCTGATCCGTCGCCTCGTGATCGGCGCGGTCCTCGTCTTTCTCGGACTCAACTTCCTCGGCGCCCTGGGGCTGTTCTGGCTCCAGGGCTCCCTGCCGGAAACCGACGGCGAGATCGTCGGCTTCGCCGCCCTGTCCGCCCCGGCGCTGATCGAGCGCGACGAGGCCGGCACCGTCACCATCCGCGCCGCCAGCCCCGAAGACGCCAGCTTCGCGCTGGGCTATGCCCATGCCCAGGACCGCCTGTGGCAGATGGAGATGATGCGCCGCGCCGGCGCCGGCCGCCTGTCCGAGATCGTCGGCGAGGCGACCCTGTCCACCGACAAGATGCTGCGCACGCTCGGCCTGCGCCGATTGGCGGAGATCGCCTACACGCGGTTGTCCGAGCGTGCCAAGGCCCATGTGGACAGTTATGTCGCCGGGGTGAACGGCTACCTGGCCACCCGCAGCGGTCCGCTGCCGCCGGAGTTTCTGATCGCCGGCATCGATCCCGAGCCCTGGGAGCCGGCCGACAGCCTGGTCTGGGGACGGCTGATGTCGCTGCAGCTCGCCGGCAACTGGTTCAGCGAGATCACCCGGGCCCGCATGCTGAAGGCCGGCCTCAGCGCCGAGCAGATCGACCTGCTCTACGCCCCGTTCGAGGGCAGCGACGGCGGCCTTACCGCGCCGGACCTCTCGGCGCTGGATCTGGTCGGCGAGAGCCGGCTGGCCCGGCTGCAGGAAGCCCTGCCGGAGATCCTGCGACCCCGCCGCGCCTCCAACGCCTGGGCGGTGGATGGTCTGCTGTCGCCGTCGGGCCGGCCGATCCTGGTTGGCGATCCGCATCTGGGTCTGCAGAGCCCGAACCTGTGGTGGCTCGCCCGGGTCGAATCCCCCGGCTACCTGCGGGTCGGCGCCTTCGTGCCCGGCGTGCCGTTCCTGGTGATCGGCCATAACGGGGCGGTGGCCTGGACCTTCACCACCACCCATTCCGACACCCAGGACCTGTTCGTCGAGCGGATCGATCCGGCCGATCCGACCCGCTATCTCACCCCCGAAGGCTCGGCGCCGTTCGAGACCCGGGTCGAGCGTATCGGTGTCGATGACGAGACCGTCGAGCATATGGTGCGCAAGACGCGCCACGGCCCGGTCGTCTCCGACGCCCTGGCCGACGCGGCCGACGCGGCGGCCGACGGAACGGTGCTGGCCCTGGCCTCGGCCTCCCTGACCGAGGATGACGATACCTCCCAGGCACTGTTCGAGCTGGGCTCGGCGATCGATGTCGCCGGGGTCGTCCGCGCCCTGCGCAAGTTCCACGCGCCGCAGCAGAACGCGATGTTCGCCGACACCGCCGGCCGGATGGGCATGATCTCAGCCGGCCGGGTGCCGCTGCGGGCCTCGGGCGACGGGTTCTACCCCAGCCCCGGCTGGACCGGCACCCACGACTGGACCGGTTGGGCGCCGTTCGAGGCCCTGCCCCAGGCCATCGACCTGGAGGGCAACGTTCTGGTGAATGCCAACGAGCGGGTGGTCGGCGCCAATCCCGACCTGTTCATCGCCCGCTCCTTCGACGCGCCGTATCGCGCCCGCCGGATTGTGGAGATGCTGACCGGAGGCGACCGGTCGCCCGGCGGCATGGCGGCGATGCAGATGGACACCGTCTCGCTGTTCGCCCGGGACCTGCTGCCGCTGATGCTTGCCCACCTGCCCCGCGCCGAGGGCAAGGGCCTGGAGGTCCGCGCCGCCGACCTGCTGCGCGGCTGGGACGGCGCCATGGATGCCGAGCGGGCCGAGCCGCTGATCTTCGCCGCCTGGGTCGAGGCGCTGAATGCTCGCCTGTTCGCCGACGAACTGGGCCCGCTGATGGAAGACTACAGCCGGGCCCGGGCAGCGACCCTGCTGCAGATCCTGCGCACCGGGGACGGCTTCTGCGACGACACAAGAACCGCTCAGACCACGGAGAGCTGTGCCGAGATGGTCGCGGGCGCCTATGAGGATGCGCTGGCCCTCCTCGCCCGCTTGCACGGCCAGGACATCGAGGCCTGGAGCTGGGGGACGGCGCATCGCGCCTGGTTCTCCCATCCGCTGTGGACCCGGATTCCGCTGATCGGCCCGATGCTGACGACCCGAACGTCGACCGGCGGCGGCGATTACACCGTGTCCCGCGGCAGCTACTCAGGTCCGGCCGACGATCCGTTCCGCCACCGGCATGGGGCGGGCCTGCGGGTGATCTACGACCTGGCGGATCTGAGCAACTCGCGCTTCGTCGCGGCCCTCGGCCCGTCGGGCAACCTGCTGTCGCCCATGAGCCTGACCTGGCACGAGGCCTGGGCCCGCAACGAGGGTCTGCGCCTCGTCGCCCAGGAGGAGCCGACTCACGAACTGACCCTGTCGCCTTAACGGCCAAAAATCAGAGAGTTATGCGGCGATATTAAGGCGAGATCAGAAGCGCAGCTTGGCGCCGATCATGAATTTCTGATCGACCTGGGGCTCCGGGTCGGCCCCCGGTTCGGCGGCGCCGCGCACCGAGGCGCGGTATTCCGCGCTGAGGTCGAGGGAGGAGGACAGGCTGACATCCGCGCCGATTCCCACCTGCATGGCCGGCGCCATCTCGCCGCCCGCCCCACCGTCCTGGCGAAGCCGGGTGGGGACGGCATTCGGGTTGAGGTAGCTGACGCCGACCCCGGCCATGAAACGGGGCGTGACGATGGTGCCGGTGTGCCAGTCATAGGCGCCGGACACCAGGAAGGTGAACCGATCCTCGGCATCGCCGCCCAGATCGGTCGAGGGTGCGGTGAAGCTCAGCGTCCGGTCCGGTTCGGCATTGGAGAAGGTCAGCCCCAGGCCGACGCCGCCCGCCCCCTCGTCGGCCAGCACCTGACGGTCGTCGAAGCCGACGAAGCCGTCGATGTCGGACTGGCTGTCCCGGTCGAAACTGCCGACGACGTACCAGGCCGCCGGCGGGGTGTCCGACGAGGCAGCCGCCGTTCCCGGAGCCGGGGTGTTGGACAGCGTCTGGGAGGGCGTGAGGGTCTGCGCGCCGGCCGGCATCGCCAGGCACAACAGGGCTGCCACCGCTACGGCGCACGCCGCAGTGGTCCGTAGCCGATGCTGAACGCGACTGCCAGACAAGGACGCCTCCACGTAAAGGCAACAAATAGGCGGGTCACCAAACGGCGCCCGCTCCCCTCTCCCCTGACCGTATAGATCTATCATTTTGCAATGCGGAATCCAATCGAAGGATTCCTGGAGCCGGGGAAAATCGGAGTCACATCAGGCGTGTTTTCAGCAAGCGACCGGAATCGCTTCCGTTCCCGAAACCCGCGCGTATGATCCCGCCGCCATGACAACCGCACCCGACACCTTTTCCGCCGACCTCCCGGTCACCCTGGCCATGGTGGAGGACGCCGCCCGTCTGCTCGACGGCGCCGTCCTGCGCACGCCGCTGATCGAGGCGCCGATCCTGAGCGCCACGCTGGGATGTTCCCTGTCGCTGAAGCTGGAGAACCTGCAGCACACCAGTTCGTTCAAGGTGCGCGGCTCGTTCGTGAAGCTGCAGGGGCTGAGCGAGGCCGAGCGCCGGCGCGGGGTCGTCGCCATGTCGGCCGGCAACCATGCCCAGGGTGTGGCCTATCACGCCGCCCGGCTGGGCATTCCGGCGACGATCGTGATGCCGGCGACCACGCCCTTCTCCAAGGTGGAGCGCACCCGGGCCCATGGGGCGCGGATCGTGCTGGAGGGCCGTGCCGTCGCCGACTGCGTCGCCCGTACCCAGGCGCTGATCGACGAGGAGGGTCTGGTCCCGGTCCATCCCTTCGACGATCCGGACATCATCCGCGGCCAGGGCACTCTCGGCCTGGAGATCGATGCCGATGCCGGGCATCTGGACAGCGTGATCGTCCCGATCGGCGGCGGCGGCATGATGGCCGGCATGGCCGTGGCCCTGAAGGCGCTGCGCCCGGACGTCCGCATGGTCGGCGTCCAGGTGGACAGCTTCCCCTCCATGTACGACGCGGTGAAGGGCCTGCCGAACCGGGCCGGCGGCTCCACCCTGGCCGAGGGCATCGCGGTCAAGCAGCCGGGCGTCCTGACCCGCCGGATCATCGCCGAGCTGGTCGACGAGATCGTCCTGGTGCCGGAGCGGGCGATCGAGCGGGCGGTCCAGCTCCTGGTCGAACAGCAGCGGGTGGTGGCCGAGGGTGCGGGAGCCGCCGGCATCGCCGCCCTGCTCCACGCGCCCGAGCGGTTCGCCGGCGAGGCGGTGGCGACGGTGATCTGCGGCGGCAACATCGATTCCCGCCTGCTCTCCTCGGTGCTGATGCGCGGGCTGGTGCGCGACGGGCGGCTGATCCGCCTGCGCCTGGAGATCCATGACGAGCCCGGCATGCTGGCGACGGTGGCGGAGACCATCGGCCGGACCGGCGGCAACATCGTGGAGGTCCTGCACCAGCGCATGTTCCAGGACACGCCGATCAAGAACGCCGACCTGGACGTCGTGGTGGAGACCCGCAATCCGGAGCATGTGGACGAGATCCTGGCCCGCTTCGCCGATCTCGGCATTGAGGCCAGACTGCTGAGCACCGAGGCGGGCTGACCCGCCGCTCAGCCGAGCTTGCGGTAGGCGCCGCGCCAGTAGATCAGCGGCTCGTCGTCGTCGAGCACCGCCAGCCGCTGCACCCGCCCGACCAGGATGACGTGGTCGCCGCCGTCATGGCGGGCATGCACGGTGCAGTCGAGCGCTGCCAGGGCATCGGCCAGGATCGGCGCGCCGGTCGACCAGTCCGCCAGTCCGTAGCCGTCGAACCGGGCGGCCAGCGGGTCGGCGAAGCGGTTGGACACCGCCTCCTGGTCGGCGCGCAGAATGTTCACCGCGAAACCCTCCGCACTCTGGAAGGCCGGCAGGCTGCCCGCCTCCAGATCCAGGCAGAACAGCACCAGCGGCGGCGCCAGCGAGACGGAGGTGAAGCTGTTGACCGTCAGGCCCACGGGCTCCCCCTCGGGCGTGCGGGTGGTCACCACGGTCACGCCCGTCGCATAGCGTCCAAGAACGGCCCGGAAATCTCCGGGCGACACGTCGGCTGGGGCGGTCATCGGAACCTCGCGTAACGGCGCAGCTTCGCTACATAGCGCGCTGGGCAGACTGTTTCAAACTGCCGCGCCGCGAAAGGCTCGCGAATACGTCCAATACCGGGTATTCTGTTTCATCGTACCGGAAGCGGTACATGGCAAAGCGGCAGAATCGCGAGCGGGGCCGAGGATGTTCATTATCATCGGATGGGTGGTCGTTACCGTCTGTGTTATCGGCGGCTATATGGCGATGGGCGGCAAGCTCGCGCCGCTGTGGCAGCCGTTCGAGCTCGTGATCATCGGCGGCGCCGGCGTCGGTGCCTTCATCGTCGCCAACCCCAAGCACATCCTGGCCAAGGCCGGCTACGGCTTCAAGTCGGCGCTGAAGGGCCCGAAATACAGCAAGGACGATTATCTGGAGCTGCTCTCGCTGCTCTACGCCATCTTCAAGCTGGCGAAGACGAAGGGCATGCTCGCGATCGAATCCCACATCGAAAGACCTGAGGAGAGTTCGCTCTTCCAAGCCTTTCCAAAATTTTCGGCCGACCATCATTCCATGGAATTCCTGTGCGACTACCTGCGCATGATGACCCTGGGCACCGACAACCCGCATGAGCTGGCCGATCTGCTCGACGAGGAGTTGGAGACCCACCACGCGGAGGATGCCGCGGTACAGAGCGCCTACCAGACCATGGGCGACGGCTTCCCGGCGCTCGGGATCGTGGCCGCCGTGCTCGGCATCATCAAGACCATGGGCTCCATCACCGAGCCACCGGAAGTGCTGGGCAAGCTGATCGGCGGCGCCCTGGTCGGCACGTTCCTCGGGATTCTGCTGGCCTATGGCTTCGTCAGCCCGCTCGCCGCGGCCATGAAGAATACGTTCGACGCCGATGCCAAATACATGGCCTGCATCCGCGCCGGACTGCTCGCCCATGTGTCGGGCTATGCCCCGGCCGTCTCGGTGGAGTTCGCCCGCAAGACGCTGCTGTCCAAGGACCGGCCGTCCTTTTTCGAGGTGGAAGAAGCCGTTGCAGCGCTTCCCCCGGTCTGATCCGCGGGCCTGCCTGAGGGGCCGCCGGGGGGTTGACGCCGCCGGGTTCGGCACCGACTTTGCAAGAGCGTAGCCACTGGTCACGATTAGGGGACGCGAACGGTGGACAACCACGCCACAATCGTCATCAAGAAGGTCAAGAAAGGCGGCCATGGCGGGCACCATGGCGGCGCCTGGAAGGTGGCGTATGCCGACTTCGTGACCGCGATGATGGCCTTCTTCCTGCTGCTCTGGTTGCTGAACGCAACCACCGAGGAGCAGAAGATGGGTATCTCCAACTATTTCGACCCGACCGCCATCAGCCGCTCGACCCGCTCGGGCTCCGGCGGCGTTCTCGGTGGCACGTCGATCACCGTTCCCGGCGCGCTGAAATCCGCCTCCTCGCCGCCGATGATCTCCACCCCGCAGGTCGCCCGCCCGCAGGCGGAGCGCACCGAATCCCTGGATCCGGATTCCGACGACCCTGAGAACATCGAGTCCCGCCTCGGTTCCCGTGAGGACGAGGAAGGCACGGTGAACCAGGAGGTCATGGAGCAGATGCTGCGCGAGCGCGAGCAGCAGCAGTTCGAGGAGGCCGAGGCGGCGCTGAAGGAGGCGATCGAACAGACGCCCGAACTGGCCGAGGCCGGCGAGTCCCTGAAGATCGAGGCCGTGCCCGAGGGCCTGCGCATCCAGCTCATCGACCAGGAGCGGATTGCCCTGTTCCCGAACGGCAGTGCGGCCATGTACGACCAGACCCGCGCGCTGCTGGAGAAGGTGGCCGAGGTCATCAAGAAGATGCCGAACAACATCGAGATCTCGGGCCATACCGACAGCTCGCAGTTCGCCCCGGGCTCGACCTACACCAACTGGGAGCTGTCCTCGGACCGGGCCAACGCCTCGCGCCGGGTGCTGGAGGAGAACGGCATCCCGAGCGGCCGCATCGAGAAGGTGGCTGGCCGGGCCGACCGCGAGCCGCTGGTGGAGGATCCGGCCGATCCCACGAACCGCCGGATCAGCATCGTGCTGAAGAACCTGACCCCGGAACAGGCGCAGAACTTGAACCTGCTCGACCCGTCGGTCGCCGGCTCGACCCCGGGCGTGGGTGTGGGCGGCACGCCGGCCGGGGGAACCGCGCCCGGCGGGGCGAATGACGACGGCGCGCCTCCGGGGACGCCGCGCGCCGCGCCTGCCAGTGCACCACCGGCGGCGTCGAATGACACCGGGGCGCCGGTCCTGAACGATACCGGGGCCCCTGCCCCACGGGTGGGAGGCTGATCACCCCGCATGCATGACGCAACCCTTGCTCCGCCGCTGACCTTCTTCCATACGCTGCCGATGCCGTGCCCCTATCTGCCGGGCCGGCAGGAGCGGCGCCTAGTCTGCGACCTCTCCACCCGGCGCGGCCGCCATGCCCACGACACCCTGGCCCGGGCCGGTTTCCGCCGCACCCAGCACCTAGCCTACCGTCCCGCCTGCGAAGGCTGCCGGGCCTGCGTGCCGGTACGGATCCGGGTGGCGGATTTCGACTGGACCAAGGGGCAGCGGCGGGTGCTGCGCGCCAATGCGGACCTGACCGGCGAGGTCGTGCCGAACGAGGCGACCCGGGAGCAGTTCGACCTGTTCTCGCGCTACCAGTCCGGCCGCCATGGCGACGGCGAGATGGCGCTGATGGACGAGGCCGACTACGCCGCGATGGTCGAGCGCTCGCCGATCGAGTCCTCGCTCATCGAGTACCGTGACGCCCGGCGGGCGCTCTGGGCGACGATCCTGATCGACCACCAGGACGACGGGCTGTCCGCGGTCTACAGCTTCTTCGAGCCGGGGGCGCCGAAGCGGGCGCTCGGCCGGTTCATGGTGCTCGACGCGGTCCGCCGCTCCGCCGAGGCGGGGCTGCCCTACGTATATCTCGGCTACTGGATCGAGGGCTGCCGGAAGATGTCGTACAAGACGATGTACCGCCCGGTCGAACTTCTCGGCCCGGACGGGTGGCAGACCTATTCGGCGCCGGTGGAGGAGTAACTCCGTCCGTCCAAACCCATCTTCGCACCTCGCCAACAGACAAGGGTGAGGTCGGAAGTTACTTTCAAAATACCGTCATCCCGGGAGGCTCCGGATCTGATCCGGAGGCTGCCCGGGACCCTGGCGAGGGCGGCTGGGTCCCGGCCGACCCCCGGATCAGGTCCGGGGCTCGCCGGGATGACGGGTGCGCGCGGGGATACGGGTTCGCTTACGTGAACCGCGGCGGTCTCGGGAAGCCCGTGGGCGGCATCTTGCCGGAGCCGGCCCGCTTGCCGCGCCAGGTGGACAGGTCAGTCTCGGTGCGCCGGCGTCCGCCCTGGAGCGACCAGGACAGTCCCTCCTCCGCCTTGAACACGGTCACGTCGGCCAGGGTACCGCCGGACTTGTACTTTTGCAGGATCACGCCCTTGCCGCGGCCCATCTCCGGCAGGTCGGCCACGTCGAACACGAGCAGCTTACGGTTGGTGCCGACCACGGCGACCGTATCGCCGGTGACCGGGATGCAGACCCGCGCCTTCGACTTCGCATCCGTGCCCAGCACCTGCTTGCCCGCCCGGGTCTGGGCCAGCACGTCGTCGGAGGGCACGATGAACCCGCGCCCTTCCCTCGAGGCGACCAGCAGCTTCTCGCCGGGACGGTGCGGGAAGATGGTGACGATGTCCTCGTCATTGGCGAGGTCGATCATCAGGCGGATCGGCTCGCCATGGCCGCGGCCCGAGGGCAGCTTGTCGCCGCCGATCGTGTAGAACCGACCGTCGGTGGCGAAGACCAGGATCTTGTCGGTGGTCTCCGCATGGACGCGGAACCGCTCGCCGTCGCCCTCCTTGTACTTCACCTCCTGGTCCGGGCCGATATGGCCGCGCAGCGCCCGGATCCAGCCCTTCTCGGAGCAGATCACGGTGATCGGCTCGCGCTCGACCATGGCCTCGGTCGGGATGATCACGGCACTCGGCGCCGAGCCGATCTCGGTGCGGCGGCGGCCGATCTCGGTGGACTTGCCGAACTCCCGGCGGATGTCGCCGATCTGCTGGCCGACCACCTTCCAGCGGCGCTCCTCGTCGCCCAGCAGGTCGGTGAGGTCGTCGCGCTCGGCCGAGAGCTGCTCATGCTCCTTGCGCAGCTCGATCTCCTCCAGCTTGCGCAGGGACCGCAGGCGCATGTTGAGGATCGCCTCGGCCTGCACGTCGGTGAGTTCGAAGGTCCGCATCAGCTCTGCCTTCGGCTCGTCCTCCTCGCGGATGATGCGGATCACCTCGTCGAGGTTTAGGAAGGCGATCAGGTAGCCGCCCAGCACCTCCAGCCGGTGAGCGATCTTGGCCAGCCGGTGGTTGGTGCGCCGGATCAGCACCTCGTGGCGGTGATCCAGGAAGGCCTTCAGCGCCTCGGGCAGGCTCATCACCCGGGGCACGTTGTCCTTGTCGAGCACGTTCAGATTCAGCGAGACCCGGCTCTCCAGGTCGGTCTGCTTGAACAGGCTCTCCATCAGCACGTCGGGATCGACGTTGCGGCTCTTCGGCTCCAGCACCAGGCGGATATCGGCGGCCGACTCGTCGCGGATGTCGCCCAGCAGGGTCAGCTTGCGGGCCTGCAGCAGCTCGGCCATGCGTTCGACCAGCCGCGACTTCTGCACCTGGTAGGGGATCTCGGTGACGACGACCTGCCAGGTGCCGTTTTTGAGCCGCTCGACCTCCCAGCGGGCGCGCACGCGGAACGAGCCGCGGCCGGTGCGGTAGGCCTCGGTCACCGCCTCGCGGGATTCCACCAGGATGCCGCCGGTCGGGAAGTCCGGGCCGGAGACCTTCTCCACCAGGGTCTCGATCCGGGCGTCCGGATGCTTGATGAGATGCTGCAGGGCGTCGCAGAGCTCGTCCACGTTGTGCGGCGGGATGGAGGTCGCCATGCCGACCGCGATGCCCTGGGCGCCGTTCGCCAGCAGGTTCGGGAAGGCCGCCGGCAGCACGACCGGCTCCTCGCCCTCGCCGTCATAGGTGGCGCGGAAATCGACCGTATCCTCGTCGATGCCGTCGAGCAGACGCTGGGCGACCTCGGTCAGCCGCGCCTCGGTGTAGCGCATGGCCGCCGCGTTATCGCCGTCCACGTTGCCGAAGTTCCCCTGGCCGTCGACCAGCGGATAGCGCACGGCGAAATCCTGGGCCAGACGCACCATGGCGTCGTAGATCGCGGCGTCGCCGTGCGGGTGGAACTTACCCATCACGTCGCCGACCACGCGGGCCGACTTCTTGAACGCGCTGTCCGGGTCGAGGCGGAGCTGGCGCATGGCGAACAGCAGCCGCCGGTGCACCGGCTTCAGCCCGTCGCGCACATCCGGCAGCGACCGCGCCATGATGGTCGACAGGGCATAGGCCAGATAGCGCTCGCTCAGCGCATCGGCCAGCCAGGTGTCGCGGACGATGCCGGGCTCGCTCGGGGGGGGCGGCGGCAAATCAGAAGATGTCGTGCTCATGCGTTGGAACCTCCACCAGATACTGTAGCGCGCTCGGCGAACCGTTCAACGAATCGCGTCCGTGCCGGCGGTGGCTGCCGACCGTGTGTCGCAAATACATGGCGCTCAAGGAAAAACCCGGACAGGGCCAGGCCGGCGAACAGATCGTCCGAATCGCCGCCGCCGCGACTCCCAGGATTTCCGACAAGGAATCGGGGAAGGGTCAGCAGCTTGTCGCGATACGGCTCGCCCGCCGCGAGCGACACCGCCCGGCCCGAGCGGGGGCTGACATAGGCGAGATCGTCATTGGTGCCGGTGGCCGCACAGGTGTCCAGGTCGAGCCCGTAGCCGAGATCGGCCAGCAGCCCGATCTCCCAGCGCACATAGACAGCGATCCAGGCATCCCCGAGGCTGTCGTCGGCCATGACCTCCAGCAGCGCGCCCAGCGCCTCGTACAGACGGGGATGCGGCTCGCGCTCCGGCAGGGCGGCGTCGGCGACGGCGCAGACCGCCGACAGGCCGGACAGCCGCAGCGGGTCGTGCATCACCCCGGCGGCGTAGCCGGTGTCCAGCTCGCAGGCCCAGGTCCCCAGATGCTCGGCGAGGCGGGCGCGCCATTCGGCGGTGACCCGGTTGCCCGGCTGGTACACGCCGCGCCCGCGGCCGCCGAAGGCCCCGCGCGCCAAGCCCGCATGGCGGCCGTGCTCGGCGGTCAGCAGGGTGACGACGGCGGAGCCCTCGCCGTGCGGGCGGGCGGACAGCACGATGCCGGTGTCGGTCCAGTCGATCATGGGGTCGGACGGCCGTGGGCGGTAGCGACACCCGTCATCCTGACGCAAGTCAGGGTCGGCGCACTGACCCTTGGAGAGGCCGGAGCGTTGATCCTGACTTGCGTCAGGATGACGGGCAACGGGGGGACGGGGAACGGGCGGACGGCGAGTGGGTGGACGGCGAACGGGTGGACGGGGGATGGGCGAGGCGGGAACGGATCGAGGACAGCACACACGGCCGCCTCACACATCCCACTCCAGCCCCCACTCCCGCAGGTGCTGGCGGTCCTCCTGCCAGTTCTCCCGGACCTTCACGAACAGGAACAGGTGCACGCGGCGCTCCAGCATCTCCTCCAGTTCCGTGCGGGCCTGGGAGCCGATTTCCTTGATCTTCTGGCCGCCCTTGCCGAGCGCGATCTTCTTCTGGCTGTCGCGCTCCACGTAGAGCGTCTGGTCGATCCGCACCGAGCCGTCGTCGCGCTCGGTCCACTGGTCGGTCTCCACGGTCGCCGAGTACGGCAGCTCATCATGCAGCCGCAGGAAGACCTTCTCGCGGGTGATCTCCGCCGCCATCAGCCGCATCGGCAGGTCGCTCAGCTCGTCCTCGGGATAGAGCCACGGCCCCGGCGCCATGCGCTCAGCCAGGTATTTGCGCAGGTCGGCGCAGCCGCTGCCGTTCAGGGCGGAGATCATGAAGACCCGGTCGAACTCGAAGGCCTCGCTGAACTGGGCGGCGATCGGCAGCAGCTTCTCGCGCTTGATGTCGTCCACCTTGTTCAGGGCGAGCACCGCCTTGCGGCCGTTCTCCTTGAGCCCCTCGACGATCCGCATCGTGTCGTCGTCGAGCCCCTGCCGCGCGTCGGCGACCAGCACGACCACATCCGCATCCCCTGCCCCGGCCCAGGCCGCATGCACCATGGCCCGGTCGAGCCGGCGCTTGGGCGTGAAGATGCCCGGCGTGTCGACCAGCACGATCTGGGTGTCACCCTCCAGAGCGATGCCGCGGATGCGGGTGCGGGTGGTCTGCACCTTGTGGGTGACGATGGAGACCTTGGCGCCCACGAGCTGGTTCACCAGGGTCGACTTGCCGGCATTGGGCGCGCCCAGGAGGGCGACGAAACCGCAATGGGACTTGGGCGCGTTCATGCTCCCACCCGTTTGATGAGTTCGGCGGCCGCCGCCTGTTCGGCGAGCCGCTTGGATCGGCCGACCCCGGTGGTCGGCTCCTGGCCTTCGACGATGACCTGGACCGTGAATTCCGGCGCATGGGCCGGCCCGGACTGGGTCACCGTGACATAGCGCGGCAGGGCCAGCTTGCGACCCTGGGCCCATTCCTGCAACGTCGTCTTCGGATCCTGGGGCGGGCGCAGGTCCAGCTCCAGCAGCCGGTTCCACTCGGTCAGGATGAAGCGGCGCGCCGCCTCCAGCCCGCCGTCGAGATACAGGGCGCCGATCACCGCCTCCATGGCGTCGGACAGGATCGTGTCGCTGTTGCGCGAGCCGGCATCCTCCTCGCCGCGCGACAGGATCAGGAACCGCCCGAGATCGATGGTGCGCGCCACCTGGGCCAGGGCCTCGCGGCGCACCAGGTTGACGTGGCGCTTGGCGATAGCCCCCTCGCGCTCGTGCGGAAAGCGGTCGAGAAGCTGCTCGGCGACGATCAGCGCCAGCACCCGGTCGCCCAGGAATTCCAGCCGTTCATAGGCGTTCCACGCGCGCGGCTCGGCGCTGGCATGGGTGACCGCCCGGCGCAGCACCTCGGTATGCTCGAACTCATGGTTCAGGATCGCGGCGAGGTCTGCCAGATCCGCGTCGTCGGAGGTCATTCGATGGTGTCCAGGAGGCGGCCGTACCGGATGGCGAAGGGCCACTTCCAGACCTCCCACAGGCGGGCGTCCCCGTCATGGGAGAAGAACAGGATGTCGGCCCGGCCGACCAGATTCTGCTCGGGGATCGGCCCGACCTCCGGGAAGCGGCTGTCCCGGGAATTGTCCCGGTTGTCGCCCATCGCGAAATAATGCCCGGCCGGCACGTGATAGACCGGGGTGTTGTCGGCGCTCATGCTGTCGCTGAGCTCGAGGATGCGGTGCTCCCGGCCGTTCGGCAGGGTCTCGATGAACTGCGCGACGGGCCGCGCGCCGTTCTCCGGCTGGAAATCCTCGATCTGCCGGCGCTTCACCGCCGTGCCGTTGATGTGCAGGATGCCGCCCTTCACCTGGATCGTGTCGCCGGGCAGGCCGACCACCCGCTTGATGTAGTCGGTGCTGTTGTCGCTCGGCAGCTTGAAGACCGCCACGTCGCCCCGCTCCGGCTCGGAGAACAGCACGCGGCCGGGGATCAGCGGCAGGGACAGCGGCAGCGAGTAGCGACTGTAGCCGTAGGAGGCCTTGGAGACGAACAGGTAGTCGCCGACCAGCAGGGTCGGGATCATCGAGCCCGAGGGAATGTTGAACGGCTCGTAGAAGAAGGTCCGGATGCCGAGCGCGATGGCACAGGCGATTACCACGGTGCGGATCAGCTCACCGTATCCGCCCGATTTTTTTGCAGCCATCGATATCCATCCTGACAAGACCCTGGCACCCCCGCCACACGCCGGAGCACGGACCGGTATGCCGAATTTGACGCGCCGGAGCAAGCGATGCCCTCGGCCTGCCGCCGGGTGGCGACGGTTTGTCCCTAGCCTTCTGCCGGCCGCAGGGCCTCCAGGGAGGCCGGTGCCGCCGAGACCACGACGAATGCCTGGGCATAGGGCGGTTCATCCGACAGAGACAGGTCGATGCGGGCAATCATTCCCTGCGGCGTCAGTTCCGCCAGCCGGGCGGCGGCCCGCCCACTGAGCACGAAGCGCGGCTTGCCGGAGCGGGCGTTCTCCACCACCAGCTCGCGCCACTGGATGCCCTCGCGCCCCTCGTCCCCCAGCGCCTTCCACACCGCCTCCTTGGCGGCGAAGCGTTTGGCGTAGACCAGGGCGGGGTTCGCGGCCCGCTCGGCCCGGACGATCTCCGGCTCGGAGAAGCAGCGCCGGCGGAACCGGTCGCCGAACCGGTCCAGGGCGGCGGCGATCCGCCGCGTGTCCACCAGATCCGCGCCGATGCCCAGAATCATGCCGCCATCCCCGCCCCTCAGCCGCGCGCGCGGTCGACGGAGTTGATGACCGGCGTGGCCCGCAGGGCGGCGATGATCGTCGTCAGATGGCGGACATCGGCCACCTCCACATCGATCAGCATCTCGAAGAAGTCGATCGAGCGGTTCACGATCTTCAGGTTCATGATGTTGCCGCCGTTCTTGCCGATGACCGTCGACAGGGAGCCGAGGCTGCCCGGCTCGTTGGCTATGACCACGTAGAGCCGGCCCACATGGGCGGACTCGGCATCGTCGTCCCAGGCCACGTCGACCCACCGCTCGGGCTGGTCCTGGAAGCCCTCCAGGGTCTCGCAGTCGATGGTGTGGATGGTCACGCCCTTGCCGGTGGTCACGATGCCGACGATCCGCTCGCCCGGCAGCGGGTGGCAGCAGCGCGCGAAATGCATCGCCATCCCGTCTATCAGGCCGCGGATCGGCAGCGCGTCCTTCTGGCGGCCCCGCTTGGTGCGGCCACGCGCCCGGGCGATCGGGACGACGTTCTCTTCCTTCTTCGGCTCGATCACCGGCGGATGGACCGCGTGGACGACCTCCAGCGCGCTCTCCAGCCCCTCGCCGATGCCGGCATAGAGGTCCTCGACCGCTTCGGCCCGGAAGCGGCTCAGCAGCGGCTCGAGCTGCTTTTCGGAGAACGGGTGGCCCTCCTGGCGGAACGCCTTCTGCAGCATCGCCTTGCCGAGATCGGAGAACTGCTGGCGGCGTTTCAGACGCACGAAGCGGCGGATCCGCGCCTTGGCCTTGCCGGTGACGACGATCTGTTCCCAGTTCGGCGACGGCGTCGAGGTCTTGGAGGTGACGATCTCCACCTGGTCGCCGTTACGCAGCTGGGTCATCAGCGGCACCAGGCGCCCGTTCAGCTTGGCGCCGACCGTGCGATCGCCGACCTCGGAATGGACGGCATAGGCGAAATCGATCGGCACCGCTCCCTGCGGCAGGGCGATCAGGTCGCCCTTCGGCGTGAAGCAGAAGACCTGGTCCTGGTACATCTCCAGCTTGGTGTGTTCCAGGAACTCTTCCGGGCCGGATGCCTGCTCCAGAATGTCGAGCAGTTCCCGTATCCATCGGTACTGCTTGCCCTCGTTGACCGCCTCGCGCTGCTTGTAGTTCCAATGGGCGGCGACGCCGAGCTCGGCGATGTCGTGCATCTCGCGGGTACGGATCTGCACCTCGATGCGCTGCCGGTGCGGGCCGATCACGCCGGTATGCAGCGAGCGATAGCCGTTGGGCTTGGGCGTGGAGATGTAGTCCTTGAAGCGGCCGGGCACGACCGGATAGGAGCCGTGCATTGCGCCCAGGCACTGGTAGCAGCCGCCGATATCCTCGACCACGAGTCGGAACGCCATGATGTCGGAGAGCTGCTCGATCCCGACTTCCTTGCGCTGCATCTTCTGCCAGATCGAATACGGCGTCTTCATGCGGCCGGAGATGTCGGCATGGACGCCGGCCGCGGCCAGCTTCTCGTGCAGTTCGGCGATGATGCTGTTCACAAGGTCGCCGCCCTGGCTCCGCAGAAAATCGAGCCGGGCCTTTATCGAGGTGCGGGCATCCGGGTTGATCTCGGCGAAGGCCAGGTCTTCCAGCTCGTCCTTGATCTCGTTGATACCGATACGCGCGGCCAGCGGCGCGTAGATGTCCATCGTCTCGGCGGCGATCCGCCGGCGCTTGTCCGGGTTCTTGATGAAATGCAGGGTGCGCATGTTGTGCACCCGGTCCGCCAGCTTGACCAGCAGCACGCGGATGTCCTGGCTCATGGCCAGCACCAGCTTGCGGAAGTTCTCGGCCTGCTTGGTGCGGTCGGACTGCAGCTCGATCCGGGTCAGCTTGGTGACGCCGTCCACCAGCCGGGCGATCTCGTCGCCGAAAAGGTTACGCACGTCGCTGAGGGTCGCCTCGGTATCCTCTATGACGTCGTGCAGCAGCGCGGTGATGACCGTGCCGTGATCGAGCTTCATCTCGGTCAGGATGCCGGCGACTTCCAGCGGATGGGAGAAATACGGGTCGCCCGAGGCCCGCGTCTGCGAGCCGTGCATCTTCATCGCGTAGACATACGCGCGGTCGAGCGCCGCCTCGTCCGTGGTCGGATCGTAGGCGCGCACACGCTCGACGAGTTCGTATTGGCGGATCATGGCGTCAGCACCTCAGCCGGGTGCTGACGGAAATGTTGTCGCCGGGTCGGGCCGCAAGCGGCGCGCACAGCGGTCGGATCAACCTTCGCGGTCGAGCTCGCTGTCGTCGACATCCTCGAACTGGCCACCGTCACTCTCGATTCCCATGCCGAGACCTTCCGCCGCATCCTCATCGAGAGTGTCACCCTCCGCGAGGCGGCCGTCCAGCCCGACACTGCCGGCGCCGGCATCGGAGCCGATCAGGCGCTCCATGTCGTCGTCCTCCGGCTCGTCGACCTCGACATGCTTCTGCAGGCCCTTGATGAGGGCTTCGTTCAGCGCGCCGGTATCGACGGTCTCCTCGGCGATCTCGCGCAGGGCAATGACCGGGTTCTTGTCGTTGTCACGGTCCACGGTGATGGAGGAACCGGAGGAAATGTCGCGCGAACGCTGGGCCGCGGCCATCACCAGGTCAAACCGGTTCGGGATCTTGACGATGCAGTCTTCGACGGTAACGCGGGCCATCAACAGCCTCTCGATCGGGTGCGCACAATGTTAGGCGGAGCCGCGGAATATAGGGGTCAAGCGCCCGGAAAACAAGCACTCATCCGGGGTTTCGGCGGCAAAACCGCAGCCCGCGCTCAGTCCTCGAGCGCGCGGATCTCCCCGCCCCCGTCGGGCAGGCCGGCGATCAGGGTCGAGACCGCCTCGCCGGTCACCGGATGGCGCCAGTCCGGGTCCAGGTCGCGGATCGGCAGCAGGACGAAGGCCCGCTCGCCCGCCCGCGGATGCGGCAGGGTCGGATCGACCGCGCCGATCCGCACCTGTCCGTCGTAGTCGATCAGGTCGAGATCGAGGGGGCGCGCCTCGTTGCGAACCCGGCGCACTCGGCCGAACGACTCCTCGATCACGTGCAGCCGGGCCAGCAGGACCTCCGGCAGCAGGTCGGTCTCGACCGAGACCGCGCCGTTCACGAACCAGGGCTGATCGGATTTCGGCACCGGCTCGGATTCGTACCAGCGCGACCGGCCGGTGACCTGGATATCCGCGTCCTCGGCCAGGCGCACCACGGCCGCCTCGCAGGTGGACAGCGGCGTCTCGTAGCCGGAGGCCGGAAGATTGGCGCCGATGGCGACGATGATCATGCGGAATACCCTTCCTTGCACCCTGTCACGCGGTCGCCGGGGAGCCCGTCGAGGCACCCCCGAAACGGCGTCACCAATGCGAAATCTGCCATCTGTTCGATGCCTCCATGGCCGGCCTTTGGCCTGTACATCAGCCCATATTCGGACCTAGACTGCAAACAGTTCGACACGGGCGCCCTCATTACTCAGCCGCCCGCCGAATTCTAAAGAATTCAGCTCAAGAAGAGCGTAAAAGCAATTGAAAGGATTGCATATGTTGTTCCATCCTGATGAACGGATGGCCCTCTTTATAGACGGTGCCAACCTCTACTCCGCCGCCAGATCGCTCGGATTCGACATCGACTACAAACGTTTGCTCGACCTGTTCGCAGGTAAAGGCCGGTTGATTCGCGCGTTTTATTATACCGCATTGCTGGAGGACCAGGAGTATTCGCCGATCAGGCCGCTCGTCGACTGGCTCGACTACAACGGTTACACGCTGGTGACCAAGCCGGCCAAAGAATTCACCGACAGCGCCGGACGTCGCAAGGTGAAGGGCAACATGGACATCGAGCTGGCGGTCGACATGATGGAAATGGTCGATCGGGTCGACCATGTGGTGCTGTTCTCCGGCGACGGCGATTTCCGCTCCCTGATAGAGGCGGTGCAGCGCAAGGGCGTGCGCGCGTCCATCGTCTCCTCGATCCGCACCCAGCCGCCGATGATCGCCGACGAGCTGCGCCGCCAGGCCGACCAGTTCATCGAGCTCGACCAGCTCGCCGCCCAGATCGAACGGGTCCATTCCGACCGGGGCCCGCGCCGGGAACGTCCGGCAGCACCGCACTCCGCGCCGGTGGAGGCGGATGACGATCTCGACGACGATTACGTCGATGACGATTACGATGACGACGAGCCGCCCGCCGTGGTGCGTCGCACGCCGCCGCCCCGCCGCGGCTGATCCGGCCCAAACCGGTCTTTTGAGCCGATGCCCGAAGCGATGCTGAGCGATCCGCCGCCGGATTGCCCCCTCTGCCCGCGCCTTGTCGCGTTCCGGGCGGAGAACCAGCGGCTGTATCCCGACTTCCACAACGCGCCGGTGCCGAGCTTCGGCGGCGCCGACGCCCGGCTGCTGGTGGTGGGCATGGCGCCGGGTCTGAAGGGAGCGAACCGCACCGGCCGCCCCTTCACCGGCGATTATGCCGGCGACCTGCTCTACGACACCCTTCTCACCTTCGGCTTCGCGGAGGGGCAGTACGGCAAGCGGCCGGATGACGGGCTCTCGCTGATCGACTGCCGGATCACCAACGCGGTGCGCTGCGTGCCGCCGCAGAACAAGCCGGTCGGGGCGGAGGTGAGCGCCTGCCGACCGTTCCTGGAGGCGACCATCGGGGAGATGCCGTCGCTCAAGGTGATCCTGGTGCTGGGCTCCCTCGCCCATGGCGCCACTCTGGCGGCGCTGGGCCGCAGGAAGTCGTCGGCCAAGTTCGGGCATAACGCGGTGCACGACCTGGGTGACGGGCGGATGCTGGCCGGCTCCTACCACTGCTCGCGCTACAACACGAACACCGGCCGGCTGACGGAAGCGATGTTCTACGACGTGTTCCGGCAGGTTCGGGCGTTGCTGGACGGCAGTGAGCGAACCGCCACCTCCCCCTAAAGCACTCCCCGGATTCATTCCGGGGCCTACCCCGCCGCTGCTACGGGCGCCGAACGTCGTGCCGCCTGACGGGTGGGCCCCGGAATGAATCCGGGGAGTGAATGAAGAAGAGGGGTGATCGGGAATTGGAGCGCGCCCGCCCTCACCCCTTCTCGCGCAGCAGCCGGGCCTTCTGGCGTTCCCAGTCGCGCTTCTTGGCGTCCTCGCGCTTGTCGGCCATCTTCTTGCCGCGGGCGAGGCCGAGCTCGAGCTTGGCGATGCCGCGCTCGTTGAAATACAGCGACAGCGGCACGAGCGTGTAGCCCTCGCGCTTCACCAGTCCAAGCAGCCGGTCGCGCTCCCGGCGGTGGGCCAGCAGGCGGCGCACCCGGCGCGGCTCGTGGTTGAAGGGCTCGGCCGGCTTATATTCCGGAATATGGGCGTTGATCAGGGCGAGGTCGCCATGCTCGGAGCCGGCATAGGACTCATTGATCGACGCACCACGCCCCTGGCGCAGCGATTTCACCTCGGAGCCGGTCAGGATCAGACCGACCTCCAGGGTCTCCTCGATCCTGTATTCGTGTCGGGCCCGCCGGTTGCGAGCAACCTCTTTGCGGGCGCCTTGCTTACCCGCCATGGCGCTCTCTCCTCAAAATCAGACGTGCGTATATAGGCAGCCCCGCCCCGCTGTCGAGGCCCGGCCCCAAAACGGCGACGGCCCGCCCCGAGGGGCGGGCCGCTCCGTCTCCGCGGATGCGGCGATCAGTTCAGCAGGCCGGCATGGCGCATCGCGCTTTCGACCTTAGCCTTGCTCTCGTCGGCGATCTCGTAGATCGGCAGACGGGCCGTCGACTCGCAGATCCCCAGCAGGCTGGCCGCATACTTGATCGGCCCCGGGCTGCTCTCGCAGAACAGCGCCGAATGCAGCGGCTGGAGCCGCTCGTTGATGGCGAAGGCGGTGTCCAGATCCCGGTTCTGCCAGGCCACATGCATCTCCGAGAGCTGCTTGGGCGCGACATTGGCGGTGACCGAGATGCAGCCATGGCCGCCATGGGCCAGGAACGGCAAGATCGCCGCGTCCTCGCCGGAGAGCTGGCAGAAGTCAGCCCCCATGGCCATGCGCTGCTTGATCGGGCGCACGGAATCGGCCGTGGAGTCCTTCACGCCGACCACGTTCTTTAGCTGCTCGTAGCACCGCTTCATCGTGTCCACGGACATGTCCACGACCGAGCGGCCGGGAATGTTGTAGATGATGATCGGGATATCGACGGCGTTATTGATCGCCTCGAAATGCCGGAACATGCCCTCCTGGGTCGGCTTGTTGTAGTACGGCATGACATGCAGCACCGCCGTCGCACCGGCCTCGGCCGCGTGCTCGGTGAACTCGACCGCTTCCTTGGTGGAGTTCGAGCCGGCGCCGGCGATGACCGGAACCCGGCCCGCCGCCTGCTCGATGCAGATCTCGATGACCCGCTTGTGCTCCTCATGGCTCAGCGTCGGGCTCTCACCCGTGGTGCCGACCGGAACAAGGCCATGGGTGCCTTGCTCGATCTGCCAGTCCACGTGTTTTCGGAACGCATCCTCGTCTACCGCGCCGTTTTTGAACGGCGTGATCAAGGCAACAAGTGATCCCTTGAACAACGGCTGTCCGAATGCGTAGCCCATCGGTTCTCTCCGAGTCGGCAGTTTCGTGGAAGTTGAGCGGGCGACATTACGCCCCCACCCACCTGGGGGCAAGTCTGCCTCGGCGGCTATTTTTTCTTGCCCGCTTGGCGGTTAGCGGTTGCAGCATTACCTTGGTCGCTCGACGTCGGCCCCACTTTCCCCCCGCGGGTGCCGCCGATCGTGCGGAGAAGAGCTATGATCGTTCGCGGTCTCCCGTTCGTCTTCGGCGCCGCAGCGCTGGCCTGGGCAGGCCTGGCGCAGGCCGCCGGCACCGCGCCGGCGCCGGAGCCGCGCCCGGCCTCCGCCACCCCGGTGGCCGCCGGAGCCGTCCCCATTCCCATGCAGCGGCCGGCAGGACTAGCCGGACTGTCCCCATCGGACGCCGCCTGGCGCACCGCCCTGTCCTATGCCGCGTCCGGCGACTGGGCGCAGGCGGCGGCGGTGCGCGGCCGCGGCCGGGATGCGAGCCTGGAAGCGCTGTACCAGTGGACCCGCCTGCGCGACGGCGACCAGCCGACCACCTTTGCGGAGATCGAGCGGTTCCTGCACGACCATCCGGGCTGGCCGGACGAGGCGAGCCTGGTTGCCCGCGGCGAGGAGCTGATGACGAGCGACATCAGCCTCGCCCGGCGCCTGGAGTGGTTCGCCAAGCATCCGCCCCGCTCGACCCAGGGCCGGCTCGCGCACCTGGAGGCGGTCGCCCGCACGGGCGACGCCGCGGCGGTGCAGGCACAGGCGCGCGAGACCTGGCGGCAGATCGAGCTCGGCAAGCGGGACGAGGCGCAGTTCCTCGCCCGCTACGGCAAGCATCTGCGCCAGATCGACCATATCGAGCGGCTGGACCAGATGCTGTGGCGCGGCCATTCGGGGGCGGCCCGGCAGGCGATGGAGCATGTGCCCGACGGCTGGCAGAAGCTGGCAGATGCCCGCCTGCGCCTGCGCTTCAAGCAGGCCGGCGTGGACGAGGCCATCCGCCGGGTGCCGAAGGAGCTGCAGAACGACCCGGGCCTGCATTACGAGCGCCTGCGCTGGCGCCGGCAGGCCGGCATGGAGATCGGCGCGCGGGAGCTGATGTTCGAGGCCCCGCCCTCGGCCGAGTTCGCCGGCCTGTGGTGGCGCGAGCGGGCCTGGCACATCCGCGAGGCGATGGACGACGGCAAGTTCCAGGACGCCTATCTGCTCGCCGCCTCCCACAACCAGCGCTCCGGGGCGCCCTTCGCGGAGGCGGAATGGCTGGCGGGCTGGCTCGCGCTGCGGTTCCTCGACCGCCCGAAGGATGCGCTGCGCCATTTCACCCAGCTCCACGGCAACGTCTCCACCCCGATCAGCTCGGGCCGCGCCGCCTACTGGGCCGGCCGCGCCGCCGAGGTGGTGGGCAATCCGGACGAGGCCCGCGAATGGTATGCGCGGGGTGCGGCGTTCCAGACCACCTTCTACGGCCAGCTCGCCGCCGCCCGGATCGGGGCCAAGCGGATCTCCCTGCCCGAACCGGCCGCCCCCGACGCGGCGGCCCGGGCGGCGTTCAACGCCGATGACGAGGTGCAGGCGGCCCGTGCGCTGCTCCGGCTGCGGATGGACGGGACGGCGCGGCTGTTCATGCGGCATCTGGCCGTCTCCAGTGACGACATCGACCGCTCGGCCCTGATCGCCGAGATGGCGGCGGAGGCCGGCGACCTGGGCACGGCCGTCTTCACCGCCCGCCGCGCGGCGACGGGCCGGATGATCCTGCCGGCGCTGGGATATCCCCTGCTCGACCCGCTGCCGACCCAGGGTCCGGAGCCGGCCTTCGTGCATGCGATCATCCGCCAGGAGAGCAGCTTCGAGACCACGGCCATCAGCCGGGTCGGCGCCCGCGGGCTGATGCAGCTCATGCCGGGCACCGCCGAGATGACCGCCAAGTCGATCGGGCTGGAATACGACCTCGGCTCGCTGATCGCCCGGCCGGACTACAACGTGCGGCTCGGCAGCACCTATCTGAAGCAGATGGTCGATCGGTTCGACGGCCATTACATCAAGGCGATCGCCGCCTACAATGCCGGCCCCGGGCGGGTCGTCGCCTGGGTGAAGGCCCATGGCGATCCGAGCGATCCGGCGGTGGACGTGGTCGACTGGATCGAACGCATCCCGTTCTCCGAAACTCGCAACTATGTGCAGCGGGTGCTGGAGGCGCTTCACGTCTATCGCGAGCGGCTCGCCAATCATCACGATCAGGCGACTGCCCTCGCCTCCCTCACCCCCGTGGCCCAGAAAGTCTGGTGCGTCTATTCCTGCGGCGTATTGTTGGATCATCAGCAGGCGGCGCTGAAACGAAACTGAGGGGGACGCCATGACCGACCGGTTCGAGGGCATCGAGGCCTGCGTCTTCGATGCCTACGGCACGCTGTTCGACGTCCATTCCGCCGTGGCCCGGTGCCGCGATGATTTCGGCCTGGAGGTCGAGGCGGCGCAGGTCATGTCCGACACCTGGCGCACCAAGCAGCTCTCCTATTCCTGGCTGCGCAGCCTCATGGGTCCGCAGCACTATGTTCCGTTCTGGCAGGTCACCGGCGACGCCCTGGATTTCGCGCTGGAGACCGCCTTCCCCGGCGGCTCGCCGACCGGCCTGCGCCAGGCGCTGATGGACAGCTACCGCACCCTCGACACCTATCCGGAGGTGATCGGGGTGCTGGAGGCCCTGAAGAACGGCGGAATGAAGACCGCGATCCTGTCGAACGGCTCGCCCGAGATGCTGGCGAGCGTGTGCGAGAGCACCGGTTGCGCGCCGCTGTTCGACGCGGTGCTGTCGGTGGACGAACTCGGCGTGTTCAAACCCGATCCACGGGTCTACCAGCTCGCCATGGCGGCGCTGCGGGTCTCGACCCCCGGGTCGATCAGTTTCCAGTCCTCCAACGCCTGGGATGCCGCGGCCGCCGCCGCCTTCGGCTTCCGGGTCGCCTGGTGCAACCGCTTCGGCCAGGCGCGCGAGCGGCTTCCGGGATCGCCGGATATCGAGCTGAAGACCCTGGAGCCGCTGCCCGCCATCGTCGGCGTCGCCTGACGGGTCACGGGATGGTCGACTGCCGGGAACGATACGTCACCAGCCGGTCGGGCGCCCGCCTGTTCACCGCCGACTGGGGGGACCCGCTCGACCCGCGTGTGCCGGTGCTCGGCCTGCCCGGCTATGCCCGCACCACCAAGGATTTCGTCCATATCGCCGAGCGCATCGCCCCGCGCCGGCTGGTCAGCCTGGACTATCGCGGCCGGGGACGCTCGGACTATGCGGACGACCCGGACGCTTACGCGCCGCCGGCCATGGTGGACGATGTGCGGGCGGTGATGATGGCGCTGGGGCTCCACCGGGTGGTGGCGGTCGGGACGTCCTTCGGCGGCCTGATGGCGATGGCGCTGGGGGTGATGGCGCCGACCGCGCTGGCGGGGGTGGTGCTGAACGATATCGGGCCGGACATTCCCGACAGCGGCGGCGATTTCCTCATCGACGTCATGGGCAGGGAGCGCCGGCCGGCGAACTGGGCCGAGGCGGCGGCGGAGATGCGCCGGATCCTGCCCGACCTCTCCTTCACCACCGAGGAGGAATGGGTCGCCTTCGCCCGGACGACCTACCGGGAGGAGCCGGACGGCAGCCTGCGCCAGGACTGGGACCCGGCGATCGTGAAGCCGCTGGTGGGCGCGGAGGCCAAGGATGCCGATCTCTGGGCCCTGTTCACGTCGCTGACGGCGCTTCCGGTCCTGCTGGTGCGCGGGGGCAAGTCGATCGTGCTGTCGGCGGAGACGGCCGGGGAGATGAAGCGGCGGCATCCGTCGATGGAAACGGTGACCCTGCCGGAAATCGGCCACGCCCCGACCCTGGACGAACCGCCGGCGCTGGAGGCTCTGGAGCGGTTCCTGGGTCGATACTGACCCTTATCCCTCCCAAGGCGTCTTCCCGGCCCTGAGCCGGGATCTAGGAAGAGAGCGGCCGGAGCGTGGGAGATCTTCACTCCGATGCTCCAACACGCGGGAGGCTAGGTCCCGGGTCGAGCCCGGGAAGACAGATGTGGAGAGAGGGCCGGCGCGGCACTCACACCTCCAGTACCACCTTCCCCACCACCTTGCGGTCGGAGATCACCGCCATGGCCTCGGCCATCTGCTCCAGCGGGAAGGTCGCCATCACGTTCGCCGACAGCTTGCCCTCGGCGTGCAGGCGGAAGATCTCGGCCTGGGCCTCAGCCATGCGGTCGGGCGTGCGATCGCGGTAGTCGGACCATTGCAGGCCGGTCACCGCGATGTTCTTGACCAGCAGATAGTTCGCCTTGATCACCGGGATCCGTCCCGCCGCGAAGCCGACCACCACCATCCGCCCGCACCAGGCCAGCGCCCGCATGGCCGCGTCGAACGGATCGCCGCCCAGCGGGTCGATGCAGACATCCGCCCCGTTGCCGCCGGTCACCGCATGGACCTGGTCGCGCAGGCCGTCGCGCAGGTTCTCTACCGACAGGTCGATGATGTGATCCGCCCCGGCTTCGCGCGCCGCGGCGGCCTTGGACATGGTCGACACGCCGGCCAGCGCCGTGCCGCCCAGCGCCTTCACGAGCTGGATCGCCGCCATGCCCACACCACCGGTCGCCCCCAGCACCAGCACCGTCTCGCCCGGCGTGAAGCCGCCGCGGTCGAGCAGCGCGAACCAGGCGGTCTGGTAGACCAGCCCCATGGCCGCCGCATCGGAGAAGGCCATGCCGTCGGGCATCGCAAAACACTGGTCCGTGCCGGCCACCACCTCCTCGGCAAAGGCGCCGTATTCCATCTGCGCCATCACCCGGTCGCCCGGCTTCCAGCCGGTCACGCCGTCGCCGACCGCCGTGATCTCGCCGGCCAGTTCCTTGCCCGGAATGAAGGGCAGCGGCGGCTTGTGCTGATATTTCCCCTCCACCACCAGCAGGTCGGGATAGTTCACCCCGGCCGCCCGCGTGCGGATCGCCACCTGCCCCGGTCCAGGCACCGGCGAGGGCAGGTCCTTGACCACCGCCGTCTCCGGCGCGCCGAACGCCTCCATCATCACCGCGCGCATGGGTCTAATCCTTTCCCAGATCGGGCATCAGGTCTTCGTTGGCGTCGCCCAGGGCCGGGAACGACTGCCCGCCCTCGGGATCGCGGTAGATCGGGGCGATCGGCGGCGGCAGTGGGATCATCGCCGTACTGCCGGCCTGCATGGAGCCGCTGAACAGGCCGCGCTGCCGGAAATGCGGATCGCCGGCGGCTTCCGAGATCGATTTCACAAGGGTGACGCAGGCATCCACCCCGTCGAAGGCCTCCAGCCAGTCGGCGCTTGTGCGCGACGCGATGATCGCCCGGACCTCGGCCGTCGTGGCCTGCGGGTCCCTCGCGTCGTCACGCAGGGCATGGTCGAGGTTGATCACCTCGCAGAAATTCGCCCAGAACTTCGGCTCCAACGGCGCGCAGGCGAGCCAGCGGCCGTCGGCGCAGCGGTAGACCTGGTAGCGCGGCGTCCCGCCGGTCACAAGCTCGCCGCCGGGCTTCGGGTCGCCCTTGCCGGCCGCCCGCTCGCCCAGCGCCCAGTAGCCCCAGGCGAACAGGTTGTCGGCCATGGCGACGTCGAGATAGGCGCCCTCGCCCGTCTTCTCCGCCTCACGCAGGGCCAGCAGGATGGAGATCACCGCCGGCATGGTGCCGCCGCCGATATCCGCCACCAGGACCGGCGGCAGGACCGGATCGCCTCGGCTGTCCGCACCCAGGTTCAGGATGCCGGTCTCCGACATGTAGTTCAGGTCATGGGCGGCGAGTTGCGCCTTCGGGCCGGTCTGGCCGAAGCCGGTGATCGAGCAGTAGACGATCGCCGGATTCAACGCCTTCACCGCCTCGTAACCCAGCCCCAGCCGGTCCATGACACCAGGGCGGAACTGTTCCACCAGCACGTCGGTATCCTTGACCAGCGCCTTTACCTGCTCGACCGACGCCGGGTCCTTCAGGTCGACCGCGAGCGATCGCTTGCCCCGGTTCAGCAGGGCGAAGTTGACGCCGCTGTCCTGCGTCACCATCGGCGGATAGGCGCGCATGTCCTCACCGCTGCCGGGCCGTTCCAGCTTGATCACCTCGGCTCCGGCCTCGGCCAGGATCAGGGTCGCCATCGGTCCGGGCAGCAGGGTCGAGAAGTCGAGCACCCGCACGCCGGCCAGCGGCTTGCGCGGCTTCTGCGGCGTGGGGGCCATCAGGACATCCCCCGCTGCGCCCGCTTTTTCGCCACCCGCGCCCGGCGGGCCGGGGCGTAGTGCTTGGTGCCGTAGACCTCGAACAACGCCTGGGTCACGTCGTGGTGGTGGTGCAGGCCGGTGCGTTCCAGCAGTTCGATCGGACCTTCGGGATAGCCGAGGCCGAGCTTCACGGTGAGGTCCATGTCGTCGGCCGTGGCCAGTCCCTCGTCCAGCTTGGCCAGCGCCTCGTTGTAGTAGGGCCGGATCAGCCGGTCGAGGATTCGGCCGGCGAAGTCGAAACATTCGGAGACCTGCAGTCCCGCCCCCTCCAGCACCATCCGGGCGGCCTCCAGGGCGGCCGGATCGGTATGCGGCTGGCGCACCAGCTCGACCAGATCGGAGGGCGCGCCGTCGCCGACCCGGAAGCGGGCGAAGCCGATGGTGTTCGACCCCTCCTCGCCCCGGCTCTCGCCGGTCACCTCGCCGAGGGTCTCGGTGGTGAGCTCGACCAGGATGGCGGTGCGCGACGGGTCCTCCTGCCACGCGGTGATGGCTCCGGAGCCGAGATAGGTGACGACCTCGCCCTCGCCGCCGGCGCCGGCCAGGAACGGGTGGTCTTCCGGAAACGACCGGCTGTCGCCGGTATCGACGATCGAATAGCTGACCATGGCTCAGGCCCCGTACATCTTGTCGCTGTCATAGGTGAAGAAGCCGCGCCCGGACTTGCGCCCGAGATGGCCGGCCGCGACCATGCGGTGGAGCAGCGGCGGTGCGGCGCAGCGCGGGTCGTGGGTGACGCCGTAGAACGCGTCGCAGAGCAGCACCTGGGTGTCGAGCCCGATCAGGTCGAGCAGCTCGCACGGCCCCATCTTGTAGCCGAGCCCGGCCTTGATCGCCCGGTCGATATCCGCCGGCTCCGCCACGCCGGCTTCGATCAGGCGGATGACGTCGTTGTTAAACGGCACCAGGAAGTAGTTGAGGATGAAGCCCGGCGCATCCTTGGTCTTCACCGGCTTCTGCCCCAGCGCCTCGCAGAACGCCCAGGCGGCGGCGAAGGTGGTGTCCGAGGTGTTCAGCCCCGGCGACATCTCCACCAGCTTCATGAGCTGGGCCGGGAGGCAGAAATGCATGCCCACGACCCGGTCCTCGCGCCCGCAGCCCGAGGCGATCTGGGTGATCGACAGGGTGGAGGTGTTGGAGGCGAACAGGGTGTGCTCCGGGCAGACCTCGTTCAGCTTGCCGAACAGCTCCTGCTTGACGGCCAGGTTCTCGAACACCGCCTCGATGACGATGTCGCACTCGGCCAGGCCGTCCAATTTGTCGGTGGTCTTGTAGCCGGCCATGGCGGCGTCGACCTGCTCCTGGGTGAGCTTGCCGCGCTCCACCGACTTGGCCAGGAAGGCTGCCGTCTGACCCCTGGCCCGCTCCAGCGCCTTGGTGTTGGTGTCGTAGAGCACGGTGCGGTAGCCGGCGCGGGCCGCCACGATGGCGATCCCCGCCCCCATGGTCCCCGCGCCGCACACGCCGACGGTCTGGATGGTTGTCATGAGAACCTCTCATCTCATTCTTCGTCATCCTGACGAAAGTCAGGATCGAGGCGGTTGCGCCCCAGTCGTCATCCTGAATTCAATTCAGGATCATGACTGTGGCGCCGGAGGCTTGGTCCTGACTTGCGTCAGGACGACGGGGGGGAGTGGTTGACGCACCCTACTCCTTCCGCGCGAAGCTGCGGCCGATGAGCTGGCGGTGGATCTGGTTGGTGCCTTCCCAGATCTGGGTGATCTTGGCGTCCCGCATCAGCCGTTCGACCCGGTAGTCCTGGCAGTAGCCGTAGCCGCCGTGGAGCTGCACGGCCTCGTCGGCGATCCGCATGGCGAGGTCGGAGCCGCGCATCTTCAGCATCGACGCCTCGATGCCGAAATCGGTCGCCCCGCCATCGACCATGCGGCCGACCTTCCACAGCCAGGCCTCGCACAGGGCAAGGTCGGTCGCCAGGTCGGCCAGGGTGAACTGGATGCCCTGGAACTCGACGATCCGCTTGCCCGACTGGCGGCGGTCGTTGATGTAGTCGATCGCGTCCTCGAAGGCCGCCCGGGCGATGCCGAGCGCATGGGCCGCCACGCTGGGCCGCGACTTGTTTAGCGAGGACAGCAGGATCCGCAACCCGTCGCCCGGCTCGCCGATGATGTTCTCGCGCGGGATCTTCATGTCCTCGAAGGACAGCGCCACCGTCGGGGCGGCGCGGTGTCCCATCTTCTCCTCCTTGCGGAGCACCTCCAGGCCGGGCGTGTCCTTATCGACCACAAAGGCGGTGATCGACTTGCGCGGATCGTCGATCTCGCTCCACTTGCCGAAGACCAGCAGGTGGTCGGCGACGTTGCCGTTGGAGATGAACGTCTTCCCGCCGTTCACCACGACGGTCTCGTTGCCGTCGGGAGTAATGCGGGTCTTCATGCCGGTGGCGTCGGAGCCGGCCGTCGGCTCGGTGATGCAGAGCGAGCCGATGCCGCCGGCGGCGATGGTCGGCAGAATGCGCTGCTTCTGCGCCTCGGTGCCGAAATCCATCACCGGCTTCATGCCGTGAAAGTTGGTCGCCCAGATGATGCCGGTCGAGGCACAGGCCTTGGAGATCTCCCTCACGCAGGCGAGATAGACCGTGTAGGACAGGCCGAGCCCGCCATATTCCTCCGGCACGAACATCGCGTTCATGCCGAGCTCGTTCATCTCGGCGATATTGTCGGCCGGATAGGTGCCGTTGCGGTCGTGCTCGGCGGCGCGCGGTGCGATCTTCTCGGTGGCGAGCTGGCGCACGCTGTCCAGCACCATGGCCTCGTCCTCGGGCAGGTCGAGGCTGGCGTCCAGTCGGTCAAGTACGGTGGCCATCAGCGATCCTTGAAACTCGGTTTGCGCTTCTCGACGAAGGCGGCAAGGCCCTCGTCGGCATCCTCGGTGCGGAAGGACAGGGTGGAGAGGTCCGCCTCCACCTTCAGCCCTTCATGGATCGGCAGGTCCAGGGCGCGGGTCACCGCCTCCTTGGCGAAGCTGATCGCCGGCAGGCCGTAGCGGGTCACCTCGCCCAGGAAGCCGGTCGCCTCGGCCAATGAATCAGCGGTTTCAGCCAGCCGGTTCACCAGGCCGATCCGGTGCGCCTCCTCGGCATCGACGGTGCGGCCGGTCAGGATCATCTCCAGCGCCCGTCCCTCGCCGATCAGGCGCGGCAGACGCTGCGTGCCGCCATAGCCCGGGATCAGGCCGAGCTTGATCTCCGGCAGGCCCATCTTCGCGGTCGGCACCGCCATGCGGAAAGTGCAGGCCAGAGCCATCTCCAGCCCGCCGCCGAAGGCGAAGCCGTTGATCAGGGCGAGCGACGGGATCTCCAGGGCCGCGATCTTGGCGAAGGTCGCCTGCCCGGCCTCGGCCCCGCGCTTCTGGGCCATCAGGTCGCGGCCCATCAGCTCCTTGATATCCGCACCGGCGCAGAACGCCTTCTCGCCCGCGCCGGTGATCAGCAAGCCGCGGGCGTCGGACTCACGGACCTCGTCCAGTTTCTCAGAGATATCCGATATCAGACTGAAATTAAGCGCGTTCAATGCCTCCTGACGGTCGATGGTCAGGGTGGCAATTCCCTCGGACAGGGCCAGGGTCACGGTCATCGTATCCTCACTCCTCAGGCGTCTTCGGGCTGCTTGAACCGGCAGGGCTCGGGGGCGATCTGCCCCGACTTCGCCCATTCCGCCAGCTCGCGCTTCAGGATCTTGCCGCTGGGTGTCAGCGGGAAGCTATCCATCACCAGGAAGTATTCCGGCATGTCGTATTTCGACAGCCCGACGGCGTAGAGATGGTTCAGCACGGTCATAGCATCCGGCGCCTCGCCGGTCGGCAGGATTGCCAGAGCCAGCTTCTCGCCGAGCCGTTCGTCCGGCACCGGAAAGGCCGCCGCCTTGGCGATGTTCGGATGCTTGACGGCCAGGTCTTCCACCCGGGCGGGGAAGATGTTGTGGCCGCCGCGGATCACCACGTCCTTGAGGCGGCCGACGATGGACAGGTTGCCGTTGCCGTCGAGCACGCCGAGATCGCCCGACAGGAACCAGCCGTCCCGGTTGAACGAGCCCTCGGTGGCGGCCTGGTTGTCGAAATAGCCCAGCATCAGGGCGGCCCCCTTGCCGCCGATCTCGCCGATGGTGCCGGGGGGGACCTCCTCGTCGCGGTTCTCCTGGGAGAAGATCCGCACTTCGTAGCCGGCCCCACCGCGGCCGCAGGTCGCGCAGATCGTCGCCTCGTCGTCCACCGGATGGGTGTACTGGTGCGACGAGTTCTCGGTCATGCCGTAGATGTTCTGCGGCCGCACCCCCTGGCGCACGAAGCGCTCGGCCACGGCCGGCGGGATCGGCGAGCCGGCCATGTAGAACAGGTTCACCGACCCGAGTTTATCGATGTTACGCCGAGCCTGTTCGGCCTGGATGTCCATCGCATGGGTCGGCACGCCCATGACGTAGGTCGCGCCGGTCTCGATCATCCAGTCCAGGCGCGACAGGCCGGGGGCCGGGTCGTCGATGATCAGTTCCATCCCCGCGACCAGCCACTGGCCGACCGCCACCCAGGCGATGTGGTGGCTGAGCGGCGACAGGGTCAGCAGCACGGTGGACGTGTCGTGGTGCCAGTCCTTCACCAGATCGCGGCAGTTGGTCAGCAGCGAGTTGTCGGAATGCATCACCCCTTTGGGCTTGCCCGTCGTGCCGCTGGTGAAGGCGAGATAGCACACACTGTCCGGGTTCGGGTCCGGCTCCCTCAGGTTGCGCGGGGACGTTCCGATCTTCGGCAGGTCGCCCTCGTCACGCTGCGGCGGCAGGACGAAGACCTTGCGCATCGCCTCGAGCCCCTGCAGGGCCGCGACCGGGTCGTGACGGTCGGTATCGGCCCCCCAGCCGGTCTCCACCACCGCCGCCGTCGCCCCGACCCGCTCCAGCAGGCCGGTGATCTCCTCCACCGTGTAGTTCCGGTGGAGCGACGGGTTGCAGACATAGCCGTTGCGCGAACAGGCGAGGAACGAAGCGACCACCTCGACCCGGTTCGACGCCCACAGCGCGACCCGCTCGCCGGTGACCACGCCGGCCTCGTGCAGGCTGTCGGCGATGGCGTCGACCCAGTCCTTCAACTGCCCCCAGGTCAGGTGACGGGACGAATCCCGCACAGCCTTGGCGTCGGGTCGCGCCGCCGCATGCTTGGCCAGCAGGGCGTAGAAGGTCTCGTCATGCCACAGCCCGGCCTCGTAGTAGCGCCGGGCGGTGGCCGGGTCGTGCAGCGTGAGAAGCCGGCTCATGGCGCCGCCCTCAGTGGCCGAACTTTTCCGGATCGGGCGTGCGGCGCTCGCCGAAGGCCTTGGACAGTTCCTGGCTCTCCTCGGTCTTCAGATACAGCTTCAGCAGCATGTCGTGGGAGACGCGGCCCAGGCCGCCGACGCCGCCGTGCCGGGCGAGGAAGGCGTGCTTGATGCCGGCGAGCGCCAGCGGGCCGCGCTCGGAGATCGACATCGCCCAGGCGCGGGTTTCCTCGTGCAGCTTGTCGTCCGGCACCATGCGGTTGATCAGGCCCCAGTCCAGCGCCTCGGCGGCGGAGAGCTTGCGGTTCGTGTACCACATCTCCTTCGCCCGCTTCTTGCCGATGGCGTCCTCCAGATACCAGGTGCCGTAGCCGGCATCGAAGCTGCCCATCATCGGACCGACCTGGCGGAAGACGGCGCTTTCCTTGGCGATGGTCAGGTCGCAGACGGTGTGCAGCACGTTGCCGCCGCCGACGGCAAAGCCGTTGACCATGGCGATCACCGGCTTCTGCAGCTTGTCGATCGCGTCGTACATCTCAAGCGTCGGCAGCACGCCGGCATAGAGGTTGGTGTCCTCCATCCCGTCCTTGCGCCCGCCGATGCAGAAGAACTTCTCGCCGGCCCCCGTCAGCACGACGACACGGGTGCGGGTCTCGCGGCGGATCTGTTCGATGCAGTCGCGGATCTCCACGCAGGTGACGGGGGTGAACATGTTCCCGTCTTCCGGCCGGTTGATGGTGATCCAGCCGATGGGGCCGTCTTCCTCGTAGAGGATCGTCTCGAACGTCGCGGACATGGGTCTCTTCCCTTGGGAGTTTTACTGTTCGCCGAGCCAGTCGGCGCGGATGTCGGTTTCGTGGGCGCCGAGGTCCGGCGGGGCGCGGCGCGGCGTGTTGGCCCGGCCGTCGATCTGCACGCCGGTGCCGACCTGGGGCGACGGGCTCTTGCCCTCCCGAGCGATCGTATAGAGGAAGCCGCGCTCGTACAGGTGGCGATCGGCGCAGACCTCGTCCACCCGCTGGATCGGCCCGGCGGGGACTTTGTTGTCGTCGAACAGGTCCAGCCACTCGGCCCTCGGTCGGGTCTTCAGGATCGCCTGGATCTCGGCCACCAGTTCGGCACGGACTTCGCGGCGGCCGGTATTGGTGGCGGTTTCCGGGTCCTCGCCGCGTTTCGGATCGCCGACCGCCTGCCAGAACCGGCGCCAGATGGCGTCGTTGCCGAGGCCGAGGGTCATCGGGTCGTCGGCGGTGTCGAAGACCTGATAAATGGCGATCACACTGTCACGCGCGCCGGAGCGGGCCGGCACCTCGCCGGAGCCGAGATAGCTGGCGATGCGCGGCACCATGAAGCGCGTCATGCTCTCGACCATGGAGACGTCGACCACGGCCCCCTGCCCGGTCCGGCCCTTGCGCACCAGAGCAGCCGCAACGGCGAGCGCCAGGTCGTGGCCGGCCAGCAGGTCGGCAGCGGGGGTGCCGACCTTCTGCGGCGGGCTGTCCGGCTCGCCGGTCAGGTCCATGACGCCGGAATAGCCCTCGGCGATCAGGTCGTAGCAGGGCTTGTCCTTGCGCTCTCCGGTCAGGCCGAAGCCGGTGACCGAGGCGACGATCAGCCCGGGATTGAGTTTCTGGAGTGAAGCCGGATCGGTCTTCAGCTTCTCCTGCACCCGCGGCACCTGGTTCAGCACGACCACATCGGCCGCGGCGACCAGCTTCTCGAACAGGGTGCGGCCGGGATCGGTTGTGTAGTCGATGGCTACACTGCGCTTGTTCCGGTTCACCGACATGAACCACAGGGAGTCGCCATCCAGGAACGGCGGGCCCCAGGCGCGGGCGTCGTCGCCGCTGCCCGGCCGCTCGATCTTGACCACGTCGGCGCCGTAATCGGCCAGCAGCAGCGTGGCATAGGGCCCGGCGATGGACGTGGTCAGGTCGAGCACCCGCACCCCGTCGAGCAGGTCGAACGGCGCACCGGTCGGTGCCGGCGGCAGATCCTCCAGCGGTAGCTTTGGTTCGGTCATGGGCATTTCCTCCACCAACCCTCAGCGCAACGCCCGTGCCAATCCGCGAAGCGGCGGAAATCCTGGTGCCTGTGTGACGAACTGTTCTCGACGCGGACAGCTGGATTTTCTAATGTTCGCGACATGGACACATCTCCCAGCATCCGGCTTCTCAGATCCGACGGTAGCCTCGTCTTCGCCGACGGCCCGCGCCTGCCCACCGCCGTAGACCGGGCGTTGACCGAGGCGGATCCGACCCGCCGGATCTGGAGCGTGGATCTCGGCGACACTGTCTGGTCGGTGCTGTCCCGCCATACGGAGAGCGGTGTGGGACTGCATATGGTCTGGCCGGCGGGGGCGGAGGACCCGGTGGTGGACTTCGCCGCCAGTGTCGACTTCGCCCACGAGATCCTGGCGCATTTCCTCACCAACCCCTACGAGGCGATCACCGTGGTCGATGCCGAGGGCCTGCTGCGTTGGGTCAGCCCGGTGCATGCAAGGTTCTTCGGCATGAAGCGCGGAGAAGGGCTCGGTCTGCCGGCCCAAGAGGTGATCGAGAACACCCGCCTGCCCGAGGTCGCCCGGTCAGGCCGCGCCCAGATCGGCCGGCTGCAGGAGATGAACGGCGTCGCCCGCATCGTCAGCCGCTTTCCGATCAACCGGGATGAGAAGACGGTCGGTGCCATCGGTCAGGTGATGTTCAAGGGTCCGGACCAGGCGCTCGAATTCGGCCGCGAGATCGCCAAGCTGCGGGCCGAGGTGGACTACTACCGCCGGGAACTGGAGGAGATGCGCCCGCGCCCGGCGGATCTGGAGGCGATCATCGGCGACAGTCCGCCGATCCGCAAACTGAAGGCGGATATCGCCCGGGTGGCGCCGCTGGACATCTCGGTGCTGATCCGCGGCGAGAGCGGCACCGGCAAGGAGCTGGTCGCCCGCGCCCTGCACGGCCAGTCGAACCGGGCGGCCAAGCCCCTGGTGGTGCTGAACGCCGCCGCCCTGCCCGCAACTCTCGTGGAGGCGGAGCTGTTCGGCTACGAGCCGGGATCCTTCACCGGCGCCGACAAGCGCGGCCGCTCCGGCAAGTTCGAGCTCGCCGACAAGGGGACCCTGTTCCTCGACGAGATCGGCGACATGGGGATCGACATCCAGGCCAAGGTGCTGCGGGTGCTGGAGGAAGGCACCTTCGAGCGGCTCGGCGGTCACCGCTCGCGCAGCGCAGACTTCCGGCTGGTCACCGCCACCAACCGGCCGGTGGAGCGCATGATCGAGGAGGAGGACTTCCGCGCCGACCTGTATTTCCGCATCGGCGCCATCACCCTGTGGCTGCCGCCCCTGCGCGACCGGGCGGCCGACATCCCGGCGCTGGTGCGCACCTTCCTCGCCCGCACGGTGAAGCGCCACAACCTGCCGCCGCGCGGTGTGCGGGCCGACGCCATGGCCCTGCTGACGGCCCATCCCTGGCCCGGCAATGTCCGCGAGCTGTTCAACACGGTGCAGAAGGCGGCGATCTTCTGCGACGGCGAGGAGCTGACCCCGGCCGACCTGCCCGACCTGGTGGGCGAGGCGCCGCAACCCGACCCGGCGGCATCGCTGGAGATGCAACTGCGGGCGCTGGAGGAGCGACTGATCGCCGAAGCGCTGAACCGGGCCGACGGCAACAAGAAGCGCGCCGCCGAAGCGCTCGGGATCAGCCGGACTTATCTGTACAAGCGGCTCGGCGAGATGGCGGGGTAGAGCGCCCCACCCCGCCCTTCGACACGCCCCGGCCACAGGCCGGGGGACGTGTCGAAGGGTCACCCGTGCAGCGCGAACAGCATCGAATACAGCCCGCTCTCCACTTTGCGCGCGCCGCGGTCGGCGAGGCCTTCGACGATGCCGGCATCGACCAGTGCCGCCTCCACAAAGGATCGCTCCGTGCCCTCGACCACGGCGGTGAACGGGGCCCTGCCGTCCTTGCCGGTGCGGATCGACTGCTCGGCGGTCTTGGCGAGCGAGCGGTCCATGTCGGCCTGCCAATGCTGCACCCGGGTGATGCCCTCGCGGTTGCGCAGGTCATGCAGGGCGGTGCCGGCGAGCCAGCGGGCGATCTCCTCCGGATCGCCGGTGCCCGGGTCGTAGCGCACGGTGGCGATGATCGAGCCGAGCGCCTCGCCGCTGGAGAACCGCACCCGGCTGGTGGCGCGTACGAAGTTGCGGAAATGCCCCATCATCCGGGTGGTCCACTCGGTCGGATGGTCGAGCGCGTGGCGATAGGCCGGGTCGTCGAAGCAGGCCATGCTGTCGACGTCATAGACCGCCAGATACCGGTGCTTGCCGCGGCCGATCTTGCGATATCGCCGCCCGTTGCGCCAGCCGGGCATGCCGACCCGCTCGGGGATGTGCTCGCGGTGGTACCACTCGCTGAACTCGGCGTCGCCTTCGGGCGTGGTGTCGCCCCAGACCGCCATGGCCGCGTCGGTCATGTGCCTCTCTCCTCCCTGTAATCGCGTCTTCTTCTTGGTTTCAGGCCGCGTCGATCTGCCGGGTCGGCCCTTCCGGATGGTCCGGCGTGGCGGCGGGAATTCGCGGCGTCTCCTGGTCGCCCTTCGGCCGGCGGTCGGGTGGGGTGACGATGCCGCCGGACACCACCATCTTGATGCCCTCCTCCACCGTCATGGTCAGCACGTGGCAGTCCTCGCGCGGCACAAACAGCAGGAACCCCGAGGTCGGGTTCGGCGTGGTGGGCAGGAACACGTTGACCACGTCGTCGGTGGTCAGGTTCTGCACCTCGCCCACCGTGTCGCCGGTCAGGAAGCCGAGGGCCCAGATGCCCCGGCGCGGGTATTCGATCAGCACGACCTGGCGGAACGCCTTGGACTGCTGCGCCAGGACGGTCTCCAGGATCTGCTTCAGCGCGCTGTGCACGTTGCGGATCACCGGCATGCGGGCCATCAGCCGCTCCGACAGGCTGACGATCCAGCGTCCGACCAGCCCGGCGGTGAAGGCGCCGATGATCGTCAGCACCACGGCGGCGACGATCAGCCCGAGGCCGGGGATGCCGAACGGCAGATAGGTTTCCGGATTGTAGCGGGCCGGTATCAGCGGCGTGACCCGGTTGTCGATGAAGTCGATGATCAGCCAGGCGAGATACAGGGTTATGCCGATCGGCGCGGTCACCAGAACCCCGGCGAAGAAGTAGTTCCGCAATCGCGAAATCAATGAAACCTTGGTGCTGGGCGCCATCGGGGGCGGCCTCCTCTGCGCGAATGAGCGGAACGACAATCACGTTAACTTAGGGAGCGACGCCCCGTGCCGCCAGGGGCCACCGCAAGTCGCGTGTGCGGTGCAACAACGTCCGGCAGCATAGCCGCAAGCGCTCGGACCGCACAATCGCCCCTCCGGTTCCCGGTTGCACTTCACCCCCTCAAGTACCGGCGGGCCCTGGCGAGAATAAGGCATGGTTTCATTGTCTTGAGGACAAAGTAGCCTTGGCGGCCGATGCCGGCTTACTGCACACTCGCGCCATGACGACAGCTCCTTCCGCCTTCGGCACTGACCTCCGCCCGCTCTTCTGCCTGGAAGACGGTCCCGTCCACCTCAACCACGGCTCCTACGGCGCCACGCCGCGGGCCGTGCTGGAGGCCCAGCGCGACTGGCGCGACCGCATGGAGGCGGAGCCGAGCCGGTTCATGGAGTTCGAGTTCCGCCCCGCCCTGCGCGCCGCCGCCGCCAGACTGGCACCCTATATCGGGGCGAAGGCGGACGACCTCGCCATGGTGGAGAACCCGACCCAGGCGGTGAACGCGATCCTGCGCTCGCTCGACCTGAAGCCGGGCGACCGGATCCTGATCAACGATCAGACCTACGGGGCGGTGCGCAACACCGTGCGCTTCGTCTGCGCCATGACCGGGGCCGAGATCGCCGAGTGGACGCTGCCCTTCCCGGCGGAATCGCCGCAGCAGGCCCTGGACGCCTTCGAGGCGGCGCTGGCCGCGTCCAACCCGAGGCTCGCCATCATCGACCATGTCACCTCGCCGACCGCCCTCGCCCTGCCGGCCGAGGCGATGACCGCATCCGCCCGGGACGCGGGCGCGCTGGTGCTGGTGGACGGGGCCCATGCGCCGGGCATGATGGGACTGGATATCGAGGCGCTCGGGGCGGACTGGTACACCGGCACCTGCCACAAGTGGCTGTTCGCGGCCAAGGGCTGCGCCTTCCTGTGGGCGGGGCCGCGGGTGATCGACCGCCTGCATCCGGCGGTCATCAGCCACGGCTATCTGAACGGCTTCCACGAGGAGTTCGACTGGGTCGGCACCCGTGACGGCTCGGCCCAGCACTCCCTGCCGGCGGCCCTGGATTTCGTCGACCGGTTCGGGGTCGAGGCGATCCGCACCCACAACCACGCGCTCGCCATGGCGGCGGGACGGCGGCTGTCGGCCGCGTGGGGGACGGAGATGGGCCAGCCGGAGAGCATGGTGGGCTCGATGGTGATGGTGCGGCTGCCCGACGGCTACGGCACCGGTTTCGAGACCGCGCGCGACCTGCGCTTGAGGCTGCTGCGCGAGGACCGGATCCAGACCCGGGTGAACCCGCTTGCCGGTGGGCTGTATGTCCGGGTGTCGAGCCAGATCTACAATCATATCGGCGAGATCGACGCCCTGGCGGACGCGGTGCTCGCCAAGCGGCCGAACGCCTGACCGGTCGACGGCGGCGCCAGCGGATCAGTTCAGCTTGTGACGGAACTTGCGCTCGAGCTCGCGCAGGATCTCCACCCGCCGCTTGCCCCCGTTCTCCAGGGCCAGCTTGAACAGGCGCGAGGCCTCGTTCTCCGGCTCCGGCGGGGTCTGGCCGATCTGAACCATGGCCGCCCGCTGGGCACGCGCAAGCACGTCCGGATCGATCTTCTGCCGGACCGCACGCAGGATCTTCAGGGCCTTGTCGCGTTCGCTCATGACACGAGTATGGCCGAATCGGCCTAGAGCGACAATGGGTGGCGCGACACCGCCTGCCGGGCTCAGAAGAACTTGGTGACGAAGGCAGCCGCCAGCGCGTTGTCCACAATCTTGGTCACGACCGCCTCGGCCCGGCCCTTGATTTCTTTATCGTTGTATTTCGCGTTGATCTCGAAGCGGAATCGCTGTCCCGAAATCACGATATCCTTGTCGTAGGGATCAAGAATAAAGCCTTTGTCGTTAATTTCGCGAATATTAAAGACAAACTTGTCTATTTTAACGACGCCCTTGGATTCGGCCTTTTTCGGGTTGCCCATCACCTTCGGCCGAACAGGCTTCTTCTTCTCTTTCGAGACCTTCAGAAAGTCGAACATCGCCGGACTCCCACGCCCCTGCGTGATTAACGCAAGTGCAATATACGATGCCCGCGAGGTCGTGGAAAGCGCGTAGCCTTTGGCTATGCACGAATTGAAGTAAAACCGGAGAAACTCTCCGGTAATTGATCAATTCACGCAAGGAGGCGACGGTCAAATCCGTGCGAAAACACACACGCCCCACCAAGGCGGCTGGCGGCTGAAACATCACCGGATCGGGGCGGGAATGGTGAGCGCGACAGGGTTCGAACCTGTGACCGTCTGATTAAAAGTCAGATGCTCTACCAACTGAGCTACGCGCCCGCCAAGGGTGGCCGGAAGCTAGGCAGGGCGTCCCGCCGGGTCAAGTAAAAGCGGACGCAAAAATCGCATCCACCGTCCCTGCCCGCCGGAACCGGCAGCGGAAGGCCCGACCGAGGTCACGCGGCGTTCGGCTGGAAGGCAAATCCCCGGCCGATCACCGCCTCGCAGGCCCGGACCACATCGGCGTCGTAGCGGGTGCCGCTGCCGGCCCGCAGCTCGTCGAGGGCCGCGTCGATGCCGAGGCCGGCCCGGTATGGCCGGTGGCTCCACATCGCCTCCACCACGTCGGCGACGCCGATGATCCGGGCTTCCTGGCAGATCTCCTCGCCCTTCAGCCCCAGCGGATAGCCCGAGCCGTCCAGCCGCTCGTGGTGCTGTCGGATGATGTCCGCCACGGGCCAGGGGAAATCGATCGAGCGCAGGATGTCGTAGCCGTGCTCGGCATGGGACTTCACCACGTCGTATTCGCTGTCGGTCAGGCGGCCGGGCCGGGTGAGGATGTCCGTCGGCACCGCGAGCTTGCCCACGTCGTGCAGCAGCGCGCCGTATTCCAGGCCTTCGCAGGTATCGTCCGACAGCCCCATCTCCCGGGCGATCTCCAGGCTGAGGACGGCCACCCGTTGCTCATGCCCGGCGGTATAGGGGTCGCGCTTCTCCACCGCCATGGCGATGGCGTCCACGGTCTGCTTCAGCACGTGCTTCACCCCTCTGAGCGCACCGCGCAACCGCTCCTGGGTGTCCTTCAGGTCGGTCATGTCGATGCCGACCACGGCAATCTCGGAGACCGCGCCATCGGCGTCGAACAGCGGCGCGCCGCGCCAGCGGTAAGATAGCGTCCGGCCGTCGCTCGTCACCAGACGGACGTCGGCGTTCGCCGGTGCGCCGGTCGTGCGGACCCGCTCGATCGCGGCCCGGGCGTCGCCGAGGTCATCGGGATGGGTAAGATCCGCGACGCCTTTGGTCGAGAGTTCATCGAACGAATAGCCGAGGACCGACTCGTTCGCGCGGTTCCACTCCACCAGGTCGCCCTGGGGGTTCAGCACCACGAGCGGGTTGGGCAGGGCATTGCTGAGTTCGCCGAGACGCTTGCGGGTCTCTTCGAACCGGGTCCGGGCCCGGCGCTCGCGGGTCTCGAGCTTCGTCCATACGATGTACAGCGTCGCGGCCGTGATGGCGATGAAGGCAAAGCCCTTGGCCATCTGGATCTCGGTAATGATCTCGGGATCGCGGCTGATCAATGCGACCAGATAGTCGGAGAAGACGATGTAGAGAGTGGCGATCGCTACATAGGCCGCTGTGACCTGAACCCCTGCCGAGCAAACCGTGGAAATGAGTCCGGAAGAAGCCTGCCGTTCGGGGGGCACAAGTGTCATCGGTCGTCCGCTCCATGGGTATAGGAGCTTTTAACCGACATAGTCTTAAAATTGCGTTGATACCCGAACGATCAACCGATGACGGACCACCGGTTGAACATCGTCCCGGGGCCGTTATCCGGTGAACGGCCCGGTCTGCTTCGCCTGGCTGTCCTTGGCCGGATCGCCGTCGAACCGGTGCATCACCCGTTCCGCCACCCGGGAGGAGACGAACTCGGTGATCTCGCCGCCGAGCCGCCCGATCTCCTTCACGAAGCGCGACGAGATGAACTGGTGCCGGTCCGAGGCCATCAGGAAAGTGGTCTCGATCTTCGGGTTCAGACGGGCGTTCATGCCGGCCATCTGGAACTCGTACTCGAAGTCGGAGACCGCCCGCAGGCCGCGGATGATCACGCTGGCGCCCTGGGACTCGGCAAAATGCATCAGCAGCGAGCCGAAGGGCTTCACGTCGATGGTGCCGATGAACCCGTCCTCGCGGTTGCGGGCCAGGATGTCGCCGATCTCGTCGCGCACCATCTCCACCCGCTCGTCCAGGCTGAACAGCGGGCCCTTGCCGGCGTTGCGGGCCACGGCGACCACCAGGTGGTCGACCGTCTTGCTCGCACGGCGGATGATGTCGATATGGCCCTTGGTGATCGGGTCGAAGGTGCCGGGATAGACCCCGACGCGCGTCTTCTTATCGGTCATTGCGGCGCCTCTCCCCCTTCGTCCGCATCACCCGAGGGGGCGTCGGGCGTATCAGCCCCGCTCTCCCCCGTCTCACCGGCCGCGATCCCCTCGTCGGTCGCGTCCTCGGCCGTCTCCTCCTCGCTGGTCTCCCCGACCAGCGAGACGGACACGACATTCTCCTCGTCGGCGACCCGGAAGACGTACACGCCCTGGGCCTGACGCGAGGTCTCGCGCACATCGCCGATCGGGCAGCGGATCACCTGGCCCTTGTCGGTGACCGCCATGATCTGGTCGGTCTCGGCCACCGAGAAGGAGCCGGCGACCAGCCCGTTCTTGTCGGTCAGGTCGACGTTGGCGATGCCCTGCCCGCCCCGGTTGGTCAGGCGGTAGTTCTCGATCAGAGTACGCTTGCCGAAGCCCTTGGTGGTGACGGTGAGGATATGCTTGCGGCGGATCTCGTCCGTCGCATCGGCCTCGCCGCCGGCGGCTCCGTCAATGTCGAAGCGGCGCAGGATCGACATGGAGACGACCTTGTCCTCGCCGAGCAGCCGGATGCCGCGCACGCCCAGGGAATCGCGGCCCTGGAACACGCGGACATCGGTGACCTTGAAGCGGATCGCCTTGCCGTCGCGGGTCGCCAGGAACACGTCGTCGGCATCGGTGCAGGGCATCACGCCGATCAGGCGGTCGTCGCCCTCCAGCCGCATGGCCCGCTTGCCGGCCTTGTTGATGTTGGTGAAGTCGCTGAGCGCGTTGCGCCGCACGGTGCCGGCCTCGGTGGCGAACATGACGTGGAGCTGCTTCCAGCTCTCCTCGTCCGCCGGCATCGGCATGACGGTCTGGATCCACTCCCCCTCTTCCAGGGGCAGCAGGTTGACCATCGGCCGGCCGCGCGACTGGGGCGTGCCTTCCGGCAGGCGGTAGGTCTTGAGCTGGTAGACCTGGCCGCGGGAGGTGAAGAACAGGATCGGCGCGTGGGAATTGGCCACGAACAGCCGGCTGACCACGTCCTCCTCGCGGGTCGCCATGCCCGAGCGGCCCTTGCCGCCGCGCTTCTGCGCCCGATAGGTGGTCAGCGGCACCCGCTTGATGTAGCCGGCATGGCTGACCGTGACGACCATGTCCTCGCGCGGGATCAGGTCCTCGATGTCGTGCTCGAACTCGTTCTCTTCGATCTCGGTCCGGCGCGGATTGGCCCAGGCTTCCTTCGACTGCAGGAATTCGCCGCGCATCACGTCGAGCAGACGCGGCCGGGAGGTCAGGATCTCCAGGAAGTCCTTGATCTTGGCGGCGATCTCCTCCGCCTCCTCGATCAGCTTGCTGCGCTCCATCCCGGTCAGGCGCTGCAGGCGCAGTTCCAGGATGGCCCGGGCCTGGATCTCCGACAGGATGTAGGTCCCGTCGTCCAGCACCTTGTGCCCCGGATCGTCGATCAGGCCGATGAACGGCGCGACGTCGCCGGCCGGCCAGGCCCGCTCGCACAGGCGGCGGCGCGCTTCGGCGGCATCGGAGGACGAGCGGATCAGCTCGATCACCGGGTCCAGGTTGGTGATGGCGACCATCAGGCCGGCCAGGATATGGGCCCGTTCGCGCGCTTTCTTGAGCAGGAAGCGGGTGCGCCGGGTGATCACCTCCTCGCGGAACTGCACGAAGGCGTAGATCACGTCGCGCAGGTTCATCTGCTCCGGCCGGCCGCCGTTCAGCGCCAGCATGTTCACGCCGAAGCTGGTCTGCAGCGGGGTGAAGCGGTAGAGCTGGTTCAGGACGACCTCGGGCACCGCGTCGCGCTTCAGCTCGACCACGACGCGCACGCCGTCGCGATCGCTCTCGTCGCGCAGGTCGGCGATCCCTTCCACGACCTTCTCGCGGACGATCTCGCCGATGCGCTCGATCATGCGGGCCTTGTTGACCTGGTACGGGATCTCGGTGACGACGATCGCCATCCGGTCCTTGCGGATCTCTTCGATCTCCGCGCGGCCCCGCATCACCACTGAGCCGCGGCCGGTGTGATAGGCGTCGCGGATGCCGGCGCGGCCGAGGATCAGGCCCCCGGTCGGAAAGTCCGGCCCCGGCACATGGGTCATCAACTCGTCGACGGTGATGCCCGGGTTGTCGACCATCGCCAGACAGGCGTCGATCACCTCGCCCAGATTGTGCGGCGGGATGTTGGTCGCCATGCCGACGGCGATGCCGCCCGCACCGTTCACCAGCAGGTTCGGGAACTCCGCCGGCAGCACCGAGGGCTCTTCCGTCGTCTCGTCGTAGTTAGGGACGAAGTTGACGGTTTCCTTGTCGATGTCGCGCAGCAGGCCCTCGGCCGCCTTGGCGAGCCGCGCCTCGGTGTAGCGCATGGCCGCCGCCGGATCGCCGTCCATGGAGCCGAAATTGCCCTGGCCGTCGACCAGGGGCAGGCGCATGGAGAATTCCTGCGCCATACGGACCATGGCGTCGTAGATCGCGCTATCGCCGTGCGGGTGGTACTGACCCATGACCGCGCCGACGATATTGGCCGACTTGCGGTAGGGACGGCTCCAGTCGTAGCCGCCCACCTTCATGGCGTAGAGGATGCGACGGTGCACCGGCTTCAGGCCATCGCGGACGTCGGGCAGCGCCCGGGCCACGATTACGCTCATGGCGTAATCGAGGTACGAGCGGCGCATTTCGTCTTCGATGGAGACAGGTGCGATGTCGTGCGGACCGGGCGTTGAGTCAGACAACCGAGGGGTTCCGATCGTAGGTTTCGACTGAGATCAGGCCGGCCAGGAACGGGTTGGAAACACACCGCCGACTGATTCGTTAAATCTTAGCAAAATCGCCGATTTCCGGCAATGTTGCGGCGCCGAAATATCACGGTTTGGACCGCGCGGATCAAGTTCCGAGTGTCCCGTCGGCGCTGGGCCCGGAGGGCGGACAGGTCCCCGCGCTCTAAGTCCCCGCAGACAGGGCGTAAAGTCGACAGGGCGTAAGTAGACGGGGCATCAGGCGGCGCCCGGAAGAGTCTCGGCGATTTCCGGCGCGGCGATCCGGTCGGGCAGCAGGAAGGTCACCGTCGTCCCCTGACCGAGCGCGGACTCGATTTCGACGCTTCCCCCATGCAGGTCGATCAGTCGCTTGACGATGCTGAGCCCGATTCCGGCACCCTCGGTCGTCGTTCCGGGGCCGGCCCCGCCGCGGCTGAACAGCTCGAAGGCGGAGACCACGTCGGCCGGTGACATGCCCCGTCCGGTGTCGCGGATGGCGACCACCACGGCACTCGGCGTCCGCTTGGCCTCGATGGCGATCGCGCCGCCCTTCTGGGTGTACTTGACCGCATTGCCCACGAGATTCAGCAGGATCTGCTCCAGGGCATTGGGGTCGGCCCAGACACTCAATCCGGAGACCTCCGCGCTGACCTGAAGCGCCTTCGCCTCGATCGTCTCCTTCAGCAGGGACAGGCAGGTCGCCACCGCCTCGTCCAGATCGACCGTCTCATGATGGAGGTCGTAGCGGCCGGCGTCGAGCCGGGCGACGTCGAGGATGCTGTCGATCAGCGAGCGCAGATGGTCCCCGCCGGTATGGATCTGCCGGGCATAGTCCCGATAGCGGTCGGTGGCGGCGGCGTCAGAGCCGAAGGTCTGCAAGGCGATCACCTCGGAGAAGCCGAGGATCGCATTCAGCGGCGTGCGCAGGTCGTGGCTCATCTGCGCCAGGAACTCGGTCTTGGCCCGGTTGGCGCGGTCCGCCTCGTCCCGGGCGATGCGCAGCGCCTCGGTGCGCTGGTTCAGCGTCTCGTGATTGGCCACGAACTGGCGGAACACGGTGCGGACCCGGACGACGATCCACCCCAGCGACAGGACCGCGACCGCCAGGATGACGATCATCGGCAGGCGCAGGCTGCGCAGGAACTCGGTACCGGGCGTCGGGCTTATCCAGGTCAGCCGGGCGACGGTGCCGCCGTCCACGCCGGTCAGGTCGAGCGCCGCCGTCTCGGCCCCGGAAAGGGGCGCGAGCGCCAGACCGTTGACCCTGTAGTCGGCCGCGAACCCGTCCAGCATTTCCTGGTCGACCTGCCGCAGGTAGATCAGCACGACCGGCCCCCCCTTGCGGATCGGCAGGCCCGGCCGATTCTCCCATTTCGCCACCGCCGCAGCCGCCATGAACACCCGATCGTCGATCCGCAGGTAGGTCTGCTGCGCTTCGGGACGTTTCTCCACCGGGCCGGCGCCACCTCGGGCGGCACGGGACAGCGCGACGAGTTCAGGGGGAAGGGACAGCAGACTCCCCTCGATCTCGAGATCCTCGGCGGCGGAGATCACGTAGGGCTCATTCGAGCCGTCGATGACCAGCGTGACGTCGACCCCCAGATTCTCCCGGGCATAGAGGCCGACATTGTCCTCGATCCACACCGGGTCCGGCTCGACGACCACGAATTCCACGAAGGCGTCCCAATAGGCATAGTCCGACGCCCAACCGCCCAGTTCCTGCCGGTTGCCGTCGATGATGCTGCGCACGGTGTGGCGCATCGCGCTGACGGCCTGACGGTCCTGGGTTTTCGCGGCGAACCAGGCGACGGCGAAGACGGCGAGGACCAGGACGGCGATCAGCGCGACCACGGGCAGCAGGAGCCCGAAATGCGGTGCCGCGGAGCCCTGCGCTCCCGTCATCGTCCCAGGCTTCATCCCTCGACCATGTACTCCGGTGAACCTGATCGTCGCCGAACGTGCATCCGACGACACCTGTCGTGACGCCAGAGTCGGTTAGATTTCCTTCAGTTTCCTTAACTTTCGAAAAATACTGAACTCAATTCGTATGCGACATTACCGAGATCAGCCGGGCTTGCGCGCCTGGAAGGACAGGCTGAGCGGCAGAACCGGGTCGGTGCCGTCCGGCCAGGTATGGATGTCGTCTCCGCGCCTCACCAGGCTCGGCAGCAGCGCCCAGACGATCTGCGGGTGCTCGTGCAGAAACTCGAAGACCAGCCCGGCCGACGCCACGGAGGTCACGATCTCCGAGACCGGATGCGCCCATTCGTAGGTCCGGGTGTTGGTGGTCTTGTGGTCACTGCCGTAATCGTCGGGATCATCCAGTTCGATCGGTGCGGCGTCATGGAAATACGGGTACTTGGTCTTCAGCCGCCCGGCCGTCGGATCGCAGGCGCCCGGCCCCTCGTCCCAGACATAGGCCATCGGGTGGCAGTCGGCGAAGTAGAGCCGCCCGCCGGGTTTGAGGAAATGCGCCGCCACCCGCGCCCAGCCGGGCAGGTCGGGCAGCCAGCAGATCGTGCCCCAACTGACGAAGACCATGTCGAAGCTGCCGGTGATCAGCTCGGGCGCGGCGTAGAGGTCGCCCTCGACGAAGGTCGCCGCCAGACCGGTCTCCTCCGCCAGGGCACGGGCGGCGCGGATCGCCTCGCCGGAGAAGTCGAGCCCGGTCACCGTCGCCCCGCGCTGGGCCAGGGTCAGGGTGTCCAGGCCGAAATGGCATTGCAGGTGCAGGACGGAGAGCCCGGCGACGTCGCCGATCTCTCCCTCCACGATGGGATCCAGCCGCCTGTTCCCCGCGCGCAGCGCGTCGATCGAATAGAAGCCGGACGTCAGGTGGGGCTGGACCAGTTCGTCCCATTTAGCACGATTGGCCTCGCGAAACCGGTCCATGCCCCTGCCCCGCCGTCGGCGCCTTCTTAGAACGGGATCTCGTCGTCCAGGTCGCTCGGCCCGCCCATCGGGGGCTGGCCGCCGCCGCCACCCGACGATCCGCCGCCGTAGCCACCTCCGCCGGAGGAGCCGCCGCCATAACCGCCGCCCGACGACCCGCCGCCGTAATCGTCGCCGCGGCTGTAGTCGCCGCCGCCGCCACCCTCACCGCGGCCGCCCAGCAGGGTCAACTCGCCGCGATAGCGCTGCAGCACGACCTCGGTGGAATAGCGCTCCTGGCCGCTCTGATCGGTCCATTTCCGGGTCTGGAGCTGGCCCTCGATATAGACCGAACTGCCCTTGCGCAGATACTGCTCGGCGATGCGGGCCAGGTTCTCGTTGAAGATCACCACGCGATGCCACTCGGTGCGCTCCCGCTGCTCACCGGAATTCCGGTCGCGCCAGCGCTCCGAGGTGGCGATCGCAAGGTTCACGATTTTCATGCCGTCCTGGGTCGATCGCACTTCCGGGTCGCGGCCCAGATTGCCGACCAGGATCACCTTGTTGACGCTGCCCGCCATGTCTCTCGCTCTCTTGTTGTTCCGATCCGAGCCCCATGGTGCGGTCCATGGAACGGTTTGGGCGACAATCCCACAGGCGGCGTCCGGGCGCAAAGACTGCCGAACGGCGGTGCCGGGAAAATGCCGAGCGTGGGAATCCGGGCGAAACTCCCGATGTGGTTTCACCGCCACTACGTTGACATGCTCGATGCCGATCCGTAACGATCCGAGTCGCGGTACCGCTCCCGGCAAGCCGCTGAAGTTATCCACAGCCTTGCCCCGCGGAGCGGGGACCATACTTACTGATCATATTCGCACAGGTGGTCATACCCGGTCGCCATGTACTATATTTGTTCTCCCTCTCCGACTTTCGAGGACCTGATGGCGCCCGACTCGTCTTTGCCCAAGCCCGCCGCCGAGGAGCAGCGGGCGATCCGCATCCGCGGTGCCCGCGAGCACAACCTGCGCAATGTCGATGTCGACCTGCCGCGGGACAGCTTCGTCGTGCTGACCGGGCTGAGCGGGTCCGGCAAGTCCTCCCTCGCCTTCGACACGATCTATGCCGAGGGCCAGCGCCGCTATGTGGAGAGCCTGTCGGCCTATGCCCGCCAGTTCCTGGAACTGATGCAGAAGCCCGACGTGGACCTGATCGAGGGCCTGTCGCCGGCGATCTCCATCGAGCAGAAGACGACCTCGCGCAACCCGCGCTCCACCGTCGGCACGGTGACGGAGATCTACGACTATCTGCGGCTGCTCTTCGCGCGGATCGGCGTGCCCTACTCGCCGGCAACCGGCCTGCCGATCGAGAGCCAGACGGTCAGCCAGATGGTCGACCGGATCTGCGCCCTGCCCGAGGGAACCCGCCTCTACTTGCTGGCCCCGGTCGTGCGCGGCCGCAAGGGCGAGTACCGCAAGGAACTGCTGGAGCTGCGCAAGCGCGGCTTTCAGCGCGTGCGGGTCGATGGCGAGCTGTACGAGATCGAGGACGTCCCGGCGCTCGACAAGAAGCGCAAGCACGACATCGAGGTGGTCGTCGACCGTCTGGTGGTGCGCGAGGGGATCGAGACGCGGCTGGCGGATTCCATCGAGACGGCGCTGGATCTGTCCGACGGTCTGCTGTTCGCCGACGACGCCGACAGCGGCGAGCGGCACACCTTCTCGGCCAAATTCGCCTGCCCGGTCAGCGGCTTCACCATCGACGAGATCGAGCCGCGGCTGTTCTCGTTCAACAACCCGTTCGGCGCCTGCCCGACCTGCGACGGGCTCGGCAGCCAGATGTATTTCGACGAGCAGCTCGTGGTGCCGAACCCGAAGCTGAGCCTGAAGGCCGGCGCCATCGCGCCGTGGGCCGGCTCGTCCTCGAAATACTACGCCCAGTCGCTCAAGAGCCTGGCGAAGCATTTCGACATCTCCCAGGACACGCCGTTCGAGGATCTGCCCGAGCAGGCCCGCAAGGGCATTCTTTTCGGTACCGGAACGACCCCGGTGACCATGACCTTCGACGACGGCCTGCGCAGCTACAAGACCAACAAGCCCTTCGAGGGCGTGATCCCGAACATGGACCGGCGCTGGAAGGAGACCGACAGCTCCTGGGTGCGCGAGGAGCTGGGTCGCTACCAGTCCGTCGCCCCCTGCGAGGCCTGCAACGGTCAGCGCCTGAATCCGGAGGCCCTGGCGGTGAAGATCGCCGGGCTGAACATCTCCGAGGTGACCGAGTTCTCGATCGGCACGGCCGTGACCTGGTTCACCGACCTGTCCGGAAGCCTGACCACCAAGCAGGGCGAGATCGCCGAGCGGATCCTGAAGGAGATCAACGAGCGGCTCGGCTTCCTGAACAATGTCGGCCTGGAATACCTCACCCTGTCACGGTCCTCTGGCACCCTGTCCGGCGGCGAGAGCCAGCGTATCCGGCTGGCCTCGCAGATCGGCTCGGGCCTGACCGGAGTGCTCTACGTGCTGGACGAGCCCTCCATCGGCCTGCACCAGCGCGACAACGACCGGCTGCTCGCCACCCTCAAGCGGCTGCGCGACCTCGGCAACACGGTGATCGTCGTCGAGCATGACGAGGACGCGATCCGCGAAGCCGATTACGTGGTCGATATGGGGCCCGGCGCCGGCGTCCATGGCGGCACGGTCGTCGCCGCCGGCACCCCGGCGGAGGTCATGGCCAACCCGGCCAGCCTGACCGGCAAGTATCTCGCCGGCTTCGAGCAGATCGAGATCCCGAAGACCCGGCGCAAGGCGCGGAAGGGCAAGCAGATCGCCCTGACCGGGGCGACCGGCAACAACCTGAAGAACGTCACCCTCAAGATCCCGCTGGGAACCTTCACCTGCATCTCCGGCGTGTCCGGCGGTGGCAAGTCGACCCTGGTCATCGAGACCTTGTGGAAGGCGCTCGCCCGGCGGCTGCACAATGCCCGCGAGCATGCCGCTCCGTTCGAGCACCTGGCCGGGCTGGAGAACATCGACAAGGTGGTCGATATCGACCAGTCGCCGATCGGCCGCACACCGCGTTCGAACCCGGCGACCTATTCCGGCGCCTTCACCCCGATCCGCGACTGGTTCGCCGGCCTGCCCGAAGCGAAGGCCCGCGGCTATGCGCCGGGCCGCTTCTCCTTCAACGTGAAGGGCGGGCGCTGCGAGGCCTGCCAGGGCGACGGCGTCATCAAGATCGAGATGCACTTCCTGCCCGACGTCTACGTCACCTGCGACGTCTGCAAGGGCAAGCGCTACAATCGCGAAACTCTCGAAATCACGTTCCGAGACAAATCGATATCGGACGTTCTTGATATGACGGTTGAGGAAGGCGCTACCTTCTTCAAGGCGGTACCGTCGATCCGCGACAAGCTGGAGACCCTGGAGCGGGTCGGGCTCGGCTATGTGAAGATCGGCCAGCAGGCGACCACCCTGTCCGGCGGCGAGGCGCAGCGGGTGAAGCTGGCCAAGGAACTGTCGCGCCGGGCGACCGGGCGGACGGTGTACATCCTGGACGAGCCGACCACCGGCCTGCATTTCGAGGATGTCCGCAAGCTGCTGGAGGTGCTCCAGGCGCTGGTGGAGACCGGCAACACGGTGATCGTGATCGAGCACAACCTGGAGGTCATCAAGACCGCCGACCATGTGGTCGATCTCGGTCCCGAAGGCGGAGACGGCGGCGGCCGCATCGTCGCCCAGGGCACGCCCGAGGAGGTCGCGGCGACGGAAGGCAGCTACACCGGCGCCTATCTGAAACGCTACCTGCGCCCGGCCCAGGCGAAGAAATCGGCGTAGGGAGAGGAGCTGACGCAGGCCTGAGCGGACGAACCGTTCCTGCCCGTCCCTCTCTTTCGTCCCATTCCAGCTCAATCACTCCCCGGCCGTGTGTGTTCAGCCCGGAGAGATAGCGGACAGGTGTTCGGGGAGATGGTTGACACTTTAGGCATGTGATCAGCGCGGGAGGCTGGGCATGCCGTGGAGAGAGGTGTCTGCCATGGAACAGCGTCTTGAGTTTGTGACGCTTGCGTTGTCGGAAGGGGCGAACCGTCGGGAGTTGTGCCGGCGTTTTGGGATCAGTGCGCAGACGGGCTACAAATGGCTCCGGCGGTGGCAGGATGGGGCGGAGAATCTGTGTGACCGCTCGCGGCGGCCGCATGGGAGCCCGGCGCGGACAGCGGCGGGCGTGGAGGCGGCGATCCTGGCGGTGCGCGATGCGCACCCGGCGTGGGGAGCGCGCAAGATCGCGCGCTGTTTGAGCCGCGAGGGTCTTGCCGCACCCGCCCCGTCGACGGTGCATGCGGTGCTGCAGCGTCATGGTCGGATCGGTGGCGGGAGCGGCGGCGACAACCATCACTACCGGCGCTTCGAGAAGCCGGCGCCGAACCTGCTGTGGCAGATGGACTTCAAGGGCCGCGTGCCGCTGGCCGGCGCCGGCTGGTGCCATCCGCTGACGGTGATCGACGATCACTCGCGCTACGCGCTTTGCCTTGCCGCCTGCGGCGACCAGCGCACGGCGACGGTGCGCAGCGCCCTGGAAGGGGCCTTTTGCCGCTATGGCCTGCCCGAGGCGTTCTTCCTCGACAACGGCTCGCCCTGGGGCGGCGGCGTGCCGGGACAGTGGACGCCGCTCGGGGTGTGGCTGCTCAAGCTCGGCGTGGAGGTCATCCACAGCCGCCCCTACCATCCCCAGTCGCGCGGCAAGAACGAGCGCTTCCACCGCACCCTCAACGCCGAGCTGCTGGCCTGCAACCGGTTCCGCGACCTCGCCTGCGCCCAGAGGGCCTTCGATGCCTGGCGCAGCGTCTACAACACCCGCAGGCCGCACGAGGCTCTCGGTCAGGAGGTCCCGGCGACCCGATACGCCGTCTCGCCGCGTCCCTTCACCGATCCGCCGCCCGAGATCGTCTATGACGACGGCGAGACGCTGCGCACCGTCAACCAGTCCGCCAACATCAGCTTCCGAAACCGCCTCTGGCGCGTGCCCAAGGCCTTCCGCGGTGAACGCGTCGCCATCCGGCCACGCGACCACGACGGCCGGTTCGGCGTCTTCTTCGGCGCCAAGCGCATCGCAACTATTGACGTCAACAACGACGAAAACACTAATCCGGAAACCGTCAGCCATGTCTCCGAACAGGCGTCAACCTTCTCTCCGGGCTGAACACCGTGTGCCGGGGGGTGCGGAAGGTTCCGCGGCACTGAGGCCCGTCAGATGTTGAACACCTTGCCGTGGATCGGCATGGACGGCGCCACACCCAGTCCCTGGACGTAGTCGAACTGGGAGCGGCGGGCGGCGGTGGCCGCATCGAAGCTGGCGGCACCGTAGAAGTACCGGCGCATCTTGCCGGCCCGGTTGGCGACGCTGAATTCCTTCAGCTCCTTCGCCGTCTTGGGGGTCAGCGCGCCGACCTTGCCGCCATCGACCGCGACCGCCACCAGCCCGACCCCGCCGAGCTTGTCCGCACGCCGGAATGACAGGCTGAAATCCCCCACGAATCCAGCAAAGTATGGAGACAGGTAGGTGAAGATCGTGTGTAGCCGTCCCTGGGGCACGTCGTCCGGCAGGTCGCGGACCATCAGCATCATCCGCTGCTCGGCGATGCGCGGCAGCAGCTTGCAGACCTCCAGATAGGCAGATCGGAACCCCTTGGCCGCCACCGTCTCGAAATGGACCGGCACGATCAGCAGGGCGCGCATCTTCCGGCTGGCCGCGTCGGTCAGGGCGCGGCCGGCATGGGTCAGCACCATCCGGTCCAGTGCCGCCTCCACCGCTCCCGTGCCCGACGCGCCGTCCTCGCCCTGCCCGAGATCCAGGTCCTCCGGCACGTGCAGGTCGGCGTGGTAGCAGGAGACCAGGCGTTTGCGCACATTGGCGACCGGCCAGAAGCGCATGACCATCCGGTCCTTGGCCGCCTCGACCCGGGCTTCCTCCGCCCGTTCCGCGTCGCGCTGGGCCTCCTCGACGGATTTCTCCAGCTTGACCGGGTTCTGCAGGGCGGCGGTGTCGTCTCGCGGCACCTCGAAGACGACCGGGCGCACGGAGACCGCGTCCATGCCGGCACCGGCGCCGCTCAGCTTCGCATTGACCTCCTGGGCGATCTTGCGGGCCGTGATGTCGGCCTCCGGACGGCTCGCCTTGCCGAACAGCACGACGAACTTCTCGTCGTTCATCAGCAGGAAGACGTCGGAGGACGAGATGTGGCGCTTGATCACGCCCTCGGTCAGCAGATGGACCTTGTCCTTGATGCCCTCCCAGCTATCGCCGAACCGCGCCTTCAGGGCCTCGAAGCCGAGCATCTGCACGTTGCCGGCGATCAGCGCGTCGGCGGCGACCCGGTTCTCGCGAACGAAGGACAGGACTTTGGAGGTGAAATCCGCAGCATCGGCCGGGTCCAGCTTCTGCCGGTCGAAGGATTGCAGAAAGCCGGTTCTCTTCGTTTCGCGAGGGATTCCGCTTTCGTAGGTCTCTGACATGCCTTCCCCGGTAGGGCGTCCGGCCTCAAGAGGGGCCGCAGTCCGTCGGTCCGCTGGGTACACTACCGGAAATTTCGCCGCGATTTTAGGCGAAACCACGATATCTGGTCGCAGACCCGCCCTTGCGCCGTCGCCGGGCGGAGGTTATCTCCCGCACAGACTGCGAGGAAATGATGTCTATTCCCTTAACGCCCGGCTCCGGCGGCGCCGCTTCCACCGCTCCCGTCCATATCGTCGGCGGCGGTCTCGCCGGCAGCGAAGCCGCCTGGCAGCTCGCCCGCGCCGGCATTCCGGTGGTGCTGCACGAGATGCGCCCGACCCGCGGGACGGCCGCGCACCAGACCGAGCAGCTCGCCGAACTGGTCTGCTCCAACTCGTTCCGCTCCGACGACCACACCGCGAATGCGGTCGGCGTGCTGCACGAGGAGATGCGGCGCTGCGACTCGATCATCATGGCGGCGGCCGATGCCCATCAGGTCCCGGCGGGCTCGGCCCTGGCGGTCGACCGGGTCGGCTTCTCCGCCGCCGTGCAGGAACGCCTGGAAGCAAATCCGCTGATCACGATCGAGCGCGGCGAGATTGCCGGCCTGCCGCCCAAGGACTGGGACAGCGTGATCGTGGCCACCGGCCCGCTGACCTCCGACCCGCTGGCCGAGGCGATCCGCGAGCTGACCGGCGCAGACAGCCTCGCGTTCTTCGACGCCATCGCGCCGATCGTCCATGCCGAGAGCATCGACTTCGACACCGCCTGGTTCCAGTCGCGCTACGACAAGCCGGGTCCGGGCGGCTCCGGGGCGGATTACGTGAACTGTCCGATGAATGAGGAGGAGTACACCGCCTTCGTCCAGGCGCTGCTCGACGGCGACAAGATGGACTTCAAGGAATGGGAGGAGAGCACCCCCTATTTCGAGGGCTGCATGCCGATCGAGATCATGGCCTCGCGCGGCCCGGAGACCCTGCGTTTCGGCCCGATGAAGCCGGTGGGCCTGACCGATCCGCGCACCGGACGGCGGCCCCATGCGGTGGTCCAGCTGCGCCAGGACAATGCGCTCGGCACGCTCTACAACATCGTCGGCTTCCAGACCAAGCTGCGCTACGGCGAGCAGACCCGGATCTTCCGCATGATCCCCGGCCTGCAGAACGCCGAGTTCGCCCGGCTGGGCGGGCTGCACCGCAACACCTTCATCCACTCGCCCAGCCTGCTGGACGGCACCCTGCGGCTGAAGGCGGACCCGCGCCTGCGGTTCGCGGGGCAGATCACCGGGGTTGAAGGCTATGTGGAGAGCTCGGCGATCGGCCTGATGGCCGGCCGCTTCGCCGCCGCCGAGCGGCTGGGCCGAACGCCCGACGTGCCGCCGGCCACGACCGCCTTCGGCGCGCTGATCGGCCATATCACCGGCGGGGCGAATGCCGAGACCTTCCAGCCGATGAACGTGAATTTCGGCCTGTTCCCCCCGCCGGAGGAGCAGATCACCGCCAACGGTAAGCGCCGAAAGCTGAAGGGCACCGACCGCCGCAAGGCGCTGGCCGAACGGGCGCTTGCGGATCTCGACGCCTGGCTCGGTCGCCCGGCGGAAGCGGCGGCAGAGTAGCAGACGCTTCCCCGTCCCCCGGCGCGTCTCCCGGGCCTTGCGCCGGGGCCCAGGATGCCGCTCGAGGGAGCTTCGAACGCTTCCCCGAAAGTCGCAGCGGCTCCTTTCCTGGATCCCGGCGCAAGGCCGGGAAGACGGGCGGGCTGTGGGCTGGTCTGCTGCCTGCCTTACCCCAACCGGAACCACGCCGAGCGCACCGCGTGGCGCCAGGCGAGGCTTGCGGGGATGTCCGTCACGGCGGGCGACCGGGGATCGTCGCCGGCGCGGGCCAGGGTCGCCGACAGGTCCTGCGCGCGTGCCGCCAGAAGCCGCAGGACCCGGGCCGACCGGTGGCGTAGTGCGGGGTCCGACCGGGCCGCTTGTAGCTTCGCGCGGCCCCGCTCCAGGATCGGCCGACAGAGCGGCGCCAGATCGACCGATGCCGGCATATCCTTTATCCGCGATAGTGTTATCCCGGTTTCTTCAAGTAGTGACGCGGGTAGCGGTGCCCGGCCGCCCGACATCAGCGTGGGCAGGGCCCGCACCAGCCCGATCATCGCCCAGGCCGTCCCAAGCTCCCGGGCCATGGCCGTATCGGCGCCGAGGACCCGGGCCATCGCGACGGTCACGTCGCCGCCCGTGGCCCCGGCGTAGCGCTCCAGGGCATCCAGGTCGGCGGCCGGGTCGCCGGACAGATCGGCCTCGCGGGCATCGACCACTCGGCGCAGGTCGTCGAGCACGTCCGGATGGCGGTCGGCGAGCCGGGCCAGCGGCAGCACGACCTCATGGGCACGCGGCGTGCCCGCCTCGATGCCCTCGAAGGCTTCGCGCCACCACTGCAACCGGATCATCCCGATGGTCGGCTCGCTGACCACCTCGGCGGTCTTGGCGATCTCGTGATTGGCGGCGAGCACGGCGAACAGGCCGTCGCGCAGGTCCGGTGCGGCGAAGATCGACACCAGATAGCGCTCGCGGTCATGGCGCCGCACGATCTCGGCGCAAGCGGCGGTGTGGACGGCAAGGGTCTCGTCGATCATCGGCCCGGCCGACCGGCTCAGCCGCCGGTTTCGGGAATGAAGTGCTTGGCGAGCGCGATGCCCTGGCCCTGGTAGTTCGACTTGATGGCCTCGCCATAGACCATGTCGGTCTGGCCGTTGGCGATCCGCCGGTAGTCGAGCCAGCCGACGATCTGCCCGTGCTCCAGGGTGAAGGGCACGCCATAGGACCGCACCTCCAGCACCGCCCGGCTGCCCTGGGCCCGGCCGTCGACCCAGCCGAAGCCCGGATCGAAGAACCCGGCGTAGTGCACCCTGAACTCGCCCGACTGGCTGTCGAAGGGCAGCATCTCGGCGGCGAGGTCCGGCGGCACCGCCACCTCCTCGCGGGTGGCGAGGATGTAGAACTCGTCCTTCTCCAGGATCAGCCGGCCCTGGTCCCAGTAGAGCGGCTCCCAGAACTCCGCCACCGGATAGGCGCGCGGGCGGTCCACGTCGATCTTGCGGGCGTTCTTGCGGGCCTTGTAGCCGACGATGGCCCCCTGCCCGGCCCCCTGCAGGTCGATGGAGAAGGGTACCAGCGTGTCGCGCGGCGGGATCAGAGTGTCGCCCTCGGCCACCTTGGCGAAATGGCCGAGCGCATGGCGCTCCCGCACCTCCTTGGCCGACAACGTGCTGGCGCCGCGCTGGAAGCGGAGCTGGTTCAGGCGCGAGCCCTGGCTGACCACCACGCTGAACGACAGCGGCACCACCTCCAGGAACAGCTTGCCCTTGTACCCCTTGTCGATCCGGTCGAAGGCGGTGCCGCCGTCGGTGATCAGGCGGGTCAGGATGTCGAGACGGCCGGTGGAGCTCTTCGGGTTGGCCAGCGCCTCCACGTCATGGGGCAGGTTCAGGCTCTCCAGCAGCTCGATCACATAGACGCAGCCGCGCTCCAGCGCCGCCCCGCCGGTCAGGTCGAGTTCCGGACGGCCGTCGAGCTGGTCGATCTTCTCCATCACCGTGCCGCCCTGCCCCGGCAGGAAGCTGGCGCGTACCCGATACGCCTTGGGACCGAGGCGGAGGTCGAGGCTGGCCGGCTGGATCTGCGACGGGTCGACGGCGACCGCGCCCTTGATCTGGCCGTCCGCGATCATGCGCTCGATCTCCTGATACGGCAGGACACCGGTGGTCGGCTTGGCCCATTGCCCGCGCGCGCCGTCGCCGGACTGGATCAGGTCGCTCGGAGTATCGAAGTTCATCACGGAAACCCTCGTCGTCCGCCCGTATGGCAGTCGGTCATCCTAGCGCCGCCGTGGCCAGGGACAAAAACGCATTCGATGCCCAACCCATGCCCGCTTCCGTCCCGAGGAGCACGCGTCTTAACCGCCTGGGCGCACGGGGAATCGGCGGGTTGTCCCCGCTATCCACAGACATCAGCGCCATCGCCTATGTGAATGGCCGACCCGTGGGTCCGTCACTCAACCGGCAGCAGCGCCGCCGCGACCCGCCGGCCCTCGGCCAGCAGCAGGTTGAACGTGCGACACGCGGCACCGGTGTCCATGACTTCCGCCACGGGTCCCTTCTCGCGGATCTGGCGGCGTTTGGCCGGCGGCAGGAAAACCTGCTTCGTGCCGGTCCCGATCAGCAGGATGTCGAAACGGTTCTCGGCCTCCAGGACCGGACCGAGGCTGTCCAGGTTCAGTTCGGCCAGGGCGGCCTCGATATCGACGTCCCAGGGCTGGGTGTTCTCCGGGCGCACGATGACCGGGCCGGTATGGCTGACCTCTCCGATCCGGAACTTGCCGTCGCCGTAGCCGTGGATGATCTGCACGCCTTGGGCGACCATCGGCGTGATGTCGACCATGGACTAGCTCCCGTTCTTTGCCGTCCGTTCGTATTCCGGCACCATGCTCTCGTCGCCGGTATCGTCGTCACCCCGCCGCAGGCCGGTATAAAGCAGTAGCGGCACGGCGATGAAGATGGAGGAATAGGTACCGACCACGATGCCCCAGATCATCGCCAGGGCAAAATCGGCCAGCACGGCGCCACCGAAGAAGTAGATCGCAACCAGCGCCAGCAGCGTGGTCAGCGAGGTCATCGTCGTGCGCGAGAGGGTATCGTTGATCGAGAGCGAGAACAGCTCGGCCAGCGGCATGGTCTTGTAGCGCCGCAGGTTCTCGCGCACCCGGTCATAGACGACCACGGTGTCGTTGATCGAGTAACCGGCGATGGTCAGCACGGCGGCGACGGTCGCCAGGTTGAACTCGTGCTGGATGATCGCGAACAGGCCAAGGGTGGAAATGATGTCGTGGCTCAGCGCGACGATGGCTCCGACGCCGAACTGCCACTCGAAGCGGAACCAGATGTAGATCAGGATCGACAGCAGGGCGAGGCCGACGGCCAGGATCCCGGCCTCGATCAGTTCCTGACCGACGGTCGGGCCGACGAACTCGGTCCGGCGGAATTCCACATCCGACGGCAGGGCCTGGCGGACGATCTCGATCGCCTTGATCTGCTCGGCCTCCTCGCCCTCCTGACGCTGGATGCGGATCAGGACGTCGCGCTCGGACCCGAACTCCTGAAGGCTGACCTCGCCGAGGCCGAGGGCGCTCAGGTCAGAGCGCATCTGGGCGATGTCGGCAGGCTCGGTCGTCTGCACCTCGATCAAGGTGCCGCCCTTGAAGTCGATGCCGAAGTTCAGACCGATGCCGAGCACGGCGGCGATCGAACCGAGCACCAGGAAGGCCGAGAACGCGAAGGCGATCAGGCGGTATTTGACGAACGGGACCTTGGTCTCACTCGGAACGAGGCGGAGCGGCTTCATGTCTTCTCTCCCCTCAGATCGGCAGGCTGGCGGGCCGGCGGCGGCGCGCCCAGATCGCGACGAACATCCGGGTGACCATGATGGCGGTGAACATCGACGTCAGGATGCCGATGCCGAGCGTGACGGCGAAGCCCTTCACCGGCCCCGACCCGAGCGCGAACAGGAAGATCGCGGCGAACAGTGTCGTCAGGTTGCTGTCGATGATGGTGGTCAGGGCTCGGCTGTAGCCAGCGTCGAGCGCGTTGATCGGCGAGCGTCCGGCCGCCATCTCGTCGCGCACCCGCTCGAAGATCAGCACGTTGGCATCGACCGCCATGCCAATGGTCAGCACGATGCCGGCGATCCCCGGCAGCGTGAGCGTCGCCTGCAGCGCCGAGAGCGCGCCCAGGATCAGGACGATGTTCACGAACAAGGCGATGTTGGCGAAGATCCCGAACAGGCCGTAGGACAGGATCATGAAGCCGACGACCAGGACCATGCCGATGACCGCGGCGATCTCACCGGCGGCGATGGAATCCGCCCCCAGGCCCGGACCGACGGAGCGTTCCTCCAGCACCGTCAGCGGCGCTGGCAGGGCACCGGCGCGCAGCAGCAGGGCGAGGTCCTGGGCTTCCTGAACGGTGAACCGGCCGCTGATCTGGGCCGAGCCACCGAGAATCGGTTCGCGGATCACCGGTGCCGAGATCACCTTGCCGTCGAGCACGATGGCGAACGGCTTGCCCACATTCTCCGAGGTCGCCCGGCCGAAACGCTGACCGCCGGCGCTGTCGAATCGGATGGTGACGACCGGCTGGCTGGTCTGGTCGAAGGACGGCTGGGCGTCGACGAGGTTCTCGCCGCTCACCATGACCCGGCGCTCGATCACGATGTCGCCGCCTTCGAGCATCGGCAGGGTGCGCGCGCCCGGCGGCGGACGGTCCGCATCGGCCCCGACGGCGACCAGGTGGAAGGTCAGCTTGGCGGTCTGGCCGATCAGCTCCTTGATCCGCTGCGGATCGTCGATGCCCGGAAGCTGGATCAGGATTCGGTCGATGCCCTGGCGCTGGATCAGCGGCTCGCGGGTGCCGGTCTCGTCGACGCGGCGGCGGACGATCTCGATCGACTGCTGGACGGCATTGATCTTGATCTGCCGGATCGCCTCCTCGCCCATGGTCAGGGACACCCGGTTGCCCTCGACGGAGACCGTGGCGTCGCTGTCCAGCTCGGCGGCGATCTCCCGGGCACGCTCCAGATCGGAGGCCTCGCGCAGGGTGAACCCGGCCGAACCGCCCTCGACCCCGAGGCCGATATAGCCGATCCGGGCCTCGCGCAGGGCGCGGCGGGCGCCATCGACGATGGCTTCCAGCCGCTCCTGGACGACCACGTCGGCCTCAACCTCCAGCAGCAGGTAGGACCCGCCCTGGAGATCGAGCCCGAGGCTGATCTGCTTGCCCGGCACGCCCATCGGCAGGTCGTCGCCGATGCCCTTCTCCATCAGGTTCGGGGCGGCATACGCGACCCCCGCCAGGCAGACGAACGCCACAAGGATCGTCTTCCAGGTATCGAACTGCATCATGGGCAGGGTCTCCGCGGGGCTCGGGCTTGATCAGGCGATGCGCGGATCAGGTCTTGTCCGTCTTTTCCCCATCGGCGGCCGGCGCAGGCTCGGCCTCGGCGGCATCGTCGGCCGGAGCGGTCTCGGTCTTGCCGGCCTTCTTCTTCGGCGGCTTGCTCACCGGCTCACCCTTGCCGCGCACCTCCGCCAGCATGGAGCGCAGCATCTGCACCCGCACGCCCTCGGCGATCTCCACGGTCAGGGTGTCGTCCTCGTCGCTGACCTTGGTCACCGTGCCCATCAGGCCGCCATTGCCGACGATCCGGTCGCCCCGGCGCACGTTCGCCAGCATTTCCTTGTGCTGCTTCATCCGCTTCTGCTGCGGACGGATCAGCAGGAAGTAGAAGACGACGAAGATCAGCACCAGCGGCAGAAGCTGGACCAGGAAATCGCCGCCACCGCCACCGAGTGACTGCGCGTGGGCTGTCGAAATGAGCATGCGAAAATCTCCCGCGGACCGCATCCGCTCTCGTTAATCCCGCCATATATGGGGGCGCGAAGTGGCCGGACTATACTGACGGAGGCATGAAATGCAACGACGCGGCGGCGTCGGGCGCGGGACTGAACGGAACCCGCTTCTGTCCGCTGCTCGAACGGTCGCAGAGTCCGGCCGATCGACCTGAGGCAGAGTTCGCCGCCGCCAAACCCTCCGGCTACGCCTCGAACCAAGCGGCAAAGGTGAATGGGTCCCGCGACTTCGACTTATCGCACAGCCCTAAGGGCAGATATTCCCCTAAAAAATTTATACTCTCCTCGAGAAAAATTAGGCTTTTGTTCAGACAGTTACGCTAGTGCTCATAAGCGCGAAGGTCACTTGTATCTGATTAATGAAAAATTTATCAGGTATCCGACACAACGCGCGTCAACCGCACAGATCCGTACGAAGGAATAAGCAGAATGCAATCGACTGAGACGCCCCGCGTCGAGAAGGGCGCGGGCCCGCTTGTCCCCTCCTCCTGGTCGCCCGAGCTGCTGGTGGTCGACCCGGGAGTCGAAAATGTCGGCGCGCTGCTCGCCGGTATCCGTCAGGGGGTCGAGACTCTGTATCTGAGCCCGGCCGGTGACGCGCTCGGCCAGATCGCCCGCCACCTGGCGAACAGAGACGCGGATCTGTCGGGTCTGCACGTGCTGGCGCATGGCGCGCCTGGCGCGCTGCATCTGGCCGGGGAGCGGATCGACACGGACTCGCTGGACGCCTGGTCCACCGACATCCGGACGATCGCCCGCGCCCTGGCCCCAACAGCCGCCGTCCTGATCTATGGCTGCTCCGTGGGCGCTGGAGCGGAAGGCCGCGCGCTGACAGACCTGCTGTCGGCGCGGCTTGCCGCACCCGTGACCACGGCCGATGGCCCGGTCGGATCGGCCGATCTCGGGGGCGACTGGTCCCGCTTCGCCCCCCCCTCCAACCCGGTTCCAGCCGCCTTTTCCCCGGCCTCTCGGTCCGCCTGGCACGGCCTGCTGGCCCAGGTCACCCTGACCGCCGGAGACGACACGTTGAACCCCGGCGCGGGCGACGATGAGTTCGTCGCCTCGCTGTCGAACAGTCTGAATGCGTCGGACGTCCTGGATGGGGGCGACGGCAACGACACCATCACCATTTCGGCAAGCCATACCGTCACCCTGGGCGCGACGACGGTCGTCAATGTCGAACAGGTGACCATCACCAGCGGCAGCCAGAACATCGTTACCAACGATGCCACGGTCGGGGCCGGTCGGACGCTGACCGTCGATGCGAGCACGTTGACCGCCAACATGCTCTGGAACGGCCAGGCGGAAGCCGACGGCCACTTTGTCATCAAATCTGGAAGCGGCCGCGACACAATCACCGGCAGTGCGCTGGCGGACACGATCGAGGCCGGCGCAGCCAACGACACGGTCTCCGCCCGTGCTGGCGACGACCTGATTTCGGGCGGAGCCGGCAACGACACACTCTCCGGCGGCGCCGGAAGCGACACCATCCATGGCGGTGCCGACAACGATTTCCTGTACGGCATGGACGACAACGACACCCTCCATGGAGGGGACGGCAATGACGGCGTGTCCGGCGGAGACGGCGACGACCTTCTCTCGGGCGGTTCCGGCAACGACACTCTGATCAGCAGCAGCGGCAACGACATTGCCCGCGGCGGTGCGGGAAACGACTGGATCTGGGGACAGAAGGGTGACGATCACCTGTCCGGCGGCCTCGGCAACGATACGGTCTCCGGGGGAGACGGCGCGGATACGCTCTCCGGTGGTGCTGGCAATGACACCCATTCGGGCGGCAGCGGAACCGACATCATCCGGGGCGGTGAAGGCGCCGACATGCTGCTCGGCATGGCCCAGGCCGACACTCTCTCGGGCGGAGCCGGGGCCGATACGCTCAGCGGTGGGGCGGATACCGACGTGCTCGTCGGCGGCGCGGACGCCGATGTCTTCATTGGTTCCGAGAGCGATTTCAATGGAGATACGATCGACGACTTCTCCACGGGCGATCAGATCATCGTCAAGAACGCGGATCTTTCGTCCCTGAACAGCACCACCACGTCGGGGACGATCACGCTGACCGGCGGGCAGGAACTCACCCTGACCGGCATCACGGCCAGCACCGGCACGTTCAACGCCACCTATAACGGAACCAACACGACCATCAGCTACACCGCAGCCGCCCCGTCCGGCGGCGGGTCGGGCGGCGGCAGTTCGGGGGGCGGAAGTTCCGGCGAGACCAACACGATCGTGGTGACGCCGACCACGCCGACCACGCCAAGCTTTTCGACGACGGTCCAGGCCACGAACCTCAGCAACACCGGCAGTACGGGCGCCTCGACGGCGTTGCTGCAGAATACCGCCAACAACGGCAACGTGGTGACGGCCACACTGCCCCGGAATACCTCGCTCACCTCGGAGGGGCCGGCCACCGCTCAGAGCGGCAGCACCGCCCTGAACACGCTGACCCAGTCCATCGAGTCGCGTGAGGCTCCGGACGGGTCCGTGCTCGTGTCTCACGCGCGCAGCTATCTGACCACCCTGGCCGAGACCACGACGCTGGATGTGCGGACCATCGTGCCGACGACGACGGATGCGTCCCTGGTCACGCCGATCTTCCTGACCGGCACGGCCGGAGCCGGCCAGACGGAAGCCTTCGTCGTCGACATGCGCTCCCTGCCAACCGCCTCGACCGTCCATCTGGACAATATCGAGTTCGCCTCGGTCATCGGAACCGCGACGGTCGCAGGCGGGCTGGGAAGCAACTTCCTGACCGGCGACGAGAACATGCAGAACCTGACCCTCGGCGCCGATAACGATACTGCCTTCGGCGGCGGCGGAACCGATCTGGTCTATGGCAACGCGGCCGCTGACGTGCTGTACGGCAACCAATCCTCGGACACCCTGTTCGGCGGCCAGGACAACGACACCCTGTACGGCGGCCAGGACAGCGATGTGGTCAACGGCAACGCCGCATCGGACATTCTGTACGGCAACTTCGGCAACGACAGCCTCTATGGTGGGGCGGATTCCGACGGGCTGTACGGTGGCGCCGGCGAGGACAGCATCGTCGGCGGCGACGGCAACGACGCCCTCTACGGCGGTAAGGCCAGCACGCTGGTCGATGCCGACACGCTGTCGGGCGGCGCCGGGGACGACAGCCTCTATGGCGGCGAAGGCGTCGACTACCTCTACGGCGGCGACGGTGCCGACAAGTTCGTGATCGAGGAGAATAACGGCTACGACGTCCTGCTCGATTTCGACGGCATTTCCGGCGATCAGATCCAGATCGAGGCGAACGCCAACGGCTCGGACATCGACACGTTCGAGGAGATCCTGGCCAACGCGACGACCGTGGACGGTAATACGGAAATCAATCTCGGCGGCGACTATTACATCCGTCTCGTCGGGATCCAGGCCGACCAGCTACAGGAGAGTTGGTTCGGCTTCTTCTGACGCCCCGGGAACACCCCGTGCGCGGAGGTGAATAGGCGAATTGACCCGGGGTTTCTGCCTCGGTAACGTCCGCCGCCTCCGCGCGCGCGACCGCCGGCCCGTCCGGCCGCGCCACGGCACCGCCTTCGGTGACGATGCGGACACGTCTGGCGCCGCGATCGGTGCCGCCCTGGCCTTCACAACCCGGACCGCGACCGATGAGCCTTGACGCCGACACCCACGCCCTGCTGACCCGCATCGCCGACGCGCTGGACCGCCTCGCCCCGCCGCCCTCGGTGCCGAGCGACATTCATGCCGCCGACGGCTTCATCTGGAACGCCGAACACGGCCGCCTCGACCCGGTCAAGAAGATCAACCGGGTCGACATGAACCTGCTCAAGGGCGTCGAGCTGCAGCGCAAGACCCTGCTGGAGAACACCCAGCGCTTCGCCCGCGGCTTCCCGGCCAACAACGCCCTGCTCTGGGGTGCCCGCGGCATGGGCAAGTCGTCCCTGGTCAAGGCGATCCATGCCGAGATCAACGCCGAGACCCCGGGTGCGCTGGCCCTCGTGGAGATGCACCGCGAGGACATGGAGAGCCTGCCGCGCCTGCTGAACGTGCTGCGCGACGGCGACCGCCGGGCCATCGTGTTCTGCGACGACCTGTCCTTCGACCATCAGGACAACGCCTACAAGTCGCTGAAGGCCGTGCTGGACGGCGGCATCGAGGGTCGGCCGGACAACGTGCTGTTCTACGCCACCTCGAACCGCCGCCACCTGATGGCCCGCGACATGATCGAGAACGAGCGCTCCACGGCGATCAACCCGTCCGAGGCGGTGGAGGAGAAGGTCTCCCTGTCCGACCGCTTCGGCCTGTGGCTCGGGTTCCACACCTGCGACCAGGATACCTATTTCGCCATGATCGAGGGCTATGTGGCGGCCTACGACATCCCGGTGAGCGGCGACGAGCTGATCGCCCGGGCGCGCGAATGGTCGGTCACCCGCGGCTCGCGTTCCGGCCGCGTGGCCTGGCAGTTCATCCAGGACCTGGCCGGCGAGTTCGGCAAGAAGGTCGCGTAACGGCGATCTGGACGGAGGGACCATGCTCGAAAGCCTGACCCTCCTGCTCGCATGCCAGCTCGTCGGCGAGGTGATCGTCGCCTATTTCGCCATTCCGGTGCCCGGTCCGGTCGTGGGCATGGTCCTGCTGTTCATCGGCCTGTGCATCCGCCGCGGCGTCCCCGCTCCGCTGCAGCAGACCGCGAGCGGCCTGCTGTCCAACCTCTCCCTGCTGTTCGTGCCCGCCGGCACCGGCGTGCTGCTGCACGTGGCCCTGATCCGCGACGCATTGCTGCCGATCGGCGTCTCCCTGGTGCTGAGCACCCTGGTCGCGGTCGCCGTCACGGCACTCGCCATGGTCGGCTTCGAGAAGCTGGCCGGGCGGAAAGGGGGCGATGCGCCATGAGCGATCTCGGCACGATCTGGGTCTATCTTTCGTCCAGCCCCCTCCTCCACCTGACCCTGACCCTGGTCGCCTACCTGATCGGCGCGCGGCTCTACCGGCGGTTCAATCTGCATCCGCTGCTGAACCCGGTGCTGATCGCCGTGCTGATCCTGGTCACCGTGCTCCTGGTCACCGACACCGATTACGCGACCTATTTCGAGGGCGCCCAGTTCGTCCATTTCCTGCTTGGGCCGGCGACCGTGGCGCTCGCCATCCCGCTGTATAACCAGATCGAGCGGGTACGGCGCTCGATGGTGTCGCTGTTGAGCGCGCTGCTCCTTGGGTCGCTCTCGGCCGCCGGCAGTGCGGCGGTGATCGCATGGACGCTGGGCGCCAGCCCCGAGGTCGTGGCCTCGATCGCGCCGAAATCGGTGACGACGCCGATCGCCATGGGCATCTCGGAGAAGCTGGGCGGCCTGCCGTCGCTGACCGCCGTGCTGGTGATCCTGACCGGCGTACTCGGCGCCACCCTGGGACCGCTGCTGCTCAACCTGCTGCGGATCCGCGACTGGCGCGCCCGGGGTCTGGCGATCGGGGTCGGCGGCCACGGGATCGGCACCGCCCGGGCCATGCAGGTCAACGAGGTGGCCGGCGCCTTCGCCGGGCTCGCCATGGGGCTGAACGCCCTGGCCACGGCGATCCTCTTGCCCCTGCTCTGGGCATGGTTGTTCTGATCCCCATATAGGCAAAAGGAAATCGGGCGACGGAAACCGCGTGCTGGCGCGTTAACCGTCGTCTGCCCCCGACCAGGAGAAGTCCCCATGGCGCCCTTTCCCGTCGCGCGCCGATCCGCACCGCAAGCCGGGCGACCCGCATTCATCGCCGCGCTGCTGGCCCTCGTCCTCGTGCTCGGCGGCTGTGCCGGGCGGCAGGCGGTGGCCCCACAGGAGATCGCCTTCGGTCCCGGCGACCCCCGTGCCCTGGTCCTGGTCGGGATCAGCGCCGGACAGCGCGACGGTACCCTCACCTTCACGCGCCTTGCCGATGGCAGCGACCACCTGCTGACATCGAGCGAGCGCGAGACCCCGATCCGCTTCAAGGTCTCCAATGAGGATGCGGCGACGGTCCTGCTCGTCTCCCCGGGCCGTTACCTGATCAGCGAGGCCGCCATCGTCACCGGCAAGAGCCAGGAATACCGCCCCTCCTACGGCAGCGGTTTCGGCTACCACGACTACCGCTACAGCCCGCACCCCTACTGGTTCCACGGCGGCAGGTACGGCGGCTGGCGGTCGGAGCGCGTGACGGTCACCGAGGGCGAGCGGTTCCAGGTCAAGAACGGGCCGCGCGGCGTCGAGAACCAAGCCTGGATCATCACGGTCCCGGCGGGACAGGTTACGTCATTGGGCCATTTCGCCTTCGAGTGGACCCCTGCGAGCAACGTGCTGAACGTGGCGCAGACCCCGTACAAGCCCGAGATCGTCGACCGGGCACTAGCGGCCTATGGCGGCGTGACCGCCCCGGTGGTGGAAGCCGAGTGGAGCCTGTACGGCCCGGACCTCCCGCCACCGCCGATGATGCACTGGTCCCGGGACTACTGAGCGGACGCCAACTCCCGGATCACCGCCCAGCCTTCCTCGACATGGCGCTGTTCGGTGCGGGTCTGGCCGATGGACATGCGGATGACGTAGCGACCGTTCACCCGGTTCTGGGTGAGATAGATGCGCCCGTCGTCGTTGATCCGGTGCAGCAGCGCCTCGTTCAGCCGGTCGAGCGCGGCCGCGTCGTCCACCCCGCGCGGGTGGTAGCGGAAATTGATCAGCGACAGCACCGGCGGCGCCATGATCTCGAAATCCGGATCCGCCTCCACCCACTCGGCGAACAGGCGGCCCAGGCGCACATGCTCGCGGATGATGGCCCGCAGCCCCTCCACCCCGTAGCTGCGGATCACGAACCAGAGTTTCAGGGCCCGGAAGCGGCGACCCAGCGGCACGCCCCAGTCGCGGTAGTCGATGACCGCGTCGGCCTCGCGGCTCTTCAGGAATTCCGGCAGGATCGAGAAGGTGCGGATCAGGGCGTCCGGATCCTTCACGTAATGGGCCGAGCAGTCGAAATTGGTCAGCAGCCATTTATGCGGGTTGAAGACCACGCTGTCGGCCAGCTCGATCCCGTCGAACATCCAGCGGTGTTCCGGGCAGACCAGCGCGCTGCCGGCCCAGGCGGCGTCGACATGGAGAAAGATGTCGTGACGCCCGCACAGGCCGCCGATCGCCCGCAACGGGTCGACCGCCCCCACCCCGGTGCCACCGACCGACGCCACCACGCAGGCGGGGTGGATTCCCGCGGCGATGTCGGCCTCTATCGCCGCCTCCAGGGCGTCGACCCGCAGGCGGAAAGCCTCATCCACCGGGATCTTGCGGAAGCCCGTCAGGCCCAGGCCGGCGATCTTCACGTTCTTCTCGGTCGCCGAATGGGTCTGCTCGGAGGTGTAGACCGCCATGGGCGGATGCGCCTTCAGCCCCTCGGCGTTCACGCCCCAGCCGGTCGCCTTCTCCCGCGCGGTCAGGATGGCGGCCAGAATAGCGCTGGAGGCGCTATCCTGGATCACCCCGGTGAAGCCCTCCGGCATGCCGACCATCTGGCGCAGCCAGTCGAGGACCTTGGTCTCCATCTCGGTCGCCGCCGGGCTGGTCTGCCACAGCATGCACTGGGCGCCCAGCGTGGCGGTCAGCATCTCCGCCAGCACTGAGGGCGGACTGGAATTGGCCGGGAAATAGGCGAAGAAGCGCGGGTGCTGCCAGTGGGTGACGCCGGGCAGCACGTCGCGCTGGAAGTCGGCGAAGATCGTCTCCATCGCCTCGCCCTGGTCCGGCGGGCCGTCGGGCAGCCTGGCCGCGATCTCACCGGGGCGGGTCTGGGCGCGGACGGGATACTGCTCCACCCCCTCCAGGAAGTCCGCCATCCAGTCGACCATGCTGTGGGCGTGGCGGCGGAACTCCTCGGGCGTCATGTCAGTCCGTTTCCAGCATGGAGATCTGGGCCGGCGGGAGCTGCTTGCTCGGATCCACGGGGCGCGGCCCCTTGCGGATCTCGAAATGAAGCTGCGGCTGGGAGACGTTGCCGGTCTGGCCGACCGTGGCGATCACCTGGCCGCGCTGGACCTGGTCGCCGCGCCCCACGAGCAATTGATCGGCATGGGCATAGGCCGTGGTGTAGCCGTCGTCATGCTTGACCAGCAGAAGGTTGCCGAAGCCGCGCAACTCGTTGCCGGCATAGACCACGATCCCGTTCTCCGCCGCCCGCACCTCGGAGCCTGCCGGGGCCAGGATGTTGATCCCGTCATTGTGCAGCCCGCCCTCGCGTGGGCCGAAGCCGGAGATCACCCGGCCCTTGACCGGCCAGGTGAAGCCGCGGCCGGTCTTGGGCGGCGGTGTCAGCAGCACCGCGCGGGTCTCGGTCGGCGTCAGGGTCCGGGTCGCGGCCACGGTCTGGGTGGGGGACGCCGACGGAGTGGACGTGCCGGGGCGCGGTTGCGGCACCGGCGTGCCCGGTGCGGCGGCGACCTGGGTGTTCTGCGTGCCGCCACCGGGGACCGGGAAGTGAAGCTGTCCGCCACCGCTCCAGGGCTTGCTGCGGTCGGTGCCGGGCGCCGGGACGTCGCTGGTGCTGACGGGAGGCTGCGGGGCCGCCTTGGGCTGACGCGCGGCGACCATCGTGCTGTCGCCGCCGCTCGGCGCACCGGAGCCCGTGGGCAGCCGGAGCTGCTCGCCAACCCTTATCGTGTAAGGCGGCCTCAGGTTGTTGGCGACGATGAGCGAGCGCGTCGAGACCCCGTAGCGCTCGGCAATCTCCGACACGGTGTCGCCGGAACGCACCACATGCACCGCGCTGGCCGGCAGGCGAATCTGGTCGCCCGGGCGCAGCAGGTAGGGCGGGCGCAGACCGTTGGCGTCGATGATCGCCCGCGGGGTGACGCCGTAGCGCTGGGAGATCTGGTAGACATTGTCGCCGGGCCGCACGACCACGATGCCGTCGGCCGGCACGCTGGCGGCGGAGGAGGACTGGCGGGGCGCATTGAGGGCGAGCGGGGTCGAGCTCATGGCGCATCCGGCCAGGAGCAGAGCGGCTACCGCGATGAGAACGGCCTGCTTCACGTCACCCCCATCGGCACCGGCGCAAAGGACGATAATCGTGACACAGCGTCCTTATGCCCTCAAATGCCAAATTATTCAATGAAATCCAGTTACTTTCGGAACATTCTAACGCTCAAGGTGATGGCGGGTTCCCGACTCGGGCGCGTCCGCCCTCACCCGGCGATCGACCGCACCTCTCCGGGCACCAGCGGCACGAAACGCACGTCGAGCAGCGGTTCCTCGATGATGCCGTCGGCGGTGCGGCGGTAGCGGATCAGCTTCTGCACGTCGGAGGAGCGGCCGACCGGGATGACCAGCCGCCCGCCCTCGCCAAGCTGCTCCAGCAGCGCGTCCGGCACCTTGGAGGCGGCGGCGGTGACGATGATCGCCTCGAACGGCGCCTGCTCCGGCCAGCCTTTCCAGCCGTCGCCGACCCGGGTGTGTAGGTTGTGCAGCTTCATCTCGGCGAAGCGCGCCTCGGCGGTGGACATCAGTTCCTTGTGCCGCTCGACGGTGTAGACCCGGCGGGCCACCTTGGACAGCACGGCGGCCTGGTAGCCGGAGCCGGTGCCGATCTCCAGCACCTTGGTGCGGTCGGTCAGTTCCAGGGCCTGGGTCATGTAGGCGACGACGAAAGGCTGGCTGATGGTCTGGCCCTGGGCGATCGGCAGGGCCCGGTCCTCCCAGGCCTGGTCGAGGAAGGCAGGGTCGACGAATAGCTCGCGCGGCACGCGCTCGAGCGCGCCCAGCACCCGGGCGTCGGTGATGCCGCCGCGCCGCAGCCCCATGATGAGCCGTATCTTGCGGGCCTTGTCGTGGCTCACGCGAACGCCCCTTTCAGCTCCTCCAAGGTCGGTCCGTCCGTCGCATCGAGCGCCACCGGCGTCACCGAGATGGCATTGTCGCGCACCGCGGCGATGTCGGTACCGGGCTCGGCATCCCGGGCCTTGAGCATGGCCCCGACCCAGAAATAGGGACGGCCGCGCGGATCGGTACCCCGCACCACCTCGTCCCCGGTCTTCTGGCGGCCCTGGCGGGTCGCCCGAATGCCGGTGACCGCCTCGGGCCCGCAGGGCGGGAAATTGACGCTGATCACCGTGTCGGCCGGCCAGCCTCCGGCGCAGAGCCGGCGGATCAGGTCCGGCGCATGGGTCTCCGCGGTACCCCACGGGGCCTTGCCGTCCGGCGGCACGAACTGACTGAACGCGATCGCCGGAATGCCCAGAACCATGCCCTCCATCGCCGCCGAGATCGTGCCGGAATACCGCACGTCCTCGCCGAGATTGTAGCCCTGGTTCACCCCGGAGAGCACCAGGGTCGGCTTGCGGTCCTTCAGCACCTCGTGGATCGCGAGCAGCACGCAGTCGGTCGGCGTGCCGTCGACGGCGAAGCGCTTGTCCTCGAGCTGCCGCAGCCGCAGGGGCCGCAGCAGGGTCAGGGAATGGCCGGTGCCGCTCTGGTTGGTCTCCGGCGCCACCACCCAGACATCGTCGGAGAAGGTGCGCGCGATGCGGGTCAGCACCGCGATGCCGTCGGCGTTCACCCCGTCGTCGTTGGTGACGAGAATCCGCGCGCCGTCGAGCTCGACCGGGCGATGGGTCATGCCGCCCGCTCGATCCGGTCGCGCCCGAAATACGGCCGCAGCACCTCGGGAATGGTCACCGACCCGTCCTGCTCCTGATAGGTCTCCAGGATGGCGATCATGGTGCGGCCGATGGCGAGGCCGGAGCCGTTCAGGGTGTGGACGAAGTCGGTCTTCTTCTCGCCCTTGGCCTTGAACCGGCCCTTCATGCGCCGGGCCTGGAACGGGCCGCAGGTCGAGCAGGAGGAGATCTCGCGATACTGCCCCTTCCCCTCGTCCTGCCCCGGCAGCCAGACCTCCAGGTCATAGGTGCGGCGGGCAGCGAAGCCCATGTCGCCGGCCGACAGCTTCATCACGCGATAGGCCAGGCCGAGCTTCTGCAGGATGGTCTCGGCGCAGGTGGTCATGCGCTCCAACTCCTCATCCGACTTGTCGGGGTGGACGATGGAGACGAGTTCGACCTTGGTGAACTGGTGCTGGCGGATCATGCCGCGGGTATCGCGCCCGGCGGCACCGGCCTCCAAGCGGAAGCATGGGGTATAGGCGGTGAAGCGCAGCGGCAGCTCCTCCTCCTCCACGATGCTGTCGGCGACCAGGTTGGTCAGCGGCACCTCGGCGGTCGGAATCAGCCAGCGGCCGTCGGTGGTCTGGAACAGGTCCTCGGCGAATTTCGGAAGCTGACCGGTGCCGTACACCGCGGCGTCGCGCACCATGTAGGGCGGGATCACCTCGGTATAGCCGAACTCGCCGGTATGGGTGTCGAGCATGAAGGAGGCGACGGCGCGCTCCAGGCGGGCGAGATCGCTCTTCAGCACCACGAATCGGGAGCCGGCGAGCTTGGCGCCCAGCTCGAAATCCATCATGCCGAACCCCTCGCCGAGGGCGACGTGGTCCTTGGGCAGGAAATTGAAGCTGCGCGGCTCGCCTACGGTGCGGACCAGGGCATTCGCGCTCTCGTCCGGTCCGTCCGGCACGTCGTCGGCCGGAATGTTCGGCAGGGTCGCCAGCATCGTCTCGACCTCGGCCGCCAGCGAACGCTCGGCTTCCTCGAGCTGGGCCATGCGGTCCTTCAGCTCTGCCACCTCGGCCATCAGCGCACCGGCGTCCTCGCCATTGCGCTTGGCGATGCCGATCTGCTTGGAGGCCTCGTTGCGGCGCTGCTGGGCGGTCTGCAGCTCGGTGGTCACGGATCGCCATTCCGCGTCCTTGGCCAGAATGGCTTCGGAGGACGGCGCCACGCCCCGTCGGGCTAGTCCTTGGTCGAAGGCGGCGGCGTCGTCGCGGATGCTGCGAATGTCGTGCATGACCGGCTCTGCGGGCTGATTGCGGGTCCGCCGGTTATATCGACGGCGCCCGAACCGGTCCAGAGAGCCTTGCGGTTATGGTGTGGTGCCGTCGGTATCGCTGTCCGCGGCCTGAGCCTCTTCCTCGCGCTTCTTCTCGATGAACTGCGCGACGAAGATCGAGATCTCGTAAAGCAGGATGATCGGCACCGCGAGCAGCACCTGGCTGATCACGTCAGGCGGGGTGAGGATCGCGGCGGCCACGAAGGCGACGACGATGGCGTATTTGCGCTTATCCCGCAGTCCCTGGGCGCTGACGATGCCGACCTTGGCCAGCAGGATCAGCAGCACCGGCAGTTCGAAGGCGACGCCGAAGGCGAAGATCAGGCGCATGACCAGCGAGAGGTACTGGTCGACCTTCGGCTCCAGGGTCATGGCCAGGTTGCCGTCGACGCCGGAGGTCTCGAAGCTGGCGAAGAACTGCCAGGCGAGCGGGATGACGATGTAATAGACCATCGCCGCGCCGAGCAGGAACAGCACCGGCGTCGCCACCAGGAACGGCAGCAGCGCCTTGCGTTCGTGCTTGTAGAGCCCCGGCGCGATGAACAGCCAGATCTGCATCGACACCAGCGGGAAGGACACACAGGCGGCGAAGAAGAAGCCGACCTTGATGTAGGTGAAGAACGCCTCGTGCAGGGCGGTGTAGATCAGCCGGCGGTTCTCCTGGCCCGCCCACATCTCGTGCAGCGGCTCGACCAGAAAGCGGAAGATCGGCTCGGCCAGGTAGTAGCCGAGGAAAAAGCAGACCACGAAGGCGGCGACCGCGTAGATCAGCCGGGTCCGCAGCTCGACCAGATGGTCCAGCAGCGGCATCTTGCCGCCCTCGAGTTCGGAGTCGGGATCGTTGGTGCTGTCGGCCATGGAGGTCAGCCCTGTCCGGAGGCGGCGCTGTCGGCTGTGGGCCGAGATGTCTTGCTGTCGTCAGAGGACGTGGCGGGGGCCGGCGTGGTCTTTCCCGCCGCGGCCTCGGTCTTCTGGGCCGGGGGCGCGACCGACTTGGCCGCATAATCCTCGGAGGTCTCGACCGCCGGTGCCGCCCTGGGCGTCACGGGAGCCGATTTGGACATCCCGCTCTTGGCCTCGCTGTCGAGCGCCTTCAGATCCGCCTCGATCTCTTCGGCATCCGCATTGGCCGATTGGCGGGCCTCCTCGACGGTGCTGCGCACCGAGCCGTCGGGATCGAACTGCTTCTCCAGGCTCTTGCCGATGCCGTCCTTGGAGATCGACTGGACCTCCCGGCGCACATCCTCGAGCTCCGCCTCGCGCGCGACCTCTTCCAGGCTGTTCTGGAACTCACGCGCCATCGAGCGCGCCTTGCGCACCCACTGGCTGATCGAACGGACCACGCGCGGCAGATCCTTGGGACCCACCACGATCACGGTAATGATGGCGATCAGGATAAATTCCTGCCATCCAAGGTCGAACATGGCGGCCCTCGCTGCGCCCGCTTAAGCCCGGGACCGCGCCACGAGGGCGCGGCCACGAACGGGGATCAGCTCTTGACGGTCTGATTGGTGGTCTTGTTGACGTCCTGCTGTTCGCCGCTCTCGTCGGCGACGGACTTGTTGGCCTGCGCGGCCTCGTCGTCCTCGGACTTCATGCCCTGCTTGAAGTTCTTCAGGCCCTTGCCGAAGTCCCCCATCAGGCTGGAAATCTTGCCTTTGCCGCCGAACAGCAGAAGCACGACGGCCAGTACGACGAGCCAGTGCCAGATGCTGAAGCTACCCATGAAACGCTCCCAAAATTCGAGTGGGCGATGATTCTCCGACCGTACCGGTCGATTGCGGCCAGATCATGCCCATTAATTCGCGCGGACCATACACGACCAACCCCAAGGGCGGCAACGCACTCCGACCCTTTCCTTTATTTGGGGCCGCCGGCCGGAAAGACAAAGGTCTGACCGGGATCCACCGATACGCGTACACGGGTTCCCGGACGCGGCAGAAACACGCCCGGAACCCGGGCATGCAGGTGCAGGGTCTCCCCCAGCCGCGCGCCGTCGCCCCGCATGGTCAGGTGGATCAGGCTGGTACGCCCCAGCAGGCGCGCCTGCTCGACCTCGCCGCAAGGATCGCGGGTGAAGCCGTCGGACAGGATCTGGATGCGCACCCCTTCGGGTCGGATCACGACCGACACCGGCGTTCCATCGGCGAGGCCGTTGGCCGCGACCGTGCCGGCCAGGGTCTTGACGCTGTCGCCCTCGACCTGCCCCTCGATCAGGTTCACCTCGCCAAAGAAGGCGGCGACGAAGGCGTCGGCCGGGGCGCAGTACAGCTCGGCCGGACTGCCCTGCTGGACGATGCGGCCGTCCCGCATGACCGCGATCCGGTCGGCCATGAACATGGCCTCCTCGGAATCGTGGGTGACCATCAGGCACGCCGAACCGCTGGATTTCAGGATATGCAGCACCTCGTCGCGCACCCGGTCGCGCAGCCGCGCGTCCAGACCGGAATACGGCTCGTCCAGCAGGACAACCCGCGGCTTCGGCGCCAGCGCCCGAGCGAGGGCCACGCGCTGCTGCTGGCCGCCCGAGAGTTCATGGGGAAAGGCCTTGGCCATATCCTCCAGCCCGACCATCTCCAGCACTTCCACACCGCGGGCGATCCGGTCGCCGGTGGGCCAGCCGGTCAGGCCGAAGGTGACGTTGCCCAGCACATCGAGATGGGGGAACAGGGCGTAGTCCTGGAACACCAGGCCGACGCCGCGCTTCTCCGGGGCAAGGTTCGCGCCGCCGCCGGCGACCCGCTGGCCGTCCAGGGCAACCTCGCCCTCCTGGATGTCCTCAAGTCCGGCGGCAAGGCGCAGGATCGTCGTCTTGCCGCAGCCCGACGGCCCGAGTAGGCAGACCACCTCGCCCGGCGCGACGCTCACATCGACCCCGTCGACCGCCTGGACCGGCCCGTAGGCATGGCGGATGCCGGTCATGGCAAGCGCCGGCGGCACGCGGCTCCGGGGGACGGCATCCGGGGCGCCCGCCTGGGAGATCGGCTGAAGAGTGCTGGCTGTCATGGCCTGTCAGATACACATCGCGCCGGGCGAGAACAAGCCACGGGGAGCAGGGGCGCGCAGCCGAGTCAGGGCTTGTCGCCCTCGTCCGGGTCGTTGGTGTCGGGCAGGAAGTCGAGCTGGATGTCCTCGTCCTCCTCCTCGTCGTCCTCCAGATCCTCTTGCTGCATGGCGATGCTGGTCGCCCCCGTGCGCCGGTCGAGCAGGCCGGCCGCCCGCAGTTCCTCGATGCCAGGCAGTTCCTTCACGGAGTCGAGGCCGAAATGGTCCAGGAAGGCGTTTGTGGTGCCCCATTGCAGCGGGCGCCCTGGCGTCTCGCGCCGGCCGCGCGGGGCGATCCAGCCGGCCTCCAGCAGGGTGTCGATGGTGCCCTTGGACAGGGCCACGCCGCGGATCTCCTCGATCTCGGCCCGCGTCGTCGGCTGGTGATAGGCGATGATCGCCAGGGTCTCGATCGCCGCGCGCGACAGCTTGCGCCGCTGCGCCCGCTCATGGCGCAGCATCGGGCCGAGATCGACGGCCGTGCGGAAGGCCCAGCGGGTGCCCGACTTGGTCAGAACGACGCCGCGCTCGGCGTAGTGCTCGGCGAGGTCGGCCAGGAGCTGGCGGACATTGATCTCCTCCGGCACCCGGCGGCGCAGTTCGCTCTCGTCGATCGGGTCGGCGCTGGCGAACAGCAGCGCCTCCACGAAGCGCAGCCAGCGGTTCCGCTCCGCCGGATCGACCAGCAGGTCGGGCAGTTCCGCCTCGTCGTCGGTGTCCACGGCCTTGCTCATCCGGCGCTATCCTCCCGCGATCCGGAACGCAGCCAGATCGGTCCGAATGTTTCGTCCTGGCGCAGTTCCGCCGCCCCGTCCTTCGCCAGCTGCAGCCCCGCCACCAGATGCGAGGCCAGGGCCGAGCGGATCAGCAGGGACCCGCGCAGCCCGTCGGGCAGGAAGGTGAAGAGCATGCGCCATTTCGGCACCCGACCGACAAAGGCGGCCAGCCGCTCCACCGCGTCCTCGACCGCATAGAGGTCGGTCGCCGCGATCCGCAGGGTCTGGTGCTGCTTGCGGGCGTGCTGGTCGCCATAGCCGCGCAGCAGGTCGTAGAGCGTCACGTCGTAGACCGAACGGAACCGGGCGGCGGTGTTCTCCGGCGCCCCCCGGGCGAAGACGTCAACGCCGAGCTGGGCCCGCCCCATCAGCCGGCGCCCTGCATCCTGCATCGCCTCCAGGCGCTGGAGCTGGAACCGGAGGGCCTCGGCGAGCGCGGCCGGGTCCATCTCCTCCTCGTCGCTCTCGTCCGGCGGCAACAGCAGCCGGGACTTCAGATACGCGAGCCAGGCGGCCATCACCAGATAGTCGGCGGCGAGTTCCAGGTTCAGGGTCTGGGCCTGCTGCACGAACTGCAGGTACTGCTCGGCGAGCGCCAGGATCGAGATCTGGTGCAGGTCGACCTTCTGCTCGCGGGCCAGGGTCAGCAACACGTCGATCGGGCCTTCGAAGCCGTCCAGGTTGAGGAACAGCGAGAGCTGCACCGGCTCCGGCCGGCGATACTCAGGCTGCGCGCTCTCGAACGGTTCGTTCGTCACCAATGGGACGCGTCCCCTCCTGCGGATCCGACCTCAGTGGCCGGTCAATGTCGCGATGACCGACATCAGGAAATCAACCGGCGCCCAGATCAGCAAGCCGGTCAGGTCGAAACTATACCCCAGTTCACCGGCAAGATACGGCACCAGGAACAGCACGCCGATGACGATGAACAGACCGGCCCGCTCGAGCCGCGCCACCTTCCAGGCGGCCCAGTCCGGCAGGATCGACACCAGGATGCGGCCGCCGTCGAGCGGCGGGATCGGCAGCATGTTGAACACCGCCAGGATCAGGTTCAGCAGCACCAGCCGCTGCAGCATCTCCGCCGACCACTGGGTCGCGACGTCCGGCAGCACCGGTACCAGATGGAAGGCCAGCGCGCCGAGGATCGCCAAGAGGATGTTGGAGGCCGGCCCGGCCAGGGCCACCAGCGCCATGTCGCGGCGCGGGTTGCGCAGGCGCGAGAAATTCACCGGCACCGGCTTGGCATAGCCGAACAGGAACGGCGCGCTCATAAGCAACAGCGCCAGGGGAATCAGGACGGTGCCGACCAGGTCCACATGGGCGAACGGATTGAGTGTCACCCGGCCCATCAGGCGGGCGGTCGGATCGCCCAGCTTGGCCGCCGCCCAGCCATGGGCCGCCTCGTGCAGGGTGATCGCCAGCAGCACCGGTATCGCCCAGATCGAGGCGCTCAGCAGGAAGGCGTTGATATCGAGACCGGACATCATGCCCGCAGGTCCTTCAGCAGGGCGTCCAGACGCTGGACGGCGGCCTCGGCATCGAGGGAACGGGGCCCCTTTGACACCGCCGCGCGGTGGGCATCGGCCTTGGCCGCCCGCCGGGCGCCGTCACCATCCAGCACGCCGACCGCGTCGGCCACGGCCCGCATCTCGTCCATATCGCCGTTGCAGTGCAGGAGCACGTCGCAACCGGCCTCGATCGAGCGGCGCGAGCGCTCGCCGATCGGCCCGCCGCCACGGGTCTCGGACAGCGCGCCCATGGAGATGTCGTCGGTGAACAGCAGCCCGTCGAATCCGATCTCATCGCGGATCACGCCCTTCACCACCGCCGGCGACAGGGTCGACGGCCGGTCGGCATCCAGGGCGGTGTAGAGCAGATGACCGGTCATGCCGTAGGGCACCCGCTTGGAGAAATGCCGGAACGGCACGTAGTCGACCGCCCTGAGTTCGTCGGCGGAGGCTTCGATCAGCGGCAGGTCAAGGTGGCTGTCGACCACGGAACGGCCGTGTCCCGGCATGTGCTTGATCACCCCGACCACCCCGGCCCGCTCGATCCCGGCGACCATGGCCTCGCCAAGGCGGATCACGGTCTGAGGGTCGTCGCCGAGCGCGCGGTCGCCGATCACCTGTTTGTCGGAGCCGGGCTGGCGCACGTCCAGCATCGGCACGCAGTCCACGTCGATGCCGATCTCAAACAGGTCGGCCGCCATCAGCTCCGCCGACAGGGCGAAGGCCTCCAACGCCTGCTCCGGCCGGGTGGCGTAGGCCCCGGTGAACTCGCCGGGGGCGAGATAGTCGCGCCACTGGGGTGGACGCATCCGGCGGACCCGGCCGCCCTCCTGGTCGATCAGCACCGGCGCGAAGGCATGGCTCACGCAGCCGCGCAGATCGTCGACCAGGGCGCGGACCTGGTCCCGGTCCTCGATGTTGCGGGCGAAGAGGATGAAGCCGTAGGGATCGACCTCGCGGAAGAATGCGCGCTCCTCGTCGCTCAGCGCCGTGCCGGCACAGCCGAAAACGATCGCCCGCGTCATTCTACGGACGGACCAGGAGGCAGGCCTGATTCTGGGCCTTCAGGGTCGCGCAAGCCCTCTCGGCGGCGTCTTCGGTCAGCATGCCGCCCTGGATCCGGTGGAACACACCCTTCCCGGCGCCAAGATCGACCTGCTGGATCCTCAGGCTCAGCCCACCCAGCACGGACGGATACCGCTTGGTCAGCCGGTTCCATTCGCCGCGCGCCGCCGCCTCGTCGCGGAAGGCGCCGAGCTGCACGCGGAACCGCCCCTCGGTGGCCGACGGCTTGGGCGCCGGGGCCGGCTGGACGGCCGGTTCGGGTTTCGGCTCCGGCTTCGGCTCGGGTGCCGGGGCCGGAGGAGGAACGGCCGCGGCCGTCTGCGTCTCGGTCGCCGGCGGTTCGGGGGCCCGGGCCGGCGGGATGTCGCTTGCCTGGGGCTGAACCGGAGGCGGAGGTGACGTCTCGGCCTGGGCCTGCTGCTGCGGGGCCGGCTCCGGCGCGGGCACGGTCTGGCTGGTCACCGGGGCTGGAGTCTGGCCCGTACCCTCCTGGGCCGTCGTCGGGGCGGCCTGGGGGGTGCGCGCCGGGATCGGCACGGTGGCCGAGGCGGTGCTGTTCGCGGACGCGCCGCTGTCCTGGGCCGGCTGGCTCTCGGTCGCGGCCGGTGCGGGTGGCGGTGCCGGCGGCTCGACCGGCTTCTCCGGCGGCGGCAGCAGGCGCTCGACCGAGGAATCCTCGCCCTGACCCGGACGCAGCGCGCCATAGACCAGCTTGTCCTGGTTCGGCACGTCGAGCCCGCCCGGCTGTTCCGGTCGGACCTTGATCGGCGACGGGTCGGCCTGGATCAGCGGTGCCGTCGCCTCGCTGCCGGCATGCAAGCCTCGGTCGTAGGCGTACCAGACGACCCCGGCGAAGGCCGCCAGTGCGAAGGTCGCCAGGAACGCGCCGACCGCCCGCGAGCGCCGCGGCGGATCGCGCAGTTCCGGCGGGGGACCGGGGCGGTCGTAACCGTCGGCGTGAAGGCCGTCGCCATCCTGGCTCATTCCCTAAGCTCCTCCACCGGCGTGACGCCCATCACCCCGAGACCGGACGCGACCACCGTGGCCGTCGCCCGCACCAGGGCCATCCGGGCCAGGGTCGTCTCGCGGTCGTCTTCCAGGATGAAGCGCAGCCGGGCATCTTCCCTGCCCTTGTTCCACAGGCCGTGGAACGCGGCCGCCACGTCACCGAGATAGAACGCGACGCGATGCGGCTCGTGCGCCTCCGCCGCGCCTTCCACGACGCGCGGCCAGCCCGCGAGCAGCTTGATGAGACCAATCTCGTCCGGGTCGGTCAAGGAACCCATGGAAGCCTTGGAAAGTGCGGCGTCCGAGAGGTCGTCGACGGAAAATGTCTCGCCGGCGTTGCGAATCACCGAACAGGCCCGGGCGTGGGCGTATTGGACATAGAACACCGGATTGTCCCGGCTCTGCTCGCTGACCTTCTGGTAGTCGAACTCCAGCGTCTGGTCGTTGCGCCGGGTCAGCATGATGAAGCGCAGCACGTCGGGCCCCACCGCCTCGAGCACGTCGGACAGGGTGACGAAGGTGCCCGCGCGCTTGGACATGCGCACTGGCTTGCCGCCGTCGAACAGGTGGACGAGCTGGCACAGCTTGACGTCCAGGTCGCCCTTGCCGCCAGTGATCGCGGTGACTGCAGCCTTCATCCGCTTCACATAGCCGCCGTGATCGGCGCCCCAGACATCGATCATCTCGGGGAAGCCGCGCTCCACCTTGTCCAGGTGATAGGCGATGTCGTTGGAGAAATAGGTCCAGGATCCGTCCGACTTCCGCAGCGGCCGGTCCACGTCATCGCCGAACTCGGTGGCCTTGAACAGGAGCTGCGGCCGAGGCTCCCAGTCCTCGGGCGTCTTGCCCTTCGGCGGCTCCAGCACGCCGGTATAGACCAGCCCGTCAGCCTCCAGTTTGGCCAGGACCCGGTCGACCGCCTTATCCTCCACCAGGGCGCGCTCCGAGGAGAAGCGGTCCATGCGAATGCCGAGCGCGATCAAATCCTTCTCGATATCGGCCATCATCAGCTTGATGGCGAAGCTCCGCATCGGTTCCAGCCAGGCCTCTTCCGGCTGGGAGAGCCACTTGTCGCCATCCTGCTCGGCGATCGCCTTGCCCACGTCCTTCAGGTATTCGCCAGGATAGTGGCCGTCCGGAATCGTCACCGTCTCGCCCAGCGCCTCGCGGTAGCGCAGGTAGGTGGAACGGGCCAGCGTGTCGACCTGGGCGCCGGCGTCGTTAATGTAGTACTCGCGCGCCACCTCGAACCCGGCCTTCTCCAACAGGGCGGCCAGCGCGTCGCCGAACACGGCACCGCGCGCATGGGCCGCGTGCAGCGGGCCAGTCGGGTTGGCGGAGACGTATTCCACATTGACCTTGCGGCCCGCGCCCATGGAGGAGGCGCCGAAGGCCTCGCCAAGCTCGAGGATCTTGCCGACCTGCGCCAGCCAGACGGTGGGGGACAGCCGGATATTGATGAAGCCCGGCCCGGCGACCTCGACGCTGTCCACCGCCTCCAGCTTGTTCAGCGCCTCTGCCAGCGGATCGGCGATGGCGCGCGGCTTGGTGCCGACCGGCTTGGCCAGCACCATCGCGGCATTGGTCGCGATATCGCCATGGGAGGCGTCGCGTGGGGGCTCGGCGGTGATGCGGTCAAACGGCAGTCCCTCCGGCCAGCCCTCAGCGGCCGCCATACTCTCCAAGACAGCTTTAATCTCGTCTTTCATCCAATTGAATATGTTCATTCTATTAGCTTGCCTGGGTCGAGGTATCAGTGAGAGGTCATAGCGGCGGCCGGGAATTCAAGCCCCGCGAACGGAATCCGTGCAGGTGTAGTGCCGATGCGGCGGACGGAACGCAACGGATTTCGCAGCGCGACAACCGGCGCCCCTGGCAAGATCGGGCTTATCAGCCGCTACCTGTGGTGTAACAATAATCCCGACGCACCCCCTGCCGGCCACCGGGCGCAGATCCGGGCAAGGCACTCAAAAACGAGGGGGGCCGACAGGAGGAAACATGACCGTCCTTTCGCATTCCGTTCGCATTGGCTCGTCCCTCGCCGACGCCTTCCGGCGCGACGGCTATGTCTACCCGATCCGCGCCCTGACCGAGGAAGTGGCCACGTCCCTGCGCCACACCCTGGAGGCGGCCGAGGCCGCCGCTCCGGACGCGGAGGTGAAGTCCATGGTCACCGGCCTGCCCCATCTGATCATGCCGGAATTCTACGACATCGTCCGCGACCCGGCCCTGACCGGCCCGGTGTCGGAGATCATGGGCGAGGACCTGCTGGTCTGGGGCTGCTCCTTCTTCACCAAGGAGCCGCACACCAAGAGCTTCGTGTCCTGGCACCAGGACCTGACCTACTGGGGCCTGGACGACACCGACCAGATCACCGCCTGGGTCGCGCTGTCCCCCGCCACGGTGGAGAGTGGCTGCATGCGGTTCGTGCCGGGCAGCCACCTGCAGGATCTCGTCCCGCACAGGGACACCTTCGATCCGGAGAACCTGCTGACCCGCGGCCAGGAGGCCGCCGTCGAGGTGAAGGACGAGGATGCAGTCAATGTCGTCCTGCCGACGGGCCGGATGTCGCTGCATCACGGCCGGATTTTCCACGCCTCCCACCCGAACCGGTCGGACGACCGGCGGATCGGTCTCGCCGTGCGCTACATCAAGCCGAGCATGCGCCAGACCTCGGGGGCGAAGACGATCGCGGTCCTGGCCCGGGGCGAAGACCGGTTCGGCAATTTCGAGCTGGCCGACCGCCCCAAGGGCGGCTTCGCGCCGGAGGACATCGAGCGTTGCCGCAAAGCATTCCGGCGGCGCGAGGGGATCCTGTACGACGGAGCCAAGGAAAGCGGGCGGCGGAAGATGGCGTAACGCTCTTCCCCCTTACAAAACTCCACTCCCCGGCCTTGTGCCGGGGCCCACGCCAGGGATCGCACGAGCTCATCGAGGTTCGGAGCATCTCTAACGTGGGCCCCGGCACAAGGCCGGGGAGTGATCTGAGCTATAAAAGTAAACTGGAGATATTCGCCGCCCTCACCCGCCGTTCACCCACGGCTTCATCGCCGCCCAGGCCATGGTGTGGAGCGGAACCGGGATCCCACGGGCGCGGCCGAGGCGGGAGACCAGGCCGGACAGGCTTTCCGCCTCGATCCGGCGGCCGCGGGCCAGGTCGTGATACATGGACGCGTACATGCCCGGTGGAAAGCTGCGGGTCAGGGCGACGGACCGTTCCACCGTCTGAGGATCGATCGCGATGCCCTCCGCCGCCGCCAGAGCCGCCACCTCCTCCATCATCTCCCGAGCGATGCCGGCCAGTTCGGCATCGTGATAGATCTCGCCGGCCGGCTTGCGCAGCACCGTTGTCAGCGCCGAATTGGTCGCCAGCAGCACGAATTTCTCCCACAGGGTCGCGCGGATGTCGCCCGACACCTCGGCGCCGAACCCGGCGGCGATGCAGGCATCGGCCAAGGCCCGGGCGCGTTGGGTGACCATACCGTCGAGTTCGCCGAACACGATCTTCGACATGTCCGAGGTGTAGCGCACCACCCCGGGCTCGGCGATCAGGGCCGACACATAGGCGGCACCGCCGAGCACGGTGCGCGCGCCCAGAACCTTGGCAAGGCGGTCGGGACCGTCCACACCGTTCTGCAGGGTGACCACCATGGTGTCCGGTCCGACGATCGGGAGCAGGGTCACGCCGGCGGTCTCGGTGTCGTAGAGCTTGACCGCGAACAGCACGACGTCGGCGGTTCCCCCCAGGGTCGCCGGATCTTCGGTCGCGGTCACGTCCGGCAGGACGATGTCGCCGCGGGAGCCCTCCAGGCGCAGCCCGTTGCGCCGCATGGCCTCCAGATGCGCTCCACGGGCGATGAAGGCCACGTCATGGCCGGCCTGGGCCAGATAGGCGCCGAAATACCCGCCGACACCCCCGGCTCCCATGACCACGATCCGCATGCGCTCTCTCCCCGCCATCACCTAAAGTGCAACAACAGCGCGGATTACGGAGGAAAGTAAGCCCGTCGTCTACCGTGAGAGGCAAATTCTTTGAGCGAAGGCTCAGCCGAACGGCCGTCGTCACCCGAAACTGAGGAAGTCGGCCCAGACCCGGTCCAGCTTCTTCAGAGTGCGCAGGGCGCCCTGCAGCGGCGCGCCGAGCCCTTCCTCTTCCACCGCGATCCGCGCCAGGCGCTGGTCGAGAGCGCGCAGCCGATCGGCGACATGTTTGCCCGGCGGGCCCAGACGCAGGCGGGCCGAACGCCGATCATGCTCGGATCGGATCTGCTCCAGATAGCCGTAATCCACCAGCTTCTTGATGTTGTAGGTGGCCGAGCTGGCCTGGTAGTAGCCGCGCTGGATCAGGTCACGCACCGGCACCTCGCCGTCGCCGATGGACAGAAGCAACAGACCCTGACTCGGGTTGATCTCAGTGACGCCCATGCCCTCCAGGGCCAGCCGGACAACGTCGAGGTGACGCCGGTGCAGCCGTTCCAGCAGGCCGGTCAGATCGGCATACAGAGCGGCAACGTCCGCCGCCTCCGGCTCCCGGTTCGGCCCCCCGTCCTGCCCGTCGCCCCCACCATCCGTCGCCGTGCCCGACGCCTTGAGCGCGCGGACTGTCGCATCGCGCATTCCTGCCTCCTACCGGCTCACCGTCCTCAGCGGGTAAGGAATTATTAACAGTTTCACAAATACATTACAGAATGAAAAGCGATTTGGTATATTTACCTTCGATTTTCTGAATTCGAATCGCGTCCGCACTGCGGACTCGGGGGCGGGACTGAGATGGGACGTTCGATCCTCCTGGCCGGCATGCTGCTGATCGCCGCGATGGCGACGTCCAGCGCTGCGTGCGCCGACGAGACCGACCCGCAGGGCATGCTGGCCCTGGCCCAGGCGGCCGAGCTGCGCGGCGACCACCGCATGGCGGTGGCTCTGTACCAGCGGGCGCAGGAAGCCTTTCCCTGGGAGAGCGCGCCGCTGACCGGCTGGGGCCTGCTGGCCGCCCGGCTGGGGGCTGCGGAGCAGGCCGCCACGCTGCTGACCGCCGCCCTGGACATTGATCCTGAAAACAGGGATGCGGCGACGGGGCTTGCTGACGTTCTGGTGGATCTCGGCCGGCTGGACGAGGCCCTGCCCCTCTACGAGATGGTGCTGCGGACCGATCCGTCCGACCTCGCCGCCCGGGAGGGCTGGATTCATGTTCTGGCGCAGTTGGGCACACCGGTCGAGCAGGCCGACCCGCCTGCCCTGGCCCCTGTCACACTCGGCCAGGCACCGGCGGTCACGCAGTCGGACCCGGCGGTGATCGGCACCTCCCTGCCCGCCAAGCCGTCAACCGGCTCGCTGTGGCGCTGATCCAGCTTTTCGGGCTGCTCGGAAAAAGGAAAGCGACGGCCAGCGCTGGGCGGTTGGGATGAGGCGACTGGCCGTCGCGCGGGGCAGCCTGTTGGGCGCTTCCCCGATTCAGTTTCTGTCACATCCGACCGAGAACCGTGTTTGCCGGATCGCCCGCTCGGGAGGTTTCTTTTCCCTAAACTCGACGTGGAGAAACGGTACCAACGCAAACGGTGCCGCTCCATCAAATCCTTCTGCCGCGTTTCATCGGCTAAACCACCGAACTTTCTCGACTTTTAACGATAAAATCCAACCGATCACCGGGGTCAAAAAAAGACCCGCCGAAGCGGGTCTGAGGCAGGATCTCGGGTAGGGAGGTCACGCGGGCCGGCTACCGGAAGGGCGGCCGGGTGGTCTCGTCCACACGGGCGCCGGCACGGGTGGGATCGCTCATGATCGCGTCGCTGAGATCGGCGCCACGCAGGTCCGTCCCCTGCAGGACGGCGTTCGACAGATCGGCCTTGCGCAGGTCGGCGCCGCGCAGGTCCACGCCCCGCAGGTCGGCGTATCGCAGATCGGCACCGGCGAGACGGCTGGCGACGCTGTGCCCGGCATCAGTGACCAGGGATCGCAGGTTGGCGCCGGTCAGCCGGGCATTCTGCAGCCGCGCGTCGGTCAGATCGGCACCGCGCAGATCGGCCCCCTCCAGGGCGGTGAACCGCAGATCGGCGCCGGCGAGACGGCCCGCCGCCATCCGCACGCCGGTGAGGTCCATGCCCGTGCATACGCTCCGCTCGGCGATCAGCGCGGTCAGGTCCGCACTGGCGAGCTTGTCCATCGCCCGCAGGTCCATGCCGGACACGTCGAGCTGCGCGCCCTCCACACTGGACGAGGCGACCCAGGTCTCGTGCCGGTCGAGCAGCACGTCCAGCGGCGTGTCCAGATCCTCCTCGGTACGGCCGGCGGGCCGGTCGGTCAGCGCCCCGGTCAGGTCGGCACCGCCCAGTTCCGTCATGTTGGTGGTGATCCGGGTGAAGACCGCGTCGCGCAGCACCGCCTTTTCCAGGCTGGCCCAGCTCAGATCCGCGCCGTCCATGTTGGCGCCGCTCAGATTGGCGCCCCGCAAGTTGCAGCGAACCAGCTTGGCGTCGCGCAGGATCGCATCGGACAGGTTGGCGTTGACGCAGATCGCGCCGGAGATCTTCGCCCGGGTCAGATCGGCCCCGGCCAGATCGGCCTGGTGCAGTTCGGAGACTGAGGGATCGATATCGATCCAGTGCAGGTCGCGGTCCCGCTCGCCGGTCTCCGCCAGATGGCTCTCGCGCAGGTCGGCATCGATCAGGGTCGCCCCCACCAGCCGGGCGCCGCGCAGGCACACGCCGCGCATGTCGGTCTTGATCAGGCTGGCGCCGTCCATGCTGGCGCCGCGCAGGTCGACGGCGAAGAGCGAGGCATAGTCCAGCGTCGCGCCGACCAGGGACGCCCGCGACAGGCAGGCGCCGGTGAAGTCGGCATCGGTCAGGTCGGCGCCGTGGAAGTCGAGCCAGGAGAGGTCGAAGAAGGAAAGCACCGCCCGCGCGCCCCCCAGCCGCCCATTGCGGAACCGGACATGGCGCTTGATCAGCCCGTCCAGGTCCTCCTGGGACAGGCGTTCGAGGTCTCGGCTTTGTCTGGCGGCATCCATCTGGACGGCTCCATGCGTTCTGCAGAAAGCTCCCCACAGGGCAAATCACCCTTCCCATTCAGTATCTAGAACTGATTTCTCAAAATCAATTGCAATTCTTAAAGTGAAATGGGATTCTGAATGCAGGCACGGAATCTTTTCACCTGGTTGGACGTCGGATGACAGGGCTCACGCTCGCGTCGCTCTACGATACGATTCACACGCTTGAGCGGGTGATCGGCTCCTTCCCTGTCCTCATCATCGCGACCGACCGGTCAGGCCGCATCGTGATGACCACGCGGCATACCCGCGACACCCTCGGCCTCTCCGAGGTCGAGCTGCTGGACAAGCCCCTCGGCATCATCCTTCCCGGGATCACCTTCAAGATCGCCGGCGACACGGACGAACCCGAGATCACCCTCGGCGGCACCCGGCGGCGTGCCCTGCGCCGGGACGCCTCGGCCTTCCCCGTGGATATTCAGGCGAGCGCCCACCGGCTGGGCGATGACGTCATCTGCGTCTTCGCCCTGCTCGATGCGACCGAACGGCTGCAGGCCGACCGGGCGGCGCGGGACTCCCGCGCGCTGCTCGACGCCATCCTGAGCGGCCTGCCGGCGATGGTCAGCGCCAAGACCCTGGACGGCACCTACGAGTTCATCAATGCCTACCAGGGCGACGTGTTCGGCATCGACCCGGCCGACGCCGTCGGGAAATCCGCCATCGACCTGCTCGGTGCCGATACCGGCCGTCCGATCGACATCGCCGACCTCCGAATCGCCACCGGTGCCGCCGTTTCCCAGCTCGGGCCGGAAAAGCTGATCGACGCCGACGGTCGCACGCGGACCTTCATGACGACCCGGGCGGCGATGCACGACGCCAAGGGTCAGGTACGGCGGGTGCTGAGCGTCGGGATCGACGTGACCCACGCCACAGCGGCCGAGGAGCGGCTGGAGCGGCTGTCGCTGCTGGACGAGATGACCGGCCTGCCCAACCGCGGCGCCCTGCAGCAGATCCTCAGCGCGCAGATCCGCTCGGCCAAGCGTGACGGCCGCCGCGTGGGTCTGGTGCTTCTCAGCATCGCCAATCTGTCGGATATCGGCGACGAGTTGGGACCGGTCGTGCGCGACACCGTGGTCAGGCGCCTCGCCATCCGCCTGGGCGGGCTGGTGCCGGAGACCTGCGTTCTGTCGAAGTTCGACGACACCACCTTCGCCCTGGTGGTGCCCAACCCCGAGGATGCCGCCAGCTTCGAGGGTGAAGCGGCACGGCTGGTCGCCCGGGGCGGGCGCTCCCTCAGCGCCGCCGGCGCCACCGTGGTACCGCGATGCCGGGCCGGCCTGGCCGTCTACCCCGATACCGGGGCCGACGCCGACACGCTGCTGCACGCCGCCGAACATGGGCTGCGGGTCCAGTCCCGGGCCCCCGTCGCACCGGTGGCCCGCGGCAATCAGGACATCGACAGCTACTTCGAGGCCCGCCGCGAGGCCGCCAGGTCCCTGCGACGGGATCTGGAGCACGACCGGCTTTACCTGCGGCTGCGCCCGCTGCGCGCCCTGTCGGACCATCGGCTGGCCGGCTTCCAGGCCTGCCTGTTCGACAGCCTGGACCGGCCGCTGATCGGTGCGCCCCTCTCGGAGCGGGCGAAGGATCCGGCCCTGTCCGCCGCCACCGAGAGCCTGTCGATCGATCTCTGCGAGCGGCTGATCCGCGATGCCTGCCATGTGGCGGCCGGCTGGAAGCAGCCGCCCCTGGTCACCGTCCCGCTGGCCCCCGATCTGCTGATGCAGCCGGACCTGATCGACATCGTCGCCGATCTGCTGGAGCGCAGCCGGCTGCCGGCGGACCGCCTGGACCTGTCGATCGACGAAGCCGCCATCGCCGCCGATCCCGAAGCGGCCACGGATGTGCTGACCGCCCTCGCCGGGCTGGGGGTGCGGCTCTCCCTGACCGGATTCGGCGCAGGCGGCAATCCGATGCTCGCCCTGGCCCGGCAGCCGTTCGGTCATGTCGTGCTCGCCATCCGAACCCTCGGACCGCTCGACGAGACGGTGGCGGCGACGATCGCCTTCGCCCGGGCCCTCGGCCGCACGGTCGGCGCCGACGGCGTGCAGACCGCGGAGGAGCTTGCATTCCTGCAGGGCTGCGGCTGCACGGTGGCGAGCGGACCGCTCTTCGGCACGCCCCTGGATCCGGCCGCCGCCCAGGCTCTGGAGACCGGCCCGACCGACCTCGCCATCCGCCGGGCCTGACACCGTTTCAGAAACGTGCATCGCGAGGCCACTCCCCGCTAGACTGCGCGCCGCATCGCAGGGAGTGAACATGGAACCCAACGGCGCCGGCCTCGACGGCTATATCGACAGCTATTACAGCCGCACCCGGGACGACGGACCGCCCTTCGCGCCGCTGGACGGCGACCTGGATGTGGAGGTCTGTGTCGTCGGCGGCGGCATGGCCGGCGTGTCGACCGCGCTCGGCCTCGCCGAACGCGGCAAGTCGGTCGCCCTGGTGGAGGCTCGGCGGATCGGCTGGGGGGCATCGGGACGCAATGGCGGCTTCGTCGGCGCCGGCTTCTCCCGGGGGCTGAGCGCCTTGATCTCGCGGGTCGGCAAGGAACATGCCCTTCGGCTCTACCGGCTGAGCGAGATGGGAGTGGCCCTGGTGCGCAAGCGTGCCGACGCCATCGCCGGCGGCGTGGCACCCATCGTCGACGGGCGCATCACCTGCTCCTGGTTCGACGACCCTGACGGGGTGAAGCGCGAGGCCGACTGGATGAACGAGCTGGTCGGCGCCGATATCGAGGTCTGGGACCGCGAGAAGGTCCGCTCGATCTGGCGCAGCCCGCGCTACTACGAGGGCATGTGGCGGCCCAAGGGATTCACCTTCCACTCCCTGAACTTCACCCGCGGCAACGCCCGGATGGCGGCCAATGCCGGGGCGAAGATCTACGAGAACACGCCGGCCACCCTGATCGAGCTCGGCCGCGATCCCAAGCTGGTCCATACCGCAACGGGCACGATCCGGGCCGAGCAGGTCGTGGTGTGCTGCTCCGGCTATATCGAAGGGCTGGTACCGCGCCTGTCGGCGGCGACCCTGCCGATCGGAACCTATGTCGTCCTGACCGAGCCGGTGGGCGAGCGGCTGACGGGGGTCATGGGACTGCCGAACGGCGTCGGCGACACCCGCTTCGCCAGCGACTACTACCGCCCCCTGCCCGACACCCGGATCCTGTGGGGCGGCCGGATCAGCCGCTGGACCAATCCCTCCCATCTGGCCGACATCATGATGGCCGACCTGAAGAAGGTGTATCCGCAGCTCAGCGACCTGAAGGCGGAGGTCGCCTGGCCCGGCACCATGGGCTACGCCGCCCACAAGATGCCGCAGATCGGCCGTCTGCGGCCGGGCGTGTGGTACAGCCAGGGCTATGGCGGCCACGGCATGGCCACGACCACCATGGGCGGCGAACTGGTCGCCTCCGCGATCGCCGAGGGCGACGACCGTTGGGAGTTGTTCAAGCCCTTCGGCCTCACCCCGGTCGGCGGGCCGATCGGCGCCTGGTACGCCCAGATGGTTTATTGGGGATACCAGGCCCGCGACGCCTGGCGCGAGAGCCTGGGATAGGGACCGTCATGACCGACACGACCGCACCGCTCGGCATCATCGGCCTGGGCACCATGGGCCGGAACCTGGCCCTGAACCTCGCAGACCACGGCGTACCCCTGGTGGCGTGGGAACGTGACGCTGACCTCGCCGCCCGCGCCCGGGCCGAACTGCCGGAGGCGACCGTCTGGGCCGCCGACGCCGCCGACCTCGCCCGCCGGCTCCCGAGCCCGCGCGCGGTGCTGCTGATGGTCACCGCCGGTGCGGCCGTGGATGCCGTGATCGACGGGCTGCGGCCGCATCTGCAGGCCGGCGACGTGATCATCGACGGCGGCAACACCGATGCCGCCGACACCACCCGGCGGCAGAAGGATCTGGCAGAGCGCGGCATCCATCTGATCGGGCTCGGCGTCTCCGGCGGCGAGGAGGGCGCGCGCCATGGCCCCGCCCTCATGGCCGGCGGCGACCCGGCGGCCTGGGACCGGGTGGCGCCGACGCTTCAGGCCGTGGCGGCCCGGGCGACCGACGGCACGCCCTGCTGCGACCGGCTCGGCGGCGGGGCGGCCGGGCATTTCGTGAAGACGGTCCATAACGGCATCGAATACGCCGTCATGCAGGCGCTCGCCGAAGCCTATGATCTGATGCGCCATGGCCTGTCCATGGACCTGGACGCGATCGGCGGGACCTTCGCCCGATGGAACCAGGGACCGGCGGGCGGCTATCTGGTGGAGATCGCCGCCGACGTCGTGCGCACCCGGGACGCCGACGGCGCGCCGCTGCTGGACAAGGTGGTGGACCGCGCCGGTCAGAAGGGCACCGGCCGCTGGGCCTCTCTCGCGGCCCTCGACCTGGGGGTGGCCGCCCCCTCCATCGCCGAGGCCGTGTTCGCCCGCGCGGTCTCCGCCGCCCGGGACGAACGGCAGGCGCTGGCCGGCACTCCGCCCGGTAGGCTCGAGATCGCCGCCGACGATCTGGAATCCGCGGTCCGGGCAACCACCCTGCTCTCCTTCCTCCAGGGCTTCGTCCTGATCGCCGCCGCCGATGCGCGCGACGGCTGGTCGGTCGACCCGGTGGCGGTGGCAAGGGTCTGGCGCGCCGGCTGCATTCTGCGGGCGCCGCTGCTCGACCGGCTGGCCGAGGCGTTCGGCGGCCTCCCGCCGGGAGCCCACCCGCTGGCTGCTCCGGCTTTGCGGGCCGAGCTTGCCGAGACCCTGCCCGGCCTGCGCCGCACGGCTGCGGCCGCTCTCCTGGGCGGATACGCCGTGCCCGCCCTCACCTCCGCCCTGTCCTGGCATGACGGGATGGTGCGGGCGCGGGTGCCGGCGGATTTTCTGCAGGGCCTGCGCGACCGGTTCGGCGCCCATACGTTCGAGCGGATCGACGCCCCCGGCAGCCATCACGCGACCTGGAGCGGTGCATGAGTGCGCCCATCGTCGTCGTCATGATGGGCGTGTCCGGCGTCGGCAAGACCACCATCGGCACGCTCCTGGCCAAGCGGCTCGGCTGGGGCTATGCCGAGGGCGACAGCTATCACCCGCCGGCCAATGTCGCGAAGATGCGGGCCGGCACGCCGCTGGACGATGCCGACCGCGAGCCGTGGCTGGCTGCGATCGCCGCCGATATCGACCGCTGGCGTGCGGCCCGGCAGGGCATGGTGGTGTCCTGCTCGGCCCTGAAGCGCCGCTACCGTGACATCCTGATCGGCGACCGGCCGGACGTTCGGCTGGTCCGCCTCGCCGGCGACGAGGGGCTGATCCGCGCCCGGATGGAGAGGCGCACCGACCACTACATGCCGCCGAGCCTGCTGACCTCGCAGATCGCGACCCTGGAGCCGCCGGTGCCGGAGGAGGACGCGATCCATGTCGAGGTCACCCGTCCCCCGAAGGACTGCGTGGCCCAGATCCTTCAGGCCCTGAAAGCCGCGGAATGAGCGCGGCTGTTCCCGATTTTCCATCCGAGCCCGCATCGGCGGCGTAGGATCTCCAGGACAGATCGGATCCGAAGGAAGGTGCCGTGGTAGATACTCCGGATAACAGCCTGACCGTATCGAAGGCCGACTTTGACCCCAACGAGGTCCTGTTCTCAGAGGGAGATCCGCCGACCGGCATCTTTCTGATCGAGGATGGGACGGTCGAGGTGTTTCGCCGGTCCGGCGACCGGGTCGTCACGATCGCCCGGCTGGGGCGCGGCGAGGTGGTGGGCGAACTGGCCGTGATCGAAGGCATTCCCCATACCCGCAGCGTCCGTGCGGTCACCCACGTCACCGCCCTGAAGGTCGACCCCAAGCAGCTGGAGCGGAACCTCGCCGCCAGCCCCACGCTGATCCGCATGATCCTCAAGCGGGTCGCCCGCAAGCTGCACCGCACGAACGACGTCGCTTTCGGTCAGTCGAAGCGGCCGGCCTGACCGGCTCGCCGCCGCGGGAACCGCCCCGCCCCTATCGCATACTCAGCGATGGAACCCATGGCCACCCGGCGCGTAGTAGGGCCGAGGGGCGCTGAGCTGAGGACAACCACGGTGGCAGACAGATCGGGTGACGGGCTGACCGTCTCGAAGTTCTACTTCGACCCCAACGAGCCTCTCTTCGACCAGGGCGATCCGGCGACCAGCCTGTTCCTCATCGAGGACGGCACGGTCGAAGTGTATCAGACCGCGGGCGCGCGGACCGTGTCCCTGGCCCGGCTGGGTCCGGGCGAGGTGGTCGGCGAACTGGCGCTGATCGAGGGTGCGATCCATACACGGGGTGCGCGGGCAGTGTCGCCGGTGATCGCCTTGGAGGTCGCCCCGGACCAATTGGAGGCCGTGTTGGAGTCCAGCCATACCCTGGCCCGGCTGCTTCTGAAGCACATGGTCCGCAAGCTCGACAAGACGACCGACATCGCCTTCGGCCAGCCGCGGCTCGAGCACACGCCCGGCCCGTCACAGGGCGTCAGCGAGATCCTCGGCTAGCAGCGCAGAGCCACCCATCCGGCGGGCCGCCTCGCGGTGGAACCAGGCGCCGGCGCAGGCCGCCTCGAAAGGCGGCAGGCCCCGGCCCAGCAGGGCGGCGACGGCGCCCGACAGCACATCGCCCGTGCCGCCGGTGGCCAGCGTCCCCGGCGCCCCGTCCAGGATCGCGCAGCGGCCGTTCGGATCGGCGACCGTGCTGTCCGGTCCCTTCAGCAGCACCGTCTGGCCGCACTGCTCCGCCGCCCGGCTGACGGCGGCGAGCCGTCCCATGTCCCGTGGATCCAGTTTCGGAAAAAGCCGTGAGAACTCGCCGCCATGGGGCGTGAGCACGGCCGGGCCCCCATTGGGCAGACGTTTGCCGGCGAAGAGGGAGAAGACGTCCGCATCCAGCACGATCGGCACCGCGCAGGCCAGGGCCGCCTCAACCAGCCGTTTCGCATCTGCTCCCGTGCCCAGCCCCGGCCCGACCACGATCGCGGCGACCTTACGGGCAGAGACGAAGGCGTCGAGGTCGTAGGGACTCTCCTGGACGATCAGACCGGGCGCGTCGCCGGCGACCAGCGGGACCGCCTCCTCCGGGGCGCAGACCGTCACCAGCCCGGCCCCCATGCGCCGGGCGGAGCGGGCCGCGAGCCGGGCGGCACCGGGCATCGTGCCGCCAAGAACCAGCACATGGCCGCGGCTGTACTTGTGATCCTCAGGCCCGGCCGCAAGCAGCCGGTCCCGCCACAGGGACGGCGCGATCACCGTCGCGGCGGGCGAGGCCATCTCGGGCGCCGAGGGATCGAGGCCGATATCCACGACGCGCACCCTCCCGCACATCCCCGCTCCTGGATACAGCAGGTGCCCCGGCTTGCGGCAGTGGAAGGTCACGGTGAGATCGGCCGGACAGGCCGTGCCGAGCACTTGCCCGGTATCGCCATGCACGCCGCTCGGCACGTCGATGGCGACGACCTTGAGCCGGTTGCGCGCCGCCCGGCCGGAGGCCCGGGCCAGCAGCTCCGCCGCCTCGCCGTCGACCGGTCGGGTGAGGCCGGCGCCGAACAGGGCATCCACCAGCAGGTCCGCCGTTGCGATCCTATCGGCCGACAGCGCCTCTACCGGTCCGTCCCAATGGGCGGCCGCCTTGGCCGCGTCGCCTTTCAGTGACGACATCGCCCCCAGCAGCGCCACGGTGACGTCCCAACCATGGTCGCGCAGGTCGCGGGCGATGACGAACCCGTCGCCGCCATTGTTCCCCGGCCCGCAGGCCACCAGCACACGCCCCGGCCGGAAGGCCTGGCGGATATGGCGCGCCGCCCCCTGCCCCGCGCGGAGCATGAGGGTGAAGCCGGGTGTTCCGTTTTCAATGGTGAACCGATCGCAGGCGCCCATCTGCTCGCAGGAGAGCAGCGCGTCGCGCGTCGTCGGACCCGTATCTGTCGGTAATGTCATGCCGACAGTGTAGGGAATTGGGGCGAGTGATGGGACTCGAACCCACGGCCTCCAGAGCCACAATCTGGCGCTCTAACCACCTGAGCTACACCCGCCACCGGGCGCCGAGCCATCGGGGCTCGGCGGACGCGTTTGTTATTCCAGGCCCGGCTTGCCGTCAACCTAAATGCCGAGCCCGACCTCCTTCAAATAGGTATCCAGCCGCTCGACCGCACCGTCCAGCACCGCATCCTGCTTGGCGAAGCAGAAGCGGATGTAGTTCCGGGGCGCGCTCTGCGGGTCGAGGTAGAAGGCGGAGACCGGCACGGCGGCCACCCCGGCATCGGTCACCAGCCGCCGGCAGAAGCCCTCGTCGGTCTCGGCATCATAGAGATGGGCGGCGACGTCGACGAACAGGAAATACGTGCCCTGGCAGGTCACCGGCGCCAGCCCGATGGAGGTCAGCCCGTCGGTCAGCCGGTCGCGGCGCCGCGCCATGTCGTCGCGCAGCCCGTCGAAATACGAATCGTCCTGGCTCAGGCCGAAGGCGACGGCCCGCTGCAGGTTCGGCGCGGTGGTGAAGACCAGGAACTGGTGCGCCTTGGAGATCGGGCCCAGCAGGTGCTCCGGGGCGGTGATGTAGCCGACCTTCCAGCCGGTCAGCGAAAAGGTCTTGCCGGCCGAGCCGATCCGCACGCAACGCTCGCGCATGCCCGGCAGGGTCATCAGCGGCACGTGCGGCCGGCCGTCGAAGGCGAGATGCTCGTAGGCCTCGTCGCACAGGGCATAGGCGTCGTATTCCTGGCAGAGCTCGGCGATCGCCGTCAGTTCCTCCCGACTGTAGACCTTGGAGGCCGGATTCTGCGGGTCGTTGACCACGATCATCTTGGTGCGGTCGCTGAACGCGTTGCGCAGCGCCTCCAGATCCAGCTTCCATTCCGGCGGGGTCAGGCGCACCGGGCGCGGGATGCCGCCGGCCCGGCGGATCATCGGCAGGTAGCAGTCGTAGAGCGGCTCGATCACCACCACCTCGTCGCCCGGCTCGATCAGGCCGAGAAAACAGGCGGCCAGCCCCTCGGTGGCCCCGGTGGAGACCATGACCTCCTTCTGCCAGTCGACGTCGAGGCCGTAGAACCGCTGGTTATGGGCGGCGACCGCCTGGCGCAGCTCGGGCACGCCCATCATCGGCGGATACTGGTTCGGCGGGTCGTACAGCGCCTTGGAGGCCTGCTCCAGCACCGGGTCCGGCCCGCGGTCGTCGGGGAAGCCCTGGCCGAGATTGATCGCCTTATGCTCGATGGCGAGCCGCGACATCACCTCGAACACCGTGGTGCCGTAGGAGGACAGGAGCGAGTTGGCGGCCTTCATCGGGCGGTCCCCCGTGCGTCATATATGGGTCGCGCGGTTTAGCACTGGGGTGAGCGGGCGGCAACGGGCCGCGGGAGCAGCCGACGGTCAGCGTACCCCCGCCTCCAGATACTCCACCAGCCGCGCCTCGGCGGCGGTGAAGACGTGGCCCTTGCGCCAGACCAGGCCGATCTCCATCGGCGGCGGGGCGTCGGTGATGGGAACCCATTCCAGCCGCCCGCCGTCCAGCGACCACGGGCGGAACAGCATCCGCGACAGGATCGTCACCCCCTGCCCGGTCGCCACCATGCTACGCAGCGCCTCGAGGGACGTGGTCTCGAACAGTACCTTGGGCTCCAGACCCGAGGCGGCGAGGTATTCTCGCGAGGAGCGGTCGGCCTCGTCGATCTGGTAGAGCACATAGGGGTACTCGATCACGTCGGCCCGGCTGACCGTGTCGCGGCTGGCCAGCGGATGGTTGGTCGCCACCCAGGCGCCGCGCGGGCTCTGGAACAACCCGCGATGCTCCAGGTCGGGTGCGTTCGAGAGGTTGGAGGTCAGCAGCAGGGCGATGTCCACCGCCCCGTCCAGCACCTGCTGCTCCATCTCCTCGCGCTCGCGCTCCAGGAGCTGCACCGACACGTTCTGGAAGGCGCGCTGGAAACGCGCGAGCGGCGGGATGAGGAAGTAGCCCGCCCCGGCATTGGTCACGCCGAGCTTCACCGTGCCCTCCACGTCGGTGCGGTCCGGGTGCATGTCGGCAACCGCGTCGGCCACGGCGGCCTCGATGTTGCGGGCATGGCTGATGAAGTTCTGGCCCTCCCGGGTCAGGGCCACGCCGCCGACCCGGCGCTCGAACAGGGTCACGCCGAGCTGGTTCTCCAGTTCTTTGATCGAGAGCGTGATCGCCGACTGGGAGATCCCCAGGTTGGTCGCGGCGGCGGAGACCTTCTCCGTCTCGGCCACCGCGAGGAAGTAGCGGACCTGGCGCAGGGTGATCATGGAAGGCCTCCTCTCGACCGGTTCCGGCAGCCCATACCTATATTAATTTTTCTAAATTCGTTTCTTTGAATTACGAATTTGTAATTGTGCGGCGCGAAGAGCATCTTCCGTATCAGCAACGGACGGCGACACGACAGAGACCGATCCGCTGCCCCAGACAGGAGACATGCCATGAGCACCCAGACGATCCAGATGCGCACCATCACCGAGCAAGACATCGCGCGCGGCATCGCTGCCGGTCGCCGGATGCGCGCCCTCGCGGTTCAGTCCATGTTCCGCAGCGCCTTCGCCGCGCTGACCAAGCCGGTCGTCTCGCTCTTCTCGAACACCAAATCCGCCGGTCACGGCGGTGCCCATCCGGCAGCCGTTTGATCCCTGCTTAACGGCTTCCGTAAGAGCGGCGTCGCCCCCGCCCCGGGGCGGCGCCGCACTTGTTTTCGGGCCCTGAAAATCGATACCGCACCGCACCATGAGTTTATTCGATGGTCCGGCGGTAGAGCGCGATGAGACGCTCCCAGTGCCGCTCGGCGGCGGGCTTGTCGTAGCACCAGCGGCTCGGGAACGCGAAGCCGTGATGGGTGCCCGGATGAACCTCCAGTTCCCCCCGCCCCCCTGAGGCGTCGAACAGCCGCTTCAGCTCGGCCACCATGTCCGGCGGCGCCAGATCGTCGGTCTCCGCACAGCTTATATAGAGCTCGCCCTTGGCCTGGCCGAGGGTGGCATGCGGGCTTTCCACCGCGTCGCTGACGATCCAGGTGCCGTAGAACGACGCCGCCGCCGCGATCCTGTCGGGATAGCGCGCCGCCGCCGCCAGGGCATACGGCCCGCTCATGCAGTAGCCATGGACGCCGACCTTGCCCGCCCGGGCGATCCCGGTCGCGTCGATATACTCCAGCATCACCTTCACATCCGACATCACCGGCGGAATCGTCATCTTGGTGCGGATCGCCCGCATGGCGGTGTGGTCGTCGCTGCCCGCGGTCAGCACGTGCGGCCCGTACTTCGTGTCGCGTCCGGCGCGGTAGTAAAGGTTCGGCAGCAGCACGCAGTAGCCCACCGTCGCCAGCCGCCGGGCCATGTCGTACAGTTCCTCGCGGATGCCCGGCGCGTCCATCAGCATCAGCACGGCCGGATACGGCCCGCCTCGCTCGGGACGGACGATGAAGGTGTCCATCGCCCCATCAGGCGTGGCGATGTCCTCGACGACTTCGATCATGTGCGGCAGTTTCCCCTTGGTGGCAGACGGTTTACCGTCCGCGTTTCGCTGTCTGGCGGATTTATGGCCGGCAGCGTATCACTGCCGATCCGAGCGTCGCCAGAACGCACCTGAGACCTGAACGATTTCGAGGAACCGCCCGATGCCCGCCATGCTCGCAGACCGGATGTCCGTTCTCGGCACCGAGACCGCCTTCGAAGTGCTCGCCCGCGCCAACGCGCTTGCCGCCTCCGGCAAGGACATCATCAACCTCGGCATCGGCCAGCCCGATTTCAAAACGCCCGAGCATATCGTCGAGGCCGGCATCAAGGCCCTGCGCGACGGCCATCACGGCTACACGCCGGCCGCCGGCATCCCGCAGCTCCGACAGGCGGTGGCCCGCGACCTGAACACCCGGCACGGCGTCACCGTCGATCCGGACACGGTGATGATCATGCCCGGCGGCAAGCCGACCATGTTCTTCGCCTGCCTGATCTTCGGCCAGCCGGGCACCGAGATCCTGTATCCGAATCCGGGCTTCCCGATCTACGAGAGCTCGGTGAAGTTCTCCGGCGCCAAGCCGGTGCCGTATCGCCTGTCCGAGGAGAACGGATTCGCCTTCTCCGCCGAGGAGATGCTGTCGAAAATCACCGACAAGACCAGCCTGATCATCCTGAACTCGCCCGCCAACCCGACCGGCGGTGCCGTGCCGAAGGCGGAGATCGACAAGCTGGTGGCCGGCCTGCAGAAGTGGCCGAACGTCTACCTGCTGTCGGACGAGATCTACAGCCAGATGCTGTATGACGGCCGCGAGCATGTCAGCCTGCTGACCTATCCGGAGATCGCCGACCGGGTGATCCTGCTGGACGGCTGGTCGAAGACCTATGCCATGACCGGCTGGCGTCTCGGATTCTCGGTCTGGCCGAAGACGGTCTTTGGGCATGCGGAGAAGCTGGCGGTGAATTGCCATAGCTGCGTCAACGCGCCGACCCAGTTCGCCGGCCTCGCCGCCCTGGACGGGCCGCAGGACGCGGTGAAGGACATGGTGAAGGCGTTCGACGACCGGCGCCGGGTCATCGTCGGCGAGCTCAACCAGATCCCGGGCTTCCGATGCGTGGAGCCGGGCGGCGCCTTCTACGCCTTCCCCAATATCGAAGGCACCGGCCTGGGAGCGAAGGCGCTGCAGACCAAACTGCTCGAGGAGGCCGGGGTGGCGGTGATCGCCGGCACCAGCTTCGGCGCCTATGGCGAGGGCTACCTGCGCTTCTCTTACGCCAACTCCACCGAGAACATCAAAGAGGCGATCCGGCGCATCAAGCAGATGCTGGCGGGCTGAGGCCGAACGGCGTCCGGATCGGTCCGGGAGGCCGTTTGCTCACATCGCAGGCGATTGTTGACTGACTTTTATGCGAATGGCGAAAATTCAGGCACAATACATCTGACGCTCCCGCTGAGATCCAGGCCGAAGGCTTGGAAATCAAGGCTCTAACCAAGGTGCGAAGGTTGGCACACAGCGTGCTAACCACCTCGTTGCCCCGCCAATCGGCGGGGCATTCGCACGCAACCCCGAAGGCACGGACCCATGAAGAAGGTCGAGGCGATCATCAAACCGTTCAAACTCGACGAGGTGAAGGAAGCGCTCCACGAGATCGGGATCCAAGGGATCACGGTGACTGAGGCGAAAGGTTTCGGACGGCAGAAGGGTCACACCGAGCTGTACCGCGGCGCCGAGTATGTCGTGGACTTTCTGCCCAAGGTGAAGGTGGAGATCGTGATGGAGGACGGCCAGGTCGCACGCGCGGTCGAAGCCATCCAGAGCGCGGCTCACACCGGACGGATCGGGGACGGCAAGATCTTCGTCTCGACCGTCGATGAGATTGTTCGTATTCGTACGGGCGAAACCGGCACGGACGCGATCTGACGGACCCCAGCGGTCCGACGCGCCGGTCTCCACCGGACCGGCACTTGAGAGGGAGTGTGGCCCCCACGCAGAGACCTGGGGCGCCACGGCAACGTTAGGAAGGAAACCATGTCTGACGACGTGAAGAACGTTATGAAGATGATCGAGGAGCACGACGTTAAGTATGTCGATCTCCGCTTCACGGACCCGCGCGGCGCGGTCCAGCACGTCACCCAGCACGTGCGCACGATCGATGAGGAGAGCCTGGTCGACGGTTTCATGTTCGACGGCTCGTCCATTGCCGGCTGGAAGGCGATCAACGAGTCCGACATGGGCCTGAAGCCGGACCTCGCCACCGCGGTGATGGATCCGTTCTTCGCGCAGCCGACCCTGGCCATCACCTGCGACATCGTCGAGCCGTCGACCGGTCAGCCCTATGAGCGCGACCCGCGCTCGACCGCCAAGGCCGCCGTCAAGTACATGGACAGCCTGGGCATCGGCGACACCGCGTTCTTCGGTCCGGAAGCCGAGTTCTTCATCTTCGACGACGTGAAGATCGAAGTCTCGATGAACAAGGGCTACTACGAGGTCGACAACGAGGAAGGCCCGTACAACTCCTCGCGCGAGTACGAGGAAGGCAACCTGGCGCACCGTCCGGGCGTCAAGGGCGGCTACTTCCCGGTCCCGCCGGTCGACAGCGGCCAGGACATCCGCTCCGAGATGCTCTCGGTGATGGACGAGATGGGCGTGAAGGTCGAGAAGCACCACCACGAGGTCGCCCCGTCCCAGCACGAGCTGGGCATGGAGTTCGGCACCCTGGTGCAGACCGCCGACCACATGCAGATCTACAAGTACGTGGTGAAGCAGGTCGCCGCCGCCTACGGCAAGACCGCGACGTTCATGCCGAAGCCGATCACCGGCGACAACGGCTCGGGCATGCACGTGCACCAGTCGATCTGGAAGGACGGCAAGCCGATGTTCGCGGGTTCGGGCTATGCCGACCTGTCCGACATGGCGCTGTACTACATCGGCGGCATCATCAAGCATGCCCGTGCGATCAACGCCTTCACCAACTCGACGACCAACAGCTACAAGCGCCTGATCCCGGGCTTCGAGGCTCCGGTGCTGCTGGCCTACTCGTCGCGCAACCGCTCGGCCTCCTGCCGTATCCCGCACGTGAACAGCCCGAAGGGCAAGCGCGTCGAGGTCCGGTTCCCGGATCCGGCCGGCAACCCCTACCTGTCCTTCGCGGCCATGCTGATGGCCGGCCTGGACGGCATCCAGAACAAGATCCATCCGGGCGACCCGATGGACAAGAACCTGTACGACCTGCCGCCGGAAGAGCTGTCGGACATCCCGACCGTCTGCGGCTCGCTGCGTGAGGCGCTGGAGAACCTGGACAAGGACCGCGCGTTCCTGACCCAGGGCGGCGTGTTCACCGACGACCAGATCGACGGCTTCATCGAGCTGAAGATGGAGGAGGTGTACCGCTTCGAGCACACCCCGCATCCGGTCGAGTTCGACATGTACTACTCGAACTGATCAGGCATCCGGCCTCCGGGCCGGGACCGATCCTGCAGCGGGCCGTCCTTCGGGGCGGCCCGTTTGCATTTCAATGACGCGGTATCTTTCGCGAGCAGAAATTTAACGGTGCCCAATAAATCGAATTACCACTTCGTATTCCATTGCCCGGAGATTGCTAACTTCATCACGAAGAGAAATCTTGCTAAAAAATGGTATGTTAAAACTTCCATCTGAACGGGGTGAATCGGCAATCCAGAACTCAACTGTCCATCGGCGGGAGCGATCATCATGGACCGAGCGCAATTGCTCTTCCACTTTATCACCGGCCTCAACTTGCACTAGCGCGAATAAGTTATCCCAAGCGCCAGGAAATCTCTTAAAGTTTTGAGCAGAATTTGATCCCTGCTTAAAAAAATGACTTAAAATATTTGATCTTCTGGAGCTCTTTTTTACATGAATAAATCTTTTTCCAGCGACATCAAGTAAATCACAAGGCTCGAACTCTGAACGCTGGATCTCTGGGACAGAAATATTTTTTGCGTCAAGCAAAACATAGCCATACTCCATCGCTCGCTCTGCATTATAGCTTGCTTCCGTCTGATAGTGTCCCTCTCGGCCACCTGGTATGAATATCTTTCTAAGAGGTACAGGATCCTGCTCCCAGGTCCTGACGAGATCTCGATAATTAGATTCGATAGATCTCTTAAATTCTTCGTCAATTCTATACCACTCTCCTTCGTTAATCGCGTATCGACCGCCATCATAAACGAGAGAGCCTACGAGTGCCTTTCGGATGGTCCAATTTTGGTCCGGTCGGCTACTGTCCAAGAATTCAGCCGAAATCCTATGATCCCGAAGCGTGTCAGGTTCGATATCGGAAATTCGACCCCCCATAGCTTCAACATAATTTTTCAAGAGAAGATCTGGAAATCGACCTTTAAGACCAGGTCCTAAAAACTTAAATGTAATACCGTCATCATCATACCGTGTCGGCAACCCTAGTTCAAATTCTTCCATTCCATTTTTTATGCTCTCAGTTGTTAGAAAGTCTAAATAATTTGACAGCCGCTTGTCGCTAACAGGCATCACGACATCCAATATCTCGAAACTGGTTTCGCGATATTGAGTTGAATTAAAGTACTCTAACGCCTCTGCGGCAATATTTGGGAGATCTCCTATTCCATAATCACCTACTACCTTAAGTGAGCTTGCGCCGGTCATCGCATCCGAAGACGCTGAATCACGAGTACTACCGCTCACTTTCCTGACAAGATCGAGTACATCATCCAGTCCGAACGAACGAAAATCTCTTTGAAATGGTGATTGAGAAACACCCCTCATGGCATCACCCAAATTGGCGCGCTCTAGTCGCTTAAGTTTGTGGTCATCCAGCGCATTAATAGCCGCACGTATACCGAAGTCTCCCTCAAATTTTTCATCATCTAAATACATCCAGCCGTGCGCAAAACTAGCAGCGAACATTCTGTCCGATGCCCTGAACAAAAGAACTGCACAAACGGACTTGGTTTTTATATTTTCAGGTACAGGAAATGTTGACCTTAGTTCTTTTAACCACGCAGGTGGTGCATCGGGTCGATCAAAAATAAACAGACATGCTCCGTCAGCAAACCCTTGTTCTTCCAGAATATGAACACCACTCGTCCTGATTCTATCCTGCCCGGCCTCAGTGAATGCGGTTACAAACTTATTCACTTCGGGCTTTGCGAGATGCAGCGTAAACGACCGCTTTGCCATATAGCCTCCCCGGCTGAATAAACTTGCCAGATTAGCGTAGGAAGAAGACAGAAATAATCTCAATAATTGTTTTTGTGATTAATCTCTCATAAATTTTTATGCTATTCGCCCTCCTCCTCGCCGCCGTCGCCGCGCTCGTCATCCTTGGTACCGGGCCGGGGCCGCGATATGCGTGTGCCGCCGCCACCGGCGGGCGGGGCATAGGCCTCCGGGGCATCCCGGTCGCCGTTCGGATCGGCCCCCGGCCCGCCCTCGCTCTCGGGGACCGTCTCCACATAGACCGACCGGCTCGGGAAGGCGAAGCCGGCGTCGGCCCCTTCCACCACCGTCTTGATGTGGTAGGCGAAGCGTTCCCGGATCTCCAGCCACTCGCCCCAGTCGGTGGTCTTGGTGAAGCAGTAGACCAGGATCTCGATCGCGCTGTCGGAGAAGTCGTTCACCCGCACGAACAGGCTGCCCCGTTCCGGCTGGACGAACTCGTCATTGCCGACCAGATAGGCCTCGATCCCGTCGCGGATCGCGCGGAGCTGGTCGATGGAGGTGCGGTACTCGACCGCGATGCTCCAGTAGATCCGCCGCTCGGTCATGCGCGAGTAGTTGGTCAGCGCATTGTCCGACAGCTTGGTGTTCGGCACGTAGACCGGCGACAGGTCGAACCGCCGCACGGAGGTGGAGCGGAAGCCGATCTCCATGACCGTGCCCTCGATCACACCCTCCACCTCGATCCAGTCGCCGTTCTCGAACCGGCGCTCGGCTAGGATCAGGATGCCGGCGATCAGGTTCTTGAACAGGTCCTGGGCGCCCAACGCCACCGCGACGCCGACCAGGCCGAGCCCGGCCAGAAGCCCGACCACGTTGACGCCCCAGACCTCCAGCACCGCCGTGCCGCCGAGGAACAGCAGCACCACCTTGGTCGACTTCGCCAGCCAGTCGACCAGCGGCCCGCCGAGCCGCTGGCGCAGGCCGGTGCTGAGCTGCACGAACGGATCGACCGCCCGGTACAGCGCCCAGAACAGCATCACCACCAGCAGCGCGCGCGCCAGGTTGCCCACGACCCAGCGCAACGTCGTGTCCGGTTCCAGATACTGGTAGGCGATCAGGGCGCCGATGATCGGCGGCAGCAGCCGCAACGGCGCCTTCACCGCGTCGAGCAGCCGCCGGTAATGGACCGTGCGCCCATCCTCGGCGACCGTGACCACGGTCTTGGAGATGACCCTGGCGAGGATGCCGGGCAGGACCAGGCAGAGCAGCAGGATCGCGAGGCCGGCGGCGATGAGCCCGGTATTGAGGCCGAAGATCTCGCCCTGCCAGAGCTGCGCGGACTCCGCCCACAGGGAACGCAGGGCGGACTCGATGTCGTCAAAGGTCATGCGAAGGCCGGTCGTCGGATCAAGCGTGTCATTGTGCCAGCCGCCCCCAAGTCCCGGCGCCCGGTATCTTGGGAACGCAGCGACCCGGAAGGTGGTTCCCGACGCTCAGCCGACCGGCCGCTTCTTCCCCGCCTCGTCGATCGCCACGTAGGTGAAGCGGCCTTCGGTGACCAGCAGCCGCTCCTCGCGCTCCTGGAACCAGCGGATCTTCCACGCCTCGATCGCCACGGTGATGGAGGTGCGGCCGACCTTCTCGATATCGCCGTAGCAGCACAGCACGTCGCCGACCCCGACCGGACGGATGAAGGTCATCGCCTCGATCCCGACGGTGGCCACCCGGCCATGGGCGCGATGGGCGGCGGCGAGCCCGCCGGCGATGTCCATCTGGCTCAGCACCCAGCCGCCGAAGATGTCCCCGTTCGGGTTTGTGTCGGCCGGCATGGCGATGGTACGGATCTGCATCTCGCCGCGTGGCTGGCGGCCGGTTTCGGTTTCCATCACGCTTCCCTTTCCGGGGTGAACCGCACTATATCTTGCGCTCGCCCTGAGGGCGGCTACACGATAGACTAACGCGTTATCGCTCCACTCGCACCGTCGGATCCCATGTCAGACCTGTTCGCAAGCAACGCCGCGGCCGACACTTCGGGCTATTCCGCCAAGGATATCGAGGTCCTTGAGGGTCTGGAGCCGGTACGCCGCCGCCCGGGCATGTATATCGGCGGCACCGACGAGCGGGCGCTGCACCACCTGGTCGCCGAGGTGCTGGACAATTCCATGGACGAGGCCGTGGCCGGCTTCGCCTCGCGGATCGAGATCGAACTCTCCGCCGACCAGACCGTCACCATCCGCGACAACGGCCGCGGCATCCCGGTCGACCCGCATCCCCGCTTCCCGGACAAGTCGGCGCTGGAGGTGATCCTCACCACCTTGCATGCCGGCGGCAAGTTCTCCGACAAGGTCTATGCGACCGCCGGCGGCCTGCACGGCGTCGGCATTTCGGTGGTGAACGCCCTGTCCGATCGGCTGGAGGTCGAGGTCGCCCGGGACAAGCGGCTCTACGCCCAGCATTTCTCCCGCGGCATTCCCCAGGGCGGCCTGGAGACCGTGGGGGCGGCCCCGAACCGGCGCGGCACCACCGTGCGCTTCCATCCAGACGCCGAGATCTTCGGCGGCAGCCTGAAGTTCCGGCCGGCCACCCTGTTCAAGATGGCCCGCTCCAAGGCCTATCTGTTCAAGGGCGTGGAGATCCGCTGGAAATGCGATCCGGCGATGCTGCGCGAGGGCGACGCCACGCCGGCGGAAGCCACCCTGCACTACCCGGGCGGCCTCGCCGACTTCCTGGCCACCGCCATGGAGGACCGCCGCACCGTCGCCACCCAGCCTTTCACCGGCGACGTGGAAGCCGCCGGCGAGCAGGGCCGCGTGGAATGGGCGGTAACCTGGCCCGACGACCAGGACGACGGCTTCCTGCACGCCTATTGCAACACCATCCCCACGCCCATGGGCGGCACCCATGAGGCCGGGCTGCGCACCGCCCTGGCGCGCGGCATCAAGGCCTATGGCGAGCTGGTGAACAACAAGAAGGCGGCGCAGATCACCGCCGAGGATGTGATGGCCGGCGCCTGCGTCATGCTCAGCGTCTTCATCCGCGAGCCGGCCTTCCAGGGCCAGACCAAGGACAAGCTCGCCAGCCCGCACGCCACCAAGCTGGTCGACCAAGCGGTGAAGGATCATTTCGACCACTGGCTCTCCGGCGATCCGGACACCGCCAACCGCCTGCTGGAGCACCTGATCGAGCGCGCCGAGGACCGGCTGCGCCGCCGCCAGCAGAAGGAGGTCAGCCGCAAGACCGCCACCCGCAAGCTGCGCCTGCCCGGCAAGCTCGCCGACTGTTCGCGCTCCGACAACGAGGGCACCGAGATCTTCCTCGTCGAGGGTGACAGCGCCGGCGGCTCCGCCAAGCAGGCCCGCAACCGGGCGACCCAGGCGGTGCTGCCCCTGCGCGGGAAGATCCTGAACGTGGCCAGCGCCTCGGTGGAGAAGCTGCGGGCCAACCAGGAGCTCAGCGACCTGCTGCTGGCGCTGGGCTGCGGCTCTGGCTCCTCCTACAAGCAGGACGCGCTGCGCTACGAGAAGGTCATCATCATGACCGACGCCGATGTCGACGGCGCCCATATCGCCTCCCTGCTGATGACGTTCTTCTATCGCGAGATGCCGCGGCTGATCGCCGACGGCCATCTCTACCTCGCCATGCCGCCGCTCTACCGACTGGTCCAGGGCGGCAAGACCGTCTACGCCCGCGACGACGCCCATCGCGAGGAACTGATGAAGACCGAGTTCAACGCCCGCGGAAAGGTCGAGATCAGCCGCTTCAAGGGTCTGGGCGAGATGCCGCCGGCGCAGCTCAAGGAAACCACCATGGATCCGAAGTCGCGCCAGCTCCTGCGGGTGAAGATCCCGCCGAGCGGCGGCCCGGAGCTGATGGTCGAGCCGGAGCTGGAGAGCGAGACGGTCCGCACCCGCGACATGGTCGAGACCCTGATGGGCAAGAAGGCGGAGAAGCGCTTCGACTTCATCCAGGCGAACGCGAAGTTCGTGCTCGAGGTGGATGTCTGAGCCGGCAGCGCTCGAGAGGGTCCGGATCGGTTTTACGTCAGTGGCTTGATCCTGATTTGCATCAGGATGACGGTTGGTGGATCGCGGTGCTGGATCTGACCATCTGGGCCTGACATCGGCAGCTCTCAGGCATCGATTCCTGTTCCCTCTTCCCGTCATCCTGATGCACATCAGGATCATGCCGCGCCTTGGAAGCGCGTTCACGCGCCGGCCTCGGAAACGCAAAACGCCCGGAAACCCGGGCGCTGCTGGATTGGCTGGCGGAGGAGCTGCGGGACTGACCCATGCTCCTCCGCCGATGCCGTACGTTACTCCGCCGCGACCGTCGGGCGCGGCTGCAGCGGCGGGGTGACCTCCGCCGGGATCGGGCAGGTGTAGGGCTGCTTAGCCAGCCGGGCCTGGTGGTCCTTCTTGGCGCGGGCCAGCAGCACCTCATCGGTGAACAGCTTGCGGGCGAGCGCGCCCATGGCCGCCCCGGCATAGGTCATGCCTTTGTGGGCCGCCGGCGCCTTGCCCTGGGCGGTGATCTGCCAGGAATGGCCCGGCGTGCCGATGGCATGGGTCGCGACCCGGGCCTGCACGGTCGGCACCGCCCAGGACACGTCTGCCACGTCCGTGGACCCCATCATGCCGTCACCCTTCAGGTCGCGATGGACCACATAGTCGCAGAGCGGCTCGTTCTCCCGCGGCTCGATGCCGAAGCGGCGGTAGCTCGCCAGGATGTCGCCCTGGCTCAGGGTCGCCTGGATTTCGGCGGCATACTTGCGGTCGGCATCGTCGAACGGCACGCCGCCCAACCCGTCCATGACGTCCTGCAGCGCTTCCTCCAGCGGCGTGTTGCCGAGCAGGTTGGAGACGGCGGAGATCACCTGGGAGGAGACCTTTGTCTCGGTCATCAGCGCGGCGCCGTCGGCGACCTTCTTCACCCGCTCGATCAGCGCCATCATGCCCGGCAGGTCGGTGGCGCGCACGGTGTAGCGGATCTTGGCATGGGCCTGGACGACGTTCGGCGCGGTGCCGCCCGCATCCAGATAGGCGTAGTGGATGCGGGCCGAGCTCGGCATGTGCTCGCGCATGTACTGCACGCCGACATTCATCAGTTCCACCGCGTCGAGCGCGCTGCGGCCGAGCTGCGGGGCGGCGGCGGCGTGACTGGCACGGCCGGCGAAGGTGAAGTCAATGCGGGTGTTCGCCAGGCTCTGGGCGTCGTCGACCTTGGTGTGGGTCGCAGGATGCCAGGTGATGGCGGCATCCACGTCCTTGAAGGCGCCGTCGCGCACCATGAAGGCCTTGGCGGCCCCGCCCTCCTCGGCCGGACAGCCGTAATAGCGCACCCGGCCCGGCGTGCCGGTCTCGGCCAGCCAGTCCTTCAGCGCGCAGGCGGCCAGCAGCGCGGCGGAGCCCAGCAGGTTGTGGCCGCAGCCATGGCCGGCGCCGCCGACGGTCAGCGGCTTCGGCTCGGCGATGTTGGCGACCTGGCTCAGCCCCGGCAAGGCGTCGTACTCGCCCAGGATGGCGATCACAGGGCCGCCCTCGCCCGCCTCGCCCATCACCGCGGTCGGGATGCCGGCGACCTCTTCGGTGACCTTGAAGCCCTTCGCCTTCAGCACGGCGGTGTGCTGGGCGCAGGACTCGTACTCGGCATAGAGGGTCTCGGGCATGCCCCACACGGTGTCGGACAGCTCGATCAGGTCCGGGGTGTGGGTGTCGATATGGGTGAGGATCGGTTCGACGTTCTTCATCAGGAAATCCATCCGGTTGGGGCGGCAGGGTTCTGCAGCAGGGTTCGGCGGCGGGCGCAGACGCCAGGGCCCGTCGAAAAGGTCGTCCCCACCGATATAGCCACGCATACCGCCACACGGAAGACGGAGAAATCGCCAGGGACCATGCAGCGCGTGGAACCGATGGCGACCCGGTCAGGCCTGCAGCCAGTCGCGCAGCGCCTCTCCGCAGAGCTCGGGCTTCTCCAGGGCCGGCAGGTGGCCGCAATCCTCCACGATGCGCAGGTCGGCATGGGGGATCGCCGCCGCCATCTCCTCGCTGAGCTCGACCGGGGTGAGCTGGTCGTCGCGGCCGCACATCACCAGAGTCGGCACGGACACGCCCGCCAACTGGTCGCGGCTGTCGTCGCGGCTCAGGATCGCCTTCTGCTGGCGGATGAAGCCGTCCTTGCCGATGCGGGCGGCCATGTCGAAGATCGGCCGCGTCACGCTCTCGTCCTCAAGACGGCTCTTATGCACCAGCATCGGCAGCAGGCGCGGCGTCACCCCTTTGAACTTCCCCTTGTCGGCCAGCTCGATCAGGCCGGTGCGGCGGCGGCGCTGGTCGTCGGAATCCTGGCGCGCCGAGGTGTCCAGCAGGGCCAACCGCTCGACCCGCTGCGGCGCCTGGCGCAGGATCTCCAGGGCCACGTAGCCGCCCATGGACAGGCCGGCCACCGCCAGCTCCCCCTCGGTTTCGGCCAGCACCTGGGCGGCAATGTCTCGGATGTCCTCATGGGCGGTGGTGTCCGGGATCATGATCCGGTCGACCAGATCGTCCAGCATCGGAACCTGCCTGCCCCAGAGTTCGGCGTCGTTCAGCAGGCCGGGGATCAGGACAAGGGTTTCGGCGGGCACGGGCGCTCCAATGCTGAGGTGGGGTTGCCGGTCGAGGTATCGCGGACGGATGATCGGGTCTCAAGGCGTGACCAAACGCTTACAGACAATGAGACCGGGGGGAAACCGACAATGGCCATCGACCGCATCCGATCCGACCACTACCGCATCCCGCTTCCGGTGGTTCTGTCCGACTCCACCCACAAGGAGATCACCCATTTCGAGCTGATCACCACCCGCATCGGCACGACCGACGGGGCGGAGGGGCTCGGTTACACCTATACGGTCGGCTATGGCGGCGGCTCGGTGCACTCGCTGCTGACCCGCGACCTGCCCGACCTGCTGCTCGGCGCCGACGAGACCCGGCTGGAGGGCCTCTGGAAGGAGATGTGGTGGCGGCTGCACTGGGTCGGGCGCGGCGGCTCCGTCGCCTTCGCCATGGCGGCGGTGGACGTGGCCCTGTGGGACATCCTGGGCAAGCGGACTGGCCTCCCGCTCTGGCGCCTGGTGGGCGGAGCGGATCCGACCGTGCCGGTCTATGCCGGCGGCATCGACCTGTTCTTCACCCTGGACGCCCTGCTGGAGCAGACCGCCGGCAATCTCGACGCCGGGTTCGAGGCGATCAAGATGAAGGTCGGCCGCAGGAAGCTCAGCGAGGATGTGGAGCGGGTCGCGGCCATGCGGGACTATCTGGGCGACGGCTTCGCGCTGATGGCGGACGCCAATATGGGCTGGGACCGGCCGCATGCGATCGCCGCCGCGCGGGCACTGGCGCCTTATGATCTTGTCTGGATCGAGGAGCCGCTGGAGCCGGAGGATATCGCCGGATACGCCGAGGTCGCTAGGTTGGGCACGCCGGTCGCCGCCGGGGAGAATTTCCACAATCTGCAGGAGTTCGAGCAGCTCATCGCCGCCGGTGGAGTGCATTACGTGGAGCCGGACCTGGCCTGCCTTGGCGGGATCACCGCCTGGATGAAGGCCGCGCGCATGGCCGAGGCGGCCCATCTGCCGGTGACCTCCCACGGGGTGCACGACCTGCATGTCCACCTGATGGCCGCGGTGCCGAACGCCTCCTATCTGGAGCGCCACGGCTTCGGGCTGGAGCGGTTCATGGAGAACCCGCTGGTCATCGAGAAGGGTCGCGCCGTCGCCCCGGAACGGCCGGGGCATGGCGTGACCCTCAATTTCGACGCGCTGGAGGAGTACCGGGTGAGCTGATCACCAGAGCGGCTTTTCCTCCTGGGTCGAGACATGGGCGGCGACGACCTTCCAGCCGACATCCGGGAACTTCACGAAGGTCTGGCTCTGTCGGCCCGTGCGGCCGTTCGGCATCCGAAACTCCAGATTGGTGGTCGCGAAATCGGTGCCGATCGTCGTGATCACCAGCTTCAGGCGCTCCTGCTTGATGTTGATCCCGGCCGGCCGGCGCACCCGGTGGGCGTGGATCTCGTCGAAGCCGTAGCCGTTCTCGTGCATCGCGTAGCGGATGGTGTGCGGCGAGTTCCAGAAGGTGTTGTCCAGAACGTCCACATCCTTCGACGCCAGGGCGGCCTCGTAGCGCTCGAAGATGTCGGTGATCTCGGCCACGACCTCGGGGAGGTTCACGCGGCGGTCGGGGGCGTCAGTCATGACAGGCTCTCCAAGGCTTGGGCGACGGCGATCAGGGTGGCGTCGGTGCCGGGGCCGCCGACGATCGACAGGCCGATGGGCAGGCCATCCACCTTCGCCCCTGGAATAGACACCTGCGGCCGCCCCGCCAAGCCACCGAACGCGCAGAGGCAGGTGATCTGCTCGCGCAGCGGCGTCTGCTGCGAAATCGTCAGGCCGATGGGCGGCGCCGGGAACGGGGTGGTCGGCAGACACAGGATCGTGCCGGCGGGCAGCAGGGATTTCAGCCGTCCCCGCGCCTCGCGGCGCATCTGGTTGGCCCAGCCAAGCTCGGTCTCGGTGACCGCTGCCCCCTGCATCAGCCCGCGGGCGACGCCGAAGGCCATCCGCGGGTTGGTGTCGAGCCAGTCCTTGAAGGTCTCATAGGCCTCGCGCGGCTGGATCGTGCGCTGAGCCCGGGCCCAGACCGACAAGCCCTGGGGCGCGAGCAGAACGTCCTCGCGCGTGCCGATCAGGTGCGCCAACCGGTCGACCATCGGCGCCAGAGCCTCGGCGACCGCATCCTCGGCGAAGGCGAAAGTGTCGGTGGTGACCAGCAGCCGGGTCGGCAACTCGGACGGGATCGCCTCGCCCAACAGGTGGGCTGAAACCTTGGCGAAGGTGGCGGCGTCCCGGGCGAACCACCCGGTCGTGTCGGAGGTCGGTGCCTGGGGCATCATGCCGTCGACCGGCAGGCGCCCATGGGTCGGTCGGATGCCGTAGAGCCCGCAGAAGCTGGACGGCACGCGGACCGAGCCGCCGGTATCCGTGCCGAGTGCCGTGTCGCACAGCCCGGCCGCCACGGCGGCGGCGGAGCCGGAGGACGATCCGCCCGGCACCCGGCCCGGCGCATTCACGTTGACCGGCGTGCCGTCGAAGGCGCTTTCGCCCAGGATGCCGAGGGAGACCTCGTCGGTGACGGTCTTGCCGACCAGCGTGGCGCCGCCGTCGAGCAGCCGCTGCACCGCCCAGGCGTTGCGGGTCGGGACGGCACGGCCGGTCGGCCAGTCGTGGTTGCCGCCGCCGGTCGGATATCCCGCCACGTCGAACAGGTCCTTGGCGGCGAAGGTCAGCCCCTTGAGGGGGCCCTCCGCTGCCCCATCAACGCGGATATCCGTGCCGGGCACGAAGGCGTCGATCCCGTCTGCCATGCCACTCCCCCTGCTGACTGAAACAACACCGGATCGTATCGGATCGCAGCCTCATGCGGCACTGTAAAAGCGCCAGACAACCAATTGAATAAGGATAAATATCTTCGCCCGAACCTACTGGCGGCTGCGGGGAAAGCGCTGGGCGATGGCGGAGGTGTCGACCCAGGCATGCTTGCGGATCTCGTAGACCGACCGGGACGGCAGGGCGCCGTCCGGCTCGTCGAAGCAGCCGACGGCCACACCCACCCGCTCGAGCTGCGGTCCGACCAACCAGTACACGGTGGTCCCGCACCGCGGGCAGAAGAAATTGCGCAGCCGGTTACCGCTGTCGGTCCCGCGCTCGTAGGCCTTCGGGCTTCCGGCGATCTCGACCTGCTCGGGGGTGTAGTAGTAGCCGACGCCGAAGGGCGATCCGGTCCGCCGCTGGCAGTCCTTGCAGTGACACATGGACGTGCCGTTCGGCTCGCCGGTGATGGTCAGGACGATATCCCCGCAGGCGCAGCGTGCCGTTGCCATGGCATCCTCCCGTAACGTCGGGCGGGAGGCCCGGGTCCGGGCCTCCCCTCTCCCTGAAGTTTACCGGTGCGTGCCGGGGAACATCGAGCGGAAGCTCTCGTCGTCCATCTCGGTCTTGAAGGCATGGCGCTCCTTGATCGCCTCAGCCCGCTTGGCCGGTTCGGTGGCGCTGATCCGGGCGACCAGTCCGGTCACGTTCGGATACTTCGCCGCCGCTTCCTCGCCGAGCACGAACTTGGCCATGCGTCCCCAGCCCCACAGGGCCATGTCGACGATGGTGTAGGTGTCGCCGACCATCCACGTCTTGCCCTCCAGATGGTCGTTGAGGATGCCGTAGTGGCGGTTGGCCTCGAAGTCGTAGCGCTTGATCGCGTAGTCGAGCTTCTCCGGCGCATGGTTGGCGAAGTGCACCTTCTGCCCCGAATAGGGCCCGAGGCCGGTGGCGACGAACATCAGCCAGGAGATCAGCTCGCCCCGGTTCTTGTCGCCGGCCGGCGGCAGGAACTTGCCGGTCTTCTCCGCCAGATAGAGCAGGATGCCATTGCTGTCGAAGACGGTGACATCGCCGTCGACGATGACCGGGACCTTGGCGTTCGGGTTGAGCTTCTTGAACTCCGGCAGGTGCTGCTGCCCCTTGCGGGTATCCACGGGGATCGCCTCGTACTCGAGACCGGATTCCTCCAGGAACAGCGCCACCTTCATCGGGTTCGGTGCCAGGCTGTAATAGAACTTGAGCATGCGTTGCCTCCGCTGGACACGCGACGCCGCCCCCTCGGCGGTCGCGCGTGCCGGTGAATGACTGGGCCGGCGCGAGTGTGCCGGTGCGTCGAACACTATCGCAACGCCCGCCGTCGGCCAGTCATCTGCCACGCCGCGGAACGAATGAAGCCCTTGAAACACGGGATCGTGAAAGCGCGCCAGTCGCCCGCTTGCCGATGCCAGCTCCGCTCGGCCACGATCACGAACACAACAAAACGGGAGGAACCGCATCATGGATCTGTACGAACTGCGCACCTACAAGATCGTCGTCGGCAAGCTGCAGGAGGTCCTGAAGCTCTACGAGACCGAGGGCTGGCCGGCGCTCGATCCGCACAAGGACAAGCTGGTCGGCTATTTCGTCGGCGATGTCGGCGGGATGAACGAGCTCATCCATGTCTGGAAGTACACCGACGATGCCGACCGCCGGGCACACTGGGCCTCGGTCTATGCCAACGAGAAGTTCATGGCCTTCGCCGCCAAGCTGCGGCCGAACCTGATCAGCCAGGAGAACAAGCTGATGACGGGGGCGCCGTGGGGCCCGCGACCCTGAGTGCACCCTCGCCGGTATAGAGATCCTCCTCCTCGGCCGGGCGCACCACGCGCTCGCCGAGGATGCTGGACCACAGCCAGTCGATGTCGCGGTCGGCGGCACCGCGCTGTGCCGTCAGACGGACCGGTGGAATCTCCGACCACCGGTCGCCGTCACGCTCGGCCACCTGGAACTGGAAGACGTAGTTCGGGGTCACGCCCATGCGGAGGTCCGAGACCAGGATCCGGCCGTCCGACTGCCAGACCTTGAAGAACCCCTTGGAGAAGGCCGCCAGTTCCGCCGCCTTCGGCAGATCCTCGATGCAGGCGAGCAGATCCTGTCCGCGCGGGTGGGCATAGGCGGTGACCGTCTCCTCGGTACCGAGCAGCGGGATGTACAGGTTAAGATACTGGTCGCCATCGATGGCGATGACCCGCCAGAGCAGGGTGTTGAACGGCATGGGCGTCGCCCAGGTCCGCTCCGCCTCGATTCCGAGCTCCGCCAGCACTAGATCGCCGCGCTTCTCGGCCACCTGCTGGGCGATGGCGCTCCAGCCGAGATAGGCGGTGGAGACGATCAGCGCCACGCTGACCACCCGGGCGATCCGCGGCGTCCAGGCCCGCACGCAGAGCGCCCAGACGAAGGCCACGATCAATGGGATCGTGTACAGCGGGTCGATGATGAACATGGAGCCGAGCCCCAAAGGCTCGGGCATGACCGGCCAGAAGATACGGGTCCCGTAGATCGTGATCGCGTCCAGCAGCGCATGGGTCGCGAGGCACAGATAGACCGCGAGATACGTCGCCGCCCGATGCTCCTTCAGGCCTCGGAACACCCGGACCAGCGGCTCGGCGAAGATCGGGGTGACGATCGCCTGGACGATCAGCGAATGGGACGGGCCGCGGTGCTGGACGAAATCCGTCACCGGATCGCCCAGCGGAATGAAGACGTCGAGATCCGGGACGGTGCCCAGAACCGCACCGATGATCGCCGCCTTGCGGGCCCCGGCATGGGGGCCGATCACGGCAGCGGCGACACCCGCGCCAAGCACCAGCTGAGTTACTGAATCCACGTCCCTGCCCCGGTCGGTTCACACGCAACCGGGACGATATGGGCCGGGGCCGGCGGATGGCCAGCGCGACGTGGCCATCCGCGACACTCTTACGCCGCCTTGCGCAGCCCTTCGGCGGCGGTGGCGATGGCGTCGATGGTCAGGGCCACGTCCGCCTCCGTGTGGCACAGGCCGATATAGTACTTGCTCTCCGGCTTCAGGATGCCGCTCTGGCGCAGCAGCCCGTTGAAGCGCTTCGCCATGGCGGCGTCGCCGGCGAACATGCCGCGATAGTCGTGAACGTCGCGGTCGGTGAAGACCACGTCGAACAGCGGCGGCTCGCCCACCACCTTGGCCGCCACGCCGGCCCGGCCGAGATGTTCGTCCAGCGCGGCCATGATCGTGCGGCCGGTGGCGAACATCTTGGTATAGGCGTCGTCGCGCTTCAGGATCTCCATGGTCTTCAGCCCCGCCACGGAAGCGACCGGATTGCCGCTCAGGGTGCCGACCTGGAAGGTGAAGCCCTCCTCGCCGACCTGGGCCTTGTTGAAATGGGCCATGATCTCGTCGCTGCCGGCGATGGCGGCCAACGGATAGCCGCCGCCGATCACCTTCCCCAGCGTGCAGAGATCTGGGGTGATGCCGTAATACTCCTGGGCACCGCCATAGGCGAAGCGGAAGCCGGTCACCACCTCATCGAAGATCAGCGGCACGTTGTGCTTCTTCGTCGCCTCGCGCAGGGCTTCCAGGAAGCCAGGCTTCGGTGGCAGCAGCCGTTGGAACGGCTCAACGATCACCCCGCCCAGCTCGCCGGCGTATTCGGCGATCATTCGTACCGCCAGGTCGGTGTCGTTATACGGCGCCACGATCACGTCGTCGCGCACGCCCCTGGGGATGCCGGCGCTGTCCGGCACTGCCTGCGGGAAGTTGGCAAGCTTCTTCGGCGCCAGGCTCATCAGCCCGAAATCGCTCATCCCGTGATAGCCGCCCTCGAACTTCAGGATCTTCTCGCGCTTGGAATGGGCGCGGGCCAGGCGCATGGCGTACATGTCGGCTTCGGAGCCGGAGCTCACGAACCGGACCTTGTCGGCGCAGGGGACCGCGCGGCAGATCTCCTCGGCCAGCACGATGCCCGGCTCGCTGTCGGCGAAGAAGGTGCTGCCGAGCGGAAGCTGCGCCGTCACCGCCTCGACCACCTCGGGATGGGCGTGGCCGATCACCATCGGGCCGGAGCCCAGTAGGTAGTCCACATACTCGTTGCCGCTCACGTCCCAGACCCGGGAGCCTTCGCCGCGAGCGATCACGATATCCGGGGTGAAATTGCCGAAACCGCCGGCCGGCAGCACCGCCCGCGCCCGCTCCATGAGATCCTTCTCCGCCTGACTCTTCGTCACGCCGGTCATCGCCGCCTCCATCCGTCGGAAGTCCTGGGTTTCGACTATCATTCTCCCAACACAGGCTCGCTGCATACCCGCAAACCGCCTTTGCTCGCCGCGGCGGGCGATGGACACCGCGCGCGCTCCGCGCCCATGCTGACAGACCGCGGCGGCAGACCCGCGGAGGGGGAGCTGCAGGCCGATGGAACTCTGGATACCGATCACGATCTTTGCCGCGTTCATGCAGAACGCGCGTTCGGCGCTGCAGAAGCACCTGAAGGGCCGCCTGACCACGCTCGGCGCCTCCTATGTCCGGTTCCTCTACGCCATGCCCTTCGCGCTGATCTATGCCGGCGCGGTGCACGAGGTCGGCGGCTATCCGTGGCCGACCGTGCATGCGGAGTTCCTGATCTACTGCCTGCTCGGCGGGATCTCGCAGATCCTGTTCACCGCCGTCCTGCTCTGGCTGTTCCAGTTCCGCAACTTCGCGGTCGGGACGACCTACTCCAAAACCGAAACCGTTCAGGTCGCCCTGCTCGGCTGGCTGGTGATCGGCGACGAGTTGGGCCTGGTCCCGCTGGTCGCCATCATCGTCTCCGCGGTCGGCGTGATGGCCCTGTCGGTCGGCCAGACCAAGGTCTCGGTCAGCCGCCTGTTCACCGGCCTGATCGAGAAGCCGACGCTGATCGGCCTGCTCTGTGGCGCCCTGCTGGGGTCTTCGGTGGTGTTCTTCCGCAAGGCCGCCCTCACCCTGGAGTATGACGGATTCATCATGGCCGCCGCCTTCACCCTGGCGGTCTCGGTGGTGATGCAGACGGTGATCATGGGCGTCTATCTGGCGGTCTACGAGCGACGGACGCTGATCGACGTTTTCGTGCATTGGAAGTGGTCGATGGCGGTCGGTGTGTGCGGCGTGCTCGGCTCGATCGGCTGGTTCACCGCCTTCACCCTCCAGAACGCCGCCTATGTGCGCGCGCTGGGTCAGATCGAGCTGGTCTTCACCTTCATCGCTTCGGTCTTCATCTTCCGCGAAACCACGAACCGGGCCGAGATCGTCGGTATCCTTCTGGTTGTCGCCGGAATCATCCTCCTGGTGCTCGGTCGTTAACCCGGATTAAAGCGGCCATCTTCACAGTCCATTAACGAGAGTCGTGGTCTCCTTCGCTCCGCGTGGGACGAGGTGAACCTGGGACACGGTGCCCAAGGATGGACTGGGAATGCGGATGACGCCGGACGGCAGCAACTCAAAGGGGGAACCTCAGCGTCCCTCGCGGCTTTCCGCCGTGGAAGACAAGCTGTCGCGCGCGCTCGAGACGATCGAGGCGCAGCGCCGCCAGCTGTCGACCGTTTTCAACGCCGTCAACGACGCGATCGTGGTGGTCGACGAGCGCGGCATCATCGAGACCGTGAACGACGCCGCCTGCAAGATGTTCGGTCGGCCGAGTTTCGAGCTTGTCCACCATTCGGTGAACAAGCTCATGCCGGAATCGGTGGCCATCAACCACGACCAGTATCTGCGCGCGTCCCGGCCGCATTCGCGATCGGCCTTCGGGCTGCCCCGCACCCTGGCCGCGGTGCATGCCAACGGACGGCAGTTTCCGGTCTCGATCACCCTGTCCGAGATCCCGCGCTCGGTCGACGAGCCGCGCCGGTTCGTCGCCACCATCCGCGATATGACCCACGAGCGGGCCCGCGAGGACCGCATCCGCTTCCTCGCCTTCCACGACGAGGCGACGAAGCTGCCGAACCGGCACGGCATCTTCAGCTATCTGGAATCCTATTTCGCGGCGCCCAATCCGCCGCCGATGATGTTCGTGCACATCTCGCTGAACAACACCAGCCAGCTCACCGCCTGCTTCGGCATCGAGGAATTCGAACAGCTCGTCGTCGCGTTCTCCCAGCGCCTGAAGCGGGTGTTCGGGACGGCGGTGCTGATCGGCCGCGGCTTCGGCAACACCTTCCACGTGGTCATGCCGTTGGAGGAGAGCGACAGCCTGCAGGCCAAGCTGGTCTCCGTGGTCGCCGAACCGATCGAGATTCAGGATATCGCGGTCGTGGTCGATGTCTGCGCCGGCACCGTCGCCATGCCGGACCAGGCCGGCAGCCCGCGCGAGGCGATGCACCGGGCGGCCGCCACGCTGATGGAGGTCAAGACCACCATCCCGCAGCCCGGCCTGCCGCGCATGCACGCCTACATGCCGAGCATCATCGACCAGATGAGCCGGCGCACCCGCCTGGTCCACAACATCAACCGTGCGATCGAAGGCCAGGAATTCAGCGTCTATCTGCAGCCCAAGGTGGACATCACCGACGGGAGTTGGGTCGGCGCCGAGGCGCTCGCCCGCTGGACCCAGCCCGACGGGTCGATGATCTCTCCCGGCGAATTCATTCCGCTGGCCGAGCAAGCCGGGTTGGTGACGGCCCTGAACCGGCACATGCTGTCGCAGACCCTGCGGTCACTGGCCGACAGCGACTGGTCGCGGACCGCTCCCCTGGCGGTGAACATCTCCGCCCAGGACCTCAGCACCGCCAACTTCGCCGAGATGATCGCCGAACTGCTCGAGGAGACCGGGGTCGCGCCCTGCGCGCTGGAACTGGAGCTGACCGAGCGTGACATGGCCCGGGGCAGCGACACCATCCGTTCGTCCCTCGACCAGCTCCGCGCGATGGGCGTCGCCATCGCCATGGACGATTTCGGTACCGGCTACTCCTCGCTGGCGGCCCTGGTCGACCTGCCGGTGGACATCCTGAAGATCGACCGGCAGTTCCTGCGCCGGATCGAGGACCGGGAGAGCGACCGCCGTCTGCTGAAGACCTTGGTCACCCTCGTCCAGGATCTCGGCCGCAAGATCGTCGTGGAAGGCATTGAGACCGAAGGACAGGCGGAATTCCTGCGCAGTCTCGGCGTCCGCTTCGCCCAGGGGTTCCTCTATGCCAAGCCGGCCCCGGCGATCGCCGTCCTGAACGATCCTCGGCGCCCCCGCCAGTAGGATCCGGCTAAGCGGGTGCCGGCCGGAAACCGTGCCCGTTGCGGGAGCACCAGTTCGACAGCAGCGAGGCCACGGTGCGGATCGGGTTGCCCGGCTCGTTATCCTCGCTGCGGATGACCGCCGACCAGGACGACACCACACCGTCATGGCTGATGCGGGCGGCCCTGATCCGGCCGGCCCGCACCGCTGTCTCCACCGCCCAGCCGGCCAGCACGCTGGTCCCCTGCCCGGCCGCGACCAGTTCCACGATCACCTCCGGCAGCTCGACGGTCACCGACCGGCTCTTGGCGCTGTCCCCGTTGCGCAGCATCTGGCCGACCTCGCCGTCGGTGCCGGGGGTCTTGCTATAGGTGATCAGATCCTCGGCCGCGAGTTCGGAGACCTCAACATAGTCGCGCCCGGCCAACGCGTGCCCGGGCGGCATGATGAAGAGCTGATGATCGTCAAACAGCGGAACGGCGGTGGCTCCCGGCCGGGCGATTTCCCCGCTCATGATCGCCAGATCGACGTGCCGGTTGGACAGGCTCTGCATCGGCTCCCGGCTGGCGCCGGCCATCACCTGGATGTCGATATCGGGAGCCGCGTTCTGCAGGAAGCTCAGGAAGCCCGGCAGCCAGTGATACGAGCTGTAGGCCTCGATCGCGATCCGCACCACATGAACCACGCCCCGGCTGGTGCGCCAGACATCCTCCTCGGCGCGCTCCATGTCGGCCAGCACCCGTTCCGCCACATGGGCCAGATGCTCGGCCGCCGGGGTCATCCGGAGTCGCTTGTGCAGGCGGGTATACAGGGTGACGTCCAGGCGCCGCTCCGCCTCGCGGATCCGATGCGACAGGGCCGACGGTGTCAGGCCAAGCTTCTCCGCCGCCTCGGTAACCCGGCCGGTCTCGGCGATCGCCTGAATCATCTGGAGATGACGAATTTCAAGTCTCGGAGCCATCTGACGATTGTATGCTGAGCTACTTTCATTGAAAACGCCAAAACCTCCAACAAGCATTCACAAATACCGTTCGTCAGGGCTTTCCGACAACTTCTGATGGCGCGACTTTCAACATACCGCGTCATACCCAAGTTCCCGTTTGATCAGGTCCGACCGAACCCGACCATCGGATTTGCAGGTCGGATCGGTTTTCCACTTTAGGCGTAGGGGTTTGCGGCAGGCAGTGGTTCGAGTGCGGCCGGTGACAGGGCTGCAGATCGCCGCCCTCCGGTTCATGTTTTTTCCCGTTCCACGCGCACCGGAAAGCATCGACCAGCTCCGCAGGAAGCCAACGATTTCGGCAAACGGGTGGCTTAAAAGCCTTGAATCAGCGTCCTTCCCGACTCCGGACTCTGCAACCTTTCCCAAACGGAGTCCGGCCGAAGATCGGGCCGACCCGCTCAACTTGCCAGAGGCCGCCCCCGGCCCTTCGTCTCTGCCGTGCCGACCGCGCTCTCAACCCCAGACAGGACCGTTTGCGCCGACCCGCTTTTCCGCCAACATGGCGACGGGAGCCGCAGGACGTCGCCGGGCCCAGTCATCGAGGGGGGATAGATGTCGACCGATCCGCTGCTGCAGCCCTACCAACTCAAGCACCTCACCTTGCGCAACCGGCTGATGTCGACGGCGCACGAGCCCTCCTATTCCGAGGACGGCATGCCGACCGAACGGTACCGGCTGTACCACACGGAGAAGGCGAAGGGAGGAATCGCGCTCACCATGACCGCCGGCTCCGCCGTGGTCAGCGCCGACAGCCCGGCCGCCTTCGGCAATCTCTATGCCTATAAGGACGAGATCGTGCCCTGGCTGCGCGAGATGAGCGACGCCTGCCACGAGCACGGTTCGGCGATCATGATGCAGATCACCCATCTGGGCCGGCGCACCAACTGGAACCATTCCGATTGGCTGCCGGTGCTCGCGCCTTCGCCAGTCCGCGAGCCGGCCCACCGCGCCTTCCCCAAGGAGGCGGAGGATTGGGATCTCGACCGCATCGTGCAGGACTACGCCGACGCGACCGAACGGATGCAGGCCGGCGGTCTCGACGGCATCGAGATCGAGGCCTATGGCCATTTCCTCGACGGGTTCTGGTCGCCGGCCACCAACCATCGCACCGACGCGTACAACGGCTCGCTCGACAACCGGCTGCGCTTCACCTGGCGGGTTCTCGACGCCATGCGCGAACGGGTCGGCCCCGATTTCCTGATCGGCCTGCGGATGGTCGCCGACGAGAATTGGGACAAGGGCCTGTCGCGCGAGGAAGGCGTGGAGATCGCCCGGCGGCTCGCCACCTGCGGCAAGGTCGATTTCCTCAATCTGATACGCGGCCATATCGACAGCGATGCAGCCCTCTCCGACGTCATTCCCATCCAGGGTGCGCCGGCCGCCCCCCATCTCGACTTCTGCGGGGAGATTCGGGAGGAGACGAAGTTTCCGATCTTCCATGCCGCCAGGATCAGCGACGTGGCCACCGCCCGCCACGCCATCGCCGAGGGCAAGCTCGACATGGTCGGCATGACCCGGCCGCACATCGCCGACCCGCATATCGCCAACAAGGTCGCCGCCGGCCGCGAGGCCGATATCCGCCCCTGCGTCGGCGCCACCTACTGCCTCGACCGGATCTACGAGGGCCACGAGGCCCTGTGCATCCACAACCCGGCCACCGGGCGGGAACGCACCATTCCCCACGTCATTTCACGCAGCGACGGACCGGCCAGGAAGGTCGTGATCGTCGGCGCCGGCCCGGCCGGGCTTGAGGCGGCCCGGGTCGCCGGCGAGCGTGGCCACAAGGTCGTGCTGTTCGAGGCGGCCGACAAGCCGGGCGGCCAGGTCCGGCTCGCCGCCCGGGTGCCGCGCCGACGCGAGCTGATCGGCATCATCGACTGGCGCGCCGAGCAATGCGCCAAGCTGGGCGTCGACATGCGGTTCAACACCTATGCCGAGGCCGCCGACGTGCTGGCGGAGGCGCCGGACGTGGTCCTTGTCGCCACCGGCGGCCTGCCGAACACCGACATCGTCGAGGGGGCGGACCTGGTGGTGAGTTCCTGGGACATCCTGTCCGGCGACGTGAAGCCGGGCGAGAACGTGCTGATCTACGACGACAACGCCGCCCATCAGGGCCTCTCTGCCGGCGAGATCATCGCCAATGGCGGCGCCCGGCTCGAGATCGTCACGCCCGAGCGGTTCTTCGCGGTCGATATCGGCGGGCTGAACCACGTCGCCTATGCCCGGGCCTTCGACCGGGCCGGCACCCGGATCACCATCAACAAGCGGGTCCTGGCGGTTCGCCGCTCCGGTAATGGGCTGATCGCGCAGATCGGCTCGGACTACTCGGAGCGGGTGGAGGAACGCGAGGTCGACCAGGTGGTGGTCGAGCACGGCACTCTGCCCCTGGACGAGGTGTATTTCGCCCTGAAGCCGGACAGCCGCAACGGCGGCGAGATGGACTATGGCGCCCTGATCGCCGGCCGGCCGCAGACCGTGGTGCGCAATCCGGACGGCGCCTTCCAGCTCTTCCGCATCGGCGACGCGGTTGCCTCGCGCAACATCCACGCCGCGATCTACGACGCGATCCGGCTGGTGAAGGATTTTTGATCCTTCCACACGCCCAGCCTCAACCGTCATCCCGGCGAACGCCGGGCTCGACCCGGCGGTCGGCCGGGACCTAATTGAGACATCTGAACCGGGTCCCGGCCCGCCCCCGGATCAATCCCGGATTAAATCCGGGACTGGGTCGTCCGGGATGACGGAGGCAGGAAACAAGTTGAGACCTAGGCCGCGTGGACAAAATTTGTAGTCGGCTGATGTCGCCGATTACGACTGCAACTGCATATCGGAAGGGGGGTCGATTTCGTATATCCCGCGCGCTGCCTTGATGCTGATAGTTGAAGATACGGGCCGGACATCCAGCAATTCCCATGCCAGCCACCCCTCCTCGAAATAGCTGCCGCAGGCGGCTGCCAAATCTTCAGGCACGAATGGACGAAAAGCGCCGACGCGAACGATAGCGACGGCTTTGCCTTCATCGTCTTCGTCTCCTTCTGTCCGAAGGAACCGGCCGTTCTCGACGATCAAAAGGTCTTCATCGACGCCTATGGTGGGTTTCCAACGCCGCACTTCCAAGGTTTTTTCACCGGACGCGATCCGCCTCCCGCCGGGGGCTACAATCGATAGCGCTTTCATGCTTTCGATTTTCTACGGTCTTTACCCTGCAGCAACCGGGAATTATTTGTTAGCGATGACCGCTCACAGAACTATTTGACGACCAGCTCGCGAACAGCTTCCTCAGCATGGTCCATCTGGCAACCGCCAGATACTGGGTCGAATTTGTCCACGCGGCCTAGGGAATCGGGCCTGATCGGGAGGGCCTGTCGAAGGGCCGACCTTGGCCATCCTCACACGGTCCGTGTACCATGCTGCGCTGCGGCGAAGATCCGTCGCGGCCTGTTGGCGCCATGGAAATCTGCGGCGCGGTCCCTAGGTTGAGAAGAACAGCAAGGAATGGAGTGCCGCATGGCCGCGACCGAAGCCGGAACCGATCCGGCGGCCGCCCCACACGATATGGATTTCGACGTCTTCGTCATCGGCGGTGGCGTCAATGGCTGCGGGGTCGCCCGCGACGCGGTCGGCCGCGGCTACTCGGTGGCGCTGGCCGAGATGAACGACCTCGCCTCCGGCACCTCCTCCTGGTCCACCAAGCTGATCCATGGCGGCCTGCGCTATCTGGAGCATTATGAGTTCCGCCTGGTGCGCGAGGCGCTGATCGAGCGCGAGGTGCTGTGGGGCAACGCGCCGCACATTATCTGGCCGCTGCGCTTCGTGCTGCCGCACCACAAGGGCCTGCGCCCCGCCTGGCTGCTGCGTCTCGGGCTGTTCCTGTACGACAATCTCGGCGGACGCAGGCATCTGCCCCCGACCCGCGTGGTCGATCTCACCACCGACGAGGTCGGCCGGCCGCTGAAATCCGAGTTCACCAAAGGCTTCGAGTATTCCGACTGCGCCGTCGACGATGCCCGCCTGGTCGTGCTGAACGCGCGGGACGCCGCAGACCGCGGCGTCGATGTGCGGACGCGCACCGAGGTGACCTCCCTCAAGCGCGACGGCGGGCGCTGGAGCATCGTGCTGCGCGACACAATCACCGGCGGCCAGTCCACGGTGACGGCGCGCGTGGTCGTGAACGCCGCCGGCCCCTGGGTCGACACGGTGCTGAACCGGGCGGCCGGCAAGAACGACACCCACAATGTCCGCCTGGTCCAGGGCAGCCATATCGTCGTGCCGAAGCTCTACGAGCACGACCGCTGCTACATCTTCCAGAACGCCGACGACCGGATCTTCTTCGCCATCCCCTATCAGCGCGACTACACGCTGATCGGCACCACCGACCGCGACTGGAAGGATGATCCGGCCAAGGTGACGATTTCCGACGAGGAGATCGCCTATCTCTGCAAGGGCGCCAGCGACTATTTCGAGCAGGACATCTCACCCGACGACATCGTGTGGACCTTCTCCGGCGTGCGCCCGCTCTATGACGACGGCGCATCGGAGGCCCAGGTCGCCACCCGCGACTACGTGCTGCGCACCGACGGCAAGGGCAAGGACGGGCTGCTGATCAACATCTTCGGCGGCAAGATCACCACCTATCGCAAGCTCGCGGAAGCCGTGGTCGAGAAGATCGAGGACGCGATCGGCAAGCGCGGCGAGGCCTGGACCCGCGGCGCCACCCTGCCCGGTGGCGACTTCCCGATCGGTGGCTTCTCCAACCTCGTGGGCGACCTGATCCGCGACTATCCGTTCCTCACCGAGCCCCACGCCCACCGCCTGATCCGGCAATACGGCACCCGGGCCCGCCGATTCCTCGGCGACGCGACCTCCCCGGCCGATCTGGGCAAGCATTTCGGCGACACGCTCTATGCCGCCGAGGTCGCCTACCTGATCGAGAACGAATGGGCCATCAACGCCGAGGACGTGCTGTGGCGCCGCTCCAAGCTCGGGCTGAAGTTCGACGACGCGGGGACCAGGGCGCTGGAGGACTGGATTAGCGCTCGCTCCCGCCGGGCCGAAGCGGCAGAGTAGGTTTAAGGTTAACGCCCCATCCGGGGATCACCCGGCCGACCGAGCCGGGGAGCAGAAGAACAGCACCGCAGGGAGGCCGTATGTCCGGCTACGTTCTCGCCATCGACCAGGGGACGACCTCGTCCCGCGCCATCGTCTTTGACGGACAGTTCAGCATCAAGGGTGTGGGCCAGCAGGAATTCGACCAGCACTTCCCCCGCTCCGGCTGGGTCGAGCACGAGGCCTCGGACCTGTGGCGCACCACCGAAGCGACCGTGCGCATCGCGCTGGCCGATGCCGGGCTGTCGGCCCGCGACATCGCCGCCATCGGCATCACCAACCAGCGCGAGACGGTCGTGCTCTGGGACCGGGAGACCGGCGAGGCCGTGCATCGCGCCATCGTCTGGCAGGACCGACGCACCGCCGAGATGTGCTCGCGTCTGAAGGCCGACGGCAACGAGGCCATGGTCACCGAGAAGACCGGCCTGCTGCTCGACCCGTATTTCTCCGGCACCAAGCTCGCCTGGTTGCTCGACACGGTGGACGGCGCCCGCGCGAAGGCCGAGGCCGGGAAGCTCGCCTTCGGCACCGTCGACAGCTTCCTCATCTGGCACCTGACCGGTGGCAAGCGCCACGTCACCGACGCGACCAATGCGGCCCGCACCCTGCTCTACAACATCCGGGAGGGTCGCTGGGACGAGGACATCCTGAAGCTGCTCAACATCCCCGAGAGCCTGCTTCCGGAGGTGCTGGACAGTGCCGCCGAGTTCGGCACCACTGAGCCGTCCCTGTTCGGCGCCGCCATCCCGATCCTGGGCGTGGCCGGCGACCAGCAGGCGGCGACGGTCGGCCAGGCCTGTTTCGAGCCGGGCATGGTGAAGTCCACCTACGGCACCGGCTGCTTCGCCCTGCTCAACACCGGCAGCGATCCGGTGCTGTCGAAGAACCGGCTGCTCACCACCATCGCCTACCAGCTCGACGGCAAGGTCACCTATGCCCTGGAAGGGTCCATTTTCGTCGCCGGGGCGGCGATCCAGTGGTTGCGCGACGGGCTCGGCGTGATCGACCGGGCCGACCAGACGGCGAAGATGGCGGCGGAGGCCGATCCGGAACAGGCGGTGTATCTGGTCCCCGCCTTCACCGGCCTCGGCGCGCCCCATTGGGATCCGGAAGCGCGCGGCACCATGTTCGGCCTGACCCGCGGCACCGGTCCCAAGGAGTTCGCCCGTGCGGCGCTGGACAGTGTGTGCTTCCAGACTGCGGACCTGATTGACGCCATGCACGCGGACTGGTCCGATGGCGGCGACGTGGTTCTGCGGGTGGATGGCGGCATGGTGGCGAACGACTGGCTGATGCAGCGGCTGACCGACATCCTCGCCGCCCAGGTCGACCGGCCGATGGTGCTCGAGACGACGGCCCTTGGAGCCGCCTGGCTGGCCGGACAGAAGGCGGGCGTGTGGCCCGACATGGCGGGCTTCGCCAAGCAGTGGAAACGCGACCGCCGGTTCGAGCCCTCCATGGCGCAGGACGAACGCAAGCGGCTGCTGGCCGGCTGGCGCGACGCGGTGAAACGGACGCTCACCACATGAACGACGCGCTCGCCGATATACGCGGGATCCTCGGCAATCTCATCGCGTTCCCGACCGTATCGGCCGAGAGCAACCTGAATCTGATCGACCATTGCGCCCAGCGGTTGGAGAGCCTCGGCGCCGATGTGGCGATCACCACGGACGACACTGGCCTGAAGGCCAACCTCTTCGCCACCATCGGGCCGAAGGTCGATGGCGGCATCGTGCTCTCCGGCCATACCGACGTGGTGCCGGTGGAAGGCCAGGCCTGGAGCACCGACCCGTTCCGGGCCGAGGAACGCGACGGCCTGATCCTCGGCCGGGGCGCCTGCGACATGAAAGGGTTCCTCGCCACGGCCCTCGCGCTTGCCCCGCGCTTCGCGGCGGCGAACCTGGCCCGCCCGCTGCACCTCGCCTTCACCTATGACGAGGAGACCGGCTGCTTCGGCGCCCCCCGGCTGATCCAGGGCATCGCCGAGAGCGGGTTGAAGCCGCGGATCTGCATCGTCGGCGAGCCGACCGAGATGCGGATCATCGAAGGGCATAAGGGTACCTATGAATACACCACCGAGTTCACCGGGCTGGAGGGCCATGCCTCCAACCCGGACGCCGGCATCAATGCGGTGGAGTTCGCTGCCCGCTTCATCGCCAAGCTGCTGGAGACCGCCGAGGTCATGCGCCACCGCGCACCCGCCGACAGCCGGTTCGATCCGCCCCACACGACCCTGCAATGCGGCGTGATCCACGGCGGCATCGCCCGCAACGTCATACCGCGCTATTGCTCGCTGGAATGGGAGATGCGGCCGGTGAACAAGGCCGATGCCGACCTGGCCAAGGAGATTCTTCGCGACTATGTCGACCGCGAACTATTGCCCCGCATGCACGCGATCGACCTGAACGCCGGAATCGTCACCCACACGATCGGCGAGATCGAAGGGCTGGAGCCGATGCTGGACAGCGAGGCGGTCGCCCTCGTCTCGGAGCTGACCGGCGCCAATGCGGCAGAGGTGGTGGCCTTCGGAACGGAGGCCGGGCTGTTCCAGGCGGCCGGGATCCACACGGTGGTCTGCGGCCCGGGCAGCATCGCCCAAGCCCACAAGCCCGACGAGTTCGTCAGCATCGACCAGCTCGCCCAATGCGCCACGATGATCGAACGGCTGCTGCCGAAATTGGCGGCTTGAAATCAGCCGGTTCAGGCCTCTACGTCCAGCCTGGATCCCTTCTTACCGCATACCAACATTATCTTATGCCCCTGAATGCGGCCGTCGATCTTAGCTTCGGCCGCCTTAAAATCGACAATTTCGAAATTGCTCCAAATCTTGGAGAACCACCAAGACGGAGAGCGAAGAAGAATGTGAGCATTTCGGCCACAATCCAACTCGTTTTGAGATGGAAAGCAACTTATGACGAAAATTGCTGCTCTTTCGAACTTGGATGCCATATGCGCAAGTGCCGCATCGATGTAGTCCGCCTCAATATACTCACAAACGTCTAAACAAACTAAAATATCCGCCGTCTTAGGGTCGGATGAAAACTCATAGATCGCTGGATCATACGGGATGTACTCCGCTGAAATTCCGGCCGAACTCATATACTCCTTCAGCTTTCCCTTCCCAGCCCCGTAATCCAGGACCGATCTCGCATTTGCCTGCTTCAGCATTGGCAAAATCACGCGTGCGCCATCAGCAGTGCCATAAGTCGGATCAAGATGGCGCTCTTCTTGTAACAATTTATAGTCATGGGAAATAAACATCCGAGAGATCCGACCTCATTTTACTGATTCATCCATAAACGTGCTCTGGGCACTTTATTCAGCTATTTCCCCAAATACCTCTGCGAACGCTCTGGACAAGCCGACGTATGTCTGCCTAGAAGCGGACCCTTAGTCCCAGATCAATAAGCAAGAGCAATGCCGGGAACCTTCTTACGACAAACCGCTAAGGCTTCATGCCCACGAAACTTATCATCCAATTTGGCTACGGCGGTCCTGAACTCTATTACATCAAAATGCTCCCAGAATTTGGCAAACCACCAAGAGGGCTGCCGGATAAGAACATGAGCATTTCTGCCATCTTCCATAATTTTCTTTGCTGGATAGCATGCGACTGCTAAAATGCAGAAATGCGTAAATTTTGAGTTCATATGCCTAAAGACATTATCGACATACTCTTCTTCGATATGCTCACAGACGTCCATACAAATTACTACGTCACCCGTTTGCGGGTCGGCTGAAAACTCACGTACAGCGGGGTCGTACGGAATATATCTCGCAGAGATTCCATATTGCCTTAAATACCCCTTAAGCTTTCCTTTACCAGCTCCATAATCGACGATTGATCTTGGCCGCATTCGCTGCAAATAGGGTATGACCGCCTTGTAGGCGGTGGCCGCACCATATTTCGGATCCTGATGTAATTTTTCCTGAATATCTTTATACTCTTCAGAAATCAGCATTTTTTGGATCGAACCTCATTTTTGTAAACTCAGGTTAGTCGCGTAGAGATTTTAAAATACGCGTTCATTCGCTACCCTGCCAAGCGTCAGTATCCAGATTTCCGTATTTATGGAAACGCTGCTCAAGGCAATAATCCTTCGACGATCAAGCTGCGTTTTCAAACCCTTGGGCTTCGAACAGCCGCCCGCCCGCGGGCACCGCGTCCTGCACGCCGGCGAGCCGCATCATGTGCCAGGCGAGGACCTGGTTGCTCGCGAGCACCGGCACGCCGATGCGGCGCTCCGCCTCGGCCAGGACCGGGGCCATGCGCAGGTTGGTGCAGGACATGAACACCCCGTCCACCTGCTGTCCGGCGACCGTCACTTCGATGGCCGCCAGAAGGGAGCGCGGAGTCATCCGGGCAACCACGCTCTCGCGCCCCTCGTCGAAGCTGGCGAAGGCGGCGATCTCGGTACCCGACGCCTGGAACGCCTCGCGCAGGGCGCGCGACACCGGCTCCACATAGGGCGACAGCAGGGCGATCCGGCGCAGACCGAGGGCCTGGAACGCCGCCCGGGCCGCCGAGAGCGGCTCGGTCACCGCCGCCTGCGGATAATGCTGATGAATGCAGGCCGACACGCCCCCGGGCCCGATCACGGTGGCACCCGACGTGCAGCCGTAGCCGATCACATCGAAGGGGGCCGTCTCCGGGAACATGGAGGCCGCCTGCGGGATGTCGTCGCGCATCTTCGCCAGTGTTTCGGCGGTGACGTCGGCGGCCATCTGGACCCGGCTGTGATAGAGCACAACACCGTCGGTCGGCACGAAGCAGCGGAACTCATGCTCGATGGTCTCGTCGGTCTTCAGCACGATCAGGCCGAGCGTCGCCCGGGTCCCGATCCCGTCATCCGTCTCGAAAGCGAGGGGCATTTTTCGATCCCTTTCGTTTCACGTCTCCCCGGCCTTGCGCCGGGACCTAGGGAAGCGGCGTGCTGCGGCCACTCTCTGAAACTCGGAAGCTCCAGCATGCGGGCATCCTGGGTCCCGGCTCAAGGCCGGGAAGACGCATTTGGGAAGGTGATAGGAATTAGGGACTGACGCGATGACGCCCCTCCTCTTCCTCCTCCCCTCCCACTCTTCCCGGCCTTGAGCCGGGACCCAGAATAGTCGCATGTCGGACCGCTGGAGTTGTGCAACGAGGGCCTCCGCAGGCCAGTTCCCTCGGCCGCAGCGCTAGGCTGCGAAAATGGGGTGCCTTATGACACGCTCAGCACCGGGATATCACGGGCGGCACGGCGGGTCAGCAGCCGCGGCGCACCGTCGGTGATGGCGATATTCTCCTCATGAACCATCATCTTGCCCGGTGCGGTCGCCATGCCCGGCTCCAGGGTCATCACGAAGCCCGGTTCGAGCACCGTGGTGTCCCAGTCGGTGATCGACGGGAACTCGGTCAGCACCATGCCGAGCCCATGGCCGAGCCGTCCGACCGCACCACCCGCCGAGGAGTCGGCCAGGGGGGCCGTCACCGCGTTCATCGCATGGAACAGATCCGCACAGGTCGCGCCGGCCCGCGCCGCCTTGAGCCCCGCCTCCGTCGCCTGCCAGACCGCCTCGTAGGACCGCTTCACCGCGTCAGAAGGGGGGCCGACCGAGAAGTTGCGGTCGAAGTCGCAGTAATAGCCGTCGAAAACCAGCCCGACATCGAGGATCAGCACGTCCCCTGCCCGAAGCCGGCGTTCCGAGGGTGGCGAAATGATGTCGCCATAACCGCCGGGCCCGGCCCCACCGACGAGGTAATCGACGTCGTCGGCACCGGCCTGCAGGCAGGCGATCTTGAAGGCGCGGAACACCTCCAGCTCGGTCATGCCCGCCCCGGCGATCTCCGGTAGTCGGTCGAAGGCGTCGCAGGCGATCCGGCAGGCCTCCGCGATCTTGTCGATCTCCGCCGGCGACTTCACCTGGCGCAATGCGCGCATCAGATGGGTGGCGTCCTGCCAGGCGATCCCCGGGAGCCCGTCGCGCAGCGCCTGCAGGCCGGCCAGCGGCATGCGGACATGGGTCTCGGACCCCATGAGCAGGCCGACCGTCCCGCCCTCGCCCACCGCCTCGCGCAAGGCGTCGGTCAGCAGGGTCAGGCCGTCATCCGTCGGATGCGGCGAGGACCAGGTGCGGATGTCGTCGATCCAGGTCCGCCCCATCGCCTCCGATCCGATGCCCGGAATGACGGCAACCGGTTTACCCGTGGCCGGAACCACCAGGAACCAGGGTCGGGTGGGACTCAGCCAGAACTGGGTGAGGAAGCCGGTGAACCAGCGGATGTCCGGCTCGGTGGTGAGAAGCAGCGCATCCAGCCCGCACGCCGCCATCAGGCGCTGGGCGCGGTCCAGCCGAGCGGCGAATTCGGCATCCGGGAATCCGCGCGTCGGTCGGGCGTCGGCCATGGCGGTCTCGCTGAAACTGCAATGCCCCATGGTTCCACGAACTCTCGACCGGAAACAATTGAAACAAAACGCCAAGCGACGCGAGGTCGGCCCGAAACATCCTCCCCCCAGATTTGCCATCCAACAGGATAGCGAACCGAGTCCCCCCACAGGAGGTCGCCATGAACCAAAGAACCGACAATCCCTTCGTGATCGCCGCCTCGGCCCTGGCCGAGCCGTACCTCGCCCTGGCCGGCATCGTCCGCCTGCTGACCTGGCCGCTCCGGTCGATCGCCCGGGCCTACCGCATGCGGCGCACCGCCCTGGAGCTGGAGAGCCTCGACGCCCGGACGCTGCGCGATATCGGCATCGAGCGCATGAGCATCAACCACATCGCGCGGGCCGCGGTGGACCATCCGTCCGCCGATCCGCGTCAGGCCGCGACCTGGCGTTGATGCGGAGACGCGGAGGATGGCGAGACATGGCATAGTATCGCGACTGCGTCCGGCCGCCCCCGGACATCCCACTGCCAGATCGCGACGCCGTCCCGCCATGACCGCCGATCCGAAAGCCGACCCCGCCATGATGACCTCGCCCGTGTCCGTCCCCGTCCGGTATGCGGAAATGGGCGAGGCCCATCGCGCCGCCCTGCTCGACTTCGCGGTGGCCCATTCCTCCATCGTCTTCTACCTGGTCGATCTCGATGCCAACCGTCGCACCGTCTACATCAGCGACAATGTGGAGGCGGTGACCGGCCATCCCGCCGCCCGCTTTATCGATGTGAGCGGCTTCGGGACCACGCTGATCCATCCCGACGATACCGAGGGCTATTTCGAGGCCCTGGATGCCGTCCCTGCAAGATCCGGCGAGACGGTTGTCGAGTACCGGCTGCGCGACAGCGTCGGTGACTACATGTGGATCCGCGACCGGCTGCGGATGATCGAGGACAGCGCCCCCGGCGAGCCGCGCATGCTGGTCGGCAGCATGGCCGACATCACCATCGAGAAGGAAGCGGTCGCCCGGGTCGGCCAGGCCGAGGCGATCAACCGGGTGCTGCTCGGCAACGTTCTCGACGCCATCGTCGCCACCGACGAACAGGGACTGATCGTCGAGTTCAACCCTGCGGCCGAGAAGATGTTCGGCTTTTCCCGGGGCCGGGCGATCGGCCAGCCGATCGGCGATCTGATCGTGCCCGACGACCAGCGCGCCGGCCACGACGCCGGCATGGCGCTGTTCACCGCGAACGGCCGGATGACCCGCCCGACCCGCCGCATGGAGACCCAGGCGAAGCGGGCCGACGGCAGCGTCTTCCCGGTCGAGATCGCCATCGCCCATGCCGAGATCGACGGCAAGGCGATCATCATCGCCGATATCCAGGACATCTCCGAACGGCTCGCCGCCCGGGCCGAGCGACAGAAGATCGCCCAGCTCCTTCAGGACGCCATCAACAGCATGAGCGAAGGCTTCGTCATCAGCGCGCCCGACAGCACCGTGCTGTACTGCAACGAGGCGTTCTCCGCCCCCTACGGCATGACGCCGGAGGAGATGGTCGGCAGCGACCGGACCCTGAACATCAAGCGCTTCTTCAAGAACGTCCGCCGGTTCGATGGGCGGCTGGTCGAGGGCGACACCAGCCAGATCCGCTGGATCGTCTCGCGCCTGGCCGAGTATGACGGCGAACCGATCGAGGTCGAGCTGACCAATGGCGAGTGGCGCCTGATGGTCAACCACCGCACCACCGACGGCGGCTCGGTGACCATCCGCGCCGACATCACCGGCCGCAAACGGGCCGAGCAGTCCCTGCGCCAGAGCGAGGCACTGATCCGGCGGATCCTGGACGCCTGCCCGGTGCCGGTCGGTATGACCCGGGCGGAGGACGGCCGGATCATCTACGAGAGCCCGGCATCGCGGCAGATGTTCCAGCGGGATTCCATGGGTGGGTCGATGTCCGCCCGGGATTTCTTCGTCGATCCCGCCGACCGCGACCGCTACCTGGAAATCCTGCGGCGCGACCGCCGGGTCGACGCGTTCGAGACCTTCCTGCGCCGGTCCGACGGCACCGAGTTCTGCGCCTCGGTCGCTGCCCGGCTGGTGGAGTACCAGGGCCATGAGGTGGTCGTCTCCTCGACCTACGACCTGACCGAACGCCGCAAGATGGAGGAGGAGATGGCCCGCCAGCGTGAGGCGCTCCACCAGTCGGAGAAGCTGAGCGCCCTGGGCGAGCTGCTGGCCGGGGTGAGCCACGAGCTGAACAACCCGCTCTCCGTGGTCGTCGGCCAGGCCATGCTGCTGCGCGAGACCGCCAAGGAGGCGGCGATCGTCGAACGCGCCCGCAAGATCGGCGACGCCGCGGACCGCTGCGCGCGGATCGTGAAAACCTTCCTCGCCATGGCCCGCCAGCAGCCGAGCGAGATGCGCCCGGTACGGCTGAACGACATCGTGGAGAGCGCGCTGGAGATGACCGGCTATATGCTGCGGACCCACGACGTGGATGTGAGCCTGGAGCTCAACCCGACCGTACCGCCGATCCTGGCCGACGGCGACCAGATCAATCAGGTGCTGACCAACCTGATCGTGAACGCCCTGCATGCCATGGAGAACCAGCCGACGCCGCACCGCCTGCGGTTGGTCACCCACTACGACCGCGGCCGGCGCCAGGCGGTGCTCAAGGTCATCGACAACGGCCGCGGCGTGCCCGAGGACGTGGCCTCCCGCATCTTCGAGCCGTTCTTCACAACCAAGGATCATGGCGAAGGCACGGGCATCGGTTTGACCATCGTCCACCGCATCGTCGATGCCCATGGGGGATCGATCTCCCTGGACAGCGCGCCCGGCAAGGGAGCCACCTTCGTGCTGCGCTTCCCCACCTGTGCGGCCGCCGGAGAGGACGGCAACGCAGCGGTTGACGGCGTGGAGGATACCGGCCTGACCGTGCTGGTGATCGACGACGAGCCCGACGTGGCCGAGATCATCCGCGAGTCCCTGGCGTCCGACGGCCATTCGGTCGATGTGGCGACCTCCGGCCGCGCGGCGCTCGAGCGGCTGCTGTTCCGCCAGTACGACGCGATCCTGAGCGACGTGCGGATGCCCGATCTCGACGGCCCGGCGCTCTATTCGGTGATCTGCGACCGCCATCCGGATCTGCTGGCCCGTATGGCCTTCGTCACCGGCGACACCATGAGCCCGGCGATCCGCCGCTTCCTCGACGATGCCGGCCGCCCCTATCTGGAAAAGCCGGTGATGCCGAGCGAGCTGCGCAATCTGATCGCGCGGCTGGCGGAGGCCGCGGCGTGAGCGATCGGATCCACATCGCCGTCGTCGACGACGAGCGCGACATCCGTGAGACCGTCGCCGAGTACCTGGAGATCAACGGCTACCGGGTCAGCAAGGCCGATGGCGGCACCGCCCTACGCCGATTGGTCGACCAGTCCGAGCTCGACCTGGTCATCCTCGACATCACCATGCCGGGCGAGGACGGGCTCAGTCTCGCCCGTCACCTGCGCGAGAAGAGCGGCGCCGGCGTGATCATGCTCACCGCCCGCGACGCGGTGGTGGAGCGGGTCATCGGCATCGAGATGGGGGCCGACGACTACGTGACCAAGCCGTTCGACCTGCGCGAACTGCTGGCCCGGGTGAAGGCGGTGCTGCGCCGGGTGCGGCGAACCGCCAACCCGGCGGTGGATGCCGGCCATCGGGTGGCCTTCGGCAGCCATGTGCTGGACCTGGACGCCCACAAGCTGTTCGACGGCGACGGCGGCGAGGTGGCGATCACGGCAATGGAATTCGACCTGCTGCGCGCCTTCGCCGAGCGGCCCAACCGGGTGCTGTCGCGCGAGCAGCTTCTGGACCTCGCCCATAACCGGGACAGCGATCCCTTCGACCGCTCGATCGACATCCGCATCGCCCGCCTGCGCCGCAAGATCGAGCCGGACCCGAAGACCCCGACCGTGATCAAGACCGTGCGCGGCGCGGGCTACCTGTTCGTCCCGGCGGCGGCCACGGGTTAATCGCCGCCTCTCCCCGGCCCTCCCAGGTTTGATCCGGGACGTCGATCTGCCCTCGCGCATGCGCCGGGTCCCGGCCCGCCCCCGGATCAGGTCCGGGGCGTCCGGGATGACGGTGATATTGGGCAAAGAAGAATGCGAGTTTGAGCCGCTGCAAGCCTCACTCATACAATTCTTCGCCCGTCATCCCGGACGACCCCGGGCTTGACCCGGGGGCGGGCCGGGACCCGGCGCGTTCGTCTTTTGCGGCATTTCTCACACCGGCTTCCCCACTGAAACGCTCCTGAAACCAAAACCCTCCTCCACCGACACCGAGACGAAAAGGTCGTCCGTCACCCTGGCTCCATCGAGAGTTCGACCGGAGCCGTCCTCAGATGTTCACCCTGCCCGTCGCCGGAACCGAGATCGCCGTTCATCGCAGCGGCAGCGGAACGCCCGTGGTCCTGCTGCACTGCTCGGCGGCCGGCGCGCGCCAGATGCAGCCCTTCTCCGAGGCCCTGCGCGACCGGTTCACCGTCGGCCCACTGGACATCCTGATGCCCGACCTGCACGGATACGGCGCCTCGGGCACGCGTCAGGGGACCCATCCGCCCGCCCTCGCCCATGACGCCGCCATCGTCGCCGCCCTGGCCCGCGACCTGGGCGGGCCGGTGCACCTGATCGGCCATTCCTATGGCGGTGCGGTCGCCCTCGCCGCCGCGCAGAGCCGGCCTGAACTGGTCCGCTCCCTGGTCCTGATCGAGCCGGTCAGCTTCCACCTGCTGCAGGGCGGCGACAGCCGCGACCATCTCCTGCTCGCCGAGATCCGCCGGATTGCCGAAGCTGTGCGACAGGGCGTGCAGGCCGGAATGCCCGAGCAGGGCATGGAGGCCTTCGTCACCTTCTGGAGCGGGCCCGGCACCTGGAATGCCCTGTCGGACCGGGCCCGGTCGGCGATGGCGCTGCACGCGCCGCAGGTCGCCCGGAACTTCCAGGCCGCCTTCGGCCATCCGGTCCGGCTGCACGATCTGTCCCGGTTCCCGATCCCCACCCGGCTGATTTTCGGCGGGCGCACCAGGCCGATCGCCCGGCGGATCATCGATCTGCTCGAGCGCACCCTGCCCGACGTGTCGCTGCGGATCGTGCCGGAGGCCGGCCACATGGCGCCGATCTCCGAGCCCGGCGCCACCGCCGCCCTGGCCGCGGCCCAGCTCTCCCTGATCCATCCCCGACCCGCGACAACCGCCGCCTGATCCCGACCGGCGCGCCGCAAGAAAGGACCCCCATGCAGACCTACACAAAGCCGCAGACCATCGCCCTGCACACCGGCCACCGGGCCGATCCGGGTGCCGGCTCGATTGCCGTGCCGATCCACATGACGACCAGCTACGACCTGGGCGACAGCGAGAACGGCCGCCAGCTCTTCGCGCTGGAGAAGATCGGCCACCTCTACACCCGCGTCAGCAACCCGACCACCGACGTGCTGGAGCAGCGCATCGCCGCCCTGGAAGGCGGCGTGGCGGCCCTGGCCACGGCATCCGGCCAGGCGGCGATCGTGCTGGCGATCCAGAACATCACCCATGCCGGCGACAACATCGTGGTGTCCAGCGAGCTGTATGGCGGCTCGGTCAACCTGTTCGCCAACACCCTGCCGACCATGGGCATCGAGGTTCGGTTCGTCGATCCGCGCGATCCGGAGGCCTTCCGCACCGCGGCCGACGACCGCACCCGCGCCTTCTACGGCGAGAGCCTGCCGAACCCGAGCCTGGTGCCCTTCCCGGTCCAGGAGGTCGCCCTGATCGGCGCGGAACTCGGCATTCCGCTGATCATCGACAATACCTGCGCGCCGGTGATCTGCCGGCCGATCGACCACGGTGCCCATATCGTTGTGCATTCCTCGACCAAATATATTGGCGGCCACGGCACCGCGATCGGCGGGCTGATCGTCGATGCCGGACGCTTCGACTGGGCGGCCCATGCCGAGCGCTTTCCCATGCTGAACCGGCCGGACCCGAGCTATCACGGCGCGGTCTGGGTGGAGGCCGCCGGGCCGCTCGGCCCCGTCGCCTACCTCCTTAAGGCTCGCGCCACGCTGCTGCGCGACACCGGGGCGGCGATGAGCCCGTTCAACGCCTTCCTGTTCCTGCAGGGGCTGGAGACCCTGGCTCTGCGGATGCGGGAGCACTGCCGCAACGCCGACACAGTGGCCCTGTTCCTGGCCGACCATCCGGCCGTCGCCCGGGTGATCCATCCGGGCCACTTCACCGGCTGGCAGAAGGAGCGGGTCGACACCTATCTCGGCGGGCGCCATGGCGGCCTGGTCGGGTTCGAGGCGATCGGCGGCGTGGATGCCGGGCGCCGCTTCATCGATGCCCTGCGGATGATCCTGCACGTCGCCAATATCGGCGACGCCCGCACCCTGGCGCTGCAGCCGGCGGTCTCGACCCACCAGCAACTTTCCGAAACCCGCCAGCGTGCCGCCGGCGTCACGCCGGGCTTCGTGCGCCTCTCGGTCGGCATCGAGGATATCGACGACATCCTCGCCGACCTCTCCCAAGCCCTGCAGGCCGCCGCCTCTCTCCAGGCGGCCTGACAGGCCGAGCGGGGGCGGCGTCCCCCTCATCCCCAAGCCGCCCCCGCTTCTCGCCCCACCCAGCTTCGGAGGGCCCATGGCCGTCATCCTGCCCCGCACCCTGCCCGCCGCCGCCCGGCTCCGCGCCGACGGGCATGACGTCGCCGACGAGCCGATGCCGGTGGATGGCACGGGCCTGCATCCGCGCGCCCTCACGGTGGTGCTGGTCAACCTGATGCCGGACAAGGCGTCGGTGGAGGCGGATTTCGGCCGTCTCCTCGCGGACGGGGGGCAGGACGTGCGGCTGCTGCTGGCGGTGCCCGAGGGCTATGTGACGACGGCCACGCCGGCGGACCACATGGCCCGGTTCTACCGGCCGTTCTTCGACCTGCCGCTCGCCCGGATCGACGCCGTGATCGTGACCGGCGCGCCGGTCGAGACCCTGCCCTTCGACCATGTCTTCTACTGGGACGGTCTGCGCCGGATCCTGGACTGGCTGGACAGCGCGCTGGTGCCATCCCTGCATGTCTGCTGGGGCGCGCAGGCGGCGATGTTTCATTATCACGGGGTGGATAAGCACCCGCTTCGGCGCAAGCGCTTCGGGCTTTACCCGCACATGCCCCTTGGCAGCGGACACGGCCTTCTGACCGGGATCGAGCTGCCGTTCCACATGCCGGTGTCGCGCCACGCCGAGACCCGGCTGGAGGATCTGGTCCGGCGGCCGGGCCTGCGTCCGGTGCTCACGGCCCCGGTCGCCGGTGTCGGGCTGGTGCGCGACCGCACCCGGCCGGCGGTTTATTGCCTGAACCATCCGGAATACGGGCCGCAGCGGCTGCTTCAGGAATTCACCCGTGACCGCAGCACCGGCCGGCAGATCGATCCGCCGGTCGGCTATGACGCTGCGCTGCGACGCCCGCAGGTCGGGTGGCAGGCCGCCGCGCGCAGCCTGTACCGCAACTGGCTGACCGAGATCGCCGCCGCCGACCCGCGCACCAGCGCCGACGTCGCGCTGGACTGGCTGCTGCGCGCCCAGCTTTCCGGCGGCACCGCCCCAGCCGGCAGCCCCTGCCGGCTGCAGTGAAGGACCCATGCGCTTGCCCGAGAATCCCGCCGCCCTGCCGACCAGACCGGCCCGCGTCCATGCCGAAGCGGTGGTGAATGCCGCCCGCGCCCTGGTGAAGGGGAGCGCGCCCGACGGCCTGTTCGGCCCGGACGTTCAGATCGCCCTGCGCGGCTATCGCGCCGGGATGGTCGATCGCACCGCCCTGCTCGACGCCCTCACGACCGCCTACCGCCGCCTGGGGCGGGACGCGACCCTGTTCGACAGCCGGGGCAACCTGATGAAGATGTGAGGGGGGATACAACTTCTCCCCATTTACGTCTTCCCGGCCCTGCGGCGGGACCCAGGGTGACGCTCTCTGGAGCGACGCTCAGGTATGGTCGACGTTCCAGCACATGGATGGCTGGGTCCCGGCGCAGAGCCGGGAAGACGGGGGTGTTTGATATGAGAAAGCCCGGCCCAGGTATCCCGGGCCGGACTTCGTATCGGTCAGACGTGCGTCGGCTAGCCCGCCGCGCTCACTTCAGCGCCTCATCCGTGATCTTGCTGGTCCACGCCCCTTCCGGCTTCTTGGAGATCACCGGGTCGGAGCCGCCGGCCAGCAGGGTATCCACCGTGCGGGTGTAATCGGCCTCGTCCAGTGCGCCGTTGGAGCCGGCGGTCAGCTTGGCGATCTCGCCCATCATGCGCTTCTGGTGCTTCTCGGTCTGCGCACCGCTCGCGTCGTTGTCGAGCACGATCTCGGCGGCCTCGTCCGGGTTCGCTTCCGCCCACTTCCAGCCCTTCATGGAGGCGCGCACGAAGCGGACCATCTTGTCCACGAAGGCCGGGTCGTCGAGCTTGTCCTCCATCACGTAGAGGCCGTCCTCGAGCGTCGCCACGCCCTGGTCCTGGTACTTGAAGACCACCAACTCGTCGGCCGGGATGCCGGCGTCGATGACCTGCCAGTACTCGTTATAGGTCATGGTCGACACGCAGTCGGCCTGCTTCTGCAGCAGCGGATCGACGTTGAAGCCCTGCTTCAGGACCTTCACACCCTCGGCCGAGCCGTCGGTCGGGATGCCGAGCTGGGACATCCAGGACAGGAACGGATACTCGTTGCCGTAGAACCACACGCCCAGGGTCTTGCCCTTGAAGTCCGCCGGCTTGGTGATGCCGGTGTCCTTGCGGCAGGTCAGCATCATGCCCGAGCTCTTGAACGGCTGGGCGATGTTGACCAGCGGCACGCCCTTCTCGCGGCTGGCGAGCGCGGACGGCATCCAGTCGATGATCACGTCGGCACCGCCGCCGGCGATCACCTGCGGCGGGGCGATGTCCGGGCCGCCCGGCTTGATGGTGACGTCGAGATTCTCCTCGTCGTAGAAGCCCTTGTCCTTGGCGACGTAGTAGCCGGCGAACTGGGCCTGGGTGACCCATTTGAGCTGCAGCGTCACCTCGTCCGCCGCCATGGCCTGGGAGGCGGCCAGACCCATCACTCCCAATACGGCTCCTGCAATCAGTCTGCGCATGTCTGTGCTCCCTGTTCTTGTTGATGCACCCGCCGTCCCGCCCCGCTTTGTCAGGTCCGGTTCGACGGATGCCAGAAGGTGACGGCCCGCTCCACGAGCGCGACGGCACCGAAAAACGCGGAGCCGGCCACAGCGGCCACCGCGATCTCTGCCCACACCATGTCGACGTTCATGCGGCCGACCTCGGTGGAAATGCGGAACCCCATGCCGACGATGGGGGTGCCGAAGAATTCCGCCACGATGGCACCGATCAGCGCCAGGGTGGAGTTGATCTTCAGCGCGTTGAAGATGAAGGGGGCCGCCGCCGGCAGCCGCAGCTTCACCAGGGTCTGCCAATAGCCGGCCGCGTAGGTGCGCATCAGGTCGCGCTCCATCCGCCCGGCCTCGGCCAAGCCGGCGACCGTGTTCACCAGCATCGGGAAGAATGTCATGACCACGACCACCGCCGCCTTGGACGGCCAGTCGAAGCCGAACCACATCACCATGATCGGCGCGATGCCGATGATCGGCAGGGCCGAGACCAGATTGCCGACCGGCAGCAGCCCGCGCTGCAGGAAGGGCGAGCGGTCGATGGCGATGGCGGCCAGGAAGGCCGAGCCGCAGCCCAGCGCGTAGCCGATCAGAACGGCCTTGAGGAAGGTCTGCTGGAAGTCGGCCCAGAGGATCGGAATGGAGGCGGCGAAGCGGGCGCCGATGGCCGAGGGCGGCGGCAGCAGCACCATGGGCACGTTCAGGCCCCGGGTGATCACCTCCCACAGCATCAGCAGGGTGACGCCGAACAGCACCGGCACGGCGAGGGCGGCCCATCGCCCGCCCCGGCCGGAGGCGGTCAGCCGCTCCACGAACAGCCAGGCGGCGAGCCAGCCGGCGGCGGCGAGACACCAGAAGCCGGCCGCCCCCCGGTCGATCACCGTCAGCGACATCGGCAGGGCGATCCCGGCGGCCAGGGTGAGGCAACCGTCCACCGAGAGCGGCAGCGGTCGGCGGAACCGGATCAGGGTCAGCGCACACAGCAGCGCGAAGGTCGCCAGGAACGGCGTGTCCAGCAGCCCCGTCTCCGCCGAGAGCGGGAGGACGAGACCGAGCAACCCGAGTAGCCCGATCGCCCCCGCGAGGCCGGTCTGCAGCCGGGTCATGGCCGCACCCCCATGCGCCGGGACACATAGCCGCCGGCGGCCCCCACCAGCGTGACCAGCACCGAGGCCAGCACGGCGGCCACGATCAGCGCCGACCAGATCTGCACCGTCTGACCGTAATACGAACCGGCCAGCAGCCGGGCGCCCAGCCCGGCCACGGCGCCGGTCGGCAACTCGCCGACGATGGCGCCGACCAGGCTGATGGCGACGGCCACCTTCATGGAGGCGAAGAGATAGGGCATCGAATGGGGCCAGCGCAGCTTCCAGAACACCTGGGCGGTGGAGGCGCTGTAGGTCCGCATCAGGTCGAGCTGGATCGACTCGGGCGCGCGCAGGCCCTTCACCATGCCGACCACGACGGGGAAGAAGCTGAGATAGGTGGAAATCAGCGCCTTGGGCAGCAGGCCGGACAGGCCGACTGCGTTCAGCACCACGATGATCATCGGCGCGATCGCCAGGATCGGAATGGTCTGGCTGGCGATCACCCACGGCATGACAGAGCGGTCGGTCGCCCGGTTATGAACGATGGCCACGGCCAGCACGACGCCCAGCACCGTTCCGATGGCGAAGCCGGCCAGTGTCGCCGAAAGCGTGATCCAGGCGTGGTAGACGAGACTGCGCTTGGAGGTGACCTTCTTCTCCACCGTGGTCTGCCAGATCTCCACCGCCACCTGATGCGGGGATGGCAGGACCGGGCGCTCCTGCGCCATGGTGTCGACAACCAGATCGGTCGCCGTCCAGTCCCTGCCCTCGCGTTCGTACACGCCGAGCTGCCAAGGGGTGTTCAACCAGACGGTGGCGGCGTACCAGATGCCAATGATCGCCGCGACGACGACCAGAATGGGAAAGGTCTTGCCGCCCCCCGCCGTCATTCCGCGTCCTCGTAGGAATGGCCGGCCCGCAGCCCCTCGCGCACCCGATGAGCGATCTCCAGGAACTCGGGCGTCTCGCGGATGTCGAGCGGCCGTTCGGCCGGCAGGGTGCTCTCGATGACGTCGGTCACCCGGCCCGGCCGCGGCGACATGACGACGATCTTGGTGGAGAGATAGACCGCCTCGGGAATGGAATGGGTCACGAAGGCGATGGTCTTGGTGGTGCGCGCCCAGAGCTGCAGAAGCTGCTCGTTCAGGTGGTCGCGCACGATCTCGTCCAGGGCGCCGAACGGCTCGTCCATCAGCAGGATGTCGGCGTCGAAGGACAGCGCCCGGGCGATCGAGGCGCGCTGCTGCATGCCGCCGGAGAGCTGCCAGGGGAACTTGTTCTCGAAGCCGGTCAGGTTCACCAGTTCCAGGGTCCGGGCAACCCGCTCCTGCTGCTCGGCCTTGGAGTAGCCCATGATCTCCAGCGGCAGCGCCACGTTGCGGGCGATGGTCCGCCAGGGATAGAGGGCGGCGGCCTGGAACACGTAGCCGTAGGCCCGATCCAGCCGCGCCTGTTCCGGCGAAACGCCATTGACCGAGATGCTGCCGCCGGTCGGCTGTTCCAAATCGGCGATCACCCGCAGCAGGGTGGTCTTGCCGCAGCCGGACGGGCCGATGAAGGAGACGAAATCGCCCTTCTCGATGGTCAGCGACACATCGCTCAGCGCGTGGACCGGCCCGTCGCCGGTCTGAAACGTGAGGTCCAGGTGGTCAGCCCGGATCACGGGCCGACCGCTCGACGAAGCAGTAGTCAAGGCGACGCCCTCCTCGGCGCTCTTCTCGCACCCCGTCTCCCGGAGCGCGTCATATGCGGATCAGACGCCGGCCGGCATCTTGGCCGGATCGCGGATCACCTTGCGCGGGGCCGTGATCTCCTTCCAGGTCGACAGCGCCCGGTTCGGCGCCGGGTTCGGCGGCCGCTTCACGAACTCGCCATGGCCGGGCCGCGCCTTCACCTCGCTCTCCACCACCGCGACCTCGCCCCGGGTCAGGGTGTAGCGCGGCAGACCGGTCACCTCGATGCCCTCGAACACGTTGTAGTCGATGGACGACTGCTGCTTGTCGGCGGTGATCGTCTTCGAGCGCTTGGGATCCCACACCACGATATCGGCGTCGGAACCCTCGCGGATCGCGCCCTTGCGCGGGTACATGTTCAGGATCTTGGCGATGTTGGTGGAGGTGACGGCCACGAACTCGTTCATGGTCAGCCGGCCGGTATTCACCCCCCGGCTCCACAGCACCGGCAGGCGGTCTTCCAGGCCGCCGGTACCGTTCGGGATCTTGGTGAAGTCGCCGACGCCGTAGCGCTTCTGCTCGGTGGTGAAGGCGCAGTGGTCGGTCGCCACCACCTGCAGGCTGCCGGCGGCGAGGCCGGCCCACAGCCCGTCCTGGTGCAGCTTGGAGCGGAACGGCGGCGACATCACCCGGCGGGCGGCATGGTCCCAGTCCGGGTGCTGATACTCGCTCTCGTCCAGCACCAGATGCTGGACCAGCGGCTCGCCGAAGACGCGCATGCCCTTCTGCCGGGCCCGACGGATCGCCTCGTGCGCCTGCTCGCAGGAGACGTGGACGATGTAGAGCGGCACGCCGGCCATGTCGGCGATCATGATGGCGCGGTTCGCCGCCTCGCCTTCCACCTCCGGCGGGCGGGAATATGCATGCGCCTCCGGTCCCGTATTGCCCTCGGCCATCAGCTTGGCCTGGAGCTGGGCGACCACGTCGCCGTTCTCGGCATGGACCAGGGGCATCGCACCCAGATCGGCGCAGCGCTGGAACGACGAGTACATCTCGTCGTCGTCGATCATCAGCGCGCCCTTATAGGCCATAAAGTGCTTGAAGGTGGTGATGCCGCGATCGACCACCGTCTCCATCTCCTTCCAGACCTGCTCGCCCCACCAGGTGATGGCCATGTGGAAGGAATAGTCGGCGCAGGCCTTGGATGACTTGTTGTCCCAGGCCTGCATCGCCTCCAGCAGCGACTGGCCCGGGGCCGGCAGGCAGAAATCCACCACCATGGTGGTGCCGCCGGACAGGCCGGCGCGGGTGCCGCTCTCGAAATCGTCGGAGGAATAGGTGCCCATGAAGGGCATTTCCATATGGGTGTGCGGGTCGATCCCGCCCGGCATCACGTAGCAGCCGGCGGCGTCCAGCACCTCGTCGCCGGACAGGTTCGGACCTACGGCCGTGATCCGGCCGCCCTCCACCAGGACATCCGCCTCGAAGGTCAGGTCGGCGGTGACGACGGTCCCGCCCTTGATCACCTTGCTCGCCATCTACTCCTCCTCTGTCCTTTGCGGATCTGTTTGTTGATAGCTAGGTCAGGAGACGATCTCCGCCGCCTCGACCACGGCCTGGAACAGCACGTCGGTGCCGGCCCGCGCCCATTCGGGGGAGATCTCCTCCGCCTCGTTGTGGCTCAGCCCATCGACGCAGGGGCACATGACCATGGCGGTCGGTGCGACCCGGTTGATCCAGCAGGCGTCATGGCCGGCGCCGGAGACCAGGTTGCGGTGGCTGTAGCCGAGACGCTCGGCAGCCTCGCGGATCATGGTGACGCAGCCCTTGTCGAATTCGACCGGATCGAAGCCGCCGACCTTCTCGACCTCCATGGTCAGGCCGATCTCGTCGCAAATCTTCTGCGCGCCTTCCTTCAGCCGGGTCTCCATGTCCTCGATCACCGCCTTGTTCGGCGAGCGGAAGTCCACGGTGAAGACCGCGCGGCCCGGGATGATGTTGCGGGAGTTCGGGTAGACCTCGCAGTGGCCGATGGCACCGACCGCGTGCGGTTCGTGGCTCCAGGCGATCTCGTCCACGAGCTGGGTGATCCGCGCCATGCCGAGCCCGGCATTCACCCGCATCGGCATGGGGGTGGAGCCCGTGTGGCTCTCCTTGCCGGTGACGGTGAACTGCAGCCAGCTCAAACCCTGGCCGTGGGTCACCACGCCGATATCCTTGCCCTCGGCCTCCAGGATGGGGCCCTGCTCGATATGCAGCTCGAAGAAGGCCTTCATCTTGCGGGCGCCGACCTCCTCGTCGCCGACCCAGCCGATGCGCTTCAGCTCGTCGCCGAAGCTCTTGCCCTCACGGTCGGTGCGGGCATAGGCCCAGTCCAGGGTATGGATGCCGGCGAACACGCCGGAGGCCATCATCGCCGGAGCGAAACGCGTCCCCTCCTCGTTGGTCCAGTTGACCACGACGATCGGGTGTTTGGTCTTCACGCCGGCCTCGTTCAGGGTGCGCACGACCTCAAGGGCGCCGAGCACGCCCAGAACGCCGTCGTATTTGCCACCGGTCGGCTGGGTGTCGAGATGGCTGCCCACATACACCGGCAGCGCGTCCGGGTCGGTGCCCTCGCGCCGGAAGAACATGTTGCCGGCCTTGTCGACGCCCATGGTGCAGCCCTCTGCCTCGCACCATTTCTGGAACAGGGCGCGGCCCTCGGCGTCCTCGTCGGTCAGGGTCTGGCGGTTGTTGCCGCCGGCGATGCCCGGACCGATCTTCGCCATCTCCATCAGGCTGTCCCACAGCCGATCGCCGTTGATCCGAAGATTGCTCGCCGCCGACATGCCGGACTCCCCTGTTCCTGCCCGGGAGTCCGCCCGCCCGCCGAAGCCCCCAACCGCTTGGGGGTTGCAGGCCGCGCGACTTCCGCCTGTAATCACCATGACCTTGACCAAATGGTCAAAAACTAGGCTATCAGGCCATGGTTGCCGGTCAAGGTCATAGTTTGCCCGCCGCCTGCCCGATTTTTGTGCAGAATCATGCGCCTATCGGGCCCTGGAGACAGTCTCGGAGACGCATGGCCCGCGCCGCAGAAACCCGCCGCCGCACACGCATCCAGGTGGAGAAGGAAGGCCGGATTCTGTCCTCGGCCCTGGACGTCTTCGCCCAAAGCGGCTTCGCCGGCGCCACCCTGGACGAGATTGCCGCCGGGGCGGGCATGTCGAAGCCCAACCTGATCTATTATTTCGCCAGCAAGGAAGAGATCTACCGGGCGGTCCTGGGCCGCACGCTTGAGACCTGGCTGGAACCGCTGATCGCCCTCGACCCGGCGGGCGAACCCCTGGCGGAGATCCGCGGCTATATCCGCCGCAAGCTGGAGATGTCCCGCGACCGGCCGCAGGAATCGCGCCTCTTCGCCGGCGAGGTCCTGGCCGGAGCACCCCTGATCCGCGACGTGCTGGAGGGCGAGCTGAAGGGCCTCGTGGACGAGAAGGTGGCGGTGATCCGCGAGTGGATCGCCGACGGCAAGCTGGCGCCCCACGACCCGTATCATCTGATCTTCGCGCTCTGGGCGACGACCCAGCATTACGCCGATTTCGACGCCCAGGTTCAGGCGGTGATCGGCCGCCAGACCGATGAGGCCGCGCGCTACGCCGGCGCCGAACGGTTCATGGAGGACGTGATCCTGCGGGGATTGCGGCCGGACACCTGACCGAATTTTTTTCCTGCACTCCCCGGACCTGTTCCGGGGCCCACTCATCACCCCACACGATCGTTTCCATTGAAGCGTAGGCCCCGGAATGAATCCGGGGAGTGAGTTAAGAGGGGGAGGGATTTTTCCCTACCGCGCCACATCCCGGTTCGCGACCAGCATGAGCAGCGCCAGGACCGTCGCCGCCACGCCGAGCAGCACCGGCGGCTCGACCCAGCCGTGGCCGCTCAGCCCCTCCAGCACGATCACCACCGTCGGGATCAGATAGCCGTAGGCCATCACCTTGGCCGCCGGCAGCCGCAGGGCGCCGTAACGCATCAGGAAGAAGGTCAGCGCCGAGGCGAAGACCGAGATGTACACCGCCGTCACCCAGACAATCGCCGGGAGGTCCGTCCAGTCGGTGCGCAGGATCGCCGGGAAGGCGTAGAACCCCACCACCAGGAACCCGCCGAGCACGGTCCACAGGGTGAAGAGCTTGCCGCTCTCGCCGCGATTGAGCACGGTGATGAGCGGGATATAGAGCGCGTGACAGACGCAGGCGCCGAGGAAGATCAGCTCGCCCGCCCCCACATCGAAGGCCAGCATGGCGCCGACGTCGCCGCGGAACACCACCCAGACCGCCCCGCTCGCCGCCAGCAGCAGGCTGCCGCCGACCAGCGGGCTGATCCCCTGGCGCAGGATGAGGAAGCCGAACAGCGCGGTCATCAGCGGCGTCATGGTGAAGACGGCCGCGAGGCTCACCGGGTCGGTCAGCCGCAGCGCCTCGAACATCAGCACGAAATAGGAGCCAAGCAGCACGCCGAGCAGAAGGAAGCGCCAGGGCGCGGTGACCGTCAGCCGCCGCTCGCCCTTGGGCCCGGCCAGGATCACGCCCGCCATCACGCCGGCGGCCAGGGCGAAGCGCAGGGCCGTCAGGGCACCCGGGTCGATATGCGGGGCCGTCAGGTGGCCCAGGGTGAACGACCCGCTGATCAGCGTGGCGAAGAGCAGCATGGCCGCATGGCCCTTTAGCGCTTCCAGACGGGCGGGGGAGGTGTCGGTCATGCGGGATCGGCGGGTTCCGTTATGTCGGTCGGCGCCCCGGTCGGGCGCCCCAGGGGTGTGCGGCCGCAGGGCGACCCGGTCAAGGGGCGTTTGCCTCCACCGGCTACCGCTACCCCGCCGTCCCTCTCCCGTCATCCTGACGCACGTCAGGATCAACACTCCCAGGTCAGGCTCGGCTCCAGATCCTGATTTGCATCAGGATGACGATCGGGTGGTGGGGTCGGCGGCCTGGTCCTGACTTGCGTCAGGACGACGGCTGGGTTTCGGCCTGCGCTCCGCGTTTCCCCTATTCCACGCCCCTACTCCGACTACCGCTAACCCGCCGTCCCTCTCCCGTCATCCTGACGCACGTCAGGATCAACACTCCCAGGTCAGGGTCGGCTCCAGATCCTGATTTGCATCAGGATGACGAAGGGGTGGAGGGGTCAGCGGCCTGGTCCTGACTTGCGTCAGGACGACGGCTTGGGCTCGAGCTGCGCCCCGCCTACCCCAACTCCACCGCCCTATTCGGCCGCCACCGAGGACGGGTTGTTCGGGTGCTGGGTCCAGTTGCCGTAGTCGGCCTGGACGGTCCGTCCCGTGCGCGGATCCACGCTGCCCGCCGGCAATTTCTCCATGGTGATGCAGCCGTCCACCGGACAGACATTGACGCAGAGATTGCAGGCCACGCATTCGGCGTCGATCACCTCGAAGTGCCGCACACCGTCCTTCATCGCCGTGATCGCCTGGTGCGAGGTGTCCTCGCAGGCGATGTGGCAGCGGCCGCACTTGATGCAGAGATCCTGGTCGATCCGCGCCTTGGCGACGTAGTTCAGGTTCAGGTACTGCCAGTCGGTCACGTTCGGCGTCGCCAGCCCGGTGAAGTCCGAGGTGCGCGCGTAACCCTTGCCGTCCATCCAGCGCGACAGGCCGTCGATCATCTCCGTCACGATGCGGAAGCCGTAGGTCATGGCGGCGGTGCAGACCTGCACGTTGCCGGCGCCGAGCGCCATGAACTCCGCCGCGTCGCGCCAGGTGGTCACCCCGCCGATGCCGGAGATCGGCAGCCCCGCCGTCTCTGTGTCGCGGGCGATCTCGGCCACCATGTTGAGGGCGATCGGCTTCACCGCCGGCCCGCAATAGCCGCCATGGCTGCCCTTGCCGTCGATCGTCGGCTCCGGCGCCATCAGGTCGAGATCGACCGAGGTGATGGAACTCACCGTGTTGATCAGCGACACCGCGTCGGCGCCGCCCTTCTTCGCCGCGCGGGCCGGGTAGCGGATGTCGGTGATGTTCGGGGTCAGCTTCACGATCACCGGCATGCGGGTGTTCTGCTTGCACCAGCGGGTGACCATTTCGATGTATTCCGGCACCTGGCCGACGGCGGAGCCCATGCCGCGCTCGGACATGCCGTGGGGACAGCCGAAATTCAGTTCCACCCCGTCGGCGCCGGTTTCCTCAACCTGCTTCAGGATCTCAGTCCAGCAGACCTCCTCGCAGGGCACCATGAGCGACACCACCACCGCCCGGTCCGGCCAGGCGCGCTTCACCGCCTTGATCTCGTCCAGATTGGTCTGCAGCGGCCGGTCGGTGATCAGCTCGATGTTGTTCAGGCCGAGCAGCCGGCGATCCGCCCCCCAGACGGCGCCGTAGCGCGGGCCGTTGACGTTGACGATGTGCGGATCGAGACCGAGGGTCTTCCACACCACCCCGCCCCAGCCGGCCTGGAAGGCGCGGACCACGTTGTATTCCTTGTCCGTCGGCGGGGCCGACGCCAGCCAGAACGGGTTCGGGGACTTGATGCCGACGAAGTCGCTGCGCAGGTCTGCCATGCTCTGATCCTCCGTCTCACGCCGTCAGGGCGCGGTGGATGCTTTCGGCGGCGTCGCGGCCCTGGGCCACCGCCGTCACGGTCAGGTCGTCGCCCGCCGCCACGCAGTCGCCGCCGGCCCAGACCCGGTCGAGGCTGGTGCGGAACTCGTCGTCGACCACCAGCCGGCCGCGCTCGGTCGCCGGGCCTTCCGGCGCCTCCAGGGTCTGGCCGATGGCCTTCAGCACCACGTCGGCGGCGACGAAGAACGTCTCGCCTGTTCCCTCAAGCCCCTTGGCGCCGGCGCGGGTGTACTCGAACTCCACGCCCCGCCGCTCGCCTTCGGAGACCACGCGGACCGGTTTCGCCCAATGTTTGATCGTCACACCTTTGGTCTGGGCCAGATCCTGCTCAAACAGGCTCGCGTTCATGGATTCCTGGCCGCGGCGGTAGACGATGGTGACGTCCTCCGCCCCCAGCAGCTTCGACTGCACCGCCGCATCGATCGCGGTCATGCCGCCACCGATCACCACCACCCGGCGGCCGATGGCGAGCGAGGACGGGTCCTGCGACGACCGCAGCTCGGCGATGAACTCGACCGCATCCTCCACACCCGGCAATTCCTCGCCCGGCACGCCGAGCGCGTTCACGCCGGCAAGGCCGATGCCGAGGAACACGGCGTCATAATCCCATTTCAGCCCCTCGATGGAGATGTCTCGGCCGAGCGCCTTGCCCGTCTCCAAGGTGATGTTGCCGATGCCCAGCACGAAATCGACCTCCTCGCGGGCGAAGCCGCCGGGGGTCTTGTAGGCGGCAATGCCGTATTCGTTCAGCCCGCCGGGCTTCGGCTTGGTGTCGAACAGGGTCACCGCATGGCCCTTCATCGCCAGCCGGTGGGCGCAGGCGAGCCCCGCCGGGCCGGCGCCGACCACGGCGACCTTCTTCCCGGTGTTGCAGGCCCGCTCATACGGGTGGGTATTGGCCGCCATCAGATGGTCGGTGGCGAAGCGCTGCAGCCGGCCGATCTCCACCGGCTTGCCCTCGGCGGCCTCGCGCACGCAGGCCTCCTCGCAAAGGGTCTCGGTCGGGCAGACCCGGGCGCACATGCCGCCCAGGATGTTCTGGTCGAAGATCGTCTTCGCCGCACCCGCCGGGTTGTCCGCGGCGATCTGGCGGATGAACATCGGGATGTCTATGGTGGTCGGACACGCGGTCATGCACGGCGCGTCGTAGCAGAAGTAGCAGCGGTCGGCGGCGACCGCCGCCTCGTGCCGGGTCAGCGGCGGGTGGAGATCCGCGAAGTTCGCGGCGACCTGTTCCGACGTCAGCCTGCCGGCCTTAACGTCCGCTCCCTCGAAACCATGCGTCATGGCACTCTCCCATGGCCGGACCAGGGGAAAAGCGTGCCTGTCGTCAAAAGTTTTATCAAGTGGTCAAATTTATGGAGGATCGCCAATGTCGTTCTTTGAGGGCATGGCCCTGGAGACGGTGGAGATCGGTGCCGGACCGATGCGCCTGCGTCACGGGGGCAGCGGGCCGCCACTGCTGATGGTCCACGGCAATCCGCAGACCCATGCCATGTGGCACGCGGTGGCGCCGCGGCTGGCCGAGCAGTACACGGTCGTCTGCCCGGACCTGCGCGGCTATGGCGGCTCGCACAAACCGCCGGCGACGGCCGACCATGCGCCCTATGCCAAGCGGGCGATGGCCCGGGATCTGGTCGACCTGATGGCGGCGCTGGGTCACGACCGGTTCCGGGTGGTCGGCCACGACCGGGGCGCGCGGGTGTCGCACCGGCTGGCGATCGACCATCCCGACCGGGTGGAGAAGCTGGCCTTGCTCGACATCGTTCCGACCCTCGAGCATTTCGAGCGGGCCGATATGGCCTTCGCCATGGGTTACTATCACTGGTTCTGGTTCGCCCAGCCCCACCCCTTCCCCGAAAGCCTGATCTCGGCGGCACCGGAGACCTGGTTCCGGGCCCACACCAACCGCGAGCCGAAGGATGACGGATTCTTCCATCCGGATGCCCTTGCCGATTATCTCGCCGCCGCCCGCGACCCGGAGATGATCCGCGGCATGTGCGAGGACTACCGCGCGGCGGCGACCATCGACCTGGTGCACGACCGCGAGAGCCGGGAGGCCGGCGACCGCATCCGCTGCCCGCTGCTGGTGATGTGGGGCACCAAGGGCAAGATCGGCCAGTGGTACGACCCGGTGGCGATCTGGAAGCAGTATTGCGACGGCCCGGTCGCCAGCGAGGCGATCGACACGGGTCATTACCTCGCCGAGGAAGATCCGGACGCCACCCTGGCGGCGCTGGTGCCGTTCCTGGTGGGGTAAGACCACCTATCCCCCTCCGTCTTCTAAGTCTTCCCGGACTTGATCCGGGATCCAGGGAAGCCGCGCGCTGAGACTTTTGGGAGAGTCGTCCAGTACTCCAGCGGCGACTTCTCTAGATCCCGGATCAAGTCCGGGAAGACGAGAAGGGATGAGGGAGGAACAACAGCCACCCACCCTTCCCGCTTGTGCCCGCCCGCCGGAGCGGGTCTGATATCGACAGGCCTCCCTACGGTGACCGGTGCGATGTTCCGATACCTGCTGATCGTCCGCTTCGTGCTGATCAATGTCGTGGCCGCCGCGCTGCTGACCGGTGCCTACCTGCAGGGCTGGCTCGACGCGGTGATCAAGGGCGACCTGATCGAACTGTCGCTGGTCATCGTCGCCGTCTTCTCCTACGGCTTCCTCTATTGCGCGATGCGTGTCGGCCAGACCAGCGGCGAGCTGGACGAGCTGCGCAACGCCGAGCCGGGCGCCGACACACCCTCCGCCCAGTATCTCGAAAAGGCCCGCTTCACCCACGACCGGGAGAGCCCGCGCGGAGTGCTGCGCATGCGGCTCGGCCGGCGGATCGCCACCGTCCGGCACGTCGCCAATAGCCTGGTCTTCCTCGGCCTGATCGGCACGGTGATCGGCTTCATCATCGCGCTGTCCGGCGTCGATCCGAGCCGGGCCGCCGATGCCGACAACGTTGCCGACATGGTGGCCACCCTGATCTCCGGCATGTCAGTGGCGCTCAACACCACCCTGGTCGGCGCGGTGCTCTATGTCTGGCTGATCGTGAACTACCGGCTGCTGGCCAGCGCCACGGTCGACCTGCTGACCGAAACCATCGATCTCGGCGACGGCGGCTAGGGTCCGGCCATGGAGGATCCGTTCGACGATTTCGAGGAGGACGGCACCGACACGGTCTTCCGCGACGTCATCATGCTCGCCCTGATCGGCTTCGTCGCGATGGTGATCATGCTGCTGCCCCATATCAGCCGGGAGAAGCAGGAGACCAAGGACGACAACGCGCCGGGCAACGTCATCGTCGAGATGCACTGGCCCTCGGACCTGGAGAACGACGTCGACCTGTGGGTCAAGGCGCCCGGTGAGGGACCGGTCGGGTTCTGGAACCAGGGCGGGGAGATCTTCAACCTGCTGCGCGACGACCTGGGCGCCATCGGCGACGCCACCGACGAGAACTACGAGGTCAGCTACAGCCGCGGCATCCCGTCCGGCGAGTACATCGTGAACGTCCACATGTACGGCCCGCCGCCCCAGGGCCGGGCGATCCCGGTCAAGGTGGTGGTCAGCGTGAAGAAGCCCCGGGAGGAGACCCGGCAGATCCTGGAGACCACCGTCGAGCTGCGTCGCTACAACCAGGAGGAGACCGCCTTCCGATTCCGCCTGTCGTCGGAGGGCGATCTTGTCGAGAACAGCGTTAGCACCCTGCGCTATCCCCTGATCACCGGCAACTAGCGACGCCGGACAGGGACACCCGGAGGACCGGATGGACAACCTGATCTACGTCTTCGCCATCAGCACCGCGGTCGCCGCGGCCCTCGCCAGTCTGGCGATCTGGGCCCCGCGCCTGCCCTGGGTGCGGATCAGCGCCGTCACCGTCGCCACCCTGCTGATCCCGATCAGCTACATCCAGTTCGTCGAGTTCCTCAGCCGGCCGAAGCCGCAGGAGATGGAATGGATGCAGCGCAACGCCGACGCGGCCGAGGTGCTGGCGGTCAGTCTGGCCGAGGGCGAGGCGATCTACATGTGGCTGCGGCTGAATGGCGAACGGGAGCCGCGCTATTACAAGTTCCCCTGGGACCTGCGTCTGGCCGAGAAGCTGGAGGAGGACATCGACACGGCCATGGAGAAGCAGGGCAAGCTGGTCCTGCGCAATCCGTTCGAGAACCGCCGGCCGGGCGATTTCGGCGACCTCAACGTGGAGATCGTGCCGCCGCCCCTGCCCCCGACCAAGGCGCCACCCTCCATGCCGCGCTTCCACAACCCGCGCGATCTCCGGATCTGAGAGCTGGGGATTGGGTCGAGGTAACCGTTCGAAACATCCGAAATATATAAAAGTCTCGAAATCTACCCGCGGTTTCGTTACGATTTAGTAACGCGAAGCACCTAGAAGCGACGCGTACCGGCCAAGCGCCACCGGTGGTCCGTCACCGGGTCGTCGGCGCGGCTCTGTCGGCTTTGGAGACGGCACCATGGGGCAGCGTACCCGCGAGGACTACCGCAGCATCACCGGCCCGGAAAAGGCCGCTATCCTGTTGATGTCGCTTGGCGAACAGCAGGCGGCCGCCCTGTTCGGCCAGATGGACGATGAGGAGATCAAGGAGATCTCCCAGGTCATGGCCGGACTCGGCATGGTCTCCTCGAACATCGTCGAGCGGCTGTTCGTCGAGTTCGCCGAGCAGGTCTCCTCCACCGGCTCGCTCGTCGGCTCCATGGATTCGACCCAGCGTCTCCTGGCCAAGGTGCTGGGCGAGGACCGGGTGGAAGACATCATGGAGGAGATCCGCGGTCCCGCGGGTCGCACCATGTGGGACAAGCTGGCGAATGTCAGCGAGCAGGTCCTGGCCAACTACCTGAAGAACGAATATCCGCAGACCGTGGCCGTCATCCTCGGCAAGATCAGCCAGAGCCACGCCGCCAAGGTGCTGGCCACCCTGCCCGAGAACTTCGCCATGGAAGTGGTCATGCGCATGCTGCGCATGGAGGCGGTCAACAAGGACATCGAGAAGGATGTGGAGCGGGTGCTGCGCACCGAGTTCATGTCCAACCTGGCGCGCACCAACCGGCGCGACAGCCACGAGATGATGGCCGAGATCTTCAACAGCCTGGATCGCGCCACCGAGAGCCGCTTCCTGTCGGCCCTGGAGGAGCGCAACAAGGACAGTGCCGAGAAGATCCGCTCCCTGATGTTCACCTTCGAGGATCTGAACCGCCTCGACCCGGCCGGCGTCCAGACCCTGCTGCGGGCGGTGGACAAGGACAAACTGACGATCGCGCTGAAGGGCGCCTCGGAGGAGCTGCGCGACCTGTTCTTCGGCAACATGTCCGAACGTGCCGCCAAACTGATGCGCGAGGACATGCAGGCGCTGGGCCCGATCCGTCTGAAGGATGTGGAGGACAGCCAGACCGCCATGGTCCAGTCCGCCAAGGACCTGGCCGACCGCGGCGAGATCGTGCTCGGCGGCTCCAGCGGCGACGACCAGCTGGTCTACTGATCGGCCGGTGCCGGGGTTATCGGCGGAGGCAGACGGCCGGCGCGGAATGCGGCGGCCAAATCTTCCACCGTCCGGGCAACCGTCGCGACACCGCTTTCGAAGTCGAGCATCTGTTCAACCTGCTCCGGCATGCGCCCGCCGACCTTCCGTCGCAGAGTCTCGTCGTCAATCAGCCGGTCCAGCCGATCGAAATAGGCGTCCAGATCCACCGACAGATCGTCGCTTGCCAGCAGCGTCGCTCCGTCGCCGGTCCTCAGGCTCAGGACCGGACATCCGACCGCCATCGCCATGGCGATACCGGTGCCGCCGCCCTGACGGTCCGGGTTGAGGACGATATCGCAGCCGCAGAACAGTCCCGCGAGATCCTGCGCAAAGCCGATTGTGTGAACCCTGTCCTGGACCGGCAGCAATTCGCATCCGATCAGATCGGACCGATCGCCGCCGCCGACCAGCAGCAGGTGCACCGTAGGCCGCGCCGCCATAACCTCTGCGAGGCGCTTGGCGAAGGCGCCCCGCAGTTCCTTGACCAGCCGCGTGCCCGCGATCGCCAGGATGCATGACGCGTGGGGCAGGATCTCCGCGCGGCTCATGCGCACGATCGGGCGGGGGATCCGTGCCCCGGTGGCGCCGAACACGGCCCGCTCCGTCAGATGCCCCGGCCACCGGCCTTCTGCGACCAGGTCCCACAGTGACGCCTCGCGCCATTCACAGGCGAAGCGGTCGAGGGCGCCCACCGGCGCGCCGCTACCGGTCGGCATGAGGAAGATCGGCACCCGGCCCGCCAGCAGCCCCTGCACCGGCGAGGCGTCGCCATAGGCAATCACCGCGTCTGGTTCAAATTCAAGGATCTGCGCCGCCGTCAGCAGCGGCTTGCGGGCCTGTCCGTCGTCCATCAGGTTGCCCGTGAGGCCGATTTCCAATCCTTCGAATTCGACGTGAGGGACCAGGAGCTTATCGGCCGGAGCGTTGTACATCGTGGCCACCGCGACCGGCGCGGTCGGGCGGAAGAAGCTTGGACCACCGACGAAGATCCGCACCTGATAGCCGTGATCGCGGATCAGGGCGGCTGCCAGTTCCAACACCCGCATCGTCGGCGCATGCGCGCGGCCGACCAACGGCGCAGCCAGAATGGCGATCCGGCCGGTTCGCTCCGCCGGTTGACGCTGCGCCGTGAGCCGTGCCCGGTCCGCCGGCTCCATCGCCGTCTCCAGGCGCTGTTGCCACCGGGCGTGTATCGCCGTGAGGAGATCGTGCCGGACCTGGAAGAGCTCCATGTTGCCCGATCCGATCGCCCGGCTGATCGAGAATTGCAGGCCGGCAAAGGCGTGCGGCTCGATGGCGTCTCGATCCAGAAGGTCGCGGATCCACCGAACCGCCTCTTCGGTCCTGTCGCTGAACAGCAGCAGGAGGGTGGCCCAGAACAACTGGCTGTCCGGCGGCCAAGTCCCGATCTTGGGCGCCAGTGCGGCAAAGATCCGCTCCCTGACCGCGGCGTCCAGTTGTCTGGCGTTGAACAGAACCTCGCAGAGGCGGGCCCTTGCGCCGTGGGACAGGGTCGCGCTCGTGACGATCTGTTCGACCAGCGGGATCACCCCTGTCCCGGTCTGGGCGAGCCAGAGCTTGATATAGGCCGCAGAAAGATCGATCGCCCGTCGTCCGAGACCGCCGATCCGCTCGGCGCGACCCTGGGCGTCGGCCACCTGATGGATCCGGATGGCCCATTCGATTCCGTCCAGATTGTCCGGCCATCGTTCGCAGAACGCGTCGATCGCGGCACCCGCTGCGTCGATCTCCCCTTCCGAAAACAGAAGCGCTGCCTGTGCCAACTGACAGGGCGCGGTGTCCTGCTCGGCGGGCGACGCCGCCTGATAGCACCGTCGCGCCTCGACAAGGTCTCCGAGGTTCAGCGCCTGCCAGACCGCGGCGACATCCGACCCCCCAGCGAAATGCGTATCCGTTTTCGTTTCGCGCACCGAGAGCTTCATTGGGCAACCGTTCAGGGACCACATCGTGGGCAGACGATCGTGACGGATCGGCGTGCCCGCGAAATCTGCCACGAAAATTTCTGGCACAGCACACTTATACAGGGACTTGCCGAAAGTCGGCGACACTCCGCGGGACTTGGCTCCCGTTCGACCTCTAACGGTCCGGCCAGCATCCTCGCCATCGCGCGATGCTTCTGGCATAGTCCGCGGCCCCGTTCCCCCCAACGGAAGATCCCATGGCCCCCGCGCCCAACACCGCCAAGCGCCTCGACACCCAGGTCGATGGCGCCTACAGCATCGACGTCTCCAACGTGGACGCCACTGTGCTGCTGCGGATCACCGCCATGGCGTTCCGCCACCGCTGGCGCATGTCCGTCGCGGTCCTGACCACGATCCTGGGCGGGCTGTTCCAGCTCATGGTGCCGCAGTATCTCGGCCAGGCGGTCGACCAGGCCCAGGGTCTGCTGCGCGATGCCGCCGCCGGGGTTTCGGATCAGGGGGCGGCCGAATCGGCCCTGATGACAAGCGCGCTGCTGTTGCTCGGGGCGGCGATCCTGCGCGGCGTGTTCACGATGCTGCACAACTACCAGGGCGAGGCCGTCGGCCAGCTCATCGGCTACAAGCTGCGGCTCGACTACTACCGCCAGCTCCAGCGGCTCAGCCTGTCCTGGCACGACCGGGTGCATACCGGCGACCTGATGACCCGCGGCATCCTCGATATTGAAGGTGTGCGGCTCTGGGTCGACACCGGAATCCTGCGCAGCGTGTTGCTGACCGTGCTGATCGGCGGCGGCGCCGTCGTCCTGTTCCGAAACGATCCGATCCTCGCCTGCGTCGCGCTCAGCTTCGTGCCGATCGTCGGCATCCGCGCCTCCATTGCCCGGCTCAAGCTGCGCGACACCTGGATCATCATGCAGGACAAGATGTCCGAGCTGACCAACGTGATGGAGGAGAATCTCGGCGGCATCCGCGTGGTCCGCGCCTTCGCCGCCCAGGCCTTCGAGCTCAGCCGCTACGATCGGATCTCCAGCGAGGCGCTGGCCATCGCCAGCCGACGCGTCCGGCTGTTCGTGCTCTCCACGACGCAGATGACCTTCGTCTATTTCCTGGCGATGGGCCTCACCCTGTGGGTCGGCGGCACCAAGGTGGCGGCGGGCGAGATCACCCTTGGCCAGCTCACCGAGGCGCTGGCCTTCATGCTGATCCTGCAGATGCCGGTGCGGCAGATCGGCTGGATGATCAACTCCATCGCCCGGGCCTCCACCTGCGGTGGCCGGCTGTTCAACGTGATCGACCTGGAGCCGTCCATCGCCGACAAGCCGGGGGCGAAGGACCTGGCGCTGAGTGAGGGCGTGGTCCGGTTCGAAAATGTCGATTTCAGCTATCCGAGCTGGGCCAAGGACGACCGCACGCTCGCCGGCATCGACCTGGAGGCGCGGCCGGGCAAGATGATCGGCATCGTCGGCCCGCCGGGCTCCGGCAAGACCACCATCGCCCAGCTTCTCGGCCGCTACTACGACGTGACCGGCGGGCGCATCACCATCGACGGCCAGGACATCCGCGACCTCACGCTGGCCTCCCTGCGTGAGACGGTGGCGATCGTGCAGCAGGAGCCGTTCCTGTTCACCGCCAGCATCGACCACAACGTGGCGTATGGCGATCCCTGGGCCGGCCGCTCCAGCATCGAGCGCTCGGCCCAGACGGCGCAGCTCCATAACTACATCAAGGCGCTGCCGAACGATTACGAGACCCTCGTGGGCGAGCGCGGGGTGTCGCTCTCCGGCGGTCAGCGCCAGCGCCTGTCCATCGCCCGGGCGATCCTGCCCGACGCCAAGCTGCTGGTACTGGACGACAGCACCGCCGCCATCGACGCCGCCACCGAGCGGCGCATCCGCGAGGCGCTCAAGGACTACACCAAGGAGCGCGGGGTGATCGTCATCGCCCACCGGCTGTCCTCGCTGATGCATGCCGACGAGATCGTGTTCCTTGAGGCCGGCCGGATCGTCGAGCGCGGCGACCATGACAGCCTGATGGCGCTCGGCGGCCGCTACGCCCAGCTCTACGAGCTGCAGGCGAGAACCGGCGCCGAGCCGAAGACTGTTTCGGAGCCGAAGACTGGGGGTGCGTCATGAGTCCGGTGCAGAACCAGACCGACGTCGCCCGGCGCGACGGCAGCGGTGCCGAGACCGACCGGCCGCCGCTGGCCGTCGTCGGCTCGCAGATCAGCCAGGACGAGGAGCTGTTCGGCCGCGCCTTCGATCCCTGGGTGATCAAGCGCTTCATGGTCTATCTGGCGCCGTACAAGCGCCAGCTTCTGATCGGGCTGGGCTGCGTGCTGGCCTTCACCCTCACCCAGCTCACCCTGCCACTGCTGGTGCGGGCCGCCATCGACCACGCCCTGGCTGACGGGGCGAGCGATCTCGACCTGCTGCAGATCTTCGTCTTCGCCTTCCTCGGCGTCGTGGTGTTGAACTACGCCGCCAACCACTTCATGGAGACGCTGATCGGCAAGACCGCCCAGCGGCTGCTGTTCGACCTGCGCCGGGCGATGTACGCCCATCTCCAGGTGGTCTCCCTCTCCTTCATGGACCGCACCGAGGTCGGCCGGCTGATGTCGCGGCTGCAGGGCGACGTCAACGCACTGCAGGAGTTCCTGGAATCCTCGATCTTCGCCATCGGCGATCTGGTGCTGCTGGTCGGCATCGTCGTGGTGCTGCTCAGCCTGGACCCGGTCCTGGGCGGGCTGACCCTGTCGGTGCTGCCCCTGCTGCTGCTTGTCCGCATCATCTGGCTGCCGCTGGCGCGCAAGGCCTTCATGCGGGCGCGCGAGGCCAGCTCCACGACAAATGCCGCGCTCGCTGAAAACGTCCACGGCATCCGCGCGATCCAGGAACTGCGCCGCGAGGCGGTGAATTTCGGGCTGTTCGAGGAGAAGGCGCGCGAGAACCTGAACGCCCATCTGGCCGCCTCGCGCTACACCAACGTGATGGTGCCGATCGTCGACACCCTCACCGGCTCGGCCATGGCCATCGTCATCCTGATCGGCGGCTCCATGGTGCTCGACAACGCGCTCGATGTCGGCGTGATGGTCGCCTTCCTGTTCTACGTCCAGCGCTTCTTCGACCCGATCCGCTCGCTGACCCTGCAGTACAGCATCATGCAGCGGGCCATGGCCGCCGGACAGCGGATCTTCGAGGTCATGGACGTCGAGGTGGAGGTCCAGGACGCGCCCGACGCGGATGATCCGGCCGAGATCGACGGCGCCATCGAGTTCCGCGACGTCACCTTCGGCTACGAGCGCGGCAACCCGATCCTACGCAACATCACCTTCAAGGTGAATCCGGGCGAGACCGTCGCCCTGGTCGGCCCGACCGGCTCGGGCAAGACCAGCACCACCGCCCTGGTCCACCGGTTCTACGACGTGTGGGAGGGCCAGGTGCTGGTCGGCGGACGCGACGTGCGCGCGGTCACCCAGGACAGCCTCGGCCGGCACATCGCCATGGTGCTGCAGGAGCCGTTCCTGTTCTCCGCCACCATCGAGGAGAACATCCGCTACGCCAAGACCGGCGCCACGCGGGAACAGGTCGAGGACGCGGCCAAGGCGGTCGGCGCCCACGACTTCATCCTGCGCCTGGACAAGGGCTACGACACCCAGCTCGACCAGCGCGGCGCCAACCTGTCGCTCGGCCAGCGCCAGCTCATCAGCTTCGCCCGCGCCCTGCTGGCCGACGCCAAGATCCTGGTGCTCGACGAAGCCACCGCCAGCATCGACAGCTATACCGAGCTGGAGATCCAGCGCGCGCTGGCACGGCTGCTGAAGGACCGCACCGCCATGGTCATCGCCCACCGGCTGGCGACCATCCGCGGGGCCGACCGGATCATCGTGCTGGAGGGCGGTGAGATCGTCGAACAGGGCAGCCACGACGAGCTTATGGCGGCGGGCGGTCTTTACGCCCGGCTGTACCGGATGAACTACGCCTCGTTCGACGATATCCCGGCCGAGGAGGTTGCCAAGGCCATCGCGTCCGGCGAGCGCGAGACCTGAGCGGTTCCACCCTGGCCGCGGGCGCGCGGCGCCGCTAGTCTCCTGGCCCAAGAAACGCGAGGGTTGGAGACGAGCATGAAGTGGAGTGAGCGGCGCGAACGGTTCCGGGCGGTGCTGGACGGCAAGGCCTGTGTCTATCCGGGGTCGGTCTTCGATCCGATCTCGGCCCGGATCGCCGAGGAGGTCGGTTTCGAGATCGGCATGTTCGCCGGTTCCGTCGCCTCGATGACCGTGCTGGGCGCGCCCGACCTGATCGTGCTGACCCTCAGCGAGTTCGCCGACCAGGCGGGCCGCATCTGCCGCGCCTCCGCCCTCCCCCTGATGGTCGACGCCGATCACGGCTACGGCAATGCGCTGAACGTCCAGCGCACCGTGGAGGAGCTGGAGATCGCCGGCATCTCCGGCATGAGCATCGAGGACACCGTCCTGCCCTACGCCCACCGCTCCGGCGGCAAGACCGCTCTGCTCTCGGTCGAGGAAGGCACCGGCAAGATGAAGGCGGCGCTCGCCGGTCGCGTGGACAAGTCCCTGTCCATCTTCGGGCGCACCAGCGCGCTGGCCGTCACCGGGTTGGACGACTGCATCAAGCGGGTGAAGGCCTATGACGCCGCCGGGGTCGACGCGATCTTCCTGGTCGGCGGCACCGAGAAGTCGGACCTGGAAGCCGTCGCGGCCGAGACCGACCTGCCGATCATGCTCGGCGGTCTGCCGGAAAGCCTGCGCGATGCCGACTGGCTGGCGTCGCTGGGCGTGCGGATCTGCCTGACCGGCCACCAGCCCTTCGCCGCCTCGGTTCAGGCGACCTACAACACCCTGAAGGCCCTGCGCGACGGCACCGCGCCCGCCGACCTGCAAGGCGTGGCCTCGGGCGAGCTGATGAAGCGGGTCACCCGCGACGCCGACTACGCGAAATGGACCAAGGAGTTCCTGGAGGGGTGAGACGATGGCAAGGGCCAGTGCGGCGACCTATGGACTGCTCTGCATCCTTGTCGGTGCCGTGCTGGCCGTCCTGTATGTGACCGCGCCGATGCTCCAGACCCTGTTCACCAAGCCCGCGATCAACGACATCACCACCGACCTCGCCGACCCGCCGGCCTTCGTCGCCATCCCTGTACCGCCCTATCCGCCCGACTCCGCCGACAAGCAGCGCCAGGGCTACCCGGAGATCGCCTCCATCACCCTCGCCGCCCCGCCCGGCGCCGTCTTCGAGAAGGCACGCGACATCGCCATCGATATGGACTGGCGGATCCGGGCGGCCGAACCGGATGCGGGCCGGCTGGAAGCGGTGGCCACCACGCCGATGATGCGGTTCAAGGACGACGTGGTCGTGCGCCTGCGCCCCGAGGGCGACGGCACCCGGGTCGACCTGCGCTCGCGGTCGCGCATCGGCCGCCACGACCTCGGCACCAATGCACGGCGCATACAGGACTTCCTCGACCGACTTCAGCGATAGGAGGCCGCCATGGCCGAGAGCGACTTCGACATTCTCGACGACCGGTTCCGGACCCTGGTGAAGACGGCGGCCAATGTGGAACGGATCTGGACCGGCGGGCGCTGGACTGAAGGTGCGGTCTATTTCCCGGCCCTGCGTTCCCTGCTGTGGAGCGACATCCCGAACGACCGGATCCTGCGCTGGGACGAATGCACCGGCGAGACCGGCGTGTTCCGGGGCAATCACGGCCACTACACCAACGGCCACACGGTCGACCGCCAGGGACGTCTGGTGAGCTGCGAGCACGGCACGCGGCGGGTCACCCGCACCGAGCACGACGGTTCCATCACCGTGCTGGCCGACAGCTACGACGGCCGGAAGCTGAACAGTCCGAACGACGTGGTGGTGCGCTCCGACGGATCGATCTGGTTCACCGATCCCGCCTACGGCATCGACAGCGACTATGAGGGCTTCAAGGCGCCGCAGGAGCAGGACGGCGACTACGTCTTCCGGCTCGATCCCGACAACGGCAAACTGACCGTGGTGGCCGACGACTTCCAGCGGCCCAACGGCCTCGCCTTCTCGGTGGACGAGCAGACCCTCTACATCGTCGACAGCGGCTTCAGCCGGTACAAGGACGGCAACCGTCATATCCGCAGGTTCGCGGTCGATGCCGATGGCAGTCTGTCCGGCGGCGAGGTGCTGATGACCTGCCAGACCGGCATCTATGACGGCTTCCGACTGGATACCGAGGGGCGGATCTGGACCAGCGCCGGCACCGGCGTGGAGTGCTACGCGCCGGACGGCGCCCTGCTCGGCCGCATCAAGATCGGCGAGCGGGTGGCGAACCTGGTGTTCGGCGGGCCCAAGCGCAACCGCATGTTCATCGCCGGCACCACCTCCATCTATTCGGTGATGCTACCGGTCACGGGGGCCAAGACCTTCTGAAGCGGTCTCCTCCGACTTCTCCTCGATCTCCTCGGTCTCCAGCGGCTCCTGAGCCACCTCGGAGATCGAGCCCCCCGGGACCGTCGGCTGGCCGGTGACCGTGCGCTCCCGGTGCCAGACATACAGGCCCGCGCCGGCCAGCAGGCAGGTTCCGGCGATGGTCCAGAAATCCGGGTAGGAGTCGAAGGCGAAGATTCCGATCAGAACCGCCCAGATGATCGTGCTGTAGGAGAAGGGTGCGAGCACCGAGGCCGAGGCGAGGCTGAACGCGCGGATCGTCAGGTACTGGCCGGCGGCGTGGCAGAAGGCGATGACCACCAGCATTCCCCACTGGGTGGCGGTCGGCATCTCCCAACTGGAAATCCCGAGCGGGGCAATGACCACCATCCCGCTGACCGTCGACCACACCAGGATCGTCAGCGCCCCTTCCCGGCCGCGCATCGCCCGGGTGATGATCAGCCCGCAGGCCCAGCAGAAGGACGACACCAGCGGGATCAGCATCTCCGGCACGAAGGCCGACGTCCCCGGCCGCAGGATCACCAGCACGCCGAGAAATCCCACCGCGACCGCGACCCAGCGGCGCATACCGACCTTCTCCCCCAGGAACGGGATCGACAGCGCCGTCACATAGAGCGGCGAGACGAAGCCGATGGCCGTCGCCGTCTCCAGCGGCAGGGTGCGCATGGCGTAGACGAACAGGGTGGCCGAGGCGATCAACAGCACGCCGCGCAGGATGTGCAGAACCGGCCGCGACGTGTACAGCGGTCGGTGCTTCCATCGTGCCACCACAACGGGCATCAGGATCGCCGACACCAGCACGTAGCGCAGCAGCGCAATCCGCTCCGGCGGCATGCCCTGGCTCGCCAGCCCCTTGGCCACGCCATCCATGGCGGTGAAGACGAACATCCCCAGCAGCAGCAGCGCGATGCCGAGCGCGGGCCGGTCGGCCGGCACCTCGTCAGCAGGCTGGCCCGCCGTCGACGGCGTGTTCTTATCGCTCATTCATGTCATTCCGGGGCCGGGCGCGCGGGCCAGACCGGTGGCGGGAAGTCGATGATACCCATGACTTTCGCCGCAGAGAAAGTGTCGTGCACGGAATGCACTTCCCGAGTGTGGGGGTAATTGGCTAGATTATAGTTGCCAAGACAACGAATAAGGCCGGGAAACCCGGCCATCGGAGGAAACACTCATGACCAGCGAAGCGACACTCATCATCCGCGGCGGAACCATCGTCGACGGTACCGGCGCCGCCGCCTATGAAGGCGATGTGGCGCTTGCCGGCGACAAGATCCTCGCGGTGGGCGATATCGGATCCACCAAGGCGGCCGAGGAAATCGACGCCAAGGGCAAGATCGTCACCCCCGGCTTCGTCGACATCCACACCCATTACGACGGCCAGGCGGTCTGGGACCGGCACATGGCGCCGTCGGCCTGGCATGGGGTCACCACCGCGGTCATGGGCAATTGCGGCGTCGGCTTCGCTCCCTGCAAACCGGCCGACCGCGAGAAGCTGGTCGAGCTGATGGAGGGCGTCGAGGACATCCCCGGCCCGGTCATGCATGAGGGCCTGAACTGGCAGTGGGAGACCTTCGGCGAGTATCTCGACACGCTCGACCGCCTGCCCCGCGACATCGACCTGTGCACCCTGCTGCCCCACGCCGCCCTGCGGGTCTATGTGATGGGCGAGCGGGCGATCCAGCACGAACAGGCGAACCAGGAAGACATCGCCAAGATGCGCGACCTGACCCGCGAGGCGATGCAGGCCGGCGCCTTCGGCTTCTCCACCTCGCGCACGATCAGCCACAAGACCCTGGCCGGCGACCTCACCCCCACCCTGCGGGCCCATGAGGACGAGCTGACCGGCATCGCCATGGGCATGAAGGAGGCCGGCTCCGGCTTCCTGGAGATCGTCTCCGACTGGAACGAGCCGAGCCCCGAGGGCGAGTTCGCCGTGCTGCGCCGGGTGATCGAGAAGAGCGGCCGCACGGCGGTGTTCTCCCTCACCCAGCGCCATGACCGTCCGGATTTCTGGCGCGACCTGATGCGCATGTCGAACGAGGCCAAGGCCGACGGCCTGTCGATCCGCCCGGTGGCGGCCCCACGCCCCATCGGCATCCTGCTCGGCCTGGAGGGCAGCCAGAACCCGTTCTCCGGTACGAAGACCTACCGCTCCATCGCCCATCTGCCGCTGGACAAGCGGGTCGAGGCGATGCGCGATCCGGAGGTGCGGGCGAAGATCCTGGCCGACGATCCGATCAAGGAAAGCACCTTCCCGCTGATCCACCGGATCTCGTTCAACAAGATGTTCCGCCTCGGCTCGCCGGCGAACTACGAGCCGCAGCGCGACCAGTCGATCGCCGCCATCGCCGAGCGCGAGGGTCGCACCGCCCAGGAGGTCGCCTACGACATCCTGCTGGAGCGCGACGGCAAGGCGTTCATCTACACCCCACTGGTCAATTTCGTGAACTACGACATGTCGGCGCCGGAAGCGATGCTCGCCGATCCGAACGTGATCATGGGCCTCGGCGACGGCGGCGCCCATGTCGGCTTCATCCTGGATGCCGGGTTCCCGACCTGGCTGATGAGCTACTGGGGCCGCGACAAGTCGCGCTTCCCCATGGAAGACGTCATCCGGCGGCTCACCTCCGACACCGCTGGTGCGGCGGGCCTGTCCGACCGCGGCGTGCTGAAGGCCGGCAAGAAGGCGGATGTGAACGTCATCGACTGGGATTCGGTCGGGTTCTCCGACCCCTACGTCACCTTCGACCTCCCGGCGGGCGGCAAGCGCCTCCTGCAGAAGTCGAAGGGCTACGCGGCGACCATCGCCGCGGGCGAAGTGACCTACCGGGACGGTGCGCCCACGGGCGCGCTTCCCGGCCGGGTAGTGCGGGGCCAGCGGTGACGCTGCCCCGGACGACTGAAGTGTAACCTCAGACTCCCCTCCCCGGTCGCATGTGGCCGGGGAGTTTTTTCATCCGCTCCGCCGAGCGCAGCGATCAGTTCAGCAGCCTCTCCACGCAGGCCGACGCCACGCGCCGGTCGGCTTCCTCCGCGCCGGGCATGGTTGTCCACCCGGTGTCCATGATGGCCTCGTTGCGCTGATAGGACGGCTCGTCGCGTATATCCTCGATCTTCTCGCTGCGGGCAGTGTCGCGGCTGGCGAGTTCGACGCAGATCGGCAGGAGCGCCTGGCTCACCGCCGCGTCTGCCTGTTCGTTCGCCATCACTTCAGCCTTGCTCGTGGTCATCCAGAAGCCCGTTGCGAAGCCGAGCACCGTCGCGCAGAAGGCACCGACAACCACGCCGAACACCGCCGGCTTGGTCCAGTTGGGAAATGCCATTTGTTGATCCTCATCCTGTGAGGAAAAGCATCTTCCCTCACAAAACCACCCTCTCACGCCATAATAATTTGTCAAAATATCATTTATATAATGCGTGAGTTATGGGCAATTTATTATCAATAAACATGATCTGTTTCAATGAAATCAGAAAGATATTCTGTATAATATTATTTCTTTGGCTGTCCTTATTTTCGATGCACGGGATCGGATTTCCATCGAACGGAACGAAAACCTGTCACATCCTCTGGCTAGGCTGCTGCGCCAACCGAGGGGGACGCCCGTGAAACTGATCCACATCACCGACATTCATATCCAGGACGACAAGATCCTGGGTCAGGCGCCGATCGCGAACTTCACCGCCTGCCTCGCCCATGTGGAGACCCATCACCGGGATGCCGGCCGGGTGGTGATCACCGGCGACCTGACCCATCATGGCTCGCGCCACTCCTACGCCCAGCTTCGCGAGATCGTCATGGCCTCGCCGCTCGAGCCGCGCCTGCTGCTCGGCAATCACGACGACCGGGCCACCTTCCGGGCGGTGTTCCCCGAGGCCCCGATCGATCCCGCCGGCTTCGTCCAGTATGCCGAGGACACCCCGGCCGGCCGGTTCCTCTATCTCGACACGCTGGAACCGGGGACCCATGCCGGACGCTACTGCGACGACCGTCGGCTCTGGCTGGCGCAGGAGCTGGAGCGGGCCCGGGCGGATGGCCGGCCGGTCTATCTGTTCATGCACCACCACCCCTGCCCCATCGGCGCGCCTGCCTCCGACATGATCGGCCTGCTCGACGGCGCGCCGGTGCGCGCGCTGCTCTCCGGGTACCGGGACATCGTCCGCCACATCTTCTTCGGGCACTGCCATTCCACCCTGTCCGGGTCGGTCTGCGGCATCCCGATGTCGGCGCCGCGCTCCACCAACCATCCGAACGCCCAGGATCTCGGCGGGCGCGCCGCGATCGGGATCGGCCCGCTGGCGCCGACCTACAACGTGGTGCTGATCGGGGAGGAGAGCGTGGTGGTGCACACCATCGACTTCCTGGCCGAAGCGGAACTGGACTGGATCGTGCTCAACGACGACGGCTGGATCGAGGAGAGTCCGGCCGCCGAATGACGGTGCCGCACGATGGTCTCTTGGGGACCGCGACCCGGCGGGCGTAAGCTCCTGCCATGAAGAACAAACCTCCCCTCCGCCTCGGTCTGATCGGGGCCGGCGCCATCGGCGCCCATGTCATCGAGTTCGTCTCCGGCGAGTTGGCCGGCCGCGTCACCATCCCGGCCGTGCTGGTCCGCACCCCGCGTCCGGAAGCGGCCAACGGCCCCGACTACCTCACCGACCCCGTCGAGTTCCACGCCGGCGACTACGACGTGGTGCTGGAAGGGGCCGGCCATCAGGCGGTGCGCGACCATGTGGTGCCGTTGCTGAGGCGCGGCGTACCGGTGATCGTCACTTCCATCGGCGCCTTCACCGACGACGCCCTGTATGAGAGCTGCCGGCTGGCGGCGGAGGAAGGCGGCACCTCCCTCACCCTGGCCTCGGCCGGGATCGGCGCGCTCGACATCCTGTCCGGGGCAGCGGTCGGCGGGCTGGATGCGGTGGAGATGACCGTGCGCAAGGATCCCAGCGCCTGGTACGGCACGGCGGCGGAGGACCTGTTCGACCTCGCCGCCATGACCGAACCGACGGTGATCTTCGAGGGCACGGCGCGCGAGGGGGCGGCCACATATCCGCAGAACGTGAACATCTCGGCGGCGGTGGCCCTGGCCGGGATCGGGCTTGACCGCACGAAGCTGGTGATCGTCGCCGACCCGACCATCGAGACCCACATCATCACGGTCGAGGCCCGCGGCGCCTTCGGGTCGTTCTCCTTCACCGAGGACGTCGCGGTGGCCGAGGAGAACCGCAAGACCGGCAAGATCGTCGCCATGGCGGTGACCAAGACGGTCAGACAGCTCGCCAGCGCGGTTCGGATCGGGGGGTGACGACTGATGTTTGGGACTTAGCCCCCCGCTAGCGCCGCAGCAGATCCTCCACGGCCAGCGCCGTGCCGATCAGCCGGGCGTCCTCATAAAACCCGCCGACGAGCTGCAGCCCGACCGGCGCCCCGCCGCCCGGGACCGGCAGGCTGACCGCCGGGGCTCCCGCGTAGTTCGCCAGCGAGGTCAGGTCGGCCTGGTTCACCGGCACCGCCGCATCGGCCGCGAACGCGGTCTGCGGTACGGTCGGCAGGATCAGGGCATCCACCTCGTCAAAGGCGGCGTTGATCAGCTCCCCCGCCTCCTCGACCCGGCGATAGGCCTTCACGTATTTCGACGCCGGCGCGTCACGGCCGTAGCTCAGCATCGCGGTCAGGGTCTCCGACAGCGCCTCGGGATGGTCGCGCCAGACATCCTCCAGGGCCACCGCCCCTTCCGCCTCGATCAGCAGCAAGGCGGCCCGGCGCAGCAGCGACAGGTCGCCGAGGCCGAGCTTGATCTGCTTGATGGTCACGCCGCCGGCCCGCAGCCGGTCCAGGGCGGCGTCGATCACCCCCTGCACCGCCGGCTCGATCTCGCAGTTGTCCACCTCGGCCGGCCACCCCAGGACCAGGCCGCTCAGGTCCACCGGCTCGGCCTCCACATTGGCCAGCACCGGCAGGGAGAGCGCCAGGTCGAAGACCGAGCGGGCCAGCGGTCCGACATGGTCGAGGGTCCAGCACAGCGGCGTCACCCCGGCCATGGGCAGCAGGTCGAAGCTCGGTTTGAACCCCGCCACCCCGCAATAGGCCGCCGGTATCCGCACCGAGCCCAGCGTGTCGGTCCCAAGCGCCAGCGGCACCAGCCCCGCCGCCACCGCCGCCGCAGAGCCGCCCGACGAACCGCCGGGCGTGTGGCCGGGCACGGCGGGATTGTCGACCCGGCCGCGATGGGGATTGTCGCTGGTCGCCCCCAGGGCGGCCTCGTGCATGGCGAGCTTCGCGATCGGGATGGCCCCGGCCTCGCGGAGCCGGCCGGTGACCGCGGCGTCGATCGTCGGAACCCAGGACGTGCCGAGGCCGGCGGTGCTGGGCCGGCCGGCCACGTCGATATTGTCCTTCAGCGCCACCGGAATACCGTCGAGCTCGGACAGGGTCGCCCCCTCCCCGCGCCGTGCGTCGCTCTCCCGGGCGGCGGTGAGCGCGCCCTCGGCATCCACATCCCAGACCGCGTTCAGCACCGTGTTCGCCGCGGCGATCGCCTGCAGATGGGCCGTCACCAGGTCCACCGAGGAGATCGCGCCATCGTCGAGCCCGCCCACCATCTCGGCGAGCGAGAGATCCACCAGTCCTGTCATCGAATGCCGGCCATATTCGGATGAGTTTTCGCTGATCCCGTCCTGCCCCCGTATCCCGCGGGGGTCAAGCGGTTCACGCCGGAACGACCAGGTCGATGAGTGCCCGGGTGTCGTCGACGCTCTCCAGGTCGTCCACCAGGCCGATCAGCTTGTCCGCATTCTCCGCCGGCAGGCCGCCATGGGCCATGTTGCGTCGGAACTTCTCCAGATGCGCCTCGCGGGTCATCGGCTTGCCCGGGCTGCCGTAGACAACGTCCACCGAACGGCTGAGGCGGCTGCCGTCCTTGAGCACGACGATTACCGTGACCGGCGAGAACGCGTTGGGATCGGGGTTGCCGTCGACCTGAACCGAGACCCGCGCCCCCAGGTCCAGGGTCGCCGGATCGGCCAGCGCCTCGGGGGTGAAGTCGGTCAGGTCGAGCTTGCCGGTCAGCAGCATCCGCGCCGCCGTGAACGGGCCGGAGAGCCGGGCATAGTTCGCCGACATTTCCGGCTTCACCGGCCGGCCGATCAGCCGCTGGGTCAGCGGCGGCACCGCCGCCTCGACCCGTTCGACCGCGTCGACGGAGAAGCCGTGCTCGGCGATCAGCTGCGACAGCCCGTCCAGCAGCCCGTGGGTGGCCCGTCCGCTGGGGAACGGTTTATGGGCGACCTCCGTGATGCGCCAGACCTTGCCGAGCCCCCCCAGCAGCGCGTCGCGGTCGTAGCCGTCCTCCATGAGCCGGAGATAGCCGTAGGGTCCCTCCAGGGTGCCGCGGGTGCCCGGGATGCCCTGTTCGGCCATACGGGCGGCGACAACCGCGTCACGGGCACAGAACCCGGCCTGCATGGCGAGCAGCGCCAGCCCCTCGGTATGGGCCTGCATGGTGCCGCCGGCCTGGGCGTAATAGAGGCCGAAGGCGTCCATCAGCCGATCCCGGTCCATGTCCGCGATGGCGCCGATGGCGGCCGTCGCGCCGAAACCGCCGGCGGTGGCCGGGCGGAAGAACTTCAGTCCCGTCGTGACCGCATTGCCGATGGAGGTCGAGACGTCGACCCCCAGCACGATCGCCCGCAGCAGCGCCCTGCCGTCGGTCGGCCGGCCTTCCGCCGCCCGCGCCTCCATCTCGGCCATCAGGGCGGAGAGCAGCGTCGCCATCGGGTGCAGCACCGCGCCTTCGTGGACGCAGTCGTATTCGGAATTGTGGATGAGATAGCCGTTCACCGCGGCGGTTGCCGGCGGCTCCATGGCGCCGCCCAGGCCCCAGACCCTGGCCCCGCGTTCCGGCAGCGCCTCGCGCAGCCCGGCGATCCAGCCGTCCACATGGGCCGCCTGCGTTCCCGAAACGCCGACGCCGAGACTGTCGAGCAGATAGGTCTTCGCCGCGGTGATCGCCGGCTGGGGGATCGCCTCGAAGGGTGTGGCGACCACGTGGTCGGCGAAGGTTTCGATGGCGTCGGCTGTGTCGGTCATCGCGCTGCTCATTCGGCTGTGGGTCAGCCGAAAGGTAGAGCCTGTGCCGCGCGACCGAAACCGGTTTAGCCGGTCCCGGTCGCCGACGGGCCGATTATTCCCCCGCCTCCGGCGACGGCGCATGCACGTGGTCGTGCTCCGGGCCGTTCGCCTTGACCTGCTTCAGCTCGGCGATCGACTGGGTCAGGATCTGATAGGCCGAGCGCAGGAACAGGCCGGACATCAGCAGGGCGACGATCACGTCGGGCCAGCCGGTGCCGCTCCACCAGACCAGGCCGGCGGCGACCACGACGGCCGCATTGCCGATCGCGTCGTTGCGGGAGCACAGCCAGACCGAGCGCACATTGGCGTCGCCGTCGCGCCAGTTGAACAGGATCAGCACGCTGGCGACATTGGCCGCCATGGCCAGGACGCCGATGCCGCTCATCACCGCGGCGTCGGGCACGCCCAGCACGAAGACCTGGTAGACCGTGGTGGCGAACACCCCGACCCCCATGATCGCCAGCGACAGTCCCTTGCCGAAGGCCGCCCAGGCCCGCCAGGAGGCGGCCTTGCCGATCACCCACAGGCTCACCGCATAGGTCAGGCTGTCGGCCAGGAAGTCCAGACTGTCGGCGGTCAGCGCCATGGACCCGGCGAAGGCACCGCCGCCGAGTTCGACCACGAACATCGCCGCGTTAATCAGCACCACCGCGATCAGGGCGCGTTTGTAGCCGGCCGACATGCCGTCGAACGCGACACCGTGTCCACAGGATCCGGACATCATTCACCTCCAGGTTGCCCCGAGGGTGAGCCGCCCGACGTGCCGCCGCAACGGTGCGCGTTAAGATATAACGATGCGTGGGCCGCGCCCGGCTGCGCGACGCCGGAACGGATGCTGGCTTACTTGAACAGGCGGGCGCTGGTCTTGGAGGACAGGTCGACCCGGGTCAGGCAGTCGCCCAGCCGCTCCTCGCCCCGCTCGCAGTCGAGGAAGCTGTTGACCAGGACCTCGCCGATCCGGTCGCACTGGATGCCGGCGAGATTGACGATCAGCACGCTGGTCTTGTTCGGACGGATCGGCGCCAGATCCATCGCGATTCGGTTCTGAATCACCCCGTCGGTGTCGAACACCAGCACTTCCATGTTGAAGGCGGTGTAGGTCTGCTCCGCCGGGTTGCGCACGACGATATAGGACCGACAGGCGTTCTCCGCCGGCTCGAGCTTGTTAAGTTCGATCCCGATTCGCGCCTCGTCGGCCCGCGCCGGAGTGGCGGCGGCCAAGCCGATCAGCACGGCTGCGGCGAAGAAAATGCGAGCGGTAAACCCCATTGCGTCCTCCCGTTCAATGTCGCCAAGCGATAGCCGGAAATCGTGTCATTCTCAAGGCGTTCCGGACAATCGCACCGTGTGAGCGCAGGTCGCGATTCGTGAATGAAAACAGATGGTACCGACCTTTTCCGTAAATGTAGCTTAAATTTATCGCTTGCGCGATTCACTGCCTGATTGAGACTCTTCGCCACCTCTTCCAGTCACGTGTAGGTGCGATCCCATGGCCCTGATCACCGGAACCGTCGCCTCCGAAACCATCGTCGGTACCATCGAGAACGATACCGTCCTCGGAAATTCGGGCAACGACTTCATCCAGGGCCTGAATGCGGCGGATCTGCTGTACGGGAACGGCGACAGCGACACGATTCAGGGCAATGCCGGCGACGACACGATCTTCGGCGGACAGGACAACGACGCCCTGTCCGGCAGCCAGGGCGAGGACATCGTCTACGGTAATGACGGCGACGACACGCTTCAGGGCGGCGACGCGATCGACTCGCTCTATGGCGGCCAGGGCAACGACATCGTCAGCGGCGGTGTCGGCAACGACGTGATCATGGGCAATCTCGGCAACGACACCCTGTCCGGCAATGGCAACGACGACCTGATGTACGGCGGCGGCGGCATCGACCGGATGAGCGGCGGGACCGGGAACGACACGATGCACGGCGGCGACGACGGCGACTACATGTCCGGCGACGACGGCGACGATCTCGTCTATGGCAACAAGGGATCCGACATCATCTTCGGCGGCGCCGGCGTCGACAGCTTATATGGCGGCCAGGACAACGACGAGGTCTATGCGGATGCCTCGGCCGGCACCAGCACCGATGCCGATGTCCTGTACGGTAATTTTGGCAACGACACGCTGGTCGGTTCCTTCGGCGACAACACGATCTACGGTGGCCAGGACAACGACGTGATCTCCGGATCCCGCGGCAACGACGTGCTGTACGGGAACCGGGGCGACGACATCCTCGACGGGACGGTCAGCGGTTCGGACACCCTGGTGGCCGATGCCGACACGCTCTATGGCGGCAGCGGGCTCGACACGTTCGTCATCGATGGTGACCAGCAGAACTATGCCGAAGTCGACGTCATCGCCGATTTCGTGGTCGGCGAGTTCATCGACGTTTCCGGCGCCTTCGCCTCCGGCGTTGCTGGGTCAACGCTCTACATGCAGCTGATCGACGACGGTGACGACATGGTGCTGCGGATCGACCCCGACACCTCCGGGTCGACCTACGACTACAGCACAGCGGTCCGCCTGGTCGGAATCCAGGATATCGGCCTCACGGATATAAATTTCATCTTTTGACGCGCCGAATGATCGTATGTCGACGTTTGGTCGCGACTTGATGGATTGAATTTTAGGGATATTCGCTGATACTCTTTCCCCGTGGGGATAGAAAGACTTCGCCCGAAGTCTTAATCGGTGGGACGACAATGTCCGATGAAGAGCGGCTGAGCGATGTCGATCGCCGCAGCCTTAGGATTCTGGCGAAATCGAGCAAGAGTTCCGCGTCAGGGGCACGGCTGACAGAACGACTTGAGCGGGCCGCCGAGTCCGGCCTGAGGCAGGACTACCAGCGGGCCGAACAGACCTTCGACAGCCTTCCGCCTGAAGAGCGGCTCGTCATCAGCGCCAAGGCAGAGAAACAAGCCGCCACCGAGCGGGAGCTGCTGGATCGACGCAAGCGCGCGGTACCGGCCAAGAACGGCAAGGCCGTATCGCCCCCGCCCAAGCGGTCGCCGATGAATGACGACGAACCGCTGCAATGGAAGCCGATCTTCCAGGAGGTGCCGGCGGAAAGCCCACCGCCCCCGCCGAAGCAGCCCGCCCGTGCCGCCAAGGGTCGGCCAGCGGCCGAGGACGACGACGCGGGCATGACCTGGAAGCTGGGCGCCAATCCGGGCAATCCGAAGATGCCGACCGTCGGCCGCAGCGCCAAGGCGCCGCCCCCGAAGCCGGCCCCCCAGCCGGTGGACGACTGGGAGGACGACCAGAAGGACTGGAACTGGCGGGACATCCCGGATGATCCGGTGCTGAACGGCGGCCGCAAGAAGAAGACGGCGGCCGATCCCGTCGAGGAGCTGCGCCGCCAGATGCTCGGGCTCGACGCCAAGTACGGCAAGCGCTGAGCCGTCCGGTGCTGCTCAGTAGCTGCGCGGCAGGCCCAGCACCCGTTCGGCGATGAAGCACTTGATCAGCTCCGGCGAGACCGGCGCGATCCGGGTGATCAGCACCTCGCGGAAGTACCGTTCCACGTCGTATTCGGCGGCGTAGCCCATGCCGCCCAGGGTCATCACGGCCCGCTCGCAGGCGCGGAACGCCGCCTCGCCGGCAAGATACTTGGCCGAGTTCGCCTCGGCGCCGCAGGGCGCGCCTGAATCGTAGAGCGCGGCCGCCTTCAGCACCATCAGCCAAGCTGCCTCAAGCGCCATCCAGCACTCGGCCAGCGGATGCTGGATCGCCTGGTTCTGGCCGATCGGCCGGCCGAACACCTCCCGCTCCTTGGCATAGGCCGTGGCCGCCTCCAGCGCCTGTCGCCCGACGCCGATGGCTTCCGCGGCAATGAGAATGCGTTCCGGGTTGAGCCCGTGCAGCAGGCAGCGGAACCCCTGCCCCTCCTCCCCGATCCGGTCCTCCACGGAGACCTCCAGACCGTCGATGAACAGCATGTTGGAGTCCACCGCGTGGCGGCCCATCTTGTCGATCGCCCGGACCTCGACCTTGCTGCGGTCGAGCGGTGCGTAAAACAGGGTGAGACCGTCGGTCGGCTTCGCCCGGGCCTCCATCGGACTGGTCCGGGCGATGATCAGCACCCGGTCCGCCTCCTGGGCGGTGGAGGTCCAGATCTTGCGCCCGCTGATCCGGTAAATATCGCCGTCGCGCTCCGCCCGGGTCTTCAGCCGGCCGGTATCGAGCCCCGAGTCCGGCTCCGTCACGCCGAAGCAGCCCCGCTCCTCGCCGGCGATCAGCGGCGGCAGGAAGCGCTGGCGCTGCTCGGGCGTGCCGAAGACCACGACCGGGTGCAGACCGAAGATGTTGATGTGGATCGATGAGGCGGCCGCCATGGCGCCGGGCGAATGGGCAACCCGCTCCATCATCAGCGCCGCCTCGGTGACGCCGAGACCCGCGCCGCCCACCTCCTCCGGCATGGCGATGCCGAGCCAGCCGCCCTCGGCCATCGCACCGGCGAACTCGTGCGGAAACTCGGCCGTCGCGTCCTTGTCCCGCCAATAGGCGGCGTCGAACCGGTCGGCGATCCGGCCGACGGCGGCGACCAGTTCCTCCTGGTCCGGGGTCAGCATGAAACTCACAGCGTCGGCCTCCGGTGGAACCAGGGGCGCGCTTCCTCCAACTGGGCGGCAAGCCGGAACAGGATATCCTCGCGGCCGTAGCCGGCGCCCACATGCACGCCGATCGGCAGGCCATGTGGGGACCAATAAAGCGGGACCGACATGGCGGGACAGCCGGTCATGTTGAAATACTGGGTCACGGGCATCCTCTGCCAGACATCCTCAAGAAAGCCGTCCGCCGATCCGCAGTCGGTGCGGATCTCGCCGATCTCGGCCGGCGGCTGGGCCAGGGTGGTGGAGACCAGCACGTCGTATCGCTCGAAGAAAGCCCCGAACCGGCGGCCCAACTGGTGAAAGGCCTGGATGGCGGCGGCGTAATCGGCGGCGGTGATATCCGCGGCGCGGTCGGCGAAGGCCTGGGTGATGTGCTCCACATCCCCGTCTTCCGGCTCCCGGCCGAGCTGGGCGTAGCGGGCATCCAGGGACAGCTTCTGGTTCGGGGCGACCGCCGCGATCATCGCCGGGCCCAGCACCTCGGTATCGATCTCGGGATGGGCCTCCTCGACCTCGTGGCCGAGCGCGCGCAGCAGGTCGACCGCGTCGAGCACGGCCGCCTTGTTCACCGGATCGAGCGGCAGTCCGCCGAGCCCGGTGACGTGATAGGCGATCCGCAGCCTGCCGGGTTCCGCACCCACCTCGTCCAGGTAGGGCCGCTTCGGCGCCGGGCAGGCATAGGGATCGCCCGGCTCCGCCCCCTGGGTGGCGTCCAGCATGGCGGCACTGTCCCGCACGCTGCGGGAGATCACGTGCTGGGAGGCGAGACCGGCCCAGCCCTCGCCCACAAAGGGCCCGAACGGATTGCGCCCCCGGCTCGGCTTCAGGCCGAACAGGCCGCAATGGGCCGCCGGGATGCGGATCGAGCCGCCGCCGTCGCTGGCATGCCCCATGGGCACGATGCCGGCCGCCACGGCGGCCGCCGTCCCACCGGACGAGCCGCCAGCCGACCTCTCCAGGTCCCAGGGATTGCGGGTCGCACCAAAGGCCTCTGTCTCGGTCGAGATGCTGATGCCGAACTCCGAGGTGGCGGTGCGGGCGATGGGGACGGTTCCGGTCTCTTTCACCCGCATGGTATGGGTGAAATCGGTCGGGGCGACGAAGCCCTTGTAAAGGTTGGAGCCCGCCTCGGCCGGCCAGCCTTCCTGCCAGCAGCCCAGATCCTTGAAGACGAAGGGCACGCCGGCGAAGGGGCCCTTGCCGAGCGGACCGGCCGCCTGATCGCGGGCGACGTCGTCGCGGCGGGCGACGATGGCATTGATCTGCGGATTGACGGCGTCGGCACGGGCGAGCGCCGCCTCGACGACGTCGGCTGCGGAAACCTCGCCATCGCGGATCAGCTTCGCCAGGCCGAGCGCGTCCTGGTCGACATACTCCTCGAAGGTGAGCATCGGTTCAGATCTCCGGCCGGCGGTCGGCCCAGGGCTGTGCCTGTTCCACCTGTCCCGCGAGGCGCAGCAGCAGATCCTCACGCCCGAAGGCGGCCCCCACATGGATCCCGATCGGTAGGCCGTCGCTGCTCCAGGCGAGCGGCAGGGACATGGCCGGGGTGCCGGTCATGTTGGCGAGCGGCGTCACCGGCATCTCGTCCCCCAGGGTGGTGATGAAGTCTTCCAGGTCCCGCTCGTCCTGCCGCAGGAACCCCAGAGGCCGCGGCGGATTGCGCAGCACCGTGGACAGCATCACATCGTATCTCTCGTAGAAGGCGGCGAGTTGACGGCCGGCCCGATGGATCGTGGCGACCGCGGCGGCATAGTCGGCCGCCAGACGCTCGCGGCCGTGCTTCGCCCAGGCCCATGTCACCTTCTCCAGCCCCTCCCCGTCGGGCTTTCTGTCGAGCTGCTGATAGCGCGCCGAAATGCCGACCCAGAGATTGCCGGCGATGATCACGGTCAGGGCGTCGCGCAGGGCGTCGGTATCGACCTGCGGCATAGCCTCCTCCACCTCGTGGCCGAGATCGGCGAACAACTTGGCGGCGGCCTCGGCGGCGGCCTTGTTCTCCGGGTTCAGCGGCGTGCCGTCCAGACCGGTCAGATGCAGCGCCACGCGCAGCTTCCCGGGATCGCGCCCGACCTCGGCCAGATAGGGGCCGTCCGGCGCCGGAGCGGCATAGGGATCGCCCGGGGCCGGGCCGTGGGTGGCGTCCAGCAGGGCCGCACTGTCCCGCACGCTGCGGCTGATCACATGGCCGGTCGACAGGCCCGACCAGCCCTCGCCCACGACCGGACCCGACGGGTTGCGTGCCCGGGTCGGCTTGAGGCCGAACAGCCCGCAATTCGCCGCCGGGATGCGGATCGACCCGCCGCCGTCGGTCGCATGCGCCACCGGGACGATGCCGGCCGCCACCGCCGCCGCGGCCCCGCCGGAGGAGCCCCCCGGCGAATGGTCGAGATTCCAGGGATTGCGGGTGGGCCCGTTGGCCACCGGCTCGGTGGTCCAGGAAATGCCGAGCTCCGGCGTGTTGGTGCGCCCGAAGATGACCAGCCCGGCATCCTCGGCCCGTTCGGTATAGGTGAAGTCGATCGGCCCGACGAAGTCCTTCCACAGGCGCGAGCCGTTGCCCATCGGCACCCCCGCCTGCATGGCGCCCAGATCCTTCAGCAGGAAAGGCACGCCGGCGAGCGGCCCCTGGGGGAGGCCGGCGGCGACCCGGCCGCGGGCCGCGCCGTCGTTGCGCGAGACGATGGCGTTGATCGTCGGATTGATCGCGTCCGCACGCTCCAGTGCCGAGTCGAGCACGTCGCCGGCGCTCACCTCCCCCTCGCGGATCAGGTCGGCCAGGGCCAGGGCGTCATGGGTCATGTATTCGGCGAACGCGGCCATGGGGATCTCCGGCGGATGGGCGCCCGGACGGGCGCGGGGGAACGGGAGCCTGAAACGGAACGGGCGGGACTTCCGCCCCGCCCATGTTCACCCTTGTCCTCCCGCACTTCAACCGCGCGCGGGTCTGACCGCTCACTCCATGGTGCCGCGGACCGGATAGCCCTCCCGGCCGCGGTTCAGACCGCGCAGGACCAGGTCCAGGTCGGGCCGCACGAAGGGCGCGTTGGCGATCTCCACGATCTGCAGCTTGCCCTCGGGGGTGGCAACGAACAGGCCCGGCTCCGGGAACGGGCGGTCGGTCTCGGTATCGCTGCGCGGGGTGGAGATATAGAGACCCAGCGCGCGCATCTGGTCGACGCTGAGGTCGTAGGCCACCGGCATGGTCAGCCCGACCTCCTTGGCGAAGGCCTCCGCCTTCTCCTTGGGGTCGCCGGAGACCGCCACCACCTCGGTGCCCATGTCGGCGAACTCGCTCAGTTTCGACTCGAGCTTGCCGAGATAGGTCTTGCAGATCGGGCAGTGCAGGCCGCGATAGACGAAGACCGCCTGCCACTTGTCGCGGGGACCGCCCAGCGTCACCTCGCCGCCGCCGACCGCCGCCAGCGTCATCGCCGGCAGATCACCGCCGGCCGGTAATTTCTTGCTCATCGTCAGACCCTCTTTTCCCATGGAATCGGCTCTCAAGACCCACCAAATGCAGGGAACAGGTGCGAGGATACGCGGACAAGGATCCCTTTTGTTAAGGGACCATAAGGGATTTAGCTATATTAGGGGTTGCGCCGGGAGCCGATTGGTAGTGAGCTTCCGGCCCTTTCGCACCTGCGAAATAACCGACACCATAGTCGAGGGATCAACTTGCTCTACTCGATGTACGAAGCACAGCGCGCTTTCATGGCGCCCATGCGCTTCCTGACCCAGGCCTCCAAGGCCATGACCGGTCACCCGCTGACACCCTACTCCTACATGGCTTTCGGCAAGGCGTTCGAGGCCGGCATGGAAGTGCTGGACGGCGTCATCAAGGACCGCGGCAAACCGGACTGGGAACTCGATTTCGCCGAGACGCCGGACGGTCCCGTGCCGATCAGCTTCGATCCGGTGCTCGAGACCCCGTTCTGCAATCTCGTCCATGTCTTCCGGGGTACCGAGCGCAAGGACCCCAAGGTCCTGCTGGTCGCCCCGGTCTCGGGACACTACGCCACGCTGCTGCGGGGCACCGTCCAGGGGCTCATGCGGGAGCATGACGTCTATGTCACCGACTGGAAGGACGCCCGCAACATCCCGCTGAGCCAGGGCTCGTTCCACCTGGACGACTACATCGCGCTGCTGATGGACTTCATCCGCCATCTCGGCCCCGACGTTCACATCGTCGCCGTTTGCCAGCCGGCCCCGATCGTTCTCGCGACCGTCTCGCTGATGGCGGAGATGGAGGACCCGGCCCAGCCGATCTCCATGACGCTGATGGGCGGCCCGATCGATCCGCATGCCGCGCCGACGGTCGTCACCCAGCTCGCCGACGCCCGGCCCATGAGCTGGTTCGAGACCCGCTGCATCACCCGGGTCCCGGTCTTCTATCCGGGTGCCTTCCGGCGGGTCTATCCGGGCTTCATGCAGGTCGGCGCCTTCATCGCCATGAACCCGGACCGCCACGTCTCGGCCCATCTGGCGATGTTCCGCCACCTGGTCGAGGGAGACGGCGAGTCGGCCGAGTCCAAGCAGCGGTTCTACGACGAGTACCTGTCGGTCATGGACGTGCCGGCGGAATACTACCTCGAGACCGTTGAGCGGGTGTTCAAGGAACGCCAGCTTCCGCGCGGCATCATGAAGTGGCGCGGCCAGCTGGTGAAGCCGGCGGCGATCCAGAAGACCGCCATGCTGACCATCGAGGGCGAGAAGGACGACATCTCCGCCCCCGGCCAGACGCTGGCGGCCCATGAGATGACCACCGGCATTCCGAAGGCCCGGCGGCGCAACCACCTGGAAAAGAAGGTGGGTCACTACGGCATCTTCAACGGCCGCAAGTGGCGCGAGAACATCCTGCCGGAGATCACCAAGTTCATCCGCGAGGTCTCCTGACCTACGCGCTAGCCGAGATCGGAGGCGGTCCATGGACGGGCCGCCTCGCGATCGCTCCCCTGCCCCGAAGCGACGACGATTTTGCAGCGATCCGAGCTTGGGGTGCGGATCTGGTGCTTTCGCTTGTCGAGGAGGACGAGGCGGAACGGGCAGGTGCCCCGGACCTGTCGGCTCGCTTCAAGCGGGAGGCGATCGCCTGCCTACGTGCCCCCATCGTCGATTACGGCAACCCGGACGAGGCCTTCGAGATCCGTTGGGCGGACCACCGCGACAGGGCTCTGGGGCTGCTGGCCGAGGGGGGCAAGGTGCTTGTCCATTGTCGCGGGGGCCAGGGCCGCAGCGGCACGATCGCGGCGGCTCTGCTGATCGCGGGCGGCATGGCACCGGCCGACGCCATCGCCGAAGTCCGCCGCAGCCGGCCAGCGGCGATCGAAACCGAGGGCCAGGAGATCTGGCTCCATACCCGAGCAGCCATCGGCCGGACATAAGCATTCGTGCCGCCCCGGAACGCAGGATGCTCCCGCGTTCCGAGGCAGGGGTCCGACCGTTAGTCGACGGCGGCGATCACACCGATTTCCACGGTGAAGACCGGACGGGCCAGGCGGGGGGATTCCACGCAGGCGCGGGCCGGGGCGCAGCCTTCCGGGACCCACGCGTCCCACACCGCGTTCATGGCGTCGAAATCGTCCATGGTGTTCAGCCAGATGGTGGCCGACAGCAGCTTGGTCTTGTCGGTGCCGGCCTCGGCCAGCAGCGCGTCGATCCGGTCCAGGATGTTCTTGGTCTGATCGCCCGCGCTGGCGCCCTGCTTGTCCTGGGCGACCTGCCCGGCCAGATAGACGGTGCCGTTATGGACCACGACCTGGCTCATACGCTTGGCGGTCTGGAAGCGCTGAATGCTCATCGCATCGTTCCTTCTTATCATGATCTTGGGTGACCTAGCCGCTTGCGCGCGAGGCCGTTATGGTTGGCGCGCCATCCTACCCAGGACCCACCTGTTGAGCGAGCCCCGATGGACGCGTACCGACGTTTCCTTCTCTCCCCGTCGACACGGCCGGCCGGGAGCCCCCGCCGGTGACGCCCGAGCAGATCGAGGCGCTTGCCGGCTGGATGACGGAAAGGCTCGGGGCCGGCTCCGTCCGGCTCGCCACGCCGTCCAAGATGTCGGGCGGCGCCATCCAGGAGAACTGGAAGCTGGATGCCGAGGTGACCGGCGGTGCCCATGCCGGGAGCCTCGCCCTGGTGCTGCGCACCGACGCCCCCTCCGGCGTGTCGGTCAGCCATCCCCGCGCCCATGAATTCGCGCTGCTCAAGGCCGCCTTCGCCGCCGGGGCGACGGTGCCGCAGCCGCTGGCGTTGGACGAGACCGGGACGGTCCTGGGCAAGCCGTTCTACCTGATGCGCCGGGCTGCCGGCACGGCGAACCCGCGCGCCCTGTCCCGGGACAAGGAACTCGACCCGCACCGTCCGGACCTCACCGCCGCGATCGGCCGGGAGCTGGCGCGCATCCATTCCATCACGCCGCCGCGCGACGATCTCGATTTCCTTCCCCAGGATCCGCGTCCTCCGGTGGAACGCCGGCTGGACGAGTTCCGGGCTCAGCTCGACGCCCTGCCGCAGGCCTATCCGGCGCTGGAATGGGCGATCCGCTGGCTGGAGATGAACGCTCCCGCCAGTGCCGCCACCGTGCTCGGTCATGGGGACTTCCGCTGCGGCAACATCATGGCCGACGGTGCGCAGGTCACGGCGGTACTGGACTGGGAATTCGCCGGCTGGTCCGACCCGATGGAGGATGTGGGCTGGATCTGCGCCCGCTGCTGGCGCTTCGGCGTCGACGACCGGATCGTCGGTGGCATCGGCGATCTCGCCGATTTCCGCCGCGGCTACGAGGCGGAGGCGGGGCACAGCTTGGACTGGGATCAGGTCGGGTTCTGGGAGGTGCTGGCGACCGTCCGCTGGGCGATCATCGCCCTCCACCAGGGCGAGCGGCACCTGTCCGGCGAGGAGATGTCTATGGAACTGGCCCTGACGGGACGCAAGGCGGTGGAGATGGAGTTCGACGTGCTGACCCAGATCCGGGCGATCGAGACGGGCAGGCTGGAGCGGGTGTCATGAGCGACCGGCCGAACCGGGGCGAGCTGTTGGCCGCCGCCGAGGAGACCCTGCGGGACGAAGTGCTGCCGGCCCTGGACGGGAGTGCGAAATACGCCGCCCTGATGGTCGCCGCCGCCATCGCGACCGCGCGCCGGGAGATCGAGACCGGCAACGACGCCGCCCGCCGCACCCTCGACGCCTATGCGGAGCTGTACGGCCAGGACAATGTTCACCGCAGCGGCGGCAGCGCCGACGAGCGGATCAACGAACTGTCCCGGGATCTGGCGCGGGAGATCCGCAGCGGCACCTACGACACCGACCTGCTGGGGCCGGTCTTCACGGTGCTTGAGACGCAGGTCGTCGAGCGCCTGGGCCTGTCCAACCCACGCTTCCTCGTTTCCAGCGGCTACAGCCAGCCGGGAGCCGAATAGAACGGCGCCCAAAAGACGAAAGGCCCCGCCGGGGGCCTTCCGGAACCTCGATCAGGGCGTGGCTTCGACCGGCACTGCTGCCCCGTTGCCCTGCTTGGCGACCGCCGGCTTGACCGGCTCCAGCTTGGGCAGCGACTTCTTGTCGGAGTCGCTCGGGAAGTGGCGGCAGTTGCCCTCGAAGAAGGCGCCCGGCTCGATCGACAGACGCTCCTGTATCACGTCGGCGATCACCCGGGCGGTCTTGGCCAGGGTCACGTGCCGCGCCTTGATCTGCCCGGTGACATGGCCGGCGATGACCACGGTCTCCGCCTCGATCGCGCCACGAACCGTCGCGGTGGAGGAGACCGTGAGCTTGTTGGAGATGATGTCTCCCTCGACCGTGCCGTCGACCTGAACGTCTCCCTCGCTGGTCAGGTTGCCGTTGATGGTCAGGTCCGAGCTGATGATCGACGGCGCCGCCGGCGCTTTCGGCGGACTGCCCGCGTCGGACCTAGTCGCCGGTTTTTGCTTGCTGCTGAACATGGATGCCCGCTTTCATGAACTTGGACGGGTTGATCGGCTTATCGTTGTACCGCACTTCGTAGTGCACATGCGGCCCCGTGCTCCGGCCGCTGGAACCCAGCAGTGCGATCGTCGTCCCGAGATCGACGCGCTGGCCCACTTTGACCTTGATCTTAGCGAGGTGAGCGTAGCGCGTCACCAGCCCATGTCCATGGTCGATGTCTATCACCCGGCCATAGGCGGTGCGCCGCCCGGCAAAGCTGACCACGCCCGGAGCGGTTGCAGTCACTTCCTGCTTGTAGGGGCCGGCCAGATCCACACCGCTATGCATCGAGTAGCGGCCGTTGATCGGATCCTTGCGGCGGCCGAAATAGCTGGTGATGTAGTATTCCTCCAGCGGCTTGGCGAGCGGCATGGCGGTATAGAAGGACACCACCTGCTGCCAGCGCTCCAGCCGGCGCTCCAGCTCGACGCGCAGCGCATCGTCCTCGTCGCTGAGGCTCATGTCGGGGGCCAGTTCCTGGAACGGACCGCCCTTGCCCGTGGCCTGTTCGCGCGGCAGCGGCACGACCTTGTCCAGTTTCAGGCCGGTCCGGCGGATCACGTCCTCGACCTTGGCGATCTGACCGTGGGTGCGCTCCGAGATCTCCATCAGTTCGCGGCGATGGGCGTCGCGCTCGGAATCCAGGGTGCTCTCCAGATCGGCGACCTGGGCCCGCAGGGTGTCGTTGTCGACGGCGACGGCGCTGCGTTCCAGGATGACGGTGCGCAGGTCGGTCTTCAGCGCCCGCACATTGCTCTCCAGCAGCGCCACCTTGGCGCTGGAGGCCTCGAGCTCGTTGTGCAGGGCCCAGAGCCGGTCGTCGAGCGCCGCCCGCTCAGCCGCGATCTCCGCCTTTTCGGCCTCGACCACCGCCAAGTGCTGGCGCAGGGTGCCGATATGCGCCTCGAGCGCGTTGTTCTTGCCGGTGGTCTGGCGCAGCTCCGAACTGAACAGCTCGAGCTGGTCGTTCATCTGCTTGCGGGCCGAGGCGATCCGGCTGCGCTCCTCCTCGGAGCTGCGTAGCGCCACCTCGGTGGAGCTCAGGTCCTGCTTCAGCTCCTCGTTCTGGCTGAACAGGCCGCGCAGATGGGCTTCTGTTTCCTTGAGGTCCCGGGTGATGCCGACGATGGAGAGCTGATAATCCGACACCTGGTCGAGCAGCTTTCGATACGCCTGCCGCGAGCGCGAGATCGCGTCGGCCTTCTCGGCGATCATTTCCTTCTGATTCTGGAAGCCGACGGTCGCGAACCCGACCCAGCCGGCAACACCGACCCAGATTGCGATGACACTGACCTGCAGCGCCGTGCTCAGTCGCAGATAGCTCGTCTCGCCCTCGGTGCGAATAATGATCTGGCGCTCAGGCAGGAGCCGCCGAACCTTCTGCACCGCGCGGTCCGCCCATCCCACGGACTCATCGGTCATGTATTCTCCCCCGCAATCGATTGCTTGGCCGGCAACCACCGACCTGCCATTTCCTTTCGCCGAGCGCCTCTCCCGAGAGGTCGCCGAAAGGTACATTTTCGGAGTAGTCTTTAGCAAGGTCGGAAGCACGCCATCGGGCAATCTGCGCGCTGCGGAGATTTGTTTGGACACTCCTCCCTCTCATGACGACCAGCTCCGCGGCATGGCGATGGCCCTGCGTCACTGGTTCGAGGTTCGGGATGTGGAGGCCGAGCAGCGCCGGCTCGGCATCCTGCCGTCCCGGCCGAACGACAGCTCATACGACAAGGGTCTGCGCCCCCTCGCGCTGACCACGCTGCCGCCCCAGCTGGTGCGGCTGAAGTCCGATGCGCCCATGGTGACGCTGCATTACATGCAGGACGTCTATGACGATGGGGTGCTGCGCGCCGACCCGTGGCGCTGGTGGTTCGCCTGGATCGCCATCGAGCTGATCGCGCGCTCCGGCCCGGATCGGCAAGGGGAACGCGCCCGCCGCTTCGTCTTGGAAGACCCCTCGCTGGAAACCGTCCGCCGCCAGGCCTCGCGCTGGCTGGCTGCCGCCCCGGCCCGTATCCATGCCGTCCAGGATCGGCTCTCGGCGCTGGTCGACCATGCCCTCGACGAGGCCGACTCGCCCGGCCGCACCATCGCCGAGCGAGTCAGGCGCAGCGTGGCCAACCTGGACATGACGCTCGCCGAGGCCATGGCCAACGAGGCGGGACGGGTCTCCGCGTCGATCACCGGCCGCCTCTCGGAACGCGCCCGCCGCGGCTGAACACCGCACCTTGGCCGGCGACGTCTCAATCGACGGGCCAGATTTCATAGCGCAGCGCTGACGAAATCCGCACCAGGGCCAAAAACTCGCAAAAGATTCTCAATCGAAGTGAAAAATTGGGCCGTCAATCAGCTTGCTGCCTTTAGGACAATGCATATACTGACCGCAGTCTGCATGTAATGAAGACAATATCCATAATGCTGGTGGGTAATTGGGATCTATGCTGAATCGCCCTCTCCTGACCGTGCACGACGCGGCATCAATGCTCCAAGTACAGGAAGCCACCGTACGGTCCTGGATTCGGGATAAGCGCATCCGAGCCATCAAGCTCGGCAAGGAGTGGCGGATCGCGCCGCAGGATCTCGAAGCGTTCCTGAACGAGAACACCAATCTTACGAACTGAAGCGCCGGCCGGTCCGAGAATGGAACTCCGCTGAAAACAGCGGAGGAAACTCCGTATTATTTTCCAGGCTCTACAGGTCCGGACCGGCAGCCAATCCGCCCGGGCGTCGCGGGTCGGTCATGCCCCGGAAGCCGTCCGGCGCGGACAGCACCGACTGGGCCGCGCCGAAGGCCCTCCCGACCTCCACATTATGGCCCATCGCCGCGAGCATAGCGGCCGTATCCGGAGAAATCCCCTCCTCGACCCAGAGCCGGTCGGGCTGCCACTGGTGGTGCACCCTCGCCGCCACGGTCGCCTCCGCCAGATTCATGCCGTGGTCGACCAGGTTCAGGATGAGCTGCAGCACTGTCGTGATGATCCGACTGCCATCCGGACTGCCCAGCGCCCCGACCGCGCGACCGTCGGCCAGCAGCAGGGTCGGCGTCATGGACGACAGCGGCCGCTTGTGGGCGGCCACCGCATTCGCTTCGCCGCCGATCAGCCCGTAGGCGTTCGGCACGCCCGGCTTGGCCGAGAAGTCGTCCATTTCGTTGTTGAGGAAGATGCCGGTGCCCTTGGCGACAATGCCGCTGCCGAAGCCGAAATTCAGGGTGGTCGTCATCGACACCGCCCCGCCCTTGCGGTCCATGACCGAAAGATGGGTGGTATTGGCGCCCTCCGGTTTCGGAGACCCGGGCTGCACGGCCTTGGAAGGGGTTGCACGGGTCAGGTCGATCCCGGCCCGTAGCGCGTCGCCATAGGCCTTCGAGATGATCCACTCCAGCGGCACGTCCCAGAAGCCCGGGTCACCCAGATGCACCGCCCGGTCGGCATAGGCCCGGCGCATCGCCTCGGTCATCCGGTGCAGGGTCGCCGCGGAATTGTGCCCCAGCGCGGCCAGGTCCCAGCCCTCCAGGATGTTGAGCATCTGTACCAGATGCGCCCCGCCGGAGCTGGGCGGGGGCATGGAGGCGATACCGACGCCGCGATAGCTGCCGAACACCGGCTCCCGCCACACGGTGTGATAGCGCGCGAGATCCTCGCGGGTGATCGGCCCGTGATGGCGCGCCATTTCGGCCGCGATCAGCTCGGCGATGCCGCCCTGGTAGAAGGCGCCCGCCCCCTGCTCCGAGATCTGCCGCAGGCTCGCGGCCAGATCCGGCTGGCGCAGCACGTCGCCCGGCTGAAGCGCCGTGCCGTCGGGGCGGGCGATCACCGCCATGGTCGCAGGCCAGGGTCGGAACCGGTCCATCCGTTGCTCGATGTTGCGGCTGAGGGTGCGGGTGACGGGGATGCCCTCCTCGGCCAGCCGGATCGCCGGGGCCATCACCCGTTGCCGCGGCCAGGACCCGAAGCGCGCCAGCAGGTCGAGATATCCCGCAACCGATCCCGGCACGCCGACCGCGTGGTGGGAGTACCGGGAGCGCTCGCTGTCGACCTCGCCGTCTGGACCGATGAACAGGTCGCGATGGGCGGCGGCCGGAGCCATCTCGCGGAAGTCGAGCGCGTGGGTGGAGCGATCGGCCGGGTGATGGACCAGCGCGAAGCCGCCGCCGCCGATATTGCCGGCCTGCGGCAGCGTTACCGCCAGGGCAAACGCCACGGCCACCGCCGCATCCACCGCATTCCCGCCGGCGGCCAGGACGTTGACGCCGACCTGCGTTGCGGTGGCTTCCCGGCTGGCGATCATGCCGCCGCTCGCCTCCGCCGGGAACAGTCGGTCGGCGCCGGTCAGCTCGGCCGGGGTGAAGGCCTGGGCCCAGGACGGGGCCCAGGACGGGGCCCAGGACGGGGCCAGGACCCCGCCCGCCAACAGGCCGCCCGTGAAATGCCGTCGTGTCAACATGGCCGCATCTCCTTCGCCCGACAGGATACGTGCAGAACCATGCCAGAAACCATGCCGAGCACGACCGGCATTCGTGCCAATTGACCCATTAATACCCCAGATCACGCGCCCTATCTTTTGCGAAACGGAACGATACAGCATCCTCACTTGGAGAAGGTGTCATGAACCAGATGAGTGCGTCGCCGAGCGCGGTGGGGGCCCAGAGCCGGTCCGGCCGGTCGATCACCGCCCCTCTGGGCTTCACGGTCCCGCAGGACGAGAAGCCGGTGTTTCACAGCTCGGCCCTGACCGGTGGCGCCCCGAAGATCTTCTTCCAGGTGGAGGAGATCCCGGTGGAGATCGCCGACATGCGGCCGATCGCCGACGATCTGGATCTCGACCGCCAGGGTTTCACCCTGAAGAAGCACCCCACGGCCGTCGCCGACCTCTATGATGACGATGCCGTCACCTCCACCTACTACGACGAGGTGGTCGAACTGGTGAAGCAGGCGGTCGGCGCCACCAAGGTCGTGATCTTCGACCACACCCGCCGCTCGGACAGCGGTGCCGGTGCCGCCAACAAGGACGGCGCCCGCGGCCCCGCCTCCCGGGTCCATGTGGACTACACCGCCGCCTCCGGCCCGAAGCGCGGCAACGACGCACTGGGGGCTGGCGAGGTGGAGGCGATCCTGGCCAAAGGCGGACGGGTCGTTCAGGTCAATGTCTGGCGGCCGATCACCGGCCCGGTGCAGCGCGCCCCGCTCGCCCTGGCCGACGCGGAGTCGATCGCCCCGGACGCCCTGCTCGCCACGGACCAGGTCTTCCCCGACCGGGTCGGCGAGATCTACCAGCTCGCCCATCAGCCGGGTCAGCGCTGGTACTGGGCGCCCGAGATGACCCGCGACGAGGTGCTGCTGATCAAGGGCTGGGACACCAAGGACGGCGTGTCCAAGTACACCCCGCACGGCGCCTTCCAGATTCCTGACCAGGATCCGAGCGCGCCGCCCCGCGAGAGCATTGAGGTGCGCACCTTCGCGGTCATCGAAGGCTAGCCTCCCGCGCAAAAAATTTCGGGAACGGACGGTTCCGCCGTTCCCGATCCCCCGGAACGCGCCGGTCCCGAAAATCGGCCAGCCGGGAACCGCTGGATCAAATCCGCCCGCTTCCGCTCCTGTTATGCCACCTTTCAGCGACCTGAAAGGCCCGCACTTCCTTTGACAGCGCCCGTGTCCGCGCCTATCAACGCGCCAACCGCAACCGGGGACACGGGTTTCCGATGAACCATCTCGACTCCCTCGAGGCGCAGAGCGTCTACATCCTGCGCGAGGCGTTCAACAAGTTCGACCGGCTGGGCATGCTCTGGTCGCTCGGCAAGGACTCCAACGTCATGCTCTGGCTGGCGAAGAAGGCGTTCTTCGGACACGTCCCCTTCCCCGCCATGTTCTGCGACACCGGCAAGAAGTTCCCCGAGATGTACGCCTTCCAGAAGGAGTACGCCGAGAAGTGGGGGTTGAACTTCATCCGCCGGGACTGCCCGCCGATCGAGGAGATCGACCCGACCCTGCCGCCGGCCGCCCGCTCCGCGGCGCGCAAGACCGAGGCGCTGAAGCGGCTGATCGCCGAGTTGGACCTGCAGGCGGTGATCGCCGGCATCCGTCGCGACGAGGAGGCCACCCGCGCCAAGGAACGGGTCTTCAGCCCGCGCGGCGAGAACGCCGAGTGGGACTTCCGCGACCAGCCGCCGGAATTCTGGGACCAGTTCAAGACCGACTTCGCGCCGGGCACCCATATCCGCGTGCACCCGCTGCTGCACTGGACCGAGCTGGACATCTGGCTCTACATCCAGCGCGAGGGCATTCCGCTGGTGCCGCTGTACTTCGCCAAGAACGGCAAGCGCTACCGTTCGCTCGGCGACATGGACATCACCAACCCGGTAAACAGCGACGCCGACACCGTGGAGAAGATCATCGCCGAGTTGCGCGCCACCAAGGTGGCCGAGCGCAGCGGCCGGGCGATGGACCATGAGGCCGAAGACGCGTTCGAGCGCCTGCGCTCCGCGGGATACATGTAAGAGAGTCCGCCCAGATGACTGTCCCTCCCGTTACCGATCTCGCGCCGATGAAGCTCGTCATCGTCGGCCATGTGGACCACGGCAAGTCGACCCTGATCGGCCGCATGCTGCACGACACCGGCTCCCTGCCCGACGGCAAGATGGAGGCGGTCCGCGCCATGTCCGAGCGGCGCGGCATGCCGATGGAATGGGCCTTCGTGCTCGACGCTTTGCAGGCCGAGCGCGACCAGGGCATCACCATCGACACCACCCAGATCTTCTTCAAGACCCCGGTTCGGCCCTACGTCATCATCGACGCGCCGGGCCATAAGGAGTTCCTGAAGAACATGGTCTCCGGCGCCGCCTCGGCCGATGCCGCGATTCTGGTGGTCGATGCCAAGGAAGGCGTGCAGGAGCAGACCCGCCGCCACGGCTACATCCTGCACCTGCTCGGCCTCGACAACGTGGTGGTCGCGGTCAACAAGATGGACTTGGTCGACCATGCCAAGGACCGCTTCGAGGAAGTGGCCGGCGAGGTCCGTGCCTATCTGAAGGGCATGGGCATCACCCCGGCGGCCATCCTGCCGGTCTCCGCCCGCCACGGCGACGGCCTGGCGAACAAGTCGCAGAACATGCCCTGGTTCACCGGCGAGACGCTGATCGCCTCGCTCGACGCCCTGGCGCCGAAGCCGCTGCCGGTGGAACTGCCGCTGCGCTTCCCGATCCAGGACGTCTACAAGTTCGACGAGCGCCGCATCCTGGCCGGCCGTATCGAGAGCGGGAAGCTGAACGTCGGCGACACCCTGCTGTTCAGCCCGAGCAACGCCCGAGCAAAGGTGCAGTCGATCGAGGCCTGGAGCGTCGACGGCCCGGTCCTGTCGGCCTCCGCCGGCCAGTCCATCGGCATCACCCTGGACGACCAGCTCTTCGTCGAGCGCGGCTTCGTCGCCAGCCACGAGGCCGAGCCGCCGGTCCAGACCAACGTGTTCCGCGCCCGCATCTTCTGGCTTGGCCGCGCGCCGCTGGAGGTGGGCCGTCGCTATAAGCTCAAGCTCGCCACCCTGGAGCACCCGGTCGAGGTGCAGGCGATCGAGCGGGTGATCGACGTCTCCGACCTGTCGGAGCGCCCGGCCGACCGGATCGAGCGCAACGAGGTCGGCGAGGTGGTGCTGCGCGCCCGCGCCATGCTGTCGGTGGACGAGTTCACCGCCAACCCGCGTCTCGGCCGTTTCGTGCTGATCGACGGCTACGACATGGCCGGCGGCGGCCTGGTGTCGATGGACGGGTTCCACGACCTGCGCCGGGCCAACGCCCCGACCTCGCAGAACATCACCGCGGTGGAGACCCGGGTCACCACCGACGCCCGCTGGGCGGCCAACGGCCACAAGTCCGGCGTGCTCTGGCTGACCGGCCTGTCCGGTGCCGGCAAGTCCACCCTGGCCCTGGAGCTGGAGCAGACCCTGTTCCGCAAGGGCTGGCAGGTCTATGTGCTCGACGGCGACAACATCCGCTTCGGCCTGTCCGCCGATCTCGGCTTCGCGCCGGAGGACCGGGAGGAGAACATCCGCCGGGTCGGCGAGGTGGCGGCCCTGTTCGCCCGCGCTGGCATACTGGTGATCACCGCCTTCATCTCGCCCTACCGCTCCGACCGCGACCGCGCCCGCGCCGTCGCCCCGGACCTGTTCCACGAGGTCTATGTGAACGCCGGGCTGGAAGTCTGCGAGGAGCGCGATCCCAAGGGTCTCTACAAGAAGGCGCGCAAGGGCGAGATCCCGGAGTTCACCGGCATCTCCGCCCCCTACGAGGCACCGGAAGCCCCGGAGGTGGAGGTCGATACCGGCTCCCTGTCGCTTGCCCAATCTGTGGAGCAGCTGCTCAGCTACGTGGAAGCGAATTTCGCCACCAAGGGAAGCTGAACGGCCATGTCTGTGCAGGTCGAACTGGTCGAGGGCAAAGGCGACCCGCTGGAGGCCGTCCGCAGGCAGGCGATCGACTGGCTCGGCGAGCATGCAAAGCCCCATGGCGTGGCCTGGAACTTCCAGGAATTCGCCCTGCGGGCCCTGCGCGACGGAGAGCTGGTCGGCACGCTGGTCGGCAGCACCAACCTGCACTGGCTGCATGTGAGCCTTCTGGCGGTCCGTCCGGCGGAGCGTCGCGGCGGGGTCGGCGGAGCGCTGCTCGCCCGGGCCGAGGAGCTCGCCCGCGGGCGCGCGTGCATCGGCGCCTGGCTCGACACCTACGACTTCCAGGCTCCGGACTTCTACCCACGCTTCGGCTATGTGGAGTTCGGCCGGATCGAGGATATGCCGCCCGGCCACCGGCGCTATTTCTTTACCAAGCGCCTGTAGAACCGCCCGTCAGCCCGCCCCCTGCGCGGATGTGACAGGTTGATGGGGACCGCCCGCCGCGCCATTTTCCGGCGCTGAGACGGCGAGTTCGGCGAGACTGCCGCTTCCGGCAGCGGGGAAACCCGCGAGGAGACGACCATGGACTACGAGGCCTATTTCCGGGACCAGCTCGACGCCCTGCGCGGCGAGGGCCGCTATCGGGTGTTCACCGATATCGAGCGGCACCAGGGCGCCTTCCCCCGTGCCACCCGCTATCGCGCGGGCGGCACCGGCGAGGTCACCGTGTGGTGCTCGAACGACTATCTGGGCATGGGGCAGTTTCCCGCCGTGCTGCAGGCGATGCATGAGGCGCTGGATCGCTCCGGCGCGGGCGCCGGCGGCACGCGCAACATCTCCGGCACCAACCACGACCACGTGCTGCTGGAGCGGGAACTCGCCGACCTGCACGGCAAGGAGGCCGGGCTGCTGTTCACGTCCGGCTATGTGTCGAACTGGGCTGCGCTGGGCACGCTGGCGGCGCGCATGGCCGGCTGCGTGGTGCTGTCGGATTCCGACAACCACGCGTCCATGATCGAGGGCATCCGCCATTCCCGCGCCGAGAAGGTGATCTGGAACCACAACGACCCCGAAGACCTCGACCGCAAGCTGTCCGAAATCGCCCCGAACCGGCCCAAGCTGGTGGCGTTCGAGAGCGTCTACTCCATGGATGGCGACATCGCGCCGATCGCCGAGATCTGCGATGTGGCCGAGAAGCACGGGGCGATGACCTATCTCGACGAGGTGCATGCGGTCGGGCTCTACGGTCCGCGCGGCGGCGGCATCTCCGAACGCGAGGGTCTGGCGCACCGGCTGACGGTGATCGAGGGGACCCTGGGCAAGGCGTTCGGGGTGATGGGCGGCTACATCACCGCGTCGGCGGCGCTGTGCGATTTCGTGCGCAGCTTCGCCTCGGGCTTCATCTTCACCACCGCGCTTCCCCCGGCGGTCGCGGCGGGTGCGCGGGCGAGCATCCGCCATCTGAAGACCAGCAACGTCGAGCGCGAGGCCCAGCGCGACCGGGTGGCCAAGGTCCGCGCTGGCCTGGATTCCGCCGGCATCCCGCATCTCGCCAATCCGAGCCACATCGTCCCGGTGATGGTCGGCGACCCGGTCCATGCCAAGCGGATCAGCGACGAGCTGCTGGACGAGTTCGGGATCTACGTGCAGCCGATCAACTACCCCACGGTTCCGCGCGGCACGGAGCGCCTGCGGGTCACGCCGAACCCGTCGCATTCGGATGCCGATATCGCGCACCTGGTGGCGTCGTTGGAAACGATCTGGACCCGCTCGGGGTTGAAGCGGGCGGCGTGACACGGCGCACGATCCGTCGTCCCCTCCCAAACCGCACTCCCCGGCCCTGTGCCGGGGCCCACGCCAAGAACCGCGCGAGCGGATCGATAGAAAGCCCCCACCGACCAGTCACGCCGACGAGTAGGCCCCGGCACAGGGCCGGGGAGTGCGTTTGGTTGAGGGATTGATGAAGGCTGAGCCTGACCCGTCAGGCCGCCCTCTCCAGCCCGAACACCCGCTTGGCGAACCCCGGATAGATCTCGGCGATCTCGCCGGCGATGCGGCCGCGCATCAGGGCCAGGGTTTCCGCATCGGGCAGCGGCGTCGTCGGCACCTCGGCCGGCACGTCATACGCGAACCCGGTGTTCTCCGCGATGCTCTCCACGCTCTCGCCCGGATGCACGCTCTTCAGCACGAAGCGCTGCCGCGCCTTGTCCACGTCGAACAGGCAGCGGTCGGTGATCATCGCGAAGGGGCCGCCCGGCCGGTAGACGTTCGGGTCGGAGAAACCCGGGGCGGAGATGAAGTCCACCTTCTCCACCAGGGTCCGCTTGGTGTGCTCCAGCCGGAACAGGATCACCCGCGGCACCACATAGTACAGATAGCCCGACCCGAACGAGCCGGGAAACCGCGCCTTGGGCAGGTCCGGGTCGCCGATGGACACCAGGTTGATGTTGGCCTTGCCGTCGATCTGGGCGCCGGAGAGGAAGAAGGCGTCGATCCGCCCTTGCCCGGCGCAGTCGAACAGCTCCTTGCCGCCGTCGGAGAAGAAATTGTGGTCCTCCGAGCCCAGCACCGACACCCGCGTGCCGCCACCCGATCGCGCCCGGGCCAGTAGCGCCGCCGCCCCCGGCACCGGCGATGACGCGCCGACCGCCACATGGCGCAGGCCCTCCAGCATCCCGGCGATGGTGTGGATCAGGATCTCTTCCAGCTGAACGTCGGAGCCGCTCATTCCGCCGCCTCCCGGCCGGTCACGAACTCCGCCAGATAGGACGCAAAACCCTCTTCCGTCTTCGCCATCTCGGCATAGCGCGCCAGGTGGCCCTGATCGGCGACCAGGTCGGTGGCGGGCAGGCCCTGGGGCCAGCTTCCCTCCTTCGCCTCGGCCAGGGCGGTGACGTAGAGGCCGGGGATGGTGCCGGCCTTGGTCACCGGATCGGCCATCAGGTCGCCGTCGACGATCTCCTCCACGGTCACCAGCGTGTCGCGGGCGGCATGGGCCATGACCATCAGCTCGCGCCGCACGCCGATCCAGACATTGCCGTGCCGGTCGGCCTTGGCGGCGTGGAACACGGCGAGGTCGGGCGTCAGGGCCGGGATCGCGACCACCGGATCGTTCTCGCCGAACGGGTTGTCGATGACCTTCCAGTCGGCGCGCCGGGCCAGGATGTCGGAGCCGATCAGCCCTCGCATCACCGAGAACGGCGCCCCGCGCTCGGCCGCCTGCAGCCCGGCATGGATGGCGGGACAGGTGGCGTCCTTCACGACAATGCTGCCGGCCTTGACCGCCGCGGTGAAGCGGGGTGCGAGCCCATGCTCGCCCAGGGTCACGGCGGATGTCTCGGCCACCCGCACGCAGCCCGCCCCGATCAGCAGGTCGCCGTGATAGCCGAAGACCGGCACGCCCACGAGGTGCAGGTCCTTCACCCCGCGGCGGATCACCGCCCGCCACAGGGCGTTGGCGCAGCCGGAATAGTCCGGCGGCAAGGCGATCATGGAGCCGTCGCGCACCTTGGCAGCAAGCGCGTCGAGGCTGGTCACCATTTCGGTCATCGTTTTCCTCCCGATGTTGGCGGAAGTCTGCGCCCCTCGCGGGTCGGGATCAACGCCCGCGCCGGCATCGCACTGCTGCCACAAGCTTACTGGCCGAAGCCCTCCACCGGGGCGACGTAGCTGCGGTAGGTGGTGTTCGGCGCATAGCCCGCGTCGACCGGCAGGGTGACGCCGGTGATGGCGGCGGCCGCGTCGGACAGCAGGAAGGCGATCGGCTCGGCGATGTTGCGCGGGGTGACCAGAATCTTCAGCGCCCCGGCATCGCGGATCGCCTCCGGGTCGCGGTGGCCGCTGTCGATGCGCGCCTGGATCGCCGGGGTGATGGTGTAGGTCGGCGCGACCGCGTTCACCCGGATGCCGTGGATTCCGTACTCCACCGCCAGGATCTCGGTCAGCGCCTTCACCGCGACCTTGGAGACGTTATAGCTGGGGATCGGCAGCGCGGTGAAGCTGTTGATCGAGGCGAGGTTGACGACGGCCCCGGCCTGGCGCGCCTTCATCCGGCGGCAGGCGGCGACGTTCACCGACCAGGTGCCGCGGTAGTTCACATCCATGATCCGGTCGGCCTCGGCCCGGTCCATGCGCTCGGTGGTCATGGCGTTCTGCAGGATTCCGGCGGAATGCACGACCGCACCGACGGCGCCGATCTCGCTCTCCACCCGGTCGAAGAAGTCCTCCACCGCCGCGTCATCGGCCACGTCAAGCGCCAGCGCATGGGCCGCCGCCCCGGCGGCCTTCAGTTCCGCGGCGGCCTTGGCGGCACCCTCGGCGTTCATGTCGGCGATGACGAGCGTGTCGCCCCGTTCCGCCAGCACATCCGCGCAGGCCCGGCCGATGCCGCTGGCACCGCCGGTGATGACACTGATCCGGCTCATGTTTCCTCTCCCGGGGCTGCGCCCTCTGGTGTTCTGGTTCGTGGTTGATTGGCGGCGATCATGGCAAGCGCGCGGGGGCGGCGGCAATGGGGGTAATGCGCGCTCCCTCTTCCCCTAACCCTACGCTCTCCCCGGCCCTGCGTGTTCAGCCCGGAGAGATAGCGGACAGGTGTTCGGGGAGATGGTTGACACTTTAGGCATGTGATCAGCGCGGGAGGCTGGGCATGCCGTGGAGAGAGGTGTCTGCCATGGAACAGCGTCTTGAGTTTGTGACGCTTGCGTTGTCGGAAGGGGCGAACCGTCGGGAGTTGTGCCGGCGTTTTGGGATCAGTGCGCAGACGGGCTACAAATGGCTCCGGCGGTGGCAGGATGGGGCGGAGGGTCTGTGTGACCGCTCGCGGCGGCCGCATGGGAGCCCGGCGCGGACAGCGGCGGACGTGGAGGCGGCGATCCTGGCGGTGCGCGATGCGCACCCGGCGTGGGGAGCGCGCAAGATCGCGCGCTGTTTGAGCCGCGAGGGTCTTGCCGCACCCGCCCCGTCGACGGTGCATGCGGTGCTGCAGCGTCATGGTCGGATCGGTGGCGGGAGCGGCGGCGACAACCATCACTACCGGCGCTTCGAGAAGCCGGCGCCGAACCTGCTGTGGCAGATGGACTTCAAGGGCCGCGTGCCGCTGGCCGGCGCCGGCTGGTGCCATCCGCTGACGGTGATCGACGATCACTCGCGCTACGCGCTTTGCCTTGCCGCCTGCGGCGACCAGCGCACGGCGACGGTGCGCAGCGCCCTGGAAGGGGCCTTTTGCCGCTATGGCCTGCCCGAGGCGTTCTTCCTCGACAACGGCTCGCCCTGGGGCGGTGGCGTGCCGGGACAGTGGACGCCGCTCGGCGTGTGGCTGCTCAAGCTCGGCGTGGAGGTCATCCACAGCCGCCCCTACCATCCCCAGTCGCGCGGCAAGAACGAGCGCTTCCACCGCACCCTCAACGCCGAACTGTTGGCCTGCAACCGGTTCCGCGACCTCGCCTGCGCCCAGAGGGCCTTCGATGCCTGGCGCAGCGTCTACAACACCCGCAGGCCGCACGAGGCTCTCGGCCAGGAGGTGCCGGCGACCCGATACGCCGTCTCGCCGCGTCCCTTCATCGATCCGCCGCCCGAGATCGTCTATGACGACGGCGAGACGCTGCGCACCGTCAACCAGTCCGCCAACATCAGCTTCCGAAACCGCCTCTGGCGCGTGCCCAAGGCCTTCCGCGGTGAACGCGTCGCCATCCGGCCACGCGACCGCGACGGCCGGTTCGGCGTCTTCTTCGGCGCCAGGCGCATCGCAACCATTGACGTCAACAACGACGAAAACACTAATCCGGAAACCGTCAGCCATGTCTCCGAACAGGCGTCAACCTTCTCTCCGGGCTGAACACCCTGCGCCGGGGCCCAGAGAGGGCGCGCGTTGGAGCGCATGAAAGTTACCTCGAGCGTTCCATCGCGCGGATGGCTGGGTCCCGGATCAGGTCCGGGAAGACTAGTGGAGGAAGGGCCGGATCCAGCCCCCTACTCCCGGAACGTCACGAAGTCCTCGAGCGGCGCCCGCTCGGTGATCAGCGTGTTCTCCGGTCGGTCCCAATCTGCATAGCCGAGCGACATGCCGCAGACGATGGCGTCGATCTCCTCCAGCCCGAGGGTCTCGCGGATCACCGCGTGATACGGCGCGAAGGCCGCCTGGGGGCAGGTCTCCAGCCCGTGGGAGCGGGCGACCAGCATCACGTTCTGCAGGAACATCCCGTAATCGAGCCACGACCCGATCTCCAGGTCCCGGTCGATGGTGAAGATGAGCCCCACCGGCGCATCGAAGAAGGTGTAGTTGCGGCCGTGCTGCACATGCATCTTCTCGGTGTCGCCCTTGGCGATGCCGACCAGGCCGTAGAGGTCCCAGCCGACCTTGCGCCGCCGCGCCAGATAGGGTTCGCGGAACTGCTTGGGGTAATAGGCCCACTCGCCCTTGTGCTCCTCGCCGCTGTCGAAGGCGGTCATGATCGCCGCCGACAGGTCCTCCCGCGCCTTGCCGGTCAGCACATGCACCTTCCAGGGCTGCATGTTGGTGCCCGACGGCGCGCGGGCGGCGATCTGCAGGATACGTTCGACCGTCTCGCGCGGGACCGGATCGGGTTTGAAGCCGCGCACGGAACGGCGCTGGCCGACGGCCTCCTCCACGGGGTTCAGGCCGGAAACGGGAAGCGGGATACGGGGCGCATGATCTGTCATGTCGCGACGCTAGCCAGTTCCCGTCCGATCATCCAGAGCCCGAGAAGCAACAGTGCCGTGAAAAGCGCGCGGCGAAAGGCCTGCTCCGACAGAAGGCCGCGCAGCCGGCGGCCGATCTCCATGCCGAGAAAGGCGGGAATCACCCCCGCGAGTGTGCCCAGCGCCGCCCCGCCGCCGATCAGCCCACGTCCACCGAGGCCGAGCGCCAGGGCCAGCGTGGCGACGGTGAAGGTCGCCCCCATCATCTGCACCAGCCGGTCGCGGCCCAGCGCCAGGGACTGGAGATACGGCACCGACGGGATCACGAAGGAACCGGTCATGCCGGTCAGCAACCCGGTGACCAGGCCGCAGACCGGACCGAGCCAGCGCTCGCGCGGCCCCGGTTGCGGCCAGGGCGGGGTCAGCAGGCCGAGTGCCGCATAGAGCGCGATGGACGCGCCCAGCAGGATCACCAGCAGGTCGGTCGGCACTGCGGCGACCGCGCCGGAGGTCGCCAGGGTACCCAGCGCCACCGCCCCCAGGAACGGCCAGAACCGGCGCAGCATCGCCGGGATGTCGCCGCCGGTCAGCGCCTGCTGCAGGTTGGTGAGAAAGGACGGCAGCAGCATCGCCGCCATGGCCGACGGCAATCCCAGGATCGGGGTGAGCAGCGCCAGACTGACCGTCGGCAGGCCGAGCCCGACCACACCCTTCACCAGGCCGGCGAGAAAGAGAACGCCGACAATGGCGGCGATATCCGTGAGATCCGTCATGACAGGACCCTAGGCGCCGCCGACGAACGAACGCTACGGCGCCGAGCGAAGCATCTCGTAATGCGGGATGCCGTCCTCGTCATACGGCCCCATGACGGCGGCATAGCCGAGGCTCTCGTAGAACTCCTTCAGGTAGGCCTGCCCGTTCAGCCGCACCGCCGGCGTGCCGAAGCTTGCCTCCGAAAACCGGTGGCACTCCGCCATCAGCAGCCTTCCCACGCCGCGTCCCCGCGCCGACGCCGTGGTCAGCACCCGGCCGACCGCCGGCTCGGCGTAGTAATCGCCGGGCGCGAACAGCCGCGCATAGGCCAGCAGCAGGCCGTCGCCAGGATGCCCGTCATAGCCGAGCAGGTGCAGGGCCTTGGGATCCTTGCCGTCGATCTCCGGATAGGGGCAGTCCTGCTCGACCACGAAGATGTCCACCCGCGCCTTCAGGATGGCGTAGAGCTGGTCGCGGTCGAGCTGGTTCCAGCGGTGCCAGCGCCAGGTCACCGGCGGAAGCTGCACCGCACTCACGGTCGGCTCGCCTGCTGGGTGGCCATGCCGCGCCGGACGTCCAGCACGGCGGTCAGCGGCACCAGGGTGAAGCCCGCCGCCTGCGCTTTGGGGATCCAGGCCTCCAGCACGTCCAGGGTGTTGTCGCGGGGATGGCCGATCGCGATTGCCGTGCCGGCCTTGCGGGCCACCTTCTCGGTCTGTTCCAGCCGCATCGCCACCTCCTCCGGGCTGTCGGTATTGTCGAGGAAGACGTCGCGCACGGTTGTCGGCACGCCGTAGGAGGCCACGGTGGAGGCGGCCACGCTCTTCGGCGAGGTCAGGCTGTCCAGGAACAGCAGCCCCCGGTCGCGCAGCCCCTCGGCCACCAGGCGCATCCCCTCCTCGCTCTCGGTGAACAGGCTGCCCATGTGATTGTTGATGCCGACATAACCGGAGAACCGGGCGAGATCCCAGTCCAGCCGGCTCAGCACCTCGATGGCACCCAGCCGCATGTCCAGCGCATTCGGCCCCGGATCGGCGTCCTCTCCATGCGGCTGCATGGGGATATGGACCAGCAACTCATGACCGGCCGCACGCGCGGCGGCGGTCTGCGCCTCCAGCCCCTCGGCATAGGGCAGAAAGGCGAGCGTCATCGGGGCCGAGAGCGCCACCGCCCGGTTGGACCGGCGCACATCGATGCCGAGATCGTCCAGCACGATGGCGATGAACGGCCCGCCGCCGGAGAGATCCGCCGCGACGGCATAGCGGCGCCAGGCCGGCAGGTCTTCGCGATCCCCGACCGGTGGCTTGGGCGGCAGGGCTGCCACCTGGGGCACGGCTGTCGCGGCCACCGGCTGGGCCATCGTCTCCGCCGGTTTCGCCGCCTCCACGGCCTTGGTCATTTTCGGCAGCGGAATATCGGGTTGCACCGCCGACGCCTTCGGCGCCTCGGCCTTGGGAGGAAGCGGCTTCTGGGTCGGTACCGGAGCGGGCGCGGCCGCCTGGGGCGAACCCAACAGGTCGCGACTCGCACTCAGCTCGGGCAGTGCGGCACCGCCGGCGATCCAGGCACCCACCGCGATCCCGCCGCCGAACAGGACGACCGCAGCAACAGCCGCCACCCCGGCACGCCGCAGGAACCCGCCACCGGACGGGGACGTCTTCTTCCTGCTGCCTGTGGGCTTCCTGCGCTGTGCCGCCATGCTAGCCGCTTCTCTGCCGGTCCTGGGGTTGATAAGGTAGCACGCAACGGCTAGTCCGCTACATAAACAACCGTCTCCAAGCGATTGAAATGTTTCTGCTGATCGATAACTACGACAGCTTCACCTACAACCTCTACCACTTCCTCGGGGAGCTGGGCGCGCGGTTCGAGGTGCGGCGGAACGACAAGATCACCGTGGACGAGATCATCGATCTCAACCCGGAAGGCATCGTCATCTCCCCCGGCCCTTGCGATCCGGACCGTGCCGGCATCTGCCTGGAGTTGGTGGAGCGCTGTGCGGCGACCATCCCGATGCTGGGCGTGTGCCTCGGTCACCAGACCATGGGCCAGGCCTTCGGCGGCACCGTCACCCGGGCGCCGGTGCCGATGCATGGCAAGGTGTCGGAGGTGCAGCATACCGGCACCGGCATCTTCGAGGGCCTGCCCTCGCCCTTCGAGGTGACCCGCTACCACTCGCTGATCGTGCCGACCGACGGCTGGCCGGATGTCTTGGAGAAGACGGCCTGGACCGAGGACGGCATCGTCATGGGGCTGAAGCACCGCGAGTATCCGTGCTACGGCGTGCAGTTCCACCCGGAGAGCATCGCCTCCCAGTTCGGCCACCGGATGCTGGCCAACTTCCTGCGCCTGGCCGGGTTCAACGGTGAGCCGATCCAGCCGATCGAGGAGATCGAGGCGCGGCTGAAGAGAACCGGGACATGAGCGGCGATCTGGGGGACATGAAGGCCCTGATCGCCCACGCGGCGACCGGGGAGCCCCTGAGCGAGCAACAGGCGGAGAGCGCCTTCGACATCATCATGTCGGGCAATGCCACCCCGGCCCAGGTCGGCGGCTTCCTGATGGCGCTGCGGGTGCGCGGCGAGACCGTGCCGGAGATCACCGGTGCCGCCCGCGCCATGCGGGCCAAGGCGCTGAAGGTCGAGGTCCCCGCCAATGCCATGGACAATGTCGGTACCGGCGGCGACGGGGCGAAGACCTACAACATCTCCACCGCCGCCTCCTTCGCGATCGCCGGCGCCGGCGTGCCGGTGGCCAAGCACGGCAACCGGGCGCTCTCCTCGCGCTCCGGGGCGGCCGACGTGCTGACCCATCTGGGCGTGAACACCGATTGCGACATGAAGCTGGTGAAGAAGGCGATCGACGAGGTCGGCATCTGCTTCTTCATGGCGCCGCGCCACCACAGCGCCATGCGCCACGTGGCCGGCCCGCGGGTCGAGCTCGGCACGCGGACCCTGTTCAACATCCTGGGCCCGCTGTCCAACCCGGGCATGGTGAAGACCCAGCTCGTCGGCGCGTTTTCCAGGGACTGGATCGTCCCGATGGCCGAGACCCTCGGCAAGCTCGGCTCGACCCGCGCCTGGGTGGTGCATGGCGACGGCCTGGACGAACTGACCCTGTCCGGCACGACCCATGTGGCGAGCCTCCAGGACGGCAAGGTGGAGACGTTCGAGGTCACGCCGGAGGATGCCGGGCTGGAGCGGGCGCCGATCGACGCCGTGCGCGGCGGCGATCCGGAGCATAACGCCGCCGCCCTGCGGGAGGTGCTGGACGGGGCGGCCGGCCCGTATCGCGACATCGTGCTGCTGAATGCCGGGGCGGCCCTGGTGGTGGCGGGCATGGCGACCGATATCCGGGAGGGCGTCGAGATGGCGGCCGACAGCATCGACAGCGGCAAGGCCAAGGCGAAACTGGACGCCCTGGTCGAGATGACCAACCGGGAGAGCGCCTGATGCGCGACGTTCTGGCGGAGATCTGCGAGCACAAGCGCGGCGAGATCGCCGCACGCAAGGAGCGGCGGTCGTTGGCCGAACTGGAGGAACTGGCGAAGGCCGCGTCCAAGCCGCGCGGCTTCGCCAAGGCGCTGCAGTCGGCATCCAAGCGCGGCTACGGCCTGATCGCCGAGATCAAGAAGGCGTCGCCGTCCAAGGGCCTGATCCGCGCCGATTTCGATCCGCCCTCGCTGGCCCGCGCCTATGCCGATGGCGGGGCGACCTGCCTGTCTGTGCTGACCGACGAGAAGTATTTCCAGGGAGCGGACGCGTTCCTGGAAGCGGCCCGCGCGGCGGTGGAGCTGCCGGCCCTGCGCAAGGACTTCATGCTCGATCCCTACCAGATCGTGGAAGCCCGGGCTCTGGGCGCCGACTGTATCCTGCTGATCATGGCGGCCCTGGACGACGGCCTGGCCGCCGAGCTGGAGACGGCGGCCACCGACCTCGGCATGGACGTGCTGGTGGAGGTGCATGACGCCGAAGAGATGGAGCGGGCGCTGAAGCTCGCCTCGCCGCTGATCGGGGTGAACAACCGCAACCTGAAGACCATGACCACCGACCTCGCCACCACCGAGGCGCTGGCCAAGATGGTGCCGGACGACCGCACCCTGATCGCCGAGAGCGGGCTGTTCACGCCTGCGGATCTCGGCCGCATGGCCCGGATCGGCGCGCGCTGCTTCCTGATCGGCGAGTCGCTGATGCGTCAGGACGACGTGACCGCCGCGACCCGCAAGCTCCTGGCGGATCCGCTTCCCGCCGTCGCCTGAACCCACGGGCCTGAGAGAATGAGCGACTTCACGCATTTCGACGCCGCCGGCAAGGCGCATATGGTCGATGTCGGCGACAAGGAGGAGACCGAACGGGTCGCCACCGCCCGCGGCTCGGTCTATGCCGCGCCCGAAACGATCGCCCTGATCCGCGACGGTGGGGTGAAGAAGGGCGACGTTCTCTCCGTCGCCCGGCTGGCCGGCATCATGGGCGCCAAGCGCACCCCCGACCTGATCCCGCTCTGCCATCCCCTCGCCCTGACCTCGGTCAAGGTGGCGCTGACCATCGACGAGGCGCGCGACGCGGTCGATATCGAGGCGACCTGCAAGCTGAAGGGCCGCACCGGCGTGGAGATGGAGGCGCTGACCGCGGTGTCGGTCGCAGCATTGACCGTCTACGACATGGCCAAGGCCGTGGATAAGGCGATGCGCATCGGCGACATACGGCTGGTGGCCAAATCCGGCGGCAAATCCGGAGACTATCGCAGTGAGTGACGACCTGCTGCCGGTGTCGGACGCGCTGGCGCGCATCCTCGACGCCATGATCCCGATGCCGGCCGAAACCGTGGCGCTGACCGAGGCGCTCGGCCGGGTCACCGCCGAGCCGATCACCGCGCGCCGCACCCAACCCCCCGTCGCGGTCTCAGCCATGGACGGCTATGCGGTGCGCGCCCAGGACGTGGCCAGCGTACCGGCGACCCTGAAACGCATCGGCGCCGCCCCGGCCGGCGGCCTGTTCGAGGGAACGGTCGGCCCCGGCGAATGCGTGCGGATATTCACCGGCGGCCCGGTGCCCGCCGGCGCCGACGCCATCGTCATCCAGGAGGATGTAGACGCCGATAGCGAGGAGGACGGGGCGACCGTTACCGTCCGCGAGGGCGCTGCCGCCGGTACCTATATCCGCCCGGCCGGACTCGACTTCCACGCGGGCGATCTCGGCATCGCCGCCGGCCGGCGCCTGTCGGCCCGCGATATCGGCCTGGCCGCGACCATGAACGTGCCCTGGATCTCGGTCCGCAGGAAACCGCGTGTCGCCATTCTGTCCACCGGCGACGAAATCGTGCGTCCGGGCGAGCTGACCGATCCGATGCGTATCGTGTCCTCCAACGCCTATGCGCTCGCGGCGGTGGTGCGCGCCGTCGGCGGCGAGCCGGTCGATCTGGGCATCGCCCCGGATGACGAGGGCGCGCTGCGGCGGATCGCGGCCGGCGCGCGGGGCGCCGACATGCTGGTCACCACTGGGGGCGCATCGGTCGGCCGCCACGACCTTGTGCAGAAAGCCCTGGGCGACGGGGAGTTCGGCGCCGACGCCCTGGAGGTCGGGTTCTGGAAGATCGCCATGCGGCCGGGCAAGCCGCTGATTTTCGGCCGGTTCGCCGGGGTGCCGATGCTCGGACTTCCCGGGAATCCGGTCTCCACCGTGGTCTGTGCCACCGTGTTCCTGCGCCCCGCCATCGAGGCCATGCTGGGGCTGGAGACGGTCGGCGCCAAAGAGGAGCAGGCAGTCCTCGCCGTCGACCTAAAGGAGAATGACAGACGTCAGGACTATGTCCGTGCGACTTGGGAGATGGGGGAAGACGGCCGCCGCCATGTCCGCCCCTTCCCGCGCCAGGACAGCTCGATGATGTCCCGTCTCGCCGCCGCCGACTGCTTGATCGTGCGCCCCGCCCACGACCCGAGTCGCAAGGCCGGGGACACGGTTCGCGTGCTCTGCCTCGACGGCGACTTCTTGTCTATTTAGGCGAGTCGCGCCGGATACTGTCCCCCGACTTATCCACAGGCCTTGACCTGTCGGCGGATCAAAAGTAGAACATCGGTGTTTGTACCATTTTTGTTCGCCTGCAGGCTTACTCACCGGTAAGCGCGTCGGCGACGGAAAGCCGAGGGACCCGATGCTCACCCGCAAGCAGCACGAACTGCTGATGTTCATCCACAAGCGGCTGGAGGAAGGCGGGGTCTCCCCCTCGTTCGACGAGATGAAGGAGGCGCTGAGCCTCAAGTCCAAGTCCGGCATCCACCGGCTGATCACCGCCCTCGAGGAGCGCGGCTTCATCCGCCGCCTGCCCCACCGGGCGCGGGCGCTGGAGGTGCTGAAACTGCCGGAAGGAGCGGTGGCCGCGTCCGGCGGCGAGGCGGAGCCGGCGATCCGCGGCTTCGCCCCGAACGTGATCCCCGGCAACTTCCCCATGCGCAGCGGCGGGCGCGAGCAGCCGTCGGAGAGCGATGGCGGGTTCGAGCTGCCGCTCTACGGCCGGATCGCCGCCGGTACCGCGATCGAGGCGATCAGCGATCCGACCAGCACGGTCTCCGTCCCGCTGTCCATGGTGGCCGGGGGCGAGCACTACGCGCTGGAGATCGCCGGTGATTCGATGATCGACGACGGCATCTTCGACGGCGATACCGTGATCATCCGGCGCTGTGACACCGCCGAGAACGGCTCCATCGTCGTCGCCCTGATCGACGAGCGGGAGGCGACCCTCAAGCGCCTGCGCCGAAAGGGCAACTCTGTCGCGCTGGAGCCTGCCAACCAGGCCTATAAGACGCAGATTTTCGGCCCGGACCGCGTGCGCATCCAGGGGCGGTTGGTCGGCCTGATCCGGAACTACTGAAGCGTCTTGGGGGGCCGGGACCGCTCGACCCGCGGGCGGTTCCCTGAAAACGGCGCGGCGGCAGTCTGTCTGTCGCTTACGTGCGGGCGAACAGGTTGCCCCAGTCCACGCCCTTCACTTCCTTGACCCGCTGATCCTCGGCCCGGCGCTTGTCGCGCTCGACATAGGCCTTGTCCATGGCGTTGGAGCGGATCTGCTTGCGGTTGGTCAGGGAAATCTGCCCGAACAGATTGGATGCCCAGCGCTCGCGCGCGGGATTGTCCGTGGACGCCGCCTGCTTGATGGCGACATAGGCGAGGTTCTTCTTGCCGACGACCTCGGCCACGGAGTCCGCGAGGATAGCGAACGAGCATTCCCGAACCGGCATCCGCATCACGACTCCCCATCTTGGCCACAGCACAAATTATACATTGGATTTAATCGATATTGCGAAGCCGAAACAGTGAAAAGTTTTATCCCTTTGTTTCAAAACTCTAACCCGAGGAATCCTTCCGGAGCATTCATTCGTCCGCAGCCGGAGACTTGAAGCCCGCGGGATCGGGGACCCAGGGACGGTCGCCGCGGCGGCTGCGCACGGAATCCATCCGCGGCCCGGCCCGCTCCAGCCAGAAGGCATGGGCCCCGTCCCGCCGCAGATCTGGGCTGTGAACCAGGATGCTCGGTCCGGCGCAGTCGGTCCGGATCCGCACCACCGCGATCAGCACGTCGGCCGCCGCGCAGTCTTCCAGGGCGGCCTCATGACCGGTGACCAGGGACAGCAGCAGACCGTTGCGCCTCAGCGTGCAGCCGAGGTCGTCGCAGGCCAGGGCACCGGCCGCGGCGGCCGTGCCATCATCCCAGGCGGTCAGCGTCACCGCATCCTCCACGCCCCAGCGCCGGGCCCAGACCGACCGGGCGAACCGGTTGCCCCGGGTGTCCGACACCACCCACTGCCCCTCCCCAGACCGGCTCACCGCGGTCAGTTCACCGTCGGCGGAGATCAGCACGTCCGGCGGTGTCACGGTCAGCCACAGCGCACCCCCGGCCGCCACCGGCAGCAGGCCGAGCCAGCGCAGCCGGCTGCGCCAGATCGCCAGCCAGCAGCCCCCCAGGCACACCGCAGCCAGTCCCGAGACCGGTTGCGGATAGACGGCGGCAGAGGGCCCCGTCCAGCCCACCACCCGGTCGGCGACCGACAGGGTCGCGTCGATGCCCCAACCCATGGCCGGCAGCACCAGGGCCTCTGCGCCCAGCGGCATCACGAGCAGGGCGAGGATCCCCGCCGGCATGGTGACGAAGGCGGTCAACGGCACCGCCAGCATATTGGCGAGGATGCCGCCCAGGGCGATGGCCTGGAAATGGAAGGTGACGAAGGGCGCGGTCGCGAGGGTCGCGACGATGGAAGTCACCGCGACCCCGACGACGTACCGGACCGCCCGCATCAGCCAGCCGCCGAGCCCGCCGGTCAGCCTGCCGCCCTGGAACCGCCAGGTCTCGTACACCGCGACCAGGGCGACCACCGCTGCGAAGGAGAGTTGGAAGCTGGCGCCGGTCAGCACATCGGGCCGGATCGCCAGGACGGCGAAAGCCGCCAGCGCCACCAGCCGCAGGCTTACCGCCTCGCGGTCCACCAGCACCGCTGACAGCACCACCGCCGCCATGAGGAAGGCGCGCTGGGTCGGCACCGGCGCCCCCGCCAGCACCAGATAGGCGGCACTTCCGGCCAGGGCGACGCAGGCGGCGATCTTCTTCACCGGCCGGCGCAGGGCGACCCCGGGGATGAGGCACAGCGCCAACCGCACGCCGGCGAACAGGGTGCCGGCCACCAGCCCCATATGCAGGCCGGAGATCGCCAGCAGGTGGGCCAGGCCGGAATCCCGGAAGGCCGCCTGGGTCGCCTCGTCCAGCCCCGCCCGCTCGCCGACGATCAGGGCAGCCGCCACGGCCCCGGTCGGACCCGGCAGCGTTTCGGACAGGCGGTCGGCGATCCGCGCCCGCAAGGCTGCCACCGACAGCGACACACTCCCCGCCTCCCCGGCCGAGAGCAGAACGGGCTGTCCGACGGTGAACCCCACCGCTCCCAGCCCGTCGAAGAACGCGCCGCGCTGAAAATCGAAGCCGCCCGGCACCGAGGGCGGCGGCGGCGGGGTCAGGCGAGCGCGCAGCCGGACCCGATCGCCAATGGCGGGCACCGCCTCCCGCGACCGGCTCACCAGCCGCACCCGCGACGGCGCGGTGCCGCGACCGCCGACGAGCACGACCTCTCCCAGGGTGAGCCGGACATCCTCCGGTCGGCGTTCGACCCGCTCCACGACCCCTTCCACATCGGCCCAGACCGGATGGGTCAGCATCACCGTGTTGGTGGCCAGGGTCCGCAACAGGGCCGCCGAGCCGCCAAGGGCGATGAACAGGGCGATCAGCGCCGCCCAGAACGCCCCGTCCCACCGGCGCAGAGCCCAGGCCGCCGCGGCCAGGACCGGCAGCGGTGCCAGGGCGGCGGCCAGTGGCGGTTCCGACGGCAGGCCGAAATACAGCCCGATACCGGTGGCGAAGGCGACCGGCAGCCAGAGTGGCCAGCGCGCCCGGTCGGCTGCCAGCAGCCGGACGATGCTCCTCCCTACCGTCCTGCGGAACGGTGCTGACCGGGCGGGCGGCAGTACGACGGGGAGGGCCGCCGCCCTGGCCTCCGCCTGCCCCGCGACCGAGGGGGTGTGCGGTGGTCGCGCCTCGCGCGTGCCTGTGCTAGACACCGGGCCCACTTTCCCGCGCTTGTCGCCGGGAGGTGCGCCGTTCAGGCTCCCGTTCAACCGCTCGCGCATGTGAAAGGCTTTCCATGTCGGTCGTCACCCGCTTCGCCCCCTCGCCCACCGGGTTCCTGCATATCGGCGGTGCGCGCACGGCGCTGTTCAACTGGCTTTTCGCGCGCCATCACGGCGGTCGCTACCTGCTGCGTATCGAAGACACAGACCGCAAACGCTCCACCCCGGAAGCGGTGGAGGCGATCCTGGACGGGCTCGACTGGCTCGGCCTCGGCGGTGACGAGGAGCCGGTGTTCCAGCTCTCCCGCATCGAGCGCCACACCGAAGTCGCCCATCAGCTCCTGGAGATGGGCCAGGCCTATCGCTGCTACTGCTCCACCGAGGAGCTGGAGCAGATGCGCGAGAAAGCCCGCGCCGAGGGCCGCCAGCCGCGCTACGACGGCACCTGGCGCGACCGCGACCCGTCGGAGGCGCCGGCCGGCGTGGACCCGGTCATCCGCATCAAGGCGCCCCAGGACGGTGAGACCACGCTGGTGGACGCGGTGCAGGGCTCTGTCACGGTGCCGAATTCCCAGCTCGACGACATGATCATCCTGCGGGCCGACGGGACGCCGACCTACATGCATTCGGTGGTGGTGGACGACCACGACATGGGCATCACCCATGTCATCCGCGGCGACGACCATCTCAACAACGCGTTCCGCCAGGCGGTAATCTACCGCACCATGGGCTGGGACGTGCCGGTCTTCGCTCATATCCCGCTGATCCACGGGCCGGACGGCGCCAAGCTGTCGAAGCGGCACGGGGCGCTGGGCGTCGATGCCTATCGCGACATGGGCTACCTGCCCGAGGCACTGAACAACTACCTGCTGCGTCTCGGCTGGGCCCATGGCGACGAGGAGATCGTGCCGCGGGACAAGGCGATCGAGCTGTTCGACCTGGACGGTGTGGGCCGCTCCGCCTCGCGCTTCGATTTCGCCAAGCTGGAGAACCTGAACGGCCACTATATCCGCGAGGCCGACAACAGCCGGCTGTCGGACCTGGTGATCGCGCGCCTGCGGGCCGAGCCGGAGGGGCTGACGCTCACCGCGAAGACCGAGGGTCGCATCCGGGCGGGGATGGAGGGGCTGAAAGCTCGCGCCCGCACAATCAAGGAGCTGGCGGACAACGCCCGGTTCTACGCGGCCACCCTACCTCTGACCTTTGACGAAAAGGCAAACAAGCTGCTGGATGACGACGGTCGCAACGTTTTGTCAGGGCTTGCGGAAAAACTCCGTGGGCTTAATTCTTTCCAGGAGGGGGACGTTGAGCAGGCAGTGCGCTCCTTTGCTGAGGCTCAGGAACTGAAGCTCGGCAAAGCGGCGCAGCCGCTGCGCGCCGCCCTGACTGGATCGACCACTTCGCCGGGCATTTTCGAGGTCCTGGCGGTTCTAGGCAAAGACGAGTCGCTGAGGCGCATCGACGCCGTTTGCGGCACCGCACACTAGCGGATAGTATCCGCGCGCCGCCGCGCGTTCATCCCGGCCAACCGGGAGCGCGGCTTCGAAACAGGGGACTAAAAAATGAGCCAGAGCAATACCGGCACGTTCACCCTCACCGATAACGCGTCCGGCGAAAGCTACGAGCTTCCCGTCATTCCGGGCACCATGGGCCCGAGCGTCATCGACGTCCGCAAGCTGTACGCGCAGACCGGGCACTTCACCTACGACCCGGGCTTCACCTCCACCGGTTCCTGCGAGTCGGGGCTGACCTATATCGACGGCGATGTGGGCCAGTTGCTGCACCGCGGCTATTCGATCGAGGATCTGGCCGAGAAGTCCGACTTCATGGACGTCGCCCACCTGCTGCTGAACGGCGAGCTGCCGACGGCGAAGCAGAAGGAGAAGTTCGTCCACGACGTGACCTATCACACCATGCTGCACGAGCAGCTGGCCTACTTCTATCGCGGCTTCCGTCGCGACGCGCACCCGATGGCGATCATGTGCGGCGTGGTCGGCGGCCTGTCGGCGTTCTATCACGACAGCACCGATATCCATGACGAACACCAGCGGATGGTCGCGTCCTTCCGCCTGGTCGCCAAGATGCCGACCATCGCGGCGATGGCCTACAAGTACTCGGTCGGCCAGCCGTTCAACTACCCGCGCAACGACCTCTCCTACGCCGAGAACTTCCTCTACATGATGTTCGCGGTGCCGGCCGAGGAGTACGTGATCAGCCCGACCGTGGCCCGCGCCATGGACCGGATCCTGATCCTGCACGCCGACCACGAGCAGAACGCCTCCACCTCCACGGTGCGCCTGGCGGGCTCCTCGGGCGCCAACCCGTTCGCCTGCATCGCCGCCGGTGTGGCCTCGCTGTGGGGTCCGGCCCATGGCGGTGCGAACGAGGCCGTGCTGAAGATGCTCGAGGAGATCGGCCACAAGGACAACATCCCCGAGTTCATCGAGCGCGCGAAGGACAAGGACGATCCGTTCCGCCTGATGGGCTTCGGCCACCGGGTCTACAAGAACTACGACCCGCGCGCCAAGGTGATGCAGAAGTCCTGCCACGAGGTTCTGGAAGAGCTGAATCTGGACGATCCGCTGCTCGAACTGGCCATGGAGCTGGAGAAGATCGCGCTGTCGGATCCGTACTTCGTGGAGAAGAAGCTGTTCCCGAACGTCGACTTCTATTCGGGCATCGTGCTGAAGGCGCTCGGTTTCCCGACCTCCATGTTCACCGTGCTGTTCGCGGTCGCCCGCACCGTCGGCTGGGTCGCGCAGTGGAAGGAGATGATCGAGGAGCCGGGCCAGCGCATCGGCCGCCCGCGTCAGCTCTACACCGGCCCAACCGAGCGCGAGTACGTGCCGCTGGAGAAGCGGGGCTGAGGCTTCGGAACTTCCGTTACGAACGCAAAGGGCGGCCTCCGGGCCGCCCTTTCTCGTCGGAGAGCGCCCCACCCCATGTCGCTCCCAGGCCTTGTGCCGGGGAGTGACGTGGGGTGGGCTTAAATGTTCGTCATCCCGGGAGACCCCGGGCTTCGACCCGGGGGCTGCCCGGGACCAAAGTTCGACCGCTGGGGCTTGGTCCCGGCCTGCACCCGGCTCAATCCCGGATTAAATCCGGGACGGGCGCAGCCGGGATGACGGAATTGGGAAAAGGAGGCTGCCTTAGTCCGCCACCAGCGCGTCGGCGTCTTCCCGCACCACCTTCAGCACCGCCTTGGCCGCCCGCACAGACGGGTCCTCGCCATCCACGGTAAGCATCTTGCGGATCGCTTCGCTCGCCGCCCCCTGCTCCGCCCGGGCCCGGGGATCGTCGAACAGGCGCTCGATCGCCACGGTCAGCCGGTCGGCCGTGCAGTCCTCCTGCAGGAACTGGGGGATCACCCGCTTGCCCATCAGCTTGTTGGTCAGCACCACCGCCTCCGGATCGACCAGGCGCCGGGCGATCGCCGCCGACAAGGCGTTCACCCGATAGGCGACAACGGTCGGTACGCCGGCCAGGCTGAGTTCCAGGGTGACGGTCCCCGAGGCCGCCAGGGCCACCGTGCAGGCGGCGAAGGCGTCGGGCTTGTGCCGGTGCTCGGTGACGATGCTGACCGGCGCGCGCCAGTTCGCGGTCCCCGCGCGCACCGCGTCCGCCACCACCGAAACTGTCGGCAGCACCACCCGCAGCCCCTGGTAGCGCGCGGCGAGACGGTCGACCACATCGCCGAAGATCGGCAGCAGCCGCTTCACCTCGCCCGGACGGCTGCCCGGAAAGACGCCCAGCACCGGCGCGCCCGCCGGCAGGCCGTAGCGGCCCTTGAAGCGCTTGCCGTTGCCGTCGGGCGCCACCGCGGCCGGATGGCCCACGAAGGTCGTCGGCAGGCCGTGCGCCTCGAAATACGGCGGCTCGAAAGGGTACAGCGCCAGCAGATGGTCGAGATAGCGGGCGATCACCTCGGCCCGGCCCGGGCGCCACGCCCAGACGGTCGGCGGCACCCAGTGGATCAGTTTCGGTCCCTCGCCCGTCTTGGTGCGCAGGGCGTGCAGGCGCTTGTTCACCCGCATGGTGAAGGCCTTGCTGTCGATCGTGACCACGGCGGCCGGCCGGCGGGCGCGGATGTCGGCCACGGTCTGGCGGATGCGGCCGAGCAGCTTCGGCGCCTTGGGCAGGATCTCGAAGATCCCCATGACTGCCATCTCGCTGATCGGGAACAGGGTCTGAAGCCCCTCCGCGGCCATGCGGTCGCCGCCGATCCCGGCCACCTCGATCCGACCGCCGGTCTCGGCGCGCAGCGCCCGGATCAGGCCGGCGCCGAGCGCGTCGCCTGAGGCTTCGCCGGCGATGATGTAGATCAGAGGCACACCGGATTCGGCACCGGACACAGCACCCGACTGAGCAGTCACGTCTGCGCTCCATCGAAGGACATGGCGTGAAGGAAGAGACCGGCGGCGTCGGCGGCGGCCACCGTCGCGTCCCGGTCGACGATCAAGGTCTCCAACGCCTCCACCACGATGCCGGCGAAGCCGGCGGCGGCGGCATTGGCGACCGTGGCGGGGCCGATGGTCGGCCGGTCGACCCGGTCGTTCTGGCCCGGCTTGCGGCCCTTGACCAGGACCGGAGCGGCCCCCTCGCGGCGCAGCCCCCCGGCGCGGGCGATCATGGCGTCGGTGCCCTCCACGGCCTCGACCGCCAGGACGATGCCCTCCTGGACCGCCACGGCCTGACCGATGTCGGCGCGGGCCAGGGTCTTCAGCACGGCGATCCCGCGGGCGGCGTCGGCCAGGGCGCGGTCGTCAGGCTCTGCCCTGGTGCGGGTCCCGGCCGGCATCAGATAGCCGCCCAGCAGGTCCTCGATGCCGACGACGCGCAGGCCCTCACGCTCCATCTCCTCGACGATGAGCGACAGCAGCCCGTCATCGCCGAACACGCGCGCGCCGGCCCGGGCGATGGCCGCGGTGGAGCGCAGGTCCAGGCGCAAGGAGGACAGGGCCGGCCGCTTCATCGGTCCGGCCATCACCACCTCGCCGCAGCCGGCGGCATGCAGGGCTTCCAGGGTCTTGGAGGTCGCGCCCAGACGCATCCAGGCATGCGGCAGACCCTCAACCGTCGCCGGGTCGGTCTGCCCCTCGAAGGCCACGACGAAGACCGGCCGGCCCTCGCCCTGAACCGTATCGGCGATCCGGCGCGGCAGCGGTCCGCCGCCGGCCAGGATCCCGAGCCCACCGTTTGGATGCCCAGCCATCACGCTCTCAGAGATCGTTGGCGTCTTCCGGTTGACAGATCTTGCGCGAGGAATCGGCCCGGATGAAGTCGACGATCTCCATGACCGGCGCCGACGAGGTGAATTCCGCCGCCACCTCCTCCAGGCGTTCCTGGAAGGTCCCCTCGCTGGCGAACAGCAGGCGGTAGGCCTTGCGCACCTCGTGGATCTCGTCGCGGGACAGGCCTCGGCGCTTCATGCCGACGATGTTGATGCCGGACAGCCGCGCCCGGTCGCCCATGACCGACCCGAAGGGAATGACGTCGCGCTCCACTCCGGTCACCCCGCCCACCATGGCGAAGCGGCCGATCCGGGCGAACTGGTGCACCGCCGACAGGCCGCCGAGCACGGCGAAATCCTGCACGGTCACGTGGCCGGCCAGCGTCGCGTTGTTGGCCATGATCACCTGATTGCCGACCTGGCAGTCATGGCCGACATGGACACCGACCATGAACAGGCACCCGTTGCCGATCCGGGTGACCATGCCGCCGCCCTCGGTACCGGGATTCATGGTGACGTGCTCGCGGATGACGTTGTCCGCGCCGATCTCGAGCGTCGAGGGCTCGCCCTTGTACTTCAGGTCCTGGGGGCGCAGGCCGATGCTGGCGAAGGGGAAAATCTCGGTGCGGGGGCCGATCGTGGTGCGGCCGCCGACGACCACATGGCCGTGCAGCACGCAGCCGTCGCCGAGCGACACCTCCGGACCGACGATCGAATAGGCGCCGATACGGACGCCCTCGCCCAGGCGCGCGCCCGGTTCGACCACCGCTGTCGGGTGGATCTGCGTGGCCACGGCCACCTCCTCAATTGTCCAGAATCATCGCCGAATAGGTCGCCTCGGCCACCAGGACACCGTCCACCTTGGCCTGACCCTCGAACTTCCAGACATTTCCGCGATTGCGCAGTTTCTTCACGTGGACCTCCATGCGATCCCCGGGCACCACCGGGCGGCGGAACCGGGCGTTGTCGACCGTCATGAAGTAAACGAGCTTGCCCTCGGATTCCGGCCCCAGGGTGGCGACGACCAGACAGCCTGCGGTCTGGGCCATGGATTCTATGATCAGCACGCCGGGCATGACCGGGCGCTGCGGGAAGTGCCCGGCGAAGAACGGTTCGTTGATGGTGACGTTCTTGATTCCGATACAGCCGACATTCGGCTCGATCTGGACTACCTTGTCGACCAGCAGAAAGGGATACCTGTGCGGGATCAGGTCCATGACCCGCATCACGTCGATATCCGGATAGCCGCCGACCGGCTCGTTCACCGCATCACTCATGGTTCCTCCGCCTCACCCCTCATTCGTCGAGCCGGGAGCGGATTTGCCCTGGCCCAGCCTCTTCAATGCCGCGATCTGACGCCGCCACTCGCGCACCGGGATCGCCGGCGCGCCGCCGTAGACGGCGCCACCAGGCAGGCTGCGGTTGACGCCGGACTTGGCGGCGACCTGAACGTCACTGCCGATTTCCAGATGCCCCGCAATGCCGGCCTGTCCCGCGAGAACCACGCGGTCACCCAGTTTGGTGCTTCCCGAGATCCCGACCTGGGAGACGATGATGCAGCCGCGCCCGAGCACGACGTTGTGACCGATTTGTACAAGATTATCAATCATCGAGCCCCGCCCGATGACCGTGTCGGCATTGCTGCCCCGGTCGATCGTCGTGTTGGCTCCGACCTCCACGTCGTCCTCGATGATCACCCGTCCGAGCTGCGGCACCAGGAAGGGTCCGCTGGCGTCCATCTCGAAGCCGAAGCCCGGCTGGCCGATCCGCGCGCCGGGATAGATGAAGCAGCGCGCACCGATCAGTGCATGGGAAATCGCGGCACCGACCCCGACCCGGGTGCCGTCGCCGATCTCGACCGACGGGCCGATCACCGCATTGGCCTCGACCCAGACCCCGCTGCCCAGCACCGCGCCGGCCCCGATCACCGCCCCCGGCCCGACGGCCACGCCCTCGCCCAGGGCGGCGGAGGGGTCGACCACGGCGGCCGGATGCACGCCCGGCTCGGCGATCTCCGGCGGATGAAAGAGGCGGGCGAGCTTGGCGTAGTTGCGGCGCGGCAGGGCGGTGACAAGCACGGCCATCCCCTCCGGCGCCTGATCGGCGAATTCCGGGGTGACCAGACAGGCCCCGGCCCGCGAGGTGCGGAAGCCCTCGGCATAGCGGCGGTTCTCCAGAAACGCCACGTCCTCCGGACCGCCCGCCTCAAGGGTGCCGACGTCACGGAACGGGCGCGACGGATCGGCGCCGCCGCGCAGCTCCGCACCGGTCATCTCGGCGATCTGCCCCAGGGTGAAGGGGCCCGCTTCATTATGGAACCGGCTGTCGACCATCGTCTGTCGTCCTCCCTCCTGCCCCGGCTTCAGTCGAGCGGCGGCAAATCGACCGTAACCGACGGCAACCGCTCGTTCAGCCGGCGCAGAGCCTCGTCGCTGAAATCCAGAGACTTCTCGGCTATTACGATGTGATCCTTGAAAAGGACCACCTTGGCGCCGCGCTCATCGGCAATCTCGGCGATGACCGAGACCAGGACGTCGCGCACCTTGTTCATGGCGTTGGTGAAGGCCTGGTCCAGCGCCCGCCGGCGTTCCTGCACGGACTTCTGCACGTCCGTCACCCGGTCACGGAAGGCGCGCAGCCGCTGCTGATAGACCTCCGGCGCCAGGGCCGAGCGCTGCTGCTGCAGCTCCTGCTCGCTCGCGCGCAGCGCCTTCTCCTCCTCGGTGACCTGGCGCTGATACGCCTGGCGGCGCTCGTTGATCTTCGCCTGGATCTCCTTGGCGGCATTCGAGTTGCGCAGGGCGCCCTGAACGTCGACGACGGCGATCGCACTGGTGGCCTCCTGGGCGAGCACCGTGCCGGCGATGCTCCAGCTCATCGCCATTGCCGTGAACAGGGTCACCGCCGCATGTCTGAGCGACCGGACCATCATGCTCTCCTTCCCGGGCAGGCCGTTCCCTGAGATGCGTTCCGATGCTGCGTTCCCGTGTGCGGGCCCGGCACGGTCAGAACCGCGTGCCGAAGCTCAAGCGGAACACCTCGGGAACGTCGAAATCCTCCTTCGCCACGGCCTCTGCCGCGTCGACGCGGATCGTACCGAAGGCCGTGGAGAAGGACAGCCCGAGGCCGACGGACGCGCGGATCGACGTCGCATCCGCAATGTCGCTGCCGCTCTCGTCCACGCCCCACACACTGCCGAAATCGGTGAACAGGAAGGTGCGCACCCCAAGGTCCTTGGGCATACCGGACGGGAAGGCGAGCTCGATGGTGCCGACATAGTAGTTGTTGGCACCCAGCGCGTCGTCCGTCGCCGTATCACGGGGGCCGACTCCGCCACGCTCGAAGCCGCGGAAGGAACTGGCGCCGATGAAGAAGCGCTCGGCAATCGAGACGTCCTCTCCCAGCCCGACGATGAAACCGCCCTGGGCCAGGAAGGACAGGCCCCAGACATCGTCGATCGGATAGTAGTAGCCGCCCTTGACCCGGGTGCGGAAGAACCGCTCGTCCCCGCCGGCACCCGCCACCTCGGTGGTGAGCTGGGCGATATAGCCCTCGCGCGGGTCGAGGCGGTTGTCGCGCTTGTCATAGGTCAGGGTCTGGCCGACCTGGGAGATCACGCGTACGCCTTCCTGGTCCTTGATGAACCGCGAGGCGTCGTCATCGACGTCCTTAATCTCGGTCTGCTCGATCCGGTAGTTGATCTGTTGGGTCAGGTCCGGCTGCAGGGTGTAGGAGGCCCGCAGCACGCCGCCGAACCGCAGTTCGTCATAGGAGCTCTCTTCCAGCTCGCGCTCGATGCGGAACAGGTCGAAGCCTGCCGCCACGTCGCGGTCGAGGAAATACGGCTCGGTGAAGGCCACGTCGAACTCGGTCGACCGGCCGGACGCGGTCACGCCGAAGCGCAGGTCCTGTCCCCGGCCCAGCAGGTTGCGCTCGCGGATGCCGATATCGCCGATGATCGATTCCGCCGTGGAGAAGCCGATGCCGAAGGAGATCTCACCGGTTGACTGCTCCTCGACCTCCACATCCACCACCGTCCGGTCGGGGGCGCTGCCCTCGGAGTTCCTCACGTCGACGGTCTTGAAGAAGCCCAGGTTTCGCACACGCCGCTCGGACCGCCGCAGCTTGGCGGTGTTGAAGGCGTCGCCCTCCACCAGGCTCATCTCGCGCCGGATCACTCGGTCGAGGGTGCGGACGTTGCCGTTGATGTTGATGCGCTCGACGAACACCTTGCTCGCCTCGCCGACCTGATAGGTGATCGAGATGGTGCGGTTTTCCGGATCGCGGTTCACCCGCGGCCGCACGTCGACGAAGGCGTAGCCGAGCGTGCCGAGATAGTCGGTGATGGCGTCCACCGTGTCGTCCACCAGGGTGGAGTCGTAGGTCTCGCCCTCCTCCGTCGCCACGAACTCGCGCAGCGCCTCCGGCTCGAGGCGCGGCAGCGAGACCTCGAAGTCGGTCGGACCGAAGGTGTAGATCTCACCCTCTTCCACCGTGAAGGTCACCACGAAGGACTCGCGGTCCGGCGCCAGCTCGGCGACCGCCGACAGCACGCGGAAATCGGCGAAACCGTTCTCGAGATAGTAGCGGCGCAGCAGCTCGCGGTCGTAGCTCAGCCGGTCCGGGTCGTAGGTGTCGTCGGAGCTGAGGAAGCGATAGAACGCGTATTCCTTGGTCTGGATCACGCCGCGCAGGGTGGAATCGCTGAACTCGCGGTTGCCCAGGAAGGTGATGGTGCGCACCGGGGTCAGCTCGCCCTCGTCGATCTCGAAGACGAGGTCGACGCGGTTCTGGTCCTGCTGGATGACCTTCGGCTCGACGGAGACCGCATAGCGGCCGGAGCGCTGGTAGATCTCGATGATGCGCTGGACGTCCTGCTGCACGCGGGTGCGCGAATAGACCAGACGCGGGCGGAGCTGGACTTCCCGGTCGAGTTCCTCGTCGTCGACGCGCTTGTTCCCCTCGAACGCGATGCGGTTGATGATCGGGTTTTCGACGACGTTGATCACCAGGGTGTCGCCGTCCCGGCGCATGGTGACGTCGGCGAACAGACCGGTGGCGTAGAGGGCCTTCAGGGAGCGGTCGAGACGGTCCGAATCGAAGCTGTCGCCCGGCTGGACCAGCAGGTAGGAGCGCACCGTGGCCGGGTCGATGCGCTGGGTGCCTTCGACCACCACGTCGGTGACCGTGCTCGCGCTCGGACTCAGGAACTGCGCCTTTACCGCCGGGGCCGCTCCGAGGGCCAGGGTGAGCGCAAGCGTCGCCACCTGGCTAAACCGGATCAATCGTGTGGGCAAGGTCGGTCCCCAGTGGTCAAATCAGCACCCCGCCGGCTGGAACCGGCACTCAACACATTCCCCGGGCAGTGCCCGGGAGCGCGACTATAGCGTCGCCCACCGGCGCCGCAAACCGTTGATAGTCGAAGCGGTTATCCGACCAGCGAACCCAGATAACCGACGATGTCGAACCGCATCAGATCGTTCCACGTCACGAACAGCATCAGCATGACCACCAGGCTCAGCCCGGCGATCGACGCCCATTCCTGCGCCCGCTCGCCCAGCGGCCGGCCGCGGACGGCCTCGAGCGCATAGAACATCAGGTGCCCGCCATCCAGGATCGGGACCGGAAACAGGTTGATCAGCCCGAGATTGATCGACAGCACGGCGGTGAACCAGAGCGTCATGACCAGCCCGCTCTGGGCGACGGTGCCGGACATCTCGGCGATCCGCAGCGGCCCGCCCAGCTCCTCGGTGCCGCGCACGCCGATGATCATCTCGCCGACCGCGTCCAGGGTCTGCTCGATGATCGAGAAGGTCTCGGTCGTCGCCACCAGCACCGCGTTCAGCGGATCGAGCTTCTCGATCGTCGTCTGGTTCGACTGGATGCCGAGCCGGCCGAAGGAGATCTCGTTGCCGAACCGGTCTGTCTCGGTGACCGGCTCCGGCGTGACCGTGATCTCCTGGGTGGCGCCGCCGCGTTCGATGACCAGCAGGATCGGCTCGCCCGGCCGCTCGAAGACGATGCGGCTCAGGTCGGAGAACCGGTCGATTTCCGTACCGTCGGCGCTGACCACCCGGTCCTCGACCATGAGGCCGGCGCGCTCGGCGGCGGAATTCTCGATGACCGCGTCGACCACCGCCGGCGCATAGGGCCGTCCCTCGATCATGTAGAGGCCGGCCAGGACGAGGATGGCGAAGATGAAATTCGCGGCGGGACCGGCGGCGACGATCGCCGCGCGGGCGCCCAGGCCCTTGTGATGGAAGGACTGGCGCCGGTCCTCATCGGTATAGCCGCTGTCGTCGGCCGCACCGGCGCTGGCCGGATCGGTATCGCCGAACATCTTCACGTAGCCGCCCAGCGGAATGGCGCAGATCTTCCAGCGGGTGCCGCTCTTGGCGTTCCAGCCGAACAGCTCCGGTCCGAAGCCGATGGAGAAAGCCTCCACCCGCACGCCGTTGCGCCGGGCCACGAAGTAATGTCCCCACTCGTGAACGAAGACCAGCACGGTCAGGATCACGAGAAACGGCAATGCGTAATCGGCGATGATATCGATCATTCGAACCCTGTGTCCCTAAACCGTCACGCCCCCGCAGTCCGGTCCTCTTCCTCGGCGAAGAACTTAAATCGCCGCCCCGGCCTGCGCAATGGAGACGCCCGCGAAACCGGCAATCACCTCGCCCGCGACCCGGCGGCCCTTGGCGTCGGCGGCGAAGACGGCGTCCAGGTCGCCGACCTCCTCCGTCGGGCAGCGCTGCAGGGTCTCCTCGACCACCGCGGCGATGTCGGTGAAGCCGATCCGTCCGTCGACGAAGGCCGCGACCGCCGCCTCGTTGGCCGCGTTCATCACGCAGGCCGCATCCCCTTCCGCCCGCAGCGCCTCGCGCGCCAGGCGGAGGGCCGGGAAACGCTGGGTATCCGGGGCGAAGAAGCTGAGTTGGCCGATGGCGGCGAGATCCAGCCGCTCCACCGGTGTGTCCATCCGCCGCGGCCAGGCCAGGCAATGGGCGATCGGCGTGCGCATGTCCGGCGAGCCGAGCTGGGCCAGGACCGAACCGTCAACGTAGGAGACCATGGAGTGCACCACCGACTGCGGGTGCACCAGCACGTCGATCCGCTCCTCCGGCAGGGCGAACAGATGATGGGCCTCGATCAGCTCCAGCCCCTTGTTCATCATCGTGGCGCTGTCGATGGAGATCTTCACCCCCATGGACCAGTTCGGATGCGCCACCGCCTGGGCCGGGGTCTTGCCGGCCATCGCCTCGGTGGACTCGGTGCGGAACGGCCCGCCGGAGGCCGTGAGGATGATCTTCTCGATCCCCTCGCGCCTTGCGTCGTCGAACACCTGGAAGATGGCGTTGTGCTCGCTGTCCACCGGCAGGATGCGGCACCCCGCCCGCACCGCCACCTCGGTGAACAGCCGGCCGGCGCAGACCAGGGATTCCTTGTTGGCCAGGGCGACGATCCCGCCGCGGCGCACCGCCTCCAGGGTCGGGGCCAGGCCGGCCGCGCCGACGATCGAGCCCATGGTCCAGTCGGCGTCCCGGCGTCCCGCCTCGAGCACGGCATCCTCGCCGGCGGCCGCCTCGATGCCAGTCCCCGACAGGGCCTCCTTCAGGGCCGGCCAGGCGGTCTCGTCGGCGATCGCCACGAATTCCGCGCGCACCGCCCGCGCCTGCTCGGCCAGGAGTGCGGCATTCGCCCCACCGGCCAACGCGGTGACGGCGAACCGGTCCGGCGCGCGGCTGATCAGGTCGATGGTACTGGTGCCGACCGACCCGGTTGAGCCCAGGATGCTGATCCGGCGCAACTCATCTACCACTGCAGAACGCTCCTCCCGCTGACCCACATGGCGAGTGCCACGACGGGCAGAACGGTCATCATACCATCGACCCGGTCGAGAATACCGCCGTGACCGGGGATCAGGCTGCCGGAGTCCTTCACCTTGAAGTGCCGCTTCACCGCCGATTCCAGCAGATCGCCGGCCTGGGCGATCAGCGCGATGCCGATGGCCAGCGGCACCAGGGCGGCGCCACGCGCGTCCTCGTGCATCAGCGTGAAGAACCCGGCGACCAGCATCGAGCCGGCCATCCCGCCGGCCAGCCCGGCCCAGGTCTTGGACGGGCTGACCTTGGGCAGCAGTTTCGGGCCGCCGATGGTGCGTCCAGCCGCATAGGCGCCGATATCGGTCGCCGCCACGCTGGCGATCACGTAGATCACCGTCTCCAGGCCGAAATCGATATGCGACCGCATCCAGACCAGGGCCAGGGCGGGAAACACGGTGCCGATCACCGCGACCCCGACCCAGATCGGCCCGACCACGCGGAGCTGTCGGGCGAGCATGATCGATATCGGCACGGCGATCGCCGCGCAGGCGACGCCGGCCGGCACATGGAACACCAGCGCCACCACGAAACTGACCAGCAGGGCGATCGCCAGCACCATCCGGGTCCGATGCCGGTCGGACGGGGCGGAGATCAGTGCCCCCCACTCCCAGGCCATCACCCCGGCGATGAACAGAATGCCGATGTCGAAGGCGGAGCCGCCTGCCCAGATCAGCAGACCGGCCGCGGGCACCAGGACCAACGAGGAGAGGACACGCTTGCGCAGGTCGCCGGAGCGGGCCACGGAAACGGGTGCAGCCTCCCTTCCGTCGTCCTTGCCGGCACTCATGCGATCACCTTCTATCCGGTCGCCCGACCATAGCGCCGGTCGCGGCGGGAGTATTCCTCCAGCGCGTCGACCAGATGCGCCCGATCGAAATCCGGCCACAGGACGTCGGTGAACACCAGCTCGGCATAGGCGATCTGCCAGAGCAGGAAGTTGGAGATCCGCCGCTCGCCGCTGGTGCGGATCAAGAGGTCTGGATCGGGCAGGCCCTCGGTATCCAGGCAGGACTGCACCGTCTCGTCGTCGATCTCCGCCGGCGACAGGGTGCCGGCCGCCACCGCCTCGGCGATCCGGCGCACCGCGTTGGTGATCTCGCCGCGGGCGCCGTAGCTCAGCGCGATGTTCAGGCAGAGGCCGGTATTGGTGGCGGTGAGCTGCTCGGCATTGTCGATCAGCGCGACGATATCGGCGGACAGCCGGGCCCGATCGCCCAGCATCCGTATGCGCACGTTGTTCTTGTGGAGCTCCGCCACCTCGCGCCGCAGGTAGTAGCGCAGGATGTTCATCAGCTCCGACACCTCCTCCTGCGGCCGGCTCCAGTTCTCCGAGGAGAAGCCGAACAGGGTCAGGTGAGTGATGCCGAGTTGGGGGGCGCAGTCCACCACGCGGCGGACCGCCTTCACGCCTTCGCGATGGCCGAAGGTGCGCGGCATGCTCCGGGCGCGGGCCCAGCGGCCGTTGCCGTCCATGATGATGGCGACATGCAGGGGAGCGGCCGTCTCGCCGGCGCCGATGGAGGGTGCGGCATCCACCATCTCAGACCTGCATGATATCCTTTTCCTTGGCCTCCAACGCCTCGTCGATCGCCTTGACGTGGGAGTCGGTCAGCTCCTGGATCTCCTGCTCGTAGACGTGACGGTCGTCCTGGCTGAGGTCGCCGTCCTTCTCCGCCTTCTTGAGCATGTCCATGCCGTCGCGGCGCACGTTGCGCACGGCCACGCGGGCGTTCTCGGCGTACTTCGCCGCGATGCGGCTGAGCTCCTTGCGGCGCTCCTCCGACAGGTCGGGCAGCGGGATGCGGATGAGCTGGCCGTCGGATTGCGGGTTCAGGCCGAGATCGCTGTCGCGAATCGCCTTTTCCACCGCCTTGGTCATGCCGCGGTCCCAGACCTGCACCGACAGCATCCGGGGTTCCGGAACGCTGACCGTGCCGACCTGGTTGATCGGCATCTTCGCGCCATAGGCGTCGACCATGATCGGGTCCAGCAGGTTGACCGACGCCCGGCCTGTCCGCAGACCGCCGAACTCGCTCTTCAGAGCGGTGACGGCACCGTCCATGCGGCGCTGGATGTCGTCAAGATCGGGTTCCGCCATCTTCTGCTACTCCGTAATGATCGTATACCGGCCCCTGGCGTGGACCACCTCGGCGAAGGCCCCGTTATTGTGGATGGAAAACACCAGGATCGGAATCTCGTTCTCGCGGGCGAGCGAGATCGCCGAGGCGTCCATCACCTTCAGGTCGCGCGTCAGCACGTCCATATAGCTCAGACGGTCGTAGCGCGTGGCTGTCGGGACCTTCATCGGATCGGCATCATACACGCCGTCGACCTTGGTCGCCTTCAGCAGCGCGTCACAGCCCATTTCCGACGCGCGCAGGGCGGCGGCGGTGTCGGTGGTGAAGAACGGGTTGCCGGTGCCGGCGGCGAAGATCACCACCCGGCCCTTCTCCATGTGCCGCATGGCGCGGCGGCGGATATAGGGCTCGCAGACCGCGGCGATCGGCAACGCCGACAGCACCCGGGTCTGGATGTTGCGACGCTCCAGGGCGCTCTGCATGGCCAGGGAGTTCATCACCGTGGCCAGCATGCCCATGTAGTCGCCGGTCGCCCGCTCCATGCCGGCGGCCGCCGCGGAGATGCCGCGGAAGATGTTGCCCCCGCCGATGACGAGGCAGACCTCGGTGCCGGCCTTGGAGACCGACTCGATCTCGCCGGCCACCCGGTCGACCATCTCCGGGTCGATACCGTAGGAGAGGCCCCCCATGAGGGCCTCCCCCGAAATTTTCAGCAGGACGCGTTTGTAGACGGGACCCTGGCCGCCGGTCTGGCCGCCGGCTGTCTCCCCGCTTCCGTCCTCCGCCATGCGTCTCTCCTTGCCGCTATGGCGCCTGGGTCAGTGAGCGAGGGTTGCCGCAACCTCGGCAGCGAAATCGCTCTCCTCGCGCTCGATGCCTTCGCCGAGCTGCACGCGGGCGAAACCGGTCAGCTTCACCGGGGCGCCGACGGACTTGGCGGCGTTCTCGACGACCTTGGAGATCCGGGTCTCGCCGTCGACCACGAAGGTCTGCTCCAGCAGGACGACCTCCTGGTAGAACTTGCGCAGACGGCCCTCGATCATCTTGGCGATGATCTCGTCGGTCTTGCCGCTGTCACGGGCCTGCTCGACCAGCACCGCGCGCTCGCGCTCGATGGCGGCCGGGTCCAGGTCGTCGGTGGACAGGCTCTGCGGGGCGGCGGCGGCCACGTGCATGGCGATCTGCTTGCCGAGCTCGTTCAGCTTGTCCTTGTCGCCGGTGGACTCCAGCGCGACCAGCACGCCGATCTTGCCCAGGCCCGGCTGCACGGCGTTGTGGACGTACGGGACGACCACGCCGTCGGACACCGACAGCACCTGCGCGCGACGCAGGGACATGTTCTCGCCGATGGTGGCGATGTTGTGGGTCAGCTGCTCCTCGACGGTGCGGCCCGTCTCCGGATAGGCGACGCCCTTCAGGGTGTCGATGTTCTCGCCGTGCTGCAGCGCCAGCTTCGTCACGGTCTCGACGAAGTTCTGGAAGGTGTCGTTGCGGGCAACGAAGTCGGTCTCGGAGTTGACCTCCATGACCGCACCCTTGGTGCCGTCGACGGCGGCGCCGACAAGGCCCTCGGCCGCCACACGGCCGGACTTCTTCGCCGCCGCGGCCAGGCCCTTCGTGCGGAGCCAGTCCACAGCCGCGTCGAGATCGCCGTTGGTCTCGGTCAGGGCCTTCTTGCAATCCATCATGCCTGCGCCGGACTTCTCGCGCAGTTCTTTCACCAGAGCAGCCGTGACAGCCATGGTTACATCCTCGTCGCTGGTAAGGTTCCATGGCGGCGACCCTGGTGGCCGCCGCCTCGACTATGCCGTTGTCTTGTGCCGCGCCGGATGGGCCGGGCGACGGTCGTCAGATCAGGCGCTGGCCGGCTCGGACGCCTCGGCCTCGGCGGCAAGCGCCGGCTCGACCGGAGCCTCGGTGCTCTCGCCCACATCGGCGCCGGAGGCAGCCGCTTCGGCCTGGATGCCGCCGATCACGGCCTGCCCCATCAGCTCGGTGTACAGAGCGATGGCGCGCATGGCGTCGTCATTGCCCGGGACCGGGTAGGTGACGCCGTCCGGATCGCAGTTGCTGTCCAGGATGGCCACGACCGGAATGCCGAGCGTGTTGGCTTCCTGAATGGCCAGGGATTCCTTGTTGGTGTCGATCACCACCATGATGTCCGGCAGGCCGCCCATCTCCTTGATGCCGCCCAGCGCGCGCTCCAGCTTGTCGCGCTCACGGGTCAGGCCCAGGGTCTCCTTCTTGGTCAGGCCGCCGACGCCGGCGTCCAGACGCTCCTCCAGCTCCCGCAGGCGCCGGATCGAGTTGGAGATGGTCTTCCAGTTGGTCAGCATGCCACCGAGCCAGCGGTGGTTGACGTAGTACTGACCGGACTGCTTCGCCGCCTCGGCGATCATGTCGGCCGCCTGGCGCTTGGTGCCGACGAACAGCACGCGGCCGTTATTGGCGACGACGTCGCGCACGGCCTCCAGAGCGCGGTGCAGCAGCGGAACGGTCTGGCGCAGGTCGAGAATATGGACGTTGTTGCGCACACCGAAGATGTACGGCTCCATCTTCGGGTTCCAGCGGCGGGTGTGGTGGCCGAAATGGACACCGGCCTCGAGCAGCTGGCGCATGGTAAAGGTAGGGACGGTCATGTCTTTCCTCGGGTTTTCCGGTTCAACCTCCACGAGCGATAGCCGAGACACGGTCTCGACACCGGAGCGTTCCATCCGATCCGGCGGAAACCGGGGCCGGGGGAACGCGTGCTCGTGTGCGGATTTAAGCGGGCGTCTCTCTACAGGCTGCAGCCCGGTTTTGCAAGGACGCAGAGCGGCGTTTTCCGCGGCCCTGCTCCTGGCGGTCGGGCTCATCAGTACCGCCAGTTCCGCCGGTGCCGACCCGCTGGGTGACCGGATCGCCGAAACCCTGTGCTATCCGCCCAGCGCGGCGCGCATCCCGCTGTCGGCCGGGGAGGGCCGCCGCCTGCGCGCCGCACCGCCGGTGGCGGGCGACTATCGCGACATCCAGGGCAGCGAGGCCCGGGCCTGGTTCGAGGTGCTCGCCGACGGCTCGGCGCGCTGCCGGACACCCGCGAACTCGGCCATGACCGTGTTCTTCTGCGCGCCGGTGAGCCTGGAGGCGGACATGTTGCGCCGGGGAGAGCGGCGGCTATGCACATTTCCCTCAAATTAAGTATGATCGCGCCAGCAAGACGGATCGGGGCGGACGAACTGCCGATGCAGGATGTGATGATCTCGCGGGCGCTAACGGATGCGCGCATGCGGTCGCCCATCGTGCGGGAGGCCTATCGCTATTGGCGCGGCAAGAAACGCGGCGACCGCCTGCCCTCCCGCGCCGATATCGACCCGGTGGAGATCCCGCGCCTGCTGCCCAACATCTCGCTGGTCGAACGCGAGGCGGGGAGCGGCCGCTACCGCTACCGGCTGCTCGGCTCCGCCCTGGTGGAGCTGCTCGGCCAGGAAGTCACCGGCCGCTATCTGGACGAGATCTATCCGGACTTCGACCGCAGCGAGAGCCGACGGTACCGCGACCAGGTCTTCGAGATGGGCAAGCCGAGCCACCGGATCGGCCGCCCTTCCCTGCGCTTCCCGAAGGATTTCATCACCGTGGAGCGCCTCTACCTGCCCCTCGCCGAGGACGGCCGCCGGGTCGACATGGTGATGGGCGTGCTGGTGTTCAGCCTGGACGCGCTGGAGGGGTGAGCGGGGACAGCGCTTAGCCGCTCCCCATCTTCCCGGCCTTGCGCCGGGACCTAGGGCGGGAGCGTGCTGGAAAGGCAGAGATTAATTCCCGAACGTTCCAGCAAGCGAAGGCTCTGGGCCCCGGCGCAAGGCCGGGGAGACGGGGGAGTAGCGAGCGACGCCCTAGGCCGGCGGCGTCCAGGTGGTCTCCGGGTCCAGCGGGTAGACCGGCCGCGGCAGGCCCTTCCAGTCGAAATTCGCCAGGTTCGGCGAGGTCAGGCCCGGCACGTCCACCTCGATGATCCGTTCTGGCGGGAACAGGTGCTGGAAGCCGGCGCGGAAATGGCCACGCGACTTCACCACGATCGAGCGCGCGCCGACCACGTCCAGCCCGAGCTCCTCGATGAAGTCGGTGGACAGGCACTGCTGGCGCTTGGTGATGGCGATCAGGGTGATGCCGTCCAGCGCCAGGATCGCCGTGTCGCCCAGGCTGACGCTCTTGCCCTCGACCATGCCGTGGCGGCCCACGAAGGCGCCGTCATGCAGCCGCACCACCCGGGCGTCCCAGTCCAGCGGGTCGGAGTAGCGCGCCGTCTCCTCGGTGTTCAGCCGGGCCCGGAAGGTGCCGCCCTCGCCCGCCGCCTGGGCCTGCTTCACCAGGGCCGGGTCGTAGAACACGGCGAAGACCGCCCCGTGCACCCCGGCCTCAAGGAAGGCCTTCAGGATATAGGTCGTGTTGCCCCGGCCGCCGCCGCCGGGATTGTCGGCCGGATCGGCGAAGAGCAGCGAGGGCTGCACCGCGTCGTCGCCGACGGCCTTGGCCTTCGCCACGGCCGCATCCAGCGCCATCATGTTGGTCTGGTACCGCTCATGCTCGGCCCAACCGGCCTTCGCCAACTCGATCGCCAGGGCCCTGGCATGGGCCGGGTCGTTGCGGGTGGTGACGATCACGGTCATGCCGTTCTTCGGGGTGTCGGCGAAGGCGAAGCCGGAGACGATGGAGATGTTCATCACCCGGTCGTCCATCTTGGACTGGCCCACCCGGATCAGGTCGCCATAGGGATGCCCCACGGCCGTGAGCTGGGTGACCGAGGGCGCAACCAGCGGCAACCGCACCCGGTAGGCGGTCGGCTTGACCCCGGTGGTGAACATCTCGTCCATGAGGGTCGCGGCCTCGGCGCCGCGTTCGTAGATGTCCACATGGGGGTTTTCGCGATAGCCGATCAGGACATCCGCACTGTCCATCATCACCTCGGAGATGTTGCAGTGCAGATCCAGGGTGGCGATCACCACCACGTCGGGGCCGACGCAGCGCCGCACCAGGGCGAAGACCTCGCCGTCCGGATCGTGGGTATGGGTCGCGGTGGCCCCGCCATGCTCGGCGATATAGACGCCGTCCAGCTTGCCGGCGGCCTTCAGGCCCGCCTCGAACTCGGCCAGCAACTCGTTGAAGAACCCTTCCTCCACCGGCCCGGCCGGCTGCGAGGCGGCATGGGTGACCGGTACCGGCTCCCAACCGTCGCGGCCGTATTTTTCGTCCATCACCGCATAGAAGCCGCGGATGCCGTTATAGAGCGGCGACGGCTCCTGGCGCGCCAGCTCGGTGATCTCCGCCCCCCGGTAATAGCCGCGCTGCTCAAAGTCCCAGCGCCTGCAGGGCGGCGCGAAGGCGTTGCTTTCCAGCGAGAATCCGAGAATGGCGATGCGTTTCATGGGGAACCCTTGCGTGCGTGTAGGCCGGAGAACAGCCCCGACCTCATCACCGAAATGCCGCCAGGGCAATCCACCGAACGCGTCTACAGGTCCTTCACGTAGTCGATCCCCGGCAGCGCCTTCACCGCGCCGCGCAGGCGGCTCGACACCTGATAGGCCTCGGGCAGCTTGATGCGGACGTCGCCGCGGGCGGTGGGAACCACCACGTGGATGCGGCCGCGGCCCCTGCCCTCGTTCTGGATCAGGCTCTTTAGCGGCTCCAGCGGCGAGATGTCGTGCAGGAAGATCTCCAGCCCCGCCGCCGTGCGCTCCACCGCCTTGTCCAGCGGCTCCACCGAGGAGGCGAGCAGGCGCAGGTTGTCGTCCTCGATCCTTGCGTCGGCGCGGACCAGCAGCGGCTCGCCGGACTCCAGCAGGTCGCGGGCCGAGGCCAGCACCTCGGAGAACAGGGTGACCTCGAACACGCCGGTGCGGTCGGTGAGCTGGACGAAGGCGAAGCGGTTGCCGGATTTGGACGTGCGGATCTGTCGGCCGACCACGATGCCGGCCAGCACCAGCCGGGTCTGCCCGCCCTTGCGCGCCGCCGCCGCCTGGGCCTCGGTGGAGGACACCACCTCCAGCCGGGCCAGGCTCTCGGCATAGGCGTCGAGCGGATGGGCCGAGAGGTAGAAGCCCAGCGCGTCGAACTCCTCCTTCAGCCGGTCCATCTGCGGCCATTCCGGCCGGCTCTTCAGCCGGATGTCCTGCTCGGGTGCGGCCCCGCCATCGACGGCGAACAGGCTCACCTGGTTGGACTTGCGCTCGCTCGCCGCGAGGCTGACATGTCGGACAACTGTCTCAAGGCTTTCAAATAGTTCTGCGCGATTCTTGTGAAGTTGGTCGAACGCACCGGCCCGCACCAGATTCTCCAGGAGCCGCTTGTTCACCTGGGTCGGGTCGGCCCGGTCGCAGAAGTCCGACAGACTCCTGAACGGCCCGTCCGCCTCGCGCATCTCCACCAGCGCGTCCATCGCCGATCCGCCGACATTCTTGACGGCCGCCAGCGCATAGCGAATGCCGTAGGTGCCGTCCTCCAGCTTCTCGACCGAAAAGTCGCGGCGCGAGCGGTTGATGTCCGGGGGCAGGAGCTCGATCTTGAGCTTCTGCAGTTCCTGGCGGAACACGTTGAGCTTGTCGGTGTTCCCCATGTCGTAGGTCATCGACGCGGCCAGGAACTCCACCGGGTAGTTCGCCTTCAGATAGGCGGTGTGATAGCTGACCAGGGCATAGGCGGCGGCGTGGGACTTGTTGAAGCCGTAGCCGGCGAAGGCGGCGATCTGGTCGAAGATGCCGCTGGCCTGGGCCTTGTCCACGCCCTGCTCGACGGCGCCGTTCACGAACTTCTCGCGCTGGGCGTCCATCTCCTCCTTGATCTTCTTGCCCATGGCCCGGCGCAGCAGGTCGGCGCCGCCCAGGGTGTAGCCGGAGAGCCGCTGGGCCGCCTGCTGCACCTGCTCCTGGTAGATCATGATGCCGAAGGTCTCCTTCAGCACCGGCTCCAGGACCGGATGCATGTAGTCCGGCTGTTCCTCACCGTGCTTACAGGCGATGTATTTCGGGATGTTCGCCATCGGGCCGGGCCGGTACAGGGCGACGAGCGCGATGATGTCCTCGAAACGGTCGGGGCGCAGCCGGCGCAGCACGTCGCGCATGCCCGAACTTTCCAGCTGGAACACGCCGGTGCTCTCGCCCTTGGCCAGCATGGCGTATGTGGGGCCGTCGTCGAGCGGTACCTGGGACAGGTCGATCTCGATCCCCCGTTCCTTCAGGTGGTCGACCGCCCGCTGCAGCACGGTCAGCGTCTTCAGGCCGAGGAAGTCGAACTTCACCAGCCCCGCCTGCTCAACCCACTTCATGTTGAACTGGGTGACCGGCATGTCGGAGCGCGGGTCGCGGTAGAGCGGCACCAGGTGGTCCAGCGGCCGGTCGCCGATCACCACGCCGGCGGCGTGGGTGGAGGAGTTGCGGTACAGCCCCTCCAGCTTCAGCGCGGTCTTGATCAGATTGGCGACGTTCTCGTCGGCATCGCGCTGGGCCCGGAGGTCCTCTTCGGTCTGCAGCGCCTGCTCCAGGGTGACCGGGTTGGCCGGGTTGTTCGGCACCAGCTTGCAGATCCGGTCGACCTGGCCGTAGGGCATCTCGAGCACCCGGCCGACGTCGCGCAGGGCCGCGCGGGCCTGGAGCTTGCCGAAGGTGATGATCTGGGCGACTCGGTCGCGGCCGTATTTCTCCTGCACATAGCGGATCACCTCGTCGCGGCGGTCCTGGCAGAAGTCGATATCGAAGTCCGGCATCGAGACACGTTCGGGATTGAGGAAGCGCTCGAACAGCAGTCCCCAGCGCAGCGGGTCCAGATCTGTGATCAGCAGGGAATAGGCGACCAGCGAGCCCGCACCCGAGCCGCGGCCCGGGCCGACCGGGATGTTCTTGGCCTTCGCCCATTTGATGAAATCCGACACGATCAGGAAGTAGCCGGGAAAGCCCATCGACTCGATGACCCCCAGCTCCATGTCGAGCCGTTCGCGATACGGCTTTGCCGCCTCCTCACGCGCCGCCTCGTCCATCCCGGCGGTGAAGACGTGGGCCTTCAGCCGGCCCTCCAACCCCTCTTCCGCCTGGGCGCGCAGTTCCTCGGCCTCGGTACGGCCGCCCTCGGTGTCGAAGCGCGGCAGGATCGGCGCCAGCTTCTCCGGCATCACCGCGCAGCGCCTGGCGATCACCAGGGTGTTGTCGATCGCCTCCGGCAGATCGGCGAACAGCTCGCGCATTTCCTCCGCCGTCTTGAAGCGGTGGTGCGGCGTGACCCGCCAGCGCTTGGGATTGCCGATGGTCGTGCTCTGGGCGATGCAGAGCAGGACGTCCTGGGGCTCGTGCATGCCGGGATCGGCGAAGAACACGTCGTTTGTGGCCACCAGCGGCAGGTCGCGGGCATAGGCCAGGTCGATCAGCGGCCCCTCGATCCGGTTCTCCTCGTCGAGGAAATGGCGCTGCAGCTCGATATAGAGCCGGTCGGGGAACAAGGCCTGGAGTTGGGTCAGCATGGCCTCGGCATCGGCCCTCCGACCCTCCAGCAGCAGCCGCCCGACACCGCCCTTCATCCCGCCGGTGAGCGCGATCAGCCCGTCTGTGCGACCCTCCATATCCTCCAGGGCGATCTGCGGCGCCTCCTCGCCCGTGCCGTCCAGGAAAGCCTGGCTGACCAGGCTCATCAGGTTGCGGTAGCCGGCCTCGTTCTGGGCGATCAGCGGAAGCTGATCAGGCAGCACGTCGCGGCCGCCCACAACGCGCAGGCCGCGACGCTCGGTATCGACCGGGCGGCGGATGTTGAGCTGCACGCCGACGATCGGCTGCACGCCCTCGCCCGACGCCGTCACCGCGAATTCCAGGGCGCCGAACATGTTGCCGCTGTCGGTCATCGCGACGGCGGGCATGTTGTTCTGCTTGGCCAGCTTCACCAGCTGCTTGGCGTGGATCGCCCCTTCCGCCAGGGAATAGGCGGAATGCACACGGAGATGGACGAAATCGGCGTGGGACATGCGGGGCCTCCGAAGGGATCGTCGATCATCCCACACGGGTGCCGCCGGGTCACGCGGGGTGGTCCGAGCGATGGGGATCCGCCCCTTCGGCTGGTCGCACTTTCACTGTCGGTGCGGGAATCGCGGCCTGGCCTCAGCCGGGGCGCCGGATATTTCCGGTGCTTTGAATAAAGCTAAAAATCGATCTAAATCGCCGAAACAATTACGTTTTTTCTCCTCATCTCCGCGCCTGCATTAAGACTGTTTTAAGTCTCATCGGTGACTATGCCGGTTCAAACGTAATGAGGTGTTTGCAGACATGTCCGTCGCAGAGCCCGTCGAACCGTCAAAGTCACCCTCCGACATCCACGCGGTGTTCCGGGCCCATTCGGCCTATCTGCGTGGCGAGCCGGGCGGTCGCCGCTGCCAGCTGAAGGCCGCGAAGCTGGACGGCCGCAATCTCGATGGCGTCAACCTGCACCAGGCGACGCTGTCGGGCTCGACCCTGACCCGTGCGTCGCTCCAGGAGACCGACTTCTCCAATGCCGACCTGTTCGCCTGCGACTTCTCGGCGGCGAACCTGCGCGGCGCGTGCCTCAACAAGGCCGACCTGCGCGGCGCCAACTTCACCCTGGCGAACCTGTCCGGCGCCAAGCTGCGGGCCGCCGACCTGCGCCCCGGCCACATCCTGCAATGGGGCGAGGAGGTCAAGCGCGTCTCCAGCCTGGCGGACGCCAACCTGGACGGCGCCGACCTGACCGACGCGAACGTGTCGGAAGCCAACATGGCGATGTCGAGCGCCAAGGGCGCGATCTTCCACGACGTGGTCCTGCATGCAGTCAATCTGGCCGGCGCCGACCTGTCGGGCGCCGACCTGACCGGCTGCAACCTGAAGAACGCCAACCTGACCGGCACCAACCTGGACGGCGCCGACCTCAGCGGCGCCAACCTGACGGACGCCAACCTGCGCAACGTCGACCTGTCCAAGGCGAATATCGAGACCGCCAACATGATGGGCGCGATCCACCGGGACAGCCAGCGGCCGCTGCCGGGCGAGATCGAGGTCATGCTGCGCGAGCACAGCAAGTGGATCGCCAGCAACGGCACCATGGGCGAGCGCGCCAACCTGAAGGACTACGACCTCGCCGAGCTCGATTTCTCGAGCTGCGACGTGCGCGGTGTCTGCTTCGACGGCGCGAACCTCAAGGGGGCCGCCTTCGTGCGTTCCGAGCTGTTCCTGACCTCGTTCCAGGGCGCCAACCTGGAGGAGACGGACTTCTCGTTCGCCCGAGCCTCCGGAACCAACTTCGCCGGTGCCCTCCTGCTCAACGCGGTGTTTATCAGCACTCGGGTGGAAGACGCCGAGATCATCGGCCCGGACGGTCACAAGACCGGCCGCAGCCTGTTCGCCCGCTTCCGCGGCGCTGATCTCAACGGTGTCAACTTCGCCGGCAGCATCTTCGACGGGGCCGACCTGTCGGATGCCGACCTGAGCGGCGCGAAGCTCGAATTCGCCAAGATCAAGCGCGCTCGGGGCCTCGACTGATCAGACTTACAAGGTCCGTTCGACCAGCCGGCCGTCGCGCAGCTCCACCACCCGGTCCATCTGGGCCGCCAGGTCCAGGTTATGGGTGGCGATCAGCGCCGACAGGCCCGTGCCCTTCACGATGTGGGTGAGCTGGGCGAAGACGTCGGCCGCGGTCTGCGGATCCAGGTTGCCGGTCGGCTCGTCGGCCAGCAGGACCCGCGGTACGTTGGCGATGCCGCGCACGATGGCGACACGCTGCTGCTCGCCGCCGGACAGCCGGGCCGGCCGATGGCTCGCCCGCTCGCTCAAGCCCACCATGTTGAGAAGCTGATCCGCCCGCTCCCGCGCCTCGCGCTTGGAGAGGCCGGCGATCATCTGCGGGATCATGACATTCTCGCGGGCCGAGAATTCCGGCAGCAGATGGTGGAACTGGTAGACGAAGCCGATCGTGCTCTGGCGGAAGCGGGTACGTTCGCCATCGCCCAGCTCGGCGCAGTTGCGTCCGCCCACCAGCACCTTGCCGCTGGTCGGCTGCTCCAGCAGCCCGGCGATGTGCAGCAGGGTCGACTTGCCGGCCCCGGACGGGCCGACCAGCGCCACGATCTGGCCCTCGTTCAGAGTCAGGTCGATGCCCCGCAGCACCCGCAGGGACTGGTCGCCCATGCCGAAGACGCGGGTGACCCCTTCCAGCACAAGGGCCTTGCCGTCCTTGCCCGCCCGACGTGGCGACGGCGGCGGTGTCAGCGGCTCACTCATAGCGCAGCGCCTCCACCGGATCGACGCGGGCCGCCCGCCAGGCCGGATAGATCGTGGCCGCGAAGCTGAGCCCCAGGGCCATGACCACGACCACGACCACCTCGGTCGGGTCCATCTTGGCCGGCACGTTGGTCAGGAAATAGATCTCCGGCGGGAACACCGAGGTGCCGAACACCGTCTCCACCCAGTCCTGGATGGCCTGAATGTTGAGCACGAACAGCAGGCCCAGCACCGCGCCGACCACCGTGCCCAGCACGCCGATGCTGGCCCCCGTCATGAAGAAGATCCGCGTGATCATCCCGCGCGAGGCCCCCATGGTCCGCAGCACGGCGATGTCCCTGCCCTTGTCCTTCACCAGCATGATCATCGAGCTGATGATGTTGAAGGCGGCGACCAGGATGATCAGCGTCAGGATCAGGAACATGACGTTGCGCTCGACCTGGAGCGCGTTGAAGAAACTGCTGTTCTGCTGCTGCCAGTCGCGGAAATACACCTCCGGCGGCAGCGCCTGCATCATGTCGAGCCGGACCTGCTTGAGGGAATCCGGATCGACCGTGAAGATCTCCAGCGCATTGACCGAGTCGCCCTTCTGGAAGAACACCTGGGCGGCCTCGAGCGGCATGTAGACGAAGCTGTTGTCGTACTCGTACATGCCGACCTCGAACAGCGCGACGACCTCATAGGCCTTCATGCGCGGCATGCTGCCGACCACGGTGACGGCGGAGCTGGGCGAGATCAGCGTGACCCGGTCGCCAACCCGTAGGCCAAGCCTGTTCGCCAGCCGGGAGCCGACCGCCACCGCATCCTTGCCGTCGAAGGCGTCGAGTGATCCTTCCTTGATGTTGTCGGCGATCAGCGGCTTGCCCTTCAGGTCGCTCGGCCGCATGCCGCGCACCGCGCCGCCCGACGCGACACCGTTGGCGGTCAGCATGGCCTGACCCTCGACCTGGGGGGTGACGCTGAACACGCCGGGGACCGAGGCCGCCTCGACGACGAGCTGGTCGTAGTTCTCGATCGACCCGTCCACCGCATAGACGCCGGCATGGCCGTTCAGGCCCAGGATCCGGCCGATCAGCTCGGCCCGGAATCCGTTCATCACGCTCATGACGATGATCAGGGTCGCCACCCCGAGCCCGATGCCGAGGAGGGAGAACCCGGCGATTACCGAGATGAATCCCTCCTGGCGGCGCGCCCGCAGGTAGCGCATGGCCACCATCCGCTCGAAAGCACCGAAAATCATGCCCGCCCTCTGTGTGAGGCGCGCACTGTCGGCGCCATATGCGGCGAGATCGTGGCGTGCGGCATCGTCACCGGACCGACGGTCAGCCGGCGAACCGGTTCAGCGCCGCCTCGACCGACATCTCCTCGCGCTCGCCGGTCTTGCGGTTCTTGACCTCGACCACGCCGTTGGCGATGCCGCGCGGACCGACGACGATCTGCCAGGGCAGGCCGATCAGGTCCATGGTGGCGAGCTTCGCGCCGGGACGGTCGGAGCTGTCGTCCATCAGCACCTCGACACCCGCCTTCCCCAGCTTGGCGTACAGGTCCTCGGTGGCGGCGTCGCAAGCGCCGTCGCCGACCTTCAGGTTCACCAGGCCGATATGGAACGGAGCGACCTCTTCCGGCCACACGATCCCGCTGTCGTCATGGCTGGCCTCGATGATGCCGCCGACCAGCCGCGACACGCCGACGCCGTAGGAGCCCATGTGCACCACGGTTTCCTTGCCGTCCGGACCGGCGACCTTGGCACCCATCGGATCGGAATACTTGGTGCCGAAATAGAAGATGTGGCCGACCTCGATGCCGCGGGTATGGACCAGGTCCGACTCGGCGACCGGACAATTGGCGACGTCATGCTTCTCGTCGGTGGCGGCATAGCGCGCCAGGCAGGCGTCGACGATCGGCTGCAGGTCGCCCTCGTAGTCGACATCGGCCGGCACGGCGTCGGTGGTCAGCCAGTCCTTGTGGCAGAACACCTCGCTCTCGCCGGTCTCGGCCAGGATGATGAACTCGTGACTCATGTCGCCGCCGATCGGGCCGCTGTCGGCGGCCATCGGGATCGCCTTCAGGCCGAGCCGGTCGAAGGTCCGCAGATAGGCGACGAACTGGCGGTTATAGGCGAGCCGGGCCGCGTCCTTGTCGATGTCGAAGGAATAGGCGTCCTTCATCAGGAATTCGCGGCCGCGCATCACGCCGAAGCGGGGACGCACCTCGTCGCGGAACTTCCACTGGATGTGATACAGCCGGCCGGGCAGTTCCCGGTAGCTGCGCACATGGGTGCGGAAGATGTCGGTGATCTGCTCCTCGTTGGTCGGCCCGTAGAGCATGTCGCGCTCGTGCCGGTCGGTGATGCGGAGCATCTCCTTGCCGTAATCGTCGTAGCGGCCGCTCTCGCGCCACAGGTCGGCCGGCTGGATGGTCGGCATGAGGACCTCGTTCCAACCCGCGGCGTTCTGCTCCTCGCGCACGATCTGCTCGATCCGCTTCAGCACCTTGAAGCCGAGCGGGAGCCAGGAATAGATGCCGGCGCTGGACTGCTGCATCATTCCCGCCCGCAGCATCAGACGGTGGGACACGATCTCCGCCTCGCGGGGCGTGTCCTTCATGGTCGGCAGGAAATAGCGGGACAGGCGCATCGAGTTCCTCGGCAACTACAGGTGACGCGCCGTCGGGCGCGGATCCGCGCGCCCTGGCGACAGCCCGGGGCGCGGTGCGGCGCACTCTAGAAAAGCGCCTGTGCACTGTCCAAGGGAAATCCGGCCGGAGGCCGCGTCCCGCGGAGAATCGAAAGGCTGTGAAGCTGGGGGCCGCGTCGACGGCCGGAGCGGCTCAGACGCCGCGCAGGCCGAAATTCAGCAGCGAGATCCAGAACCGCTCGAGATCGCGGTAGGAGGTGCTGGCGGTCTTCAGGTTGCCTGCCTCGACCGGCACGCCCGGCAGCGCCTTGGCATGGCGCTCGAACATGGCGTCGATCTCCTTGCACAGGGCCAGGCCCTTGTCGGACAGGCGCACCCGGATGGACCGGCGGTCATGGGTCGACCGCTCCTGCACCAGGTATCCGTTCTCCACCATTTTGCGGACGTTGTAGGACACGTTCGAGCCCAGATAGTAGCCGCGGTTGGTCAGTTCGCCGACCGTCAGCTCCTCGTCGCTGATGTTGAACAGGATCAGGGCCTGAATGTTGTTGATATCCTCGACGCCGATCCGGTCGAGCTCGGTCTTCACGACTTCCAGAAACTGGCGGTGAAGGCGCTCGATCAGCTTGATCGCGTCCAAATACTCGCGGCGGAGGTCCGTCACATCATCCGTCATTGTCATCGCATATCCCGCCGCTACTCGTCCCTATAACCGATACCATTGGAGACGCGCACCCATCAACGGGTCTAGACCAACACGTCTACACACGCAACTCGTTTCGCTGAATTAGAAATTCTCGTCGCCCCGGATCATCTTGAAGATGCCCGAGAAATCCGTGCCGGCATGGCCGCGGTCGACATAGTCCCGGAACAACTGAAGGGCCTCCGCGCCCAGCGGCGTCTGGGCATGCACCTGCTCCGCCGCGTCCTGCGAGAGACCCAGATCCTTCAACATCATGGCGGCGGTGAAGCCGGGCTTGTAGTCGCGGTTGGAGGCCGCCGTCTCGGTCAGTCCCGGCACCGGGCAGTTCACCGTCATCGACCAGCTCTGGCCCGAGGACTTGGAGCTGATGGCGAACAGCTTGGCGGTGTCCAGGCCCAGCTTTTCCGCCATGGAGAAGGCCTCGCACTGGCCGATCATGTTGATCGCCAGCATCATGTTGTTGCAGATCTTGGCTGCCTGTCCGTTGCCGCTCCCGCCGGCATGGACGATGGTCTTGCCCATCGCCTCAAGGATCGGCTTGGCGCGCTCGAAGGCGGTCTCCGTACCGCCGACCATGAAGGTCAGGGTCGCCGCGGCGGCCCCGGTCGTCCCGCCGGAGACCGGGGCGTCGACCATCTCCAGCCCCTTGCCCGCGGCGTCGGACGCGACCGAGCGGGCGGTCGCCACGTCGATCGTCGAGCAGTCGATCAGCAGCGTTCCATCGGCAACCTTCGGTAGAATCGACTCGCCGTAGACCGCCTTGACCTGGGGGCCCGCGGGCAGCATCGAGACGACGATCTCGACCGAATCGACACAGCCCTCGGTCGAGCTGGCGGACTCGCCCCCCGCCGACTCGAGCGCCTTGCGCTGCTCCTCGGACAGATCGAAGCCGCGCACCGTGTGCCCGGCCTTGAGCAGGTTGGTCGCCATGGGCAGGCCCATGTTGCCGAGGCCGATGAAACCGATCGTCGCCATCTCGTCCCTCCCGAGGACCCTAGTGTCGTTGCCGCATGCTCAAGCCTGCCCGGTTCGCGGTCAAGCCAGGGACCAGTCGCCTTGAGCCGGTGCGCTGAAATGCGCGGCGATGATGTCGTCCCCGACCTCGGCCAGGGTGGCGGGCTGCCATTTCGGAGCATGGTCCTTGTCGACCAGCACCGCCCGGATGCCCTCGTAGTAATCGTGACCGGCCATGCAGGCCTGGGACAACCGGTACTCCAGCACCAGGACCTCGGCCAGGCTGGAGGCTTCCTTGCCGCGGCGCATGAGCTCCAGGCTGATCTTCATGCTGGTCGGCGATTTGTGCAGCAGGTTGTCGCGGGTTTCCAATGCGAAGTCCGAGCCTTCGGCGGACAGGGCGTCGATGATCCCCTCCACCGTGTTCGGCTTGAAGCAGCTGTCGATCACGGCCCGGTGCGGCGCCAGCGGGTCCGGCCCGGCCGGCTCGGCCAGACGCTCCAGCACGTCGTTCACCGCCTGCCGCCCCCCCGACCCGGCGGCCATGGAAGAGGCGACCTGGGCCTCGAAGCCCTCCAGCCGGCTCGACGGCACGAAATGGGTGCCGATGCCCAGCGCGCAGGCGCCGGCCGCATCCAGCCGGGCGCCGGTCAGCGCCAGATAGGTCCCGGTCTCGCCCGGCAGACGCGGCAGGAACCAGCCGCCGCCCACATCCGGGAACAGGCCGATCGCCGTCTCCGGCATGGCGAACATCAGCCGCTCGGTGACGATCCGGTGCGAGCCATGGATCGACACGCCAACGCCGCCGCCCATGGTCACTCCGTCCAGCAGGGCGACGAAGGGCTTTGAAAAGGCGTGGATCTGGTGGTTCAGCCGGTACTCGTCGAAGAAGAAAGTGCGGGACAGCTCCGACGGCTTGCCGCCGTTCTCCTCCTTCACCGACTTCCACACCGCGCGGACGTCGCCGCCGGCACAGAACGCCTTCTCGCCCTCGCCCTTGATCACCACGGCGCCGATGGCGTCGTCATGCTCCCAGGAGTCCAATTGGGCCGCCATCTCCTTGACCATGCCGTGGGTCAGGGCGTTCAGCGCCTTGGGACGGGTCATCTCGACGGTCGCGAGGCCGCCATCGGTAGAAAACTTGATCTCGTCGCTCACGTCCGTCTCCGGGAACTTGTCTCAGTTGGCCAGCAGCTTGCGGGCGATGATGACGCGCATGATCTCGTTGGTCCCTTCCAGGATCCGATGCACGCGCAGATCCCGCAGCAGCCGCTCGATCGGGTAGTCCCTCAGGTACCCGTAACCGCCATGAAGCTGCAATGCCTCGTCGACGATCCGGTAGCCGATATCGGTGGCGAAACGCTTCGCCATGGCCGCGTGCTGGGTCGCCTCGGGCGACTTGGCGTCGAGACTCGTCGCCGCCCGGTGCACCATGAGACGGGCGGCCTCCAGTTCGGTCGCCATGTCCGCGAGTCGGAACTGGGTCGCCTGGAAATCGGCGATGGCCTGGCCGAAGGCCTTGCGGTCCTTCACATAGGACAGCGACGCCTCAAGGGCCGCCCGCGCGCCGCCGAGCGAACAGGCGGCGATGTTGATCCGTCCGCCGTCGAGCCCGGCCATGGCGATGCGGAACCCCTGCCCCTCGGCGCCGACCAGATTCTCCGCCGGCACCTTGCAGTCGTCGAAATTGACCATGGCGGTCGGCTGGCTGTTCCAGCCGAGCTTCTTCTCGTTCTCGCCGAAGGACAGGCCGGGCGTGTCCTTCTCCACCAGGATGCAGGAGATGCCCTTGGCCCCCTCCTCGCCGGTCCGGCACATCACGGCATAGACGTCGCTCGTCCCGCCGCCGGAGATGAAGGCCTTCCCGCCGTTCAGCACGTAGTGGGAATTGCCGACCTTCTCCGCCCGGGTCTTCAGCGCCGCGGCATCGGAGCCGGCCCCAGGCTCGGTCAGGCAATAGCTGGCGATCTGCTCCATGGAGGCGAGCTTCGGCAGGAATCGCTGGCGGATCTCGTCGCTGCCATAGCTGTCGACCATCCAGGCGACCATGTTGTGGATCGACAGGAACGCGGCCGTCGACACGCAGCCGGCGGACAGCTCCTCAAAGGCGATCGCCGCGTCGAGGCGTCCCAGGCCGGAGCCGCCCACATCGTCGCGCACATAGATCGCGCCGAGGCCGAGCTCGGCCAGTTCCTTCAGCACGTCGACCGGAAAATGGGCTTTCTCGTCCCATTCGGCGGCGTTCGGCGCCAGGCGTTCGGCCGCGAAGGCGCGGGCCATGTCCTGGATCGCGCGCTGCTCGTCACTGAGTTGGAAATCCATCTGCGTCCCTCCTGCGGGCTGCGGCCACGGCGCAGCGTATTTTGCGCCGGCGCCCGGATTATAGACGGTGTGGGCTTACCGTTCGGGGCGGCGCGGGATAATCTGAACCGGCTTCGGACAAGTCAACGGTGCCCCAAGGTCAACCGGGCTTTGCCGCCGTTGCATCGCTAGATGGGTGGCTTACACTCTGGCGCAACAACAAGACGAAACGAGGACGCCATGCCCTTCAACGGCCGCCCCAAGACCCTGATCGCGCCGTCCACCGGCTATCCGACCACCCGCATGCGCCGTCCGCGCCAGGCCGACTGGTCGCGCCGGCTGGTCGCCGAGAACGCGCTGAGCGTGAACGACCTGATCTGGCCGGTCTTCGTCCATGCCGGCGACGAGCCCCGCATCCCGGTGGAGAGCATGCCCGGCGTCATGCGCTATTCGGTCTCCGAACTGGCCGAGGTGGCGCGCGAGGCGGCCGATCTCGGCATCCCCGTGATCGGCGTGTTCCCCTATGTGGAGGGCGAGTTGAAGGACGCCCAGGGCAGCTACGCGGTGGCCGACAACAACGTGGTCTGCCAGGCGGTGGAGGCGGTGAAGAATGCCGTGCCCACCCTCGGCGTGATGTGCGACGCCGCCCTCGATCCGTTCACCAGCCACGGCCATGACGGTCTGCTGGAGGACGGCTCCATCCTGAACGACGAGACGGTGGAGGTGCTGGTCCGCCAGTCGGTGCTGCAGGCCAGTGCGGGCTGCGACATCATCTCGCCCTCGGACATGATGGACGGACGGGTCGGCGCGATCCGCAAGGGGCTGGACGAGGCCGGGTTCCAGGGCGTGCTGATCATGTCCTACGCCGCCAAATACGCCTCGGGCTTCTACGCCCCGTTCCGCGCGGCGGTGGGCTCGGCGTCGACACTGGGCTCGGCGTCGAAATCGACCTACCAGATGGATCCGGCCAACTCGGACGAGGCCCTGCGCGAGGTGGCCCTCGACATCGCCGAGGGCGCCGACATGGTCATGGTCAAGCCGGGCATGCCCTATCTCGACATCGTGCGCCGGGTGAAGGACACGTTCGGGGTGCCCACCTACGCCTATCAGGTGTCCGGCGAGTACTCGATGATCATGGCCGCGGCCGAGCGCGGCTGGCTCGACGGCGAGCGGGCGATGATGGAGAGCCTGCTGGGCTTCAAGCGCGCCGGGGCGGACGGGATCCTGACCTATTTCGCTGTCGAGGTGGCGAAGCGGCTGCGGTAAGGGGGGCGCTCTTCCCTTTTTTCTTCATGCACTCCCCGGCCTTGTGCCGGGGCCTACGCTGGTTCTTGCGCGAGCGGCGTTGCGCTATCTCAAGCGCGGGGCACGCTAATCCGTGGGCCCCGGCACGAGGCCGGGGAGTGTGATTGTTTGATGGTATGATGATATGCGGTTACACCCCCGCCAGGAACCGCACCGCCTCCGCGTCCGACCACACGCCGTCGGGGGCGTGGAACCCCACATGCCCGCCATGCCGGGTGAGCGTGGCCCGCACCGCCGGGCACGCCTCCCAGTCCACCGCCAGATACCCCGCCTTCGGGATCCAGGGATCGTCGAGTGCGTGGATCACCCGGGTCGGCACCGCGATCCGCGCCAGGAATCCGCTGGCCGAGTTCCGGGCGTAGTAGTCCGCGGCATCAGCAAACCCGTTGCGGGGTGCCGTGAAGGCGTCGTCGAAAGCGATGACCGAGCGCGCCGCCGCCAGCCGCGCGTGCTCCTGCATGGTCAATCCGCCGGGGACCGCCGCCATCTCGGCCCGCATCGCCGCCAGCAGGTGACGGTGATAGACGGTGTTGCGGGGAATGGTGAAATGCCGCGCCGTGCCCATCAGGTCGATCGGTGCCGAGATCGCCACCGCGCCCCGCACCCGCTTCTCCACCCCGAACTCCGCGACACCCTTGAGCAGCATGTTGGCGCCCAGCGACCAGCCGACCAGCGCCACCCCGTCGGGGGCGGCACCGCCCGGCCCGTGCAGCCGGTCGATCACGGCGGCCAGATCTCCGCTGCGGCCGGAATGGTACTGCTGTCGGCAGAGCGGCCGGCTGGCGCCGGCGCCCCGCAGGTTCAACCGCAGGGTCGCGAAGCCCGCCTCCAGGAAGCGCCGGGCCGACCGCCTGACATAGACGCTCTCGGCGCAGCCGGTCAGCCCGTGGATCAGCACCACCAGCGGCCGCCCTGCCACCGGCTCGGCCGGCCGATCCAGCACGCCGATCAGGGTGTCGCCCGTGCCATCCGGCATCTTGAACGACAGGGTTTCCGATGTGGCCGCCGGCACCGGTTCGTCCGGCCGCACGATGAAGTCTCGGATGGTCTGAAGGTCGCCGCCGATCCAGGGAAAGCGCTGGCGGAACGGCCGAACGCCGATCTCAGCCGGCATCGGCGACGGCATCCTCCTCCTCGTCCTCGTCGAAGGACCGCAGCCAGTCGTGAATGACCTTGATCTGCTCCTCGGTCATCAGCGAGGGGGCGTGGCCGACACCCGGAAACTCGACCAGTTCGGCCCGGGGGCCGGAGCGGGTCATGCGCTGGGCGGTCTCCCGGGTCAGGACGTCGGAATGCTCGCCGCGCAGCACCAGGGTCGGGCAGCGCACGTTGTCCCAAACGTCCCACAGCTTCACGTCCGCCATGTCCTCGGTGAAGACGTCGCCGATGGCCGGATCGTAGTGCAGGGCATAGGTGCCGTTCTCCTGGCGGATGGCGGAATGCAGGGTCAGGTCGGACCAGGCGAGGTCGTCGGGGATGCCGAAATCGGCATAGACCTCCTTGAAGTACTCGGCGGCCTCCTGAAGGTTCTTGAAGCGCGGGTCCTCGCCCACCCGGACGCCGATGCGGCTGAGCGCGGCGCCGGGGATGACCGGGCCGACGTCATTCAGGATCAGCCGGCGGATCGGCGACTCCTCCCGGGCGGCCAGCATCATGCCGATCAGCCCCCCCATGGAGGTCCCGATGAAGTCGCACTCCTCCAGACCGCGGTACTGGAAGAACGCGTCCATATGCTTCAGGTAGGTCGCGTAATTGTATTCCGACTTGTCGGCGAGCCAGCCCGAGCGGCCGCGGCCGGCCACATCGACCTCCACCACCCGGTAGTCCTTTGCCATGGCGATGGCCAACCGGTCGAAGTCGCGGCCGTTGCGCGTCAGGCCGTGAACGCAGACGACCACCCGGTCACGCGACCGATCGCCGAAATCCTGAAACGCCAGCCAGACGGTGCCGTTGTGGTCGGTGAAGGGAAAACTGCCAGCGCTAGGACGCATGGTCTGAGACCCGATGCACTTTATGTTTGTTAGGCAGTGTCGGGCGGTTCGTCGGCAAGTTCAACCTGCGCGTCGGCGAAGAACCCGTTAAATCGTGTCGCAAGGGCCGCTCCATAGGCTCCGATCTGCCCGACCTCGATCCAGTCGCCCTCCGCCACGTCGGCGGGGAGCCGGAACGGGGTCGGCAGAAGGTCGTTGCCGTCGCAGGTCGGGCCGAAGATCGTGAAGTCCTGCATCGGCGCGTCGCTGATTCGGCCTTCCGCCCGGATCAGTCGCGCCGGTAAACGCACCCGCGACCAGTACGGTTCCGACAGGTTGCCGTAAACGCCGTCGTTCAGGTACAGCCGGTCGCCCTTGCGCAGGTGGACCTGGCACAGCATGGAGCAGCCGTCGGCCACCAGGGCGCGGCCCGGCTCGCACAGCAGTTCGACACTCTCGTCGATACCCGCCTCGCGCCGGCCCTCGATGATCTCGGTGACGAACTCCTCCAGCGGCGGGACCGGCTGGCCGGCATAGGCGACCGGGAAGCCGCCGCCGACATCGATCTCCCGCACCTCCGCCTTGGTGCCGCGCCAGACATCGGCGATCACCGCGAAGGCGGTGCGGAAGGCGCGCGGGTTGAGGCACTGGGAGCCGATATGGAACGCGATGCCGGCCTCCAGCCCTTCGTCCGCTACCCGGTCCAGGATTTCCACCGCTTCGGCCTGGGTGGCGCCGAACTTGATCGACAGCTCGAAGGCCGCCCCGCCGCCGGGGGTGGCCACGCGGACGAAGATCTTCAGGTCGCGCCGCTTGGCGACCTGCAGAACCTTCTCCAGCTCGGCCATGGAATCGACGCAGTAGGTCGACACGTCATAGACGCGGTCGGCCGCGAGGATGGCGGCGCGGCTCTTCACCGGGTGCATGAACAGCGCGTCGGCATCGGGCAGCCGCTCGCGCACGGCGGCGATCTCGGTCAGCGAGGCGGTGTCGAAGGCGGTCACCCCGGCCTCGGCCAGCCACCCAAGCACCCGGGGCTCGATGTTGCACTTCACCGCGTAGACCACCTTACCCGGAAAGGTCTCCACGAAATGCCGGGCCACGGCGCGGACCTTGTGGGGCCGGAAACAATAGACCGGATAGCTGGGCCGCAGGGCGGTCACCAGGGCCGTGGCGTCGCTGAAACGGCGGCGGCTACGGGTCTCCGTCGCGGGGGTGTCGGCCATGTCGGGCTCCTGTCCAGCGCCGCGGTCGCGACGTCCACCGATGCATCGAGCGGCAAGAATACACGTTTCAACGATGAAGTCGGGTGCACCGCTCCCCATGTGAAACCATTCAGCGGTTCAAACGTTCCCTGAGCAGTTTTCACCCAATCAGGAGCATCCACGATGTCTCAATCGAGTCAATCGGCCCAAGCCGCCAAGGCATCCGAAGCCAATGTCGAGGAGCAGCTCCGCGTGCTGCGCGAGGATCTGAAGGGTCTTTCGGACGCGGTCTCGGCGCTGGCGACGCATAGCACCGCGGCGCTGAAGGACGGCGTGCGCCAGACGGCCTACGAGACCGCCGACCGCGCCCGGAACGCGGCGAACCAGGCCCGCGATCAGGCCGAAGAGGCGCACCAGAAGGTCAACAGCGTCATAGAGGCGAACCCGACCACCTCCGTGCTCGCGGCCTTTGGCGTCGGCCTGCTGCTCGGCATGTGGTCGCGCCGCTAGGCCGGTCCCCATGCTATCCGGGCTCACCGCCATCGCCCGCGCCGAAGCCGCCCTGGCTTTCCGGCGCGGGCTCATTGCGTTTGCAGGGACGATTCTGCTGCTGGCGGCAGTCGGCCTCGGCCTGTCGGCGGCCGTGATCGAGACCAGAACCCATGTCGGCCTCGCCGCCTCCCTGGGGATCTGGGCCGCCGTCACGTTCCTCGTGTCGGTCGGCGTGCTGATGATCGCCACCCGACGCCGGCGCTACATCCATCCGGCCGCCTCGAGCACAGCGCTCGGGAGCCTGGGCGGAACCGTGCCGCCGACAGGCGCCGGGCCCGTGCCGGGCACCGCCTCCTCCGCCGCGGTTCAGGACGCCTACCGCCTCGGGGAGCAGCTCGGCAGCTCGATCTCGCCGATCGTGGTGATCGGCGGCCTGGTCGCGCTGGGGCTGATCACCGGCCGCCGCCGGGGCTGACAGCGCGCTTTCGCGAACGCACGACACGCCAACAGAAAACCCCCGGCCACAGGACGTGGCCGGGGGTTTTGCTTTGCGGCGGTTGCCGGGGGACGGGTTGGTCAGTCGTCCACCTCTTCGGCGATCGCCTCGTCCTCCAGCATCTCCTCGGTCTCCCTCCAGCGGCGCAGCGCTGAGAGCACGATCACCGCCGTGGGTACCGCCAGCACGCCGCCGATGGTCCCCCACATCCAGGCGCCGAACAGCACCGCGAGGATGATGACCACCGGGCTGGTGTAGAACCGGCTGCTCATGACCATCGGAATGACGACGTTCTCCTCGACGGCGTTGACGGCGAAGACGATGGCCGGCGGGATCAGGCACATCTGCAGGGTGTCGAAGGTCACCAGCCCGCCGACGAAGGACAGGGCGGCGATCAGGAACGGCCCGATGAAGGGCACGAAGTTGGCGACGGCGATGGCCCCGCCCCAGGTCGCCGGCGCCGGCATGCCGATGGCGTAGAAGCTGAGCGCCGTCACCAGGCCCACACCGGCGGAAATGGTGATCTGAATGAGAAAATAGCTGCCGACGCTGCGCCGGATCTCCCGGGCGATCTGGGCCATCCGGTAGCGTTCGCGATAGGTGGCGAAGAACGCGATGCCGCTGCGCAGCAGCCATCGCCGCTCGCGCAGGAAGAAGAACGACACGATGGCCGTGGTCAGGATCTGGATGACGACGAAGGGCGCGCCGCCAAGCACCTGGCTGAGGTAGCTGCCGTCGGTATCGACCACGATCTTCGGCTGGTCGCCATCGGCCAGATTGGCGGCCTCTCCGACCTTCTCGGTTGCCTTCTTCACCTCGTCGATGGTCGAGCTGATCGGGAACAGCTTGCGCTCCGCCTGCTCGGTGAGTTCGCCCAGCCGGTCCTGCCAGTTGTCCGCCGCCGGAATCAGGATCCACAGGACACTGGCGACGACCCCGGCCGCCAGGACCAGGGAGATGAGCGCGGCGAAGCCCCGGCTCAGCCCGACGGAGCGTTCCAGGAACCGGGTGATGGGGCTGAGGGCGATGGCGAGCACCGCGCTGCCGATCACCGGGGCCAGGAACGGCTTGGCTTCGCGGAAGAAGAAGATTGTCGCCACCGCGGCCATGACCCAGAGCGGCACCAGCAGGCGGCGATCGCCGACGACCGAGCTGATGGCGTGGCCGAACTGCTCGTGGACAGGCTTCGGGTTGGACGTCTGCAGCTCTGACAAGGCCGGCTCCAATCATGTGGCGGACGTCCGGGAATTCGGGCCCGTCCCAGTGAGTGATCGATCAGACAGGCCGGAGCCGCTAGCATGCGCCTGACATCCCGCCCAAGAGAGGCAACGCAGAATGACGATGACGGTTCTCCTGGCACTCCATATTGTCGCCGCGACCATCTGGGTCGGCGGCATGTTCTTCGCCTATGTGGTCCTGCGCCCGGCGGTCGGCGGCATCGAGCCCGCGCCGGAGCGGCCCCGGCTGTGGCGCCGGGTGTTCCACCGGTTCTTCCTGTTCGTGTCCGGCAGCGTGCTCGTCCTGCTGGCGACCGGCTACGCCATGCTGTTCCTGGTGTTCGGCGGGTTCGCGGGCGCGGGCGTGTACATCCACATCATGCACGGCATCGGGCTGATCATGTTCCTGGCCTATGGCCATCTGCGCTTCGCGGTCTGGCCGAAGTTCCGCGACGCGGTGGATGCGGGCGACTTCGAGCAGGCGGGCACCCGGCTCGGCCTGATCCGCAAGATCGTCCATGTGAATCTCGGGCTCGGCATGATCACCATGATCGTCGCCGGAACCGGCCCCTACTGGCCCTGATTGGCCGAAGGCCCGGAACCCCGGAGCGAAAGCCCCCTCGCGCAGCCCTCAGATGCGGCGCGCGGGGTGTTCTGATTTTTCAAACAAATCTCTCGTTCCGTTCTATATTCCCTGCATGGATCGGCTGAACTATCACCACCTGCGCTATTTCCACGAGGTCGCCCTTGTCGGGAACCTCACCCGGGCGGCGGAGCGGCTCAACGTGTCCCAGTCGGCCCTGTCGACCCAGATCCGCCAGCTCGAGGAGCGTCTCGGCCATCCGCTGTTCGAGCGGGCCGGACGGCAACTCGTCCTGACCGAGGCCGGGGGCATCGCCCTCGACCATGCCAACCGGATCTTCAGCGCCGGAGAGGAGCTGGTCGCCGCCCTGGAGCGGCGCGACGGTGCCGTACCGCCGCTCAGGCTCGGCGCCCAGTCGACCCTGTCGCGCAACTTCCAGCTCCGTCTGCTGCGCCCGATCATCGCCGCCGGGAACACCGACCTCATTCTGTCCTCCGGCAACAACAGCGGCTTGCTGGAGGCGCTGCAGGCCCTGGCCCTCGATGTCGTGCTGACCACCGAGGCGCCGCCGCGCGACCGCTTCGCCGACCTGATCGCCCACCGCATCGCCGGCCAGCCGGTGGGGCTCTACGGTGTGGAGAGCCGGCTGCGACACGACAGCCTGAAGGACCTGCTCTCCAGCGAGCCGATCGTGCTGCCGACGGAAAGCTCGATCCGCACCGGATTCGACAGTCTGGTGGTCCGGCTCGGCATCACGCCGCGGATCGCAGCCGAGGTCGACGACATGGCCATGATCCGTCTGCTGACCCGCGAGGGAGTGGGCATCGCCGCCGCCCCAGCGGTCGTCCTGGCCGACGAGATCGAGCACGGGATCGTGCAGGCCGCCCCCTTTCCGTTGAACATCACCGAGACCTTCTACGCCATTACCGCCCGACGCAGCTTTCCGCATCCGTCCCTGGACGCGCTGCTGCGCGCGACGGAGCCGGTCCAAGGGCCACCGCCGGCCGGCGCTGCCGACTAGGAGCGCTGCCGCCCCCTGGCAGACCCCCGGCTCAAGTGCTATGTCCGTAGTCAAAGCGGCCCCAGGCCGTCCCTTTCTCACTCTTCCATGGACTTCCCGATGGCCCTTGAGCAGCCGAAATCCGTCGATGCCACCCTGGAGCTTCTCGGCGCCGGCAGATACGTCGCCGACCGCTCGCTCGCCACGGCTTTGCACCTGGCGCTGAGCCTGGGGCGGCCGCTGTTCCTGGAGGGCGAGGCCGGGGTCGGCAAGACCGAGATCGCCAAGGTGCTGAGCGAGACCCTCGGCCGCAAGCTGATCCGCCTGCAGTGCTATGAGGGCCTGGACGTCTCCTCCGCCGTCTACGAATGGAACTACGCCCGCCAGATGGTGGAGATCCGCCTGGCCGAGGCGGCCGGCGGCGCCGACCGCGACAGCCTGGCCAAGGACATCTTCGACGAGCGTTTCCTGATCAAGCGCCCGATCCTGCAGGCGCTGGAGGCCGACGAGGCGGGCGCCCCGGTGCTGCTGATCGACGAGCTGGACCGCACCGACGAGCCGTTCGAGGCGTTCCTGCTGGAAGTGCTGTCCGACTTCCAGGTGACGATCCCCGAACTCGGGCCCCAGGTGGCCAAGACCCCGCCGATCGTGATCATCACCTCCAACCGGACCCGCGAGATCCACGACGCGCTGAAGCGCCGCTGCTTCTACTACTGGGTCGACTACCCGTCGGCCGCCCGCGAGCTGGAGATCCTTAAGGTGAAGGCGCCCGGCGCTCCGGAAGATCTATCCAAACAGGTGGTCGCCTTCGTCCACGAGCTGCGCAAGCTCGACCTGTTCAAGGTGCCGGGCGTGGCGGAGACCATCGACTGGGTGCACGCGCTGGTCCAGCTCGACCACCTGGCGCTGAGCCCGGAGGCGATCGAGAACTCGCTGGGCGTCCTGCTGAAGTATCAGGACGACATCGCCAAGATCCAGGGTCACGAGGCCACCCGGATCCTGAACCAGATCAAGGCCGAGCTGGCGGGCGCCGCCGCGGTCGCGTAAGGGGCCGGTCATGCCCGACGATCTGAACCCGCCCGACTACTCCCTCCCCGATGCAGGGGCCGAGGGTGGCGGCAAGCTGATCCAGAACATCATGCATTTCGGCCGGACCCTGCGCGCGGCCGGCCTGCCCGTGGGGCCCGGCAAGGTGCTGGATGCGGTGGAGGCGGTGCGCGTCGCGGGCATCACCAACCGGCGTGATTTCTATTGGACCCTGCACGCGGTCTTCGTGAACCGCCGCGACCAGCGCGAGATCTTCGACCAGGCCTTCCACGTGTTCTGGCGCAACCCGCGCCTGCTGGAGCGCATGCTGCAGATGATCCTGCCCGAGTTCCGCGGCGACGCGGACGAGGACAGGGAGAAGGGCCAGGAGATGAACCGGCGCCTGGCGGAGGCGCTGAAATCCGAGAACCCCGGCGGCGCTGATCCGGAGGAGCCGGAGGAAGAGGAGATCGAACTCGACGCGGCGATGACCTGGTCCGACCGGGAACTGCTGCGCGAGATGGACTTCGAGAAGATGACGGCGGAGGAGGTCCTGCGCGCCAAGCAGGTGATCCGCGACATGCGCCTGCCGATCGCGGAGATCAAGACGCGCCGCTTCCGTCCCTCCCCGCAGGGCCACCGGGTCGATCTGCGCCGCACCATGTCGGCCACCATGCGCTCGGGCGGCGACGAGATCGCCCTGCAGCGCCGCAAGCAGCGCACCCGGCGGCCGCCGCTGGTGGTGCTGTGCGACATTTCCGGCTCCATGAGCCGCTATTCGCGGATGTTGCTGCATTTCATGCACGCCATCACCAACGACCGCGACCGGGTGCACACCTTCCTGTTCGGCACGCGGCTGACCAACGTCACCCGCTATCTGCGCAACAAGGACGTGGACGAGGCGCTGGAACAGGTCGGGGACGTGGTGAACGACTGGTCCGGCGGCACCCGGATCGGCCACTGCCTGCACGAGTTCAACCGGTTCTGGGGCCGCCGGGTGCTGACCCAGGGCGCCATCGTGGTGCTGATCACCGACGGGCTCGACCGCGAGGTCGGCGCCGGCCTGGCCGGGGAAATGGACCGACTCCACAAGTCGTGCAGACGGCTGATTTGGCTCAATCCCTTGTTGCGCTACGATGGCTTTGCCCCCAAATCTCAGGGGGTGCGGGCCATCCTCCCCCATGTGGACGACTTCCGTCCGGTGCATTCGCTCGATAGCCTGGAGCAGCTGGCGGAAGCCATCGGACGGCCGTCGCTGCGTCGGCGCGAGGGGATGGACGACTGGCTCGCCGAACTGCGCCGGGTCGAGGACGAGGCTCGACAGGACGCCAAGTAGATCCGGACGCATCTTTTCGTGGAGGGCGCAACCATGACCGATCCGACACCGTTCGCCAGCATCGACGACGTGCTGGGCACCGCCGAGGGCTGGCTGTCCGAGGGGCGCAAGGTGGCGCTGGCCACCGTCGTGAAGACCTGGGGCAGCTCGCCCCGACCCGTCGGCTCGCGCCTGGTGATCGACGGCGACGGCGCCATGGTCGGCTCCGTCTCCGGCGGCTGCATCGAGGGCGCGGTGATCAAGGAGGCCTTCGAGATCATGGAGGGCGGCGATGCCCGGCTGATGGATTTCGGCGTCAGCGACGAGCAGGCCTGGGACGTCGGCCTCGCCTGCGGCGGCAACGTCCAGGTCTGGGTCGAGCGGATGGAGGCCTGAGCCATGCGCGCCGATATCTTCTCCAAGCTGCAGACCGCCCGCCGGTCGAAGACCCCGGTCACCCTGGTCGACGGCCTGGACGGCAAGACCCAGGCCCTGGTCTATGCGCACAAGGTCGAAGGCGACCTGCCGGAAGCGGTCGTCAAAGAAGCCCGCGACCGGCTGCGCGACAACAAGAGCGGCGTCGCGGAGATCGGCAACGGCCGCTGGTTCTTCGACTGCCACAACCCACCCCTGCGGCTGATCATCATCGGCGCGGTTCATATCAGCCAGACCCTGGTGCCGATGGCGTCCATCGCCGGCTACGAGGTGATCGTGGTTGACCCGCGCGCCAGCTTCGCCACGGCGGAGCGGTTCCCGAACGTGACGCTGATCGACGACTGGCCGGACGAGGCGATGGAAGCGCTCAAGCCGGACAGCCGCACGGCCGTGGTGACCCTGACCCACGACCCGAAACTGGACGACCCGGCCCTGGAGATCGCGCTGAAGTCCGACGCCTTCTACATCACCTGCCTCGGCTCCCGGCGCACCCATGCCAAGCGCGTGGAACGGCTGAAGGCGATGGGCTTCGACGATGCCGCCATCGGCCGGATCCATGCCCCGGCCGGGCTCGATATCGGCGCGGTCTCACCGGCCGAGATCGCCATCTCGGTGCTGGCCGAGTTGACCGCCGTCCTGCATGCCAAGCCGATCGTGGCGGCCGCCGCCTGATCCCGGCGCTTTTGGAGACCATCGACCGTGATCTTCGGTGACACCCCGCTGGACGAGGCCGAGGGGGCCGTTCTGGCCCATTCCCATCGCCTTGAGAAGCGCAGCCTGAAGAAGGGCCGCGTGCTGGAGGCCGACGACGTCGCAGCCTTGCGCGAGGCCGGCTTCGCCAGCGTGATCGCCGCCCGGCTGGAGGCGGGCGACGTGGCCGAGGACGCCGCCGCCGACCGGCTGGCCGCCGCGCTGGCCGGCGACGGCACGACGGTGAGTGCCGCCTTCACCGGCCGCGCCAACCTCTACGCCAAAACCGCCGGCGTGGTGCTCTACGACCCGGTACGGCTCGACGCCTTCAACCTGGTGGACGAGGCGATCACCCTGGCCCTTGTGCCGCCCTATCAGGCGGTGGAGGAAGGCCAGATGATCGGAACCCTGAAGATCATCTCCTTCGCTGTCGCCGGCGACCGCGTGCTGCTGACCGAGGAGATCGGCCGGCGCGAGCAGCCCATGGTCCGCCTGCAGCCCTACCGCTCGACCGCCGTCGGGCTGGTGCAGTCCCGCCTGTCCGGCACCAAGGAAAGCGTTCTGGACAGCACCATGGAGGTCACCCGCGCCCGGCTGCACGGCATGGCGAGCGAGATCTGCCACGAGGTGCGCTGCGATCACACGACCGAGGCGCTGGCCAAGGCGATCGACGAAACCATGAACAAGGGCGCCCGTCTGGTGCTGGTCTCCGGCGCCTCGGCCGTGGTCGACCGGCGCGACGTGGTCCCCGCCGCCATCGAGCAGGCCGGGGGCATCGTCGAGCATTTCGGCATGCCGGTGGATCCGGGCAACCTGATGCTGATCGGCCGGATCGGCGACATTCCGGTGGTCGGCCTGCCCGGCTGCGCCCGCTCTCCCAAGCTCAACGGCTTCGACTGGGTGCTGCAGCGCCTGATCGCCGGCGTGCCGGTCGGCCGGGCCGAGATCGGCCGGATGGGCGTGGGCGGGCTGCTGAAGGACATTCCGACCCGTCCCATGCCGCGCTCGCGCCGGCGCTCAAGCAATGGCGAAGGGGACACGGCGTCGGCCCGGGCGCCGAAGATCGCCGCCATCGTACTGGCGGCCGGCCAGTCGCGGCGGATGGGCTCGGAGAACAAGCTGCTGGCCGAGTTGGGCGGCAAGCCGATGGTGCGCCACGTGGCGGAGGCCGTCGCCGCCTCCAAGGCGTCGTCCATGACCGTGGTGCTGGGGCACGAGGCCGACACCGTGCGCGCGACTCTCGCCGACCTGAAACCGTCCTATGCCTACAACCCGGACTATGCCGAGGGCCTGTCGACCTCGATGAAGACCGGCCTCGCCGCGGTCGGCGAGGAGGTGGACGGCGTGGTGATCTGCCTCGGCGACATGCCCATGGTCAGCACCGCCATCATCGACAGGATGATCGCCGCCTTCGACCCGGTGGAGGGCCGGGCCATCGTGGTGCCGACCCGGCGCGGCAAGCGCGGCAATCCGGTGCTGTTCGCCAAGCGGTTCTTCGAGGAGATGGCGCGGGTGTCCGGCGATGTCGGCGCCCGCCACCTGATCGGCAACCACGAGGACCTGGCGGTGGAGATCGAGGTCGATGACGAGTCGGTGCTCACCGACATCGACACGCCGGAGGCGCTGGCCAAGATCCGGGGGACCGGATCGTGAACGATGCGCTGTATCAGGACGAGATCGTCGCCCTCGCCCGCGCCGGCCGCGCCCTGCCCCGTCTCGACGCCCCCACCGTCACCGCCCGGGTCGACAACCCGGTCTGTGGCGACCGCATCACGGTGGATCTGAAGATCGAGAACGGGACCGTGACGGCGGTCGGCTCCAAGGTGCAGGGCTGTGCCCTGTGCCAGGCGTCGATCGCGGTGATCGCCGACAATGTGATCGGCCAGAAGACGGAGACCCTGCCGACCGTAGCCAAGGCCGTGGAGGATTATCTGTCGGGCAAGGGCGAGATGCTGCCCTGGACGGCGCTGTCGGCCTTCTCGCCCGTCCGGGCGGCGAAGTCGCGCTGGGAATGCGTCATGCTCCCGTTCCGGGCGGCCAACAAGGCGCTGGCGGAAAAGGGCTGAGGCTCAGCTCAGGATATCGAGGGTGGAGTCGAACAGCTCGTCGGCCGTCTTGATGGTCGCGAGGTTGGCCTCGAACTGCTTCTGCGCGGCGATCTGATCGACCACCTCACGCTCAATCGACACGTTCGGGCGGTTCACCAGTCCGTCGGCATCGGCGTCCGGCGCGTCCGGGTCGTAGCGCTGGACCGACACCGGATCGACCAGTTGCTGGCTCGAGCGCACACCGCCGGTGGTGGTCGTGCTGTCGATACTGCGCTGCGGCCGGAACAGGCTGTTACCATCGGCATCCGTTGTCTCGGTGGACCCGCGGGGGGCCGCCACGCTCTCCAGGTTCGCGACATTGGACGCCGAATTGTCGAACCGCCGGGTCGCCGCGGTCGCACCGCTGAGAGCGCTGTAGATGCCGTTGGTGATCGCCATTCGAGTATCCTAGCAGCCAGTTGGATCCGAGGCTACCGTACCGGCGGTTTAGAACCGGTTAACGTGGCGCTGTCGCCAGGATCGTCACGGTCCCCGCCCGCCGCTATCATGGTGCCGTATTCACCGCACGCGGAGCGCGCGACACATGCCCCTGGCGAGGTGCTTCCTCATCCTTCTGGCGATCTTCGCCGTCCTGCCCCTGCTCGGTGCGGGCGACGCGCAGGCCCAGCGCATCCAGTGGTATGTGGAGGTGATCGAGGATCCGCTGAGCCCCCGGCCGATCCTGGAGGCGCGGATCCTGACGCGCGACGGGTACCGCTTCAGACTGATGCGGATGAAGGACAACTCCATCTGGGGCCAGTTCTCCCTGCCCCGCTCCTCACAGGCCATGCTGACGCCCGACCACCTGCCGATATACCGGGTCGACGAGCACGATCCGGTCGATCTGGAGGAATTGAAGGCACTGGAAGTCGGCACGGAACCGACCCTGTACAAGGTCGCGGGCCGCGACGTGCAGTTCATCATCTGGGGCGACGCTCGCGAGGGTTTCATCCCGCCGATCCTGCGCCAGATGATGCTCGGCGAGACCATCCACGTGACCTATTTCACCCTGCTGGGCGAGCGTCAGTCGGCCGAGATCACCCTGAACCGCGCCAATCAGGCCATCGCCCAGTTCCTGCGGGTACGGCCGCTCAATCCGGAGAAGGATTCGGTCGAGGACCAGACCTTGAGCTTCTCGCTGATCGCCCGGCGCTTCACCGAACTGTGCGACGACATGCGGTTCAGCGGCAGCGAGAGCGACTACACCGCCTGCCGGAACACCTTCTATACCTGCTCCGAGGCGCCGGATCAGACCGCCGAGAGTTTCAAGCAGTGCCTGGGGTTCGATCCCGCCATGCTGGAAGCCCGCGAGGAGCCGCCCGCCGCCGACGCCCAAAGCACGTCCGGGGGGACGAGGTCCAACTGACCGCCGTACCGGCCGGGACCGATCAGACCGTGATCGACAGGAACTGAGGCGCCGGCGTGCGGCCGTCGAAACCGGTGGAGGAGCGGCCGACCAGTCCGGCGATGTCGAAGGGCGAGGAGGGGCGTGGACCCGCGGGATCGTCCTCCTCCGCCCCTTCTCCGACTTGCCCGAAGGCGGGACCATCCTCGCTCGAAGCCGCGATGCCGGAGGTCGCGCCGATAGCCTGGGCCCCGTCGGCATCCGAGCCCTCGGACGAAGACGGAGCGTTGACCGTCGGCGTCGCGTCCAGGCTCTGGCCGTCCACCGGAGGCTGGGAGGCCCCCTGCTCGCCCTCGCCGGACTGTTCGGCGCGGCGCTCGGCGGCAAGCTCCGCCTGGGCCTGTCGTTCCAGCGCCGACGCGGCGGCAGCCACGGACTTGTCCTGACCCGACGGGTCGGCGGGAGCCAGGGCCGCCGCCCGGACCTGACGCGCCTTCTGCAGAGTCGCTTCCGGATCGCCCTTCACTGGCGAGGTGTCGATGGAGACGGAGCCGCCGACGGCGTATTGCCGTCCGTCGGGCCCGCGCTGATAAGTGTAGGTCGGTGACCCGGCATAGGCGCCGCCGGCCGCCGCATGGGCCGCTTCGTGCTGGCGCACCTCCCGGTCACGCTGCTGCAGCTCGCGGACGACCTTCTGCTCCTCCTCGGAGAGTTCGGTTCCGGAGGCCGCCTCCTCGGCGCTGGAGCCGGACTGGCCGGCGATCTCGGCGGCCTGGGCCGGGTTGTCCGCGCTGCCGGCGGTGACCGTCCGCGCCGTCTCGTCCGCCTGAAGCCCGAAGGCCACGGCCAGGGTGAACGGCCCACCGCCGATCAGCGGACGGCCCGGACGCAACGGCTCGGCCTGCTGCCCCTGTGCGGGGGCCTCGCGCCCCGGAAGGCTCTGACCGCGTCCGGTGTCGCCTCCCTCCCGGCCCTCGCCCCGTCCGCGTCCCGCCACCGGCGCGGAGTCGTCATCGCCCGACCGCGGACCGATGCCCGAAGGCGGTCCGAGGGGCGGCAAGCTCCCGGCTACGATGGGTGAAAGAGGGGCGGTCGAGGTCATTCTGACCAGGTACTCCACGGTTCAGGGCCGGCTTTTGCGGCCAAAGTCGTGTCCAAAATAACCCACTCTCCCACGGATCTCATAGCACGACTCGCCGGAAGATGCGAGAAGACCGGTCCGACCCGCCGTCCGGCGGCCCGTTCCCCGTTTCTGCCCGGCTCCATGTCCGCTCTTCCCTATCTCGCGCCACCGCTCTTCGTGCTGCTGTGGAGCTCGGCGTTCGTCGGCGCCAAGTTCGGGCTGCCCCACGCCGAGCCGATGACCTTCCTGGCGATCCGCTTCGCCCTGGTGACGGTGATCTTCGTGCTGATCGCCCGCGCCCTGTCGGCCCCCTGGCCATCGACCTGGCGCCAGACCGGACATATCGCGATTGTCGGCGCCCTGGTTCAGGGGGTGTATCTGGGCGGGGTGTTCGTGGCGATCCACCGTGGCGTGCCGGCGGGCCTCGCCTCGCTGATCGTCGGGCTGCAGCCGATCCTGACCGCCGTGCTAGCCGGCCGGCTGCTGGGCGAGCGGACCAGCGCGCGGCAATGGGGCGGGCTGGCCCTCGGGCTCGCCGGCGTCGCCATGGTGCTGGGCGAACGCATGGAGGCGGCGACGATCGACCCGATCGGGCTGCTGACCTGCACCGCCGGGCTGATCGCCATCAGCGTCGGCACCCTGCACCAGAAGCGTTACGCCAGCTCCATGCACGTGGCCTCGGGCAGCGCGATCCAGAATCTGACCGCCGCCGCCCTCACCTGCTTCGGCGCGCTGGCCTTCGAGCGGATGCAGGTGGAATGGGTTCCGGCCTTCACCCTGTCGCTCGCCTGGCTCACGGTGGTGGTGTCGATCGGCGCCTTCTCGCTGCTCATGATGATGATCCGGCTGGGCGAGGCGGTGAAGGTGGTGAGCCTGTTCTACCTGGTGCCGCCGACCACCGCGGTGCTGGCCTGGCTGGCCTTCGACGAGCGGATCGGGTTGGTCGGCGCCGCCGGCATCGCCGTCACCGCCCTTGGTGTCGCCCTGGTCGTGCGGCCGGCCGCCAAGGGGCCGGCGGAGACGGGGGCTGGCTGATCCTGATTTCGGCGCTAAGTTAGACTTCCAATCACGCCCCCCAAAGGCTTCATGTCAGACAAACCGCTCCCCCCGCCGATCTGGATCCTGATCGTGGCGACGGCCACGGGTCCGCTCGCGCTGAACATCTTCGTACCGTCGATGCCGGGTCTGGTGGACGTGTTCCAGACCGACTACGCCATGGTACAGCTCGCCCTGACCTCCTATCTGGTCGCGGTCGGCGTCGCCCAGCTCGCCTACGGCCCGATCTCCGACCGGTTCGGACGGCGCCCCGCCCTGCTGGGTGGCCTCGTGGTCTACGCCGTCGCCAATATCGCCTGCATGCTGGCCTGGTCGATCGAGAGCCTGATCGCCGCCCGCGTGCTGCAGGCGATCGGCGGATGCGCCGGCATGGTGCTGGGCCGGGCCATCGTGCGCGACGTCTACGACCGGGACCGGGCAGCGAGTGCCATCGCCCTCATCACCATGGCCATGGCGGTCGCCCCGGCCATGGGGCCGGCCATCGGCGGGCTGATCGACACCAATTTCGGCTGGCAGGCGACCTTTGTCGTTCCGCTGATCGTCGGCCTGGTGGTCCTGTGCGGCGCGTGGTTCCGCCTGAACGAGACCAACGTCCACCCGATCCCTACCATCGACCTGACCGCCATGCTGCGCAACTACGCCAGCCTGCTGCGGTCGCGGGCCTATATCGGCTATGCGTGCAACACGGCCATGTCGGTCGGCGCCTTCTTCTCCTTCATCGCCGGCGCGCCCTACGTGATGATCGAGGTGCTGCATGCCGGGCCGGAGGTCTACGGCTTCTACTTCGTGCTGATCTCGGTCGGCTACATGACCGGCAACTTCCTGGCCAGCCGGCTGTCGAGCAGGCTGGGCGTCGACCGGATGATCCCGCTCGGCGTCGGCGTGTCGCTGGTCGGCGCGGTCACCGGCTTCGGGCTGATGATGGCCGGTCTGGTGAACCCGGTGGTGGTGTTCCTGCCCATGTGCGTGGTCGCCATCGGCAACGGGCTGAGCCAGCCGAACGGCATCTCGGGCGCGGTCAGCGTCAACCCGACCATCGCCGGCGCCGCCTCCGGGCTGATGGGCTTCGGCCAGATGGTGATCGGCGCCTGCTTCACCGTGTTGGTCGGCTATTTCCAGAACGACCACGACCATGCGGCCATGTCGTCGATGATCCTGTTCGCCACGGTCAGCTCGGCGCTGTTCTTCATCTTGGCCCGCACGGCCCCGCGCGGCGAATGACCGCCCCGCCGCCCGACGATCTCGACACCCTGGCGGACCGGATCGGCCGGCAACTGGTCGACGCGGCGGATCGGCGCCAGGGGGCGTGGCGCACGCCGGTGCTGTCCACCCTCACCCCGGATGGCCCGAGCGCCCGTGTCATCGTCGTGCGCTCGGTCGATGCCGATGCCTGTGCCCTGGAGATCTTCACCGACGCCCGGTCCGCCAAGGTCTCGGAGATCGCCGCCGACCCGCGGGTGGCGCTCACGTTCTGGGATCCGCAGACATCGGAGCAGCTTCGGATGACCGCAGAGGCCAAGGCGGTGACGGACCCCGCACGGATCGCCGACCGCTGGCAGGCGATCGGAGCGGCCGGCCAGGCGCTCTACGACCGCGATCCGGGAAGGTTCTTGGTTCTGGAGGTTGAGTGGACGGCCTGGGACTGGCTCTGGATCGGCGGAGAGCCGCACCGGCGGGCGACCTTCACCTGGACGCCCCAAGGCCGCAGGGAAGCGGCCTGGACGGCCCCCTGACCGCGAGGCTCAGCCCGCCCCCTCGGACAGCCGGGCGAGGCGGAAGGCGCGCTGGCCCTTCACCGCGCGGTGGTTCGGCATCACCAGGATGCAGTCGTCATAGGGTGTGACGATCTCCTCCCCGCCATCGACGGCGATCACAGCCCCCGCCTTTGCGAACCGCTCCAGCCCTTTGAAGTTCTCCGAGAAGAAGAAATCGTCGGTGCGGATCGCATAGCCATGGGTCACGTCCGCGACGGTCACGGCGTCCACCGGATCGGTCTTGCGATGCTCCTCCAGGGTCTCGGCGCTGATCATGTCGAGCGCGCGCAGGTAATGCAGGGCGGTGTCGATGGCCACGTCGCCGCTCGATTTGGCCCAGTGCTGGCCGCACTCCACCAGGCAGGCGATGCGGTCGGAGGCCGGGTCGTTGAACGGCGCGTATTCGATTAGCCGCAGCCCCTCCACATGGCCGGAGCCACAGGCGATCATGGCCGGATAGCCGATCTCGCGGGTAAAGCGGCGCTCCTTCTCCAGCCCGTGGATCAGCATGATCGGGTCGGAATAGGTGCCCATGGAATGGATGTCGAGCAGCCGCTCAACCCGGTCGTAGAGCGGACGCAGCTCCCGCGCCCGGCGCAGCTCGACGCTGCTGTCGGCGCCGTTCAGCCGCTCCTGGGTCCAGACCCGGTTCATGTCCTCGTCGACGAAACGGGTCTTGGTCGGATGGGCCGGGTCGAACCGCAGATAGGCCTCCGGATTGACGAAGGCGATGGTCAGCTTTCCCCGGGTCGGCCGGATGTCCCGCTGCATCAGGTAGTCGACCGCGATCGCCCCGCACAGCTCGTTGCCGTGGATGACGGCATTGATCATCGCGTCAGGGCCCGGCTTACCTGAGTCGAAGGTGTGGACGTAGTCGATGCCGGTATTGCCGGTCCGGTACGCTGAAATGTCAGGAGCCTTCAGCTCCACCGGATAGGCGTTGGTCGCAGACATAGGGGCCTCCTGGGATTGAGGCGCCAGTCTGCGTCGGCCCGGAAGCCCAGGTAAACACCGATAATGCCGGCTCAGAAGACGAAGACGTCCAAGCTGTTCAGCGACGTGGTCGAGTAGTTCGACAGGGTGACCGAATTGCCGGCCCCCAGGTCGATCACGACGTCGGCTCCCGACTGGGTCGCCCGGGCGATCACGTCGGCCACCGACGCGATGCCGCTGCCGTTGATGTTCGACTGAATCGCCAGATAGTCGGTGAAATAGGTGAAATCGGTGATCGTGTCGTTGCCGCCGTTGGAGGTGATGTAGATGCGATCGAAGCCGTCGCCGCCTGTCAGCAGGTCGTTGCCGAGATTGCCGTAGAGTGTGTCGCTCCCGGCCCCACCGGAGATCGTGTCGTTGTCCTGGCCGCCATAGATCTTGTCGGTGTCGCTGCCGCCGAGCAGCACGTCGCCGCCGTGGTTGCCGTAAATCAGGTCCGATCCGAGTCCGCCGGAGATCGTGTCGGAGCCCTCGCGATAGGCCAGCGTGGTGCCCGACCCGTAGGTCTGGGTCGCTCCGCCGTTCTGGCCGCCGAACATGGTGTCGTTGCCGTCGCCGCCGAGGATCAGGTCGGTGCCGATATTGCCGTAGAGCAGGTCGTTGCCGGCGCCGCCGCTCACCGTGTCTTCGCCGCTGCCCGCCATCACGCCGTCATTGCCGGCACCAAGCTGGAACAGGTCGCTGCCGCCATTGCCGATGAAGTAGTTGATGCCGGAATCGCCAGTGAAGGTCTCCGCGGACTCACCACCCCAGGTGACGTTGCCGAGCGAGCCGGCGGTGTTCGTCCCATAGAGATAGCGCACCGCCATGATGTCCAGCCAGCCGAGGCTCGACGCATAGGTGACCGACCCGTCGTAGTAGGACATCACCGTGGTGTCGGTGTTGTCGATCGAGCTGTCCAGGAACGGACCTTCGGACCCGGAGCTGTAATTGCCCGGATGCTTCAGCCCGATGGCGTGGCCGATCTCGTGCAGCATGGTCAGGTAGCCGTAGTTCCCGACCTCGGGCGCGAGGTTGTAGGAGTAGTTGGTGGCGATCATGACGTCGCCGCCGATCTCGCTGGTCGAGGGGTAGTAGGCATAGCCGGCAGAGCCCGACTGGAAGTTCGCGCCGAACCGGATCTGTCCGCCGGCCCCCGCGTCGGAGACCTCGACGAAGGTGATGTTCGCCGCCGCCGACCAGACCGCCAGCGCGCTGCGGGCGGCTGCCTCCATCGCGCTGTTGAACGCCATGAAGGACGAGTCCGGATCATGGTAGCTCGGCAGGCTGTCCATGAAGGAATAGGTCACGGTCGTCCCCACTCCCATCATGCCGATACCCCACTTGCTGGCGGTACCGATGACGACCGTGTCGAGATTGCCGTCGCCCGAGGTTTCCGATCCGGACAGCGCCTGGCGCCCGTCCTGCGCCAGAGCGGCGGCGGTGGAACCCGAACTGTGTCCATAGCATCCGCAGGACCCGCAGCCGCAGGTGGCTGGCATGCCGTTTTCGAGAGCGGAACTCATCCTCTAACCCCTTTTCCCGGTCGAACCGGTCTGTGCAGACGGGACCGCGCGGCGCCAGGGCGCCACCACCCTTTCCTCGAATTGAGCGCGCAGGCCGGAAGCGACCGCCTCGCGGGCACTCCTGAGCCCGTCGACCGGAACCAGGATCGGCGGCGCACCGAAGAGCTGCGAGTCCGCCTGCCCCTTGCGCAGCAGATCGATATTGATCGCGAGAACCGGACCGTTGGGCCCGTCCGTCGGAAACCCGTTCACCAGCACCGTGATCGCGCCCTCGTCCGACAGACCCGCAGTGCCGACCGCGATCTCGGTCCCGGTCAGATCGGCCAGCACGTCGCGGGCAATGGTGCAGAGGGTCTCGCGCTGGGCGGCATCCACCGGGCGGCCGCAGAACACGGCGAACCTCTCGACCCCTTTGAAAAACGGAAGCGGCGACCGGGACTCGGCGGCCGTCGGAGCGACCAGAAGGCCCAGCACCAGGCCCCCCATCAGCAAGCCGACCGACATCTTGGTCCGCACGCACGCCTCCCTGCGTCACCGGCCGAACGAAGGATCGTCCGGCCTCCAGAGCAGAATAGTACTCTAGACGAACGGCAGGTCCGTTCAAAGAGAATGAAACTGTGAAGGATCACACAGGGTCGCGGCACCGGTGGCCGGTGCTGGAGATGACGAATTTTCCTGGAAAGCCTTTGGCGACCCCTACGGGATTCGAACCCGTGTTGCCGCCGTGAGAGGGCGGTGTCCTAGGCCTCTAGACGAAGGGGTCGCAGAGGAGAGCGGGTTGATATCAATCCGCCGACAGCTTTGCAAGCGCGATCGCATCCTGGGGTCCGAAATTTTCGGGCGGCTGCGTCGGCTTGTCGAATGGCGACCCCTACGGGATTCGAACCCGTGTCGCCGCCGTGAAAGGGCGGTGTCCTAGGCCTCTAGACGAAGGGGTCATCCGAGGAGGGTGGAGATACAGGCCACCGTTCGTGAAATCAAGCCCGAAGGTCACCCCCCGGTCGCTTTCGGCTGCACGTCGGATCGGAGCCCCGCCGAAAATCACTACCGCCAGTCCGCAACCGCCCCCGAAACCGCTCCGTTACGGCCTCAGGCAGGGCACTCGGCCCCCAACCTCACCGCCCCGCCGCAACGTCACCCTACGCAGCCAACGGAGCCCCCGATGTCCATGAAGACCCTGGAAGACCTGTTCAAGCATTTCCTGCGCGACATGTACTACGCCGAGAAACAGGTCCTGAAGACCCTGCCGAAGATGGCCCGCAAGGCCGGCTCGGACGATCTGCGCACCGCTTTCGAGGATCACCGCGAGGAGACCGAGGAGCAGATCGAGAATCTGGAGAAGATCTTCGAGATGATGGATCTGAAGCCGCGCGGCGTTACCTGCGACGCGATTCTCGGCATCCTCGACGAAGGCAAGGAGATCATGGAGGAGGCCGAGGAGCCGCAGGCCCGCGACGCGGGCATGATCGCCGGCGCCCAGGCCGTCGAGCACTACGAGATCAACCGCTACGGCACCATGATCGCCTGGGCCAAGCAGCTCGGCATGACCGACGCCGCCAAGCTGCTGAAGGCCAATCTCGACCAGGAGGTCGCCGCCGACAAGAAGCTCACCACCCTGGCGGTCGGCACTCTCAACAAGAAGGCCGCCTGACCCCTCCCCGGGTCTGCGCCGTGACCACGGGCGGGCCGCCGGCTGCCGGCGGCCCGTTTCGTGGAGACGGCCTCAGGTGATCGCGATCGGCGAACCGGCCGACCCCGTCGCGCCCTTGATCGGCATCGGCGCGAAGACATAGACGAAGCGGTACTTGCCGTCGGCGATCAGCTCGTCGAAGAACAGGTTCTCGTGGTTGAAGATGCCGTTCTTGGTGATCAGTTCGGCGTGCACCGGGAAGGCCAGGTTGGGATCCGGGTTCGGCACCACCTCGGTCGGCCAGGTGTCCGCGCCGGTGATCGAGATCTCCTTCTCGATCAGCCACCGGGCCACCTCCATGCCGATGCCGGGGCAGCCCGAGTTGAAGCGGTCGTTGTTCTTCATCCACAGCGAGCCCCAGCCGGTGTTGAAGAACACCGCATCGCCAGACCGGATGTCGCCCTCGGACATGCCCTGCTTCGACAGGGCACCCTGGACATCGGCCAGGGTGATCTCGTAGCCGGCATCCTTCATCTCGCCCAGCGAGCCGTGGACGTCGATCAGGTGGGCCGGGGTGAAGAACGGCTTCACATGCTCGACCCCCAGCTTGCCGAGGCCATAGGCGCCGCTGACGATGCTGCCATCGAACCCGTTATAGTATTTCTGGTCGGCCTTGTTCGCCGCATCGCCGGCCACCACGCCGATATGGCCGAGCCCGTCGAACTGGGTCCCGACCTGTCCGATCTCGGTGGCCAGGAACTCGTCGTTGTAGATCAGGTTGTTCTGCCCGTACGGCCCGCCCGTGGGCGCGCCGGGGATGCGCACGGAAAAGACCCGGGCGCCGAACATGGGCATCCCGGCCTCGTACATCCGGCCGATCTTGTAGACCTTGCCTTCCTTGATCTGGGAGGCGGCCTGCAGCGTCTTCTCCGGGGTCATCCAGTTCGAAGCGCCGGCCTGATCGTCGGCACCCCAGCGCGACGGCCACCACGGCTCCGTCGAGGACGTCTGAGCCTGGGCGAGCTGGTCGGACCCGCCGCTACCGACGAAGGCAGCGCTGCCGGCGGCCGCCCCGATTGCTGCCGTCTTCATGAAGTCGCGCCGGCTCGGGGAGATCGGATCGGTTCCGTCACCCGCCTCGAACTTGCTCCTGCGCATGGCCATGTCCTCCCGATTTTCTTTTACTGACCGCAGCTTGTCCTGCGGCCATAGGTAGAATGGTGACGACGGCCGCGACAAAGTGTCAAGCTATCCGGCGACAAGAGCGGCTGAAGCCGCCGACATTCGATCAAAACGGCTTGGGAGGGCCTCTGAGAGATGTCCCTGTTCGAAAAGGACAAGTCCGCCGACCGAATACCCGTGTCCGTGCTGACCGGGTTCCTGGGCAGCGGCAAGACCACCCTGCTGAACGCCCTGCTTCAGGACCCGGCGCTGGCCGATACCGCGGTCATCGTCAACGAGTTCGGCGAGGTCGGCCTCGACCACCTGCTCATGGAGTCGGTGGACGGCGAGATGACGGTGATGGCGTCGGGCTGCATCTGCTGCACGATCCGCTCCGACCTGGAGACCACCCTGCGCGACCTGCTGTCCCGCACCCGGGCCGGCACCCTGCCCCCCTTCCGCCGGGTCGTGGTGGAGACGACCGGCCTGGCCGATCCGGCGCCGATCGTGCAGATGCTTCTGAACAACCCGCTGATCTCGGGATTCTTCCGCCTGGACGCGGTCATCACCACCGTCGATACGATGCATGGAGGCGCCCAGCTCGACGCCCAGCCGGAGGCGGTCAAGCAGGCGGCCATGGCCGACCGACTGGTCCTGACCAAGACCGACCTGTCCGAGGCTCAGGACGTCAAGGCGCTGGACCGGCGCCTTGTCGCCCTCAACCCGACGGCGGAGCGCATCCGGTCGGTTGCCGGTGCCGTCGCCCCCGACCGGCTGTTCAATGCCGGATGGTACGATCCGGAGACCAAGACGCCCGACGTGCAGCGCTGGCTGCGCGACGAAGCCCTGTCGGCCCGGGGTAGCCATGCCGGTCATCATCACCATCACCACGACCGGAACCGGCATGACGGCGGCGTCACCGCCTTCGCGCTCACCTTCACCGAACCGCTGGACTGGGGCCGGGTAAACCTGTGGCTGGCCGCCCTGCGCGAGCAGCATGGCGACCGGCTGCTGCGGGTGAAGGGCATCCTGAATCTGGATGACGAGCCGGCCCCGGTGGTGATCCACGGGGTGCACCACGTGTTCCACTCCCCCGCCCGCCTGGCGGACTGGCCGGACGGCGATCGCCGGTCGCGTATCGTCTTCATCACCCGGGGGCTGGACGAGGCGACGGTGCGGAGCTTCTGGGAGGACGTGTCGGCGGCCGCCTGAGGACTCAGACCGCCGGGGCGGCGTCGTCGATCACGAGCTGGACGTTGTCGCCCCCGCGGAAATCGTCGAGCCGCAGGTGTCCGGCCACGTGGATCGGCAATTGGCCCGCCTGCAGCAGACCGGGGCCGAGATCGCCCGCCATGGCGCGGAAGGCGATGGCATTGACCCGGCCGCCGTCGCCACCGGCGAGCGTGCAGCGCACGTGGTTCTCGCCGACCACGCCGCTGGAGACGACCTTCGCGCCGGACAGCACGAAGCGCGGCTCCGAATTTCCGGTGCCGAAGGGACCGACACGGGAGACCGCGCGCACCAGATCCGCCGTCGCCCCGCGCGGCGCAAGCGCCCCGTCGACCGACAGCTCGGCCACCAGCGGCGTTCCTGCCAGGGCGGTGGATACCCGCTCGGCCAGGAAGGACCGGAAGGCGTCGATCCTGTCGGCGGCGACGGTGAAGCCGGCGGCCATGGCGTGACCCCCACCCTTCTCCAGAACGCCGGCCTGATGGGCGGCGATCACGGCCGCCCCCAGATCGACGCCGGGCACCGACCGGCCGGAGCCTTTGCCCACCCCCGCCTCATCCACGCCGACCACGCAGGCCGGGCGGTGGAAGCGGTCCTTCAGGCGGCTGGCGACGATGCCGACCACGCCCGGATGCCAGCCCTGGCCAGAGACCACCAGCACCGGCGCGTCGCCCGCGGCTTCCGCCTGGGCGATGGCGGTCTCCAGAACCTCGGCCTCGATCGCCCGGCGTTCGTCATTGTAGCGGTCGAGCTCCCCGGCGATCTGACGGGCCTCGTTCGGGTCGTCGGTGGACAGCAGTCGCGCGCCAAGGTCGGCCCGGCCGACCCGTCCGCCGGCATTAATCCGCGGGCCGAGGACGAAGCCGAGATGATAGGGATCGGGCTTGCGGTCGAGGCCGGCCACGTCCGCCAGCGCCGCCAGCCCCGGCGTCGAGCGCCCGGCCATGACCTTCAGCCCCTGGGCGATGAACGCGCGGTTCAGCCCGGTCAGCGGCACCACGTCGCAGACGGTGCCCAGCGCCGTCAGGTCCAGGATGGCGCGCAGGTCCGGCTCGGCCTTGCCGGCGAACCAGCCCCGCGCCCGCAGCGCCCGGTTGACGGCGACCAGGGTGACGAAGGTCACGCCGCAGGCGGCCAGGTGACCGAATCCCGGCTCCTCGTCGAGCCGGTTCGGATTGACCACGGCAACGGCGGCCGGGAGTTCCGGCTCGGCGATGTGGTGGTCGACGACGATCACATCGATCCCGGCGGCCCGCGCCTGGCCCAGGGTCTCGGTCGCCAGGATGCCGCAGTCGAGGCAGACCACGACCCCGGCCCCCTTGGCCACAAGCCCCTGAAGGGCCGGCAGGTTCGGGCCGTAGCCCTCGTCGATGCGGTCGGGGATGTGCATCACCACCGGCGCGCCGACGGCCCGGAAATACCGCGCCATGCTGGCCGCCGAGGTGGCCCCGTCCACGTCGTAGTCGGCGAACAGCCCGATGGTCTGGCCGGAGACGACTGCCTCCGCCAGCCGGTCGGCGGCGGCGTCCATATCGCGGAAACGGCTGGGATCGGGCAGCTCGGTGCGCAGGGTCGGCTCCAGGAACCGCTCCACCGCGTCCAGGTCGATGCCCCGCTGGGCCAGGATGCGGCCGACGATCTCCGGCACGGCGAAACGCTGGGCGATCGCCAGCCCGAGGCGGTCGACCTCGGAACCGCTACCGCCGCGCAGCGTCCAGCGCCGCGCGGTCATCGATCTCTCTATGCCCAGGAACGCGGCGGCCTGCGGCACGCGTTCTGCCCCCTGCTTCGGTGATGCGATCAGTCGACCGCCGGCTTGCGGGTGAAGTCGTGGGTCGCCTCCACCGTGCGCACCGTGCCGGTCTTCGACCGCATGATGATCGAGTGGGTGGTCGCCCCGCCGGCATAGCGGCGCACGCCGCGCAGCATGGCCCCGTTGGTCACGCCGGTGGCCGCGAACATCACGTCGCCGCCCGCCAGGCCCATCAGGTCGTACTTCTTGTCGAGATCAGTGATGCCCCAGCGCTTGGCGCGGGCCTTCTCGTCGTCGTTGCGGAACAGCAGACGGCCCTGGATCTGGCCGCCGATGCAGCGCAGGGCGGCGGCCGCCAGCACGCCTTCCGGCGCCCCGCCAGAACCCATGTAGATGTCCACACCGCTGGTCGGCTGCGAGGTGGCGATGACGCCGGACACGTCGCCGTCGGAGATCAGCATGATCCGCGCGCCGGACTCGCGCACCTGGGCGATCAGCTCGGCATGGCGCGGGCGGTCGAGGATGCAGGCGACGATGTCGGAGACGTCCACGCCCTTGGCCTTGGCCAGGTTCTTCATGTTGACCGCGACCGAGTTGTCGAGATCGACCACGCCTTCCGGCAGGCCGCCGCCAACGGCGATCTTGTCCATGTAGACGTCCGGCGCATTGAGAAAGCCGCCCTCGGAGGCCAGCGCCACGACGGCCAGCGCGTTCTGGCCGCCCTTGGCGGTGATGGTGGTGCCTTCCAGCGGATCCAGCGCGATGTCGATCTTCGGGCCGCCGCGGCCCACCTTCTCACCGATATAGAGCATCGGTGCCTCATCGCGCTCGCCCTCGCCGATGACGACGGTGCCGTCGATCTCGAGGTTGTTCAGCGCGGTGCGCATGGCGTCGACCGCCGCCTGATCGGCCATCTTCTCATCGCCGCGGCCCATCAGCCGGGAAGCCGCGAGCGCCGCCGCCTCGGTGACCCGGACGGCCTCCAAGGCGAGGTTGCGGTCCATGGTGAAGACTTCGGCGGTGTCGGACATTCTTTTCTCCGGTCTTTCGTAAGGTCGGCCCCGCCGGGTCTATCCCGTGGAGGCGGCGGTGAATCCCGTTGGCCGGGTTCTTAACCGATCCAGACTGGCTTCGCGACTCCCTATTCCGACGTCAAAGGTCAACGACGCGGATCATCGCCGGCGGCTCCTGCACCGCGTCTAGCTTCGCGATATCGGCCAGGGCCTTGCGCATGGACGCCTCGTCCACTTCGTGGGTGGTGAGCGCCACGGGCACCTTCTCGTAGGGATCGCGGCCGCGCTGGACCATGGATTCCAGGGAGATGTTCTGGTCGCGCATGATCGCCGTGACGTCGGCCAGCACGCCCGGACGGTCGATCACCATGAGCCGCACGTAATACCCGCCGCGCATGCTCTCCCATGGCGCCTCCGTGCTCTCGGAGAGCTGATCGGCCGGCACGCCGAAGACCGGGGCGCCGCGGCCGGACGCGATGTCGACGATATCGCCGATCACGGCGGAGGCTGTCGGGCCGGCACCGGCGCCGCGGCCGTAATGCAGGGTGGTGCCGACCGCATCGCCCTCGGCCATGACGGCGTTGAAGACGCCCTCCACCTGGGCGATCGGCGCCTGCTTGGCGACCATGCAGGGATGGACGCGCTGGCGGATGCCCTCCTCGGTCCGCTCGGCGATCCCCAGCAGCTTGATGCGGTAGCCGAACTCCTCGGCATAGGCGATGTCGAGCGCGGAGATCGAACGGATGCCCTCCGTATGGACCGCACCGAAATCGACCACATGGCCGAAGGCGAGCGCCGACAGCAGGGCCAGCTTGTGGGCAGCGTCGATACCGTCGACGTCGAAGGTCGGGTCGGCCTCGGCATAACCCAGCGCCTGGGCCTCGGAGAGCACGTCGTCGAAGGCGCGGCCGCTCTCGCGCATGGCGGTCAGGATGTAGTTGCAGGTGCCGTTGAGGATGCCGTAGACGCGGCTGACCTCGTTCACCACAAGACCCTCGCGCAGGGCGCGGATGATCGGAATGCCGCCGGCGACCGCCGCCTCGTAGGCCAGGGTCACGCCGCCAGCCTCCGCCTTGCGCGCCAGCTCGGAGCCGTGATGGGCCAGCAGCGCCTTGTTGGCGGTGACCACCGACTTACCCGACGCCATGGCGGTTTCCACGAGCGTCTTGGCAACCCCGTCGGAGCCGCCGATCAGCTCGCAGACCACGTCCACGTCGTCGCGCGCCGCCAGCGCCAGCGGGTCGTCGGCCCAGTCGATGCCGGACATGTCGAACCCGCGGTCCTTGCCCTTGCTGCGGGCCGACACCGCCACGACCTCGACCGGCCGACCCGCATGGGAGGCGATGACCTCCCGCCGTTTCGCCAGCAGGCGCACCGTCTCTGCGCCAACCGTCCCCAAGCCCGCGACGGCCACGCGAAGCGCCTCGCCCATCTTCTCACCTACTAGATTAGATACTACCTACAGCATTTTGATATCGCTGAATGAATTAACTCAGTACTGGAACAGGATCTCGGCCCGGCGGTTGCCCGCCTCGCCCGAGGGCATGCTCTCGTAGAACAGCGGCTGGCTGGCGCTCATCGCCTCCACCAGCACCCGCTCCCGGGGCACGCCGGCCCGCACCAGCGCGTCGCCGACACGCTCCGCCCTGGCCAGGGATTCCTGGAAGTTGACCAGCTCGTGGTTGGCCAGTTCCATCTCCGCCGTGCGGGCCGAGGCATGGCCGATCACCCGGATATAGGCGTCGGTCTCCTGGGCCGCCGAGGCGATGGAACGGATCATGTCCAGGTCGTCCGCGCTGAGGGCGGAGGAGCCATGGGCGAAGTTCACCGTGCCGACCAGATACGCGGGGCCGGTGAAGCCCATCTGGTACTGGTCCAGGGCCGGGCCGTCGACGATCACGGAGGGCGACTGGTCGGCCGCGCTGTCGGTCGCCGGGAGCGGCGCGGACGGCGTCGGGGCCGCCGCCTGCTGGGTCGGGGCGGAGGATCGCGCGGCCGGCGGCGGCGCGACCGAGGGCGACGGCGCGTTCGGCGCCGCAGCCGATGGCCCTGGGCCTGTGGTTCCGTCCGCGCGGGTCACGGTGTCGCTGGCGACCTCCCCGTCGGCGGTGCGTTGGACCGTGCGGGTCGAGATCAGCGTCCGGGTGATCTCCGGGCCCTCATTGGTGGTCGCACTGGGCGCCGGGGTCGGGCGGGCGGTCGCCTGATTGCCGGCGGAATCCAGGCTGCGGCCGGTCTGCGACGGTGTCGGGACGGGCGTGCGATTTGCCTGGGCCGCCGCGCCCTCGGTGGTCGCCGGCATGCGCGGCTCGGAGGCGAGCGCCCGGGTCGGGGCGTTCGGGTTCTCCAGAACGTTGGAATCCTCGTCGGACACCCGGCCGGTGGTCATCGGGGTGATGCTGTCGCGCTCCGGCACCGGTCGCCGCGGCCAGAGACCGGACGTCTCACCACCGGACGACGCCGGGGCGGCCGCCTGCTGGGGGGCCGGAGCCGGCTCGGGCGAGCGCACGGTCGGCGCCGGGGCCGGAGCGGGTGCCGGCGTCGAGACGCTGGGCGGCGGCGTGCTCCGGGTCACCGCGGCCGTATCGGAGGGCGGTGTCACCGAGGCGCGCGGCGGCGGTGAGGCCGGCAGGGCGGCCGTCTGCGGCGCGCTGGCGCGCGGCCTCGGCGGGGCGGCCGGCGCCGAGGCGTCGGTGCTGTCGGTATAGCGGGCGCTGTCGCGGTCGGCGACCAGGCCCTGCTGGATCGCGGCGCGCTCCTCTTCCGTGGTCGACGGGGTCGGACGCTCGGGCACGCTGGCCAGGTTCGGGAACGGCTGGTTGGAAGCGTCGGACCCGGTCGGCGCGTTTGCCTGGGTCCCGGCGGCCTGGGGCTCATCATCGGAGAACCAGCCACCAACGGTGTCGGTCGTGCCCTCGTACCACTCCACCGGGTTGAGTGCGTCGGGCACCGAGGAGCAGCCGGCAAGCGCCAGGACCGCCGCCAGGGTGATGAGGGGCGATGCCGAGATCCGGCGCCGCATGACACCGCTCGGCCCCGCGAACCCGGACCCGTTCTTCTTGGTGGTGTCGACCATTCTTCTCTCCCGCATCGGCTGGCCAGCGGCGTCGCGACACCGCGCCCGGAGTGTACGTTTCCTATTCCACGCAGGCCAGCATTCCAAGCATCTAAAATACCACGACTTTCCAATGGCGCACATGTTCACCGCAACGTCCCCTTCCCATTGGCCTTGGCCGACGGGTTTCTGCTACAAGAAGCGGGCGTGCGAGACGGCGCGTTTCAACGGACCCGCCGCACGCTTCCGGTCGAACGCACCAACGAGGATGCCGGGCATGACCGACAGCAGCGAGAAGAAGGTCTCGACCCCCGATCCGGTCGAGGTGTCCCAGGCGATGACCCACATCGCCGAGCGCAGCCAGCGCCTTGTCATGGAGTTCCTGGAACATCAGGACCCGAACGCGCTCGGGCTGTCCGACCCGCTGAACATCGGCAAGGCGTTCATGGACATGACGTCCAAGATGATGGCGGATCCGGCCAAGATCATGAAGGCGCAGATGGATCTGTGGCAGGCCTACATGACCCTGTGGCAGTCCACCGCCTCGCGCATGCTCGGCGGCACGGCCCAGCCAGTGGCCACCAGCGCCCAGGGCGACCGACGCTTCAAGGACGCCGCCTGGAACGAGAACGTCGTCTTCGACTACATCAAGCAGAGTTACCTGCTGACCGCCGAGTGGATGCAGCGCACGGTCCACGAGGTGGAGGGGCTGGACGACAAGACGCGTCGCAAGGTCGACTTCTACACCAAGCAGTTCGCGGACGCGGTCGCCCCCTCGAACTTCGTGATGACCAATCCGGAGGTGCTGCGCGAGACCATCGAGAGTGGCGGCGAGAACCTCCTGAAGGGCCTGGAGAACCTGCTGGAGGACCTGGAGCGGGGCAAGGGCAAGCTGTCCATAAAGATGGTCGACGAGGACGCCTTCAAGATCGGCGAGAACGTCGCCACCACCCCGGGCAAGGTGGTGTTCCAGAACGATCTGATGCAGCTCATCCAGTACAGCCCGACCACCGAGACGGTGCACCGCCGGCCGCTGCTGATCGTGCCGCCGTGGATCAACAAGTTCTACATCCTCGACCTGCGGGCCAAAAACTCCTTCATCAGATGGGCGGTCGACCAGGGGATCACGGTCTTCATCGTCTCCTGGGTCAACCCGGATGCCGAGCTCGCGGCCAAGACCTTCGAGGACTACATGCTGGAGGGCCCCCTGGCGGCCCTGGACGCCATCGAGAAGGCGACCGGCGAGCGCGAGGTCAACGCCATCGGCTACTGCATCGGCGGCACCCTGATGGCCAGCACGCTGGCCTACATGACCGCCAAGAAGGACGACCGGATCAAGTCGATCACCTTCTTCACCACCATGGTGGACTTCACGGAAGCCGGCGAGCTGTCGGTCTTCATCGACGAGGAGCAGCTCGGCGCCCTGGAAGACCGGATGAACAAGGACGGTTATCTCGACGGCCGGGCCATGGCGACCACCTTCAACATGCTGCGGGCCAACGACCTGATCTGGTCCTTCGTGGTGAACAACTACCTGATGGGCAAGGAGCCCTTCCCCTTCGACCTGCTGTACTGGAACTCCGACAGCACCCGGATGCCCGCCGCCATGCACAGCTTCTACCTGCGCCGCATGTATCAGGAGAACAAGCTGGTCGAGCCGGGCGGGATCACGCTCTGCGGCGTGCCGATCGACCTGACCACGGTGAAGCTGCCGACCTTCATGCTGTCGACCCGCGAGGACCACATTGCCCCGTGGAAGTCGACCTACGCGGCGACCCAGCTCTACAAGGGGCCGGTGAAGTTCGTGCTGGCCATGTCCGGCCATATCGCCGGGGTGGTGAACCCGCCCTCGGACAAGCCGAAATACGGCTACTGGACCAAGAGCGGCCGGGCACCGAAGGATCCGGAGAAGTGGCTGGCCGGCGCCACCGCCCATGAAGGGTCCTGGTGGCCGGAATGGAAGGCCTGGCTGGACAAGCACGGCGGCGGCGAGGTTCCGGCCCGCGTTCCGGGCGACGGCAAGCTGAAGGCCCTGGAGGACGCGCCGGGCAGCTATGTGGCCGTCAAGGCCGGGGACTGACGCGTCCACGATGACGACAACGGAGATCTTCGCCCGCCGGGCGCGGCTTCAGGACGGCTGGGCTTCCGATGTCTGGCTGCGGGTCGCCGACGGGCGGATCGACAGGATCGCCCCTGGCGGCGACCCGACGGCGCGGTCGGTGCGGGTCGACACGCTGCTGCCGGCGCTCGGCAACCTGCACAGCCACGCCTTCCAGCGCGCCATGGCCGGGATGACAGAGCGGCGGCGCGCCGGGCAGGACAGCTTCTGGACCTGGCGGACCCTGATGTACGCCTTCCTGGAGCGCATCACCCCGGAGCAGGTGGAGGCGATCGCCGCCCAGGTCTATCTGGAGATGCTGGAGGCGGGATACGCCAGCGTCGGCGAGTTCCACTACCTGCACCACCAGCCCGACGGCACACCGTTCCAGAACCTCGCCGAAATGAGCGGCCGCATCGCGGCGGCGGCGGACCGCACCGGGATCGGGCTGACCCTGCTGCCGGTGCTCTACACCTTTGGCGGCGCCGGGCAGCAGCCGATCGCCGGCGGCCAGCGGCGCTTCGCCAACGATCCGGAGCGGTATGCCCGGCTGGTGGAGGCGGCGAAGACGGCGACGGCCTCCCTGCCCGCCGATACGGTGGTCGGCATCGCGCCGCATTCCCTGCGCGCGACCTCCCCCGCCGAGCTGGCTGCCACGGTGGCGGCCCATCCGGACGGCCCGGTGCACATCCACATCGCCGAGCAGACCGCCGAGGTGGACCAGATCGAGGGCTGGCTCGGCACTCGGCCGGTCGAGTGGCTGTTGGCGAACCAGCCGGTGGATGGGCGCTGGTGCCTGGTCCATGCCACCCAGATGACCCCGCAGGAGACCGTCAGCGCCGCCCGCTCCGGTGCGGTCGCCGGGCTCTGCCCGATCACCGAGGCCAATCTGGGCGACGGCATCTTCGACGGCCCGCGCTATCTGACCGCCGGCGGTACCTTCGGGATCGGCTCCGACAGCAATGTGCGGATCGCGCTGGGCGAGGAGTTGCGGATGCTGGAATACTCCCAGCGCCTGCGCGACCGGGCCCGAAACGTGCTCGTGCCCGGAGAGGGCTCGGTCGGCGACACCCTGTATCTCGGAGCGGCGACCGGCGGCGCGCAGGCACTCGGCCGCGACGCGGGTACGATCCGCGAAGGCGCGCTGGCCGACCTGGTGGCGCTTGACACCACCGACCCGACCCTGTGCGCCCTCACCGACGATCAGGTACTCGACGGGTTGTGCTTCGCCGCTGGCGACGGCGTGGTCACCGATGTCTGGTCGGCCGGCCGGCACGTGGTCAGCGGCGGCCGGCACCCCAGGCGCGACGAGATCCGCGCGGCCTACGCCCAGGCGGTCTCCGACCTGCTCACCGGATGACGGAGACCGGCTGCAGATCCTCGTCCAGCGGGAAGATCGGCCGGCGCACGGTCTCGAAGTTCAGCATCGAATAGTCCGAGGTACACACCCCGACCCCGGCGCATTCCACCGTCTCGGCGGCGAGATCGCGGAAGCCGGCGCGCCAGTGGATCCGGCTCTTAAGCATCAGGTATTTCTTCGCCGTCGGATCGATGCCGAGCGAGGTGAAGGCGGCGGTGTCGTTCGGCTCCTGCTGGGTCGAGGTGACGACGATCTCGACCTTGCCCGTATCGAGCACCACGGTCGGCCCCATGGCGTTCATCACGCCCTTGCTCATCGGCCCGACATTGCGGAACCGGCCGTCGGAGATCAGCTTCACCCGGCCGCTCACCTCCAGGGGCTCGCCCACCCGGCCAATGGAGGGCATGTCGGTCTTGCCCCCCAGCGAGACCGTCACCTCATTGCCGATGCCGGCGGCGATCATGGTCTTCACCGCCGCCGGGTCGCAGATCGCAAAGGCGGCGACGTCTTCCAGCCCGGCGTCCAGGATGCCCTTGAGCACCGCCATGGTGTCCATCGACCCGCCGGACGCGGCATTGTCGTAATGGTCCAGCAGCACCACCGGCCCGTCGGCCTTGATTTCCTGGGCCCGCTTCAGGGACTCCTCCAGCGGCTCGATCTCGTAGACGAAGGCCCGGCGCTCCTTCCAGGCAAGGTCGAGCAGCTCGTCGACCATGCGCTGGGCCGCTTCCGGATCGTCATCGGTCACCACCACCGCGCTGGAGCCGGCGAGCCGGATATCGGCGTGCGGAAAGCCGGTGAAGAAGCTGGCGCAGAGCGCGCCCTCGGCTTCCATCTTCTGCGCCAGTTCCTGGATCTGCTTGTTGGGGAAGTCGTGGGTACCCTGGCGCATCACATGGGGCAGCATCGGCCGGTTGCCCCAGGCCATGGTCGGCTTCACCGCCCCGCGCAGCATGGCCAGGATCGGCAGCGCGGTGCGCCGGCCGGTCTCGTAGATGTCCACGTGGGGATAGGTCTGATAGCCGGCCACCACGTCGGCATTCTCGATGATGGCCGGGTACATGTTGGTGTGCATGTCGAGGCTGACGCCGATCGGCGTATCGGGGGCCAATTCCCGCACCCGGGCGACCAGCGGTCCCTCCCCGTCCTCGCGGCTCTCGGTAACCATCGCACCGTGCAGATGCAGCAGGATCGCGTCCGGCTTCTCGGCGGCGACGGCATCGCAGATCTTGTCCGTCATGTAGTCGTAGGCGGCGTCCTCCACCGGCCCGCTCGGCCAGGCGCCGGCGGCCAGCGGCAGCACGAAGTCGAGCCCCTCGGCCTCGCAGATTTCGATATAGGCGCCGAGAGCGGAGCCGGCGCCCTTGAACGCCTTCACGGCGGCGTCGCCTTCCAACGGCAACCCCGTGCCGCTGCCGCGCGAGAACCGGCTCAGCGGTGTGGGCACCGTGGAGAAGGTGTTGGTCTCGTGCTGCATCATCGCCATCAGGATCTTCATCGCCGCCGTCCTCCTCGCGCTTAGGCAAGAGAAGCGTAGCGCGCGGCGGGATCGTCGAACCAGAGGCCGAATCCGTTCCGTCGGCAGCCTAGAGTGGCCAGAACAGCAGCAACGCCCCAACAACCAGCAGTCCGGCCCGAAGCAGATAGTGGCGCGGGGCGATCACCGCGAAGGACACCGCTGTCAGGCCGAGCGCCACCTTCACCGCCGCAGCGATCGCCCAGATCGGGTCCTGGGCCAGCGCGATCAGGTCCGGATTGGCGATCATCGCCAGCGGGATCAGGTACAGCCCGATGCCCAGCGCCATGGCGTGACCGGCGACCTTCAGCCAGTTCTCCTCGACCATCCCGGCGGCGATGAAGACCGCGCCGCAGACCGGCGGGGTGATGGTGCTGAGCAGGGCGAACCAGAACACGAAGAGATGCGCCTGCAGTGGGGTCAGGCCGAGCTCGGTCAGGGCGGGCCCCGCCACCGACACGCAGATCACATAGGCCGCCGTCGTCGGCACCTCCATGCCCAGCACCAGGCAGGCGAGTGCCGTCAGGATCAGCGCCGGCCAGAGCGACCCGCCGGAGCCGGACAGGATCAGCGAGGTGATCTTGACCCCAAGCCCGGTGATGCCGAGCACGCCGATGATGATCGACGCGCACAGGATGATGGAGGCGATGGTGGCGATCTGCCTGCCGGCGCCCATGCAGGCCTGCTCGACCCGGTCGAGGGTGCGGCGCCAGTCGAAACTCAGCCGGCCGTCCACCAGCAGCAGCACGGCCCCGGCCAGGATCGCCAGGCAGGCGGCGTATTGCGGCGTGTAGCCGGCGGCGAACATGCCCCACAGCAGGATCGTGAAAGGCACCAGGAAGAAGGCCGAGGTGATCAGCACGTCGCGGGTCGCCGGGCGGGCCTCGGCGGCGAGGCCGCGCAGGTCGTGGCGCAGGGAGAACCCGTCGATGCCGACCCAGACCGCCAGGAAGTACAGGATCGCCGGCAGCAGGGCGGCGGCCATGATGGCGGTGTAGGGCGTGCCGGTCAGCTCGACCATCACGAAGGCCCCCGCCCCCATCAGCGGTGGCATGATCTGCCCGCCGGAGGAGGCGACGGCTTCCACGGCGGCGGCGAGCGAGCGCGGATAGCCCAGCTTCAGCATGGTCGGCAGGGTGATCGCCCCGGTGGAGGCGACATTGGCCGAGGCCGAGCCGGAAATCGAGCCGAACAGCGCCGACGAGATCACCGAGACCTTGGCCGCCCCGGCGCGCAGCCGGCCGGCCGCGGCGGCGGCCACGTTCATGAAGCCCTGCCCCGCCTCGCCCGCGTTCAGCACCGCGCCGAAGATCACGAAGATGGCGACGATATTCACCGACACGGCGGTCAGGCTGCCCCACAGCCCGCCCTCGGCGATGGTGAGGGTGCCGAGGAAGCTGTTCAGCGGCGTGCCGGGATGGCCGAACTCGCCGGGGATATGCTCGCCGAACAACCCGTAGAGCAGCGCCAGGGAGGCGACCATCGGCAGTGGCCAGCCGATCGACCGCCGCGCCATCTCCAGCACCACCACCAGCAGCGTCAGCGCCACCACAAGCTGGAAGTCGCCATCAAGGAAGCCGTACTGGTCGGACAGCGCATCGGCGCTGAAGACGACCCACAGGCAGGCCGCGAGCCCCGCCGATCCCAGGACCACGCCGCTGATCAGTTCCGCCCGGCCGCGGGCGACGAACAGCATGGCCCAGGGTAGCGCCAGCGCCATATGCAGCGGCCGGCTGACCAGGTTCGGCACCAGGCCGGAGAAGATCAGCCAGAGATGGAAGGCGATCGAGACCGCGCCGAGGGCGCTCCAGATCAGGCGGGCGGTGGGGGTCATGAAGTGTCTCTAAACGAAACCGGCCCGAACAGGGATCGCTCGGGCCGGTCGGATCAGGAAAGGCGGCTCACATCTGCGCGTCGGTCAGCGCGAAGCCCTTCTCCTTGTAGAACTTCACGGCACCCGGATGGATCTTGCCGGCGATGTTGGCCATCAGCCCCTCATCCACGCCGTTCCACCAGGCCGCGTCCTTGCCCATCTTCGCCTTCTGGTCCCAGAAGGTCTTGGTGAGCTGGTAGGCGGTCTCGTCGTCCATGTCGGTGGTGGTGTAGGCGACCACCGGCAGCGAGGTGGTGACGATGTCACTGTCCTGACCGGCATAGGTGCCCGCCGGGATCACCAGCCGCGCGCGCTTGGTCTGGGCGATCTGGTCGTCGGTCAGCGACAACACGGTCACGCCGGTGCCGGCGGCGGCCTCGATCACGTTCGGGGCGGGCCAGGAGCCGGCGGTCACGAAGCCGTCGATCTGGCCGTTCTTCAGCGCCGGCACGGCATTGGACAGCTCGACATCGGCCAAGGTGACCTTGTCCTTCAGACCGAACAGGTCGAGGTACTTCTCACCCTCGGTAGCCCCGAAAGAGCCCTTGCCGAGCAGGATGGTCTTGCCGGCCAGATCCTCGAGGCTGGAGACGCCGGCGTCGGAGCGCACGACAAAATGCATGGTCAGGGACGGGATCGGGAACAGCGCGCGGATCTCGTCGAAGCGCGGGTTGCCCTTGCCCTCGAACATCGCCTTGCCGCCCTGGGCCAGGCCGACCAGCGCCGGCGGCGTGGTGAAGACGTAGTTCCCCTGGCGGCCCATCACCTCCATCACGTTCTGGACCGAGCCCTGGCTCTCCTCGACGGTGACGATGACGGCGCCGTCGGTCCCGGCCTTCATGGCCTCGGCGATCTGCACGCCCATCTGGTAGTAGGACGAGCTGGACTTGGCTGACTTGTAGGTGACGCGGGTCTCGGCCGAGGCGGCGGTTGCCGACAGGGCGAGCGCGAGGCCGGCGAGGGCCAGCGGCTTCATGAACTTCATGGCGTTCTCCCGAACAGACGAAGGCAGCCGGCGTTCAGGGCCGACCGATTGATGTCGGAAGTCCTACACGAGCCGCGCGGCCTGGAAAAGCGCCCAGGAACCGCGTCTCCCGAACGCAAACCGCCCGGCCGAAGGGCCGGGCGGCTGGGCATGCGCGCCATGCGGGATCAGGCGGTCTTCGCCATCCCGCGGATCTCGGCCACGACGGAGTCCACCGTCTGGCTGAGCGACGCCGACAGCCGGTCGAGCTCAACGCCGAGGGAGGACACCTCCTCGGTCGCCTCCGCACCGCGCCGGGCGCCCTCGGCCACCTGACGCAGCTTGCTGCCGACATCCTCCGACGCGCCGGCGACCTGCTGGACATTGCCGGCGATCTCGCCAAGGGCCGCATTCTGCTCCTCCACCGCGCTGGCGATGGAGGTCGCGGTCTCGCGCACCCGGGCAATGATCTCGTTGATCCGGGAGATCGCGGTGACAGTCTCGCGGATCAGGCTCTGGTTGTTGGAGATCTGACCCGAGATCTCTTCGGTCGCCTTGGCGGTCTGGGTCGCCAGGCTCTTCACCTCGGAGGCGACAACGGCAAAACCCTTGCCGGCGTCGCCGGCCCGGGCCGCCTCGATGGTGGCGTTGAGCGCCAGCAGGTTGGTCTGCTCGGCGATCTCGGTGATCAGTCCGACGACCTGACCGATCTTGTCCGCCGACTCCGAGAGGCGGGCCACCTGCTCGGCGGCCGCCGAGGCGGAGGCGCCGGCCTCGCCGACCACTTCGGTCGACATGGTCACCTGACGGCTGATCTCGGCCGCGGTGGAGCTCATCTCGTCGGAGGCGGCCGCCACTGACTGCATGTTCGCGGTGGTCTGTTCCGTCGCCGCCGCCACGTCCTGGCTCATGGAGCGCGCGGTGTCGGTCACCCCGCGCAGGGTGGCGATCCGGTCGGTCATGCCGTGTACGCCCTTGCCGAGATCGCGGACGATGGCCGAAACCTTGGCATCCAGCCCGTCGGCAAGGTCGATCAGGAGGGTGGTGCGTTTGGTGACCGCCTCGCGCTCCAGCTCGGTCTGGCGGGCTTCGGCCGCCGCCTTCTGGATGGCGTTCTCGCGGAACACCTCGACGGTGCGGGCCATGGCGCCGATTTCGTCGCGGCGCTCGGTGCCCGGAACCTCGACCTTCAGGTCGCCGCCGGCGAGAGCCGTCATCGAGCCGCCCAGCCCGCCGATGGCGCGGCGCAGATCGACCACGGTGAGACCGGTCAGCAGCAGGGCCACGGCCAGGATCGCGCCGCTGATCAGCCCGAGCTGGACCGCCTGCTCGATGAAGGCGGCGTTGATGTCGTCCGCGTAGATCCCGGACCCGAAGAACATGTCGCCGCGGGGGAAGCCCACAGCATAGCTCAGCTTCAGCACGTCACCGTCCACGCCGGGCTTCGGCCAGTAGTATTCGACCACCGCCTCGCCGTCGGCCTTGATGCCGTCGATCATGTCCTGGACGATATGCGTGCCGTTCTTGTCCTTCACGCCCAGCAGCGACTTGCCTTCCAGGCTGGCGTTGATGGGGTGGATCCGGCCGACGCCGTCCATGGAATAGGCGAACAGGTAATCCTCGCCGTTGAAGCGCACGCCGTTGATGAAGCCGCGCAGGAGGGCGAAGGCCTCGTCCTCGGTGATCTCGCCCGCATCGGCCCGGGCATAGACGCTGTCGGCGTAGGAGCGGGTGGAGTCGACGACCGCCTTGACCAGCTCGAGGCGGTCCTGACGGAGTTGCTGATATCCATTGTAGAGCGACATGGCGGACAGGCCGATCACGGCCAGCGCCGTCACCGCGGCAAGCGCGGTAAGTTTGGCCGCGACGGAAAGGCGCGACAGAAAACGCGTCATCTGGGAAGTCTCCGACAAAGGGGTTTTGCCGGAACGTAAGGAATACTCCGTAAAGAAAGAGTAAATCCGCTTTAACTACAATAGTTTATCTAAATTTTTATCCAATCGTCGTCGGATACCGTCCGGCGGGTCCAGCGCGCATCAGGTCGAGCACGTGATGCAGGGTCTCGGCCACATGGAGGCATTTGTCGTGCATCTCCTCAGTCGGGTCGAGCAGGTCGGGCACCATGACGGTCATCATCCCGGCCGCATGGGCGGCACGGACCCCATTGTGGGAGTCCTCCAGCGCCAGGCAGTCCGTCGGATCGATACCGAGCCGGGCGGCCGCGGTCAGGAAGGGATCGGGGGCCGGCTTCGGGCGGTCGTAATCGCCCTTGGTCACGATGGCGTGGAACCGGTTCTCCATGCCGCCGGGCCCAAGATAGCGGGTCACCGCCTCGCGCGGCGAGGAGGTGGCGATCGCCCGGGGAATGCGCAGCGCGTCGAGGTGATCGAGCAGCTCGATCACACCGGCCTTAAGGATCGTTCCGACATCGAGGTTCTCATGGAACCGGACCCAGCATGCGTCGAACATGCTCTGGGCGTCGAACTCGGGGCCGTAATGGGCGCGCAGGGCATCGAGCGCCGAGACGTTCGGAACGCCGATGAGCTGCTGGAACAGCCACATCGGCACGTCGTGCCCGCGCTCCGCGGCCACGGCGAAGAAGACGTCGCGAAAACCGGTCTCGGTATCGACCAGCAGGCCGTCCATGTCGAACACGACGGCGCGGATCTCTCTGGGAAAGGTCATCGCCCCGTGTAGCCGGAAATCCCCGCCGGAGAAAGCGGGTTTGCGACACCCACCACCCTTCTTCACCCTCTTCCCGGCCCTGTGCCGGGATCGAGGGCGACGCTTGCCGGAACGCAGCCAATCTACGATCGACGCTCCAGCACGCAGACCTCTAGATCCCGTCGCGGGGCCGGGAAGCCGGTGAGGCCACTGATTGCCCCAATTTTAGGCAGAGATTTGTGCATTGCAAAAATATCCAGCAAATATTGCTGCACCAACGGTAGGGCGATTGGCCCAAAGCCTATGAAATATCTCATTTTTTATTAAGATTGATATTCCCGGCACGGTGGCACACCTCTTGCGCTTGTTCCCCGTTGTCGCGGGCGTCCGCCCGCCCACAGAGGGGCTTCATCCATGAAAATGACGAAGATGTTGAGGAGATCGGCGATCGGCCTTGCAGCGGGGCTGCTGATGTCGACGGCCGTCCAGGCTCAGGAAACGATCAAGGTCGGCATTCTGCACTCGCTTTCCGGCACCATGGCGATCAGCGAGACCACGCTGAAGGACGCCATGCTGATGCTGATCGAGCAACAGAACGCCAAGGGCGGCCTGCTGGGCAAGCAGCTGGAGGCGGTCGTGGTGGACCCGGCCTCTGACTGGCCGCTGTTCGCGGAGAAGGCCCGCGAGCTGATCACCGGCTCCAAGGTCGCCGCCGTGTTCGGCTGCTGGACCTCGGTGTCGCGCAAGTCCGTGCTGCCGGTGTTCGAAGAGCTGAACAACATCCTGTTCTACCCGGTCCAGTACGAGGGCGAGGAGAGCCAGCGCAACGTCTTCTACACCGGTGCCGCGCCGAACCAGCAGGCCATCCCGGCCGTCGACTACCTGGCCCAGACCGAAGGCGTGGAGCGCTGGGTGCTGGCCGGTACTGACTACGTGTATCCGCGCACGACCAATAAGATCCTCGAGACCTACCTGCTCGACAAGGGCGTGGCCGCCGAGGACATCATGATCAACTACACGCCGTTCGGCCATTCCGACTGGCAGACCATCGTCGCCGAGATCAAGGCGTTCGGGTCGGCCGGCAAGAAGACCGCCGTGGTGTCGACGATCAACGGCGATGCCAACGTGCCGTTCTACAAGGAGCTGGCGAACCAGGGCATCAAGGCCGAGGACATCCCGGTCGTGGCCTTCTCCGTCGGCGAAGAGGAACTGGCCGGTATCGACACCGGTCCGCTGGTCGGTCACCTGGCCGCGTGGAACTACTTCATGTCCGCGCCGACCCCGGAGAACGACGAGTTCATCGCCGCCTGGCACAAGTTCATCGGCGACACCAAGCGGGTGACCAACGACCCGATGGAAGCCCATTACATCGGCTTCAACATGTGGGTTAAGGCGGTCGAGAAGGCCGGCACCACCGACCCGGATGCCGTCATCGACAGCATCATCGGCGTCGCCGTGCCGAACCTGACCGGCGGCTACTCGGCGATGATGCCGAACCACCACATCACCAAGCCGGTGCTGATCGGCGAGATCCAGGCCGACGGACAGTTCGAGACCGTCTTCGAGACCCCGGGCCTGGTGGTCGGCGATGCCTGGTCCGACTACCTGCCGGACTCGAAGGACCTGATCGCCGATTGGCGCAAGCCGATGAGCTGCGGCAACTTCAACACCGCCACCGGCAAGTGCGGCGGCCAGGCCAACTGACCCCGTCCGCGTGACACCCGGAGCCCCGCCGTCTGGGCGGCGGGGCTCCTCCCCGGTTCCCGTCCGAAGCAGCCGAGCGAGTGCCCCGCGAGATGGCCCGTCCTCTCCTCCTGATCCTGCAGCGGATCGCGCTTGTGCTTGTCCTGGCGACCGCCGCCCTCGGCGGGCCAGCACAAGCCCAATCCAGTCCGGCCCAATCCAGTCCGGCCCAATCCAGTCCGGCCCAATCCGGTTCCTCCATTCCCGACCTGGTGTCCCGCCTCGCCGGCGCCGATTTCGACGAGACCGAGCGGGTGGTCCAGGCCCTGGCCGCCACCGGCGACGCGTCGGTCGCCCCTCTCCTGGAGGCTCTCGGGAACGGTGACCTGCACTTCCGCCCGTCCGACAACGCGGTGTTCATCGCCACCCGCGGCGGTGCGGGCTACCTGCTGGTCGACCCGCTGACCGGGGAGAGTGCGGGCGAGGCCGGCCGGCGCGAGGTCACCAAGATCCGGGTCAACAACAGCCTGCGGCGGGCCGTGCGTGCCGCCATCGGCACCCTCACCCTGCGCAGCCCCGACCCAGCCGTCCGCATCGCCGCCGCCCAGTCCGTGCTGAAGAGCGGCGATCCTGAAGCGGTCGAGCCCCTGACCGAAGCCATCGCGGCGGAACAGAACGACAGCGTGCGCGCCGTCATGGAACGGGCCCGTGCCGCCGCCATCCTGAACAGCGACGCCTCCGACGAGGTCAAGATCGAGGCGGTGAACACCATTGCCGCCAGGAGCAGCCAGGACACCCGCGCCATCCTGCTGGCCGCCTCCAACGGCGCCAGCCAGGCGCTCGGCTCCGCCATCGCCGACGCGGTCCGCAAGGTGGAGGGGGATCTCGCCCTGTGGTCGGCCGCGCAGAACGTCTGGTACGGCCTGTCGCTCGGCTCGGTCCTGCTGCTGGCGGCCATCGGCCTCGCCATCACCTTCGGCGTCATGGGGGTCATCAACATGGCCCATGGCGAGATGGTCATGATCGGCGCCTATGTGACCTTCGTGGTGCAGGAGCTGATCCGTAACCACGCGCCCTACCTGTTCGACGTCTCGCTGCTGATCGCCCTGCCGCTGGCCTTCGCCACCGCCGGTGCGGTCGGCATCGCGATCGAGCGCGGGATCATCCGCTTCCTCTACGGCCGGCCGCTGGAGACCCTGCTGGCCACCTGGGGCCTGTCGCTGATCCTGCAGCAGGTGGTGCGCAGCATCTTCGGCCCCACCAACCAGGAGGTCGGCGCGCCGAGCTGGATGAGCGGCGCCTTTGAGCTGGGCGGCCTGACCCTCACCTACGGGCGGGTCTGGATCATCGTCTTCGCCCTGGCGGTCTTCGCCATCCTGGTCCTGGTGCTGCGCCACACCTCGTTCGGGCTGCAGATGCGCGCCGTGACCCAGAACCGGCGCATGGCCAGCTCCATGGGCATCCGCACCAACTGGACCGACGCGCTGACCTTCGGCCTCGGCTCCGGCATCGCCGGGGTGGCCGGCGTGGCCCTGTCGCAGATCGACAACGTCAGCCCGAACCTCGGCCAGTCCTACATCATCGACAGCTTCCTGGTGGTGGTGTTCGGCGGGGTCGGCAATCTGTGGGGCACCCTGGTGGGGGCGCTGTCCCTCGGCGTGCTGAACAAGTTCCTGGAGCCCTATGCCGGCGCGGTGCTCGGCAAGATCCTGGTGCTGGTGTTCATCATCCTGTTCATTCAGAAGCGCCCGCGCGGGTTGTTCGCGCTCAAGGGCCGGGCGGTGGAATCATGATGACCGGCCGCTTCCTGCGCCTGACCGGCGCCTCGGGCATCATCCTGCTGCTCTGCCTGCTGGCGGCGGCGGTCTACGTGCCCGTCGCCAACCAGTTCATCCCCCAGGGCTCGCCGTTCCATGTCTCCACCGCCTCGGTGGTGGTGTTCGGCAAGTATCTCTGCTTCGCCATCCTGGCCCTGTCGATCGATCTGGTCTGGGGCTATTGCGGGATCCTGTCGCTGGGCCACGGCGCCTTCTTCGCGCTGGGCGGCTACGCCATGGGCATGCATCTGATGCGCGAGATCGGGCCGCGCGGCGTCTACGGCAACCCTGTTCTGCCGGACTTCATGGTGTTCCTGAACTGGGAGGCGCTGCCGTGGTTCTGGTACGGCTTCGACATGTTCTGGTTCGCCATGCTGATGGTGGTGCTGGTGCCGGGCCTGCTGGCCTTCGTCTTCGGCTTCCTCGCCTTCCGCTCGCGGGTGACCGGCGTCTACCTCTCGATCATCACCCAGGCCATGACCTTCGCCCTGATGCTCGCCTTCTTCCGCAACGAGATGGGGTTCGGCGGCAATAACGGCCTGACCGACTTCAAGGACGTGCTCGGCTTCGACCTGCAGGCCGACAGCACCCGCATCGGCCTCTACCTGCTGTCGATCGCCGCCCTGACGATCATGTTCCTTCTATGTCGGGCGATCGTGCTGTCGCGGCTCGGCAAGGTGCTGGTCGCCGTGCGCGACGCCGAGAGCCGCACCCGCTTCATCGGCTACCGGGTGGAGCACTACAAGCTGTTCGTCTTCACCGTCTCGGCCATGATGGCCGGGGTGGCCGGCGCCCTCTACGTGCCCCAGGTCGGCATCATCAACCCGGGTGAGTTCGCCCCGGCCAACTCGATCGAGGCGGTGATCTGGGTCGCCGTCGGCGGCCGCGGCACCCTGGTCGGCGCGGTGATCGGCGGCGTCGGCGTCAACCTGGCCAAGAGCTACTTCACCGGGGCGTTGCCGGAGATCTGGCTGTTCGCGCTGGGCGGGCTGTTCGTCGTGGTCACCCTGTTCATGCCGAAGGGCATCCTCGGCTTGATCTCCCAGTGGCGCCGGCGCCGGCCGCCGCCCGAACCGGCGACCGAGACGGGCCGCGAGGTTGAGGAGCGGGCATGAACACGCTGCACAAGGAACTGACCCGCACCGTCCTCTATCTCGACGGCATCAGCGTCTCGTTCGACGGGTTCAAGGCGCTGAACAACCTGTCCTTCGTGGTCGAGCCCGGCGAGATGCGGGCCATCATCGGACCGAATGGTGCGGGCAAGACCACAATGATGGACGTCATCACCGGCAAGACCCGGCCCGATGTCGGCACCGCCCTGTTCGCCGGCCAGCACGACCTCACCAAACTCGACGAGGCCGACATCGCGCAGCTCGGCATCGGCCGCAAGTTCCAGCGCCCGACCGTGTTCGAGAGCCACACCGTGCGCGACAACATCGTGCTGGCGCTGGCCGGCAAGCGGACCGTCTTCGACACTTTGTTCGCCCGCGCCACCGAGGAGGAGGCCGACAAGATCGACCGGGTGCTCGACACCATCCGCCTCGCCGACCGCGCCTCAATGATGGCCGCCGACCTGAGCCACGGCCAGAAGCAATGGCTGGAGATCGGCATGCTGTTGGCCCAGGATCCGTCGCTGCTGCTGGTGGACGAGCCGGTGGCCGGCATGACCGACGCGGAGACGGTGCAGACCGCCACCCTGCTCAAGGAGATCGCCCGCGACCACTCCGTCGTGGTGGTCGAGCACGACATGAGCTTCGTGCAGGACCTGGGCGTGATGGTCACCGTGCTGCACGAAGGCTCTGTCCTGGCGGAGGGCTCTCTCGACCATGTGAGCGCCGACGAGCGCGTCATCGACGTCTATCTCGGCCGGTGAGGAAATCGACATGCTGACGATCAAGGACCTCACCCTGCATTACGGCGCCGCCCAGATCCTCTGGGGCATCGACCTGCAGGCGGAGATCGGCAAGGTGACCTGCGTGCTGGGCCGCAACGGGGTGGGCAAGACCAGCCTGCTGCGCGGCATCGTCGGCCACCACCCGGTCAGCGGCGGCACCCTGGCCTGGGACGCCACCGACCTCACCGCCCTGCCCTCCTTCGAGCGCGCCCGCTCCGGCATCGCCTATGTGCCCCAGGGCCGCGAGATCTTCCCGCTGCTGACGGTGAAGGAGAACCTGCAAACGGGATACGCCTGCCTGCCGTCGAGCGAGCGCAAGGTGCCCGACGAGATCTTCGAGCTGTTCCCGGTGCTGAAGTCGATGCTGGACCGGCGCGGCGGCGACCTGTCCGGCGGCCAGCAGCAGCAACTCGCCATCGCCCGCGCCCTGGTGACCAGGCCCAAGCTGCTGATCCTCGACGAGCCGACCGAGGGTATCCAGCCCTCCATCATCAAGGATATCGGCCGGGCCATCGAGATCCTGCGGGACCGTGGCGAGATGGCGATCCTGCTGGTGGAGCAGTATCTGGACTTCGCCAAGGCCCTGGCCGACACGGTGCTGGTCATGAGCCGCGGCCGCGTCGTTTTCCACGGCCGCCCCGACGGCCCGGATTCCGGCGAGATCGACCGGCTGATGGGGCTGACGTGAGGGGCGCGGCGGGCCAACGCTCCCCAAACCTTTCTGTCGTCTTCCCGGCCCTGCGCCGGGACCCGGCCGTCCGCGTGCTGGAGCATCGACGGTAGATCCGCACCGCTCCGGCGAGCGTCGCCCTCGGTCCCGGCGCGAGGCCGGGAAGACCGGGTAGAGGTTACAGGGAACCACTGCTACTCAAGAGCACTTCCCGGACCTGTTCCGGGATCCACGCCTCCACTGTCGGTGGCGCCAGGCGGCTTTGCCACGCTGCCACGATCTCGTTACCCTCCCGGCAATGCTCGACCGTCTCAAGCTCTGGGTCCGGAGCGTGAAGCGCGATGCCGTGGCGCTCTATCTCGCCGCCCGCGACCCGCGCACGCCCTGGTACGCCAAGGCGCTCGCCGCCGTGGTGGTGGCCTACGCCCTCTCGCCGATCGACCTGATCCCGGATTTCATCCCGGTGCTGGGCTATCTCGACGACATCGTGATCGTGCCGCTCGGGCTGTGGCTCGTGCTGCGGATGATCCCGGCCGAGGTCATGGAAGAGTGCCGGGTAGAGGCCGAAGCGCTGGCAGAACGGCCGACCAGCGTGACCGCGGCCGTGGTGGTCGTGCTGATCTGGATCGGCCTGACGCTGCTGGCCGCCTGGGCGATGTACGGCGCCCTGATGCCGACCCAGCCTGGATGAGGCTGGCCGCCTCACACTCTCCTCTGCGTCTTCCCGTCCCGGACTGGAGCCGGGATTGCGCCGGGACCGAGAATGCAACGCGCTGGAGCGCCGACGATTTTCCTGCAGCATTCCAACACGCGTCTGTCTGGATCCCGGCGCGAGGCCGGGAAGACGTAGGCGGAAGTCCTGGGACCCTTATCGAAAATACTTCCCGGACTTGGTCCGGGATCCACTTTTTAGCTCGCACAGTCACCTGGGGACCATCATCGGGATCGCGCCTCGCCTGACCGTGGGCCCCGGAACGGGTCCGGGGAGTGTTGTTAGGTGGAATCGGGTGAACTACCCCTTCCCCTCGCCCAGCGACACAAGGCGCTCGAGCAGCGAGTCCCGGGTCACCATGCCGACCGTCTCCGCTCCGTCGCGGACCACCACCGGGTTGGGGTCGCGCAGGATGCATTCCATGACGTCCTCGATCTCGGCCCCGCGCTCGACCGTCACCTCGGAGACCGTGCCTGACACCGGCACCATCACATCTCCCGCCGTCAGCACGCCGAGGGGATTCATGTTATGCACGAACTCAGCCACATAATCGTTTGAGGGATTGGAGTAAATTTCCCGCGGCGTTCCGCATTGGACGATCCGTCCGCCTTCCATGATCGCGATCCGGTCGCCCAGCTTGAACGCCTCGTCCAGATCGTGGCTGACGAAGATGATGGTGCGCTTCAGGCTCTTCTGCAGGTCGAGCAGCTCGTTCTGCAGGTGGGTGCGGATCAGCGGGTCGAGGGCGGAGAACGGCTCGTCCATCAGCAGGATCGGCGCCTTGGTCGCGAATGCGCGGGCCAGCCCGACCCGCTGCTGCATGCCGCCGGACAGCTCGCCCACCTTGCGGTCGGCCCAGTCGGACAGCCCGACGAGTGCCAGCTGCTCGGCCACCTGCTCCGAACGCTCCTTGGCCCCCATGCCGGCCAGTTCCAGGCCGAGGCCGACATTCTCCGCCACGCTGCGCCAGGGCAGCAGGCCGAACTGCTGGAACACCATCGCCACCCGGTTCTGCCGCAGCCGGCGCAGGGTGGCCGGATCGGCCTCGGAGATGTTCACCATGTCCGCGCCGTCATTGACCATCACGCAGCCGCGCGTCACCGGGTTGAGCGCGTTCACCGCCCGCAGCAGGGTCGACTTGCCGGACCCTGAGAGGCCCATCAGCACCAGGATCTCGCCCTCGCCGACGCTGAGCGAGCAGTCGTGCACGCCTAGCACCTGCCCAGTCTCGGCCTGGATCTCGCCGCGTGATTGTCCCGCGTCCATCAGCGGCAGCGCCGTCTGCGGCGTGTCGCCGAAGACGATGGAGACGTTGCGGAACTCGACCGCGGTGCTCATGTCCCTGCTCACTCCTTGGTCACCCGCAGCATGCGGTCGAGCATGATGGCGACCACGACGATGATGAACCCGCTCTCGAAGCCGAGCGCGGTGTTCACCTGGTTCAGCGCGCGGACCACCGGCACGCCGAGCCCGTCGGCGCCCACCAGGGCGGCGATCACCACCATGGACAGGGACAGCATGATGGTCTGGTTCAGCCCGGCCATGATCTGCGGAAAGGCATAGGGCAGTTCCACCTTCCACAGCTTCTGCGACGGCGTGGCGCCGAACGCCTCCGCCGCCTCCAGGAGGTGGGTCGGGGTGGAAGACACACCCAGATGTGTCAGCCGGATCGGCGCGGGGACGACGAAGATCACCGTGGCGATCAGCCCCGGCACCATGCCGATGCCGAAGAACACGATGGCCGGGATCAGGTAGACGAAGGTCGGCAGGGTCTGCATCAGGTCGAGCACCGGCCGCAGCACCCGGTAAAGCCTGGGGCGGTGGGCGACCGCGATGCCGATCGGCACCCCGATGCCCATGCAGACAACGCAGGCCGACAGCACCAGGGTCAGGGACTCCGTCGTCTCCTCCCAATAGCCCTGGTTCAGGATGAACAGGAAGCCCAGGACGATGAAGGCGGTGGTCTTCCAATTGCGCTGCAGGGCGTAGGTCAGCCCGGCGAAAACCGCGATGATCACCAGCGGATGCGGTCCCTGCAGCACCGCCAGGATGACGTCGATGAGCCATTCCAGCGCATCGGACAGGGTCCAGAAGAACCAGCCGCCGTTGGTCTGCAGCCAGTCGAACAGCTCACCGGCCGTCCGGCCGACCGGGATCTTGGTCTCGGTCAACCACTCCATGGCATCCCCCGCCCGTTAAGAAGTGGGAGGGGCGCGACGCCCCTCCCCAATGCCCGGTGTCGCTCAGAGGCCGAGCGCCGACTTCACGGCGGCCTTGGCGTCGCCGCCATCCTTGGTGGTGACCCCGTCGAGCCAGCCCATGACCACGTCCGGGTTGGCCTTCATCCAGGCAGTGGCGGCCGCATCCGGCGCCATGCCCTCGTCCAGGATCGCGCCCATGATCTCGTTCTCCATGGCGAGCGAGAACTTCAGGTTCTTCAGCAGCGCGCCGACATTCTTGCACTCGTCCACATAGCCTGCGCGGGTGTTGGTGTAGACGGTCGCCCCGCCCAGATCCGGGCCGAAATAATCGTCGCCGCCGGTCAGGTAGGTGAGGTCGAAATTGGCGTTCATCGGGTGCGGCTCCCAGCCGAGGAAGACCACCGGCTCGCCGCGCTGGTCGGCCCGCTTCACCTGGGCCAGCATGCCCTGCTCGGAGCTTTCCTTGACGCTGAAACCCTTCAGGCCGAAGGCGTCCTTCTCGATCATGTCGAGGATCAGGCGGTTGCCGTCATTGCCCGGCTCGATGCCATAGATCGTCTCGTCCAGGGCGTCGGCGTGCTTGGCGATATCCGCAAAACTCTTGATGCCGAGCTTGGCGCCGGCGGCGTTGGTGGCCAGGGTGTATTTGGCCCCTTCCAGGTTCTCGCGCACCGTGTCGACGGTGCCCTTCTCGCGATACGGCGCGATGTCGCCTTCCATGGTCGGCATCCAGTTGCCGAGGAACACGTCGATATCGCCCTGGGCCATGGAGGTGTAGGTAACCGGCACGGACAGGACCTTGATGTCCGTCTCGTAGCCCAGCGCCTCAAGGACCTCTGTGGTGGCCGCCGTTGTGGCGGTGATGTCGGTCCAGCCGACATCCGAGAAGGTGACGGTATCGCAGCTCGCATAGGCGGTGCCGGCAGTGAGGCTCAGCGCCAGGGCAAGCGCGGCGGTTCTGGTTTTCATGAAGAAAACTCCCCCGTTTCCATTTGATGGCTTTGATCGCCCGCCGGTTGCGGACGGCCGTGCACCTATCACAGCACAGATCGGGTAGAGGTCAACCGGAGCGGCTGAACGGCGGTTCAGCCGGAGGGATCAGTCGCGCGCATCCAACTGCCGGTAGCGCACCAGGGCGGCCTGGGCGAGACGGCCGAGCGCGCTGACGAAGGGCATCGGCTCGACCTCCATCTTCGGCAGGCCGAGCGCATCGTCCGGCTTGCCCTGGGCCCAGTCGGCCAGCTCCTTGCCCATGGCCACGCCGATCGCCATGCCGCGGCCGTTATAGGCGATCGGGCTGATCGCGCCTGGGCCGATCGCATGCACCCGGGGCAGCCGGTTCGGGGTCATGGCGATGCGGCCGTTCCAGACATATTCCAGCCGCCGGTCCTGCACCTGCGGGAAGGCATTGCCGATGCGCTCGGCGATCCAGGGGCGGATGCGGGAATCCATGTTCAGCGGCAGGGCCAGAGTGGCGCCGGTAACCAGCCGTCCAGCCCGGTCCTTGCGGAACGGATACAGGTCGGCGCGGGTGTCCGAGGAGGACACGTCGCTCGGGATGACGCTGGCGGCGATGTCGGCCGGCATCGGATGGGTGGAGACCTGGTAGTTGATGATCCGCACCAGGGTCCTGGCCAGCGCCGGGATCAGCGCGCCGGTATAGGCGTTGGTGGCGACCACCAGCCGGTCGGCGGTCACCTGCCCCTTGGGCGTGGTTACCCGCCACTGCGTTCCCTCGCGGGTGACGGTCAGGGCCGGGGAGCCGGTGAACACCTTGGCCCCCTGTTCCATCGCCGCCTTGGCCAGCCCCTGGGCCAGGGCCAGCGGGTTCACGTGGCCGCCCGTGTGCATGAACAGGGCGCCGTAATAGACGTCGGTGCCGAGCTTCTCTGCGATCTGGCCGGCATCGAGGAGTTCAGCCCGAGCCTGGCGCCGGGTCCATTCTTCGTAGCGCCGCTCCAGGAGCTTGAGCCGCGAGGCCCGATGCGCCGGCTGGGCCCAGCCGTTCTGCACGGCGTCGCAGTCGATCCCGTGTTTGCGGATCAGGTCGAAGGTCAGGGCCGCACTGTCCCGCAGGAAGGCGACCATCCGCTCCCCCGCATCCGGGCCGAACTTTGCCACCAGGGCGTCGGGATCGCCCGCACCCAGGGCCGGGATGATATGGCCGCTGTTGCGCCCGGAGCCGCCGAATCCGGCCCGGGCCGCCTCCAGCACCACCGCCGAGATGCCGCGCTCGGCCAGGTGCAGGGCGGTGGACAGGCCGGTCACGCCGCCGCCGACGATGACGACGTCGGCCTTCAGGGATTCCCGCAGGTCCGAGGTCGGCGGCGGTGGCGGGGCGGTCGCCGCCCACAGGGACGGGGCGTGGGCGGGCAGGCTCTTCGATGCGGATTCCGACACTATTCCCCCGGCTGCGGCCTCGGTTGTGCGGTCGGGCCGCCGCCGTCGGTCCGCCGGTCGAACATCTCGATCACCCGGCCGAGCACCCCGCGCGGCATGTAGATGATGAACAGCACCAGCATCGCCCCGTAGATCATGACGTCCAGGCCGTGGACGTCATGGCCCACAGTCTGGCGCAGCCCTTCCGTCAGGAGCAACGTGATAACCGCTCCGACCGTGGGGCCGAGCTGGACGAACATGCCGCCGGCGATGGCCGCGAAGACGATCTGCAGCGAGATGGCGATGCCGGAAGTGGTCTCCGGGTTGATGTAGAGCTGGTACTGGCCGTAGATCGCCCCGCCGACCGCCGTCATGCCGGCGGAGATCATGGTGACGATCAGCTTGGTGCGGGTGACGTGCACGCCCAGCGACGCGGCGGCATCCTCCTCCTGGCTCACCGCCTCCATGGCGTAGCGGATCATCGACCGGTCCACCGCCCGCCAGATCAGCAGGCCGACCACCCAGACCGCGACGATGATGTAGAACCAGGTCACCTTGTCGGAGAACTGCATGGCGACGAAGGACACCGGGTTGTCGGCCGAGATCACGTTCTCCGGGGTCACGCCGAGCGACCCGCCGGTATATTCGCGCAGGGCCACGATCAGCAGGCGCACCACCTCGGACAGGGCCAGGGTCACCAGGGCGAAGTAGTGGCCGGTGATGCGGAAGCGGAAGCACGGAAAGCCGATCATGAAGCCGACCGCCATGGAGACCACCACGGCGACCGGGATGCCGATCCAGGGCGTGATGCCGGCATGGTTCCACAGCATGGTGACCACATAGGCGCCGATGCCCATGAAGGCGCCGTGGCCGAGCGACACCAGCCCGAACCGGCCCATCACCGACCAGCCGGTATAGATATAGCCCCAGAGCAGGACCGAGATGGCGATATGCAGGACGTAGTCGCTGAAGCCCAGCATCGGCAGGGCGAGAATGGCGAGGAAGCCGACCGCCTTGATGATCATCGGAAGGTTCATCTGCGCCCCCTCAGCTCTTCGATCCGAGAATGCCCTGCGGGCGGATGAACATCATGACGATGAAGAAGGCGAAGGCGATCACGTAGCCCCACTCGATCTCGGCATAGAAGCCGCCCAGCGCGATGAACTCGGCGAAGATGAAGGCGGCGATGAACCCGCCGATCATGTTGCCGAGCCCGCCCATGACGCAGACCATGAAGGTGATCGGCCCGAAGGTCAGCCCGATCGCCGGGTGGATGTCGTAAAGCAGCACCAGCAGGCAGGCGCCGAGGCCGGCGAGCCCGCCGCCCAGCGCGGAGGTCACCAGGTAGATCTTGCGCGGGCTCACCCCCATCAGCGGCATCACGTCCCGGTCCTGGCTGATCGCGCGGATGGCGGTGCCGAGATAGGTGCGCTTCAGGAACAGCCACAGACCGACCACCGCCACCAGACTGACGATGAAGGCCAGCAGGCGGGTGGTGGGAATGTACATGTCCCCGGCCTCGATGCTGCCGAAGGAGACGCCCAGGTTGCGGAACTCCACGGAGAAGGCCAGCGTGGCGAAGCCCTGCAGGAAGAACAGCACGCCGCCGGTGACCAGCAGCTGGTTGATCGGCTCGGTATGCAGGATCGGCCGGATGATGAAGTGGTGCAGCGCGGCGCCCAGCAGGGCGACCACGAGGATGCCGGCGCCCATGGCCAGCGGCAGCGGCACGCCGTAGTCGCTGTACAGGAAGTAGATCGTGTACATGCCGAGCATGATCAGCTCGGCGTAGCAGATCCACACCACGTCGATGACGCCGAAGATGATGTTGAGGCCGAGCGACAGCAGGGCCAGGACGCCGCCGAACAGCAGGCCCTGGATGACGGTCTCCCAGAAGAACGGGTCGGTGAGCGGGAACTCCATGTCTGCCCTCCTTCAGAGGCCGATATAGGCGCGGCGGACTTCGTCGTTCTCCAGGAGCTCCTGGGACGACCCGCTCATCTTGATCTGGCCGACCTCGAGCAGGTAGGCGCGGTCCACGACCTTGAGGACCTGCTGGATGTTCTGCTCGACGATCAGCACGGTGTAGCCCTCCTCGCGGATCCGGCGCACCAGGTCGAACACCTGCTGCACGATCACCGGGGCGAGGCCTGCGGACGGTTCGTCCAGCAGCAGGAGCTTCGGCCCGGACATCAGCCCGCGTCCGATGGCGCACATCTGCTGCTCGCCGCCGGACATGGTCCCGGCGAGCTGATGCCGCCGCTCCTTCATGCGCGGGAACAGCTCGTAGACATAGGCGAGCCGGTCGTCGAAATGCGACCGGGCCGAGGCGATGAAGCCGCCCATCTTCAGGTTCTCCTCGACCGTCAGCCGGGGGAACAGGCGCCGGTGCTCCGGCACGTGGGCGATGCCCATCTCGATGATCTTGTGGGCAGGCACGTCGTTCAGCGACACGCCTTCCATGGAGATCTCGCCGCCGTTCAGGTCGATGACCTTGGAGATCACCCGCAGCAGCGAGGTCTTGCCGGCCCCGTTCGGGCCGATCACCGCCACCGCCTCGCCGGCGCGGACCTCCAGGCTGACATCGAACAGCGCCTGGAAGGTGCCGTAGCCGGCGGAAACGTTCTTCAATTCCAGCATGCCGCCCCCCCGTCACGCGCCGACTGTCTCGCCGGCCGCTTGCCCGGCGACCTGGCTCTGCACGGTTTCCGCATCGGTCCCCAGATAGACCTCGACCACCTTCGGGTCGTGGGCCACCTCCTGCGGCAGGCCGGCGGCGATGATCTCGCCGTGGTCCAGCACGATGCAGCGGTCCACCACGCGCATCAGCACGCCCATGATGTGCTCGACCCAGATGATAGTGATGCCCCGCTTCTCGCGGATATGGCTCAGCATGTCGGCCGCCTGGTCCATCTCCTTCTCGTCGAGGCCACCGAGGCTCTCGTCCGCCAGGAGAAGGCGCGGTTGGGTGGCCAGCGCCCGGGCCAACTCGAGCTTCTTCAGCCCCGCTGCCCCCAGCCCGTCGACCCGGGCGCGGCCGTCCACCGGGAGCTGCGTAAGCTCAAGCGCGTCCTCGGCCCGGGACCATGCCTCCTCGCGGGAGATCGATCCGTCGGAGCCGAAATACGCGGCGAGCGCCACGTTCTCCAGAATGGTGAGTTTCCGGAAAGGGCGCGGGATCTGATAGGTGCGCCCCACCCCCTTGTGACAGACCTGGGTGGGGGCGAGACCGGTGATGTCCCGCCCCTCCAGGGTGATGGTGCCGGCGGTCGGCGTCAGCGCCCCGGCGATCAGGTTGAAGGTGGTGCTCTTGCCCGAGCCGTTCGGTCCGATCAGGCCGAGGATCTCCCCCTCGCCCAGATCGAACGCGACCTCGTTGACGGCCGTGAAGCCGCCGAACTTCTTGGTCAGGCCGCGGACCTGCAACATCTCTCCCATCGCCGAACCTCTTGTGCTGACGTGACCGGTCTCTGAACGCTTACGTCAGCGTCAGCGGGCGTAGGTGTGGCTGTCCGGCAGCGGAAGCACCGGATCCATGGTCTGGATCGCGGTCGGCCAGACGATCTTGGTCTCGCCGTCCACATACTGCATGACCACCGGCGAAGAGCGCTCGTTCTGGCCGGCCATCTGATGGCCCGGCGGGTTGAACTTCACGCCATAGCCCTGGACTGTGCCGCCCACCGGGATGTCGGTGTCGAGCGCGGCCTTGCGCAGGGATTCCGGATCGTAGCCGCCATACTGCTTGATGGCGCGCGGCAGCACGTCGCTGAAGAAGATCCAGGCCTGGTTGAAGCCCATGGAGGTGTGCGGCGGCACTTCGTTGGCCCCCGTCTTCTCCTTGTAGCGCTTCACCATCTCGGCGGTCAGGTCGCCCAGGCCGGGAGCCAGCGTCTTCGGATCCAGCAGCTGCGCCGCCACCGGGTCGGTGTTGTAGATGTAGTTGGCGTCCTCGCCGAAGGCCTCGGTCAGCTTGTCGATCTGGCCGTAGCCGGCGCCATGGCCGATCAGCGCCTGCCACTTCAGGCCCTGCTCCTTGGCCTGGCGCAGGAACAGCGTGATGTCCGGGTTGTAGCCGGTGTGCAGGATGACGTCGGCCCGGGCCCGGCGCAGCTTGGTGACCAGGCTGGAGAGATCCGGCGCGGTGGCCGAGTAGCCCTCCTTCAGGGTCACGTCCATGCCGTAGCTCTTGCAGGTCTCCTCGTTACCGGCCGCGACGCCGGAACCGTAGGGGCCGTCCTCATAGATGATCGCGACCTTGAGGTCCGACGGCTTCTTGCCGAGCTTCTTCTCCGCGTACTCGTTCAGGAAGGTGCAGGACGCCCAGCCGAACTGGTCGGAGTGCACCTGGCCGCGGAACACGTATTTCAGGTTCTTGTCCTTGAACACGGCGGAGGACACGCAGACGTTGGCCCACATGAACTTCTGCTGCGCGTCCACCTTCTGCGCCATCGGCACGCAATGGGCCGACGAGAACACGCCCATGATCAGGTCGACATTCTCCTGATCGAGCAGACGGGTGGCTTCGTTGATCGCGACCTCGGCCTTGGACTGGGCGTCGGCGACGATGGTCTCGATCTTGTGACCCTCAACGCCCCCCTGCTCGTTGATGAGCTCCACGGCGATCTCGTTGCCGACGGCGGCAGCCGTCGAACCACCGGCCGCGAACGGCCCCGTGAAGTCGTAGATCACGCCGATCCGGATCGGATCGGCCGCCTGTGCCGTGCCCGGCATCAGGGAGAAAAGCGGTAGGGCGAGGGCGGCCGCGCCAAGCGCGGACATCGCCGCCCGACGGGCGACCTTGCTGGATTTCATGACGTTTCCTCCTGCTCGTCAGAGCATTCACGTCCGGTGGTCCCGGATCGTTGATTGGACGCCAAGTGTCGAAACCGGGGCTCTTAAGAGTCAAGATGGTAAACGCACACCGCCGCCCCGCATGACTGGTACAGCCTGTTGAACACAGCACCCGTCGCCGGCGTTTGAGCCGTTCCGCGTGGGCAATTCCCAAGCGGGCGTCCCATGGTCTAGGAAGGGGCGTCGACCAACTGGGAGGAAACCATGACCGACATTCCGGCGACGATGACGGCGATCGAGATCGAAGGCGCGGGCGGGCCGCCCGAAGTGCTGAAGCCGACCACCCGCGACGTGCCCGCCCCCAAGGCCGGCGAGGTGCTGGTGAAGGTCGCCTATGCCGGGGTGAACCGGCCGGACTGCATCCAGCGCTCGGGCGGCTACCCGCCGCCGCCGGGCGCCTCCGACATTCCGGGCCTGGAGATCGCCGGCGAGGTCGTGTCGATCGCGCCGGACGTGACGCGCTGGAAAGTCGGCGACAAGGTCTGCGCCCTGGTGCCGGGCGGCGGTTATGCCGAATACTGCACGGCGGCGGAAGACACCTGCTCGCCGATCCCGGAGGGCTATTCCCTGGAGGAGGCCGCGGCCATTCCGGAGAACTACTACACGGTCTGGACCAACGTGTTCGAGCGCGGCCGCCTGCAGAAGGGCGAGACGATCCTGATCCATGGCGGCTCCTCGGGAATCGGCACCACGGCGATACAGCTCGCCCATCATTTCGGCGCGACGGTCTACGCGACGGCCGGCTCGGCCGAGAAATGCAAGGTCTGCACCGACCTGGGCGCCGACCGGGCGATCAACTACCGCGAGGAAGATTTCCAGGCGGTGATGAAGGAAGCGGGCGGCGCCGACGTCATCCTCGACATGGTCGGCGGGCCGTATATCCAGAAGAACGTCGACAGCCTGAAGCTGGAGGGGCGGCTGGTGCAGATCGCCTTCCTGCAGCCGCCCCAGGTGGACGGCTTCAACTTCCTGAAGGTGATGACCAACCGCCTGACGATCACCGGCTCGACCCTGCGGCCGCGCACGGTGGCCCAGAAGGCGGCGATCGCCCGCCAGCTCGAGGAGAAGGTCTGGCCGCTGCTGGCAGCCCGCACGGTGAAGCCGATCATGTATAAGACCTTCCCGCTGAAGCAGGCGGCCGAGGCCCATGCGCTCATGGAGTCGAGCCAGCATATCGGCAAGATCATGCTGAAAACCTAAGGGGGAGGCTTTTCTTCCCCATTTTTCATCCTTCCACACCCGCCACACCCACGATCTGGCCGACGGTCAGGTCGTGGAGGTGAACTAGCCATCCCTAGTGAACAGGTCGGAGCGGATCTACCCGCGCGACCTGTAGCTGCCCGCCCCCGAAGCCATCAATTGCGTATGCGTATCGCTGCATAAGATGGAGCAATCGGACATCCAACTGCAGTGTCGCCAAACGTTCACCGACGACGAGTCGGCGCGCAGCCGATAGAAGCGCGATCCCGAGGACGCATGCGCCATTTGGAACTTGCGCCCAGCAAATCCTGCACGCGATGATTTAGGACACTAACCCTTCTGGTGTTCCAATGCGTTTTCTCACCATTGTTCGCGTTTGGTTTGTGAACCTTGCGCTGTGTCTTAGAGCCGCGCTTCCGCGACTGGATGCGCGCGCGCTCCACATCAAACAGCAAGCGGTCGCTCACGAGCGACGCTTTCGACAAGCTTTGAAAACACTCGAACCATATGCGGTTGCATTCGCGCTCATCGGACTTGTGACAACCTATTACCAACTTCGATCCGACGACGAAGTGCGAAAGACACAGCTCTATGTGATGGCTGTAGAGCGGCTAGATGCAGCCCGCCAAGCGGATCAAGAAGAACGAATAGAACGAGAGAAATACGCTTCAACAGATGACCAAATCAAGCGAGCCCGCGCGATGCGTCCCTCGGCGGATCGAGGCCAGCGACGCCTCATCGAAGAAATGGTAGCCAACAGCGTTAACCTCTCATCCATGGACTTCTCAAAAACCTACTTGGAAAGCGTCCGGTTCAATCAGGCCAATCTTGCGTTCGCTGTATTCAATGGCGCCGCTCTGTCAGGTGCGGATTTCAACGAAGCTGACCTCTTCGGAACAAATTTCCACGGCGCTTATATGCAGTCGACAAACCTCTCAGGGGCCGATTTGGTGCACGCAGGATTCGTGGGCGCCGATTTAGTCTATGCGGTCCTGCACAACGCCAATCTCACCGACGCAACTCTTTATAAAGCTGATCTTCGTTTTGCCGACCTTACCGACGCCGACCTCACCAGAACTACTTTGCTCGGAACTAGGTTCGATCGAGCCTGGTACAGAGAAGGAGCGCCCCCGAAGGGTCTCCAGCCCCAAGTCTTCGATCAACTCCTAGAATGTCCTAAGGCCGCGTTACATTGGAGCGATTGCCCTTCGGATGAGTAAGAGTTCTTTCCTGAATTGCAATAAACCGATAACAGAACGCTCAAACGAACTGGACCACAGCCGATAGTGCGGCGATGCGGTCACTTCCCGTTCGCCCTACCGCTGCGGCACCAGGTCGAACAGGGTGTCCGCGCCCAGGTCGTAGCGCGCGCTGGAGAAGCGCAGGGCGTCGCCCATCGTCTCCACCTCCTCCAGCATCACCCCCTGGCGGCCGGAGCCCAGGATCGTCGGCGCCACCATCACATGCAACCGGTCGAGGCAGCGCGCCCGCAGGAAATGCGACAGGGTCGCCGCCCCGCCCTCCACCAGCACCACGTCCAGGCCGATCGCCGAGAGGCTGTCGAGCACGCCGCGGGGATCGACGATGCCGTTCTCGTCCGGCTCGCAGGGGAGGTCGACGCCGGTCACCATGGTCGGTGCCAATTCGTCGGTGAACAGCTTGCGGTCCTGGGGCACCGTGCCGTTGCCGGACAACACCACCCGGGTCGGGTTCTCGCCGGCGCAACGCCGCACGGTCAGGGACGGGTCGTCCGCCCGCAGGGTTCCCGACCCGACGATCACCGCATCCGCCAGGGCGCGCAGCCGGTGCAGGTGGTCCAGCGCCTCCGGGCCGTTGACGTAATGGGAATGGCCGCGCTGGGTGGCGATGCGGCCGTCCAGGGTCTGGCCGCTCTGGCCGATCGCCACCCGGCCGCGCGTCGCCGCCTCCACCAGGTCGAGCAGGGCGGTGGCGCCGGGAATGTCGGAGCCCTCCTCGCGCATCCGGCCGATCTCGGCGATCAGCGGCCGCGCATCGCCGTCGAGCCGCCGCACCTGGCGGGCGTGCAGCATGGTCTCGCGGATCGTCTCCCAGGTAATGCTCACGCCAGTCCCCCGAACCCTGCCAGATCGTCCAGTACCGCGGCGAGCCGGCCCGCCATCGCGTCGATGATGCGCTGCCCCAGCTCGGCAGAGGCCGCCGCCGCGTTGCCGGTCACCCCGGCCGGGTTGAGGTCCTGGGCCATCCAGCCGAGACCGGTCGCCCCTTCCCCCTCCAGTGCTGCGAACCCCTTCTCCCATGCCTGGGCGTTGGAGGCAAAATCGGCCACCGCCGCCTGTCTCACCAGCTCGGGCGCGGCGGCCAGCATCATGGAGGTCTCCAGCATGCCGCCATGCAGGCCGTAGCGCTCCTCCTCCGCTCCGAGGTCGACCGCGTCGCCCAGCAGTCGGAAGGTCGTCGCCCGCGCCACCGTCATGCCATGGGTCACCCGCAGCCGGGTCGCGACCACGTCGACCAGCCCGGTCTGGCCGCCATGGCCGTTCAGGATCACCAGCTTGCGGATCCCCGCCCGCGCCGCTGAGGCGCCGATGGCGGTCCAGGCTCCGATCACCGTCTCCGCCTCCAGGGACAGGGTGCCGGGAAACGCCAGATGCTCCGGGCTGAGGCCGATGCGCTGGGTCGGCAGGCGCAGAACGGTCGCGACCGCCGAGCCCTTGCCCCGGGCGGCGGCCACGACCGCGTCGGTCAGGATCGCGTCGGTGCCGAGCGGCAGGTGCGGGCCGTGCTGCTCCACCGCCGCCACCGGCAGCAGGGCCACCGCATGTTCCGGCACGCCGCCGGCGAGGTCGGCAGTGGTCAGGTGCTCCCAGTCGATCCAGGTCGGGGTGTGAAGGTCCATCCTCAGAACCAACGCCAGCGGCGCGCCGGCGTCAACTCTCCGGCTTAAGGGGCACCGGCTTCATCGGCACGGGTACCCGGTTGGCGAGCGCCGGTGCGACCGGACCGCCTGCCGGCAGGATCTCGACGACATCCTGCTCCGCCGGGGCGAGTGCCGCGACGATTTCCGGCGGGGTGTCGAACTCCTCGGGCACCGCACAGAGACGCCAGCGCTGCAGCACCCGCCCGAGACGCGGCGCCGCCGTGCCGACGGCAAAGGGCACCGCCAGCAGCCAGGCCAGCACGATCGGGGCCGCCCAGGGCAGCATCGACGGGACATAGATCGCCAGGCCCGATACCATGGCGATGCCGATCACGGTCTGCGGCCAGAGCGTCGACAGCGCCTGGCTCCAGCGCACCTCGCGCGGGTCGCGCATCTGGGCGTTCCAGGTGATGCGCCGGCCGACCATCAGCCCGCCGATGAAAATCGTCTGCGCCACCGCCACCACCGGCGAGACCAGCATGCCGAACACCAGCTCGACCACGGTCCCGGCCAGGATGCGCGGACCGCCGCCGTAGATCCGGCGCTTGGCCGAGGACAGCAGGATGTCCAGCACGCCCATGATCTTCGGCGCGAAGGTGATGGTCATCATGGTGGCGAACAGGGCCACCCCCTCGCCCCACTGCACCGCCGACCACAGGGCCTCGGAGAAGGCCACGTCGCTGGCCGGCGCGAAGCCGCCGGCGAACAGCCGGGTCATGCCGAGCGCGATGAAGCCGAGCCACATGGGTGCCGACAGGTACATCAGGATGGCCAGTGCAAGCTGCACCCGGCCGAGCGGCCGCCAGACCGGCCAACCGATCAGCTTGATATACTGCAGGTTGCCCTGGCACCAGCGCAGGTCGCGCTTGATGAAGTCGAGCAGGCTGGGCGGGTTCTCCTCGTAGGAGCCGCCCTCCACCGGCAGCACCCGCACCTCGTAGCCCGCCGACCGCATGAGGGCCGCCTCGACCTGATCATGGCTGAGGATCTCGCCGCCCAGCGGTGGGTTCCCGTTCAGGCGCGGCAGGTGGCAATGGGCGCGGAAGGGCGCCAGCCGCAGGATCGCGTTATGGCCCCAATAGGGGCCGCTGTCGCCCTGCCACCAGGCGCTGCCGGTGGTGTAGGCGCGCATGCCGTGGCGCATGCCGAACTGGAAGATCCGGGCGAAGGCGCTGGAGGACGGCAGGCCGACGGCGAGGGTCTGCAGGATTCCGAGCGACGGGTTGCGCTGCATCAGCCGCACCAGCCGCAGGATCGCCTCGCCGGTCATCAGGCTGTCGGCGTCGAGCACGATCATGTGCTCGAACCGGTCACCCCATCGGGCGCAGAAATCCTCGATGTTCCCCACCTTCTGGCGGGTGTTCTCGGCGCGGCGGCGGTAGTGGATGCGGCCCGGGTTCGGCGAAACCGCCTGCCAGGCGGCGAAACGGCGCGCCTCCTCGGCGGCGATGTCCGGGTCGGTGGTGTCCGACAGCAGGAAGATCTCGAAGGCCGCGTCCTGGCCGGTGCGGGCGAGCGAACTCTCCACCACCCGCAGGTGGCGGAACACCCGGGTCGGATCCTCGTTGTAGACGGGCATGACGATGGCGGTCGGCGCGGTCACGTCGGAGCGGTCGTCGTCGAGCCCGTCCAACGGCAGCACCAGGGACAGCCAGTCCCGGCGCAGGTGAAGCAGGGCGACGCCGATCACCGCGTTCCACAGCCCGATGATCACCCAGGGCAGCGTACCGGCGTAGAGCGCCAGCATGGCGACATCCAACCCGTCGATCCCGTCGGCGCCCAGCAGCCGCGTCATCCAGGCGAAGAGCCCGAGGCAGGTCAGGCCAACCAGGGCGAAGAAGGCCCAGCGACGCATCCGCATCGCCCGCACCCGCCCAGTCCCGGATGCGTCCGGGTCAGTCACCGTCATCATGTCCATCCGAACCGTAAAGTCTCCAGCGTCCCGGCCGTATCGCCCGGTTTGCGCCGCACAATATGTGTGTCGCCGCGCGTCCTTCCATAGGGATGAAGGGGTGCTGACCGAAACGTGAGGCATCACAGGGGTTCCGGCGCGTTCACGAACCCGTGGGCCAGCCATTACGGGGGTTTGATTGGCCTTGAGCCGGATGACGGCCTATCTGTGTGGGCGATACCCGTATCGAGGACCCGCAGATGAGCCTTCCCGGCCGCGCGCCGCGCGACCCTCGCCTGGATTTCTTCCGCGGCATCGCGATGCTGATCATCTTCATCGCGCATGTGCCGGAGAACCTGTGGGCGAACTACATCCCCGCGCGGTTCGGCTGGTCCGACGCCACCGAGATGTTCGTGTTCTGCTCCGGCTTCGCCGCGGCACTGGCCTTCGGCTCGACCTTTCACAAAGCAAATTTCGCATACGGCACCATGCGGATCGGCTACCGGGTGTGGCAGATCTACGTGGCGCACATCACCATGTTCATTTTCATCGCCACCCTGGTTCTGGCTATGACCGGCCTGCTGGACGGCGAGCACGACTATGTGAGCCAGCTCAACCTCGACTGGTTCTTCGACCATCCGGGCCAGGCGTTGGTCGGGCTGTTCACGTTGACTTACGTGCCGAACTATTTCGACATCCTGCCGATGTATATCGGCGCCCTGGTCCTGGTGCCGGCGGTGATGGCGCTGGCGCGGGTGCATCCCTGGGCCGCCATGGGTTTCGTGGCGGCGGTCTATGCCGGGGTGCACGCCTTCGGCTGGATGCTGCCGGCGCATCCGGAGCAGCAGGACATCCCCTGGTTCTTCAACCCGCTGGCCTGGCAACTCCTGTTCTTCACCGGCTTCGCCTTCGCGCTGGGCTGGATCCCCGCCCCGCGGATATCCCGGCCCTGGGTGATCGCGGCGACCGCGTTCGTGCTGCTCTCCGCGCCAGCGGCGAACTGGGACATTGCCAAGGATTTCGAGATCCTGCGCTGGACCCGCGAGGTGATCTGGGACCTGCAGGACAAGACGGATTTCGGCCTGCTGCGCTACCTCCACTTCCTGGCGCTGGCCTATCTCGCCATCGCGATCGTGAATCCGCGGATCGAGGCGCTGCGCGGCGACTGGGCGAAGCCGATCGTGACCGTCGGCCAGAACTCGCTCGCCGTGTTCCTGCTCTCCATGGGCCTGTCGCGGGTGGCCGGCATGGTGCTCGACCAGATCGGACGCTCGACGCCGGCCGTCGCGCTGGTCAATATCGCAGGCCTCGCGATCATCGTCGGGTTCGCCTACTGGTGCACGATGCTGAAGAAACAGCCCTGGCGCAAACTGGCGGCCGAGCACGATGCCCGGACGGCGGCCCCTGCCGCCCCGCGCCGCGCGCGCGAGGATGCGGGCCCGTCCAGCGCCTACACAGCACCGGCGGAGTGATCGCGCGCCTCTGCCTTCTGCTGGTGCTGCTGACCGCCTTTCCGGCCTGGTCCGGGACGGTGGAGGAGCGGTCTATCCCGAGCCCGATCCTCGGCAAGCCGATCGACATCCGGGTCTACGTTCCCGACGAGGCCACCGGACCGCTGCCCGTGGTCTACCTGCTGCACGGCTATGGCGGCGGCGCCCATGACTGGACCGGCGGCGGCGAGGCCGAGGCCACCGCCGACGCGGTTTTCGCCGCGCCGGATGCGGTGCCGATGCTGCTGGTGATGCCTGGGGTTGGGAATTCCTGGTACGTGGACTCGGAGAAATACGGACCCTGGGAGCGCACCCTGCTCGATGACCTGATCCCGGCCATCGACCGGCTGTATCCGACACGGTCGCAGCGCGGTCAGCGCTTCGTCGCCGGGCTGTCCATGGGCGGGTACGGGGCGCTGCGGCTGGCGGCGCATCATCCGGACAGGTTCCGGGCGGCGGCCGCGTTCAGTCCGGCGGTGTTCGAGGACGTGACCTCGGCCGCCGATTTCCCCGATTTCCAGCTCAAATTCTTCGCCGGCGCCTTCGGTGAGCCGTTCGACCCGGCGCTGTTCAACCGGGCCAATGCCTTCGCTCCGCTGACCGCGATCCCGAAGGATCTGCCGGTCGATTTCTATGTCATGACCGGCGACCATGACGGCCTCGGTCTCTGGGACGGCGCGCTGCGATTCTTCCGGGCGGCGCGCGGTGCCGGTCATGCGGTGGAGCTGCGGGTGCGCGACGGCGACCACGAATGGCGCCTGTGGCGCGAGGAACTGGCCCCCGCCCTGCGCTGGTTCGGAACCCTCAGCCTCAGTGGGCGTTGATCAGCTCCAGCTCTTCCGTATCGGCCAGGGACCAGTCGTCGCCGATCGCCTCGACCATCTCGTCCATGTCGGCCGACAGGATCGCCGCCTCCGCCAGATCGGTCGGGGCCAGGCCGTAATCGTCTGAGAACTTCGGGAAGTGTCGCATCGCTCTATCCTCCGTTGAGAGGGCCACACGGCCCTCTAGTTCCGTTAAGCAAAGGGTGTGCCAGTGCCGCCGATGGACTCTCAGTTCATCACCTTCCACTGGCCGTTCGGACGGCGGCAGACGGTGCCGGCCATGGTCGTGGTCTGGCCGTCGACATAGCTCTGGCCGGTGTAGTCGCGGCAGTACTCGTTGCCGCCGACGGCGGAGCTGTCATAGGCGGTGAAGGCGAAATGCTGACCGTATTCCGGGCTGATCCAGGACACGGTCTGGCCGTTGCGCGTGTTCTCCAGCGCGTACTGGGCGCAGGCCGCATCGGCCGGAATGACCCGGTCCACATAGGGCTCGTTGGCGAGCACGCCGATCAGCACGCCGCCGGCGGTCGCCGACAGGTTCTGCGCGCCGCGGCCCACCGGCTTGTTGGCCATATCGCCATGGGCATTGCCCAGGATCTGGCCGGCCAGCGGCGGGTTGCTGGCGATCAGCGGCCGGTTGCAGGTCATGGAGGCCGCATCCGCGGTCGGGACCAGCACGTCCGGGGTCGGCGCCGGAACGTAGGCCACGTTCGCCGGCTGGCCGCCCCAGACATAGGTCGGGGAAGAGATCTGCGGATCGGCAGCGGCGGTCTGGGCCATCGCCAGGGACAGGACGGTCGCAAAGGAAGCGCCGGTGATCGTCGTCTTGGTGTTCTGTGTCATAGCCGTCTCCCTCATCTTGCCAGGGTGTCTCACTGTGTGGAGGCGACTGGGCCCGGATGGGGTCGTCGCCGCTACACTTCTGATGTGAGGGGGGTGCTGTGATATGGCTGTGACCGGCCGGGGATAAATGCGCGCCCGGCGGGGGCAAAAAGGGGGACGCGATGCGCTCGACCAGCATGATCCAGATCGTCGGGTGTCACGCCGAGGGCGAAGTCGGCGACGTCATCACCGGCGGTGTCGCCCCCCCGCCCGGCGACACCCTGTGGGACCAGTCGCGCTTCATCGCCACCGACGAGACCCTGCGGAACCTGGTGCTGAACGAGCCGCGCGGCGGCGTCTTCCGTCACGTCAACCTGCTGGTCCCGCCCAAGGACCCGCGCGCCGCCATGGGCTTCATCATCATGGAGCCGGCCGACACTCCGCCCATGTCCGGCTCCAACAGCCTCTGCGTCGCCACCGTGCTGCTGGAGACCGGCATCCTGCCGATGACCGAGCCGGAGACGGTGATCACGCTGGAGGCGCCCGGCGGGCTGGTGCAGGCGACCGCGACCTGCCGCGACGGCAAGGTGGATCGCGTGCGGATGCGCAACCTGCCCTCCTTCGCCGACCGGCTGGACGCAGTCCTGGAGGTGGAAGGGGTCGGAACGCTGACGGTGGACACGGCCTTCGGCGGCGACAGTTTCGTCATCGTCTCGGCGGAAGCGCTCGGCTTCGCCCTCACCCCGGACGAGGCGCGGGATATCGCGGTGCTCGGCACCCGGATCACCGCGACGGCAAACGAACAGCTCGGCTTCTCCCATCCGGAGCTGCCGGACTGGCGCCACATCTCGTTCTGCCAGGTGGCCGCCGCCGTTCAGCCGGACGGCGACGGGCTGCTCGGTCGCAACGCGGTGGCGATCCGGCCGGGCAAGATCGACCGCTCGCCCTGCGGCACCGGCTGCTCGGCCCGAATGGCGGTGCTGCATGCCAGGGGCCAGCTCGCCGTCGGACAGAACTTCACCGGCACCTCGCTGATCGACAGCCGCTTCCACTGCCGCATCGAGTCGGTGGAGGAGCGCGCCGGGCGGACCTGGATCACCCCGTCCCTGGAGGGGCGCGCCTGGCTCACCGACACCCGCCAGATCCTGCTCGATCCGAGCGATCCCTGGCAGGCCGGCTACCGGCTCAGCGACACCTGGCCCGGCGCCTAAGGTTGACCCCCCGGCGTTCCTCGCTACCTCTAGACGGCATCTCCAGCCCGGCAACGCTGTGGTCTGGGTGCTCCCACACCCGCGTTCCTTGGCGACTTAAACGGTAGGCATGCCCCATTCGAGCGACGTTCCGTCCCTGATCGACGCGGTCATGGTTCCCGGCGAGACCTGCGCCACCATCGCCCGCGCCGACAAGGCCGCGCTCATGGTCGACGGCCAGGAGTATTTCGGCGCCCTGCGCAATGCCATGCTCCAGGCTCGGCGCACCATCGTGATGGTCGGCTGGGATCTGGACAGCCAGATGGACATGGCGCCGCATCTGCACGATGGCTCGGGGATCGACGGCGATGGGGTGCCGACCCGGCTGAAGCCGCTGCTCGAATTCCTGGTCGGGCGCAATCCGGAGCTCGAGGTCTGGCTGCTGCTCTGGGACTTCACGCCGCTCTTCGTACGCGACCGCGAGCCGCTGCCGACGGTCAACCTGATGCTGACCACCTCGGCCCGCATCCACGTGCATCTGGACGACGCCCTGCCCTTCGGCGCCTGCCATCACCAGAAGCTGGTGGTGATCGACGACGCGATCGGCTTCTGCGGCGGGCTCGACGTCACGCGCGAGCGTTGGGATACCAGCGACCATATCCCCGACGATCCCCGCCGTGTGTCCCCCAAGGGCGGGCTCTATACCCCGTTCCACGACACCCATATGGCCGTCACCGGCCCGGCGGCCCGGGCCCTGGGCGATCTCACCGAGCGCCGGTGGCGGGCGGTCGACCCGGACGGCATCCCACGGCTCGACGCGCCGGATCCGGTCTGGCCCGAGGGGCTGGAGCCTCACTTCACCGATATCGACATCGCCCTCTCCCTGACCGAGCCGTCGCTGAACAACGGCCCGGCCCTGCGCCAGATCGAAACCCTGTACTGCCGCGCCATCCTGCAGGCCGAGCACCTGATCTTCATCGAGAACCAGTTCCTCACCGCGCCGAAGATCGCCGAGGCCCTCACCCGGCGGCTGCAGGAGCGACCGGAGCTGGAGGCGGTGATCGTGGCACCGGCGGTGCAGAACACCTGGCTGGAAACCAAGTCGATGGGTGGCGGTCGGCGTCTGTTCCTCGCCCAACTCGATGAGGCCGGCGTGCTCGACCGGGTCACAATGGTCGCCCCGGTGACCCGGGCCGAGGACGGCAAGCGGGCCTCGGTCATGGTCCATTCCAAGCTGATGATCATCGACGACCGGTTCCTCACGGTGGGCTCCGCCAACCTGAACCGACGCTCGATGCGGTTCGACACCGAGGCCAACCTGCACCTGATCGGCGATACCGACGATCGTCGCGCCACCATCGCCGGGCTGCGGTACCGGCTGCTGGGGGAGCATCTGGGCATGGAGCCGGCAGCGCTGGCGGAGCGGACGCCGGATGCCGCCAGCCTCAGCGCCCTGCTGCGCGAGCAGGCCGAGCGCTTCCGGACGACCGCCGGCCGCGACCGCTGCCTGCTGCCGATCAAGGAGCCTGCCGCCTTCGAGCTGGACCCGGCGACCTCGGTGCTGGTGGATATCGCCGACCCGGACCGCCAGCTCAAGTCGGAGGTGCTGAGCTTCCTCAACGTGGATTCGGTCCCCGCCTTCCGGCCGCGGCTGCAGAAGCTGGTGCTCGTCATCACGGTGCTCTGCCTGATCGTGCTGGCTGCCGTCTGGACCATGACGCCGCTGGCCGATTTCGCCAATGTCGACCGGCTCGGCCCGCTGTTCGAGCAGCTCACGGGCAGGATCTGGACGCCGCTGCTGGTCGCCGCCGTGTATTCGGTCGCCAGCCTGACCATGTTCCCGATCACCGTGCTGCTGGTGCTCACCGCGATCACCTTCGAGCCGGTGGTCGCCATGCTCTACGCCGTTTTCGGCACCACCCTGGGTGCGATCCTGACCTACGGGCTCGGCCGTTGGGGCGGGCGCCGGCTGGTCCACCGGCTGATGGGGCACCGGCTGAAGGCCCTGTCCGGCAAGGTCGGCCGCCAGGGGATCGTGGCGGTACTGGCGCTGCGGATGACCCCGATCGCGCCGTTCACCCTGATCAACATCCTGGCGGGTGCCACCCATATCCGCCCCCGGGACTTCGTGATCGGCACCGCCCTCGGCCTGCTGCCCAGCGTCGTCGCCCTAACCGCCGTGGGCGAAAGCCTCTGGCAGCTCATCGCCGAGCCGACCGTCGCCAAGGTGGGGATCCTGCTCGGCGTCGTCCTCGGCTGGCTCGCCTTGAGCATCCTCCTGCAGCGCCTGGTGAATTCCTTCGACCCGGACGGATCCGACGACGACTAGCCTGCCCATGACCCTGACCGTTGCCACCTACAATATCCATGACGCAATCGGCACCGACGGGACCTGCGACATAGGCCGGATCGCCCGCGCCATCGCCGAGACCGATGCCGGGATCGTCGCCCTGCAGGAGGTTTCCGGCCCCGGCGATGCTGGGACCGACCGCCCCGACCATTTCGCTATCCTCTCGAAAGCCTTCGGCGGCTACGCGGTGGAAGGCCCGGCCCTGCAGGACGGGCGCCGGCGCTACGGCAACCTGCTGCTGTCGCGCTGGCCGGTGTCCCACTGGATCGTCGCCGACCTCGCCCATCCGGAACGCGAGCCGCGCAATGCCATCATGGCGACCATCGCCTCGCCGGACGGCCCGCTGAGGGTGGTGGCGAGCCATTTCGGCCTGGTCCACCGCGAGCGCCGGGCCCAGGCCGAGCTGATCGCCGACCTGGCCGCGCAGGAGGGCGAGATGCCCACCGTCATCCTGGGCGATTTCAACGACTGGCTGCCCTTCTCCCCGGTGGTGCGGCTGCTCAGCCGGTCGCTGGGCACGCATATCGGCGCGGTCCGCCGCATGCCGACCTTTCCCAGCCGCCTGCCGCTGCTGGCCCTGGACCGCATCCTGTTGAACGGGCGGGTCCGCCTGCGCAGCGTGCGGGTCCCGGCCACGCCGCTGGCCCGCACCGCCTCCGATCACCGCCCCCTGGTGGCCGAGGTGGAGATTGCGTCGGGGCGCTGAGGCGGGGCCGCTCCACACCTCGACAAGCGGCGCGCGAGCCCACAAGATCGCCGGGTTGTCTAAGCGCCCCACTCTCCAACCTACCCGGAGCCGACCCCATGCGCCTGCTCGTTGCCATGATGAAGCACGAGACGAACACCTTCTCCCCCGTGGTCACCGATCTGGACAGGTTCATGGCCTGGGGCGGATATGTCGGCGAGGAGGCGTACAAGGCCTACAAGGGCACGGGCATGCCGTTCGGCGCCTATCTGGATATCGCCGAGGCCGCCGGCCACGAGGTCGTCACGCCGGTCGCCGCCGAGGCCATGCCGTCCGGTCCGGTGAAGGCCGAAGCCTACGAGTTTCTCACGGGCAAGATCCTGGACGCGGTGCGCGAGGGGGTGGACGCCTGCCTGCTCGACCTGCACGGCGCCATGGTGGCCGAGACCACCGACGACGGCGAAGGCACGCTGCTGGAGAACATCCGCAAGATCGCGCCGGGCATCCCGATCGCGGTGACCTACGACCTGCATACCAACCTGACCCAGAAGATGGTCGACAACTGCACCTGCCTGATCGGCTACAAGACCTATCCGCATATCGACATGGTCGAGGTCGGCAGTCAGATCGCCCACGTGCTCATGCGCACCATCGCCGGCGAGGTGAAGCCGGTCATGGCCTGGGGCCAGCCCGCCCTGCTCGCCCAGACCCTGCGCATGGGCCATGACGACGAGCCGATGAAGACCCTGCTGGCGCTCGCCCGCGAGGCCGAGCAGGATCCGAAGGTCCTGGCCGCCACAGTGTTCGGCGGCTTCCCGCTGGCCGACTTCCAAGATGCCGGCTCCAGCGTCGTCGTGGTGACTGACAACGACCAGGCCCTGGCCGACAGGTGGCGCGACCGGCTGGTGAAGGAGATGTGGCAGCGCCGCGAGGAGTTCGTCTACCAGCACGAGCCGCTGGTCGACGCCGTCGCCCGGGCCAAGGGGTTCGACACGCTGAAGACCGACGGCGGGCCGACCCTGCTACTCGACCATGCCGACAATACCGGCTCCGGCGGCACCCAGGACGTCATGACCGTGATCGAGGAGGTGCTGAACCAGGGCCTGGAGGACGTGGCGGTGGCCGCCGTCTACGACCCGGAGGCGGTGAAGCAGATGCAGCAAGCCGGCATCGGCGCCAAGGTCACCCTGAAGCTCGGCGGCAAGACCGACATGCCTTCCATCGACCTGAAGGGCCGGCCCCTGGAGGTCACGGGCACGGTCAAGACCCTGACCGACGGCCGCTGGACCGTGCGCGGACCGATGTATACCGGCGTGCAGGTCTCCATGGGCCACAGCGCGGTGCTCGACACCGGCAAGGTGGAGATCGTCGTCACCTCCAACCACCACGAACCCTGGGATGTGGGCGTGTTCACCTCGGTCGGCATCCAGCCGCAGCACAAGCGCTACCTGCTGCTGAAGTCGCGCATCCACTACCGGGCGGGCTTCGGCAACCTGGGCAAGGCGACGATCACGCTGGACGGCGAGGGAGTGACGACGTCGGACAACTCGATCCTGGACTTCAAGAAGGTCCGCCGCCCGATCTACCCGCTCGACCGGGTCAACGAGGCTTGAAGTCGGAGCTGGGCAGCCTTTCGACCCTTCGACACGCCCCGGCCTTCAGCCGGGGTTGCTCAGGGCGAGGACAGAGAATATCCCCAAAAGGCCTCACTCCTAGCCGGGGCTGCTCAGGGCGAGATCTTCATTTGATCTCTCTATCCGTCATCCCTCGATCTCTCCATCCGTCATCCCGGCGAGCTCCGGGCTTGACCCGGAGGTCGGCCGGGACCTTGCCGAAACGGTGGACCGGGGTCCCGGCCCGCCCCCGGATCAAGTCCGGGGTCGTCCGGGATGACGGATTTTAACAGTTCGAAGACCCCAAAAAGACCTCCCGCTGAGCAGCCCCGGCCCATGGCCGGGGCGTGTCGAAGGGTCGAAGTGCCGGCCAGGGCGAACCCACGTCCCAGCGAACCTACGCCCCCAACAGCGTGCCCTCGACCGTGCGCGAGTGGCCGCGGAACTCCGCCACTAGGCGGCCGGTCTGGTCGGTCACGATGATGTCGTAGATCCCGTTGCGGCCCACCAGGGCCCGTTCGGTCGCGTGGGCGGTCAGCCGATCGCCGATCGCGGACGGGGCCAGGTAGGTGATGCTGCAGTGCTGGGCCACCGTGCGCTGGTTGCGGGAATTGCAGGCATAGGCGAAGGCGGAATCCGCCAGGGTGAACATGTAGCCGCCATGGGCCGTGCCGTGGCCGTTGGTCATCGCCCCGGTCACCGTCATCGACAGCACCGCCTCCCCCGGCGCCACCCGGTCCAGCGCCATGCCGAGCTCCCGCGATGCGGTGTCGTCGGCCCACAGGGCGGCGGCACAGGCCTCGGCCAGCTCCTGGGCCGACGGGTCGGACCCCGGACTCATCCGCGTCGCCCGGTGAAGACCGGCGCCCGCTTCTCCAGGAAGGCCGAGACCCCCTCGGCATAGTCGGGGCTGCGTCCGGCCTCGCGCTGCAGGTCGCGCTCCAGGTCGAGCTGGACGTCCAGGCTGTTGCCGCCGGCCGCCTGGATCGCCCGCTTGGTCAGGCCGAGGCCGACCGTCGGCCCCTCGGCGAGCTCGGCGGCAAGAGTCCGGGCCTCGTCCATCAGAAGCCCGTCGGCGACCACGCCCCAGATCAGCCCCCACTCCGCCGCGGTCTCGGCCGCCAGCGGCATGCCGGTCAGGGCGAGGCCCTTGGCCCGCGCTTCGCCGACCAGATGCGGCAGGGTCCAGGTCGCGCCGGAATCGGGCACGAGGCCGATCCGGGAGAAGGCCTGGATGAATTTCGCGGAGCGGGCCGCCAGCACGATGTCACAGGCCAGAGCCAGGCTCGCCCCTGCCCCGGCAGCGACGCCGTTCACGGCGCAGACCACCGGCTTGTCGAGCGAGCGCAGCAGGCGGATCAACGGGTTGTAGGTGCGCTCCAGCAGAGCGCCGAGATCGCGGTCGGTGCCGTCCTTCGCCGGGTCTCGGTCCCCGAGATCCTGGCCGGCGCAGAAGGCCCGGCCGGCCCCGGTCAGCAGCACCGCCCGCACCGCCTCGTCCCGCCCGGCCCCCTCCAGGGCGGCATAGAGGGCGGTGTGCATCGCGGCGTTGAACGCGTTGAGCTTTTCCGGACGGTTCAGGGTGATCCGGCACACGCCATCGACCTGCTCGACGAGCACGGTCCCGCCTTCCGTCATGGCCTTCCTCCCTCGGGGCAGTCTTGTTTTCCCGAGATGATGGTCGCTCGCGGGGCCCAGGTGAAGCGGGAAGTTTGGAATCGTTTTAAATTGATGAGCGGTGGCGGCCCTTCGGCCGGGGCGTGTCGAAGGGTCGAAGGGCCGGAGAGCTACTCCTGGACGTTCGGGAAGCCCTCGATCGGACCGAGCCCCTTGGTGTCGCGGGCGACCACCGGCGGGGAGGCCATGTAGACCGCGACCAGGCGTGCGACGGCGACCAGGCTGTCGATATGCACCCGCTCCCAGCCGTGGCTGCCGTCGAGACCGAAGGCGATCAGGGCGGTGCGGATGTCGTTGCCGGCCTCGATCGCCGAGGCGGCGTCGCAGCGGTAGTGCTTGAAGACGTCGCGGCTGTGCTCGATCCCATGGCGCTCGGCCAGATTGATCAGGCCGTGGGACAGGTGATAGTCGAACGGCCCGGTCATATCGCCCATGGCGATGGTGACGCCGTATTCCGACGAGTTCTGCCCCGGCGCCACGGTGGCGTTGTCCACCGACAGCAGCTCGGCCACGTCGCCATGCAGTATCGACGAGGCTCCCGATCCGGTCTCCTCGGAGATCGTGAACAGGAAGTGGCAGTCCACCGGCAGCGGCAGTTCCTCCGCCAGCACGGCCTCCAGGGCGGCCAGCATGGAGGCGACGCCGGCCTTGTCGTCCAGGTGGCGGCTGTTGATGAACCCTGCCGGGGTGACCTCCGGCTGCGGGTCGACCGAGACCATGTCGCCGACATTGAACCGCGCGCCCACCAGGTCGCCATAGGACGACACCCGCTCGTCCAGCCGGATCTCCAGGTTGTCCCACTCGGAAGGCTGGGTGTCGATCTGGGTGTCGAAGGTATGTCCGGAGGCCTTCAGCGGAAGGATGGTTCCGCGGCGCGGGCCGACATCGGTGAACACGGTCACCCGCGCGCCCTCGGCGAAGCGGGCGGCCCAGGTGCCGACCGGACGGACGGACAGCCGGCCGTTCTCCTTCAGGGCGGTGACCTGGGCCCCCAGCGTGTCCAGGTGCGAGACAACGGCCCGGTCGGGGCTGTACACGTCGCCGCGCAGGTTGACCCGGATGGCGCCGCGCCGGGTGATCTCGTAGGCGACGCCGAGCCCCGTCAGGTGTTCGCAGACATGATGCACGATGCTGTCGGTATAGCCGGTCGGGCTGGGGATGTTCTGCAGCTCCAGCAGCAGCTCGATGATCCGCTCGCCGTCGATCCGCCGCATGACGCGGGAGATCGGGTCGCGGGTGTCGATGGGGCGGAGATGGCCGTGGTCAGCCGGTGGCATTTCGGGGTTCCTTCATCTCAAGAAAACGGTCCGTCGTCTGCGGGAACAGCAGGTCGACGAAGGCTTCCGCCGTGGGCTGCGGTTCGTGGTTCGCCAGGCCCGGGCGCTCGTTCGCTTCGATGATCACATACTCATCGCCGGCGACGTCGGGCACAAGGAAGTCGAACCCGACCACGGGGATGTCGAGGATCCGCGCCCCCTCCTCCGCCACCTCGCGCAGGTGCGGATGGAGCTGGTCGGTCACGTCGTGGATCGTGCCGCCGGTATGCAGGTTGGCGGTCTTGCGCACCGCCAGGGTCTGGCCCTTGGGCAGGATCATGTCGAAGTCGTAGCCCGCGGACTTCACGCAGCGCTCGGTCTCACTGTCCACCGGGATGCGGCTCTCGCCACCGGTGGCCGAGGCGCGGCGTCGGCTCTGCCGGTCGATCAGGCTGCGCACGTCGCTCACGCCGTCGCCGATCACCGTTGCGGGCACGCGGACGGCGGCGGCGATGACCTTGTAGCCGATGACGATGATGCGCAGGTCCGCCCCTTCGCAGAACTCCTCCAGCAGCACCCGGTCGCTGACGACCTCGGCCGCCTCGATCGCCCGGACCATGTCGACCGGGTCGGTGATGTCGACCGAAATGCCCCGCCCCTGCTCGCCGCGCGCGGGCTTCACGACGATGCGGCCGTACTTGTGCAGGAAGGCGCGGGCGTCGCTCTCGTCGTCGACCTCGTGCTGGGCCGGCACCCGCAGCCCGTGGCGAGCCAGCAGCCGGTGGGTCAGCGCCTTGTCGTCGCAGCGGCTCAGCGCCACCGCGCTGGTCAGCTCCGACAGGGATTCCCGGCAGCAAACCCGCCGCCCGCCATGGGACAGGGCGAACAGCCCGCCCTCGGCATCCTCGATCTCCACCGTGACGCCGCGGCGCCGCGCCTCGTTGATCAGGATCCGTGCGTAGGGGTTCAGCTTCGCCTCGGGCATCGGCGCGCTGTAGAGCTTCTCGTTGATCGGGTTCTTGTATTTCAGGCTGAACAACGGGATCCGCTGGAAGCCGAGCTTCTCGTAGAGCTTAATCGCCGGCTCGTTGTCGTGCATGACCGACAGGTCGATATGGGCGAGCCCACGGGTCTGGAAGGTCTCGATCAGGTGGCGCAGCAGCACCTCGCCGATCCCCGGCAGCGGCGCCTGTGGATCGACCGCCAGGCACCACAGGCTGGAGCCGCCCTCGGGATCGTCGTAGACCCGCTCGTGATCGACCCCGGTGATGGTCCCGACCACCTGGTCGGTGGTTTCGTCGACCGCCACCAGATGGACGATCCGGCGCGAGCCGCGGTGCGACAGCAGGAAATCGCGGCCGACCGGCACCATGCCGACCTTGGCGTAGATCCGGTTCACCGCCTCCGCATCGGCGCTGGAGCGCAGCCGGCGCACATAGACTCCGACCACCCGGTCGGTGCGCGGCCGGTAATGCTCGAACTCCAGGCGGAAGGTGTGGGAGGGATCGAGGAAGAACGCCTCCGGCGCCTGGGCCAGCACCACGTGAGGGTTGTTGACGTTGATGGTGATGTCCCGCTCGTCCGGCGCCTCCTGGCGCATGATCTCGGCGAGTTCCTCCGCGGTCTCGAAGGTGTCGGCGAAGATGAGCCGACCCCAGCCCACATTCACCACGGAGTTCGGCTGTCCCCTCTCCTGAAACGGCCCCTCGCCGGGAAGGCGAGGCCAGCCACGACGCGAACGGCCGCGCGCCCGGGCGCGGCGCTGCTTGAATTCACGCTGTGCGCGGTCCTTCATCCCGATCGATCCTCCGGGTCTTCTACAGTCCGTTGGCCTGCAGCCACGCTTCCAGAAGCGTGACCTGCCACAGCTTGGAGCCGCCCAGCGGGGTGATCTGGTCCTCGGGCTTGTCCAGCAACTGGTCAACGTAGGCCCGGTCGAACAGTTCCCGCTCGCGCGCCTTCCGGCTGTCCATCACGCCGCGCACGTAATCCAGCGTGTCGCCCTGGATGTACTTGAGCGCCGGCACCGGGAAGTAGCCCTTCGGCCGGTCGATCACCTCGGACGGGACGATCTTGCGGGCGGCCTCCTTCAGGATGTGCTTGCCGCCATGGCCGGCCTTCAGCTCCGGCGGCACCTTGGCGGCCAGCTCGACCAGTTCGTGGTCGAGGAACGGCACCCGCGCCTCAAGGCTCCAGGCCATGGTCATGTTGTCGACCCGCTTCACCGGGTCGTCGACCAGCATCACCGTGGTGTCGAGGCGCAGGGCCTTGTCGACGGCGCTGGAGGCACCGGGCTTGTCGAACATCTCCTCGATGAACTGGCCGGCATGGTCGCCATTGCGGTAGCTCGGATGGACCGCCGACAGGAATTCCTCGTGGGTGCGGTCGCGGAACAGGCGGGCGTAGTCGGCCGAGCCCTTCCCCTTCTCCATCAGCGGCGGATACCAGTGATAGCCACCGAACACCTCGTCGGCGCCCTGTCCGGACTGTACGACCTTGACGTTCTTCGACACTTCCTGGGACAGCAGGTAGAAACCGATGCAGTCGTGACTGACCATCGGCTCCGACATGGCGGCGATGCAGCCCGGCAGGCTCGGCAGCAGCCGCTCGCGGCTGTTCACCTCGATCTTGTGGTGACGGGTGCCGAACTTCTCGGCAATGACGTCGGAATAGCGGAACTCGTCGCCCTGCTCGTTGCCGACGGTCTCGAAACCGACGCTGAACGTGTCGAGATTGCCGCCGGTCTGCTCCGCCACCAAAGCGGTGATCATCGAGCTGTCGACGCCGCCGGACAGCAGGACGCCGACCGGGACGTCGGCGACCAGCCGGCGCTGCACGGCCACGCGAAGCGCCTCCAGCACCCGGTCGCGCCACTCGTCCTCGGAGACCCGCAGGTCCTCGTCCGGGGTACCGTAGACCGGCTCCCAGTAGCGGCGCTGGGTCTGCTTGCCGTCGGCCGTGACGGTCATCGTGGTCGCCGGCGGCAGCTTGCGGACGCCCGACACGATCGTGTACGGGGCCGGCACCACGGCGTGGAAGTTCATGTAGTGGTTCAGCGCCACCGGATCGATCGCGGTATCGACCCCGCCGGCCGCCAGCAGCGCCTGCATGTTGGAGGCGAAGCGCAGACCGCCCTTGATGGGCGCCAGGTACAACGGCTTGATGCCCAGCCGGTCGCGCGCCAGGGTCAGGGTCCGGTTGCCGCGATCCCAGACGGCGAAGGCGAACATGCCGTGGAACTTCTCCACGCAGGCCTCGCCCCAGGCGTGGAACGCCTTCAGGATCACCTCGGTGTCGCCGTCGCTGTAGAAGGTATAGCCCTTCGCCTCCAGCTCCGGGCGCAGCTCCTTGTAGTTATAGATCGCGCCGTTGAAGACGATGGTCAGTCCCAGGGACGGGTCGTGCATCGGCTGCTGGGCGCGGTCGGAGAGGTCGATGATCGACAGTCGCCGGTGGGCCAGTCCGATACCGCTTTGAACGTAGGTCCCCTGCGCGTCAGGTCCCCGCGCCGCCATGGCATCGGCCATGGAGGACAGACCATCGAACGTAACAAAGCCTCCGTCGAACTTTAGCTCGCCGGCTAATCCGCACATAAGCGCCTCTCAAATTGTCGCGTTTCGGACAACATGACGCCTGTGAAATATATTTCAAGGGTGGGGTCTTTGGGTAGACGGGTGCTGCGACGATCCTATATCGAAAAGAACCGATAAAATTTTTGCGCGTACCCGACGGCTCCTCACGGCGCCGATTGGCGGAGCGCTAAACATTTGGGGAAGGCATCATGGTCCGCACGAAGATCGCACGTACCCTGGCGTCTCTGGCACTCGGCGCCGGCGCGTTGATCGGTACACAGGTGGTCGCGGCGCAGAGCGCGTCGGCCCAGTCCCTGTCCATCTCCTGCGGCGCGGTCGGCGTCGAGCTGGAACTCTGCAAGGCTGGCGTTGAAGCCTGGTCGAAGGACAAGGGTATCGAGGTGGAGATCGTCTCGACGCCGAATTCCTCCACCGAGCGGCTGGCGTTGTATCAGCAGATCCTCGCCGCTCAGGGCGACGACATCGACATCCTGCAGGTCGACGTGGTCTGGCCCGGCGTGCTCGCCCCCCATCTGGTCAATCTGCGGGACCACAATGCCGATGCCGGCACGGGCCATTTCGAGGCGCTGATCGAGAACAACACGGTCGACGGCAAGCTGCTCGCCCTGCCCTGGTGGACAGACGCGGGCGTGCTCTACTACCGGGCCGACCTGCTGGAGAAGCACGGCTTCGAGCCGCCCACCACCTGGGCGCAGATGACCGAGGCGGCCAAGACGATCATGGAAAAGGAGCGCGCGGCCGGCGATGACGACCTGTGGGGCTATGTCTGGCAGGGCAAATCCTACGAGGGCCTGACCTGCGACGCGCTGGAATGGGTCGACAGCTATGGCGGCGGCGCCATCGTCAATGCCGAGGGTGAGGTCACCATCAACAATCCGAAGGCGGTGGAAGCGCTGGAGATGGCCGCGTCCTGGGTCGGCGACATCACCCCGCAGGGCGTGCTGAACTACGACGAGGAAGCCTCGCGCGGCGTGTTCCAGTCGGGCAACGCGGTGTTCATGCGCAACTGGCCCTATGCCTGGGCGCTGGCGCAGAGCGATGACAGCCCGATCAAGGGCAAGGTCGGCGTGGTCGCCCTGCCCAAGGGAGGCGAGGATGGCGGCCATACCGGCACGCTCGGCGGCTGGAACCTGGCGGTCTCCAAGTATTCGAAGAACCCGGAGCTGGCGGTCGATCTCGCCATGTTCCTGACCAGCCAGGCGCAGCAGAAGCAGCGCGCCATCTCCTCCTCCTACAACCCCACCTATCCCGAGCTGTACGACGACGCTGACGTGCTGGAGGCGAGCCCGTTCTTCGGCACCCTGGAGGAGACCTTCACCAACGCCGTCGCCCGGCCCTCGGCCATCGTCGGCGACAAATACAACCGGGTCTCCTCGCAGTTCTGGTCGGCCGTGCACGGCGTGCTCGCCGGCCAGCAGGAGGCCGGACCGGCGCTCGCCGGGCTGGAGAACAGCCTGAACCGTCTCGGCCGGCGCGGCCGCTGGTAACGGCGGCCCCGGCGGTTCGATGGCAGAAGGACAGGCCTCCTCCCACCAGAAGCGACGGATGCGCACCGCCTGGCTGTTCCTGTCGCCGATGCTGGTCGGGCTCACGGTTGTGGCGATCTGGCCGCTGGCGCGCACGGTCTTCTACGCCTTCACGGACGCCTCGCTCTCCGCCCCCGGTCAGTACAGCTTCCTCGGCTTCGAGAATTTCGCGGTCGAGGATGGCGGTTACTGGTACGGGCTGATCACCGACCCGCTGTGGTGGAACGCGGTCTGGAACACCCTGATCTTCGCCGCCGGGTCCGTCGCCATCGAGGTCGTGCTGGGGGTGATCCTCGCCCTGGTGATGAACGCCGAGTTTGCCGGCCGCGCCCTGTTCCGCGCCGCCGTGCTGATCCCCTGGGCGATCCCCACCGTGGTCTCGGCCAAGATGTGGGCCTGGATGCTGCACGACCAGTTCGGCGTGGTGAACCACACCCTGATGAGCCTCGGCCTGATCGCCTCCCCCATCGCCTGGCTGGCCGACCCGGACCTCACCATGCTGTCGGTCATCCTGGTGGACGCCTGGAAGACCACGCCCTTCGTCGCCCTGCTGGTGTTGGCCGCGCTCCAGATGCTGCCCAAGGACTGCTACGAGGCCGCCCGGGTCGACGGGGTGCATCCGATCAAGGTGTTCTTCGGCATCACCCTGCCGCTGATCCGCCCGGCCCTGACAGTGGCGGTGATCTTCCGCCTGCTCGACGCCCTGCGGGTGTTCGACGTGGTCTACATCATGACCGGCAACGCCGAGTCGACGATGACCATGTCGGTCTATGCTCGCCAGCAGCTCGTGGACTTCCAGGACGTGGGCTACGGCTCCGCCGCCTCCACCCTACTGTTCATGGTGATCGCCTTCATGACCGCGCTGTACCTGACGGCGATGCGGGCCGATGTGATGAAGGAGGAGCGCTGATGACCAGCCGCCGCACCTCCCTTCCAGCCAGGATCGGGTTCTGGCTGCTGGTCGCTGTGCTGCTGGTGATCCTGCTGTTCCCGTTCTACTACGCGCTGATCACCTCGTTTAAGTCGGGCTCGTCCATCTTCGAGGTCGACTACCTGCCGGCTGAGCTGTCCGTCGGCAACTACGCGTCGATCTTCGCCGAGCAGCCGTTCGGCCGGAACATTCTCAACTCGCTGATCGTCTCGGTCGCGGTGGTCGGGATCTCGCTGTTCCTCGGCCTGACCGCCGCCCTGGCGCTCGGCCGGTTCCGGTTCAAGGGCCGGCGGATGATGCTGCTGGCGGTGCTCAGCGTGTCGATGTTCCCGCAGGTCGCGGTGCTGTCCGGCATGTTCGAGCTGATCCGGGTGCTCGGCCTGTTCAACAATCCGGGCGGGCTGATCCTGTCCTACCTGATCTTCACCCTGCCCTTCACCGTCTGGGTGCTGACCAGCTTCATCCGCGACCTGCCGGCGGAGGTGGAGGAGGCCGCGATCATGGACGGCGCCAAGCCCTGGACCCTGCTGACGCGGATCTTCCTGCCGATGATGTGGCCGGCCATGGTCACCACCGGCCTGCTCGCCTTCATCGTCGCCTGGAACGAGTTCCTGTTCGCCCTGACCTTCACGCTGAGCAACGACCAGCGCACCGTGCCGGTCGCCATCGCGTTGATCACCGGTGGCAGCGAGTTCGAGGTGCCCTGGGGCCGGATCATGGCGGCCTCGGTGATCGTCACCGTGCCGCTGATCGCCCTGGTTCTCATCTTCCAGCGCCGCATCGTCTCGGGCCTGACCGCCGGTGCCGTGAAAGGATAACGAATGGCCACCGTCACCCTGCAGAACCTGACCAAGAGCTTCGGCAAGACCGAGGTAATCAAGGGCATCGACCTGGAGATCGAGGACGGCAAGTTCTGCGTCCTGGTCGGCCCGTCCGGTTGCGGGAAGTCCACCCTGCTGCGGATGATCGCGGGGCTGGAGGATATCGACGGCGGGGAGCTGTCCATCGGCGGCGATGTGATGAACGACATCGCGCCCGCCGAGCGTGGCGTCTCCATGGTGTTCCAGAGCTACGCGCTCTATCCGCACATGACGGTCTATCAGAACATGAGTTTCGGCCTGAAGCTGGCCAAGGAGGCGGACGACACGGTGGAGCAGCGGGTGCGCAACGCGGCGGAGATCCTCCAGATCACCGACCTGCTCGACCGCAAGCCCAAGGCTCTGTCCGGCGGCCAGCGCCAGCGCGTCGCCATCGGTCGGGCCATCGTGCGCGACCCCAAGGTCTTCCTGTTCGACGAGCCGCTCTCCAATCTCGACGCCGCCCTGCGGGTGCAGATGCGCCTGGAGATCAGCCGCCTGCACCGGCGGCTCGGCACGACGATGATCCACGTGACCCACGACCAGGTGGAAGCGATGACGCTCGCGGATCAGATCGTGGTGCTGAACCAGGGGGTGGTGGCGCAGGCGGGCAGCCCCCGCGACTTGTACGACCGGCCGGCCAACACCTTCGTTGCCGGGTTCATCGGCTCGCCGGCGATGAACCTGCTGGATGCGCGGGTCGAGGGAGGTGCCGTTGTGCTTGAGGGAACGGACGCGCGACTGGAAGGCGTGGATGGCGTTGATCGGGCGGACGGCCCGGTGACCCTCGGCTTCCGGCCGGAGCATGTGGAGCTGCGCGAGGACGGCCTGCCCTTCGAGGTGGAGGTGGTCGAGGATCTGGGCGACACCTGCGTGCTGCACGGGGTGCTGGCGGGCGGCCCGCAGGCGACGGTGCGGGTACCGGCGGAGACGGCATTGCCCGCACGCGGCGATCGGCTGAGCGTGATGCCGGGCGACGGGCGGTGTCACCTGTTCGACCGGCAGAGCGGGCAGCGGGTGTAGCCCCTCCCCAATTCCCCAATCACACTCCCCGGATTTATTCCGGGGTGAGCGGTAGGGACGGCGCCGGGCCCCAAAGTTTCGCGCTACGGATGTCTCACCCCGGAATAAATCCGGGGAGTGACGAGAGGTGGAGAGCGGGCAGCGGGTTTAGTAACCGCATCAACCTCGCCCGTCTCCCCGGCCTTGCGCCGGGGCCCAGATCGCAGCGCGATGGAGCGCAGGCCCCTTGAGCCGCAGCGGTTCAACCCTGGGTCCCGGCACAGGGCCGGGAAGAGGAAGGAAGTGAGGGAAAAAGCGAGTAGCCCCTTAAGGCTGCGCCGCCCGCTCCAGCACCGCGACGAAGAACCCGTCCGTGCCTTCCCGATGCGGCGCGAGCGTCAGGTAAGGCCCGGTCGCCGGGCATGGCGCCTCGCCGATCGTCTGCGCCCACACGCCCGCCACCGGCAGCACGGAGAACCGGTTGCTGTCGGCGAGGAACCCCTCCACCACGTCCTCGTTCTCGGCCCGCAGCACCGAGCAGGTCACGTAGATCACGCGGCCGCCCGGCTTCACCAGGCTCGCCGCCCGTTCCAGGATCGCGCGCTGGGTCTTGGTGAGTTCCGCCAGGTCCTGCTAGCCGTAGCGCCACTTGGCGTCCGGGTTGCGCCGCCAGGTGCCGGTGCCCGAGCACGGCGCATCGACCAGCACCCGGTCGGCCTTGCCCGCCATGCGCTTCACCGACTTGTCGCCCTCGGCCAGCACCTTGCGCTCGGCATTGTGGATGCCCGCCCGGCGCAGCCGCACCGCCGCCCGGTCGAGCCGTCCCTTGGACACGTCGAACAGCACCATCCGGCCCTTGTTCTCCATCCCCGCCGCCAGCGCCAGCGCCTTGCCCCCGGCCCCGGCGCAGTAGTCGACCACCAGCATCCCCGGCCCGGCCCCGACCAGCAGGGCGGCAAGCTGGGAGCCCTCGTCCTGGACTTCCACCGCACCCGACTTGAACGGCGCCATGGCATCCACCGGCCTCCGCCGGTCCAGCCGCAGCCCGAGCGGCGACAGCGCGGTCGGCACGGCCGGAACCTGCTCGGAGGCCAGCGCGGCGACCACCGCCTCGCGGCTCATCCCGGCCAGCGGGTTCACCCGAAGGTCGAACGGCGCCTCCTGGCCCAGCGCGGCAACGGCCGGGCCGACCTCGGCGCCGAAACGCGCCTCCATATGCGGCCACAGCCAGTTCGGGCATTCCGCGCGCACCGCGTCCGGCATGTCGGCGCTGTCGAGCTCGCCGCCGACGATCTTGCGCAGGGCCTCGCTTTCGGACTTCGCCAGGGTGGCCGGCGCATGGCGCGAGCCGTCGAACATCTCGGCGATGCCGGGCACGTCCTGGCGGTCGTGCAGCACGAGATCGGCCAGCACCCGCCCCCGGGCGTCGCGGCCGATGCCCTTGCCCGCCTTCTTGATCCACCAGTCCAGCCGGGCGCGGCGGCGGAAGACACCCCAGACCCGCGCAGCGATGGCCGACCGATCGCCGCCACCGATATAGCGCCGGTCGCGCACATAGCGGTCGAGCACGCGATCCGCCGGGCGATCGGTGGCGTCGATCGCCTCGAGAATCTCGATTGCCGCCGCAAGGCGGCCCGCGGGTTTCATGACGCTACGCCTTCCGGCCTACATGCCGGGCCGGTAGTTCGGCGCCTCGCGGGTGATGGTGACGTCGTGCACATGGCTCTCGCGCAGGCCGGCGTTGGAGATCCGCAGGAACTTGGCGTTCTGCTGCAGGTCCTTGATCGACGGGCTGCCGGTATAGCCCATGGCGGCGCGCAGGCCGCCGACGAGCTGGTGGACGACGGCGCCGGCCGGGCCCTTGTACGGCACCTGACCCTCGATGCCTTCCGGCACCAGCTTCAGGGTGTCGCTGACCTCCTCCTGGAAGTAGCGGTCAGCCGAGCCGCGGGCCATCGCCCCCATGGAGCCCATGCCGCGATAGGCCTTATAGGAGCGGCCCTGGTACAGGTAGACCTCCCCCGGGCTCTCGTCGGTGCCGGCCAGCAGCGAGCCGATCATGGCGCAGTCGGCGCCGGCGGCCAGCGCCTTCGCCAAGTCGCCCGAATACTTTATGCCGCCATCGGCGATGCAGGGCACGCCGGCCTCGCGGCAGACCTTGGAGGCGTCGACTATGGCGGTGAGCTGCGGCACGCCGACGCCGGCGACCATGCGGGTGGTGCAGATCGAGCCCGGGCCGATGCCGATCTTCACCGCGTCCGCCCCGGCGTCGATCAGGGCCTTGGCCCCCTCGGCGGTGGCGACGTTGCCGGCGATGATCTGGGTGTAGTTGGCCCGCTTGCGGATCTCCTGCACCGCGCCCAGCACGCCTTCGCTGTGGCCGTGGGCGGTATCGATGACGACGATGTCCACCTCGGCATCGATCAGCGCCTCGGCCCGGGCGATGCCCTCATGGCCGACACCGGTCGCCGCAGCCACGCGCAGGCGGCCCTTGTCGTCCTTGGCGGCGTTCGGGTGGTTCTGCGCCTTCTCCATGTCCTTGACGGTGATCAGGCCGATGCATCGCTTGTCGCCGTCGACCACCAGCAGCTTCTCGATGCGATGCTTGTGCAGCAGGGCCCGGGCTTCGGCCGCCTTGACGTCCTCGCCGACGGTGATGACCCGCTTGGTCATCAGCTCCTTGATCGGCTGGCTCTCGTCGGTGGCGAAGCGCACGTCGCGGTGGGTCAGGATGCCGACCAGCTTGCCGGTGCGGGTCTGCACCACCGGCACGCCGTTGATGCCGTGCCGCTTCATCAGGTCCAGCGCTTCGGCCAGGGTGGCCTCGGGATGGATGGTCACCGGGTTGATGACCATGCCCGCCTCGAACTTCTTCACCGCCCGGACCTCGTTGGCCTGGGCCTCGATGCCGAGGTTCTTGTGGACCACGCCGATGCCGCCGGCCTGGGCCATGGCGATGGCGAGGCGGGACTCGGTCACCGTATCCATCGCGCTGGAGAGCAGCGGGATGCCGAGTTCGATACTGCGGGTGACGTGGGTTCTGGTGTCGACCTTGGCCGGCAGGACATTGGAGCGGGCGGGTTCGAGGAGAACGTCGTCGAAAGTCAGCGCGTCACGGATGTCCATGGTGCCTCCGGTGGGTCGGTGGCGGCGCAATATACACTTAGACAGTCACATGCCAAGCGGCATAATCCGAACGGCTCTCATGTCGCAGGCGCTCCTGCTTTACCCGTGCTTCACCCCTCCTCTTCGGGCTCCGCTTCGTCCAGCGCAGCGGTCTGCGGACGGCCGCGGAAGCCGGTGGCGATGACATAGGTCTCGGCCGACTCGGACCGGCTCGCCGGCGGCTTGAAGTGGCGCACTGTCCGGAACGCTTGGCGCAGCGGATTGAGCAGGTCGCGCTCGCTGCCGCCCAGGAACACCTTGGCGACGAACACCCCGTCGGGGGCGAGAACCTCGAAGGCGAAGTCCAGCGCCAGCTCGGCCAGCATGACGATGCGGATATGGTCGGTCTTCTTGTGCCCCGTGGACGAGGCCGCCATGTCGGACAGCACGACATCCACCGGACCGCCCAGCGTCGCCTTCAGCAGGTCGGGTGCCGACGCCTCGGTGAAGTCGGCCAGCAGAAGCTCGGCTCCGGGGATCGGGTCCAGCGGCAGGATGTCGAGGCCGACCACCTGGCCTTTGTCCGGGGCACCGACCCGCTGCACCGCGATCTGGGTCCAGCCGCCGGGCGCACACCCCAGGTCGACCACCCGCTGGCCCTTCTTCAGCAGCTTGAAGCGGTCATCGATCTCGATCAGCTTGAAGGCCGCGCGCGAGCGGTAGCCCAGGCGCTTGGACTCCGCGACGTAAGGATCGTTGAGCTGGCGCTGCAGCCAGCGCTGGGACGAGGCCGTGCGCCCGCGGGCGGTGCGCAGCTTGACCGTGGTCTGCCGGCTGCCGGATCCCCGGCGCCCGCTGCCTGAGCCTTTCGATGCCATGCGCCGTCGCCGCTCCCTGCAAGCCTGCGGGGATCAGGACGCCCCCGCGATCAGTCCGAACAGGATGCCCTCGCGCACCCCCCGGTCGGCAACCCTCATCCGCATCACCGGCCATTGCCGGCAGATCGCCTCCAGGATCGCGCATCCCGCCACCACCAGATCGGCGCGCTCGCGGCCGATGCAGGGATGGGCCGCCCGGCCCTCGAAGCTCTAATCCGCCAGCCGTCGGCCGATGGCGAGGGTGTCTGCCACATCCAGGAACAGCCCGTCCACCCGGTCGCGCACGTAGCGCGGCAGGTTCAGGTGCACCCCGGCGAGCGTGGTGACCGTGCCGGAGGTGCCGACCACCTGCACCCGTCCCGCCTCGACCTCGGCGGCGATGGCATGCTCGCGCTCATAGGCGCGAAGCCACACCGACACGTCCTCGATCATCCGCTCATAGACGCCGGGACCGTAGCGATCGCCGCCATAGGTCTCCGCCAGGGTGACGACACCGATGGGGATCGAGGTGACCGCCGCCTTCTCGCCATTGAGCTTTCCCGGGCCGAAGCCGCCGCGCGACCAGGCGAGCTCGGTCGACCCGCCGCCGATATCGAAGACCAGGGCGCCGGGCACGTTGGGGTCGAGCAGCGGCGCGCAGCCGGCGAGCGCCAGCCCGGCCTCCTCCGAGGACGAGATCACCTCCAGGGAAATGCCGGTCTCCTGCGCCACCCGGGCCAGGAATTCCGGTCCGTTGCGCGCCCGCCGGCAGGCCTCGGTCGCGACCGCCCGGAACCGGGTCACCCGGCGGCGGCGGATCTTCGAGCCGCAGATCCGCAGGGCGTCCAGGGTGCGCTCAATGGCGGCGTCGGCGAGCTGTCCGGAGGCGCCCACCCCCTCGCCCAGCCGCACGATGCGCGAGAACGCGTCGATCACCCGGAATCCGCCTTGCTCCGCCGGTCGGGCGACCAGCAGGCGGCAGTTATTGGTGCCGAGGTCGAGGGCGGCGAGAATATCGCTGCCTCTGGCCGCGCCGTCTCCGCGCGAGCTGTGCCGGCGCGTGGCCGGCCTGGTGGCGCCGTCGCCGATCCCGTCCCGAATGGCAGACCCCGCCGCCCGGTCGTTCTCCGACCGATGCGACGCTTCCTGCGGGCGGGAACGGCCGGCACGATGCGTACCGGACTCCATTCCCCTGACGTCCTTCCCTGTCCTGTGCACCGGTGTTGTTTGTGTCCCCGGCGCTTTCTTCTCGACCAGTCTAGCGGTTTGGACACGGTGCCACCAGCTTTACGGCATCCACCCCCAGGCTGGGTCGGACGGGTCGGGTTCCGAGGGTCGCCGGCGGGCTGAATCACCGGACCTGTCGGGTCAGGCGGACGGCCCCGACCGAGAGGCGGAAAACCGCGGAAACCCGGGCTGCCAAAAACAGTGCTTCAAGGGTTTGCATCCTGGCACCGGGCTGTGTTAGAAGCCCGGCTCACCGCGAGGGAGCGCCCGGGTCCACGGACACAGGCCCTCCCGGTCCTGCTGGGGGATCGTCTAGCGGTAGGACTACGGACTCTGACTCCGTCAACCCTGGTTCGAATCCAGGTCCCCCAGCCACTTCCTTTTCTTCGAAATATTCCAAGCACTTGCTGGATGTACCGGTACAGGCGAGTGGTACATTTCTCTGGCGCGGCGCGAAAAAGCAGGATGCACCCGCTATTGGGCACGCCCCGCTTCCGATCTCACCGAGGCTCAGCCGCCCCTAGTCCACCCATACGGACCCTTGGGCCGACTGAAGTCTTCTAAGGCTATCTCGCTCAGCGCCCTGGCCCGGTCAGCCCTGGCAGTAGCCTGCTGGTCAAGCGTCAAATCGCTGATCAACTCACCGAACTCCGCCACCGTGTAGAGGTCGAGGTCGGGATACTCCCCGGTCGTCGCTGATGTCATTTCTCCCTCCCGTACATCGGGTTCTTGCCAAACCGATAGGGCCAGAGCGCACACCGCTTCACCGGGCAGAGTGCGACTTCCTTGGGCTGCCCGCCAGTGCAGTCCATGCAGTTGCGGCGGATCGCCTGGAGCACCCCGGCGCCCTTAGGGAACGCCCCAACCAGCGTGGCGGTGTGAACGAGGTTTGCGTCAATCGACGCACGGGCTTCAGATCGCGTCACCTTAGTCAATTCCGTGCCTCCATTCGGGGGTTTTGGGAGCACGCGCACATAGCCCGGTGCCTCCCTACCTGGGGGCCAGCGAGCCGCTGCGGGTGCCAATATGCGGAGGGTCTCTCCGAGGGCGTCCGGAAATTGACCAAAGGCGCGACGGCGGGGCGCTGCGGGTGCGTCCCTGAAGGTTCAGCGCTACAAAAACAGGGATGGAGAATTGCGGGCCGGTTTTCGCAGATCGCTCTCTGGCAACGGCGGTGGGGAGAGGCGCGATCGCTGGTGCCGTCTTCAACCCGCCGCCGTTTTGGCCCCTTCGAGAGTGTCCAACAAACGGTAGTCAAATACCGCTGTTGATCGTCCTTCTGTGCGCCGGTGGGCCTCGTTTCATCTGCGAGAACCGATTAACGGACACTTTCGAAGAAACTTCAGGATCGAGAGAAAACACATATAGGTACACATAAGGTCTACTATGGGTACCCCATGGTCCTCCTCTAGGTATCGTCTGGTATACGCCCGGGGATTGTTCTGATGCGTGTTGTCGAAGTCGTTTTCTTCTTCATCGATCAGCAGCCGCTGTTGAAACCCCCTCCCCAACGAAGAATGCCGACTGCGCAAAGAGCGGGATCGGAGATCTAGCGCCTACCAATCAAGTCTAGCAAGCCAGACATCCGGCCTACGATGTTTGTAGGTGCGCTCATAATGTTCATAGTCAGACAGAAGCTCGACAATATCCAGATCATCGACCCCGAGTGTTGCCAGTTCTGATCGGAGTTCGTCGGCGGACGGGCGAAATCCCTCGTTGTTCCAGCGATCGATCAACTCATCGCCGCGCAGCCTAGAGCGGCCGCCTTCATCTTCACGTGCGCGGATCTTGTTGATGATTGCATTGGAGTAGTCGATTGCTACCCACTTCGAGTCGGCCTGCAGAACTCGCGCAATCGCATCGGCGGGAAGCCCAATCTCACCTAGGGATCTCTCGATGTCACGTCGGGCGTCTTCGATGACACGTGGGGGTATACCATCATGCCGACCGACGCCCGACAGTGCGTTGATTATGATGGCAGAGAATGTCTCAGCCAGCACATGAACCTGTTGTAGCGTCGCCTGAGCTTCGGACACCACCTGCTCAGCTTCACGAATGGTAGCCCTTAACTGGTTAGGAGAAACTTCGAGAGATTGAAACCGATCAAGAAACGCAACGAGAGCACAGAAGGAACCGGCAACCAGCGCCACAACACCACGACCAGCCGCGCTCCAGTCACCTCCTTCAAGGATAACGAACAGCGCTGCCCCAAATAGCGATAGCGACATAGCGCCGAAAGCTAGTTGTCGTATCGTCGAGATCGTGACCACGAAGCACCTCACACGCCCACCACGGCCGATCGGAAATCTAGTTGTATGCTCTTACCGTCTCCATAAGCCGATCCGCATGTTGGAAGATGTCCTCCAGCGACGATATCTCTATCCGGGTCTCTTCCTTGTCCTTGAACACTCCAAGGTGCTTCTTGGATTTGGAGTTGAAGTGCAGTCGGCAGATGGGCTTGCGGTTGTTGTCGTCCAGCAGGATGCCGCAGTAGCTCTTCTGATCTCGGATGTAGATACGGGAGACATCAACTTCGGTTCGGAGAATGGCGCGAACGATCTGAAACGCCTCCAGTTCCTCTTCGGTGGTGTCGATACCATCCTCATCTTTCGGCTCTTCAGCAGCCTCATCGACCTCCGAGTACTCTCCATTCCCAGCCTTAAGAGCGTTCGACAGACGCTTGTTCACCTCAGCACGGATGGTGGCCTTCATGGCCTGCTGAACTAGCTGCCCAAACCACTCTCGGACCTGCGCCGTCAGTCGCCGGCCTTCATAGACTCTCCGGGCCATGATCTCGATGAACTCATCCGAAGGCGCCTCGATCTCCTTCTGGATCTGAGCTTCGATCATGCCTCGGTACTTGAGGTCAGTGGCGCTGTTCAGCACGACCTCAATCGAGAATACCTCCTTTCGGAAGCGCTCCAGTTCCTTGGTACTGGATTGAATGTAGTCGCCCATGTCGAAACGGAAGAATGGCTCTTTGTCCATTGTATTGTTCTTATCGAGGTCGGAGTAGAACCAGTACTCGACGCCATTGGTGAGGATTCCGATCCGGGCGTCTGTTACCGAGAAATACCGATAGAGCTGTGACGCCCCGGCGGAAGATAGATCTGCGCCATAGGTCTTACATTCGATCAGCATCGTGAGCTGACCATCGATCATAATTGCGTAATCGACTTTCTCACCCTTTTTGATCCCGTGGTCTGCGGTAAATTCCGGAATGACGGCCGTTGGGTCGAAGATGTCGTAGCCGAGCGCCTGCAGGAACGGCATGACCAGCGCGGTCTTTGTCGCCTCTTCGGTTTGGAGCTTTCCCTCCAGGCTCTTCGAGCGCCCCGCAAGAGCATCGATTTGATCGGCAAAGCTTGTCATTTGTCCCCCCTCAGCGCACCGCAGGGAACAGCCCTGCGTTGTCTTTGGCGCTGATCGTACACCACCGCGAGGCATTTACATCAATAGCCAAGTGGTTTCGGGGATTGTGTGAAATCCCACACTGCATGCAGCCAACGCGACTACAGAACAGGGGTCGAGAGAAAGGACGGGACATCTAACGCGCCAGACAAAGAGATCCGCAGATGGAGTTCCCCAACAATGTCGACTAAGGCCAACTGTCATCTCAGTCGCTCTTCGGGGTTGATCACGTAAGTTCAAACCTCCACGTCAGCAGCAAGGTTCAGCTATGTGGAGGCCCTTATGCATCCGGCACTCTTGGCGATGATCGTAGTATCTGTCCTTTCGCTGGCCATTGATGTTTTCCTTTGGCGAGCAGGCGGAAGACGGAAGCCGTAGTTCTGTTTCTGATATCGTTGTTGAGTGCGCCCGTACGCCTCTTCATCTGAGCCCTGGCCCGACCCATGGCGACATGGCGAAGCGATGCTCTCGATAGAGTATAGGCATCCGAGACATTCACCATGAGACACCTCACGCGTCTCTTTAGGGTTGATCTGAAATATATGAGACATCATTGTCTAGGCTCTAGAGGCTAACGAGACAGTGGAGCAGATCGATGAAGGTCGGGTACGCACGCGTCAGTACAATTGATCAGGAGCTAGGCGGACAGGTCGACGCCCTCACAGCCGCCGGATGCGAACGGGTGTTCAGCGAGAAGGTCAGCGGCACCTCGACAGCCGGCAGAGACAAGCTGCAGGAGGCGATGGACTTCGTCCGTAAGGGCGACGCACTCGTGGTCACGCGCGTCGACCGTCTCGCCCGTTCCATCGGCGACCTTCAGCAGCTTGTCGGCACCCTCAGGGCAAAGAAGGTGGACCTCCTGGCGACCGAGCAGCCGGTCGACACCAGCACCGCCGCAGGCAAGTGCTTCCTCGACATGCTCGGCGTGTTCGCTGAGTTCGAGACCAACCTGCGGCGGGAGCGACAGACTGAGGGCATTGAGCGAGCCAAGGCCCGTGGTGTCTACAAGGGTCGCAAGCCGTCTATCGATGCAGACCGCGTCAGGGAACTGCATGGCCAAGGGATGGGCGCTACGGCCATCGCGAAGCAGCTCGGGATCGGCCGGGCGTCGGTGTACCGGGTCCTCGCTTAGCGGGGTCCCAAGCGGCTCTCAGGGCTGCCTGAGGGGTACGGGGGAAACCGCATCGCCGCCGACGACGATCCCCAACCTCGCAACTCCGAGCAATTTTCGTCTTGTCTCAATCTCTGACGGTATCCCACCTTCGGGGTCCCAAAGCGGACCTAGGAGAACGACATGGACGCCATGATCGCGGTGGTGGTCACCACCTTCATCCTCCCCCTGGTGCTCGGGCTGTTCTTCATGTCGCGAGGCTATAAGGTCTGGGGGTCGATCCTGCTGCTGGTGGCCATCCTGTGTGCCCCGGTAGGCCTGGTTTCCTGAGCCCCGTCAATTAATGGACACTTTCGAAGAAACAAAGGTCTGAGAAAAGATACACTATAGGGGTACTAGAGGTCCTCCTTAGGTGCTCCTAGTGGTCCCCTATAGTGTACGTCTAGAGAGGTCACAGCTGCTCTCTGGGTGACTGCGTTGTAGTTCGTAGCAGTAAGAAACAACCTAGTTTGAGCCCCTTAGCGGATCTGTCCCAAACCTATAGATCCAACTTGCGCAGCCGGTACACGGACACCTTTGCACCTCGGCGCGCCGCCCTCCTACGCAATCAAGACATCCACGTCGGATAGCGTTCAGCGGCCCCTTGCCGCGGGGAAAAGAGTCGGTGAGGGTGCTGGTATGGTCGATGTTCTTCTGCAGCGCCGAGCGGGCAGTCTCCGGGTCAATCTTGGTCACTTTGGCCTCGTATGGGGTTAGTTTTCACATGCGAGGGAAGCCCCGGCCGGTCAGCCGTGGTCACCGAGAGCCGGTCAGGAACCGGCCGTTCTAGCGGGGGTTTTCAGGAAAGACGGCCGTTGTGGTTCTGGCTCCCGAGTTGGAGTCCCTCGAGAGTGTCCGTTAATCCACCTGACGTAACGGGCTTGGGCACGAGACCGCGCCCAAAATATTCATCTGGGTTGTTGTCGCGATCGCTAGTCAAGCCAGTCAATCATGGCCGCAGCACACCTTGCCGGCTGAAACTCTTGGCCGGCGTCTGTTTAGCAAGCCGTGCCGTCGTACTCAGGGTATCTGTCGAAGAAGCCGTCCAGGGCTGGGTACTGCATCTTCTGAACCACCTCCTTCTTCTGGGCCGTCGTGAGCCCAGTAGGACTGTATGTGCCGTAGGTGAAGCCTCGCTCGTGACCAATGATCAGAGCAGCGCTATCGACCGGAACGCCCGCCCGCTCCAGGCACGTAACCGCGTTCTTTCGGAAGCTATGGAACACCAGCCCACCGCGCCGAACACCGCGTTGTCGCCGGAACGCTGAGAAGGCTTTGGAGAAGTACCAACTCAGACGCTGATCAGGCCCACCGGGCTTAAGTGTCGGCCAGAGCAGCCCGTCATTCCGTCGCCGCTCAAGCAGCCACGACAGACGTGGATGAAGGGGCACCTGGCGCACACCGGCGTCAGACTTTGAGGCCTTCACGTCGATGCACCAAACGCCCCCAATCTGAATGATGTCGCCCCACTGCAACGAGCAGATCTCGTTGACTCGGAGACCGCTGTAGAGAGCGACAAGGGCGATCTCCCATAGAGCCGCCATCTTGGGCCTCGGATCGCCGAAGATGGCCTTCAGTTCGTCATCGTCGAACGGTTGGTATGTCTCCGTTCCCTTCTTGCTTGGTCGAAAGAGACCGTGGGTGATTGAAGCCGGTGGTACGTCATCGCCACGATGGACCCACACCCACATGCCGTTGATGGCCGTCAGGTACCGATTCATGGTCTTGTTGGACAGACCAACCTCTCCGTCCGGCATCTGATAATGCCGCACAAGCTCTTCCCAACTCCGTTCCTTCGTCTTCGGCGAGCGTCCCCAGTTCGGATCAAATCGCTCAACCTCCTCGATGAAATCGAGAACATGCTTCCGACGAAGCTGTCGCGCAGCCGGGTCGCCCAGAAACTCAGCGAACAGCCTGAGCGTGGAGCCGTACTGCGCCGCCGTCTGCTGGGTCTTCTTGTCCCTCGAGAGCCTCGCAAGGTAGCCCCTGGCCGCCTCGCTGACAGACATCCCGTACTCGGGCCTGTCGTGAGGCTCCGTCCCCCTCGCCTCTTCCTGATAGTCGTGGAGTGCGTCCAGCTGGGCTTGTAGGTCATCCGGCAGTTTGTCGAGTTCTTCAGGGTCCGACACACCGGCCCGCTTGACCGCCTGCTCGACGATCCCGTCGATCTCAATGTCGACCAGAGACAGGTCGTCACCCGACGCAGGTAGCGCCCTATCCCGGTAGTCGGACCGGGCTTCTCGGTAGATGTCCTTCTTGGAGAGTCGGGGCGTTGGGGGCGTCCGCTCCTGCCCGCCCTCTCGCACGTTCTCGAAATGGTCCTTCCATGCTGCGAGGTGGCTGTGCTTCAGCCTGCTTGCCTCGCGCACGTCAGACGTCTGGAGGGATCGCACGTACTCGGACTTCCCGAGCGCAGATCGCAGATCCGCCGGAACGGGGACACGCACACACCACACGTGGCCGCGTCTCTTAAGGTAGCTCTTGTCGACCATGTTGGTACATCACGCCGGTACATGTCGGCGGCCCTAAGCATTTGATGTGTCTATAGGTTCAGCCCTAACAGACGCTTAGGTGGTGTTCAAGTGAGGCTCCAGGTCCCCCAGCCACTTCTCTCCCAAAAAACTCCACATCAGAGCGGTCGCTGCCCAGCATGGGCTCTTCGTGGCCGTCAGGCGCGTTCGCGACGGAACGGCCGGTCCTTGGGATGCCGACGGGCGGTCGGGTCGGAATACGGAAATGACGGAGCCCCCTGCCGCCGGCTGGAGAAACCCGCCCTCCGCAAGGGAAAATTAACCTTCCATTCGTAAAAGAGCGGAGTTGGCCGTCCCGGGCCCAGAGACGCCCGAGCCCGTTCAACGACCACGCGAGACGCTTATCCAGACGCCGACAGGCGCTTCAGTTTACGACTTTTCCCAGACCGCTCGCCCACCGCATACTCCCGTACCGGGCGACAGAGAGCCAAGGCAGATTGACGACGTAATGCAACTAGACCGGCTCCTTCTCCCGGCCCAGTCCATCTTCGACCCTGCCGCAGCCCTCCCGGGGACCTACAGCCCCGGGCTCGTCGGGCTGTCGGTGTTCATCGCCATCCTCGCCGCGACGGTCGCGCTGTCGACCTCGGAGCGGGTCTCCGCGGTGGGCAGCACCGGCGGACGCGTCGCCTGGCTGGTGGCCGGCGGCGGCTGCATGGGGGGCGGCATTTGGGGCATGCATTTCGTCGGCATGCTCGCCTTCTCCCTGCCCTGCGGCATCGCCTACGACCCGCTCGTCACCCTCGGCTCGATGATCCCCGGCATGATCGCCAGCGGCACGGCGCTGTGGGTGATCAGCCGGGGCAGCTCGGCCAGCCTCGCCGGCCTGACCGGCGGCGCCTGCCTGATGGGAGCCGGCATCGGCGCGATGCACTATTCCGGGATGGCCGCCATGCGGCTGCCTGCGGTGCTGAACTATGACGCGGTCATGGTCGGGGTCTCGGTGGTCGTCGCCGTGGTCCTGGCCTTCATCTCCCTCAGCGCCCTGGTCCTGCTGCGGCGCAGTGCCGTGCTGCGCCCCCTCGCCGTCCCGCTGGCCGCCGCCATCATGGGCTGCAGCGTCGCCGGCATGCACTACACCGCGATGCAGGCCGCCCTGTTCTTCCCGCTGCCGGGCGACCAGACGGTCACCAGCGCGTTCGAGCCCGCCGTGATGGCGACCGTGATCACGCTGCTGATCGTGTGCTTCGGCATCGCGACCCTGGCGGCGTCCTTCGCCGGACGGCAGTTCGACACGGCGCTGCACCTGCGCGAGGAGATGGCCCGCACGGCGACGCTGGAGCAGGAGGCGCGCGCCGGCCACACCCGGCTGCAGACCATCATCGACAACGTGCAGGAAGCGATCATCACGATCGAGGAGTCCGGCACCATCGTCCACTGGTCGCCCGGTGCGACCACCATCTTCGGCTACAGCGCCGAGGAGGCCATCGGCCGGAACGTCACCCTGATCATGCCGTCCGAGGTCGCCCGGAACCACGACAACCATATCGACACCTATCTGCACACCGGCGACGCCAAGATCATCGGCATCGGGCGCGAGGTGGAAGGCCGTCGGCGCGACGGCTCCCCGGTGCCGCTGGAGCTCAATATCAGCCGAGCCGAGGTCGACGGCCGCACGCTGTTCACCGGCATCCTGCGGGACATCACCGAGCGCAAACGCATTCTCGACGAACTGGTCCGCGCCCGCGAGCAGGCGGACGCGGCGAGCCGCGCAAAATCGATGTTCCTGGCCAACATGAGCCACGAGATCCGCACGCCGCTGAACCCGATCATCGGCATGGCCCACCTGCTGCAGAAGACGGACCTGGACCGGATGCAGGCGGAATACGCCCGCAAGATCCACCAGTCCGGCCGCCACCTGCTGAAGATCATCAACGACATCCTGGACTTCTCCAAAATCGAGGCGGGCCAGCTCACCCTGGAGCAGACCGCGTTCGACCTGGACGAGGTGCTGGAGAGCATCGCCTCGGTGGTGTCGGAACGGGCCTCGTCCCAGGGCCTGGAGCTGGTGTTCGACGTGCCGCTGGACATTCCCCGGCACTATTGCGGCGACCCGCTGCGCCTGAGCCAGATCCTGATCAATTTCGCCAACAACGCGGTCAAGTTCACCGAGGCCGGCGAGATCGAGGTCAGCGTGGCGCTGCTGGAGGATACCGCCGACGGCGTGCGCCTGCGCTTCACCGTGCGCGATACCGGCATCGGCATCACGGAGGAGCAGCAGAGCCGCCTGTTCCAGTCGTTCCAGCAGGCCGACGAATCCACCACCCGCCGGTTCGGCGGCACCGGCCTCGGCCTCGCCATCTCGCGACGGCTGGCCGAACTCATGGGCGGACAGGTCGGGGTCGAGAGCACCTTCGGCGAGGGCAGCCGGTTCTGGCTGGACGTGCCGCTGAAGAAGAACAGCAAGGACTCGACAGTCCTGCTGCCGGAGCCGACCCTGCGCGGCTGCCGGGCGCTGGTGGTCGAGGATAATCCGTCGGCCCGTCAGGCCCTCTGCGACATGCTGCGGTCGATGACGTTCAAGGTCGATGCCTCCGCCAGTGGCCCGGAAGGCATCGCGCAGATCCGCGCCCATCCCGGCTATGACGCCGTGTTCGTCGACTGGCGCATGCCGGGCATGGACGGCATCCAGGCGATCCGGACCATGAAGGAGCTCGTCTCCGACCAACCGGCACCGGCCTATGTGCTGGTGACGGCCTATGGGCGCGAGGACGTCCTGCGCGAGGCCGAGACCGCCGATGTGGACGACATCCTCATCAAGCCGCTGAACCCCTCGCAACTCTTCGACTCCGTCGTGCGCGTCCTGCGCCACCGCTCCGGGATCGCCGAGGAAGCCGGCCTGGCCCGGGATATCACCACCCCGATCGAACGGCTGACCATGGAAGGCCGCCGCGTCCTGGTGGTCGAGGACAATGACCTGAACCGCGACGTGGCCATCGACCTTCTGGAATCGGTCGGCCTGAGCGTCGATACGGTGGAGAACGGCGCCCTGGCCCTCGACGCAATGGCCGACAGGGCCTACGACGCCGTCCTGATGGACGTGCAGATGCCGGTGATGGACGGCTACACCGCCGCGCGCGAGTACCGACGCCGGGCGCCAGAGAGCGACCTGCCGATCATCGCCATGACGGCCAATGCCATGTCCGGCGACCGGGAGCGCTGCCTGGAAGCCGGCATGAACGACCACGTGGCCAAGCCGATCGACCCGGACGACCTCTACGCTGTCCTGTCGCGCTGGATCGGCGCCGCACCGGCCGACGATCCCGCGGTCGAAGAGCCCGCTGACGGCGACCAGGGCGTCCCGTTCGTCCACGCCTCTGTCGACGCCGAGGCCGGATTGCGCCGGGTCCTGGGCCGCCGGGAGCGCTATCTCGAGATGCTGCAGCGCTATGCCGACGGACAGGCCGATGTGGCCGACCGGATCGCGGGGCTGGTCGCCGCCGGCGACATGGCGGCCGCCGAGCGCGAGGCGCATACCGCTCGGGCCGTCGCCGGAAACATCGGTGCCGCCGAGATCGCCGGCCGGGCCGAGGCAATCGAGAAGGCCATCCAGGCGAGCCGCCCCGCGCACGAGATCGCGCCGCTGATCGACGCCCTGCGCAGCCTGCTCCCGCCCGTCCTCGACGGCATCCGCGCGCTGACCCAACCCTCGGCCCCGACCGACCTACCCTCCTCCGCCGTCAGCGCGGCCGAGATCGGCGCGCTGCTCGCCCGGCTGCACGCCCTACTGGAGGAGGACGACGCCGAAGCCCTGGACCTGCTCTCCACCGAGGGGGCGACGCTGCGCGCCGGCATCGGCGACCGGCTCTATGGGCCGCTGGCCAAGGCGGTTCAGGAATTCGATTTCGACACCGCCCGCCGCCTCTGCGCGCAGGCAGCAGACGCCCAGCGCGAAGGGGCCGCCCCATGACCTCCACCGCCGACGCCCGGCGAACCGTTCTTGTCGTCGACGATACGCCCGACAACCTGAGCCTGATGAGCGGGCTGCTGAAGGACACCTACCGTGTGCGGGTGGCCAATGGCGGCGAGCGCGCGCTGGCGATCGCCCGGTCCGACCCGCAGCCGGATCTCATCCTGCTGGACGTGATGATGCCGGTGATGGACGGCTACGAGGTCTGCCGCCAGCTCAAGGCCGACCCGGGCAGCAAGGATATTCCCGTGGTGTTCCTGACGGCCCGGACCGACCAGGTGGACGAGCAGTTCGGCCTGGAGCTCGGCGCGGTCGACTACATCACCAAGCCGATCAGTCCGCCGATCGTGATCGCCCGGGTCCGCAACCACCTGCAGCTCAAACAGGCGAACGACGTGCTGCGGAACCACAATGCGTTTCTGGAGGAGGAGGTCGAGCGCCGCACCCGGGACGTGCGCGCGATCCGCGACGCGGCGATCGTGGCCATGGCCTCGCTGGCCGAGACCCGCGATAACGAGACCGGCAACCACATCCGGCGCACGCAGCACTATGTCGGCGCGCTGGCCAAGGCCATGGCCGCCCTGCCGAAATACCAGGACGTTCTGGAACCGGAGACCGTCGATCTGCTCTACCGCTCCGCCGCCCTGCACGACATCGGCAAGGTCGGCATCCCGGACTCGATCCTTCTGAAGCCGGGCCGCCTGACGGAAGAAGAGTTCGCCGTGATGAAGTCCCATACGGTGGTCGGCTTCGAGGCGCTCAAATCCGCCGAGCGCAGCCTGCACAACACCGATATGTCCTTCCTGCGATATGCCAAGGAGATCGCGCTGACCCATCACGAACGGTGGGACGGGACCGGCTATCCCCAGGGCCTGGCCGGCGAGGCGATCCCCCTGTCGGGCCGGATCATGACCGTGGCCGATGTCTACGACGCGCTGATTTCGGAACGGGTGTACAAGCCCGCCTTCCCGCATGAGGTGGCGCTTCAGGAGATCGCGGGCGGCCGTGGGACCCAGTTCGATCCCGACGTGGTCGACGCCTTCCTCACGGTCGCCGACCAGATGCGCGAGATCTCCCGGTCCTTCGCCGATTGAGTACCACGCCGGGACCGGGACGGATCGCATCGGGCCGGAAAGGCCCGATACGCCCCAGTCTTACCATTCCCTACTGTTCGATCACGCCGCAAAGGACCCGGTCACCGGCCGCGCCGGAGGGCTGCGAGGTATAGTCGTCCGGCCCCGAATGGACCATCACGGCCGAGCCGTCCTCATCGAACAGCCCCCGAGCCTCGAACCAGCCGCCCTCGACGGACAGCCGGCTGACGAAGAACTCGGCGTCCATCCGGCCATCCTCGCCGACCGTCACGTTCGGCAGATCGCCCGGATGCGGGCCGTCCTCGGAGAGCACGCCGTGGGACTTGTCGCCGGCCAGATGCCCGCCGGCCGACTTGAAGCCCGTCGCCGGGTCGCATTGTCCGGTCTCGTGAATGTGGAACCCGTGCCGGCCGGCCGACACGCCCTCGGCGGAGACCTTGACCAGCATCAGGCCGGACGGCGTGTCGGTGAACTCGACCGTGCCGGCGCTGCGCCCTTCCAGATCGATCAGCCTGGCCGTGGCGACCGGTTCGGCCGCCTGGGTCGCTGACAGGGGGATGGCCAGGGCCAGGATTGCGGTGCCGAGGATCGTCGGGAGTGAACCCGTCATGAGATCTCTTTCCTTCTGCTCGTCCCGCCCCCTTGGCCCGGATCCGTGACAGCCGACTGCGTCACAAGCCGTCACGGAGCCCGGGAACTACTGATCGGGGAACAACGGCGGAAACCTTTGGTTCCGTGAAAGGAGACGCTGCCGACAGCGGCTGCTGAGAAAACCTCGCGGTCACGCGGAACCCGCGCCCGCGTGGGGCGTTGCGTTCCTGTCGCCCTCCGGCCGGGTTCCGGGTCCGCGGGCGGCGCCGGTACCGCACGCTTGCTCAGAGGCCCCGATGACACCGCCAGACGCCCCGGCCTTCTGCGCTTCGCCTTCCGGCGGATGGGCATCGCCTTGAGGGCGCGCCACGGGGCTCGAGGCGCCGGGGCAGCGACCTGCTTGCTCGGCCTGGGCGGCTGCACGGGGGTTCAGTCCGTTCTCGACCCTGCCGGCACCGATGCCGAGGTGCTGGCGCATCTGTTCTGGATACTGGTGTCCGGTGCGGTCGTGCTCTGGATCCTGCTGAACGGCACCTTCTTCTATGTCTCGCGGATGCGGATCCGCCCCGTCTCACACAAGATCGGCGAGGCGGTGATCATCGGCGCCGGCATCGCCTTCCCCACGGTCCTGCTGGCCGTCCTGCTGTCCTACGGCCTGTCCATCATGCCGGACCAGCGCGCGCCCGGTGACGGCCTGACCGTGCGGGTGACCGGCGAACAGTGGTGGTGGCGCGTCGAATACCTGCCGGCGGACGGCAGCGCACCCGTGGTTTCGGCCAACGAGCTGCGCCTGCCGGTGGGCGCGCGCACCGAGATCAAGCTCGGAGCCGCCAAGGTCATCCACTCGTTCTGGGTGCCGAACCTGGCCGGCAAGATGGACATGTTCCCGGGCCGCGAGACCCGCATGGCGGTGGAGCCGACCCGAACCGGGGAGTTCCGCGGGCAGTGCGCAGAGTTCTGCGGCACCAGCCACGCGCTGATGGCGTTTCCGGTGGTCGTCCTGCCGCCGCAGGAGTTCGAAGCCTGGCTGGCGAAGGAACGCGCGGATGCCGCCGAGCCCGCCGATGCCGCCGCCGCGCGCGGGCGCGAGGTGTTCCTGGCCGAGGGTTGCGGCGCCTGCCACGCGGTGCGCGGAACGCCGGCCCGGGGCAGGCTCGGCCCGGACCTGACCCATGTGGGCGGCCGGCGCACCATCGGCGCCGGCACGCTGCCGGCAAGTGCGGAGGCGTTCGGCCAGTGGCTCGCCCGCACGGACCACATCAAGCCGGATGTGCGGATGCCCACCTACCGGGATCTGCCGGAACAGGACCTGCTCGATCTCGCGACCTATCTGAAGGGGCTGCGGTGATGACCGACACGACCGCGCATCCCGGCCCCAACCCGGGCGGCCGCGACGAGCCGCGGGACGCCGCCGAGGCCCATGGCGACGCCTATCCGCCGACCGAGGAGATGCTGGACACGCCGGTCGACCCGGATTTCGCCAAGGCCTCGGCCGACCGGCTGCGCAAGGCCTGGGAGACGCCGACCGGCTGGCGCTACTGGTCGGCGGTGAACAACTCGGAGGTCGGCGCCTGGTACTCGCTGACCGCCTTCTTCTTCATGCTCTGCGCCGGGGTGCTGGCCCTGCTGATCCGCGTGCAGCTGGCCGTGCCGGAGAACGACTTCCTGCCGGCCGACACCTTCAACCAGTTCTTCACGATGCACGGCTCGGCGATGATGTTCCTGTTCGCCGTGCCGATGTTCGAGGCGATCTCGATCCTGCTGCTGCCGGCTTTCCTCGGCGCCCGGGACATGCCATTCCCGCGGCTCTCGGCCTATGGTTACTGGTGCTTTCTCATCGGCGGGATCTTCGTGCTGGGGTCGGTGCTGTTCGGCGTGGGTCCGAATTCGGGCTGGTTCATGTATCCGCCGCTCGCCACCAAGAGCGAGGGGGTGGGGGCCGATATCTGGCTGCTCGGCCTGTCCTTCATCGAGGTCGCCTCCATCGCCGCCGCCGTCGAGCTGATCGTCGGCGCGCTGAAGTGCCGGCCGCCGGGGATGCGGATCAACCTGATGCCGCTCTATGCCTGGTACGTCCTGGTCGTCGGTGGGATGATCCTGTTCGCCTTCCCGCCGCTGATCGCCGGCGATTTCCTGTTCGAGCTGGAACGCAGCTTCGACTGGCCGTTCTTCGATCCGGAGCGTGGTGGCGACCCGATGCTGTGGCAGCACCTGTTCTGGATCTTCGGCCATCCAGAGGTCTACATCATCTTCCTGCCGTCGATCGCGATCGCCGCCATGGTGATCCCGACGGCGGCCCAGCGCCCGATCTTCGGCTATTCCTGGATCGTGCTGTCGGCGGTGGGGACCGGCTTCCTGTCCTTCGGGCTGTGGGCCCACCACATGTTCACCACAGGGCTGCCGGCCCTGTCCCTCGGCTTCTTCTCCGCCGCCTCGGAGGCGGTGGTGATCCCGACCGGCGTTCAGATCTTCGCCTTCCTCGCCACGCTGATGGTCGGCCGGGTGACCTGGAGCGTGCCGATGCTCTACATCGCCGGGTCCCTGGCGATCTTCACGGCGGGCGGGCTGACCGGGGTGATGCTGGCCCTGGCGCCGATGGACTGGCAGGTACACGACACCTATTTCATCGTTGCCCATCTGCACTACACGATCTTCGGCGGGATGGTGTTCCCGGTGATGGCCGGGGTCTATTACTTCTACCCGTTCTTCACCAAGAAGCAGATGTCGCCGAGGCTCGGGCGCTGGGCCTTCTGGCTGTCCTTCGTCGGCTTCAACATCACCTTCATGCCGATGCATTTCGCCGGCCTGATGGGCATGCCGCGCCGGGTCTACACCTATCCGGGCGATATCGGCTGGGACCTGCCGAACCTGATCTCCACGGTCGGCGCCTTCATCGTCGCCGCCGGGTTCCTGGTCTTCGCCTGGGACCTGATCCGGCCCAAGCGCCGCCAGCCCTACACGGCGCGCAACCCGTGGAACGGCGGCACCCTGGAATGGTCGCACGACATCCCCGACCAAGCCTGGGGCGTGCGCTCGATCCCCTATATCGAGAGCCGCTATCCGCTGTGGGATCAGCCGAAGATCGTCGAGCGGATGGATGCCGGCCGCTACTACCTGCCCGACGCCGAGGAGGGCAAGCGCGAGACCCTGGTGACCACCGTGCTCGACGCGGTGCCGGTGCAGTGCCTGCGGGTTGGCGGGCCGACCTGGATCACCCATTTCGCCGCCCTGTTCACCGGCGGCGCGTTCATCTTCCCGACCTTCCACTGGTACCCGCCGGCCATGGTCTGCGGCGTGCTGGCGATCGCCTGCGTGATCTGGTGGCTGTGGACCGGCACGGCCCGGCCGCCGGAGAAGACGGAGAAGGAGATCGGCCTGGGCCTGACCGTGCCGATCTATGTCTCCGGTCCGGCGGCACCCGGCTGGTGGGGCGTGTGGATCACCATGCTCGCCGACGCCACGGCCTTCGCCAGCCTGATCTTCGGCTTCTTCTATTTCTGGACCGCCAGCGCCGACTTCCCGCCGGACGGCACGGTCCATGCGGCGGGCATCTGGGTCTGGGGTGGGGCGGCCGCCCTCACCGCCTCCTGGGCACTGACCCGCTATGCCAGGCACGCCAACCGCGCGCGGCAGGTCGGCACGGCACGGCTGTCGCTGGCAAGCGCCGCCACGCTCACGGTCGTCGGTACCGCCGCCATGCTGTGCTCGGCCCATACCAACGGGCTCGATCCCACCTCCCATGTCTATCCGGCCACGATCTGGGCAATCCTGGTCTGGACGGCGGTGCACGTGTCGGCCGGCTGCGTCATGCAGCTCTACTGCCTGGCCGGCAGCCTGTTCGGGAAGCTGACGCCGGATTACGACGCCGACCTGTGGAACGTCTCGCTCTTCTGGAACTTCATGCTGGCGACGGTCCTGGTCTCGGCCGCGGTCGTCGGCCTGTTGCCGGGGATGGTCTGACATGGCGCAGCACCGGGAGGAACAGACCGAACTCAAGACCTTCTCCGAGGAGCAGAGCAGCCTGTGGCTGATCGCGCTCGGCCCGACGATCTGGGCGCTGCATTTCGTCATCTGCTACGCGGCGACCGCGGTGGTCTGCGCGAAGCTGGAGACCGTCGCGCAGGACGGGTCGCTGCTGCGCGCCGTGATCGGCGGGACGACGGTGGTCGCTCTGGCGGCGATCGGCTGGATCGCCTGGCGCTCCTGGCGCCAGTGGGACTTCCTGGACGATCGCGACTATGTGCACCACAAGCCGGTGACGGAACATCGCCACGAATTCCTCGGCCACGCCTCCTTCCTGCTGGCCTGCCTGTCCCTCGTCGGCGTGCTGTACGTGTCGCTCCCGGCGCTGTTCGTGGAGGGATGCGTATGACGCGACCGGCCGCCCTCCCCTCGCTCTGCCTGGCCGCCGGCCTCGCCGTCTGCGCGCTCGCCTGGATCACGCCGCCGGTCGCCTGGCCCTGGTCCTTCGCCGATCACATGGCGCGCCACATCGCCGTGGTCGCGATCGCCGCACCGCTGGTCGCCGTTCCGCTCGCCGTGAGCCGGTTCGCCCGGCATGTCTCGCCCATGGTGGCCGTGATCGTCGAGTTCGTCGCCGTCTGGGGTTGGCATCTCCCCGCCGCCCACGCGGCCGCCCAGACCTCGCTTCTCTGGTTCGCCCTTGAGCAGGCCTCCTATCTCGGCGCCGGGGTGCTGGTCTGGGTGGCGGTGCTGCGGCCGACCCTGTCGCTGGCCGGCCCTGTCGGCCTGCTGCTGACCTCCATGCACATGACCCTGCTGGGGGCGCTGCTGATCTTCGGGACGCGGGCGATCTATCCGTCGGAGATCTGCGGCGGAGCGGCGGATCAGCAGGTGGGCGGCATGATCATGCTCGCCGTCGGGACGCCGATCTATCTGATCGCGGGCCTGGTCCTCGTCGCCCGCGACCTGCTGTCCGACACGCCCCGACTGCGCCGTAGCCGCGAGGGCGTCGGACCATGAGGCGCTTCCTGATCCATACCGCGATCCTGGCCGGCATCGCCGCGATCGGCGCGGTGCTGGTCGTCTGGCTCGGCCTGTTCAACGTGTCTGCCCGCAGCGGCCACCTGCCCGGCGTGTCCTGGGTGCTGCACACCACCTTCCGCAACGCGGTGGAGCTGCGCGCCCCGCCGGCCGACGCGGTGCCCGACCTGTCCGATCCGGATCTGGTCGCACTGGGTGCCCGCCATTACGACGGCGCCTGCCGTGTCTGCCATGCCGGTCCGGACGAGGGACGCACCGCGACGATGCTGTCCATGCTTCCAGCCCCGCCGCCGATCAAGGAGGCGGTCGCCGACTGGGAGCCGCAGCACCTGTTCTGGATCGTGAAGCACGGCGTGAAGATGAGCGGCATGCCGGCCTGGCCGACCCGTACCCGCGACGACGACGTCTGGCCGGTGGTCGCCTTTCTGACTCGGGTTCCGGAGATGACCCTCGCCGAATACGAGGAGTTGGTGGCGCCACCCGAGCTCCCCGCCGACGCGGCCGGGGCTGATGTCGCCTACTGCGCGTCCTGCCATGGCGCCGATGGGCGCGGCCGCGGCAACGCCCAGGTGCCCCGTCTCGACATCCTGGGCGAGGCCTATATCGCGGCGTCCCTGACCGCCTATCGCACCGGGGCGCGGCAGAACGGGATCATGCACCACGCGGCCTCGACCCTGGACGCCACCGGCGACGCCCGTCTCGCCCGGTTCTACGGCGCGCAGCAGCCCTCCCCGGCCTCGGACCCTCAGTCGGACTCCGAGCCGGGCGGTAAGCGGGATCACATCACCCTGGGCCGGGACCTCGCCATGGGCTCGGCGGCCAGCGCCGACGTGCCGGCCTGCAGCGCCTGCCATGGTCCCTGGCCGGATCGGCTGTCGGCGCTGTTTCCCCGTCTCGCCGGCCAGCCGGAACCTTACCTGCTGCGCCAACTTGAACTCTGGCGCGACGGGGAGCGGGGCGGCACGTCCCGCGCCCACCTGATGCATCAGGCGGCCAAAGATCTCACCGACGGCGAGCTGCGCGCCCTGGCGGCGTATTATGCTTCGCTCAAGCCGGGAGAGGCGCGCTGAGGGGGCCGGCGGTCAGTCGCCGGCCGTCTCCAGCCGCTCGATCAGTTTGCCGGACAGGCCGACCGGCTCGGGCAGGTTCAGATCCTTCCAGCTTCGTTCCAGGGCCTTGTTGAGTGGGAAGGCCTGCGCCAACTTGAGGGTCTCCAGTTCGTCCCAGGAGACGGGGATCGCCGCCGGTGCGCCTTCGCGGGCCCTTAGGGAGAACGGCGCGATCGCCGTGTTGCCGCGCTGGTTGCGCAGCCAGTCGATGAAGACGCGCCCGTTACGCTTGGCCTTGGACATCTCCGCCGTGTAGCGCTCGGGCTCCTCCTCGGCCACCAGGGCGGCAAAGTCCTCGGCGTAGCGCTTCACCGTGTCCCAGTCGGCGATCCGGCGCAGCGGAACCACCAGGTGCACGCCCTTGCCGCCGGTCACCATCGGCCAACACGGCAGGCCGAGGGCGTCCAGCCGATCGCGAAGGTCGAAGGCCGCGCGTCTGACATCGGAGAATTCAAGTCCCTCGTCGGGATCGAGATCGAAGATCATGCGGTCGGGCCGGTCCAACCGATCGCTGCGGGCCCCCCAGATGTGGAACTCCAGCGTCCCCATCTGTACCGCGCCGACCAGACCGGCGGCGTCCGTCACGTACATGTAGGGCTCCGTGTCCCCATCCTTCTCCTCGATCTCGACGGTCTTCAGAGAATCGGGAAAGCCGGTGCCGGCGTGCTTCTGGAAGAAGCGGTCACCGTCGAGCCCGGTCGGCAGGCGCACCAGCGACAGCGGCCGGTCCGCGCAGGCCTCTAGCATCCTGTCGGCCACGGCCTCGTAGTATTCGGCGACCCGCTGCTTTGTGAGCTTCGCCGCCGGATAGACCACCCGCCCGGGATGGCTGACGGAGATCCCGGCGATCTCGACGCGATCATCCTCCGGCATGACATCTCCCTCCAGGGTCACGGCCTCGGCCGGCTTGTCGTCGCGCAGGCCTTCGAACGCCGCGTGACGCACCCGTCCATCGGCGGTGAGCTCCGTATAGCTGACCTCGGCCACCAGCTTCGGTGTGATCCACTGGACGCCGCGGGCCTCGGCTTTCGGCACCTCCACCGGCGCGGTCTTGCGGGCCAGCGGCTTCATGGTGGACGCAAGCTCGTCGAGGAGATCTGCGTCGAACCCGGTGCCGACCTTGCCTGCATAGACAAGCGCGCCGCCCTGATGGGCGGCCAGGGCCAGCGAACTGAAGGCCCTGCCCTTCTTGTCGCTCTTCTGCCAGCCGACCACGACAAACTCGTCGCGCCGGGTGCATTTCACCTTCATCCAGTCCCGGGTACGCTCGCCGCGATAGGTCGCATCCTTCCGCTTGGCGATCAGGCCTTCGCCACGCGCCGCCCAGACCGCCTCGAACGCGTCACGGGCGTTCTCTGAAATCACCGGGCTGAGCTGGACGGCACCGAGCGGCGGCACGTCCTTGAACACCTCCTCAAGCGCCGCGCGCCGCGCCGTCAGCGGCTTGCCGGTCAACGACTTGCCGTCGCGCTCGAGCAGGTCGAAGGCATAGAAGGTGAACGGGCCGCCCGCCTTGATCGCCTTCTGCAGGGTGGAGAAGCCCGACAGGCCGGCGCCGGCGACGATCTCGCCGTCGATCAGTGCGCTGTCGCAGGCCAGCGGCGCCAGGGACGGCAGAATTGCCTCGAACCGATCCGTCCAGTCATGGCCGTTACGGGTATAGATCCGGGTCCCGCCCTTCCCCAAGGCGACCAGAGCACGGTAGCCGTCCAACTTCAGCTCGTGCCGCCAGTCCTCGCCATCGACCATGCTATCACTCAGGGTCGCGAGCTGGACCTTGCGGAAACGCGGGCGGGGCTTGGCCCGCTCCACGGCGGGAAGCGGATCGGCATCGGCGGCGATCTCGCGGAAGGTGCGGTGGGTCGACACGCTGCGCCGGTAGCGTCGCACCGGATCCCGCGCGCCCGATGCCGCGTCCTTCTCCTTGATCAGCAGCCAGTTCTCGCGACCCCTGTCGCCCTTGCGTTTGCCCTCCATGCGCACGAGGTGCCATCCACCGGTGAGCCGCCGGCCATGCAGGGCGAAATGGATGTGTCCCTTCTCCAACCCCTTCTCCAACGGCTCGAGCGGCCGCCAATGGCCGACATCCCACAGCATGACCGTGCCGGCGCCGTAGTTGTCCTCCGGGATCTCCCCCTCGAACGTCAGATACGAGACCGGATGGTCTTCGGTACGAACGGCGAGACGCTTCTGGCTCGTCTGCAGGGACGGCCCCTTGGTCACCGCCCAGCTCAGCAGCACGCCCTTCCATTCCAGGCGCAGGTCGAAATGGGTGCGGCTGGCATCGTGCTTCTGCATCGAGTAGCGCAGGGCCAGTTCCGCCGGCGCCCCGGCCTTTCGGGGCTCGGGCGTGCGGGTGAAGTCGCGCTTCTCGAAATAGCGCTCCAAACGGTCGGCCGCTGAGGATACTGAACTCGCCATCGGTGTATCGCCGGCCCTCAGTCCTTGCGGAACAGGTTGGGATAGTAGTCGTTGCGTACCCGCAGCCGCGGCGCCAGCGTCCAGGCGATCGGCCAGGTCAACACGAAGGCGACCACGATCGCTGCCGGCAGGATATACTCCATGTAAGGCTGCAGCTGTGGGATCGAGAGCACCGTGACGGCTCCGCTCCCAAACAGGATCGCATTGACCGGGAGCGAAAGCATGCCGGCCATCAGGGTTCTGGTGCGTGGCATCGTCTCCTCCTGTTCTGTGCACTGTAGAAACGGCTGGGCGGGCGGAAGGTTCCGGAACCGGTCGCCGGGGGGCCGCGTTGCCCGCCCGACACTGACAGCGCCGCAAACCGGACGGGGAGACAACGATGCCGACGATCGAACGGCTCAGTGCCATCACCCTGGCGACCCACGACATGGCCCGCGCCGTCGCCTTCTACCGGTCCATCGGCTTTCAACTGGCCAAGGGTGGTGCGGATGCCGCCTTCACCACCCTGTCGGCGGGCGGGGACGCCCTGAACCTGATCCTCACCGAACCGCACGTGCCGCTTGCCTGGTGGGGACGGGTCATCTTCTTCGTGGACGACGTGGACGCCATGCACCGGGCGGTGATCGACGCCGGCTACAGCCCCGATTTCCCGCCCTCCGATGCGCCCTGGGGCGAGCGCTACTTCCATGTCACCGACCCGGACGGCCACGAGATCAGCTTCGCCCGCCCCCTGCCCGCGTGAGCGTACGGCAGCTCTCCGAACCGTGCCCGGTTGCACGAACCCGCTTGACGACCAGACCAGTCGCGCGCTGAGATTATGCAGGGGCTGGCGAACGCCCCATCAGGCTTCGGCCCAAGTTCGCATCCTTCGTCACCTGACCGAGAGGATGCGCCATGGCCGCTCCCACCGACATCACCGCCCAGCAGCTCTTCCGACTGATCGGCACACCCGCCTGCCCGGTTCTGATCGATGTCCGCATCGACGAGGACGTTCAGGCCGATCCGCGCCTGCTCCCCAGCGCCGCACGCCATCCCCACGACCGCATCGAGATCCTTGCCCCTGTGCTTCAGGGACACCGGGTGGTGGTGATCTGCCACCGGGGGGCGAAGCTGAGCCAGGGTGCCGCCGCCCTGCTGCGCCTCACCGGGATCGACGCCGTCGGGCTGGAGGGCGGCCATCTCGGCTGGAGCGAGGCGGGCCTGCCACTCGTCCCGCTGGTCGCCCTGCCGCCGCGCGACCCGGAAGGCAGAACCCTATGGGTCACCCGCCGCCGGCCGAAGGTGGACCGGATCGCCTGCCCCTGGCTGATCCGCCGCTTCGTCGACCGGCGCGCCCGGTTCCTGTTCGTCGCCCCGGGCGAGGTCCAGGCCGTGGCCGAACGCTTCGGCGCCACCGCCTTCGACACCGAGGGGGCCGGGCTCGGCCATCGCGGCGCATACTGCACCTTCGACACGATGCTGGAGACGTTCGGGCTGGGCACGCCGGCGCTGGCCCGATTGGCCGCCGTGGTGCGCGGCGCCGACACGGGCCAGCCCGACCTTGCGCCGGAGGCGGCCGGGCTGCTGGCCGTCTCCCAGGGGCTGTCGCACCTGTTCACCGAGGATCTTGCCCAGCTCGAGGAGGGCATGGTGCTCTATGATGCCCTCTATCACTGGGCGCGCGAGACGGTGCAGGCCGGCTCGGATCGGAGGGCGGCGGCATGAGCGACACCGTGAACGAAGGCATCCCGACGGCGCCCAGCTTCGGCGAGGCCCTGCGGGTCTGGCTGCGGATCGGGATGCTGTCTTTCGGCGGTCCGACCGCGCAGATGGCTCTGATGCATCGCGAGATCGTCGAGGAGCGCCGCTGGCTCACCGAGGACCAGTTCCTCAACGCCCTGAACTTCTGCATGCTCCTGCCCGGACCGGAGGCGATGCAGCTCGCGACCTACGCCGGGTGGCGGCTGCACGGGTTGGCCGGTGGGTTGGCGGCGGGACTGCTCTTCGTGCTGCCGGGAGCGGTCATCATCCTGGCGCTGGCCGCCCTTTATGCCGCCTTCGGCGAAGTGCCGCTGGTGGACGCCCTTTTCCTCGGGGTGAAGGCGGCGGTGGTGGTGATCGTGATCGAGGCACTGCTGCGGATCGCTCGCCGCACTCTCAGCTCAGCCCTGCACTGGTGGGTCGCGGGCCTGGCCTTCGTGGGGATCTTCTTCCTCGCCCTCCCCTTCCCGCTGATCATCCTGGGCGCCGCTCTGCTCGGCCTGCTGCGACCGACGGGCGCCACCTCGGCACTGCCGGCACCCGGCGGCGCGCCGACCCTGGCCGGCACCGCCGGCACCGTGGCGGTCTGGCTGGTGCTGTGGTGGACCCCGGTCCTGGCCGCGTCGATCCTCGACCCGGGCGGCCTGCTGGTTCAGATCGGCGTGTTCTTCTCCAAGCTGGCGGTGGTCACCTTCGGCGGCGCCTATGCGGTGCTCGCCTACATGGCCCAGGACGTGGTCGTGCAGAAGGGGTGGCTGACCACCGGCGAGATGATGGACGGTCTGGGCCTCGCCGAGACCACGCCGGGCCCGCTGATCCTGGTGACGGAGTTCGTCGCCTTCCTTGCCGCCTGGAAGGTCGGCGGCCTCGCCGCCGGGGTGGCGGGTGCCGCCATGGCCCTGTGGGTGACCTTCGCCCCCTGCTTCCTGTGGATCTTCGCCGGCGCGCCCTATATCGACTGGCTGGCCGGCCGCCGGCGGCTGCGTCAGGCGCTGTCCATGGTCACCGCCGCCGTGGTGGGGGTGATCCTGAACCTGTCCCTGTGGTTCGCCATGCATGTGTTCTTCGACCGGGTGGAACAGGTCGACCGCTGGGGTCTGCGCTTCAGCTGGCCGGACCCGTCGAGCGTGAACCTCCCCGCACTGCTGCTCTTTGCCATGGCGGCGGTGCTGGCCTTCCGCTTCCATTTCGGCATCGCCAAGGTCCTGGCCGTCGCGGCCCTCGGCGGCCTTGCCATCCGGGCGGCGGGGTTCTGATGGCTTTTGACAAACTTTGCCAACATCTGCCATGTTCCGTCCCCGGAGGACCGACCATGGCAACGATGAACGTCTCACTGCCCGGCCCGATGAAGCACTGGGTCGAAGCCCAAGCCCGCTCGGGCCGCTACAGCAACGCCAGCGACTATGTCCGCGATCTCATCCGGCGCGATCAGGAGCGATCCGTACAGATCGCCCAGCTTCAGGCGGCGATCGCGGAAGGCATCGAGAGCGGCGTGGCCGAGGATTTCAGCATGGAGGCCATCCAGGCAGACCTGGATAAGCGGTAATGGCCCGCTATCGCGTCTCCAGAAAGGCGCAGAGCGATATCCGCGAGATTGGCTTGTACACCCAGCACCACTGGGGCGCAGACCAGCGCCGAACCTATCTCTCGGGCATGGAGACGCGATTCCAGCAATTGGCAGCGAACCCCGATCTCGCCCCGCTGCGGGCCGAGTTCAGGCCTCCAGTAAGACTGTCCCGATATGAGCGACACCTGATCGTATATTTGGACGAGCCGGACGGCGTGCTCATCGTCCGGGTCGTGCATGAAAGGATGGATCTGCCAGACCAACTGTCAGACCGGTAGCCTCACCTGCCCCGCTCATCCCGCCGCAGGGTGAGGACTTCCACGCCGGTCGCGGTGACCGCCACCGTGTGTTCGAACTGGGCCGAGAGCTTGCCGTCGCAGGTCACCACGGTCCAGCCGTCCGCCTCGGTGGCGACCTGGCGGGTGCCCTGGTTCACCATCGGCTCGACCGTGAAGACCATGCCCTCGCGCAGCACTTCGCCAGCGCCGGGTCGGCCGAAGTTCAGAACCTGCGGCTCCTCGTGCATCTCGCGGCCGATACCATGGCCGCAATAGTCGCGCACCACCGAGCAGCCGTTGCGCTTGGCATGGCGCTCGATGGCGTATCCCACATCGCCGAGCCGGGCGCCGGGCCGGACCTGCTCGATGCCCTTCCACATGGTCGCCTGGGCGAGGCGCACGAGGCGCCGGGTCGCGGGCGGGGCGTCGCCAATCACGTAGGTCTTGCTGGAATCGGCGATGAAGCCGTCCTTCTCCAGGGTGATGTCCAGGTTGATGATGTCACCCTCGGCAATGATCTCATCGGCGCTGGGGACCCCGTGGCAGACCACATGGTTGCGCGAGCAGTTCAGGACATATTCGTAGCCGTACTGCCCCTTGCTCGCCGGCCGGGCTCCGAGGTCCTCGGTGATGTAGCGGTCGACCAGGTCGTTCACCTGCAGGGTCGACATGCCGGCGAGATCCAACCCGTCGAGCATCTCGAAGACCGAGGCGAGGAGCCGACCGGAGACCCGCAGCAGCGCCAGTTCTTCGGGTGTCTTCACCATCTCAGGCGGAGGCCCGGTTGGCGGGAACCGGAGCGCTCTGCGCCGCGTCGAACTGCATGCGGACGATCTCGGTGAAGGAGGCCGTCGGATTGGCCTCCGCCAGCATGCCGATCTTCATCCAGAACTCGGCCTGGGCGTTGATCGAGCGGCACATGACCGTGCTGGCCCGCCGGACTTCCTCGTGCAGTTCGTCGCCGATCTTGACGATGCCCATCCGAGCCTCCCCTAGAGATATATACGAAACATATACGTTTCATATATCACACGAGTGACCGAAACAAGGATCGTTCAGCCGCGCGGAGCCGCGAAGCGCAGGACCGAGGGGAAGGCCGCCATCGGCAGGGACAGGTGGTTCTCCTCCGCCAGCACACGGTGCTCCACGGCCAGCCCTGCCGGCCCCCGCTGGCGCAGCAGGTCGGCCAATGCCGCGGCATCGGTCAGCATCCGCGCGCTGATCTCGGGACGGTCGGGCATTTCCCGCCCACCGACCGCGATGAGCAGGCGCGCCGACAGGCCGGCCGGGTGGGTGTCGACCAGCGCATCGGCGTCGCGCAACCCCCGTCCCTCATCCCACCAGAGTGACGGGCTGAGGGCCGCATAGGCAGCGAAGGCGCTCGGTCGGCTCCGCAGGCAGTGCAGGACGCACAACCCGCCGAAACTGTGGCCGCACAGGGTCTGCCGACGGCGATTCACAGGATAGCGGCCAGCGATCGCGTCGCGCAGCGGCCCGGTCAGAAACTCGAGGAAGAGCTCCACCCCGCCGGGCTGAAACCAGGGAGCGCCCTGCATGAACCGCGCGGCGACCCGGCCGGAGCTATGCGCCGGCAGATAGTCATAGGCCCGGCGTCCACCGTCATAGGGGTCGGCTCCCGGATAGCCGATCGCGACGATCAGCGGCGGGTCGATTTCGCCGGTCTCCGGATGGCGCCCCTGCATCGCCAGCGCCTCCGCCGCCCCGGCGATCCAGGCGTTGCCGTCGAGCAGCCAGAGCACCGGCCACCCGCCGGACGGCGGCGGGGACGGCGGGACGGCAACAAAGATCCTGTACGCGCCACACTCCCCGTCGGCGGAGATTTGCCGGACATCGGGCAGGGTCAGGCCGTCTGCGACCTCCCGCAGCAGCCCACCGTCGCCCTGCGCCAGAAGGCGTCGGCGCCGGCGTTGGAACAGGGCCGTGCGAAGGGCGCGCAGGATCATGGTCGCACTCGACGAAAATGCGCCGCCATCAGCCCTTCAGGTTCTCGACGTCATAGACGAAGCGCATCGTCTTGCGGCCCCAGTCGAACAGAACCGCCCGCTCGGCCGGATCGGCGGCCTCAGCGGCGGCGTAGAGGCAGGACACCGACACGTGGTGCTGCAGCCGGGCCAGCGCGCGCGCCTGATCGGGCGTCACCTTGCGGGCGAACTTCTCCTGGGCGGCGATGATGCGGCGAAACGCCCGGGCCTCGTGCTCGGCCTCCAACTCGGCCAGCTCCGGCGTGCTGTTCAGCGCGAAGCGCAACTTCCACAGCCCCGGCGCGTTGATGCTCTCCTCGGAGGACAGGCAGTCGAAAACCGCGTCGGCATAGGTGTCCAGCCCTTCCGTCCCGTCGAACCTGTCATCGACCGCGACCAGCAGGGCCAGGGTCTGCGCCAGCCAGCGGCGATAGATCTCGAAGAAGATCGCCTCCTTGGTCGGGAAGTACTGATAGACGGTGGCGATGTTCACGCCCGCGGTCTTGGCGATCTCGTTGGTCGTGATCCGGTCCGTCGGCATGGCCCCAAGCATGTCGAGCGTGGTGTCGAGGATCGCCTGGACCTTCTGCCGGGACCTCTGCTGCTTGGCCTGGCGCCGGACGGCGACGGGACGCGATTCTGCCACCTGCAACCTTCATCTCCACGAAACACGGCGAGACTGGATCTTAACGGGCCGTCGAGCGCGGTCCCTTGAGCCTCTTAACCATACCATATGGCCGCCCGACGGCCGGAGGACATCGGCATCGAGCCAAAATATAAGCATGAACTTACATTTTGTATTGCCCTGATACCGGCACCTCGCTATCCAGGCAACATCAACAAAAAGCCTGCCATCAGAACCATGCCGACTGCCCACTCACTCCTAGTTCAGGAAATGAGCACGCATGTTCAAAAACGTCAGCCTGGTAACCGTGGCGACTTTGCTCGCTACCCAGGGGGCCTTCGCGCAGGACAGCACCGGTTCCGGATCGCTCAAGCTCGACCCCGTCGTCGTTGAAGCCGACACGCCCGATATCGAAGACGACGTCTTCGGAACCGGACGCGCCGCCCGCGACCGAAGCTCGGTCGTCGCCACCCAGTCCACTGTCGGCACAAAGACCGGCACTCCGCTCCTCGACACCCCAGCCAGCGTTTCGGTCGTCACCCAGAAGGAGATGCGGCAGCGCGGCGTGGAGAACCTGGACGAGGCCATGGCCTATACGGCCGGTGTCCTGCCCGACGTCTACGGCAGCGACAATCGCTACGACCATTTCATGGTGCGCGGCTTCTACCAGACCGGCCTCGGCACCTACCGCGACGGACTGGCGATGCGGAACCCGGGCTTCACCGGCAACCGGATGGAACCCTACGGCATGGAGCGGATCGAGGTCCTGAAGGGCTCGACCTCCCCGCTGTTCGGGCTGAACGGGCCGGGCGGCCTGGTCAACGGCGTGACCAAGAAGCCGCTGGATGAGGAATTCGGAGAGATCTACACCACCGTCGGCGACGCCCATTACGAGGCGGGGACCGATTTCGGCGCCCCGGTGGGCGACGACGGCAAGTGGCTCTACCGGATCACCACCAAGGGCCAGAAGAGCGAGGACGGCACTGAATATTCCGATGACGACCGCTTCTACCTCGCCCCGTCCCTGACCTGGCGTCCGACCGCCGCCACCGAGCTGACCCTGCTGACCGACTTCAACCGGCGCGAGGGCAATACCTCCCACGGCATCCCGGTCGGCTCCGGCCTCGACCCGGACACCTATCTGGGCGAGCCGGATTTCGACAACATGGACACCGAGGAATGGAACCTCGGCTACCAGTTCAGCCACCGTTTCTCGAACGACCTGCAGTTCCGCCAGAACGTGCGCTACAGCGACCTGGATCTGACCTATGAGTCGGTCTACGGCGCGACCACCGATCCGACCGTCGCCCGCAGCGCCTGGGCGGTCTACGGCGACACCCAGCGTTTCGCCATCGACAACCAGCTACAGTACGACACCAGCGTCTCCTTCATCGACAGCCGCACGCTGGCCGGCGTCGACTACTACTATCAGACCGTGGACGAAGAGCGGGTCTTCGGCTCGGCCTCCGGCATCGACGTGTACAACCCGGTATTCTGCGGTCCGTCCTGCATCACCCTGCCGCCGGGCTACACCTGGGACCAGGAGCAGAGCGCGCTCGGTCTGTACCTTCAGGAGGAGGCGACTTTCGCCGACCGGCTGATCGTCACCCTGGGCGGGCGCTACGACACGGTCGACACCGACAGCGAGTACCCGACCTACGGCCTGTCCTACAGCGACAGCGACGATGCCTTCACGACCCGGGCCGGCGTCACCTACAAGCTGCGCCAGGACCTGTCGGTCTACGCCAACTACTCGGAATCCTTCGAACCGGTCTCCAGCGAGACGGGCCTCGCGGGCTCGCCGAAGCCGAAGGAAGGCACCCAGTACGAGATCGGCGTGAAGTTCGCGCCGGCCGCCCTGGACGACGCGCTGTTTTCGCTGGCGCTGTTCGACCTGACCCAGAGCAACGTGCCCTATTACGTCAACGTAACCACCCAGGAGCAGATCGGCGAGGTGAACGTCCGCGGTGTGGAGTTCGAGGGCAAGGTGGCGCTGACCGACCGGCTCGACGGCACGCTCGCCTATTCCTACTGGGACGCGTCGATCGAGGAGGACGGGGTCAACGGCAATGTGGGCAACCGGCCGCAGCTCGTGCCGAACCATATCGGCTCGGCCTGGCTGAACTACACGATCCCGGGCGGGCAGAGCTTCAACGACGTGTCGATCGGCGGCGGCGTGCGCTATGTCGGCTCGACCTATGCCGACAACGCCAACACCATCGAGATCGACTCCCGCACGACCTTCGACGCGGCCATCGGCTACCAGCTCACCGAGCAGGCGAGCCTGCAGCTCAACGCCACCAACATCTTCGACGAGCGGGACATCACGAGTATCGACACGTACTCGAACACTGCCTATTACGCCGACGGACGCACAGTGAAAGCGACGCTAAGGTACACTTGGTGACGAAATCTGCCGATCGGCGGGCAGCGACAACCATCGGACGGCGCGGATCAGTCACGCGCCGTTCGTTCCTGACCGGCCTGGCGGCCTCAGCGACCGCCTGCGGGCCGGCGCTGGCCGCCAGCGATCTCACCTTCGAGCATGCCTTCGGGACGACCGTGCTGCCGCGCCCGGCTCAGCGGGTCGTCTCGCTCGGCTATACCAGCCACGATCCGCTGCTGGCCCTGGGCGTGCGGCCCGTGGCCGTGCGCCACTGGTTCGGCGCCTTTCCCTATGGGGTGTGGCCCTGGGCCCAGCGCCAGCTCGGCGACGCCAAGCCCGACGTGCTGATCGGCGAGGTGTCGATGGAGCGCGTGGCGTCGCACAACCCCGACCTGATCGTCGCCATCGGTGCCGGGATCTCCGAGGCCGAGTACAGCGTGCTGTCCCGGATCGCCCCCGTGCTGGTGCACGAGGCGTCCGACAGCGCCTACGGCACGCCCTGGGACCGCATGACCCTGACCCTCGGCCGCGCGACCGACCGTCTTTCCGAGGCGCAGGAGTTGGTGGCCGGTGTCCGCTCCGCCTTCGCCGACGCGCGCGGGCGCCATCCGGCCTGGACCGGACGGACCGGCGTCGCCGCCTATCACTGGAGCGGTGAGACCGGTGCCTTCATCGGCGCCGATACCCGCGCACGGTTCCTGGTCGAACTCGGCTTCCGGCCGACCGAGGCGGTGGCCGCCCTGTCCGGCGTCAACGACTTCTATGCGCCGCTGTCGCCGGAGGACCTGTCGCCGCTCGACGCCGACCTGCTGCTCTGGGTGTCGAGCTACGAGACCAGCCCGGATCTCGTGGCGCTGCCGATGCGCCGCACGCTGGAGGCCTGCGAAGAGGGCCGCGAGGTCTTCGCCGGCGGCGTGCTGGCCGCCGCGCTCTCCTTCGGCAGCGTGCTGTCCCTGCCCTTCGCCCTGGGCCAGCTCGAGGGCGACATCGCCGCCGCCATCGACGGCGACCCGTCCACTCCGGTGGACAGCGCGGTCAAGGCCGGGCTCGCCCCATGACCCGGTGGGCGCCCCTGATCGGACTGCTGATCCTGGCAGTGCTGGTCAGCCTGCTGGTGGGTTACCGGCCGATCTCGGGGACCGAGCTGTGGCACGCGCTCACCGCGCCCGATCCCACCGATCCGGCCCATGTCACCATCCGCTCGATCCGCTTCCCCAGAACGGGCGCGGGTCTGGTGTGCGGCGCGGCACTCGGGGCCGCCGGCATGACGATCCAGGCCCTGACCCGCAATCCGCTGGCCGATCCGGGCATCCTCGGGATCAATGCCGGAGCCGCCTTCGGCGTCGTGATCGGAGCCCTGATCCTGGGGCAGGTGGATGGGGGCATCCTGTCCGTGCTCGCCTTCCCCGGTGCGGCCCTGGCGGCAACGGCGGTCTTCGCGCTCGGCGGCGGGCTGCGCGGCAATGCCAGTCCGGTGCGCCTGACCTTGGCCGGAGCTGCGCTCAGCGTGCTGCTGCTCTCCCTCGTCACCGCAGCGGTTCTGATGCGCGGCGAGACCCTGGATGTCGTCCGCTTCTGGATCGTCGGCTCGCTGGCCGAGGCCCGTGCGCGGCCGCTGCTTGAGATGTCGCTGGCGGCCGGGGCCGGCCTGCTGCTGGCCCTGGCCCTGTCGCCGAAGCTGGAGGCGCTGGCCCTGGGCGACGCCCTGTCCCGCGGGCTTGGGACGCGGCCGGGCCGGGTCCAGGCGGGAGCCCTCGTCTGCATCTCGCTGCTGACCGGCGCGGCGGTGGCGATAGCCGGCCCCATCGCCTTCCTCGGCCTGATGGTGCCGCCGATCGCTCGGCGCCTCGTCGGCGCCTCCCTGCGACCGGGACTGCTCGCGGCCGCCCTGCTGGGGGCGGCCATCCTGCTGCTGGCCGACAGTGCGGGCCGCCTGCTGATGGCGCCCGCGGAGATCCGCGCCGGGGTGATGACGGCGCTGCTCGGTGGGCCGGTCTTCGTGCTGATCGCCCGCCGCATCCGGCCAGGGGCGATCGGATGATCCGCGGCACGATCCTCGCCCTGCTCCTGGCCGGGTCGGCCGCCCTGGCCCTGCTGGTCGGCCAGATCCACCTGGATCCGTCGAGCCTGTGGGACGGTCTGACGGGCGGCGACGGGCCGGCGGCGCTGACGATCTCGGTGCTGCGCGGCCCGCGGGTCGCGGTCGCCCTGCTGTCCGGCGCGGCCCTGGGTCTCGCCGGGGCGGTGTTCCAGCAGCTCCTGCGCAATCCGCTCGCCTCCCCCGACGTGATGGGTTTCACCGGCGGGTCGGGCCTCGCGATCCTGGCGGCGATCACCTTCGGCCTGACGGTTCCGCTGCCGCTGGTCGCGGCAGGCGGCGGGCTCGCCGCCGGGCTGATCGTGCTGGCCCTGTCCCGCCCGGCAGGCAGCCGCGGTGGCGTCGACGGCACCTCACCGGTGACTATCGTGTTGGTAGGAATCGGCGTCGGGTTCGCCGCCTCGGCCTTCGGCTCGTTCCTGATGACCCGACTGTCCGGCCCGCAGGCGGCCGAGGCCCAGCGCTGGCTGGTCGGCTCGCTGTCCGCCCGCGACTGGTCCCACGCCCAGATCCTGGCGGCGGCCGGCGGGGTGCTCGCCCTCTGCCTCGCCCTCCAAGTCCGCGCCCTGCGGCTGCTCGAGCTGGGGGCGGAGCTGGCCTCGGGTCTCGGCCTCACCGTGGCGCGCGACCGGCTGCTGCTGGCGGCGACCGCCATCGGGCTCTGTGCCGTCGCCGTCTCGATCGTCGGTCCGGTGGCCTTCGTCGCCCTTATGGCGCCGCCGGTTGGCGCGCGCCTGGCCGGGGCGATCGACCCGGGCGCCCGGCTCGCGGCGGCGGCCGCGGCGGGCGCGGTCATCATGGTGCTTGCAGATCTGGTCGCCCGAGCCAGCCTGCCCGGCCTGCAGCTGCCGATCGGCGTCACCACCGGCATTCTTGGCGCGCCGTATCTGCTCTGGCGCCTGTCACGCGAGATGGAAAGGGGCGAGCTGTGACCCAGGTCAGCCTGCGCACCGAAGCGCTGTCCGTCGGCTATCAGGACCGGCGGGTGATCCAAGACCTCGACCTCGCCTTCCCGGTCGGACGGAGCACCGCCATCCTCGGCCCCAACGGTTGCGGGAAATCGACCCTCCTGCGCGCCCTGGCCCGGCTGCTGAAGCCGGCGGCCGGGAGGGTGCTGCTGGGCGACGACGATATCCACACCGCCGACACCCGCGAGCTGGCCCGCCGGCTGGCGATCCTGCCGCAGTTCCCCCTGGCCCCGGACGCCATCAACGTGGGCGAGTTGGTCCGGCGCGGGCGCACGCCCTGGCGCGGCCTGCTCGCCCCCTGGACCCAGGCCGACAGCGACGCCTGCACCGACGCGCTCGACGCGGTCGGCATGGCGGACATGGCCGAGCGTCCGCTGGCGGAGCTGTCCGGCGGCCAGCGCCAGCGCGCCTGGCTCGCCCTGGTCCTGGCCCAGCGCACGCCGCTGCTGCTGTTGGACGAGCCGACCTCTCATCTTGACCTGGCGCAGCAGATTGAGATGCTGAGGCTGCTGCAGCGCCGGGTGCGGGACACCGGCATGACGGTGGTCAGCGTGCTGCATGACCTGAACCTCGCCGCCCGGTTCAGCGACCACCTGGTGCTGCTGAGCCCCGAGGGTCTGGTGGCCGAGGGTCCGCCCGAGTCGGTCATGACGGCGGACCATCTGCAGCGAGCCTTCGGCCTTGAGGCGCAGGTCATATCGGATCCACTGACCGGAAGGCCATGGGTTCTGCCGCACTAGGACCTGCTCCGGCGCCCCCGGCTAAGGCCCGACTCTGACGTATCTATTTTGGGCTTGGGTCATATCCCTGACCCATATATTCCTACTGTCACAAAACTGTAATGTTCGGTCATGCCTCAGGTGGGCCGACGATAACGACCTGTAGGGAGAATCACATGATTCGCAGAAACCTGATGCTGTCGGCCCTCGCCGGTCTGGTCGGCGCCGTCTCGCTGAGCTGGGCCACGCCGAGCTACGCCCTCGACTCCCGCTTCAAGGACGAGAATGGCGACCTGGTCGCCGACACCCCGACCGATCCGAGCCAGCAGGTCGATCCCGACACCCTGATCTTCGCCTATACCCCGGTCGAGGATCCGGCGGTCTACGCCAAGGTGTGGGACGGCTTCCTGCGCCATATGGAGAGCGTGACCGGCAAGAAGGTCCAGTTCTTCCCGGTTCAGTCCAACGCCGCCCAGATCGAGGCGATGCGCGCCGGCCGTCTGCACGTGGCCGGCTTCAACACCGGGTCCAACCCGCTGGCGGTGAACTGCGCCGGTTTCGTGTCCTTCACTATCATGGCGTCGAAGGATGGCGATTTCGGCTACAACATGGAGATCATCACCTATCCGGGCAGCGGCATCGAGAAGGTCGAGGACATCAAGGGCAAGAAGATGGCCTTCACGTCCCAGACCTCGAACTCCGGCTTCAAGGCGCCGTCGGCGATCCTGAAGGCGGATTACGGCCTGGAAGCCGGAACGGATTTCGAGCCGGTGTTCTCCGGCAAGCACGACAACTCGATCCTGGGCGTGGCCAACAAGGACTATCCGGCCGCGGCCATCGCCAACTCGGTGCTGCACCGCATGGTCGCCCGCGACGTGATCAAGGCCGACCAGGTCGTCTCGATCTACAAGTCGCAGAAGTTCCCGACCACGGGCTTCGGCTACGTCTACAACCTGAAGCCGGAGCTGCAGGAGAAGATCAAGGAATCCTTCTTCACCTTCGACTGGGAAGGCTCGGCCCTGAAGGAGGAGTTCGCCCGCTCCGGCGAGGAGCAGTTCATCCCGATCACCTACAAGTCCCACTGGGAAGTGATCCGGAAGATCGACGCGGCGAACGGCGTTTCCTACGACTGCAAGTGACCGGTCCGGCACTTCGCAAGATTTGACGACGACATATAGGGGAGCGGCCGAATGCTGCGCTTGAAGGACCTCTCGAAGGTCTATGCAACCGGAGATCGGGCGCTCACCGACGTGAGCCTTACGGTCGAGCCCGGTCAGGTCGTTGGCCTGATCGGGCCGTCCGGGGCGGGGAAATCCACTCTGATCCGCTGTATCAACCGCCTGGTGGAGCCGACCTCCGGCCAGGTGTTTCTCGGTGACATGGAGATCTCCAGCCTGAGCCGCGGCGGTCTGCGCCGCGCCCGGCGGCGGATCGGCATGATCTTCCAGGAATACGCCCTGGTCGAACGCCTGACCGTCATGGAGAATGTGCTGTCCGGCCGGCTCGGCTATGTCGGCTTCTGGCGCAGCTTCTTCCGCAAGTTTCCGCCCGACGCCATCGAGAACGCCTACCGGCTTCTCGACCGTGTCGGCCTGTCGGCCCATGTGAACAAGCGCGCCGACGCCCTGTCCGGCGGCCAGCGTCAGCGGGTCGGCATCGCCCGTGCCCTGGAGCAGGATCCCGACCTGCTGCTGATCGACGAGCCGACCGCCTCGCTCGACCCGAAGACCTCGCGGCAGATCATGCGGCTGATCGTGGAGATCTGCGACGAGCGCGGCCTGCCGGCGATCATCAATATCCATGACGTCGCCCTGGCGCAGCAGTTCGTGCGCCGGATCATCGGCCTGCAGTCTGGCAAGGTGGTGTTCGATGGCAGCCCGGACGAGCTGACCCCCGACGTCCTCACCCAGATCTACGGCGAGGAGGACTGGTCCGCCACGATCCGCAAGGCGGACGAGGACGGCGAGGAGACCGACGAGGACGGCGCCGACCATGCCGCCTCCGTCCCGGTCGACCGCGAGCGCCTGGCGGGCCTGACATGACCGACGCTGACATGTCTGGCGCGGTTGATCATCGACACTGGAAGCGGCCGCCCTTCATCAAGCGGGCCTGGCTGCGCTGGGCGCTGTATGGCGGCGGCCTGCTCTATCTCGTGCTCGCCATCGGCTCGGTGGAGGTGAACTGGGTCCGAGTCTGGGAAGGTCTGGAGCGCGGCCAGCGCTTCATCCAGGGCTTCCTGGTGCCCGATTTCACCAGCCGCTGGGAAGATATCCTCCAGGGCATGGAAGAGAGCCTGACCATGTCGGTCACGGCGACCGTGGTCGGCGTGCTGATCTCCATTCCCATCGGCATCGGCGCCGCGCGCAACATCGCGCCGCTTCCGATCTATGCCGTGTGCCGGGCCATCGTCGCCCTGTCGCGCAGCTTCCAGGAGATCATTGTCGCCATCCTGTTCGTGGCCATGTTCGGCTTCGGACCCTTCGCCGGCTTCCTCACCCTCTCCTTCGCCACCATCGGTTTCCTGTCGAAGCTGCTGGCCGAGGATATCGAGGATATCGATGAGTCCCAGGCCGAGGCGGTGCGGGCGACGGGTGCCGGCTGGTGGCAGATCGTGAACTACGCGATTCAGCCCCAGGTGATGCCGCGGCTGATCGGCCTCAGCCTGTACCGGCTGGACATCAATTTCCGGGAATCCGCGGTGATCGGCATCGTCGGCGCCGGCGGCATCGGCGCCACGCTGAACACGGCGATGGACCGCTACGAATACGATTCCGCCGCCGCCATCCTGATCCTGATCATCCTGATCGTCATGGCCGCCGAGTACCTGTCGGGCTTCGTGCGGAAATGGGTGCAGTAATGACGATGACCGACCACGCCAACCGGACCTGGCGCCGGCGCTCGACGAAACAGGAACTGGCCCTCTGGCTCGGCTGGCTCCTGCTCGTCGCCCTGTTCGTCTTCTGCTGGCAGGTGATGACCGAGAGCACGATCTGGGCCTTCGTCACCGACGCCCCGCGTCAGGCGGCCGATATTGGCTCGCGCATGTTCCCGCCGCGCTGGGAGTACATCCCGGTTCTGCTGGAGCCGCTGTGGGACACCCTGAACATCGCCACGCTCGGCACCCTGCTGGCGCTGTTCATGGCGGTGCCGGTCGCCTTCCTGGCGGCCCGCAACACGACGCCGAGCGTCCGCTTCGTGCGGCCGATCGCGCTGCTGATCATCGTCTCCAGCCGCTCGATCAACTCGCTGATCTGGGCCCTGCTGCTGGTCGCAGTGATCGGCCCGGGCGTGATGGCCGGCATCGTCGCCATCGCGCTGCGCTCCATCGGATTCGTCGCCAAGCTGCTCTACGAAGCGATCGAGGAGATCGACGAGGTGCAAGTGGAAGCGGTCGCGGCCACGGGCGCCAGCAAGGCGCAGGTGATGGACTACGCCGTGGTGCCTCAGATCCTGCCCGCCTTCGCCGGGATCACCGTGTTCCGCTGGGACATCAACATCCGCGAGTCGACCGTGCTGGGTCTGGTCGGCGCCGGCGGGCTCGGCCTGCGGCTGCAGGAATCCCTCAACGTTCTGGCCTGGCCTCAGGTGACGGTGATCTTCATCCTGATCCTGATTACCGTCCTGGTCAGCGAGTGGGTCTCCGCCAAGGTCCGCCATGCCATCATCTAGGGCCAGCGGCGGCGCGCCGTCGCCGCGGCACCCGTCACCCCGGTAAGCGCGCATGCATCTGCTCATCGAAATCGCCGGCGGCGTCGCCCTGCTTCTGTGGGGCGTGCGCATGGTGCGCACCGGCATCACCCGGGCCTTCGGCTCGGCGATCCGGCGCGGGATCGCGGCGGCGACAAGGAACCGGCTGACCTCGTTCCTGACCGGCTTCACGGTCACCGGCCTGCTCCAGAGCAGCACGGCCACCGCCCTGATCGTCGGCTCCTTCGGCGGGCGCAAGATGATCGCCGTGCCGGCCGGCCTGGCGATCATGCTCGGGGCCGATGTGGGCAGCACGGTCGTGGTGCAGGTGCTCGCCTTCGACGTGTCCTGGATCTCGCCGCTGTTCCTGTTCGTCGGGGTGACGGTGTTCCTGTCGTCCGACGATTCCAGGCGGCGGGCCATGGCCCGGGTGCTGATTGGACTCGGACTGATGCTGCTGGCGATCAAGATGGTGATGCTGGCCTCCGTACCGCTGCGCGAGGGGCCGACCCTGTCGGTGCTGCTGGCGCCGATGGTGAACGAGCCGCTGATGGCGATCCTGCTGGGAGCCGCGCTCGCCTGGCTCGCCCATTCCAGCCTGACGGTGATCGTGCTGGTGATGACCCTGGTCTCGCTGCATGTCGTCGAAGTTCAGCTCGCCATGGCGCTGGTGCTGGGCGCCAACATCGGCAGCTCGATCACGCCCGTGGCGATGAACTGGCGGGCAGATCCGTCGGCGCGGCGCATTCCGGTCGGCAACCTGCTCATGCGCACCGCGGGCGTGGCCCTGGTGTTCTGGATGGTGCCCTGGATCATCCCGTATCTGCGCGACCTCTCCGACGATCCGGCGCGGCTGATCGCCAATTTCCACACCGGCTTCAACCTCGCGGTCGCCCTGCTCTTCCTGCCTTTCGTCGGCCTGGTCGCGGCGTTGGTGACCCGGATGCTACCCGACAGCCCGGTGGCCGAGGACGAGAAGGCGCCGAAGCATCTGGAGGAGTCGGCCCTGGATTCCCCAGGCGTCGCCCTGTCCAGCGCCGCCCGCGAAACCCTGCGGATCGGCGATACCGTGGAGTCGATGCTCGAGCGCACCATGGAGGTGTTCAAGAGCGGCCGCTCCGACCTGATCAAAGAGATCGAGCGGGACGACGACGTGGTCGACGTGCTGCACGAGGCGGTGAAGCTCTACCTCACGCGCCTGTCGCGCCAGGAACTGGACCCCAAGGAAAGCCGCCGGGTGGTCGAGATCCTGACCTTCACCACCAACCTGGAGCATATCGGCGACATCATCGACAAGAACCTGCTGGAGCTCGCCGCCAAGAAGATCAAGGACGGCACCAGCTTCTCCGCCGACGGCATGGCCGAGCTGCAGGCGATGCACGGCGAGGTGGTCGCCAACCTGAAACTGGCGCTGAGTGTGTTCATGAGCGGCGATGCGCTGCTGGCCCGCCGGCTGATGGAGCAGAAGGTGCATATCCGCGAGCTGGAGCAGAAATTCGCCGAGGCCCATTATGCCCGCATCCGCGACGGCAAACCGGAATCCCTGGGCAGTTCGTCGCTGCACCTGGACGTTCTGCGGGACTTGAAGAGGATCAACAGTCACATCACGTCGGTCGCCTATCCGATCCTGGAGTCGACCGGCCAGATCGCCGAGAGCCGCCTGATCGATGCCTGACCCGTCATCGGGCGAAGACCACGCCCAAGACCTTGCGGAGTGCCCATGACCCATCCGATCGACCAGCTTTTCGAGATGGTCCAGACCTCCCGCGCGGAGACCAAGGTCGGGGACCGGACAGCCCAGTTGCTGCGCGACGGCAATCCGAAGATCGCCAAGAAGGTCGTGGAGGAGGCAGCAGAAGTCGCGCTGGATGCCGCCGTGTCCGACCGCGACGGCGTGATCCGGGAGTCGGCCGACCTGCTCTATAACCTGACCGTGCTCTGGGTCTGGATGGGCATCACGCCGGCGGAGATCTGGCACGAGATGCACCAGCGCGAACGCGATCTGGGCCTCGCCGGCAAATGGCCGAAATGACCTACGCCTAGACCCCAAGCCGTCATCCTGGACAGGCCCGGGCCTGACCCGGGGCTGGGCCGGGACCCAGCCATGTCGTCATTTCCAGGTCCCGGGCAGCCCCCGGATCAAGTCCGGGGGCTGCCCGGGATGACGTCGGGAAAAAGCCAAGCAAAAGGCTGAGCGCCGGCCCGATCCAACCGCCCGCTGACAGCTTCCAGAACCTCCCGTCCGCCGGGGAACGCACCAGCGACCGCGTCGAGCGAATGACCGCCTAGCCGGTTCCCCCGAACCGCTCGAAGGCGTCCAGGGTGAAGGACTTCAGGATCTCCGCCGCCGGGGACAGCTCCGCCCCGCGGCGCTGGACCAGGACAAGCGACCGCCGCATGTCCGGCGCCACCAGGGGACGCTGCAGCAGAGCCCCCTCGTCCTGCCCGGCCATGGCCAGGGTCGGCACGATCCCCACGCCCAGCCCGGCGCGCACCAGCCCCATCAGCGTGGAGAGATGCTGCACCTCGTAGCGCCACTGGCCGGTGCGCGGCAGGTCGGCGAGCCGTTCGTGCATCAGCCGGTTGGTGCCGCTGCGCGCGCCATAGGTCACCAGCGGCAGCTCCGCCAGATCCGCCCAGGCCACCGGTCCGTCCGGCACGCCGGGAAAGCCCGGATGGAAGACCAGGACATAGCGGTCCTCCAGGAGCGCGGTCATCTCGATCTCCGGGTCCGGGGCGGCGGTCTCCATGTCGATGCCGAACTCCGCCTCGCCGCGCCGTACCCGTCCGGCGATCTCCTGCTCGGGGTCATCGAAGATGCGCACGCTCACATTCGGATGCGCCTCGTTGAACCGTTTGAGCGCGCCAGGCAGCACGTAAGTCGCGACGGAGATCAGACTGGCGATCGTCACCTGGCCGGTGCGCGCCTGGATCAGGGTGTTCAGGTCCTCCATCGACTGCTCGAACTGCACCAGCATCCGCTTGGCCACCGGCAGGAAGCTGCGTCCCACGGCGGTCGGCGCCACCGAGCGGGTCGTTCGCTCGATCAGCCGCACCCCCACCGCCTCCTCCAGCTTCTTCAGCCGCTGGGTCAGGGCCGACTGGGTCAGGTGCATATCCTCGGCCGCCGCCCGGAAACTGCCCAGTTCTATGATCCGGACGAAGACGGCGATTTCCTTGAGCAGGTAATCCATCGATAATTCATATTGTCTTATTAATATCAAAGAATGTTTCAATTTACTGTCGAAATATCGCCTGTCAATCTCGATCCCAACAGCCATGGGAGGAAGATATGGCGGAATACGATGTGGTCGTGGTCGGCGCCGGCAACGCGGCACTTTCCGCGGCAATGGCCGCGCGCGAGAACGGCGCCAGCGTCCTGATCCTGGAGAAGGCCGGCGAGGAGGAGAAAGGCGGCAACTCCTACTTCACCGCCGGCGGCTTCCGCTTCTGCCATACCGGCATCGACGATGCGGCCACCGACGTCCTGGTCGACCTGTCAGAGGCGGAGCGCGAGCAGATCGTCCTGCCGCCGCACGACCGCCAAGCGTTCTACGACAACCTGATGAAGGTCACCCGCCACCAGTCCGACGAGGACATGGCGTGGATCCTGATCGACGGCTCCCGCCCGGCCATGGCCTGGCTGCGCCAGCACCGCATCCGCTTCATCCCAATGTTCGGCCGCCAGTCCTTTCTGGTCGACGGCAAGCACCACTTCTACGGCGGCGTGAACATCGAGGCGGTCGGCGGAGGTGCGGGCCTGATCGAGATGGAGCTGGCCGAGGTCGCGCGCATGGGCTGCGAGATCCGCTACGGCACCGGCGCCACGAAGCTGATCCACGACAAACATCGCAAGATCACCGGCGTGGAAGTGTTCGGCCCGAACGGCTATGAGGAGATCAGCACCGACGCGGTCATCCTGGCCTGCGGCGGGTTCGAGTCCAATCCGGAGATGCGCGTGCGCTATCTCGGCCCGGGCTGGGACCTGTGCCGGGTCCGCGGCACCCGCCACAACATGGGCGACGGCATCCGGATGGCCCTCGACATGGGCGCCCGCCCCTACGGCAACTGGTCGGGCTGCCACTCGGTCGGCTGGGACATCTCCGCCCCGCCCTATGGCGACTACTCGGTGCTCGACAATTTCCAGAAGCACTCCTACCCCTGGGGCATCATGGTCAACCTGAACGGCGAGCGCTTCGTCAACGAGGGGGAGGACGTCCGCAACCACACCTATGTGAAGTTCGGCCGCGCCATCATGAGCCAGCCCTACCGCACGGCGGTGCAGATCTTCGACCAGAAGACCATCCCGCTGCTGCGCGACGAGTACCGCATCCGCGAGGTCACCAAGGTGACCGCGAGCACCATCGAGGATCTGGCCAAGCAGCTCGAGATCGCGCCGGACGCGCTGACGAGGACGATCGGCGAGTTCAACGCCGCCTGCAGGCCGGGCAAGTTCAACCCGTCGGTGCTGGATGGGGTGACGACGGAAGGACTGGAGATCAACAAGACCAACTGGGCCCTGCCGATCGACGAGCCGCCCTACGAGGCCTATGTCACGACCACTGGCATCACCTTCACCTTCGGCGGGTTGAAGATCAACGACAAGGGCGAGGTCCAGGACATGCAGGACCAGACCATCCCCGGCCTGTATGCGGCGGGCGAGCTGGTCGGCGGGCTGTTCGTGGAGAACTATCCGGGCGGCAGCGGGCTGATGGCCGGCACCGTCTTCGGCCGTCTCGCCGGCAACAGTGCGGCCGCCTATACCGGCGCCAGCGCCAAGGCGGCCGCGGAGTAGCGGCCAAGGACTACCCGGAGCCCCCAAACCACACCGTCTCCCCGGCCTCGCGCCGGGGCCCAGGGAGACGCTTGCCGGAGCGCCTGGAAATCATTCTCCACTGCTCCGGCGATCCGCATCCTGGATCCCGGCGCGAGGCCGGGAAGACTAGGAGGGGCAAAGGTGCGGCCTCACACTTCGGGAGGCACCTCAGGCCGGCATGTCCCGCCACTCCACCCGCCCCGATCCGCGCCAGCCGACCGAGAGGTGGTAGTCGCCGGCAAGCACCCGGTGCTCGAAGCCCCAATGGCCGGCATCCTCCGTCAGCTCCGGCGCGAAACCGATCCGAATGGGCCGGGCCGACGGCTCGGCGAACCAGAACCGGTCGAGTTCCTCGGACAGCCCCTTCCCCGTCGCCTTGATGAAGGCCTCCTTCAGGGTCCACAGGGTCATGAACGCCCCGCCCTGATCCGCGTCTCCATGGGACCGCAGCCAGTCCAGCTCCGGCGGCGCGAAATAGCTGTCGGCGATGGAGAGGTCGACCTTGCGCGATCCGTTCTCCACGTCGACCCCCAACGCGATGCCGTCCAGGGCGACCCCGACCGCCACCATCCCCCGGGTGTGGGACAGGTTGAAGGAAACCGGAGCGGCCCCGGCGCCGAGCCAGGCAGTCGGCTTGCCGTACGCGCCCTCCACGAAGCGGAAGTCCCGCGGATCGGCATCCAGTTCCTCGGCCAGCGCACGGCGGACCAGGGCATGGGCCGCGATGTATTCGACCCGCCCGCTCTCGAAGACAAAGCGCTTCGCCCGTTCGCGCTCGGCAGCGTCGAGAAGCGCCCGCTCGGCGGCGAGATCGGCCTCGCCGATGCCTTCGATGCGGCGCGCATAGATCCGGATCGCCGACGTCATTGCCTCCTCCCCATCCCTCGCCAAACGATATGTCACCCGGGATTATCGGACCAAGCAGGCGTGGCCGATCAGCTCCGCAGGTTTTCGCGCAGGGTGCGGCCCCTGTAGGCGGTACGGAACAGGCCCCGGCGCTGCAACTCCGGCACGACGCCGCGGCAGAACTGCTCGAACATGGCCGGAAAGGTGGTCGGCGCCAGGACGAAGCCGTCGCAGCAGCCGGCCTGGAACATCTCCTGCAGCCGATCGGCGACCATGGACGGCGTACCCACCAACTCGCGGCGCCGGTGCCGGGTCTGCGCGGCCTGGGCCAGGGTCAGGCCTTCCGCCTTCATCGCCTGCTGCAGGATCTGCTCGGTCCCTTTCATGCCCTGGTTGCCCTGCAGTTTCGCAAGATCGGCCGGGTCCTTCACCTTGGTCAGGTCCACCCCGACGCTGTTGGAGGTGGAGGCGGTGATCAGTTCCGGGTCGATCAGGCTGTCGAGATAGTCGGCCTTCTCCTTCGCAATGGCCTCGGTCTCGCCCAGCACCACCGACACCGCCGGCAGCACCGCGCACTCCTCCGGTCGGCGGCCGATCTTGTCCATGCGGACGTGGAGATCGTCGTAGAACTCCTTCATCTCGTCCTTGCCGCGCTGGACGGTGAACACGACCTCGGCCCAGCGGGCGGCGAACTCGCGGCCCCGGTCGGAGCTGCCGGCCTGCATGATCACCGGCCGGCCCTGGGGGCTGCGCGGGATTGAGAGCGGACCGCGGGTCTTCACCCAGCGGCCCTGGTAGTTCGCGTAATGCACCTTGGCGGGATCGGCGAAGTACCCCGCCTCCTTGTCCAGCACGAAGGCGTCTTCGTCCCAGCTGTCCCACAGGGCGAAGCAGGCCTCCAGCACCTCGTCGGCCCGGTCGTAGCGCTCCTCGCGCGGCGGCAGCGCGTCCATGCCGGCGTTCTGCGCCTCCAGGTCAGTGGCCGATGTCACCACGTTCCAGGCGACCCGTCCGCCGCTCATCACGTCGAGCGAGCCGAGCCAGCGGGCGAGGTGATAGGGGGTGTGGAAGCTGGTCGACAGCGTCGCGCCCAGCCCCAGATGGGTGGTCGCCGCCGCCATCACCGGCAGAACCACCGTCGGGTCGAGATAGCTGATCTGCCCGCCCCGGCGGACATAGGGATCGAAGCTGCCGCCATGGATGTCGTAGAGCCCGAACAGGTCAGCGAAGAAGCATCCGTCGAAACACCCGGCCTCCAGCACCCGGGCGATATGCTGGTAGCGGCTGGGATGCAGGATGTCGTCCAAGGTGGATTCCGGATGGCGCCAGCCGCCCACATGCAGGGCGGTCGGGCCGGTCTTGAGATACGCGACCAGGTGCATCTGACGGTCCTGCATTCCGGCATCCTCCCTCGGCGACCGCAGGGCAGTCTGCGCGCCGCACCCCATATCCTGTCTGGATCCCCGTCATGCTGCGCTGCGCAATGGTGCCGCAGGCGGTAGACCGACGTTCCCGGTTGTACTGGACCTCTCCCACCAGACCGTGGCAAGTCAGACGAAGCCCCTCCGCCGCAGCCAGAGAACGGCCCCGCCGATGGCCCTCGCCCCGTTTCGCCGCACGATCCGCGTCCTGCGCGGCTTCCTGACCATTCCGGGGGCGATCAGCCTGTCCGGCCTGCTGGTGGCGATCGCGACCTGGCATCTGGAAGCCTGTCTGCACGACGAGCATGCCGGCCTGGTTCCGGCCTTCCTCGAGGTGCAGGCGGACACCGCCGAGGCGGTGTTCACGGTCTCGGCTGGAGCGTCCATGTCGGCGCTCGTGATGGTCTATTCCATCGTTCTGCTGGTCTACACCATGGCCGCCAGCGCCATCGGCCCGCGCCTGCTGCAGCGCTTCGGCGACGACCGGGTCAGCCAGGTCGCGGTCGGGTCGCTCGGCGCCACCTTCCTCTACGCGCTTCAGTCCCTGTGGATGATGGACTCTGACGGTTCGACAGACCTGACCGTCGCGGTCGGTGCCGCCTACATGATCGTCTCGGTCCTGCTGCTTCTGCTCTTCGTGCAGCGGGTCTCGACGCGGGTGACCATCGACCAAGAGGCGGCCGAGATCGCCCGGGCGCTGGACCGCCAGATCGACAACGCCATCGCCCGCAGCACGCCGATCCTGTCCAGCGAGCTGGTGCTGCCGGAGGGAGACGAGCGCAAGGTGCACGCCCCGGTCGACGGCTATGTGGACGCGATCGAGCCGGGCCAACTGCTGACCGCGGCCCGGGCGGCCGGCGCCACCGTCTTCTACGACGTGCAGCCCGGCGACTTCGTCATCAAGGGCGCACCGATCGCGACCGTCTTCAACGACCCGGATCAGGCGCTCGACCGGGCGGTGACCGACGCCCTTCCGCTGCTCTCCGTCCGCACGCCCGAGGGCGACCTGCGGTTCTCGGTGAACCTTCTGGTGGAGATCGCTCTGCGCGCCCTGTCCCCCGGCGTGAACGACACCTTCACCGCCATCGCCTGTGTGGACCGGCTGTCGGCCGCGCTGGCGACGGCCCGGGCCGAGCGGCTGTCGACCGGCGTGTTCCTGGACAGCGACGGCGTGGCGCGGGTGGTCTCGCCGACGACCACCGCCGACACCCTGTTCATCGAAGCCTTCCCGCCGCTGCGCCGCGCCGCCAGGCGCAACGGCCTGATGAGCCTTGCGCTGGAACGGGCGATCGCTCGGATGATCCGGATTGCCGAGCCGGACCAGCGCGAGGCCATGTTCGACGAGCTGCGCCTGCTCGCCGAGGAGGTGTCGGCGAGCGATCAGCTCGAGGCGGACAAGGAGGAGTTGCTGGCGCGGATCGACACGTGCCTCGAGCTCGCGGACCGACCCTCGGCCTGAACCTGCCGCGCCCGGAACGGCCGGAACGCGGATTGCCGCCAGTCGCCGAAGCCGATAAGGGAGTCGGGCACCGCCAGCTCTGCACCCCACAGCCCAAGGAAGGTCGCCATGAAGACCCTCACCGTGAATGGCTTCGACATGGCCTATCTCGAGATCGGCCAAGGCAAGCCGCTGCTCTGCGTACACGGCTCGCTGAACGACTTCCGGGCCTGGGCGCCGGTGCTGAAGCCGCTGTCGACCGGCCGCCGGCTGATCGCGCCGAGCCTGCGCCATTACTTCCCCGATAGCTGCGCCGGCACCGAGGCCACCTTCACCATGGCCCAGCACGTCGACGACGTGATCGCCTTCATCGAGGCGCTGGACGCCGGGCCGGTCGACCTGATCGGCCATTCCCGCGGCGGTCATCTCGCCTTCCGGCTGGCGCTGCAGCGCCCGGAGCTGGTGGACCGGCTGGTCCTGGCCGAGCCGGGCGGCGCCCTGGACGACACGCTGATGCCGAAGACCGAGGGCGAGGGCGGCCCGGCCGCGGGCACCCGCGCCCATGTGGCCCAGTCGGCGGAAAAGATCGCCGCCGGCGACCTCGAGGGGGGCCTGCGCGCCTTCATCGAAGGGATCAACGGTCCGGGCGCCTGGGACCGGCTGCCGGCAGCCGACCGGCAGATGCGCGAGGACAATGCGACCACCCTGCTGGCCCAGGTGAACGAGGGCCGCCTGCCCTTCTCGCGGACGGAGGCGGAGGCGCTGACGGCCCCCACCCTGTTCGTCGGCGGGGCGGACACGCCGGGCATGCTGCCGGTGGTGCTCCGCGCGCTCGCGGCCCATGTGCCGGGGGCGAAGACCGTGATCATCCCGGATGCCGGCCACAGCATGTTCCGCCAGCAGCCGCGCACCTTCGGCGACGCGGTCCTGGCGTTCCTGGACGGGTAGGGATTCGGCGCCAACCCGATCCCTTCAACACTCCCAAAACCCCACGCACTCCCCGGATTTATTCCGGGGCCTACGCATCAGCGTGACGGGGCGGCCGACCGAGCCAGCTCGGCGTGGGCCCCGGAATGAATCCGGGGAGTGGGAGAGGGTTAGAGGTGGAGGAAAAACTCCCCTCACCCCCATCGTCCTGATGCACATCAGGATCTGCGGTGCATTGGCGTCAGCAGCATGGTCCTGACTTGCGTCAGGACGACGGGCGGGGTTCCCGTCGCTTACAGCGACAGTTCGGCCACCACGTCGTCCGTGCTGCGCACACGCCCGAACAGGCGTTGGAAGTTCTGCATCGTGCTCTCGTGCAGCTCCTTGCGGGTGGTGGCGCAGCCGTCCTCCACCATGGTCACGTGATAGCCCCGGTCGGCTGCCTCGCGCGCCGTCGTCTCCACGCACATGTTGGTCGACACGCCGGTCATGTAGAGATTGTCCCAGCCCATCGAGCGCAGCAGGTGGTCGAGCCCGGTGGAAGCGAAGGCGCCGATGCTGGTCTTGCGTACGATCAGCTCGCCCGGCAGCGGCTCCAGCCCGGCGACGACCTTGTGTTCCTCGCTGCCGATCCAGTTGTTGGTCTCCTGGAACATCTTTCGCATGTGCGGCGGCGCGTCGGCGGCGTCCTGGCGCTGGGCGCCGAGGGTGACATAGACGATGCCGCCGCCTTTGGCCCGGAACCCGTCCAGCATGCGGCGGATGTTCGGCACCACCAGCTTCTCGATCCGGTCGAAGCGGTAGTCGGTGGAGGTCGACCCCTCCGCCTTCATCCGGCGACCGAGCGCGCCCGTGCGCGAGCCCGACGCGTTCTGCATGTCGACGATCACCAGGGCGGAGCGCTCGAACACCACCGGGCGCTCGGTCATGAACGCGCGGATGTAGTCGACGTTGTCGATGCCTGCGGTGGCCATGTCAGTCTCTCCTTAGGGGCGCCCGTGGGGGCGGAAGGTCAGTCGGATTGCAGGGCGCGGAAATGCCGGGCGACCTCGCCGGCGGTGGCCTGCCACACGCCGTCGCGGGGCGGCGCGATGCGCTCCAGCACCTGCTCCAGGAAGCGGATGCGATGGAACTGGCCGACGATCCAGGGATGCAGGGACAGGGAGAAGTACCGCCCCGCCGCCCGCTCCTCATAGAGCCGGTCGAAGGCGGCGACGACCATGTCCTCCCAGGTCTCGCGCGGCACCTTGCGCAGCCACATGATCTCGCCGTCGTCCCATTCGGGCTGGCGCGGGACCGAGACCAGGGCCGGTTTGGTATTCAGCATGTAGGGCTGGTCGTCGTTCGGCCAGTCCATGACGTAGTCGAGCCCGAACTCGGCCAGGAGGCCGGCGGTGATCTCGCTCTCGCCATAGGCCGGGCCGGCCCAGCCGGTCGGCCGCCGGCCGGTGATGCGTTCCACCGTCGCCACGCTCTCGTCGATCATCCAGCGCTGGGCATCGGCGTCGAGCTTGGAGGTGATCATCCGGTCGGAATGGGTGCCAGCGGCGACGAACTCGACGTCGCGGTCCATCAGCCGCTCGACGATGGCCGGATAGCGCTCCAGCGCCGCCGCATTCGCCGGGACCGTCAGCTTGAGGCCGAACTTGTCGAGCCGGTCGAGCACCCGGAAGATGCCGATCCGGTTGCCGTATTCGCGCTGGGTATAGCCGGTATAGTCCGGATAGAAGTTTCCGAACGCGCCCTGGTAGCGCGGGTCGCGCCAGTCCTCCTTCGGCGGATCGAGCCGCCAGAACTCCAGATGCAGCAGCACGGTGAAGGCCAGCCCGTTGCCGTCCGGCCAGGAGATCGCCGGACGCCGGTTCATCGCCGAATAGGGATAGAGGTCGTGGTCCATCCCAGGACGCGGTTGGGTCATGGCGCGCCCTCCCAGCCCAGATGGGCCTTCATCGTCTCGAGGTGATTGGCGATGTACCAGTCGGCGATCTCCTCGCCGGTGGCCATCCAGACTTTGTCGTGGCCGGTGATATAGGCGAGCGTGCGGTCCAGATGCTTGATCCGGTGCGGCTGGCCCAGGATGTAGGGGTGCAGCGCCAGGCAGAGCACCCGCGGCTGCTCCTCACCCTCCTTGTAGAGCGTGTCGAAGGCGTCGCAGGTCCAGTTGGCGAAATCCTCGCTGTCGAACTGGTTGCGGTACATGACCGCATCGTTCAGCTCCATCGTGTAGGGGATGGTCACCAGGGTGCGGCCCGAGCGGGTGCGCATCGGGAATGGCTGATCGTCGTGGTACCAGTCGCAGTAATAGTCGATCCCCGCCTCGGCCACGAGGTCGGGCGTATTGAAGGTCCAGGACCCGGCCGGGGAGAACCAGCCGCGCAGCTTGCGGCCGGTGAGCTTGGTGTGCAGGTCCAGGCTCTCGTGGATCGCGTCCCGCTCCTCCTCCTCGGAGTAGCCCCAGTGGTAGCGGGTGTTGTACATGCCGTGGGACATGATCGCCCACTTGCGCGCCTCGCAGGCCTCGAAGATCTCGGGGTAGTGCACGAAGTTCGACATGCTGAGCGACAGGGTGCCGCGCACGCCGTGAGCGTCCATGACTTCCATCATCCGCCACAGCCCGACCCGGTTGCCGTAGTCCCGCACCCCGTAGCCATGCACGTCCGGATGGGGCGTGCGCGGCCAGGGATCGCGGATCCGCGACGGCCGGGGCAGGAACTCGTAGTGCTCCACATTGGGCACCACCCAGACCGCGATCTTCGCCCCGTTCGGCCAGGTCAGCTTCGGGCGGTCGACGATGGCGGAATACGGGGCGCGGTCCTCGTGTGCGAACTTCATGCAGCCATCCTCTTAGTCCTCGACCGCGTAGGTCTTCTCCATGGCGTCGTAGGTCGACTTGTGGACCAGCCGCTGGCGCTCGACGAAATCGGCCAGCCGGTCCTGCACGGCGTCGAGGTTGCCGTCGCGCTTCAGCGCGCCCAGCACCTCGCTCATGGCCCGCATGGCGGCCTGCAGCGGCGTGTTGGCGTAGAGCACGATGGCGAAGCCGATCTTCGCCAGCTCCTCCTGAGACAGCATCGGCGTGCGGCCGCCGACCACCAGGTTGGCCACCTGCGGCACCGGCAGCTCGGCGCAGATCCGGGTCATCTCCTCGACAGAGGTCGGCGCCTCGACGAAGGTCACGTCGGCGCCCGCCTCGATATACATCCGGGCGCGGTCCAGAGCGGCGTCGATGCCCTCGATGGCGCGGGCGTCGGTGCGGGCGATAATGAGAAAGTTCTCGTCCTCGCGCGCGTCGGCGGCGGCGCGGACCTTGGTCGCCATCTCCTTGGCCGGGATCACCGCCTTGCCGTCGAAATGGCCGCATTTCTTCGGGAAGACCTGGTCCTCGATCTGCACCGCGCAGGCGCCCGCCCGCTCCAGCACCCGGACGGTTCGGTGGGTGTTGATGGCATTGCCGAAGCCGGTGTCCATGTCGACGAACAGGGGCAGGCTGCTGATCTCGGCGATCGCGGCCGTCGTGGTCTGGATCTCGCTCATGGTGACCAGGCCGATATCGGGCACGCCGAGCAGGGTGTTGGCGATTCCGGCGCCGGTGACGTAGCAGGCCTCGAAGCCCTGGTCCTCGATCACGCGGGCGGTCAGCGCGTTCGCCGCACCCGGCACCAGAACGGCGCGCCGTTCCTCCAGCATCGCCCGGAATTTCTTTCGGCGATCAGCAAGCGTCGTCATCTGGTCCAAACCTCCCGGCCCTGTTTCTATCGGGACTTACCGCCCGCCCGGATTACAGCGGGGCCGAACAATATCGTCAACTGTTGACAGTTATCGATCACGCCGGGGATGATCCGGCCAAAGATAACGAGGAGGAAACCACCGTGAGCAGCGGCGCCTACCGAATGCTATCGACCAGCGGCATCCTCGGCTACGGGTTCCCTGAATCGTCCCTGCTGAAGGGCGAGGAACGCGGCGTCGACATGATCGGCGTCGATGGCGGCAGTACCGATCCGGGACCGTTCTATCTCGGCTCCGGCAAGACGCTGAGCTCGCGCCGCGCCATGAAGCGCGACCTGCGGCTGATGGTGCAGGCCGGCAAGCGCCAGGGCGTGCCCGTGGTCATCGGCACGGCAGGCGGTGCGGGCGGCACCCCGCATCTGGAGATCACCGCCGACATCGTGCGCGAAATCGCCCGCGAGGACGGCATCCACCTGCGGCTCGCCACCATCGAGGCCGAGCAGGACAAGGCGGCGCTGAAGAAAGCCACGGCCGACGGCCGCATGAAGAAACTGACCGGCGGGCCGGCGATCGACGCCGAGGCCATCGACCGGGCCGAGCGGGTGGTCGGCATGATGGGACCGGAGCCCTTCGCCGCCGCCCTGGACGGCGCCGCCGACGTGGTGCTGGCCGGACGGTCGAGCGATCCCGCCCCCTGGGCCGCCATGGCGATCCGCGCCGGCAAGGCGCCCGCCCCTGCCTGGTATGCCGGCAAGATGCTGGAATGCGGCGCCACCCCGTCGATTCCCAAGGGCCATGACTGCCTCTACGTGACGGTGGACGACGAGGGCGTGGTGCTGGAGCCGACCGCACCGGAGCGGGCCTGCACCCCCTCCTCCGTCGCCAACCATGCCCTGCACGAGAACCCCAGCCCCTGCATCCATGTGGAGCCGGGCGGCATTCTCGACACCACCGACTGCCGGTTCGACGCGGTGAACGACCGGGCGGTGCGGGTCTCCGGCATGACCTGGAGCCCCTCGCCCTACACGGTGAAGCTGGAGGGCGTCGAGCTGGTCGGCTACCGGGCGATCAGCATCTGCGGCACCCGCGACCCGCTGCTGATCGACACGCTGGACGATTTCCTGAAGACGATCCACGAGTCGACCGCCACCAAGGTCGGCAATCTCGGGGTCACGCCGGACGACTACAAGCTGATCATCCGCCGCTACGGGCTGGACGGGGTGATGGGCGCGGCCGAGCCGCTGCGCGGCACCGCCAAGCCGCACGAGATCGGCTTCGTGGTGGAAGCCGTGGCCGACGACCAAGACACCGCCGATGCGGTGCTGTCGGTGGCCCGCGTCACCATGCTGCACACGGACTTCCCGGGCCGGCTCTGCCGCGAGGGGAACATGGCCTTCCCCTACTCGCCCTCGGACATCCAGGCCGGGCCGGTCTACCGGTTCTCTGTCTTCCAGACGATGGCGGTGGACGATCCGCTCGCCCCGTTCCCGATCACCTACGAGGACCTGTGATGCCCCGGATCCGCGATATCGCCAAGGTCTGCAAGTCGAAGAATGCCGGCCCGTTCCAGCTCACCATCGACGTGGTGTTCGAGACCCGCGCCACCTACGACGCGGTGGCGGCGACCGGCGTGCTGACGCCGAAGCTGATCGCCGATCTGTACGACGTGGCGGAGGAGGACGTGCTGTTCACGCCCTATCCGGCCGGCCTCGCCTTCAAGGCGACGATCCCGCGGCATACCCCGGCGGGCGATCTCGGCGACACCGACGTCTATGGCTGCCAGCAGCACGCCCCGATGCTGGATGTCGACATCCCGATCAACCATGTGCCGGCGGCCTGACTGGACGGCGCTACGCGACGTCGGCGGCGACCAGGTGATTGATGCTGGCGCGGCTGTTGCGGATATGCGTGCGCATCGCCGCTTCCGCCGCGTCGGGGTCGCGCGCCTCCAGGGCCGCGAGCACCGCCCGGTGCTCCTCCAACGCCTGGGCCGGACGGCCGGGGGCGGTGCTCAGCCGCTGACGGAACAGGCGCAGCAGCGAGTACAGGTCCTCGTCCAGCATCTTGATCAGCCGCTCGTTCCGGCTGGCCCGCACGATGCGGTAGTGGAAGTCGAGATCGCCGCCGCCCTGGAAGTAGCCCTTGCCGGCGACCACGTGCTCGTCGGTGGCGTGGTCGTCGAGCATGCGCTGCAGGCGCTTCAGCTCCGCCGGCTTCATCCGGGTCGCGGCCAGGCGGCAGGCCATGCCCTCCAGGCTCTCGCGGATCACCAGCAGGTCGAGGATCTGGGCCTGGTCGAGGGAAACCACCCGCGCGCCCTGGTTGGCCTGGCGCTCCACCAGATTACGGCCCTCGAGCCGGCCGATCGCCTCGCGCAGGGGGCCACGGCTGATGCCGTAGCGCCGCGCCAGGGTCACCTCGGACAGCCGCTCTCCGGGCTTGAGCTCACCGGACATGATCGCCTGTTCCAGCCGCTCGAAGGCCAGCGTCGACAGGTTCGTGGAGGTGATCGGTTGCATCGTCTCAATCGTCGCCACAGCTACGGTTCCTCAACCTATGACCGAGCCCTTAAACGTGCTCGAGTTGATTATCATTCTAATCACAATAGCGCGGGAATGCCTGCGCATCTGTGTCAAATCCGTCTTTTCGACGATGAATTTGCCACGCCGCCTTGCGCCCTGCCCCATAACGCGCGCCAACATTCCGGTCTGCGGAACAGGCGCGACCGCACGGCCCGACGACCGACAGATAAGCACAGGATGGAGACGACACGATGACCAAGATGGATCTGAGACTGGCCGGTGGATCGGTGCTGCTCCCAGGACAGGGTTTCCGTGACGTCGACGTGCTGGTCGCCGACGGTCGCATCGCCGCGGTGACCGAGCCGGGCAGCGGTCCGGAGGCGGCGGAGACGGTTCAACTCGGCGGGCTGACGGTGCTGCCGGGCGCCTGCGACGTCCACCTGCATCTCGGTCACGGCAGCGACATCTCCAAGCCCCGGGTGCCCTCCGACGCGGCGAGTGAAACGGCGGCGGCGGCGATCGGCGGCGTGACGTCCTTCATCCCCTATGTGATGAGCCCGGATCCCTACGGCGCCCAGTTCGCGGAGCTGAAATCGGTGACCGAGGCCGGGGCGCGGATCGATTTCGGCTTCCACTTCGTGATCGCGACCGACGACCAGCTCGCCGAACTGCCGCGCTACATCAAGGAATTCGGCGTCCCCACTGCGAAGCTGTTCATGAACATCCGCGGCGACGAGGGCAAGCGGCTCGGCCTGCCCGGCACCGATGACGGCTTCATGCTGCGGCTGCTGGAGACCCTGGCCGAGCATGGCGGCATGATGTGTCCGCACCCGGAGAACATCGAGGCCGCCTGGGTGCTGCGCGACCGGGTGATGGCCGCCGATCCCGAGGGCAAGAACGGCCTGGAGAGCTGGAACGCGACCCGCCCGCCTTTCGTGGAGGCCGACGCGATCCGCCGAGCCGCCTATTTCGGCCGGGTGACCGGCGCGCGGGTCTATACCGTCCACACCTCCTCGGGCGAGGCGTTGGCCGCCGCGGTCGAGCAGCGCAAGGCCGGCTCCAGGCTGACGATCGAGACCTGCACCCACTACCTGACCCACGACACCACGAGCCACTGGGGTGCCGTCGCCAAGGTGAACCCGCCGCTGCGCGACCCGGCCGACCGGGAAGCGCTGTGGGAGGGCATCCGTCGGGGTGATATCGACACGCTCGGCACCGACCACATCCACCGGCCGATCTCCAGCAAGGACGGCGGCATCTGGAAGGCCCAGCCGGGCTTCCCGGGCCTCGACGCGTTCCTGCCGGCCTTCTTCACCGAGGGTCACGTCAAGCGCGGCATTCCGCTGGAGCAGTTGGCGAAACTGGTCACCTGCCAGCCGGCGGATGCCATGGGCCTGTCCCCGCGCAAGGGCCGGATCACGCCGGGGGCGGATGCGGATTTCGCGATCCTCGACATGAAGGCGCCCTGGACCGTGCAGAAATCCAGCCTGCAGAGCGACGCCGGCTACTCGGTCTGGGAAGGACAGGAGATGGCCTGCAAGGTGCTGCACACCATCGTACGTGGCGGATTCGTCGTCCGCGACGGCGCCCTGGTGGCGGGCAGCGAGGGCACCGGCCGGTTCATGGCCCGCACCCTCGCCTGATCCCTCAGGCCGCCCGCCAGCGCCCGGCATAGAGCCGGCATCCGGTTCGGTTTTCGTCGGTCACCACGGTGGCATCGTGGCTCACCGCGGTGCCGATACCCTGCTCCACCTCCGGCATGAACCGGGCGGCCATCCAGCCGCGCACGGTCTCCGCCGACAGCGGGGTGAACGGGCCCTGGTTCGGAATGCAGCCGCGCGACTCCACCTCGCTCCAGTGGTCGCCATAGTCGGAATCCAGGTTGCGCACGCTGGCGACCACCGCCCCGCCCGGCTTCAGCACCCGGCGCACCTCGTCCAGCATCCTCTCCGGCTGCGGCATCTGCTCCAGCACCTGGGGCAGAATCACCACATCCATGCTGTCCTCGGCGTAGGGCAGCGAGGGGCCGTCGATGCGGTCGCCATGGGTATGGTCCAGGGCAAAGCCTTCGCGCTTCATCCGTTCCAGGATGAAAGTAAGATTCCCGTCGGACAGCTCGGCCAGATGGAGCTCCACGCCGGGGTCCAGGCGCCGGCGGATCTCCACGCTGTAGGTCCCGCCCCAGGGCATCAGCTCGACCACCCGCGAGCCCGGAGTCAGGTCCGGCAGCAGGTCCAGCTCGGCGCGGGTCGCCTCGCCCTGGCGGCGCGAGACATAGACCCCGGCCAGCGGCGACTTCGCCCAGACAGCATAGCCCCGGAAATCGCCGAGCTGCTCCCAGGACCAGCCGCGCGGGTCCCACATGGCGAAGGGGTTGGACGGGTTGGTGATCTCGAAATACGGATAGGCCTTGGCCGGCTTCACCGGATAGATCGTGTGGCCGGGCCGGGCGAAGCCGTTCCAGGAATGCACCTCCTCGAAGGGCCGGCGCGGCGCCTTCATCGCCGGGGCGGTCGGCCGCGCCCGGCCGATCGCCATCGCCCCGCAGATCTCGAAGATCGGCGGCACGCCGAACAGCTCCGCCAGGGCGGCATTGTCGCCGATCCCGGCATTCCAGATCGTGTCGTAGCCGCGCAGATGGGCGCTCAGGATCATGTGGTAGCAAGCGCCCGCCACCGACTGGACGACGGAGAAATTGCCGTGGGTCCAGCCCTTCTGGAAACACAGATAGACCAGGGCGGAGCATTCGGCGAAGTGGTGGTTGCCGCCGGAGATGTCGTGGCAGCGCATCAGCATGTCGCGGTCGTCGACGATGATGTAGTGCCATTGCTGCTGGTTGCAGGAGGACGGGGCCTGCATGCCGTCGCGCACGATCTCGGCCAGCACCGCGCGATCCATCGGCGTGCCGTCGAAGTCGCGGCAGGACCGGCGGCTGGCCAGGATGTCCAGGATCCGGCTCCAGTCTTCCACGGCATTGGGTTCAACGGCATGGGTTTCCGAAGAACGCGGGCGCGAACGCGCGTCATCCATCCCTGGTCTCCTATCGGCGATTTACCCTAGACTACCCCTGCGGAGGAGGCGTTGACAGAAGGCTGTCGGGGCGGAAAAATGTCAACAGTTGACTATTCTGGCGCCTCCGAAGAGCACGCCCGGCCTCGGCCGGGGCCCGGATAATCTGGTCGACCCAAGGCGCCGGAGCGCGGATGATGCGGAGCCGGCGCCAGCCCAGGGGACATTCCGCCACTACGGCGCTGAAACAGGGAGACGGAGTAATCCAATGAACAAATATATCGGAAGCATTATCAAGGGTGCTGCGGTTGCCGCCTCGCTCGGCATAGCCAGCAGCGCGCTGGCCCAGGACGAGGTCACGCTGCGCTGGGGCCACTATCTGCCGAACAGCCCGTTCCTCGAGGTCGAGCAGAACTTCGCCAAGAAGATCGAGGAGCGCACCGGCGGCAAGGTGAAGATCGAGATCACCTATGCGGGCGGTCTCGGCAAGGGCAACGAGATCATGACCCTCGCCGGCCGCGGCGCCATCGACATGGCCTCGGTCGTGCCGGGCTACTACGCCGACCAGCTTCTGTTCATCCGCGCGTTCCAGATTCCGTTCGTGTTCGACACGCCGGCCGAGGCGATGACCCTGTCGCGCAACTCCTTCGCGGAGATCCCGGCGTTCTCCGAGGAGCTGGACAAGTACAACGTGAAGTTCCTGTTCCACCAGCCGCTCGGCCAGTACTACCTGACCGGCCCGGATGGGAACTGCGACACGGTTGCCGGCCTGAAGGACAAGAAGATCCGCAGCTTCGGCGCCGACATTCCCAAGCTGCACAATGCGGTCGGCGCGGTGCCGGTGACCATCGGCGTGGGCGACATCTATGAGGCGCTGCAGCGCGGCACGCTAGACTACTCGTTCATCAATGCCGGCAACATCGTCACCAACCGCTTCTACGAGCCGGGCAAGTTCAGCTGCGGCCCGGTCATGGCGATCACCGGCCACCTGATCACCATCGGCAAACGCGCCTGGGACAAGCTGACCCCGGAGACCCAGGCGATCTTCATGGAAGAGGCCAAGGTCAGCCAGCAGGCCTATCTGGACTGGATCGACGCCTTCGAGAGCAAGGCCATCGAGGACATCAAGGCCAATGGCGGCGAGGTGAAGGAGTTCCCGGAAGCCGAGCTCGCCAAGTGGAAGGATATGGCGCCTGATCTGCTCGGCGACTGGGTCAAGGACATGGAAGGCCGTGGCCTCGGCGAGGAAGCCCAGAAGGTCTATGACCAGTGGTACGCCTGGCTCGGCCGCTGATCTGACGCACACCCTCCCGGCCGCCGCTTTCGGCGGCCGGGATCTTTTCGTGAACCCCTTTGGTTAGACCCTTTCATCCCCTTACCGGTACGGCGGGACCATGGTTCTTGTTTCAGGCATTCTGCGGCGCGTCGCGCTCGCCATCCTGCTGATCGGCGGCGTCGGCACGATGGCGGCGATGTTCCTCGGCACCATCGAGGTGGTCGGCACGCAGATCTTCCACACCCCGGTGCCCGGCGCGCTGGAACTGACCGAGAGCACCATGGTGCTGATCGTGTTCGGCGCCCTGTGCTACGCCCAGATCCGGCGCAGCCACATCCGGGTCGAGCTGATCTACACCAATACCGGCCCGCGCGCCCGGGCCGCCATGGACATCTTCGCCGATCTCTGCGGCCTCGTGTTCTTCTCGCTGCTGCTCTGGCAGGCCTATAACGAGGCGCTGTACAGCCTGCAGATCGGCGAGGCGACGGTCGGGCTGATCCGGTTCCCACTCTTCCCCGCCCGCATCGTCCTGGCGGTCGGCACCGGCCTGCTGATCCTGCAGCTCGTGCTTGACCTGATCACCGACATCCGCCGGGTCATCGACGGCAGCGAGATCCAGGCGGCCGAGGACTACGACCCCACGCGCCCCACCGGCACCGACTGAGGACACCCGAATGCTCGATCCCGCAACGACAGGTTTCCTTGTCGGCGTTCTGCTGATCTTCTTCCTCGCCGTCGGCGTCCATATCGGCGTCGCCCTGGGGTTGGGCGGCATCTTGGGCATGTATCTGGCCATCGGGCCGGACGCCGCCTGGGCGCAGCTCGCCACGATCCCGTTCAGCACGACCAACGAGTTCACGCTCGCGGTCATCCCGCTGTTCATCCTGATGGGGTCGCTGGCGACGACGGCCGGCATCACCACGGACCTGTACAAGGCGGCCTACAACTGGCTCGGGCACCTGCGCGGCGGTCTGGCGATCGCCACGACGCTGGCCTCGGCCGCCTTCGGGGCGGCCTGCGGATCGACGGTGGTGAACGCCGCCGTCTTCACCCGCATGGCGCTGCCGGAGATGACCAACTTCGGCTACGACAAACGGCTGAGTGCCGGCTGTATCGCCGCCTCGGGCACTCTGGCCTCGCTGATTCCGCCGAGCATCCTCATGGTGATCTACGCGGTCATCACCGAGCAGTCGATCGCCGTGCTGCTGATGGCCGGTCTGGTCCCGGGCCTGCTGTCGGCCGCGGTCTTCGTCATCGGCATCTACATCTGGGTGCGGCGCCGCCCCGAGATCGCCCCGACCCTGCCGACCCGGGTCTCCGCCAAGGAACGCTACAAGTCGCTCTACGGCGTGTGGGGCATCCTGTTTCTGTTCATCCTGGTGATCGGCGGCATCTATACCGGGTTCTTCGTGCCGACCTATGCCGGTGCCGTCGGCGCGTTCGGCGCCTTCCTGATCGTGGTCGCCAAGGGCCGGCTCTCCGGCAAGTCCATGGTGGAAACCTTCAAGGACGCCGGCGTCACCACATCGGTGATCTTCATCATCGTGATCGGCGGCATCCTGTTCGCCCGGTTCCTGACCTATACCGGCCTGATCTCGGATATCTCGACGATCCTGCTGTCCTGGGATCTTAACCCGTACCTGTACCTGCTGGCCTTCGCGGTGATCTACCTGATCCTCGGCATGCTGATCGAGCCGATCGCGATCATGGTGATGACCCTGCCGGTGATGTTCCCGATCCTGACCGGCGTCGGCTTCGACCCGATCTGGCTGGGGGTGATTTCCATCAAGCTGGCGGAGATCTCGCTGATGACCCCGCCGGTGGGATTGAACGTCTACGTGGTCCGCAGCGCGTCGCCGATCCCGCTCACCCTTGAGGAGGTGTTCTCCGGCGTGATGCCCTTCGTGCTGATGGACGTGATCACCCTGGGCCTGCTGATCGCCTTCCCGGCCATCGTGACCTTCCTGCCGGAGCTGATGCGGTAGGCGGGCGACATCCAACGCGAAACGGCCGCCCCGGATGCCTGGTGCGGCCGTTTTCGTTTCCCTCAGAACAATGATCACTCCCCGGATTTATTCCGGGGCCCACGCCAGGGGTGCCTTGGTCATCCGTCCGGTCACGCGGAAGAGTTGGCCCCGGAATAAATCCGGGGAGTGCGTGTGGATTGGGGAGGGAGGCGAGCCTCTTACCGCCCGCCCTTCAGCCCCTTGAAGGAAACGATCCGCCCCGCGATGGCGCTGGCGGCCACCGTCTTCGGGCTGGCGAGCCACACTTTCCCGGGCCCGGAGCGCCCCGGGAAGTTGCGGTTGATCGCGCTCACCGTCACCTGGTCACTCTCGAGCGACAGCCCCGGACCGCAGCCGGCACAGGCGCCGCAGGCCGGCTGCAGGATCTCCGCCCCGACCGCTTCGAACGCCTCCAGATAGCCCCGCTCGCGGCAATACTCCCGCACCGCCGTCGTCCCGAACTGCAGGTACAGCTTCACCCCGTCGGGCACCGTCCGCCCGTGGTCGGCGGCCCAGCGCAGCACCTCGTGATAGCCGTCGAAATCCTCGCGCTTGCCGGCGGTGCAGGAGCCGCCATAGGCGATGTCGACGAACACCGTCTCGGCGAGATCCGACAGCTTCACCCCGTTCCCCGGATCGCCGGGCGATGCCAGCATCGGGACCAGAGCGTCACAGTCGATCTCGATCTCATGGGCATAGGCCGCCCCCGGATCGCTCCTCATCCAGGGCTCGACGGCAAAATCGACCCCGCGCCGTTCCTTCAGGAAGCGGACGGTCTCCGCGTCCGGCTCGAAGATCCCGGTGAGCCCGCCCATCTCGGCGGTCATGTTGGTGAAGGTGGCCCGTTCGTCGGTGGAGAGCCGGGCGGCGGCCGGCCCGCCGAACTCGAAGACGCAGCCGATGCCGCCGCCGTCGCGCACGAACGGGTCGGCCAGCAGGTGGAGCACGATATCCTTGGCCATCACCCCGGCCGGGATATCGCCGCTCAGGATCACCCGCACGGTCTGCGGCACCTTGATCCGGGTCAGGCCGGTCATTAGCGCGTTCGACATTTCCGTGCTGCCGATCCCATAGGCGAGGCACCCGAGCGCGCCGCAATGGGGGGTGTGGGAATCCGTTCCCGCCGCGAGCTGGCCGGGCAGCACGTACTGCTCGGTCATCATGGCGTGGGAGATGCCTTCCGACCCCTCCTCCCCGTCCAGATAGCCGTGGTCGCGCAGCCCGTACTTGGCCACGAAAGCCCGGTGACCGGCCGACATCCGGCGGATGCCGGGCATGCGGTCCACCTTGGCGTTCACGTCGGGCCGATGGGCGTAGGAGTAGTGGTCCTCGAAGGACACCACCGTCGCCGGATCCTCGAATCTGAGGCCCTCGCCATAGGCCGCCTCCAGCATATGGCCGCACATGGCGGTGTAGATGTCGTGGAAATACCGCCAAGCCGGGCGCACGAAGCCGGCGGAACCGGGGGCGAGCGTCCAGGTCTCGCCACCGATCTCCACCGCGTGGCGGGCGATGATCTTCTCCGCCAGGGTTTTGGGACCGCCGTTCGCCAGGCGCTCGGGCGGCAGCGGGGCGGCGGTCGGCGCGATGGCGCGGCCGTAGCCGAGCAGCCCGCCGGCGCGCAGGATCGCCTGGGCCTGGGGATCGCGGCCCGCCAGCAGATCGTCCAATGGGATCGCCTCGCCGGCGCGGATGCGCTCGATCAGGCCAAAATCGGTGGAGGTGAACAGGCCGAGATTGTCGGCGTTCTGCCGGTACAGCCGTTCGAACCCCTCGGCGACGATCAACCGGATCCCGGCCCGCACCTCGGCCAGCGGGCTGTGCTCCCGCGACGAGCCCTTTCCGTAGCGGTTGCCGCCGACCAGGACCGAGAAGCCACCGTCGAGAATGGCGGCCTCGCCGATCGGCCGCTGCCCCTTCGTCTCGAAGCCGGTATGGGCGAAGCGGGCAATCTTTTCGTCGTAATGGACGAGGGTCGGGATCGGGGTGATCTCATCGGTGGAGATGTCGCTGCGCAGGGGGGCGGCCGCCTCGGCGGAGAGGTCCTCCCCGGCGAACTGGCTGGCCAGCTTGGCCGGGTCGTCGCAGAGGAACAGGATGCGGCCAGGAAACACGATCCGGGTCATGGCGCACGGCCTCAGGTGATTTCGAGGAGACGAAGGCTAGCGCTGGGGCGGGCTGCGAGAAACCCGGATGTCCGCAAAGCGGGTTCGCACGCCCGCCTCCCCCTCTCCACACTCCCCGGATTTATTCCGGGGTCCACGTCAGGGATATGATGGACGTCAGACCCGTCACGCGGAATGGTAGGCCCCGGACTAAATCCGGGGAGTGAGAGAAGGGCTGGTCGGCCGGGAGCACCCGACCCTCCCCTCAGCCGTCATCCTGACGCACGTCAGGATCTACGGTGCACCATCGCCTAGGGCTTGATCCTGACGTGCGTCAGGATGACGGGAGGGGGGGGCGGGGGTGAGCAAGGAAATCACCCCCGCAGATCCCGCGCCGCCCGCAGGCCCGCCAGACGGCCGAGCGCCAGCGCGGTGAGAAGCCCGTTGCCGGACGCATAGCCCCCCGCCCCGGTCCGGCCGCTGATCCCGGCCGCCGCCCCGCCGCCGGCGAAGAGGTTCTCCACCACGGACCCGTCCGGCCGCAGCACCCGGGCGTCGGCATCGACCATCAGCCCGCCCTGGGTGTGGAACAGGCCCGGCTTCACCCGCACGATCGCGAAGGGTGCGGCCAGCGGCGCCAGCTCGAACTTCCGGCGGCCGAACGCATCCGCCGCCGCGCCCCGCGCCGCCGCGTTGTAAGCCGTCACAGTGTCGGCCAGCGCCGCCCCGTCCACTTCCATATGGCCGGCCAGGCCCTCCGGCGTGTCGGCCCAGCGGACGCCGCCCATCTCGGCCAGTTCGGCGTATTCCTCCTCCTGGGCTGCGATCTCGTGGATGCGGCGGTCATAGACGGCATAGGCCATCTCGCCCTGCCCCATCACATTGGGCGCGAAGCCGGAATAGCCGGCATCCTCGTTGCCGAAGCGCTTTCCGTCGGCGGAGACCAGAATCCCGCCCTTCTCGATGGTGGTCCAGGACAGCAGGCTGCCCTGGGGATAGGCGACGGCGGCATAGCCCTGATAGGCGCCCATATTGCCCAGGGCCGCGCCGATCTCCTCGCCCCAGGACGCCGCCTCGCCGGTGCTGCCCAGCGCGCCGAAATACTCCGCCGGGGCGATCTCCGGACACCAGCGGGCCACCATCTCGCGGTTGCCGGCGAAGCCGTTGGTCGCCACCAGCACCTTGGACGCGCGGATCGGCTCGCCGGCCACGACGGCGCCCTGCACGGCCCCGTCCTCCACGATCAGCCGGTCCACAGGATTGCCGACCGCCAGCGGGATGCCGCGGTCGGCGACGAAGCCCAGCAGGTCGTCCACCAGGTCCTGACCCCGCCTGGAGCGCGGCGCATGCAGGCGCGGCACGCTGTGGCCCACATGCTTGTAGGCGGTCACCAACTCCATGCGGGCGCCGAGATCGTCGATCAGCCATTCCACCAGCGGCGCCGACTGCTCGGCCATGCGCCGGGTCAGGCCGTCGGCGTCGTGGTGCCCGGCGGTCGCCAGCAGGTCGGCGACGAGCCGGTCGGGGGCGTCCTCGATCCCGGCGTCGCGCTGGAACCGGCTGCCCGCCCCCGGCACCGAGCCGGTGCTGAGCGAGGAATTGCCGCCGGGACGGGCCAGCTTCTCCACGATGGCGACGGAGATGCCCGAATCATGGGCGGCGATGGCCCCGGCAAGCCCGCAGGCGCCGGCGCCGATGACCAGCAGGTCGGTATCCACGTCCGTCATGGGTCAGGCCGTCATCTCAGCAACAATGTCGGCCCAGGAGCGGTCGAGCGCGGCCGGGTCCAGGTCCAGCAGCCGCTCCAGCACCGCGCCCATGGCCGAGTACGGCGCATCGACGATGCCGCGGATCTTGGCGCGGACCTCCGCCGGGGCGAACGGCCGGTCGGGGCCGCCGCGGGCACTCAGGCATTCCTCGGTCACCCGCTGGCCGTCGGACAGCACCCAGGTCACCCGGGCCGGGCGGTCATTCGGCCAGGCCGGCTCGGGCTCATAGGCACCGATCGTGACCTTCTCGCGCATCGCCACGAGCTCCGGTGCTGTCAGGGTGGAGGCATGGAACGCCTCGGCCCCGGCATGACCGAACTGCGCCGTGGCCGCCAGGATGTGCTGCATGGAGAACTTCGCCGCGAGCGTCGTCGCCGGCTGGGCATTGTCCAGGTGCCGGCCCTTCCAGTGGGTGTCGATATGGATCTCTCGGATCTTCGAGGCGTCGGTCCTGGCATGCAGCGCCAGGCTCGCCTCCACCGCCGAATGGGCGTATTGGCAGCAGGCGTGCAGCTTGTGATAGCCGTCGGACAGCGCCCAGTCCGCGCCCAGCCCGTCGGTCAGCTCGTCGGGATGCGGCTCGCCGTTGAAGGCGCCGGCATAAACGTCGTGCAGGCTCTCCGGCCGGCCGGTGATGCCGCACAGGGTCCAGTCGACCGCCCGCAGCCCGCTCCACGCGCCGACACCCGGCCAGACGTTGCGCACCAGAGCGCCTTCCACCGTGTGGTTGAACGGCCCCGGCACCACCAGGGTGCAGGCAGTAGAAATCGATTTGGCCATTTCCTCGGCCGTAAGCCCGCGCAACGCGGCCACCGACGCGGCGGCACCGACGGCGGCGAGGCTGCCATGGGGATGCAGGGTCAGGGTGGCCCAGCCGAAGGCGCGGGCGACCCGTCCGGCGATCTCGTAGCCGACGGTCAGCGCCCTGAGCAGGTCGCGTGCACTCGCCCCGATCGCCTCCGCCTCGGCCAGCAGGGCCGGCACGCAGTACAGGCCGGCATGACAGATCACCCGGCGATAGCCCTCGTCCAGCTCGCACCAGTCGGCGGCAGAACCGTTGACCGTCGCGGCGGAGTAGCGGTCGAGCCGCGTGCCGCGTCCGTCGAACACGGTCGCCTCGGCGGCACCCGACGATTTCGTCATGCCCGCGGTCAGGCCGATCAGCTCCGGCTCCTCTCGCGCGGCGACGATGGCGGCGAGGTCGTCGGCCAGCACCGTGGCGGCGCGCACCCGGATGGGCTCGGGGATGTCCTCGAAACGCAGAGCCGCCGCCCAGCGGGTCAGGGCGTCGATGCCCTCGACGATGCGGCGGGCCGGCTCGGTCGGCTGGGGGGTGCCGTCCATCCTACTCTCCGGCGGCACGGGTGATGCCGCTCTCCAGGCCCTTCAGCAGGCCGATGGCGTCGGCTGTCGGCATGACGTCGGCGTATTTGGCATTCATGTCGAACAGGTTGACCGCATGGCTGGTCGGGCTGCGGTCATAAACGCATTCCTGCGGCACCACGCATTTGAAGTTATAGGCGAAGCCGTCCGTCACCGAGGAACGCACGCAGCCGCTGGTGGTGCAGCCGGTGACGAACAGGGTGTCGGCGCCGAGATCGATCAGATGGCTGACCAGCGGCGTGCCGAAGAAGGCGCTCGGGTGCTTCTTGGGCAGCAGCACGTCACCCTTCACCGGCGCGATCTCCTTCACGAACTCGTAGCCCTTGGCGTCCACGGTCATGATCGCCGGGACCTTCTCGGCCAGACGGCCGGCATCGGTGTCCACGTTCTTCGGCGCCACATGGGGGTAGAGCACCGGCAGGCCCAGGCGGCGGAACTCGGCCAGCAGCGGGACGATGTTGTCCACCGCCTCCCACCCGACATCGCCGCAGGCGGTCGGGTATTCCTTGATGGCCTCCCAGTAGGGCCGGCGTTCGGTGCCGATGGTGCGGTACTGAACGTCGATGATCAGCAGGGCGGGCCGCTTGCCGATGCCGCTCGACCGTCCGAATCCGGCCGCGTCGTAGCGCTTCTGCTCATCTTCGGTGATTGTCTGCGACCACGGGTTCATCGCACTCTCCCCATCCTGCTTATCGGCCTGCTAAAGTGTCGACAGTTGACGATCCGGGGGCCGTCCTTGTCAACATTCCCCCTCACCCTAACGCCGGTTATACGCCATGAAACTCGCTGTTCACGATCGCTACGACTACATCCCCCTGGACGACCGCCCGGTCTATGACTGGCCCGGCGGCAAGCGTCTGGCGGTGTGCTTCTGCAACAATATCGAGGTGTTCTCCTTCCTGGAGGGCCTGGGCACGGACAGCACGGTGATCGGCGCGCCGCAGACCACGCGCAACTTCGCCTGGCGCGACTACGGCAACCGGGTCGGCCAGTGGTACATGTTCGACCTGTTCGAGGAGTTCGGCGTCCCGGCCTCGCACAACCTGAACTCGCTGCTGATGGAGCACTGCCCGCAGATCGGCGAGAAGATCAAGGCGCGCGGCGACGAGGTGGTCGGCCACGGCCGCACCAATGCCGAGCGCCAGGACGTGCTGGACGAGGCCGGCGAGGCGGCGCTGATCAAGGAGACGACGGATACGCTGACCGAGTTCTTCGGGACCTCTCCCAAGGGCTGGCTCGGTCCGTATCTGGCGCAGACGCCGGTGACCCTCGATCTGCTGGACGAGGCCGGCTACGACTACGTGATGGACTGGCCGGCCGACGACCAGCCGTTCTGGATGCGCACCCGCAAGGGCCGGATCCTGTCGGTCCCCTACTCCATCGAGTTGAACGACAGCCCCGCCATGGTGTTCCGCCAGCATTCCGGCGAGGAATTCGAGCGGATGATGATCGACCAGTTCGACGAGATGCTGCTGCAGTCGAGGAAGCGGCCGCTGGTGTACACCGCCGTGCTGCACCCGTTCGTGGTGGGCCAGCCGTTCCGCCTGCGGGCGCTGCGGCGGGCGATGGAGCATATCCTGAAGCACCGCGACGACATCTGGGTGACGACCCCGGGCGAGATCGCCAAGCACTGCGCCGGATTGCCGGAGGGGACGATCCCGGGGTCGTGACGAGGGAAGGGTTTCTCGCTGACTTACCCAACTTCTCCTCACTCCCCGGATTTATTCCGGGGCCAACCCTTCGGCCTCTAGGACCGCCAGAGCGCGATAGTCTGGCGGTGGACTGCGCGTCACCGTAGACCCCGGAATAATCCGGGGAGTGAAAATGTGAAGAATTGGGCGTGATGGGGCGGCCGGTCGGACGCCGGCTTTCCGTCTTCATTTCGATCTACGGTGCACCGGCGCCGGGGGCTTGATCCTGACGTGCGTCAGGATGACGGCGGGGAGGAAACGGGCACATGCCCTACCCCCTCAAACACTCCCCGGATTTATTCCGGGGCCCACCCTTGAGCCTCTAGGACCGCCAGAGCGCGATAGTCTGGCGGCGGACGGCGCGTCACCGCAGCCCCGGAATAAATCCGGGGAGTGAAAGAGGTTGGAGAGTGAGGCGGGGGAAACGCCGTCCCCTCACCCGATCGACCTTTCCCCATCGAAAAAGGTTACCCCGCCGGCACCCGGACCTTCCCGCACCACGGATCGACCACCGGGGCCGCCGCCGCCGCCACGTCGAGCAGGGCGTCGTCGCCGTGGCGGAAGCCGACGAATTGGACACCGATGGGCAGACCGGTCGGTCCGTCGCCGGCCGGCACGCCGACCACCGGCAGGTGCAGCAGCGTCCACAGCGAGTTGAAGACCGAGTTGCCGGTGCTCTCCAGCCCGGCATCAGCCTCGCCGGTCGCGCCGAAGGTCAGCACTGCGTCGAACCCGCGATAATGCCCCTCATAGGCCACGCGCAGATGGGCGGCATAGTCCTGGGCCGCCTTCAACGTCATCGGGGTGATCCCGGTGCGGTATTCCGCAATCCCGCGCAGGGTGTCGTGCAGCGCGTCGCCCCGGGTGAGCAGGGACGGCAGGAAGGCCGCCCGCCCCTCGCCACGCATGATCGTGTCCTTGGCGTCGTCGATCTCGGCGAAGGAGGCCGGCAGCTCAAGCCGGTCCACCGTCGCCCCGGCGGATTTCAGCGCCTCGGTCGCCCGGGTCAGCACGTCCAGCGCGCCGTCTCGGGCCTTGTCGGCATAGGGGGTGTGGCAGAGCGCGATGCGCAGGGAGGAGACGTCGCGCGCCGTGCCGGTCTCTTCGGCGATACCGCTCGCCGCCGCCACCAGGCGCAGGTCCTCCACCGAACGGGCGTACCAGCCGATGGTGTCCAGGCTGGCGGCGAAGAGTTTCGCCCCTTCCCGGCTGACGACGCCCCAGGTCGGCTTCATGGCGTAGGTGCCGCAATAGGAGGCCGGGCGCATCACCGACCCGCCCGTCTGGGTGCCGAAACTGATCGGCACATGCAGGTCGCCGACCGCCGCCCCGGAGCCGCTGGAGGACCCGCCGGCGGTATGGGTCAGCCGGTGCGGGTTCACCGTCTTCGGCAGACGGCCCAGAGCGGCGAACTCTACCGTGTCAAGCTTGCCGAGCGGGATCGCACCGGCCGCCCGCATCAGCGCCACGCAGCCGGCATCGTCCACCGGCACCCGGCCCTCATGCAGCGGCGAGTTGTGGGTGCCGGGCATACCGGCGACGTCGATCACGTCCTTGATGCCGATGGGAATGCCATGCAGCGGGCCGCGCACCTTCCCGGCCGCGCGCTCCGCATCCAGCCGCTTCGCCTCCGCCATCGCGCCGGCGCGGTCGACATGCAGCCAGGCACGCACGGCAGGCTCGCGGGCTTCGATGCGGGCGAGCAGGCCGGTGAGCAGGTCGACGGCGGTGAGAGTGCCTTGCGCCATGGCGGCGGCGGCCTCACCGGCCGTCAGGCGGTAGGGGTCGGTTACGGTCACGTCGGGAGCCTCGTCTTCGCAGATGAGGCCCGATCATGGAGCGGGCGGCGGGGCACAGGCAAGACGCCGCGTGCCGCCGCGCCCGACCACCCTAGTCGCCGCGCGGCGGCTTCGGGGAGCCAGGGCCCTTGCGATGCGGCTTCTTGCCGGCACCCTTGTTGAGGCGAGTGTCGGCCGGATGCGGCTTGCCGAATTTCTTGCCGCCCGGCTTGCCCCCACCCGGCTTGGCGCCGAACTTCTTGCCGCCTTCCTTGAAGCCGTCTTTGACGTCGCCGTCCTTGCCCTTCCAGGGCTTCTTCGGGGCGGGTGCGCGTCCCTCGGCCGTGGCGATCGGGGAGGCATCAACAGCACCACCGAAGTCGCGGGCCGGACTGGCCTGGTCGCGGCGGCGCTTCAGCGGGCGCTCGGCCGGGTTCACGGTCTCGCGCTTGAAGCTCGGCTGCTCCCGGCGGCGCTTCTCTCCGAACGAGCGGTCGGATTTGGGGGTCTCGGCAGGTGCCGCCGGAGCCGGTTCCGGCGCGGGAACTGGCGCCGCCATAGTCTCAGGCTTGGGCGCCACGGCCCGCAGGGTGCCCTGGGGCTTCGGCTTGCGCGGCGCCCGCTCGGGGCGGTCGGCCCGGTCGGAACGGTCCGGCCATTTCTTGCGCGGAGCCGGCGCCGGTTCGGCCGGCATGCCGTCGATCCTGTCGACGGTGATGCTCTTCTCGATCTTGCGGCTCGGTCCGACCGCCTCCAGGAAGGCGTCGACCGCCTCCGGATGCAGTTCCACATGAGTCTCGTTCTCGTGGATGCGGATGGCGCCCACGTTGTCCTTGGTCAGATTGCCGGCCCGGCACAGCATCGGCAGCAACCAGCGCGGCTCGGCACTGTGATGGCGGCCGACCGACAGGCGGACCCAGGTGCCGCTCTCGAAATCGCCCGGACGCTTGCCGCCGCGCTCTCCGCGATCCCGTTCCGGACGGTCGGCGCGTTCGCGACGCGGGCCACGGTCGCCGCGGTCCGGCCGCTCGTGACGCTCGCCGGCGGCGGGGCCGTCCAGCAGTTCCTCCGGCGCGGTCAGGGCGGCCATGTGCTTGCGCAGGAAGGCGACGGCCACTGCCTGGGCGTCGTATTTCGCCAGCAGCTCGGCGGCGAAGGCCTGCTCCTCCTCGGTGGTCTCCTGGGAGAGGTCGGCATCCTCCAGGATCCGCTGGCGGTCGAGCGCCAGAACCTCGTCGGCGGAGGGCGGCTTGCCCCAGGTCGCCTTGATGTTGGCGTTGTTCAGCAGCCGCTCGGTATGGCGGCGGCGCGGATAGGGCACGATCAGCGCGGAGATGCCCTTGCGCCCGGCCCGGCCGGTGCGGCCGCTGCGGTGCAGCAGCGATTCCGGGTTCTTCGGCAGATCGGCGTGGATCACCAGTTCCAGGTTCGGCAGGTCGATGCCGCGCGCCGCCACGTCGGTGGCGATGCAGACCGAGGCCCGGCCGTCGCGCAGGGCCTGCAGCGCGTGGGTGCGCGCGCCCTGGTTCAGCTCGCCCGACAGCGCCACCACCGACAGGCCACGGTTGGTGAAGCGGCTGGTCAGGTGGTTCACCGTGGCGCGGGTGCCGCAGAACACGATGGCCGATTTCGGATTGGCATGGCGCAGCACGTTGATGATCGCGTTCTCGCGGTCGGTCGGCGCGCAGGTCAGGGCCCGGTACTCGATGTCGCCGTGCTGGCGGCTCTCGCTCGCCGTGGTCAGGCGCACCGCGTCGCGCTGATAGCGCTTGGCCATGGAGGCGATGGTCGGCGGCACGGTGGCCGAGAACATCAGGGTGCGGCGGCTCTCTGGGGCGGACTGTAGGATGAACTCCAGATCCTCGCGGAAGCCGAGATCCAGCATCTCGTCGGCCTCGTCCAGGACCACGACCTTCATGGCCGACATGTCGAGCGAACCGCGCTCGATATGGTCGCGCAGGCGGCCCGGCGTGCCGACGACGATATGGGCGCCGCGCTGAAGGTTCATGCGCTCGGTGCGCATGTCCATGCCGCCGACGCAGGACGCGACCGACGCGCCCGCCATCTCGTAGAGCCAGCCCAACTCGCGCTTCACCTGCAGGGCGAGCTCGCGGGTCGGCGCCACGGCGAGCGCGATGGGAAGATCAGGGCGCTCCAGGCGCTCCGCCCCCTCCAGCAGGGTCGGCGCCATGGCGATGCCGAAGGCTACGGTCTTGCCGGAGCCGGTCTGGGCGGAGACCAGCGCATCGCGACCGTCCATCTCCTCGCCGAGCACGGCCTGCTGCACGGGGGTCAGCGTCTCGTATCCGCGCTTCGCCAAAGCCTGGGCAAGCGCAGGAACAACGCCGTCGATTTCCGTCATGTCATGTCTTTCGGGTGCCTGCGATCGGCCGGTCGGGAAAGGGATCTTTTCCAGGCGGGATCGGCAGTCCTGCGCTCCGGGCGCAGCGGTCGTGTCAAAGCGGCGCGCACCATATGCCGCAGCGCGGCAAATGTACAGCTTTGCGTCCGGAACCCCTTATTGCCCGTAGCGCGCAGCCGTCAGACCGTCCAGCGAGATCTCCGGCTCGCGGCCGAGGACCACGTCGGCGACGGTGCGGCCGGAGCCGCAGGCCATGGTCCACCCCAACGTTCCGTGTCCGGTATTAAGAAACAGGTTATCGTAGCGCGACGGGCCGAGCACCGGCGTGCCGTCCGGCGTCATCGGCCGCAGACCCGTCCAGCCTTCCGCCTTGGACAGATCACCGCCCTCGGGGAACAGGTCGTTGATCACATAGCGCACCGTGTCGGTCGCGTGCGGGCCGAGGCGGTTCGAGTAGCCGGCGATCTCCGCCGTCCCGGCCACCCGGATCCGGTCGCCGAGCCGCGTGATCGCGACCTTGTGGGTCTCGTCCATGATCGTGGATTGCGGTGCCTGTGCGTCGGATGTCACCGGCAGGGTCACCGAGTAGCCCTTGACCGGATAGACCGGCAGCTTGACGCCGATCGGGTTCAGGACCCGGGGCCCGTAGCTGCCGAGCGCACAGACATACCGGTCGCCGGTGATCCGGCCGGCGACCTCCGTGTCGACCCCGGCGACCCGACCGTTCTCAATGGCGATGCCGCGGATCGACTGGCCGTACTGGAACTCCACCCCCATCTCGGCGCATTTCTCGGCCAGGGCCACGGTGAACATGCGGCAGTCGCCGGTCCGGTCGGCAGTCAGGCGAAGCCCGCCCACGAACTTGCTGCGCACCCCGGCAAGCGCCGGTTCGACGGCGATGCAGCCCTCCGGATCCAGCACCTCGAAGGGCGAGTCGAATTCCGCCAGGATCTCCTGGTCGGCCAGCGAGCCCTTGAGCTGCTTTTCCGTGCGGAAGAGCTGCAGCGTTCCCTGCGACCGCCCGTCGTAGTCGATCCCGGTCTCCGCGATCAGGTCCGGCAGCGCATCGCGCGAATAGTTCGAGATGCGCACCATCCGGCTCTTGTTGATGCGGTAGCGGTCCTCGTTGCAGTTCTGCAGCATCTGCAGACCCCACATCCACATGGTGGGGCTGATCAGCGGCCAGATGAACAGCGGCCGGCGCTTCATGAACAGCCACTTGAGCGCCTTCATGGGAATGCCGGGCGCCGCCCAGGGCGAGGTCATGCCGTAGGACAGCTCACCAGCATTGGCGTAGCTGGTCTCCAGGCCGGGTCCGATCTGCCGGTCGAGGACGGTGACCTCCGCACCGCCCTTGGCCAGGTAGTAGGCCGTGGTGACGCCGATGACGCCCGCCCCCATGACAACGACTTTCACCGCAAGCCCCCCTCGACCGCACCGCCAAGGGTCGAGGGTATCCGGGGAGAAGTTTTGTCGGCAAGCAGCTCCTCGGAAGCGGCTCCATCCTGGCGTCTGAGTCCGGTCAGTGGTTCCTCAGCGCCTTCACGAGCTGCGGCTTGCTCATGTCGGACCGGCCCTCGACACCAATCTCCTGGGCCCGGTCGTACAGCTCATCCTTGGTCCATTCCTCATAGGGCTCCGATTTGCCGCCCTTCTTCGACGCGCCCTTGGCATTGGCGATCCGCGCCGCCTTCTCCTTGCTCGCACCATCCTCCCGCAGGGCCTGGTAGGTCTCGTCGTCCTTCACGCTCGGCCCGTGGTTCTTGGCCATGTCCGTTTCTCCATCGGCTGTCGCCCCTTGCCGGAAGCAACGCCGGAGACGATCGGGGGTTGCGGGCTGTCGATTTCGCAGGAGGCGGCGTTTCCGGAGCCCGCCGGGAAATCAGTATCCCCTGGAAATGTCAGGACCCTGTACGGTATCAAGCGCCGCCCGGGACCGACGAAGACCCTGCACGATGCCTGATGCCAATGCCGGAACGCCTTCGGTCAGTGCCCTTTCCGGGTCGCTGATCGCTGGGCTGGTTCTGGGCGGGGCCGCGGCCCTGGCAGCGGTCGCAGGCTCCGGTCCGGTCGCCCCTGCCCCTCACCCGAGCTTCGTTGCCGGAGAGATGAGCATGCTCGGCGGCGGCAAGGCGCTGGAGAGCCGGTTCCTGTGGGTCCTGCTCCTGGTCGCAGGGGGCGGCTTCGCCGGGCTGGAGATCCTGCGAAAGCACGCGCAGCCGGAGCTGCACCGGGTGCTGTGGCTGGCCCTGATGCCGGCCGTCTACTGGCTCGCCACCCGCGTCATCGCACCACCGGCACCGGTTGCCGAGGTTCTGGCCGATACGTTCTGGCTGTTCATCTCCGCCGGACTGGTCCTGCTGGCCGGACTGCAGGCGGTGATCGGCCGGCACCATCCCGAGCACTGGGCGCAGGATGCCGGCTGGGGGCTGCTGCTGCCGGTAGTGGGGACCGTATCCGGCATAGCGGTCCTCACCGGGCTCGGGCGCCTCGATCTCGGCGTCTTCGCGGTTCTGTCGGGGGTGAGCGTCGGGCATCTCGCCTGGTTCCCCGCCATTCTGACCGCCTGCAGCCTTGTCGGGTTCACCCTGCCGCCGAACGCCCGGTCCGCCTGGCTCGCCCGACTGAGCCTCGTCGCCCAGGTCCCGCTGGCTGCCGGGTTCCTGTGCCTGCTGCTGCCGCCGGCCGAGGTGGATGGCACGCTTCTGCGCCAGGGCGGGTTGACCGGACCGGGGCTGCCGATCCTGCTGGTCCTGGTCTCGGCCGGTGCCGCGGTCTGCATTCTGCGCAGCTCCCGCGGCGACAGCCGCCCGAGCCTGTCGCCCTGGGCCGTGGCCGGGGCGGCGATCGCCCTCAAGCTGGGAGACGGTGGCGCCATCGCCTACGGCATGGACAACCCGCTGGACCTCTATCACCACGGCGAATGGCTGATGCCGTGGGACCAGTTCTGGCGCCACGGGGTCGTTCCCTATGTCGATACCAGCCCGTCCCACGGCCTGATCAATCTGCTGGTGGGCGGCGTGGCGGCGGCGGTCGGCGACGGCACCATGGTCGGGCTGGCCCAAGGCCAGGCGCTGGTGCGCGGGACCACCCTCACGGTCGCCGCCCTGGTGCTGGGTCGGCTGATGGGTGGGCCGGCCGCCCTGCTGGTCCTGGTCCTGCTGCCGTTCAGCGGCCGCACGCCGATCCTGCTGCTGGTCGCCGCCAGCTTCGCCTGGTTCATCTCCCGAACCCGCACGCGCCACCCGGTTGCCTGGCTCTGCGCCGCGCTGGCGGTCTGCGTTGCCCTCGTCGGCCTCGCGCCCGGGCAGGGCGCCATCGCCTCTGTCGCCCTGCTGCCGGTCATCGCCTTGATGCTGTGGCGCGCCTGGCAGGCCCAGCGCCGCGCCCTGACGATCGCGGTGGGTGCGGTGCTGCTCCTCCTCGCCCTGGTCATCGTGCTCGGCTTGGCCGGATACGGACCGGGGCCGGTCCTCTGGGCGCAGATCCGCTTCATCCTGGAGAACCGCGCCCTTTACGAGGCGGTGCACGGCCTGCCCTGGACCGAATCCTTCACCCATGACATGCCGCTCGGGCCGGTCGCCTGGGAGGTGCTGCGCGCGCTGTGGATCCCGGTCGCGGTCGGTCTGATCGGTACGTGGATTCTGGCCGCCACACGGCGGGAGCTCTGCGGGACCTGGCTCTTCATGGCCATTGCGGTGCTGATCTACCTGCTCGGCACGATCGGCCACACGCTCGGCCGCATCGACCTGGGCGGCCCGTCGCGCACCGGGGCGCAGACCGTCTTCGCCCTGGCGATCCTGCTGCCGATGGTCGTGGCGATGCTGTCGCCCCGGCACCTGCTGGTCGCCTTGTGGCTGGCCTTGGTGCCGATCGGGCTGCTGAGCCCGGCCTTCCGCGCAGTAATCGACCCCGCTGCCCTGGCCCGGCTGCACCAGTCCCGTGACCGCGAGAGTGATAGCCGCCGCTGGATCGACGGCGCGGCGGAGGGCATTCCGGCGCTCGGTACCGGGCTCATGTCGCCCAGCCTCATCGTGCTGGTGAAACCGGTGCACGATCTGGTCGACAGCGTGCTGACGGCAGACGAAACCTATCTCGACCTGACCGAGCGCAACTCAAACTACTTCTACCTGCGACGCCGGGTGCCGGTGGAGAGCGGGGCTGTCGCGACCATGGCGACCCAGGGCATGCAGACCCGCTCCATCGCCCGGCTGCGCGCCGATCCGGTGCCGCTGGTGCTGGTGGATGCCGGCTACACCACCAGCCAACCCTTCCCGCCGCCGCTGCGCACGCCGCTGCTCTACCGCCACCTGCTGGCCGAGCTGAACGCAGGCCGCTACGCCGTGTGGACGGACGGCAGGCTCACCGCCCTGATCGAACCCGGCCGCGCGCCTTCCCCGGTCCTGTCCCGGGAGGAGGGCATCGCCCAGCTCGACTCGATCTGGGCGCGGCCGAACCTGCAGCACCTGCCGATGGCCTGGGGGGCCTCGGCCGACACCATCGCCGAGGACCTCCGCCCCCTGCCCGCCACGGTGACCCATGACGGTCGCGTGGTCGAGGTCGCGCTGGGGCAACCGGGGGCAATCGACTTCCTTGGGCTGACGCTGACCTGTATGGGTGAGACGGGGGACGCCACCCTCTCCTGGGAGGCCGGCGCAGAAACCCCGTCCTTCACCTTCAGCCCGAGCACCGGTTTGGCCCTTCTGCCCCTCGATATCTGGCCGTCCCAGGCCCTGGCCCCGGTAAAGCCGTCGACCCAGTTCACCCTGGCCCTGCCGGACGGATGTGCGATGACGGCCGGCGCCGTTTGGGCGCGGTCGCTTCCGTGATGGCCGGCTATCTGAAGACCGGGCTGAAGGTCTGCGTCACCCTCGGCCTGCTCGCCTGGGTGTTCTCCCTTGTCGACCGCGAGGCGGTGCTGGCCCAGCTCGCCCGGATCGATCCGGTCTTCGGCATCGCGGCCGTGCTCGCCCAATGCGCCCAGTTCCCGGTCGGCGCCTGGCGCTGGCGGATGATCCTGGCCGCGGACGGCGTGGCCCTGCCGTTCCGTGACGCCTTCTCCTTCCTGATGATCGGCCTGCTGTTCAATCAGGTGCTGCCGTCGACCATCGGTGGCGACGGGGTGCGGGTTTGGCTGGCGGCGCGCACCGGCATCGGCTGGAGCCGAGCCTTTGGCGCCGTCGCCGTCGACCGGGCGGCCGCGATCTTCATGATCCTGGTGCTGTCGGTGCCGCTGCTGCCGGTGCTGACCCCGATCATCGACAACGCCGTCGCCCGCACGAGCCTGACCGTGGTCGTGCTGCTGGGTGCCGCCGCCGTCGCGGTGGTCCTCCCGGTCGCCCCTGTCCTCATGGGCAAGCTGGTCGCCCGCATGCCCGAGCGCCGGATCCTGCGCCCGCTGATGGCCGCGGCCGGGCAGAGCGCGATCCTGTGGCGGCGGGGATCGACCACGGCGGTGCTGTCGGCCTGCAGCATCCTGATCCTGACCAGCCATGTGGCCACGGTCTGGCTGATCGCCCTGTCCATGGGCGTGACCCTGGACCCGCTGACGCTGTTCGCGCTGATCCTGCCGGTCATGCTGCTGCTGGCGGTGCCGATCTCCATCGCTGGCTGGGGCCTGCGCGAGGGGCTGATGGTCACCGCTTTGGGGTTCCTCGACGTCGAGCCGAGTGCCGCCGTCGCCATCTCCCTGCTCTGGGGTGGGGTGACCCTGTTCGGCGGATTGCTGGGCGGCATCGCCCTGCTGGCCGACCGCACGGACCCGGCCATCCTGTTTCGGGGAGCGGCGGCCGCCCCGGAGGAGGAGCGGCCGCAATGAGGAGCCTGCGCGCCAAGCAGTGGATCGACGACAAGCTCGGCAGCCTGCTGATCGCGATCCTGAAGCCGATGGCGCTGGCGCTCGGCTTCCTGCTGCGCCGCGACCACGGGCTGAGCGTCCAGGGCGACATCGTGGTGATCAAGCTGCTGGGCGGCGGTAGCCTGGTTCTGGCCCTGCCCGCCCTGCTGTCGCTCCGCCGGGCCCATCCGTCGCAGCGGCTCAGCCTGGTCTGCACTCGGGGGACCAAGGCCTTCGCCGAGACGCTCGGTGTCTTCGACGATTATATCGTGGTCGACGATTCAGGCGCGCGGGCATTGCTCGTGTCCGGGCTGCGGGCCCTGGCGCGCTGCTGGCGGGTCGATACCGTCATCGACCTGGAGGTGCACAGCCGGCTCAGCACCGTGTTCGGCTGCCTGACCTGCGCGCGCAACCGGATCGGCTTCTACCTGGACACCGCCTTCTGGCGTCGGGGGGTGGCGACGCACCTGTTCTTCTACAACCGCGCCAGTGCCAGCCATGTGCATTACGAGCAGATCGCCCGCGCCCTCGGCGGCACCATCGCGCCAATGGACGACGTCCGGGCCGCCTACCGCGCGGCCAACGGCCTGCCCGCCACGCGCAGTCCGCAGCGCCCGGCCGTCCGGATCGGCCTCGGGTGCTTCTGCTCGGATCTGAGCGTGGAGCGGATGCTCACCGCTGACGAATGGGCCCGGATCCTCGCTGACCGGCTGGGCGACGCCCGCATTACCGTTCACCTGTTTGGCGGCAAGCAGGACCGGCCGGCGGCCGAGCGTTTCATCGCCCTGCTGTCCCAGGCGCTGCCGACGGCCGAATTCGTCAACGAGTGCGGCGCCCATGACCTGACCGGCAGCCTGCGCCTGCTGGACCGGATGGACCGGTTCTATTCGATCGACAGCGGGCTGCTGCACATCGCCCGGCTGATCGGGGTGGAGACCGTGTCCTTCTGGGGGCCGACCGATCCACAGACCCTGCTTCTCCCCCTGCCGGCGGGCAGCACCGACGAGGTGCAGTACAGCCGCCTCGCCTGCTCGCCCTGCGTTCACCTGACCGAAGTACCCCCGTGCCGGGGCAACAACATCTGCATGCACGCCCATCTCGACCCCAGCCTGGCCGACGAGCCGCCGATCTGGGTGATCCGTTAGCGCTAGTCCGTCTTGCGTACCGTGCGCAGCCGGTCGATGGCGACGGCGACGATGATGAAAGTGCCGACGAAACTGCCCTGCCAGAAGGTGCTGATGCCGAGCAGGATCAGGCTGTTGCGGATCACCTCGATCAGTGCGGCACCGATCACTGCCCCAAAGGCCGTGCCCGACCCGCCGGCGAGGTTGGCGCCGCCGATCACCGCCGCTGCGATCACCGTCAGCTCCATCCCCTGGCCCAGGTTGGTGGTCACCCCGCCGAGCCAGCCGACCTCCAGCACACCGGTCAGCCCGGCGCAGAAGGCGGAGACCAGATAGACCGAAAGCTTCACCCGGCGCACCGGCACGCCGGTCATGGTCGCCGCCTCCTCGTTGCCGCCGACGGCGAAGAGATGGCGTCCCCAGCGGGTCCAACGGAAGGCGACGCCGATCAGCCCTGCCAGCAGCAACAGGATCAGAACCGGGTTGGCGATGCCGAAGGTCGATCCACCACCGAGCGCCAGCAGCAGGTCCTGGTCCGGGCCGAACTGATAGATCATCTTGTTGTTGGACAGGACCATGGCGAGGCTGCGGGCGAGCGCCAGGGTACCGAGCGTCACCACGAAGGGCGGCATGCCCACGTAAGCGATAAGCACCCCGTTCAGCAGTCCGATGCACAGGGCGGCACCGATCGCCAGGGGAAAGGCGACGATCAGCGGCTGCCCCGCCTCCATGGCCCCGCCAACAACGATCCCCGCCAGCACCAGGGTGGAGCCGACCGACAGGTCGATGCCGCCCGACGCGATCACCGCCGTCATCCCCAGCGCCACGATCCCGACAAAGGCGAAGTTGCGGGTGACGTTGAACAGGTTGCGCTCGGTGGCGAAGGTGTCGGTGGCGAGCGACAGGGTCACGCAGGCGATCACCGCCGCCAGGAAGATCCAGAAGGTCTGCTGCCCGGCCATCCAGCGCAGCCAATTGGCGTGCTGCCGGCGCCCGATCGCCGCCTTCAGGGTGTCGCCCGCGCCCGAGGCGAGGCTGTCACCGGCCACGGCGGCCACCGCCTGTGCCGGCGCGAATATCAACCGGAACCTGAAGAAAGCCGACGCGCGGGGACGCGCGGCCAAGATGTCCGAGGGACATTCCTTCCTCCCTGAAGGGGCCGAACTGAGCGTCGGCATCCAATTTTTTCTTCAAAATATCAACTTATTTAGACCAAAGCAACCAACATCACTGTACCTTAGGTAGCAATCTTGCTTGACTCACGGTTCGTGGAGGCAAATAATTTTTCATATTAACTAATTAATCCGCGGAACCGCCAAACCCGGTGGATCGAACCGACGGACGGGAGGATACGATCATGAAGCGGATTGCAGGCCTTGGCGCCGCGGCCCTCTTGCTCGCTCTGGTGGCGGGCCCGGCCGACGCGGCGGAGAAGAAGACCCTGGCGATCGTCGTGAAGGGTCTCGACAACCCCTTCTTCGAGCAGATCAATCTCGGCTGCCAGAAATGGCAGAAGGAGAACCCGGACAGCGAATACACCTGTCTCTACACCGGCCCCGCCTCCAGTGCGGACGAGGCCGGCGAGGTGCAGATCGTCGACGACCTGCTGACCCGCGGCGTGGCGGCCATCGCCATCTCGCCGTCCAACGCCCCGGCCATGGGCAACCTGATCAAGCGGCGCGCACCGGACATCCCGGTCATGACCATCGACGCCGACTTCATCGAGGCCGACCGCGGCCTGCGGGTGACCTATCTCGGCACCGACAATTACCTGATGGGCGTGAAGATGGCCGAGCACGCGGCCCGGCTGAAGCCGTCCGGCGGCACGGTCTGCCTGCAGCTCGGCAATGTCGCGGCCGACAACATCAACGCCCGGGCCGCAGGCTTCCGCGACACCATCGCCGGGGCCAAGGGCACCGACCGGCTGACCGGCCAGGGCGGCTGGACCGAGATCGACGGCTGCCCGGTCTTCACCAACGACCAGGTCGACCTCGCCAACCAGCAGATGGCCGACACGTTCACCGCCAATCCGGACCTCGACGCCTTCATCCTGATCGGCGGTTGGGCCCAGTTCGCCCCCCAGGCCTATGCCCAGGTCACCGACCAGGTGATGGACAAGCTGAAGAGCAAGGAACTGATCATCGTTGCCGGCGACACCCTGCCGCCGCAGATGGACGCGCTCAAGGCCGGGCGCAGCCACGTCCAGGTTGGCCAGCGGCCGTTCGAGATGGGTTACCGGGCACCCACGGTCATGATCGAGCTGATCGAGGGCAAGTCGGTGGAGGACCCGCTCTTCACCGGTCTCGACGAATGCACGCCCGAGACCGCCGACAGCTGCCTCGCCCAGTAGCCGGCCCTCCGCCGACCACCTGACATCGACCCGACCCCGGCGCCTTCGGCGCGCCGGGATCGGCTTCTCACGACAGAAGGGAATGACCGCGATGACCGAGCAAGTGGCGACGTATCCGAGCCTGGCGCACCGCAGCGTGCTGGTCACCGGCGGCGGGTCCGGGATCGGGGCCGAGATCGTGCGGCAGTTTGCCCGCCAGGGCTCCCAGGTCGCCTTCCTTGACATCGATGCGGATGCCTCCGAGGCCCTGGCCGAGGAGCTCACCGCCGCCGGGGGCGCCGTGACGTTCTACCGGTGCGACGTGACCGACACGCACCGGCTGCGCGAAACCATCGCGGCGGCCGCGGCCGTCCAGGGCCCGATCACGATCCTGATCAACAACGCCGCCAACGACCAGCGCCACCCCATGGACGAGGTGACGCCGGAATACTGGGACGACCGGATGGCGGTGAACCTGAAGCATCAGTTCTTCGCCGCCCAGGCTGTGGCCCCCGGCATGCGGGCGGCCGGCGGCGGCGCCATCGTCAACCTGGGCTCGATCTCCTGGATGGTCGGCCAGGGGGGGATGCCCGGCTACACCGCATCCAAGTCGGGCGTGCTCGGCCTCACCCGCTCGCTCGCCCGCGATCTTGGGCCCGACGGCACCCGGGTGGTCTGCCTGGTGCCCGGCTGGATCATGACCCAGCGCCAGCTCGACAACTGGCTGACGCCGGAGGCCGAAGCCGACCTGATGAAGGCGCAATGCCTGAAACAGAAGCTCTACCCGATCGACATCGCCCGACCGGTCCTGTTCCTCGCCTCCGACGAGGCCCGGGGCTGCACCGGTCAGCATTACATCGTCGATGCCGGCTGGCACTGACCTCGGCGGGTCGACGGACACGGCGGTCACAACGGCGGGACCGTCCGGCCAAGGAGACAAACGCCGATAGAAAATTGAGAGAGTGGAGGACACGCCCATGTCAGCGCTACGCACACTGCTTCTCGCATCCGCCCTGAGTCTCGCCGCCACCGGGGCGATGGCCCAGTCGGGCAGCATCGACCGGGCCGTCGGCGGCTACAGCTTCGAGGAGGCCGCCAAGGAGGCCCCGGGGACCAAGGACTTCCACTCCAACGACGGGGTCCTGACCTTCGCCATCGTCACCCATACCGCTGGCAACGGCTTCTTCGATCCGGTCTATGTGGGCGCGCTGACGGCGGCCAACATGATCGGCGCCAAGGTGCTGCTGCTGGGTTCGGAGTCGCCGACCGACGACCCGGCCCGCGAGATCGAAATCCTGAACCAGATCATCCAGGACCCGACCCTGGACGGGCTGATCATGACCACGCCCCAGGTCGGCGCCTATGACGACATCGTGAAGGCGGCCATGGACAAGGGCCTGCCGGTCGCGACCACCAACTCCTATGACGGCTCGATCCTGAACCGCAACGCGATCAGCCATACCGGCCAGGACGCCGGAGCCGCCGCCATCGCGGGCGAAGCGCTGGTGCAGTGCCTGCAGGAGCGCGGCATCGAGAGCGGCACCATCCTGCTGCCGAACGACACCGCCATGGGGAATATCGAGGTGAACCGGCGGGTCACCGCCGCCTATGAGGCGATCGTCGCCGGACTGGCCAAGGCCGGAACGCTCGACAACTTCAAGGTCGATGCCGGGCCGGAAAGCGTCGGCGTGTCGGCCGACATGAACGACCCGTTGAACAGCGTCATCTCGCTGATCGAGAGCCGCGGCGACGTGGTCGGCGCCTTCGCCGGCAACAACGTGTTCACCCCGGCCCTGGCCAAGGCGGTCGCCCAGACCGGCAACAGCGGGAAGATGTGCGCCTATGGCTTCGACCTCGGCCCGGCCCAGCAGGAGGCGCTGCGCTCCGGCGACCTGACCGGCGCGCTGGGACAGCAGCCGTTCCTGCAGGGCTTCTGGCCGGTCATGCAGCTCTACCTGCAGATCGACCGGGGCATCTCCGCCGCCAATCTCGACACCCGCGCCCAGCTCGTCACCAAGGACAGCGTCGGCAGCGTCGGCAAGCGGTTCGAGAACTAGTCTGAGCCTTTCCGGCGGGAGGGGCAAACCTCCTCCCGCCGCCCGAGCCCCCTGGGAACCGGACCCTCCATGACAGACACACGAGCGACACCGGGGGCGCGACCGGCTTGGCGACGACCCGGCGAGCTGGTCGGCGCCTGGGAGGCCGGACTGCTGGCGATGATGGCCGTGCTGTTCATCACCGGTGCTGCGCTCAATCCGGCGTTCTTCGGCACCACCGACGCCCTGCACGCCCTGTTCCGCGACAGCGCCCGGGTGGCCGTGATGACCGTCGGCATGACCTTTGTCATCGCCAACAAGGACCTGGACCTCTCGGTCGGCTCCACCCTGGGCCTGGTTGCCGTCGTCTTCTCCATCGTCTTCGACCCGAACCGGATGGACATGGGCGTGGTCCCCGCCATCGCGGTCTGCGTCGTGCTCGGCACGCTGATCGGGGTGATCAACGGGGTGCTGGTGACCTATCTGCGGGTGCCGGCCTTCATCGCCACGCTGACCATGCTGTTCATCGGTCGCGGGTTGGTGCTGGGCCTGACCAGCGGGCGGTCGGTGCTCTATCCGATCAAGGCGCGGGAGTACGAGGCGTTCTTCCAGCTCGGCGAGACCAACGGCTGGGGTTTCAACAACCAGATCGCCGTCGCCCTGATCTGCGTCGCCCTCGGCGCCGTGGTGCTGGGCAAGACCCGGTGGGGCTATGAGACCCTGGCCACCGGCGGCAACGAGCAGGCCGCCAAATACGCCGGCATCCCGACCAATCTGGTCCGCATCCGCGCCTACGTCCTCTCCTCCCTCTGCGCTACTTTGGCGGCGCTGATGACCGTCGCCCAGGACAAGGGCGTGACGTCCCAGGCCGGGCTGCTGACCGAGCTGATGGTGATCGCCGCGGTGATCGTCGGCGGCGCCTCGATCCTCGGCGGCCGCGGCCGGGTGATCGGCAGCTTCCTCGGCGCGCTGCTGATCGTGCTGATCAACAAGGTGCTGCGCGAGGGCGTGCCGATCACGAGGATCCTGGAGATCGGCGGCCAGAAGATCGAGGTCAATGCCGTCTCCACCCTGCCGGCCGGGGCGGTGCCCGCCTTCATCGGCGCGCTGCTGATCGTCGCGGTGCTGATCGAGCCCTATGTGATCCGTCGACGGCTGCTCGCGCGACTCTGGGCAAGGCTGCGCAACCGGCCGCCGCCGCCGATCCCGGATTTGGGCGGGATCGCCCTGGTCGGCGCCCAGACACGGGCGTCCGGCGGCGGCGAGCTCAGCCTGTCGACCAATCCGATTGTCCGCTTCCTGGCCCGGCGCGATGCCCTGGCCATCCTCCTGACCGTGGCCCTGTGGATGGTCGGCCTGGCCCTGCGGCCCGACTACTGGTGGCACCTGTCCAACAGCTTCGCGATCCTACTGAACTATACCGAACTGGCCCTGCTCACGGTCGGGTTGACCTACGTGATCGCCTGCGGCGACATCGACCTGTCGGTCGGCGCCGTTCTGGCGCTGGCGGGCAGCGCGGCGGCCTATGGGTTGAAGGTGCTGGGGTTGGATCCGGTCTCGGCCATGGCGCTGGGGCTGCTCGCCGGCTTCCTCGCCGCCTCGGTTAACGCAATGGTGACGGTCGGCTTCGGTCTGCCCTCCTTCATCGCCACGCTGGGCATGTTCTACATCGCCCGCGGCGTCGCCGCCTGGATCGTGTCGGGCCAGCAGCTCACCGGCTGGTCGGAAGGCTTCAACCTGATCGGCCGCAAGGTCGGCGACATCCTGGACTATGCCGGCCTCGCCCCGCCCGGCGGGCTTCTGGGATCGGTTGCCGACGTGGTCAGCGTTCAGACCCTCTGGCTGCTCATCGTCGCCGGGATCGCCGGCCTCGTGCTGGCCCGCACCCCGCTCGGCCAGGCGGTCTACGCCACCGGCGGCAACCGGCGGGCGGCCGACTATGCAGGCATCGACACCAACCGGGTGCGGATCATGGCCCTGCTGCTCTGCGGCTTCTGCGCCGCTATGGCCGGCGTGATCAACGTCGCCTATTTCCGCAGCTTCAACCCGGTCGCCGGCCAGTTCCGCGAGTTGGATGCCATCGCCGCGGTGATCATCGGCGGGGGGTCGATCTTCGGCGGTTACGGCACGCTGATCGGCTCGCTCGCCGGGGCCGCCGTCATCACCCTGGTGCGGGCGATCCTGCAGCTCAACATCGTCACGGCGTCGGGCGAGTCCATCGTGCTGCCGCAGCACTGGGTCAACGTGATCATCGGGCTGATCCTGATCGTCTCGGTGCTGACCGACATCTGGCTGCGCCAGTCCCGCCCGCTCGCCCGGCTCACCGCTTTGCTCGTCGGCCGCCGCATCAGGAGGCAATCCAATGCCTGACACGTCCCCCGCCCCGTTCATCGAGATGCGCGGGATCTGCAAGAGCTTCGGTGCGATCCAGGCGCTGAGCGACGTGAACTTCTCCATCGGCCATGGCGAGATCCTGGGCCTGGTCGGCGACAACTCGGCCGGCAAGTCGACCCTGATGAAGATCCTGACGGGCGCCTATCACCGCGATACCGGCACTGTCACCGTCGACGGTGAACACACCGATTTCCGCAGCCCGCACGAGAGCCGGGACCGGGGGATCGAGATGATCTACCAGGACTTCGCGCTGTGCGGGAACATGGACGTGGGCCAGAACATCTTCCTCGGCCGCTGGCCGCGCAAAGGGCTCTTCGTCGACCGAAAGAAGATGTACGCCGATGCCGCCGACGTGCTGCGCCGGCTCAAGGTCGACGTGAACTCGGTCTATCAGAAGGTGGAGAGCCTCTCCGGCGGCCGCCAGCAGTCGGTCGCCATCGCCCGGGCCATCTCGTTCCAGCCGCGGCTGATCATCCTGGACGAGCCGACCGCCAACCTGTCCGTCATGGCGACCAACCAGCTTCTGGAGACCATGATGGAGCTGAAGCGGCTGGGGGTCGCCCAGGTCATCATCTCCCACCGGCTGACCGACATCTTCGAGGTCGGCGACCGGGTGATGGTGCTGAAACGCGGGCAGAATGTGGGCGAGCGGCGCATCGCGGAGACCAGCGAGCAGGAGGTTCTGGAGATCATCGTCTCGGGAACGCCGGCCGGCTGAACGTCTTTCCGGCGAACCGGCGGCGGGTTGGTCCGTTGCCCTCTGATGTTCTCCGATCTCTCCACACCGATGCTGCTCGGCATCTTCGCCGCCTGCGCCGTCGGCATTCTGCTCGGCGGGCTGCGCATGACCGGTCAGGCCGACCAGATCGCCGACCGCACCGGGCTGGGCGAAGCCCTGGTCGGCGGCGTGCTGCTGGGTGCCGCCACCTCGCTGTCGGGCTCGATCGTGTCGCTGACCGCCGCCCTGGACGGCCGACCGTCCCTGGCCTTCTCCAACGGCATCGGCGGGATCGCCGCACAGACCGCCTTCCTGGCGCTGGCCGATATCCTGCACCGCAAGGTCAACCTGGAACATGCGGCCGCCGACCTGTCGAACGTCTTCCAGGGCGCGCTGCTGATGTTGATGCTGGCCCTGCCGCTGTTCGCGCTGACCGGGCCGGACGTGTCGGTGCTGGGCGTCCACCCGGTGTCGATCCTGCTGGTGGCGATCTATATCGTCGGTGTGGTCGCCACCCGGCGGATCCGCGAGCAGCCCATGTGGCGGCCCGTGAAGACCCGCGACACGCGACCCGACGAGCCGGAGCCGGAGAGCGACGACGGGCCGGCGACGCCGCTGCTGTTCGCCTCATTCTTCGCGCTGATGCTGGCGATGGGCGCCATCGGCTGGATCATCGCCCAGATCGCCGAAACCCTGACCGACCGCTACGACCTGTCCGCCTCGGCGGTCGGTGCCCTGATGACGGCGGTGGTGACCTCGCTGCCGGAATTGGTGACCACGCTGGCCGCCGTGCGGCGCGGGGCGCTGCAGCTCGCGGTCGGCGGGATCATCGGCGGCAACACCTTCGACATCCTGTTCCTGACGATCTCTGATGTGGGCTACCGCGACGGGTCGCTGTATCACGCCATCGGGCCGGACGATCTGTACTGGCTGGCGGTCGGGCTGATCATGACCGCCGTCCTGACCCTCGGGCAGCTCTACCGCCAGCGCGAGGGACCGGCCGGGATCGGGGTGGAGAGTGCCGCCATGCTGGCGGTCTACGCCATCGCCATCGCCCTGCCCCTTGTGACGGCCGGCGGAGGAGCGTAACCGCTTGATCCGCCGCCACCCCCGCCTGCGGCCCGCCTTGACGGCGGCGGCCAAGTCCGAACTACTCGGGGGAGGATCACCGGCTCACCACGAGGCGGGCCCGCGCGGCCCTCCCCCACAGGAGCAGCCGCCATGCCCAGTGCCGCCCCGGAGCTGCCCCGATACGCGCTCTACGCCATCCGCTATGCCACGCGCGAGGCCCGGCGCAGTGACCATTTCATCGGCGGCGACCCCCATGACGGGCCAATGCCGATGGATTATTTTGCCTGGGTGGCGGTCGGCCCCGAGCGAGTCTTTATGATCGATACGGGCTTCACCCGCGCGGTCGGGGAGCGGCGCGGCCGCACCTATCTGCGCTGTCCGGTGGAGAGCCTGTCTGAGCTGTCGCTGACGCCGGAGGAGGTGGAGGACGTGATCGTCACCCACCTGCATTACGACCACGCCGGCAATTTCGACTGCTTCCCAACCGCCCGCTTCCACCTGCAGGAGACGGAGCTGCACTACGCGGTTGGCCGCTACATGCAGTATCCCCGTCTCGCCCACTCCTTCGAGGTGGACGACGTCTGCCGGATGGTGCGGCTGAACTACGACCGCCGGGTGGTGTTCCACCACGGCGACGCCGAACTGGCGCCGGGCATTCGGGTGCATCGGGCGGGCGGCCATTCCGCCGGGCTGCAGTTCGTCAGCGTGCACACCGCCCGGGGCTGGGTCGTGCTGGCCTCCGACGTCACCCATTTCTACGAGAACATGGAGACCGGTCGGCCCTTCACCACCGCCTTCCATATCGGCGAGATGCTGGAGGGGTTCGACCGGCTGCGCGCCGTCGCCGGCAGCGACGACCGGATCATCCCCGGCCACGACCCAAAGGTGATGGAGCGCTATTCGCCGGTCCGCAACGACCTGGCCGGGATCATCGTCCGGCTGGATGAGCCGCCGGGCTCCTAGGTCAGAACACGTTCAGGCAGCGAACCAGCCGCAATCGACCGGAAGGGCGGTGCCGGTGATGTCGTCGCCCGCCGGGCTGCACAGGAAGACCAGGGCGGCCGCCAGCTTCGCCGGATCGACGAACCGGCCCATCGGACTGCGGTCGGCGGCGTAGCGTTTGGCGACCTTCTCCACGTCCTCCCCGCTCTGCGCGGCGATGCCGGCGATCCGGTCCTCGATCGCCGGGGTCAGGACCGAGCCGGGGCACAGCGCGTTGCAGGTCACGCCGGTCCCGGCCGTCTCGATGGCGATGGCCCGCGCCATGCCGATCAGCGCGGTCTTGGTGGTGACGTAGTCGATCCGGTTCTCCGCCCCCCGGAAACCGTAATAGGAGGACAGGTTGACGATCCGCCCCCAGCCGCGGGCCTTCATCCCCGGCAGGGCAAGCCGCGCGGTATGAAAGGGGGCGGTCAGGTTGACGGCGAGGGATTCCTCCCAATCGGCCGGCGCGAAGTCCTCGATTGAGGAGAAATGCCGAATCACCGCGTTGTTCACCACGATGTCGAGCGAACCGAAGTGCTCGACGACGCCGGTGACCATCGACTCGATCTGCGCGGCCTCGCGCAGGTCGGCCGGATCGAACGCCGCCTTCACCCCATGATCCGCAGCCAGGCGATCGGCGGCGGCCCGGCCCTCTTCGGGCGTGCAGAGCCCGTTGATCACCACATCGGCCCCGGCGGCCGCCAGTCCCTCGGCGAGCGCGTAGCCGAGACCGGCGACGGAGCCGGTGACGAGTGCGGTACGTCCCGTCAGCATCTCAGCCTCCCGCCGCGAGGCGCACGACAGCGCCGGCATCGGACGCCGTGTCGAGGGACCAGATCGCCTCGATGAGTGCGTCCACCGCCCCCGTGAACCCGACCCCGCCGGCCAGGGTGGCAAGCTTCGTCTCCAGTTCGCCGTCACTCAGCGGGTTGGTCTTGGAGCCGCGCGCCGCCTGGACTTCACGGGTCAGGGTGCGGCCGTCCTTCAGGTGCAGGGTCACCACGGCGGATGCCACATCACGTCCCTCATCGTCGTGGAACCGGACCTGCGGCCGGCCGGACGCCGCCGTCTCGGCCGCGGCGGCATCGGTGAACTCCCCCAGCCCCGCCCGTCCGTGTGTCAGGAGCATGGCGATGGCATGCTGGGCGCTGACCTGGGCCTCACGGCCGGTGGCGATGTCGGGCCGGTCGGTGCGCTGGCGCAGCAGCGGGTGGCCGGTCAGCTCCACCGAAGCCAGGTCGCCGGCCCGCACCTCCTCCTCCAGATAGAGCTCCAGGCAGGCATCCAGCACCGGGTTCAGCACCACGCCGACCGGATAGGGCTTGTAGGCGTTGTCGGCGATCTCCCAGCGGTGGCCGAGATCGTCGCTGAGTGCGGCCGCGTCGGCGTCGCTGCTGTAGACCGCGAGATAGCCCCGCGCGCCGGTCAACGGCCGGGCCGGGCCGGAGAAGCCGCGCGACGCCAGCTCGGCGGCGATCAGCCCGTTGCGCGCCGCCCCGCCGACGCTGGCACTCTTGGCCATGGTGCCCAGCGTGTCGACCAGGCCGGAGGACTGGGCTGCCGCCGTGGCGAAAGCGCCGTTCATCTGCTCGGCGTCCAGGCCAACCAGCGCGCCGCCCGCAGCCGCCGCCCCGAAGGCGCCGCAGGTGGAGGTGATGTGCCAGCCGTGGGTGTAGTGGTAGGGCGACACTGCCAACCCGATCCGGCACATCACCTCGCCGCCGATGACGAAGGCGCGCAGCGCGTCGGCGCCGGAGAACGGATGCGCCTCGGCGCGGGCGAAGATCGGCGCGAAGACCACCGAGGCGGGGTGGATGATCGTCGCCTCGTGGGTGTCGTCGAAATCGAAGATGTTGGCGCCCATGGCGTTGACGAAGGCCGCACTCGGCGCGTCCAGCCGCTCGGTCCGGCCGATCACCGTGCTGGTCGGCGGCCCGCTATAAGCGGCCGTCGTCTGCAGCACGATCTCCACCGCCGGCTCTCGGCAGCCGGCAAGCGCGGTGGCGAAGATGTTCATCAGCGAACGCTTGGCCTCGTGGCGCACCCGCTCGGGAACATCCTCCCAGCGCAGGGTCGCGGCGAAGGCGCTGAGCGCCTCGTCCCCTGTCATCGTCCTGGTCCGATCCGTCTCCATCCCATCCTCTTCCGCGGGTCTTGGCGCCTGAAGCCATCCGAGCACGCCGGGCCGGTCGGAGGCCAGACGCCTTCGCGACCCCGCATTTGAGACACCGACGCAAGACTTCTGAGACGCTGGGAAAACCGCGCTCCGAAAAACTCATGGATACTAAGGTTAATCGTTCCTTAACCGACGAGAACCCGTCGACGGGACGATGCCGAGGCTTGTGGGATCCAAAAAGGAAACCTCAAATGAGTTCGCTGGAAACCCGACAGAAATTCCTGCCCAAGGCATCCGCCGCGAAACCCGTGCTGGTGGTCGATGCCGACGTCAAAGACGCCGAGATCCTGATCGACGACCTGGGCGACGACGTCGAGATCCTGCTGCTGATCCCGGGCCGCAGCGGCCTCGGCCAAATCGCCGACTTCATGGCCGAGCGGCGCGACGTCCCATCACTGCACATCCTCAGTCACGGCAAGCCGGGCGCGCTGTTTCTCGCCGGCAGCCGGATCGATCTTGCCGCCCTCGTCCTCAGTCATCAAACCCTGCAGACCATCGCCACCGGCCTGTGCGTCAACGCCAGCGTCGTGCTGTACGGCTGCTCCGTGCTGGCCGGTCCCCGGGGATCGAGCTTCGCCCGCTTCCTCAGCGTCGCACTGGAGGCCCATGTCTGCGGCTCGCTTATGCCGGTGGGGAGCCTGGCGCTGGGCGGCGACTGGATCCTGCGCGACGCCGACGGTGACTGGGTGGAGCCGATCTTCACCGTCGATGCCCGGGCCAAGTATCCAGCCTTGCTGACGGGGCCGGCGATCGTCGGCACCACCGGCAACGACGTCCTCTCAGGCACCACCGGCGACGACCGAATCTCCGCCCAGGCGGGTGACGACACGCTCTACGGCTATGCCGGCAACGACACGCTCAGCGGCGCTGCGGGAAACGACGTGCTGTCGGGCGGGGAGGGAAACGACCGGTTGGTCGGTGGAAACGATACCGACACGCTGTTCGGAGGCACAGGCAACGACAGCCTGAGTGGCGGTGACGGCTCCGATACCCTGTCCGGCGGCGCCGGCGACGACGAACTCACGGGCGGCGATTTCTTTGGCTTTGACGCCGCTGACCTGATGGTCGGGGGCAGTGGCAACGACACGCTGAATGGCGTCAACCAGCACGACACGCTGTCCGGTGGAGCAGGCAACGATCTGCTGCGCGGCGGGGAGCACAACGATGTTCTCTTTGGCGGCACCGGCAACGACACCCTGAGCGGCTATACCGGCAACGACACGCTCGACGGCGGCGACGGCGGCGACGTGCTTTCCGGCGGCGGCGGCAATGACACCCTGTCCGGCGGCGCGGGAAATGACACGCTGGAGCCTGGAGACGGCAACGATTACGTGGTCCTGGGCAGCGGCGAGGACCTGGTATTCGGCACGCTGTCGGATTTGGGCACCGATTCCATCGGCGGCTTCGGCTATGACGACCGTCTTCAGATCAACGGCTACGACGCCTCGTCGCTGAACGATACGGCGGCGCAAGGAACCCTGACCGTCAACGGCCAGACCATCTCGTTTGGGTCGCTGACCGGTTACTGGCGTGCTGTCTATGACGGATCGAAGACCACCCTGACCCTCAATGTCGGCACGGGCGCGAACGATACCGTCACCGGAGGCGCGGGCGACGACCTGCAGCGCGGCCTCGGCGGCAACGACTCCCTGGCCGGCGCCGGCGGCAACGACACGATCAGCGGCGGAGACGGAAACGACTGGCTCGCCGGCGGCGATGGCAACGACCAGTTGTTCGGTGGCGCCGGAAACGACACGCTGTCGGGCGGGAACGGCGCGGACACGCTGAGCGGCGGTGCGGGCAGCAACGTGCTGGGCGGGGGCGATGCCGACGATCTGATTTTCGGTGGTTCCGACGCCGAGACGCTCACCGGCGGCGCCGGCAATGACACGATCAGCGGCGGGGACGGCGGCGACTACATCAACGCCGGCAGCGGGAATGACTCCGTTCTGGCCGGGGCCGGCAACGACACGGTGTCCAGCGGCGGGGGCAACGATACGATCAATCCCGGCACCGGCACCGACCGGATCCAGCTCACCGCCGGCGATCATGTGCTTGTCGGGACGACGGCGGAATGGGCCGACGATACCGTCGCCGGCTTCGACTACGGTGACCGCTTCGAGATCTCCGGCTTTGACGCCTCCTCCCTGAACGGGACGGCCGCAAGCGCCAGCCTGACGGTGAACGGCTCGACCATCACCCTGGATAGCTTTTTGGGGAACGGGCGCGCCTGGGTGGCCACCTATGACGGTTCGAAGACCACCCTCGCCCTGTCACAGGGTACGGGCGGCAACGACACGATGTCGGGCACGGCCGGGCCCGACACGCTGAACGGGCTGGGCGGCAACGACGACATCAGCGGCGGCGACGGCGCCGACCGGATCATCGGCGGCGCGGGCACCGACACCATGGCCGGCGGGGGCGGGGCCGATACCTTCAGCGGATCCGTCGATGACCTGAACGGCGACACGGTCACAGATTTCGCGGTCGGCGACAGTATCATCGTCACCGGCACCGACTTGTCCTCGCTCAACGGAAATACCGCCTCGGCCAGCCTGTCGCTCGGTGGCGGCCGCAGTCTCAACCTGACGGGCGTCACCTCCGCGAGCGGCACCTGGAGCGCCACCCATTCCGGCGGCAACACGACCATCAGCCTTGTCGCCCCATCCAGCGGCGGTGGGGGCGGTGGGGGTGGCGATTCCGGTGGCGGTGGGGGCGGCGGATCGAGCGGTGGTGGTTCGAGCGGTTCCGGGACGATCGCCGTCACCACGACCACCTCCAACACCGGCGGCGGCACCACCACCTCGCAGACCCTGACCAACAACGGCAGCGGGACCGCCTCCGCCTCGATCATCCAGAACACCGGCAACAACGGCAACGTGGTCACCGCGACCCTGCCCGCGTCGGTCTCCCTCACCAGCTCCGGGCCCGCCACCGCCCAGAGCGGGTCGACCGCCTCTTCCACCTTGCTGTCGGCGATCGACGGCCGCCAGTCATCCGGAGGAACAGGGCTGAAGTCCGGGGCTCAGACCTTCCTCAATACCCTGTCCACGACCTCAACGGTCGATGTGCGGACCATCGTGCCGACCACGACGGGCTCCTCCTCCGGCGGCACCATCGTGCTCAGCGGCAGCACCGGCGGCAGCCAGTCAGAGGCCTTCGTGATCGACGTACGCTCGATGCCGACATCGACCAACCTGCAGCTCGACAACATCGAGTTCGCCTCGATCCTCGGCAGTGCCACCGTCACCGGCGGCGCCGGCAACAACTTCGTCGTCGGCGACGACAGCGGCCAGTACATCTCGCTCGGCGTCGGCGACGACACGCTGTATGGCGGGGACGGCAACGACATCGTCGGCTCGGGCGGCGGGCTGGACCAGCTCTACGGCGAAAACGGCAACGACATCGTCTTCGGCGGCACGGAGGCCGACACTGTCTGGGGCGGGGCCAACGAGGATGTGCTCTACGGCAATCAGGCCGCGGACGTGGCCTATGGCAACCAGGGGCTCGATACCCTGTACGGCGGTCAGGGCGACGACAGCCTCTATGGCGGCCAGCACTGGGACACGCTCTACGGCAATCTCGGCGACGACCTGTTGCACGGCAATATGGAGGGCGACGCCCTCTATGGCGGCAGCGGCAACGACATCCTGTTCGGCGACGAGGGCGACGACAGCCTGGTCGGCGGTGTCGGCGCGGACACACTGTCCGGCGGCACCGGCAGCGACGTGATGACCGGCGGCGACGGGGCCGATGTCTTCACCTTCGCCTCCGGGTCGGGCCTGGACACGATCGCCGATTTCGACGGGGCGGGTGGCGACCTGATCCGCATCGCCGCCAACCCGAACGGAACGTCGATCGACACGTTCGACGACCTGCGAAGTGCCGCCAGCGTTACCGGGGACGGACACGTCCTGATCGATCTCGGCGGCGGCAACACCATCACCCTGGTCGGCATCCAGTTCGGCGACCTGCAGAGCGGCTGGTTCGCGTTCTCCTGAGCTCCGGGGGGAGGCCCGGGGTCCGGATCGTCCTTCGGGACGCCGGACCCCGGGTAAGGAGCGGTATTCGACAAATCAACGGGTGGCGCCTGCGCTCGCTGCACCGCACCATTGGGCGGATGAAACGCGAGCGACGAAGGACACCCCATGACCGTCAAGCCGTCGGCCCACTGGGTCTATAACGAGACCATCCGCCTCTTCGCCGCCCCGGCCGAGCCCGCCTTCCATACCGAAGACGAGATGACCGCCATCTGGGGCCGCAACTGGGGCGTCGACAACGATGTGGGCCGCCTGCGCGCGGTGATGGTGCACCGTCCCGGCCCGGAGATGGACGTAGTCGACCCGTCCCAGCGGATCGCGTCCACCGGCTCCTTCGGAAATGTGGAACACGGCTGGTATTTCCAGAGCGAGAGCGTGCCCGATTTCGACGAGATGCGCGCCCAGCACGACGCGCTGGTGGCCACGTTGAAGGCCGAGGGCGTGGAGGTGTTCGAGATCCAGGGCGTGACCGACGGGCGGCTGAAATCCTGCTACACCCGCGATCCCTTCGTCATGGTGAAGGGCGGGGCCATCATCAGCCGCATGGGCGCGCGCATCCGCCGGGGCGAGGTGCTGGCGATCACCCGCACGCTCGCCGATCTCGGCATCCCGATCCTGCGCACCCTGTCCGGCACCGCCCTGTTCGAGGGCGGCAGCTTCGCCTGGATCGACCCGAAGACCGCCGTGGTCGGCTGCGGCATTCGGGTCAACCGGGAGGCGGCCCGCCAGATCGCCGAGGTGCTGGCGACCCAGGGGGTGGAGCTTCTGGCCATCGACCTGCCCGGCCACGACATCCATATCGACGGCCAGTTCCTCATGGTCGACCGGGATCTCGCCCTGATCGACCAGGACCGCCTGCCCTACTCGTTCCTGGAGGTGCTGAAGGAAAAGGGCATCCGCACCATCGAGATCAGCCCGGCCGACAACCGCGCGATCATCAACTCGCTGGCCGTCGCGCCCGGCCGGCTGATCAAGCCCCAGGGCGGCACCAACGAGACCCTGGACAAGCTCGCCGCCGCCGGGGTGACGTGGACCACCATCGACTACGAGAAGATGATGCTGAATGGCGGCGGCATCCACTGCTCCACCATGCCGCTGATCCGCGATCCGGTTTAGGGGGCTGGGGGTCTAGTCAGAGGTCGTTCGAGGTCCGCGTGTCCCTCACCCCATAGCGGACTTTAGTTGGTCATCCGAAACAGTCGACATAAGCAAAGAGTTCGCTCGCGTCACGAGCCGCTCTGCTTCCTATTCAAGGTGCGGGCGAGACTGATGAACGCCTTCAAGGCTGCCGACGGGTTGCGGCGGCTCGGATAGTACAGGCAGAGGTCCGAGAGCGGCGGAGTCCACTCCTCCAGCACGCGGATCAGCCGCCCCGAGGACAGCTCCTCGCGGACGTTCTGCTCCAGGAACAGCCCGACACCCACCCCCTCGACCGCGGCAGCCAGCGCGAGACTGGCTTCGTCCAGGGTCACCGGACCATCCACATCGACCTGAACCGTCTCCCCGTGCCGTTCGAAGTGCCAGCGCAACAGGGCACCGTTGGGCAACCGCACCCGGATGCACCGATGCTTCGCCAGGTCCGTCGGGCTCTGCGGCGTGCCGTGGCGGTCGAGATAGCCGGGTGACGCGACCACCGCATAGCGCTGCGGGCGGCCGAGCGGGACGGCGATCATGTCGGCCGGCACCAGATCCGCCCGACGCAGGCCGAGATCGAACCCGCCGGCGACGACATCGGTCAGCCGCTCCTCGGTGACCAGGTCGATATGGACATCCGGATGGCGGCGCAGGAATTCCAGAATCAGGTCCGCCATGACCTCTCTCGCCCCCGCAGCGAAGGCATTGATGCGCAGCGTGCCGGAGGGGGTGACCTGCTGGGATCGGGCGGTGTCGATGGCACCGTGAATGTCGCGCAGCGCCGGTCCCATCTGGTCGACGAAGGTCCGGCCGGCGTCGGACAGGGAGACGCTGCGCGTCGTCCGGTTGAACAGCCGCACGCCAAGACCCGCCTCCAGCTTGGCCACGGCGTTGCTCAGAGCGGTCGTCGACAGGCCCAGCGCCCGCGCCGCGCCGCGGAACGACCCCTCGCGGGTGATCGCGACGACCGCGTCCAGTTCGATGAGACCGGGACGATATCCCATCCAATAATCCTGAATATCGTAACTTTACATCCCATGTTGTCCATCTATTCGGGACGAATGTCCATGCCTAGATCTCTGGTCAGTGACCCAACCGAAAGGAACACGACCATGAAGCTCCCTGCACCGATCGAACTCTATTTCGACGCCGCCAAGGATGCCGGCAACGACGCCCCGCTGAAGGCCTTCACCCAGGACGCGACCGTGAAGGACGAGGGTCGGACCCTTAGCGGACACGACGCCATCGCGGGCTGGTGGCGCGCTTCGCACGACGCGTACGGACAGACCGCGGAAACGCGCAATATGCGCGAAGAGGACGGCCGCACCATCGTTCGGGCCCAGGTGACGGGCGATTTCCCCAGCAGCCCCGCGCTTCTCACCTTCAGCTTCGGGCTGCGGGGCGACCGGATCTCGACGCTGGAGATCAGCGTATGACCGACTTTCTCCAGCTCCAGGGCAAACGTGTCCTGGTCACCTCGGGCACCCGGGGGGCCGGTGCTGCCACCGTGGCCCTGTTCCGGGAGGCGGGCGCAACCGTGCTGACGGTTGCGCGCTCCCGACCCGACGAGATGCCGGAGCGCATGTTCGTGGCCGCCGATCTGACCACGGCGCAGGGCTGCGCCGAGTTGGCGGCCGCCGCGCTCGAGCGCCTCGGCGAGGTCGATATCCTGGTGCACATGCTGGGTGGCTCCTCGTCCCCGGCGGGCGGCTTCGGCGCGCTCGGCGATGCCGACTGGGCCCGGGAGCTCGACCTGAACCTGATGCCGGCGGTGCGGCTGGACCACGCGCTGGTGCCCACCATGATCCGCCGGCGGCAGGGCGTTGTGATCCACGTCACCTCGATACAGAGCAGCCTGCCCTTGCCTGAGTCGACCACCGCCTACGCCGCCGCCAAGGCCGCCCTATCCACTTACAGCAAGGCCCTGTCGAAGGAGGTCTCGCCCAAGGGCGTGCGGGTCCTGCGCGTCTCGCCCGGCTGGATCGAGACCGAGGCGGCCGTCCGACTGACGGACCGGATCGCCCAGGACGCCGGCGTGGACCGTGACGGAGGCCGCGAGATCATCATGAACGCGCTCGGCGGCATCCCGATCGGCCGGCCGTCGACGCCGCAGGAGATCGCCAACCTCGTCGCGTTTCTGGCCTCCGACCGGGCCGCAAGCATCACCGGCGCCGAATACGTCATCGACGGCGGAACGACCCCAACCGCGTAAGCTCCCCAGGAGACACCCATGACCTCGCCCACCCGCCAAATGCCGTCTGCCACAGCGGCCGACCTCGCCGGCGGCGGCATGCGACGTCAGGACCCAGCGTCAGAACGTCAGGCGGGCGTTCTCCTTGACGGTCTTCATGACGAAGAAGGTTCGCGTCTGCCGCACCCCCGGAAGGGCGATCAGCTTCTCTCCCTGCAGCTTGTTGAAGTCGTCCATGTCGCGGCAGCGGATCTTCAGCAGGAAGTCGAAATCCCCCGCGACCAGAACGCAGTCGAGGATCTCCTTCATCGCCAGAACGGCCTCTTCAAAGGCCGCGCGGTGCTCGGGCGAGGACCGGTCAAGCATCACGCCGACCATCACCAAGGTGGCCAGCCCCACCTTCGCCGGTGCCAGATCCGCTCTGAACCCGGTGATGTACCCCTCGTCGAAGAGACGCTGCGTCCGCCTGTGGCAGGTCGCGGGACTGACATTCACGCGGGCGGCGAGCTCGGCGTTGGTCAGTCTTCCTTGGGTGTGAAGGGCCCGCAGGATCTTCACGTCGATCCGATCGAGTCCGGATGTGGAAGGGTCTTTCATACACTCACTCTAGCTCGGAACAGTTCGTTAGTTTTACCGCGGGAATATCGAAAAATATCAAAAATCGAACGCAGCTTCGAGAGCACATTTCGTCTGAAACGGGTTACTTCTGAATACACCAGACGAAATCAAGTATCTAATCGGCATAACACCAGTTAAACGCCGATATCACACGGATTTTATAACTAATACTTAGAATAAACAAAGCACTACCAGAGCAATTCTGGCAGCAGCTTGGTGCGTCCAATGCCTAGGGTGCGTGTATCGCGCACCTCAACCTTGAAACGTAAGGAGCCCACCGTGATCTCACCTCTTCGCAACACGATCGTTGCAGCCGCAACAGCCGCCGCCGTGGTCGGCTCCTCGCCGGCGGATGCCGGCCCTCGCATCGCCGACGATCAGGCGATACGGAGCATTGTGCTCGTTCACGGGGCCTTCGCCGACGGATCCGGCTGGCGCGGCGTCTACGACGAGCTGACGGCGCGCGGCTATCGCGTCGCCATCGTGCAGAACCCGCTGACGTCGTTCGAGGACGACGTGAATGCGACGCGCCGGATCCTGGCGCGCCAGGACGGCCCCAGCATTCTCGTCGGCCACTCCTATGGCGGCTCCGTCATCACCGAGGCCGGCACAGAGCCGAACGTGGCGGGGCTCGTCTATGTCTCGGCCCTCGCCCCGGATGTCGGAGAGAGCACCGGCGACCAGTTCGCCGAGATCCCCGCGCCGAAGGTATTCGTGATCGAGCCCGGCGCCGACGGCTTCGGCTTCGTCAACCGGAAGCTCTTCAAGGTCGGCTTCGCCGGCGACACAAGCGACCCCGATGCCGCCTTCCTGCGGGACTCCCAGGTTCCGATCAACATGGCGATCTTCGGCACCCGCCTGACCCAGGCGGCCTGGCGCAACAAGCCCAGCTGGGCGGTCGTCGCGACCGAGGACCGCGCGATCGACCCGCGTCTGCTCCGGCAGCAGGCCGAGCGCATCGGCGCCGAGATCGCCGAGGTCGAGGGTAGCCACGTTGTCTTCCTGACCCAGCCGATTGCGGTGGCAGACATCATCGACCGTGCGGCGCGGACGGTGTCGCAGGCCGCCACCCGCTGACCGTCGGTCAAGAGCATCGCGGGCGACGCCCGACCACCGAAAAAGGACTCCGAACCATGGGCGCTACCGCTTCGTGGGAAGACCCCGACTTCGCCCGCCGCGCGCGGGAGAACCAGGCGAGGCTGACCTCAGGCCTGCGGTCCAGCTACGATTTCATCGTCTGCGGAGCCGGCTCGTCCGGCTCCGTGGTCGCCCGCAGGCTGGCGGAGAACGAAGAGGCCCAGGTCCTGCTGCTGGAGGCCGGCGGCGATGACGAGGCCGACAGCGTGCTGAACCCTGCCCTCTGGCCGACCAATCTCGGCAGCGGGCGCGACTGGGGGTTCCGGGCGGAGCCGAACCCGCACCTGAACGGTCGCGAGATCCCGATGTCCATGGGCAAGGGCCTGGGCGGCGGGTCCAGCATCAATGTCATGGTCTGGGCCCGCGGGCACCGCAACGACTGGGAGCATTTTGCCGCGGAGACCGACGATCCGCGATGGGGCTACCGCAACGTGCTCGACACCTATCGGCGGATCGAGAACTGGCAGGGCGCCCCCGACCCGGCATACCGGGGATCGGGTGGCCCGGTCTGGGTGCAGCCGGCCGCCTCGCCGAGCCCGATCGCCCACGCGCTGCTGGACGCGGCCCGCGAGCTCGACATTCCGGTCTTCGATCACCCGAACGGCGCCATGATGGAGCAGTCGGGCGGTGCGGCGATCACCGACATGCTGGTGCGCGACGGGCGACGGCAGTCCCTGTATCGGGCCTATGTCCGGCCCTGGCTCGACCGGCCGAACCTGACCGTCCTCACGGGTGCCCTCGTGCATCGGGTTCTCTTCGAGGGCCCCCGGGCGGTCGGTGTCGCGGTCGAGCACGACGACAGGCAGTTCGTGATCGGAGCCCGCAACGAGGTGGTGCTGTCTTTGGGGGCGATCCAGACCCCCAAGGTGCTGATGCAGTCCGGGATCGGCGACCGGGCGGAGCTGGGACGGTTCGGAATCTCGGTCGTTCAGCATCTCCCAGGGGTCGGCCGGAACCTGCAGGATCACGTCTCCTTCGGCTGCACCTGGGAATACGCGGAACCGCTGGCACCGCGCAACAGCGGCAGCGAGGCCACGCTGTACTGGAAGAGCAGACCCGAACTGGACGCCCCCGACCTGCTGTTCTGCCAGGTCGAGTTCCCGGTGCCGAGCAAGCGGACGGCACTCCGAGGCGTGCCGGAGCATGGCTGGACCATGTTCGCCGGCCTGGCTCAGCCGCATAGTCGGGGACGTCTGCGCCTGCGCGGCACCGACGCGGCCCAGCCTCTGGCCATCGAGGCGGACTTCCTGTCCGACGCCCGGGATCTCACGACGGCCCGCCGCTGCCTGGACCTGTGCCGCGCACTTGGAAACGCCAGAGCCTTCCGCCCCTTCATCCGCGGCGAGGCGATGCCCGGCGACCTCAGGGGCGAGGACCGCGACCGGTACATCCGCGATGCCGCAGTCACCTACTGGCACCAGAGCGGAACGGCCCGGATGGGCCGGGGCGAGACGGCCGTGGTGGATGGCACGCTCCGCGTCTACGGCGTGGACGGGCTTCGCGTCGCCGACGCCTCCATCATGCCCCGGGTGACGACCGGCAACACCCAGGCCCCCTGCGCCGTGATCGGCGAGCGTGCCGCCGAACTGATCCGCGAAGAGCATGGCGTTTAACCAGGAGACAGATCATGACCACGACCCCTCGCGTACCCGCCTCACAGACCACACGCCGAGACGTCCTGCTGGCCGGCACCGCCTTGGCTGCGGCGGTCTCGCTGCCCGGGTTCGGCGTCGCCGCGGCGACCGCCGCCAACGCAACCACCCCACAGAAAGGGACCGCCATGAGCACCATCACCACCAAGGACGGCGTCGAGATCTTCTTCAAGGACTGGGGCCCGAAGGACGCCCAGCCGATCGTGTTCCACCACGGCTGGCCGCTGAGCGGCGACGACTGGGACGCCCAGATGATCTACTTCCTGGCCCAGGGCTACCGGGTGATCGCCCATGACCGCCGGGGCCACGGCCGCTCGGCCCAGGTCGCGGACGGCCACGACATGGACCACTACGCCGCCGACATCGCCGCTGTGGTCGAGCACCTGAACCTGCGCGACGCGGTCCATATCGGCCACTCCACCGGCGGCGGCGAGGCGCTGCACTACGTCGCCCAGCACGGCCAGAAGACCGGCCGGGTCGCCAAGCTGGTGATGATCGGGGCGGTGCCGCCGATCATGGTGAAGACCGCCGCCAACCCGGGCGGCCTGCCGATCGAGGTGTTCGACGGCTTCCGCGCTGCGCTGGCCGCCAACCGGGCGCAGTTCTACCTCGACGTCCCGTCGGGCCCGTTCTACGGCTACAACCGGCCGGGTGCCGAGCCGTCCCAGGGTGTGATCCAGAACTGGTGGCGTCAGGGCATGATGGGCGGGGCCAAGGCCCATTACGACGGCATCAAGGCCTTCTCGGAGACCGACTTCAACGACGACCTGAAGGCGGTGACCGTGCCGACCCTGGTGATGCACGGCGACGACGACCAGATCGTGCCGATCGCCGACAGCGCCATCCTGTCGGCCGAACGGGTGCGCAACAGCACCCTCAAGGTCTATCCGGGCCTGTCCCACGGCCTGTGCACCGTGAACGCCGAGACGGTCAACCCGGACCTGCTCGCCTTCATCAAGGCCTGACCCAGCTGGCGGGCGGCGCTCGTCGCGGGCGCCGCCCCTGTTCCACATTCGAGCTACAGGGATGAGCCATTGTGAGACCGAAGGAAGAGTCCGGCGGGCGGATCGGATTCCACGAAACGGATCCCGAGACATTGAGCGATTATGTTGCGAATGATTCTCAATTAAACTAGTGTCAGCTACCTCAAGAGTCTTCAGGCCATGTAGGTCGGACTGGTCTGCGGCTCTGAGAGGAGAATGACGGTCGGCGCATGTCAGAATCACGCTTGCTTACGGCGTTCCGGGAGAACGAGCGCGACCTCGTCCAATTCCTTGTCTATCGGCTGAAATCCACCTTCACCGCCCAGGATCTGGTGCAGGACCTGTATGTCCGGATCCGCACCCTCGACCCGGTGCCGGCAGTCGGCAATCACCGCGCCTACCTGTTCCGCATGGCCGCCAACCTGGCCACCGACCACCAGCGCCGCGAGAAGCGGCACGCCGAGTTGCAGGCCGAGGCCCAGTCCTATCTGACGGACGGAAGCGACACTCGCAGTCCCGAGCGGCTGGCGATGTCGCGGGCGGAGCTCCAGCGGCTGAAACGGGCATTGGAGGAACTCCCGCCCACGACGCGCCGAATCTTTGAGCTGAACCGGCTTGAGGAGAAGTCCCATCGCGAGATCGCGGAGATCGTCGGCCTGTCCCCCACCGCCGTCTTCAAACATATCTGGCGCGCGATGGACCATCTCGCCGACAGCCGAGAGCGCTGACGTGACAAAGCGCAGGGAGAGGGGTGATCACGGCGGCCTGCCATTCGTCTATTCATGCAGGAAAGGCCCCGTCCGGGGCCGGCAGGCGGGCCTTGATGTCTGAGGCGATGACGACGACGCAGGACAAGCAGTTCGGATCGGAACCGCCCGCGCGGGATGCGCGGGACTGGGTGATCCTGCTCGCGTCCGGCGATGTCGATGAAGGACAGCTCGCCAACTTCCGGGCGTGGCTCGCCGGATCGCCCCAACACCGCGTGGCGTTCGAGGCCGAACGCCGGCTTTGGGCGGATCTGGGCGCACTGGATGCAGCCGAGACCGTCGTGCCGTTTCCAGCGGGCCGCATCCCGCGCCGGCGCCTCTGGCGGTCGGTTGCGGTCGGGCTGGTCGCGGCCTGTCTGGCCCTGGTCGCGGTCTTCGCCGAGGACACGCGGGTGTCCTGGCTGGCCGACGCCGCCACCGCCCAGGGCGAACAGCGCGCGGTCAAGCTGCCGGACGGGTCCACCGCATATCTGAACACCGACACCGCGCTCGCGGTGGATTTCTCCGGCTCCGTGCGATCGGTCGAGCTGCTCCGCGGCGAGGCCTTGTTCGAGGTGGCGAAGAACCCGGCCCGCCCGTTCCGCGTGCTGTCCCGGGGCGGGACTTCCGAGGCCCTGGGAACGGCCTTCATCGTACGCGCCGGCGACAACGGCACCCACATCACCGTTACCGAGGGCGTGGTGGGCGTGACCTCCGGCCGGGACGGCAATCTGGTCACCGTCTCGGCCGGGCAGAGCGTGGACTATCGCGACGGCGAAGCCCCGACGCCTCCGCATGCGGCCGATCTCGCCGCCGCCACCGCCTGGCGCAAGGGCGAGATCCGGATCGACGGCCAACCGCTCGACGTCGCCATCGCCGAACTCGACCGCTATCGGCCCGGACGGATCGTCCTGCTCGGCGACCGGCGGTATCGGGATGTGGGCGGGGTCTTCGCCATCGACGATATCAACAGCGCGGCCGAGGGACTGGCCGCCACCCATGGGCTGACCGTGCTCGAGATCACACCCTTCTTGAAGGTTCTCCACTGACAGGCCCGGGTCCGGTCGTCGGAAAACGCCCCTTTGTCAGAAAAATTTCCGCAGCGGGTGAGCAGCACGCGTCGCCATTCGTCATAGCCCCGACAGTAGATGTGAATGATAGGCATTCGCATTAGATCCAGCGGGACCCGTCCAGCGGCCCCGCATCGCAGGATTTGGGGGAAGGCGATGAGCGATACCGCGCGGCGGACCGACGGCAACCGGAGACTTCGCAAGGCATTGGTCGGGGGCACGGCCATGGTGATGCTGGCGAGCGTGGGGGCGCTCCCGGCGCTGGCCCAGTCCGCCCCTTCGACGACGGTGCTGGCCCAGGCGGACGCCGCAGCCATGGCCTTCTCCATTCCGGCCCAGGATCTGGTCCCCGCCCTGATCCAGTTCCGCGAGCAGTCCGGCATCCAGGTCGCCTATGAAAGCGCCGCCGTCGCCGAGATGCGCACCGATGGGGTGACCGGCTCGATGACGCCGGCGGACGCCCTGACCCGGTTGCTGGCCGGAACCGGCCTGGCCTTCGAGTTCACCGCCGAGCGGACCGTCACCCTGCTGCGGCCGTCCGAGCAGAGCGGCGTCGTGCGGCTGAACACCGTGCTCGTCGAGCGCGACCAGCCGGCCGTTGCCGCCGCCCAGATCGACAACCTGCCGGAGCCCTATGCCGGCGGCCAGCTCGCCCGCGGTGCCGGCCTCGGTCTGCTCGGCAACCGAGACATGATGGACACGCCGGTCAGCACCAGCAGCTACACGGCCAAGACCGTGGCCGACAGCAACGCGGTGACCGTGGCCGACGTGCTGGAGCGCGATCCCTCGGTGCGGCCGAGCGCCACAAAGGGCGGCATTCTCGATGCCTTCTTCATCCGCGGTTTTCCGATCGGCGAGGGCAATCTCGGCGAGATCTCCTTCAACGGCAGCTTCGGCGTGGCGCCGAACTACCGGGTCTTCGCCGACTATGCCGAGCGCATCGAGGTGGTGAAGGGCCCGTCCGCCCTGCTGAACGGCATGGCGCCGAACAGCAGCGTCGGCGGCACCATCAACATCGTGCCGAAGCGCGCGCCGGACGAGGTCCTGACCGAGGTCACCCTCGACTACGCCCAGGACATGCAGGCGGGCACCCATGTGGACGTCGCCCGGCGCGGCGGCGACGACAAGGCCTGGGGCATGCGGATCAACGGCAGCTACCACAGCGGCGACACCGCCCTGGACAACCAGTCGCGCGAGGCGTTCGTCGGCGCGCTGGCGGCCGACTACCGGGGCGAGAAGCTCCGGGCGACGGTTGACCTTCTGAACCAGACCGAGAGCCTGGACGCGCCGGTGCGGCCGTACCTGGTCGCGGCCGGCGTCGAGGTGCCGGACGCTCCGAACGGCGCCCGCAACGTGTCCGACGACTGGTCCTGGTCGGAGATCTCCGACCGCTCGGCCCAGGGGCGGATAGAATACGACCTCAGCGAGCAGGTCATGCTGTTCGCCGGTGCCGGCGTCGCCCGCACCGATGTGGACCGTCTGTCGGGCCAGGTGCCGTTCATCCAGAACAGCGCCGGCGACACCCAGGCGACGCCGTTCTACTACCGATTCCAGGTCGACCGGGTGACTTATGACGCCGGGATGCGGGCCGAACTTGCCACCGGACCGCTCGGGCACGAGATCTCGTTCCAGACCAGCCTGTACGAGGACGAGCTGTCCCGCGGCTCCGCCTCGTCCTCACAGACGCTGATCTCGAACATCTACGACCCCATCGCCAATTCCGAGGTGTTCATCACCAAGCCGACCGACGTACCGAAGGTGTCGGACAGCACGCTGACCGGCTTCGCCCTGGCGGACACCCTGTCGGCCTTCGGCGACCGGGTGCAGCTCACTCTGGGCGGCCGCTACCAGACGATCGAGGCCAATAATTTCAGCGCCTCGGGTGCCGTGACCTCGTCCTATGACGACGACGCCCTGACTCCGATGGTCGGTCTGGTAGTGAAGCCGTGGAGCAATGTGTCGCTCTACGCCAACTACATCGAGGGGCTGAGCCGGGGCGACATCGCGCCGTCGACCGCCTACAATTCCGGCGAGGCGCTGGCTCCCTATGTGGCCAAGCAATACGAGACCGGCGTGAAGGTCGATTTCGGCCGGATGGCGGCGATGGTGTCGGTGTTCCAGATCGAGAAGCCCTTCGGCCAGCTCGAGAACGGCGTGTTCACCGATGGCGGCGAGCAGCGCAACCGGGGGCTGGAAGTCAGCCTGTTCGGCGAGGTCACCGACGACATCCGCGTGTTCGGCGGCGTCACCTTCCTGGACGCCGAGCTGACCAAGACCAACTCGGCGGCGACCGAGGGCAACCGGCCGATCGGCGTGCCGGAGATGCAGGCCAACCTGTCGGCCGAATGGGACATCCCGTTCCTGGAAGGACTGACCCTGGCCGGCAGCGTCATCTATACCGGCGACGAGTATGTCGACACCGCCAATACCCAGGACATTCCGTCCTGGACCCGTCTCGATCTCGGCGGCCGCTACGAGACCCTGGTCGAGGGCACGCCGGTGACCTTCCGGGCGGCGGTGGAGAACGTGTTTGACGAGAGCTACTGGTCCGGTGTGGCCGGCAGCTACGGCGGACTCGGTCTCGGCGCGCCGCGGACGGTGACCCTGTCGGTGACGGCGAGGTTCTGATGCCGCTTCGTCGGCTCCTGCTTGGCGCCTTGCTCTGCCTGCTGGTGTTCCCGGCCCCGTCGCTCGCGGCGGGGCCGGAGGCCGTAACGGTGACCGACGTCGCCGGGCGCACGGTCACCGTCCACGGTCCGGTGCAGCGGGTGATCCTGGGCGAAGGCAGACAGCTCTACCTGGCGGCGCTGCTCGACCGGGAGAACCCGCTGCAGCGGGTCGTCGCCTGGCAGGACGACCTGATCAAGGCCGATCCGGACACCTATGCCCAGTATCTTGCGCGCTTTCCGGCGATTGCCGACCTGCCGAAGGTCGGCGGTGTCGGCCAGGGTCAGTTCAGCGTGGAGCAGGCAGTGGCGCTGTCTCCGGACCTGCTGGTGCTCGGCATCGATACCAGGACGGCGGTCGAGGACGGCAGCCTGGAGCAGACCCTGGCCGCGCTCGACATCCCGATCGTCTATGTCGATTTCCGCTACCACCCGATGGAGAACACGGCAGCCAGCGTGCGGCTGCTCGGCCGGCTGTTCGGACGCGAGACGCGGGCCGAGGAATTCCTGGCCTTCCGCGAGGCCCAGATCCGGCGGGTCACCGATGTGATCGAGGCGCAGTCTCCCCGGCGACCGACCGTCTTCGTCGAGCGCATCGGCGGCTATACGACGGACTGCTGCCTGTCCTTCGGCGACGGCAATATCGGCCGGCTGGTACACCTCGCCGGCGGGCACAATATCGGCTCCGACCTGCTGCCCGTGACCTTCGGCCAGATCAATCCGGAGCAGGTGCTCGCCTCCGATCCCGACATCGTCGTGGTCACCAGCGCCCGCTGGGAGGCCTATGTCCCGGGCGGGAACTGGATCGGTGTCGGACCGGGGGCCGATATGGAAGATGCCCGCCGCCGGCTGGAGCTGTACCTGAAGAAGCCGGCCTATACCGGCATCGCCGCGCAGCGCGACCTGCGCTTCCACGCCCTGTGGCACCAATTCTACAACAGCCCGTTCCAGGTCATCGCCCTGCAGCGGCTGGCAACCTGGTTCCATCCCGAGCTGTTCGGCGATCTCGATCCCGACGCGACCTTCCGGGAACTGCACGAGCGGTTCCTGCCCGTCGCCTACGAACCCGGCTATTTCGTGAGCCTGCGGTGACCGCGGACGCATCCCCGAGCCTGGCCTATGGGCAGCTCACCCGGCGGCGGCAGCTTTTGCTCGCGGGCCTGGCGGCGGCCCTGCTGGCCAGCGTGGCGGCCGATCTGAGCTTTGGACCGGTGGGGCTGGATCTCGGCGACATCCTGACGGCCCTTCTCGCACCCGGCGAGGTCGATCCGCGCACCCGGGTGGTGCTGTGGCAGATCCGGCTGCCCGGCGCGCTGATGGCGGTGCTCGTCGGCGCCGCCCTCGCCCTGGCGGGTGGGGTGATGCAGACGATCCTGAACAATCCGCTGGCCAGCCCCTTCACCCTCGGCCTGTCGGCGGCGGCCGGGTTCGGGGCGGCGCTGTCCCTGGCCTTCGGCATCGCCCTGGTGCCGCTGGCCGCCTTCGTGGTGCCGGTGAACGCGTTTCTGATGGCCATGGCCACGGCGCTGGTCATCCACCTGCTCAGCCTGCGGCGTGGCGTGACCGCGGAGACCATCGTGCTGTTCGGCATCGCCCTGGTCTTCACCTTCAACGCCCTGCTGGCGCTCGTGCAATATTTCGCCTCGGATCGGGCGGTCTCGGCGATCGTGTTCTGGACCCTGGGCAACCTGACCAAGGCGAGCTGGGAAAGCCTCGGCATCACCGCCGCCGCCATCGTGCTGGCCGTGCCGGTCCTGGTCCGCCAAGTCTGGGCGCTCACCGCGCTACGCCTGGGCGACGACAAGGCGGCCAGCTTCGGCATCCGGGTCGGACGGGTGCGGCTGCTGTCGCTCCTGGCCGTCAGCCTGCTGGCCGCCGTGCCGGTGGCCTTCGTCGGCACCATCGGCTTCATCGGCATCGTCGGGCCGCATATCGCCCGCATGCTGGTGGGCGAGGACCAGCGTTACTTCCTGCCCACCTCTTCCCTGTGTGGCGCGCTGATCCTGTCGCTCAGCGCCATCGTCAGCAAGGCGCTGATCCCGGGCACGATCTTTCCGATCGGCGTCGTCACCGCCCTGATCGGCATCCCGTTCTTCCTCAGCCTGATCCTGTCGCGGAAGCGTGCGTCATGGTGAGCCTGAGCCTGGAGAACGCCGGGGTTCGGTACGGCCGCACCGCCGTGCTCGACGGCATCACCTCGCCAGCCCTTGAGGGCGGCCAGATCGTGGCGCTGATCGGGCCGAACGCGGCGGGCAAGTCCAGCCTGCTACGCCGCATCGCGGGGATCGCCACTGGCCCGGGAGAAGTGCGCCTGTCCGGAGCCGACCGATCCCAGATCGGCTACATGCCCCAAGACCATGCCGGGGCCGCCGCCCTAACGGTGTTCGAGGCCGTCCTGCTGGCCCGCAAGCGCGACGGCGCCTGGCGGGTGGATGACGGCGACCGGGCGGCGGTCGACCGGGTCCTTTGTGATCTCGGGATCGGCGATCTGGGCATGCGCTATCTCGGTGATCTCAGCGGCGGTCAGCGCCAGACGGTCTCGCTCGCCCAGGTGCTGGTCTGCGACCCCCGCATCGTGTTGCTTGACGAGCCGACCAGCGCGCTCGACCTGCGCCGCCAGGTTCAGATGCTCGACTTCCTGCGTCACTTGGCGCGCGATACCGGGTTGCTCGTGCTGGTCGCGATCCACGACCTCAACCAGGTCCTGCGCTTCGCCGACCGGGTCCTGGTGCTCAGCGAGGGTGGTCTCCAGGCCTGTGGTACGACGCAGGACGTGGTCACCCCGGAGCTGCTGGAGCGGGTCTACCGGGTGCAGGCCCGTATCGAGCTCTGTTCGCGGGGCATTCCCCTTATCTGCGTGGATGGTGCCACCTAACCCCGTTCCCGGTGCGGCCCCATCCGCCTTAGCCCCTCTGTCACCATCGATCCATTTGTGCCGTCGACCAATGTCTTGTTCATCTTGCTCGCAGTCCGGTCATCGGCCAGTAGCTCGCCAGCGTCCGCAATCAGATGACACGGTCGTCACCGCTTCTTACTTCCAGCGCTTAGCTCACAGCCCAAACAGGCTACCGTAACCGGAGACCTGCGCCTTCACGCCGGACAGGCGCAGGCAGTGCCAGAGGCTGACCTGGTTGGCGGAAAGGGCGGGGCGCTGCAGGTCGCGTTCCAGGGGGTCCAGGATCGCTACGCAGCGGAAGCCGGTGCCGGCAATGAACACGCCGTCGGCCCCGGCCGGGCAGGTGTCGCGGATCTGGGTGTAGAGCGGTTCGACCTGCTGCTCGAAGCCCAGCCCCCGGGGATACATCTCGCCATGGGGCACGTCGCGCCAGCCGGGGCCCGGGTCGTAGCGCAGCGGGCCGGCCGGCTCCACGCCAAGCCCCTGATAGTAGGCCATGGCCGCCTCGGCCGTGGCGTCGTTGAACCAGGGCGGCAGCACGATATACGGGCGGCGCACGCCGGCGGCCATCATCGCCGCCTGGCCGTCGATCCCGTTGGTCGTGACCCGGGTCTCCGGTCGGACGATCGCGGAGATCGCCTCGACCACCGCCGCGTCCCACCCGGCCCCCCCCAGGATACTGCTGGAGCTGTGGCCGATGGCCACGGCTCCCAGGCGCATCGCGGCGAAATGCTCGGCGCCGCGCTGAAGGTCGGGTTCGAGCGTCACCGCCGTCCGGTCGTCGTTCCATCGCGCCCAGGGCGACTTGGCCGCGATCCGGGCGGCATGGACGGAGACGTTCGGCGGGCACATGGCCCACCACTCGGCCTCGGGCACCGCCTCGCTGGAGACGATGAACATGCCGATCCGCGCCTGCCATCCCCAGTTGTCGGGCGACACAGGCGCCTTTGCGTCCATCTCAGGCCGCTCCGGCCAGACGCCCGGCGTGGCGCAGAGCCTGCCGGGCCCGGGCCGCCTCGCCCAGGCGTTCGAACAGCACCCGGCTGACCGGGTCCTCGGCGGCGTTGTACTCGGCATGCCACTGCACCCCGATGGCGAAGCTGGGCGCGTCGACGATGGAGATCGCCTCGATCGTGTCGTCGGCCGCCAGCCCCTCGACCACCACCCGGTCACCGGTCTTCAGGATCGCCTGGCCGTGCAGGGAGTTGGTCACGATCCGCTCGGTGCCGAGCATGGCCGCCATCACCCCGCCGGGGGTCAGCCGCACATGCTCGCGCAGGGCGAAGATGATCTCCGGGTCCTTGCAGTCCTTGGGCATGCGGTGGCGGTGCTTGCCCGGCAGCTCGCCGATCTCCGGATGCAGGGTGCCGCCGAAGGCGACGTTCATCTCCTGGATGCCCCGGCACAGGCCGAGGATCGGAATGCCCTGCTCCACGCAGGCCCGCACCATCGGCAGGGTCAGCCCGTCGCGCCCGTCATCCATCTGGCCATGGCGCTCGCTCAGCTCTTCGCCGTAATGCCGGGGATGCACGTTGGCCCGCCCGCCGGTCAGCACCACCCCGTCCAGCACCTCCAACAGGTCGGCCACGTCGACCGCGTCGGGCATGCCCGGGATCAGCAGCGGCGTGCATCCGGCCACCTGTCCGACCGCCTCGATGGTCCGCTTGCCGGTCATCTGGGCCTCGATCACGCCCTCCGCGACGTGACGGTTGCACTGGATGCCGATCACGGGCCGTGCCATGGGGTCTCCTTGCGAAAATGTCGTGGGCGCGAGCGCGCGTCCCCTCAGTTTTATCCACCGCCGGGGGGTGGCGTCCAGGCATCGACGCATGCAGGGTGGCGGAACCGACCCCATGCCGGGCCGGCGCCACGGAATTTTCAGGCCGTGCCCGCAGTCGCTTAGGCGAAGAGCCAGATGTGCGGCGTGATCCGCCCTCCACCCATTACGGCTATCTCGGCGATGACATCGACGACCGGACTGACCGCGATCCCCCTGGCCTTGCTCGTTCTGTGTACGGGATGCACCGAGACCCGGACCAGCAATCCCGAGCGCACCGCCGAGGAGCAGCTCCTGCTATCCACGGCGGTGGATCGTGCCGTCGACGAGGTGACCCTGAACCTGCCAGAGGGGACCCGGGTCTTCGTCGACGCCTCCCGCTTCGAGGCCTATGACAAGAGCTACGCCATCAGCGCGTTCCGCGACCGCGTGCTCGAAAGCGGCGCCCACCTGGTCAGCCAGGTGAACGACGCCCAGGTGATCGTCGAGATCCGGTCCGGCGCGCTGTCGACCGACGGGAGCAAGACGATCGTCGGCATCCCCTCCTTCGACGTGCCGATCCCGCTGGCCGGCGACCTGTCGGTGCCGGAACTGTCGCTCGCGTCGCGCCGGCAGCGGCTCGGCGTGGCCAAGGTCGGCTACACCGCCTACTGGCGGGAGAGCGGCGCGCTCGCCGACCGCACCGAACCGGTCCAGGGCATCGCCGGATACCAGGACTGGGAGTTCGTCGGCTTCGGCTGGCGCTCCGGCGACACGCTGATCACCGGCGAGGTCCCGGACAGTCTGCCCTCCGAGCCGCCGGGCGACGAGGCGCCGGAAGCCCCTGCCACCGGACCCGAGGCCGGTCCCGGAGAGGCAGCGGGCCGCTGAACCGGCCCGCCCCGGCGGCGGTCAGCCGTCCTTCGGGTTCCAGGTATAGATCCAGGTCTCGGTCAGCGCGCCGCCCCGATACCGCAGGAAGGCCCGCAGATCGGCGGAATTCGCTCCGTCCGGGTTCAGGTCGAAGTTCATCCGCCAACCGCCCAGCTCCTCGATCGGCCGGCAGGCGACCTTGTCGACGGTGCCGGCCGAGCTGTTGACCACGGCCTCGACCTCGTCTCCCTCGCCCAGGCGGGCAAGGTCGCCGCCGGTGAAGTCGACGACGAATTTCCGGACCTTCGGATCGCGCTCCGTGCCGGGGATGCCACCGATCCCGGTCCAGGTCGCCATCACCCGCCCGGGGGCCGGCAGCCGGTCCGGCATCTCGGTGCCCCAGGTCATGCGATAGCCGACGGTGACAGGCTGATCCGGCTGCGGCGTGAATTCCGGTCGCCAGTAGACGACGATGTTGTCCACACTCTCGTCCTCGGCCGGCAGTTCCACCAGCTCGACCCGCCCCTTGCCCCAGTCGCCGCTCGGCTCGATCCAGAGATTGGGGCGCCGGTCGTAATAGACCCCGTCATCCAGGTAATGGGCGAAGCTTCGGTCGCGCTGCTGCAGGCCGAAGCCGCGCGGAGCGGTGTCGGTGAAGGTGCTGATCCGCGGTTCCGACGGGTTGCGCAGCGGCCGCCAGATCCACTCGCCGGCACCGGTGCGCATGACCAGGCCGTCGGAATCATGGACCTCGGGTCGGAAATCGTCCCGGTTGCGGTAATCGTTCTCTCCATGGAGATACATGGAGGTTATCGGTGCCAGGCCGATGCCGTCGAGCTCGGTGCGCGGGTAGATTGAGGCGGTCACGTCCATCACCGTGGAGCGACCGGTCTCGATCACGAAGCGGTAGGCGCCGGCTGTGCTGGCACTATCCAGCAGGGCGTAGACGATGATCGCGGCGCTGTCCGGCGAGGGCTGCTGGAACCAGAAGGCCCGGAAGATCGGGAACTCCTCCTCGCCGAACTGAGCGGTGTTCAGGGCGAGGCCGCGGGCGGAGAGGCCATACTGCATCTCCTTGCCGACGGCGCGGAAATAGCTCGCCCCCAGGAAAGCGGCGATGTCGCGCTCGAAGTCGAAGCGGTCGAACAGCCGGAAGCCGGCATAGCCGAGCCGCTCCGTTTCTGCCTCGTCCGGAGCAGGGACTTCCTCGGAATAGGTGAAGCGGTTCGGGTCGAATTCGATCGGCCGGGGTCCGTCCGGGCCGATCTCGTATAGCGCCACCCCGTGGGGAAACAGCCAGCCGGCATGGAACGGCGCCATGCGGAACGGCAGGTCCGTGTCCGACCAGAGCTGCCCGCCTTCGGCCAGGCGGATCGACATATACTGGTCGTGGTCAAGGTCGGTGAAACGGCCCGGCACGCGCTGCGGTGGCTCGAACGGCGTCTTGGCCACCTCCTGGGCAAGGGACTGCAGGCCCTCGAATGAGGCGACATAGCCCATCCGCTCCCGCAACCCGCCCTCCTGGGCCCAGGCGCCACGCAGCGGACCCGTCAACGCAAGTGACGAAACACCCATAGCCAGGAGGTGTCGACGGTCGATTTTCATATCGCCTCCGTTAAGTGCCTTCAAACACGAAGAAAAAAGGGTAAGGCAACCGTTTAACCAGTCGCGCGTTATGGGTTTGGCGATGCGATCTCGGAATTTCCGGTGCGCGCCCGCCGTCAGAGTCATTGGAGGTCCGAGACACTCCTGCGTCTCGCCGTCCGAACCATCCGCCAGAAAGGGCCGGCTTCATGTCTTCCGCAGACGTCGATCTTGAGAACCCCTTTGCCCAGAGTTCCGCCGAAGCGCTGACCCCGGCGCCGGCCCCGATGCCCATGCCGGCCCGCGAGATGCGCACGGTCGGCGGGCTGATGATCTCGGCGATGTCCGGGCTGACCGCCCTGGCGCCGTTCTCCATGCCACAGCGTGCCGTCGCGCCGGCCATCGAGAACCAGACCACGCCCCGGTGACACCGGGGTGCGCCGCACCTCCCCGCCTGCCTTCCCTCCCTATCCCCTGCCGCAGTTTCACCCGCCATCGGTCAAGACCCGGGGCGGGTGAACTTCTTCGGGGATCAGGAACAGCTTGAACCGCCGCATCGCCTCGCCCAGGGCCGGCGAGCTGCCGATCACCGTCAGCGGCGCCGACAGCACCAGCCCGGCGATCACCGGCGACGCGATCGCCAGCGCCTCCAGGGACGCCCAGCCGATCGCCACAGCCGCCACCACGCCAATGACCATGTGCATGGCATGGGCCCGCAGGGCGTCGACCATGGCTGTCGCCTCACCCGTACGCTGACCCGGCTTCCAGCCGCTGGACGACCCCGCCAGGATCTCGGCGACGAACCGGGTGTGCAGCAGCATCATCACCGGGGCGATCAGGGTGCTGAACACCATCTCCACCAGCATGCTGCCCAGCAGCGGCAGGAACCCGCCATGGCCCCGGCGCAGCTCGCCGTCGGTCAGGACCAGCACCGTGCCGATGATCTTCGGCAAGAACAGCATGCCCAGCGAGACGGCGACCAGCGCCCAGGGATTGGCGTCGACAATCGGCGGCAGGGAGACAGGAGCGACGCCGGACAGCGCCGCCATGCCCGGTGCGCGGGACAGCAGACCCACCGCGCCGGCAACGAGGAACAGCATCCAGATCGGCGAGGCGAGATAGGCGAGCGCCCCCATGAAGAAATGCAGCCGGTTGGTCCAGCCGATGCCGTCGGCGACCAGAAGCTGCAGGTGCTGCAGGTTGCCCTGGCACCAGCGCCGGTCGCGGGCGGCATGGGCCAGCAGGCTGGGCGGCGGCTCCTCGAAGCTGCCCAGGCGGTCGGCCACCACCTTCACCGACCAGCCGCCACGGTGCAGCATCGCCGCTTCGACGAAGTCGTGGCTCAGGATCTCCCCGCCCAGCGGTGCGCGGCCCGGCAGCGCCGCCAGACCGCAGCATTCGGCGAAGGCCGCCATGCGGATCATGGCGTTGTGGCCCCAATAGGTGGCGCTGTCGCCCATCAGCAGGCGCACGCCTTCGGCCGAGGCCTGGCCATAGACCGAAGTCGCGAACTGCTGCATGCGACCGAACGGCGTGGTGCCGCGCACTGGCCGCACCCAGGTCTGCACCAGGGCGAGCTTCGGATCGGCGTCCAGCTCGTCTGCAAGGCGCTGCACGGTAGGCCCGTCCATGCGGCTGTCGGCGTCCAGGATCAGGGCGAACTCGTAGGCGCCGCCCCAGGTCTCCACGAAGTCCTGGATATTGCCGGCCTTTCGTCCATGGTTGTCCTTGCGCTGGCGGTAGAAGATCCGGTCGGCCGCGTCGTATTTCCGGCGCAGACGGCGGCAGACGGCGATCTCCTGCTCGACCTTGGCCGCGCTACGGGTGTCGCTGAGGATGAAGAGGTGGAAGCCGTTCAGCCGCGCTTCGGCGCTGAGCGACGCGAACATACGATCCAGCCCGGCCTCCACCGCGTCGGGATCTTCCTCATAGATCGGAATCGCCACCGCAAGCCGTCGGCTCACCACCCGGTCCGACTGGGGGGCCCGGCTGCGTCGGCTGAATGCCAGGGAGACGGCGCCGATCAGCGAGAGGCTGAAATTGGCGGAGATCCAGGCGGTGAGGATGGTGAACAGCCCAACCAGCAGCCACTGGTACGGTCCGACGATCGACTGGGAGATGTAGTCGTGGAACTCCGTCACGATGCCGATGGTCAGCACCAGGGTCATGGTGACGCAGAGCACCGACAGGAGCGCCGGCCGTACCCGGCCGTGGCCGGTGGCGGTCCCGGGGGGAATGGGCCGGTTGCGATTGGACATGGCGGTCGATCACTTTTGCGGACGCGGGGCGTGCCGTCGCGTCATCGAGATCGCGCCGGGGCACCCTAGACAGACGCCGGGGCGGCAAGAGTTATTCCCATCGGCCCGCCGGTCGGGCAGATTGAGCGTACGGCACGGTTTATCTGGTTAATTCGGAAGGAAGTCCCGATGGTCCACACCCTGTACTGGAGCGGAACCTCCGGGTCGCTCGCTCCGCTCTGCCTGCTCATCGAGGGCGGTGTGCCGCACGACACGGTGCAGGTGCGGACCAAGGAGCGGGAGCATAAGGCGGAGGCGTATCTGCGTGACGTCCATCCGCTCGGCACGGTTCCAGCCCTGCGCCTGCCTGACGGACGGGTGATCCTGGAATCCGCGGCCATGGTGCTGCACCTGGCGGAACTGGCGCCGTCGCTCGCGCCGGAACCGGGCTCGGTCCACCGGCCGCTGTTCCTGCAATGGGTGGTCTACGGGTCCGCCACACTCTACCCGGCCTATCTGCGGGTCTACCACGTGGAGGATTTCGTGCCGGACGAGTCGGCCCGTCCGGCGGCGAAGAACCTGGCGGTGGCCGGGCTGGCCGCCCGGTGGCAGGTGGTTGAGAACGCCCTGGCGGCGGGCCCCGGTCCGTTCCTATTCGGCGGCAGCGCGAGCGCCGCCGATGTCTATCTGGCGATGTTGGCGCTGTGGCACCCGGACAAAGAGGCCTTCTCGGCCGCCTGTCCGAAGGTCAGGGCGATGAAGGATGCGGTGTGGAAGATGCCGTCGATGCGGCAGGCCCTAAGGCATCACGGCCAGCCGACGGACTAGGTTCGCGATTCGGCCGCGTTACTGGGCGGCGGCGACGCTGAAGCTCTCGCCGCAGCCGCAGCGGCCGGTCTCGTTCGGATTGTTGAAGACGAAGCCGGAGAACATCTTGTCCTCCTGATAGTCCATCTCCGAGCCGAGGATGAACATCACCGCCGTCGGGTCGATGAAGATCTTCACGCCCTTGTCTTCAACGACGTCCTCGAGCCGCTTCTGCTCCTTGGCGTATTCGACGACATAGGAGAGACCCGAGCAGCCGGTATTCTTGACGCCGACGCGCAGGCCGATGACGCCCTCGTCGCCGGCGTTCTCGACCAGTCTGCGCACGCGCGCGGCGGCCGCTTCGGTCAGCGTGATCGGGGCTTTTCCGGGTTGGAACATCGATCTCACCTAGGGTTTCTGCAGTCGTTTCGTGCCGGGCGTTTCGCGTCCGTGTCCTCACCGTACAGGTGGGGATAGTTTAGAACATGTCCAGAAGCAGTCGAGCCTCTTCGCTCATGCGGTCCATACTCCAGGGCGGGTCCCAGACCAGGGTGACCTCGACCTCGCCCACGCCCTCGGCCTTGGCGACCGCCTCGGCGACCATCATCGGCATCTCACCCGCCACCGGGCAGGCAGGCGCGGTCAGGGTCATCTCGATCTTCACCGAGCCGTCGTCGAACCGCTCGATCTCGTAGATCAGGCCGAGATCGTAGATGTTCACCGGGATCTCCGGGTCGAACACGGTCTTCAGTGCCTCGATAACCACCTCTTCGTCGGCCGGGCCCTTCGGGTCGGCCAGCGGCTCACCGGCGCGGGCAATCCCGTCCGGGCCCTCCGTGCCGGGCATGAAGTCGTGCAGGCCGAGTTCATGGTTCATGACCAAGTCCATCCCCAATTAGGCATCTGGCTCAGGCGAATATCTGCCGCACCTTGCCGAGGGCCTCGACGAGCACGTCGATCTCCTCGCGGGTGTTGTACAGGGCGAAGCTGGCCCGGGTGGTCGAGCCGACGTCGTAGAAATCCATCAGCGGCTGGGCGCAATGGTGGCCGGCGCGCACCGCCACACCCTGCTGGTCGACGATGGTGGCGATGTCGTGCGGGTGGGCGCAGTCCAGGGTGAAGGTCGCCAGCGACACCTTGCCGGCCGCCGTCCCCAGAATGGTCAGCCCTTCCACAGAGGCGAGCTTCTGCGTCGCGTAGTTCAGCAGCTCGCGCTCGTGCTCGGCGATGCGGTCGAGGCCGACGCCGTTCACGTAGTCGATGGCGGCGGCCAGGCCGATGGCCTGGGCGATCGCCGGGGTGCCGGCCTCGAACTTGGCCGGCAGGTCGGCCCATTCGCTCTTCTCGATGGTCACCGAGGAGATCATGTCGCCGCCGCCCTGATACGGCGGCATGGCGTCCAACACGCTCTCCTTGCCGTAGAGCACGCCGATGCCCGACGGGCCGTAGAGCTTGTGGCCGGTGAAGCAGTAGAAGTCGCAGCCGATATCCTGCACGTCGACCGGGATGTGCTGGACCGCCTGGCTGCCGTCGAGCAGCACGGTGGCCCCGGCCTCATGGGCCAGCTTCGTCACCTCATGCACCGGCACGACGGTGCCCAACACGTTGGAGACGTGGCAGATCGCGACCAGCTTGGTGCGATCGGTCAGCAGCTCCTTGAAGCCGGCCATATCGAAGGCCCCGCCCTCGCCCGGCTTCAGCGCCTTCAGCACCAGGCCCTTCTCGTCGCGGAGCATCTGCCACGGCACGATGTTGGAGTGGTGCTCCATATAGGTGATGAGGATCTCGTCGCCCGGCTGCAGATTGGCGCGGCCCCAGCTCGACGCCACCAGGTTGATGGCCTCGGTGGTGTTGCGGGTGAAGATGATCTCGGAGGTCGAGGCGGCGCCCAGGAAGCCGCGCACGGTCTCGCGCGCACCCTCATAGTCGTCGGTCGCCTTCTCGCTCATGTAGTGCAGGCCGCGATGCACGTTGGCGTAGCCGCTGCTGTACACCTCGGAGATGCGGTCGATCACCTGGCGCGGCTTCTGGGCTGAGGCGCCGTTGTCCAAGTAGACCAGCGGTTTGCCGTGCACCGTGGTGGACAGGATCGGGAAATCGGCGCGGATCCGCGCGATGTCGTAGGGCTCACCCTTGGTGCCCGCACCTTCCGGCATGCTCACGCCCCCTCTTTGGCCGGCGTGCCGGCGATGTTCTGCTGCATCCAGTCGGCCGCCGCCGCGCGGAACGCCTCACGGATCGGCTCGCGCTGGATATGGTCGACCGCCTCGTCCACATAGGCCGCGACCAGAATGGCGCGGGCGCGCTCCTCGGGGATGCCGCGGGCCATCAGGTAGAAGAGCTGGTCGTCTTCCAGCTCGCCCACGGTGGCGCCGTGGCTGCACTTCACGTCGTCGGCGTAGATCTCCAGCTCCGGCTTGGAGTTGATCTCCGCCTCGCGGGACAGCAGCAACGCCCGGTTCATCTGGTAGCCGTCGGTCTTCTGGGCGTCCGGGCGGACCAGGATCTTGCCCTGGAACACGCCATGGGCCCGGTCGGCCAGCACGCCCTTGTACAGCTCGTGGCTGGCGCAATCGGGCTCGGCATGGTCGATGAAGGTGGCGGTGTCCATGTGCTGGTCGCCGCAGGCGAGATAGCCGCCATTGATGCGGTACTCGATGTGACGGCCAGCCAGGGTGGCGCGGATCTCGTTGCGTGACAGCGTTGCGCCAGTCGACAGGGCGAAGTTGTCGTAGGTGCTGTTCGCGGCACAGCGGGCCGCCGTCATGGCGATGTGGAACGCCTCGCCGCTTTCGGCCTGCAGCTTGTAGTGGCCGAGGCGCGCGTCCTTGCCGATCACCAGTTCGGTGACAGCGTTGTTCACATAGGCGCCGGTCCCGGTATGGACCTCCACCAGATCCGCCATGGCGCCGTCTTCCACCACGACCAGCACGCGCGGATGGGCGGCCACGGTCTCGCCGGCAGCCTGGGTGTCGACCAGCAGCAGGATCGGGGTCTCCACCGCGGCGCCCTTGCGGATGCGCAGGGCGACGCCGCCGGCGAAGGCGGCGGTGTTGATCGCGGTGAAGGGATGCGGCGCGGTCTCGGCGACGGAGCCGAGGTTCTGCGCCACCCAGTCGGGCGCGTCGTCCGGATCGGCCAGGCCAACCATCTCCACGCCCTCGGGCAGGTCATCCACGCGGGTCAGCGTGCCGTTCGACAGGTGCAGCTCGGCCGCATCGAGGTCGGCGAAGGACGACAGGCGCGCGATCTCGGCGGTGCCGGCGGCGGCGACCGGTTCCAGGGCCTTCAACGCGTTCAGGTTGGTGAACTTCCACGCCTCGGTACGCACGCCCGGCAGGCCGGTGCGCTCGGCATTCTCCACCGCCTTGCGGCGCAGCTTGGTCAGCCACTCCGACCCACCCTCGGTCTTGGGCGTGGCGGTCAGCAGCGGAAGGGTTGCTTTGTCAGCCATATCAGTATCTTCAGGCCGCTTCTTCAACGAAATCGGCATAGCCGTTCTGCTCGAGTTCGAGCGCCAGTTCCTTGCCGCCCGACTTCTGGATGCGGCCGCGGGCGAGCACGTGGATCACGTCGGGCTCGATATGGTTCAGTAGGCGCTGGTAGTGGGTGATGACCAGCATGGAGCGCTCCGGCGTGCGCAGGGCGTTCACGCCTTCCGACACCACCTTCAGCGCGTCGATGTCGAGGCCGCTGTCGGTCTCGTCGAGGATGCAGAACTTCGGCTCCAGCACCGCCATCTGCAGGATCTCGTTGCGCTTCTTCTCGCCGCCGGAGAAGCCGACATTGACGGCGCGCTTCAGCATCTCGTCTGTCACGCCGAGGGTCTTGGCCTTGGCGCGGACCATCTTCAGGAAGCCCATGGCGTCGATCTCGTCCTCGCCGGCCGCCTTGCGCCGGGCGTTCACCGCCTCGCGCAGGAAGGTCATGCCGGTCACGCCGGGCAGCTCCACCGGATACTGCATGGCGAGGAACACACCGGCGACGGCGCGCTCGTCCGCCTCCATCTCCAGCAGGTCCTGGCCGTCCAGGCGGATCGAGCCGCCGGTCACCTCGTAGCCCTCGCGGCCGGCCAGCACGTAGCTCAGCGTGCTCTTGCCGGAGCCGTTCGGCCCCATGATCGCGTGGACCTGGCCCGCCTCGATCGACAGGTCGATGCCCTTCAGGATCGGCTTTCCATCGACTTCAGCGTGAAGATTTTCGATTTCCAACAGTGCCATAGCGTCTTTTCCTCAGCCGTCAGATTAACCGACGCTGCCTTCCAAGCTGATTCCGATGAGCTTCTGCGCCTCGACGGCGAACTCCATCGGCAGTTCTTTCATGACTTCCTTGCAGAAGCCGTTGACGATCAGGCCCACCGCGTCCTCGGTCGAGAGACCGCGGGACATGCAGTAGAACAGCTGGTCCTCGCTGATCTTCGAGGTGGTGGCCTCGTGCTCGATCCGGGCCGACGGGTTCTTGCTCTCGATATACGGAACCGTGTGGGCGCCGCACTTGTCGCCGATCAGCAGGCTGTCGCACTGGGTGAAGTTGCGGGCACCATCGGCCCGTTTCCCCACGCGCACCAGGCCGCGATAGGTGTTGTCCGCCTTACCGGCGCTGATGCCCTTGGAGATGATCGTCGAGCGGGTGTTCTTGCCCAGGTGGATCATCTTGGTGCCGGTGTCGGCCTGCTGGGCGTTGTTGGTGATCGCGACGGAGTAGAACTCGCCGACGCTGTCGTCGCCCTGCAGGATGCAGCTCGGATACTTCCAGGTGATGGCCGAGCCGGTTTCCACTTGGGTCCAGGAGATCTTCGAGCGCTTGCCGCGGCAGGCGCCGCGCTTGGTCACGAAGTTGTAGATCCCGCCCTTGCCGTTCTCGTCGCCCGGATACCAGTTCTGGACGGTGGAGTACTTGATCTCGGCATCGTCCAGGGCGACCAGCTCGACCACGGCGGCGTGAAGCTGGTTCTCGTCGCGCTGCGGCGCCGTGCAGCCCTCCAGGTAGGAGACGTAGGCGCCCTCGTCGGCGACGATCAGGGTGCGCTCGAACTGCCCGGTATTCTGGGCGTTGATGCGGAAATAGGTCGACAGCTCCATCGGGCAGCGCACGCCCTTGGGGATGTAGACGAAGCTGCCATCGGTGAAGACAGCGCTGTTCAGGCAGGCGAAGAAGTTGTCGGCGGCCGGCACGACCGAGCCGAGATAGCGCCTCACCAGCTCCGGATGGGTGCGCACGGCCTCGGAGATCGAGCAGAACACGACACCGTGCTTCTCCAGTTCCTTCTTGTAGGTCGTGGCGACGGACACGCTGTCGAACACCGCGTCGACGGCGACCACGCCGGCCAGAATCTCCTGCTCCTTGAGCGGAATACCGAGCTTCTCGTAGGTCGCCAGCAGCTCCGGATCGACCTCGTCCAGCGAGTTCAGCTTCGGCTTCTGGGACGGGGCCGCGTAGTAGTACAGGTCCTGGTAGTCGATCGGCGGATAGCCGACCTTCGCCCAGTTCGGCTCCTTCATCTGCTGCCACTGATGGAACGCCTTCAGGCGCCATTCCAGCAGCCATTCCGGCTCTTCCTTCTTGGCCGAGATGAAGCGGATGGTGGTCTCGTCGAGCCCCTTCGGCGCCATCTCCATGTCGATCTCGGTCACGAAGCCGTGCTTATAGGCACGGCCGGTGACTTCCTCGACCTGGCGGACGGTATCGGCTGTCGCAGCCATCCTTCTCTCTCCCAGTCCTATTCGAACGCGTTCTGCAGGCTCGGCTGCGCGCCCTCGCGGGCAGCCGCCGAGCGGTCCGGGAACATCTCTTCCGGATCCATCATGTCGGCAAGTGTCACGGCATCCAGGGCGGCGTGGATCGCGGCATTCACCCGGTTCCAGTTGCCCCGCATGAAGCAGGAATGCTCCACCTCGCAGCTATCCTCCGCCCCGTCAACACAGGCGGTCAGCGCGATCGGCCCCTCCAGGGCCTGGATGATCTCGGTCATGCTCACCGCCGCGGCCGGCCGGTCGAGCGAATAGCCGCCCTTGGCCCCGCGATGGGCGGTGATCAGCGAGGCGTGGGTCATGATCTTCAGGATCTTGGAGACCGACGGCATCGGCACGCCTGTCGACTCCGACAGCGCCGCGGCCGTGCGCACGCGTCCGACGTCCTGCGCCATGTGGCCCAGGATGACGATCGCGTAGTCCGTCATGCGATTAAGTCGCAACATCACAAACCGTACCTTTCCGGTACAGTATACATAGGACCACCCTCCGGCGGGGTCAACGGAAATGGGGACCGGATTGGTGCAGTTTGTGTCACGAGCCCAGGTGCATCGGGCGCCGGCCGGCTCGCCACCTTGACGCGAAGGACGGGCGGGTGTCTTGTCGCGATCCCCTGCCAAGGGCCCCTTTCGAGAGGCCGTTGCGAGGGGTCCCACCCGATGGAGCCGCCCCGTGGCCGCCACGACCCTTCCGCTGCAGACCAACACGCTCAAGGCCGTGGCCTGGATGATGGGCGCGCTCGCCTCGTTCACCACCATGGCTCTGGCCGGACGCGAGCTGACCCAGGAGATGTCCGTCTTCCAGGCGCTCAGCTTCCGCAGTCTGATCTGCGTGGCGGTGCTGACCGCGATCGCCGCCTTCCACCGGTTCGAAGGCATCCGCACCGAGCGGATGGGCCTGCACCTGGCGCGCAACACGATCCACTTCGCCGGCCAGTTCGGCTGGGTCTACGGCCTCAGCCTGCTGCCGCTGGCGGCCGTGTTCTCCATCGAGTTCACGGTGCCGATCTGGACCGCGATCCTGGCGGCCATGTTCCTGGGCGAGCCCTTCACACGCTGGCGCATGATCGCCGTGGCCATGGGCTTCGTCGGCATCCTGATCGTGGTGCGGCCGGGGGCGGCGATGCTCGACGTGGCCGCCTTCGCCGTGCTGGGGGCGGCGATGGCCTATGCGGCGACCTATGTCTTCACCCGTCACATGGCATCGACCGAGCGCCCCTTCGCCATCGTGTTCTGGATGAATCTGATTCAGCTGCCACTGGGCTTGGTGCCGGCCCTGAACATGTGGGTGACGCCCTCGCCGGAGAACTACATCTGGATCGCGGCGATCGGCCTGGGCGGGCTCTGCTCCCACTGGTGCGTCGCCCATGCCATGCGCCACGCCGACGCGGCGGTGGTGGCGCCGATGGACTTCATCCGGCTGCCGATCATCGCGGTGATCGGCTACCTGTTCTACGCGGAGCCGTGGAACCCCTACGTGCTGTTCGGCGGCGTTCTGATCTTCGCCGGCAACATGGTGAACCTCTGGGGCGAGCGGCCGCGGCGGTAGCGCGCGCACCAGCACCCTCCCCACTCCCCGGATTCATTCCGGGGCCCACGGTTCCGCTGGTTCAGCCGTCAGAGAGATCCGCGCGCCGCCCATGCCACGCCACCCGTAGGCCCCGGAATAAATCCGGGGAGTGTGGGAAGGGAGCGAGGGAAGGAAGAGAACGCGGCGGCATCCCCCTACAGCCGCTCGTCCTTGCGCCGCAGCAGGTTCCCCGCGATCTCGTCGATCTCCATCTGATCCTTCGCCTCGCGTTCCTTGCGGGCCTTCTCCAGCCGCGCTTGGTGCGCCATCTCGTAGCGCTTCAGCTCGGCGAAGGCCTCGCGGACGATCTCGCGCTGCTCCTCCACCGACTGCTCGGCCTTGGCGATCGCCCGGTCGGCCTCCTCGCGGCGCTGCACCAGCCGGCCGGCATAGGCGCCATAGGCGAAGCCCACCAGGCCGGTCTCCTGGGACGCCACCTGCTGCTCGCGCGCCTGCTCGTCGTCCAGCGCCTGACGCACGGCCCGGGCCTCGGCAAGACGCTCCTCCAGGGCGGCGAGCCGCTTGCGCTTCTCGTCGAGCTGGTTCTCCGACAGTTCGATCAGGGTGTCGAACGGACGCATGGGTCAGCCGGCCCCTACTCCGCCTCGCCCAGGGCCACGCCGAGGATCTCCGCCAGTTCGGCATAGCCCGCGTCAAGATCGGCGTTGTCGTCCTTGTCCTGGTTGAGGAACGCCTCCAGCGGCTCGTGATAGCGGATCGCCTCGTCCACCAGCGGGTCGCTGCCGCGCCGGTACGCGCCGAGCCGGATCATGTCGGCCATATCGTCATAGGTCGCCATCAGCGCCCGGGCGCGGCGGACCAGGGCGGTCTGCTCGCCGGTATTGCAGTCCGGCATCATGCGGCTGACCGAGCGCAGGATGTTGATCGCCGGATAGCGCCCCCGGTCGGCGATGGCGCGCTCCAGCACCACGTGGCCGTCCAGAATGCCGCGCACCGCGTCGGAGATCGGCTCGTTGTGGTCGTCGCCCTCCACGAGCACGCTGAACAGGCCGGTGATCGAGCCCTCGGCCACCCCGGGCCCGGCCCGTTCCAGCAGGCGCGGCAGCTCGGCGAAGACCGTCGGCGTGTAGCCCTTGGAGGCCGGCGGCTCGCCGGTGGCCAGGCCGATCTCACGCTGGGCCATGGCGAAGCGGGTCACGCTGTCCATCATGCATAGCACCTGCTTGCCCTGGTCGCGGAAATACTCGGCCACCGACAGGGTGAGATAGGCCGCCTGGCGGCGCATCAGCGGGCTCTCGTCGGAGGTGGCGACGACCACCACTGAGCGGCGCATGCCCTCCTCGCCCAAATAGTCCTGGATGAACTCCTGCACCTCGCGGCCGCGCTCGCCGATCAGGCCGATGACGAAGACGTCGGCGTTGGAGAACTTGGCAAGCATCGCCATCAGCACCGACTTGCCGACGCCCGAGCCGGCGAAGATGCCCATGCGCTGGCCCCGGCAGATCGAGATGAACTGGTTGATCGCCCGCACGCCCACGTCGAGCTTACTGCCGACCCGTTGGCGGCGGTGAGCCGGCGGCGGGCTGTTGCGCAGCGGATAGGCCTCCGCCCCTTCCGACAGCGGCCCGTTGCCGTCGATCGACCGGCCCATGGCGTCGACCACCCGGCCGAGCCAGGTGTCGTCGGGATAGATCACCGGCTCGGCGTCGGAGATCTGGGCGCGCGAGCCGATGCCGACCCCCTCCAGCGGGCCGAACGGCATGGCCAGCGCCCGGCCGTCGCGGAAGCCGACCACCTCGCAGGCCACCATCCGCCCACCCCGCGCCTGAACGAAGCAGCGGTCGCCGATGGACAGGGCACGCTCCACCCCGCCGATCTCGACCATCATCCCCAAAACCGCCGTTACACGGCCATAGAGACGAAATTCAGGAATTTTTTCGATATCGCTCGCCAGGTGCTTAAGCAGGGTGGCCACGGCCAACTCCTTGATCCGCTGGGGTTTCGAAGAATATCACGAGCTTTTCGTAGGCACGAGCGCCGGCTTGGCGTTAACCTTTCTTTTAAGCCATGTCTCTTAAACCTCGATGTTGAGAGCCCGGGTGGGGATCAAAGGGAGAGAAGCCATGCGCATCCTGCTGGTCGAAGACGAAGACGCGGTCGCACGCAGCATCGAGCTGATGCTGAGCGCCGAAGGCTGGGTCGTGGACCGGGCGGAGGCCGGCGAGGACGGCCTCGAGATCGGAAAGCTCTACGATTACGACATCATCCTGCTGGACCTAATGCTGCCGGACATGGACGGCTACGACGTCCTGAAGCGGCTGCGCCAGGCGCGGGTGAAGACCCCGATCCTGATCCTCTCCGGCCTGTCGGAGCTGGACGCCAAGATCAAGGGCCTCGGCTACGGCGCCGACGACTACGTGACCAAGCCGTTCGACCGCCGCGAGCTCGTCGCCCGCATCCAGGCGATCGTCCGCCGGTCCATGGGCCACAGCGAATCGATCATCTCGACCGGCAAGCTGCAGGTAAATCTGGACAGCCGCTCGGTCGACGTGGAGGGCCAGCCCCTGCACCTGACCGGCAAGGAATACGGCATCCTGGAACTGCTCTCCCTGCGCAAGGGCACGACCCTGACCAAGGAGATGTTCCTGAACCATCTCTACAACGGGATGGACGAGCCGGAGCTGAAGATCATCGACGTCTTCATCTGCAAGCTGCGCAAGAAGCTGTCGAACGCGACCGGCGGCGACAACTACATCGAGACGGTCTGGGGCCGCGGCTACGTGCTGCGCGACCCGAACGAGGCGAAGAACAACGCGGCGTAAACCGACCGCCCCCTCGTCTCGCCTCAGTCAGACGCATCGCCGACCCCTCGGCGGTGCGTTTTTCGTTCGGGTCAGGCGGTCGCCTTGACCGCCGCCTTCTGGGAGATCCGGTAGACGCCGCGCTGGCCCGGGATCGGCTCGAACCGGTCGGTGATGCCGAGCACGGTCTCCGCGCCGCCGAGATACAGCCCGCCGTCGGGCGCCATCTGGTCGGCGATGCCGCCCAGCACCTTGGCCTTGGTCGGCTGATCGAAATAGATCAGCACGTTGCGGCAGAACACGATGTCGAACTGTCCCAGCGACCGCGGATGATCCAGCAGGTTGAACTCGCGGTATTGCACCATGGTGCGGATCTTGTCGCTGATCCGCCACTTGTCCCCGTCCTGGGCGAAGTACTTGACCAGCATGGTGATCGGCAGGCCGCGCTGGACCTCGAACTGGGAATACACGCCCTGTTTCGCCCGGCCGATGATATCGGTCGACAGGTCGGTCGCGACGATCTCGAAGCGCCAGCCGGCGACCTTCGGTCCCAGTTCGGTCAGCAGCATGGCGATGGAATACGGCTCCTGGCCGCTGGAACAGGCCGCACTCCAGATCCGGATGCGCTTGCTCGCCGCCCGCGCCTTCATCAGTTCCGGCAGCAGCAGGTCGCGCAGGTTGTCGAACGGCTTCATGTCGCGGAAGAACAGCGACTCGTTCGTGGTCATGGCGTCGACCACATCCTTGATCATCTTGTGGTCGGCGCGCGCCCGCATGGCGGCGACCAGGGCGTCGATCGTCTCCAGCCCCCATTTGCGGGCCACCGGCGCCAGGCGGTTCTCCAGCAGATACGCCTTCTCCGGCGTGACCACGAGGCCCGACTGGTCCTTGAGAAGCTTGGCCAAATGCTCCAGATCCGCCGCCTTCATGCCGCCCACCTCGCCGTCTGCCGATCGATCCACGGAGCGATCTGATCCAGCGGCAGCACGGCCGTGCAGACGCCGGCCCGGGCAACCGCCCCCGGCATCCCCCATACCACGCTGGAAGCCTCGTCCTGGGCGATCACGGTCCCGCCGGCATTCACCAGCGCCTCCGAGCCCTTCTGGCCGTCATGGCCCATGCCGGTGAGGATGACGGTCAGCGCCTGCCCGCCCCACGCCTCGATCACGCTGCGCAGCATCGGATCGACGGCCGGCCGGCAGAAATTCTCCGGCGCCCCCTTGTTCAATCGCAGCACCACGCTGGCACCCGAACGCTCGGCCAGCATGTGGAAGTCGCCCGGAGCGAGATGGACGCGGCCGCTCTGCACCGGCATCCCGTCGGTCGCCTCCACGCAGGTCCAGCCGGTGGACCGGGTGATGTGGTCGGCCAGAATGGAGGTGAAGGTCGCCGGCATGTGCTGGGTCAGCAGGATCGGCAGCCGCAACGTCTTCGGCAGGGCGCCGAGTAGCTTGAACAGCGCCTGCGGTCCGCCGGTGGAACTGCCGATACACAGGACCTGGGGCGGCCGGCGGCCGGCCGGGCGCAGATCGATCGGCGGCGAGGCCGGCTTGGCGACCGGGGCCGCGGGCCGCGGGGCCGTCGCGGCGGCGCTGCGGTCGGCGGTGAAACGAGGCCGGGCCGGGGCCGCACCGCCGGTCTTGCGGCGGCGCGCGGCTGCAAGGGTCTTCACCTTCTCCAGCAGCTCGCGCTTGAACGTCTCGGCGGCGGACAGCTCGCGCATGCTGCTCGGCTTCGGGATGTAGTCCTTCGCCCCGAGCGCCAGCGCCTTCAGCGAGATGTCGGCGTTGCGGGCGGTCAGCGTCGACGCCATCACCACCGGCACGTCGGGATCGATCTTCAGCAGCTCCGGCAGTGCCGCCAAGCCGTCCATGCGGGGCATCTCAATGTCGAGGACGATGACCTCGATCTTGCCCTTGTCCTTGGCCAGCGTGTTGACCGCCATCTGGCCGTCGCCCACCGAAGCGACCACCTGGACCTCCGGATCGGTCTCCAGCGAGCGGGAGAACAGGCCGCGGATCACGGCGGAGTCGTCCACCAGCATGACCCGGTACGGGTCGGCGGAGCGCGGCGGCTTGGGGGGAGAGGTCAGCACCATCAGATCAGCCCGACCTGCTGGAACTTGGTGGCGATGATGTCGCTGTCGAACGGCTTCATGATGTACTCGTTGGCCCCGGAGGAGATCGCCTCCTGGATATGCTGCAGGTCGTTCTCCGTGGTGCAGAACACGACGATCGGGCCGTCCCCGCCGGGCATCTTGCGCAGCGCGCGCAGGAACTCGATCCCGTTCATGACCGGCATGTTCCAGTCCAGCAGCACCGCATCGGGCAGCTTGCGCTCGCAGGCTTCCAGCGCCTGCTTGCCGTCGGCCGCTTCCTCGATGTCGAACTCCAGACCCTGCAGGATCCGGCGCGCTACCATCCTGACGACCTTGGAATCGTCGACCACCAGACAGGATTTCATCAGCGTCGCCTCGTTTCCCCTTCTGGGGCTATGCAGTTTCTTCTCAAATGCTCGGTAATCATCATGCGGGTTCATGCCCGATGAAGTCGAGAAGATTGGACACGTCGAGGATCACCAGCAGCGTCTCCTTGAGTTGATAGATGCCGGCCGAAATCTCCCGGACCCGGGGCGGCATGGTCGGCGGGTGCGGCTCGAAATTGTCGAGATCCAGGCTGAGGACCTCGCCCACCCCGTCGACGATCAGGCTGTACAGATCGCCGTGATGCTCGACCACGACGCTCATGGTGTCCTGGCCCATCGGCAGCGGGTCGAGGCCCAGCCGTCGGCGCACATGCACGGCCGTGACGATCCGCCCGCGCAGGTTCAGCGAGCCGGCGATCTCCGGCGGTGCCAGCGGGATCCGGGTGATCCGCTGCGGGCCGAGGATGTCGTGGACCATCATGACGGGGATGCCGAACATCTGGCCGCCGATGGAGATGGAAACGAACTGTCCGGTCTCGCGCTCCCCGCCCAGGGCCTGGGGAACACCGGAACTGCGCTGTGTCGAGGGAAGGTTGTTTTTGGCCATTGCCGTCCGTCACTGGACCCGTGGGTCCGATCGCAAGAAGCCGCGGATCCGGCCGCGGGGCATACCCCACGGCCGTTGGCGCACTTTCTCGCCCGAATGTGGCGGCGACACAAGCACAGTCAGCGGCTGACGGCGCGTTTGTGCCCGTGGCCATCGTGACGGTCCTAGTCCGGCCGGACCGAGAAACCGGGAGGGGCGGCTCCGGTCACGCTGTAGTCGATCTCGAAGCGCCGTGCCGTCATGCCGACGGTCGCCGGTACCACCAGCACCTCGTCCTCAGGCTCCAGCGCGCCGGAGAGCGCCTGCTGCGCCTTCTCCGACAGGGCGGCGTCGGTGCCCTCGGCGCCGATCCGGATCTCGTCGGCCGTCACCGAGACCGACACCACGCCGCCGCGCGGCAGGCTCTCGGCCGCCACCACGGCAAGCCCGAGCATCACCTTGATCACCCCCGCCCTGGGCTTCGGCAGGCCATCGGCGATGGCGATCCGGGGTTCCAGCTTGCGGTGGGTCAGATAGTCGGCCAGCACCGGCCGGGCGTCGAGATAGCCGATTCCCCCGCCGCTGCCGGCACCCCCGAAGGTCATGCGGAAGAAGGTGAGCCGGGCCGCGACCTGGTCGACCGATCCGGCGACGAGGTCCATCGCCTCGGCGCCGACATCATCCGCGCCGAACTCTCGGACCAGCTCCAAACCATTGCGCGCCGCCGAGGCCGGGCCGATCAGGTCATGGAACAGGCGCGACAGCAGCAGGTCCAGATGACGGGGGGAAATGCTCAAGACGGCCTCCTTGGGTCTCGTTCCAAAGGTATGTCCACCATACCCCCCTTAAAGGAATCGTTAATAACCCTATGAGACTTTGATATTCTTGAGCGTCGGTTTCAGGGCCTCGGAGAGTGACATGGAATTCCTCAGTCCTGGCGGCTACGTACGGCTGGAAGGGCGACCCGATTGGGGCCTCGGCCAGATCCAGTCCGTCGTCGGCTCGCGCGTGACGGTGAATTTCGAACATGCGGGCAAGCAGCTGATCAACACGGATCGCGCCATGCTGCTGTCGGCGGATACGACGACTCCCACCAACTGACCCGCCGCCCATGACCGAGAGCCCGCTGGCGCCGGCCATAGAGGGGGTCGGCGACGGCACCGCAGACCGCCTCGTCGTCGGCTTCAACTGGACCGCGGTGCAGTGCGGCGCCGATATCGGCCTCGCCTGGTCGCCCCGCGGCATGGCGGGAGCCCGAACCACGCCGGAGACCGGCAGCTATGCCGGCCGCACGCTGGCCGAACTGGCCCGGCTCTTTCTCTCCGACAATCCCTACGAACGCTCCATCGGCCTCGCCGCCGTCAACGCCTTCTGGAACCGCCCCTCCCCGGCTCTGCGCGATGGCGACGGGCTGAGCCCCTGGGCCCAGGATCTGGACGGCCGTGCGGCGGAACTGGCCCGCACCGTCATCATCGGGCGCTTCCCAGGTCTGGACGTGAAGTTCCCCGGCGCGACCGTCGTGGAACTCGATCCCCGCGAGGGCGAGGTCGCCTATGCCGATGCCGGGCCCGTGCTGGCGGCGGCACAGGCCGTGGTGATGACCGCCTCAACCCTGGTGAACGGCACGGCCGCGGAAATCCTGGCAGGGGTCTCGCCCGAGGCGAAGGTGTCCGTCGTCGGCCCGTCGGTGCCGCTCTGCCCCGGCCTGCTCGCCGGTCCGGTGCGGCGCCTCGCCGGCTTCGTGGTGACCGAGCCGCAGGCCGCCTACACGGCGGTGATGGAAGGAGCGGGTGCGAAGGCGCTGAAGCGCTTCGGGCGACCGGTAACCCTGACGGCCGATCAGGCATAGGCCGGAGCGGCGGCCCGGGCGGCGGCGAGCAGCCGGTCCCGCTCCACGCCCTCCCGCGCCATGGCCGACAGTCCGGACATCACGCTGACGGTGAAATCCGCCAGCCGCTCTGCATCCTGGGGGCGTTCCCGGGCGATGCGGTCTCGGATCCGCTCGCGCCCAGCCTCCTTCAGCCGGGCGGTCAGCGCCACCGCCTCGGCATCCCCGCTGTTCCAGGTACCGCTCAGCACCATGCAGCCGCAGGGCTCCCCCGGTCGGGAGAAGAACCGGGCCGCCTCCTCCAGGAAAAGCGGCAGCAGGTCCGCCACCGGCCCCTCGCGCTGCAGGATCTTCGCCAGGATGCCCCCATTCTGCTGCTCGTAGACGGCGAGCGCGCGCTCGAACAGCCCGACCTTGCTGCCGAACGCGGCGTACAGGCTGGGCGCGCCGATACCCATGGCCGATCCCAGCTCGGCGACGCCGACACCGTCATAGCCCCGGTCATGGAACAGGCGTTCGGCGGTTTCCACGGCCGCTTCCTCGTCGAACCGACGCGGCCTGCCTCGCCCGCGGGATTTTTTTATATCGGTCACTATAAAAATCCTTGATCGGTTGGTCCGACTATTTATATAGCGGTCACTTCATATTCTCTCAAGGAGACCGCAGATGTCCACTCGAACCAAAAAGCGCGCCCTCGTTCTCGGCGGAAGCCGGGGTATCGGCGCCGCCATCGTCCGCCGACTGGCGACAGACGGCGCCGAGGTGACCTTCACCTATGCCGGATCGCCCGAGGCGGCCCAGACCCTCGCCAAGGAGACCGGTGCCAAGGCCGTCCAATCCGACAGCGCCAGCCGCGAGGCCACGGTGCGCACCGTGCGCGAGGCCGGACCGCTCGATATTCTGGTGGTGAATGCGGGTGTCGCCATGATCGGCGAGGCCATCGAGCTCGACCCCGACGGGGTCGACCGGATGATCGACATCAACATCCGCAGCCCCTACCACGCCTCGGTCGAGGCGGCGAAGACCATGACGGACGGCGGCCGGATCGTGATCATCGGCTCGGTCAACGGCGACCGCGTTCCCTTCGTCGGCGGTGCGGCCTACGGCATGACCAAGTCGGCGATGCAGAGCCTCGCCCGCGGCCTCGCCCGGGACCTCGGCCCGCGGGAGATCACCGTGAACGTCGTCCAGCCCGGTCCGATCGATACCGACATGAACCCGGCCGACGGCCCGATGCGCGACGCCATGCACAGCTTCCTGGCGATCAAGCGTCACGGAACGCCGGCCGAGGTCGCCGCCATGGTCGCCTATCTCGTCGGGCCCGAAGCGGGCTACGTGACCGGCGCCATGCACACGATCGACGGCGGCTTCGGCGCCTGATGCCTTCACCCGGAATACGACGCAGCGGATAAGGACCGCTTGATCAGGAGGCGGAAGGCGCTACGGTTTCCGAACCATGACCGCGCCGTCCGCCTCCACCCTGATCTCGCGCAGTGCCCTGAGCACGGTCGCAGGGCTGTTCCTGCAGCAGGTCCGCCGCGGCGGCGACCGGCCGGCCGTTCAGACCAGCGCCGGCACCCTCTCCTACGCCGAGCTCAGCGACCGGGCCCGCCGGCTGTCCGCCGTGCTCGAGGCCAGAGGCATCGGTCCGGGCGACCGGATCGCCATCCTGTCGGAGAACCGGGGCGAATACCTGGAGGCCTATCTCGCCGCCGCCATGACCGGCGCCGTCCTGGCCTGCCAGAACTGGCGGCTGTCGACGGCCGAACTGACCCATTGCCTGGGGCTGGTGGAGCCCTCCCTGGTCCTGGTCTCCGAGCGCCATGCCGGCAAGCTGGCCGAGGTATCGGGATATGACGAAACCTCTCTGGTCCTGGGCGACGCCTATGAGGCGGCCCTGGCCGGCGCCGAACCGTCTTCGCTCTCGGCGCTTGAGAACCTCGACCCCGAAGCGCCGCTGCTGATCCTCTACACGTCGGGCACGACCGGCCTGCCCAAGGGGGCCGTGATCAGCCACCGCGCCCAGATCATCCGCAACATGGTCACCCGGGCGGAGTTCTCGATCGACGCCGCCGACAGCTTCGTGGCCTGGTCGCCCATGTACCACATGGGGGCGGCCGACAATTCCATCGGCACCCTGATGGCCGGCGGCAAGGTCATCGTCGTCGACGGCTTCGACCAGGGCCATCTGGCCGAGGTGGTGCGCGAGGAGCCGATCGGCTGGCTGCTGCTGATGCCGGGCATGGTCGGCGGCTTTGCGGCCGAGATCGAGGCGCGTGGCGTGGCGGCGAAGGGCATCAAGGTCTGCGGCGTGATGGCCGACCTGGTTCCGCCGGCGGAGATCGCCCGCATCACCCGCCTGCTCGACGCCCCCTACGCCAACACCTTCGGCGCGACCGAGACGGGCTGCCCGCCCTGCTCCTCCTCGCTGATCCCTGTGGGTGTGGCGCCGACAAGCCTGTCGAAGGAGCAGAGCATCTTCTGCGAGGTGCGGCTGGTCGATCCGGATGGCAACGAGGTGGAGGACGGCGCGCCGGGCGAACTCGCCATGCGCGGCCCGACCCTGTTCAGCGGCTACTGGCGCAACGAGGCGACCAACCTGTCCGACTTCCGCGACGGCTGGTTCCACATGGGCGACGTGTTCCGCCGCAACCCGGACGGCAGCCTCGATTTCGTCGACCGGGTGAAATACCTGATCAAGTCGGGCGGCGAGAACATCTACCCGGCCGAAATCGAGCGGGTGATCCTGGCCGACCCGCGGGTGATCGACGCCGCCGTGGTCCGCCGGCCGGACGCGAAATGGGGCGAGGTCCCCATCGCCTTCGTCGCCCGCCAGGACGACGGCCTGACCGACGCCGATCTCTACGCCCGCTGCCGGGCCGAACTCGCCGGCTACAAGCAGCCCAAGGGCATCCATTTCATCGCGATGGACGACTTTCCGCGTTCCGCCTCGGGCAAGATCCAGCGCCACGAACTCGAGAAGCGGCTACCGGCCGCCGACTGACCTGCACATACGGAGGAAACGCATGAGCGCCAAAGCTGCGCCGACGACCAGCATCGCCACCCATACCAACGACGACATCTATATCCGCGACAAAAGCCTGTGCAGCGAGCTGATCGGCAAGCTGACCTTCACCGAGATGATCGTCTTCCAGATGCTGGGCCGGGTGCCGAGTGCGGCCGAGACGGCGATGATCGACGCCTGTTTCGTCACCCTGATGGAGCACGGCCTCACCCCGAGCGCGCTCGCCACCCGGCTGATCTATTCCAGCGCGCCGGAGGCGATGCAGGCCGGCGTGGCGGCCGGGCTGATGGGGGTCGGCAGCGTCTTCGTCGGCACCATGGAGGGCAATGCCAAGCTGCTGCTGGAGATTGTCGAGGATCCGGCCGGCATCGACGCGGCGGCCCAGCGGGTGGCGGAGGAGCACCGGGCGGCGCGCAAACCCCTGCCCGGCTTCGGCCACCACCTGCACAAGCCCGACGACCCGCGCCCGATCCGCCTGTTCGCGCTCGCCGAGGAGCATGGCCAGTCCGGCACCTACATCGCCGCGCTGAAATCGCTGAGTGCCGCCATCGACCGGGTCTACGGCAAGCACATCACGATCAATGCGACGGGGGCGATCGCGGCGGTGCTGCTGGATTGCGGCGTGCCCGCGGAGATCCTGCGCGGCTTCGCCCTGATCACCCGCTGCGCCGGCCTGGTCGGCCATGTCCGCGAGGAGCAGGAGAAGCCGTCGATGCGCACGATCTGGGAGACCTCGGAAGAGGCGATCCCCTACGACGGCACGATCCCAGGGGCTTAGGAGTCTCTCTCCCCTTCTACCCTGATCGACTTCCTGGACGATCCCGGCGTGAGCCGGGGCGATCCAGGACCGTGCTGCTGACCCGTCCGGTGCACGATCCTGGATAGTGCCCCGGATCAGGTCCGGGGACCCTTCCAGGAAGTCGGTAAGGAAAAAGGGGAGCGGAGGGTTACTCGACCCGGCAGCCGATGCGTTCGACCGCGTCGAATACGACGATGGTCTGGCCGACATTCATGGTCACCCAGCAGTCGTCCCACTGCTTGCGGGTCTTCGCCTCGACCTGGACCGCGTTGATCTTGTCCTCGTTGACGAAGGTGATCTCGTCGCTGTCGCCGGCCGAGACCTTCAGGTAGTCCTTCGACCAGAACTTGATGCGCAGATTGGCTTCCGTGGAGCTCTCATTGCGCACATAGATGGTGGAGGTCGGCGGCCCCGGGGGCTGCTCTTCCTCACCACAGGCGGCCAGCCCGAAACAGGCGGCCAATACGATCGCAGGTGTCCTCATCATGGCGCGAACCGTGCGGTATTCCGCGCGCCAGAGCAAGCCTTTACGCAGCCTCCCTTAGTCGACGCGCATCCCATGCGCCACTTCGAACAGGTCGGCCGGCGAATTGACGTTGAGAAATGGGTCGTACGGCTCCACCGGCCAGGTCGCGATCGCCCGGCGCCGGGCCCCGGCGAAGGCGTCCACCTTGCGGATGCCCTGCTCCTCCAACGCCGCCCGCAGCGGGCCGATCAGGCCGATCGGCCAGAGCCCGACCACCGGATGCACCCGGCCGCCAGACGCCACACAGGCGATCTCCGCCGCCTCGCCCGCCAGTGCGGTCAGCAGCCGGTCCACCAGATCGCGCGGCAGATAGGGCGTGTCCACCGGCGCGGTGGCGATCCACTGCCAGCCATGCGCCTCGGCATACGCCAATCCGGCGAGAATTCCGGCGAGCGGCCCCGGGTGGTCGGCCACCGTGTCGGCCACCACCGGCAGCCGGTACTCCGCGAACCGTGCCGGATCGCCATTGGCGTTCAGCACCAGCCCGCCGACCTGCCCCTCCAGCCGGTCGATCACCCGCTGCAGCAGGGTGCGGCCGCCGAGATCGGCGAAGCCCTTGTCGCCGCCGCCCATGCGCCGGGCGAGCCCGCCGGCCAGGATCACCCCCAGCACGTCGTCGTGGGAGCGGGGCGGCCGGGCTTCAATTCGCGTTTTCGTTGTGTCTGCCATGGTCAAAATCTGGGGAGCCCCGTTGGTCCATTCAACGCGCCCCCCTTTCGATCCCGTTATTCTGGTCGTATATATCGGGGCATGATGACCGAAACGTCGACCACTTCAATCTTGGCGAACCCGGCCCCGGCACCGCTGATCGACCCGTTCCAGCGGGCGATCTCCTATCTGCGGGTGTCCGTGACCGACCGCTGCGACTTCCGCTGCGTCTACTGCATGGCGGAGAACATGACCTTCCTGCCGAAGAAGGACGTGCTCTCGCTGGAGGAGCTGGACCGGCTCTGCGGCGCCTTCGTCGATCTCGGCGTGAAGAAGCTGCGGCTGACCGGCGGCGAGCCGCTGGTGCGGCGCGACATCATGTGGCTGATCCGCCGCCTCGGCGCCCGCCTGGAGGGCGGCGGCCTGGAGGAGCTGACGATCACCACCAATGCCAGCCAGCTCTCCCGCTTCGCCGACGACCTGGCGGCCTGCGGGGTGAAGCGGCTGAACGTGTCGATCGACACGCTCGATCCGGACAAGTTCCGCGCCATCACCCGCTGGGGCGACATCGGCAAGGTCATGGCCGGGCTCGATGCCGCCGACAAGGCCGGCATCGCGATCAAGATCAACGCCGTGGCGCTGAAGGGCGTCAACGACGACGAGTTGGGCGATATGCTGCAATGGTGCGGCGACCGGGGTTACGACATGACCGTGATCGAGGTCATGCCGATGGGCGATATCGGCGGCGAGGACCGGCTCGACCAGTATCTGCCGCTCTCGGCGGTGCGCGCGCGCCTGGCCCAGCGCTTCACCCTGACCGACATTCCGTACAAGACCGGCGGGCCGGCGCGCTACGTGTCGGTGGCGGAGACCGGCGGGCGGCTCGGCTTCATCACACCGCTGACCCATAATTTCTGCGAGAGCTGCAACCGGGTGCGGCTGACCTGCACCGGCACGCTGTACATGTGCCTCGGCCAGGACGACGCCGCCGACCTGCGCGAGCCGCTGCGATCGAGCGAGAGCGACGGCGCGCTGCACGACGCGATCCGCGAGGCGATAACCCGCAAGCCCAAGGGCCACGACTTCATCATCGATCGCCGCCACCGCGGCCCGGCGGTCTCCCGGCACATGAGCGTGACGGGGGGGTGAGGGGTTAGGCGGCAGGTTCCACTGCCCTGCCTGCTCACTCGCCTTCTCTCTTCCCCATCCACCGCACCTCACTCCCCGGCCTTGTGCCGGGGCCTACGCTTCCACAGCTCGGATCGCCGGAATTCTGCACACCCAGCTCCCGCGCGATCCCCGGCGTGGGCCCCGGCACAAGGCCGGGGAGTGTTCGAAGAGAGCTCAGGGATGAGTGAGGTTGCCCCCTCACTTGATCTCGATCCGGTGCGCGTAACTCCGCCCGTCGCTGACCGTCAGTTCCTCGAAGCCCAGCAGCGCCAGCAGGTCCAGGAACGTGTACTGCCCCTCCGGATCCAGGTCGCGGAACACAGGGGTCGCCCGGGCCGTCGCCGTCAGAAGGGCGAGCACCGCGCGGGCTCGGTAGAGCGTGTCCATCCGGCCGTCGTCCAGTCCGACGAGAATCGCTTTCTCTGCGTCCCGCCCCTTGGCGAAGAACGCCATCTGCGGGGCATAGGCTTTCTCCTGTGCGCCGGCCGCCATGCCGGTGACGAAGCCGAGCCGCCGGGTCCGGTCTGAATCGCGCAGCTTCTGGATCCGCGCCTTGTAGACCTCGCTGGAGGTGATCTTCGGATAGTAATAGCCCTCGTGCCGGTCGTCGGCCCAGGCGCCGCTGGCGCCGGTGACGGACTGGGACAGGCCGACCGCGATCAGGACCGCGAAAAGAACGATGCGCATGGAGGTCTCCAGGACAGCGGCCGTCCCGGCGGGAGGACCGATACATGAGGGGTGGGCCGCGCCGATTGAGGGATGCGCGCTCTCTCCGGTTTCGCCTATGGTGCCGCCGAACCGCAGGCCGGGCGACGGAGAAATGCTGTGACAGCAGGAACACAGAGTATGGCGCTCGCCTTCGTGGCCGCCAACACGGAGGAAGCCCGCGAGGCGCAGAAGCTCCTGTGCGAGCGCTACGGCAGCGTGGTGCCGACCCGGGCCGACGTGATCGTGGCGCTCGGCGGCGACGGTTATATGCTGGAGACCCTGCGCGCCGCCATTGGCGCCGGCAAGCCGATCTACGGCATGAATCGGGGCACCGTCGGCTTCCTGATGAACGAGTTCCGCGAGGAAGGCCTGATCGAGCGCCTGCAGAAGGCCCAGCCGGTCACCCTGCACCCGCTGCGCATGCACGCGACCTGCCGCGATGGCACGCGCGTGGAAGGGCTGGCGATCAACGAGGTCTCGCTGTTCCGCGCCTCGGCCCAGGCGGCGAAGATCCGGATCTCGGTCGACGGCCGCGAGCGGCTGGCCGAGCTGGTCTGCGACGGCGTGCTGGTCGCCACCCCGGCCGGCTCGACCGCCTACAACCTGTCGGCCCACGGCCCGATCATCCCACTCGGCGCCAACGTGTTGGCCCTCACACCCATCAGCGCCTTCCGCCCCCGACGCTGGCGCGGTGCGCTGCTGCCGCGCGGTGCGGTCATCCATTTCGAGACCATCCGCCCGGAGAAGCGCCCGGTGAACGCCGTGGCCGACGTCATGGAAGTGCATGACGTGGTCGAGGTGGAGGTCCGCGAGGACCGCGATGTGGAGCTCACCGTGCTCTACGACCCGGAACACAATCTTGAGGAACGCGTCCTGATGGAGCAGTTCGCCCCATGACCACGACTACGAATAACGCCTCCCCGAACACCGCAGACATTCTCATCATCGGTGGCGGCATGGCCGGAGCCTCGGCCGGGTACTTCATGGCCGACGGCGCCAAGGTGATCCTGCTGGAGCGCGAGAGCCAGCCCGGCTACCACACCACCGGACGCTCGGCCGCACTGTTCTTCGAAAACTACGGCAACGCGACCATCCGCAAGCTGAACAAGGCGACCCGGCCGTTCCTGGAGAGCCCTCCCGAGGGTTTCGCCACCGACCCGCTGATGACCCCGCGCGGCGCGGTCGCCGTCGCCACCGAGGAACTGCTCGGCACCCTGGCCAAGGAACTGGAGCAGTCGCCCAGCATGGAGCGGGTCGACGGCAAGACCCTGTTCGAGATCGCTCCCTATCTCGACCCCGACCGGATCGTCGCCGGCGCCTATGAGGCGGGGGCGATGGACATGGACGTGCACGCCATCCTGCAGGGCTTCCTGCGCGGGCTGCGGGCCAAGGGCGGCCGCGTGGTCACCGATGCCGAGGTCATGGGCCTGTCCCGCGCCGGCGGCACCTGGAGTGTGGAGACCCGCGCCGGCACGTTCAGCGCGCCGATCGTCGTCAACGCCGCCGGCGCCTGGTGCGACGTGGTCGGCGAGATGGCGGGGGCCGCGCCGATCGGCCTGATCCCCAAGCGCCGCACCGCCTTCACCTTCGACGTGGCGCTGCGCGACGGCACCACCGCCGATCCCTCAAGCTGGGCCATGGCCGATCTGTGCGACGAATCCTGGTATGTGCGCCCGGAGGGCGGGCGGATGATGGGCAGCCCGGCCGACGAGATCCCCTCGCCCCCGACCGACGCCCAGCCGGAGATCGAGGACGTGGCCATGGCCATCGACAAGATCCAGACCGACACGCTTTTCGTCATCAACCGGCCGCACTCGACTTGGGCGGGGCTGCGCAGCTTTGTCGCCGACAAGTCGCCGGTGGTGGGCTTCGCGCCGGCAGCCGAGGGGTTCCTGTGGGTGGCGGGCCAGGGCGGCTACGGCATCCAGACCAGCGCCGCTATGGGCCGGTTCAGCGCCGCCCTCGCGCTGGGCCGTGCGGTGCCGGAGGACATGGTGAAGCTCGGCCTGACCAAGGAAGAACTGGCACCGGACCGGCCAGGGCTGGGCAGGAAATAGAGCGGCTACACACTCTCCTCCCCTTTTTCACTCCCCGGATTTATTCCGGGGCCCACCCGTCCCGCGATGCGGCGCGAGAGAGCTTTCTGCGGTCCCTGCCACGTTGATCCGTAGGCCCCGGAATGAATCCGGGGAGTGGTTGGTCGGGGAGAGAACTTCCTCTCACATCACCCCGAACGACCGAACCAGCGCCGCGATGGAGGCCACACCCAGCGCGGTGAGCGTCAGTAGCATCCCGACGATGCGGCCGCCCAGGCTCTCGTTCTCCCGGCTGATGTTCACGGCATGGATCACCCGGCCGACCAGCAGACAGATCCCGACTAAATGCACGATCCAGATCGACACGCTCTGCATCTCCAGCAGGATCATCAGGATCAGCCCCAAGGGCACGAACTCGATGAAGTTTCCGTGCGCCCGGATCCGGCGCTCGAGCAGGATGTCGCCGCCGTCGCCCAGGCTCGCCTTGACCGCCCCCCGCCGGGTGACGACCCGAACCGTGAGAACCAGAAAGACAAGTCCGAGTAGTCCCGCATAGGCCGCTGTGATCATCGCTCGATCTCCGGACAAGGATGCCTGACGGATCCTAAGGTCCTCCGCCCACGCCAGATCAAGCATGTTGTGCAGCGCAGCGACGCGAGACGGGTATTTTTCGTCCGATCCCGGCTTCGCACGGCCCCCTTCCCTGGTGCAGACTTCGGTGCAACGGGAGGAAACGGGCGATGGCGGAATATTCGGTCTTCTCGCTGATCCGCGAGGGCCTGACGGGGCACAAGGGCTGGATCCGCGCCTGGCGCGATCCGGAACCGAAGAAATCCTACGACGTGATCGTCATCGGCGGCGGTGGCCATGGGCTGGCGACCGCCTATTACCTCGCGCGCAACCACGGCATCACCAATGTGGCGGTCGTGGAGAAGGGCTGGATCGGCGGCGGCAATGTCGGGCGCAACACCACCATCGTGCGCTCCAACTATATGCTCGACGGCAACGCCCATTTCTACGAGCACTCCCTAAAGCTCTGGGAGGGCCTGTCGCGGGACCTGAACTACAACGTGATGTTCAGCCAGCGCGGCGTGCTCAACCTCGCCCATTCCGACGGCCAGATGGACGCCTATGCGCGGCGCGGCAACCTGATGCGGCTGAACGGCATCAATGCCGAGCTGCTGGACCGCGAGGGCGTGCGCAGGCTCTACCCGCATCTCGACTATTCGAAGGAGGCCCGCTGGCCGATCTATGGCGGGCTGCTGCAGCCGCGCGGCGGCACCGCCCGGCACGACGCGGTGGCCTGGGGCTTCGCCCGAGGGGCCGACCGGCGCGGCGTCGACATCCTGCAGAACTGCGAGGTCACCGGCTTCGAGCGCGACGGCGACCGGATCACCGGGGTGAAGACCAGCCGCGGCACCATCGGCTGCGGCCGGGTCGGCATGGCCGTCGCCGGCAACACCTCGCGGGTCGCGTCCATGCTGGGCTGGAGGCTGCCGATCGAATCCCACGTGCTCCAGGCCTTCGTCTCGGAGCCGCTGAAGCCGCTGATCGATGGGGTCGTCACCTATGGCGCCGGGCATTTCTACATCAGCCAGTCGGACAAGGGCGGACTAGTGCTGGGCGGCGATATCGACTTCCACAATTCCTACGCCCAGCGCGGCAACCTGCCGGTGGTCGAGGACGTCATGGCCAACGGACTGGCGATGATGCCCCACCTGTCGCGGGTTCGGATCCTGCGGAGCTGGGGCGGCATCATGGACATGTCGATGGACGGCAGCCCGATCATCTCCAAGACGCCGTTCGACAACCTCTATCTCAACGCCGGCTGGTGCTATGGCGGGTTCAAGGCGACGCCGGGCTCGGGCTACGCCTTCGCCCATACGATCGCCCATGACGCCGCGCACGAGACCAACCGGGAGATGGGTCTGGAGCGGTTCGAAACCGGAGACCTGCTGGACGAGGGCGGCAAGGGGCCGACCCCGAAGCTGCATTGAGGGGCATGCGCGCATGATTCTGATCACCTGCCCCCATTGCGGCCCGCGCGACCAGGCCGAGTTCTCCTATGCCGGCGACGCGACCAAGTCCCGCCCGGCCGATCCCGCGACGGCAACCGCGGCGGACTGGCACGACTACGTCTATCTGCGCGACAACCCGGCCGGGCCGCATCTGGAGTTCTGGCACCACATCCATGGCTGCCGGCGCTATGTGAAGGTACTGCGCGACGTCACCAGCCATGAGGTGCTGGCCTGCGGCTGGCCGGATGCGGACCTGGAGGGGGCCCGATGATCTTCGGCCGCCTCAAGGACGTGAACGCCTGCCGCCTACCCACAGGCGGGGAGATCGACCGCCGTCGCCCGCTGTCCTTCACTTTCGACGGCAGAAGCTACATTGGATATGCGGGCGACACGCTGGCCTCCGCCCTGCTCGCCAATGACGTCCGTCTGGTCGGGCGCAGCTTCAAGTACCACCGGCCGCGGGGCATCTTCACCGCCGGGCCGGAAGAGCCGAACGCCTTGGTCGAACTGCGCCGCGGCGGACGGCAGGAGCCGAACACGCGGGCCAACATGGCCGAGCTGTTCCACGGGCTGGAGGCGACGAGCCAGAACCGCTGGCCCTCCCTCGCCCTGGATGCGATGGAGCTGAACGACCTGGTCGGCCGCTTCCTGGTTGCCGGCTTCTACTACAAGACCTTCATGGGCTTCCCCGGCTGGCATTTCTACGAGAAGCGGATACGGGCGGCGGCCGGCATGGGACGCGCCACCACCGAGCCCGACCCCGACAGCTATGAGCGGATGACGGCCCATTGCGACGTGCTGGTGGTGGGCGGCGGGCCGAGCGGACTGGCGGCCGCCCTGACCGCCGGGCGCAGCGGCGCCCGGGTGATCCTGGTGGAGGAGACCGACGGGCTCGGCGGACGGCTGCGCGCGGAGCGCGAGACCATCGGCGGTGTCCCTGCGATGCGCTGGGTGGCGCAGGCCCGGGCGGAGCTCGAGAGCCTGGCGGAGGTCCGCATCCTCACCCGCACCACCGCCTTCGGCTATTACGACGACAACATGATCGGCGCGGTGGAGCGGGTGGCCGACCACCTCCCCGTCCCGCCGCCCCATGTCCCGCGTCAGCGCCTGTGGCACATCCGGTCCGGGCGCGTGGTGCTGGCGACCGGCGCCATCGAGCGGCACATCGCCTTCCCCCATAACGACCGGCCCGGCGTGATGCTGGCCGGGGCCGTGCGCACCTATCTGCACCGCTTCGCCGTGCGCCCGGGCCGCCGGGCCGTGGTGGTGGCGAACAACGACGACGGCTACCGCACCGCGCTCGACCTGCGCGCCGCCGGGGTCGAGGTCATGCGGGTGGTCGACACCCGCCCGGCCGGAAGCAGCCCGTGGCGGGACCGCTGCAACGCCGCCGGGATCGAGACCATCGACAACGCCGCGGTGACGAAAGTTCATGGCCGGCTCGCGGTGATCGGCTGCGACGTCGCCCGGCGGGACGACCCCGCCCATCCGGTGTTCGAGCCCTGCGACCTGCTAGCGGTCTCCGGCGGGTGGAGCCCGGCGGTACATCTGCATACCCATGCGCTTGGGAAGATCGACTGGGACGCCGGTCTCGCCGCCTTCGTGCCGGGTGCGGCCCGCCAGGCCCATGTCTCGGTCGGAGCCGCCCGCGGTGCCTACAGCCTCGCCGCCTGCCTGACAGACGGGTTCAGGGCCGGGGCCGAAGCGGCGGAAGCGGCCGGCTTCGCCCCCGGCGCCCTGCCCGACACGCCGACGACCCACGAGCCGGGCCAGCGGCCGGTGGAAGCATTCTGGGCCGTCGGCAGCGGCAAGAAGCGCTTCGTCGACCTGCAGGACGACGTCACCGCCGACGACATCACACTCGCCCACCGGGAGGGTTTCGTCTCGGTGGAGCACCTGAAGCGTTACACGACCCTCGGCATGGGAACCGACCAGGGCAAGACGTCCAACATCATCGGCCACGCGCTGATGGCGGAGGCCCGCGGCGAGCCGATCCCGGAGGTCGGCACCACACGGTTCCGCCCGCCCTACACCCCCGTCTCCTTCGGCGCCTTCGCCGGCGGCGACCGGGGCCGCCATCACCGGCCGGAGCGGCGCTCGGCCATGCATGACTGGCACGCCGCCAACGGCGCCACCTTCGTGGAGGCGGGGCACTGGCTGCGGCCGCAATATTACCTCGCCCCCGGCGAGACTGGTGGCAAGGCGGCCATGGACCGGGCGATCACCGAGGAGGTCGCCGCCGTCCGCACCGCCGTCGGGCTGGTCGACGTGTCCACCCTGGGCAAGATCGACATCCAGGGGCCCGATGCGGGCGAGCTGCTGAACCGGCTCTATGCCAACGGCTTCAAGACCCTGGCCGTGGGTAAGGCGCGCTACGGGCTGATGCTGCGCGAGGACGGGATCGTCTATGACGACGGCACCACCTCGCGGCTGGGCGAAAATCACTACCTGATGACCACCACCACCGCCCATGCGGGCGACGTGATGGCGCTGATCGAATGGTACCTGCAGGTGGCCTGGCCGGAGCTGGACGCCCAGGCCTGTTCGGTCACCGAGCAGTGGGCCGCCATGGCGCTGGCCGGACCGAAGGCGCGCGACGTGCTGGCGGCGGCGGTGGAGGCCGGGACAGACGTGTCGGACGCCGCCCTTCCCTTCATGGGCGTCACCGAGGCAGTGATCGCCGGGGTGCCGGTACGGATCTTCCGGATCAGCTTCTCCGGCGAGCTCAGCTACGAGATCAACGCCCCAGCCGACTGGGGCACCCGGGTCTGGGAGGCGTTGATCGCCGCCGGACGGCCGCACGGCATCCGCCCCTACGGCACCGAGGCCATGGCGATCCTGCGCATCGAGAAAGGCCACGTCACCCATGCCGAGCTGGACGGCCGGGTCACCCTGGACGATGCCGGTATGGGGCGGATGGCGAGCACGAAGAAATGGTTCGTCGGCAGCGGTATGTTGGACAAGCCGGCCTATACCGACCCAGCCCGGCCGAAGCTGGTGGGGCTGGTGCCAGTGGACGGGAAGACGCGCATCCCGGCGGGCTCGATCCTGGTGGCGAATCCCAAGGCACCGGTGCCGGCAGGGCGGCTCGGACCGGAGAAGCTGGGGCATGTGTCGTCCAGCGCCTATCTCTCGCCGACGGTCGGCCATCCGATCGCGCTCGGCTTCGTGTCGGGCGGGCTCGCGCGCAAGGGCGAGACGGTCTGGGCGGTCTTCCCGCTCAGGAACCTGGAAATTGAGGTGCGGATCACCGATCCGGTCTTCGTCGATCCGGAGGGAGGACGGCTGCGTGGCTGACACAATTACGGGTTTGACGCCCCTGCCGCCGCGGCTCTCGCCGGTCGCCGGCCTGTTCGCCGAGACGCTCAGCGATGCGCCCGCCGGCCTGACGATCGCCGCGAGGGTGATGGACCAGGTGCAGATCGACTGCCGGCCGGACCGGATCGAATCCATTGCCCTGCCCCTGCCGGCCCCCGGCCGGGCGGTGTCGGTGGACGGGCTGCGACTGCTGAGCCTGGCGCCGGGGCGCTGGATGGCGCTCTCGGCCGGCTCGACGGACCTGATGGCGCTGCTGCGGGAATGCTGCGGTGCGGCGGTCCTGGTGGATCAAAGCCATGGGCGAACCAGCCTGCGCCTGTCGGGGCCACGGGCGCGGGATGTCCTGGCGTCGGGGACCGGGATCGATCTGCATCCCCGTGCCTTTGCCGAAGACCGGGTGGCGTCGACGGCGCTGTTTCATGTCCCGGTGACGCTGGACCGCCGGCTCGGCACGGCCACCTTCGACCTGCACATGGCCCGTGGCTACGCCCACAGCCTGGCAGAACGGCTCATCGCCGCCGGACGGCAATACGGGGTGGCGGTGGTGCTCTAAGCTATTCAAGACAGAGCAAATTCACACGATCCAATGTTTCCATCTGATCGTGATTTGCTCTAGGCCGTCGCCCTGAAGAACGTCGGGATCAGTCTGGAAACGCCGGGGCCCGGCGACGCGGATGAGGTATAGCCTTGGTCCTGACTTGCGTCAGGACGACGGGATGTTTTCTGTCCCCCCATCTCCCCCACCTGACCGTCGTCCTGACGGAAGTCAGGACCAAGCCACGGGAGTCGGAGCGACCCGTCGGGGAGGAAGCCCCGAACTCATCGGATTCAGGCCGCCCGGGCGGCGGCCTTCTCGGTGGGGACGTAGATGCCGCGCAGACCCGGGGCGGCGGCGAACTTGTCGGACACGCCGAGCACCGTCTCCGCACCGCCGAGGAACAGGTGGCCGTCGGCCGGCATGACGCCGGCGATCCGGGCAAGAATCTCCGCCTTGGTCGCATGATCGAAGTAGATCAGCACGTTACGGCAGAACACCACGTCGAACTGGCCGAGCGAACGCGGGTTTTCCAGCAGGTTGAACTCGCGGAACGACACCTTGTTCTTGATGTCGGCCTTCAGGTGCCAGGCCTCGCCCTTCTGTTCGAAATACTTCACCAGCATGGTGATCGGCAGGCCGCGCTGGACCTCGAACTGGGAGTATTCGGCCCGGCGGGCGCGCTCCAGGATGGTCTTGGAGATGTCGGTGCCGACGATCTCCAGACGCCAGCCGGCGACCTTGGCGCCCAGCTCCGAGAACATCATCGCCAGCGAATACGGCTCCTGGCCGCTGGAGCAGGCCGCACACCAGATGCGGATGCGCTTGGAGGCGGCGTTGCGCTCCATCAGGGTCGGCAGGACGTTGTCGCGGAACTGGTCGAACGGCCGTTGGTCGCGGAAGAACAGGGTCTCGTTCGTGGTCATCGCGTCGAGCACGTCGCTCACCAGGGCGGCGGACGGCATCTGCCGGATCTTCGCCAGCACGTCGGACGCATCGTTCATGCCGTGCTTGCGGGCGATCGGCGCCAGGCGGTTCTCGACCAGATAGGCCTTTTCCGCGGTGATGACGATTCCAGCCTTGGTTTTGAGAAATCCGATAAAATGCTCAAAATCAGCTTTGTTCATGGCGACCCCCTGGACGCTGGCGTTGCGGATCAGGCGGCGGAACGCAGGCCCACGGTCGCGAATTTCGTGGCGAGGATGTCCTCGTCGAACGGCTTCATGATGTATTCGTCGGCACCCGCCCACAGCGCGCGGCTGATCTTGGCCAGGTCGTTCTCGGTGGTGCAGAACACCACCTTCGGCTCCTTGCCGTTCGGCATCTTGCGGAGGCTCTCCAGGAAATCGATGCCCTGCATCTGCGGCATGTTCCAGTCGAGCAGGATCGCTTCCGGCATCGGATTGGCGTTCACGTAGTCGAGGGCATCGGTGCCGTCGGCAGCCTCGGCAACCTCGTAGCCGAACTTCTCCACGATGCGGCGGGCGACTTTGCGCACGACCGAGGAATCATCGACGATCAGGCAGATGGGCATGACAAATCCTCCGGCAAACGGGCGCTGACACCCGGGCAAACGGTCAGAACGTGAGAATTTCGGAGACGTCCAGCAGCACCAGCAGCTCGCCGTCGAGCTTGTGGATGCCGTTGGAGACTTCCCGCAGCTTGGTGGACATCGTGGCCGGATGCGGGTCGATCGCGGCTTCGGTGATGTTCAGGACATCGCCGACCTCGTCGACAACCAGGCTGTACAGGTCGCCCTTGTACTCCACGACCACGTTCATGTGGTGGTCGCTCTCGGATTTCGGCATCGACAGGCGGGTGCGCAGGTCGACGGCGGTCACGATCCGGCCGCGCAGGTTGAGCGAGCCGCGGATCACCTCCAGGGACAGCGGAACGCGGGTCACCGGCTGCGGGCCGATGATGTCCTCCACGTCGAGCACGGGGATGCCGAAGCTCTGCTTGCCGACCTTGACGGTCACGAACTGGACGACGTCCGCCATGGTCATGGCGGTGCCGGAGTCGCTGGCCTGCGGAGTGAGCGCGTTCATGGTCGGTCTCCTGTACGGCGGAACTGTCCGCTTTGTTCTGACGGGACTCTACCGGCGAGACCCGAAGGAAAGGTTAACAGCGAAGGTTTTCTGTTTGCAGGGTCAGTGTCCGGTCTCGCGCTTCTTGATCCGCGCGAGGCCCGGCAGCATCTCGCCCTTGATGAACTCGATCCGTTTCATCGGCGCGCCGCCGCGCGACGGGAACCGCTCGGCCCAGAGCTTCATCTTCACGGTCAGTCCACACAGCACGGCGGCAAGCGAGACATGGTGGTCGCGCACGAAGTCGCGGAAATTCTCGAAGGCGTGCGGGTCGATGTCGTCCCACAGCTTCTGGGAGCGCTGGTCGAACATGTCGAAGCGGCCGACCAGGCTGGTGGAGATGTCGGTCAGGTCAGACGCGATCTCGGAGATCACCCGCTGGTTCGCCGGGTCGGAACGGACCTGGAAGTTGTCCTGCAGGTCATTCATCCAGTCGATCATGTCGGGGATCGCGCCGGTCACCTCGTCCAGCGCGTCGCGGAAGTAGCTGAGGCTGAGGAACACGTCGCCGCACTCCTCCAGGAACTTCGGCACGTCCTCGAGTTCGATCTTCAGGGTATCGGCCAGCTCCTTGAGCGCCCGCATCGCGTCCTCGCGATTGGGCTTGCGGACCAGGTCGATCAGCTCGCTGGCTTCCGAGGCGTCCTGCTGCTGGCCGTAGATCTTCATGATCAGCGGCCGGGTGAAGGAGGCCATGTATTCCGACAGCTCGGCCCGTTTCTCCGGCGACAGGTTCAGGGCGTCCGTGCCGGTGAAGTCGACATTGATGCGGCGCAGCTCGATGCGCAGGGAGAACACATCGAAGCTCTCCAGCTCCGCCAGGCGGCGCAGGATCTCGACATCGTCCTCCAGGGCCTTGGGGTCCTGGGTGAAGAACTGCGGGATCTCGTCGATCCGGATCTGGCCGCTGCCGATGCCATCGCCGCGGAACAGCTCAAGCACGCTCTCCAGATGGGCGTTCTTGATCATCGTCGCCTTCTTCAGCCCGAGGGTCTGAAGCGGGACGTCGTGAAGCGGCAGGGCATAGAGCCTGTCGACCGCCGCTTCCGAGGCGCCGAAGTCGTAGGTCTTGGGAGCGGATATGTCCATCTTCGCAGCGTCGGCCATGGTGTCCTCCAGGATTGGAGGAACTCTAGGCAGACACCGTAAAGAACCGGTTAATTATGCCGGCTTCCGAAGTCAGGCCTTTCCCCAGATATCGTTGGCGACCTCGACGATGAAGCCGAGCTTCCGCCACTGCTCCTCCTCCGACAGGATGTTGCCCTCCTCGGTCGAGGCGAAGCCGCATTGCGGGCTGAGGCAGAACTGGTCAATCGGCGCGAATTTGGACGCCTCCTCGATCCGGGCGTGAACGCCGTCGCGGTCCTCCAACTCGCCGAACTTGGAGGTCACCAGACCCAGTACCACCTTCTTCTTGCCCTTCGGCAGGAAGCGCAGCGGCTCGAACCCGCCGGCCCGCTCGGTGTCGTATTCCAGGAAGTAGCCGTCATAGTCGAGTTCGCCCAGCAGCATCTCGGCGACCGGCTCGTAGCCGCCCTCAGAGATCCAGCTTGAGCGGAAATTGCCGCGACAGACATGCGTGGTGATCGCCATGTCGGCCGGCTTGGCCTTCAGCGCATGGGCGATCATCCCGGCATAGGCCGCCTTCAGCGCGTCCGGATCCTCGCCGCGATCGCGCACCGCCTGGCGCTCCTTCTCCGAGCAGAGATAGGCCCAGACCGTGTCGTCGAACTGCAGATAGCGGCAGCCGGCGTCGTAGAAGCTGCGCACCGCCTGGGCATAGGCCTCCGCGGTGTCGGCGTAGAAATTCTCGATGTCCGGATAGACCTCCTTGGAGATCGCGTCCCGACCCCCGCGGAAATGCAGCACCGAGGGCGACGGGATGGTCATCTTCGGGGTGACCTTGGTCACGCTCTTCAGGAACCGGAAATGATCCAGCATGGGATGGTCGGAGAAGCCGACCTTGCCAGTGACGCCGATGCTCTCAGACTTGGTCTGCACGCCGGAGAACTGGATCGCCTTCGCACCTTGGACCATCTCGACGCCGTCGAGTCCGGCCAGGAAGTCGAAGTGCCACCATGAGCGGCGGAACTCGCCATCGGTGACGGCCTGCAGGCCGACCTCCTCCTGGCGGGCAACGACATTGCGGATGCAGTCGTCCTCGACCGCCTTGAGCCCCGCCGCATCCAGCTTCCCGGCAGCGAAATCGGCCCGCGCGGCCTTCAGTTCGGCCGGGCGCAGGAGGCTGCCGACCTCGTCGGCACGGTATGGGGGCGTCGGGGTCGTCATGGCGGTTCCTCCAGCTCGGTCTCGTTGATTCTGAGAAGGCCGATTGCCTAGTCTTTCCCATAAGTTGTATACATCAAGTATACGATTGCAAGAGACGATCGGGAGGAAACGCGATGCCTTACCGCAGGGAGCCGGACCTGGGTCCGGGCCTCGCGCTGCTTTCGGGCGCGGACCGGGGCTTTCCATATCCTTCGAGCGCGGCTTCCGATGAGCCCGGTGCCGCGTCCGCGGCATCTCCACAGCTACAGTTGTATGCAGCCGGCACCGGCACGCGGTCGGGCGACCAAGCCGCCGGGGGGGCCTGAGCCATGCCCGGACCGGCCCGCCGCGCGCGCGGCACCTCCCAGAGCCTGAAAGCGTTGATGGGCATCCGCGATCTGGTCTTCTCGGGCGAAGTCGGACCCGGAGTCCGGCTGTCGGAGGTCACCCTGTCGGCGCGGCTCGGCCTCTCGCGCACGCCGATCCGCGCCGCCCTGGCCCAGCTCGACCAGGAGGGGGTGGTGGAGACCATTCCGTCCGGCGGCTATACGGTGCGTAGCTTCACGCCGGCGGACGTCGCCGACGCGATCGAGCTGCGCGGGGCGCTGGAGGGGATCGCCGCCCGTCTCGCCGCGGAGCGCGGCGTGCCGCCGGCCCGTCTGCAGACCATGCACAGCCTGCTGGCCGAACTGGACGTGCTGGTCGTCGACCCGGCGCAGATCGACTTCGAAGCCTATATCGAGCGTAATGGCGCCTTCCACGAGCATCTGCACGCCCTGTCCGGCAGCGACACCATCCGCCGCGAGCTGGAGCGGGCGATGCGCCTGCCCTTCGCCGCGCCCAACGCCTTCATCTCGGCCCAGGAGGAACGGCCCGACATCCGCTCGTCGCTGGTGATCGCCCAGGCCCAGCACCGCTCGATCGTCAACGCCATCGAACTGCGCGAGGGCACCCGGGCCGAGGCCCTGGCCCGTGAGCATGCAAGGCTGGCCCGGGTCAATCTCGACGCCATGATCGAGGACCGTAAACTGATGACAAAGGTGCCGGGACTGTCGCTGATCAACGGATAGCGGACGGGACGCCGCCGTCGACAGGACCGCATGGATGTGATGACGTTCCGGAAACCGGAACCAACCGGACCGACGATAAGAGAAAACCCGTAGGGAGGACCACGCAATGCTCAAGAAACTGCTATCCGCCGGATTTGTCGCCGCCGGCGTGCTCGGCCTCGCCACCTCGGCGAGCGCCCAGGACGTCACCCTGAAGCTGCACCAGCTTCTGCCGCTCAAGGCTGCGATTCCCGACAAGTTCATCAATCCGTGGATCGAGCGGGTGCAGAACCAGTCCGGCGGCCGCATCAAGGTGGAGCACTATCCCTCCATGCAGCTCGGCGGCAAGCCGCCGGAGCTGGTCCAGCAGGTGACCGACGGTGCCGTCGACATCATCTGGACGGTGATGGGCTACACGCCGGGCCGCTTCCCGCGGGCCGAGGCGTTCGAGCTGCCGTTCATGGTCGCCACCGCGGAAGAGACGTCGGTCGCGTTCCAGAAATACGCCGACAAGCACATGCAGAACGACTTCCCCGGCATGCAGGTGATCGCCGTGCATACCCACGGCCCGGGTCTGATCCACTCCAAGGCGCCGGTGAACACGCTTGAGGACCTGAAGGGTATGAAGCTGCGCGGCCCGACCCGGGTGATCACGGGCATGCTGGAGCAGCTCGGGGCGGTCGCGGTCGGCATGCCGGTCCCGGCGGTCCCCGAAGCGGTGTCCAAAGGCGTGATCGACGGCGCGGTGATCCCCTGGGAGGTGACCCTGCCGCTGAAGATGGCCGAGCTGGTGACCAACCACACCGGCTTCGAGGGTGACCGCGGTCTGTATACCGCCACCTTCCTGTTCGCCATGAACAAGGCCAGCTACGACAACCTGCCGGACGACCTGAAGAAGGTGATCGACGACAATTCCGGCGTGGAGGCCGCCCGTCTGGCCGGCCGCGCGATGGACGAGGTCGACAAGATCGGCCTGGCCAAGGCCCAGCAGGCCGGCAACACGATCATCACCCTGGACGCGGCCGAGACCGCGCGCTGGAAGGAGGCCGCCGGGCCGGTGGTCGACAGCTGGATCGCCGAGATGGACGGCAAGGGTATGGACGGCGCCGGCATGGTGAAGGATGCCCGCGACCTGGTGGCCGCCGAGACGAAGTAACGGCCCCGCCATCCGACACATCCGAGGCAGGCGGCCCGTCCGCCTGCCTCTTTCCTTGGATACCCGATCCTTGCCGAGGGGACCTGAGTGTATTCGACGATTTCCCAATTTCTGACCGGCCTGTCGCGGCTGCTGGCCATGCTCGGCGGCGCGCTGCTGCTGGCGATCACCGCCCTGGTGGTGCTCAGCGTCAGCGGCCGGGCGCTGATCTGGGCCGGGCTCGGGCCGATACCCGGCGATTTCGAACTGGTGGAGGCCGCCACCGCGCTGGCTGTCTTCTGCTTCCTGCCCTGGTGCCAGATGGAGCGCGGTCATGTCTCGGTCGACATCTTCGCCGACCAGCTCGGTACGCGGGCGAACACGGTGCTGGCGGTGCTGTTCGACCTGGCGATGACCGCAGCGGCCGGGTTCATCCTGTGGCGCCTGTGGGCCGGCATGCAGGACAAGATGCAGTATAACGAGACCACCTTCATCCTGCAGTTCCCGGTCTGGTGGGGCTATGCGGTCTGCGTGCCGGTCGGGGCAGTCTTCGTGATCGTCTGCGCCTGGACAGTGGTGCGCAGCCTGGTCGAGGGCCGCACCGGCGGGCAGGCGGCGGAGCTGCGCTGATGGACAAGCTCGAGATCGCGTTGTGGTCGTTCCCGGTCCTGCTGCTGCTGATCGGCCTGCGGATGCCCATCGGCCTCGCCATGCTGGGCCTCGGCGTCGCCGGATCGGTGCTGGTCAACGGTACCTGGCTGCCGGTCATGTCGCAGATGAAGTCGATGGCCTATGACACCTTTTCCAACTACTCCCTGGGCATCATCCCGCTGTTTCTGCTGATGGGCCAGTTCGCCACCCATGGCGGGCTGTCCAAGGCGCTGTTCGACGCCGCCGAGTCCTGGCTCGGCCACCGCAAGGGCGGGGTGGCGATGGCCGCCGTCGGCGCCTGCGGCGGGTTCGGCGCGATCTGCGGCTCCTCGCTCGCCACTGCCGCCACCATGGCCCAGGTCGCCCTGCCCGAGCTGAAACGCTTCGGCTATTCCGGCTCGCTGTCGACCGGCGCGCTGGCCGCCGGCGGCACGCTCGGCATCCTGATCCCGCCCTCGGTCGTGCTGGTGATCTATGCCCTGCTGACCGAGCAGAACATCGCCAAGCTGTTCGTCGCCGCGGTGGTGCCGGGCATCCTGGCGGCGCTGGGCTACATGCTGGCGATCGCGATCTATGTCCGCCTGAAGCCGGGCAGCGCCGGCCACCGGGACCCAGCGCCGATGGGCGAGCGGTTCCGCGCCCTGTGGCGCATCTGGCCCGTGCTGGCGGTCTTCGCCGTGGTCGTCGGCGGCATCTATCTCGGCCTGTTCACCCCGACGGAAGGGGCGGCCTTCGGGGCGGCCGGCACCGGGCTGATCGCGCTGGCCAACCGGGGGCTGACCCTGGAGAAGCTGAAGACCTCGTTGCTGCAGACGGCGACCTCCACGGCGATGATCTTCTTCATCGTGCTGGGGGCGGCGGTGTTCAACACCTTCCTCGCCTTCGCCCAACTGCCCCAGGAGGCGGCGCAATGGGTGACCGGCCAGGGCTTCGGACCCTATACGGTGCTGGTGGCGATCCTGCTGCTGTATCTGGTGCTCGGCTGCTTCATGGATTCGCTGTCGATGATCCTGCTGACCGTGCCGATCTTCTTCCCGGTGGTCAGCGAACTCGATTTCGGCATGGATCCGGAGGCCTTCGCCCTGTGGTTCGGCATCCTGGTGCTGATCGTGGTGGAGGTCGGGCTGATCACCCCGCCGGTGGGGATGAACCTGTTCGTGATCAACTCGATGGCCCGCGACGTGCCGCTGACCCACACCTACCGCGGCACCCTTCCCTTCCTGATGAGCGACATCGTCCGGGTGGTGGTGCTGGTGCTGTTCCCGGGGATCACGCTCTTCCTGGTGGGGATGTAGGGGCCCCGCGTCCCCCACTCTTCACTCCCCGGATTCATTCCGGGGCCTACGTATCCGCGCAATTTGGAGCCGACCGTGCTGCCCCTTACGTGGGCCCCGGACTAAATCCGGGGAGTTCGAGTGGGTGGGGGTGGAAGGCGCCTTATTGAATCTTCTTCGAGGTGGTGGCGTCTTCGCGTTCGTCCCAGGCCTTCTCCAGCGTGTCGAGGGATTGCTCGAACTTCTCCTGGGCAACCTCGTAACCCTCGGCGCTCGCCTCCTTGAGCTGGGCCCAGTCGCGCTTCACGGCGATCCAGGCCTTGTCGAGCGCCTCGCCCGTCCGCTCGCCGGCCTTGGCGGTGGCGTCGCTCGCGGCGTCGACCTGGCGCGCGGTCCAGTCGCCGACCCGATCGGCCCAGTCCTTCATGGTCGTCGTCATGCTGTCGACATAGGCCTCGGCCTGGCTGTCCCTGGTGCTGTCCTGGGCCAGCGCCGGACCGCCGCCCGCGAGCAGCAGGCCCGCCAGCGCGAGGGGGAAAACTATGGATCGCATCGGATATCTCCTGCCAAAGCTGTGAGACCGCACCCGGTCCCGGATCTGGGCGTCCGCGCGCCCGGTTCAAGAGATCGCTTCGGCCGGTCCGCCGGCATGAAGACCCGATCCCCCGCGAGAGACCAGACCGCAGGGACCGAGAAAAATTCCGCGCGATCGCCCGCGACGGGGCGCCGGGGCTCTGCTACCGTTCGTCCCGTTGTGGATCATTTCCGGTGCCGCGATGGATCCGACACTGCCCTCCGACCCTCAGACACCTGCCAAGGCGGAACCGATGCGCTGGGCCGGGCACGGTCATCTCGGGGCCTTCCTGATGCAGGTGGGCATCCTGATCGCGGTCAACCTCGCGCTCTGGGGCTTCGTGTTCCTGATGGCGATGAAATTCGCCGGCGTGCTCGGCGACCCGGTCGCCGGACAGTAGCCCTTTCCCCGTCTTCCCGGCACTGAGCCGGCAATCCGAAGGGGAGATTGCTGGACCGCACGCGACTGATCTCCGCTGCTCCAGCGCCGGACGGCTGGGCCCCATGTCGGGCCCGGAAAATCGGAGAGGGGAATGCCCCTCACCCGCCCGACAGCTTCAGCAGGGCCGGGATGACGATTTCCTCCTCGTCCACCAGGTGGCGGTCGAGGAGACTTTCGAACCCCCGAACCTTCTCCGCGAACCGCGCGACCTGCGCCGACCCGAGCGTTCCCGCCTGGGCCGCCTGAAGCAGGGTGTTCACCTCGCCGGCGAAGCCGTGCAGCCGGGCGTCCAGGTCCCGGTGGTCGGCCTCCAGCAGGTCGAAGCCCCGGGCCACCGATGGCACCAGTTGGCGGATCTGGGGAAAATAATGCGCGTCCTCGATCGAGTGGTGACCATGCAACTCGCCCAGCAAAGTGCTGGCGAGCCGGTAGAGCCGGGGGGCGTAGGCGTCGGGCGCCACGTCCCCGGCAGCGGCCGCACCGGCATCGGCGGCGATCGCGTCGAGCAACTGGCGGAAGGCGGCGTGCCGCTCCAGCCAGAACCGGGTCATGCCGCCGAAATTCGGATGCGCCGCCCAAGCCTCCTGGGGCAACGCCTTTACCAGCACGCGCAGGGTTTCGGGCAGCGCGGTGCGGGTGCCGAGGCTCAGCTCGGTCAGGGCGTCGGGACGATCGGAAGAGGTCATGCGCGCGCGGGGGTCCAGGGCCGGAGAGAACTGACCCTTACATAGCACTCAGGGTGCGTTATTCACCCGCCGCAGCTGCGGTTTCCCGACGCAGCGGTACGCGCAGGCGGAACCGCGCCCCGCCGCGGCCCGAGCCGCGCCCGGGCTCCGGCAGCAGTTCCAGATCGCCGCCGAGCATGCGCGCGATGCTGCGGCTGATCGACAGGCCAAGCCCGGCGCCGGTGCGGTGGCCAGGGGTCAGTTCCTTGCCCCGGGCGAACTTGGCGAAGATCCGCTCCCGGTCCTCCGGCGGGATGCCCGGCCCGTTGTCATCCACATAGGCGAAATAGGTGCCGCCATCGATCCGGCTGCTGACCGTCACCCGGGGCTCGGCACTGGTGTTGTACTTGATGGCGTTGGACAGGATGTTCATGAACACCTGGGCCAGCCGGTCGCCGTCGGCGCGGATCGGCGCCTGCTCCACACAGGGACCGTAGTCGATGGTCACCCCCGCGCTGGCCGCCATGCCGCGGCTGGTCTCCACCGCGTGCTCCAGGATCCGCGCGCCGTCCACATCCTCCAGCCGCAGGGCGAACTGGCCGCTGTCCAGGTGCGACACGTCCAGGATCTCGTCCAGCAGGCGCGACAGGCGCAGGGTCTCGTCCTGGATGATCTTCAGGTATTTCCGCGACCTCTCGGATTCCAGATCCGGATTGTCGAGCAGGATCTCCGAGAACGAGCGGATGGACGCCATGGGCGTGCGCACCTCGTGGCTCACCTGGCTGAGGAAGTCGTCCTTCTGGGCGTCCAGCATGCGCAGCCGCTCGTTGGCGTCCTGCAGCGCCTTCGCGGTCTGCTGCAGCTCCTGGGACTTCGCCTCCAGGCGCTGGGAGTACTCGATGACCTGCTGGGTCTCGTCGACCAGCCGGATCAGTTCGTCCAGGCTGATGGTCTCGCCGGTGACCACCTGACTGATCATCACCCGGGCCGAGGCGGCCCCGATGCCGCCGGCGAGCAGCCGTTCCAGGTGGGAGATGAAGGCGGGGTCCGGGCGCGGCATGTCGCCGACCGCCCCCTGGCGCTGGGCGAACTCGGCGAAGACCCGCTGCGCCTCCTCCGCGCCGAGGATGCGCTGGGTCATGACATAGAGGTCGTCGACCGTGGCCGAACGGGTGATGAAGCGGCCCTCGCTCTCCGCCGGATTGCGGAACACGTCGACGAACAGGGTGCCCTGGAGCCGTTCCAGCGGGTTCTGCTCGCGGAACAGGGAGACGGCGACGAACAGGACCACATTGACGGTCATGCTCCAGAACACCGAATGGACCAGCGGATCGTCGCCCTGGACGCCGAACAGCGCGTGCGGCCGCAGCCAGCCGATGCCCCAGGGCCCGTCCACCATCAGCCCCTGGGTAATGAACCACACGCCTTCGAAGTTCGGCAGGACCAGGGTGTACATCCACACCAGGAAGCCGGCGAACATGCCGGCAGCCGCCCCCGCCTTCGAGGCCGAACGCCAGTACAGCCCGCCGACCATGGCCGGCAGGATCTGCGCCGCCCCGGCAAAGGCGATCAGGCCCATGGCCGCGAGCGCGTCGGACTGGGCGCTGGCGACGAAATAGCCGAAACCCAGCAGCAGCAGCAGGCCGATGCTGACCCGGCGGCTGACCAGCAGCAGCCGCTTCATGTCGCCGCTGACGGCTTCGCTCAGCACCGGCAGGCGGAGGACCACCGGGATGACGATGTGGTTCGACACCATGATCGACAGCGCGATGCAGGCCACGATGACCATGGAGGTGGCCGAGGAGAAGCCGCCGATGAAGGCCAGCAGCGCCAGCGCGTCCTGGCCCTGAGCCATGGGCAGGGTGAGCACGAACATGTCCGGATTGGCGCCCGGCGGCAGCAGGGTGAGCCCGACGATGGCGATCGGCAGGATCGAGCAGCACATCAGGAACAGGTAGAGCGGGAACAGCCAGGAGGCGGTGCGGAGCTGCCCCTCGTCGGCATTCTCCACCACCGTCACCTGGAACTGGCGCGGCAGGCACAGGATGGCGGTACCGGCGAGGAAGGTCATCGCCACCCAGCGCGGGCCGTAGACCGTGTCCGGATCGATCACGACGCTGGCCCCCGGCATGGCGAAGACCTCGCCCAACCCGCCGGCGACGCCGAAGACGACGAAGATGCCGACCGCCAGCAGGGCGATCAGCTTGACCAGGGCCTCCAGCGCGATGGCGGCGACCACCCCGTGATGGCGTTCGTTGGCGTCGATGTTTCGGGTGCCGAACAGGATGGTGAAGGCGGCCATGCCGGCGGCCACCCAGAAGGCGGTGGAGACGTCGATCACCGCCTCGCTGCCCGCACTGCCGACCACCGAGAAGCTGATGGTCACCGCCTTGAGTTGCAGGGCGATGTAGGGAGTGCTGGCGATCACCGCGATGATGGTGACCAGCACCGCCAGGGTGGTGCTCTTGCCGTAGCGCGAGGAGACCAGGTCGGCGACCGATGAGATGCGGTGCACCCGGCCGATCCGCACGAGTTTGCGCAGCACGAACCACCAGCCGACGAAGACCAGGGTGGGGCCGAGATAGATGGTGATGAACTCCAGCCCGTCGCGCGCCGCCGAGCCCACGGCGCCGTAGAAGGTCCAGGACGTGCAGTAGACCGAGATCGACAGGGTGTAGATCAGCGGCGAGTGGGCGAGACCGACCCGGCCGGCGCGGGCCCGGCGGTCGCTGACGAAGGCGACGATGAACAGCAGCGCCACATAGGCGAGGGCCGTGACCAGGACGACATTGGCCGAGAGCATCAGCCGCCCTCCCCCTCCGGCTCCGGCGGCAGCTCCTCGCGGGTGAAGGCGCGGCCCGCGCGCCGGGCGACCATGCGGGTGAACAGGATCAGCCCGGCCCAGACCGCGAAGACATAGACCACGATGGTCGGGATGCCGAGCACCGAGGTCGGCTGGTTCACCACGTCCAGCATCGGCGGCATCACCAGCCAGGTGCCGAGCAGGGCCATCAGCGCCACCGCGTCACGGACTTTGGTTCTGGTGGGTCGGGTCGGCATGCGCACGCCCTGGGCAGCCTCAGGCCGAGGCCAGGGTCATGACCCGCTCCACCACCTCCCGGTTGGAGAACGGCTTGGTCACGAAGGCGTCTGCGCCCAGCTCCTCGGCGGTCTTGCGGTCCTTGTCCTGGCCCTTGGCGGTCAGGATCATCACCGGCACGCCCTTGAGGTCCGGATTCGCCTTGATCCATTTCAGGACCTCGAACCCGTTCATCTTCGGCAGCATGACGTCGAGGATCACAAGGTTGGGGCGCATGGTCGCGATCTTGTCGATCACCGCCCGGCCATCGAACACGGCGGTCACCTCGCACCCCTCACGGCTCAGAATGAAACTCAGGGATTCGACGATATTCGGTTCGTCCTCGGCGATCAGCACATGTGCCGGCACGGTGTGTTCCTCCCCCGGGTTCACCGGTTGACCCGGCGACGTTTTCGCCAGTGTAGCGCCGATCCTTGCCGCACGGAACGGTTCTGACGGTGCGGGTCGGCGACCACCTTGCCTACACCAATTCCACAGGCTGCACAGGGGTACCCCTACAGCGCCGGGCTGCGCACGATCGATTCCTCCTCGCGGTGCAGGCATTCGATGCGCGGGCAGAGCCTGCAGCTCGCCCCCACCCGCGCCGCCATCTCCCGCGCCGACAGGTCCAGCCCGTCCGCATAGACGGTGGCGTCCGCATGCACCGCCTCGCAGGCCAGCATGACCGAGTGCAGCACCGGCGGCTCGTGGAAGGTCGCCGGCTGCTTGGTGACCGTGCGGGCGATGAACAGGAATCGGCCGCGATCGGGAAACTCGGCGAGCTGCCGCACCACCCGGTCCGGCGTCTGGAACGACTGGTAGATCGCCCAGAGCGGACAGGCATGGCCGTAACGCGGCAGCGGCAGGCCGGGCAGCGGGAAGCGCTTGGTGGCGTGGCCGGCCGGGTTGGAGCGCAGGAAGGCGAAGGGGATCCCCTCCTCACCGCGCCGCCGCAGGGTGATCAGCCGGTGCGCCACCTGCTCGAAGCTGGCGGCATAGCGCTGGCGCAGCACCTCGATGTCGTAGCGGCAGGAGACCGCGTCCTCCAGGAAGCTCGAATAGGGCAGCAGCACCGCGCTGGCAGCATAGGAGGCGAGCGCCCGGAACGCCTGGTTGCGGGCCGCTTCGCTGGACAGGCGCGGGTCGTCAATCTCGCGGGCGATGGCGTCCCCCAGGGTCAGTTCCGCCGCCACCCGGGCGAGCTGGAACCGGCGGGTGGAGATCGATGCGTTGTCGAGGAACATCAGGGTTCGGCTGCCCGGATCGAACCGGCAGTGGTTGCGGAACCGCTCGCCGGTCGGCGCCTCGGCCACGGTGCGCCCGCGGTTGACCACGGCGATCCCTTGGTGCCGGTCGAGATAGTCGATCAGCGCGCTCATCATGGTCTCGCCCTGGCGCTCGACCTCCCGGCGCATGTCGGCCGCTGCCGCTTCCAATTCGGGGAAATGGTTGCGCCGTTCGATGAGAAAGTCGTCCACCTCCTCCGCCGGGGTGACCGAGCGGGTGTCGGCCTCGGGCACCTGGAAGACGTCGGTTAATGCCTGGGCCACATCGCTGAGCTTTGCACTCTCCTCGGTCATCATGCCCTGGAACCGCCGCCGCTGCTGTTCCGGCATGTCGTCCACATTCTCCAGGATCTCCGACACCGAGCGCAGGGCGGTGATGTGGGTCAGCACCTGGTGGATCAGGTCGCCCAGGAACGGGTCGCGGCTGAGCCGGTCGGACAGGGCGGACACCGTCTCGGCCTGGTCCACATAGGCGCGGTACAGGGCAAGCATCGACTGCGCCCAGTCCAGATGGCGGGCCACCAGGTCCTGCGCCCCCTCCTCCGGCAGTCGGGCCGCCTTCAGGCGCGGATCGGCCGCCATCTCCCGCAGGTCGTCGATCACCCGGCGTTCGGTCGTGCCGGCCAGAGTCTCCGCATCCAGGTCGAGCGCCACCGCCAGCCGGTTGAGCAGGCCGCCGGCGATGTTCCGCTTCCCGGCCTCGATCAGATTCAGATAGGACGGCGAGATGCCGACCGCCTTGGCCAGACCCGATTGGGTCAGTTCCATCTGCTTGCGCCGCTCGCGAATGCGGAACCCGGCGAGTTCCAAGGCCATTCCCACCCCTCCTTTTTCCCAAGCCTGCGCGCGGTTAAGTCCGCTTTTGTCACAGATTTACTATTTTGCAGGTGCGTTGTGTCTCAATTTGACAAAATAGTCAATTCAAAACAACAACTTAGTTTGCAAATTTTCAGATACCCTCTACAGTCGTATTGCCGCAGTCCAGGCTCGCGACGGTCTTCGTGCCGCCGGGAGCCACCATCAAGATCGAACCGAGATCGAACGCGACGCGGCAGGGACGAAGACCGAACGGGAGGAACCAATGACCGTCTTCGATAAGGGCGTCTCACGCCGCTCGCTGATGAAGGGGGGTGTCGCGCTGACCGCCGGCCTCGCCGCTCCGCATTTCTTCACCAAGAGCGCCTATGCCTATCTGAACGAGCCGAAGGGCGGCACCGTCACCCTCGGCTTCAACGTGCCGCAGACCGGCGCCTATGCCGACGAGGGTGCGGACGAGCTCCGCGCCTACCAGCTCGCCGTCAAGCACATCAACGGCGAGGGTGACGGCGGCATGCTGAACACCTTCTCGTCCAAGGCCCTGAAGGGCAACGGCATCCTCGGCAAGAAGGTCGAGTATGTGACGGGCGACACCCAGACCAAGTCCGACGCCGCCCGCGCGTCCGCCAAGCGGATGATCGAAAAGGACGGCGTGGTGATGGTGACCGGCGGCTCGTCCTCCGGCGTGGCCATCGCGGTGCAGTCGCTGTGCCAGGAAGCCGGCATCATCTTCATGGCCGGTCTGACGCACTCCAACGACACCACCGGCAAGGACCGCCGCGCCAACGGCTTCCGTCACTTCTTCAACGCCTACCAGTCCGGCCAGGCGCTGGCTCCGGTGCTTGAAGAGAACTACGGCAAGGACCGCAAGGCCTATCACCTGACGGCCGACTACACCTGGGGCTGGACCCAGGAGGAGTCGATCGCCGACGCCACCGAGGCCCTCGGCTGGCAGACCGTCGAGAAGGTCCGCACGCCGCTCGGCGCCGGTGACTTCTCGCAGTACATCACGCCGGTTCTGAACTCCGGCGCCGACGTGCTGATCCTGAACCACTACGGCAAGGACATGGTCAACTCGCTGACCCAGGCCGTGCAGTTCGGTCTGCGGGACAAGCAGGTGAACGGCAAGGACTTCGCCATCGTGGTGCCGCTCTACAGCCGCCTGATGGCGCAGGGTGCCGGCGAGAACGTGAAGGGCATCTTCGGGTCGACGAACTGGCACTGGTCGCTGAGCGACGCCGGTTCCCAGGCCTTCGTGAAGTCCTTCGGCGCCGAGTACGGCTTCCCGCCGTCCCAGGCCGCCCACACCTGCTACGTCCAGGCCCTGCTCTACGCCGATGCGGCCGAGCGGGCGGGCACCTTCGCTCCCTGCGAGCTCGGCAAGGCCCTGGAGGGCTTCGAGTTCGACGGCATGGGCAACGGTCCGACCCTGTACCGCGCCGACGACCACCAGTGCTTCAAGAAGGTGCTGGTCGTGAAGGGTAAGGACAACCCGTCCTCGCAGTTCGACCTTCTGGAAGTCGTGAAGGAAGTCGAGCGCGAGAAGGTCACCTACGACCCGAACATCCCGCAGTTCGCCGGCAGCCTCGGCAGCTGCAACAACGGCGCCTGATCGGGACCGGCATCTGGGTCAAGACTGCACCGAGATGCGCTGACAACACGGGGGCTCCCACGCGGGAGCCCCCGACTTGCCCGTTCAGGCCCCTCTCGACCCATGGTCGAACTGCTCTGCGCGCGGCATACTTTTAGGCAAATCGAAATCCCGGAGGGGGGACCGCGTCATGGACGCTTTCGTTCTTCAGATGTTGAACGGGCTCGACAAGGGCGGCGCCTACGCGCTGATCGCCCTCGGGCTGACCCTGATCTTCGGCACGCTGGGGGTGGTGAACTTCGCCCACGGCGCCCTGTTCATGCTGGGCGCCTTCTGTGCCGTGACGATCCAGAAGCTGCTGACGCTGTCGCAGAAGGTGAAGGACGAGAGCATCACCTTCTTCGACGCTTACAAGGAAATCCCCTACCTGGAGACCTGGTTCGGCGAGACCGGCCTCGTGATCATCGATTACGCGGTGCCGATCTCGCTGCTCGCCGCCATCCCGATCATGCTGATCATCGGCCTGATCATGGAACGCGGCCTGATCCGCTTCTTCTACAACCGCTCCCATGCCGAGCAGATCCTGGTCACCTTTGGCCTGGCGATCGTGCTGCAGGAGCTGGTCAAGGCGATGTTCGGCGCCAACCCGATCCCGACCCCGGCCCCTGAAGTGGTCGCCGGCAGCGCCGATCTGGGCGCCTGGGCCGGCGTGCCGGGCACCATCGTCTATCCCTACTGGCGCCTCATCTACCTGTTCTTCTCGCTGGTGGTGATCGGCGCGGTCTTCGCCTTCCTGCAGTTCACCACCTTCGGCATGGTCGTGCGCGCCGGCATGCAGGACCGCGAGACGGTCGGGCTGCTGGGCATCCACGTGGAGCGGCGCTTCACCATCGTGTTCGGCATCGCCGCGGTGGTCGCCGGGCTCGCCGGCGTGATGTACACGCCGATCCTGCCGCCCGACTACCACATCGGCATGGAGTTCCTGGTGCTGTCCTTCGTCGTCGTCGTGGTCGGCGGCATGGGATCGCTGCCAGGCGCCGTGCTGGCCGGCTTCCTGCTTGGCATCCTGCAGTCCTTCGCCTCGATGAACGAGGTGAAGTCCGTCATCCCCGGCATCGACCAGATCATCATCTACCTGATTGCCGTGATCGTGTTGCAAGTCCGTCCTCGTGGCCTGATGGGTCGCAAGGGCGTGATGGAGGGTTAGACCGATGGCCGCCTTTGCTTCCTCCGCCTTCGGCACCAGTGCCCGCAGCGACCTGATTTTCCTGGTCCTGTTCGCCGCCGCCGTCCTGACCGCCCCGCTCTGGGCCGGGCTCATCGGCGCCGGCTACCCGGACCTGCTGCAGAAATGGGCGATCTACGGCCTGTTCGCGATCGGCTTCAACATCCTGTTCGGGCTGACCGGCTACCTGTCCTTCGGCCACGCCGCCTTCCTCGGCGTCGGCTCCTACACGGCGGTGTGGTCGTTCAAGCTGCTGGGCATGAACGTGCTGCCGGCGGTGTTCTTCGCCATGATCACCGCCGCGGTCTTCGCGCTGGCCATCGGCTATATCAGCCTGCGCCGCTCGGGCATCTACTTCTCGATCCTGACCCTGGCCTTCGCCCAGATGTCCTACAACCTCGCCTATTCGGTGCTCACCCCGATCACCAACGGCGAGACCGGACTGACGGTGCTGCCGGACGACCCGCGGATCCTGGAGCAGCTCGCCGGCGTGCGCGACACGGTCTCGACCCCGACCACCTCGCTGTTCGGGCTGGAGATGACCGGCTATCCCGGTTTCTACTTCTGCGCGGTGGTGCTGATCATCGGGTTCTTCGTCGCCATGAAGATCTCGCGCTCGCCCTTCGGCACCATGCTGAAGGCGATCAAGTCGAACCAGACCCGGATGAACTACACCGGGTTCAACACCCGCCCCTATACCCTGGCCGCCTTCATCATCTCCGGCATGTACGCCGGGCTGGCGGGCGCGCTGCTGGCCTCCACCGACCCGCTGGCCGGGGCCGAGCGCATGCAGTGGACCGCCTCGGGCGAGGTGGTGCTGATGACCATCCTGGGCGGTGCCGGCACCCTGCTCGGTCCGGTCCTGGGCGCTGCCGTCATCAAGTACTTCGAGAACATCTTCTCGGCCTTCAACGAGCAGGTGCTGATGGAGATGTTCAACTTCCTGCCCGAGACCCTGCAGGAGGCGGCCGTCGCCGTGTCCGGGCTGTTCGTGGGCGAAGGCTGGCACCTGACCCTCGGCGTGGTCTTCATGCTGATCGTCATCTTCCTGCCCGGCGGGATCATGGAAGGCGTGCGGCGTGTCCAGAAGATGTTCCGGCGGTCGGATGGAGCGCAGAGCTCCAGCACCGTCAGTGAATCGGCCTGAGGGAGAGCGGGACCATGTCGATCCTTACCGTCCAGGGCGTGAACAAGTCCTTCGCCGGCCTCAAGGCCCTCAACCAGGTCAACCTGAAGGTCGAGCAGGGCAAGGTGCACGCCATCATCGGCCCGAACGGCGCCGGCAAGTCGACGCTGCTGAACTGCTTCGTCGGCCGGCTGGAGCCGGATACCGGCACCGTGATGTTCGACGGCCAGTCGCTGCTGAACCGGCGGCCCCATGAGATCAACCAGCTCGGCGTCGCCCGGGTGTTCCAGACGCCGGAGATCTTCCCCGATCTCTCGCTGCTGGAGAACGTGATGATCCCCGCCTTCGCCCATCGCGACGGGGCCTTCACCCTGAACTGGCTGCCGCGCATCGACGGCGAGGCGGAGATCCGCGACAAGGCCATGCACATGCTGGAGGATGTCGGCCTGGCCGATAACCGGGCCGACCATGCCGGTGCGCTGTCGCGCGGCGACAAGCGTCGGTTGGAGCTGGCCATGTGCCTGGTGCAGGAGCCGCGGCTGCTGCTGCTGGACGAGCCGACCGCCGGCATGTCGCGCGCCGACACCAACAACACCATCGACCTGCTGAAGCGGATCGGTGAGCGCGGCATCACCAAGATCGTCATCGAACACGACATGCATGTGGTGTTCTCGCTGGCCCACAAGGTCTCCGTCCTGGCCCAGGGCACCGTCATCGCCGAGGGCTCGCCGGAGGAGATCCGGGGCAATCCCAAGGTGCAGGAAGCCTATCTGGGCGGCGCCCACCTGTAGTCTGGAAAGAGGGCCAAGAGATGAACGCCACCGCCAACACCGCCGCGACCGCCTATCAGGCGCCCGCCGCCGGCACCGCCCCGTTCTTCCGGGTGCAGGACATCCACGCCTATTACGGCGAGTCCTACATCGTCCAGGGCGTGTCCTTCGACGTGCACGAGCAGGACATCGTGGCCTTGCTCGGCCGCAACGGCGCCGGCAAGACCTCCACCCTGCGCACCATCGCCCGCACCGACACGCCGGGCCTTCAGCGCGGCGAGATCTGGCTGCACGGCCAGCCGCTACACAGCATGAAGGCGTTCGAGGCGGCCCGCCTCGGCGTCCAGCTCGTGCCCGAGGACCGGCGGATCATCCCCGGTCTGACGGTGGAGGAGAACCTGCAGCTCGCCCAGGTCGAGGAGCCGATCGGCTGGCCGCTGGAGCGGATCTACGACCACTTCCCCCGCCTCGCCGAACGCCGCCGCCAGGACGCGGTGACCATGTCCGGCGGCGAGCAGCAGATGCTGGCGGTCGCCCGCGCCCTGGCCCGCGACCTGAAGCTGCTGCTGCTGGACGAGCCCTATGAGGGGCTGGCGCCGACCATCGTGAAGGAGATCGAGGGCATCCTTCAAAGCGTGAAGGAGCTCGGGATCACCACGATCATCGTCGAGCAGAACGCCATCGCCGCCCTGCACCTGGCGAACCGGGCGCTGATCCTCGACATGGGCCAGATCGTCTTCGACGGCTCGGCCCAGGAGGTGCTCGATAACGACGACCTGCGCCACGAGTACCTCGCGATCTAGACCGCAGGCGCGAGCGGATCGCCGGAGGCAAGGCTCCCGAAACCGACGGGCGGTGCCAAGGACGGCATCGCCCGTTTTCGTTCTGCGCCGCGAATCAGCCATGCTGCCGCCGGTTTCTATCGCCCGGTATGCTGCCCATGGATTGGTTGCTCGACTCCCTCGCCACCCCCGTCGCCGGTCTGATCGCCTATATCGACGGCGACAGGTCCCAGCAGCCGCACAATCACGCCCTGCTGATCATGTCCATGTTCGCCGGCTCGGTGGCGTTCTGGCATCTGGTGCTGTGGCGGTCGATGCTCGGCAACCGGCGGTTCTGGCGGGGGATCGATTACGTCTGGTATGTCGGCGCGTTCCTGTCCCTGATCCTCGGCGCCTATCAGGGCGAGCGCGACACCCTGGTGACCCGGCTGCAGAACATGGAGCGGCTGGCCGAGGTCGAGCTGAGCCGCCAGGACTCGATCATGGTGACGCTGGTGACCGAGTGCGACCGGCTGCTCTCCGCCGACCGGCTCGGCCATGCGGCGAGCTCCCGGCTGTTCGACCTGCCCCTGTGCCGTGCCGCCGAGAAGGTGCTGCCCCAGGCCGAGCGGTATGTGTTCGAGCATGTGAGCGGGGTCGGTTCCCTGTTCTTCGCCGAGACCAAGATGGCCCGGCTGACCGAGATCTGCGGCACCACCCGCGCCGCCTACCACGACGCGGCGGCCGCGGCGGAATCCGATGCCCGGGTGCCCGAGGCGGAGCTGTACACCCTGCTCTACTGCGACGACGAGACGGCGATGCGCACCCGGTTCGAGGAGGTGCGGCGGATTTCGGCCGAACAGGAGGCGGCATCCCGCTCGCCCTTCGGCGCGGTGGCGCATCTGTGGCCGCTGCTGCTGTCCCTGGTGGTCGGCCTGCGCATCACCAAGACGACGGCGGAGATCCGCCAGACCGGCCGCCGCGGCTGAGGCACATACTCAGAACCTGCGGGGTTCGTGGGCCGTCTCGGTGAAGACGATGAAATGGGTCACGCCCTCGGCCGCCGTCCCCATCGGCGCCACGGCGCGTACCCATTCCCGATGCGGGATGTCGATGCCCTCATAGCGCAGCCGGCCGACGAACAGGCGCGGATGGGCGACCAGGTCGCGGTAATGGGCCAGGAAGACCGAGCGCGTCGGCTCGATCAGGTCCGAGACCCACTGGCCATCGCCACCCATGTTGGACTTCTTGGCGATGGTCCGGCCGAAAATCAGGTACCGGAAATCGTCGCGCTCGGGGTCGTAGACCAGCTTATGCACCAGGCCGATAAGCGGTCCCAGCAGATCCACCGGGGTCGATGGCGGCACCAGGCCGTCCACCGCGTGGGCGTCGTACCAGTCGGCCAGCAGCGCCTGGCCCGGTGACCAGGTCGCTCGGTCCGGCATCTCCACGATCGAGCCGTTCTCGGCGTCCGCGGCATGCGGCTTCCGGCTCCGATCATAGGGATCGAGATAGGTATTGGACATCGATGCGCCCCCTCGCACTACCGATCTCCTTCACGCGCCCAGTGTACCGGGAATCTCCCGGGCGGTCGAAGGTTTCGGCTCCATGCTGCTGACAAGCAAGCTTCGTGCCGCCCCGGCGGCATAGCAAAATCCCCGGCCCATACGGGCCGGGGAATGTCACTCAACGTTCCGAAGACGGGGTCGGTTCCCCGGACGGATCCAGGCTCGCTTATCAGGCGAAGCGCAGGCCCACATTGCGGCCGTTCACGCCCGCGATCACCACGGCACGCTGGCCGATACGGGCGGAGGACAGCTCGCCGCGGCTCATATCCCCGGTCAGCGCCGTGCCCTCCCGCAGTTCGACACCGACGCCACCCTCCGAGGTGTTGACCACCGTCACGTCGTAGCGCTGCCCGCCGAGCTTGAGGGTGGCCTCTTCGCGGATGCTCTCGCGGGCCTTCTGGCGCCGGTCGACTTCCGGTGCGGAGGTCCGCACCACCCGCACGACCACCTGCTTGAGGTTCTCGATGGCTTCTTTGACGTGCACCGAGGCCGTCTGCACCGCCGAGGCGGCATCCAGGTTCGACCGCGCCTCGTTCGAGACCAGTTCGATGTTCACGGCCACGTCCCGCGCCGCCGAGGCGGTTTCCGACACGTTGCGGGCGATCTCCTGGGTCGCCGCCTGCTGCTGCTCGACGGCGGTCGCCACCGAGGTGGAGATCTCGTCGATCGCGCCGATCCGCTCGACCATGGTGCGGACGGCATCGACCGACCGCTGGGTGATCGCCTGGATCTCGTGGATCTGCTCGGTGATCTCGCCGGTCGCCTTGGCGGTCTGGGAGGCCAGGTTCTTCACCTCGCTGGCGACCACGGCGAAGCCCTTGCCGGCATCGCCCGCCCGGGCCGCCTCGATGGTGGCGTTCAGGGCCAGCAACCCGGTCTGCTGGGCGATGTCGTCGATCAGCACGACCACGGTGCCGATCTGCTTGGCCGCGTCTGCCAGGGTCTGGATGGTCGCCTGGCTCTCCTGGCCGACCTCCATCGCCTCGCGGGCGGTGGTGGCGCCGGTGACCACGCGGGAGGAGATCTCCTCGATCGACGCGGCGAGCTCCTCGGTGGCAGCGGAGACGGATTCCGCGTTGGCCAGCGCCTCCTGGGCGGCAGCGGCGACGGTCTGGCTGTTCTCCTCGACCTTGCGGGCGGAGCGCGCCATGTCCTGGGCCTGATTCGCCATCGAGGACGTTTCCGTGGAGACATCCTCCACGGCGCGGGCTGCCTCGGCCTCGACGGTGCGGGCCATAGCCTGCAGGGCCTCGATGCGCTCGGCCTCGTTCTGCTCGCGCATCCGCTCCTGTTCGGCGCGCAGACGCTCGGCTTCCTGGCCGTTCTGGCGGAACTGCTCCAGGGCCCGGGCGATGTCGCCGATCTCGTCGCGGCGACCCTGTTCCGGCACGTCGACCTGATAGGAGCCGGTGGAGACGGTCGACATGACGCCGATGATCCGGCTGAGCGGGGTGGTGATGGTGCGCGAGAACAGAACGCCGCCGATCAGCGCGAGAAGGATGACGCCGCCGCCCATCAGAATTTCGTACAGCAGAAGTTCGTCTTCGGAAGCGAAGGCTTCGTCGGCGTCGAGGGCCGCCATCACGCCCCAGGTGGTGCCGACGAACTGGACCGGCGCATAGGCGACCAGCACGTCCTTGTCGCCGATCTGGCCCTCGGTGGTCCCGGTCTCACCCGCCATGACCGCGTCATTGCCGGGCCAGGTGATCGTCTCCTTCAGCAGGGCGCTCTCGGTGGCGAAGCGGGAGTCGCTTCGGCGCAAGGAGTCGGCGCCGGTGATGACGGTGTCGCCGGTCTCGCCCAGGCCGATCGGATGCTGCATGACCTCGTTCAGGCGGTCGATCGGCATCTGGAAGGCGAGCACGCCGAGGATGTTGCCGGCATTGTCGGAAACCGTCTTGGCGATGAAGCTGGCCGGCGCGCCGTAGCTCGGCGCATATCCTTCGAAATCGTCGAAAACCACGGTGCCCGGCTTGGCCATCGCGCCCCGGTACACCCGGCCGAGGCCCGTATCGGCGTATTCGCCGTCAACGAAGTTGGTGGCGTAATCCAGCTCCTTGAAGACCGTGTAGACAAGGTTGCCGTTCGTATCGAACAGGAAGATGTCGTAGAAACCCTTGGCTCGCAGGAAAGCGCGGTACCAGGGATGATAATATCCGTGGGTCTCGTGATAGCCCTCCGATCCCTCGGCGCGGTCCAGTTCGTCCTTGGCCCCGGTCGGGTTCGGGTTCTCGGTGATATAGGCCGCCTGAAGCGCCTTGGTCGGGCCCTGGGCGAAGAACTCGGTCCACCCCCGCTTGAACGCGACGATCGCCTCGTAGGCGACCGGGCTGGTCGACAGGGTCTCAAGATCGGACTGGATCGTGTCCAGGTAGTTCTGCAACGACAGGGCACGGTCGCTGGCCAAGGCCTCAAGCCGTTGGTCGATTGCCTCTTCCATAGCCTGCGTCGACAGAATTATTCCGACAAGGCCACTGCCAACGCCGGCCATCAGGGCGGCGAGGAAGACAAGCGCGGGAATCTTGAAAGCCAACTTGGACATGACGGACCCGATTACAGTTCACACAAGACACACGAATGAGAGACCCGAATGCCGGAAACTTCTCGGATCAGTCGACCGTAACGATGAGCGCGGCGCGTAAAGAGTAGGTTAACGAAAACCCTCTTTCTCTCGTTTTCGGACGAAATATAGAAATTTAAGGAAATTGAAGGTGTTAGCGAAAGCGCGGAATACCGTGGCCTTCGGGTGGGGTCGGTATTCTCTTCTGATGCCCTCGTGGAATCCGCAGCGACGGGGCACTCGCCTAATACATGTAGGGCATCGGCGGCGCGGTCCACGCGCCGCCTGACCGGTGTCGTGGCCCCTACTGAGCGGTCACGCCGCCATCGACCACCAGGCTGGAGCCGGTCATGAAGCCGGCATCGTCGGAGGCCAGGAACACGATGCCGCCGGCGATGTCATCGGCGGTACCGTGGCGGCCGATCGGATGCATGTTCAGCGAGGCCTGCTTGGCGGCGTCCACGTCGTTGGTCCCGAGAGCCCTGGCCCGGGCCGTGTAGGTCTGGTCGCCCATGTCGGTCTCGATCACGCCCGGATGGATCTGGTTCACGCGGATCCGGTCGCCGCGCCGGCCGAAATACAGGGCGGTGGACTTGGTGAAGGTCGTCACCCCGCCCTTCGTCATCGAGTACAGCGGATCGACCATCGAGCCGACCAGGCCGGCGATGGAGGACAGGTTGATGATGGTGCTGCCATGGGGCGTGTCCTTCGCCGCCTCGCGCAGGGCCGGGGCAGCGATGCGGGTGCCGAGGAAGGTCCCGGTCAGGTTGACGTCGACCAGGGTCTTCCACTCCTCGAAGGAGATCTCCTCCAGGCTGCGGCCGATGAAGACCCCGGCATTGTTCACCAGAATGTCGAGCCGGCCGAAGGCCTCCACCGCCAGATCGACCGCCGCCTGCCAGCTCTCCGGGTCGGTCACGTCCAGGGTGACGAAGCGGCAGACGTCCTTGCCGCCGCCAATCTCCTGCGCCGTCGCCTTTCCGAGATCCTCGCGCACGTCGCCGATCACGACCTTGGCACCCTCGGCCACCATGCGTCGGGCGGTCTGCGCGCCGATGCCCCGCGCGGCTCCGGATATCAGGGCCACGCGCCCGTCCAGCTTACCCATGCTTGCGTCTCCTCCGCCGGCGCCGTGTCTGGTTGGATGGTCTCGTTGGATGATGTCGGCCGGCCAGCGTCAGTACAGCAAACCCGGGACGGGTAGACCATCCCACAACCGGCTCCTAGACTTTCGCCAAGGGCCCACGCCTCTCAACCGGGCCGCAGGGGACGCCCCGGGGAGATCGCCATGGCCAGCATCCACGCAACCGATACGGATACCCCCACCGCCCGGGCCCCGACCCGCGCGCTGGCCGCGTGGATCGCCGCCACGCCGGGCAGCGTCGTCGACGCGCGGGCGCTGCGCTGGGCCCGCCACTGCCTGATGGACTGGATCGGGGTGACCGTCGCCGGGGCGGGCGACCCGCTGGTCGCGATCCTGCTGGACGAGGCGCTGGCCGATGGCGGCGACGGCGACATCCCCCTGGTCGGGCTGGCCCAGTCCCTGCGTCCGTCCGACGCCATCCTGGTCAACGGGGCGGCCGGCCATGCGCTGGATTTCGACGACGTGAACCGCACCATGCACGGCCATCCGACCGTCGCGGTCATGCCCGCCGTCCTGACCGCCGCCATCGTCGAGGGCAACACCCTGGAGGAGGCGCTGCGCTCCTTCGTGATCGGCTACGAGATCGCCTGCCGGGTCGGCGACATGACCGGCGACGGTCATTACGACACCGGCTGGCACGCCACGGCGACGGTCGGCACCTTCGGGGCGGCCGCCGGGGTCTGCCACCTGCTCGGCCTGGACGCCGAGCGCACCGCGCATGCCCTGGGCCTCGCAACCACCCTCGCCTCCGGCCTGAAGTCTCAGTTCGGCACCATGGGCAAGCCGCTGCATGCCGGCCGCGCCGCCCAGAACGGCACCAAGGCGGCGCACTGGGCGGCACGGGGCTTCGTGTCCCGTCCCGACGGTTTGGAATGCGTTCAGGGGTTCTGGGAGACCCAGGGGCCGGATGCCGCCCCCTACGACATGGACTGGACTCCGGGCACGCCGTTCCTCATTGAGCGCAACCTCTTCAAGTTCCACGCCGCCTGCTACATGACCCATTCCGCCATCGAGGCGAACCGCACCCTGCGCAGCCGCCACGCCATCGACCCCGTGGACGTGAAGAAGGTGACGCTGAAGGTCAGCGAGGGCAGCCTGCGGATGTGCAACATCCCCGAGCCGGAGACCGGGCTGCAGGTGAAGTTCAGCCTGCGCCACACGGCTGCCCTGGCGCTGGCCGGGCGCAACACCGGTGCGGTCGACACCTTCACCGATGCCGTCGCCAACGAACCGGACCTGATCGCGCTGCGCCGCCGCGTGGACGTCGAGCCGGTCAAGATCGACCGCTCGGAAGCAAGCAAGGCCGAGGTGATCGTCGAGATGACCGACGGGAGGGTGCTGCACGAGATCCACGATGTGGGCGTGCCGGCCACCGACCTGGACGACCAGGAGGCCAAGCTGTCGGACAAGTTCGCCACCCTGGTGGCACCGCTGCTCGGCACGGACCGGGCGGAGGAGTTGCGCCGCGCCGCGCTGGCGGCGTCGAGTGCCGATCCGCGTGCGCTGCTGGCGGCGACCCAGCCCGGCTGACCGTCGGCGGCGATTTCGGGCCAATCCGACCGGAAATCGGCGAGAACGGCGTCGGTTCCTGCGAAATCTCGCGATTCATCCGGATTTTTGCCCCGATCGCGGGTAAGGATGGAGCCCGTCCGCCCGACCCGCCCCTGACCGACCGGAGACCGTGACCCGATGCTGTCCATGATCGACCTGCCCGATCTGGGGCGGGCCCTCATCACCATCCTCGTGGTCGTCGATCCGATCGGCAGCCTGCCGGTCTTCTACTACGCCACCAGTTCGGTACCCCGGCGCCTGCACCGGGCCTTCGCCATCCGGGCGGTGCTGATCGCCACGGTGGTGCTAATGCTGTTCCTGGTCGGCGGTCAGTACCTGCTGGAGGCGCTGGGCCTGCGGCTCGGCTCGTTCCAGATCGCCGGCGGCATCGTGCTGTTCCTGTTCGCCATGACCATGGTGTTCGGCGAGCCGAAATCGCAGATCGAGATCAAGGAGGCGGCGCGCGACCACCTGGCCAACGCGGTCTTCCCGCTCGCCATCCCCTCCATCGCCTCGCCCGGCGCCATGCTGGCGATCGTGGTCCTGACCGACAACAACGAGAACACCCTGCTGGATCAGGGACTGACGGCGGTCCTGCTGCTGATCGTGATGGCGATCACCCTGGTCCTGCTGCTGATGGCTGCCCGGCTGAAGCCGTTCCTGGGGGCGACCGGCGCCAACATCATCAGCCGGATCATGGGGATCATCCTGGCCACCATCGCCGTCGACGCGGTGCTCGGCGGGCTGGAGACGGTCGGTGTCGTGGATCTGGTCCCGGCCCAGGAAGGCGTGCTGGATACGAGCCCGGGGACATGACGCCCACTACTCTCGTCATCCCGGACGCGCCCGGACTTGATCCGGGAGCGGGCCGGGACCCAGCCGCGGCGTCCGTATAACGGTCCCGGCCCGCCCCCGGGTCGAGCCCCGGGGTCGTCCGGGATGACGCCCAAATTTAAATCCGCCCGCCCGTCTCCCGGTCGAACAGGTGCACCGCATCGGTCGCCGCCACCTGCACCGAGTCCTGGCCAGGGGCGAAATGGCCCGACAGGCGCACCGTCACCAGCCGGCGCTCGTCGCCGTCGAGATGGCCGTGCAGCAGGGTGTCCGCGCCCAATGCCTCCACCAGGTCCAGGCGCAGGGTCATGCCGTCCGCCGCCGGGGTCAGGTGCTCCGGGCGCACGCCCAGGGTCACCGGCCGGCCTGCCAGGTCCGGGCGCGGGTCCGGCAGGTTGATCGACGCACCGGAATCCAGCGCCACCGAGGTCCCACCCTCGGCCACGGTCCCCTCCAGCAGGTTCATCGAGGGCGAGCCGATGAAGGTGGCGACAAAGGTGGTCGCCGGCCGGTCGTAGAGTTCGATCGGGGTACCGATCTGCTCGGCCCGGCCGCCGTTCATCACCACCAGCCGGTCGGCCATGGTCATGGCCTCCACCTGGTCGTGGGTGACGTAGAGGCTGGTGATGCCGAGGCGGCGCTGCAGGCGCTTGATCTCGACCCGCATCTGCACCCGCAGCTTGGCGTCGAGGTTGGACAGCGGCTCGTCGAACAGGAAGACCGAGGGCTCGCGCACGATCGCCCGGCCCATGGCGACGCGCTGGCGCTGGCCGCCGGAGAGCTGGTTCGGCCGGCGGTCGAGCAGCGGCTCCAGTTCCAGGATCCCCGCCGCCTCGCGCACCCTTCGGTCGACCTCGTCCTTGGCCATCCCGCGGTTGCGCAGGCCATAGGCCATGTTGTCGTAGACCTTCATGTGCGGGTAGAGCGCGTAGTTCTGGAACACCATGGCGATGTCCCGGTCGGCCGGCTCCAGGTTGTTCACCATCCGGCCGCCGATCTCGATCGCGCCGTCGGACACCGTCTCCAGCCCGGCGACCATGCGCAGCAGGGTGGACTTGCCGCAGCCGGACGGGCCGACCAGCACGATGAACTCGCCGTCGGCCACGCCCAGGTCGATCCCGTGGATCGCGTGGTAGCCGTTCGGATAGATCTTCTGAACACCGCTGAGGTGCAGTTCGGCCATCTCAGGCGCTCCTTATTTCTCGGTCTCAACCAGGCCTTTGACGAACAGCTTCTGCATGACCACGACGACGATCACCGGCGGCACCATGGCCAGCATCGTGGTCGCCATGACCAGGTGCCACAGCGGCAGGGATTCCGCCGCCTGGGTCATGCGCTGAATGCCCATCACGACCGTGTAGAAGGACTCGTCGGTGGTCACCAGAAGCGGCCAGAGATACTGGTTCCAGCCGTAAATGAAGAGGATCACGAACAGCGCCGCCACGTTGGTGCGCGACAGCGGCAGCAGGATGTCCTTGAAGAACTTCCACGGCCCCGCCCCGTCGATCCGCGCCGCCTCGGCCAGTTCCTCCGGTACGGTCAGGAAGAACTGCCGGAACAGGAAGGTCGCCGTCGCCGAGGCGATCAGCGGCAGGCTGAGACCGACATAGGAGTTCAGCAGCCCGAGATTGGCCACCACCGCGAAGGTCGGCAGGATGCGGACCTCGACCGGCAGCATCAGGGTGATGAAGATCAGCCAGAAGCAGGCCATGCGGAACGGGAAGTCGAAATACACGATCGCATAGGCCGCAATCAGGGAGATGGCGATCTTTCCGATGGCGATGGCCAGGGCCATGACCAGGCTGTTGAACAGCATGGTGCCGACCGGGATGCCACCGGCATCGGCCACGCCGGCGCCGAGCACGGTGGCGTAGTTCTCGATGAACTTGTCTCCCGGCCACATCGGGATCGTGCCGTCCATGATGGCGTCGATCGGATGGGTCGAGGCAACGAAGGTGATCCAGATCGGCATCACCGTGACGATGATCCCGAGGATCACCACCAGGTGGGACAGGATCGTCAGATAGGGGCGATTCTCGACCATCAGTACTCGACCCTCCGCTCGATATAGCGGAACTGCACCACGGTCAGGCTGATCACGATCGCCATCAGCACCACCGACTGGGCGGCCGAGCCGCCGAGATCGAGGCCGATGAAACCGTCGCTGTAGACCTTGTAGACCAGGATCTGCGTCGCCCCGGCCGGACCACCCTCGGTCGTGGCGTGGATGATGCCGAAGGTGTCGAAGAAGGCGTAGACCACGTTGACCACCAGCAGGAAGAAGGTGGTCGGCGACAGCAGCGGGAAGATGATCGTCCAGAACCGCTTGAACGGGCCGGCGCCGTCGATCGCCGCGGCCTCGATCAGCGAGCGCGGAATCGCCTGCAGGCCGGCCAGGAAGAACAGGAAATTGTAGCTGATCTGCTTCCACGAAGCGGCGATGACCACCAGAATCATCGCGTCGCCGCCGTCGAGATAGTGGTTCCACTCATAGCCGAGACCCCGCAGCAGGTAGGCATTGATGCCCACCACCGGGTTGAACATGAAGAACCACAGCACGCCGGCGACGGCCGGGGCGACGGCATAGGGCCAGATCAGCAGCGTCTTGTAGGCGGTCGCCCCCTTGATCGTCCGGTCGGCCATCACCGCCAGCAGCAGGGCGAAGGCCATGGACGCGAAGGCGACGGAGAAGCTGAACACCACGGTGTTCCAGAAGGTGTCGAGATAGAGCGGGTCGGAGAACAGCGCCTCGAAATTCTCGAACCAGACGAACTCGGTCGACAGGCCGAACGCGTCCTCCACCAGCAGCGACTGGTAAAGCGCCTGGGCCGCCGGCCAGATGAAGAAGATCAGGGTCACGGCAAGCTGCGGCAGCAGCAGCAGATAGGGCAGCCACAGGTTCCGGAAGGTTACGCGCTTGATCAAATCTCAGCCCCCGCAACATCGGCGGAAGGCCGGCACGCTGGGCGCCGGCCTTCACACCCGGTTCACGCGCACTCGCCAGGAGTGCGGAGACGGCCTCAGTCGTTGGCCTTCTCGAACTTGCGCAGCAGGTCGTTGCCACGCTCCACGGCGGTGTCCATGGCCTGCTTGGCGGTCTTCTCGCCGGCCCAGAGCGCTTCCATCTCCTCGTTGATGACGTCACGCACCTGGACGAAGTTGCCGAAGCGGATGCCCTTGGAGTTCGGGGTCGGCGTGTTCAGGCTGAGCTGCTTGATCGCCGTGTCGGTGCCCGGGTTCTTCTCGTAGAAGCCCTGCTTCTCCGACAGCTCGTAGGCCGCCGTGGTGATCGGCACGTAGCCGGTCTCCTGGTGCCAGCGGGCCTGCACCTCAGCCGAGGAGATGTAGTTGAAGAACTGGGCCACGCCCTTGTACTCGGCCGCCGGCTTGCCCTGCAGAACCCACAGGGTGGCGCCGCCGATGATCGAGTTCTGGGCCTTGTCCGCCACCTCGGTGTTCAGCGGCAGCATGGTCTGGCCGAAGGTGAACTTGGCCTGCTGGACGATCGAGCCGTAATAGGCCGAGGAGTTCATCCACATGCCGCATTCACCGTTGGTGAACAGCGGCAGGCTCTCGCCGCGACGTCCGCCATACTGGAACAGCTTCTTTTCCTGGCTGTCGGCGATGCTCTGCAGGGTGCCGATCACGTCGTCGTTGTTGAACACGAACTCGGTGTCGAAGCCGGCGAAGCCGTTCTCCTTGGTGCCCATCGGGATGTTGTGCCAGGCCGAGAAGTTCTCGACCATGACCCAGGACTGCCAGCCGAAGGAGAAGCCGCACTTCATGCCGCTGTCGACCAGCTTCTGCGAGGCGTCGAACACCTCGGCCCAGGTCGACGGCACCTTGGCGCCCGCCTTGTCCAGCGCGTCCTTGTTGTACCACATCACCGGCGTGGAGCTGTTGAACGGCAGGGACAGCAGCTTGTTGTCCGGCGTGGTGTAGTAGCTGACCACGGCCGGCAGGTAGTCGTCCTGATTGAACGCAGTGCCGGTGTCTTCCATCAGCTTGTAGACGGGATAGACGGCACCCTCGGCCGCCATCATGGTCGCGGTGCCGACCTCGAAGACCTGGACGATGTGCGGCTGCTGCTTGGCGCGGAACGCCGCGATGGCCGCGGTCATGGTCTCGGTGTAGTTGCCCTTGTAGACCGGCACGACCTTGTAGTCGGACTGCGACGCGTTGAAGCCGTCGGCCATCTCGTTCACGAGCTCGCCATTGCGGCCACCCATCGCGTGCCACCACTGGATCTCCGTGGCGGCGATCGCCTCGCTCGCCATGGACAGCGCGAAGGCGCCCGCCATGCCGGCAATGATCGTCTTGGAGTTGAACATGCTCTTCCCCCGGTACAGGTTGGTTATCATTGGCGACGTCGCCGATGCCGAACTGGCGAAAAGGGGATCGCGGTTGCGGAGGGGCCCCGGTTGCGCAGCAGGTGTTCGGCACGCCGCAGGCATATCTTAGAGACAATTACGGCAACATGACACTTTCATGACCATCGGGTTACGTGCTTGCCAGATAACGACTAATCCGCTCTCAGTAAGAGCGGTCGATCCCAAAGGAGGAACAATCCCATGCGCCGTTCCCTGATGCTGCTGGCCGCCCTGGCCGGCCTGTCCGCCGGCCCGGCGCTGGCGGTGGATATCCATGGTCATCGCGGTGCCCGCGGCCTGCTGCCGGAGAACACCCTGCCCGCGTTCCGCGAGGCGATCGCGTTGGGTGTCGACGTTCTGGAACTGGATACCGGCATGACCGCCGACGGGGTCGTGGTCGTGCTGCATGACCGCGAACTGTCGCCCGACCTTGCCCGAATCGACGGCACATGGATCGACGCGCCGATGCTGGTCCACGGCATGACCCATGCCGAGCTGCACGCGGTCGATGTCGGCCGTGCGCGCCCCGGCGGCAAGGTGGCCGAGCGGTTCCCCGACCAGACCCCGGTGGACGGCACGCCGGTGCCGACCCTCGCCGAAGTGCTGGCGCTGGCGGCGGTGGAGGGACCAGCCGACCTGCGGTTCAACATCGAGACCAAGCTGTCGCCGCTGGCCCCGGACCAGACCGCCGATCCCGAGATCTTCGCCGAAGCGGTGGTTGCGCAGATCCGCGAGGCCGGGGTCGAGGAACGCGCGATCGTCCAGAGCTTCGACTGGCGCACCTTGGCGGTGGTCCACCGGATCGCGCCGGAGATCCGCACCTCCTATCTCACGGCGGAGCGCAACTGGCTGAACAACGTGCAGGCCGGACGCTCCGGTGCCTCGCCCTGGCTGGGTGGCCTCGACATCGACGATTTCGGCGGCTCGGTGCCCCAGGCCATCGCCTCCCTGCACGGCGATATCTGGTCGCCCTATTACCGCGACCTGAATGCCGAGAAACTGAAGGAGGCCCATGCGCTCGGCCTGGAGGTGCATGTCTGGACGGTGAACGACGCCGCCGAGATGAAGGCATTGGCCGAGATAGGCGTGGACGGCATCATCACCGACTACCCAAATGTCGCCATCGAAGCGGTGCGGCACAAGCACTGACGGGAGCACAGGAGGAGACCATGACCTTGGACGAGTTCCGCCGATCTCTGGACGCCCCCGCCCCGCCCGCCGGGTTGAGCCCGGCCCTGCTCGGGTTGTGGCACCAAGGCAAGGGCGACTGGGAGGCGGCGCACGAGACGGTGCAGGCCGACGACGGCGCCGACGCCGCCTGGGTCCACGCCCACCTGCACCGGGTGGAAGGCGACGAGATGAACGCCGGCTACTGGTTCCGCCGGGCCGGCAAGCCGCATACCAAGGGGGATCTGCAGGCTGAGTGGGCGGCGCAGGTGGAAGCGTTGCTGGACGGAGGGCGCTAGTCGTTCGTCATTCCGGGGCCGCCCCCGAAACGGTCCTGGCGGCGGCGAGGGCCTGGGACAGGGCCTCCCGGTCGCCGATATGGTTGGCCAGGATCAGGATCAGCCGGGCGTTCAGGGCGTCGCTCTCCTCCTTCGACAGGCCTTCATGGGTGGCGATGAGCTCGGCGTAGAAGTCGTCGGGCCGGTCGATGTTCGGGGTCAGGATCAGATCGGCCATGGTCACTCCCTTGCCAGTGCCCGGCGCAGCGCCCGCCGCACCGCGCCGTCGTCATAGGCCGGCCAGCGCGCCACCACATGCTGGTCCGGGCGAATGAGGTAGACCGCCGCTCCCGCCTCCCCCAGATAGCGCGCGGCCAGCGCCCCGCTCAGATCGTCGCGGGCGGACAGGGCCAGCCGGGTGACCGCGACTCCGGCCTCCTCCAGCCTCTCGGGCGCCTCGGCATCGACGGTCAGCAGGTGGAACCGGCCGTCCAGCCGGTCGAGCAGGAAGCCGTCGTCGAGGGGGAGGTCCGGACACGGACTTCCCGGCCGGCTGCGCGGCGGCCCTTCGGGCAGGGCGTCCTCGCCGTTCAGCGCCGAGCCGTCATAGGTGCAGGGCACGGAGAGCCGCCCGGAATTCACCAGCGGCCGGGCGAAGGGATACCGCTCGCTCAGCTCCAGCACGGCGTCGCGGAACAGCTTCGATGTCTCGGATTTCGGGGTGATGAAGTCGGTGGCGCGGGTGGAGTTGAGGATGTTCTCGTCGGCCGCCATCTCCCGCTCCGCCGCGTAGGTGTCGAGCAGGCTTTCGGGGGCGGTGCCGTCCAGCACCAGCGTCAGCTTCCAGGCCAGGTTGTCCACGTCCTGCACGCCGGAATTCGCCCCGCGCGCGCCGAAGGGCGAGACCTGGTGGGCGCTGTCGCCGGCGAACAGGACCCGGCCATGGCGGAAGGTCTTCATGCGGCGGCACTGGAAGGTGTAGATCGATTTCCACACCACCTCGTAGGCGATGTCCGGGCCGAGCATCTCGTCGATCCGGGCGCGCACATTCTCGTCGCGCAGTTCCTTCTCCCGGTCCACATGCCAGCCGATCTGGAAGTCGAGCCGCCAGACATTGTCCGGCTGCTTGTGCAGCAGGGCGGAGGATCCGGACTTGAAGGGCGGGTCGAACCAGAACCGCCGCTCGGTCGGGAACGGGGCGTCCATCTTCACATCGGCGATGAGAAAGCTGTCCTCGAACACCCGGCCCTCGAAGCCGAGCCCCAGCGCGTTGCGCACGGGAGAGCCGGCGCCGTCGCAGGCGATCACCCAGTCGGCGTCGATCGTGTATGGCCCGTCGGGGGTCAGCACGTCCAGGGTCACGCCGCCCTCGGCGGTGGTCACCCCCTCAACCCGGTTGCGGCCCCGGATCTCGATCGGCGCACCCGCCGCCTTGGCGGCGCGGATGCGGTCGACCAGGGCCTTCTCGAAATAGGGCTGCTGCAGGTTGATGAAGGCCGGATAGCGGTGCCCCGCCTCGGGCAGCAGGTTGAACTCGAAGACCTTGCGGTCGCGGTGGAACACCTTGCCCAGGTTCCACACCACACCCCGGTCGAGCAGCTCCGTGCCGCATCCGAGGCGGTCGGCAATCTCCAGGCTGCGTTTGGCGATGCAGATGGCCCGGCTGCCCATGCCAATGCCCTCGTGGTCGTCGAGCACCAGCACCGGCACGCCCTTCAGCCCGAGGTCGAGGGCGGCGGTCATCCCCACCGGCCCTCCGCCGACGATCACCACCGGATGACGGACGGGCGCGACCGCGTCCTGATCGGCGCAGCGTGCATATGGGTATTCCCGGAAGGCGAGCGTGTAGCGATCCTGAAGCATCGCCGGTCTCCCCGCTTTAGGGCGGCCTCCTACCCCTGCAGCGCCTCCCACATCTCCAGATCGCGCTGGGCGGTCCAGATGCGGGGGGTGTCGATGCCGCGGGCCTCGTCATAGGCGCGGGCGACGTTGAACGGCAGGCAGTGCTCGTAGATGGCGTAGTCCTTGAACTTGGCGTCGCAGGCATCGCGCACCGCGTCCCAGGCGTCCTTCAGGCTGCCGCCGCGCGCCGCCACCTTCTGGGCCGGCCGGTAGGTGCTCTCCACGAAGTCGCGCGTGGATTCCAGCCCGGCATCGACCCGGTCGCGCCCGACCAGGGCGTCGCCGCGGCCGGGTGCTATGGAGTGCGGGTTGTAGGCCTTCACCGCGTCCAGCGTGCCGCCCCAATCCTCGAAATGTCCGTCGCCGCAGTAGCAGGCGGAGTGGTACTCGACGATGTCGCCGGTGAACATGACCTGCTCGTCCGGCACCCAGATCACCGCGTCGCCGGCAGTGTGGGCACGGCCGATCTGCTTGATCTCGACCTTGCGGTTGCCGAGATAGACGGTCATCGAATCCGAGAAGGTCGTGGTCGGCCAGGTCAGGCCGGGGATGCTCTCATGGCCCTCGAACAGGCGGGGGAAGCGCTGGAACTCGCTGTCCCAGTCCTCCTGGCCGCGCTCCACCACCATGGAGCGAGCCTTGTCCGACATGATGACCTGCACATCACCGAAGGCGCTGGCGCCAAGCACGCGGACGGCGTGGTAGTGGGTCAGGACCACGTGGGTGATCGGCTTGTCGGTGACCTCGCGGACCTTGTCGATCACCATCTGCGCCAGGCGCGGGGTGGCCTGAGCCTCGACGATCATGACGCTGTCATCGCCAATGATGACGCCCGAATTCGGGTCCCCCTCGGCGGTGAAGGCCCAGAGATCCTTGCCGACCTCGGTGAAGCTGATTTTCTTCTCGCCCAGGTCCCCCTGGCTCGCGAATGCTTTCGCCATGCACGTCCTCCCGTTCATCCGTCCCCGGTGGGCGCGGCCGGCGCGTCCGGGGGTGTGGTTCTGTTGGCACGAACCTTAACGCGGAACGGGTTGCCGGCGTACAGGACGAATTGCGGGGGGGGGGGGTGCGCGGGCTACTCCCCCTTCTTCCCGGCCTCGCGCCGGGACCGAGAGGAGGAGCGGCCGGAGCATAGCGGGTTACGCTCCGGCACGCCGATGGCTGGGTCCCGGCGCGAGGCCGGGAAGACGGGAAAGAGGTAAGATTCACTGAGCGATCAATGCGCCCAGCCGCTTACGCCGCCTTCGGCAGCAGCTTCTCCACCAGCAGCGCCCAGTAGGACGCGCCGTAGGGCAGGGCCTCGTCGTTGAAGTCGTAGGCCGGGTTGTGGACGTTCACGCCGCCGTCGTCGCCGATCCCGTTGCCGAGGTTGATGTAGCAGCCCGGGCGGTGCTGCAGCATGTAGGCGAAGTCCTCCGCCCCCATGACCGGCTCGGCGTCGGTGTCGACGTTCTCGTCGCCGACCAGCTCGCGGGCGATGGCGGCCGCCTTCTCGATATGGACCGGATCGTTGACCAGGGCCGGATAGCGGCGGTCGTACTTCACCTCGATCGTGCAGTCGAAGCCCTCGGCGATCGCCGTGCAGATCTTCTTCATCTTGGCCTCGACCATGTCCTGGACCTCCGGGCGGAAGGTCCGCACGGTGCCCTGCATATAGACCAGGTCCGGCACCACGTTGCCGGTATGGCCGCCGGAGACCTGGGTCACAGACAGCACCGCGCTGTCCAGCGGGTCGGTTGAGCGGCTGACGATGGACTGAAGGGCCAGCACGATCTGCGCCTGGACGATGATCGGGTCGATGGTCTTGTGCGGCCGCGCGGCATGGCCGCCATAGCCATGGATGAAGATCTCGAACATGTCGGCACCGGCCATGGACGGGCCCGGGCGCATGCAGATCTTGCCCACGGGCAGGCCCGGCCGGTTGTGCATGCCGTAGACCGCGTCGACCGGATACTTCTCGAACAGCCCGTCATCCTCGACCATCACCCGGCCGCCGGCGACGTTCTCCTCGGCCGGCTGGAAGATCAGCACCACCTCGCCGGAGAAATTACGGGTCTCCGCCAGGTAGCGCGCCGCCCCCAGGAGGATGGCGGTGTGGCCGTCATGGCCGCAGCCATGCATCTTGCCCGGGATCTTCGACGCCCAGGGCTTGCCCGTGGCCTCGATGATGTCGAGCGCGTCGAAATCCGCGCGGATGCCGATCCGCCCCCCCGGTCCGCCGTTCCCCTTGATCGTCGCGACGATGCCGGTCTTGGCCAGCCCCCGCTCCATATGGTCGACGCCGATCTCCTCCAGCCGCTTGGCGATGAAATCGGAGGTCCAGACCTCCTCGAAGGCGGTCTCGGGATGGGCGTGCATTTCCCGGCGCCACTCGGTCATTTCCTCGTGGAAGTCGGCGATGCGGTTGATGATCGGCATGGAAAGGCTCCTGACTTGAATGCCGGCCAGCCTAGGCGCAGCCGTTCCCCCTGCCAAGATCGCGTCTTGACGCGGTGGGGACGGGCCTCTGTCATAGCCGCTCCCGCCCGTCTTACATGCAGGTTCCGCCTTGGCCGCCATCCGCATCGCCGTCGATATCGGCGGCACCTTCACCGATCTGCAGATCCTGAACGAGGAAACCGGGGCGGCCGACGCCCACAAGGTGCCGACCACCCCGGCCGACCCGTCGGAGGGGCTGATCGCCGGCATCGTGGAGGCGTCCCAGCGGCTCGGATTCGCCCTGTCGGACATCCGCGCGATCATGCACGGCACCACCATCGCCACCAACGCGGTGCTGGAGCGCAAGCTGCCGGCCGGCGCGCTGCTGATGACCGAGGGCTTCACCGACGTGCTGGAGATCGGCCGCCATTTCCGCAGCCTGGTCTATGCCAACAAGGCTGAGGAGCGCGCCCTGCTGATCCCGCGCTCGCGGCGCTACCCGGTGGCCGAGCGGCTGCGGGCCGACGGCACGGTGGAACGCAAGCTGGACGTCGAAAGCGTGCGCGCCGCCGCCCGAAAGGCGGCAGCGGCCGGCGCCAAGGCCATCGCGATCTGCCTGCTGCACGCCTATGCCAATCCGGAGCACGAGCTGGAGGCCGCCCGCATCGTGCAGGAGGAGCTGCCGGACGCCTATGTCTCCTGCTCCCACGCGGTCAGCCCGGAGATCCGCGAGTTCGAGCGCGCCTCGACCACCGTACTGAACGCCCTGCTGATGCCGGTGGTGAAGACGTATCTCTCCAAGCTGCGCGGACGGCTGTCCGACACCGGCATCACCGCGCCGGTCTATCTGGTGCAGTCCAACGGCGGGGTGACCACGCCGGAGACCGCGGGCGAGCAGCCGGCCCGCCTGCTGCTGTCAGGTCCGGCCGGCGGGGCCAGGGCGGCGGAGGTGCTGTCAGCCGAGCTCGGCATCGGCAACCTGATCGCCGTCGACATGGGCGGCACGTCCTACGACGTCTCCATCGTCGACAACGGCGCCATCCGGCTGGTCACCGAGGGCAAGGTCGACGGACTGCCGGTCCGCCTGCCGATGATCGAGATCCGCACCATCGGCGCCGGCGGCGGCTCCATCGCCCGGGTCGACGAGACCGGCCGGCTCTATGTCGGCCCGGAGAGCGCGGGCGCCACACCGGGTCCGGTCAGCTACCGGCGCGGCGGCACCGAGCCCGCCGTCACCGACGCCAATGTGGCGCTGGGGCGGATCGACCCGGACTTCTTCCTCGGCGGCGCCATGAACCTCGACGTGGACGGCGCCCGCAGGGCCCTGTCGGAGAAGGTGGCGAAGCCGCTCGGGCTGGAGGAAGGACCGGCGGCCGACGGGATCGTCGCCATCGCGACCACCCACATGGCCTCGGCCATCCGGCTCTCGCTGTTCGAGAAGGGGCTCGACCCGAGTGATTTCGCCCTGATCTCCTTCGGCGGGGCTGGCGGTCTGCATGCCTGCGACACGGCCGCGGAGATCGGCGCCGCCCGTGTGGTCTTCCCCCGCGACCCCGGCACGCTCAGCGCCTGGGGCATGCTGTTCAGCGACGTGGTGCACGACATCGCCCGCTCCCGCCTGATGAAGGCCGAGGCCGCGAATCTCGGTGAGGTCGAGAGCCTGATCGCCGAGATGAGGACAGACGGCGAGGAGGCTCTCGCCCGCGACGGGATACCGGAGGGCGAACGCACCTACCCCGTCACCCTGGACCTGCGCTATCCGGGCCAGGCCTACGAGATCGGCGTGCCGTTCGACGGCGACCTGGCGGCGACCGTGACCGCCTTTCACGACGCCCACGAGCGGCAATACGCCCACGCCGAACGGCATGTGACGCCGGAGATCGTCACCCTGCGCATGGCCGCCACAGGCCGGCTCAGCAAGCCGGCGGCCCGGCCCTTCGAGGGCGGCAAGGACGTGACCGTGAAGGCGTGCCGGCCCGTGCGTCTCGCCGGAGCCCTGCGCGAGACCGCCATTATCGACCGCGAGACACTCGGCCCCGGCGCCTCCCTCGACGGTCCGGCGATCATCGAGGAGGCCCACTCCACCCTGCTGATCCCGCCTGGATGGGCCCTCACCGTTCATCCCAGCGGTGCCCTGATCGCCACCCTGACCGCCGAAGGAGATGCGTCATGAGCGCGCCCGAGCTCGATCCCGTCCAGGTGGAGATCATCCGCAACGCCCTGGTAGCGGCGGCGGAGGAGATGGGGGTGACGATCTGGCGGACCAGCCGGTCCTCGGTGGTGCGCGACCTGCTGGACTATTCCACCTGCGTGTTCGACGCCGATGGCGGGGCGGTCGGCCAGTCCACGGCGATCCCGATCCACCTGAACTCCATGCCTTCCTGCCTGGCCGAGATCCTGGCCAACCACATCCCGATCGAGGAGTGGGAGGACGGCGACATCATCATCACCAACGACCCCTATGCCGGCGGCCAGCACCTGTCCGACATCCAGACCTTCAAGCCGGTGTTCCATGAGGGCCGACGCATCGCCATCGCCGGCATCCTGGTGCATCACCTGGACGTGGGCGGCGGGGCGGCGGGGTCCTACGACCCCAGCGCCACCGAGATCCAGCAGGAGGGCTTCCGCATCCCGCCGCTCAAGATCGCCGAGCGCGGCAAGCGCAACGAGGCGGTAGTGAAGCTGCTGCTGCGCCAGACCCGCGAGCCGGCCAATGTCGGCGGCGACTTCGCCTCGCAGCTCGCCGCGCTGGAGACCGGTGCCGCCAACCTGAAGCGCATCGTCGCCCGCTACGGCCCCGACCTGCTCGCTGCCGCCATGGCCCGCATCCAGGACCAGTCGGAGGCGGCCATGCGGGCGATGATCCGCGACGTGCCGGACGGCACCTACACCTTTGAGGATTTCGTCGACGATGACGGCATCGACCGGGACACAAAGCTGCGCATCGCCGTGACGCTGACCGTCGAGGGCGACGGCATGACGATCGACCTCGACGGTTCCAGCCCCCAGGCCAAGGGCCCGGTGAACTGCACCTATGCCATGGCCTATTCGGCCGCCATGTGCGGCGTGCTGATGTCTCTCGGCACCGAGATCCCGGCCAATGCCGGCTGCTACCGCCCGGCCAGGGTGACGGCCCCGCTCGGCACGGTGGTGAACTGCCGCTACCCCGCCCCGGTCGCCAACCGCATGGCCACCGGCCACCGGGTGGTCAACGCGGTGATGGGCGCCTTCCACCAGGCGATCCCGGGCAAGGTGCCCGCCGCTTATTACGGGGTCAGCTACGCCACGGCGATGAACTGCATCCATGCCGACGGCAGCCGGCAGGTGTATTTCGACCTGGAATGCGGCGGCTGGGGCGGCCATCCGGACGAGGACGGGGCAAGCGGCTTCTCCTGCGGGCTGCACAACATCTCCAACGCGCCGATGGAGATGCTGGAGAACAGCCTGCCCATCCAATTCCAGGAATACGCCCTGGTGCCCGACAGCGGCGGGAAAGGCCGCACCCGCGGCGGATTGGGCCTCGCCCGCGCCTACCGTCTGGAGACCCCGACGGGCGTGTTCGCCGCCAACCTGGACCGTTTCAAGGTACGCCCCTACGGCCTTGCCGGCGGCGAGCCGGGCCAGCCCGGCCGCCTGACGGTGACCCGCGCGGCCACGGGCAAGACCGAGGACCTGCCGTCCAAGGTCTCCAGCGTGCCGGCTTGGAAGGGTGACATTTTCCGCCTGCAGACGGCCGGTGGCGGCGGCTACGGCGATCCGTCGGAACGCAGCGCCGAAGCGAAGGCGTTGGATGTGGAGAACGGCTATACGAGCGGGTGATGTCCTGCGTCGCGCCCCCCTCCTCCTCCCCGTCTTCCCGGCCCTGCGCCGAGACCGAGCCCTCAGCCCGATGGAGCTGCTCAGGTGCTGTAGCAGCCCGAACCCTGGGTCCCGGCTCAAGGCCGGGAAGACGGGGATGGGATAAGGTACCGAGCGCACACCAACCCATCGACGCGCCCCGAGGAACCCGCCATGCAGATCCCCGATACCGACACCATCGTCTATGTGAACGGCCGCCTCGTCCGGAAATCGGAGGCGGTGATCTCGATCTACGACAGCGGGTTCTGCCACGGCGACGGGGCCTATGAGGGCATCCGGCTGTATGACGGCAAGGTGTTCCGCCTGGAGGCGCATATCCGCCGGCTGTTCGAGGCGCTGACCATGCTCGAAATCGATCCGGGCGTCGATCAGGCGGGGATGGCGAAGATCGTGCGCGAGACCTTCGCCGCCAACGAACTCACCACCGATCTTCACATGCGCCTGCAGGTCACCCGCGGGCGCAAGCGGATGACCGGCATGAACCCGATGCTGAACCTCGGCCCGGCCTCCATCGTCGCCTTCGTCGACCACAAGCCGCCGATCTTCGACAAGGCGGGAATCACGCTGATCACCTCCACCCTGCGCCGGGCCTCGCCGAACGTGATCGACGCCAAGATCCACCACACCAACCAGCTCAACCAGATCCTCGCCAATATCGAGGCCAACCGGCAGGGCGCCGACGAGGCGATCATGCTGGACGACCGCGGCTTCGTGGCCGAGACCAACTCCACCACCATGTTCTGCGTGAAGGACGGCGTGCTGATGACGCCGCACCCCACCTACATCGTGGTCGGCATCACCCGCGGCATCCTCCTGGACATGGCGCGGACGGAGGGCTGGGGCGCGAAGGAGGCAGACCTGTCGGTCTACGACTTCGTGACCGCGGACGAGGTGTTCATTTGCGGCACGGTGGGCGAGCTGGTGCCGGTGAAGGCGATCGACGGCAAGCCGCTGAAGGGGCCGATCCCGGGACCGATGACCACGGCGCTGATGGAGAAGTATCGCGCGCTGACTCGGGCGGAGGGGACGGTGGTTTAGGGAGCCTACCTCTCCCCCTCACCGCACTCCTCGGATTTATTCCGGGGCAAGGCATCGGCGTGACGGGGGAAGCGGAGTTCACTCTCGAGCCTTCCAGCGGCTCTCAATCTGGATCCCGGCTCAAGGCCGGGAAGACGAGAAGAGAAACGGCGGCTCACCTCCCCGTCTTCCCGGCCTCGAGCCGGGATCCAGAGCAGAGCTCACGGGAGCCTTGGAGGCTCTTATTCAGCGGTCCGTCACGCCGATGCCTTGCCCCGGAATAATCCCGGATCAGGTCCGGGACGGGGAGTAGCTGCTTTTTCTTGAGGAGAGCCCCCTACCCCACCCGCGCCCGCACGAAGGCGGCCATGCCGTCGAGAAACCCGTCGAGATCCGCCTTCAACGCCGCGAACCCGTCCGTCTTCTCGAAGCTCTCGGTGTCCATGTAGAGCGCCCGGTTCAGCTCGATCTGCAGGGAGTGCCGACCCGCCGCCGGATCCGAATGCCGGGCGACCAGCTCGGCACCCTTGTAGGGATGGTTGATCGACACCCGATACCCGCGATCCCGCAGCAGTTCCGCCGCCGTCTGGATGAAATCGGCGTCGCAGGTCGCCCCTTCCCGGTCGCTGAGCACCATGTCGGGCCGTGCCGACCCAGCATCCACGTTCATCGCGTTGCCGACCGGCTTCATCGAATGGCAGTCGATGTGGAACACCTGCCCGAAGCGCCCGTGGGCAGCCTCCATCGCGGCGGCGACCGCGGCGTGGTAGGGCCGGTGATAGGTCTCCAGTCGGTGTATCACCTCCGCCACCGAGAGCTTCCGGTCGTAGATCGGCCGGCCCTTCAGGATGTAGCGGCGGACCACGCCCATCCCGTAGTCGGTCTTCTCGCCCGGATTGACCGGCAGCGGCCAGTCGCCCTCGATCAGCGCCAGGTCGAGATCGTCCTCGGCCCGGTTCGGGTCGATATAGGCGCGCGGGAACTGGGCGGCGATCAGCGTGGCGCCGACCGCGGGCGCATGGCCGAACAGCTCATCCACGAACCGGTCGACCGAGGTCATCAGTTCGGCCTCGGTGACCACATGGTCGAAATCGGCCGGCCAGTCGGTGCTGTTATGCGGGCTGTCCACCACCAGCGGGATCGCCTCGACCACCGGGTCCCGGCGCCACAGCACGCCGGGGATCAGGTCGTCGGGATCCGACTGATGAGACGTCATGCCTGATCGTTCAGGTGGCACGCGGACCAGCGGCCCGGCGCGATCTCCTTCAGCAGCGGCTGTTCCGCCTTGCAGCGCGCATGGGCATGCGGGCAGCGCGGGTGGAAGTGGCAGCCCGGCGGCGGGTTCAGCGGCGACGGGATCTCGCCCTTCACCGGCACGAACTTGCGCTTGCGGGTGTCGAGCCGCGGCACCTCGGCCAGCAGGGCCTGGGTGTAGGGGTGGTTGGCGTCGGCAAAGATGTCCTCGGTCTTCGCCGTTTCCACCACCCGGCCGAGATACATGATCACGACCCGGTCCGACAGGTGCTCCACCACGCCGAGATCATGGCTGATGAACAGGTAGGTGAGGTGGAACTCCTCGCGCAGGCGCATGAACAGGTTCAGCACCTGGGCCTGGATCGACACGTCCAGCGCGGCCACGGACTCGTCGCAGACCAGGAAGTCCGGGTTCACGGCGAGCGCGCGGGCGATACCGATGCGCTGGCGCTGGCCGCCGGAGAACTGGTGCGGATAGCGCCGGGCGTAGGTCGGGTCGAGTCCGACGCGTACGAGCATTTCGGCGACGTATTCCTCCGCCCCCTTGGCATCGACCAGGCCGTGCACCTTCGGCGCCTCGCCGACGATGTCCTGCACCCGCATGCGCGGGTTCAGCGAGCTCATCGGGTCCTGGAAGATCATCTGGACCTTCAGTGCGGTATCCCGCGCCTCGGCGGAGGTCTGGGTCGACAGCTCGCGGCCGCGGAACAGCACCTCGCCCGTGGTCGCCGGATGCACCCCGGCCACCACCCGGCCGAGGGTGGACTTCCCGCAGCCGGATTCGCCCACCAGGCCCACGACCTCGCCATCGGCGATGGTCATCGACACGTCGTCGACCGCATGGACGATCTCGTCCTTCAGCCCGGCGCCAAAGATGTTGGCGATCTTGGCGGCGGCATCCAGCGACTTCACGAAGCGCTTGGAGACGTGACGCAGTTCGACGATGGGCTTTTCGGCCGTCGGGGCGGCGGTCGTGTCGTGTTCGGTTGCGGCGCTCATGCGGTCACCTCAGGCGTCGGAACGGCGGCGGTCTCGCCCGCCGCGACCGGGTAATGGCAGCGCACGTCGCGCGCCGGAACCGGATGGGTGATCTCCGGCTCGATGTCGCAGTCCGGACCGACCCGGGGGCAGCCCGTCTTGAACGGGCAGCCCTTGGGCAGCTTCAGCAGCGACGGCGTCATGCCCGGGATCTGGGCCAGCGGCTGGCCGCGCTTGTTGCGGCTCGGCACCGAGCTGATCAGGCCGTGGGTATAGGGATGGGCCGGGTTGTCCAGCACGTCGTCCACCGTGCCATGCTCGACCACGCGACCGGCATACATGACGCAGATCTCGTCGGCCAGACCGGCCACGACGGAGAGGTCGTGGGTGATCCAGATCATCGCCGTGCCGGTCTCCTCGCAGAGCTTCTGCACCTCGTAGAGGATCTGGCCTTGGATGGTCACGTCGAGCGCGGTGGTCGGCTCGTCGGCGACGATCAGGTCCGGCTTGTTCAGCAGCGCGATGGCGATGGCGACGCGCTGGCGCATGCCGCCGGAGAACTGGTGCGGGTACGAGCGCAACCGCTCCTCCGCCGCCGGGATGCCGACCTGCTCCAGGGCAGCGCGCGACCGCTCCCAGGCCTCGTCGCGGCTGACCTTCTCATGCGCCTGGATCGCCTCGATCATCTGCGTGTCGACGCGCAGGACCGGGTTCAGGGTCATCATCGGGTCCTGGAAGATCATCGCGATGTTGTTGCCGCGCAGACGGCGCATGCGCTCGTCCGGGGCGTTCGCGATGTTCTCGCCCTTGTACAGGATCTCGCCGCCCACGATGCGGCCCGGTTCGTCCACCAGCCCCATGATGGAGAAGCCGGTCACGGTCTTTCCGGACCCGGACTCGCCCACCAGGCCCAGGACCTGCCCAGGCCGCACGGTGAAGGAGACGTCGTTGACCGCCTTCACCTCGCCAGCGCGGGTGAAGAAATGGGTCTGCAGGTTCCGGACCTCGAGTGTCGGAACGTCGGAATTGGCCACCGGTGTCCCCTCTTACTTCTGCAGTCGCGGATTGAGCACGTCGCGCAGCCGGTCACCGACCAGATTGATGCTGACGATCATGAACAGCAGGGCCAGCCCCGGAAACACGGTGATCCAGTACTTGCCGCTCATCACGTAGTCGAACCCGTTGGAGATCAGCTTGCCCAGCGACGGTTCGGTCTGCGGCAGGCCGAGACCGAGGAACGACAGGGTCGCCTCCAGGGAGATCGCGTGCGCGGTCTGCATGGTGCCGACGACGATGATCGGCGCGATGCAGTTCGGCAGCAGGTGGCGGAACACCACCCGCGAATTGCTGAGCGCCAGGCAGTTCGCCGCCTCGACGTATTCCTTGCGCCGTTCGACCAGCGCCGAACCGCGGATGGTGCGGGCGTAGTAGGCCCACTGCACCACCACCAGGGCCGCGATGATCTTGAACACCGCGAAATAGCCGGGCTCGTTCGGGCCGCCCTTGACCACGGCGAGCAGGATCAGCGCCACCAGGATCGCCGGGAAGGAGAGCTGCATGTCGACGATGCGCATGATGATCATGTCGGTCCGCCCGCCGAAATAGGCGGCGATCATGCCGAGCGTGCAGCCGATGATCAGGGCGATGATGCCGGAGCCGACGCCGACGCCCAGGCTGATCCGCAGCCCGTAGATCATGGCGCTGACCAGATCGCGGCCGGCCCCGTCGGTGCCGAGCCAGGCGACGGTGCCGTTGGCCATGGTCTCGCCGGGTGCGAGCAGATTGTCCATGAAGCTGACCGCCGCCAGGTCGTACGGATCAGTCGGCGCCAGCCAGGGCCCGAGCACCGCGATGACGATGACCAGGAACACCCCGATCGCGCCGATCACGGCGACCGGGCTCTCCATATAGTCGGACAGAATCCGCTTGAACGGGCTTTCGACGGCCGCGTCCTTGGACTTCGCGACGGTCTCTTCGACCGCGGTTTCTTCTTGGATCGCAGTCATGCCTTGATGTCCTGCAAGCGGACCCGCGGATCGAGCAGAGAGTAACAGATGTCGACCAGCAGGTTCAGGAAGACGAACAGCAGCACGATGATCATCAGGTAGGCGACGATCACCGGCCGGTCGAGAAGGCCGATCGAGTCGATCAGCAGCTTGCCGATACCGGGCCACGCGAAGATGGTCTCGGTCACCACCGAGAAGGCGACCAGACCGCCGAACTCAAGGCCGAGCACAGTGACGACCGGGATGAGGATGTTCTTGAGCACGTGGACGAAGATCACCCGGCGGTCGGTCAATCCCTTGGCCCGGGCGAACTTGACGTAGTCCTGATGCACCACCTCGCGGGTGCCGGCGCGGGCCAGACGGGTGACCGCCGACAGCTTGAACAGCGCCAGGTTGATCGCCGGCAGCAGCACGTGGCTCCAGCCGTCCAGGGTCAGCAGCGAGGTCGGGAAGCCGAGCACGTAATAGATCTCGTCGCCGCGCCCGGTCGAGGGCAGCCAGCCGAGCTGCACCGAGAACAGCAGGATCATCATGATGCCGACCCAGAAGGTCGGCAGGCTGAAGCCGAGAATCGACCCGGTCATGATGGCCTTGGAATAGGCCGCCTCGGGCCGCAGGCCAGCGATGACTCCGAGCGGAATCCCCAGGACGACGGAGATCAGCAGGGCCGCGACTGCCAGCTCCATGGTCGCCGGCAGCCGGTCCATGATGAGCTGCAGGGCGGGCTCGTTGAACACGAAGCTCTCGCCGAGATTGCCCTGGGCCGCCTTCTGCAGGAAGCGCAGATACTGGATGTGGAACGGCTTATCGAGGCCGAGGCTCTCGATGACCGCCTCGCGCTCCGCCTGGTCGGCGTCATCCGCCACCAGGATCTCGGTCGGGTCCCCCACCAGGAAGACGCCCGAGAACACCAGAAATGACATAACCAGGACGACCAGGGCCGCCTGCATCAATCGTCTGATGATGAAGACCGTCATCACCGACCTCTCATAATACCTGTCCCGCGACGGGTCTCACATGGACCCCCGCGGGAGGCAAGCCGAAACGGGATTCTTTTTTATTGGGGCACGGCCGACCGCGGCCGGCCGCGCCCCTCGTTAGGATCGGTCGATCAGTTGACCTTCACCAGGTCGTAGGCCAGCGTCCGCTCGTCCGTACGGGCCCGGTACTCGAGGCCCTTGCGGGTACCCCAGGTGTTCACCTGGTAGTGCAACGGAATGATGCCCTGGTTCTGACCGATGGCGATGTCGGTCGCCTCCGCCAGCAGCTTGCCACGCTTCTCGTCGTCCACCGTGGCCAGCGCCTGACCGATCAGGGCATCGACCTTCGGGTCGGAGTGACGGCCGCGGTTGGAGGCACCCCAGCCCTTGGACGGGTCGTGGGTGGCCAGCAACGACTTCAGCGGCGAGGAGGCCTCGCCGGTGCCGGAGCCCCAACCGACAAGCACGAAGCTGAACTCCGGCTCGCCGTCCGCACCCTTGGAGGCGCGCGAGAAGAAGACGTTCTTCGGCATGGTCACGACCTTGGTCGGGATACCGGCCGCCGACAGCAACTGGCCGATCGCTTCGCAGATCTTGGCGTCGTTGATGTAGCGGTCGTTCGGACCATGGATCGTCAGGCCGAAGCCGTCCGGATAGCCGGCTTCCGCCAGCAGCTTCTTGGCCGCGGCGACGTCATACTTCTCCGGCTTCAGGTTCGGCGAGCGGCCGAAGAACGTGTCCGGCAGAAGCTGGCCGGCCGGCAGGGCAACGCCCTCCATCACCCGCTCGACGATAGCCGGGCGGTTGATCATCATGGAGATCGCCTTGCGCACCCGCGGGTCGAGCAGCGGGTTCTTGTCCAGCGGGTTGCCGTCCTTGTCGGTGACGAAGGGCGACTTCTCGCGGAACTGGTCCAGGTGCAGGTAGATCACGCGGTTCGACACGCCGTCGCTTAGCGACACGTCCTTGTTCTTCTCAAGGGTGGCGATGTCGGAGGTCGGGACGTTGTCGATCATGTCCACGTCGCCGGCCAGCAGGGCGGCAACGCGCGCCGGCTCGGACGGGATGAACCGGAAGGTGACCTTGTCCCAGGTCTGCTCGAACGGGCCGACGTAACCGTCATACTTCTCCATGACGATGCGGTCGCCCTTCTTCCACTCCACGAACTTGTAGGGACCGGAGCCGATGGCGGCGGTGCCATCGTTGAAGTCGCTCGCCTCAACACCCTTGTTCACGTCCGGCTGGCCCGTGCCCTTGGCTTCCGACGACATGATCATGACCGTGGTCAGATCGTTCGGCATCAGCGGATAGGGCTCTTCCGTCGTGATGTGCAGGGTCAGATCGTCCACCTTCTTCAGGGTCTTGCCCTTGGTGTAGATCCGGAACGACGAGTTGCCGCCGGTATAGCCGTCGGCACGCTCGAAGGAATAGATCACGTCGTCGACGGTCAGATCGGAACCGTCATGGAACTTCAGGCCCGGACGGAGCTTGAATTCCCAGGTCGTGTCGTCCAGCGCCTTGTAGGATTCGGCGATGCTCGGAATGATCTGCTGGTTCGGATCGAAATCCACCAGACGGGCGAACACATGGCCGATAATGGCGTTGTTCGGGCCCAGGTTATGGAAATACGGGTCCATGGACGACGGTTCCGAACGGACGCCGATCGTAATGTCCTCGGCCATAGCCGGGCCGGCCAAGGCCGCCATCGCGACCGCCGTAACCCCCAGCCGACGAATAAAACTCATCCCTGCCTCCATCATTGCATTGGGATTGTTTGGCATGCGCAGTCGTGTCGTTGCACGCGCGAAGGCGTGAGCATGGCGGAAACGGCCGAGGCATACAACACCACTGGCCGGCAAAAATGCCGCGGCCCCCGGCAAAAAGCCGCCCCACCGGCCGGTTGTCCTATGGTGTTCCCCACGCCCTTGGCATAGCCTGAAAATGGCGTCGTTCCGGCATCGCGCCCTCTCGCCCCCGCCCTTTCGCCCCATCGACCACAACCGCCATACAGTGATGTCCCCTGCCCCAACCGAGCGGTCCCCCGGTACAGTCCACGGGGTGACGGCGTGACTGTGTCCGGCTCCTCCGCTGCAGGGGCGTCTCCCTCCGGGTCGTGGCCGGTCGAGCTTGCGGCCCCCGATATCGCGCGCTGGCGGGGCGGCAACACGGGCATCCCGTTCTTCACCACCCTCGACTCCGGACGCCCCGGTCCGCACGCGATGGTGACCGCGGTCACCCATGGCAACGAACTGTGCGGCGCCATCGTGCTCGACCGCTTCCTCGCCGACGGCCAGACACCCCGCGCCGGCCGGCTGACCCTGGGCTTCGGCAACGTCGCCGCCTACCGCTCGTTCGATCCGTCCTATCCGACCCTGTCGCGCTTCGTCGACGAGGACATGAACCGGGTCTGGGACCGCGCCACCCTGGACGGGCCGCGCTCGTCGGTGGAACTGGCCCGCGCCCGCGCGATCCGGCCGCTGCTCGACACGGTCGACCTGCTGCTCGACATCCATTCCATGGCCAACCCGGTGGAGCCGCTGATGCTGGCCGGGGCCTGCGACAAGGGCGTTGCCCTGGCCCGCCGGGTCGGCACGCCGGCCTCGATCGTGGTCGATGCCGGCCACGCCGCCGGCGCCCGGATGCGCGACTACGGCTTCTTCGCCGAGCCGGGCGACCCGCGCGCCGCCCTGCTGCTGGAGGCGGGACAGCACTGGGCCGCGAACACCCTGCCGGTGGCGCAGGAGGCGTTCGACCGGTTCCTGGTGGCCGCCGGCATCCTGGCGCCGGAGGACATTCCCGCCGCCCACCGCGCCCCGCCGCCGGCCCAACGCATCATCCAGGTCACCGAGACCGTCACGGTGAAAGGGACGAGCTTCTCCTTCCTGGAGGAGTATCTCGGCATGGAAGAGATCGCGCAGGCCGGCACCGTACTCGGCTATGACGACGGCACGCCGGTGGTCACCCCCTATGACAACTGCATCCTGATCATGCCGTCGCGCCGCCTGTCGGCCGGCCAGACGGCGGTGCGCCTGGGGCGGGTGGTCGATGGCTGAGGACGACAGAAAGACCGGCGGCGCGGCTCCCGACGACGACCTGATCCCCGAGGAGACCCCGGGAAAGCCCGGCGGCGACAAGATGACCACCGGCAAGCCGCGCGGGTCGATGGCCCTGGCGCTGGCGATCGGCGCCGGCGGCGGCCTGCTCTTCGCCTGGGCCCAGTTGCCGCTGCCCTGGATGATGGGGGCCATGGTCGCCACCACCATCGCCTCGGTGGCCGGCGCCAACATCCGCATCGACTTCCGGCTGCGCACGGCGATGATCGCCATCCTCGGCGTCATGCTGGGCAGCGCCTTCCGGCCCGAGCTGATCGACCGCGCCGGCGAATGGGCGGTCTCGATCGCCGGCCTGCTGGTCTATGCGGTCACCGCCGGCGCCCTCGTCACCTGGTATTTCCGCAAGGTCGGCGGCTACGACGCGGTCACCTCCTATTTCGCCTCCTCGCCCGGCGGGCTGAACGAGATGGTGCTCGTCGGACGGGCCATGGGCGGCGACGACCGGGTGATCGCGCTGACCCATTCCGCCCGCATCCTGCTGGTGGTGATGACGATCCCCTTCGTGTTCCGGATCTTCGCCGACTACACCCCGTCGGGAACGTTGCTGCCACCGGGGGGCGGGCTCGACATGGCCTGGCAGGACTGGGCGCTGCTCGCCGGCTGCGCGGTGGTCGGGGCGGTTATCGGCAAGCTGCTGCGCATACCCGCCGCCTATCTGGTCGGGCCGATGGCCGTATCCGGCGTCATCCACCTGGCCGGCGTCACCGAGGCCAGCCCGCCGAGCCTGCTGGTCGCCTGCGCCCAGGTGGTGATGGGCACCGGCATCGGCTGCCGCTTCGCCGGGACGCCGGTGCGCGAGATCGCCCGGATCGTGAAGATCTCCATCGGCTCCACCGCGATCCTGATGGTGTTCGGCGTCCTCTTCGGCCTCGCGCTGGAGCAGATCACCGACGTGCCCTGGTTCGTGCTGGTTCTGGCCTATGCTCCGGGCGGGCTCGCGGAGATGAGCCTGATCGCCCTCGCGCTCGGCCGCGACGTCGCCTTCGTCGCGACCCACCACATCTTCCGCATCGGTTTCATCGTGATCCTGGCGCCGGCGGCGTTCCGTCTGATGCGGCGCGGCGGACAGAGTTAGCGGCGGAACCGCTGTACGGGCAGGCCTTCCGGTTCTATGACGGGGCCCGTTCGGCTATCCTGGCGACCAGACACCGGAAACTCCTGGGACTTATCGGTGACCTTATTTCAGTTGGACGCGGTTCAGGCCTCTCTCTTTCTGGTCATCGCGCTTTCGCTCGTCTGGATCTCGCGTCCGCATTCGCCCAGCTTCCGCACCGCGCTGCGCTGGAAGGCGGCCGGATTCGCCGCCTTCGCCGCCTCCGAGATGGGCAGCTTCGCCATCCCCGACCTGCCCGGCCTGGTCGAGATGCTGCTGACCCTGGCCGGCATCGCCCTGTTCGCCACCGGCCTGCTGCAGTTCACCCGGAACCTGACCCGCAGCATCACCACCTCCGAGATGCTGCGCTCGGCGCTCGACACCTCGTCGGACGGTGTGTGGCTCTATGACCGCAACGAGCGCGTCGTGTTCACCAACACCCGCTACCACGAGCTCAATCCCGAGGTGCCCTCCAAGGAGGAGATCACCAACTACACGATGGAGCAGCTGCTCCGGCTCAACCAGAAGGACAAGGACCCGAAGGCGGAGGTGGATCCCGAGGCCCGGATCCAGGAACTGCTGGCCGAACGCCGCAGCGGCCGGGAGATCGTCAAGGAGGTGATCCGTCCCAACGGCACCGCCTACCTGATCCGCGCCAAGCCGACACGGGACGGCGGGCTGCTGGTCCTGCAGACCGACATCACCGCGTTGAAGACCGCCGAGCGCAACCTGCTCCAGGCCAAGGAGGAGGTCGACGCCGCCAACCGGGACCTGGAGCGGAATGTCCGCGACCGCACCCGCGCCCTGCGCGAGGCCCTGCTCCAGGCCGAGATGGCGAACCGCTCGAAGACCGACTTCCTCGCCAATGTGAGCCACGAGCTGCGCACGCCCCTGAACTCGATCATCGGGTTCTCGCAGATCATCAGCAACGGCACCTACGGCCCGATCGGCGACGACCGGTATCTGGAATGCGCCCGCTACGTCCACGATTCCGGCGTGCACCTGCTGGAGCTGATCAACGAGATCCTGGACGTCGCCCGGATCGAGGCGGGCCAGCTCACCATCGCCCCGCAATATGTCGGAATTGCCGACGTCCTGCGGGAATGCGCCGCGATGCTGAGCCCGCGCGCCAAGGCCAATGACATCGCGCTCAGCTTCAGCACGGCGCCGGACACCCCGCCCGCCTATGCCGACAGCCTGCGCATCAAGCAGATCGTCCTGAACCTCACCGAGAACGCCATCAAGTTCACGCCGACGGGCGGCTCGGTCAGCGTGGAAGCCGAGGGGACCGAGGATGGCGGGGTGCGGGTGCGGATCAGCGACACGGGGATCGGCATGACCGGCCCGCAGATCACGAAGGCGCTGGAGCGCTTCGGCCAGGTCCGCACCGACCACATGATCACCCGCGAGGGCGTCGGCCTGGGCCTCGCGATCTGCAAGTCCCTGATGGAACTGCACGGCGGCACCCTCGACATCGACAGCGTGCCCGAGGAGGGCACGACGGTCTCCATCGTCTTCCCGCCGCGCAAGGGGGGCCAGAGCTGAGGAACCCTCGGCCCTGCCAATGTTGACGATGGGCTAGATGTCCTTGAATTTCTTCAGGAACGCGTCGATCGCCTCGGTCACCTTGCGCTCGGCCTCGTCGACGCTGCGCATCTGCTGCATCACGTCCCTCGCCGCCACGGCCGCGTCGGACGATGCGGCTTCGACACCGGCGATGTTCTGATCCACGACGGTGACGCGCCGGGCGGTGTCGGCCATGCTGCCGGTGATCTCCGAGGTCACGGCGCCCTGCTCCTCGGCCGCGGTCGACATGGCCGTCGCCTGTTCGCGGACCAGCGCGATCGCCTCGGTGATCTCGCGGATGGCGGCGACATTGTCCCGCACCGCCTTGGTCACGCTGTCGACCTCCGTGCCGATTTCCTCGGTGGAACTGGTCGTCTGGGCCGCGAGCTTGCGGACCTCTTCGGCGACGACAGCGAAGCCGCGCCCGGCGTCACCGGCCCGGGCCGCCTCGATGGAGGCGTTCAGGGCAAGCAGGTTGGTTTTGTTGGCGATGTCCTTGATCAGCTTGACCACGCCGGTGATCCGTTGTGCCGCGGTCTCCAACTGCTGCAGCGACGTCGTCGCCACGTCGGCCCTGCCGGAGGCGTCGTCGGTGAGGCTGGAGGTCTTGGTGACGCCCTTGACGATCTCCTGGATCGACGACGCCATCTGGTCGATCGCGGCGGCGACCGCGGCGACGTTCTCCGAGGCGGCGACCGAGTTCTCCTTGACCACGGAGCCCTGCCGGCTTGTCGACTCAGCCGTCGCGACCATCGATTCCGCCGCGCGCGTGGACTGGCGCGAGGCCCGGTGCAGGCCGCTCATCGCGCTGACGACGATCTCCCGGAAGTCTCGGCCCAGCGCCTGTACCGGACGCAGCAGGATGACGCCGAGCCCATAGCCGGAGGCCAGGATCAGCAGGAAGACCACGCCGAAGCCGATCAACGCGGCGCGGATAGAGGCATTGGCCTCGGCCATCGCCTCCTCCTCCGCCACGGAGAGGATGATCTTCCAGTCGAGCCCGGGCAGGCTCACCTGCTCGAACCCGGCAATGACCGGCACGCCTTTGTGGTCCAGGGCCGCGATCTGTCCGTCGGCACTCCCGAGGGCGCGGGTCACCACGTCGCTGGACAGGGAAGAGCCGATGGCGAGGCTGCCGGCATTCTGCGGGACCGACCGGAGCTGCCCGTTCGCCCCGATCAGGAAGGTCTCCGCCGTCTCGAAGCCCGCGATCTCCTTGTTGACAATGGCGTTGATGCGGTCGACCGGCATCTGGAAGGCGATGATGCCGATCAGTTCCCCCTCTTCCTTCAGCGGCGCCAGCAGGAAGGAAGCGTCCTGATTGTAGGAGGGCTCGTAGGGTTCGAAGTCGACGAAGACGAGGCCGTCCGACTGGTCGCTGATGATCTGCTGGACCGCGCGCCCGAAGGCCGAGCCACTGTAGGGCCCGTCGATGAAGGACGTGCCGTAGTCGAGTTCCTTGAAGACCGAATAGACGATCCGTCCCTGGGTCGGTTCGAACAGGAAGATGTCGTAGAACGCGAACTCTTCCAGATACGCCTTGAAGTACGGGTGATAGAGCGCGTGCAGGCTCGAATAGCGGCTGGGATCCCCCGCCCGCATGAGCAGGTGCTTCTCGCCGATCCGCTGCGGATTGTCCGAAATGTAGAGGTGCTGGAGCTTCTCGGCGAGCGGGTCGATCGTTATCCACCGGGCCAGGTCGGCCGGCGTCGCCCCGGTCGTGTTTTCCTGCTGGTAGAGATAGCGCTCCTCGAGGCTCTCCGTGTTCACGGTGACCTCGTCGGAGGCCGCCAGTTCGTCGACCGCGGCGGTGAACTGCCGCGTCGCCTCGGTGACGACCGGATTGATGGCAAGCGTGTGCGCGATGCTACTGAGGGTTCCGAAGTATGTCTCGACCATCTCGCCTTTCAGGTCGATGACCGAGGCGATCTCCGCGCGGGCCGCATCTTCGGCCATGGTGTACATGCGCGAGATATCGAGCACGGAACTGACGGTCATGGGCAGGATCCCCGCCGCCAGCAGTGCACCCATGATCTTGTATTTGAATTTCATCGCCGGTGAATCGCGTCCTGGTGTCTTGCCGAGGCGGATCCGCCGGGCAGGGTCGGGAACGCTATTCATACAATAATTCTGCGGTGTTGCCTCGCGAATCCACGCCATGGCGGATACGAAAGATCCGGCGTCCGGCCTGAGACGATCGGCAGGTGACGGTCTTACGCCTCCTGGCTCTCGCCTCAGGCTTCGGGGTGCGCGACGGGCCGACGGCGCACGATCACCTGGAAGCCAAGCCAGCTCAGCGCCGCCCAGGACGCGCCGATCATCCACCCTGCCGCCACGTCGGTCGGGTAATGCACCCCCAGATAGACCCGGCTGCTCCCGACGATCACGGTCAGCAGCACCGCATAGGTATAGGCGAAGACCTTCAGCCGCCGGTTCTCGGTCGCCGCCGCCAGACAGGCGCCCAGCGTCAGAAAGGTCACGGCGGACATGGTGGCGTGTCCCGACGGAAAGCTCGAGGTGAAGACGGTCACGATGCCTGTCAGGTCGGGCCGCGGCCGGTCGATGATCATCTTCAACCCGGAGCTGAGTGCGGTCCCGCCGGCGATCGCCAGCACCAGATAGATGGCGGTGTCCCGGCGGCGCAGGATCAGCAGGATCGACGCCACCACGAAGACCAGGAGGAAAAGCAGGGTGAAGCTTCCGAGCGCGGTGACGTCCCGGGCCGCCTCAAGCAGCCAGTGCGGCCCGATCGCCATGGTCGGATCGCCGTCGACGCGAAACAGCATGACGAAGGATCGGTCGAAGACCTGGGTATCCCCTTCGAGCACCTCCTCGGCCAGGACGCCGAACCCGTAGACCAGAAGCGCCGCCACAAGCAGCATCCAATGTCGCTGCGCCACGGACAGGGCGCGCTGGAACAGGGTTTGGAGGGTCATGAGGGTCTCCGGACCGGCATCGGCGCCCAGTTGGACGGGCTGAAGCCTTCCTAGCACGTCAGCGGCTTCATGCCTGCCTCCCCCTCCTGCTACGCTCGGGAAAAATCGGGGAGGTTGCCATGAAGATCACCGCCATCCGCGCCCATGTGCTGGAGGCGCCCATCGCCGAGCGGTTCGCGTTCAGTCAGGCCTGGGTCGACAAGCGGGTCGGGCTGCTGGTGGAGGTGGAGACCGATGCCGGTCTCACCGGCTGGGGCGACGGCTACGGCCCGCCCTGGGCGCTGGCCACGGTGATCGAGAAGTACTACGCCCCGCGCCTGATCGGCCGCTCGCCCCTGGCCGGCGATGCGCTGTGGGAGGAGCTGTACAATTCCCTGCGCGACCACGGGCAGCGCGGCGTGCCGATCCAGGCGCTCTCCGCCATCGACATCGCGCTCTGGGACCTGCGAGGCAAGATTTTCGCGGCCCCGGTCCATGTGCTGATGGGCGGGCCGATACGGTCCTCGGTGCGTGCCTATGCGACCGGACTCTACCGGCGCACCGACGACCGGACGGAGAACCACCGCCTGCTGGTCGAGGAAGCACGAGGTTATCTCGATGCCGGCTTCACCGCCATGAAGACCAAGGTCGGCTTCGGCTTCGACGACGACATCGCCCTGGTGGAGATGCTGCGCGCGACCATCGGCGGCGGGGTGGAGCTGTTCGTCGACGCCAATCACGGCTGCGACCGGGTGCAGGCGGCCCGCCTCGCCCGCGCCATGGAGCCGCTCGACATCGGCTGGTTCGAGGAGCCGGTCGAGCCGGAGGACGTGGCCGGCTATGCCGAGCTGCGCACCCGCACCAGCATTCCCATCGCCGGCGGCGAGTGCTCCTTCACCCGCCACGATTTCCGCCGGATCCTGGAGGCCGGCGCGATGGACGTGATCCAGCCGGACACCGCCTCCTGCGGCGGGTTGACCGAGGCCAAGCGGATCGCCGACATGGCCTGGACCCACGGCATCCGCTACAACCCGCATGTCTGGGGCACCGGGATCGGCCTGGCGGCCGCGATGCAGCTTCTCGCCGTGCTGCCGACCACGACACCGGCCTTCGGCGCCCACCAGCCACTGCTGGAATACGACAGCACGCCCCATCCCTTCCGCCAGGACCTGCTGGTCGAGCCCGTACGCGTGGAGGGTGGCGTCGCGTATGTCCCCGACGGCCCGGGCCTCGGCGTGGAGGTGCGGCGCGAGGTGCTGGACCGCTGGCGGGTGAACTGAACGGATGGCGGCCGTTCGTCGGCCGTCAGCCGATCAAGAAACTGTCGGCGGAGAGCTGTGCCGCGGCAATGCCGACCAGGGTGACCGAGTTCCCGCCGCCGAGGTCGATCAGCGCACTGCCGAAGCCGTCGTCCCCGACACGCGCGAGCAGATCGGCGACCGACACCACGCCCGTGCCGTTCACATTCGCCGCGATCACCAGCAGGTCTTCGCCGATCACAAAGGCTTCCACCAGATCGGCGCCGCCGGCGTTGCCGAAGCACAGCCGGTCCGTGCCGTCGCCGCCGACGAGCGTGTCATCACCCACCCCGCCCGACAGGGTGTCCGCGCCGACCCCGCCCGCCAGCCGGTCCGCACCGCTGCCGCCGGACAGCAGGTCGTCACCCTGACCGCCATACAGCGTGTCGTTGCCGGAATTGCCCCGGATCGAGTCGTCACCGCGGTTGCCGTAGACCACATCCTGATCCTGCCCGCCAAAGACGGCGTCGGCGTCCTGGCCGCCGTAGAGCGTGTCGTCGCTGGCATTGCCGTAGAGAATGTCGGCCTCGGTGTTGCCGTAGAGCACATCGATGCCGAGGCCGCCTTCGAGCCGGTCCGCACCGGCGCCGCCGCTGAGCGTGTCGTTGCCGCCCAGGCCGAGGATCGTGTCGTTGCCGCCCTGGCCGCGGAGAAGCTCCGCACTGCCGCCTCCAGTCAGGGTGTCGGGACCGCCCGTGCCGACGGTGGCGGACAAGCCGCTGCCGCCGCTGTCGGAGGACGATGCCGGGATCGTATCGGTCAGGACGACATCGTTGCCCGTTCCGCCGGCATAGCTGATCCGGAAGGTGCGGGCGCCGGACGTGATGGTCGTGCCCTCGGCCAGGCCCGAGAAGGTGCCGGTGACGGCGTCCGCGCCGTCGTTCTCGATCAGGGTGTAGGTGTTGCCCAACGTCGAGGTGCCGAGGATGGAGACCGAGAGAGTGGAGCCGGTGATGTTGACGGTTCCGGTGACGTTGATCTGATCGTAATCGGTCCCGGCGGTGGTACCCCCGACCTCGAAGGTCGCCGTCGAGCCGCTGGCGAGGGTCAGGTTGCCGGTCGAGAGCTTCCCCGCGCTGTTCCCGGGGGTCAGCGAGCCGCCTGACGCGACGGTGACGGCGTTGCTGATGCTGCCGGACCCGGCGAGGGTGGCGCCGGACGCGACGGAGACGGAGGTGGTGCCGGTCAGCGATCCGTTCACCGAGAGGGTGCCGGCCGAGACGGTGGTGGTGCCGGTATAGCCGTTTGTGCCGGTTAGCGTGAGTGTCCCGGTCCCGACCTTGGTGAGGTTGTTGGCGCCGGAGATCCCGCCCGACAAGGTGACTGCGGCGCTGTTGGTGATGGTCGCGTTCGAGCCGAGCGCGATCGCGTTGTCGATCGTCGTGGCGCCGTTGACGGTGAGATTGCCGCCGTTGAGCGTCAGGGCGCCGGTGCCGAGATTGCTGTCCGCGCCAACGGAAAGCGTGCCGGCCGAAACGGTGGTGGTGCCGCTATAGGTGTTCGTGCCGGACAGCGTGAGCGTACTGGCCCCGGCCTTGGTCAGGTTGTTGGCGCCGGAGATCACGTTGGAAAGCGTGACGTCTGCGCTGTTCGTGACGGTCGCCGCCGCCGAGAGCGTGATGCCGTTATCGATGGTCGTGGCACCGGTGACGGCGAGATTGCCGCCGTTGAGGACGACGTTGCCGCCGCCGAGATTGCCGTCGGAGGCAATCGAGAGCGTGCCGTTCGAGACGGTCGTCGTGCCGGCATAAGTGTTCGTTCCGGACAGGGTCAGCGTGCCGGCGCCGGTCTTGGTCAGGCTGCCGCCGCCGGTGTCGTAGACGACCGAAGAGATCGTGACGTCCGCGCCGGTGTTGATGGTCTCCGTGTTAATGAGCCGGATCTGGTTGTCGATTGTCGTCGCGCCCGTGACGGCCAGGGTTCCCGTGCTGATGGTGATGTTGCCGGCGCCCAGATTGGCATCGGAGGAGATCGACAGCGTATCGCCGCCGCTGACGGTGATATTCGAGTTGAGGGTGTTGGTGCCGCTGAGCACCACCGTCAGGTCGCCGGCCGCGGAGTCTATGCGCAGCGACCCGCTGCCCGTGATGTTGGAGGCGAATGTGACGGTGTGCGTCCCGGCGCTGGACAGGAACGTCATGGTGTTGGAATGGACCAGGACGATGTCGTTGCCTTGGAATGTCAGGCTGTCGACGCCCCCGAAGTCTATGTTCGGGCCGGCACCACCGGTGAGAGTGACCGAGCCGGAGGTCAGGTCGATGGTCTGCGTGCCGGTCAGGGTGAAAGTAATGTCTCCGCCGACCGCAGCGGCGGCACGGAACGAGCCCGCGCCTGAATCGGCGGTGGTGGTGACAATCTCGGCCAGCAAGCCGGGCCAAGTGCCATGCGCGCGGGCGAAGGCGCTGGCCGCCGCCGCACCGGTTTCCGCGGATGAAACGTCGAAGCGCCAGTCTCCGCCCCGCGCGGCCGCACCGGTCGGCGTCGAGGAGGCGAGGACCCGCGCCCCGGTCGCCCGCGCCAGCCTGCGGACGAGCGTGCGTCCGCTGGGGCCCTGTCCCGTCGAGCAGCCATAGAGAACGATCGTCGCGTCCGGCGACAGGTGGCGGCGCCAGCGCCGGCCCATCGCGGCCAGGGCCCGGGCGTCGCGGGTCCGTCCGCCGAGGGTCAGTCGCCCCGGCGCGGCGTGACTGACGACATGGAGGGTGTCGACCGGCGCATCCGCCGTCGTCAGTGCAGCCGCGACCGGGTCGTCACAGCGGGCTGCCCCCCGCACCACCGCCGTCCCGGGATCAACTGCTGCGGCCAGCAGGTCGGGATAGGGCGTTGCGCCATCAAGCACCGCAAGGGACGTCGACTTCAGCGAAAACGCTTCTAAATTAACAATATTTTTATGGTTATTATGACGCGCGAAAACCATCTTTCGGTCCTTCACACTGGCCTTATGAGCGGGGCTTAAGACACACGCAAACGCTGTAAATCAATTCAGGCGAGCACTGGGAAAGTCCGCGTCTTCGGGTGAAGCACGGGGGTCGGGGATGAACGGCAAGAGCGAAACCGGCCACGCTGGCAGGAAACTCCGTCGATACCTTTAGATTGTAAAGATAGAACTAAGCATGACGTTTTAGACCCAATAGACAATTCCGGATAGCCTTAAATTCGCATGCGTGATTTGAACACGTTTACCGTCCCCGACAGCGCATCTGAAACCGGAGAAGTAACAGATCCGGATCGATCCCGGGGCCACCGGTCACAGTTCTCAGGCAGACGAGAGCGCCAACGCCTGCGTCGGGCGCGGACGGGCAAGGAGCTTTCTTTCCCCTCTCCCTTGCGCGCACTATGGTTTTCCTGGATTGACCCGCGCGAGCGGGGCCCTCAGAGGCCCCATGACGCATGTTCCCCCTCAGCCCTGCGAGCGCCCATGAAACTCCTGATCATCACCGATGACGCCGTAGGGACGCGGCGGGACGGGCGGCTCACGGCGCAGCTCGCCACCACCCGGCTTCGGCTGCTGATCGCCTATGGCGCCGCCCAGTCGGCCGGGGTCACAACTTGGCTCGCGGTACGCCACAAACCGGCAGACCTGATCGGCTCCGAGGTCTTCCGGGAGGCCGATACGCTGCTGTTCGGCAAGACGTTCGAGGATCACAGCGCAACCGCCCTGGAAGCGAAGCGTGCCGGAAAGAGGGTCCTGGCGGATATCGCCGACGATCTCGGATCGACCGGCGATTTCGACGTTCTGCGCCGGGTCGTTGCATACGCCGACGGGGTGTTTTGTTCCAGCGCCCGGCTGTCGGAGTTGGCGGCCGCCTGGGTTCCCGAGCACTGCTGCCGTTTCTGCATCGAGGAACCGGCGGAAGAGGCGATCCGCCCGCCCAGGGCCCAACTCGGGGGCGACGGCTTTCTGGAACTCCTCTGGTTCGGCACCAGCCGGAACATCGTCTACCTGGTCCCCCATCTGTCGGAGATCGCGGCCCTGGCCGAGGATCGGCCGTTCCGGGTCTCGCTGGTCTGCCACGAGAACACTGTGGCCCGCCAGCTCTGTGCCGCGGCGGCCGAACAGAATGAGGGTCTGTTCGACATCCGGTTTCAGGAGTGGAACCCGCAGGTTCAGGCGGCTGCCCTCGATGCGGCGCACATCGTCCTGATCCCCGGCGATCTGGCGAAGGATTCCGCCCTGAAGAGCCCGAACCGGCTGATCAACACCATCGCGGCGGGCCGGCTGGCCGTGGCCTCGCCGATCCCGTCCTACCTGCCCTTCGCCGATTTCGCGCTGATCCGCGACCGCATGGCCGACGGCATCCGCGACGCCCTGGCCGAGCCGGCGGCGGCTCTGGAGGCGCGGATCGGAGCCGGACAGAAGGTGCTGGCCGAGCGCTACAGTCAGGCGGAGATCGGCCGCCAGTGGATAGCCGCGCTTCGGGAGATCGACGCGGCGCGTCCCCGCCTCTGAGCGCCCTCGACGCCCGCGCCTCCTCCGCAGTAGTCTCCTGCCGCCGCACCGGTGGTGCGGTACGTTATCGGGGCGGGGTGGAAGTCCCCACCGGCGGTGATGCGCCCGGACCAGTCCGGGCCCGAGCCCGCGAGCGCCTTCGGGGTCACGCCCGGAGGGTCAGCAGATCCGGTGAGACCCCGGAGCCGACGGTCACAGTCCGGATGAAAGATAACGAAGGAGAGAACGCGACCGGGCGCGTGAGCGCCGGGCCGCGCTCGCGAGTTCGTACGCCCTGGTTCACCGCTCTTGTCCAAGGAGGACAGCATGAATCAGAGCACCGAAACCAACACCACCTCCGCCACTCCCGGCCGCATCGCCTTCATCCAGGCGCGATGGCATGCCGAGATCGTCGATGCCTGCCGGATCTCGTTCCTGGACAGCCTGAAGCGTGACCGGCCGGGTGCCTTCGCCGTCGACGTCTATGACGTGCCCGGCGCCTTCGAGATCCCGCTGCTGGCCCGCCGGCTTGCCGGTTCGGGCAAGTACGCGGCAGTGGTCGGCTGTGCCTTCGTCGTGGATGGCGGCATCTACCGCCACGACTTCGTCGCCCAGGCCGTGATCTCCGGGCTGATGCAGGCGCAGATGGAGTCCGACGTGCCGGTCCTGTCGGCCGTGCTCACCCCGCACCAGTTCCACGAGAGTGCCGAGCACCGGGCCTTCTTCCTCGACCATTTCCGACTGAAGGGACGCGAGGTGGCCGCCGCCTGCCTCGCCGTCACCGCCGAGCCGGTGCCGGTGGCCGTGGCTGCCTAGTGATACGAACCGCCGCAGCCGCCCTCGCCGCATTCCCTGCGGTCGGCGGCTGCGGCATACTCCGGGGAACAGACCTGGGAGGATACCAATGTTCGATCTCGATCGGTTCATCGAGCAGTGCTACGCGGCCCTGGACGAGAAGACGCCGGAGCGCGCGGCCCAGGAGGTCGTCGCCCGCGCCGTGGAGGACCCCACCGCCGTCATGAAGGCGATCGGCGAGCCGCAGAAGGCCGGCGTCAGCACCCTGCATCGCTCCGACCGGCTGACCGTGCTGAACCTTGTCTGGGGTCCGGAGATGCATCTGATGCCCCATAACCACAACATGTGGGCCTCCATCGGCATCTATACCGGCTCGGAGCTGAACACCTTCTGGCGCCGCACCCCTGACGGGCTGCAGCAGCTCGGCGGCAAGGAGATGGGCGAGAAGGAGGCGGTCTGGCTCGGCGAGACGGCGATCCACTCGGTCACCAACCCGCTGACGCGACTGACCGGCGCGCTGCATGTCTATGGCGGCGACTTCTTCGCGCCGGGTCGAAGCGAGTGGGACGACGAGACCCTGAAGGAGGCGCCCTACGACAGCGAGAAGCTGGTGCGCCTGTTCGAGGAGAGCAACACCCGGCTCGACGAGCTGAAGGCCGCCGGGGCGCTCTGAGTATTAGTCAGGTCGCCTCGAAGCCGGTGTGGTAGGCGACCTCACCCGAGGGTGACGGGCCGCGGAAACGCCGTGACTGGAAATACCGCGGCGGGACGTCGCCATAGCGCAGGGCGTGCTCGGTTCCGAAGCCGAAGCGGGCGTAATAGGCCGGGTCGCCCAGCACGACGCATCCGGCCGCTCCCTCCGCCTCGATCCTTGCCAGCCCCTCGCCGATGAGCGCGCTGCCGATTCCGCGGCGCTGGAGGTCCGGCGCGACGGATACCGGGCCGAGCCCGAGCCAGCCGAGATCCCGACCGTCGATCCGCACGGCCGAGAAGGCGACATGGCCGACGGTCTTCCCGTCCAACTCGGCGACCAGGGACAAGGTCAGCGCTCCGGCCGCCCGCAGGGCGTCGACGATGGCGGCCTCGGTCCGGCTGCTGTGGGCGACACCGTCGAAGGCGGCGCGGGTGAGCGCACGGATCCGCGGGATGTCCGCCGAGGTCTCCTCCCGGATGACGGGGCGGAGAGAGCCGGCGGCGCTGCTCACTGGCCGCGGTCGACCCGGGTCACCCCGTCATCCACCGGCGGCAGGTCGCTGTCCGATCCAGTGGCCGGCGCGTTGCCGGCGGTGCTCGGCGCCAGGCCGCCGTCGCGCGGGGTGCAGGTGTTGGAGAAGACCTGGGTGAACAGGCTCTCCTCGCACTCCTCCCACGGCCGGTCGAGCTGGCCGGTCTCGGCCATATAGATCTGACTGATGGCCAGCACGGCGAGGATCGCCGCCAATATCCACATGCCTCTGCCCATCGGATCCTCATCCTGGTGTGCGTGTCTTTGATCGCTGGCATATGGGGATTGGGCGAGGACGGCGCCAGGGTGCGAGTGGCCGGGTGCTCGCCGTGCCTCCCGCCTTCCTGATGCAAATCAGGATCAAGCCGCCGGCACCGACCCCAGTCCGTCGTCCTGACGCAAGTCAGGACCGAGCTATCGGCACCGGTGTCACGCTCAGGCGGCGATGTCAGCGGCTTGATCCTGATTTGCATCAGGATGACGGAAGGGGCCGGCGGCATGGTCCTGACTTGCGTCAGGACGACGGATACGCTCGCGACCGCCCCGCCCCCTCACGCCGGCCAGTCGACGATGTGCTCCAGCAGCTCCTCGTCCGCCACCACCGTCTCCGAGATCGCCCGCCCGCGCACCGACACACCCGCCTCGTGCACCGTGTTGGGATCGCCGCTGACCAGCGGGTGCCACCAGTGGAGCGGTTTGCCCTCCTTCAGCAGGCGGTAGGCGCAGGTGGATGGCATCCACTGGAGCTGGCTGACCAGCTTGACGCTCAGCACCACGCAGTCCGGCACGATCTTCTTGCGGTTCGGGTAGTCCGAGCAGCGGCAGCTGTCGCAGTCCAGCAGCTTGCAGGCCACGTCGGTATAGGAGATCTCGTCGGTATCGGCGTCCTGCAGCTTGACCAGGCAGCACTTGCCGCAGCCGTCGCACAGGCTCTCCCATTCCGCACGGGTCATCGCCGAGAGCGGCTTGCGCTCCCAGAACCGGTCGTCCCCGTTATCCGCCTGCATGGTTCCCGTCTGCGCTGGTTGCCGTCGCCCCCCGGCGCGCGCCCCGTCCCGGCTCGAGGCCGGGATTGGCCGGGGTCAGTCGCGGAAGCTGGGATCGATCTTGTCCATCTTGCGCATCAGGGCGGCGAATTCCAGCGCGCCGTATTCGGCGGCGGATTCCGCGAAGCCGTTGACATCGTCGCCCGACCGCTTGGCGACATTGGCGGTGATCAGGTTCAGCGTCCCGGCCGAGCCGGCATCGATCTGCACCTGCGCCGCGCGCTCCAGCCGGTAGAGCCACAGGAAGGCTTCCGCCACCGAGCGGCCGGTCGTCAGCAGCCCGTGGTTTTTCAGCACCATGGCGTGATTGTCGCCCAGGCTCTCCACGATGCGGTCGCGCTCGTCCAGATACAGGCTGACTCCCTCGTAGTCGTGGTAGCTGATCCGGTCGACGAAGGCGGTGGAGCCCATGGAGATCGGCAGCACCCCCTCCTTGACCGCGGCGATCGCCATGCCCGAGCGGGAATGGGTGTGCATCACCACCTGGTGCAGCTCGCTGTGGGCCATGTGGACGGCGGAATGGATGACAAAGCCGGCCTGGTTCACCCCGTACGGGTTATCCACGTCGATCTTGTTCCCCTCGACGTCGATCTTCACCAGGTTGGAAGCGGTGACCTCGTCGTAGTTCAGGCCGTAGGGGTTGATGAGGAAATGCAGGTCGGGGCCCGGCACCTTGGCAGTGAGGTGGCCGTAGATCAGCTCGCACCAGCCGAAATAATCGACCATGCGGTAGGCGGCGGCGAGCTCGACCCGGAGTTGCCACTCGGCGTCGCTGATGCCTGCGGGGCGGGCGACCTTCACGGGGGTCATGTCGTTCATGGCGGGTTCCTCCGGTGGAGTCAGGCGCTGATCCCTGGCGGTCGTGTCAGGAACGACCGTCCAGCGGGAATTTTTGCGTTGGCCACTTATGGCGCGGCCTGCCCCCTATTTGAGCGCGCCGGGCAGGCGAATGTCCAGTGGCCCCATACGGGGCTCGATCGAGCAAACCTCCCCTTTTCAGCACGGTATCCTGCCGCCTCCAGCAGGATGGCTAGGACACTAGCATCCGCACCTAGATCGCCCTGAAGAACGCCGCCGGGTTTTCCAGGATGTTTACATTGACGGAGAAGTGTTCCTCTCGGCGCCGGATCCGGATTTCCCCATCCCATGCACCTCGGAGCGCGATCGGCCGTTCCGGCACGGTCGCGGGGAAGCCCTCTTCGTCCGGCATCATCCAGTAATTCGTCGACCGAACCTGCGTAGACTCATAGTCGTCGGGAGGAAGGATGACATCGATTGCATGGGGGAGCTTGGCGAGTTCGGCATCCAACGTGGTCCAGTCGTCCCGCGACAGGAAGTGCTCCTGCCTGAAGGCCTCAGTGATGTGCCGAACATTGTAGGTATACCGCACTTCATGCCGGGCCGCGTGGAACTCCTCAAAGGCGCGGCTCACCATTCCCGGAATCTCGTCCAGGTTCGTGCGATAGGCCATCGTGATATAGCGCAGTTCGGGCGCGGAGTTACTCGCCTTGAAGGCCGGCACGATACGCTGAAGGTTGTCGAGAAAGATCTTCTGCCGGCCACCCTTACGCAGAATGCCGAAGAGCTCCTCATCAAGAGTATCCATCGAGATGTTGATGTGACTCAGTCCTGATGTCGCCAACCGCTGGATCTGCTCGTCCTTCAGCGGCTTGCAGATATTGGTGGTGAAGAACACCTTCTTGCGCAGCTCAACCGGAATCATGTCGATGAAATCGAACAACTCCGGATGCAGCGTTGGCTCGTGAAGACAGGAAATAAAGAATCGTCCATCCCGCACAAGCGGCATGATATCGATCCACTTCTGGAACGTCTCCCGACTCATCTTATGCGTTGTGCGAATGTTTGTGTAATCCACAAGACAAAACGGACACCGTAGATTGCAGTTGTCTACGATATCACCGGCGAAATATTCGATCGGTTGTAGGTCGAGATCGATTTCAGCGGGTGTACCGTCGAGCTCGGTTTCAGTTCCCTCGAAGCGAACCCGAACTTCGTGCCGGCCCCGAGACATTGCCTCTTCGGGGACCAGGAGACTGAAGCCATGGCACCCATCGCCGATGCCCGCGTCGACGAGATCACGCCGGAAAACCTCGGCACGAACGCTCGCCTGAACCTTGCCGTCGATCAGCAACTCGACGGATACCCGCTGGTCCGGCTGGCTCTTGTTCCAGGCCCATCCCACCACACGGTCGGGTTGGACGGTGTCAACGTGGCCCTGGAAGAGCGGTCGATCCTTTTGGCTCGCAACCATGGATTTCAACTTAAACAACGCCTAACCCTCCAGACGCTTTAAATTAAATGTATATCGCCTGCAGATTGTCCAACCTGACGCGCGCGACACGTCTCTAGCATCATTGAACGTTATCCGGAAACCAGCTACCTGCTTGAACAAAAACCACCAAGCGCTCCACTGACCTTGTGAACGCTAGACCTATAACGTCCCCGCGTCGAATTCAAGCCCAGCGGATAATAACTTAACAAGCAAACCCCGTCTCAGAAATAATAATACGGTAAACTTTAATATAAAAATTCGCCCACCTCATGAAACACTGAATAATCCATCAAATCTCTGTTTGAATTTAATTTTTCGACTGGATTTTCTCACGAAACACAACAACAAGAGCAGCGGCGGTAACGATCATCGGCGCCAACGACCCGAAGCGCATACGCGGGCTTTCCCATCCATCTGTCAGAATCGGCAAGACCACTGTCCAGGCCACCCAAAGCAAGCCGATCAACAGGACGGACGCGCGTATTTTGTCGTGACGTCGGCAGATCAGGATTCCAAGACCTGCCGTGATCACGAAGGCCGGCAAGATGACCAGCCCGAACACGGATAGGGTCATCCCTCCCCCGATCGATGCCTCCGCAAAAAGCGGCGCGAAGACCACGGCTGTGTATGCTGCGAACGCCGGATCCTCCGGGCTCGTGCCACCGAACTGTCTGGAGAAGCTCGGTCTCGTGGCTACTCCGTAGAAGCGCACGATGTTGTCGAAGTACTCGACGGGATGCGAGATCCGCCACTCGACGCCCTCTTTCGACAGCGGGCGCATCGCCAGCAAATTGCGATCGTGATGCATGTTCGGGCCCTCGGCCCCCAGGACGGTACGGCGTTCCGCGGCGCCGACACTTGCCGTCCTGCAGGCGTTCTGAGGCAGGACTGCGCCACCCTCCGAAGCAACTATGTCGGCGTCAGCGTAAGGGACCATCAGGTCGCTACTGCGGTCATTCGGAATAGCGCGGGTGAGGTTCAGTCCCTGCCACGACGACGACGTGAAGGCACCGTGAAGGACGTAGTTCTTCACGGGGAGAAGGGCAAAAACAGCAATCGCGACAACAAAGGCCGTCGCGGTGGCAACGAGTGAGCGATGGGAAGTCTCGCGCGTCGCCCACCATCCGAGACCCAGGACGAGCATCAGGCAGAGAACCGCCCAAGGAAATGGGAACAAGGATCTGGTCAGCACTAGGAAGAGCAAGCTGGCGGACAGCGTGACAAATCTCCGCCCGCCGGGAGAGCGGAGATACGCGATAATCTGCAAATGCGCGAAGGCGACGAGGGCGAAGACCACGATCGTGTAGAAAAACTGATGCCCGTGGCGCATGAAGCACGGTGAGAGCGCCGTCATGAGTGTAAGCAGATCGGCGAGCCGTGCCCCGGCCATCAGGCTCACGGATCGGTGCAGCGACCAGAGGCCAAGCCACCCAAACGCCGCCAGCAGCAGGAACCCGCTCTGTTCAACCGAAACTCCGAGACCGTCGGAGAGGGTCAACGCGATCCAGAGCAGGGCGTTCAACGTCGGCGGCTGGGTATGCAGACACATCAACGTCTCGAAGGGAGACGTCAACAACGCGGTCTGGTCGACAAAATGCCAGACATTTGCCGGAAACCAGGCCCAGCCGAACCCGAAGAACAGTGAGCCAGCGCCATAACTTGCGGCAAGCGCGGCGCCCGAGATCGCAGTAGTGCGCCCCGTCGCCATCATGCTCCCTCCTTGCCCGCCACGGCCTCACGTCGCCGATGGGCAAGGGAAGCCAAGCCCCACGTTATCGAGCCCAGGAGGATCGCCAACCAGAACGTTGTCAGCCGGATCAAGATTGCTGCAGCAACAGCGGACTCGAACGACCAGCCCAGTTGCACCAGCATGAACGCAGCTGCGGCCTCCGCACCACCGATCCCTCCGGGCAGGAAGGTCAACGCCCCCGCCAGAAGGGCGATCGAATGCACAAAGACCCCGGTCATGATCTGGAATGCGCCACCTAAACTCCACAGCACCAGGGCGACCGCAACGCCCTCACACATCCAGGCCACCAAGCTTAATCCAAAGGCCGCCGGAAACCGGTGCCGAACCGGACGTCGGACTTTAAGCAGCGCCAGCAGCCGACGAACCGGTCTGGGCATCCACGGGACCACGAACAGCACCACCAGATAAAGGCCGACGCAGATCAGGATGAGGCCGAACGTAGCCGCCGTGGCGATCCACCATGCAGGGTAGCTTGATCCGAGTTCCGGAACGAAGAGGACGCTCAAAGCTCCTAGGCACGCGACGGCGGCCAGATCGAACATTCGGTCAAAGACGCAGATGGGAGCGCTCGCACGAACCTTCACCCCATACCAGCGCGACATCATCCCGATACGGACCAGGTCTCCGACCCGTGCCGGCGTTGCGGAAAGGCTGAGGGCCGAGACGAAGACGATCAGGGAACCCCGATAGGTTGCCCGATTGGTCTGTGTCGACACGAGGGTGTGGAACCTCAGACCGCGCAGCAGATAATTCAGACAGGACATGAGCGCCGCCAACCCGAGGGCTGCGACAGCGCTGTTGGTCAAGGTCGGAATATCCCAGTCCGATGCCAGGGCCAGGCTCAGCACAACCCCCGCGTACACAACCAACGCCGCGCCGAGCAGGGGTAGCGCCGCGCTCCGTCCTAATCTCCGCATGCGATCTCCGTGAACCCAGCCCGCATAGGTTCAGGCTGCGCCCTGGTCGTGTCCTGACAAAGTCTCGAGGCTACCAGAAACCGGCTGACGAGCCGGTCTGTCTGACTTCTATTGGTATCTCGAAGGGTAATTACGCAGACCAGGACATTGCGCAACCGTTGAGTTGCGCAAGGTCGACCCATATTGCCCCCCTCACCCGGCGGCGCGGATCTGCTCCAGCACCGGCAGGATGTAGTCGCGGAACACGGCCGGGTTCTCGCTCATGGGGAAGTGGCCGCATTCCTTCATGATCACCGCCTCGGCCCCGTCGATGGCGGCGGCCGTGCGCTCGGTATCCTCCGGGGTGCAGGAATAGTCGTACTCGCCGGTCAGCAGGTAGAGCGGGCAGCGGCTGGTGTCGATCAGATGGGTGCGGTCGCGGTAGTCGGAATCCTCGCGGTAGAAGTAGAGGTCGCCTTTGAAGATCCCCGGCCCGCTCTGCATGTAGCCCCACAGGGTCTCCCAGCGGTACTCGTCCGGCGATTGCGGCGCCACCAGGCCGGAGACCATGGCGGCGCAGACCTCGCCGCCATGGACGTCGCCGCGGTGCAGCCAGCTCGTGTCGTACCAGGAGGTCTGATGGTCGGCGCATTCGACGCCGATCAGGGCGCGGAACCGGTCGGCGTGGTGGGCGCCGAGGTTGAGGACGATGCGCCCGCCCATGGAGCAGCCGATCAGCGCCGGTCGGTCGAGTTCCATGGCGTCGGCGACGGCGAGGATGGCGTCGGTATAGAGGTCGGAGGTCAGCCGGTACTCCTCCTCGTGGAAGCCGACCGGCGGGTTCGACTTGCCGTGCCAGGGCAGGTCGAAGGCGATGACGCGGAAATGCTCGGTGATGTCCGGGTCGGTCATCATGTGCCGGTACTGGCGGCCGTCGGAGCCGGCGGTGTGAAGGCAGAGCAGCGGGATACCCTGCCCCGCCTCCTCGATATAGATCCGGCAGGCACGCCCTCCTATCTCGATGGACGCGTAGCGGCCGATGATCGGTTCATACTGGATTGCCATGGTCAGCCCCTCCCCGCGCCGGTGCCGGCGGTCGCCCGCGGGGCGGCCAGCACCTCCTTCACGTAGCGCAGATGGGCCATCAGCGGCTGCAGGTCACCCTCCAGACGGGCGACGCCGAGCCGGGTCATGGCGATCACGTCGTGGTATCCGGGCGCCGGCATCGGCTCCCAATGACGGGCCCAGGCCTGCGCTTCGGCCTTGATGGCGAAGCGCCAGGACCGCATGCGGAACGGCCCCGTCTCGACCGCTTCGACACGGCCCTCGTGCACCCGGATATGCACCGGTACATCGTCCGCCTGCACCAGGAACTCGCCGCTCAACGTGCGGCCGCGACGCACCAGGGGCGCGTTCCCATTCACCAATTCCGGCAGCCGCCCCAGGCTGCGCGCGATCTCTTCGCCGGTCATCTCCATCCCTTCAGGTTCTGCGGTGGCCGTTTTCGGCAGCATAGCCAGCACGCCACGGCACCGGAAGCCGCGGAGAACGGCTGGATTTCCGAAGGGGTTATGGAAAATTAACCCTTTCGGTATTCAATCGACCGAACGCTCCTTCACCAGGACGAACTGACCTTGCGACTCACCACGCGCCAACGTGACAGGCCAATCGATGCAGAGCTCCTTCATCATGGGCAATGACACGGACGACGGGGCGACCGGCAGAAACGGGCTGGTTTGGCACGTGATCCGCCGTGTGGGCATCGCCACCCTGTTCGGGCTGGCCTGCGCGCTTCTGATCGAGTTCGCGCTGGCCGACATGGCGCGCAAGAACGCCGAGAACCAGGTCCGCGACGACCTCAACCTGCTGCGCGCCTCGCTGCAGCAGGCGCTCGGCCGGGACGTCCAGCTGATCCGCGGCATGGTGGGCTATGTGCGGGCCCGTCCCGACCTGACGCCCGAGGAGTTCGAGCTGATCGCCCAGGACATCCTGGAGGGTGCGCCGGACCACATCCGCAATCTGGCGCTGGCCAAGGATCTGATCGTCTCGCACATGTATCCGATCGCCGGGAACGAGCAGGCGATTGGCCTCAACTACCGCAACACCGAGAATCAATGGCCCGCGGTGAAGCAGGTGATCGACGAGGAGCGGATCGTCGTTGCCGGCCCGATCGACCTGGTCCAGGGCGGCGTCGGCCTGATCGCCCGCTTCCCGATCCGGCTGCGCGCCGACCGGAACGGCGAGCGCAAGCTCTGGGGCATCGCGTCCACCGTCGTCGACTTTGCCGGCCTGCTGGACAACGCCGGCTACAACCGCTTCACCGAGAGCTATCACCTGGCGTTGTCGGGCCGAGACGGCAACCTGGAGGACGACGAGATCATCTGGGGCGATCCGGATATCCGGCAGCACCAGCCGATCAGCCTCGACGTGGTGATCCCGACCGGGTCCTGGCGCATCATGGCCGCCCCGCGTGACGGCTGGCCGAACTTCACCAGCTATCTCTACGTGACCATTCCCCTTCTGGTGCTGCTGCTGGCGGCCTATGCGGTCTGGACCGTGGCGCGGTTCCGACGGGCCAACGAACGCACCCTGGCCAACCAGGAGGTCCTGGAGGCCCTGCAGCGGGCGGAGGAGGCGAGTGCGGCGAAATCCACCTTCCTGGCGGTCATGAGCCATGAGCTGCGCACGCCGCTCAATGCCATCATCGGCTTCAGCGAGCTGCTGGAGAACAGCCCGCGCGACAGCCGGGTCTGGGAGCGGGCGGGCGAGTATGTCGGCGACATCCGCCAGAGCGGCCGCTTCCTGCTGTCGATCATCGACGACATCCTGGACCTGTCGCGGATCGAGAGCGGCCGCCGGGCCGCCTCGATCGAGCATGTGGACGTGGTGCCGCTGATCCTGGAGAGCGCCACCCGGCTGCGGGTGGAGTTCGAGAACAACGGCGTCGCCCTGTCGGTCGCGGCCGAAGCGGAGGAGATCATCGCCCTCGCCGACCGGCGCGCGGTGATGCAAATCGTCGCCAACCTGCTGAACAACGCGCTGAAATACGCCGGAAGCGCCGCCAATGTGACGGTGAGCGCCACCCTGATCGACAACAACCGGGTCGAGATCGCCGTGCAGGATGACGGGCCGGGCATCCCCGAGGAGAAGCTCGGAGAGATCATGAAGCCCTTCGTGCAGCTGTCCTCGTCCTACGCCCGGGCGGCCGGCGGGGTCGGGCTGGGCCTGACCATCTGCCAGTCGCTGGCCCGCACAATGGACGGCACGCTCACCGTGGAGAGCGGCCTGGGCAAGGGAACGACCGTGCGGCTCGTCCTGCCGCGCAGCCCCGCGGCCTGACCTCAGGCGACCGCGTCGCCGAGCGACAGGGTCTCGCCCGTCTCCAGCGCCAGCAGTTCCTCCATGGTCTGCCGCCGGCGGGCAAGCCGCAGGTCCCCGCCGTCGATCATCACTTCCGGGATCAGCGGACGCGAATTGTAGTTCGACGACATCGCCGCCCCATAGGCGCCGGCATCGGCGAAGACGCAGAAGTCGCCGACCTTGGGGAGCGGCAGGTCGCGGAACTCGACCACGCCGCCATCGCCCTGGGTGAACACGTCGCCGGACTCACAGAGCGGCCCGGCGACCGCCACCGGATGGGCGGTCCCGGTCACCGGCGCGCCGGCCGCGTCGACGAAGCCGATGCGGTGGTAGCTGCCGTACATGGCCGGGCGGGCCAGGTCGTTGAAGCCGGCATCGACGACGACGAAATAGCGCTCCGCCACCTGCTTGACCGCCCGCACCTCAGCGACGAGGCAGCCGGCGGCGGCGACCAGGAAGCGCCCCGGCTCGATCTCCATCTCCACGGGCGCCGACTGGTGCTGCTGGATCGCCAGGCGGGCGGAGTCCCACTGCTTCACGTAATGCTCGGTGTCGATCTCGCTGCCGCCGTCGCGATAGGGAACGGACAGCCCGCCGCCGGCGGAGACCGCCTGGACCGGCATGCCGAGCGCCCGGTAGGCCTCGATCATCGCGTCGCCGACCCGCTCCAGATGGCCGTAATCGACACCGGAGCCGATATGCATGTGCAGGCCGACCAGTTCCAGACCGGCCGCCTTGATCCTGGGCGCCAGCTCAGGCAGTTCCTCGTGCCAGATGCCGTGCTTGGAAAACGGGCCGCCGGTATTGGTCTTGTTACTGTGACCGTGGCCGAAGCCCGGATTGATCCTCAGCCAGATCCTGTGGCCGGGGCTGACGGCGCCGATCTGGTCGATCATGTCGGGCGAGCCGCAGTTCACCGGGATGCGCAGCTCCGCCACGCGCTCCAGGGTCGGCCGGTCGAAGATGTCGGCGGTGAAAACCAGCTCGTCGCCGCCGGCCTGGTATCCGGCCGCCAGCGCCCTGGTGATCTCGCCGTTCGACACCGCATCTATCTTCACGCCGTTGCGGCGCATCACCCGCAGCAGGTCCAGGTTGCTGCTGGCCTTCTGGGCGTAGCGGATCGTGTCGAAGCCGCGCAGCCGCGCGATCTGGCTCTCGATGCGGGCGGCGTCATAGAGCCAGAACGGGGTGCCCACCTTCGCCGCCAGCGCGGTGATCAGCTCGCCGTCGCGGTCGCCGGTTCCCAGACGGGTCGAAAGATCGGAAGCAGCGGACATGGATCCCCCAAGCAAGACGCCGCCGTCCAGGCTCAGGACGGCGGCGTATCACATGACGGGAAATCCCCCGAACATCAAGCCCGCCTGGTCTCGTCATCCGCGTCTGCGGTGGCGACGGCGGGGGTCTTGGGACGCATGTCCGAACCACCGACCTGCCGAAGGGTGGTCGCCCCACGGCCCCGCCAGCGCCGCTCGAAATCGGCGATGTAGTCGCGGGTCTGCGGGACGGCGTAGAGGTCCTTGGCGAGCTGGATCTGGAACACCATCAGCGAGCCGTGCCGGAACGCGGTCTCGCAGGCGGTCAGGTAGAACTCCCACATGCGGTAGAACCGCTCGTCGTACATGGCGACGATCCGATCCTTCTGCGCCGCGCAGGCCAGCCGCCATCGGTTCAGGGTCTCCGCGTAGTGCTGGCGCAGGATCTCCACATCGGTGGTGTACAGCCTGGTCTGCTCGATGGCGGTGAACTGCTGGCGCAGGGACGGCGTGTAGGCGCCGGGGAAGATATACTTCTCCATCCACTGGTTCTGCGGCTCCGGCCGGTTGAAGACGCCGACGGAGTGGACCACCGCGATCCCCTCGGCGTTCAGCAGCCGGTTCACCTGCCCGTAGAACTCGTCATAGTGACGCGGCCCCACATGCTCGAGCATGCCAACCGAGACGATACGGTCGTACTGCGCCTCGACCTCCCGATAGTCCTTCAGGTGGTAGCGGACGCGGTCGGCGACACCGGCCTCCTCAGCACGCCGGTTGGAGACGGCGTGCTGCTCGCGGGACAGGGTCACCCCGTCGACCTGCAGATCGTCGACCAGGCCGGCCAGGAACAGGCCGAGCCCGCCCCAGCCCGAGCCGATATCGAGCACCCGCTGACCCGGCTTCAGGTTCAGCTTGGCCGCCAGATGGAGTTTCTTGTTCCACTGGGCGGTCTCCAGGTCATCGTCGGGATTGAGGAAATAGGCGCAACTGTACTGCCGATCACTGTCGAGGAAGAGGTCGAAGAGATCGTCGCTCAGGTCGTAGTGATGGGCGACCTTGCCCTGGGCAAGATGCACCGGGTTCCAGTTCCGGATCGCGGCCCGGATACCCCGGATTCCGGCCAGCAGCTTGCGCATCGTGCCTTCGCGCACGCTGCCGATATTCACCATGCAGAGGTCGAGGAAGTCGTAGAGCGTGCTGCCCTCTTCCATGACCAGGCCACCGTTCATGAAGCCTTCGCCGATGGCAAGTTCGGGATTGAGCATCAGGCGGCGGTCGAGACTTCGGTCGAGGAGCCGGACCGTGGCGCGGGGGCCCTCGGAAGAGCCCTGGCATTCGTGGCGGTTACCTTCAGGGTCGATCAAAGTAAGATGACCGACGGATATCAACTGGCGGAACGCGAGCGCAGAGAGCATCGTCGCAACCCCCTGTTCGTTTCGTGTGTGATTGCACGCCTGCAATCACCCTTAACCATATTAAGGACAATACAATCAGGATTTCCAGGGAGGGAAGCACATGAACACGCGTCAGTTGGGTAGAACCCGCCTGCAGGTATCGGAGCTGGTGTTCGGCGGCGGCTGGGTCGGCGGGATTCTGATCCACCAGGACGACGAGGTGAAACGGGCGGCGATCCGCCGGGCGATCGATGCCGGCATCAACTGGATCGACACCGCCGGCGACTACGGCCAGGGCCAGTCGGAGATCGCGCTGGGCTGGCTGCTGGCGGAGATCGACCCGGCCGAGCGCCCCCACGTCTCCACCAAGGTGCGCCTGGACCTGGAGAGCGACGAGACGATCCAGAGCCAGATCCGCCGCGGCATCGAGCGCAGCCTGGACCGGCTGCGCCTGGACAAGGTGAGCCTGTTCCAGCTCCACAACCCGGTCGAGCCCAAACGGACCGGCCAGCATGTGGGCGTGGATGACGTCATTGGCGACGGCGGCATCGCCGACATGCTCGACGGCCTGCGCAAGGAAGGGCTGACCGACCATATCGGCTTCACCGCTCTCGGCGATCCCGCGTCCTGCATCCGCGTGGTGGAGAGCGGCAAGGTCGATACCGCCCAAGTCTATTACAACATGCTCAACCCGACCGCCGGGCAGAAGGCACCGCTGGAGGGGCTCGTCGCCCAGGACTTCACCGGGTTGATGGCCGCCTGCCGGCACCACGAGGTCGGCATCATGAACATCCGCGTCTTCGCGGCCGGCGTGCTGGCGACCGATATCCGCCACGGCCGCGAGGTGGCGATCACCCCGGAGAACCGGGACCTGGAGGCCGAGGCCAAGCGCGCCCGGGCCGCGATCGCCGCCGCCGGCGACACCGGCGAGAGCCGGGCGGAGACCGCGATCCGGTTCTCGCTGTCCAACGAGGACATTTCCTGTGTGGTCGTCGGCCTGGCAGAGCTGGAGCACCTCGAACTGGCGATCAAGGCGGCGGAAGCGGGGCCGCTTCCCGCCTCCAAACTCTCCAACCTGCGCGACCTGTGGAGCCGGAACTTCGACCTGTAGGACGCGGTGACGGGGCGGGTCAGGTGCCCTGGGGCTTCAGGGTGAACTCGCCTTCGCGGATCCGGTCCGGCCATTCGGCGACCATCTCGGCGACGGTCTCCTCGCCGTAGATGTCGATCATGTCGGTCAGGGCGGCGAAGATCGCCGAGGAGGCGACGATCTCCGAGGAGGCGCCCTGGGCGACTGCGTCGTCCCAGGCCTCGAGCATCACCCGCAGGGCAAGGCGCTTCTGCTCGTCTTCGGGCAGGATCGGCGGTTGTTGTTCGTCGCTCATGGTCGCCTCCGCTTGGACGTTCGGTCCGGTTGGGCCGAGGCTTAGCGCGGCGCGGAACCGCTGTCACCCGGAACGTGGCGGCGGACGGTCCGCCGTGGCAGTGTCGGCGCCATGACCGACCCCGCCTCCGATCCGCCGACCGCCCGCCCGCTCGACGCCACCGATCCCGGGCTGGTACTGCGCGACGGCGTGCCGGTCTCCACCCGCTTCGACGACGTCTATTTCTCGCGCGAGGACGGGCTGGCGGAGACGGCGCATGTCTTCCTGCAGGGCTGCGGCCTGCCCGACGCCTGGCGCGGCCTCTCCAGGCCTTCTTTCACGGTCGCGGAGACCGGCTTCGGCACCGGCCTGAACTTCCTCGCCACCTGGCAGCTCTGGCGCGAGACCCGGCCGGCGGGCGGCGTTCTGCACTATGTCGCGGTGGAAGGCTTTCCTCTCACCCGCGGGCAGCTCGCCGACGCGCTGTCCGCCTTCCCCCGGCTGGGCCATCTGGCGGACCGGCTACGGACGCGTTACCCCGAGCCGATCACGGGCGGCACCCACCGGATCTGGTTCGCGGCGGACCGGGTCTGCCTGACCCTGCTGATCGGCGAGGCGGCCGAGGTGCTGGCCGGCCTGGAGGCGCGTGCGGATGCCTGGTTCCTGGACGGCTTCGCCCCGGCCAAGAACCCGTCCATGTGGCGCGCTGAATTGCTGGCAGAGGTCGCACGGCTCTCCGGTCCGGGCACCCGGCTCGCCAGCTTCACAGCCGCCGGCGCGGTGCGGCGCGGCCTCGCGGAGGTCGGGTTCGCCGTGGAGAAGCGGGCCGGATACGGCCGCAAGCGCGACTGCATCGCCGCGACCTTCGCCGGACCGGTTTCGCCCTTCTCCGGCGAGCCCTGGTACGCCCCGCCCCCGACCAGACCCCTCGGCCAGGTAGCGGTGATCGGCGCCGGAGTGGCCGGCGCGGCCGCGGTGGGAGCCCTCGCCCTGCGCGGCGTCGAGACGCTCTGGTTCGACCGCCATGGCCGGATCGGGGCCGAGGCCTCGGGCAATCCGGCCGGGCTGTTGATGGCCCGCCCGACGGCCGATGGCGACGTCCAGGGCGCGCTCAGCGGTGCCGCGTTCCGCTTCGCCCTGGATCGGGCCGCCGACGCCGGGATGCCTGTCGGCAGCAACGGCGTGCTGGAACTCGCCACCGACGATACAGCGCTGGGCCGCTACCGGGAGATGGCGGATGCCGGGCACCTCGCCCCGATTTCGGCGGCGCTGCTGGACGCGGCACAGGCAAACGACGTCGCCGGTGTCGCGCTCGACCGCCCGGCCCTGTGGCATCGCACCGGCGGGTGGGTTGATCCCCGCGCCTGGAGCGCCGCCCTGGCCGGGGAACGCCGCCCGGTCCGAGCCACCGTCGGCAGCCTCGTGCCGAGTCCGGACGGCTGGACCCTGCTAGACCCTGAGGGTCGTACGATTGCCCGCGCAGATGCGGTGATCCTCGCCTCGGCCATGCTCTCCCCCGCTCTTACGCCCGCGGCCCATCTTCCGGTGGAGGCGATCCGGGGACAGGTCACCCGCCTGGCCGAAACCGCGGCAAGCCGCCGGCTGCAGAGCTGCGTGGCGTTCGGCGGCTACCTCTCCCCGACGGTGGGCGGTACCCATGTGGCCGGCGCGACCTACACGCGGGGTGGATTCGCGCCCACGGACTGGCCGGTCGCGGTGCAAGCGGACGACCACCGGCGCACCCTGGGCCTGTTCCCCGAGGCCCTGGCGCGCCTGTTCGACCCGGCGCCCTCGGTGCTGGGCGGCCGGGCGGCGATCCGGGCGGTCACGCCGGACCGGCAGCCCGTCGCCGGCCCGCTCTGCGACGCGGCGGCGCTGGCCGAGGCCTATGGTCATCTGCGGTTCGATGCGAAACGCCTTGATGGGGGACCGCCTGCGTTCCTGGAGGGGGTGTTCGCGGTGACCGGGCTCAGCTCCAGGGGTCTCGTGACCGCCCCGCTGATGGCCGAGCTCGCGGTCTCGCAGATGCTGGGCGAGCCCTGGCCGGTCGACCGGGCGATGGCTGCCAGTGTCCACCCGAACCGTTTCATGATCCGCGACCTGCGGCGGCGACGGATATAGTCAGGTCCGAAACAAACTCCGATGGAGGAAATCATGGCTCCGTTCACCATCACCCAGCAGGTGACGTTCCTATACACGACGGACCTCGCGTCCGGATCGGCCTTCCTACGCGACAAGGTCGGCCTGAAGCTGGCGCTGAACCAGTTCGACCTCTGCCATATCTACCAGGCCGCGCCCAACGCGTTCCTGGGCGTGTGCACGAACCGGCCGCCGGCGGACGACCCCGCCGTGACCTATTCCTTCGTGGTGAGCGATGCGGACGCCGCCTACGAGACGCTGAAGGCCCGCGGCGTGGAGTTCGAGGCGCCACCGCAACTCAGCGAGCGCTTCAACGTCTACTCGGCCTTCTTCCGGGGGCTGGAGAGCTACCGATTCGAAATCCAGGAGTTCCGCGACCCGAGTTGGCCCAAGCCGATCGGCTGACGGCGCGTCAGGCGGCCACGCCCTCTTCCTCGCGGTCATCGCGGAGCACCCGCCTGCGGATCGAGATGCGCGGATAGATCGCGACCATGGCGCCGGCCACCCGGTCGGTCGCCTCGTCGCAGAACGGCAGCATGAGGCGATCGAAGATCACCACCCAGCTGTCGCCGGCAACCTCGAACTCGGCATATTGCGGCGCCCGGTCGGCGACCATGGCCCGATATGTCTCATCGACATGGCCGCGCAGGCCGAGCGGCAGCTCATCGAGATACTGTCCGACCAGATCGTCGCCGAAGATCGGGGTCAGTTCCCGGCCCATCTGCAGGAAGCGGATCCGGTCGGTCGTCTCCTCCACCTCGACGATGACGATATGGGCGAGGAACGGCGCGACATCGACGGGACACAGGCCACCGACAGCGGGGATGCCACGGCCTCGGCGGCCGTTCTCCCAGAGAGACAGAAGTTCCTGAAGCTCGGGTCGGTGAAGCTGAGAGGCGTCGAGACTCATGTGAGCGGATCCCTGCGGACTGTTCCTGCTCGACACGCTAGCACCGAGATTCATAAGGTTTCGTTGACGCCGCGATGAAGCCTTCGTTCCAAGGAAACCTTTCGATGACCAGCACCGATCTCGCCCTCCTGTCCGCCACCGACCTGCTCCACGGCTATGCCCGCAAGACGATCTCGCCGGTGGAGGCGACGAAGGCCGCGCTCGACCGGATCGACGCGCTGAACGGCAAGCTGAACGCCTTCCGGCTGGTCGACCACCAGTCGGCCCTGGCGAGCGCTAAGGAGTCGGAGGCGCGCTGGATGAAGGGCGAGCCGGTCGGGCTGGTCGATGGCGTGCCGACCTCGATCAAGGACCTGTCCCTGACCGAAGGGTGGTCGACCCTGCGCGGTTCGAAGACGGTCAAGGAGGACGGCCCCTGGACCGTGGACGCGCCCTTCGTCGCCCGGCTGAAGGAGCATGGCGCGGTGCTGCTCGGCAAGACGACCACCCCGGAATTCGGCTGGAAGGGCGTGACCGACAGCCCGCTGACCGGCATCACCCGCAACCCCTGGGACCCGAGCAAGACCCCCGGCGGCAGCTCCGGCGGCGCGGCCGTGGCGGCGGCGACCGGCATGGGCGCGCTGCACCAGGGTTCCGATGGCGGCGGGTCGATCCGCATGCCGGCGGGCTATACCGGCATCTACGGCATCAAGCCGACCTTCGGCCGGGTCCCGGCCTTTCCCGCCTCGCCGTTCGGGTCGGTCGCCCATATCGGGCCGATGACCCGCACGGTCACCGATTCCGCTCTGATGCTGACGGTGATGAGCGAGCCGGATGCCCGCGACTGGTACGCCGTCCCGTACGAGGGTGCCGACTACCGCAACGCCCTGCGCCCGTCGGTCGCCGGCTGGCGGATCGCCTACAGCCCCGATCTCGGCGGTGCCACCGTACAGCCGGAGGTCGCCGCCCTTGTGGCCAAGGCAGTGGATGTCTTCCGCGAACTGGGCGCGATCGTGGAGGAGGTGGAGAGCCCGCTGCCCAACAGCCACGAGATCTTCGCCGCCCACTGGTTCACCGGGGCCGCCAACCTGTTCACCGCGTTCAGCGAGGAGCAGAAGGCGCTGATCGATCCGGGCCTGCAGGAGGTCGCGGCCGCCGGCGCCGACTACTCCCTCCTCGAGTACTTCGCTGCGGTGAAGCAGCGCGAGGCCATGGGCACAGCGATGAACGAGTTCCACGAGACCTACGACCTGCTGCTGACCCCGACCCTGCCGCAGCCGGCCTTCGAGGCGGGGCACGAGGTGCCGCCGGGCTCAAACATGAAGCGCTGGACCGAGTGGACCCCGTTCTCCTACCCGTTCAACCTGACCCAGCAGCCGGCGGCGACGATCCCCTGCGGCCGGGTCGACGGCCTGCCGGTCGGCCTTCAGATCGTCGGTCCGAAATGGGGGGAGGACATGGTTCTTACCGCGTCCGCCGCCTTCGAGGGCGTGATGCCGATCGAACTGCCGACGCTCTAACTTGGCCTCAGCGCGAGGTCACCGCCTCGCGCACCCGTTCCGTGACCGTGCTGGCGCGGCTGAGGTCGGTGTCGATCTCCAGCCCGGCCGCGGCGAAGGCATGGGCGACCCAGGTGTTGCAGGTATTGGACAAAGTGAAGGTGCCGAAAGCGTCGTAGAACCAGCTTTGCCGGTAGAGGCCCGGCCCCAGCGCCGGTAGCCGCTCCCCCTGGCCGCGCGCGAAGCTGGCCGAGATATGGGTGAGCAGCTTGCGGAAGCTGTCGGCGTCGAGCGGCACGTCGACGATCTCGGCCTCCGGGAAATACCGCGACGGCGGGGCCGGCATGCCGACAAGGTGCATCACGGCCGGAGTCTCGACGAAGGCGGCGCTCAGGTAACTGGCGATCGCCGGATCCGGATCGCGGTAGAACGCCGCGTCGCCCCAGCCGAACTCGATCCAGGCGGCGCCGGGCAGGTCGCCGACCTCCGGGATCAGGTCGGGGTCGATATCGGCGCTGCGGATCGCGATGCCGGTGTGCCAGCCGATATTCACCAGATGGACCAGCCGCTCGGCCGCCGCCACCGTACCGGACAGCGACAGCCAGACACACAGCCCGAACAGGATTGCCGCAATCCGCGCCATCCATCCCCCTTCCCTGAACGTATGAAAAGCAACAATGACGATGCATCATGACGCTCCGGAGGCAGGATATGGAGGCCAACGTGATCCGTCTCAACTGCGGCGTAGCGATCGCCGAACTCCTGCATAAAAATCGACAATTCGAGTTTTATTTAAGAAGTTTTAGGATCTGAGCGTCGAACATCCATGCCGTGGAACACCCGGTCCGCGAAGCAGGACGCCCGGGTGTGACGGTTCCATAGAGGGCACAGGGACTCCGTCATGTCGGTCGATTTCTCTCTGCTGATCCTGCTGCTCAACAACATCTCGATCTTCGTCGTGCTGATCGTCGGCTACGCGTTCCTCAGCGACTGGCTGCGGCCGCGCGAGGCCCTGAGCCGGCAGGCCGTGCTGGGCCTTTTCTTTGGCGTCGTGGTCATCATCAGCATGCACGTGAAGATCCCGGCCGCCGATGGGGTCGTGATCGACCAGCGCAACGCGATCATCGTGCTCAGCGCGGCGTTCGGCGGGCCCGTCACCGGGCTGGTCACCGCGGTCATGGCCGCCGCGTTCAGGGTTCACCTGGGCGGGATCGGTACCCTCGCCGGGATCACCGGCGTCATGCTTTCCACGCTGATCGGCATGGCCGTCCATTATCTCGGCTGGCACCGGCGCGGGCCCGGTGTCCTCCTGGTGGTGGCCGCGATCGCCGTGGTGTTCTCGGCCCCTGGCTTTCTGCTGGTCGGCGACCTGGCGAACGGATGGGCCCTGCTGAAGCGTATGGCCGTGCCCTGGGGGACCGGGATCTTCATCGGGGTCTTCATCGGCGGGCTCCTTTTGCAGCGCGAGGATCGGCGGCAGCGGGCGGAGCGCGAGAAGCGCATCAGCGAGGAACGCTACCGCACCCTGTTCGACAGCTCGGAGGTCTCGGTCTGGACCGAGGACTTCTCCGCGGTGCACGCGGCCCTGCAGTCGCTGCGCGGCCGGGGGGTGACCGACCTGGCCGACCATCTCGCCCGTCACCCTCACCTACTCGAGGAGTTGGAGGCCAAAACCTCCGTCACCCTCGCCAACCCCGCCGCCCTGCGGCTGTACCGGGTCGGCTCGACGGCCGAGTTGGCCGCCCATCTGCGCCGCATCCGAACCACCACCGCCTCGACAGCCTTTTCAGAGCAGCTTCTGGCCATGTGGCGCGGGGAGCCGGGCTTTCGCAGCGAGGAGACCCATGTGACGGCCGATGGGGAGGACCGAACTGTCATCCTCTCCATGCCGATTCCGAAGACGGCCGAGGAATTCGCCAGCATCCCGATCAGCGCCCTGGACATCTCCGACCGCAAGCGGGCCGAGCGCACCCGCGACGAGGCCCTGGCCCAGGCGAACCGGGCCAACCAGGCCAAGTCAGACTTCCTCGCCGCCATGAGCCACGAGCTGCGGACTCCGCTGAACGCGATCCTTGGCTTCTCGGAGATCCTCACGCTGGAAGCCTTCGGGCCCCTCGGCAACCCGCGCTATTGCGAATATGCCCGCCACGTCCATACAAGCGGCGGGTTGCTGCTCGAACTCGTCAACGACATCCTCGACGTCTCCACCATCGAGGCGGGACGCCGCGACCTGACCTTCGTCCCGGTGGAGATGAAGGACCTGATCGACGAGGCCGTGGTCGTCGTCAGCCACCGGCTCGCCGATAAGGGCACAGAACTGCACACCGTGCTGCCGGAGGTGCCGACCTCGATCGATGTGGACAAGCGGGCGGTCCAGCAGATCCTGATCAACCTGCTGACCAATTCCGTGAAGTTCACGCCCGAAGGCGGCACGATCACCATCACCGCCCGGGCCGACTCGCGGACCGCCGAGATCACCGTGGAGGACACCGGCATCGGCATCCCCGCCGACCGCATCGACGCGGTCACCAACTCCTTCGTGCGCGGAGAGACCGACCCGCATAAGGCCCAGGGCGGCTGGGGCCTCGGCCTGTCGATCGCCAAATCGCTGGCGGAGATGCATGGCGGCGCCCTGCTGATCGACAGCGTGGTCAACAAGGGCACCCGCGTGACGGTCCGCCTGCCGAGACACCCCGACAGCCGCGCCCACGGCCGCACCGAGATCTCCCTGGTCAGCGGCTAGGTCCGAACGGGACTCGGTTATCCCGGAACCCGCACGAAATCACGCCCGCCCCTGCCGCAGCGCCCGGCCGGAGCGTTCGCCGGTCGAGCGGCCCTCGGACCAGACCACCCGGCCGTTGACGATCACGGTGTCGATGCCGGCGGCCGGGGTCATCGGGTCCTCGAAGGTGGCGCTGTCGATGATGTCGCGGGCGTCGAACACGCAGATATCGGCGTACTTGCCCTCCGCCACCTCGCCCCGGTCGACCAGGCCGAACTCGGCCGCCGAGAGCGAGGTCATGCGGCGCACCGCCTCTTCCAGCGGGAACAGGCCGAGATCGCGGGAATAGTGGCCGAGAATGCGTGGGAAGGTGCCCCATAGGCGCGGATGCGGGAACTCGTCATGGGGGAGGCCGTCGGAGCCGAACATCGCCTGGGGATAGGAGAGGATGCGTTGCACGTCGTCCTCGTCCATCGAGAAGTAGATCGCCCCCGCCGGCTGCAGCCGTTCGGCCGCCTCGTACACATCCACCCCCCACTCGTCGGCGATGTCCTTGAGGTCGCGGCCCTTGTGCTCCGGATGCGGCACCGACCAGGTCACCATGACCCGGTTGGAGAAGGCGATGCTGTCCGCCTTCAGCACCGTGGAGGAGGCGTGATACGGGTAGACGTCCAGGCCGATCTTCTGGCTCTTGCGGTAGCGTTCGAACAGTTCAAGGGTCTCCTTGGAACGGCCGAAATTGTCCTTCCCGTGCACCTTGTGGTGGGAGACGATCACGGGCACTCCAGCCTCGCGGCCAATCAGAAAGGTCTCCTCCAGGCTCTTGACGACATCCGCACCCTCGTTGCGCATGTGGGTGACGTAGCGCCCGCCGTGGCTCTTCAGCGCCCTGGCAATCTCGATCACCTCCTCGGTCAGCGCCTTCTCCGACGGCGCGTAGAACAGGCCGGTGGACAGGCCGCAGGCCCCGGCATCCAGCGACTCTTCCAGCCTGCCGCGCATGGTCTTGATCTCGTCGGCACGGGCCGCCCGGTAGACGTCGTCCATGGCCCCGACCCGCAGGGTGGAGTGGCCGACCAGGAAGGCGGCGTTGACGCTGGCCGGCGCGTCGTCGACCGCGCTCAGGAAGGCGTCGAAGGTACCGTATTTCCACCACTCCTCGGTGCCGAGCAGGTCGAGCGGCGGCGGCGGGCGACGGTCCATCACCAGCGGCGCCAGGGAGATGCCGCAATTGCCGACAACCACGCTGGTGACGCCCTGGCTGACCTTCATGTCCATGGTCGGCTTGGACAGCAGCGCCCGGTCGTCATGGGTATGAACGTCGACGAATCCCGGCGCCACGATGCGGCCGGTGACGTCGATCTCCTTGCCGGCCTGGACCTTCGACAGGTCGCCCACTGCGACGATCCGGTCGTCGCTGATCGCCACATCGGCCCGGACCCGCGCGGCCCCCGTCCCGTCGATCACCTCGCCCCCGCTGAGCTTCAGGTCGCAGCGTTCCAATCCGGCCATCGTCTTCTCCTCATCTCGCAAGCCCCGATGGCAGCCCGCTGATGCGGTGAAGTCAAGGCAGGTTCAGGTGTGGGGGAGAGAAAGCCCCGATGGAATGGAGGTCGAGCCCAGAGCGCGGTCCTCGACCAGAGCGACCTGTCATGGCGGGCATCGACCGGGCAGGCGTTGACCGAGCGGGCCCGCCCCCCACCTCTCATGGGACCCTGTTTTCCGGCCGAGAGGACCCCCATGCTCCCGACCCGCTCCCTTTTGCTCGCCCTCCCCGTTCTCACGGCGCTGACCGCCCCGGCCGTCGCCCAGGTGACCGAGCAGGCCCAGGCCTGCACTCTGACGGCGGAGGCCCGGGTCTCCGACCTCAATCATCCCTGGGGCGTGACCTTCCTGCCGGACGGCAACACGGTGATCACCGAGCGGGACGGCGCCCTGTGGCTGGCGGACCCGCGGACCGGCGAGAAGACGGAGATCGGCGGCGCTCCCCAGGTGCGGGCGGCTGGACAGGGTGGCCTGCTCGACGTGGTCGCCCATCCGGATTTCGCCGACAACCGGCGCCTCTACTTCTCCTACTCCGAGCGGCGCGGCGACGGGCTGACCGGGACGGCCATCGCCCAAGGCACGCTCTCGGCCGACGGCACCCGTCTGGAGGGACTGACGCAGATCTTCTCGATGTCGCCGGCGACCGACGCGACGCGCCATTTCGGCTCGCGCATCGTCTTCAAGGGCGACGGGACGCTCTGGTTCACCATCGGCGACCGGGGCGACCGGCCGCGCGCCCAGAACCCCAACGACCATGCGGGCTCGGTGCTGCGGATCGCGGAGGATGGCAGCATCCCCGCCGACAATCCCTTCGCCGACGGGCAAGGCGGGGCCCGGGAGATCTGGTCCTTCGGTCATCGCAACCCCCAGGGCGCCGCCCGGCATCCGGAGACCGGGGCGCTCTGGGTGGTCGAACACGGGGCGCGGGGCGGCGATGAGATCAACCGGCCCGAGGCGGGCAAGAACTACGGCTGGCCGACGATCTCCTATGGCCGCCACTATCACGGCGGCCAGATCGGCGTCGGCACCTCGGCGGAGGGCATGGAGCAGCCGATCTACTACTGGGACCCGTCGATCGCCCCCTCCGGCCTCGCCTTCGTGGTCGGAGACCTGTTCCCGGCCTGGACCGGCGACATGCTGGTCGGCGCGCTGAAGGACCGCATGCTGGTGCGTCTCGACCTGGACAACGGCGAGGTCACCGGAGAGGAGCGGCTGTTCAAGGACGAGTTCGGGCGGATCCGCGACGTCCGGATGGGTCCGGACGGCGCGATCTGGTTGCTGACCGACGAGAGCGACGGCGCGCTGATCCGCGTGGCGCCGGCGAGCGGCGCCTGCGGCTGAAGCACGACCAGACGTCTTGATCCGGTCGTGCTCTGCACCAGCGCCAGCTAGCGCTGGGCGGCGATGGCAGCCACCTGGTTCAGGAAGGTCGCGTCGGCGGTCTGGGCGATCTGCAGCGTCTCGCCGATATGGCTGACCGCGATCATGTTGCCCGAGGCATGCGGGAAGAAGGTCAGCACCTCATAGGCCGGGCTGCCATTGCCCACATCGGTGCAGGACAGCTCCACATGGGGCAGGATCGTATCCGTGCCGGGCATCATGCGCAGGTCGGCTTCGGAGGTCAGCTGGCCCTTGCAGCTCGGCGACTTGAGCTTGGTCAGCTCGACGCGGAGTTCCTCCTCGCTGTGATTGCCGCCGACCGACTGGACAAGGCCCAGCCCACGCTCGATCCGCCAGACCAGGGCCGCGTTCCAGCGCTTCATCGCCTGCTCGACATCCTTGGGAATGCCAAACTGGTCCTGCGGCAGGTCGTGCAGCACCCGCCAGGCGAAGGCCTGAGGCTGCAGCTTGAAGAGTTCCTGGCCATGGACCTTGGCCAGCTTCGCGCGCGCCTCGGCAACCTTCTTGCCGTCCTGGACGCCGCTCTTCACCTGCCGGACACAGTCCTCCATGACGCCGAAGGCCTTGCGGTACCGGTCAGCGGGAATTTCAGCGTGCCGAAGAAGCCGGTGATGGTCGCCACATTGCCGGCCTTGAACGCGGTCACCAGCTCGGGATGGTCGTTCAGCAGGGTGCCGAGCGTATCCTTGCTCACCACCTGGAAGGCGCCGCTCACCTCCGGCTGGTTGTCGATCTTGATCGTAACCTTGGCGGCCTGACCGGGTTCCAGCGTCCAGGTCTTGTTGATCAGATAGACCTCGTAGACCCCATTGGCCGCCAGCCCGAAGCCAAGGTCCGTCTCGCTCTCGTAGTCGCCGACGATGGCGCAGCGCTGGAACTGGCCCTCCTTGGAGATATAGGCGTCGCCCTGCCAGATGCCGCTCTTGAACGCGGCCGAGGCCGGTGCGGCGATCGAGAGGGTCAAGGCGGCAACGACGGCGGCAACCGTCGCGATGGAACGAAGTGCGGTCATTCATCGGCTCCCGGCCGGTGGCAATGTCCCCTGCCCTAGCGCGTAACGGGGTGCGGGCTCAAGGGTCGCCCAACAGAACCGCAAGATCGTGACGGATCTAGGGCAACGCAAGGGGGATCGTATACGCCGCCGCCCCAGGTCTGCCGCCGGCCCGCCCGGTCACTGCTGCTGGGCGTCCACCGCGGCCACCGTCTGCATCAGCGCGTCCTCCAGCGCCGAGGTGACGTCGCCGCCGGCACGCTGACGCAGGGCGACTTCAGCCCGGCGCCAGTGCGGCCGGGCCAGCGCCAGGATCTCCCGGCCCGTCTCGGTCAGTTCCACAGAGCGGGTGCGCCGGTCTGGCCCCGCCGCCTGCCGCACCCAGCCCGCCTGCCTCAGCGGTGCCAGGTTCCGGGTCAGGGTCGTGCGGTCCAGGTCCAGCCGCTCGGCAAGATCGGTCACCGACGGGCGGTCCATCCGGTCGATCGTGGACAGCAGGCCGTACTGGGTCACCTTAAGCCCGGTTTCCTTCAGCGCCTCGTCGTAATACTGGGTCAGCCGGCGCGCCACGCCGCGCACCAGCGAACAGGTACAGGCCAAACCGGTGTCGTCGCTGAGGACCATCAGATCGTGCCAATTGACAATTAGGTGCAGGTACACGAGTGTAACTACACCTACCCTATCACACCCCACTTTTCCGGCCAACCGCCCTTCCGGAGTCTGCCATGTCGACCCTCGCCCAACCCTCGTCGCCCGGCTGGAGGACGCCTGTCGTCGTCATCGTCGCCGGCTGCCTGATCGCCATGATCGGCTTCGGCATCCGCTCCGCCTTCGGCCTGTTCCTGGAGCCGATGACCATCGCCAAAGGCTGGGACCGCGAGACCTTCGGCCTCGCCATGGCCATCCAGAACCTGCTCTGGGGCATCGGCGTGCCGGTCGCCGGGATGATCGCCGACAAGTTCGGCCCCTCGCGGGTGCTGGCGGTCGGTGCCGTCATCTACACCGTCGGCGTCTGGGGCATGGCGACGGCGAACAGCTCCTTCGACCTGCATCTGTTCGGCGGCGTGCTGACAGGTATCGGTGTCGCCTTCACCGCCTTCTCGCTCGCCATGGCCGCGATGGCCAAGGTGGTCGGACCGGAGCGTCGCTCCCTGGCGCTCGGCCTCGGCACCGCCTCGGGCTCCTTCGGCCAGGTGGTGTTCTCGCCGATGGGCCAGGGCTTCATCAGCGCCTATGGCTGGGAATCGGCGCTGCTGATGCTGGCCGCCTCTGCCCTGTTCATCATCCCGCTGGCCTTCATCCTGCCGTCCAACACCAATGCCAAGGGCGAGGCGCCGAGCCAGCAGACCTTCCGCCAGGCGATGGCCGAGGCCGGCGCCCATCGCGGCTATATCCTGCTGACCATCGGCTTCTTCGTCTGCGGCTTCCACGTCGCCTTCATCACGGTGCATTTCCCGTCCTATGTCCGCGACCTCGGCCTCGATCCCACGGTTGGCGCCTATGCGCTGGCGCTGGTCGGGCTGTTCAACATCGTCGGCTCCTTCGCCTCGGGCATGGCGGGGCAGAGATGGAGCAAGAAGGTCGGGCTCAGCACCATCTACTTCGCCCGGGCCATCGTCATCGCCGCCTTGCTGATGGCGCCGAAAACCGAACTGACGATCTACCTGTTCGCCGGCGCCATGGGCATCCTGTGGCTATCGACCGTGCCGCTGACCACCGGCATCGTCGCCCAGGTCTTCGGCGTGCGGTACATGGCGACCCTGTTCGGCTTCGTGTTCCTCAGCCACCAGCTCGGTTCCTTCGCCGGCATCTGGCTCGGCGGCTACCTCTACGACACGGTCGGCAGCTATGACGGCGTGTGGTGGGCCGGCGTCGCCCTGGGGCTGGCGGCGGCAATCATCCACCTGCCGATCAACGAGAAGCCGCTCGCCCGTCTGACACCGGTCACCGCCTAACAGGCACATGGGACTGGACAAATCGGACATGGACGGGGAATACCACCGTCCATGTCCGGCCCGCGCAAGAGTCCCCTGAAGAAACGCCTCCTGTGGCCGCTGGAGGCCGCCGGCGCGCTGACCGTCTACGGGCTGATGCGCCTGCTGCCGATCGACGCGGCCTCCGCCCTCGGCGCGACCGTCATGGCACGGGTCGGCCCGATGCTGCGCCTGCAGAAGGTCGCCCGCACCAACCTGCAGCGCGCCTTCCCGGAGAAGGACGGAGCCGAGATCGAGCGCATCCTCGACGGCATGTGGCGCAACCTCGGCCGCACGGCCGGGGAATTCGCCCATATCGGAACCCTTCGGCGCGAGATGGACCGTCGGGTGGAGATCATCGGCGCGGAGCATGCGCTGGCGGCGATGGGCGACGGCGGGCCGGCGATCTACGTCTCTGGCCATATCGCCAACTGGGAACTGATGCTGCTGGCAGCCGCGCATGTCGGGCTGGTGATGGACGGCGTCTACCGCGCGCCGGACAACCCGCTGATCGCCTCGCTCTACGACAAGCGCAAGTCGCATCCCGACGCCGAGCTGTTCCCCAAGGGCAGTGCGGGCGCCCGCGGGGTGATGGATGCGTTGAAGCGCGGCCGTCCGCTCGGCCTGCTGATCGACCAGAAGATGAACGACGGCATCGAGGCCCGGTTCTTCGGCCGCAGGGCGATGACCACCCCGGCCTTCGCCCAGCTCGCCCGCCGCTTCGACTGCCCGATCGTGGCGGTGCGGATCGAGCGGTTGGAGGGGGTTCGGTTCCGGGTGACGGCCTATGAGGGGGTGACCGTTCCGCGCGACGGCAAGCCGGCGGACGACGTCGCGGCCACCGTGCAGCGCTTCAATGACCTGTTGGAAAGCTGGATCCGCGAACGGCCGGAGCAGTGGCTCTGGGTGCACCGGCGCTGGCCGAAGGGGGAGTAGCGGCCCTTCGACACGCCCCTGCGGGGCTTTAAGCCGCGCTCTGGGGTTCGCGGAACTGCAGCGCGTGTAGCCGGGCATAGGTGCCGCCGCGCTCCACCAGCGCGTGGTGGTCGCCGCTTTCCACCACCCGGCCGGCCTCGAAGGCGTGGATCACGTCCGCCCCCTGCACCGTCGACAGCCGGTGGGCGATGACCAGGGTCGTGCGGCCCTTCATCAGCCGGCCCAAGGCCGCCTGGATCTGCCGCTCGGACTCGGTGTCGAGCGCGCTGGTCGCCTCGTCCAGCAGCAGGATCGGCGCGTCCTTCAGGATCGCCCGGGCGATGGCGATGCGCTGGCGCTGGCCGCCAGACAGTTTCGTCCCGTGCTCGCCCACCCGGGTCTCGTAGCCGTCCGGCAGGGCCATGATGAACTCATGGGCCGCCGCCGCCTCGGCCGCCGCGCGAAGTTCTTCATCCGTGGCGCCCGGCCGGCCGAAGCGGATGTTCTCTGCCACCGTGTCGTCGAAAAGCACGATTTCCTGGCTGACGAGGGCGACCGCGTCGCGCAGGCTTGCCAGGGTCAGGCCGCGCACGTCGGTGCCGCCGATGGTCACCGACCCGCTCTCCACGTCGAAGAAACGCGGGATGAGGTTCAGCACCGTGCTCTTACCCGCCCCGCTGGGGCCAACCAGGGCGGTGACCTTGCCGGCCGGTGCCACCAGGTCGATCCCGGCCAGCGCCTCGGTGCCGTCGGCATAGCGGAAATGAACATCGGTCAGCGCCACCTCCGCCGGGGCCCGCTCCAGGGCCTTGGCGTCCGGCGCCTCGGCGATCGCCGACTGGCGGTCGAGCAGGACGAACAGACGCTCCGCCGCCGCCAGCCCCTCCTGCAGGGTGGTGCTGACCTTGCCGAGGCCGCGCAGCGGCTGATAGGCCATCAACACGGCGGCGATGAACGAGAAGAAGGCGCCCGGCGTCGTCGCTCCCTCAATCACCCGGTAGCCGCCATAGACGATGACCGCGGCCACGGCGATACCGCCGAAGGCGTCGACGATCGGCTGCACCGCCGCCCGCACCCGGCCCTGGCGATAGGTCAGCCGGTAGATCTCCTCCGCCAGCGCGCCGACCCGCCCGGTCTCGGCCCGTTCCATGGCATAGGCCTTGATCACCCGGATGCCGTGGAACGCCTGGCCCAGCAGGGTGGTCAAGTCGCCCATCCGCGCCTGCGCGTCGCCGGAGACCCGGCGCATGCGCTTGCCCAGTTTCTGGATCGGGACAACCGTCAGGGGCGCCACCAGCAGGGCGATCAGGGACAGCAGCCAGTCCTGATACAGCATCACGCCGACCAGGAAGATCACCGACAGCCCGTCGCGCACCAGCCCGACGATCGCGTTGGACACCGCCTGGCGCAGCGCCTGGACGTCGAAGGTGAAATGCGAGATCAGGCCGCCGGTGGCCCGGCTCTGGAACAGCGCCACGTCCTGACCCAGAAGATGGCCGAACAGCCGGATCTGCACGTCGGCGACGATGCGCCCGCCGACCCGGGCGAGCAGCGCGTCCTGGAAATACGAGGCGGCCGATTTCAGCGCGAAGGTGACGATCACCGCCCCGCCGACCAGCCAGAGCATGGACCGGTCCTGCTCGACGAAGACCTTGTCGACCACCGGATCCATCAGCCAGGCGGTCAGTGCGGTGGTCGCCGCGACGATCGCCATGGCGACGGAAGCAACCGCCAGCCACCCCGCATGAGGTCGCACGAAGGCCGCCCACAGCCGGCGCAGCAGCGGACCTGTGCGCGCGTCGTTCAGCGGAATGCGGGTCTTCTCTGGTTTCACCTCGGCCATCGGCCCCTGATACACGATCCGGCTCCGGCGCGCATCCGCCCTGCGGTGCGCCGTCAGCGTCAGACCGCGGCGGACCGGAGGGACGCCCCCCGATCAGGCCGGTCCGTTTTGGCCGGCGACTGTCCGAGTTCCTGGGCCCATTGCTGCATCCGCTCCACATCGGAGCCGCCGGGCGCGGCGACGGAGACCTCGGCCCACTGCCCGATGGCCACCCGGTGCCGGGCCGCCTCGCGCACCTCGCTGGGCGACATGCCGAAATGCTGGCGGAAGAGCGCCGTCACGTGGCTCGGGTTTTCCAGGTTGAAGTCCAGGGCAACCTCGTAGATCCGCCGATGCATGTGCTGCGGTGCGCTCAGGGCCCGGAAACACGCCATGAGGCGCCGGCGCTGGATATAGGACTGCACGCCGCCCTCGCTCCGGAACAGGCGGTACAGGGTCGGACGGGAAAGATTGAACGCCTTGCAGAGCCGCGGGACGGTCAGGTCAGGGTCCCCGAGGTGCAAGTCAATGTAGCGTTGAAGGGCTGCGAAGGTTCCGCTCCCGGCGTCTCTGGCGTGCAGGTCACCGGTACCGACCACCCCGGACAGCAGACCGAACAGGGCATCCGCCAGCATCGGCGCGTCATCCTGCGTGGCGTCCGGCAGAGTGTCCCGCATCGACTGCAGAAAGCCGCAGAGCATTCTGCTTGCAGCGCTTCCAGGCGTCGCGAGCAGGCCGGACGCGTCGAGCAGGCCGGGAAGCCGATCGGCCAGGACACGCCGGGGCAGGACCAGCGAGAGCACCTCGGCCGCCTCCGACACAGCCTCGACCTCTCGACCGAGATCCACGACCGAGACGGTCCCGGGTGTCTGAACGAAATACCGACCGCCGTTGGAGACCCGGTTGCGGCCCTGCAGATAGGCCTGGATCAGGATGTGATCGGTGTCATCGTGACGGCGCATCCAGTCGGCTTCGCGCAGGTATTTCTGCGCCGAGGCCCGGGTCTCGATGAACAGGAAGCTGCCCACGTGATGCTGCCGCACCTCCGGAACCACCGGCGGGTCGCGCGGATCGACCAGCGGGTGCGTGTCGAAATACGCCTCAATTCCCCGCCGCCAGTAATGGAACTGCTCCTCATTGGGCAGATCGCCGGGACCCAGATAAATGGAAGGCAGTCGGGAGGACATCGCGGCCGGCAGGCTGGAGACAGACGCGAGGATCCTTGCGGGCTTTCCACAGAAGGTCAATGCGGAGGCGGCGCGTAAGTATCTATTTTATATGAAAAATTCTCCGGTTTTGTGGAATTCCAGCAGCGAGGTCGGCGCGACCGATGAGACTGTGCTGCAAGACTTTTGAGACGTGCGGGCAACCGCCGCCCACCCGATACGCGTACGATTGCCATCGGGGGATGTGCCTAAACGGATGCTCGGACGCGCCGCGATCCCCAATGCCGGCGCTCCGGGCATCCGTGGACGGTACCCGAGCCCGCCCGGCCAGGGGCAGGCTCCCGCGCAGCACATGCTTCCCGCCATCCCCCGCCTGTGCTAGCCAGCGCCCATGGTCGACCTGCCGAAGATTGCCGATATGCCGGATGCCCTCGACGCCGCCGCCCGACGCGCGGCGTGGTGGAACCTCATGCTGGTCGATCACGGCATCCTGCGCGCGATCTTCCTGAACAAGCGCAAGGTGGACGACGACCTCTGGCGCGCCGCACAGCCGAGCCCGACCCACCTGCACAAGGCGAAGCTCGACGGGTTCAAGACGATCCTGAACCTGCGCGGCCCGCGCAACGACGGTCCGTACACGCTGGAACGGGAGGCCTGCGCCGAGCTCGGCCTCACCCTGGTCGACTTCCCGATCCGCTCGCGCTCGGCCCTGGACAAGCCGACCCTGCTGGCGGCCATCGATATCTGGAAGACGCTGGAATACCCGGTGCTGATGCACTGCAAGTCGGGGGCGGACCGCACCGGCTTCATGGCGACCATGTATCTCTGGCAGCACAAGGGCGTGCCCCTGCGCCAGGCGATGAAGCACCTCTCCCTGCGCTACGGCCATATCCGCCAGGCCAAGACCGGGGTGATCGATTTCTTCTACGAGCAGTACCTGAAGGCCGAGGCCGAGACCGGTATCGGCTTCCGCGACTGGGTCGAGACGGTCTACGATCGGGACGCCCTAAACGCGTCCTTCAAGGCGAACTGGGCGGCGAAGGTCCTCGTCGACAGGATCCTGCAGCGGGAGTGACACCGCGTCATGACCCTCACAAAGGCGCCCGACTTCCTAGCCTATGACCGCGACGGCGCGCTGGGCATCGATGTCCTGCAAGCCGCCTTCTCCGGTCCCGCCTTCGAGCGCCACGCCCACGCGACCTTCGCCATCGGCCTGACCATGCGCGGGCTGCAGCGCTTCAACCACCGCGGCCGTCGGCACACCAGCACCCCGGGGCGGATCATCGCCTTCAATCCCGGCGATCCCCATGACGGGGAGGCGGCCGACGAGAGCGGCTTCGCCTACTGGATGCTGTATCCCGATGACGGGGTGTGGGAGCGGGTGCTGGAAGACGCCATAGGACGGGCCGAGGCCCCATTCTTCGCCGACACCCTGCTGGACGACCCGGCGGTCGCGCGGATCTTCGCCGCGACCATGCCGGACCTCCAGGCCCGGGCCACCGATGCCGCGGGACCGCGGGAGAGCCTGGCGGCGGAAAGCCGGCTCGAGCTGCTGCTCCTGGCCCTGGCGCTCCGGCACGGCCGCGCGCATCTGCCGGGCCAGCGGGACCAGGACGGCGATCCCGGCATGGTGAGCCGCATCCGCGAGATCCTGCATGCGGATTTCGAGAGCGACATCCGTCTCGACGACCTGGCACGGGAGACCGGACGCAGCCGGTTCCAGGTCAACCGGGCGTTCCAGGCCGCCACCGGCATGCCACCGCACCGCTACCTGACCAACATCCGCCTGGAACAGGCGCGCCGGATGCTGGCGGCCGGCGACAGTCCCGCCGAGGTCGCCGCCGCCGTCGGCTTCGCGGACCAGAGCCATCTCAGCCGCCGGTTCAAGGCGGCCTATGGCGTCACCCCCGGCCGGTTCCAGAGCGCCTACCGGGTCTGAGCACCCGCGCACACCCGTCCAATCCTCCGACGCGGGTCTGCGGCAGGGTCCGGGTTCTTCCCACCGACCTAGCAGAGCCGACATGCACGACACCAAGATCTCCATCGCCGTCCGCGAGGACCTCGCCATCTGGCAGAAGCTGAACGTGGTCGCCTTCCTGGCGAGCGCCATCGCCGCCCGCTATCCCGAGGCGATCGGCGAGATCTACCGCGACGGCGGCGGCCAGGAATACCTGCCGATCCTGGGCCAGCCGGTGCTGATCCTGGCCGGCGGCAGCGACGCCCTGGCCAAGGCGCACAGACGGGCACTCGAGCGCGGTCTAGACCTCGCCGTCTACTCCGACGGGATGTTCAGGACGGGCAACGATGCCGACAACCGCGCGGTCGTCTCCGCCCTGCCCACGGATGGACTGGAACTGGTCGGCATCGCCACCCGCGGCGACCGCAAGGAGGTCGACAAGGCTTTCAAAGGCCTGAAATTACACGATTAATCGTACGTCGAACGACCGCCAGGCACAAAAAACGAAAGGTTTTTCCGCGATCCTCGGAACCGCCTCAGGGAGACGACGTTTACCTCACGAGCGGGCGGCCAGCCCCCCCCTGACCCCCAACGGGTCGCCCGCGAGACACTCACACGACGCCTCTTCGCGAGGTTAACTGGAGGTACGTTATGAAGCGCAACGCCCTGACTCTGAGCCTGATCGCTGGTGCGTCCATGCTGGCCCTCGCCAGCAACCCGGCGATCGCCGAGTCGAAGACGTCTGTCGAGACCAACGCCAACGGCACCGTGAAGACCGACCACATCAATGCGGACGGTCAGACCGGAACCGAGATCAAGAAGGACATGGACAAGGCCGGCGAGGTGGCCAAGGACACCGCGGCTGCCGTGGGCAACGCTGCGACCACCGCCGCCACGGCGACCGAAACCAAGATCCGCGAGCTCCTCGCCGGGGACCAGATCACCGAGATCGAGGGCACGGCAGTTCGTGACGCCAACGGCGAGTCGATCGGCGAGATCGACGAGGTCGTCCGCGGCACGTCCGACGGCGTCCTGTACTTCGTCACCGATGTCGGCGGCTTCCTCGGCCTGGGTGAGCGCGAGGTCGTGATCCCGGCGGACCAGTTCACCCGCGCCGACGACCACTTCATCCTGACCAGCGCCACGAAGGCCGAGCTGGAGAGCCGCGAGCAGTACAGCGAGGATCGCTTCGTCGAGGTCGAGGTCAATGCCGACGGTACCATCGTCGCCGACTGACCTGGCTTGAACGGCTAAAGGAGACGGCCGCCCGCGAGGGCGGCCGTTTTCGTTTGTCCTGGGTCAGCCCGCGTCAGGCGTCCGCCGGGATCTCCATGCCGCGCTGCACCGCCGGCCGGGCCATGAGCGCGTCGAACCAGCGCTTCACGTTCGGATAGTCGGCCAGATCGACCTTCTGCCAGTCGTAGCGCGCCACCCAGGGCAGGATGGCGATGTCGGCAATCGAGTATTCGTTGTTGGCGACATAGTCGACGCCTTCCAGCCGGGCGTTCAGCACGCCGTAGAGCCGGCGGCATTCCTTGCCGTAGCGCTCCTTGCCATAGGGCACATCGACCTTGGCGGCCCGCTCGAAATGGTGGACCTGGCCGAAGATCGGGCCGACGCCGCCCATCTGCCACATCAGCCACTGGATGACCTCGTAGCGCTTGGCGGTGTCCTGGGGCATCAGCTTGCCCGACTTCTCCGCCAGGTACATCAGGATCGCCCCGGACTCGATGACCGTATAGGGCTTGCCGTCCGGACCGTCGGTATCGACGATCGCCGGGATCTTCGAGTTCGGGTTGACCGCGATGTATTCCGGCGTGAACTGGACGTCCTGGCCGATCGGGATCGGATGCACGTTATACGGCATCCCGATCTCCTCGAGCATGATGGACGCCTTGCGCCCGTTCGAGGTCTTCCAGGTGTAGAGTTCGATCATTTCGCTTCCCCCGTGTGCTTGTTGGTGTCGGAAACCGTCGAGCAGGACCCTAGTGCAGTTGGGCCGGACTGCAAATCCGGCAACTGTCGTTCGGGGGGCGGCAAGGCGGACACGCGCCCGCCCGCCTGCTAGATCTTGTGATCGGGCAGTAGCAGCCGATCGGAGAAAGCCACGTGACCGCCAATCACCTGTTCCTGTTCGTGGCCATCGTCGCCGAGGTCATCGGGACGACCGCCCTCGCCCGGTCGGACGGGTTCACCCGCCTGACCCCCAGTCTGATCACCGTGGCCGGTTACGCGGTCGCCTTCTACTGCCTGTCCTTCCCGCTCAAAGTGATGCCGACCGGCGTGGTCTACGCGATCTGGTCGGGGATGGGGATCGTGCTGATCAGCTTCGTCGCCTGGTTCTGGTTCAAGCAGACGCTCGACTTCGCCGCCCTGCTCGGGCTCGGCCTGATCATCGCCGGCGTGGTGATCGTCAACGTCTTCTCCAAGTCGATGACCCACTGAGGCGCGTCAGAGCTCGAAATCGAACCCCTGCAGGATCATCTCGACGGCCCCATCCGATCCGGCCAGGGGCATGTCGATCGACTCCGCGGCGACGAAGGGTTTCAGCGAATGGGCCATGTTGCCGAACATCCGCAGGGGTCGCCGATCCTCGATCAGTTGCAGGAAGTGCCGGCGCAGGCGGTCCCAGTAGACCGGGTCGTAGACCTCATCGAGATAGCAGCCGGTCGAATCCCGGCCGACCGCCATGGTCACATGGGTGCCAATCAACCGGAAGCGCAGGCGAAAGGGGGCCTGTTCGACATCAATCAGCACCACTCGACCGCCGTACCCCATCAGTTCCTCGGCGGAGAAGTCGTCCCGCCGCGGCACGGCGGCGCCGTTCCGACGGCCTTCCCAGAGCTGCAGGAGCCGTCGCAGCTCCAACGATCGCAGCGCGTTGGACTGGTCGATCTGCCACCAGCCGTCGAGCGGTGTCGGCATGCCCTGCTCCCCCTTCGACGTCTGATACGTCACCCTACACGCATGGATCACAGGTCAGCCGACGGAAAGATTCAAGCTGTCTAAAAGTGTATCAGAGTGTGACCGCCCGCGGACGGTCGATACGGTCAGCGTCGATCGAGGGTGATCGTGTCCGACGTCGCGTCCCAGCCGACCCGCAGCCGGTCGCAGAGACCGTCATTGATCGCCAGCACCGCCGCGCTCTCGAAGTTCAGGGTGGCGGCCGGCTGGCACAGGGAAAACTGGGTGTCGGTGGCCACCGGGATATCCCAGGACCTCAGCGCGTCCCCCTCCGCCCGCACCAGGTGGTACCAGGTCTGCTCGGTGTCCCAGTTGCGGCTGTAGCCGCCGATCCACTGCTCCCCGAGACTATCGGCATCGAGATCGCCCCGGACGATGGCGTGGCCCATCCAGTCCACCCGCGGCCAGCGCAGCATCACCGCACTCAGCAATGCGCCCGCGTCGCGGTCCGTCACGGCCGGGGTTTGGTCGTCCAGCACCTGCTGCGGGACCAGCGGCCAGGAATCCGGCTCGACCCACTCCCCGTCGCACTCAAATTTCGCTCGGTATTCCGCGATCCGCACCACCGGAGCGGTGAGGTCGTAGACCACCTGTTCGCCGCAATCCCCGATGCCGCGGCCCTTGTAGAACAGGGCGATCTTGCCGTCGGTCACCTCGCCGGCAAGCCCGGTCAGCCAGGGCTGGTAGGCGATATAGGCCCAGGGGGTCTGCTCGGCCTCCCGCCAGGTGGGAAAGGCCAGCAAAGTGGACGTCAGCGCCCCGTCCCGCTGCTCGATCCGAAGCGCCACCTCGGTGGCCTGATAGGCATGGTGCTCGCATAGGGCGACCGCCACCCACGTCCCCTCTCCCAGCGGCGAGACCCAGACATTCTCGTCGGGTGCCGCCTGAAGCAACTCCTCCCGGGACACCACGCAGGGTTCCGGCAAAGCTAGCAGACCCGCGGCGTGAAGCGATTGCGGTGTGGGGTCGTCAGCGCGCGCCGGCAGGGCCGCGACGAGCAGCAGGGCCGTAAAAGCAAGACGGCGGCCCCACCGGGGGGCCGCCGCCAGGATGTCGTACAGGCGCAAGGGCTTACGCCGCCTTCTGCTTGGCCTGCTGGATCAGGTTCCAGATGACCAGCGGGGTGGCCGGCATGTCGATATGGGTGATACCGGTGGTCGCGTGCAGGGCGTCGACCAGGGCGCTGATCACCGCCGGCGGGGCGCCGATGGCGCCCGCCTCGCCCGAGCCCTTGATGCCGAGCGGGTTGGTGGTGCAGCGGACGTTGTGCAGGTTGAAGTCGAACATCGGCACCAGATCGGCGCGCGGCATGCCGTAATCCATGAACGAGCCGGTCACGAGCTGGCCGGAGCCTTCCTCGTAGACCGTGTGCTCGGTCAGGGCCTGGCCCACGCCCTGCACGATGCCGCCATGCACCTGGCCGGCGAGCATCAGCGGATTGATGGTCTCGCCGAAGTCGTCGACGATCGTGTAGCGCTCGATCGCGACGGTGCCGGTATCCGGGTCGACCTCAAGCTCCACGATGTGGCAGCCGTTCGGGTAGGTGGCAGCCTCCGGGGTGCGCTTGTGGCTGTCGTCCAGACCCGGGGTCATGCCCTCGTCCAGGTTGGCCGCGTCCTTCGCCGCCTTGGCGACTTCCATGATGGTCATGGACTTGTCGGTGCCGGCCACGGTGAAGACCCCGTCGGAGAACTCGATATCGGCCGCCGCCGCCTCCATGGCGTTGGCGGCGATCTTCTTGCCCTTCTCGACGATCTGACGGCCCGCCAGCAGCACGGCGGCACCGCCGACCGGAACCGAGCGGGATCCGCCGGTCATGCCCGGCGGCACGGTGTCGGTGTCGCCCTGGATGACCTTGATCGCGTCGCCCTCAACGCCGATCGTGTCGGACAGGATCTGGGCATAGGCGGTCTCGTGGCCCTGGCCGTTCGACTGGGTGCCGATGCGGATCTCGACCTTGCCCTCGTCGGTGAAGCGGACGTCCGCCGTCTCCGGGTTACCGCCGCCGCACTTCTCGATGTAGTAGCCCATGCCGATGCCGCGCAGCTTGCCGCGGGACGCAGCCTCCTTGCGGCGCTCCTCGAAGGAGGCCCAGTCGGCCTTCTCCATGCACTCTTCCATGAGCGTCTGGAACTCGCCGCTGTCATACACGTTGCCCAGCGGCGTGGTGTAGGGCATCGCCTCCGGCGGGATGTAGTTGCGGCGGCGCACCTCGTCCGGGGTCAGACCCATCTCCTGGCCGACCACGTCGACGACGCGCTCGATCAGGTAGGCGGCCTCCGGACGGCCGGCGCCGCGATAGGCGTCGGTCGGGGTGGTGTTGTTCAGCACGCCCAGCACGTTCACGTAGACATGCGGGATCTTGTAGACGCCCGACAGCATGTGGGTGCCGGCATTGGTCGGGATGAACGCGCCCATGTGGTGCAGATAGCCGCCGAGTGCCGCATAGGTCTTCACCCGCAGCGCCTGGATCACGCCGTCGGCGTCGACCGCGGCTTCCGCATAGGAGATGTTGTCGCGGCCCTGGGCGTCGGTCATGAAGGCTTCGGAGCGGTCCGGCAGGTTGCGCACGGCCCGCTTCAGCTTCCGCGAGGCCCAGGTGCACAGGGCCTGCTCGGGATACAGGAAGATCTTCATGCCGAAGCCGCCGCCGACATCGGTGGTGCGGCAGCGCAGCTTGGTCGGATCCAGGTTCAGCACCTTCTCCGCCAGCAGGGTCTGGAAGACGTGCGGACCCTGGGAGGAGGACCACAGGGTGGAGCGGTCGGTCTGCGGATCGTACTCGGCGAGGACCGGACGGACCTCCATGGAGTTCACGACGATGCGGTTGTTGACGATCCGCACCTGCACGTTCTTGTGGGCCTTGTCGAAGGCGGAATCGACCGCCGCCTTGTCGCCGCTCTCCCAGTCGAAGGCGACGTTGTTCGGAATGTGGTCGAAGAGCTGCGGTGCGCCATCCTTGGTCGCTCCCTCGGTGTCGACCGTGGCGTCCAGCTCCTCGAAGTCGAACTCGATCAGTTCGGCCGCGTCGCGGGCCTGGATCGCGGTCTCGGCGACGATGAAGGCCACCGGCTCGCCCACATGGCGAACCTTGCCGACCGCCAGGATCGGGCGCGGCGTGTCGGCGCGCGGGGTGCCGTCGCGGTTGGTGACCGGCGGCACACAGGGCAGGTCGCCCAGGCCGTCGGCCTTCACATCCTCGCCCGTATAGACGGCGACGACGCCCGGCGCGTCCTTGGCGGCCGAGGTGTCGATGGACTTGATCACCGCATGGGCAACGGGCGAGCGCAGGACGTAGGAGGCCAGGGCACCCTCGACCTGGATGTCGTCGGTATACATGCCGGTGCCCTTGAGCAGCCGGTTGTCCTCCACGCGCTTCACGCCTTGTCCGATTGCGAACTTCACCATGTCGCCTGTCTCCGCTGCACACTGGTTGGAGGGGCCGTCCCGAAGGCGACCCGATTTGTCGGTTGGGCCGAACCGACCCGACAGCAAACTGTCCCGGCCTCTCGACACGCGGGCGCATCCTAGAAACCCTGGCGGCTCGCACTCAAGGCCGAATTCAGTTAGCAATGACCTAGATGCACTTCACCGGATGACCATCCCCGTGTCCAGTTCCTCCCAGCCGAAGGCGCCGATCGATCCGGCGCCCGCCAGTCTGTCGGCGCCGCAGACGCCCGCCCCCGGCTCCTCGACGCCGCTGGCCGTCGCGCTGCTCGCCATGCTGGCCGTGCTCTGGGGCTTCAACTGGCCGATCATGAAGGTGGGCCTCGCCGAGGTTCCGCCCTGGGTGTTCCGCGGCTCGGCGAGCGTGGTCTCCGGCCTCGGCCTGTTCGCGGTGGCGATGATCGGCGGCCATTCGCTGAAGATCCCGCGCGACAAATGGCGCCCCCTGTTCCTGTCGGGCATCCTGAACATGGCGCTGTGGAACATCCTGGTTCTGTATGGAATCGACCTGATGGATGCGGGCCGCGCCGGGATCCTGGCCTATACGATGCCGCTCTGGGCGACCCTGGTCGGCGCCTTCGTGCTGAAGGACCGGCTCGGCCTCAGGGCGATCTTCGGCCTGACCCTCGGTCTCGCCGGCATGGCGCTGCTGTTCTCCGTCGATGCCAAGTCCCTGTCCGGTCCGCCGCTGGGCCCCATCCTCGTGGTCCTTGCCGCCTTCTGCTGGGGAGCCGGGACGGTCGTCGTCAAACATGCGGGCTTCACCCAGCCGGTCACCGTGGTCTGCGGCTGGCAGCACCTGATCGGCACGGTCCCGGTCCTGTTCATCGCGGTGGTCTGGGACATCGACAACATGGGCGAGGTCACGCTCTGGCCGGCGATGGCGGTGCTCTACAACATGACCATCACCGGCATCCTCTGCTACTGGGCCTATTTCAAGGTCGTGTCCCTGCTGCCGGTCGTCGCGTCCACCGTCGGCACGCTGATGGTCCCGGTGGTCGGCGTCTTCGCCAATGCCCTGATCTTCGGCGTGCAGCCGCAATGGGTGGACTATGCGGCGCTGCTCTGCGTGGCGGCGGCGGTGTTTCTGGTGATGACCCGGCGGACGCGCTAGCCCGTCATGATGGCGTTCAACCCCGTCAGCACCGCCATGGTGAAGGCGAAGAAAGCGGCGACGTAGAGCAGGTTCGGTCCGAGGGCCAGGGTGATCGGCCGGACCGAGAACAGCCGGCCCGCCGTCACCACGGTCAGCGAGCTGATCGAGCTCATCGCCCCCATGCCCCAACCGAACAGCATCGCCGTCATCAGCGGCAGATGGGCGACCGGCAGGTCGCTGCTGGTGACGGCCACCATCATCACCGTGCCGGTGATCATCGGATGCACGCCGGCGATGGCGAACAGCACCATCGATCCCGCCACCGCCGAGAACACCGCCCAGGTCGGCAGGTGCGAGCCGATCCAGGGCGCCACCACCTCAAGGATGGGCGGCGCCGTCTCCGCCAGCGTGCCCAGCACCAGCGAGGTGGAGACGATCAGCAGATCGTCCCCCATGGTCGCCATCGCCCCCTTGGTGTCCTGGTAGACCTCAGTCATGCGATGCGGCTGCTGGACCAGGTGGAGGGCGCACAGCACCGGCATCACCATCAGCACCGCGCCCAGCGTACTGATCGGGAAGACCTGGGAAGCGGCGATCACCAGCCCCCCGACCACCACCATCAGCAGTCCGATCGGCGCCAGGCAGGCGAGGCCCTGGCGCACGGCATCGAGGCTCAGGGGTCTGGCGAAGATCAGCAGCGAGATGACCAGCCCGCAGGCCGCCATCGACCCGCCGAGCAGGAAGGCCTGCCAGACCGGCACCTCCGGCACATAGGTATAGGCGACCGCGAACCCGACCAGGAACGGCGAGTACAGCGCCACCGTGTTCATGCCGCGCAGGGACGCCAGCGCCGCGGACCGGCGCTGCCGCTCGCCGGCCTCGTCCGGGATCACAGAGGCCATGAAGGCGAAGGAGCCGGTATTGAGCACCGCGCCGAAGGCATGGGCGCCGAACAGCAGACCGATTCCCGACAGTCGCTCCGGCAGCGAGGCGATGCGGTGCTGGGCGGTGCGCACCGCCGGGAGCCCCCGCGCCACGGTCCGGGTCATCGCCAGGGTCGGCAGAAGGCCGGCGAAGATCAGGGTCCGGTCCAGGCCCCGGAGCATCTCCGCCGGATCGGCACCGGCCCAGAGCAGGAGGGCGCCGAGCCCGGCGATCAGCGCGAACACGGCCAGCGTCTCCCGCCGCGCGTCGAGCAGGGACAGCACGACCACGACGCCGAGTGCGCTCGCCGCCACCGTGTGAAGCCAGTCGATATCGACCCAGAGCAGGACCAGCGCGGCCAGCCAGATCGCCAGAAGGATGGGCGGGCGCCAGCGCCGGTTCAAAGCGGAGATTGTCATCGTCCAGACGGTCGCTCAAAGTTTTGTGCAATGCAACGGACCAACAAGCCGCAGACAAGCGGCGGTGCGGCACTACAGGGAGGGATGCAATGGCCGGCAGGCTGACGGGTAAACGCGCGCTGGTGATGGGGGCCGGATCCTCCGGCCCGGGCTGGGGCAACGGCAAGGCGACGGCGGTGCTGTTCGCCCGCGAAGGCGCCAGGGTGGTCTGTGCCGACGTGAACGGCGCGGCGGCCGAGGAGACCGTCGCGATCATCCGCGACGAAGGGGGCGAGGCCGTGGCCGAGAGCTGCGATGTCACCGCCTCTGATCAGGTCGCCGGTGTGGTGGGGCGGATGGTCGAGCGTTGGGGCGGGATCGACATCCTCCACAACAATGTGGGCATCGCCAAGATGGGAGGGCCGGTGGAGCTGTCGGAGGACGACTGGCACCGGGTGATGGACGTGAACCTCACCGGCGTGTTCCTGGCCTGCAAACACGTGCTGCCGCATATGCTGGAGGCTGGGCGGGGCGCGATCGTCAACGTCTCCTCGATCGCCGGCTTCCGCTATGTGGGCTATCCCTATGCCAGCTATTACGCCTCCAAGGGCGGGCTGAACCAGCTCACGGTCGGGCTGGCGCTGCAGTACGCCGCCCAGGGCATCCGCGCCAACGTGATCATGCCGGGCCTGATGGACACCCCGCTGATCCGTACCCAGATCGCCGGCCAATACGCCGATATCGACGCGATGATCCGCGAGCGGGACGCCAAGTCTCCAACGGGCAAGATGGGCGACGCGTGGGACGTGGCCCATGCCGCCCTGTTCCTGGCCAGCGACGAGGCGAAGTACATCAACGGGGTCTGCCTGCCCGTGGATGGTGGGCATCACATGAAGATCGGGTAGCGGCTCCCCGCCATTCTTTCCCCGCCCCTGACGTCCCTCTTCCCTCATTCCCCGGGCCTGTTCCGGGGCCCACCTCTACGGTGGCACGGGGCCGCCGGACTGTCTCGCTGCCGACACGTGGGCCCCGGAACGGGTCCGGGGAGTGAAAGAAAACTTGGTGGATCTCCTCCCCCGTCATCCTGATGCAAGTCAGGATCTGCGGTGCACCCGCGCCGGAGGCTTGGTCCCGGATCAGGTCCGGGACGACGGGATCGGCTTGCATGACGCTTATTTGTATATACATAATTCGCGAACCGCCCTATCCTCTCCACATCACCAACCGCATCCCCGACGCGCTGGAGGCAGGCATGACGATCACGCTGGTTCCCGGTGAAGCCACCCTCGAGACGCTGGAACGGATCTGGCGCAGCGACGCTCCCGTCGCTCTCGACCCCGCCGCCCGTGCCGGTGTGGAAGCGGCCGCCGCCCTGGTGCGCAAGGCGGCGTCGGAAGATGAGGCGGTCTATGGCGTCAACACCGGCTTCGGCAAGCTGGCCACGGTGAAGATCAGGCCGGCCGATACCGCCACCCTGCAGCGCAACCTGATCCTCAGCCACTGCTGCGGCGTCGGCGACACCCTCGACCCGGCGACCACCCGGCTGATGATGGCGCTGAAGCTGCTGTCGCTGGGCCGAGGCGCGTCCGGCGTGCCGTGGAGCACCGTGCAGCTCATCCAGGACATGCTGACCGCCGGCGTGCTCCCGATCGTGCCGGACCAGGGCTCGGTCGGCGCGTCGGGCGACCTCGCCCCGCTGGCCCATATGGCCGCGGCGATGATCGGCGAAGGCTCCGCCACCTATAAAGGCGAGACCCTCCCCGCCGCCGAGGCGCTGACGCGGGCCGGCCTCGCCCCCATCGTGCTCGGCCCGAAGGAAGGGCTGGCGCTGATCAACGGCACCCAGTTCTCCACTGCCTTGGCGCTCACCGGCCTGTTCCGCGCGTGGCGCAATGCCCGCGCCGCCGTGGTGTCCTCGTCGCTCTCGACCGATGCGATCATGGGCTCCACCGCCCCGCTGGTCGATGCGATCCACACCCTGCGCGGCCATCGCGGCCAGATCGACGTCGCCCGCGCCCAGGCCTTCCTGATGGCCGGGAGCGAAATCCGCGAGAGTCACCGCGAAGGCGACACCCGCGTCCAGGACCCCTACTGCATCCGCTGCCAGGCCCAGGTCACCGGCGCCGCCGTCGACCTGCTGCGCTTCGCCGGCCGCACCCTGGAGACCGAGGCCAACGCGGTCACCGACAACCCGCTGGTACTGGTGGAGGAGGGGCTGATCGTCTCCGGCGGCAATTTCCACGCCGAGCCCGTCGGCTTCGCCGCCGACCAGATCGCCCTGGCCGTGGCCGAGATCGGCGCCATCGCCCAGCGCCGGGTGGCCCTGATGGTCGACCCGACCCTCAGCTTCGATCTGCCGCCCTTCCTCACCCCCGACCCGGGGCTGAACTCGGGCCTGATGATCGCCGAGGTGACCACGGCCGCGCTGATGAGCGAGAACAAGCACATGGCCAATCCGTGCACCACGGATTCCACGCCGACCTCCGCCAACCAGGAGGACCATGTCAGCATGGCCGCCCATGGTGCACGACGGCTGGCCAAGATGAACGCCAACCTGAACGTGATCCTCGGCGTGGAGCTGATGTGCGCCGCCCAGGGGATCGAGTTCCGCGCCCCGCTGCGGACCAGCCCGGCCCTGGCCTCGGTGATGAAGACGGTGCGCGCCAGGATCCCCGCCATCGTCGAAGACCGGCTGCTCGCCCCCGATATCGAGGCCGCCGCCGCACTGGTTTCCGACGGCGCGCTGATCGCCGATGTCGACCTTCCCGCCACCTGACTTCAGAGGTGATGCCATGACCAACGCCCGCCACAACATCCGCGACGTCTATCCCGACACCGGCACCGAGATCACCGCCAAGTCCTGGCTGACCGAGGCGCCGATGCGGATGCTGATGAACAACCTGCATCCCGACGTGGCCGAGAACCCGCACGAGCTGGTGGTCTATGGCGGCATCGGCCGGGCGGCCCGCACCTGGGAGGATTTCGACAGGATCGTCGCCAGCCTGAAGAGCCTGGAGGAGGACGAGACCCTGCTGGTGCAGTCGGGAAAGCCGGTCGGCATCTACCGCACCCATGCCGACGCGCCGCGCGTGCTGATCGCCAACTCGAACATCGTGCCGCACTGGGCGACCTGGGATCACTTCAACGATCTCGATCGCAAGGGGCTGATGATGTACGGCCAGATGACGGCCGGCTCCTGGATCTATATCGGCTCCCAGGGGATCGTGCAGGGCACCTACGAGACCTTCGCCGAGGCCGGGCGCCAGCATTACGGCGGCGACCTGACCGGCCGCTGGATCCTGACCGGCGGGCTCGGTGGCATGGGCGGCGCCCAGCCGCTGGCCGCCGTCTTCGCCGGGGCCTGCTGCCTGGCGGTGGAATGCGACGAAACTCGCGCCGATTTCCGCCTGCGCACCCGCTATGTCGACGAGAAGACCCATTCTCTGGACGAGGCGCTGGCGATGATCGAGCGCTGGACCAAGGCCGGCGAGGCCAAGTCCGTCGCCCTGATCGGCAATGCCGCCGACGTCTTTCCCGAGCTGGTGCGGCGCGGGGTGAAGCCGGACATCGTCACCGACCAGACCAGCGCCCACGACCCGATCAACGGCTACCTGCCCAAGGGCTGGAACCTGGCCGAGTGGCGGTCCAAGCGCGAGACCGCGCCGAAGGAGGTCGAGAAGGCCGCCCGCGCTTCGATGAAGGAGCATGTGGCGGCGATGGTCGATTTCTGGAACGCCGGCGTGCCGACCCTCGACTACGGCAACAACATCCGCCAGGTGGCGCTGGAGGAAGGGCTGGAGAATGCCTTCGCCTTCCCCGGCTTCGTGCCGGCCTATATCCGCCCGCTGTTCTGCCGCGGCATCGGCCCGTTCCGCTGGTGCGCCCTGTCCGGCGATCCGGAGGATATCTACAAAACCGACGCCAAGGTGAAGGAGCTGACGGACGATCCGCATCTGCACCAGTGGCTCGACATGGCGCGCGAGCGGATCAGCTTCCAGGGCCTGCCCGCCCGGATCTGCTGGGTCGGGCTCGGGGTGCGGCACAAGCTCGGCCTCGCCTTCAACGAGATGGTGCGGAACGGCGAGCTCAAGGCGCCGGTCGTGATCGGCCGCGACCACCTGGACAGCGGCTCCGTCGCCAGCCCGAACCGGGAGACCGAGGCGATGAAGGACGGCAGCGACGCGGTCTCCGACTGGCCTCTGCTGAACGCCCTGCTGAACACCGCGTCGGGGGCGACCTGGGTCAGCCTGCACCATGGCGGCGGCGTCGGGATCGGCTTCAGCCAGCACGCGGGCATGGTAATCTGCTGCGACGGCACCGAGGCGGCCGACCGGCGGCTGGAGCGCGTGCTGTGGAACGATCCGGCCAGCGGGGTCATGCGCCATGCGGATGCTGGTTATGAGATTGCGGTGGAATGCGCGCGGGAGCACCAGCTCCGGCTGCCGGGGATTTTGGGGGAGTAGCCGCTCGGACGTCCTACGCCCCACCCCGTCATCCTGATGCAAATCAGGATCAAGCCCCGGCGCCGGTGCACCACAGGTCCTGACTTGCGTCAGGACGACGGGTGGGGGCGCTGGAACCTCGGTCCTGATTTGCATCAGGACGACGGTTGGGGCTGGGTACCCCTGCCCTACCGCCGCTCCGACTTCAGGGAGAACAGCGCACCCGGATGCAGCATGGACGCATGGGTGATCGGCCGGTCGCCGAGCCGGGACACGCGCTCGATCCGCAGCAGCGCCGTGCCTTCGGCCACCTCCAGCGCCTCGGCCGACGTCCCGTCGGCCGCCAAGGCCGAGATCTCGTGATCGACGCCGGTATAGGGCACGTTCTCCAGCAGCCAGTGGTTGGCGCTGACCGTCGAGAAATCCACCTCAAGCGCCGCCGGCACCTGCTCCAGGTTGATCCAGCGGGTGTCGTGCTGGAACACCCGGCCACCGGCCCAGTGGCGCCCGACAACGTTCAGGTGCCGCTCGCCCTTCCCGGCCCCCAACGCTCGGGCGATCTCCCCATCGGGTGCCGCATGGCGCCGGGACAGCAGCTCGTAGCGATAGGCAAAGCCACGCCCTTCGATCTCCTCGCGTATCGAGGGGATGCGGATCAGCACGCCGCCGCTGTCGCGCGGGGCGACCTGGGTCCCGGCGCGGCGCCTGCGCACCACCAGCCCCTCGTCCGCCAGCTCGCGGAGGGCGCGGTGGGCTGTCAGGCGCGAGCAGTTGAAGTCGGCGGCAAGCTGCTCCTCGCCCGGCACCATGTCGCCGGCCAGCAGCGTCCCGGACTCGATCTTCGCCCGCAGCGCGTCCTTCACAAGCTGATAGATCGGCGTATCCGCCACGTCATTTGTCTTTACAAATTGAGCCCGGCTACCGGTATAGGCGCTACGGCCCTAGGGCGCCAGCACTAGCTTGATCACCAGGCCGACCGCGCCGACCGTCGCCACGCCCGCCAGCCACAGGCCGACGAACCAGGCGAGCCGGGTCAGCCGGCTGCCGTCGCGCGGCCCGTACTTGCCGCTCAATGGTAGCCTTCCCCCGCCCGCACCTTCCCGCGGAACACGCTGTAGGCGTAGATCGTATAGGCCAGGATGATCGGCAGCAGAACGGCGGTGCCGACCAGCAGGAAGCCGAGGCTCTCGTCCGGGGCGGCAGCGTCCCAGATGGAAATCGAGGGCGGCACGATGTTCGGGTAGAAGCTGATCCCGAGCCCGACGAAGCACAGCACGAACAGGATCTGGGCGGAGATGAACGGCTGGTAGTCGCGGCGCCGCAACAGCCCCCAGATCAGGCTGAGCACCGTCAGACCGGTCAGGATCGGCACCGGCGCCGTCAGGAACAGCCCCGGCGTGGAGAACCAGCGCTCCATGAAGACCGGGTCGAGGAACGGCGTCCACAGGCTGACCGCCCCGACCATCGCAACCGTGCCGATCGCCGCCGGCCAGGCCAGGCGGAAGCCGTGGTCCTGCACCCCGCCCTCGGTCTTCATGATCAGCCAGGTGGCCCCCAGCAGCGCGTAGCCGATCGCCACCGCGACGCCGCAGAGCAGGCTGAACGGGGTCAGCCAGTCCCACCAGCCGCCGGCATAGGCCCGGTTCTCAACCTCAATGCCCTGTACCAGGGCGCCGAGGATGATGCCCTGCGCGACGGCCGCGACGAGGGAGCCCAGGGTGAAAGACCAGTCCCACACCCGCTTCCAGCGCACCGTCTTCCAGCGAAACTCGAAGGCCACGCCGCGGAACACCAGGCCGAGCAGCATGGCGGTCACAGGGGCGTAGACCGCCGGCATCACCACGGCATAGGCCAGCGGGAAGACCGCGAACAGCCCGCCGCCGCCAAGCACCAGCCAGGTCTCGTTGCCGTCCCAGACTGGGGCGACGGAGTTCATGGCCACGTCCCGCTCCTCCTCGTCGGACAGGAACGGAAAGACCAGTCCGACCCCCAGGTCGAAACCATCGAGGACCACGTAGAGCAGGACGGCGGTGGCGATGAGAAGGGCCCAGATCAGGGCGAGATCCAGTTCCATGACGCTCACTCCTCCCGGTTGGTCCGCAGGTCCACGGCCATCGCCGGCGTGATGCCCGCCGCCCGGATCGGCTCGCCCGCCTTCAGGCCCGGCTCGTTGTCATGCGGGGCGGCGTTCATCGACCGCATCACGTAGTAGACGCCGGCGCCGAACACGAGGAAGTAGACCACGATGAAGGCGATCAGCGACGTCGCGACGGCCGGCGCGTCCATCGGCGAGGCGGAGTCGGCCGTGCGCAGCAGCCCGTAGACCGTCCAGGGCTGGCGCCCCATCTCGGTAGTGACCCAGCCGGCCAGCACGGCAATGAAGCCGGACGGCCCCATCACGATCGCCAGGCGGTGCAGCAGGTCCGGTTCGTACAGGGTGCCGCGCCAGCGCCGCCACAGCGCCCAGAAGCCGATGGCGACCATGGCGAAGCCGATCGCCACCATCACCCGGAAGGTCCAGAACAGCACCGTGGCATTGGGCCGGTCCTCGCGTGGCCAGTCCTTCAGCCCCTGCACGGCCCCGTCGGGATCATGGGTGAGGATCAGGCTGCCGAGCTTGGGAATGCCGATGGCGTATCGGGTCTCCTCCGCCTCCATGTCGGGCCAGCCGAACAGATAGAGCGGCGCGCCGGTCTGGGACTCGAAATGGCCTTCCATGGCGGCGACCTTGGCCGGCTGGTGCTCCAGCGTGTTCAGCCCATGCAGGTCGCCGGCCACGATCTGGATCGGCGCCACCACGGCGGCCATCCACATGGCCATGGAGAACATCAGCTTGGCCGGCCGGTTATCCCGGTTCCGCAGCAGGTGCAACGCCCCCACCGCGCCGACGACGAACGCCGTCGTCAGATAGGCGGCCAGGACCATATGGACCAGCCGGTAGGGGAAGGACGGGTTGAACACCACCGCCCACCAGTCGGCCGGGATGAACTGGCCCGCGTCGTTGATCGCGTAGCCGGCCGGCGTCTGCATCCAGCTGTTCACGCTGAGGATCCAGAAGGCGGAAATGAAGGTGCCGATCGCCACCATCAGGGTCGCGGCGAAATGCAGGCGCGGCCCCACCCGCTTCAGGCCGAACAGCATGATCCCGAGGAAGCCGGCCTCCAGGAAGAAGGCGGACAGCACCTCGTAGCCCATCAGCGGGCCGAGCACCGGCCCGGTCTTGTCGGAGAACACGCTCCAGTTCGTGCCGAACTGGTAGCTCATGACGATGCCGGACACGACCCCCATGCCGAAGGCGACGGCGAAGATCTTCAGCCAGTACTGGAAGGTGTCGATATAGACCTGCCGGCCGGTCGCCAGCCACAGCCCCTCCAGCACCGCCAGATAGGAGGCCAGCCCGATGGAGAAGGCCGGGAAGATGATGTGGAAGGACACCGTGAAGGCGAACTGAAACCGGGCCAGGTCGATGGCGAGCGGCAGGTCCATGCCCCGCACTCCTCGATGGTTGTCGCCGGCCCTGCGGCCCGCGGTTATCCCCCTCGTCGCATCGATGACCTAGTCCCGCAACCCGCTGCGGTCGATGCGGCGTTTCATCACCGCGACAGTTTTGACACCCTATCATGTGGGTGGCCGAACGCGGGCGCGCTCAGACGTGCAGGTACTTCTCGATCACCGCCCCGTCGGCGCGGAAGGCGGCGGTGTCGCCCTCCCAGACCACGTGGCCCTTCTCCACCACCGTGTGCCGGTCGGCCAGCGCCAGCAGGGCGGAGACGTTCTTGTCGATCACCAGGATCGCCTGACCCTCGCCCTTCAGGGTCGCCAGCACCCGCCAGATCTCCTCGCGGATCAGCGGGGCGAGGCCTTCCGTCGCCTCGTCCAGGATCAGCAGGCGCGGGTTGGTCATCAGCGCCCGGCCGACCGCCAGCATCTGCTGCTCGCCGCCGGACAGGGACCCGCCCATCTGCCGCCGCCGTTCGCCCAGGCGCGGGAACAGGTCCAGCACCTCGGCCAGCCCCCAGCGCGGCGCGCCGCTGCCCCGCCGGTTCGCGGCGGTGGCGATCAGGTTCTCCTCCACCGTCAGGGTCGGGAAGATCTGCCGCCCCTCCGGCACCAGGCCGAGGCCGCAGCGGGCGATCTCGTGGGCCGGGCGTCCGCGCATGTCCTCGCCGGCGATGAGCACGCGGCCGCCGGTCGGCGGCAGCAGGCCCATCACCGCGCGGATCGTGGTGGTCTTGCCCATGCCGTTGCGGCCCATCAGGGTGACCACCTCGCCCGCATGGACGGTCAGCGCCATGCCGAATAGCACCGGGGCGGCGCCATAGCCGGCGGTCAGGTCCTCCACTTCCAGCAGCGGGGCGGTCATAGGATCTCCTCCTCGCCCAGATAGGCGGAGCGGACCTCCGGATCGGCGCGGATCGCCTCGGGCGCGCCTTCGGCGATCACCCGGCCATAGACCAGAACCGAGATCGTGTCGGCCAGCGCGAAGACCGCCGCCATGTCGTGCTCGACCAGCAGGATGGTGAAGCGGCCGCGCAGCCCCTCCAGGGTCTCGGTCAGGCGGGCGGTCTCCTCGTGGGTGGTGCCGGCCATCGGCTCGTCCAGCAGCAGCACCGTCGGATCCGTCGCCAGGGCCATGGCGATCTCCAGCGCCCGCTTTTCCCCATGGCTGAGCGCGCCCGCCCGGATCTGCGCCCGGTCGGCCAGGCCGACGGTCTCCAGGCAGGCCATGGCCCGCTCGGTCAGGGCGGTCTCGCGGGCAACGGAGCGGAAGAAGCGGAAACTGTGCCCGGCATGGGCCTGGGCGGCGACGGCGACGTTGTCGAGGGTGGAGAAGCCCGGCAGCACGTTGGTGATCTGGAACGAACGGGCGAGGCCGAGATGGGAGCGGCTATGGATCGGCAGGCCGGTGATATCGCGACCCTCAAGAATGATCGTGCCGGCATCGGGGGCGACCTGGCCGCCGATCTGGTTGATCAACGTCGTCTTACCCGCTCCGTTCGGACCTATAATTGCATGAATACCTCCCGCCTTCACGGCAAGGTTCACGCCGTCCGTGACGGTCAGGGCACCGTAACTTTTGCTGAGGCCGGCGATTTCCAGGATCGGGTCAGCCATCGCGCGCCTCCCGCCGGAAGGCACGGGCGAGGCCGCCGCGAGCGTAGAGCACGATCAGGATCAGCAGCGGGCCGAAGATCACCCGCCAGTGCTCGGTGAAGCCCGCCAGCACGTCCTCCAGCGCCAGATAGGCCACAGCCCCCAGCACCGCGCCGTAGAGCGATCCCATGCCGCCGAGCACCACCATGATGATCAGGTCGCCGGAGCGCTGCCAGGACATGTAGGCCGGGCTGACGAACTCCGCATGGTTGGCCAGCAGCGCGCCGGCGAGGCCGGCCATCATGCCCGCCATCACATAGGCGACGAGCTGGTGGCGGTAAGGGTCAAAGCCGATGGCGGACATGCGCGCCCGGTTCTCGCGCACGCCGGCGATCACCCGGCCGAACCGGCTGCCGACGACCCGGCTGGCGAACCACCAGCACAACGCCAGGCACGCCAGTACGAAGAAGTACAGGGCGGTGTCGTCCTCCAGCAGCGAATTGCCGAGGAATTCGCTGCGGCCCCAGATGGTCAGCCCGTCATCGCCGCCATAGGCCGACAGGCTGGAGGCGGTGTAGTAGGCCATCTGCCCGAAGGCGAGGGTGATCATGATGAAATAGACGCCGCGGGTGCGCAGGCTGATCGCCCCGGTGACCAGCGCGAACAGCCCGGCGGCCAGCATCGCCAGGGGGATGGTCAGCGTGCCTTCCCAAAGGTTGTGCTCGGCCGAGATCCCGACCGCATAGGCGCCGATGCCGATGAAGGCGGCATGGCCGAAGCTGACCATGGCCCCGTAGCCCAGGATCAGGTCGAGGCTCAGCGCGGCGATGGCATAGATCATCACCCGGCTGGCGACGTTGGTCAGGTAGCCCAGCTCGAACGCCTCGGCCACCATCGGCAGGACCGCGAAGACGATCAGCAGGGCCGCGGTGACCGCCCGCTCCCGTGTCAGCAGGGCACCCATCAGGCGCGCCCCGGCGCCGGGAACAGCCCGGTCGGCCGGAAGAACAGCACGCCGGCCATCAGCACGTAGATCAGCATGGAGGCGATCGCCGGGCCGACCTGGTTCGCGGCGGACGGCTCCAGGAACAGCTTGAAGATGTCGGTCATGAAAGAGCGGCCGAGCGTGTCCACCAGCCCGACGATCAGCGCCGCCAGGAAGGCGCCGCGGATCGACCCGATGCCGCCGATCACGATAACCACGAAGGCGAGGATCAGCACGCCGTCGCCCATCCCCGGCTCGACCGAGAAGATCGGCCCGGCCATCACGCCGGCGAAGCCCGCCAGCATGGCGCCGAAGCCGAAGACCACCATGAAGAGCTGGCGGACGTTGACGCCCAGGGCCGACAGCATCGACGGATTGGCCGCACCGGCGCGGATCAACATGCCAACCCGGGTGCGCGCCACCACCAGCCACAGGCCGAGCGCGCAGATCAGCCCGGCGACGATCAGGGCGATGCGGTAGACCGGATAGCCGAACCCGTCCATCACCGGGATCGCGCCCTGCAGGATCTCCGGCGCCGGATAACTCAGCGGCGAGGCCCCCCAGACGATCCGCACACCCTCATTGAGAAACAGGATCACGCCGAAGGTGGCCAGCACCTGGTCCAGGTGGTCGCGATCGTAGAAATGTCGGAAGACGATGACCTCCAGCACCAGCCCCAGCACCAGGGCAGCGGCCATGGCCAGGATCACCGTGGCGAAGAAGTTACCGGTCAGGCCGTAGAAGGTGACGGCGAGATAGGCGCCCAGCATGTACTGGACCCCATGGGCGAGGTTGATGAAATCCATCACCCCGAACACCAGTGTCAGCCCGGCCGCCACCAGGAACAGCAGCACCCCGAGTTGCAGCCCGTTCAATACCTGCACCGCGAACAGCGTCGCCGTCATCGTCCCCCTGCCCCCTTCGTGTCGTCGGGGCCCCCTAATAACAGAAACGGGCGGAACCCGAAGGCTCCGCCCGCCCAATCCGGCCGAAGCCGATCAGTTCATGCGGCAGTCCTTGGCGTGGACGTCACCGTAATCGTCGAACACCTTCTCCACCACGGTGGTGTGGAAGGCGCCGTCATCCCGCTTCACAGCCTTCACCAGGTAGAAGTCCTGGATCGGGAAGTGGTTGTTGTTGAACTTGAAGTCGCCCCGCACCGAGGCGAAATCGGCCTTCTCCAGGGCGGCGATGACCGCGTCCTTGTCGGAGAGGTCGCCGCCGACCGCCTTCACCGCGCTGTCGATCAGCTGGGCGGCGTCATAGCCCTGGCTGGAATACAGCGACGGGATGGAGCCGTACTTCGCCTCATAGGCAGCCGCGAACTTCTTGTTGGCGGGATTGTCCATGTCCGGCGTCCACTGGGACGAGGAGAACAGGCCCAGAGCGGCGTCCTTGGTCGCCGGCAGGGTGGTTCCGTCCACGGTGAAGGCGGACAGAAAGGTCACGCTGTCGGCGAGACCGGCCTGATTGAACTGGCGCACCAGATTCACGCCCATGCCGCCCGGCATGAAGGTGAACATTGCGTCCGGCTTCGCGGCGGCGATCTTCGCCAGCTCGGCGGAGAAGTCCAGGTTGCCGAGCTTGGTGTAGACCTCGTCGACGACCTCGCCCTGATAGTAGCGCTTGAAGCCGTTGATGCTGTCCTTGCCCGCCTGGTAGTTCGGGGCCATCAGGAAGACCCGCTTGAACCCTTTGTCCTGGGCGTATTTGCCCATGACCTCGTGGATCTGGTCGTTCTGCCAGGAGGTGGAGAAGAAGAACTTGTTGCAGCCCCGGCCGGCGAAGGTCGAGGTGCCGGCGTTGGCGCCAATGAGAAAGGTCTCGCTCTCCGTCACCGGGCGGAACACCGCCTGCAGGATGTTGGAAAAGACTATGCCGGCAACGAAGTCAACCTTGTCGCGCTCCAGCAGTTCCTTGACCTTGGTGAGCGCCACGTCCGGCTTCAGCTCGTCATCGACGATGATCATCTCGACATCGCGGCCGCCGAGCTTGCCGCCGTTCTCCTCGACGAAAAGCTGGAAGCCGTCGCGGATGTGCTGGCCCAGAACCGCCGGCGGGCCGGACAGCGTGACCATCATGCCGATCTTCAGCGGCTCGGCCGCCTGCGCGACCCCGAGCGCACCCGCGACCGTCATGCCGGCGGCCAGCGCCAGCGCCTTGATTCCCCTACCCATCATGCCACTCCCTGGAAGTTCCCTGTTCATGTCCGTCTTGCGCGTCCAATGATCGTGCCGCCCCGCAGCCGGCCGGCGTCGCGGTGCAGCATGCCCCGGCCCGGCGCGGTTTCCAAGCCCGGGGGCGTTGGAATGGCCGCGCGGGGCCTGATTCAGCGGTATTGCTGGTTCAGGATGTCCGGTTTCAGGCCCGGCGTGACCAGATCATGGCCGCCGCTGCCGCCGCAGGCGCCGTCGCGCACCCACGCGATCGCCGTGTCCAGAGGAACGGAATAGAGGCAGACCGCCCGCCGACAGCGGCGCTCGCCGTCCGGGCCGTCGTCCAGGGGCTGATACAGGCTCGCCCGCACCGCCTCGAACCGCTCCGCCGCATGGGGCAGACGGTCGGCGAAGAGTTCGGAGCGGGGCTCGAACCGGCCCCAGTCCCAGCGCTCAGCCATGTCCGCGCGCAGGCCGTCGGGTGTGGTCCCGTAGCCGGCCTCGACCAGCCGGTCGGGACACAGGGCAAGCACCCGCTCCCGGTGGGTGTCGACCAGATCGCCGGAGCGCCAGCGCGACCACAGGCCCGCCGCGGTCACGGCCAGGGCGATCGCGATCACCAGCGCCCGATACCAGGTGAGTTCCATGCGGGCAGAGTACAGTATTTCCCGCCGTGGCGGGCCACACGACCCCTACGTCACACAGCGACGCTGTGCCGTCCCACCGAAGGGGCCAGTTCGGGGTCGAAGCAGGCGGCGATCGCCCGCCAGTACCGGCGGCCAGCCGCGGTGGCGGTGACCTGCCAGCGATCGACCGTCACCAGCCCGTCGCGGATCAGCGGCGCGAGCCGGGCGAAGGCATCGACCAGCAAAGTCGGATCGTCGCCCCGGCTTTCGGCGACCGCCAGCAGATCGACCGCGCCGTCGCACAGCACGCGCTCGATCACCGCGCGGCGCAGCCGGTCCTCCCAGGTGACAGCCAGACCCCGCTGGGCGGCCAGGCGGCCGGCGTCCACCGCCTCGCTCCACTGCCTCACATGGGGTGCGTTCTGAGCGTAGCCGCCCGGCAGGGCGGAGATCGAGGACGGCCCGAAGCCGAGCAGCGTCTCGGCCGGATCGTCGGTATAGCCCTGGAAGTTCCGGCGCAGGCGCCCCTCGCGCGCGGCCACGGCCAGGCTGTCCTGCGGCCGGGCGAAATGGTCGATGCCGATGGCCTCATACCCATCGGCGACCAGTTGCTCCTCGGCGGCTTCGGCCTGCTCGAACCGCGCCTCCGCCCCCGGCAGCAGGCTCTCGTCGATGGCGCCCTGGTTCTTCTTGAACCACGGCACATGGGCGTATCCGAAGACCGCGACACGATCGACGCCCAGGGCGGTGACCGCATCGGCCGAGCGGCGGACATGCTCAACGGTCTGGCCGGGCAGCCCGTACATCAGGTCGGCGTTGATTCTGCGGATGCCGGCAGCCCGCAGGGCGGCGATCCGGTCGGCGACCAGCTCGGTCGGTTGGATCCGGTTGATCGCGCGCTGCACCTCGGGATCGACGTCCTGCACGCCCAGGCTGGCCCGGGTCACGCCCGCGGCCGCCATGGTCGCCACATGGGCGTCGTCCAGGGTGCGCGGATCGATCTCCACCGCGATCTCGGCATCGGCGCGCACCGGAAAGGCGTCGCGCAGGGTCTGCATCACCCGTTTCATCGCCTGGGGCGACATCATGGTCGGCGTGCCGCCACCGAAATGGATCGCGCAGACCTCACCCGGATCGATCACGCGCCGGGACACCATCAGGATCTCGTTGATCAGCCGGCCGACGAACTGGTCGATGCGCGAGCTGTCATTGGCGACCGAGGTATGGCAGCCGCAGTACCAGCAGAGCTGCGAGCAGAACGGGACGTGCAGGTAGAGCGACAGCGGCTGCGCCGGGGTCAGCCCCTCCAGCCACCAGGGATACAGGTCCCGCCCCTCCCCGTCCTGGAAGCGGTTGGCCGGCGGATAGCTCGTATAGCGCGGCAGCGCGGCCGTGGCGTGTCGGTGCAGAAACATGGGCTCGCTCCCGTTCGCTCGTGTCCGGTCACAGTGCGGGTCTCGGGCCGGGCGCACATTGATCCAGGTCAAACCGCCGATCCGGCGGGAAGTCTCTCCATGCGGATTTCAGGTGCTCCCTTGGCCGCCGGCTTCGCCTAGGCTTCGGCAAAACACGACCCTGTCCCAATCAACCGAGCCCAGGGAGGCCCCGATGCCCGACACCCCCGCGACCGCCGTGATCTCCGGCGCCGGCCAGAATATCGGCCGCGCCATTGCCGTTGCCCTCGCCCGCGACGGCTTCGACATCGTGGTCAACGGCCGCGCCAACCGCGACGCCTGCGAGGCGGTCGCCAAGGATGTGGGCGCAGTGGGGCGCAAGGCGCTGGTGGTCATGGCCGATGTGGGCGACTCCGCCGCCGTGTCCGCGCTCAAGGCCCAGGTCGAGGCCTACATGCCCCCGGTCGCCGTGGTGGTGAACAATGCCGCGATCCGGCCGCAGAAGCCGTTCCTGGAGATGAGCGACGAGGACTGGCATCGGGTGATGAACACCGACCTGACCAGCGCCTTCTACCTGTGCCGGGCGTTCTGCGGCGCCATGGTGGAGCGCGGCTGGGGCCGGGTGGTGAACCTGACCGGCATGAACGCGATCCACGGCTATGCCGGCCGCGCGCCGGTCTCCGCCGCCAAGCATGGGCTGTGGGGCCTCACCAAGGCGCTGGCCAAGGAGTTCGGGCCGAGCGGGGTGACGGTGAACGCGATCTCGCCGGGCCCGATCGACACCGAGCATGCCGACACCTCCATGACCCATCACATCAAGAGCCAGCTCGACCGCATCCCAGTCGGACGTCTCGGCCAGCCCGAGGACATCGCGGCGCTGACCGCCTTCCTGTGCTCCGACGGCGGCGGCTTCATCAACGGCCAGATGATCGCCAGCAACGGCGGGACGCAGACGTAAGAGGGAAGCCCAGCTTCCCTCTTACGTCCCCGCGAAGGCGGGGACCGAGCACACTGGGTCCCGGTCGGCCCCCGGATCAATCCCGGATTAAATCCGGGACGGGGTCCACCGGGATGACGATGCGTGGATTAGCTGACTACCCTCCCCGTCATCCCGGCGAGGTCCGTCCCGGATTTAATCCGGGACGGACCTCGGCCGGGACCCACCGCCCCGGCGTCCGGATTTCCTTGCACGGGCCCGCGGCCCGTGGCATGCGGCCTCATGCCTGATCGTAGCGACACCATAGACACGTACGATTACGTCATCGTCGGCGCCGGTTCGGCGGGCTGCGTGCTCGCCAACCGCCTGAGCGAGGATCCCAAGACCCGGGTCCTGCTGCTGGAAGGCGGCGGCGGCGACCGGTCGATCTTCGTCTCAATGCCCTCGGCCCTGTCGATCCCGATGAACATGAAACGGTTCAACTGGTTCTACGAGAGCGAGCCGGAACCGGGCCTGGACGGCCGCCGCCTGCATTGCCCGCGCGGCAAGGGGCTCGGCGGATCCTCCTCGATCAACGGCATGGTCTATGTGCGCGGCCATGCCCGCGACTACGACCAGTGGGTCGAGCATGGGGCCACGGGCTGGGGCTATGCCGACGTGCTGCCCTACTTCAAGCGGGCCGAGAGCTGGGAGAGCGGGGCCGACGCCTATCGCGGCGGCGACGGGCCGCTGGCCACCTCCAACGGCAACCGCATGAAGAACCCGCTCTACAAGGCCTTCATCGAGGCCGGCGTCCAGGCGGGCTACGGCGCCACCGAGGACTATAACGGCCGTCGCCAGGAAGGTTTCGGCGCCATGCACATGACCGTGCGCGACGGGCTGCGCTGGTCGACGGCGCGCGGCTACCTGCGCCCGACCAAGGGCCGGGCCAACCTGCGGGTGGTCAAGCACGCCCTGGTCGACCGGGTGACCATCGAGAACGGCCGCGCGACCGGCGTCTCCTACTCCACCCGCGGCATCTCCCGAGAGGCGGCGGCCCGGCGCGAGGTGATCCTGGCCGCCGGCTCCGTCGGCTCGCCGACCATCCTGCAGCGTTCCGGTATCGGGCCGGCGGGCGAGTTGAAGCGCCACGGCATATCGGTGATCGCCGACCGGCCGGGGGTGGGCGGCAACCTGCAGGATCACCTGGAGGTCTATTTCCAGTTCCGCTGCACCCAGCCGCTCAGCCTGAACCGGCACCTGTCGCTGTGGCGCAAGGGGATGATCGGCGCCCAGTGGCTGCTGTTCCGCACCGGTCTCGGCGCGACCAACCACTTCGAATCCTGCGCCTTTATCCGCTCGCGCGCCGGGCTGGAATGGCCGGACATCCAGTATCACTTCCTGCCGGGCGCGATGCGCTACGACGGCAACGCCGCCTTCGACGGCGACGGCTTTCAGGTCCATGTCGGGCCGAACAAGCCGAAGAGCCGCGGCCGGATCGACATCGCCGATGCCGACCCGGAGAGCAAGCCGACGATCCTGTTCAACTACCTGCGGGACCAGCAGGACGTGGAGGACTGGCGGCGGGTGGTGCGGCTGACCCGCGAGATCATCGCCCAGCCGGCGATGGATCCCTATCGCGGCGAGGAGATCCAGCCCGGGGCCGACGTGACCAGCGACGAGGCGATCGACGCCTGGGTGCGCGCGAATGTGGAGAGCGCCTATCACCCGTCCTGCACCTGCCGGATGGGGAACCCGGACGACCCGGAGACGGTGCTGCGCCCGGACCTGACGGTGATCGGGGTGGAGGGGCTGCGGGTGGCCGACAGCTCGATCTTCCCGACGATCCCGAACGGCAACCTGAACGCCCCGACCATCATGGTGGCGGAGAAGGCGGCCGACCTGATCCGCGGCCGCCCGGCCCCGGCCCGCGACAACGCCGAGGTGTGGATCGCGCCCGACTGGCGCACCGCCCAGCGGGAATCCCAGGCGGGGTAGTTCCCCCCGCACGATCACTTCTTCTCACTCCCCAGATTTATTCCGGGGCCCACAGTGGGGGTGGGCCCGAGCACGGACAGCCAATCCCCGCTTCCCGTTCGGGATGAAAGGTGGGCCCCGGAATAAATCCGGGGAGTGGGTGAAGATTGTAGGAAAGCGAGAAGCGGACTTCCCTACCTTCACCGCCTTCGGCCCGCGCCCTACACTCGCGCGCAAAAGCGTGAGGAAACCCCATGACCGCCTCTTCCCCTTCCTGGGACTACATCATCGTCGGCGCCGGGTCGGCCGGATGCGTGCTCGCCAACCGGCTGAGTGCGGATCCCGCCAACCGGGTGCTGCTGCTGGAAGCCGGCCCGAAGGATGACAGCCCCTATATCGGCGTCCCCGTCGGCTTCTACAAACTGCTGACCAGCAAGGACTACAACTGGGGCTTCTGGACCGAGCCGGAGGAAGGGACCGGCAACCGGGCCATCGCCACCCCGCGGGGCAAGACCCTCGGCGGCTCCTCCTCCATCAACGGCCTGCTCTACGTGCGAGGCCAGCCGCTCGACTACGACACCTGGGCCCAATTCGGCAATCGCGGTTGGAGCTACGAGTCGGTGCTGCCCTATTTCCGCAAGTCGGAGACCTTCGTGGACGGCGGCGACGACAGCCGCGGTACCGAAGGTCCCCTCACGGTCACCACCACCACCGAGAAGCACCCGCTGCTGGACGCCTGGATCGACGCGGGCGAGCAGGCCGGCTTCCCGCGCAATCCCGACTACAACAACGGCGACCAGGAGGGCTTCGGCTACTATCAGCTCACCATGCGCAAGGGAAAGCGGGCGAGTACCGCCCGGGCCTTCCTGCACCCGGTGATGGGCCGGCCGAACCTGACGGTGGAGACCCGGGCCTTCGCCACCGGGCTGATCATGGAGGGCCGGCGTGCTGTCGGCATCCGCTACACGGTCGACGGCCAGAAACGCGAAGCCCGTGCGGGGGGCGAGGTCATCCTGTCCGCCGGCGCGGTGCAGTCGCCCCAGATCCTGGAACTGTCCGGGATCGGACAGGGCGCGCTGCTGTCGAAGCACGGCATACCGGTGGTGCACGACCTGCCCGGCGTCGGCGAGAACTACCGCGACCATTACGGCACCCGCATGCGCTGGCGGGTCACCCAGCCGATCACCCTGAACCAGCTCACCCGCGGCCTGCCGTTCGTCAAGGAACTTGCCCGCTACGCCCTGTTCGGTGAGGGCATTCTCACCTACGGCGCCGGCGCGGTGCATGGCTTCGTGAAGACCCGGCCCGACATGGACACGCCCGACGTCCAGTTCCATCTGGCCCATGCCAGCTACGCCGATGCCGCGACCCGGAAGCTGGAGAAGGAGCCGGGCATGACCCTGGCCGTCTGTCAGCTCCGCCCCGAGAGCCAGGGCATGATCCACATCAAGTCGCCCGACCCGGCGGCCCCACCGGCGATCACCGGCCGGTTCCTGAGCAACCCGGTCGACGTCGACGCGATCGTGGAGGGCATGAAGATCGGCCGCCGCATCGCCGGCGCCGCCGCCCTCGACCCCTATCGCGGCCATGAGATGACTCCGGGCCCCGACTGCGCCGCAGACGCCGATTTCGAGCGCTATGCCCGTGAGACCGGCCAGACCCTGTATCACATCGCCGGCACCGCCAAGATGGGCCCGGCCAGCGACCGGATGGCGGTGGTCGACGACCGGCTGCGGGTGCACGGGATGGAGGGGCTGCGGGTGATCGACGCCTCGATCATGCCGACCCTGGTCTCCGGCAACACCAACGCCGCGGCGATCATGATCGCCGAGAAAGGGGCGGAGATGGTGCTGCAGGACGCACGGGCGCGCGCCGCCGCGTGATGCGTCCCTACGCTCAGTAAGGCCGAAATGTTGGCGGGCCCCGGCCGGCAGGGAAACTTGATGGGAACAAGGCCTCGCCAGCCGGCGGCACGTGTTCGCGCGCGGTGAACTAGACGCGGCCTGCCTGAGGGGCAGTGCTGTATTCCATACCTTTACCAATCGTTTTCAGTCGTGCCTACTTCCACCCGGCTATCAGAAAGTCGAAAGCGCCCCACACGAAGGGCGCGGGGAACCAGAACCAAACAGTGGAGGAAACACGGATGCGAAATACGCTTACGGCGCTGGGTGGCGCCCTGCTGTCGCTCGGTCTGCTGGCCGGGCCGGCCTCGGCCGAACTGAACCAGCTCAATCTCAAGGTCGTGGGAACCTGGGGCAACCTGTCCAACTGGAAGGTCAACGAGCAGCCCTTCTGGGACAAGACCATGCCGGAGGCCTCCGGCGGCAAGATCACCGCCAATGCGGTGCCGCAGACCGACGTGGGCATCAAGGGCTTCGAGGTCGTGCGCATGCTGAAGATCGGCGTGTTCGACGTCGCCCATGGCGTGGTCGGCTACATCGCCGGTGAAGACCCGATCGTCGAGGGTGTCGACCTGGCGGGCGTCATCCAGAACTGGGACGACGCCAAGGCCTCGATGGACGCGTACCGTCCGATCATCGCCAAGCAGTTCGAGGAGACCTATGGCGCCAAGCTGATGGCGCTCTATCCGTTCCCGAGCCAGATGCTGTGGTGCAATGCCGACGTGAACAACGCCGAGGACCTCGCCGGCAAGAAGGTCCGCGTCTACACCACATCCATGGGCGACCTGATCGAGGGTCTGAACGCGACCTCGGTGACCATCGCCTTCGCCGAGGTCGTCCCGGCCCTGGAGAAGAAGGTCGTCGACTGCGGCATCACCGGCACCATGCCGGCCTATCAGGCCAAATGGTGGCAGATCGCGACCCACGCCTATCTGATGAAGGTCGGCTACACCGCCACCTTCGCGGCGATCAACCTGACCACCTGGAACCGGATGAACGACGAGACCAAGGCGTTCTTCGAGAAGCAGTATGCCGAGTTCGAGAAGACCGCCTGGGCCAACACCATGGCCGAGGACGAGATGGGCATCATCTGCAACACCGGCGTGGGCGGCACCTGCACCGAGGGTGATCCCGGCGGCATGAAGAAGGTCGAGCCGAGCGCCGCGGACGACGCCAAGCGCAAGCAGATCCTGGAGAATGTCGTGCTGAAGCGCTGGGCCGAGCGTTGCGTCGAGAAGTTCGGCGAGAAGTGCATCGACGACTGGAACGCCACCATCGGCAAGGTGGCCGGCGTCACCGCGCCGAAGCCGTAACACCGATCGGCGGCGGCCGTCCGTCCCACCGTGGGATGGACGGCCGCCGTTTCCTATTCGGCCGCCGCCGTCGGCCGGTCTTCCTTGCCGGCGCCGATCGACAGCATGTCGGTCATGGCGCCCTCCTCGACCCCGATCTGCAGCACGTCGGTGAAGCGGTTGAAGAAACCGCAGAGCGCGATTCGAAGCGTCAGCTCGACGATCTGCTCCTCCGTGAAGTGCTGACGCAGCGCGTCGAAGGTGGCGTCGCGCACCCGGTTGAAGTCGTTGGTGACCTTGACCGAATAATCGCGCACCAGATGGTCCACCTCGTCGAACCCGGGGACCTCGTCGTCGAGGATCCGCTCCACCGACTCCGCCGAGACCCCCTGCTCCATCAGGCGCGGCGCGTGGTGGATGACGCAGTACTCGCAGGCGTTCAGTTTCGAGACCACGACCAGCGCGATCTCCAGGTAGCGCTTCGGCAGGATCGCCTCGTCCGCGAAGTCCAACAGCAGGCCCATGATGTGCTTAAGGGCGGGCGGCCGATGGGCGAAGATCTTCACCTGATTCAGGAACGGACCGTAGTCGCGGGCGAAGCGTTCGTAGACCGGCCGGACCTCCTCCGGCACTTCATGGATTTCAACATCGCGGACGCGAGCCATCGGTCATCTCCTTAATGGATCGTTAACAGCCTACTGTGTATACAATGCCCCCGGGAGTTGGCCATAGGGCGGTAAGATCATCAATTGCAAGAAGGGGTTCGGGTATATATCCGTTGAAAAAGTGCGGATTATTACCCCCTTTGACCTGCTTCTGACGTTGGTGTTGACTGCCGCCCAGTCACGCGATGGCCAACAACACACATGCGCACTTTATTGATGCGCTCTCGATTTGTGAGGAGGCAATGAATGGGTAAATCCCTAACCGTATTCGGTGCGGCTCTGCTGTCGGTCGGCCTGATGGCCGGGCCGGCTTCGGCTGAACTGGATGCCATGAACCTCAAGGTCGTCGGCACCTGGGGCAACCTGTCCAACTGGAAGGTCAACGAAGGACCGTTCTGGAACGAGACCATGCCCGAGAAGTCCGGCGGCAAGATCACGGCCGATGCCGTGCCGCAGACCGATGTCGGCATCAAGGGCTTCGAAGTGATGCGCATGCTGAAGATCGGCGTGTTCGACGTCGCTCACGGCGTGGTCGGCTACATCGCCGGCGAGGATCCGGTGGTCGAGGGGATCGACATCGCCGGTGTCGCCCAGAGCTGGGAAGACGTCCGCGGCTCCGCCAAGGCCTACTGGCCGATCATGGAGAAGCAGTTCGAGGAGACCTACGGCGCCAAGCTCCTGGCGGTCTATCCGTTCCCGAGCCAGATGCTGTGGTGCAATGCCGAGGTGAACAGCGTCGAGGACCTGAAGGGCCAGAAGGTCCGCGTCTACACCACCTCGATGGGGGATCTGGTCGAGGGTCTGGGCGGCACGTCCGTGACCATCGCCTTCGCCGAGGTCGTTCCGGCCCTGGAGAAGAAGGTCGTCGACTGCGGCATCACCGGCACCATGCCGGCCTACCAGGCCAAGTGGTACCAGGTCGCCACCCACGCCTTCCCGCTGCGGGTCGGCTATTCCATGTCCTTCGCGGCGATGAACCTCGGTACCTGGAATCGCATGAGCGATGAGACCAAGGCCTTCGTCGAGAAGATGATGCAGGAATACGACGAGACCGCCTGGAAGAACATGATTGCCGAAGACGAGATGGGCATCATCTGCAACACTGGCCAGGGTGGGACCTGCACCGAGGGTGAAGCCGGCAACATGAAGCTGGTCGAGCTGTCGGATGCCGACACGGCCGCGCGCAAGAAGGCGCTGGAGGAAGTCGTCCTCAAGCGTTGGGCCGAGCGTTGCGTCGAAAAGGCCGGTGAGAAGTGCATCGACGACTGGAATGCCACGGTCGGTAAGGTCACCGGGGTGACCGCGCCGAAGCCGTAAGGCACAATCCTTTCACGGAAGATCGACCCGGGTGCTGTATAGTATCCGGGTCGATCTCAATCCCCGCAATCGAGCGGAAGGTGCCAAGCGGTGCTGGATAAACTTCTCGCAGCGAATTTCAAGCTTTCAAGCCTCATGGTTTGGATCGGCGGTGTCGGACTGATCGGCGCCGCAATCATGGTGACAATCGACGTCTTCCTGCGAGACGTCTTCCTCGTCACTCTCGGCGGCGCGGACGAAATCTCCGGATACGTCTTCGCGATCTCCACGGCCTTCGCGTTTCCTTATGCGGTGCTGCACCGCGCGAATGTCCGGATCGACGCGCTGTACATTCCCCTGCCCCCGTTCGTGCGATCGATCCTCGATCTGGTCGCCCTGGTCGGATTGGCGGTGTTCTTCTTCCCGCTGACCTGGCGCAGCTGGTTGATGCTGCAGGACAACATCTCGTTCTGGACCAAGTCCATCACCCCCCTGCAGACGCCGATCGCGATCCCCCAGTCCCTCTGGTTCGCCGGCATGGTCGTTTTCTGCCTGACCGTGCTGCTGGTCTTCGTGGTGGCGCTGGTCCGGCTGCTGCGCGGCGACCTGACGGGCGTGCACGACATCGCCGGGGTCCCGACACTCGATGAAGAAATGCAAAGCGGCGACGGCGGCCACGCCGGCTGATCGCGGCCAATATTTGGGAGACTGAGACGCCATGCTCGGCACTACGCTGATCATCCTCATTGTGCTGATTGCCCTCAGCGTCCCGATCGCCGCGGCGCTGGGCACGCTCGGACTGGCCCTCGATCAGCTTTATTCCGGCGGGTTCCTGTGGCGCGGGCTGGCGGACAACGCCTGGCAGACCTCGATCGAGTTCCTGCTGGTCGCCATTCCGATGTTCGTGCTGCTCGGCGAGATCCTGCTGCGCGCCGGCATCGCCCAGCGCATGTACGCCGCCCTGGTGCAGTGGCTGTCCTGGCTGCCCGGCGGTCTGATGCACTCCAATATCGGTGCCTGCGCCATGTTCGCGGCGACCTCCGGCTCCTCGGTCGCCACGGCGGCCACGGTCGGCACTGTCGCCCTGCCCGAAGTCGAGAAGCGCGGCTATAACGAGCGGCTGTTCCTCGGCACCCTGGCCGCCGGCGGCACGCTCGGCATCCTCATCCCGCCGTCGATCAACCTGATCGTTTACGGCCTGCTGACCGACACCTCGGTGCCGGAGCTGTATCTCGCCGGTTTCATCCCCGGCCTGATCCTGGCCGGCCTGTTCATGGTGGCGGTCATCCTGTTCTGCACCTTCCGGCCGAGCCTGGACGGCGACAAGGTCGAGACCTCCTGGCGCGAGCGCGCCCGGGTCCTGCCGGACCTGCTGCCGCCGCTCGGCATCTTCCTGGTGGTGGTCGGCTCGATCTATGCCGGCATCGCCACCCCGACCGAGGCCGCCTCCCTCGGGGTGGTCGCCGCCCTGGTGCTGGCCGCCTGCTACCGCAGCCTGTCGATCTCCATGCTGCGCGAGGCGATCGAAGGCACCATGAAGACCACGGCGATGGTCATGCTGATCATCATGGCCGCGATCTTCCTGAACTTCGTGCTCGGCATGATCGGCCTGACCCAGGCGCTGGCCACCTTCATCACCTCGCTCGGCCTGTCGCCGTTCCAGACCCTGCTGGCGGTGATCGTGTTCTACCTGGTGCTCGGCTGCTTCATGGAGACGCTCTCCATGCTGATCACCACCGCCCCGATCATCACCCCGATCATCGTCGGCCTCGGCTACGATCCGGTGTGGTTCGGCATCCTGCTGATGGTGATGCTGGAGGCCGCACTGATCACCCCGCCGATCGGCGTGAACCTGTACGTGGTCCAGGGCGTGCGCGGCAGCGGGCCGATGTCCGACGTGATGGTCGGCGTGATCCCGTTCCTGCTGGCGATGTTCGCCATGATCGCGCTGCTGGTGGGCTTCCCGGAGATCGCCACGTGGCTGCCGTCGCTGTTCTACTGAGCAGCCCTGACGGTACCGACGAAAAAGCCCCCTCTCCGGCGCCGGAGAGGGGGCTTCTCGTTGTGGGGTATGGCGCTGTGGTCAGCCGCCGCCAGCCTCGTAGCCCGGGATGTCGGTGACCAGCATGTGACCCGGCGTGTGGGTGATGACCAGCGGCAGCTTCGCCTCAAGCACCGTGCGCTGGGGGGTGACGCCGCAGGCCCAGAACACCGGGACCTCGCCCTCCTCGATCCGGGTCGGATCGCCGAAGTCGGGCTTGGACAGGTCGGCGATGCCGATCTGCGCCGGGTCGCCGATATGGACCGGCGCGCCATGGGCATGCGGGAAGCGGGCGGTGATCGCCGCCGCCTTGATCGCGTTGGCCATGGTCATCGGCCGCATGGAGACCACCATCTCGCCACGGAACGGGCCGGCCTGCGTGGTCTGGATGTTGGTGCGGTACATGGAAACGGTCGTGTCGTCGTCCCAGTGCCGCAGCCGGATGCCGTCGGTCACCAGTGCCTGCTCGAAGGTGAAGGAGCAGCCGATCACAAAGGCGACCGAGTCCTCGCCCCACAGCGCCTTAATGTCCGGCACGGACTCCGTCAGCACGCCGTCGCGGAAGATGTTGTAGGACGGAACGTCCGTGCGGATGTCCACATCCTTGCCCAGGGTGAACAGGTCCGGATTGCCGGTATCGGATACGCCGACCAGCGGGCACGGCTTCGGGTTGCGCTGGCAGAACCGGAAGAAGTCGAGGGCGTGGGCCGCCGGCAGGATCACCAGATTGCCCTGCAGGTAGCCTGGGGCCAGCCCGGCGGTGTGCCCGGTGTGTTTCCCCTCGCGGATCTGCCGCCGCGCCTCGCGCGGATCGGCCGCACGGGTCGGCGACAGGGGAGCTTGGACGTTCATGGCAGTCTCCTCGGATGCGCGGCGTCGGCCGTCCGGATCAGCGCCCGAGCGCGATGACGATGACGGAGCCCACGACGATAAAGGTTGCGATCACCACCTTACCCGTCAACCGCTCGCGGCGGAACACCAGGGCTGACAGCAGCATGGTGAAGATCGGCGAGGTCGCCACGATCGGGGCGATGACCACCAGGTCGCCACGCAACAGCCCGGTGTTCAGACAGATGATCGCCGCCGAGGTCGTGGCCCCGCCGAGCGCGAACCACTTCACCCCCGGGGCACGCCAGTTCACCACCACCGGCTCGCGCCGCACCCCGCGCACCGACCAGGTCAGGAAGGCCGAGACGGTGAAGCCGACGATGCTGGCGAAATACGGGTCGGGGATGCCCGCCTCCATGCCGATCTTCGACAGCACGTGGCCGAGTGCGCGCAGGAAGGCGGCGCCGATGGGCAGGAACAGGGCCCAGAACGGCCAGTCGACCTTCACCTTGCCGCGCTTGGACAACAGCAGCACCGCCGCCATGATCCCGCCGGTGCCGATCGCGAGCGGCCAGGTGAACATCTCGCCCAGGATCAGCACCCCCATCACCGTCCCGAACAGCGGCGAGGTGCAGGCGAGCGTGCTGACCAAAGTGGGGCCGAGATACTTCATGCCCGCCACCGCCAGGTTGGCGGAGACCGCTGGCCGGAACAGGCCGATGGCGGCGAAGATCAGCACCGCCGGCTCCAGCCAGTAGTGCCACTCCATGAAGAACGGCGCGAAGATCCACAGCGTCGCCGCCGCGGCGGTGATCGAGACCATCGCCCCGGTTCTGCCGTCCACGGTCGACAGGCCGATATTCTGCCACTGGGCGCCGATGGCGAACATCAGCGACGCCGTGGTCGCCAGAATAAGGGGCATATAGTCGAACGGCACGCCGACCACGTCCGTCATGACCGGCACCTGCGGCCGGCGTTACCCATTCTCACGCACTGCTCTCCAACCGATACGACCGGCGCAGACGACGCTCCTCAGACCACCGGACACAAACCGCCATCGATGTTGATCGCGGTACCGGTCACGTAGCCGCCCTCCTTGGAGGCCAGAAGCGTGGCGACGGCAGCGAACTCCTCGGCGGTGCCGACGCGGCCCATGGGGATCGTCTCGCCCATCTCGGCATAATAGTCCTCCAGAGAACGATTTCCATTCTCGGATGCATGCCTTTTCACCCACTGGTCGCTTTCGATCCGGCCGACCAGCAGCGCGTTCACCAGGACGTTGTACGGGGCGTATTCGCTGGCCATCGCCTTGGTCAGCGCCATGCCGGCGGCGCGGGTCACCGCAGTCGGTGCGCCCTGGGCCGGCGGCGCCTTCGCCCCCGTGTTCAGGATGTTGATCACCCGCCCCCAGCGGCGCTGCTGCATCTCCGGCATCAGCCGTCGGCAGAGCCGAATAGCGGCGAACAGCTTCAGGTCCAGGTCGGCCTGCCACACCGAATCGTCGTGGCTGGCGAAGGGACCGCGCTTGGAGGAGCCGGCATTGTTGACCAGAATGTCGACCGCGCCGAGCTGCGCCTGGGCGATGTCGCAGGCGATCTCGCAGCCCTGGGCGGTGGAGATGTCGGCGGAGATGGTGACGATGTCGGCGCCGGTGGCCTCCTTGATCGCCGCCGCCGCCTCGTCCAGCGTCTCCTGGCGCCGGGCCACGATGGCGACCCGCCCGCCGCTTTCCGCATAGCGCATGGCGATCGCCCGGCCGATGCCGAGACTGCCTCCGGTGATCAGCGCCGAGCGCCCATCGAGCCGCACATCCATATCCTCACCTCGCATGGTCTTGTTGACGGCGCAGCATGGCATGCCGGGCCGCGATTGGGAGGGGCAAACGGCGACACGCAGAAGTTCCGACGGCGCATCGCAATCGGCAGAGGATCGGGCTTGAGGGAGTGAGCGACCCGCAATCGGGGAAGGCCGGTCGGCGCATGGCGCCTCACACGGCCGGCTGCGCCGGCTCTATGTTCCGGCGACGCGGCGGTCGGCGCGAACGCTCAGGCGTCGCGGGTGCCGCGCATGTACCGCTTCTCGGGGTGATAGGCGCGCTTGCCCCACCAGGAAAAGAGATCGTGACGCAGACGCGAGATCAGGGAGAGAACGGTCATCGGGAACGTGCCGAGGGTTGGGGTTGCGGGATCGGGAGACATTTTCTTTAGCCCATGAAGGATACCTGATCCTTCTTAACAAGCAATAAACGGGCCAAGGTCATTTCGCATCGCACCATTTCCATACTGGAACCGATGCATGCGCCGTAATATTCCTTCAAATTCAACGGGTCGCCTCCGTTGAGCGGTTTTACGATCTTGCGGGGCCACCCATCCTGGGCCGTCGCGCACGTTTCCCCTCTTGTGAGTCCGCCTCCGACTCGGCCAGACTTTTGTGCACCGCACCAAATGCCAACGGTTGATCGGGGCAACGGTTCCGACACCCGACGGCTTCCCGCCGTGTTCGCCCGCCCGTAACGACAAGGAGGCCAGAGATGCTCGAGATCAATGCGGACCGACTGCTGGCGGATCTCTACGACCTGCGCAAGATCGGCACGTTCAAGACCGGCGTGCACCGGCCGACCCTGTCGGCGGACGACATGACCTCCCGGCACTGGCTGGTCGAGAAGCTGCGGGCCATCGGCCACGACGCGGAGATCGACGGCATCGCCAACGTGATCGGCCGGGCACCTGGCAAAGGGCCGCACATCCTCTCCGGCTCCCATATCGAGACCCAGAACGAGGCTGGCTGGCTCGACGGGGCGCTCGGCGTGCTCTACGCGCTGGAAGCCGCCCGGGCGGTGGCCGAGAGCGACGCCTATGGCGAGAGCGGGGTCGACGTGATCGCCTTCGCCGACGAGGAAGGGCATTTCAGCGACATGCCCGGCAGCAATTCCTGGGTCGGCCAACTCACCGAGGAGACCATCGACAAGGCGGTCGACCGCACCCACGGACAGCCCCTGCGCGAGGCGCTGGCCAAGGCGGGCCTGGCCGGCAAACCGCGCCGCCAGATGGAGCGCGACCGCTATCTCTGCTTCCTGGAGGCCCATATCGAGCAGGGCGGCTGGCTGGAGGCCAACGACCTGACCATCGGCGTGGTCACCTCCATCGTCGGCTCCTGGCAGTACAGGATCATCATCGAGGGCCAGCAGAACCATGCCGGCACGACCATGATGAAGATGCGGCGCGACGCCGGCGTTGCCGCCACGCGCCTGCTGCAGGCGATCGAGCACGAGTTTCCCAAGATCGCGGCCGAACTCAGCGTGTGGACCACCGGCCGCATCACCCTGGACCCCGGCGCGCCGGCCATCGTCCCCGGACGGGCCGAGATCCTGTTCCAGTTCCGCGATGCCGACCCGGCGGTGCTCGACCGCATGCATGCCAAGCTGGAGGAGCTGATCGGGGCCGAGGACGCCAACGGTCCCTGCGCCATACGGCTGGAGGTGGTCAGCGTCACCAAGCCGGCGCTGATGGACGACAAGCTGAAGGCCGCCTTCACCGCCTCTGCCGAGCGGATCTGCCCGGGCAAGCATACCCTGATGCCGAGCGGTGCTGGCCACGACGCCCGCACCCTCGCCCCTTACATCCCCTGCGCCATGCTGTTCGTACCGAGCATCAACGGCGTGTCGCACCACTGGAGCGAGAACACGTCCGATGAGGACATCATCACCGGTGCGCGGGTCTTCGCCGGTGCGGTAGGGGACCTGCTGGCCGCCGCCAGGAGATAGGAACGCCGCCACACGTCCGATCCGCGGTCCCTGCCGTATAAGGCGCATGTGCCGATGGATTGGACTGTTAGTGCTGCCGTTCCTTGCCGCCTGCTCGCCGCTGCAGATCGTCGACCATCTCACGCCGAGAACCGGCTACGAGCGCCAGCAGGACATTGCCTATGGGGAAGGACCGCGCCGGACCTATGACGTGTATCAGCCGACGGCTCCTCGCGGAGACGCGCCGGCCATCGTCTTCTTCTACGGCGGCGGCTGGAAATCCGGCGAGAAGGAGAAGTACCGCTTCGTCGCCCAGACCCTGACCAAGGCCGGCTATACCGTAGCGGTGCCCGACTACCGGCTGTATCCGCAGGTCTCCTTCCCTGACTTCGTCGAAGACGCCGCCAAGGCGGTGGCGGCGGTTTCAGACCGGTTGGACCGGCCGGTGATCCTGGTCGGCCATTCCGCCGGGGCGCATCTCGCCATGATGCTCACCCTTGACCGGGCGTGGCTGGCAGCGGAGGGGATAGACGTCGACGAGACGGTGAAGGCCACGATCGGCATCGCCGGACCCTACGACTTTCTACCGCTCTCCAAAAACCTGCGCCCCATCCTCGCCCCCTACGGCGATCCGGAGGCGAGCCAGCCGATCACCTATGCCCGGGGCGACGCCCCGCCGCTGCTGCTGGTACATGGCGAGACGGACCGCACGGTTCTGCCCAAGAACACCGCCAACCTCGCCGCCGCGATCCGGGAAAATGGAGGCGACGTGACGGTGATCACCTATTCCAAGGTCTCCCACGCCACGGTGATCGGCGCGTTCTCCGAGCGCCTCGCCTTCCTCGCCCCGACCCGGGACGACGTCGTCAACTGGCTCGACCGCCAGGGGTTGTGACGTCTGCCTGCGGTTGTAGGCCGGGGGTTGCCATTACCCGCCCGAGCGGTCAAATCTCCCCCACCGATCAACAGCCCCGCACCAACGGAGAGCGCCGATGCAATACCTCCACACCATGGTCCGCATCAAGAACGTGGACGAGAGCCTGAACTTCTACTGCGGTCTGCTCGGGCTGGAGGAGATCCGCCGCTACGACAGCGAGAAGGGCCGCTTCACCAACATCTTCCTGGCCGCCCCGGAGGACAAGGAATCCGCCGCCTCCGACAAGAAGGCGCCGATGCTGGAGCTGACCTACAACTGGGATCCGGAGGACTACAAGGTCGAGGGCCGCGCCTGGGGCCACCTCGCCTTCCGCGTCGACGACGTCTATGCCACCTGCCAGAAGCTGATGGACAACGGCGTGACCATCAACCGCCCGCCGCGAGACGGCTACATGGCCTTCGTGAAGTCGCCGGACGGGATTTCCATCGAGCTGCTGAATGCCGGCGGCCCGAAGGACCCGGCCGAGCCCTGGGCCTCGATGGAGAACACCGGCAGCTGGTAAGCCCGGTCATTCCGGCACGGGAAGGGGCATGCCGATCTCGCGAAGCACCTCTTCCGTATGCTCCCCAAGACCCGGCGGCGGACGGTCGAATGCCGGCCCGTCCGCCGCACTCCTGTAAGGCGCCATCGCCAACCGCACCGGATGCTCGAATCCCCGCGGCGGCGGCACCTCCGCCAGCGTCCCGCGATGGGCGAGCTGAGGTTCCTCCACCGCCTCCGGGATCGAGTTCACCCGGCTGATCGGGACGCCCCGCGCGCCAAGACGCCTAGCCCAGTTCGCCGCGGTATCGGCCAGGAACGCCTCGCGCAGGGTGCTGTCCACCAGTTCCCGGTTGGCGATGCGCGCCTTGCTGTCCGCGAAGCGCGGGTCGGCCAGCAGGTCGGCGATCCCGAGTTCCTCGAACACCGCCTGCACATGGGTCTGCATGGTCGCCGACATCAGCACCGTGCCGTCGGCGCAGTCGAAGCTGTTCGCCGTCGGCAGGTGCGTGGCCGAGCTGTTGCCGATCAGCCCGCCCGGATTGCCGTCCACCGTCCACTGGGCAATGGACGGCGCCTGGATGTTGAGCGCCGCGTCCAGCATGGCGATGTCGAGATACTGACCCTCTCCTGTCCGCTCCCGGCGGAACAGCGCGGCGGCAACGGCGTAGGCGGCCGAGGCGCCGGTGAACAGGTCGACCGGGAAATAGCCGGTGCGCATCGGGCCTGTCTGCGGCGAGCCGTTGGTCGACATCATGCCGGACGCCGCCTGGATCGCACCGTCATAGGCGCCTTCCTTCGACCGAGGGCCGCTGGCGCCGTAACCGGTGATCTGGCAGTACACGACATCCGGCTTGATCGCCCTCACGTCCTCCCAGCCCAGGCCGAGCCGCTCGGCCACTCCGCCGCGGAAGTTCTGGGCGACCACGTCCGCCGTCTCGATCAGCCGGTGGGCGATCCGGCGCCCCTCCTCCGACTTCAGGTCGATCGCGACGCTGCGCTTGCCGGGGTTCAGCGCCAGAAAGGCGGAGCCCATGTCGATCTCGGTATACTTGCTCGGGATCATCCGGTTGCGCATCTGATCGCCGCCGCCCGGCCCCGGTGCTTCGATCTTGATGACGTCCGCCCCTTCCTGGGCCAGCAGGGACGTCATGTAGGGGCCCGACAGCACCTGGGTGAAGTCGACGACACGGATTCCCTCGAACGCTCTCGCCACGCGCTTCCTCCCGTTCTTCGCCGGGTCTTGCCGCCCGGACCAGCAACCAGCACGCTAGCCCGGAAACGCCGCCGCGTGCAGCACCTGGGCGCGGCAGGCGAGAAAAAGACCGTAACGGGAGACCGCCATGACCGACACCGCGCCCCAATCCGTAGACGAGTCCGCCGCCATCACCGGCGAGACCGTCAAGCACGCCGCCGCCGAACTGTCCGACCTGCTGAAGCTGCGCACCTATCCCTTCGGCATGAAGCTGTTCGAGGATGTGGAGGAGATGAAGGCGGTACCGGGCATCCGCACGCCAATGGACGGCATCCCCTTCACCACCTGCCAGCTCGTCACCCAGGTCCGCACCGCCGGGTTCACGTTGGGGATCGTCAAGGACAACCTGCGGCCGAACGCGAGCTGCGGCGCCAATATCGGGCTGGAGGAGGTGCCGGAGCGCCTCGCCTCGGGCGAGCAGATGACCGGGGTCTGGTTCGACAACCAGGAGGCGGCGAAGAAGCACCAGGCGGAGATGCCACGGGTGGCGCCGGGCCGCTATTCCGGCCTGTGCGCCTCTCCCCTGCGTACCGGCCGGCTGGACCCGCCGGATGTCTGCCTGTTCTACGCCTCGCCGGGGCAGATGATCCTGTTCATCAACGGGCTGCAGTTCAAATCCTACCGCCGCTACGACTTCACGATCACGGGTGAGAGCGCCTGCGCCGACAGTTGGGGGCGGGCGCTGAGCACGAAGCAGACCAGTCTCTCCATCCCTTGCTACGCGGAGCGGCGCTACGGCGGGGTGGCCGACGACGAACTGCTGATGGCCTGCCCGCCGGACGAGTTCCTGCGCGGGGTCGAGGGGTTGAAAGGGCTTGCGAAGAACGGATTGCGCTACCCCTACCCGCCCTTCGGCGCCTTCGCCGACCCGGCGATCGGGATGTCGAAGAGCTACGGGTGAACGCCGCCCTTCGGCACGTCCCTCGGACGTTGTCCGGGGGACTGCTCAGGATGACGTCAGAGATATGGTTTGAGCTCATGCAGAGCAGCGACCGCAGGTCGCGTGTCGAAGGGCCACGTCACTGCGTTCTTTTAGTCACTCCCCGGTCTTGTGTGTTCAGCCCGGAGAGAAGGTTGACGCCTGTTCGGAGACATGGCTGACGGTTTCCGGATTAGTGTTTTCGTCGTTGTTGACGTCAATGGTTGCGATGCGCTTGGCGCCGAAGAAGACGCCGAACCGGCCGTCGCGGTCTCTTGGTCGGATGGCGACGCGTTCACCGCGGAAGGCCTTGGGCACGCGCCAGAGGCGGTTTCGGAAGCGGATGTTGGCGGACTGGTTGACGGTGCGCAGCGTCTCGCCGTCGTCATAGACGATCTCGGGCGGCGGATCGATGAAGGGACGCGGCGAGACGGCGTATCGGGTCGCCGGGACCTCTTGACCGAGAGCCTCGTGCGGCCTGCGGGTGTTGTAGACGCTGCGCCAGGCATCGAAGGCCCTCTGGGCGCAGGCGAGGTCGCGGAACCGGTTGCAGGCCAACAGTTCGGCGTTGAGGGTGCGGTGGAAGCGCTCGTTCTTGCCGCGCGACTGGGGATGGTAGGGGCGGCTGTGGATGACCTCCACGCCGAGCTTGAGCAGCCACACGCCGAGCGGCGTCCACTGTCCCGGCACGCCACCGCCCCAGGGCGAGCCGTTGTCGAGGAAGAACGCCTCGGGCAGGCCATAGCGGCAAAAGGCCCCTTCCAGGGCGCTGCGCACCGTCGCCGTGCGCTGGTCGCCGCAGGCGGCAAGGCAAAGCGCGTAGCGCGAGTGATCGTCGATCACCGTCAGCGGATGGCACCAGCCGGCGCCGGCCAGCGGCACGCGGCCCTTGAAGTCCATCTGCCACAGCAGGTTCGGCGCCGGCTTCTCGAAGCGCCGGTAGTGATGGTTGTCGCCGCCGCTCCCGCCACCGATCCGACCATGACGCTGCAGCACCGCATGCACCGTCGACGGGGCGGGTGCGGCAAGACCCTCGCGGCTCAAACAGCGCGCGATCTTGCGCGCTCCCCACGCCGGGTGCGCATCGCGCACCGCCAGGATCGCCGCCTCCACGCCCGCCGCTGTCCGCGCCGGGCTCCCATGCGGCCGCCGCGAGCGGTCACACAGACCCTCCGCCCCATCCTGCCACCGCCGGAGCCATTTGTAGCCCGTCTGCGCACTGATCCCAAAACGCCGGCACAACTCCCGACGGTTCGCCCCTTCCGACAACGCAAGCGTCACAAACTCAAGACGCTGTTCCATGGCAGACACCTCTCTCCACGGCATGCCCAGCCTCCCGCGCTGATCACATGCCTAAAGTGTCAACCATCTCCCCGAACACCTGTCCGCTATCTCTCCGGGCTGAACACTTGTGCCGGGGCCTACCCATCCGCGTGACGGGTCGGGCCAGTCCCGGGCGTGGGCCCCGGCACAAGACCGGGGAGTAAGCGAGATGGATTTGTTCAGCTCTGCAACGCCTTCAGCCGCATCGTGCCCAGCAGCAGAAACCCCGCCACGCCGGCCAGGATCCAGAGCGACAGGTCGAAGCTGTGCGTCGCGTCGTAGACCAGGCCCAGCAGGATCGGACCGCCGGCGCCGCCGACCTCGGCCGCGGAGAAGAACAGCCCGCTCGCCGTACCGGCCCGCTCCTCACCCACGCCCTTGGTCTCCACCAGGGTCAGGATCGCCACCGTCATCAGCGACGACCGGGCGATGCCCTGGAGCGCCAGGCCGATGGTCAGCGCCGGCTGGCCCGTCACCCAGAGCAGCAGGCAGGCGAGCACCGCTCCCGCCGCCAGCAGGCCCAGGACCAGATGCCGGCGCTCGGGCGTCGCCAGGCGCGGAATCGTCAGGGACGCGGCGATCCCGATCACGGTCGGCACCGTCGCCCAGTACCCGGCCTCCACCGGGGTCATGCCGCCGACCCGCAGGATCTCCGGCAGCCAGTTGTTCAGCCCGTGGTTCAGCGCGAAGATCGCCACGCTCATCGCCAGCAGCAGGCGCACCGCCGGCAGCTGGATCAACTCGCCGATCACCTCCTTCTGCGGCCGCGGCTTGGCGGCGGACACCGGCGGGTCGTGGCGCCGGGCGGCCGGCAGGCTGGCGATGGCGAACCAGGTGCAGGCCCCGAGTGCCGCGACCGCCGACCACAGCAGCAGCACCGACCGCCAGTCGCCCTCGAAATACGGCATCAGCACCGAGTTGGTCAGGGACAGTGCCACGATGGAGCCGATCGCCGGGCCGGTGATGTAGATCCCCATGGCGAAGCCGCGGTCGCTGCCCTTGAACCAGCGGGCGATCTCCTTGGGCGCCCCGGCCGACACGATCGGGCCGCCGATGCCGAAGATCGCCACGGCCACGAAGAGCAGGGCCGCACTGTCGGCGATGCCGCGCAGCAGGCCGGACAGGGCGACGATCATCGCGCCGAGGAAGATGGCCCGTCGCGCGCCCACCCGGTCGAGGAAGCTGCCGCAGGGCACCGCCGCCACGATGTAGGTGAGCTGCCAGATGCCGAGCACCGCGCCCATGGCGGTGTGACTGATCTCCAGGTCGCGGGTGATCGGCCCGACGATGGGCGCCAGGCCGGCGATGGTCAGACCGAAGCAGAAATACGCCGTCCACACGCCGAACAGGATTGCCCAGCGGATCGGCGGCGCCGGGGGTTCGGCGCTCACCGCCGCGTCGTCACTCATCTGTCGGTCCCATATGGCCTTCCGGGAGGCCGAGACCGCCTACTCCGCGGCCGTCGGCAGGACGTGATCCTTGAACCGCTCGCGCAGCGTCAGCTTCGACAGCTTGCCGGTGGCGGTGTGGGGAAGATCGTCGACGAAAACTACGTCGTCCGGCAACCACCACTTTGCGACCTTGTCGGAGAGATAGGCGCGCACGTCCTCCGCCGTCGCCGTCTGGCCCACCACCAGCCGGGCGACGAGCAGCGGCCGCTCGCCCCATTTCGGATGGGGCGCCGCGATCACCGCGCATTCGGCGATGGCCGGGTGGCCAAGGGCCGCCCCTTCCAGGTCGAGGGAACTGATCCACTCCCCGCCCGATTTGATGACGTCCTTGGTGCGGTCGACGATGTAGAGAAAGCCGTGTTCGTCGATCTTCGCCACGTCGCCGGTGCGCATCCAGCCCTCGTCGTCGAACACGGCGGCACTGGCCTCCGCATCGCCGAAATAGCCGTCCATCACCCCATGGCCGCGTACCAGCAACTCGCCGAAGACGACGCCGTCATGGGGCAGCCGGTCGCCCGCCTCGTCGACGATCTTCAGCTCGCAGCCGAACATGCGACGGCCCTGGCTCCGCTTGAAGGCACGCTTCTCGGTCTCGGGCAAGGCGTTCAGGGACGGGCCCATGGTGGTGAGCGTGCCGACCGGGCTCATCTCGGTCATGCCCCAGCCATGGACGACGCGGACCCCGAAATCAGCCTCGAACTCGCGGATCATCGGCTCCGGTGCGGCCGAGCCGCCGATCACCACCACGTCGAAGCCGTCGGGCTTGCGGCCCTGCTTGCGCATCTCGCCCAGCAGGCCGAGCCAGACGGTCGGCACGCCCCAGGCCGAAGTCACCCGCTCCTCATCCATCAGGCGGAACAGGTTCTCCCCGTCCAGCTTCGGCCCCGGCATGACGACGCGGGTGCCGGTCAGCGGCATGGCATAGGGCAGGCCCCAGGCGTTGACGTGGAACAGCGGCACCACCGGCAGGATACTGTCGCTCGGTGTCAGGCCGACCTCGGTGGCGATCGCCATCAGCCCATAGGAATGCAGCAGGGTCGAGCGGTGGGTGTAAAGCACGCCCTTGGGGTGTCCGGTCGTTCCGGAGGTGTAGCAGATGCCACTCGCCGACCGCTCGTCGAACACCGGCCAGTCGATCTCCGCCGGCTGCTGCGCCAACAGGTCCTCATAGGCGAAGGCGCCCTCCAGTCCATGGGTCTCGTCGCCGAGAACGACGTAGCGCAGGCTCTTCGGGAGCTTGTCGCGCAGTCCCTGAACCAGCGGAACGAAGGTGGCGTCGAGGAACAGCACCTTGTCCTCGGCATGGCCGACCACATAGACGATCTGCTCGGCAAACAGCCGCGGGTTGATGGTGTGACAGACGGCGCCGATCCCGGAGATCCCGTAATACAGTTCCAGGTGCCGGTAGCCGTTCCAGGCGAGCGTCGCCACCCGGTCGCCGGGGCCGATGCCGAGCTTGCGCAGGGCATGAGCGAGCTGGGCCGCCCGGCCGGCGAGGTCCCTGTAGGTGTACCGATGGCGGTCGCCCTCGACCCGGGCCGAGACGATCTCCTGGTCCCCGCGGATCTCCGCCGCATAGGTCACGATGTCCGAGATCATCAGCGGCCGGTCCATCATCTGGCCCTGCAGCATCGCCCATTCCTCCCAATGCGTTCTTGTCGCTTATTCTTGCCAGCTAACTACGCCACCGCCCGGGCTGTCGAGATCAACGACAGGCGGTTCTGCCCGCAGGGGCAGGTTGAGGGATGCAGCAGAACTTTGTCGCGATGGAGGTGCGGTGGACCGAGGTCAGTCGTCGGCGGTGACCACGCGGAACGGCAGGACGGTGCCGCGCGGCGCCTCCGGTTCGGGCGGGGACAGGGCGCGGGCGATATCCTCCAACGCATCCTCCAGATGGGCCGGCAGGGCCAGGCCGGCGCCGCGCAGGTTGCGCGCCAGCCGGTCCACACCTTCGGCCAACCCGTCGTCGAGGGGCACGCCGGCTTCCTTGGCGAGGGTGGCGAGCTGGGCGATCGTCTGCACCAGCAGGACCGAACGCCGGTCGGCCGGCACCTCGATCCCCATGGTCAGGCGGGTCGGTGCGGCCTGCGCGGCAGTGGGGGCGCCCGCCGGTTCCGGCGGCGTTTCCTCTGCCTTGCGACCAGGGTGCAAGAGAACCACGCGGTCGTCCGTCACGCTGCGTCCCCTCTCCGCTGGTTGCCGTGTCCGTGCCGAATCGCCTCGATTCTATGGAGTCGCGCCCGACCTGTCGATAACTTGGCGACTCGGGCTCGATCGGCGGATCGCCGAGCGGCTCCATATCCCCGTTCACCCACTCCCCGGCCCTGTGCCGGGGCCTACGTGTCAGCATGATCTGCCGTGTCGGATTGGAGCGTGGGCCCCGGCACAAGGCCGGGGAGTGCGTGAGTGTGACGGGATGTAAATCCGGACTTCATCTGCCCATCACATTGGCGTGAGAGCATGGGGTTGTGCGCGTTCGATCCAATGACGCCAGTCTTGCTGCCCCGAGATCCGGGTTACCTTGCTGACGCCGGCGCAACGACCGGGCCGACTAGAGGAGAGAAAAGAATGAAGATGTTTTCGACGCTTGCCGTGGCTGCCGCGCTCGGCATGACCATGGTCGCCGGCGCGGCCTTCGCCGATATCGTCGACGAGCGGGTCAAAGGCTTCAAGGCGCATGGCGACAATATCAAGGCAGTGAAGGCTGCGGTGGATTCCGGCAACGCGTCGGCGGCGGTCGAACCGGCCAAGGCGATGGTGGCCTTCGCCAAGACCATCCCGTCCCTGTTTCCGGAAGGCTCGGGCACCGGGGACACCCGCGCCCTGCCGGCGATCTGGTCCGACCGGGCCGGCTTCGAGAAGGTGGCCGCCGAACATCTCGAGGCGGTCGAGGAACTGGAAGCGGCGGCCGAGTCTGGCGACGTGTCCGCCCTGGGCGCGCAGCTCAAGGCGACCGGCGGCACCTGCGGCGCCTGCCACAAGCCTTACCGCGCCGAGAAGTAAGACCCTCAGGCCGAACAGAGAAAGGCCGGCCCCTTGGGTCGGCCTTTCCGTTTCAGGCGAGCAGCGTGATCCCGTAGGCGCCGGCGGCGCAGACGACCAGGATCGCCAGGGCGACCCACCAGGGGGTGCGCCGGACACCACTCGGCGCGTCCTTCGTCGGCATGCGCTTCAGCCCGGTGATCATCGGCAGGATCAGGTCGTCGCCCAGGAACAGCATGTAGACGATCACCGCCACCACATGGACGATCACCGCGATCAGCAGGATGTCGAAGATCTGGTGATGAAGCCCGGTCAGCGTGCCCGACAGGCTGGACCCGACCAGATGATACAGGGGCCCCTCGTAGAGGATGTCGTCATTGGCGAACAGGCCCAGGACCGCCTGGGTCCCGACCAGCAGCAGCAGCGCCAGGACGGCCAGGGCCCCAAGCGGGTTGTGCCCCGGATACTCGGGATGCCGGCCAGCGAGGGTCTCCCGCAGGTAGCCGATGACGGCGCCGGGACCGCGTACGAAGCTGGAGAACCGGGCGAACTCGCCGCCGACGAAGCCCCAGATCAGCCGGAAGACCACCAGCGCCAGGGCCGTCAGGCCGAAGCGCTCGTGCCATTCCATCATGCCCTGATCGCCGGTGATCCAGGATCCGGCGAGGCAGATGACCAGCGCCCAGTGGAACAGCCGCAGCGGCCGATCCCAAACCCGCACCTGCACCGCATCCGCGGGCTTGCCGTCGTACTCGCCCATGTATCGCTCCCGATTACGCCTCCGCCATGAAGGAGCGGTAGTCCTCCACCACCCCCGCCGCGCTGGCTTCCACCAATCTGGCACCGGCTTCCGGCGTGGCAAGGAAGCTGTCGGCACCGATCCGGCCGTCAGGGTGGATCAGGCGGTAATCCTCGGCGTCGTAGAACGGGCGCGGGCGCGGCGGCGCCGGGTCCATGTCCACCTTCTTGATATGCTCCGGATAGGCGTATTGCGTGACCGAGATCTCCGAGGCGGTGGCATGGCTGCCGTCCCGGTCGCCATAGAGTTCCTCGCTGATCTCTTTGACGGCCGGGAAGGCGAACCAGTTGGCCAACTTGCAGCGGACATGCGGCTGGTTGGGACCGACGGCGAGGCTCTTCTCGGCATAGATCTCGCTGAAGGCGGCGGAGACGGTGGCGATGTTGCCGCCGTGACCGTTGAGAAAATAGAACCGCTCGAAGCCGTTGCGCGCCAGGGACAGGACACTGTCCCGCACCACGGCCATCAGGGTCGACGGCCGCAGGGCGATCGAGCCCGGGAAGGCCAGATGATGCTGGGCCATGCCGATGGAGATGGTCGGCCCGACGATGCAGCCCAGCGTTTCCGCCGCCCGCTCGGCGATCACCTCGGGACAGATGGCGTCGGTGCCGAACAGGCCGTTCGGCCCGTGCTGCTCGGTCGAGCCGATGGGGATGATGATGCCCCGGTTCCCATTGAGGTAGGCCTCCACCTCCATCCACGTCATCAACTGCAGTCGCATTCCGCTCTCCTCGTCAAAACTCCGCCCCGTTCCGGGTCTGGTTATTGGTCCGCCTGCAGGGCGCGTTCGATCCAGTCGGCGACCGCAAGTGCCTTTGCATCCTCGCCGTAGCCGGTCACGATCTGCACCCCGAGCGGCAGTCCCTGGTCGCCGGTGCCGGCCGGGATGGTCACGCAGGGCCAGCGCAACAGCGTCCAGATCTTGTTGAACAGCGGGTCGCCGGTGAACGAAAGCCCCTCCGGCGCCTCGCCGGAGGCCGGCACGGTCAGGATGGCGTCAATGCCGTCGAGCCGGGCGGCCGCGTCGTTGCGGAAGGAATCCGCGGCGGCCTGCAGCTTGTAAAGGTCCGTGTCGTCGATCTGGCGGCCGGCGGCGATCGTCTCGCGATAGAAGTCGCTCAGCTTGTCGGCGTGGTTGTCGTATTCCCATTCCAGCGCCCGCGCCGCCTCGGCTGTCATCAGCCGCAGGTGCACGTCGTCCATCTTCTCGAAGGCGGTCCAGTCGACCAGCCCGACCACCGAGGCGCCGGCGGTCTGTACCGCGATCCGGACCCGCTCCATCACGTCGACCGCATCCTCCTCGATCCGGTCGGCGAAGGGCACGTGGACGGCGAGCCGCGGGGCCGAGCCGTCGAACCCGTCGAGCCTTGGTGCGGGCTCGCCGCGCAGGGCGTAGTCGAAATGAGCGATGTCGGCGACCGATCGGGCGAAGCCGCCGACCGTGTCGAGATAGCGCGACAGCTCCTTAACCCCGCGCCGGTCGTGGGTGCCGAAGGTCGGCTTGAAGCCCACCACCCCGCAATAGGCCGCCGGACGGATGACCGAGCCCGCCGTCTGTGTCCCGAAGGCCAGCGGCACCATGAAGTCCGCGACCGCCGCGGCCGAACCGCTGGAGGACCCGCCCGGCGTGTGGTCGAGCCCGTGCGGGTTGCGGGTCTTGCCCGGATTGCGCCAGGCGAATTCGGTGGAGACGGTCTTTCCCATGATCACACCACCGGCCGCCCGGGTGCGCGCCACCACCGCCGCATCCTCCTCCGGCTGGTGACCGACATAGATCGACGAGCCATAGCCGGTGGGCATGTCGGCGGTCTCGATGATGTCCTTCACCGCCACCGGCAGGCCGCCGAGCGGACCGGAAGCGGTCGAGGCCCGGGCGGCGTCGCGCGCCTGCTCCGGGTCGAGATGGATGAAGGCGCCGACCTGCCCGTCGCGCTCCGCCGCCCGCTCCAGACACGACTCCATCAGCGCTTCGGGCGTGAGGCTTCCCCCTTCGATGGCCCGCAGGGCTTCCAGTGCACCGAGGCGATGCGGGGCGTCGGTCATGGCGGTCAGGCTCCCATTAGGTGGAGGACGATGTGGCGGCGATGCGGATGTTCGCGGTGCTCGTACAGGTAGATCCCCTGCCAGGTGCCGAGCACCGGCCGGCCGCCGGCGACGGGGATCGTCAGGGTGGTCTGGGTCAGTGCGCTGCGGATATGGGCCGGCATGTCGTCAGGCCCTTCGGTCGAATGACGGTACAGCGTCGGATCCCAGGGCGCGAGCCTGGCGAAGAACCGGTCGAGATCCACCCGAACGTCCGGGTCGGCATTCTCCTGGATCAGCAGGGAAGCCGAGGTGTGGCGCACGAAGACCGTCAGCAACCCGTCCGCCAGTCCGGATTCGGCGACGAAGCTGCGGACCTGCTCCGTTACGTCGATCAGCCCGACGCCCGTCGTGGCGACGGTGATCTCGCTCAACGCCTGCCGGGTCACCTCCGATGTGGTGATCGCGCGTTCCCTCAACACCCGTGCCGTTCCCGATCCATAGGTCCCACTCAGGCCGCTCCCTTCCGTCTTGTCGGCGGTCCAGGGGGTCTCTAGCCTCGGGCCACCGTATCCCGCCGGAGTACCGGATGCCACGCCACATCGCATGCATGACCTTCGATTTCGATGCGCTGTCCCTGCCCATCGCGAAGGGAACCCTGACGCCGACGCCACTCTCGCGGGGCGAGTTCGGGCTGGTCGGGGTCGAGCGCATCCGCCGGCTGCTCAAGGCGCACCGGATCCGGGCCACCTTCTTCGTACCGGGCCACACGATCGAGAGCTTCCCCGATGCCGTCCGCACCCTGGTCGATGACGGCCACGAGATCGCCTGCCACGGCTGGACCCACCGCCGGCCGTCGGCCCTGACCCGCGCGGAGGAGCGCGACGAACTGGTGCGCGCCGGGGAGGCGATCGAGCGGATCTGTGGCCGCGCGCCGACGGGCTACCGCTCGCCCTCCTGGGACCTGTCGGAGCACACGCTCGATCTGCTGCTGGAGCTCGGTTACGCTTACGATTCAAGCCTGATGGGTCATGATCACCTGCCCTACAGGCCGCGCCGGGGCGACGCGGTGCCGCTGCTGGAGCCGGCTCGGTTTGGGACGCCCGTCGACCTGATCGAGATCCCGGTGAGCTGGAGCCTGGACGACTATCCGCATTTCGAGTGGAGCGTGACCTCCGGCGGCGCCCTGAACCAGGGGCTCGCGTCCTGGCGGGCCGTGCTGGAGAACTGGACCGCCGATTTCGACTACATGGCCGCCACCCACGACTGGGGTGTGATCACCTACACCTTCCACCCGTTCGTTTCCGGGCGCGGCCATCGGATGATGGCGATGGAGGCGCTGATCCGGCACCTGCGCGACGGCGGGGCGCTATTCGCCACCATGGCCGAGGTCGCGGCGGAGGCCGCCGACCGACTGGGACCGCCGACGGCATGAACCGGCATCAGGCGCTGGAAGCCGGCCTGACCGCGCTCGCCGCCCGGGATACCGACATCGCCGCCGCGCTGGCCGAGGCCGGCGCCCCCGAACCGCGCGTGCTGGAACCGGGTTTCGCGGCGCTGATCCGCATCATCGTCGGCCAGCAGGTCTCCACCGCATCGGCCGCAGCGATCCTCGCCCGGCTCACGGCGGCCGGGGGGCTCGATCCTCAGACCTTCGCCGGTTTCGACGATGCCGCCCTTGGGGCGATCGGGTTCTCGCGGGCGAAGATGCGCTACGGCCGCGCCCTGGCGGAGCGGGTGCTGGATGATCGCCTGCCCCTCGACCGGCTGACCGGCGACGATCCTCTGGCGGCCCACGACGCCCTGATCGCGGTCCCCGGGATCGGCCGCTGGACGGCCGAGATCTACCGGATGTTCGCCCTCGGCGATCAGGACGTCTTTCCCTCCGGCGATGTCGCCCTGCGCGAGGCGATCCGCATGTTGCGGGGGCTCGATGCCCGGCCCGACATCCCCGGCTCCGACGCCCACTCCGCGGTCTGGGCGCCGCACCGAAGTGCCGCCGCCCATCTGCTGTGGCGTCTGTACCGTGTGCGACGCGGGGTTGCGGTTCTCGGGGCCGACCGATGAGATATCCGATTGCAGCCGCAGGCTGCTGGCCGATATCCGAAGCGTCTGATAGGGTTGGATTTCAAACAAAGTCGCTGAAAATGCATTCGGAAGCCGGGGACGTGGACAGGATGACGGAAATGCCGAACGGCGGTCTGTGCCGCCGTACCGGCCGGATGCCCGCGCCCGCCCGGTTTCCGGGAAGCGGGCCCGCATGACGATGGCGGACAATTCGCGGTCGCAGTCGGCCGCCTTTGCGGGCTCCGTGCTCGACGCGATCGATGACGGTTTCCTCCAGCTCGACCGGGACGACCGGGTCGTCTGGTTCAGCGCGCCGGTGCTGGCATTCTTTCCGCATCTGGCGGACCGGCTGATCCCCGGCGCCGCGTTCTCCGCGCTTGTCGACCTGGACGTGGCCGCGAAACGGGAGACGTCGTTCAAGACCGACGCGGAGACCTGGCGCGCGCGACGGATGGCGGCGCATGGCCAGCCGCGGGGGACGGTCGACGGGCGGCTGTCGACCGGGCGCTGGGTCCGGGTCACCGACCACGCTACCGAGGATGGCGGCCGGCTGATCCAGTACCGCGACGTGACCGAGGAACATAACGAACTCGACGAGGCCGCCCGGTTCACGCTGTTCCTCCAGGGCACGCTCGAGACGATCAGCCAGGGTATCTGCGCCTTCGACGCGGACTGGCGGCTGCTGACCTGGAACTCGCACTTCTTCGACCTGATGGGGCTGCCGGCCAGCTTTGCCAGTGTCGGTATGCCCATGTCGGACATCATCCACCACCTGGCGGATCAGGGGGAATACGGGGACGGCGATCCGGCCGACCGCGCCGCCGAAATTCTCAAGATGATCCGCACCACCAAGGGCACCGTATACGAGCGGCCGAACCGCGACGGCCGCCTGATGGAGGTTCGGATCCGGCCGATGCACGATGCCGGGGTGGTCATCGTCTACGAGGACATCTCCGACCGGCAGGAGGCGCAGCGCGCCCTGAAGCAGAGCGAGGAGCGCTACGCCCTGGCTGCGGCCGGTTCGAATGACGGGCTGTGGGACTGGGACCTCGCCACCAACTCGATCTATCTGTCGACCCGCTGGAAGCAGATGCTCGGCCATGTGGAGCAGGAGATCGGCGACGGGGCGGAGGAGTGGTTCAGCCGCATCCATCCCGAGGACGTGCAGCGGGTGACCGCTCAGCTCGACGCCCATCTGAGCGGCGCGGTCGGCAATTTCGAGAGCGAGCATCGGGTCAGGCACCGGGACGGGACCTATCGCTGGATGCTGGTGCGCGGCCTTGGCGTACGCGACACCTCCGGCCATGCCTACCGCATCGCCGGCTCGATGACCGACATCACCGACCGCAAGCGCGTCGAGGAGCAGTCGATCCACGACGCCCTGCACGACAACCTGACGGGCCTGCCCAACCGGACGCTGTTCCTGGAGCGCGTCCGCCAGGCCCTGGCCCGGTTCCGGCGCAATCCGTCGGCCTGCTTCGGCGTGGTCTACCTGGATCTCGACCGCTTCAAGGTGGTGAACGAGAGCCTGGGCCATATCCATGGCGACGACCTGATCATCGCCGCGGCCCGCCGGCTCGAGCATAACCTGAAGTTCGGCGACACGGTCGCCCGGCTCGGCGGTGACGAGTTCGCGATGCTGCTGGAGGATGTCAGCGACAAGGGTGAGTCGATCGGCGTCTGTGACATGCTGCAGAAGGCGCTCGCCTCGCCGTTCAGCCTGAGCGGCAAGGAGATCTTCACGACCGCCTCCATGGGTGCCGCCCATTCCAGCGAGGGCTATGGCCGGCCGGAGGACATCCTGCGCGACGCCGAACTCGCCATGTACAAGGCGAAGGAACTCGGCAAGGCCCAGGCCGTGGCCTTCAACCCGAACATGCGCGGCACCACCGTCACACCGCTGGGCATGGAGACCGACCTGCGCCGGGCGATCGAGCGCGGAGAGTTGACCCTGCGCTTCCAGCCGATCATTTCGCTCGGGACCGGCCGCATTCAGGGGTTCGAGGCCCTGGCACGCTGGACCCACTCCAAGCGCGGCGAGGTACCGCCCTCCGATTTCATCCCGCTGGCCGAGGAAACCGGGATGATCGTCGAGATCGGTCAGTGGGTGCTGCGGACCGCCTGCGAGCAGACCGTCGGCTGGCGCAACAAGTTCCCGAAGGCCGAGCCGCTCGAGATCAGCGTCAACCTGTCGAGCCGGCAATTCCACCAGTACGATCTGGTGCGCATGGTGACCAACAGCCTGGAAGGCACGGGGATGGACCCGAGCTACCTGAAGCTGGAGATCACCGAGAGCGCGCTGATGGAGAACGCACATCTCTCCGCCCAGATGCTGAACGACCTGAAATCCCTGCAGATCCAGGTCTGCGTCGACGATTTCGGCACCGGTTACAGCTCGCTCAGCTACCTGCACACCTTCCCGATCGACACGCTGAAGATCGACAAATCCTTCGTCCAGGACATGGGCCGCAACCGGCACAACCTGGAGATCGTGCGCACGATCGCCCTGCTCGCGCAGAACCTGAGACTGGACGTGATCGCCGAAGGCGTCGAGACTCCCGAACAGCTCGCCCAGTTGCGGGCCATCGGCTGCGGCTTCGCCCAGGGGTTTTTGTTCTCCCCGCCCCTGGACGTGGCCGGAGTCGAGCGGCTACTGAGCGAGAACAGAAGCTGGTAGGGGCTCGACGCGATGCGCCGGTTCGATGTGTATTTTCTGCAGAAGCGTGACGCCGCTGGATGGGAGACCGTAGAACGGGCCCAGAGCGCGTCGGTCCTCGTCTCTTCGATGATCCGGGAGTTCGACGGCGAGGAGAACGCCGAGCTGCGGGTCGTCGGCGGCGACTGGAACGCCACCATCGGCGAATGGGAGTTCAGCCAGATCTTCTTCGTCGACCGGGGTTCGATCGACCTGTCCCTGGCCGAGCCGCCGTCCGAGAGCGACGATGACGCCGGCAGCCCCTGGACCGCGGTGGAACGCGACGTGCCGGATCTGGCGGACGCACCGGCGGCGGCAGAGTCTTCCGGCACCGGCCGGTCCTTCGCCGACGCGATCCACGCCGCCCGCCAGGAGTCCGGCGACCGGGATCAGGACAACAGCTATCTGGATTCCAGCCTGACCGCGAGCGAGGCACCGCCCTCCCGGCGCGCGAGCGGCTATGACGAAGATGCGAGCAGCGAGGATCTGCGCTCCCTGGGCTTCCGGCACGGACACCACGAGGCCGAGGAGCCGGTGGGGCCGCCGCCGGACTTCCGGCCCGAGCCGCGGCGCAGCGGCCGCGCCTTCTTCATGGTCGGCACCGTCATCATCGCCCTGATCCTGATCCTGGGGGCGGCCGCCGCGCTGATGGTCGCGTTCAAGGTCGATCCCGCACCGCGCTACATCGAATTGCTGCGGGACTGGAAGCAGTCATCGGCGAGTGGTGAGTCGGGCAATGCCGCCGACGATGGCCGGGTCATGCCGCAGACCGCCGGCGAGATCGACCGCCATGTGGGCGTCGCCCCCGACCTGCAGGGCCGCTGGTCCTCCGGCGACTGCTCGGCGGAATATATCGAGTTCGGCAGCAACGCCTTCGTGGTCAAGGCGGCCGGCCGCGACCCGTCGGCCGCCGTGCCCGTCGTGGAAACCCTGGAGGACGAGTACACCTGGTATATCCGCCGCTCGGCGAGCCTGGTGGAGCATTTCCAGAAACTCGGCGACGACGACATCCAGATGATCGGCGACACCACCCCGGTCGGCTTCACCCAGCGCACCTCCGAGGTCTATTCCCGTTGCCCTGCCTGACGGTCGGACCTCTCCTCCGAAAGGAGCCGGCGTCATGACCGTTCTCGACTGGCATGCGGAACGCGGCACTCATCCGGACCTCGCCCTGCTCGACCGCGCTCCGGAAAGCGAGGGCATCGACCTGGCGGCCGTCCGCCTCTACCGCCGGAACCGCGTCCGCGCCCAGATGGCGCAGCGCGGGATCGACGCCCTGATCCTCAGCGACGCGATCAACATCCGCTACGCCACCGGCACGCGGAACATGCAGGTCTTCACAAGCCGCAACCAGCCCTCGCGCTACCTGCTTCTCACCGGCGACCGCTCGATCCTCTACGAGTTCACCGGCGCGATGCATCTGGGCGAGGGCTACGAGACGGTGGACGAGGTCCGCCCAAGCTCCACCGCCAGCTTCGTCGCCGCCGGTCCCGCCATCGCCGAGAAGGAGCGGTCCTGGGCGATGGAGATGGCGGCCACGCTGCGCGAGATCTGCGGCCGCAGCCCTGTGGTCGGGGTCGAGCGGCTGAATGCCGGTGCCGCCGTCGCGCTCGCGGCCGAGGGCATCCGCCTGGTCGACGCCCAGGAGCCGGTGGAAATGGCCCGCTGCATCAAGTCGGACGAGGAGATGAAATGCGTGCGCGCCTCGCTGCGCGCGACGGAGGCCGGGGTGGCCGAGATGCGCGCCGCCATCCGCCCGGGCCAGACCGAGGCGGAGCTGTGGTCGGTGCTGCACCGTTCGGTGATCGCCGCCAATGCGGATTACTGCGAGACCCGGCTGCTGAACTCCGGCGCGCGCACCAACCCGTGGTTCCAGGAGACCTCCTCCAAGGTGATCGCGCCGAACGAGCTGATCGCGCTGGATACCGACGTGGTCGGCTGCCACGGCTATTACAGCGACTTCTCCAGAACCTTCCACGCGGGGCCGGACCGGCCGAGCGAGCACCAGCGCGCGCTGTACCGCACGGCCTACGAGCAGGTGCAGCACAACATGGGCATCATCGAGCCGGGGCTCAGCTTCCGGGAGTATTCCGAGCGCGCCTGGGACATCCCGGAGCAGTATGCGGACCACCGCTACTACCTCTCCGCCCATGGCTGCGGCATGTCGGGGGAGTATCCCTATCTCTACCACCGGGCCGATTTCCCCGAGGCCGGCTATGACGGCGTGATCGAACCCGGCATGACCCTCTGCGTGGAGAGCTTCATCGGCCATAACGACGGCGGCGAAGGGGTGAAGCTGGAGCAGCAGATCCTGGTGACCGAGACGGGCATCGAGCTGCTCAGCGCGTTTCCGTTTGAGGACGCGTTGCTGGGGTGACGCACACCTCTCGATCGTCTTCCCGGGCCTGACCCGGGACCCAGACTTCCGCGCGATGGACTGCTCGTGGCTTACGTCGAGCGTTTCAGCGCCCCTTTCCTGGATCCCGGGTCGAGCCCGGGAAGACGAGTTAAGGGAACGGGTCGCGTGTCGAAGGGCGGCTCAGAACAGCGATCCCTGCTGCGGCTTCGGCGGCGCCGGCGGTGCCACCCGTACCGGCTCCACCAGGCCCGCGTCGTCGTTGCGCACGTTCCCCACCCGCCGGTCCACGGGATACGCCTCCACCAGCCCCGGATCGCAGGGCAGCATCAGTTGGCCCGCCGTGTCCTTGTCCGCACCCATCCAGGTGGCGAAGGCCTCCCGGTCGAACAGCATGACCGGCATGCGGTGATGGATATGGGCGATGCTCTCGGTGGCCTCGGTGGTCACGATGGTGAAGCTCTCCAGCGCGCTGCCCTCGCCGGTCCCTTCCCACAGCTCCCACAGCCCGGCGAAGGCGAATGGCGCGCGGTCCCGGCGCACCACCCGGTAGGGCTGCTTCACCCCGCCCTCGGTGCGCCATTCGTAGAACCCATCGGCCGGGATCACGCAGCGCCGGTAGCGGTAGGCGCCGCGAAAGGCCGGCTTCTCGTCCACCGTCTCGGCCCGAGCGTTGATCATCTTCACGCCGATATCGATATCCTTGGCCCAGGACGGCACCAGCCCCCAGCGCATCATCGCCAGTACCCGGCGTCCCCTCGCCGGTCCCTCGTCCATCAGCTTGATCACCGGGGCGGCCTGGGTCGGCGCCATGTTCCAGCGCGGCTCCAGGTTCAGCCCGGTCTCGACCTCGAACAGGTGGCGCATGGCCTCCGGTGCGGTTGTGATGCTGTAGCGGCCGCACATCGATCAGATACCCCTTCCGCCGGCTGTCACATCGCTTGGCGCCAACGGGCGCCGGCTTTACGATCCCTTGAACCAACCGCGAACCGGCGAGGCAGGCAATGGCGAAGTTCGGCATCGGACAGACAATGAAGCGGGTCGAGGACCAGCGTTTCCTCACCGGCACCGGCCAGTACACCGACGACCTGCCGATCGATGGCGTCCTCACCGCGTATGTGCTCCGCAGCCCGATCGCCCATGGCGACATCACCGGCCTCGACGTCTCCGCCGCCAAATCGGCCCCGGGGGTGAAGCTGGTGCTGACCGGTGCCGATGTGGCCGCCGACGGACTGAAGCCGATGCCCTGCGGCGCCCTGCTGAAGGGGATCGGCGGCAAGAAGGCGGTCGGCCCGGACTACCCCCTGCTGGTCAGCGACCGGGTGCGCCATGTGGGCGATGCGGTGGCGCTGATCGTCGCGGAGACCATGGACCAGGCCCGCGACGCCGCCGAGATGACCGAGATCGACTATGCCGAACTGCCGGCCGTGCCCGGCCTCGCCGCCGTCGACAACGGAACCACGATCTGGGACGCGGCCCCGGGCAACCTCTGCCTGGACTGGGAGACCGGCGACGCCGAGGCGGTGAAGCAGGGCTTCGCCAACGCCGCCAAGGTGGCCGAGCTGAAGCTGATCAATAACCGTATCATCGTGAACTCGATCGAGCCCCGGGGAGCAGCAGCCGTGGTGGACGGCGCGACCGGCGAGAGCACCCTCTACGTCTCCACCCAGGGCCCGCACGGCGTGCGCGACGTGATCGCCGACGTGCTGAACATGGACGTCGCCAAGATCCGCTGCGTCTCGCCGGATGTGGGTGGCGGCTTCGGCATGAAGATCTTCCCCTACCGCGAACATGCGCTGGTGCTGTGGGCGGCGACCAAGCTGGGGCGGCCGGTGAAATGGATCTCCGACCGTAGCGAGGCCTTCGTCTCCGACACCCAGGGCCGCGACCACGTCTCCCACGCCCGGCTGGCGATGGACGCGGACGGCAAGTTCCTGGCCCTGTCGGTGGACACCAAGGCCGATCTCGGCGCCTATCTCTCGCTCTACGGCCCGGCGATCCCGACCGTCGCCGGCTCCGGCATGCTGGCCGGGCTCTATGCCACGCCGGCGATCCATGTGCGGGTGCGCAACTACTTCACCAACACCCTGCCGGTGGACGCCTATCGCGGTGCCGGCCGGCCCGAGGCGGCCTATCTGGTGGAGCGGCTGGTGGATGTGGCGGCCAGGGTCGCCGGTCTGCCGCGCGACGAGATCCGGCGGCGCAACTTCATCCCCGCCTCCTCCATGCCGTTCACCACGGCTCTGGGCGAGACCTATGACAGCGGCGATTTTGCCGCCCACCTGGACAAGGCGTTGGCCAAGGCCGACTGGGCCGGGATCGACGCCCGCAAGGCGGAGAGTGCCAAGGCCGGCAAGCTGCGCGGCATTGGCATCTCCACCTATGTGGAGGCCTGCGGCGGCGGCGGTCCCGAGTGGTCCGACATGCGGATCGAGCCGGACGGCACCATCGTCGTCCCCATCGGCACCCGTTCCACCGGCCAGGGTCACGAGACCGCGTATTCCCAGCTCGTTGCCGAGGCCTTCGGCGTCGACAACGAGAAGGTGAAGGTGATCCAGGGCGACACCGCCGCCATCGAGAACGGCTCCGGCACCGACGGCTCGCGCTCCCTGCCGGCCGGTGGCTCGGCCCTGCACATGGCGATCCAGAGCGTCTCGGCGAAAGCACGGATGCTGGCGAGCTACCTGCTGGAAGCGGCCGACACGGACCTGGAGCTGGCCGACGGCAAGTTCACCGTGGTCGGCACCGACAAGTCGATCACCCTGGGCGAGCTCGCCGCCGCCGCCAACGACCCGTCCAAGCTGCCGGAGGGCATCGAGCCGGGGCTGGAGGCGAAGGAGATGTACAAGCCGGCCGCGTCCACCTATCCGAACGGCACCCATGTCTGCGAAGTCGAGATCGACCCCGACACCGGCAAGGTCGCGCTGATCCAGTTCACCGTGGTCGACGATTTCGGCGAGGTGGTGAACCCGACCCTGCTGGAAGGCCAGGTCCATGGCGGCGTCGCCCAGGGCGTGGGCCAGGCGCTGTACGAGCGTACGGTCTATGACGATAATGCGCAGCTCGTGACCGGCTCGCTGGTGGATTACTGTCTGCCGCGCTCGGTCGATGTCCCGCCGGTGAGTTTCTCGATGAGCCCGACACGCTGCACCACCAACCCGCTCGGGGTGAAGGGCTGCGGCGAGGCAGGGGCCATCGGCGCGCCGCCGGCGGTCATCAATGCAATCCTGGATGCCCTGGCCCCGGCCGGCGTCACCGATATCGACATGCCGGCCACGCCCGACCGTATCTGGGCGGCCCTTCAGGCGGCTCGGCCGGCGGCAGCAGCGGAGTAGAATTTTATGCCTTCAGTTACAGCGGTCGATCCGGCGGATCGGATCGCCCTGCTCGACGCCATTGCCGGTCTCACCCGTGAGGCGGGTGAGATCATCCTGCCCTATTACCGCTCCGACACCGCCGTCATCGACAAGATGGACGGCAGCCCGGTGACCGCCGCCGACCGGGCGGCCGACGCCCATATCGTCCCGGTGCTGAAGGCACTGACCCCCGGCATTCCGGTGGTGGCGGAGGAGAGCGTGGAGGCGGGCGACATCCCGGACGTGTCCGGCGGTCGGTTCTGGCTCGTCGACCCGCTCGACGGCACCAAGGAGTTCATCAACAAGAGCACCGACTTCACGGTCAATATCGGCCTGATCTGGGACGGCGTGCCGGTTCTGGGCGCGCTGCACACGCCGGTCGACGGCATGGTCTGGGGCGGCGTGCTGGGTGTCGGCGCCTGGGAGGAGGATGCCAACGGCACCCGTCGGACGATCTCGGTCCGCAAGCCCGGCCCCGACGGCCTGACCATCGTCGCCAGCCGCAGCCATCGAAATCCGGAGCTCGAAGCCTATATCGAGACCATGGATGTGAAGGAAAGCGTGTCGCGCGGCTCCGCGCTCAAGTTCTGCCTCGTCGCTCGCGGCGACGCGGATCTCTACCCCCGCACCGGCCCCACGATGGAGTGGGACACCGCGGCCGGCCACGCCGTGCTGCTGGCCGCCGGCGGAACCATGACCAAATTCGACGGAACTCCCTTCGACTACGGCAAGCCGGACTTCCGCAACGGGCATTTCATCGCCCGGGGTGGGTGAGCGATGCGGCCGCTAGCCGTGACAGCACTGGCGGTGATGGCCCTGGCCGCGGCCGGCGCTGAAGCCGCCGACACCAAGGCCCCGCGCCACCCGATTTCGGAGGGAAAGCCGATCAGCGAGGTCGTGCCGCCAAAGCCGGCGGCCGACCTGCCCGAGGGCACCAAGCCGATCACGCCGCGGGAGCCCGTGGAGCGGAGCACGCGCCAGCCGACCCGGCCCGAGCGTGTCCAGCCGAACCCGCCGCCGGAGCCGACCAAGCCGATCGAGACCATACGGCCGCAGATCCGGAAGTCGGAACCGCCGGTGCCGGTCGGCACGATCGACCCGCGCCCCGGGACGATCAAGACGCATCCGGGCACGATCGAGACGAGATAGGCTACACTCGCCGCCTCCGCCCTTGTGGGCCCCATAAAGCGCCCAGGTTTGGCTGCCGTGACCCGATCCGCTCCCTCTCCGTCCGACATCGCCATACCGACGGCCTACCTTGCCGGCCATGGCGATGCAGCCCTGATCGACAGGGAGCTGGCCGACCGCTATGTGTCGGCCACCCGCGTCGGCGACCCCCAGGCCGACGCGGTCATGGCAGAGCTGGTAAAGCACGATTCGTCGGTCGCACAGCCGTGGATCACCAAGGGCATCGAGCTCGGCCCGTCAGCCATCCCCGACGCGCCTGAGATCCTCCGGTCCTTCTTCTCCGACGTCGACATTCCCCCGCCTTGGGTCGATCGGAACGCGTTCCTCACCGGCTGCCGGGCGTTCCATCGCAATTCCGAGATGTTCATCGGCGCCTTCGTCGCCGCCGTGCTGATCGAAGGGTTCTCCACCCTGATCAGCCAGTCCTTCAACATCACGGGCCGGATCGTCGACCAGGGTGTCCGCCGGCTGAAGCAGAACAATCGGCAGCTCGTGGAGATCTTCCTGCCGGGCGGCCTGGACCGGGACGGTGACGGCTGGAAGCTGTCCGTGCGCATCCGTCTGGTGCATGCCCGGGTACGCCAGCTCCTCTCCAAGTCGCCGGAATGGGACGAGGAGGCCTGGGGCACGCCGCTCAGTGCCGCCCATATCGCCTTCGCCACCGCCGCCTTCTCCGGCCTCCTGCTGCAGCGCGCCGCCATGCTGGGGGTCACCCTGACCGACGAGGAGCGTGCCTCCTTCATGCAGGTCTGGCGCTATGCCGGGCACCTGATGGGCGTGCCGGAAGACCTGCTGTTCCGTTCGGAGGAGGAGGCGCTGCGCCTGCATCGGATCGGCGCGATGTGCGAGCCGCCGCCGACGATGGAATCCATCATCCTGGCCAACGGGCTGATCAACTCGGCCCCGATCGTCGCCGGCTTCACCGAGCCCCGCGCCCGCCGGGCCCTGGCCCGCAAGATCTACCGGATCTCGCGGGCAATGATCGGCGACGACCTCGCCGATCAGCTCCACTACCCGGCAATGAACACATTCGGGACCCTGACCGCTCTGCGGCTGAAGAACGGGGCGGAGCGCGCCCTGTTCGCGATCTCGCCGTCCCTGGGCGCCCGGCGGCGGGCCAGCCAGTTCCAGACCATGCTGAGCGTCTCGTTGTATGCGGACGAGGGACCGCGCTACCGTCTGCCCGAGCACGCCCATGCCGAAAAGGATGGCCAGCTTTGACCGGCCCCGCCCAGACCAGCCTGTCGATCCCTCCCGTCCTGATCCTGAGCACGGGGCGCTGCGGTTCCACCATGGTCTCAGACCTGCTGAGCCGGCATCCCGACATCCTCAGCCTGTCGGAGTTCTTCGTCCCGCTCGGCCCCGAGGCCTTCTCCCTGCGGCGGCCCGACGGCGAGCGCCTTTGGAAGTTGCTGACCACCCAGAGCGCTGGCCTGCACGCCATGCTCAAGGACGGGCATGTGGTGGACGAAGCGCTGTATCCCTATGACGATCCGAACGCGCGTTACGGGGCGGCGGACATGCCGCCCGTCATCGCCGTCACCCTGCCGCACCTGAGCGACGATCCGGAAGCGCTGCTGGACGCGCTGGAGCCGCGCGTCCGTGCCCGCCCCCGTATGCCGCTGGCCGACCAGTACCGGGCCCTGTTCGGAGATCTTGCCGAGATGCTGGGCCGCCGGGTGTGGGTGGAACGCTCCGGCGGGACCCTGATGCATGCGGCCAAGCTGCTCCGGATGTTCCCGGAAGCTCGGGTCGTCCATGTCTACCGGGACGGGCGCGACGCCGCCATGTCCATGAGTCAGCACCACAACTTCCGGGTGCTCGTCGGTGCCATCAAGCGAAGCCGCCGCCTCGGCCTCGATCCGCAGCGCGCCTTCCGCGCCGACAGCGGGAACCCGCTCGATGCCCTCGTCCAGCGGGTCGTCTTCTCGGTGCTCGACATCGAGAAGACCGCTGCTTTACCGACCCTGGAGGATTTCGGGCGGTTCTGGAGCGATCTGATCTTGGTCGGGCTGGAGCGCTTCGCCGGCCTGCCCGCCGACAGGCTGCTGAACGTGCGGTTCGAGGATGTGCAGGCCAACCCGCGCGAGAAGCTGGACGAACTGATCCGCTTCATTGATCCGTCCCTGGCCAACGCCGCCTGGCTCGATGAGGTGGCGGCGATCCCACGCCCGGCGCGCTCCAAGTTCCAGACCCTGCCCGAGCCCGAGCGGTCCGCCCTCACCCGAGCCTGCGCTCCGGGGCTGGAACGGTTGGGCTACCCCTTATGAGCCGACCGGCCTCCTGCTCCATCGATCCGGCCCAGCGCGACGAGTTGCTGGCGATCTGCGCGCGCACCTTCCAGCGCCCCGGACCCGACGGCAGCCTGCCCCGCCAGTTCCACCGCAAGACCCTCGCCTGCCTGCGCGCGACCCTGACGATCAATCCGCCAGACGACCCGGCCATCCGTCACGGCCTGTTCGCGCGGCCCGGCCGATACGACACGCTGGTGCGGTTCTCGAACTCCTTCTTCGACGAGGACGACGATCCGGACGCCCGCGGCCTGGCGCTGAAGGTTACGGGCGTCGAGGGCCCGGTCTGCGACAGTGCGCCGCCGGGCCAGCAGGATTTCGTGCTGATGAACGCCGATACCGGTCCGGCCCGGGATGCGGACGAGGCGATGGAGCTGTTCCGCGTTCTGGACGGCATTCCCGGAGCAACGATGTCAGCGGTCGCCGCACCGCGCTATCTGTTCCCCAGCCTGCTGCCCTGGCGGGCCCGCTGGCGCTATCTCGCCTTCCTCCTGGACTCTGCGCTGCAGCATCTGCGCGGCCATGACCTGGCCCAGCTCTCCTATGGCAGCGTCACCCCCTACCGGCTCGGCGACGGGGCGACGAAGTTCGCCCTGGTGCCTGACGAGGCGGCCCGCGCCCGACGACCGATGACCGGCAGGGATTTCACTGGCAAGCTCCAATCGGCACTCGACGGCGGCCCGATCCGCTTCCATTTCCGTCTCCAACCGCGTGTGCTGGAGAGCGATCCGATGGAGGATGTGCGTCGCGCCTGGCGCAGCCCGATGGTGACGGTGGGCTGCCTGGAGATCCCGCCCCAGGATGTGGCCTCCACCGTCCCGTTGGGCGACCGCCTGACCTTCAGTCCCTGGAACTGCCTCGCAGCCCATGAGCCGCTCGGCTCGATCAATGGGCTGCGCCGCGCCGCCTATGCCGCCTCGGCCGCCAACCGGGGCGCATCCGCCGTCACCGCCACCGCCGGTGACCCATGACGGAGCGGTCGCCCTCCCGCACCGCCGGCGAGGAGAACTTCCCCGTCGGCTCCCTGCTGATCGCACCGGAGCTGCGGCCGGCGGTGGCCCGCTTCTACCGGGCGGCCCGGCGGGCGGACGATATCGCTGACGATCCGTCTCTGAGTCCAACCGCGAAACTCGAAGAACTCGACCGGTTCGAGGCGACGTTGAGCGCGCAGGCTGATCCTGTCGGCCATCGGCACCTGCGGCAGCTCCTGCGGGCGTTCCGCCTCGATGCGGTCCAGCCGCGCTGCGCCGATTGGGATGCGCTGGCCGCCTATTGCGCGGACTCCGCCAACCCGGTCGGCCGCTTTCTGCTCGACCTGCATGGTGAGGAGCCCAGCGGCTATTCTGCCTCGGACGCGCTGTGCACCGCGCTGCAGGTGCTGAACCACCTCCAGGATTGCGGCGACGACTACCGGACGCTCGACCGGATCTACCTGCCGGCGGACTGGTTGGCGCAGGAGGGTGCCGACGAACGCGACCTGGCCGCATCGCGCTCAACCCCGGGGCTGCGCCGGGTGCTGGATCGCTGCCTGGCCGAGGTGGATGCCCTGCTGGCCAAGGCCGCACCGCTTCCCCTGCGGCTGCGCTCGACCCGGCTGGCGCTCGAGTCCGCCGCGATCCTGGCACTGGCAGAGGCGCTGTCGGACCGGCTGAAACGGCAGGATCCACTGGCCGAGCGGGTGCAGCTCTCCCGCCCGGCGATGTTCATGGTGGGACCGCGCGCGGCCATCTCCTGCCTGTGGCGGCGGACCTTCTTTGCCGGAGCCGGCACCCGGAGGCACCCGGCGTGAGCGCCATGGCCCTCGACGATCGCGACGCCCAGGCCGAGGCGGAGGCGGTGGTCCGCGCCTCTGGCTCCTCCTTCCGCTGGGGCATGCGCATCCTGCCACCCGAACGGCGGCGGGCGATGTACGCGGTCTACGCCTTCTGCCGGATCATCGACGACATCGCCGACGAGCCGGGCGACCTCGGCGAGCGGCAGGCGCGGCTGGACGGCTGGCGCGCGGAGATCGGCCGGGTCTATGACAACGGCGCGGTGACCGAACCGATCGCCCGGGCCCTGGCGCCGGCCGTGCGGCGATACCGACTGCCCCGGGCCGAGTTCGAGGCGCTGATCGACGGCATGGAGAGCGACCTGCAGGGCCGCAACCTCGCCCCGAGCCTGGCGGAGCTGACGCTGTACTGCCGCCGGGTCGCAGGGGCGGTCGGCATGCTGTCCATGCGCTGCTTCGGCGCCGACCAGCCCGAGGCCGACGCCGCCGCCATCGCGCTGGGCGAGGCGATGCAGATCACCAACATCCTGCGCGACCTGGGCGAGGACGCCGCCGACGGCCGACTCTACCTCCCGCGGGAGCTTCTCGAGCGCCACGGCATCGCGACCCGCGATCCCGACGCGGTGATCGACGACCCCCGGGTTGCCGGCGTGTGCCGAGAGCTGGCCGCGCTCGCCCGGCGGCGCTATGGCGAAGCGCGCGACCTGATCGCGCAATGCGACCGGCACAGCATGCGCTCCGCCGTCGTCATGATGGTCGGCTACGAAGCCCTGCTCGACCGGATGGAGGCGGGTGGCTGGCGTAACCCGCGGCGGCGCGTATCGCTCACGCTCTGGCGCCGGTTGATGCTGCTGCGCCATCTCTGCCGGTAAGCGTCGGGCGGTGGGTGGCGGAACCGTTCATGTGGTCGGCGCCGGGCTGGCGGGATTGGCCGCCGCCCTGTCGCTCAGCCGCAGCGGCCGACGCCTGGTGCTGCACGAGGCGGCTGGCCATGCCGGCGGGCGCTGCCGGTCCTACCTGGACACGCAACTCGGCTGCCGGATCGACAACGGCAACCACCTGCTGCTCTCGGCCAACCGCGCTGCGATCGATTACCTGGACGAGATCGGGGCTCGCGGCACCCTGCAATGCGCTGCCGCCGCCTTCCCGTTCCACGACCTCGCCTCCGGTACCCGTTGGACCGTCCGACCGGCGGAGCCGAGGCTCTGGCAGCGCCTGACCGCGCCGATCCGCCAGGTTCCCGGCGCCCGCGCCGTCGACGCCTTGGGCGTCCTGCGGCTGGCGATGGCGCGACGGCACAGCACCGTGATGGAGGCGCTGGGTGCCGGCGCGTTGATGGAACGGTTCTGGCGACCGCTGACCGTCGCCGTGCTCAACGCCGAACCGGAGGTCGCGTCGGCCCGGTTGCTGCGGTCGGTGATGCGCGAGGTCCTCGCCACCGGCGAGGCGGTACCGCTGACCGCGCGCGAGGGGTTGAGCGAGAGCTTCGTCGATCCGGCCCTGGAAACCCTCGGGCAGCGCGGCGTCTCCATCGGCTTCGGTCGCCGGCTTCGGTCGATGCAGTTCGGTGCCGACCGCGTCACCGCACTGATCTTTGGCGAGGAGACCATGGAGCTGGGGCCGGCGGACTCCGTCATCCTCGCAGTACCGCCGCAGAACGCCACGGCCCTGGTGCCGGGCCTGACCGTGCCCGAGGCCTCATCGGCCATCGTGAACGCCCATTTTCGCCTGGACCGGCCCGGGCGCCTGCCCAACGGCGCCGGGCTGATCGGCCTGACCGGCGGATTGAGCCACTGGCTGTTCCTGCGCGGTGCGATCGCCAGCGTCACGGTCAGCGCCGCCGACGCCCTGCTCGACCACACCGGCGACGACCTGGCGGCGCGGATCTGGCGGGAGATCGCGCCCGTGCTGGGCCTGCCGACGGAACCGCAGCCGCCCGCCCGCATCGTCAAGGAGAAGCGCGCCACCTTCCGCCAGGATCCGGCCTCCCTCGCCCGCCGCCCCCCGGCCCGGACCGTGTGGCGCAACCTGACGCTGGCAGGCGACTGGACCGACACCGGCCTGCCGGCGACGCTGGAAGGCGCGATCCGCTCGGGACGGCAAGCGGCGGCGCTGCTCGGCGCATAGGCCTTGCCTTAACCGCACAACACGTCCGGGGCCAGTACCGACGCCGCGTCCCACTCAGGACGCATTCCGCCCTGCCGACGGGCTTGGCCCGGCACAAGGCCGGGCAGAGTCGGAAGGGGGACCCGGGAGATCAAACCCTGATCCACTCCCCGGATTCATTCCGGGGCCAGCCCCGACGCCGCTTCCCACTCAGGACGTGTTCCGCCCTGCAGACGGGCTTGGCCCGGCACGAGGCCGGGCAGTGTCGGAAGGGGGACCCGGGGGACCAAACCCCAACCCACTCCCCGGATTCATTCCGGGGCCAGCCCCGACGCCGCGTCCCAATCAGGATGCATTCCGCCTTACCGACGGGCTTGGCCCGGCACAAGGCCGGGCAGTGTCGGAAGGGGGGACCAAGGGGACCGAACCTCAACCCACCGCCCGGATCCATTCCGGGGCCCACACCGACGCTGCTTCCCGATCAGGACGCGTTCCGCACTGCCGACGGGCTTGGCCCGGCACAAGGCCGGGCAGTGTCGGAAAGGGGACCCACGGAACCAAACCTCAACCCTTTCCCCGGATTCATTCCGGGGCCCACACCGACGCCGCGTCCCACTCAGGACGTGTTCCGCCCTGCAGACGGGCTTGGCCCGGCACGAGGCCGGGCAGTGTCGGAAGGGGGACCCGGGGGACCAAACCCCGATCCACTCCCCGGATTCATTCCGGGGCCAGCCCCGAGGCCGCTTCCCAGCCGGGAGACGGCCCGTCACGTCGACGCCTCACCCGGCACAGGGCCGGGCAGTGTTTGAAAATCAGAGGCCCGATTAAGCCTCCATCGCCACCTGGCGGATGGCGGCGATGGCGAATTCGATGTCCGGATCCTCGATGCCGAGATAGGTCACCGCTCGCAGCACCGTCGGCTGCACCGCGCTGATCTTCACCTCGTGCTCGGTCATCAGGCGGCGGGAGAATTCCGGCGCGCCCACGCCGGTTCCGGACACGTCGAAGAACACCATGTTGGTCTCCACCGAGGCCGGATCGACCGAGATCCCCTCCACATCCTCGATGCCCTCGGCCAGGCGCTTCGCCCGGCCGTGGTCCTCGGCCAGCCGCTCCACGTGGTTGTCCAGTGCATAGATACCGGCCGCCGCCACGATGCCGGACTGGCGCAGCGCCCCGCCGAACTGGTGCTTGAAGCGCCAGCATTCCTCGATGAAATCCTTGCTGCCGGCGAGCACGCCGCCGATCGGACAGCCCAAGCCCTTGGACAGATCGATCCAGGCGCTGTCGCAGGGCCCCGCGAACTCGGCGAAGGAGATGCCCGAGGCGACCACGGCGTTCGGCAGCCGCGCGCCGTCCATATGCACGCGCATCCCGTGCTTCCGGGCGGCCCCGGCCACGTCCTTCAGGGTGTCGAGCGGCCAGATCGTCCCGCCGGCCATATTCGCGGTGTTCTCCACCGAGACCAGCTTCTGCCGCGGCATATGGCGGGATTTCGGACGGACCACGCCCTCCACCTGATCGGCGGTGAACCAGCCCTTCGTCCCCCTGATCGTGCGGGTCATCACGCCGGCGAGCGCGCCCGGGCCGCCGACCTCGTAATGCAGGGCGTGGCTGTTCTCCTCCAGGATGATCTCGTCGCCGTGGTCGCACCACACCCGGTAGGAGATCTCGTTGCACATGGTCCCGCTGGGCAGGAACACGGCCGCCTCCTTGCCGAGCAGTTCGGCGACCTTCTCCTGCAGGCGGATGGCGGTGGGATCCTCGCCGGACTGCTCGTCGCCGACCTCCGCCTCGTAGATCGCCTTGCGCATGCCCTGGGTCGGACGGGTGGCGGTATCGCTGTGAAGATTGACGCGGGGCTGGGCGGTCGTGTTGGACGAGACCATTGGAGGCTCCGGATGTTGACGGCTGGACGTTGCGAAACGTGAGACGCGTCCACACTTTAAAGCGGTGACCGAGCGAGGAGAAAGACCGGATGTCCGACACCCACGCGATGCAGCGCCGCAATCTGCCGTTCAAGCTCTCCGCGCCGGAGAACGACAAGCTGGCGGTTCACGTGATCTACGCGCTGTACGCGGCGAACCTGATCTTTCAGATCCCGATCATCCTCGCGGTGATCATCGCCTACCTGAAGCGCGGCGACGTCCAGGGCACATATCTCGAGACCCATGTGCGCTGGCAGGTCCGGACCTTCTGGCTGTGGCTGTTGATGACGGTGGTCGGGGGGCTGACCTGGTGGGTTCTGGGCCTCGGCTTCCTGCTCGTCGGCTTCGCCTACCTCTGGCTGATCTACCGGGTCGTGAAAGGCTGGCTGAAGCTGTCCAACGAGGAGCCGATCGTCGGCGCCGGCGATTTCTTCTGAGCCGCGCCACGACAGACAGGAGGCATTCATGCCCGTCGAGATCCACCGCGACATGGCCGACCTGAAGGCCGACTTCACCATCGACCAGCATTGGGACTCCTATACCGACGAGGAACACGCCACCTGGCGGGTCCTCGCCGAACGCCAGGTGCCCTTGCTGAAGGACCGGGTGGTGCCGGAATTCCTGGCCCATGTGGACGCGCTCAGCATGGGTGGAGGCGGCGTGCCGGACTTCCGCCGGCTGAACGAAGTGCTGGAGGCGGAGACCGGCTGGAATGTGGTCGCCGTCCCCGGGCTGGTGCCCGATGCGGTGTTCTTCGACCATCTGGCCAACCGGCGCTTCCCGGCGACCTGCTTCATCCGCTCCATGGAGGAGTTGGACTATCTGGAGGAACCCGACGTCTTCCACGACGTCTTCGGACACGTGCCGCTGCTGCTCGACCCGGTCTACGCCGACTACATGCAGGAATACGGCAAGGGTGGGCTGAAGGCCGACGGTCAGGGTGCGCTGCGCCGGCTGGCGCGACTGTACTGGTACACGGTGGAGTTCGGGCTGACCCGGTCCGAGGACGGGTTGCGGATCTTCGGCGCCGGCATCGCCTCGTCAAAGGGCGAGACGGTCTTCGCCCTGGACGACCCCTCCCCCAACCGTATCGGCTTCAACCTGGAAAGGGTGATGCGCACCGACTACCGGATCGACGACTTCCAAGAGACCTATTTCGTCATCGACGGCTTCGAGGCCCTGCGCCGCGCGACCGAGGTGGATTTCACCACGATCTACGCCCGCATGGAGGACACGCCCGACTTCGCGCCGGGCGAGATCGCCGAGACCGACACGGTCCTGCACCGTGGCACCGGCCGCTACCACCAAGGCAAGGGCCGGGCGACCGCCTGAGCCTTCCCGTCAGACGTTGCTGTCCGGGAAGCTCGCCTTGGCCTTCGCCATGTACTCGATCAGCGCCTCGTCGACCGCCGGATCCAGCGCCGGGGCCTCGTAGTCCGCCAGGGTCTTCTTCACCAGGGCGGCGGAGCGCTGATAGGTGTCCTTGCTGCCCTCGGACTCCCACTGCTCGAAGGTCGCGTTGTCGGCGATGGAGGATCGGTAGAACGCCTTCTCGAAATTCGCCTGGGTATGGCTGCAGCCGAGGAAGTGCGCGCCCGGCCCGACCTCGCGGATTGCGTCCATGGCCTGGCCGTTCTCAGTCAGGTCCACGCCCTCCAGCATGGTGCGCATCATAGCGCACTGGTCCGCATCCATCATGAACTTCTCGTAGGAACTCACCAGCCCGCCTTCCAGCCAGCCGGCGGCGTGCAGGACGAAGTTCACCCCGCCCATCACCGTCGGCAGCAGAGTGTTGGCACTCTCGAACGCCGCCTGGGCGTCGGGCACCTTTGAGCCGCAGAGCGAGCCGCCGGATCGGAACGGCACGTTCAGCCGCCGGGCAAGCTGGGCGCAGCCGTAGAGCACCAGGGCCGGTTCCGGTGTGCCGAAGGTCGGCGCCCCCGACTGCATGGAAATCGACGAAGCAAAGCTGCCGAAGATCACCGGCGCCCCGGGACGGCAGAGCTGGGCGAAGGCCATGCCGGCCATCGCCTCGGCCAGGGTCTGGGCCAGGGTGCCGGCCACCGTCACCGGCGACATGGCCCCGGCCAGGATGAACGGCGTGGTGATCACCGCCTGGTTGGCCCGAGCGTAGTTCTTCAACGCGCCGAGCATGGTGGCGTCCCAGGTCATCGGCGAGTTGGCGTTGATCAGCGAGACCAACACCGTGTTGCTGTCGAGGAAATCGGCGCCGAAGACGATCTTGGCCATCTCCAGCGTGTCGAGCGCGCGCTGCGGATGGGTGACCGAGCCCATGAACGGTTTGTCGGAATACTTGATATGGGCATAGACCATATCGAAATGCCGCTTGTTCACCGGCAGGTCGACCGGCTCGCAGACGGTGCCGCCCGAATGGTGCATGCCCGGATGGGCATAGGCGAGCTTCACGAAATTGTTGAAGTCCTCGATCGTCGCGTAGCGCCGGCCGCCGTCGATGTCGCTGACGAAGGGTGGGCCGTAGACCGGCGCGAAGACCGTGTTGCCGCCGCCGATCTCCACCGACCGCTCCGGATTGCGGGCGTGCTGGGTGAAGCTGGCCGGCGCGGTCTTGATCAGGTCGCGGGCCATTCCGCGGGGGATATGCACCCGCTCGCCGTCGACGTCGGCGCCGGCGCCGCGCCACATCTGAAGGGATTCCGCGTCGTCGCGGAACTCGATGCCGATCTCCTCCAGGATGGTCTCGGCATTGTTCTCGATGATCTCCAGCCCTTCCTGCGACAGCACGTCGAAGGTCCCGATATTGCGGGTGATGAAGGGGGTGTAGAGCGTCGACGGACGGCCCCGCGCGGCCCGGCGCGCGTCGCGCCCGCCGCCGCCGGACCGGCCCCGCCGCTCGCGACGGCCGCCCGACTCCTCTGCCGCATCCAGTCCCACAGTCTCGGCCAGATCGTCGCTCATGGTCCGTCTCCAACGCCGCAATAGAAGCCGATCATGCGCGCCCGGTACGATCGTTCTTGGCCGGGCGCGACAGGAAAGCGTCGGAGTTGGACAACGTACCCCCGCGACCTCCGGGTTTCGTGACTTGCCCGGCGACCGGGGCGGTCTCATACTTTTTCCATAATCGACAACCAGGGCGGCAGGCGTCCCGTCGGATCCGCCCGAGGGAGGTCCCATGGGCATGCAACGACCCACGCGTCTCGCCGCAGGTTTAGCCACAGGATTTGCCGCCGCGGCCCTCGCCGCATTGATCTCGATCCCAACCGCCGCCACCGCCGCGTCGGACGGCGCGATGCCGCCGCAGGTGCTGGGCCTGGTCGCCCATCACGCGCCGGTGCCACTGGCCTGCGAGGGCGGCACCTGCCAGGCGCTGGTCTCCTCCTTCTGTCTGCAGGAGCACCGCCCGCCGCCCGGTGCGGGTCAGGTCTACGAGACCGCCGGATCCGGCGACGTCACCCTGCTGGTGCGCAAGACCGACGGCAGCACTCGTGAATTCTCCGCCGCCGGCCTGCTGACCTATGTCAGCGACGGGCATTTCACCCGCACCCGGATCGCCATGGACAGCGCCCGGCTCGCCTCGCTCGACGCGACCGAGGTCGCGGTGCGGATCGCGCCCATGGTCTCCCTGGTGCCGGTGACCGACACCCCGCTCCCCGCTGAGCTTGTGCAGAGCGACACGGAGACCGCCTATGGTGAAGCGCGCTTCACCGCCGCCGACTTCTTCCACCCGGGCAAGACCCGCCCCGACGCGGCGGTCACCCTGACGCGGATGATCAACACCCTGCCCGCGGTGATGTCAGGCGGCGTCGACCCCCGGGCGGTCGATCCGTTCAAGCGCGCCGCCCTGTGGAGCAGCGTGGCCGAGTCCGGCGCCCTGAAAGGCCTCTCCGGCGACGGCATCGCCCGGGCCAAGAGCGAGCTCGACCGCTGCGGCCAGTATGCCGAGATGGGCTTCAAGCTGACCCTGCGCGGCTGCCTGGAAGGCGCCCACGACCGCACCATGCGCGAGGTGAACGACGAACTGTGGAAGGCTGAGGTCGGGTATTAAATATACGTGGAGCCCTGCCGCCCCGTGACTATTCTCCAGGCTGACCTCGCCATTCGAGAGTGCCTGGAGGAAGAATGCGGATCCTGGTCACCGGAAGCGCCGGCCATCTTGGCGAAGGGCTGATGCGGCGGCTGGCCGAGGGCCCCCACGAGGCGGTCGGGCTGGACGTCAAGGGGAGTGCGTATACCCACGTCGTCGGCTCCATCGCCGATCCGGAGGTGGTCGCCGCCGCCATGGAAGGCGTGGACGCCGTCCTGCACACTGCCACCCTGCACAAGCCGCATGTGGGCACGCACCGCCGGCAGGACTTCGTCGATACCAACATCACCGGCACCCTCACCCTGCTGGAAAAGGCGGTGCGTACCGGTGTCTCGGCCTTCGTCTTCACCAGCACCACCAGTGCGTTCGGCGGCGCCCTCACCCCCCCGCCGGGCGAGCCCGCCGCCTGGATCGACGAGACGGTGCGGGGCGTGCCGAAGAACATCTACGGGGTGACCAAGACGGCGGCCGAGGACCTGTGCGAGCTGTTCCACCGGCGCCACGGCCTGCCCTGCCTGGTCCTGCGCACCTCGCGTTTCTTCCCCGAGGAGGACGACAACCGGGAGCGGCGCGCGCGCTACGCCGATGCCAACGCCAAGGCGAACGAGTTCCTGTTCCGCCGGGTCGACCTGGCCGACGCCGCCGAGGCCCATCTATGCGCCCTGGACCGGGCGGCGGAGATCGGCGTCGGCCGCTATATCATCAGTGCGACCGCCCCCTTCACTCGCGCCGATCTGCCCGATCTGCGGTCGGCCCCCGCCTCCGTCGTCGCCCGGCTGTACCCCGGGTTCGAGCAGCTCTATGCCGGCCTCGGCTACCGGATGTTCGACGAGATCGACCGGGTCTACGACAATGCCAAGGCCCGGCAGGAGCTGGGCTGGACGCCCCTCTACGACTTCGCCCGGGTGCTCGACCAGCTCTCCCGCGGTGAGCCGATCGGCAGCCCGCTTGCCCGCGACGTGGGCAGCAAGGGCTATCACGACACGGTCTTCGAGGACGGTCCCTACCCGGTCGACTGATCAAGCCGAACACGCAATGCGCGTACGATTTGACAGATCACGCGACCTATCGTTAGACTACGCAAACGACTGAGGTCCACCCTGGGCTTCCTCCGTCCCGTTGCGGACATGTCGCAAGAGCCGCGGTCCCCCTACCGCGGCTCTTTTTTTGCGCGAGGCTTAGGGCTTCTCGAACAGGCCGAGGACCACGGCGACATGATCGCCGTCGAAGTTATGGGCCATGTTGCGCATCTTCTCGCCGGCCGTCGCGCCCATCAGGATATCGCCCGCCTGCAGCGGCGCCGGCTCGCCGGTTTCCGCCCGGCGCTTGGCCTCCGCGCGCCGCTTGACCGAGCCGGCCTTGGCCTCGGCGGTGTAGTCGCGCAGATCCACCGTGCGGAACCCGGCGGCCTCGCACAGGGAGCGCATCTCTTGCGGCGGGATCAGGTGGCTGAGCTCCGGCCGTTCGGCCCAGGGCGTCGGATAGCGGGGCTGGCCGCCCGGCCCGAGCACGATGTCGTAGAAACAGAACCGGCCGCCCGGCTTCAGCAGCCGGAACGCCTCGCGGTACACGCCGGCCTTGTCCGGGATGTTCATGCAGGCATGCAGGGTGGTGACGATGTCGAACGAGCCGCCCGGCAGGCCGGTGGCGGTGGCGTCGCCCTCCACCACCGTGATCCGGTCGGCGAGGCCGACCATGGCATTGATCGCCTCGGCCGCCGTGCAGAAGCTGGGCGTCAGATCGACCGCGGTCACCCGCGCCCCGACCGTATCGGCGAAGATCCGGGCAGAGCCGCCCAGGCCGGAGCCGAGATCCACCACCGCCATCCCCGCGGCCATGCCCGTCGCCTGGATCACGTCCTCCGTGCCGGTCTCGCCGCGCATGTGCATCTGGTCGAGCACCGAGAAGTCGGCCCGGGTCGGCCGGGTGATGCCGTGCTCGGCCAGTCGGGCGACGAGCTGCTCGACCAGGCCGCTGCGCTCGTAGTGCTCGGCGACGCCGCTCATCGGCTCAGCCCCAGAGGGCTGGTTCCGGCGGCATCACCGTGCTGCCGTTATAGGTAATGCAGGGATCGCGGTCCTTGGCCAGCAGCAGCGGCGCGTCCAGGTCGACGATCTCCGCGCCCTGGGAGACGATCACCCCCGGCGCCATCGCGAGCGACGTGCCGATCATGCAGCCGACCATCACCCGGAAGCCCCGCTTCTCCGCCTCGGCCTTCAGCCGCAGCGCCTCGGTCAGCCCACCGGTCTTGTCGAGCTTGATGTTGATCATGTCGTACTTGCCCTCGAGCCTGTCGAGGGTGGCGGTGTCATGGCAGCTCTCGTCGGCGCAGACGATTGTCGACCGGGGCGCCCCGATCAGGGCGGCATCGTCGCCCGCCGGCAGCGGCTGCTCGATCATCGACACGCCAAGAGCGGCGAGCTTCGGCGCGATCTCCAGATAGCTGTCGATGTTCCAGGCCTCGTTGGCATCGACCACCAGGTCGACGCCCGGCGCGTTCTCCCGGATCTTGGTCACCCGGGCAAGGTCCTCGCCGTCGCCGGTCATCTTCAGCTTGAGGCGCGGCCGGTGGGAGTTCTCACGGGCCGCCGCCCCCATGGCGTCGGGGGTGTCGACGGACAGGGTATAGACCGTGGTCACCGATTGGGGCGCGCCGGGCAGCCCGGCAATCTTCCAGGCTGGCAGGCCCTTGCTCTTGGCCTCCAAATCCCACAGGGCGCAGTCCACCGCGTTGCGCGCCGCACCGGCCGGCAGGGCGTCCAGCAAGGCGGCGCGGTCCATGCCGCCAGCGATACCCTCGGCCACGCTCTGGATCTGGTCGATGACGCTGTCGATCGACTCGCCGTAGCGGGTATAGGGCACGCACTCGCCGCGGCCCACCGTCTCGCCCTCGTTGATGGTGACCAGCACCACCTCCGCCTCGGTGCGCGCACCGCGCGAAATGCGGAACACTCCGCGGATCGGCCAGCTTTCGCGGGCGACGGCGAGCATGCGAGACATGGAATTCTCCTCGGATCGGATGACGACGGTCGGGCGGTACTGCGGCCGCCTACTTCACGGTGAGCTTGGCGATCTGGACGTTGACGATGGAGTCCGGTCCGACCAGCTCGCGCAGCAGCCGCCACGCATTGTTGCGCACGTTCTGCACGCCGTCATAGCCGTTCAGTTGCTGCGGCGTCAGGCTCGACAGATAGACGATCAGGGCGTCGCGGATCCGAGGCTCCTGGGCCTGCACCGCCACCACCGCGCCTTCGTTCGGAAGTTCGACGGTCAGGCTCAGCAGCAGGAACACCGGATAGCCGGTGTTGGAGCGCAGATTGACCACGAACTCGTCGAGGGTGTGGAACACCGCTCCTTCCGGGCTGGGCTTGGCCGGCGACGGGGCGGTGTTGGCGATGCGCTCCATCTCCGCCTTCTGTTCGGCGGTCAGTTCAGGCTCCGGCTGCCCGCCGAAACCCGGGATCAGCCCGGCCACGAAGGCCCCCGCACCGGCCCCGATCAGCAACAGCAAGGGCAGCAGGACGAACAGAAGCAGCTTCTTCATCGCGACTCGGTTTCCGCCCTCGTCCGGTTCCGCAGGAAATACAAGGCAAACACTTTCAAATCCTATATAATCATGGATCGCAAGCCGACACGAGGATGATCGTCCCCCGACCGCCATGGTGAAGCCGGCCGAAAGTGACTGGAACCGATTCACACGCGCCCAGCCCAGCGTGAGCGAGCGCGAACGCGCGCCCGGCGTGGCCGCGCGGGCGGAGTCCTTCATCATCGAGCGGGCCGGCGACAACCTGATCCTGAAGATCAAGCGCGAGGACGGCCGGGTCGCCCTGGTCGAACTGACCGCCGACACCGCCTTCTACCTGCGCGAATACCTGAACAACGCCCTGGCCGCCCTCGGCATGCCGGAGGACCCTTAGGCCCGATCGTCTCCGGTCAGGCACCAGGCCTCGGCGGCGGCCGGGTCGGTGAAGACCCGCTGGGCCGTCTCGGTGTCCTCCGACAGGTCCAGGAACAGCTTCATGATCGCCTGCTCGATCGAGCCGGAAACCAGGACCGCGACCCGCTCGGTTCCGCGGCGCGGCGCGAAGCCGGCCCGCGCCTCGCTGGTACGCCGCAGGACGTCGATATCGATCTGCGAGAACTCCAGGCCGGTGACGTCCCAGATCGCGTGGGTCGGCCCGACGGTCTGGCGGATCCGCACCACCTCCCCCATCGCCTGGCGGAAATCGTCGACGGAGAAGTCACCGGACAGGGTGACCCGGACCACGCCCTGGGCCTCGCGGTAGATGACGCTCTCGATCATCGCCCCCTCCGCAGCGAGGTCCGGACGCGGCTTCGATCAGCGGCCGATCGCGTAGCCCTGCATGCCCCGGGGATTGGCCCCGGCCTTCAGCATCCGGCCGTCCTTCACGGCAGCGCTGAGCCGGCCCTCGGACCAGTCCTCGCCGACCTGCACGTCATGACCGCGACGCTGCAGCTCTTTCACGGTCGCCTCTGGGAAGCGCCCCTCCAGCACCAGCTTGCCGGGCTTGCGGCCGCGCGGCCAGAACGAGCTCGGGAAATGCTCGCTGTGGAAGGCCGGGCAGTCGATCGACTCCTGCAGGTTCATGCCGTGCTCGGCATGGTGCAGGAACATCAGGGTCTGCCACTGGTCCTGCTGGTCGCCGCCCGGCGTGCCGAACGCCATGTAAGGCTCGCCGTCGCGCAGGGCGAAGCTCGGCGACAGGGTGGTGCGCGGCCGCCGCTTCGGGCCGAGGGCCGAGGGCGAGCGCTCGTCGAGCCAGAACATCTGCGCCCGGTTGCCCATGCAGAAGCCCAGCTCCGGGATGATCGGAGAGGACTGCAGCCAGCCGCCGCTCGGGGTCGCGGAGAACATGTTGCCGTCCTTGTCGATGACGTCGATATGGACGGTGTCGCCCTTCATCGCACCGCTCTTCGACACCGTCGGCTCGCCGATCCCCATACGCTCCATCTCGCGCGGATCGAGGGCCACGTCGACACCCAGGGCGGCATCGATCGAGCCGAGATAGCCGTCGATCGTGCCCGGACGCAGGTCCATGGAGGCCTCGCCGGTGATCAGCTTGCGCCGCTCGGCATTATATTCCGGGGAGAGCAGGGTCTGCATCGGCACGTCGGCGAAATCCGGGTCGCCGTAGAACGCCTCTCGGTCGGCCATGGCGAGCTTGATGGCTTCCACGACGGTGTGCACGAAATCGGGGCCTTTGGGATCCATGTCGCCGACGCCCATGCCGTCCAGAAGGGCGAGCTGCTGCAGCATCGAGGGACCCTGGCTCCACGGTCCGCACTTGGCGACGGTGTAGCGGCCCCATTGGTAGGTGGCCGGCTCCTCGTAATGGGATTCCCAGCCCGCCAGATCGTCGGCGGTCAGCAGGCCGAGATGGCGCTTGCCGGAGACGTCCATCATGGGGGCGGCGTGGAAATAGGCGTCGATCGCTTCGGCCACCCAGCCGCGGTACCAGATATCGCGCGCCCGGTCGATTACCGCCTCGCGCGAGCCGCCGCCCGCCTCGGCTTCCTTGACGATGCGGGCATAGGTCTCGCCCATCTTCGGGTTGGCGAACAGGCTGCCCGGTGCCGGCGGCTCGCCGTTCTTCAGGTAGATCGCCGCCGAGGTGGGCCATTCGGTCTCGAATAGCTCTTTCACCGTGTTGATGGTCGCCGCGATCCGGCCGACCGCCGGATAGCCGTTAACCGCGTAGTCGATCGCCGGCTCCAGTACCTCCGCCAGGCTCATCGTCCCGTGGTCGCGCAGCATCCGCAGCCAACCGTCGAAGGCGCCGGGCACGACGGCCGGGAGGAATCCGCTGCCGGGTACCAGGTCGAGTCCGAGGCCGCGGATCGCCTCCATGGTCATCGCCGCCGGGCTCGGCCCCTGGGCGCAGAGGGCCTGCAGCTTGCCGGTCTTCCTGCTGTAGAACAGGGCCGGCAGGTCGCCGCCCGGACCGTTCAGATGCGGCTCGACCACCTGAAGCGTGAAGCCGCACGTCACCGCGGCATCGAAGGCATTGCCGCCCCTTTCGAGCGCCCGCATGCCGGCGGCGGACCCGAGCCAGTGGGTGGAGGCTACAACGCCGAAGGTGCCGCGGATTTCGGGGCGCGTCGTGAACATGGCGCAGACTCTTGGAATGGTTTTCGCATGGGATTGGTCGACACTATAGAAGCGGGGGTGTTCGCCCGGCAAGAACTGCCCGGCAGGCTCTCCCGGCCGCAGACCGTCGTGCGCCGAACCGTAAATCTCGTTGAGGGAAAACAGCGAGACGCGTATAGTGCACGGTGGTCGAGAAACGACCGGATCGGGTGTCTGGCCCGAACCTACGGCAAAAACAGGAGTTTTCCGCCGTGACGAACTTCGCAGCCGCATCGGCCATTCTAGGAGGCGCCGCCGGAGGTGGTGGTGGACTCCTCGGCGCTGCGTATGGTGGCGGTTCCAGCATGTCGGCGATTGCCGCCTGGCGCAGCTACGAGCGCGATCAGGTTGCCGCCCGCCAAACCTTTCTTGATCGGAAAGATGTCCAGGCCGCCATCTCCGACTTCAAGTCGGGCGCCGCGAAGCTGGACGATGTGGAGGAACTGCTCGGCGACCGCGATACGCTGCAGTTCGTTCTGACCGCTTTCGGCCTCGATGCCGACATCAACAATATCGGCAAAATTCGCAAGGTCATCGAGAGCGATCCGGACGACATCAACTCCTTCGCCAACCGACTGGCGGATACCCGCTACGGCGAGTTGGCGAAGTTTCTCGACACCACCGAATACGGCGTCAAGAAGCTCAAGTTGTCCAGCGAGCAGTCGCAGGTCATCGACAAGTATCTGACCGTCCAGTTCGAGCGCAGCCTCGGCCAGCAGAACTCGGCCGCCCGCGATGCGCTGTTCTTCCTGCGCCGGATCAACTCGGTCGATAACACCTTCCAGATCCTGGGCGATTCCGCGTTGCGGGCCATCGTCACCGACGCCCTGAACCTGCCGCCCCAGATCGCCAACCAGTCGGTCGAGAAACAGGCGTCCCTGGTCGAGAAGGGTCTGGATCTCAGCTCCCTCAAGCTGAGCTCGAGCTCGGCCTCCGAGCGCAGCCGGCTGCAGAAGCTGGAGGCGGATCTTACGGCGATTTCGGGCGGCTCCTCGGCAATCGCGGCGGCGACGAAGGCGATCAATTCCATCGTCACGCAGCTCGAGGCGACCCGCACCGCCTATGCCGATCTGGACGCGATCACTGACCCGGCCGGCGTCAACGCCGCGGAAATCCCAATTCAGCAGGCGGCCCTGCCCGACCTGTTGCGCCAGCGCGGTCTGGTCGCCGTCGCCAATCAGGCATCCCAGAACACCCGGACGGTGCTGACCGAACTCGACAAGATCTCCGCCAAGATGCGCAATGCGGAGGATGAGGAAACGTTCGCCAAGCTGCAGGCCCAATACGTCGACTACGCCGACAAGATCCTCGGCGACGACGGTTTCATCAACACGGCGACCTTCTACGATCCGCAGACAGGCCAGACCCAGAACCTGCTGCGCAACGGCACCGGCGGCGCCCTGCCGGCCGGAACCGACGCCACAGCGGCTGAAATCAATACTCAGGTCGCCAGCGACGGCACCAGGGCCATCACCCGGTCCACCGACCTTGCCGGCTTCCTGACCGATCTGCAGGCGGCGCGCGACGCCGTGGACGGCGCGACCTATGCAACCCGGTCGGCCGACATCGACGCCGCCGACACGAGTTTCGACACCGCGAACGCCGCCTTCAAGACGTCGGAACGGCAGACCGCGATCAACGTGGTCAGCATCACCAACGCCCTGAACAACATCGATTTCGCGGTGGAGCTCGACACCCAGTCGCTCAGCAACGGCCTGCTGTCGATCGACGACGGCCTGAAGCGTGCGACCACGATCGAGCGCGTGCTCGGCGACATCCGGCAGCTCGCCAAGGACGCCCAGAAGGACGGGGCCGACCTCACCGAGATCAATGCCTACTATACCGCCCGCCTCGGCGAACTGGACCAGCTCATCAACACGCCCGGCACGGTCAGCAGCGGCGGGAATTCGGTGACCCTGGACAACCTGCTGGCCGACGGCACCGTGAACTACACCGTGGCCGCCGGTGTCCAGGCCCGGGCCGAGGGCGGCGACCTTTCGGCCTCGATCCGCGACCTGCTGCCCGCCTCGATCGCGGACGCGGCCGCCGGCGAGGCCCTGGTCACCCAGCTCGACGACGACCTGAAGCCGGCGCTGCAGGATCTCACCTCCCAGCTGAAGCGAGACCGTACGGTTATCGCCTTCGCGCTGGAGGAGGCCGATCCGCGCGGCCGACTGGACAGCCAGGTCCGCGAACTCCGGGTCGAACTCGACAGCCTGATCGCCGGCGCCTCGAAGGACGGCAAGAACCTGCTCGGGGAGTTCGCCAACGACATCAAGGTGGCGCTGGAGTCCCTCGGCTCGACGCTCACGATCGACGCCCAGACCTCATTCGAGACGAACTTCCGCACCGCGCTGGAAGGCTTCGACTATGTGGCGGCAACGGCCGGCGACGACACCGCGCGGGTTAGCGCCCTGAACGATGCGCTGTTCGTCGCCCAGGGCACCCTGGGCCGCCTGAAGGCGGAGAGCTACGCGCTGAACATCCAGAAGCAGATCATCAGCCAGGAAAAGATCGCGATCGAAGGCGAAGGCGGCACCGCCGGCGACTTCCTGAAGCCGATCGAATTCACCGACGAGGCCCGCAAGTTCATCGAGCGCTATCTGATCCAGAAGGATCTGGAGGCCCAGGGCTTCAGCGTGAACTCGAACTTCAACGCCGAGAGCGCGCTGGCCAGCCAGATCGGTTCGATCCTGCCCCAGAGCAACGGCCTGCTGAACTTCGTGGTCTAACCCGCCCGGTCGCTCTCAAGGCCGGCCCGGCGCGCGCATTCCCGCAGCACCCAGACCCGGATCGCACTGGACAGGTTGGCCGTGCGGGTCCGGTCGATCTCCGTCACGAGGGTGTTGAGGGACACGCCGCGCGCCTCGGCGAAGGTGGCGAGCAGATCCCAGAACGCCTGTTCCATCGACACGCTGGTGGCATGCCCGGCGATCATCACGGACCGCTTGCGCGGTGCGGCCGGATCGGCGCCGGCGTCATTCATCCCTGCGGACCCAGCATCGCCTCCGGACGGACCCAACGGTCGAAATCTGCGCCGGAGACCAGCTCCAGCGCCAGGGCGGCCTCCTTCAGGGTGGTGCCGTCCTCGTGCGCCTTCTTGGCGATCTTGGCGGCCGCGTCGTAGCCGATCTGCGGGGCCAGCGCGGTAACCAGCATGAGGCTGCGGCCGAGCAGGTCGGCGATGCGATCCCGGTCGGCCTCCATCCCCTCCACGCAGCGCTCGGAGAAGCTTGCCGCGGCGTCGCCCAACAGCCGGATCGACTGCAGCAGGGCATCGGCCATCACCGGCTTGAAGACGTTGAGTTCGAAATGCCCGGTCGCACCGGCGACGGTGATCGTCGTGTGGTTGCCCATCACTCGGGCGCAGACCTGGGTCAGCGCCTCGGCCTGGGTCGGATTGACCTTGCCGGGCATGATGGAGGAGCCGGGCTCGTTCGCCGGCAGCATGAGCTCACCGATGCCGCAGCGCGGGCCGGAGCCGAGCATGCGCACATCGTTCGCGATCTTCATCAGCGAGGCGGCCACGGTGTTCAGCGCGCCAGACATCTCCACCATGGCGTCATGGGCCGCCAGCGCCTCGAACTTGTTCGGGGCCGAGGTGAACGGCAGGTCGGTCAGCGCCCGAAGTTCCTCCACGAAGGCGTCGGCGAAGCCCGGCTCGGTGTTCACCCCGGTGCCGACGGCCGTGCCGCCCTGGGCCAGCGCCGACAGGCGTGGGAGGGCCGCCTCCACCCGGGCGATGCCGGTCTCCACCTGGAAAGCCCAGGCGCCCACCGCGTCGCCCAGGCGAAGGGGCGTGGCGTCCTGCAGGTGGGTGCGGCCGATCTTGACGATGTCGTGGAACGCCTCCGCCTTATCCGCCAGCGCCTTGTGCAGGCGGCGCAGGCCGGGCAGCAGGCGGGCATGGATCTCGCGCACCCCGGCGATATGCATGGCGGTCGGGAAACTGTCGTTGGAGGACTGGCCCCGGTTCACATGGTCGTTGGGATGCACCGGACGCTTGGTGCCGCGCGCGCTGCCCAGGCTCTCGTTCGCCAGGTTGGAGATGACCTCGTTCAGGTTCATGTTGGTCTGGGTGCCGGAACCGGTCTGCCAGACCACCAGGGGAAATTCCGCATCGTGGCGCCCTTCGGCGATCTCGGCGGCGGCTCCCTCGATCGCCTCGGCCAGTTCCGCCTCCAGGCTGCCGAGCCGGCGGTTGGCGCGGGCCGCCGCCTGCTTCTGCAGGGCGAAGGCATGGATCAGGGCGATCGGCATGCGCTCGCCGCCGATCGGGAAGTTCTCCAGGCTGCGCTGGGTCTGGGCCCCCCAGTACCGGTCGATGGGAACGGATACCGCCCCCAGGCTGTCGGTTTCCTCGCGGGTGGCGGCCATGGGAACTCCTTGGGTCGGTGAGGCGTCAGCGCCGGAAGACGGCGACAAGCTCGATGTGGGGAGACCAGAGAAACTGGTCAATCGGCACCAGCCGCTCCAGCGCATACCCGCCTTCGACCAGAGCCGCCGCGTCCCGGGCGAACGTCGCCGGGTTGCAGGACACCGCGACGATCGTCGGGATCCCGCTCGCGGCCAGGGCGGCGGCCTGGGCCTTGGCGCCGGCCCGTGGCGGGTCGAACACGGCGATGTCGAACCCGTCCAGCTCGCCCCCTTCCAGGGGCAGCTTAAACAGGTCGCGGGTCTCGGTCTTCAGCCGGGCGGTACCCAGACCAGCCGCATCCGCCGCCGATCGCAGCGCCTGGATCGCCGCCGCGTCACCATCGACCGCCAGCACCGGCCCGTCGGCCGCGAGCGGCAGCGAGAGGGTGCCGATGCCGGCAAACAGATCGAGCCGCCGCTTGGCGTTGCGCGCAGCCTGGGACACCGCGACCTGGATCGCCGTCTCACCGGAGGCGGTCGCCTGCAGGAAGGCGCCCGGCGGCGGCGTCACGTCCACCGCCCCCAGACGGATCGTCGCCGCCCGCCGGCCCGACATCGGCTCCGGCGTCGGATCGGGGTCGCCGGCGATGCGCGTCGACAGCCGGGCCAAGCCCTCGGTGTCGGCGAACTCGGCCCAGGCCTCCCGCTCCTCCAGGCTCGGGCTGCGCGGCAACACCACCAGCATGTCCAGCCCGGTATGCAGATGGTTGACGATGACGTCGGCCCCCTCGCCGGGCTGAAGGACGTGGTGCATCTGGTCGCTGACGGGATGCAGCAGCGCCTGCAGCGGCGGGGTGAGCACGGGACAGGTGTCGAGCGGGACGATCTTGCTGCCGCCACGTTCATGGAAGCCCAGCACGGTGCGGTCGGACAGGCGACGCACGGCGAAATCGGCGCGCCGGCGCATGCCGGGCTCGGCGGTCACCAGCGGCGCCATCGGGTAATCCTCGATCCCGACCCGCGACAGGTGCTGGCGGATCTGGGCGACCTTCCACTCCTGATAGGCCTCGTCGCGCCAGTGCTGCAGGGCGCAACCGCCGCAGGTCATGAAATGCGGACAGGCCGGATCGACCCGGTCCTCGGCGGTCGACAGCAGCTCGAGCGGCTCGGCCGCCACGCCCTCGCCCCGGTCGGCCACCGGCCGGGCGCGCACCCGCTCACCCGGCAGGGTGAAGGGGACGAACACCAGCCGCGCGCGCTCGTCATAGCCGATCTTCACCGTCGCGGAGCCCACACCGTCACCGCGACCGCCGACGGTCTCGATCTCGACATCGACCGGGCCGGCATTGGCGGGGATCCGGCCCTTCTTCATGGGTGTCGGTTTGGAGCGTCTGCGGCGCGGTGGCATTTCGGATCAGACTTTCTTTCCGTCCAGAGCATGGCCGCGCCGACGGATCGGCCGGTGGCGAAGGGTTTAACGGATGTGAAGTCCGCGGGCCAGCCCGACGGAAGGGCTCTCAGCCCGGATCGGCGATGCGCCCGGGGCGGGTGACGATCCAGGCGGCGACCGCGATCATCACCGCGATGCTGATGCCCGGTATCCACCCATTGCCCGGAAAGGCGGCGATCAATAGGCCGGCGGCCAGGGTCATCGCGGCCACGGCGGCGATCTTGGCCCGGGTCGGGATCACCCGGTGGCGGTGCCATGCCCGCAGGCCGGCGCCAAAACGCGGATGGCTGTAGAGCCAGAGATGCAGGCGGTGGGACGACCGCGAGAACGCCCAGAGCGCGATCAGCAGGAACACGGTCCCCGGCAGTCCCGGCAGGATCACCCCGGCGATGCCGACCGCCAGGCACACGAAGCCGAACACCTGCAGACCGAGCTTGGCGGCGCCGCACAGCTCCGCCGGCAGCTCGATCTCGGTCTCTTCGGTGCCGCGTGGGGCGCTGTTGGCCGGGTCGTGGGTCATGGCGATTAAGTGTCGCAGAAACCCGTCAATACAAGGTTAAGGCGCCGAAACCGTCAAGCGCCGCCGCCTACTCGGCGGCGCAGCCCAGGGTGGCTTCCGGCGTCACGATATCCTCGCTGAGGAACCGGACCAGGGTGCGCACCCCCTCCAGGTCGCAGCTGTAGATCACATGCCGGCCGCTGCGGGCCGAACGCACCAGTTCGGCCTGCTCCAACAGCCCCAGGTGATGGGACAGGGTCGACGCGACCACGCCGAGCTCACGGGCGATGACACCTGCGGACAGCCCCGCGGGCCCCGCCCGGACCAGCAGTTGGAAGATCCCCAGTCGGGTTTCCTGCGCCAACGCCGACAGCGCCGAGACGATCTTTCTCGATTCCATAACGCCACACCCGGCAGATTGTCAGACGGGTCAGATGAAAATTAGTTAGTTCTTTGTGAAAAATATTGGCGTTAAAACCACAGGGCGTCTAGTGGCAATTGCGTGTCGAAATGCGTCTAGCCGTTCGGCCGCAGCAGCACCTTCCCGCCGCGTCCGTAGGTACCGGCATGGCGCATGGCCGCCTCGATCTGCTCCAGCGGGTAGCGCGCCTCCACCGGCACGACGAGGGTCCCGTCCTGGATGCGCTCGGCCAGGGCCTGGTACATGGCGGCGATGTCGTCATAGGCCATGCCGGACGCCACCTTGGCGAGCCAGAAGCCGGTCAGGCTGAGCCCCTTGAACACGAGGTGGTCGGCGCTGATCTCGCAGGGCTTACCGGAGAGCAGGCCGTAATTGACGATCACCCCGCCGGGGGCGAGGCAGTCGGCCATGCGGTACACCATGCTGCCGGCGACCGCGTCGATACCGAGCCGGATTTCCGCGCCGCCGGTGGCGTCATGGACCCGGCGCATCAGGTCGGGGCCGTCGACCACCACCATGTCGGCGCCCTGGTCCATGAGCGGCTCGATCAGCTCCGGACGGCGCACGACGTTGACCGTGCGGATTCCGGCGGCGGCGGCGAGCCGGATCAGGTTGATGCCGACCCCGGAATTGGCGGCATCCTGGATCACCCAGTCGCCGGGGGCGAGCTCCACATAGTCCTTCAGCATGCGATAGGCGGTGGCGCCGTTCACCTTCAGCATGGCCGCCTGTTCGACATCGATATCGGCCGGCAGCTTCACCGCCTGGGTGCCCTTCAGCACCACCTTGTGCGCCCAGTTGGTGCGCCCGAGGCTGAGCACCACGTCGCCCGGGGCGAGGTGGTCGATCTCCGAGCCGACCGCCTCCACCGTCCCCACCCCCTCGATCCCGAGGCGCGAGGGCACCTCCGGCTGGGTGGCGTACTTGCCCTCGATCAGCAGCAGGTCGGCCGGATTGATCGAACAGGCGGACAGGGTGACCACGATCTCGTCTGGGCCGGGCGCGCCTGGCGCCGACACGTCCACCGCCTTGACCACCTCATGGGCCGGTCCGATCGCCGTGAGTTCCGCTGCCAGCATCGCCGCCTCCTCCGTCAGGTTACGTGGCGTCAGGTCCTGTCATGTCGCGTCAGTCCAGTTCGGGCTGGGCATCGCCCTCCAGCGGGACGTTGAACGCGTTCAGGGTCATGGAGATCAGGGTGTAGTAGCCGAGGATGCCGACCAGATCGACCACCCCCCGCTCGCCCAGCACCTTCACCGCTTCGGCGTACAGCTCGTCCGTCACCTTGCGGTTGCGGTGCAGGGCCTGGGCGAAGTCGTGCACCACCCGTTCGTCCTCCTTCTCGAAGGGCGGGGTCTGGCGGGTGCGGATCGCCTCCACCACCGCCTCCGATAGGCCGGCCTTGAGCGCGATCGGCTTGTGCACGGTCCATTCGAACTGCGCCCCCCAGACCCGGCCGGTCACCAGGATCGCCAGCTCCGACAGCCGCGGCTCCAGGGACGAGCCGTAGCGGCAGAACGCCCCGAGTTGCTGCGCCTTGTCGGCCAGGTCGGGCGAGGTCAGCCAGATCGCCAGCGGCCCCTGCACCTTGCCGCGCGGGCCGGCGGCGATCTCGTCATGGATGCGGCGCTGCTCCGGCGAGAGCTGGTCGGGCGCGGGCAGGGTCAGGCGCGGCGGCGGCAGGACGGGCGGCATGCGGTTTCCTCCGGATTTCGGCTTTTTCTGGTTCAGGCGGCCTTCGCCGCGATCGGCTCCTCGCGGGCGATGCCGCCATGGAGATCGAGCACGCGCTCGAACCAAGCATGGATCGGATCGTCCCCCTCCACCAGTTGGAAGGTCGAGGTCAGCCGCGCCCACTGCATCGAGCCGAACAGGATGTAGTCGGCATAGGTCGGGGCCGAGCCGCCGATGAAGGGCTGATCCTTCACCACCATCCGGATCGGCTCCAGCGCGGTGCGGAAGGCGGCGACCTTCTCGTCGCGCTTGGACTGGAACTCTTCCAGTGTCATGCCGAAGCGCTGCTCGCGCGAGGTGCGGAAATACTCCCGGCAGGTGTCGTCCACGCAGTCGAACACGTCGGCGACGATCAGCGGCGCGATCAGCGGCTGCACCATGCGGTCGACGAAGCCGTTGATGGCCTTGGCCATGCCCCGGCCCGCCTCTCCGCCGAACAGCGACGGTGCGTCCGGATAGGTGTCCTCCAGGAAGCAGGCGATGGCGAAGCTGTCGGCCACGATGGTCTCGTCGTGCTTGATCACCGGGACCAGCTTCTGGCCGGTGAAGGCGATCTTGTCCTTCTCGGTGAACTTGACCAGCTCCAGGACGTAGCCGAGCCCCTTATGGGCCAGCGCCATGCGGGTCCGCCAGCCATAGGGGCTGAACCGCGCCCCGTTCCTGCCGCACAGATCGTAGAAGGTGATGGTCATGACGCGCTCCCTGCCAAGGACCGGTTGAAGGGACACGGACGCTAGCAGAGGCCGCGCGCGGGCGACAATCCGGGGAATGGCAGCATACCGGGCGGGAGCGGCACGACACCGGTGCGGCCGGGCGGCGTAAACGGATTCTTCATTCTCCGACCATAGGATGCGAGGCTCGGGGGGATAATCGTGCGCAATGGCCGTGCGGACTGATCGGGCAGCCCCTTCCCCTCGTAACAGGCTGACTGACCGTACCGGACGGGTGCCTACCGCCGGGCCTGCAGGCGATGCGCGCCGCAGGGCCGGGCGGCTCCATCGCCGCGACCCGCCTCCGCTTCCATGCCGAGGGGGCGCCTGTAAGGGTTAGGGCCACGATGAGCGATACCCGAAACTACGCCTCCGACGTGGCCGCCCTCGCCGCCGTCCAGCACCCGGATCACCGGGCCCTGCTGGATTTCTGGTATGCCGAGAAACCCCAGGACGGCCTGCCCTCGCGCGAGAGTTTCGAGCCGCTGGACTACCCCGCCATGCTGCCCCGCATCGCCGTGATCGAACCCTGCCACGTGGTCGGCGGGCAGCGGATCGACGGACAGTGGACCGACGGAGTGTCGGAAGACGCGGTGGCCGGCGACGACGACCTGGCCGACGCGGCGACGGTGGAGCGCTCGTTCCGCTACCGCCTGGCCGGCACCGAGATCGTCGAGCGCGCCGGCCGCGACCCGACCGGCAAGACCTTCCACGAGCTGTACCGCGACGCCTACCTGACCACCGCGCTGCAGACCTACGAGGAGATCCTCGCCGCCCGCGTCCCGCATTTCTCCCAGCGCGTCTTCCCGATCGGCGACGGCGCCAGCGAGCTGCGCTACGACCGCCTGATCCTGCCGTTTGCCCGGGACGGCCAGACGATCGACAGTTTCCTGCTCTGCATCGTCGTGGTGTCCCAGACCGGGACGGTGAAGGTGGAGGGGAGTTTCAGGCGGTATACGTGACCTGAGTCGGTTCAGCGCCGACTTGTCCCTACGACAATGTCTTGCTTGCCCTGCACGGCTCGGCCGCCGCTAATTGCCCGCAGCCAAGGAGCGATGCCATGACCGATCGTGCCCTCGTCCAGCGCATGACGGCCTATATGCAATGGGCCGACGACGTGATGCTGAACAATGCCGCCCTCCTCCCCGAGGCCGAGATCGCCGCGACCCGCGATACCCTGTTCGCCACCATTTCCGGCACTTTCGACCATATCCTGGTGGTGGAGGAGATCTTCCGCGCCCATCTGGAGGGCCGCACCCATGGCTTCACCGCCCGAAGGCGGGCCGAGCCGCTTCCCTTCGCGGAGGTCGCCCGGCGGCTGCGGGCGATGGACGACCATTACGTCGATCTCGCCGGCCGGTGGAGCGAGGCCGAGTTGGAGGAGGTGGTGCGCTTCACCTTCGTCGGCGGCGGCGAGGGCGCGATGAGCCGGCAGGACATCCTGCTGCATCTGGTCAACCATGCCACGTACCACCGGGGATTCGTCAGCACCCTGCTCTATCCGCTCCTCAACCGCATGGGTCTGGAGATGGCCGGCACCGACCTTACGGTCTTCCTGCGCGACGCCTGGTCGCAGCCCCGGGCGGCCTAATCCGCCTCCCACTCCCGCACCAGCCCGATCATCAGCATGTCGACCCGCTCCCCCGCCTCCGAGAGCGGCAGGCCGAGGCGGTAGAAGGTGCCGATCCGTCCGTCGCTGATGTCCTCGTAGGGCCCGGTCACGTAATGCGGGCGGCGGGTCTTCACCGTGGCCAGGTTCCAGGGGCGGGTGGTCTCGCCGATGCTGGTGGCCGCCCCCTCGTACAGGTAGCGGCCGGTCAGGTCGCGGCCGCGCAGGTCGGCGACCTCGGTGCCGTAGAGCCGCACCCGGAAACGCAGCGGGTCGTGGGTCACGTCGAGCAGGATCAGGTGGCGCAGCAGCGACGGGATCTCCAGCGGGTCGAGATCCGAGCGCGCCGGCATCAGCCGCTCCCCCCGCTTGCCCTCCCAATAGGCGTAGAGCCGGCGCAGCACCGGATGCCCGACCCCGGCCTCCGGCACGTCCGTGACCACGACCGCCGCCCTGGGCACCCCCGCGTCCGCCGTGTCGGCCGTCTCGTCGGCCCCCGGTTGTGATGTCTCCGGCCCGGCCGAGGCATCCTCGTCCGGTCTGTCCCGCTCCCCCGTCACGGTTCGTTTCCCCCTTTTTTTGTCTTCTTCTTATTCCGCCACCCGCCAGTCCTCGATCCAGTTGGTGGTGGTGTATTTGTGCCCGGTCGGCCGCACGCCCTCCAGCCATTTGGGCAGGATGTAGCTGTCGGCCCGGAAATACAGCGGCAGCACCGGCAGGTCGGTGGCGTAGAGCCGCTGCAGATCGGCCCAGAGCGCGCCGCGCTCCTCGCGGTCCAGCTCGACCTCGATGGCCTCGATCAGCCGGTCCATCTCCTCGCTGGCATAGCCGGTGTAGTTCTGGCCGCCCCAGTTGTTCGCCTCGGTCGGGATCGACTCCGAATGCAGAGTGGTGCGCGGCAGGTGCTCGGGTGCCGACAGCCAGGCGAACATGGCGAGCCCGCTGAAACGGCGCTTTGACACCGTCTCGCCGAAGAATACCCGCGGCGGCTCGTTGCGGATGACGGTCTCCACCCCGACCCGCTTCCAGTAATCGGCCAGCACCTGCTGCACCAGCTCGCGGGTGCGGTTGCCGGCGGTTGTCATCAGCGAGATCGACAGCTTCTGGCCCTGCCCGTTCACCCGGATGCCGCCCGGCCCCGGCGTCCAGCCCGCCTCCTCCAGCAGGGCCGCCGCCCGGTCCGGGTCGTAAGGGTATGTGGGCACGCCCTCGGTCGTGTAGGTCCAGTCCAGCGGGTTGACCGAGCCGGTCGCCACCGGCTGCTTGCCGGCGAACAGGCGGTTGTTGATCGCCTCCCGGTCGACCGCGTGCAGCAGGGCCTGGCGCACCTTCAGCTCGCCCAGGATCGGGTTGGACAGCATGACGTCCAGATGCTCGTAGATCAGCCCCGGCTGGTAGAGCACGGTGTAGGTCTCGCCGTGGCGCTTCTCGAAGGCGATGGCCTGGTCGATGGCGAGCCCGCTCTCGCCGGCGATCATGTCGATGGAGCCCGAGAGCAGGTTGGCCTCCAGGGCCGAGGTATTCTCGATGGCGCGGATCACCACCCGGTCGAAGGCCGGCGGCGTGCCCTTCCAGAACTCGTTGCGGGCCAGCACGATCTGGCTGCCGACCTGCACCTCAGCGACCCGGTACGGCCCGTTCCACAGGCCCGGATTGGTCGGGTCGGTCTGGTACAGGGTGCGGTTGCGGTATTCCTTGGGCTCGGCGAAGGCCGGGCGGTCGAGATGGGCCGGCATCACCGCGAAATCGCCCATGGAGTGGTAGCGATAGTCGAGCTTGCGGTCGACGATGGTGAAGCGCTTGGGGCCGTGCACCTGGATGTCGAGCACATCCTGATAGGCCTTGAGCGTATCGACCCCGGTCTCGGGGTTCCGGCCCATCTCCCAGGCGAACAGCACGTCGTCGGTGGTGACCGGCGTCCCGTCCGCCCAGAACGCGTCCTCGCGGATCTCGTAGGTCTTGCGCACGCCGGTGACCGGCTCGCCCTCCTCGGTCTTGGATGGGAAGGTCTCGGCATCGCCGTCCTCCAGGCTCGGCAGCTTGACGCAGAGCTGGCAGACCGTCTCCCAGTCGTGGCCTTCCACCGTGAGCTGACGCTGGGTGGCGGCCAGCACGTAGGACTTGGCCAGCATCGCGTCGATCATCGGGTTCAGGGTGGAGGGATACTGGCTCACCCCGATGGTCAGGGTCTCGCGCGCGGCGGCCGGGCCGGCGGCGAGGAACAGGGCGGCGGACAGGGCGAGCAGGATACGGCGCATGGTCGGTCCTCGTGTTGCCTTCCTGCGAGGATAGGGCCGACGGGCCGCGGGTCAATTCGCCAGCGGCCGCGGGGATGCCGGAATCGGCGCCTGGGGGTTCCATGGGGTGGGTGGGAGAGGCGGAAGCCGGTCTTCCCGCCTTCCTGCCGGGGTCCCGCCGAGGCCCGTCCGCGCGGCCACCCCCAAGGCCGCACCCGGCCCCGCCAACGCGCGGACCCCGGCTCTTGGGGGTGAGGGGGGGTGAGTGATGGCGACCGGCGCTCAAACCTAACCTCACTCCCCGTCCCGGATTAAATCCGGGATTATTCCGGGGCCCACCCGTCAGCCTGCGCGGGCGACGGAGCGCTTGCCCCGAGAGCCTGGGACACGCTCACCCGTGGGCCCCGGAATAGATCCGGGGAGTGTGGAAGGTGGTTGAGGACGCAGAAAACGGTCCAAGGCCCTCTCTCCCACTCCCCGGATTTATTCCGGGGCGAGACTTCCGCTCGCGTGGTCGCCGAAGAGATTGCCTAAGCAGCTAGGCAAACGTGTCGCTCTGCCCGGGCATCAACTCCCAAGTCCCAAACGATCGGTGTTGGCCCCACCCTTGCCCCGGAATGAATCCGGGGAGTGTGTGGAGCTTTGAGGAGCGTGCGGAGCCGGGAGCGGCCCCCCCTACTCCCCCGCGGCCCGATGCTCCGGGAACAGCGACAGCAGGCCGGACGGGGTCGCGGCACATACCCCGCGCTCGGTGATCAGGCCGGTGACCAGCCGCGCCGGCGTCACATCGAAGGCCGGGTTGCCCGCGGGCGAACCCTTCGGCGTGATCGTCACCGCCACGAGCGTCCCGTCATCCAGCCGGCCCGGGATCTTGGTCACCTCCTCGCCGGAGCGCTCCTCGATCTCGATCTTCATGCCGTCGTCCAACGTCCAGTCGATCGTCGGGCTGGGCAGCGCCACGTAGAACGGCACGCCGTTGTCATGAGCGGCGAGCGCCTTCAGGTAGGTGCCGATCTTGTTGGCCACATCGCCGTTGGAGGTCACCCGGTCGGTGCCGGTGATGACCATGTCGACCTTGCCGTGCTGCATCAGATGGCCGCCGGCATTATCGACGATCACCGTATGCGGCACGCCGTGGTTGTTCAGCTCCCAGGCGGTGAGGAAGGCGCCCTGGTTGCGCGGCCGGGTCTCGTCGACCCAGACATGCACCGGGATGCCCTCGTCATGGGCCTGATAGATCGGCGAGGTCGCGGTTCCCCAATCCACCGTCGCCAGCCAGCCGGCGTTGCAGTGGGTGAGGATGTTGACCGTCTGACCCGGCTTTTTTGCGGCGATCTCGCGGATGATCTCCAACCCGTGGCGGCCGATGGCGTGGTTCAGCTCGGCATCCTCGTCGCAGACCTGCTCGGCGAAGGTCTTGGCGGCGGCAACGCGCGTGTCGGGGGCGAGCGGCGCCAGCTTCGCCCGGCCGGCATCCAGCGCCCAGCGCAGGTTCACCGCCGTCGGCCGGGTCGCCATCAGCGTGGTGTAAGCGCTCTCCAGGTTGCCATCCGACGCATCCTCGCGCATCGCCAGCCACAGGCCCCAGGCGGCGGTCGCCCCGATCAGCGGCGCGCCGCGCACCAGCATCGCCTTGATCGCATGCGCCGCGTCGGCCATGGAGGACAGGCGCAGAGTCTCGAAGGCGTGCGGCAGCTTCGTCTGGTCGATGATCTCCACAGCATCACCGTCTGCGGCCTGCCAGATCGGGCGGTAATGGGTTCCGTTGACCTTCATCGTCTCGTTTCCTCCGCATGCCGGCAGCAGGCCGGCTTCGTTCAGGTGACTCCGGCGGGGCCGGATGATATGACCCTGTCTTCATATCCGCCACCGGAGTCCTACCCGCATGATCCCGCGTTATTCCCGCGAGAAAATGGCGTCCATCTGGTCGCCGGAATCGAAGTTCCGGATCTGGTTCGAGATCGAGGCCCATGCCTGCGACGCCCAGGCCGAACTCGGCGTGATCCCCAAGGAGGCCGCCAAGGCCGTGTGGGAGCGCGGCGCCTTCGAGGTCGACCGCATCGACGCCATCGAGGCCGAGGTCAAGCACGACGTCATCGCCTTCCTGACCAACCTCGCCGAACATGTGGGGCCGGAGGCCCGTTTCGTCCACCAGGGGATGACCAGCTCCGACGTGCTGGACACTTGCCTGGCCGTGCAGCTCACCCGCGCCGCCGACATCCTGATCGAGGACGTGGACGCCCTGCTCGCCGCCCTGGAGCGCCGGGCCTTCGAGCATAAGAACACGGTCAAGGTCGGCCGCAGCCACGGAATCCATGCCGAGCCGACCACCTTCGGCGTGACGCTGGCTTCCCACCACGTCGAGTTCCAGCGCTGCCGCGAGCGTCTGGTGATCGCCCGCAAGGAGATCGCCACCTGCGCCATCTCCGGAGCGGTCGGCACCTTCGCCAATATCGACCCGTTCGTCGAAGAGCATGTGGCCAAGGCCCTGGGCCTGGAGGCCGAGCCGGTCTCGACCCAGGTCATCCCGCGCGACCGCCACGCCATGTTCTTCGCCGTGCTCGGCGTCGTCGCCTCGTCGGTCGAGCGTCTGGCCACCGAGATTCGTCACCTCCAGCGCACCGAGGTCCGCGAGGCCGAGGAGTTCTTCAGCGAGAAGCAGAAGGGCTCGTCCGCCATGCCGCACAAGCGCAACCCGGTGCTGACCGAGAACCTGACCGGTCTCGCCCGGCTGGTGCGCATGACCGTGGTCCCGGCGATGGAGAATGTGGCCCTGTGGCACGAGCGCGACATCTCCCACTCCTCGGTGGAGCGGATGATCGGTCCGGACGCCACGGTGACCCTGGACTTCGCCCTGGCCCGTCTGACTGGGGTGATCGACAAGCTGATCGTCTATCCGGAAAATATGCAGGGTAACCTGGACAAGCTCGGCGGCCTGATCCACAGCCAGCGGGTGATGCTGGCGCTGACCCAGGCCGGGGTGAGCCGCGAGGACGCCTACCGCCTGGTCCAGCGCAACGCCATGCCGGTCTGGCTGGAGGGCAAGGACTTCCGCACCCTGCTGGGCGCCGACAAGGAAGTGACCGACGCCCTCAGTGCCGATCAGCTCGACGGGCTGTTCGACCTCGGCTACCACACCAAGCATGTGGACACGATCTTCAAACGCGTGTTCGGCCGCACCGAGTAAACCGACCCGAGAGCGAGGGCAGGCATGATTAACTATCGGCCTGCCCTCGCCTCCGACGCCCCGGCCATCGCCCGCATCCTGCGCAGCTCCATGCGAACGGCGATGCCCTGGCTCCCCGACATCCACACCCCTGCCGCGGACCTCTGGTTCGTGGAGAACCGGCTGCTGCCCGACGGCCGGGTGACGGTCGCCGAGGAGGATGGTGGGATTGTCGGCTACATGGCGGTGAGTGCGGCCGGCGACTGGATCGAGCACCTGTACCTGCTGCCGAGCCACGGACGCCGCGGCATCGGCTCCGAGCTGGTCCGCCGAGCCCAGGCGGCGGCTGAGCAGCTCCAGCTCTGGGCCTTCCAGCGCAACCTCCCCGCCCGCCGGTTCTACGAGCGCCATGGTTTCCGTGCGGTGGAGGTCACCGATGGCCAAGGCAACGAGGAGAAGACGCCGGACGTGCGCTATCTCTGGCGCGCCGATGGCGGTCAGTTCGCGCCGCCACCGCTGAGCTTCCGCGAGATGACCGTGGCGGACATCTCCGCCGCCCTGGAGATGCGCTTCACCACCAATGAGAACGCGATCACGCCGGAGCGTCTGAAGCGCCAGTATGGCGTGACGGTAGAGAGCCTGATCCCCCGCTTCTCCGCCGAACTGAAGGGCTGGCTCTGCGAGGCCGACGGCCGGGTGGTGGGATTCGCCATGGCCGACCGCAGCGACGGCGAGGTCGAGGTGCTGGCGGTGCGGCCCTGCTACGAGGGGTTCGGGATTGGCCGGCGGCTGCTTGAGCTGTCGGTGGCCTGGCTGCAAGACCAGGGCTGCTCCCCGATCTGGCTCTGTGCGTCTCCCGACCCGGACCTGCGCGCCTCGGCGGTGTACCGGCATCTCGGCTGGCGCCCGACCGGCCGGCGGGTGGGCGAGGACGAGGTGCTGGAGCTGGCGGGGAGTTAGGAGGCCGGAGCTCCGTCGTTTCCCTCGTTCTCCCCCTCCCCCTCTTCACACTCCCCGGATTTATTCCGGGGCCCACCGTTCAGCGTGACCTGCCGATGGACTTAGCGCCCCAACGCTGACGCGGGCTGATGGGTGGGCCCCGGAATAAATCCGGGGAGTGTGAAGAGGAGGAGAAAGAAGCCCGGACGTCGGCGCGAAGACGCCGTCTAGCGCCCCGTCACTTCGGGTCGATCAGGAATGTCGTCAGGACCCAGCGCTGGCCCTTGGTCACCGGCTTGGCCTCGTGCAGAACCTCGCAGCCGAAGATAGCGCCCGCCCCCTTCGGCGGGGCGTAGAGATGGGGTCCGTATTCCGGGAAGGTCAGCTCGCCGCCCTCGTACCCCTCGTTGAGGTTGAGGGAGACGGCGAAGCGGCGCCGGCGCTCGGAGCGCAGGCTGTCACGATGCGGCGCGAAGAAGTCCTTGCGGTCCTCGCCATAGCCCAGAACCGTCAGCATCTCGAAACGCAGCGCCGCCTGGAAATTGAAGACCTTCTGGATCTCGTTCATCACCCGCGGGCCGATCTGCTGGGCGATCGTGCGCTGCATCTCCGGGTCTTTGACCACGTGCTCGCGGTTGCGCTTCACCGTGTCGTCGGCGACGTTCTTGAACCCGTCATTGACCGTGCCCTCGACATTGTCGGCCTTCCAGCGCTCGATCAGCTCGTCGCAGAGGGCGTCGGGCAGCAGCTTGTCCAGGATCATCGCCGGGGCCGAGCGCACCAGCCGCTGGGCGCCGGCCCGAGCCGCCTTGGCCTCGACCTCCAGCACCTTCACCGCGTCGCCCACCGGGTCGCGGCTGTCGGCGGTCGTGAACAGCGCAATGACCCGCTGGTTGGCATCCAGGGCGGCGACCGCCGCCTCTGGCCGGTCGGACTCGTTCTGCGAGCCTTCCGGCAGCGGCCGGAACAACCGCATGCCGTCGCCATAGGGATCGATCATCACAACCGCCCCCGGATCCATCTCGCCCCCGGCCTCACGGCGCATCAGGGCAAAGCGATGGACACCCAGCTTGTCGAGCGCACCGGCCCGCTTGGACAGGGCCGAGAGCAGCTTGCGCCCCTCGCCCTCGGTCGGGTTCGGCACGGCAGCCACCAAGATCGGTCCGCCCTTGACCTCCAGATAGAGCTGCCGCGCCCGGCCCTTGAGGTCCGGGAAGGTCAGGTTCGGCGTCCGGTCACCCGGACGCAGGGCGGGAATGCTCATGTCAGGCTGTCTGTCGGCCGGTCTCAATATCGGGCGGTTCAGGATTCGGCGCTGATCTGCGCCGTCGCCACCACCAGAAGCTCGTTCATCTTGTGGCGCAGCCGGGCTTCGGACAGGTCGCCGCCGGCGGCCTTCACCTTGCCCATCACGAACTCCACCACGTCGCTGTCGCCCGGCCGGTCGAAATCGGCGGCCACGACTTCCTTGGCGAAACTCGTACGCGCGTCGCCGGTCAGGCCCAGGAATTCCTCGGCCACCCACTCGCCCAGCATCCGGTTGCGGCGGGCGGTCGCCTTGAACAGCAGCTCCGCATCATGCGCGGACTTGTTCTCTTGGGCCTTCTCACGATCGTCGAACCCGCTCATCACTCGCCTCCCAGGCTAGGCGGAACCCCAAAAAACTGAGCGTCGCCCGCAGGACGGCGCGGACGAACCGGGCGGACCATACACAACACCCTCCGCGATGTGAACGCGGGAGTTCGCCGCGGCCGTCGAGCCTTGATTCCGCCTTGCCGCCCGGCCGCCGACGCGCCACTTATGGCCTCCCATGTGCAGCGTGATCATCCTGCGCCGGCCGGGCCACCGATGGCCCGTCATCATCGGCGCCAACCGAGACGAGATGGCCGACCGGCCCTGGAAGGCGCCGGACCGCCACTGGCCCGACCGGCCGGAGGTGGTCGCCGGGCTCGACGTGCTGGCCGGCGGAAGCTGGTTCGGCATCAACGATTTCGGCGTGCTGGCCTGCATCCTGAACCGGCACGGTACCCTGGGACCTGCGACCGGCAAGCGGTCGCGGGGCGAACTGGTGCTGGAGGCGCTGGAGCATGCGGACGCCTCGGACGCCGCCCGGGCGCTGGCTACCATCGAGCCGTCCAGCTACCGCGGCTTCAATCTGCTGATCGCCGACAGCCGGGATGCCTACTGGATCGCCAACCGCGAGGACGAGACGGGCATATCGCTGGAGAACGTGCCCGAGGGCGTCTCCATGCTGACGGCCCACGACCTGAACGACCGCAAGGCGTCGCCGCGGGTCGCGCGCTATCTCGACCGGTTCCGGGCCGCCCCGGCGCCCAATCCGGCCGGCGGCACGGATGGTGAGGGCGACTGGGACGTCTGGGCCATGCTGCTCGGCGCCCGCGATTTCGCCGCCGATGCCGGGCCGGCGGGTGCGATGACCATCGTCAGCGACACCGGATTCGGCACCAGCAGCTCCAGCCTGGTGGCCCTACCCGCCCCGGGCGAAGGCCGGCCGATCCTCAGATTCGCCCCCGGCCGCCCGGATCGCACCCCCTACGCCCGGATCGACGCCTGGCAGGACGGAGCGGACGACGCGCCGGAGGCCTGAGGCCAGCGCCAGTGCCCCGCGATTGAGTTGGCGGGGACCTGCTGATATAGGGACCGCATTCTCTCGCGCAGTGCGGCGCCGCGCGACGACCGCGACACGACGCCCGATCCGCCGAATTGGAGACCCGTTTGATGGCCAGACGCCGCAAGCTCTACGAGGGCAAGGCCAAGATCATGTACGAGGGTCCCGAGCCCGGGACGATCATCCAGTACTTCAAGGACGACGCGACCGCCTTCAACAACCAGAAGCACGGCGTCATCACCGGCAAGGGCGTGCTGAACAACCGCATCAGCGAATACCTGATGTCGAAGCTCACCGAGATCGGCGTCCCCAACCACTTCATCCGCCGCGTCAACATGCGCGAGCAGCTCGTCCACGAGGTCGAGATCCTGCCGGTCGAGCTGGTGGTGCGCAACGTGGTCGCGGGTTCGCTGGCCAAGCGCTTCGGCCTGGAGGAAGGCACCCAGCTCCCGCGCTCGATCATCGAATACTATTACAAGTCGGACGAGCTGGGCGACCCGATGGTCACCGAGGAGCACATCACCTGTTTCGGCTGGGCCACCACCCAGGACCTGGACGACATGGTCACCCTGGCCCTGCGGGTGAACGATTTCCTGGTCGGCCTGTTCCTCGGCGTCGGCCTGCGCCTGGTCGACTTCAAGCTGGAGTTCGGCCGCTGGTACAACGAGCATGACGAGGTGCAGATCGTGCTGGCCGACGAGATCAGCCCCGACAACTGCCGGCTCTGGGACATCGCCACCAACGAGAAGATGGACAAGGATCGCTTCCGCCGCGATCTGGGCGGTGTTAAGGAGGCCTATCAGGAGGTCGCGCGACGCCTGGGCGTGCTGCCGGAGGCCGGTCCGATGGACCTCAAGGGACCGAAGGCGGTTCAGTAACCGGGCCGTTCAGCAACGCGCCGATCGCACCAGACGGGATTAGACGATGAAAGCCACCGTTCACGTGACGCTCAAGTCCGGCGTCCTCGACCCCCAGGGCAAGGCCATCGGCCATGCGCTCTCCACCCTCGGCTTCGCCGGTGTCGGCGAGGTGCGCCAGGGCAAGGTGATCGAGATCAGCCTGGACGAGACCGATGCCGCCAAGGCCGAGGCCGACGTGAAGGCCATGTGCGAGCGGCTGCTGGCCAATACGGTCATCGAGAACTACAGCATCCGGATCGACGCCTGAGCGCTGACATCCCGGCGTCGGCCTCGGTCCGAGCGCAGCGTGGCGCGGCACGCCAATTTGGCGCGGCCCTTCCGCGAGAATCTGCGTTAAGATCCGCTCGACTAGGGAAATTGAGCCGAGCCCGTGCCGACGCCGAATAGCAACGACCACTCAGACGGCCGCATGGATCCCGAAGCGGCGGCGTTGCTGGAGGCTTTGGCCCACGCGAGTGTCGGCATCGTCGTTCTCGACGCCGACCTCAGGCTGATCGCCTGCAATCCCAGCTTCGCCCGGATCAACGAGCTCGACCCGTCGGAGTTGGTGCCCGGCTGGCCCTACGAGCGGATGATCCGCCGCAACGCCGAACAGGGGGCCTATGGCGGCGGCGATACCGACGCGCGGATGCGCCAGCGTCTGGAGTTCACCCGCAACGCCCTGCCGTTCCAGCTTGAGCGGCTGCGCGAGGACGGCTCGGTGCATCTGATCTCCGGCACCCGCCTGCCCTCGGGCAATATCGTCATCACCTTCGACGAGCGGGGGCCGGCCGCGCTGGGCCGGATGGGCGACGCCATGCTCGGCTACGAGTCCCTGCGCCGGGGGCTGGAGCACAGCCGCGAGGGGATCGAGATCTGGGATTCCGCCGACCGGCTGCTCTACGTCAATCCGGCGATGCAGGACATCGCGCGGGAGACCGGCGTGCCGATGCGCATCGGCATGACCTTCGAGGAACTCATCCGCGAGCGGGTCCGGGTCGGCACGTTGCCGTCGAAGGACGACGACGTCGAGACGTTCATCCGCGATCGCGTCGCCCAGCACCAGCGCGGCGGCGAGGACCATCTCATCCCCTGGTCGGACAACCGCTGGTACCTGATCCGCGACGCCCGGCTGCCCGATGGCGGCACGATCACCACCGTCAGCGACATCACCGAGCTGAAGCGGGCCGAACAGGCCCTGCGCGAGAGCGATTCCCGGCTGCGCGACTTCGTACGGGCGAGTTCCGACCGGTTCTGGGAGCTCGACGCCAAGCTCCGCTTCACCCTGCTGATGGATCTGCGCGCCGACGCCAGCTACCCGCCGCCCACCCGGTTCCTGGGTCGCACGCGCTGGGAGACGGCCGGTGCGGATCCGGAGACCAGCCCCTACTGGGGCGAGCACAAGGCCACCCTAGATAGGCGTGAGCCGTTCCGGGACTTCCGCTACGCGATTCCCAGCAGCACGGGCGAATACCGGCACTGGCGGGTGTCCGGCGTGCCGGTCTTCGACGAGACCGGTACCTTCACCGGCTATCGCGGCACCTCGGTGGACGAGACCGACTACCGTGAGGAGCTGCAGCAGGCGCAGAAGGCGCTGCAGCGGGCCCTGCGCGATGCCGAGACCGCGAACCGGGCCAAGTCGATGTTCCTGGCCACGGTCAGCCACGAGCTGCGCACCCCGCTCAACGCCATCATCGGCTTCTCCGACCTGCTGGTCAGCGAGGTGTTCGGCCCGCTCGGCGACCCGCATTACGTGGCCTATGCCCGCGACGTCCAGGCCAGCGGCCACAGCCTGCTCTCGCTGATCGAGGACATGCTCGACCTCACCCGGGCGGAGATCGGCCAGATCATGTTGCGCGAGAGCCGGGTCGACATCGCCACGGAGGTCGCGGCCTCGGTCGCGATGGTCCGCAGCCGGCAGACCGGCGCGATGGCCCAGGTATCCATCGACGTGCCTTCGGACCTGCCGCCGATCTGGGCGGATGGGCGGCTGATCCGGCAGATCCTATTCAACCTGATCTCCAACGCCGCCAAGTTCACCATGGCCGAGGGGCGGGTGACGATCGAGTCGGAGATCGACCAGGACGGGCTGGTGATCCGGGTGCGCGACACGGGAATCGGAATTCGCCCGCGCGATATCGACACGGTGCTGCGCCCCTTCGAGCAGGTCGACAGCGCGCTGAGCCGGAAATACGAGGGCATCGGCCTGGGCCTGCCGCTGTCCAAGTCCTTCGTCGAACTGCATGGCGGAAGTCTCGAGATTCAAAGCGAACTCGGCGTCGGCACCACGGCCATCGTGCGCCTGCCCAAGGTCCGCATCGGGGCCGACGGCAGCCCCCCGCAGATCGCCGGATGACCGGGCTGCTTGCCGCGCTTGCACACGGGCGCGCGCGGCCCTAGTTTCCGCGCGAACAGGTCCTCCCCGCCTCCGGAGCATCGTGCTGCCGGGGCAACCGCCGTTGGAGCGCCCATGAAATCGGCCATCATCGTCTTCCCCGGCTCGAACCGCGACCGCGACATGGTCATGGCCCTGCGCCAGGCCTCGGGCAACGACCCCGCCATGATCTGGCACAAGGAAACCGAGATCCCCGACGTCGACCTGATCGTCGTTCCCGGCGGCTTCTCCTATGGCGACTACCTGCGCGCCGGTGCGATGGGCGCGCTGTCGCCCGCCATGCGCACGGTGAAGGAGCGCTCCGACAAGGGGGTGCCGGTGCTGGGCGTGTGCAACGGCTTCCAGATCCTGACCGAGGCCGGGATGCTGCCGGGCGCGCTCATGCGCAACTCCGGCCTCAAATTCGTATGCAAGACCGTCCACCTGAAGGTGGAAACCTCGCAGAGCCTGTTCACCAGCGGCTACAGCGACGGCCAGGTCATCGCGGTGCCGGTCGCCCATAACGACGGCAACTACTTCGCCGATGCCGACACCCTCGACCGGCTAGAGGATCGGGGCCAGGTCGCGTTCCGTTACGTGTCGGCCGACGGCAAGCCTGGCGACAACCCGAACGGCTCCCAGCGCGACATCGCCGGCATCTACAACGAGACCAAGACGGTGCTCGGCCTGATGCCGCATCCCGAGAACGCGATCGAAGCCCTCCATGGAGGCACCGACGGGCGCGGCCTGTTCGACGGCCTTCAGCAGTCTTTGTAGTTAACTGGCATGCAAGATTTCCTAACAGGTATCGCAGTTGCTGTAGTTGGCGCAATAGCGACTCCGTGGGCTTATGGAGTCTATACTCGAATTACAAAAAAAATTCTGGTGCTCGCTACTTTCCAAGAGATCAGTGGAAAAAGCGGTCTTCTGTATAGTGATATAGCGTTTCGGACCAAGACCCTCGAAGAGGGCCTCCGTGAAGTCAAAGATGCCAAAAGCACCCCAGTAGAACTAAAAAATACTATGGATTTTTTGCATAAAGAATCCCAAAAAATCCAAGAATTCATCTATAATCCCCGAACCTGTGCTGAATTTTTTGCATTGTTCAAGGTCAACTTAACCATTCACAATACCGGCAACTCTGTTGCTAAAGACGTGACTATATTTGAGCCTCGAATTGTTTGTGTTATGTCTCAAAGTGACGAATCAAGCAGTAATGGCGGGATATTTTTTTTCAATAATGGAAAAAAAACAGAAAGTGTGAAAATAGGAGACCTGTCACCCGACCAAACAGTGAATATATCCATTTTGTCAGAGACATTTTTTTTCGGAGACCCAAAATTTGAAGACCCTATTCGAACTTTAAATCTTGTTGTTCATGCGAACGGGGAAAGAGCGAAAATCCAAAGCAGATACGGAAATAAGTCTTTCTTTCAAAATATTTTCGCAAAAAAGGTGACACTGTCATCGGTAATACTATTTGTGGCTCTATGGTTGATAATTAATACTTTCTATAAGGATACTCTCTATAGCTTGATAGCTACCGTCCTCTCTAAAGCGGAATAGTATCTATGACCCTTCCCAACGCCGCCATCACCGACGAGGTCGTGGCCGAGCACGGCCTGACCCAAGACGAGTATCAGGTCGTCCTGCGCATTCTCGGCCGCGAGCCGAACCTGACCGAACTGGGCATCTTCTCGGTCATGTGGTCGGAGCACTGTTCCTACAAGTCCTCCAAGCGCTGGCTGAAGACGCTGCCGACCGACGGCCCGAACGTGATCCAGGGCCCGGGCGAGAATGCCGGCGTGATCGATATCGGCGAGGGACTGGCCGCGGTCTTCAAGATCGAGAGCCACAACCACCCGTCCTTCATCGAGCCCTATCAGGGGGCGGCGACCGGTGTCGGCGGCATCCTGCGCGACGTGTTCACCATGGGTGCTAGGCCGATCGCCAATCTGAACGCCCTGCGTTTCGGCGATCCGAACCATCCCAAGACCCGTCACCTGGTCTCCGGCGTGGTGCGCGGCATCGGCGGCTACGGCAACTGCGTCGGCGTGCCCACCGTGGCCGGCGAGGTGAACTTCCACCCGGCCTATAACGGCAACATCCTGGTCAACGCCATGACCGTGGGGCTGGCCCAGGCCGACCGGATCTTCTATTCGGCCGCCGCCGGACCGGGCAATTCCGTGGTCTATGTGGGTGCGAAGACCGGCCGCGATGGCATCCATGGTGCGACCATGGCGTCCAAGGAATTCGACGAGGACAGCGAGGAGAAGCGGCCCACCGTCCAGGTCGGCGACCCCTTCACCGAGAAGCTGCTGCTCGAGGCCTGCCTGGAGCTGATGGAGCGCGACTGCATCGTCGCCATCCAGGACATGGGGGCGGCCGGCCTCACCTCCTCCAGCGTCGAGATGGCCGACAAGGGCGGCCTCGGCATCGAGCTCGACCTCGACCGCGTGCCGGTACGCGAAGAGGGCATGACCGCCTACGAGATCATGCTGTCGGAGAGCCAGGAGCGCATGCTCATGATCATCCGCCCGGAAAGCGCCGACGAGGCGCGGGCGGTGTTCGAGAAATGGGATCTGGACTTCGCCGTGATCGGCACGGTCACCGAGACCGGCCGCATCGTCCTGAAGAAGGACGGCGCCGTGCAGTGCGACATTCCGGTGGAGCCGCTGGTCGGCGAGGCGCCGGAATACGACCGCCCGCATGTGCCGACCGCCCCGCAGCCGGTGATCGCCGCCGCCGACGTGCCGGCGCCGAAGGCGTCGCTGGGCGAGGTGCTGGCCCTGCTGATGTCCTGCCCGGACATGGCCAGCCGCCGCTGGGTCTGGGAGCAGTACGACCACTTGGTCATGGGCGACACGATGATCCGCCCGGGGGCCGACAGCGGCGTTGTCCGGATCCGCGACACCGACCGCGGCCTCGCCGTCACCGTGGACTGCACCCCGCGCTACTGCCTCGCCGATCCGAAGACCGGCGGCGCCCAGGCGGTGGTGGAGACCTGGCGCAACATCACCGCGACCGGGGCGACCCCGCTGGCGGCGACCAACAACCTGAACTTCGGCAACCCGCAGAAGCCGGTGATCATGGGCCAGATCGTCGGCTGCGTGACCGGCATGGGCGATGCCTGCCGGGCGCTGGACTACCCGATCGTGTCCGGCAACGTCTCGCTCTACAACGAAACCGAGGGAACGGCGATCCTGCCGACCCCGGTGATCGGCGGTGTGGGCGTGATCGAGGATGTCTCCAAGCTCGCCACCCCGGCCCTGAAGGCAGCCGGCGAGACCCTGGTGGTCCTGGGCCAGCCGGCCGACCGCAAGGACGGCTGGCTCGGCTCGTCGCTGTACCTGCGCGAAGTGGAAGGCCGGGAGGAAGGCGCGCCGCCGCCGCTCGACCTGGCCGCCGAGAAGCGCACCGGCGATTTCGTCCGCGGCCTGATCGCCGAGGGTGCCATCAGCGCCTGCCACGACATCTCCGACGGCGGTCTGCTGGTCGCGGTGGCGGAAATGGCGCTCGCCTCGAAGAAGTTCGGTGCCGACGTGGCCGCGCCCGAGGGTGCCGTCACCCATGCCTGGGCCTTCGGCGAGGATCAGGGACGCTATGTGGTGACCACCTCGGATCCCGCCGGCCTCATGGCCCGTGCCGAGTCGGCCGGTGTTCCGGCCGCCGCACTGGGCACCGTGGCCGACGGTGGTCAATTGACACTCAATGGTATGCCCCTCATATCGAGGGAGGAACTGAGCCGCCGGCACGAGGCGTGGCTGCCGACCTACATGGCGGCCGTAGACTGACGCGGCGGCAGAGGGAGAGACGACGATGGCCATGGAAGCGAACGAAATCGAGCGCCTGATCAAGGAGGCGCTCCCGGACGCCCATGTGACGATCGAGGATCTGCGCGGCGACGGCGACCATTATGCATGCCATGTCGTGTCGTCTGCCTTCACGGGAAAGAACCGCGTGCAGCAGCATCAACTGGTGTACAAAGCTCTTCAGGGACGCATGGGAACGGAGCTGCATGCGCTCGCCCTGCAAACCGCCGCCCCGGAATAACCGGCGCGCCTAGAGAGACTGAAAGGAGCGTTCACGATGCTCGACGAGGCCCTCAAGACCCGGATCGACGACGAAGTCGCCAGCAGCGATGTCGTGCTGTTCATGAAGGGCACCCCGGTGTTTCCGCAATGCGGCTTCTCCGCGGTGGTGGTTCAGGTGCTGAGCCATCTCGGCACCAAGTTCAAGGGCATCAACGTGCTCGACGACCCGTCCCTGCGCGAGGGGATCAAGGAGTACTCGAGCTGGCCGACCATCCCGCAGCTCTACGTGAAGGGCGAGTTCGTGGGCGGCTGCGACATCGTGCGCGAGATGTTCGAGACCGGCGAGCTGATGGAACTCCTCAACAGCCGGGGCGTGGAAGTCCGGCCGAGCGAAGGTGTCGCCTGATCCGCGTCCGGACTCTCCGGATACCCCGCCTGAAGACACCCCGCCGAAGCGCTTCCGATCGCCCTTCGCGATCCGGCCGCGCACCCTGGTGATCGTCGGCCTGCTGGCGCTGGCCGGCGGCATCTTCGGGCTGCGGGACCATATCGGCTTCCTGATCTCCGCCGAACAGGCGGAGGCCCACGTGGTGTCGGTGGAGACCTTCGATCCGACCGAAGGCTTCACCCTGTACCGGCCGACCATCCGCTACCTCACCGCCAATGGCGGCATGACGGCGACTGCCGCCGACACCTACCGGCCGACCGAGGCCGGCGAGATCCTGTCGGTCGCCTATGACCCGGCGAACCCCGCGGACGCCCGGCTGATGGATCCGCGCGACCGCTGGATCCTGCCGCTGTGGATGGTGGTGTTCGGCGCGATCACCATCGTGATCGGCATCCGCCGCGCCCGCCGCGGCCCCTCCCTCGACTCCGACTGACCGGCCATGCTGCACCCGGCTCTGACCGATGCCGGCATCCGGGGCATCGTGTTCGACAAGGACGGCACGCTGATCCGGTTCGAGGAGACCTGGACGCCGGCCTTCTGGGCCAGCGCCCAGCGCCTGGCCGAGCAATTGGGGCGCCCGAAGCTGGCGGAGCGGATGATGGTCGCCGGCGGCTGGTGTCCGGAGACCCGGCGCATCCTGCCCGGCACGGAGCTCGCGTCCGGCACCACCGACGCGGTGGCCCGGCTCTGGCGCGCCGTGGCGCCGGATCTCCCCGACGACGAGACCCTGATCCCCTGGCTCGACGACGTCTGGCACGGGGAAGCGATGGCCAACCTGACGCCCATCGATCCGCTGCCCGCCCTGTTCGCCGGGCTGCGCGCCGACCGGCTGCATTGCGGCCTCGCCACCAACGACAGCGAGACCGGCGCCCGCGACACCGCCGCGCGCCTCGGCATCGCGCCGCATCTGAGTTTCACCGTTGGCTATGACAGTGGCCACGGGGCAAAGCCAGCGCCGGGCATGATCCTGGCCGCCCAGGCGGCCTGGGGACTGGCTCCGGCGCAGACGGCGATGGTGGGGGATTCCCCGGCCGATCTTGCCGCGGGGCGTGCGGCAGGGTGTGGGTTGGTGATCGGGGTTCTTTCGGGCGCCAGCGGCCGCGAGGTGTTGGAAACGCTGGCCGACCTGGTGCTCGAGGACGTGCACAGGCTGCGGGTTTAGCGTCCGCTCCCCCTCCCCTTCACCCTCTCAAACTTCCGCTCACCATTTCACACTCCCCGGATTTATTCCGGGGTCCACTCTCGGGGCGTACGGGAACGCGGATGAGTAGGCCCCGGAATAAATCCGGGGAGTGTCTAATTATTGAGGGGAAAAAGAGAGCCTACCGGTAGATCAGCGCCGGGATCAGGCAGTTGCGGATCGTTTCCGTCGTGGTCGAGCCGAGGAAAAGGTGCCGCAGCCGGGAGTGGCTGTAGGCCCCCATGACCAGCAGGTCGATGCCCACATCCTCCACGTATTTCGCGATCACCCGGTCCGGCTGGCCGGCGATGACATCGGCCGAGACCTGGATGTTCCCGCCTTTGAGCAGCGCCTTGGCATTGTCCAGGTTGCGTTCGATCTCGGCCGTGCGGTCGCCGACCGTCAGCAGATGGCACTCAAGGCCTGAGAACAGCGCCGTGCGGGCCACGTAGTCCACCGCCTTGAGCGCCGTGCGCCCGCCGTCGAAGGCGATGAGGAAGCGCTTGATCGGCTTGAACGCCCGCGAGGTGATCAGCACCGGCACGTGGGAGGAGCGCACCACCCGCTCCAGATTCGATCCCAGATGCATCTTGGCGAAATCGGCCGCCGCCCCGCGCTTGCCGATCACCACCATGTCGGCGCCGGTCTCCACCGCCTCCAGGGTTTCCAGCAGGTCGCCGTGGCGCAGGCGCGGGGCAATGGTCGCGATCCCCTTTGCCTTGAGCACCGCCTCGGCCTCCTCCAGGATCAGCCGGCCGCGCTTCTGCGCCGCCTTGGCGTTCAGCTCGTCGAGATCGGCCAGTTCCTTGAGCAGCTCCTCGCGCATTCCGGCGGAGAAACTGCCGCTGAGATCCGCCGGCGCGCTCGGCCCTTCGCGGCGTCCCAGCACATGGACCAGTTCGATCTCGTCGATGCCCAGCCGCTCGGCCGCCCAGGCGGTATGGTCGCTGACGCTCTGCGAATAGATCGAGCCGTCGATCATCGCGACGATCTTGCTCATCCCGCCCTCCCTTGCTGCCCGTACCCGTTTCGGCCGCTCAATGCTCGAGCAGCCGGTCCATGGCGCCGGGCTTGTCGTGTACCGCCAGCTTATCGACGATGGTCTCGCTGGCCTTGTTCAACCCCACGATCTCGACGTTGGCGCCCTCGCGGCGAAACTTCAAGACGACGGTGTCCAGGGCGGCGACGCTGGAGATGTCCCAGATATGGGCGAGCGACACGTCGATGGTGACGTTGTCCAGCGCCTCGCGGAAGTCGAAGGAGGCGAGGAAGCTGTCGGCGGAGGCGAAGAACACCTGGCCCTCCACCACATAGGTCCGCGCCGAGCCGTCCTGCGACAGGGTCGAGGTGACGCGGAAGATCTGGGCGATCTTCCAGGCGAAGAAGATGCCGGACAGCAGCACGCCGACCACCACGCCGATGGCCAGGTTGTGGGTCGCCACGACCACCACCACGGTGGCCAGCATGACGACGGAGGAGCTGCGCGGATGCACCCGCAGGTCCTTCAGCGACTGCCAACTGAAGGTACCGACGGAGACCATGATCATGATCGCCACCAGGGCGGCCATCGGGATCTGGCGCACCCACTCACCCAGGACGACGCAGGCGATCAGCAGGAAGATGCCGGCGAGGAAGCAGGACAGCCGCCCCCGTCCGCCGGACTTCACGTTGATCACCGACTGGCCGATCATGGCGCAGCCGGCCATGCCGCCGATGAAGGCGGTGCCGAAATTGGCGATGCCCTGGCCGATGCATTCCCGGTGCTTGTTCGACGAGGTGTCGGTCAGGTCATCGACGATGGTCGCCGTCATCAGCGATTCCAGCAGGCCCACCACGGCGATGCCGGCGGAATACGGCAGGATGATCTGCAGCGTCTCCAAGGTCAGCGGAACGTCCGGCAGCAGGAAGATCGGCAGCGTGTCCGGCAGCTCGCCCATGTCGCCGACCGTGCGCAGATCGAGGTCGAAGCCCATGGAGACGGCGGTCAGGATGATGATGCAGACCAGCGGCGACGGCACGGCGGTGGTCAGGCGCGGCAGCAGATAGATCACCGCCAGCCCGGCCGCGACCATCACGTAGGTCAGGCCCGGCACGTCGATCAGCTCGGGAAGCTGGGCCATGAAGATCAGGATCGCGAGCGCGTTGACGAAGCCGGTCATCACGCTCTTGGAGACGAAGCGCATCACCGTCGCCAGCCGCAGGAAGCCGCAGGCGATCTGAAGCAGTCCGGCCAGCACTGTCGCCGCCAGCAGATACTGCAGCCCATGATCACGCACCAGGGTCACCATCAGCACCGCCGTGGCCGCGGTCGCCGCCGAGATCATGCCCGGGCGGCCGCCGAAGATGGCCGTCAGCACGGCGATCGAGAACGACGCGTAGAGGCCGACCTTGGGGTCGACGCCGGCGATGATCGAGAAGGCGATGGCTTCCGGAATCAATGCGAGAGCGACGACCATGGCCGCCAGCACATCGCTGCGGACATTGCCGAGCCAGTCATTCTTGAGCGTATCGAGCGAGGTACCCTCCTGGGTGCCGGGGCGTTGGGCGGGACGGTGAAGCCGGAGGGCTAGGGACTACCGAAAACCTGATCATATTGCAATGCAGCATCGCCTTTTTCCAGCGATGGCAGGGGTTTGACGTGGCCATAAGCTGATGCTTGAACCCATGTCGCGCCATGGCGACCGGTTAGAATTTCTGGCCTCCTCCCCACATACCTGGCTCCCTTCAGGCAACCGGGTTCGACGCCCGCCGTTGTCACCGCAGAGTACCGCACACGCGAGGACGTCCCCCATGGTCGAGCTGATCAACGACTGGATTTCGACCTGGGGAGCACCCGCGATCGGTCTGCTGATGTTCATCGAGAACGTGTTCCCGCCGATCCCCTCCGAAGTGGTCATGCCGGTCGCCGGCCTCGCCGCCGCGCGGGGTGAGCTGTCGGTGGTGGCGGTGATCGTCTGCGGCACGATCGGCTCGGTTGCCGGCGCGACCCTTTGGTTCGCCGCAGGTCTTGCCCTCGGCGCGGACCGTATCCGCCGGTTCTGCGCCCGTCATGGCCACTGGTTGACGATCAAGCCGGAAGACGTGGACAGCGCCCAGCGCTGGTTCCGTCGCTGGGGGCATCTGGCGGTGTTGTTCGGCAGGATGGTGCCGGGGGTCCGGACCCTGATCTCGGTCCCTGCCGGCGTGGCCGGAATGGGGTGGGTCCCGTTCCTGATCTACACGACCCTGGGATCGCTGATCTGGGTCAGCGGTCTCACCATGGCGGGCCACTGGCTCGGCGAGCGCCAGAACGTCCTCACCGACTCCCTGTCGGCGGTCGGCAACGTGGTGATCGCGGTGTTGGTCGGCTGGTATCTGTGGCGGGTCTTCACCCTGCGCCGTCGGCGCGACGCAGGAGAGTAGCCGGAACAGGCCGGGACGCGGTCAGGCCCGGCCGGCCCTGACGAAATGCTCGCGCAGCAGGGCGACGTTGCGCCGGTTGGCCTTGTAGCCGACATCCAGCAGATCGCCGATCAGTGGGATCGCGCCGATCAGGAAATCGATGCCCACATTGGCGGCCATCCGGACCAACAGGGACGTCGGAGCGCCGAGCCGGTGGGCCCGCGCCAGGATGTAGAAGGCGGGCAGCGTGACCAGCCCGTCGCCGATGCCCGGGATAAGCCCGACCAGGCCGTCCAGGCCGAAGCGGATGCTCGTTCCGGGCACCCGGAACCGGCTGTCCATCAGGTCGGCCAGCCCGTCCAGCGCGTCCAGGTCCCGGCGCAGGTCCGGGATCGGGCGGGTCCGCGGCTCCCGGTCGACAGGGGCGGTCGCTTCAGTTGTTGTCATGGGGTCGTCCCGCCATGCCGGCCGCCTGAAGGATCGCCATCGACTGCTCGGTGGTGATCTTCGACCGCCAGGCGAGCTTGTCCACGCTCTGGGTGCAGATGAACGACTGTGCGGGATCGCCCAGCTGGCTGACCTCCGCGTCGCTTTCCAGTCCGGTTCCGTCGATAGTCTTCATCGCGCTCTCCGCAGCTCGGTGTCGGTGCCCATGTGCCCGATTGCACAACGGTCCGACCAGCCGACCGGTTCCCGAGCTTCAACGCGGTTTCCGATGCGGAAACGGTATCGCCGTCAGACGGCCCATTTCTGGGCGACGAACAGGGCGCGGCGGTGGGAGTGATAGGGGGTCTGCTGCGCGATGGCGGCCAGCAGACTCGGTGCAGGGGCGACTTCCGTCACGCTCTCGAACCCGACCTGGTACAGACTGTCGATCATGCCGCGATAGGTGGGCTGGAGCGCGCCGGCACCAGGCGCCCCCGGCGGTCCTCTGCGGATCCATCCGGGGGCCGGGACGTTATGGATGACCGTGTCGATCAGGACGAGCCGCGCCGTCTTCTCGTGCATCAGGCGCAGCAGCCGGATCGGATCGGTCAGACGGTGGACGAGACCCAGGGCCGAGACGCAGTCGAAGGCATCCGGCTTCAACCCGACCAGATACGCGTAAGGATCGGCGACCTGGAAGCGGCGGTTCGCCTGACCGCTGAGGGTGTGAAGCACCCTGGCCCGGCGGATCGCCTCCTCGCGGCGGTCGATGCCGACGATGCGTCCACCGATGCGCTCGGCCAGCTTCATCGGAATGAGCCCACAATCGGTCTCGAGGTCCAGCAAGCTGCCAACCGGAGCGAACTCGGCCAGTGCCTTGTCGAGCAGGGACATCCGGATCGACAATGCCTCCGCACTCTCCAGCGAGAAGTCGACCACCGGAGCCTCGCGGTCCAGATGGGCTCCTGAGACACCGGGAAACAGCTCCAGCGCGTAGCCCCAGGGCCGGTGCTGTCTCAGCAGGTCGAGATCCGCCGCACGCGGCGGTGCTTGGCACAAGGGCCGGTCGGGAAATCGTTCGGCGACCGGAACCATGATCTCGTCGACCAGGCTTTCGCGGACTTCGCCCATCTCGCCACTGAACGTGATGATCGTGGCTACGTCCGCCTCGGTCTCAAGGCGCTTCTTGCTGGAAGACATGATGACTTTCCTGCCGCACGCGGTATCCCGATCACCTCGGTTCGGCCTTGATCGCCACCCTCAATGCCCGGTATGCCCAGACACAATACTCATCTCGACCAGCACCTATAATAGCGCAATCAAGCCGACTGATAATCTGATCCGTCCTCAGTTAACCAAGATTCAATGAGAAATGTTCCCGATAGTATTTTCGAATTTTTAAAAATCACAGAGGGTGAATACCCACAAATACTGAATTATTTTCGATTTTCTGGATAATTTTATATATTTCATTGCATAGTATGCGGATTAGTCATTTCATGTACCTGAAGTGCGCCCCTATACCATAACTTCTGTAAGAAACGGGCCGAGACCTGATCCGATGAATTTTCTGGACAGACTTCTTTTTCTCGGACCGGCGACGGGGGTTGTCGCGCCACCGTATCCTCTTGAATCAGAGGGATAACCTACCATTTCCCTGACGGTAGCCTGTCACGGTTCCGTGCGTGGGCCCGCAGCGGTCCGTGAGCGTGTCGTACACTGAATACGCCCGAGCCCTCAAGTTCCTCGGATTGGTTCGATTGATATCGAAGCCACGAAAGTTTGCCGGAATGGAAGACTGTTCAACCGATCTTTCACCGTATCTCGACTATGACTTGAACACTCTCTATACGCCGAGATGCCTGTATCAGGTTGAACTTGATTTCTTCCGAATGACCGAGATGGCGCGGGTCTGGCTCGAGGAGAACCGGGCGGCTCCGTACAAGCTGGCGCTGCTCGCCGGCGTTTCGACCAGCCAGACCCACCGCACCCTGCACGACGACTGGCGCCCCTCCCACCGCCTGCTGGTGCGTATCGCCCGGGCGCTGCCGGAGGACTGGGTCGCAGCCTTCGAGCGCGACTGCGACGCCGTTCTGCCCGGCGCGATGCACAACATGCCCGACAGCAACCCGACCCACCGCCTGCACGAGGCCCGCGCCATGGCGGCGAAGTGCGAGTCCTTCGAGGCCTATTGCAAGTATCTCACCGGACACGACTTCACCTTCGCCACGGTCCACCGCAACGACGGTCCGCTCAGGTTCCGCGTGGTCCACACGGCCGACCCGCGCCTGCAGGATGTAGCGCGGGAGCGCGGCTACATTACGCCGTTCTTCCGCCCACTGGTCCGCCTGGAGCAGGCACCCGACCAGACCAACCTCGCCATCCTCCGCCACCCGATCATCATCGGCGGAGAGCCCTTCACCAGCACCTACTGGCTGATGCAGTTCAACGTCTTCGGCACCAACTTCTCCATCGCCGACCGGATGGCCTTCACCCCGGTCGCCACGGCCCGCCAGGCCCATATCATCCGACGGTTCTACGACGTCCTCGTGCCGACCCTGCTGGAAAACGACTGACCGCCGGGCGTCAGTCCAAAGCGGCGGACGAGAGGGAGGTTCCGGCCGGCGGCACGTCCCAACCACCGCCCAGGGCCACGAACAGGTCCGCCGCCGAGAGAAAGGTCGACAGCCGGGCCTGAACCAGCGTGTCGTCGGCCGACAGCTTGGTGCGCTGGGCGTCCAGGACCGTGAGGAAGTCGGCCGCACCGGCCTCGTAGCGGATGCGCGACAGCTCGTAGGCGTAGCCTGCCTGCTCCGCCGCCTCGGCCAGATCGGCGACCCGCCGGTTGCCGGTATCGACCCCGGCCATGGCGTCCTCGGTCTCCCGGAACGCAGTCAGCACCGCCCCCCGGTAGGTCTCCAGCAGTTCCAGCCGCCGCGCTTCCGCCCCGTCGAGCTGGCCCTGGAGCCGGCCGCCGTCGAAGATCGGCGCCGCCAGCCCACCGGCCAGGCTTGCCAGGGTCGACACCCCGCCGTCGAAGGCGCCAGAGACCGCGGTACCGAGCGAGATGGTGGCACTGGGGTAGAAGGCCGCGCGGGCGGCCGCCACATCGGCATCCGACGCCCGCAGGGTCGCTTCCACACGGCGCAAGTCCGGCCGGCGCTGCAGCAATTCCGCCGGCTGACCGGTCGCGACCCGCGGCAGGGACAAGGCCTGCAGTCCTGTCTCCTGTACCGCAATGGCGCCCGGCGGGCGGCCGATCAGAACCGCAAGCCCGTTCATCGCGACCCGGTCCTGCTCATCGAGGGCGGCGAGCTGGGCGCGGAAGGCCGCCACGGCCGAGCGCTGCTGGGCCAGGTCGAGCTCCGTTGCCGCACCGGCCCGCACCCGGGCTTCCACCAGATCCAGCACCTGCACGGCCGCCGCCAGGTTCTCCTGGGCGATCGTCGTGCGTTGGCGGATCGACAGGACGGTGAAGTACAGGGCCGCGAGATCGGATTCCATCACCAGCCGGGTCGCCTCCCGCCCGAACTGTTCGGCCTCCAGGGCGAATTGCGCGCTGTCCACCTGGGCATCCAGACGGCCGAACGGGTCGAGGTCGTAGGACAGGGTCAGCCCGCCATTCCAGCCGCTGTCCGAGCCGCCCCCGTCTAGGTTCTGGTCGCGCGAAGCGTTTGCGGAGGCGTCGAGCGACGGCACCCGGTCGGCGGCCACCGCGCGCAGGGCCGCGCGGGCCTGCTGGATCTGGTATCGCGCGGTGGCTAGGTCGACATTCTCCGCCATGGCCTGGGCCATCAGCCGGTCAAGCTCGGCGCTACCGAACCGGCGCCACCAGTCGGCGCTCGGGGCCAACGCTTGCTGGAACTGCGACGTTGCCGGCACCGGCTGCGACCAGACGGCCGGGACAGACGTCGTCGGAGTCGACCGGCCCGGCGCGATGGCGCAGCCGGAGGCGACAAGGCACAGGCCGAGGGCGGCGGCGATCCGTTGAACAGACATCGGGTTACTCCACAGTCAGGGCGACCGCCGGCTCCTGCCGGGCGGCCTTGCGCGCCGGGAACCAGCCGAAGACGAGGCCGGTCGTCACCGCGCAGACGAAGGCGAGCACCGCCGGGGCGGTCGAGAACACGACCGAGATGCCGACGCTGGAGGCCGCAAGGCCGGCGGCGATGCCGAGCGCCACACCGGCCAAACCGCCGATGCCGCAGACGATCAGCGCCTCGACGTTGAACTGGATCATGATGTCCCGCATCCGCGCGCCGGTGGCCATGCGCACGCCGATCTCGCGGGTCCGCTCGGTGACGCTGACCAGCATGATGTTCATCACCCCGATGCCGCCGACCAGCAGCGAGATCGCCGCCACCGAGCCGAGCAGGATGGTCAGGGTGTTCTGGGTCTGCTCCACGGTCTGGATCAGGGAAGCGGTGTTGTGCACCCGGAAGTCCTCGGTGCGGTGGCGGGCCAGCAGCAGGTCCTTCACGGCCTGCTCGGTCTCCGTCACGGTCTCCAGATCCGCCACCTTGACTGTGATCGTGCCGAGGTGGGGCTGGCCGAAGATCCGCATCGTGCCGGTGGTCAGCGGCACCAGCACCGTGTCGTCCTGGTCGGAGCCGAAGGGTGTCGCCCCCTTCTTCGCCAGCACGCCGACCACCTCGAACGGGATGTTGCCGATCAGGATGTAGCTGCCGACCGGCTCGCCGCCGTTGGGAAACAGGTTGTCGACCACCGTCTGGCCGAGCACGGCGACGGGGGCGTAGCTGTCCACGTCGGCCATGGTGATGAAGCCGCCGCTCGCCAGCTCCCAGTCCCGCGCCGGGGCATAGTCCGGCCACACCCCCTGGATCGACGAGCGGTAGTCGATATTGCCGTAGCGGATGGTCGAGGAGCCGCGCTTCTCCGGGCTGACGGCGGCCACGCCTGGCACGCCCCTGAGCGCCTCGGCATCTGCCGTGACCAGCGTTGCCGTATCGCCGTCGCCGCGCACGCCGGGAGCGCCGGGCCGGACCAGCAGCAGGTTCGTGCCCATGGACTGGATGCGGCCGAGCACGTCGGCCCGACTGCCTTCGCCCACCGCCAGCATGGTAACCACCGCCGCCACGCCGATCACCACGCCGAGCAGGGTCAGCGCGCTGCGGAACAGGTTGGCGCGCAAGGAGCGCAGGGACATCCGCACCGCCTCGGGCAGGGTCGCCAGGCTGGAGGCGGTGGGCATCCAGCCCTCGGCCACCGTCTGGCCGGTCTCGCGGGCCGCGTCGACCCGGCCGGTATCCTCCACGATCCGTCCGTCCAGCAGCCGGATCACCCGATGGGCGCGGGCCGCGACGTTGGGGTCATGGGTGATCATGACGATCGTGCGTCCCTCGCTGTTCAGACGCTCCAGCATGTCGAGCACCTCGGTGCCCGAGCGGCTGTCCAGGGCGCCGGTCGGCTCGTCGGCCAGGATCACAGCGGGATCGTTCATCAGAGCGCGGGCGATGGAGACCCGCTGCTGCTGGCCGCCGGAAAGCTGGCTCGGCCGGTGGTGGCCGCGGTCGCCGAGACCGAGCTGGTCGAGCAGATCGTCGGCCCGCTCCTCGCGACGGTCCTGGCTGGAGCCGGCGTAGATCGCCGGCAGCTCCACGTTCTCCGCCGCCGTCAGGGTGGAGATGAGGTTGTAACGCTGGAACACGAAGCCGAAGACGTCGCGGCGCAGGCTTGCAAGCCCGTCGGCGTCGAGCTCGTCCACCTCGATGCCGCGCACCGTGTAGGTGCCGTGGGACGGGCGGTCGAGGCAGCCGAGGATGTGCATGAGCGTCGACTTGCCGGAACCGGACTGGCCGATGATGGCGACGAACTCGCCGTCATGGATGTCCAGGTCGATCGCGTCGAGGGCGACCACCTCGCCAGCGCCGGAGCGATAGCGCTTGCCGACGCCGCGGAAGCTGAGCAGGGGCGTACCGGTCACAGCCGGGCTCCGAAGCCGCCCGGCCGTCCGGCAGCACGGGCCGCGGTGCTGGTTCCCGGGAGAACGACCTGCTCGCCACCCTCCAGGCCGGAGGAAATCGCCGCCATGCTCCGGTTGCTCAGCCGCACCTCGACGGCCCGCTTCTCCTGGGTGCCATCGGGACGCAGCACAGTGACCGTCTGCCCCTTGCCGTCGAGGCCTGGCGCCAGGGCGGCGAGCGGCACCACCGGCAGGTTCTTGGCCCGGTCGAGCACGAAGAACACCTGGGCCGTCATCTCCGACATCAGCGCCCGGTCGGAATTGTCGATGTCGATCAGCGCGTTGTAGAGCACCACATCGTTGACAACCTCGGGTGTCGGCAGCACCTGACGGACGATCGAGTACCACTCGCGGTCCGGCATGCCGAGGGTGGTGAAGTACAGCGGCGTGCCGGGCTTCAACAGCACCACGTCCGCCTCGGCAACCTCGGCCCAGACGGTCATGGTATCCAGGTCGGCGATCTGAAGGATGATCGGCGCGGTCTGGTTGGCGTTGAGCGTCTGGCCCTCCACCGCGTCGAGGGAGACCACGGTGCCGGCCATGGGCGCGCGGATCTCGGTATAGCCGAGGTTGGTGACGTCGGCATCCAGGGTGGCCTGGGCCTGGTCGATCTGCGCCTTGAGGGATTCGATCGACGCCTCCGCGACGGCGAGGCCGGCGGCCCCGATCTGCAACTCGTCCTCGCTGATCGCCTTGGCGGCGAACAGGCGCTGGTTGCGCTGGTGCTGCTGCCGGGCGAGCTGGCGCTCCGCCTCGCGCTGGCGCAACTGAGCGCTGAGATCCGCGAGCTGCGCCCGGTCGGCGACCACCCGAGATTCCTGCACCCGGGCGTCCAGCTCGGCCAGCAGGTCGCCCTGCTCCACCTGGTCGCCGATCTCCACATAGAGCTTGCTGATCTGGCCGGAGATCTGGGCGCCCACATCGACATAATCGCGCGGTTTGATGGTGCCGAGCGAGGTCACCGTGCGCTCCAGCGCGCCGCGCTCGACCGTCACCGCGCGAGGGGCGGTCGGGGCAGGGTCGAGCAGGATGTCACGGCCATAGACGGCCGCACCCGCCCCGACCAGGGCGATCGCCAGCAGAAGGATGAGCCAGCGTCGGCTGCTGCGGGGGCGCCTCCGGGGTTTTCTCGGCGCCTTGAGGGGTTCGCTATCGGTCACGGATCCCACCGGTTTGAAACGGGTCCGACGCCGAGGACCGGACGTCGGTCTCGGTACAACGGAGCCTGACGGGATTTCCGTCGCGGGAGGGGTGGGGTCAGGGCCACATGGTGATTGTTGATATTCTCCTATCCTCCCAGCCCGTCATCCTGGACTTGATCCAGGATCAAGCTGCCGACACGTCCGCGGCTTGATCCTGATTTGCATCAGGATGACGCGGGGGCGGGCCGGCCGTGGGGCGGGCCGGCCGTGCTCCCTCAATCGAACGTCAGCAGCGAGTCCGCCGTGTCGCGGTCGTAGCCCAGCGACGCGTTGAGGAGCTGGAGGGTGTAGTTGTGCTGCGGCTCGGAGCGGCGGAGCTGGTCGACGTCCATCTCCTCCACCACCCGGCCCGCGTTCATCACCGCCAGCCGGTCGCACATATGGGCGATCACCGCCAGGTCGTGGCTGACCAGGATGTAGGTCAGCCCGTGCTCCTGCTTGAGGCGCTGCAGCAGGTTCAGGATCTCCGCCTGCACCGACACGTCCAATGCCGAAGTCGGCTCGTCCAGCAGCAGGATGCGCGGCTCCAGCATCAGCGCCCGGGCGATCGCCACCCGCTGGCGCTGGCCGCCCGAGAGCTGGTGCGGATAGCGGAACCGGAACTCCGGACCCAGGCCCACATCCCGCAACAGCGCTTCCACGCGCGGGCCGATGTTGCGGATACCGTGAATCTTCGCCGGCTCGCTCAGGGTGCGGTCGACCGTGTGGCGCGGGTGCAGCGAGCCGTAGGGATCCTGGAACACCATCTGGACGGTCTCGTAGAAGGTCTTCGACCGCTTCGGGCCGAGATCCGTGCCGTCCACGGTGATCCGACCGGTCCAGTTGGCCGCAAGGCCGGCGATGGCGCGCAGCACCGTGGACTTCCCCGACCCGGATTCGCCGACGAGGCCGAAACTTTCACCCCGACGCACGGTGAGCGACACGTCGCGCACCGCGTGAACCGCCTCCTCGCCCTTGCCGAAACGGACGTCGAGATGACTGATCAGGAGAGCAATGTCAGCGGATTCGGGCATCGACACCGGGCTCCGTCTTCCAGGCTTCGTCGCGGACCAGGGTCGAGAGGCGTTCGACCGGCTGGTCCACCCGCGGCAGCGAGGCCAGCAGGCCGCGCGTATAGGGGTGGGTGGCGTTGTGCAGCTCCGAGGCCCGGCAGGTCTCCACGATCTGCCCGGCATACATGATCACCACCCGGTCGCAGAACGACGCGACCAGGTTCAGGTCGTGGGAGATGAACATCAGCCCCATGCCCCGCTGGCTGACCAGGTCGTCGACGATCGCCAGCACCTGCATCTGCACGGTCACGTCCAGGGCCGAGGTCGGCTCGTCGGCGATCAGCAGATCGGGCTCGGCGATCAGCATCATGGCGATCATGATCCGCTGGCCCATGCCGCCGGACACCTCGTGGGGATAGGCCTTATAGACCCGCTCCGGATCGCGGATGCGCACCGCCTCCAGCATCTCCAGGGTGCGCTTCCGGGCCGACCCGCCGCGGGCGCCGGCACTGACCCGATAGGCCTCATCGATCTGCTTGCCGATGGTCATCACCGGGTTCAGCGAGAATTTCGGATCCTGCATCACCATGGCGATGCGGTTGCCGCGGATCCGCCGATACTCCCGCTCCGACAGCTTGGTCAGGTCGATGCCGTCGAACGCCATTTTGCGGGCGGTGACGATCCCCGGCGGTCGGATCAGGCCGAGCACGGCGCGACCGGTCATGGTCTTGCCGGAGCCGGACTCGCCGACGATGCCGACCTTCTCGCGGCCGACCGAGAAGCTGATGTCACGCACCGCATGCACCGTGCGGGTTCGGGTGGGGAAGTCGATGCTGAGCCCCTCCACCTCCAGCAAGGGCCCGCTCATCGGCTGGACCTCGGATCGAGGGCGTCGCGCAGCCCGTCGCCCAGCAGGTTGAAGCCCAGGCTGACGGTGAAGATGGCGAGGCCCGGCATGGTGGCGACCCACCACTGGTCCAGGATGTAGAGCCGGCCGGTGGAGATCATCGCCCCCCATTCCGGCAGCGGCGGCTGGGCGCCGAGGCCAAGGAAGCCGAGACCGGCGGCGGTCAGGATGATGCCGGCCATGTCCAAGGTGACGCGCACGATCACGCTGGACAGGCAGAGCGGCACCACATGGCCGGTGACGATGCGCAGCGGCGACGCCCCCTGCAGCCGGATCGCCGAGATGAAGTCGGAGTTGCGGATCGTCAGCGTCTCCGCCCGGGCGATGCGGGCATAGGGCGGCCAGGAGGTCAGCGCGATGGCCAGCACCGCGTTGCCGATGCCGGGGCCGAGGGCGGCGACGAAGGCCAGGGCCAACACCAGGCGCGGGAAGGCCAGGAAGATGTCGGTGAACCGCATCAGCACGGTGTCGACCCAGCCGCCGGCATAGCCCGCCACCGTGCCGATCAGCAGGCCGAAGACCGGGGCGGTCACCACGACCAGCGCGACCACGTAGAGCGTGATCCGAGCGCCGTAGAGCAGCCGGCTGAGGATGTCGCGGCCGAGTTCGTCGGTGCCGAGGATGTTGCCCGGGGTGCCCGGCGGCAGCAGGCGGCGCTGCAGGTCCTGGGCGATCGGGTCGTGCGGCGCCAGGACCGGTGCGAAGATCGCCGCCAGGACGAGGGCGACGACGATGGCCAGGCCCAGCAGGGCGAGCGGATTGCGGGCGAGCCCGAGCCAGCCGAGATAGACCTGGATGCAGCGGGCCTGGAACGGGCTGGACGGCGTCTCGCTGGTCAGCCAGGCGCGCAGGCCGGGGGCGGCGGTGTGGGTGACGGGGGCGCTCATGGCTCTCCCCTCACCGGGCGCGCGGGTCGAAGACCCGGTACAGAGTGTCGGACAGCAGGTTCAATCCCACAAAGACGATGCCAACGACCACCGTGCCGCCGAGCACGGCGTTCATGTCGGCGGAAAGCAGCGCGTTGGTGATGTAGAAGCCGATGCCGGGCCAGGCGAAGACGATCTCCGTCAGCACCGATCCTTCCAGCAGGGTGGCGTAGCTGAGCGCGATGACCGTTATCAGCGGCACCATGACGTTCCCGAGCGCATGGCCCCAGATCACCCGCGCCTCCGACACGCCCTTCACCCGGGCGGTGGTGATGTATTCCTGGGCGAGCTGCTCCAGCATGAAGCTGCGGGTCATGCGGCTGATATAGGCCAGCGAGTAATAGCCGAGTACGGAGGCCGGCAGGATGATGTGCGACAGGGCGTTAGAGAACACCTCGAGATCGCCGGCGATCAGGCTGTCGATCAGGATGACGCCGGTCACCTGGGGGACGATGTCCTCGAAGAACACGTCGAGCCGGCCGGGTCCCGCCACCCAGTCGAGCTTGCCGTAGAAGATCAGCAGGCCGACCAGACCGAGCCAGAAGATCGGCATGGAATAGCCGAACAGGCCCAGCAGCCGCACCACATGGTCGGGCCAGCGCCCCTGATGCACCGCGGCCATCACGCCCGCAGGAATGCCGATCGCGACGCCCAGCAGGGTGGCGACGGTCGCCAGCTCCAGGGTGGCCGGGAACACCCGGGCGATATCCTCGATCACCGGGCGCGAGGTCAGCAGCGAGGTGCCGAAATCGCCGCGCGCCACCTCGCCGATATAGGTGAAGAACTGGATGATGATCGGCTGGTCCAGGCCCATCGCCTTGCGGGTGGCCTCGTAGACCTCGTTCGTCGCCCGCTCGCCGACGACGGCGAGAACGGGATCGATCGGCATCACCCGGCCGATCAGGAAGGTGATCAGGAGCAGGCCGAGCAGCGTGACCGCCAGGGTCACGACCACCCCGCCGCCCTTCAGGAGCCCCTGACGGGAGGGGAGCCAGCCCCCCCTCCCGCCGGGACGCGAACCAGTGAGGCTCATCGCGTCCGCTTACTTCGTGACGGTCCAGTAGTAGACCGACGAGATCGCGCTGCCGGTCACCAGATTCTCGACGCCCTTGCGCAGGCCGGTCTGCTCGATCTTCTGGAACATGACGACGAACGGGCTCGTCATCTGGTGCTCCTTCTGGATCGCCCGGTACATCTCGGCGCGCTTGTCACGGTCCGCCTCCTGCACCGCGGCCTCGGTCTGCTTCGTCATCTCCGGGATGTCCCAGGCGTTGCGCCAGGCCAGCTTGCCGGTCAGCTTCGCTTCGGCCGCGTTATCCAGATTGTGGGCGAAGGTGTCGGCATTGGTGTGCGGGTCCGGATAGTCCGGCCCCCAGGCGCCGAGATAGACGTCATGCTCCCGCGCCCGGTACTCGCCCAGCGACTGCTTGCCGGTCATCGGGGTCAGCTCGACCTTGATGCCCGCCTCGGTCAGCGAGCCCTGGATCGCCTGCGCCATCGCCATATAGGACGGCTCGTTGCGCACGTTGATCTTCACCGACACGTCGTCGGCATGGCCGGCCTCGGCCAGCAGCGCCTTCGCCTTGGCGATATCGAGCTTGTAGGGCTGGTCCTTCAACTCGCCCAGATAGGTGAGCGGCAGGAAGGCCTGATGCACGGTGTACTGGCCGCGCAGGATGGTCTCGGTCATGCCCTTGTAGTCGACCGCCCATTTGAAGGCCTCGATCACCTTGGGATCGTTCAGCGGGGCCTTGGTCTGGTTCAGCGACATGTAGACGATCCGGCCGCGCAGATCCTCGGCCACCTTCAGGTCGCCGTTGGACGAGATGGCGGCGATGTCTTCCGGCGTCAGGTTGCGCGCGACGTCGATGTCGCCCTTCTCCAGCAGCAGGCGCTGGCTGGCGGACTCGGCGATGTGGCGGACGAACACCCGCTTCATCGCCGGGGTGGCGCGCCAGTAGTCCGGGTTGGCGTCGAGCACATAGGACTCGTTCGCCTTCCAGGACCGCAGCGAATAGGCGCCGGAACCGGCGGTGTTGGTCTTCAGCCATTCATAGCCGAAATCGCCGTCCTTCTCGTTGGCCATGACCGTCTTCTTGTCGACGATGGCACCGATGGTAGCGGTCAGGCAGTTCAGCACGAAGGACTGGGCGTAGACCTTGTCGGTGGTGATGACCAGGGTCGAGCCGTCGGTCGCCTTGATCGTGTCCTCGATGTTGTCCTTGGTGAAGCCGAACTGGGTCAGGATGAAGGACGGGGTCTTCTCCAGCAGCACCGCGCGGCGCAGGGAGAACTCGGCGTCCTCCGCGGTGACCGGGTTGCCGGACTGGAACTTGATGCCGTCGCGGATCTTGAAGGTGAAGGTCTTGCCGTCCTCGCTGACGGTCCAGGACTCGGCGAGCCCGGGCTGGTAGCCGGCGGCCAGGTCGAGCGGATTGAACTCGACCAGATGGTCGTAGGTGTTCCGGAGCAGGTCGCCACCGGAGAACTCGAACGCCTCGGCGGGATCGAGAGACACGATGTCGTCGATGGTGGTCGCCACGACGAGGGTGTCTTTGGGCGTATCGGCGAAAGACACCGGCGCGGTCAGCGTGACCGCCGCAAGCAAGCCGAGCGCCCAGGCGGGCGTAAGCTTAGACATTTGTGAAGCCTCCAATTGATGGTCCGCATCGGTTCTGTGACCGACTGCGCGACCGTTGGATATCCACTAAAGCAGGATTCCCACGGCGCAAAAACCAGATTCATTGGCACCACCGAACACCCGATCCGACCCGGCCGCCCGGTTCATTCGACGGCTGGCGGGTTCCGGTCCGGCTGCTATGCTCGGGCCATGAGCAGACCCAGAATCACCCTCTTCGAGAACCTCCGCACCCTCGGCTACGTGCCCTTCTACCTCGCCATCGAGCGGGGGGACTGGGCGCGCGATGGGGTGGATGTCGCCGTCACCCTGTCGCCCTCCACGGAGTATACCGCCCAGGGCCTGCTGGACGGCGCGACGGACGTCTCCTGGGGTGGGCCGATGCGGGTGATGATGCACCATGACGCGGCCCGCAAACGCGGCGAGAATTGCCCTCTGGTTTGCTTCGGCCAGGTGGTCGCCCGCGATCCCTTTGTGCTGGTCGGCCGCGAGCCCAATCCGGCGTTCCGCTTCACCGACCTGAAGGGCAAGCGCCTGGGCGTGGCGGTGGAGGTGCCGACCCCCTGGATGACCCTGCAGGACGACCTGGACCGGGCTGGCGTCATGCCCGGCGACTGGGCCCGTGCGCCCGACCGCACCATGGGCGAGAACGTGGAAGCGCTCGGCCGCGGCGAGGTTGACGTGATCCAGGTCTTCGAACCCCATGCCGACCGGGCGGTCACCGGGCACGGCTGCCATGTCTGGCACCGCTTCGCCACCCGGGGCGATGTCGGCTTCACCAGCTTCTACACCACCCGCGCCTTCGCCGAGCGGGAGCGCGAGACCTGCCGGGCGCTGATCCGGGGCATCGGCCGCAGCCTGCGCTACCTGCACGCCGCCGACACGGCCGAGATGGCGGCGACGGTGCAGCCCTATTTTCCCGACCTGTCGGCCGAGGCGCTGGCCCGGATCATCGGCACCCTGCGCGGGGTCGGGCTGTGGGCGAAGACGCCGCACTTCCCGCCGACCGCCTTCGTGCGGCTGAAGGCGGCCCTGCTCACCGGCGGCCTGATCTCCCACGACATCCCCTACGACCTCGCGGTGGACGCCGAGCTGTCGGACACGCCGATCCCGGCCGAATGACCCCGCCCGACTGACGCCGACCGACTGATACCGCTCACGCCGCCTTGTGGCTGGCGTCAATCTTGCGGCGGATATGCTCGCCGGCGGTGATGGTCGGGTAGCGTGGCGCCTCGCCCGGCCCCAGGCAGGTCGGCACGCAGCGGATCTCGGCGTCGAAGTTCGGGTGGACGAAGTAGCCGATCGACATGCGACGGCTCTGCACGTCGCCGGTATCCGGCACCACAACCCGGTGCAGCGTCGAAACCCACCGGTCGTTGGTCCAGCGCTGCATCATGTCGCCCAGATTGACCACCAACTCGCCCTGCTTCGGCTGCACCGGCACCCAGCCCCCGTCCGCCAGCCGGGCCTCCAGGCCGCCCTTGCCCTCGGTCATGGCGAGGAGGGTCATCGCCCCGAAATCGGTATGCGCGCCGGCCCGGAGCTGTCCCGGCTCCGGCGCGGTGCCGAGGACCGGATAATGGTGCATGCCGAAAATCGAGAAATGGCGATCCAGCATCGCCGCGAACGCCTCCTCATCCTGGTCGAGCGCCCGGGCGGTGATCCGCATCATGTCGCGCGACAGCCGCTCGAAGGCCCGGTACAGGTCGACCAGCGCGGCGTCGAACCCGCCCGGCACGTCAGGGATCGTGTTGCCGGCATAGGCGGTCTCGGCATCGGCCAGCGACGCGTAATGGGCGGAGTGATCGTCCACCGGCCCCAGGAAAATGGATTCCCGCAGGTCCGGCGGGGTCTTGGCCCCCAGGGTGGCGCCCAGGTTGCGGGTCGCCACCCGGTGATAGCCCCGCTGCCGGGCCGCACCGGTGGGATGGAAGCGGTCCTTGTCCTCCTGCGGCAGATCGAAGAAATCCATCCCCAACCCGATCGCCCGCCTCAAGGTCTCCTGCGGCAGGCCATGGCCGGAGATCACCAGGAAGCCCACGCTCTCGCAGGCCTCCCGCACGGCCCGGGCGACCGCATCCTTGCCCGCGGGATCGCCCGACAGGAACGGTGAGATATCGATGGTCGGGATCGCCAACGCGTCTGGTTCCGCCACGGCCGAGGTCTCCTTCTTCGTGAGGGGCGGGCCGGTGGTCCGGGCCGCCGGGACAGCGCCCCCCAACTGCACCCAATTCGACGGTAACCGACAGTCCCGCCGCCGAACAAGATACGACCGATGCCGGACGCAGGGGATCGTTCGGGCGCGACATCATCCGACGTCGGCTGCGCAGTCAGCGGCCTGCCGCCTCACCTGATCGGCAGGCCCGGGCTGTTCTTGACCGTGCGCAGGACGATCTCCGAGCGGACGTGCCCCACCTGGGGATGCGGGAGCAGCGCGTCGTGGATGAAGCTCGCGAACGCGTCCAGGTCGCGGACATAGATCTCCAGGATGTAGTCCGCATCGCCGGAGGCCGAATGGGCGGCCCGGACCTCCTCGCGCTCGTTCAGGAAGTCGAGGAAACTGGCCTCCTTGCCGTGACCGCTCAGGTTCACCCGGGTGATCGCGCGCAGGCCGAAGCCGACCGAGCGCGGGTTGATCCGGGCGTGATAGCCAGCGATCACCCCCTCCTGTTCCAGGGCGTTGCGGCGGCGCGAGCATTGCGACGGCGACAGGTTCACCACCTCCGCCAGGGCGACATTGCTCAGGCTGCCGTCATTCTGCAGGGCGTTCAGGATCGATACGTCCGCGCGGTCCATCTGCGTCTCCGGAGTGTTTCACGCACCATATGCCATTTTCATGCGCGCTTCATGCATATTCAGCGTTGCGACGTGCGTGATCGCAACCACATTGCATGCAAACGCGTTCATAATACGCATCAAGCTGATGGACCGGCTGCGGTCCAGCTCGACGAGATTTCAGGAGGATCCGTTCATGGGACCTTTTCCGCACGACGCCCCCAAGGCCACGATCAGCGAGAGGAACCCGGCCGGCACCGACGGGTTCGAGTTCGTGGAATTCGCCCATCCCGAGCCCGAGAAACTGGACACGCTGTTCCGGCAGATGGGGTTCGAGCCGGTGGCCAGGCACAAGACCAAGGACATCACCCTGTACCGCCAGGGTGACATCAACTACCTGCTCAACGCCGAGCCGACCAGCCATGGCGCCGCGTTCGTGAAGGAACACGGACCGAGTGCGCCGGGCATGGCCTGGCGGGTGGTCGATGCGCATTTCGCCCTGAAGCGGGCGCTGTCGCTTGGCGCCGAGGAGTATACCGGCGACGGCAAGGCGCTGGACGTGCCGGCCGTCTACGGGATCGGCGGCTCGCTGCTGTATTTCGTCGACACCTATGGCGATGAAGGGAGCTGCTATTCCCAGGATTACGACTGGCTCGGCGCGGAAGACCCGTCACCCGAGGGTGTGGGCTTCTATTACCTGGACCACCTGACCCACAACGTGGTCCGCGGCAACATGGACACCTGGTACAAGTTCTACCACGACACCTTCAACTTCCGCGAAATCAAGTACTTCGACATCAAGGGCAAGCAGACCGGGCTGACCAGCCGGGCGCTGACCTCGCCCGACGGCAAGATCCGCATTCCGATCAATGAGAGTGCCGACGACAACAGCCAGATCGCGGAGTACCTGAAGGAGTACAAGGGCGAGGGCATCCAGCACATCGCCATCGCCACCGAGAACATCTACGACTCCACCGACGCGATCGCCGCCAAGGGCATGTCCTTCATGCCCGCCCCGCCGGACATCTACTATGAGATGTCCCACAAGCGGGTCGCCGGGCATGACGAGCCGATCGACCGGATGAAGAAGAACGGCATCCTGATCGACGGCGAGGGCGTGGTCGGCGGCGGCCAGACCCGCATCCTGCTGCAGGTCTTCTCCAACACGGTGATCGGCCCGATCTTCTTCGAGTTCATCCAGCGCAAGGGCGATGACGGCTTCGGCGAAGGCAACTTCCGTGCCCTGTTCGAGTCGATCGAGGAGGACCAGGTTCGGCGCGGCGTTCTGAAGGCCGTTCCCGAGCCGGCCGAATAAGACCCAACGGCTGGGCTGAGATGAGCTGGCAGGACCTGTCGAGCGCCCCTGCAATCGGGACGGTGCTCTGCCGCCGCGACGCGGTGAAGGGAGCGCTGCCCTACTCGGTGGAGACTGAGAAGGGCACGTTCCCGATCATCCTGGTGGAGACCGATGCGGGCATTGCGGCCTATGTGAATGCCTGCCCACATCAGTACCTGCCGCTGAATTACCGGCGGCCGAACATCCTGTCGGCCGATGGCCGGAAGCTGATCTGCAGCGGCCACGGCGCCCTGTTCGACATCGAGACAGGCGAAGGCCTGTCCGGCGACGGGCTCGGATGCACGCTGGACCAAGTGCCGGTGAGCCTGGATCCGGACGGGATGATCCGGATCGGCTAGGCCGCCGGGAGCACCGTACCCGTGCAGTCCCCGAAGCCGATGCGATAGCCGTCGCCCTGGGCATGCCCGCGGAGCGTCAGCGTATCCCCGTCCTCGATGAAGCTGCGCACCGATCCGTCGGCCAGGGTCAGCGGCTCCTTGCCGCCCCAGGTCATCTCCAGCAGTGAGCCGTAGCTGTCCTTGTCCGGCCCCGAGATCGTGCCCGACCCCAGCAGGTCGCCGGACCGCATCGCGCAGCCGGAGCTGGAATGGTGGGCGAGCTGCTGCGCGGCGGAATAGTACAGCTCGCGGGCATTGGTGCGGCTGAGTGTCGTCACCTGGTCGCTCCCCGCCGGCTGCATCGCGACCTCGAGGGCGATGTCATAAAGCATCGGCCCCGGCTCCTTGAGGTAGGGGAGCAGGGGCTTCTCTCGCGCCGGCGCGGCGACACGGAACGGCTCCAGCGCCGCCCTGGTGACGATCCAGGGGCTGATGGTGGTGGCGAAGGCCTTGGCCTGGAACGGGCCGAGCGGCTGGTATTCCCAGGCCTGGATGTCCCGCGCCGACCAGTCGTTCAGCAGCACATAGCCGAAGATCATGGCGTCGGCCTCGGCGACCGAGACCCGCGCGCCCATGGCCGACCCGGCGCCCACGATCGCCCCCATCTCCAGCTCGATATCCAGCCGCCGGGACGGCCCGAAGCTCGGCATGTCGGCGTCGGGCGCCTTGAGCTGGCCGGATGGGCGGTGGAAATCGGTGCCCGAGACCACGACGGTGGAGGCCCGGCCGTTATAGCCGATCGGGATGTGCAGCCAGTTGGGCGGCAGCGCATTCTCCGGACCGCGGAACATGATGCCGACATTGAAGGCATGCTGCCGTCCGGCATAGAAGTCGGTGTATTCCGCCACGTCGAACGGCATGTGGAGCCGGACCTCGTCCAGGGCCACGAGATGGGGGCGCACCTGCGCCTCCTTGCCGCTGCCGGCCTGGAGCAGCGCCGTCAGGGTCGCGCGCAGCTCCGCCCAGACGGCGGGACCCGCCGCCATCAGCGGGTTCCACCGACCCTGCTGGAGCAGCGCCCCCGCGGAGAGGGAGATGAGCCCGGCCGTCTCCAGCGCGGCGACGTCGAGGACGCAGGCCCCGATCGCCACCCCGCATCGCCTGCCCTCCCCCGTCTGCGAGAAGACCCCATAGGGCAGGTTGTTCAGTGGAAAATCGCTCGCGGGGTCGTTGGCGCTGTCGAGCCAGCTTTGCATCAGAGGCATGGTCTATCGTCGCCCTTTCCGGGTGCGTGCAGCAGTCAGTCCCAGTTGCCTTCCGGCGTGCCGTCGAACCGCTTCTTCAGACTGTCCCAGCAGTCGATATAGGTGTCCTGCAATGGTGCCTCCTTTGCGGCGAAGGCCGTCAGATGCTGCGGGAACCGGGTCTCGAACATGAAGGACATCGTGTTCTCCAGCTTGTGCGGCTTCAGCTCGGAGAAGGTCGCCTTCTCGAAGGCCTCGTTGTCGGGACCGTGGGGCAGCATCATGTTGTGCAGGCTCATGCCGCCCGGCACGAAGCCCTGGGGCTTGGCGTCGTACTGGCCGTAGATGTTGCCCATTAGCTCCGACATGACGTTCTTGTGGTACCAGGGCGGACGGAAGGTGTCCTCCATGACCATCCAGCGCTCACGGAACAGCACGAAGTCGATATTGGCCGTGCCCGGCACGCCCGAGGGTGCCGTCAGCACCGTGAAGATCGACGGATCCGGATGGTCGAAGAGGATCGAGCCGACGGGGCAGTAGTTCCGCAGGTCGTACTTCACCGGCGCGTAATTGCCGTGCCAGGCCACAACGTCGAGCGGCGAATGGCCGATCCGGCAGGTATGGAACTGGCCGCACCACTTCACCGTGACGGTGGACGCAACCTCCCGGTCCTCGAAATACGCGACGGGTGTCTTGAAGTCGCGGCGATTGGCCAGGCAGTTGGCGCCGATCGGGCCGCGATTGGGCAGTTCGAACTTCTGCCCGTAGTTCTCGCAGACGAATCCCCGGGCCGGGCCCTCCACCAGTTCGACCCGGTACACCAGGCCGCGGGGGATGATGGCGATCTCCTTCGGCTCCAGATCGATCACGCCGAGTTCGGTGCAGAACCGCAGCCTTCCCTCCTGCGGCACGATCAGCAGTTCGCTGTCGGCCGAGTAGAAGTATTCGTCCTCCATCGAGCGCGTCACCAGATAGACATGGCTCGCCATGCCGGTCTGGGTGTTCACGTCTCCGGCGGTGGTCATCGTGCGCATGCCGGTCAGGAAGGTCAGCGGTTGGTCGCTATGCGGCACCGGGTCCCAGCGGTACTGGCCAAGCGACACGACATCCGGGTTCACGTGCGGCGCCGACTTCCAGTACGGCAGGTCGCGCTTCTCGAAGCGCCCGGTATGCTTGACAGACGGCCGGATACGATAGCACCAGGTCCGCTCGTTCTGGTGGCTGGGCGCGGTGAAGGCGGTGCCGGAGAGCTGCTCGCCATAGAGGCCGTACGGGCATTTCTGCGGGGAGTTCATCCCCTGGGGCAGGGCCCCCGGCAGCGCCTCGGTCTCGAAATCGTTGCCGAAGCCCGGCATATAGCCCTCGGTCAGGCCGGTGCGGCCGGTGCCGCCGCCCTGCCGCGCCTCTCTCGTGAGATCGTTCATTTTCCTGTCCTCCTAACCGTGCTTGCCGATACCATGATAGTTACTTTTGTAACTAACAAGGGGAGAGTGCAGGCGGATGACAACAGGTGAGGAGGACGATCATCCCTTTGAGATAAATAACTTTATACCCTACCTGCTCAACATGGCGGCCGAGCGCACGAGCGAGGGTTTCGCCGACATCTACAAGGGCCTCTACGGCATGAAGAGGACCGAGTGGCGCGTTCTCTTCCATCTCGGCCGCTACGGGCCGATGACCGCGCAGGAGATCGGCGCGCGGGCCAGGGTGCACAAGACGAAGATCTCCCGGGCGGTGCGCGACCTGGAGAGCAAGCGGTTCCTGACCCGCTCGGACCACGACCTCGACCGCCGCAGCGAAATTCTAAGCCTCTTGAAGGCCGGCGAGAGCGCCTACGGCTTCCTGGTCGAGCGCGCCTCGGCCTACGAACGGGACCTGCAGAACAGGCTGACCCGGCGCGAGGCCCAGAGCCTCAAATCTGCCCTGCGCAAGCTGGCCCAGTTCGACTGAGACCGCCGGCGCGAGCGTCCTAGGCCTCGACGCGGATCACCAGACAGGTCATGTCGTCGGCCTGGGCGGCACCGGTGGCGAAGCTCTCGACGTCGGCGATGCAGGAATCGCCGATTTCGGCCGCCGACTGGCCCCGACACTTAGCCAGGGCCTCGATCAGCCGGCTCTCCCGGTATTCCTCGTTGTTCACGTCGAACGCTTCGGTCAGGCCGTCGGTGTAGAGGAACAGCGCGTCCTGCGGCGACAGGCTGGTGGTCGCGCTCGAATACTCGATGCCCGGCATCACGCCCAGGACCAGGTCGCCCAGCGGCTCGATCGGCACCACGCTGCCATCCGCCTTCAGCACGAAGGGCGGATTGTGGCCGGCATTGGCATAGGACAGGGTCAGGGTCTCCAGGTCGATCACGCCGTAGAACACGGTGACGAACATCGCCGCCTCGTTCTCGCGCTCCAGCAGGGCGTTGACCCGGGTGAGGCAGTCTCCGGGATCGCCGCCGCCGAGGCCTTCGGCGCGCAGCAGCGTGCGCGAGATCATCATGAACAGGCCGGCAGGAACGCCCTTGCCCGAGACGTCGGCGATCACCACGCCGACCCGCTTCTCGTCGATCTGGAAATAGTCGTAGAAGTCGCCGCCGACCTCATAGGCCGCGTGCATCTGGCCGACGATCACCATGCGGTCGTGCCGGAACGGCTCCCGCGGCAGCACCGAGGCCTGCATGTCATGGGCGATGCGCAGCTCCTGGCGCAGCCGCACCAGATCGGAGTTCTCGCGGAACACCCGCGTCACCGTTCGAAACCAGGGCCGCCATCCCGGCGGCACCCGCGGCGGACCCGCAGGCCCCACCTCGCCCGCCGCCTTGATATGCTCGATGAGCTGGCTGGCCGGCCACACGAACTCCCGGCCGGTCAGGCCGCCGGAGATCAGCAGCATCACCGTGAGCACGGCGACCAGGGCGAGCATTTCCGGCCCGCGATCGGCGATCAGGCTGGCCAGGATCGTCCAGCGGTCGCCCATGTAGACCAGGGTCCAGGGCACGGATTCCAGCGGCTCGACATAGAGCAGCGTGCCGTCCACATCGACCACCCGGCGCAGCGGTACGGTGCCGGCCCGATCCATCACCGACGCCGCCTCTTCCGGCAGCGCCTCGGCGATCGGGGAGCCGACCGGCGCCCGGAGCCCCTCCTCCTCGGGATAGGCCAACAGGATGTCGTCGGCGGTCACCAGCATGGTGCGGCCGACCGGATAGTAGAAGTCGCCGTTGACCCGGTTCAGATAGGGAAGCGAAATCTCGAAGGCGACCACGCCGAGAAACCCGTCACCGGAATCCACCGGCACGGCCAGATGGAGGGTCGGTTGCCCTGCCCGGTCCGTGCCGAACAGCCACCGGCCCTGGCGCGCCGGGTTGACGTCGGGCAGGCCGCTCTCGATCAACCCGCTCGACAGCACGCCGTCCTGGAAGGCATCCGCCTCGGCCTGGGTCGCAGGCAGCATCACCGAAAAGCCGGTCCGCGAGACATAGGCCGACCGCTTGATGGTCGGCAGCAGCGAGACGAGATAGCGGAACTCACCCAGCAGCCGCAGGCCCGCCACCAGCTCGGCATTGTCCGACCGGCCGGCATCGAGGGCGAAGTCGCCCGACAGCGCGGCGGTGGACGGCACGTCGAGGCCGGTATCGACCCGCAGCGAGATCTCGCCGAACTCGCCCCTGTCGATCAGCGCCTGGACCCGATCCTCCCCCGCATCGGCCAGGGCGAGAGCATAGGCGGACATGGCGTCCTCGCGGACCTCCTGGGACCGCTTGACCACGGCCGAGGCCAGGGCGTCGAGGATCAGCCCGTGCTCCTTCAGGCCGCTGGCGAGCACGTCCCATTCCGACTTTTCCCGCTTGTCGATCTGGAACAGGAAGAACCCGACCGAGACCGCCAGCAGGACCAGGTAGGACAGGCCCATGACGAAGCTGTAGCGCCGCGCCGGCCGGATCCGGCTGCTTACCGCCTCTTGGGTCTTCTCTGTGGCACTGGACATGGGAACTCGGGGTCAGGCGCTAGTTCATGAAGCCGACCGGCTGCCCGAAGGCGCGAACCTGCCTGCCGTCGTAATTGTAGATGAAGGTCGCCGCCTCCATGAACCGGAACGGGATCCGAAGACCGATCTGGCGGGCGACGCGGAAGTTGATGGCCAGGTCCGGCGGCGTGACGACCCCGACGGGGAGCGAGCCCGGATCCACCCCTTCGGTGAGGATGCTGATGGCGTAGAAGGCCGAAAGCTGGACCGCCGTGGACTGGTTGATCCCGATCGACACGGCCGCACTGTCATCGCCGCTGCGCACGACGTCCGGCAGGGTCGAGATCACCGGCGCGCGGCCGGCCACGTCGTTGATCAGGTCGATGCGCTGATAGACCGAGGTCGACCCGGTCACAATCCAGGCGCTGGCGGTGAGACCCGGGTCCGAGTTCACCATCCGCAGCCGGACGCGCCCCATACCGGCGATCAGATCGTCCTCCAGCCCCTCGCCGTCCCGCACCGCCACGTCATGGACCGTCAGCCCGAAGGAGTCCGCCAGCTCGTGCAACGGGGTCACCTGGGTCTCGATCGCGCTCAGATTGGAGGAGGCGTACAGCACGCCGACATTCTTCAGATCCGGCAGAAGCTGCAGCAGATAGCTGATGAACAGGCGGATCGGCACGGTGTTCGAGGTATAGGCGATGTTGGTGCCGCTGCCGGCCTGGTAGTCCGGCATCTGCCCGAGCAGCACGGGATCCTTCGCCGAGTTCGTGACCACCGGCAGGCGGCCGCCGACATAGGTGTCGTGCATGAAGGCCGCCGCCCTGGATCCGACCGGCATGATCAGATCCACCGCGTTCGATTCCGCCCAGTCGACCGCTTCCTGGGCGATCGTCTCGTCGTTCCCGTAGAGCCAGATCTCGAACTCCGCCGGGATGTCCTGCTGCCGGAACGCCTCCAGCACCACATCCACGCCGATCGAATAGGCGGCGACCGACTCGAACGGGATCAGCATCAGCAGCCGGAACCGCGCCGGCCTGTCGGTCCAGACCGGGACCGCCCGCATCCGGGCGGTGTCCTGGGGGTCGGCGGCGATGTCGTAGTCCTTGAGCGCGCCTGGCCCGAATTCCAGCCAGTCCAGCACCGGCCGTCCCTCGGTCGCCTTCGCCGGAGCCGAGGCGGTCACCGCGACTCCAATCAGGACGACAAGGCAGAGCACCAGGTGCCGGGCGAACGTGGCTGCGGTCACGGAAGACCGTCCTTTCTTCGAGATTTGAGGCGCGTGCGCGCTGCGACTGTTTCACAGGCGACCGGTCGCATCAACTCGCCAACGACCCGGCCTTTGACCGGTGCCACGACGGCTCCGGCTTGCATCGCCTCCCACCTCACCTATTCTGGCCCTTCACAGAGGTGTGCCCACATGAGCCAGCAGAATCAGGAGACGGGGACGGAATACAGCCCCGAGATGAGCGCCGCCCAGGGTGCGCGCCGGCGGCTGGCGGCCCTTGTCTGCCTTGTCCTGGCGGGCCTCGTCCTGCTGGGGGCGGCATGGTGGACGCTGACCTCCTCCCGCTTCGACGTGGAACGCATCCGCACGGAGGCGGAAACCATCCACAAGGCCATGGCCGGCATGCTGTCGATGGGGCTTCCCGTGTCGGATTTCATCGGTTTCGACGCCGCAAGCGATCGGGTGCTGCGCTTCGATCCGGCGGTGCGCGCGGTCGAGATCGTCGACCTGACCGGTCAGGTGGTCCTGCGCAACCCGGCGACGTTCGATGCCGGGACGCGCGACTGGGACGACGGCAGCTTCCTCGGCCTGGGCGCCGACGTGCCCGGGATCCAGCATCACGGCTGGCTGTCCCGCTTCTCCCTGCCGGTGGCCGGACGGTTCGGCCCGGCCGGCAGCGTGATCGTCTACTACGAACACCAGATCGCCGCGGAATTCAGCCGGAGCACGGCCATCGCCGGCGTCGCCGCCATGGTCCTGCTGGCGCTCGGCCTGGTCGTGCACGCCACCGTGCTGGCCAATCCGGAAGTGTTCCAGTCGTACCGGGAGCTGGCGATCCTCTATGGCGTCACCTGCGTGATCGGTCTCGGCGTCCTGGGGGCGACGATCTTTGGACTGGCCGCCACCAAGGCGATCGAGACCGCCAATGCCTATGGGGAATCGCTCGGCTCTCGCCTGGGCGACGCCATGGCGCTCGGAATCGACCCCAGCGACCTGGTCGGCCTCGGCGACGTGGTCCGGGAATACCAGGAGACCAACGACATCATTTCCTACGTCGCCCTGCTGGAAGGTAACCGGATCGAGGCGGCGGCCGGCTTGCAGGACCAGACCGACCGCTGGGCCCGGCCAGACGGCGTGCTCGACGCCGTCATCGAGGTCCGCCCCCGTCGGCTCTACCGGCCGCAGTACAGGGTGGCGGTCGGGATTCCCCTGGCGGTGGTCACCCAGATCCTGTGGCAGACCGGCCTCGCGGTGATGCTCGGCGCCGCGGCCCTGGTGACCGCCGGGTTCGGCCTGCTGTGGCGCGTACGCGTGCCGGGCTCGCCGACCGTCGACCTCCCCCTGCCCGCGCGCGCCTCCGGCTAGGTGGAAGGCTCCGGCATGGAGGGGACGGAGGACGGCATTGTCGTCCGGCTCTGCGTCACCTGCGCGCCGGAGAGCGGTCCAGCCGACCTCGAACGCCTGCGGGACTCGATCATGCGGGCCGGTCTGCCGGTCCCGGTGCGCGTCGCCGGCCAGGGGTGCCTCGGGGCGTGTGGCGAGCCGGTCGCCCTGTCGCTTCAGGGCCATGGCCGGGCCACCTATCTGTTCTCGGGCGTCCGGCCGGAGGAGGACCTGGCGGACATCGCCGCGACGCTCCGGCTCTACCTGGACAGTCCGAACGGGTGGATCGAGCACGCGCGCGGCTGCGGGCGCCTGCGCTTCTGCCTGACGGGGCGGGTGCCGGCCCTCGAGGTCTGAGCGGCAGCGTCAGTTCCGGACGATCACCGAGGCGGATACCGGCCGATCCCCCACGACCAGCGGCCGGTGGTCGTTGGCGTTCAGGGTGACCGCGATGGTGACCTCGCCGTCTGGCAGCGTGCCCAGATGCATCCACGGCCCATAGACCCGGCCGACCTTGTCACCGTTCACATAGACATGGGCATGGCCCTCCCCCGGCACATGGGGGCCGCTGGCACGCTCCGGCGCGAAACGGAACCCGGTCGTGTCGATATGCAGGTTCCAGCCGGAGGATGGATCGGGCCGAACATCGAGGGTAACCGTCGGCGCGGTCTCGCCAGCCGGCAGCACATAGGGTGCCGCGTGTTCATGAGGAACGGAGGCGGAGCCGTGGGCGTGGTGGGCGTGGTCGTGCCCGCCCAGGGTGATCCCGTTGCCGGCGGCGACCGTGAAGCCGATGCCGCCGCCGAAGATCAGTCCGATCAGCAGCATGGGGATGGAACGGTCCATGGCGATCTCCAACGGGGACCTTCGTTGCTGGGAAGGCGCCGTCAGGCGGTCTCGGCCGCGCCGACGCTCACCGACTCTCTCGACCAGAAATAGCCGCCGAGGCAGCCGACCATCACCCAGCCGGCCAGGCCCACACCATAGGCCCGGGCGGCGAACAGGGCGCCGATCTCGGTCGGGACCGGGCCGGTGAACACGTCCGGCTGCGGCGCGCCGACCACATGGGGAGCGAGCAGCAGCACCACCGCCGGCCCCCAGGCCTTCCAGCTCTGGCCGAAGGCGATCAGCCAGAGCGCCACCGCGGCCGCGCCGACCGTCGCGAACCACCAGACCTGGCGGGCATAGACATCGGCTGCGGCACCCCCCGGCACCTCCGGCGCCAATGTGAAGCCGGGCGCGAAATGCACAGCCAGGAAGCCGGCGATGCCCCAGATAAGTCCCGTTCGGGCCGAGATCCTGGCCCCGCGCTGCTCGGCCAGCGACATCAGCGCGACCATGATCAGCGCATAGCCGGAATAGATGAGCATGGTGAAGACGGCGCTGAGACCGTCGCGCACCGGGTCGAGTCCGCCCATATCCTGGTGCGCAGACACCTCGGAACGCGCGCCGAAATGGACGAGATCGCCACCTTCATAAAGCTCGGCATGGAGCAGCACCGGCTGCACGAAATAGAGCTGCAACAGGGCCGCCAGAAGTCCACCGACGGCACCAGCAAAGAGGGCGCTGGTCAGGATCCGCGTGAACATGGCGTCAGTGACAGGGGAAGCCGGTCGCGTGACGGACGTCGTGCGCTGCGTCGTGCAGGGTCTGGGTCTGCACATGGCCGGCCACGAAGATGAGCGCGAGGCCGAAGACCGCCGCCAGAAGGGCCGGTGCCAGTCGGGACGCCGAACCGGCTGTCGCAGTCGCGGTGGTGTTCATCGTCGGTCCTTCCTGTCGTCGCCATCCGTTCGGTCTCCCGGCGGGCGGGTCATCACACTCGATCCGCTTTACCCGCCGGCACGCGGGAGGCCGGACCGAACCCGCGAACGATACGCCTCGCCGGCGACCGTTGCCAAGAGTGGGACCCGCCGGACGTGTCCGGCGTAGAAGTTGATCGACGATGCAAGGACCTAGCTACGGGGCCGGAGTACCCAGACCCGGAGGTCATAGGCCAGCTTGGCCGTCGCCAGGATCGCCAGGCCGCACAATGCCAGTTTCGACACCGTCTCCATGGTCCCTTCGATGAGAACGGCGTGCAGCGCGCTGCACAGAACGGTCAGTGCGGCCAGCCCCATATGGACGAGGCGCCATGTCCGAGGCCGCAGCGCCACCTTGCCACGCAGGGCGGCGATCAGGGCCGCGGCGAACACGGCCCACATGGCGATCGCACCCCAGAGCGAGAACGGGGTCGGCGAGCGGAACAGCAGGACATCCACCACATCCGGCGGGCTGGTGACCCAGAGACCGGCCACATGCACGAGCACGGCCGCAACCAGCGTCACCCCAACCGCGCGATGAAGCCGTCGGGCGCGCAGGGCGGACAGGCCTGGTATGTAGTTGCCGATCAGCAGCGGCTGCACCAACAGCAGGGCCATGGCCGCGATCCCGGCGAATCCGGCCACGATATAGACCGGCTGGCGCCATGCCAGCAGCGGGCTGAAGGCCGCCGCGACCAGCGGCACCGCGATGGCCATCGCCAGGGCGGACCAAGCCAGGAGGGTCCTGGGGTCCGCCCGTCCCTTCGATGTCATCGCGCTCAGACCGGCTTGAGCACGAAATGCGCCTCCAGGCTGGTATCGCTCGAACTCGCCATGACCGGGCGCAGGAACACGGTCTCGAAGTCGCCGCTGTCATAGGCCAGGTGGCCATGCGGCTGGCCGAAGACCGGGACGATCTGCGGCATCTCCAGGCGGAAGACCCCGTTCTCGTCGGTCAGCGTTGCCCCGTGGCTGTGCGGGTCGCGCTCGTTCCCTTCGGTGGTGTGGGCCCAGATCTGGATACGCTGGCCCGCCAGGGGCGCGCCGTCGCCGGCCCGCCGGACGGTGCCCGACATCCAGAAGCCGCCGCCACCGATCCGCTCCACGATCGGAGCGTTCGGGAGATAGTTGTTGGAGCCGCCACGCATCGACGGCGTCGCCGCCAGTCCCTGGGCGCGCGCCGGGACGATGAGTCCCGACACGCCCGTCGCCGCGACCGCGCCGACAGCGCCAAGGACCGTGCGGCGCGTAAGCGGATGAAGTGCCATGAACGTCTCTCCTGCCAGTGATCGTGTCTCGCCGATCGGCGCCGCGGCCACACCAGACTGCGGCGGAAACCGGCTCCCTTTCCGCAAGAGGTGGGGGAGCCGCGGACGCCGATAAGCGCTGCTCACAGTCTCGTGATCATGAAGGCTGGGCCCGACGTCGACGGCCGGCCAGGTAGACGGCCAACTCGACCGCGGCGATGAACAGGATCGACAGGCCGACCAGCGGGAAGAAGATCCCGGCCGCCACCGCGATCACCAGGAGAGCGCGGGGGATCCGCCAGTCGGCCGCGAGGGTCGGCACGCCGAGACCGCGTTCGGGTCGGCGCTTCCACCACATGACGGCGGCGGAGACGGCGAGGCCGATCATGGCGAGGCAGGCCGCCAGCAGGACGAGCTGATTGGCGAGGCCCCAGGCCTGTCCCATATGGATGCTCACACCCCATTCGGCGGCCCAGCCGAGGGGGCCCAGATCCGCCAGCCCGGCGTCGTACAGCACCTGTCCGGTATACTGGTCGAGATGGATCACCCGTTCGCGGGTGATGTCGTCGGGATAGACCGAGGCGGTGAACACGCCCTCGGGCCCGCGCGGCATGTTCAGCGCATAGCCGGGCGCGATCCCCAGCCCCTCCACCGTCGCCACGATCGAATCCAGGCCGGCAGGTACACCGGCCGATGCGCCGGACAGCGGCATCGGCTGCTTCTCCATGATCCAGGGGGCGCGGTCGATCGCATCGCCCACCGGCACCGTGGAGGTCGGGTATTTGGACCAATAGCCGTCCGGCATACCGAGCCCGGCGGCATAGGACAGCTCATAGAACTTGCCGCCCCAGACGGACGACCAGGGCAGGCCGGTCAGTGCCAGGAAGACGATGAACACACCGGTATAGAGGCCGGTGACCGCGTGCAGGTCGCGCCACCACGGACGGCCGCGGCTCGCCTTGATGCTTACGGTGCCGAGGTTCCGTCCGCGCGGCCACCACAGATAGATGCCGGTGCCGACCAGCAGCACCATCCAGCCGGCCGCCGCCTCGACGATGCGGTTGCCCAGCCAGCCGACATATTCCAGCGAGTGCAGCTTGCGCACCACGTACATCGCCGGGCTGCCGGCATGCCCGCCGTCCCAGAGCCGGCCCAGGACTGAGCCGTCATACGGGTTCACGTAGACCGTGTCCTTGAGCCCGTTCTCGCCGACGATCTTCACCTCGGCGGCCCGGTCCGGGGCCGCCGGCGGCAGATAGGCCTTGAGCGAGCCCGGCAGGCTGTCGAGGGCGGCGGCGACCAGCGCCGAGGCCGGCAGCGCGGGTGTCGATTGCGGGGTCACCAGGCGGTACTGCCGGTAGGCGGCATCGTTGATCTCGTCCTTGAACAGGTAGATCGCGCCGGTGACGGCGAGAAGGACGACGATGGGAAGGATCAGCAGTCCGGCGATGAAGTGCCAACGCCAGACGGCACGGTAGAGCGCCGAGCGTGCGGCGCGGTCTTGTCGATCGGTCATGAAACATCCTGAGAGCACGGCCCGTCGGCGCGACGCAGATAGGTCGGATGGATCCGGCGGGCGGTGAGGCAGAGCAGGCCGGCGAACAGCGCAGGCATGGACGCGTCTACGGAACATCCGCGACAGCGCCTGCCCGGCTGCGACCGGCCGAGGGGAAGACTGGGACGCCGACGCCGTCGTAAGACGGTTGGGCACCACAACTCACAGGATCAGACAGGAGGGGCGCGCGAGCCGAGCGGGGGACCGGAATACCGGGCGACAAGCGTCTCACGCTCCAAGCTTTGGCGCGATTCGGCCGGCTCCAGCACACGACGCAGATCCGGGGCGGGATCGGCAAGGAGGACCGCCTGGGAGACGACGGCATCGAACGGGCATTCATAGGCCGCCGCGTCGCTCGACGACCGCTCCTCGGCCCCGGTCGCCGCGGCGCCGTCGGCGGGGACTGCGATGGTCTTCAGCCCACCGGGCGTGCAGATCACGATCTCGATCCGCCCGTCAGCGAGCGCATCCAGGTCGGGCATGAAGCCCACCGGGATCGCGGCCCGCAGCATCACCAGCGCGAGCACGGACCACGCGATGGCCCTGCGCGCCGAGAGACGGCCGATGGGGATGCCTGCTAAATCCATGACGTTGATATGGCCTATCCGCGCAAGGACCGTCGAGCGCTTTATCGCCGCAGTGATGGACGGGATTCGCCGGCCGGAGGTCGCCTCGGGAAGGGGAGCCATGGCCCGAAGGACCAAGCCGGCAGCCCCGCTCCCGACCGGTCCGCACCGCACCCATGGCGAAAATGTGGCAGCGCCGGTTGACACCTGCGGGATCGACCTAAAGTGTAAGTCCGTGGCGGCGGTCGGGCGCCGTCATGCAGGTCCGGGGCCTACTGAGGCCCGAGACACTGGCTCAGCCGATGGGAACGACGTGCATCGGCTCCCATGCGCCACCGGTCAGACAGAGGCCGGGTCCGGCGCCCCGACGATTCCAACGGTCTCTGCTTGGATGCTTGAGATGTCGGCGCCTTCAGCGCCTCGGACACCATCGTGCATTCGGCGGCGGCCGGCACTGACTGCAGGAGATTTTACATGAGGAAGTTGGCAATCGGGCTCGCAGCCGGCGCATTCATGGTGCCCGCCGCGGCGAACGCCGACTGTGGCGAGGTGTCCATAACCGAGATGAACTGGGCCTCGGCCTCGGTGGTCACCAATGTGGCGAAGTTCATCATGGAGCAGGGCTACGGCTGCGAGGTCACGGTGGTGCCCTCCGATACCGTTCCCTCGGTCACCTCCGTCGCCGAGAACGGCGAGCCGGACATCGTCACCGAGCTCTGGCTGAACTCCACCGGCGACGCCTACGCGCGCCTGGAGGAAGAAGGAAAGATCGAGCGGGTCGCCAAGGTGCTGAAGCCGGGCGGCGTCGAGGGGTGGTGGATCCCGACTTACCTCGCCGAGGAGCATCCCGAGCTGAAGACCATCGAGGGGGTCATGAACAACCCCGAGTTGGTCGGCGGACGCTTCAACAACTGCCCGAGCGGCTGGGGCTGCCGCGTGGTGAGCGACAATCTGGTGCGCGCCCTGGACCTTGAGTCCTCCGGCATCGAGGTGTTCAACCACGGTTCCGGCGAGACCCTTGCGACCTCCATGGCCGCGGCCTATGAGAACAAGGAGCCGTGGTTCGGCTACTACTGGGGTCCGACGGTTCCGCTCGGCAAGTACGACATGACCCGCGTCGATCTCGGCGAGTACAAGGAAGACGTCCACGCCGCCAACCAGAACCAGGATACGGCCGATCCGGGCGTCTCCGACTTCCCGGCGGCGCCGGTGCTGACCTCGGTGACCTCCAGCTTCAAGGAGCAGGAGCCCGAGATCGCCGAGCTGATGAGCAAGATCAGCTTCCAGACTGACACCATGAGTTCGCTGCTGGCCTGGATGGACAAGAACAACGCCTCCGCCGAAGAGGCCGCCGTCCAATACCTGACGACCTACAAGGACCGCTGGTCGTCCTGGCTCAGCGACGATGCCCGCGAGAAGCTCGGCTCGGTCCTGAGCGCGGGCTGATCCCGCGACGTATCACGGCGGGGTCGCGCATGCCGCGACCCCGTTTTTCTTTTTGTTATCGAGATCCAACGTCGGTTGAGCGACGGGAAAGGCACGTTTCGTGGCCACCTATGACGGCATATTCAAAGCCCTGGGGCTTGAGGACTGGTGCGGTGCCTCGGCCAGTTCGGCCCCGATGTCCATGTCCGATCTGATCGCCCAGAGCTCCGGCGACAGCGCGGAGAAGGAGGTTTCCCTTTGGGATCTCCCCTTCCCCTCGCTCGACGCCCTGAACGACGCCTGTCCGGCCATGCCCCAGTCGCGCGACGTGACCAAGGGCCTGGAACAGGGCTTCCTCAACATCAAGGACAGCCTGAAGGTCGTCCTCGACCCGGTGACCCAGCCGCTGAGCTGGATGCTCGACGGCGCGCTCTACGGCATGCTGGCAACGCCCTGGTGGATCGTTATTCCGGCCCTGCTGCTGATCGTCTGGCTGGTCTCGCGATCCGCGGGACTGGTAGCCTTCGTCGGGGTCAGCCTCGCCGGCCTCGCCTTCATCGATCAGTACGACTATGCCATGCAGACGCTGTCGATCATCTTCGTCTGCGCCTTTCTGTGCGTTCTGCTTGGGGTGCCGATCGGCATCCTGATGTCGCGCAGCGATTCGATGCGGCGGATGACCACGCCGGTGTTGGACATGCTCCAGACCCTGCCGCCTTTCGTCTACCTGATCCCGCTGATCTTCCTGTTCAGCGTGACGGAATCGAAGCTGTTCGGCATCGCCATCATCCTCTACGCGATCGTGCCGGTGATCCGGCTGACCGATCTCGGCATCCGCCTGGTCGACAAGGACGTCATCGAAGCGGCCGACGCCTTCGGCATGACCCAGCGCCAGAAGCTGTTCGGCGTGCAGATCCCGCTGGCCCTGCCGACCATCATGGCCGGCGTGAACCAGACCATCATGATGTCCCTGGCGATGGTGGTGATCGCGTCGCTGGTCTCCGCCCCCGGCCTCGGCGTGCTCGTGCTGCGCGGCATCCGCAATCTCGAACTGGGCGTCGGCCTCGTCGCCGGCCTCGGGATCGTGCTGCTGGCGGTGATCCTCGACCGGGTCACCAAGTCCGCGCTCCAGCGCATCAACTCCGTCCAGCAGCATTGAGGGCTTCCGTCATGACCGACCAACAGACCCCCGAGACCCGCGTGGCGCTGACCCATCTGTACAAGATCTTCGGCGACGATCCGGAGACGGCGATGGAGCATGTCACCCAGGGCCTCTCCAAGCCGGAACTGCTGGAGCAGCACAACCATGTTCTCGGCCTGAGCGACATCAACATCGACATCCCGGACGGCAAGATCACCGTGATCATGGGCCTCTCCGGCTCGGGCAAGTCGACGCTGATCCGCCACCTCAACCTGCTGATCCGGCCCACCGCCGGATCGATCGAGGTCGATGGCGAGAACATCCTGGAGTTCGGCGAGGACCAGCTGCGCACCCTGCGCCAGAAGACCATGTCCATGGTGTTCCAGAAATTCGCTCTGCTGCCGCACCGCACGGTGCTGGAGAATGCCGGCATGCCGCTGGCGGTGCGCGGTTTCGCCAAGGACGAGTGGCACGAGGAGGCGAACAAGTGGCTGGACCGGGTCGGGCTCCAAGGCCAGGCCAACCAGCACCCGAACCAGCTCTCCGGCGGCATGCAGCAGCGCGTCGGCCTGGCCCGGGCGCTCACCTCCAACGCGTCGATCATGCTGATGGACGAGGCGTTCTCCGCCCTCGACCCGCTGATCCGCACCGACATGCAGAACCTGCTGCTGGAACTGCAGGAGGAGCTGCACAAGACCGTCGTGTTCATCACCCACGACCTGGATGAGGCCCTGAAACTCGCCGACAAGCTGGTGATCCTGAAGGACGGCTTCATCGTCCAGCAGGGCGAGCCGCAAAAGATCCTGATGAACCCGGCCGACGCCTATGTCGAGGAGTTCATCACCGACATCAACCGGGCGCGGGTCCTGCGGGTCCGCTCTGTGATGCGCCGGGATGCGGATCTGTCCGGCGTGGACGACGCGGTCGACGCCGACGCCACCCTCGAGGACGTGATCGCCCAGGCGCGGGGCGACAGCAGCGCCTGTTTCAAGGTGGTGCAGGACGACGCGGTCGTCGGCCGCCTGGACATGACCGACCTGGTGCGGGCCCTGGTGCCGGCGATCCCGGCGGCCGAGAACGGTGCCGGCCGCCCGGCGGCGTGAGACGCGCAGCGCGGGCACGGTTGCCGCGGCGACGGGGCCGAATACATTCCTTCATCGATACTCAGACCGCGGCCGCCTGGTCCCCAGGGGGCCGCGCGTCACACCTGACCGATTGAGGACCATGGATTTCACCGCCTCCCCCGTCGTCCAGCTCTCCCAGGCCCGTCTCTCCTACCCGACTCCCGAGGGGGAGATCGATGTGCTCAACGGCATCGACCTCCAGGTCGGCCCCGGCGAGATCGTCGCCGTCACCGGCCCCTCGGGCTCGGGAAAATCCTCCCTGATCGCGGTGATCGGCGGGCTGGAGCCACTGTCCGGCGGCGCGGCCCAGGTGCTCGGAACCGACATGATGCTGGAGAGCGAACGCGGCCGCACCCTGATGCGCCGCCGCGACATCGGCATCGTGTTCCAGGCCTATCATCTGGTGCCGTCGATGACCGCCCTGCAGAACGCCGCCCTGCCGCTTACCCTGGCGGGCGAGGACGATGCCCAGGACCGGGCGAAGGCCATGCTGGAGCGGGTCGGGCTCGGCCACCGGCTGACCCACCGGCCCTCCGCCCTGTCCGGCGGCGAACAGCAGCGTGTGGCCATCGCCCGCGCCTTCGTCGCCGCACCGCGCCTGGTGCTGGCGGACGAACCAACCGGCAATCTCGACCAGCGCACGGGCGAGGTGGTGATCGAGACCATGTTCGAACTGGCCCGCAGCTCCGGTACCGCCCTGCTGCTGGTCACCCACGATCCCGCGCTTGCCGCGCGCTGCGACCGCACCCTGGTCATCGAAGGCGGCCGGGTGGTGTCCTGAGATGGCGGGACGCGACACCCTGCCGGCCCGGGCCGGGGTTCTGCTCGGCCTGCTGCGCGCCGAACTCGGCTTCGGCATTCTCGGCCTGCGGCTGTTCATGGCCTGCGTGGTGATCGCCAGCGCCATGCTCGGCCTGATCTGGCTGCTCAGTTCCGGTCTCGCCGGCGCCATGGAGGACAACGCCCGGCGCATCCTCGGCGGCGATGTGGCGGTCACGGTGGTGAATACGCCGCTCGACGACGCGACCGAGACGGCGCTGGACGATATCGGCGCCACCTCCAGGGTCGTCGAACTCCGCTCCACGGCAGCCGCCACGGGGGCGGCGTCGGCCCGTCGGATGACCGTTGAGCTCAAGGCGGTCGACCGGGCCTATCCGCTGGTCGGGACGGTCGAGCTCTCGGGGGGCGAGCTCTCGGGGGGCGAGGAGCTGCAGGCGGCCCTGGCCGGGGCGGACGGGCTGCCCGGCGCGGTGGTCGAGCCCGGTCTGCTGGCCCAACTCGACCTCGCGGTCGGCGATACCCTGAGCATCGGCGACGTCTCCTTCCGGATCCAGGACACGCTCCTGCGTGAACCGGACCGGCTGTCGGCCGGCACCTTCCAGGTCGGGCCGCGGGTTCTGATCGCCCTGGATCGGCTGGAGGCGACCGGGCTGACCGGGCGCGGCTCGCTGACCGAGTTCCGCACCCGCATCCGCTTTCCGGAGCAAGGTTCGGCAACGGACCTGCTGCAGGCGGTGCAGCAGGCCGAGCCGGACCGGGGCTGGGAGATCGAGACCCCCGGCGACGCGGCGGAACGGGTGCGCGAGGTGACGAACCGGACCACGACCTTCCTCGGCATCGCCGGCCTCGCCGCCTTCGCCGTGGGTCTCACCGGCGCCTGGGCCGCCGTCGCCATGTGGATCGGGCGGCGTCACCGCACCATCGCCCAGTACCGGCTGTCCGGCGCGACCGGCACCACCGTCGTCGCTCTGCATGCCGCCCTGGTGGCCATCGCCGCCGCGATCGCGCTGGTCCTTGGACTGGCGGTCGCGGCGATTGGCGCCACCCTGCTGTTGGACCTGCTGACCGAACGGCTGCACCTGCTCTGGACACCGGCGGATCTGGGAGCCGAAATCCTGCTGGTCGCGGTGACCTTGAGCCTCGGCCTCGCCGGCGCCCTGGTCGCCGGCCTCTCGGCCATCACCCGGATCGCGCCGCTGCGGGCGCTGCGCGGCGACGCCTCGGGGGCCGGTCTCAGCCGCCGCGACGCGATCGTCGCGGTTCTCCTCCTGACGCTCTCGGTCGCGCTCGCCATCGCCGGCCTGCCCAACCCGGCCATGGCCGTGGCCGCCGCCGGAGGTCTCGCGGTGGTCGCCGGTCTGCTCGCCCTGTTGGGGGCGCTGATCGCCCGAGCCGCCGGCCACCTGCCCGCGCGCAGCTTCCTCGCCCTCGCGGTCCGTCAGGGCTTCGAGTCCCGCCGTGCGGTGATGCTGCGGACCGTGGCCCTGGGCATCGGCATCGCCGGGATCACCGGCGTGGTCGCGGTCCAGCATTCCCTGCAAGCCGCCTTCGAGACCCAGATCCCCGAAAAGGCACCCGACCTGGTGCTGCTCGACGTACAGGCGGCACAGGTCGCGGCGATCCGCGCGCGGGTGGAGGGCGACCCGGCGCTGGGCGGCCTCCAGGCGACCCCGTTCATGCGCACCCGTCTGCTCGAGGTGAACGGCCGGCCGGTCGAGGAGGCCCTGGTCGATCCCGAGAAGGACTGGGTGATCGACGGCGACCGCAGCTTCTCCTGGACCGCCGAGCCGACCGGCGCGGAACTGCTGTCCGGGGAGTGGTGGCCGGCCGACTATGACGGCCCGCCGCTGGTCTCGGCGGAGGAGGACGTCATGCAGGCGTTCGACCTGAAGCCCGGCGACCGGCTCACCTACAGCGTGCTCGGCCGCGTCTTCACCTCGGTGGTGGCGAACATCCGCAAGGAATACCACCGCACCATGCGCCCGGAATTTCTGATGGTGGCCAGTCCCCAGCCGTTCCGTGACGCGCCCCATGGCTGGATCGTCTCGCTCCAGGGTCGCGACGCGCCGGCGCTCAACGCCTTCACCGCGGATCTCGCCCGCGACGCGCCGAACGTGACGGTGATCGACGTGCGGCGCCTGGTCAGCGATGCCACGGAGGTGGTCGAGGGCGCGATCCTGGGCACCCTGCTGATCGCGGCGATCCTGCTGCTGGCGGGCGCCCTTTCACTCGCCGCGACCGTGTCGGCCGATATCGACGCCCGCCGAAGCGAGGCCGTCGCCCTCTCGATCGTCGGCGCGACCCGGCGGGAGGTCTCCCTCGCCCGGCTGTGCGAGACCGCCGCCACGGGGCTCGCCGCCGCCGTCATCGGCGGGTCGGCCGGGCTGATCGGCAGCTGGTGGATCGCCGACGGCGCCCTGCGGGTGGAATGGCTGCCCGGTCTCGCGGCCGTCCTGCTTCCCCTGGCGCTCGGCATCCTCACCTCGATCGCCGCCGGCCTGGCGGGCGGCCTCGGCGCCCTGCCCCGCGGCCGCGGCCAACTGGCCCGCCTGCTCTCAGGGTAATCGGCGACGACGGGTGGTTTCTCGCCGCCTGATCCGTGCGTAGATCAAAGTTTACATTGAGCTGTCGCGATTCTTCGACCTAGGTTCTGCGTGAATTATGGCAGAATACGGGCAGGGACGCCATTATCTCTCCAATCTCTCACCTCAACCTCCATCAACATTTAAAGTGACTATTACTCAAAGCTTTCTGTTGAAATACAGACCGCAAGGCGCCACACTTAAGAGCAATAAGCTATAAATATTATAAAAGAACTACGGAGAAGGGGAGAAACCCATGACGGACCATATCAAGCGCCTCGGCGAACGGTTGAGAGGCTCCGCCCCATCGAAGACCGCCTGACGAACCCGTCCCCGCGACGGCCATACCAACCCGGAGAGCTGTAGGCCGATATGAGGAACACATCATGGCATCCCTAAGCGTGACGACCGCAGGCATCCTCGCCAGTTTTCTGGCCTTCGCCCCAGGCGCAGAGGCACAGCTCTACTGCTCCAAGCCGATCCGACCCTACTGCACGACGATCGCCAAGCCGTTCAGCGGCGCATCGGAGACCCGGGAGTGCTCGGAAGAGATCGAAGACTTCGACCGCGCGGCATCGACCTATCGGGACTGCCTGCAGGACCAGATCGAGAAATCGAACCGCCTGAGCCGCCAGGTCTCCGACGGATTTCTGTCCAGAAACCCCATCAAGCCGTCCCTGGAGGGGGAATCCTGATCCCCGATCGATCGGGCCGACTCCGGCCCGCTCCCTGAGCACGACACGCCGACCGACCGGGATCACGAAGGACACGGCCGGCGTCAATGCCCTTCCCGCCCGCCGATATGCTGTGGTATCGGCCCGAAGGTGACGTGGCGCGAGCCCAGGTCACATCCCGACCAGACCCGCCGGATGGATGTTTCTGAGCCATCCGACCGTCTCACTGAACAGACCGCGACGGCACCAAGACCGTTGGGACTCGTTGTCAGGGTCATGCGCCCTTCGCCCGGCCCATCAGCCCGCTGACGCCTCACACCGACGGTACCCGCCCCGCCATGAACGAACAGCAGTGTCATCCTTTCGGCCCGGTCCTGATCCTCGACGATCTGGCGGACGGCGTCCTGCACCTCTCGGCCCTGTTCCTGACCGAACCCGCGGCACCGCCTCCGACCGTGGAAGCCGACGGAGTCTCGGTGACAGCGAGCCGGTTGTCGGAATACGGCCGGGCGACCGTGTGGCGCGCGCGGTTCTCGCTGCCTGCGGATCGCCCGTCCAGCTATGCCTGTAATGGGGAGGTGTTCGAGGTCGCCGGAGATCTGTCCGGGGATCTGCGCCTCGCCTATGTCTCCTGCAATGGCGAGGAGACCGGGGACCTGGAGCGCGAAGGCTCCGAACGCAACGCCATGTGGGCCCGGCTGGGCCGAGAACACCGGGAGCGGCCGTTCGCCCTGCTGCTCCATGGCGGCGACCAGGTCTATGCCGACGAGGTCACGCGCGGCCACGCGCTGAGCCACGACTGGCCCGAGCGATATGCGAGAAACCCTTCGGACGACGCACTCCAGGATCTGCGCCATCACCTGAGGCAGCGCTTCGTCGAGCGCTATTCCGCGCTCTACTCCTCACCGGAGATCGCGTGGCTTCTGGCCCGCGTGCCGTCGCTGATGCAGTGGGACGATCACGACATATGCGACGGCTGGGGGTCGCTGTCGCGGTCGCGCACCGGCTCGTCGGTCGGACAGGCGGTCTTCGAGATCGCCCGGGAGAGTTTCCTGGTCTTCCAGCAGGGCACGACCGACGGCGATCTACCGGCGCGGTTCGGCGACCCGCAGGGCCGTCATCTGGGCTGGTGCGTGCGGGCGCCGAACCTCCGCCTTCTCGCACCGGATCTGCGGTCGGAACGGACACGGCGCCGGATCGTCGGACCGGAAGGCTGGGCCATGCTGGACAGGGAAGCCGACCGGCCCGCTCCCGGCCAGACCTTCGTCCTGTCGAGCGTGCCGCTTCTCGGGCCGCGACTGTCGCTGCTCGAGTTCCTGATGGTCGTGATCCCCGGCATGCAGAAATACGAGGACGATCTGCGCGATCAGTGGCAGAGCCGCGCCCATCGGGAGGAATGGCGGCGCATGCTGCGGCTCGTCCAGACCATCGGACGCCAGGACGGCCAGGACATCACCGCGGTGTCGGGCGAGATCCATCTGGCGACCCGCGCGACCATGCAGGGGCATGGCGGCACGCCGTTCCACCAGTTGGTGGCCTCCGGCATCGCGCACCGGGCACCACCGGCCGCCTGGGCACGTACCTTGGGAGCCCTGGCCTGGCTCGGCGAGGCCCCGCTCCCCGACCACCCGATCCGGGTCGAGCCGCTGCCGGGGCTGGCGTCCCGGTATATCGCGGAGCGCAACTACCTCATCCTCGAGCGCACCTCCGACCGGTGGTCGGCCCGATGGGACCTTGAGGCGAGCGGCATGACCGACCCGCTCCCCCTGTCGAGCGACTGAGGCTAGGGCGGATTTCGAGGCGGCGGCAGGGCAGGCGGTGCCCAGCCGGCCGAAGGGCGTCCTTCAGGCGAGCACCCAATTTGGAGCGACCGCCTGCGGGGGTGGTGCCGGGCGGCCGGGTGGGTTGCGCGGCGACGTGTCCGTGAAGCTCGGCCGGCGCGAGAAGCGCTCGAACCAGGCGCTCAGCGCGGGGCAGTGCAGCCTCCAGGGCAGGTTCTCGTAGCGAAAGACGATGTAGCCGAGGGCAGCGGCGGTCGCGATCTGATCGTGCAGCACCGGTCCGTCCGACGTCCAACCCTTGGCCTCCAGATCGAGCGCCAGCAGGGCGTGGGAGATCGCGAGATCCTGACGGTCGATGAAGTCCTGTGACATCAGGGACCGGGGATCCCGCAGCGCCTCGTTGCGGCGCAGGTTCGCTGCGTCCGCCAATCCATCGGCCAGCGCCTCGGTTCGCCGGATGCGCCAGTGATCCGCCCCCGTAGCGGGGATCAGCCTCGGTCGGTCATGCAGGGTGTCCAGGTAGGCGCAGATCACCGGGGAATCGAACAGCGGCGTTCCGTCATCCGTCTCCAGAAGGGGGATCTTGCCCAACGGGTTCAGCGGCCGCAGGACCGCCTCGTCCGCCGGGTTCGTGAACATTTCCTCGATGCCCTCGAACAGGCCGGTTTCGACCAGGAAGATCTTGACCTTGCGGACATAGGGCGAGGTGTAGGAGGAGTGCAGTCGCATCATCACCTTGCAAGGCAGGGGACCATCCGGTTCGCTCAAGACTGCCGCAAGCGGGCGGCAAAGCAAGCCTTGCGTAGCGGTGCGGTGCCCCGGGGTTACCGCATGCTGTCCCGCTCCGCGTCCCGCATCCTGCGAAGGTCGGACCGAAGGGCGCGGGTGGCTTCGGCGTCGACGGCGTCGAGACCGGAGGCCGGATCGTCGGGCTCGCCGGAGAACACCACTCCGTAGGCATCCCGCGCCGCCCCGGTCGAGATCAGCCCGTCCCGCCAGTCGCGCCAGACCGCCTCGACCGGCCGGTCCTCCGGCCGGCCCCAGCCGCCCCCGCCGGGCGAGCTGGCGCTCAGACGTCCGGCCTGCAGGCGCCTGAGGCCGAATTTCGGCGCCGGCTCCGGCGCGCCGCCGGTCTCCTGAACCTGCATCTCACCGGCAGCCCCCCAATCGCCACCGGCGACCCCGAATCCGGTCTGATAACGCAGCCCCTCGCCCCGGAACGAGTACAGGGCCGGGGTCATCACCTCGACCTCGTACTCGGCCCCGGTGCCGCCCCGCCACCGTCCCGCACCGCCGCCGTCGCAGCGGAGGTCCTGGCGCATGAACCGGACGGGATAGAGCCGCTCGTAGGTCTCCACATTCGAGATCGTGAGCCCGCCGAGCGTGCACAAATGGCCGATCTGGTTGAAGCCGTCGCGTCCCTCGACCGCCCCGGCCCCGGCGGCGGCGAGGCCGTGATAGAACACGTAGGGCTTGCCCGTGGACCCGTCCGCACCGACCTCCCGGCCCGACGTCACCCCGAAGACGTTCTTGGCCCATCCGGCACAGGCCCGCTCGGGTGCCGCCTGGTTCAGCGCCCGCCAGACCGCGTGAATGATCTCATGAGCCACGAAGACCGTGTTCATCGTGGTCGGCGCGCCCTCGGTCGCGTTCACGATCGTGCCCTCGGGCGCGATGATCTCCAGGTTGGAGAACGTGCCCTCGTTGCGCGGAATCGCCGGATCGAAGAACGAGGCGAAGGCGGTGAACACGGCCGAGTGGGTGTTCGCCAGGGTCGAGTTCTTGAAGCCGCGGATCTGCGGATCGGTGCCGGTGAAGTCGACCTTCGCCCGGCCGTCGCTGATGGTAAGCGTCACCCGCACCCAGACATCGCGCAACTCGAAGCAGTCATTGTCGGAGCGGTCCTCGCCCCGGTAGACGCCGTCGGGCAGTTCGGCGATCGCCGCGCTCATCCGGCTGGCCGCATGGGCGACGATCCCGTCGAAGTAGTCCATGGCCGTGTCGACGCCGATCTCTTCCACGAGGGCGGCCACCTGTTCGGCGCCGATCCGGGTCGATCCGAGCATCGCGCCCAGATCGCCCTCCAGCAGGTCGGGGGTCCGGGTGTTGAGCATCAGAAGCTTCCACAGATCCTGCCGGACGGTCCCGGCCTCGACCAGCTTCAGCACCGGCAGCCGCACCCCCTCCTGCCAGACTTCCGTCGCCTCCGGATTGTAGGTCCCCGCCGCCCCGCCGCCGATATCGGACTGGTGCGCCCGGTTGCACACGAACGAGACCAGCCGGCCGCCGACGAAGACCGGGCGGGCGATCACCCAGTCGGGCAGATGGTTGCCGCCGGCCTGCCAGGGATCGTTCAGCAGGAAGACGTCGCCGTCGGCGATCGATCCGCCGTGGTCACGCAGCACCGCGCGCACGGCGAACCCGCCGCCCCCGGTATGGATCGGGATGCCATCGGCCTGGGCGGTCACCCGTCCGTCGGGCCCGGCGATGAAGCAGGAGAAATCATGGGCCTGGCTGAAGATCGGGCTGCGGGCCGTCCGCACCATGACGTGGCCCATCTGCTGGGAGATGTGGTCCAGACGGTTCTGGGTCAGAGCGAGCAGGACGGGATCGTTCGCCTTGCTCCCCGCGGCCGCGCCCTCGTGTCCCTGCGCCTTCACGCGTCTCCCTCCCGGTCCAGGTGGATCAGATAGTTGCCGGCCGGATCGACCTCGACCCGGTCTCTGGGACCGGCGAAGATCGTCGTCGTCGCCTCCTCGATCAGCAGCGGGCCCTGCAGCACATGACCCGGCCGCAGATCGGGACCGGTATAGACCGCGCAGCGCATCGCGCCATGCCGGTCGTCGACATAGGCCTCGCGGTGATCGATCGCCTGGACGGCCTCCCCCGCCGGCGCCATGGCGGCCTCGTCCAGCGGCGGCATCAGCCCCTTGCCGACCACCCGCAGGGCGGTGATCAGGATCCGCCCGCCCGGCACCGTGTGGCCGAAGCGACGGTCGTATTCACGCTCGAAGGCTGCCCGGATCTCGTCTGCCCCCGCCCCAGCGGCCACGGGTATCCGCAGATCCCATTGCTGGCCGTCGTAACGCAGGTCGAGTTCGCGTTCGGTCGCGGTGTCAGCCGCATCGAACCCTTCCCGGGTCAGCATCTCCGAGGCGTCCCGCTCCAGGGCGGCGAACCGGTCCTCGACCGGCTGCTCGGCCAGGGTGTCCAGGTCCTGGAAATGCACGTCCATGAAATCCTGGCGCACGTCCGAATGCAGCATGCCCAGGGCGCAGAACGCGCCGGCCTGTCGCGGGATGTAAACCGCTCCGCACCCCAGACGGCGCGCCACGGCGGCACCATGCATCGGCCCCGCGCCGCCGCAGGCGACCAGCATGAACCGGGCCGGGTTCTGGCCGCGCTGGATCGAGATCCGCTCCACCGCCTGGAGCAGGTTCTGCTCAACCAGCCGCAGAATGCCCGCCGCGGCCTCAGTCTCGCTCAACCCCAGAGGCTCCGCGACCCGGCTGCGCACCGCCTCAAGGGCCAGATCGCGGTCGAGGGTGACCGAGCCGCCGGCATAGGCCCCCGGCTTCAGGCGGCCGAGCACCAGATTGGCATCGGTCACCGTCGGCTCCGTCCCACCGAAGCCGTAGCAGGCCGGGCCCGGACGGGCGCCGGCGCCGCGCGGCCCTGCGAACAGCATCCCGGCGGCGTCCACGCCGGCGATCGTCCCGCCGCCGGCCCCCACCGTGTGGATGTCGACCGACGGGATCATCAGGTCGTAGTCGGCGACCGACAGCTCGTCGGTGATGGCAATGCGCCCCTCCGCCATCAGCATCACGTCGCAGCTCGTCCCTCCGATCTCCATGGAGATCAGGTTGTCGTGGCCGGCGGCCCGCGCGAAATGGCGCATCGAGCCTACGCCGGCGGCCGGTCCGGACAGGATCAGGTTGACCGGCCGTTCCGCGATCTGCCGCACGGACACGGCACCCCCGTTCGACTGCAGCATGAACAGGCGGTGCGGCAGCCCGCCGTCGATCAGTTCCTGCTCCAGCGCCTGGAGATAGCCCACGACCCGCGGGGCGACATAGGCGTTCACCACGGTAGTCGAGGTCCGCTCGTACTCGCCGATGATCGGGACGATGGCGCTCGACTGCGAGATCCAGTCACCGCCCCAGGTCTCGGCGACCGCGTCCGCCACGAGGCGCTCGTGCTCGGGATTGGCGAAGGCGTTCAGCAGACAGATCGCCACCGCCTCGACGCCCTCGGCGCGGAACCGCGCGCCGATCGCGCGGGCCTGGTCCAGATCGACGGGCGTCAGTTCACGCCCATGGGTGTCCAGCCGGCCCGTCACCGGGCGGCGGAGATACCGGGGGACCAGAACCTCCGGATAGGGCGTGCGGTGGTCCCAGGGATTGGTGCGGATGCCGCGCCGGATTTCCAGGCTGTCGCGGAACCCCTCGGTGGCGATCAGTCCGACCCGCGCCCCCTTGCGCTCGAGCAGGGTGTTCGTGGCGACGGTGGAGCCATGGGCGAAGAAGGCGCAGTTCTCCAGGAACCCGCGCTGGTCGGTGCCCAGGTCCTCCGCCGCCTTCGCGACCGCGTTCATCACGCCGCGGGTCGGATCTTCCGGCACCGACGGGACCTTGAAGACGTGCAGGCGGCCATCGGCATCGGCGATCACCATGTCGGTGAACGTGCCGCCGACATCCACGCCGACACGCCACGGTGCCTTGAGCGAGACCATTCGTATTCTCCGGTTTGTCAGTGCGTCGGACCGGCCAGCGGGTTGCCGCCCGCCGGTCCTCGGATCGCTCGGATCAGTTGCGGGCCGTCGCCACTTCCGGCAGCCAGGTTACCACCTGGGGGAAGGCGACCAGCAGCACCACCGCCGCGCACATCAGCAGGAAGAACGGCAGGGCCGCCTTGGCGATGTAGAGGATGTTCCGTCCGGTGAGCCCCTGGATCACGAAGAGGTTGAAGCCGACCGGTGGGGTGATCTGGGACATCTCGACCACGAGGACGACGTAGATGCCGAACCACAGCTTGTCGATGCCGGCAGCCTCGATCATCGGCAGGATCACCGCGACGGTCAGGACCACCACCGAAATGCCGTCGAGGAAACAGCCGAGCACGATGAAGAACACCGTCAGCGCGGCGAGCAGCGCATAGGGCGACAGCTGCATGTCGCGGATCCACTCCGCCAGCCCGCGCGGGATGCCGGTGAAGCCCATGGCCGTCGACAGGAACGCGGCACCGGCCAGGATGAAGCAGATCATGCAGCTCGTCTTGGTCGCGCCGATCAGGCTGTCGACGAAGGTCGACCAGCTGAGGGTCCGCGACAGGGCCGACAAGGCGAGCGCGCCGACCACGCCGAGGCAGGCGGCCTCGGTCGCGGTCGCCAGTCCGGCGTAGATCGAGCCGATCACGAAGCCGATCAGCAGGATCACCGGCAGCAGGCGCCGCGAGGCGACGATCCGCTCCCACAAGGTGTAGCTCTCGGACATCTCCGGCACCTTGGTCGGATTCATGAGCGACCAGACGGCGACGTAGCCCATGAACAGGCCGGCCAGCAGGATGCCGGGCAGGATGCCGGCAATGAACAGCCGGATGATCGATTCCTCGGCGGCCACGCCGTAGACGATCAGAATGATCGACGGCGGGATGAGCAGTCCCAAGGTGGCGGAGCCGGCGAGCGAGCCGATGATCTGCTTCTCGTCATAGCCGCGCTGGCTCAACTCCGGGACCGACATCTTGCCGATCGTCATGGCGGTGGCGGCGGACGAGCCGGAGACCGCCGCGAAGACGGCGCAGCCCAGGATGTTCACATGCATCAGCCGCCCGGGCAGCCGGGTCAGCCAGGGCGCCAGGCCGCCGAACATGTCCTCCGACAGCCGCGTTCGGAACAGGATCTCGCCCATCCAGACGAACAGCGGCAGGGCCGTCAGCGTCCAGGTCGAGATCGACCCCCAGACCGTCGTCGCCATGATGGCGCCGGCCGGCGCGCTGGAGAACATGCTCATGGCCGCGAGCCCGACGATCAGCAGGGCGATCGCGACCCAGAGGCCGGCCGCCAGCAGGACGAGGAGACCGATTGCAAGAATGATGGAGGCGGTGGCGATATCCACGACGGGGGTATCCTCGGGGCTTGGCGGTGGCCGGAAACAACGGCGTCAGGTCGGACAGGACGCCGGCGTCAGTCCAGAACGGCTTCGGTGTTTTCCTCGAAACTGGGGGCGCGACCGCGCAGAACCCGGATCAGCTCGTCGAGACAGGCGATCGTCATCATGGCCAGGCCGAACGCCATGCTGCTCTGCGGGATCCAGAGCGGCACGCCCACCAGACCGTCCGACAGGTCGCCGTAGCGCCAGCTCTCGGCGGCGAGGTTGTAGGAATAGTAGGTGAAGTAGCCGCTGAGGATCGTCGCGACCGCCAGGACCAGAACGACCGAGGCGTTGTGGAAGTGCTTGGGCAGGTGCGAGACAACCAGCGTCACCCGGATGTGGCTCCCTTCCCTGAAGCTGTACGCCAGGGCCAGGAAGGTCGAGGTCGCCAGGAAGAAGCCGGAGATCTCGTTGGCCGACGGCACCACGATCCCGAAAAACCGGCCGACGATCTGCGCCAGGATCAGGACCCCGATCCCCGCCAGCAGCATCGCCGCGAGCGCGGCACTGGCAAGATAGAGCGCGTCGAGCACGCGGCGTATCAGCATGGAAGGACTCCTGTCCGGCGGGAGGTTCTATGACGCTGCAACCCGAACCGCCTCGGTAGCGAGCCGTCCCCCGACCGAGCCGGGGGACGGGCGGGCATCGTGTGCCCGTTCTTCGTCAGTATCGCGCGATCACATGCCGCGATAGGCGTCGACCAGGGTCTTGCCCTTCTCGCCGGCGCGCTCCAGCCACTCATTGGTCATGGTCTCGCCGACGCCCTTGAGGCCCTCGACCAGCGCATCGCTCGCCTCCGGCACCTTCATGCCGTTATCGGCCAGGGTCTTGACCGTGTCGGCCGCGACCTTGCGGGACTCTTCCCAGCCCCGCTTCTCCGCCTCCTCGGCGGCCTGCAGCAGCGCCTTCTGCACCTTCTCGTCCAGCGCGTCGAACGCCCGCTTGTTCACGAACACCATGTTCTTCGGGTGCATCGCCTTCGTGTCGTAGTAGACGTTCAGGAAGTCCCACGCCTTGACGTCGACACCGGTGGCACCGGAGGTCAGCATCGCCGACACGAGGCCGGTCGAGAACGCCTGCGGGACCTCGGCATACTGCACCGTGGTGGGGACCGCGCCCATCAGTTCCGCCATCCGGGAGGTCGCCGCGTTATAGGCCCGGAACTTCTGGCCCTCCATCGCGCCGAGATCGGACATCTCTTCCTGCACGTACAGGCCCTGGCCCGGCCAGGCGACGGTGTAGAGCGGCATCAGGCCCTCTTCGGCCATCAGCTCCGTGATCAGGGGCTTCTGGGCCTGCCACAGGTTCCAGGCATTGTCGTAGCCGGCGGCGAGGAACGGGATACCGTCAACCTCCCACAGGGCATTCTCGTTGCCGTGGACGCTCATCAGGACCTCGCCGATCGGCGCCTGCTGGGAGCGGACGGCGCGCTTGATCTCCGGCATCTTGAACAGCGAGGCGGCGCTGTGAACGTTGATCTCCAGCTCGCCGCCGGACAGTTCCTTCACCCGATCGACGAACCAGTACACGTTCTTGGTCTGGAAGTTGCCGTCGGGGTACGGCGTCGGCATGTCCCAGGTTTCGGCCGCTGCGGGCGCTGAAATGCCGATGATGGCAGCGGTCAGCGCAGTGGATAGCAGCTTGCGCATGGTGGGCCTCTCCTTTGTGTGGTCTCTTGTTTCACCGGTGTTCCGCTGTCGCGGTCGTTGGCCGGCTGCATGATGAAGCCGTAACAGCCCAAGGATGAACTCGGGACCTGTCCAACGAGGAACACCGGCCTGGGCTGGTTAGAGCGCCAATTTAACGGATATGAGTGCGGGCACAAGGTGCGGACCGACACGCGCGGGGCCGCCCCGTCACGATTTCCTGTTCGATCGTCGACCGCCGCCGGAGCTGTCAGCGGTGGTCGCCCACCGGCTGCGAGGCGCAGGATACCGGGGCTGTCGGCCGGTCAGCCCTGCGGGCCGTCGCCGGTGCCGGGATAGGCAACGCGGAGACCGGGCTCCGCGATCGCGTCCACGTTCGAGACCGGGGCCTCCTCGCGGGCATCGCGGCGGATGATCTCTGCGATTATCTGCGGGATCTGCACCGCCGCGCGGTTCTTGCCGGGGGCATCGGAGGTCTCGTCCCGTTCGGCGCCGACCCGGGCCAGCAGCGACGTCAAGGCTTTCGCGAACTGCCTGGGCGTGGAGAACGCCTCCCCGGCCCCGTTGCGCTTGATCCACTTGAGCACCGCATGCTCCTGCGGCAGGACATTCGCGCGGTCGATGAGCAGCGGCAGGCCGAAGGCCAGGGCCTCGCTGACCGACAGGGGCCCGGTCTTGCCCACGAAGACGTCGGCTACGGCCATGTAGCGGTGCACCTCCCGGGTGAACCCCTTCACCACCGTGGGGAACGGGAACTCGGCCGCGGACACGGCGGTGGCCAGATCCTCGTTTCGGCCGCACAGGAAGACCACCTGCGCCCGCGGCGGCGCGTCCCGCAGCGCCTCCGCCATCTCGAGCATCCGCCAGCTCCCGTATCCGCCATAGAGCATGCACACCACCGGCAGGTCGGGATCGAGGCCAAGCGCGCGGCGGGCCGCGGCGATGTCCGCCGGCTTAGGCTCGAGGAACATCGGCCGGGTCAGCAGACCGGACATGGGGAACAGCCGCTCCGAAGGGTGCCGCTTGCGCAGAAGCTGGTCATGGCCGGCGCTCGTTCCGCTGATCGCGTAGTAGCGGTCGCCTTTCGGGAACCACACGTGCCGTCCGATCTCCGCCCAGTCGGTCATCAGGATGGAGAACGGGACCTCGCCCTTCCGATATCCGGCGAGACTGTCGGAGATCAGGCGGTTGATGACCGGAAGCACCGAAACCACCAGGTCGGGTTGGGTGCGCTCCCACAGGGCTGCGAAGGCGCGCCGTCCCTGCCTGCCGAGCAGCGCCACGTTCAGGACGGCCCCGGCATAGAAGCCGAGACAGAAAAGCCCGGTCCTGCCCCGCCGGAGGATCAGATCGTTGTAGGTCGCCTCGACATCGCGCGACGTGTAGCGCGCGAACAGGTCGAGATGCGGCAGCACCTCCTGGTACGCGTTCACCAGAGTCACGCGATAGCCGCCGGTCGCACACAGGATCTCGCGCAGCGCCTCAGCGGTCGCCCGATGCCCCCCGCCGGCATCCGTGTAGATCACGACCACATGGCGGCTGCCGGCGACCTCTGACCCGGCCGACAGGTCCATGCCCGTCGCCTCGTTCATCGGCCGGATCCGGACGGAGGGTGGACTCGCGCGTTGGTTCCGGACGTATCGTCGTCACCGACGTCCCTGACGCAAAGTCTCATCCCACCCTCTTCAGACGGTACCTCGGCGGTCCGGCCGGACAGGCCGTCTTCCGCGCGGGCTGTCTCCCCGCAGGCCGCAGTACCACAGTATAGCGTGTCCGCCCAACTCTGGCGTCAGACACGACGCATCCTTCCACGAGCCTGGAACTGAAAGGCTTTTTGGTCGCCGGATACTCAAATTGGGACTACGATGACGCGACTTGTTAACTCGGCCGGTCTGGCGCCGACGCGACCGGAAGGTCGTGACCGGGGTCGATCCGAGGAGGATTACCAATGCCAGCGATGCCGGTCACGTCGGACGATGAGGCGTCCGAACGTCCCAAAAGACTGGGTCTGCTGCTGATCAAGCCGTCCCAATACGACGACGACGGCTATGTCATTCAATGGTGGCGCTCCTACATCGTCACCAATGCGCTGGCCGTGGTCGCCAGCCTGTTCTCCGACGCCTCCGATCGCCAGGCGCTCGGTCCGGACATCACGATCGAGACCCGTCTGATCGACGAGGTCGTCCAGTTCGTCCATCCGGACGAGCTCACGGGCTGGCTGGCGGAGTTCGACTATGCCGCGGTGCTGCTCGTCGCCGTCCAGACCAGCCAGTTCCCCCGGGCGCTGGCGATCGGGAAGGAGTTCCGGGAGGCCGGCTACCCGGTGATCGTCGGCGGGGTCCATGTCAGCGGGACCTACGCGATGACCCCCGGGTGGGACGTGGGTTTCGCCGGGGTCAAGGAGGCGGATGTCAGCCTGTTCGCCGGCGAACTGGAACCCCATGTCGACTCGTTGCTGACCGACATCGTCAACGGGACGGTCAAGCCGTTCTACAACCACCTCGCCGCCAATGCGGATCTCGGCAAGGCACCGACGCAGCGCGCGGCGCACGAGCTGGCGGCGCGGACCTTCGACCGCTACTACGGGCTGGAGATCGGACGCGGCTGCCCGTTCGTGTGCAGCTTCTGCACGATCATCAATTTTCACGGCCGCACGATGCGTCACCGCACCCTGGCCAATATCGAGTCCTACCTGCGCGAATGCGCCGCCGGCGGCGGCCGCACCATGCTCATCACCGACGACAACTTTGCCCGCAGCCCGATCTGGCGCGATGTCTGCGAGATCTTCGCGCGTCTGCGCCGGGAGCTCGGCGTCGACTGGGACGTGTCGATCCAGGTGGATGCCCTGGCGGTGCGGCTCGAGGGGTTTGTCGAGGCCTGCCAGGAAGCCGGGGTGACGCGGGTCTTCATCGGGATGGAATCGGTCCGCGCCGACAACCTGAAGGCCGCCGCCAAAGGGCAGAACAAGGTTCACCAGCTTCGCGACATGGTGATGACCTGGCGCCGCGCCGGGATGATCATCTACGCCGGAATGATCGTCGGCCTGCCCAACGACACGCCGGAGCGGATCGCAGAAGACGTCCGCATCCTGCAGGACGAGATCCCGGTCGATATCCTGTCACCGTTTCTCTACACGCCGCTGCCCGGTTCCGCCGACCATAAGAAGATGGTCGCCGACGGGGTCCCGATGGACGAGGACCTGAACCGGTACGAGACGGTCCACACGGTGATCGACCATCCGCTGATGAGCCGGGAGGTCTGGCAGGACCTCTACTGGGACACCTGGCAGATGTTCTACACCCTGCCCTATCTGCGCACGACCATCGCCCGCGGCCTGAAGCACGGTCTGCCCATGGTCGCGCTGCGCAGCACCTATGTCTGCAGCAACACCGCGGCCAGCTTTGAGCGGGTGCATTCGGGCAATTCCGGCGCCGTCCGATTTCGCGATCGGCGGACCCGGCGCGCGGGCTTTCCGAAAGAGGCCGCCGTGCCGCACGCCATCCGCCAGTTCACGAGGAACTCGGTGATCCTGTCGCGGATCGGCGCGCGCCTCGCCTATGCCTACGGCCTGGAGCTGTTCCTGCGATGGGAGCAGCGCCGGGGCCGGTTAGACCGATACATTCCCGAAGAACAAGTGCCCGAGAACGCGCATGAACCGGGAGCCACGTCTCCGGGTACCATCGCCGCCGAGTAGTCGATCATCCGGCGGAAGCCGGACCAGAGTGCCGCAAAAAGGGGGCAGCACCGATGACAGCCGCATCGAACACGCAGGAACTCGATCGATCGCCGAGCAAGAAACGGCTCGGCCTGTTGCTGATCAAGCCGTCGCACTACGACGACGACGGCTACGTCATCCAGTGGTGGCGGTCCTTCGTGGTCAACAACGCCCTGGCCGTGATGGGCAGCGTCATCACCGATGCCGCCGAGCGTGAGGCCGTCGGCCCCGACATCGTCATCGAGCGGCGCCTGATCGACGAGGTCACCGAGGTCGTGCGACCCGACAAGCTGATCGGCTGGCTGGCCGAGTTCGACTACGCCGCGGTGATGCTGGTCGCCGTGCAGACCAGCCAGTTCCCCCGGGCGCTCGACATCACCCGCCCGTTCGCAGAGGCCGGTTATCCGGTCATCATCGGCGGCGTCCATGTCAGCGGGTCGCTGGCCATGGTGCCGAACTGGGAGCCGGCCTTCGCCGGTGCCAAGGAGGCCGGCGCAAGCCTGTTCGCCGGCGAGTTCGAGCCGAATGTCGACGAGCTGCTGGGCGACATCGTGGCCGGCACGGTCAAGCCGTTCTACAACCGGCTGGCCAAGGCCGCCGATCTCGGAACGTCGCCGCGGCAGCGGGCGGAACGCGGCCTCGCCGCCCAGACGGTGGAGCGGCATTACGGCCTGGAGACGGGGCGCGGCTGCCCGTTCATCTGCAGCTTCTGCACGATCATCAATTTCCACGGCCGCAAGATGCGGCACCGCCAGCCGGAGGCCATCGAGGCCTATCTACGCGACTGCTACGCGAACGGCGGACGCCACATCCTCATCACCGACGACAATTTCGCCAGGAGCCCCGTCTGGCGCGAGGTCACGGGGGTGATGGAACGCCTCCAGCACGAGCTCAACGTCGAGTGGGATGTCGCGATCCAGGTCGACGCGCTGGCCTACCGGATCGACGGGTTCGTGGATGCCTGCAAGGCCGCCGGCGTCAAACGCGTCTTCATCGGCATCGAGTCCGTGCGGCCGGACAACCTGAAGGCCGCGGCCAAGGGACAGAACAAGCTGCACCTGATGCACGACATGGCGATGACTTGGCGCAAGGCGGGCATGCTGATCTACGGCGCGATGATCGTCGGGCTGGCGAACGACACGCCCGACCGCGTCGCCGAGGACGTGCGGATCCTGCAGGAGGAGATCCCGGTCGACATCCTGTCCGCCTTCCTGCTGACCCCGCATCCCGGCTCGGCCGACCACAAGCAGGCGGTCGCGGACGGCGTGGTGATGGACGACGACCTCAACCGCTACGACACGGTCCACCCGGTCGTCGATCATCCGATCATGTCCCGCGACGAGTGGGAGGCGCTGTACTGGAACACCTGGGCGCGCTTCTACACAAAGTCCTACATGAAGACGGTGATCGCGCGCGCCCTTCGATACGGCGTGAAGCTGGACATCATCCGCAGCACCTTCGTGTGCGCCTATACCGCGTCGTGCCACGAGCGGGTGCATCCGCTGGACAGCGGCGGGCTGCGGTTCCGCGACCGGCTGTCCCGCCGCCCGCACCTTCCGCGCCCGGCGGCGATTCCCCACGCGATCCGCCAGTTCGTCACGAACGGCATCATGCTGACCCGGATCGGCAGCCTGCTGTTCTATGCCTATCTTCTGGAACTGTATCTGCGGGTTGAACGTGCCCGGGGCCGGCTGGATCTCCACACCAAGATCCGGACGACACCCGCCCCGGTGGAACCCCCGGCTCTGGCGGAGGTACCCGTGGCCGCGGCGGAATGATCGGGCTGGGATAATGCGCTCTCCAGGGGCGGTGATCGCCAGGCCGTCGGCCGCGACGGCCGAACGCCTTGTCCAACATTCTGAAACTTTCGGGCCAACCCGGTCGCCGACCGGTCGGCGCGCCGGCTCCATGCCGAACAACCCTGGTGTGAACCATGACTGACCTGGCCCTGTCCGCCCTGACCGACGTGATCCTGGCCTGCCAGATCTTCTTCCTGGCGGGCCTGGCGTTCAGACCGACGTTCGAGGTCGGTTCGCCCGCCTGGCTCTGGGCGCTGTATCTCGCGATCTCCGGTACCGCCACCGCCCTTGGCGCCATCGATCACGGCTTCTTCGAGCCGATCGAGCATCCAGGCAATCCGGCCATGAAGTTCGCCACCCGTGCCACCCTGGCCCTTGCCGCCTTCCTGCTGCTGCTCACGACCGCCCTGCAGTTCATGTCGCCGCTGTGGACGCGGATCGTCGTCGGCGCCGGCCTGGTCGTGCTGGCCGCCACGCTCTGGGTCAACTGGGTGAGCGACGACCTGCTCGCGGTCGCCGCGAGCAACGGGGTCGGCATGCTGCTGGCGCTGGTGCTGCACGCCTCGAACCTGCGGAACGGGCGCGGGTCGCTGATGATGTGCGTCGGCATCGTGCTCAGCATCGCCGCGTCGTCGCTGGTATTCACCGGCGGCACCGGCGTTCTGGGCCTCGGGCTGTACGGGACCCTGCACGTCGCTCTGATGCCGGCGGTTCTCTTCCTGTTCCTGGGCGGCCTGAAGCTGCGTCCCACGCGCTCGGCCGGCGCACGGGCATGAGACCGACAGCTTTCGACAGCGACGGTCGCTGATGGCACGGGTACTGGTCACCGGAGGGGCCGGCTATGTCGGCTCCCACGCCTGCAAGGCCCTGGCCCGGGCCGGACACGAACCGGTCGTGCTCGACAACCTGTCCCAAGGACATCGCGCGCTGGTCCGCTGGGGACCGTTGGTGATCGGCGACATCACCGATCCGGTCAGCGTCGATGCCGCATTTCGCGCGTACCGGCCCGATGCGGTGATGCATTTCGCCGCCATCGCCAGCGTCGGCGAGTCGATGGTGGAGCCCTCAATCTACTACCGGATCAATATCGGCGGCACGATGACGATCCTCGACGCGATGCGGGACCATCACGTCGACGCACTGGTCTTCTCGAGCAGTTGCGCGGTCTACGGCTGCCCGCCGACCCCGCTGATCGTCGAGGAGAGCGCGCAGGAGCCGGTGAACCCCTACGGCGCCAGCAAGAAGATGGTCGAGCGGATCATCGCCGATTACGGACATGCCTACGGGATCCGGTCGCTCTGCCTGCGCTACTTCAATGCCGGAGGGGCCGATCCGGACTGCGAGGCCGGGGAGTCCCACGATCCGGAGACCCACGTCATTCCGCTGCTGCTGATGGCCGCAACGGGACGGATCCCGCGCTTCGACATCTACGGCACGGACTATCCCACGCCGGACGGCAGTGCGATCCGCGATTACGTCCATGTCAGCGACCTGGCGGAGGCGCATGTCGCCGCCCTCGACTATCTGCTTCAAGGTGGCGACAGCACGGCGGTCAACCTGGGCACCGGCTCCGGTACCTCGGTCCTGCAGCTGATCGACGCGGTGGAAACCATCACCGGTCGTCCCGTACCCCGGCTCGCTCAGCCGCGACGGCCGGGCGATCCCCCGGTCCTCGTCGCGGCCAATGAGAGGGCCTGCAGCGTGCTGGGATGGCGGCCGCGGATCGTGGAGCCCGCGGACATGATCGCAACCGCCCTCGCCTGGATGGAGCGCCCGCTCGCGGAGAGGCGCGTAGCCCGGCGCTGACCGGCGGTCAGGTCGGCAGCCGCGGCCCCGCCTCCCCCCACAACCCGGCCAGGGTCCGGCAGGCGTTGAGCCAGTCGAATTCCCGGCGTGCGGCCTCCGGCGGAACCGGGTCCTCCGTCATGGCGATCGTCAGCGCCGCCACCGCTCCATCGACATCGGAATAGAAATGCGCGTTCGGGTAGGCCTTGAAGGGAAGATTGCCGGGGCAGTCCGGCATGACGACATGGCGTCCGGCCACCAGCGCCTCAGCGGTCGTCGTGCACATGTTCTCGCTGAGCGACGGATTGAAGAACACCCGATATCGGTCGAGATGGGTCCAGGGCGTGCGGGTGGGTCCGAGAAAACTCACGGGCGCCGCCGTCTGGCGGGCCAGGGCTTCGATCGCCTTCATGTCGGGCCCCTCGCCCAGAATGTCGATCGGAAGGTTCATCCGGGCGGCGACGCGAACGACGGTCTCCAGCCCCTTGTCCCAGACAAGCCTTCCCAGGAAATAGGCGCCACCGGATTTCGGCCCGACAGGCGGAACCTTCGCGTAGTGGGAGAGCACGCCGGTCACGCGGCCCCGCCGCATGGTATGCCCCGCGGTGAGAATCTCGGCCGTCGGCGACATGGGGACCGTCCAGTCCGTATGGCGCCGGATCCGATGTCTGTGAAACCATCGCGCCAGCGGAGCGGCGAGCCGGGCCGCGATCTTGCCCTGCCGGCCGATGTAGTAGTCGTAGTTCGTCATCACGACGCCAAGCACGGTCTCGGCATCGACGCATGGGCGCGGTGTTGCCCAGGGATACCAGCAGAGATGCTCCGGCTCGGTCAGCACGTGGACACGGGCCGACGGCGCGGCACGGAACACGTCCTCCACCGGCACGATGCTGCGCAGCAGTTTCGAGACATGCCCCTTATAATGAAACAGGTCCGGGACGACGGGCGCCCCCATCCGCCGGATCTCTCCGGCAAGCCACTCCAGGTGCGCCTGTGGGGTTGCGAATGTCTGGCCGCGCCAGAGCCAGGCCTGGCCGGACGGCGCGACCCAGGGGACCAGGTACGCCACACGCAGGCCGAGCTCCGCCAATCCGCAAGCCTGCCAGAGCGAGAGATAGGCCGGCCCGGTCAGCCACGGCGGACCCGCTGTCGTCGATACGACGACGTCATAGTCGTAGATCCGGCCCCCCGGCTGGCACTGCCGCACCTGCATCCCTGCGAACCTCGGAAATGTTTCATGCCCGGCGACGCGTCGCAAACTGACGATGCCGTTCGCCCCGGCGCGCAGTATACTGGAGAGGCCGCACGCGGTCACACTGTCGGCGAACGGCGCAGGCCTATGGCGGGGCCGGGCGATGGACAGGATGCGGGATGATCGACAGGAAGTACTTCGAACTCGACCTCACAGCCTATTACCGCGACCTGCTGCTGGCCCTGGCCGCCTTCGCGGCCGGTTTCGCGGGGTGCCTCTACGGCGAGGGACTCGTGTTCGTGCTGGCGTTCCTGGTCGCCACAGTGGCGCTGCACCGCGCCGCGTTCTTCATCCATGAGATCACCCATCAGAGCGGTAATTTCAGGCTTCGCACCTTCACGACGGTCTGGGACCTGACGGTCGGCGCGCTCACGCTGGTGCCCTCGGCCCGTTTCATCCGGCCGCATCTGACCCATCACACGGCCGGCATCTTCCGGACCAAGGACGATCCGCAGTACCTGCTGATGCGCAACAACCTGCCGATCTTCGTGCTGATCATGATCCTGGTCCCGCCGATCATGCCGGTCCTGAGCGTCATCCAGATGCTCACCTGCAGCTTCGGCGGCATCGCCGCGGAGGAAGCGGTGGAGAGGTTCCTGATGCGCCGCGACGTGCCGACCGGGTCGGTGCTGCCGCAGAAATACCGCAGCCGGGTGGCCTGGCTCAGCCGCTACTACCTCGTGCTGTGGGCCGCCTACGTCTATCTGTTCCCGGAAACCCTGCTCCTGCACTACGCCATCGTCACGGGCGTGTGGTATCTGACCACATGGCGGATCCCGCTGGAGCACCGCATGGAGCGTCGGTTGGAGGCGTCCGACAAGCAGGATCAGATCGAGGACAGCTTCACCGTCGAATGGCCGCTGGCCTGGTTGCTGCAGCCGATCGGGCTCCAGTTCCACACCGCCCACCACATGTACCCGGGAGTGCCCTATCACCACCTGCCGGCCCTGCATGCGGAGCTGAAGGCGACAGACCCGGACTACCGGCGCAACGTGGTCTCGATCTGGGACGTCGTGCGCGGCATCCCGGAACGCGCGCCGACCTCCGGCACCGCCCGCTGACGGCAGCCCGAGAACCGTTTCGTGCCCTCCCGGACCTCCTTCGAAGGCCTGCTGGCCGCCTGGGATCGGTGGATGTCGGCGCGATCGCGGCTTCGGTACCTGCCGCCCCGCCTCGCGCAGCATCTCGGCGACGTCCGGACCGTTCTCGATTGCGGCTCCGGCGACGGCGAGATCGCGTGGCGCGTGACCGAGCTCCTGCCGTCGCTGTCGGTGGTGGGAGTCGACGTCATCCTGCAGCCGGCGCCACGCATCCCGGTCAGCCCCTACGATGGGCGGCACCTGCCCTTCCCCGACGGCGCGGTCGATGCCGTGACCCTGATCGATGTCCTGCATCACTGCGACGATCCGGCGACCCCGATCCGCGAGGCGCTGCGGGTCGCCAACCGTAAGGTCGTCATCAAGGACCACTACTGGGTCACGTGGTGGGACAGAATGCTGCTGACCCTCTCGGACTATCTGGGCAACCGCGCCTACGGCATCGCGCTGCACTACAATTTTCTTCAGATGGACGAGTGGCGGGCGGTGTTCGAGGCGGCCGGAGCCCGGCTGACCAGCACGGAGACCTTCCACTACAACGCCTGGGACCGGGTCAAGCAGGTCGTGTTCGTGGTCGAGCCGATCCCGTCACCCTCCGACCGGACGACTGCATAGGGCGGGACTTGGCTTCGGCCCGCCATCCGCTATTGTCCGACCTGCCGGGGGGCCGGACAGGAAGCACAGCGCGACTTCGCGCTGGCGTCGGTTCTTTCGCCCTGGTGAAGTGGTCGTTAGTGGCGACAGAACAGAATCCTGTAATGTGATGGCATGAACGAAGAAGCGCTCCCGACGATGGTCGCAGAACGACCCGCCGAAGACCAATCGCGCCCGAAATTGACCCTGAAGATGCTGGCTCCGGACACCCGGGAAGCCATGTATCGGGTGGGGGAACGTATCGAGGTTTCCGCCGGGTCTTTGCTGTTCGCCGAGGACGAGCAGAGCAACGAGCTGTACATCATCGAATCCGGCAAGATCGTCAGCTACCAGGCTGGTGGCGAGGATGACGCCGAGTGGCCGGTCCTGGAGCTGGGAGAAGGCGACATCGTCGGCGAGATGTCGTTTCTCGACGGTGGAATCCGCCAGCTCAATGCCCGGGCGGAGGTCGACTGCGCCCTGCTTCGGATCCATCCGTTCGACCTGCTCGAAGTCGAGGGCGGCGACCACTACTACGACAACCTGCGCGCCAGTGTGGGCATCACGGTCGTCCAGCGCCTGAGGGTCGGCACGGAACTGCATGTCGCCACGCTGCAGCACCAGCTCGAGCTGGTGCAGAAGCAGAAGCAGTTCGGCATGTTCTTCCTGTTCACGATCACGCTGTTCTCGATCGCCATGGTCGCCAACAACGTGATCTCGACGCAGATCCTCAAGGTCGACATCAATACCCAGCTGTTCGCCTGGCAGTATCTCCTGGTCCTGCTGGTGCCGAGCCTCATCGTGGTCTGGCTGATGAAGATCCCGATGAGCCAGATCGGGTTGACGACCAAAGGGCTGCGGAAATCCCTGACGGAAGGCACGGTCACCTCGCTCGCCGCGGTCGCGCTGACGGCGGTGATCGTTGTCGGATCGCGAATGACCGACGCGATACCGGACCTGCGCGTCTCGACGAACTGGAGCGAGACGCCGGCCTATTTCCTGCACTCGTTCTTGCAGGAGGTGGTGGCCCGGGGCTTCATGCAGTCCGCGGTCCTGCGCTTTCTCAATGACCGCGGCGGCGTGCGGACCGTGATCCTGACCAGCACGATGTTCGGGGTGTTCCACATCCACTTCGGACTGACGGCCGTCATCGTCACGATCGTGAGTTGCATCATCTTCGGCCTGTTCTACCTGAGGCACGAGAACATCTTCGGCGTGACGCTGCTGCACTTCTTCCTGGGCGCCTGCGCCTTCTCGGTCGGGATGCTGTGATGGGCGCGTCGGTCCGCGACATAAGAATTACCGCGGCCACCGCCCTTGCCGCGGCGATCGTGGTTCTGTCGCTCGCCGGTTATCGGCCGTCCCATGCGGATGACGGCGTCGCCTCCGTCGCTCCCCTCCCCGTTGTCGCCACCGAAGTGCAGCGGGTCTCCGGCTACGAGGTGCGCGGCCGGTATGTCGGCCGGGTGGTCGGCCGGCGGAGCAGCGACCTCGGGTTCGACACCTCCGGTCTTGTCGAGACCGTGCTCGTCCGGGAGGGGGATCGCGTCAAAAAGGGCGACGTGCTCGCCCGTCTGAACAGGACGCGCCTGATGGCCCAACGTCAGCGGCTGCTGGCCGAGCAGGCCCTGGCGCGGGCCACCTACAAGGAGACCGAGGCCAAGCTCGAACTGGCGAAGATCACGGCCGAGCGGCAGAAGAGCCTGCTGCGCTCCGACAACGTCTCGCGCCAGGCCTATGACGAGGCGCGGTTCGAGGAGCAGGCGGTCCGCGCCACGCTGGATGCGAACCAGGCCGCCATCAAGCAGGCCGAGGCGGCCATCGCGGCGGTCGACGCCGACATCTCCCTGGCGCAGATCGTCGCCCCGTACGACGGCATCGTGGTTGCCCGGATGGTCGACGAAGGGGTGGCCCTCGGCTCGGCGACCCCGGTGCTGCGGCTGATCGAGGATTCGGTCATGGAGGTCCGGGTCGGTGTTCCGCCGACCATCGCGGCCGACCTCAAGACCGAGCAGACCTACGATATCGAGATCTTCGGACAGACCTACCGCGGCAGGCTTCGGGCTGTCCTCGACGCCCTCGACCTGGCCACCCGGACGGTCCCGGTGATCTTCGTCATCGAGGGTCGGCAGGATAATGTGCCCCTGCGCTCCGGCGAACTCGCCATCCTCGAGGTCAGCACTTTCATCGAAGACGACGGCTACTGGCTGCCCCTGGGTGCGCTTGTCGGCGGCCGGCGTGGCCTGTGGGACGCCCTGGCGCTGATGCGGACGGAAGACGGCGAGACACCGCTCTATCGGACCGTGCGACGCGGGGTGGAGGTGCTGCAGACGGAAACCGACCGGGTGTACGTGCGCGGGGCGATCGCCGATGGCGACCTGATCGTCACCGACGGCATCCACCGCATCGTGCCGGGCCAGATCGTGCGCCTCGCCCAGCCTCGGCCGTAGCGGTCGGAGCCGCCCATGCGCGACCTCTTCTTCCGCTGGCCACGGCTGACGATCCTGGTGGTCGGGCTGCTGGTGATCGGCGGCCTGTCCTCGCTGGATACGGTGCCGCGCCAGGAAGACCCGGAGGTCGCACCCCGCGTCGGAGATGTGAAGGTCTACCTGCCCGCCGCCAGCGCCACGCGCGTCGAGGCGCTGGTGACCGAGAAGATCGAAGCCGCCCTCTACGAGGTCGACGAGATCAAGAGTGTGAACTCCCGGTCCCAGTCCGGCTTCTCGGTCGTCTATATCGAGCTCGAGGACCAGATCACCGATACCGCGCCCGTGTGGACGCTGATCCGCTCCAAGGTGGCGTCCGCGCAACTTCCGCCGGGCGCCTCCGTTCCCGACGTCACGGTGGGGACGACCGCGGCGTTCACCTATCTGGTCGCCCTGACCTGGGACCTGGAGGAGCCGATCGAGCTCGGACTGCTGCGCCGCCTCGCCCGGGAACTGGAGCAGCGGACGGTGGCCTATCCGGGAACCCGCGAGGTCCAGGTGTTCGGCCTGCCCGAGGAGGAGGTCCAGGTCAGCGTGTCGATCGACGTGCTGGCCGCCAAGAGCCTGACAGTCGAGGACATTGCGGACGCCATCCGCGCCACCGACGTGAAGGTCGCCGCCGGGCAGATGCAGGGCGCGCGCAACAACCTGGTCCTGGAGGTCGACGGGGAACTGGACACCCTGGAGCGGATCCGGCGGACCCCGCTGCACCTCTCCGACAGCGGAGAACTGCTGCGGGTCGGCGATGTGGCCCATGTCACCAAGGCCCTGCGGGACCCGCAGGCGACCAAGGCGATCATCCGCGGCCAGCCGGCCATCGTGGTCGGGGTCAAGATGGCGGACGGGCGCCGGGTCGACCGCTGGGTGGACGGTCTGAAAGAGCTGGTCGAACGGTACCGCCAGACCCTGCCCGACGGCGTGCGCGCCGAAACCATCTTCGACCAGAGCCGCCAGACCGAGGAACGTCTGGGCTCACTGCTGATGAACCTGCTGGCCGGCGCCGGCCTGGTGACGGCGGTTCTGTTCTTCAGCATGGGGTGGCGGGCCGCCCTGCTGGTCGCGTCGGCCCTGCCCCTGTCGGTCCTGGCGGTGATGCTGGTGCTCGGCCTGTTCAAGATACCGCTGCACCAGGTGTCGCTGACCGGGCTTATCATCGCGCTGGGGCTGTTGATCGACAACGCGATCGTCAGCATCGACGAGTATCAGAAGGCCCGCCGCAAGGGCCTGCATCGCGGTCAGGCCATTCATGCCACGGTCGGGCGGCTGTTCGTGCCGCTGCTGGCCTCCACGGCGACGACCGGGCTGACGTTCCTGCCGCTCGTCCTGCTGCCCGGTGCCGCCGGCGAGTTCGTCGGGTCCCTCGGTCTCGTGGTGATCCTGTCGGTGACCTTCTCCTTCCTGCTGTCCCTGACCCTGCTGCCGGCGGTCGCAGCCTTTCTGGACCGATCCGGCGAGGCCGGCAGTGAGGCCGGAGATGACCGCAGCTTCCTGCGCAACGGGCTCACCCTCCCCAGAGCGTCGCGCCTCTACGGCCGGGCCATCGGGGCAAGCCTGGCGCGGCCCTGGCTCGGCATCGCCGCCGCCATCGCGATCCCGGTAGCCGGCTTCGTCGCGGCGGGTCAGTTGGTGCCGCAATTCTTCCCGGTCGTCGACCGCGACCAGTTCCAGATCCAGCTCAAGATCGCCGACAACGCCTCGCTGCAGCAGACCGAGGAGGCTGTCCAGGTCATCCGCTGGATCCTGGGCGAGTATGACGGCGTCCGCCAGAGCGCCTTCTTCCTGGGCGAGAGCCCGCCCCGCGTCTTCTACAACGTCGCGCTTGCCGACGATCCGGCGCCGAATTTCGCCGCCGGCTATGTCGACACCGTCTCGCCGGACGCCACCTTCGAGATCCTGAGAACCCTTCAGGCGCGCCTGAGCGACGCGCTGCCCGGTGCCTTCATCCTCGCCCTGCCCTATGAACAGGGTCCCCCGACCGGCGCCCCGGTCGAGGTCCGGCTCGCAGGGCCGGATCTCGCCGTGCTGAGCGATCTCGGCGAGCAGGTCCGCCGAATCCTGAGCGAGACCGAGAACGTCACCTATACCCGCGCCACGATCACGGGCGGCCGCCCGCGGCTGATGCTGCAACCGGACCGGGACGAGGCGGCCTTCGCCGGCTTCTCGCCCGTCGACCTGGCCACCGCCCTGGACACCACCCTCGACGGTGTGGTGGGCGGCTCGATCGTAGAGGGGACCGAGGAACTGCCGGTCCGCGTGAGGGCCGTCGCGGCCGACAGGACATCGCTCGACCGGATCGGCAGCGCCACCGTCCTAAGTGCCACGCGCGATGCCGACGCCGCGGCTCTCTCCACGGTCGCCAGCGTCCCGCTGGCGGCCCTCGGCCGGTTCGAGCTGGTTCCGGAAACCCCGCTGATCACAAGACGGGACAGCGAGCGCACGAACACCGTGCAGGCCTTCGTGAAGCCGTTCAGCCTGCCCAGCGTGGCGCTCGCCGATTTCGAGCGGCGGCTGGCCGAAAGCGACTTCCGGACGCCGCCGGGCTATCGGCTGACCTTCGGCGGCGAGACCGAGAAAAGCGGCGAGGCGCAGTCCAACCTGTCGAGCGTCTTCGGCACCCTGGCGGTCCTGCTGGTCGGGGCCCTGGTGCTCGCGTTCAATTCCTTCCGGGCGGCCGCGGTCATCGTCGCGGTCGCGATCCTCAGCATCGGCGGCGGCCTGCTGTCGCTGTGGATCTTCAACATTCCCCTGGGCTTCATCGCAGTGGTCGGCTGCATGGGGCTGGTCGGCCTGGCGATCAACGACAGCATCGTCGTCCTGTCAGCCCTGCGCCACGACCCCGGAGCCATGGCCGGCGACCTCGCCGCCGCCCGCAAGGTGGTGATGGAGGGAACCCGTCACGTGCTTTCGACGACGGTGACGACGGTCGGAGGCTTCCTGCCGCTGATCATCTGGGGCGGCCTGTTCTGGCCGCCGCTGGCGATCGCGGTCTCCGGCGGCATGATCGGGGCGACCATGCTGGCGCTGTTCTTCGTGCCACCGGTCTTCGTCCTGATGAACCGGGTCCGCCGGTAGAGTGCCTACTGGCTCGCGGTCACCCCGCCGTCGATATAGACGACCTGGCCGGTGATGTAGCCGCCGGCCGGTGCCGCAAGGGCGATCACCTGCCCCGCCACCTCGATCGGCTCGCCGATCCGGCCGAGCGGGTTGCGGTTGAGGATGAAATTCTTGAACTCCTCGCGCTCCAGATGCGGGCGGATGCGGTCGGACTGGATGAAGGTCGGGGCGACCCCGTTCACGGTGATGCCGTAGGGTGCCAGCTCCATCGCATGCTGCTTCACCAGCATCAACAGGCCGCCCTTGGTGGCGCAGTAGGCGGAATATCCCCGGCCGCGCAGGGCGAGCTGGGAGCGCACCGACAGCAGATGGATGTGCCGCCCCTGGCGGCCGGTATCGACCTGATGCTTCGCCACCGACTGGCCGAGGAACATGGCCGAGCGCAGGTTGGTGGCGTACATGGTGTCGAAGGTTTCCGGCGTCACGTCGAAGATCGACTGCTCGCGCTGGATGCCGACGCAGTTCACCAGGATGTCGATCCCGCCGGCCAGGCCGATCGCCTCCGCCACGGTGGCGCGGATGGCATCCACGTCGCTGGCGTCGAGGCCAAGGCCCCAGGCGGTGCCGCCTTGGGCGGCGACCTGATCGGCAAGCGCGCGGGCCTTTTCCTGCTTCGGGCCGGCGACGACGACGGACGCACCATGGGCGGCCATCGCCAGGCAGATGGCCTCGCCCAGCGCGCCGTAGCCGCCGGGGACGAGGGCGGTCTTGCCCTTCAGGCTAAACAGGCCGGCGAGCCGATCTGGATCGATTCCGGGGGTGAGGCTCGGGGACGGGGCTTCCATGTCAGACGGTCACCCCGGCGGCGGTGTATACGGATTCCATCAGTCTCAGCGTTTCCAGATTGTCCAGTCGGTCGGTCTCGAACGGCGCGCTGGTGCGCACGCCGTCGACAAAGGCCGCGATAGCATGATCGAAGCACTCCTGATAGCGGCCGATCAGGTCGACTTCCTCCGCCGCCCCCTCCTCCCCGACCAGGAAGACCCGGTTGTAGTCCATGACCACCGTGCCCTCGGTGCCGACGATCTCCAGCCGGTCGCCATGCAGCGGCGGGTATCCGGGCGCGCAGATGCAGCCGTCGGCCGTGGCGATCAGCCCGTCCGGTCCGTCCATCAGGATGGACGCGGTGTCCTCCCCCGGCAACCCGTCCGCCAGCCGGTTCAAGCGGGCGGCCGCGACGGTCAGCGGGCCGACCAGCAGGCGCAGCACGTCCAGGTGATGGATCATGGTCTCGAACACGAGATTGCGCCGAAAGCCGGTCAGGTAGGGCTGGCGCTCGATGAGAAACGGAACCGTGCCTTCGCGGGGGCACAGGCCGGAGCCCCGCACCGCGATGGCGGCATGGCGCGGCCGGCCGATCCGCCCCTCGCCGATCCAGCGGCGCACCGTCATGTAGTGCGGCCGGAAGCGGTAGTTCTCGTGCACCATGAATCGGATGCGGTCGCCGACATCGGCGACCAGCGCCTCGGCCTCCGCCACGGTCTCCGTCATCGGCTTCTGCAGCAGGACATGGACGCCGTGATCGGCCGCCATCCGGGTCAGCGGCGCGTGCCCGCCGACCGAGGCGGCGATGTCGACCAGCTCGAAGCCGCCCTCGGCAAACATCGCCTCCGGACTGTCATAGACCCGGTCGATGCCGAACTCTTCGGCCCGGGCCTGGGCCTTGGCCCGGTCGAGATCGCAGATCGCCACCACCGGCACCCCGACCACCTGCCAGGCGCGCAGGTGGTAGAGGCTGATCATCCCCGCGCCGATCAGGGCCGCCCTCATGCCGCGCGCTCCGTCAGCAGGTCACCGAGATAGGCCTGGACCGGCGGGTGGCCGACCAGCGAGGCGTAGTCGGGCATCGGAGTCACCGAACCGGTCTGCACGAAGATGAACCGCTCGCAGATCTCCTGCAGGATCTCCAGATGGAACCGCTCGTTCGGATGGACGCAGAGGAAGACCAGCCGGCCCTCGCTGCGCAGCTTGCGGAAGAAATCGAGCATGAAGCCGATATAGCCGTCCTGGGTGTTGAACTGCGGCTCGTCGAACAGGTGGACGATCGGGTAGTCCGACCCGGCCTTCTCCAACATGAAATTCGGCGTCAGGGAACGGAAATGCCGGACCTGGTAGGACTGGTGATAGTGGATCGCCAGCCGGTCGCGCTCGTCGGTGCGGATGCGGTGGATGTCGCGGCCCTGCACCAGCACCCGGCCGCCAGTCGGCGCGTTGGAGCCGGTGATCAGCTCGAACAGGGTGGTCTTGCCCGACCCGTTCGGTCCCATGAGGCCAACGATCGCAGGCTCCTCGATGGTGAAGTCGGCGGCGAGCGTGAACGTCGGCTTCCGGCTCGGGAAGCCCGTGGTGTAGGTCTTGGTCAATTGCTCGACGCTCAGCATCGCGGTCATGGTTCAGATCCCGATCAGGTTGCGGCGCAGGTCGTGGTCTTCGATCAGCTCGGCGGCGGTCCCCCGATGGACCACGCGGCCCCGGTCGAGCACCACGGCCCGGTCGGCGACCTCCAGGGCGGCGAGCGCGTTCTGCTCGACCACCAGCACCGACAGACCCTCGTGTTTCAGCCGCCGGATGGTCTTCATCACGTCCTGCACGATCTTCGGCGCCAGGCCCTGGCTCGGCTCGTCGAACAGGACGAGGCCGGGGGAGCCCAGCAGGGCGCGGGAGATCGCCACCATCTGCATCTCGCCGCCCGACAGGTTCTCCGCGTCGCGGCCCATCAGGTGTTCCAGGGCGGAGAAGATCTCGAACATCTCGTCCAGCCTCCAGGAGCGGAAGCGGGTCGACTTGCGGGCGATGGCGAGGTTCTGCGCCACGCTGAGGGTCGGGAAGATGCGCCGGTCGTCGGGCACCCACCCGACCCCGCGCCGGGCGATGTCGTGGGTGTTCAGCCGGGTGATGTCGGTCCCGTCGAACCGGATCTCGCCGGAGCGCGCCGGGGTGAGGCCGAGGATGGTGCGGATGGTCGTCGTCTTGCCAACGCCGTTGGCGCCGAGCACGGCCAGCACCTCGCCCTCCGCCACGTCGAGGGAGACGTCGAACAGCGCCTGGGTCTCGCCATAGAAGGTATTGACGTTGCGGATCTCAAGCATTCGCCAGCTCCCCGATATTGGACCGCCGGACCCAGCGGTTGGCCCGCAGCTCGTCCGGGGTTCCCTGGGCGATCACCTGGCCCCAGTGGATGACGGAGATCTTGTCGGCGAGCGCGAAGAGGAAGCGCATGTCGTGCTCGATCACCACGATGGTGGTGTAGCGCTTCAGCTCCCGCATCAGGTCGGTCAGCCGGGCCGTGGCCTCGGTGCCGAGACCGGCGGTGGGTTCGTCCACGAACAGCAGCCGCGGCTCGGTCGCCAGCGCCACGCCGATCTCCAGCGCCCGTCGTTCGCCATAGGACAGCGACTTGGCATTCACGCCCTCCCTGCCCTTCAGCCCGACCCGGCCCATGATCTCCGCGGCCCGGTCCTGGGCCGCGCTATCGGCGTCGAGCGCGTGCAGGGCATCGAAGCCGCGCCGCCGGGTGGAGGGCAGCGCCATGACCACGTTGTCCAAAGCAGTGAACTCGTCGAACAGGGTCATGATCTGGAAGGAGCGGGAGATCCCCTTGGCGACGATCCGGTGCGGGGCGGCGCCGGTGATGTCCTCGCCCTCGAAGGTGACACGGCCCCGGTCCGGCTTGTAGCGGCCGGTCAGCACGTTGAAGCAGGTCGTCTTGCCCGCCCCGTTGGGTCCCATGATGCCGGAGACCTGCCCCTCCTCGAAGGTCAAGCTGATGTCCTCCAGCACGACCTGATCGCCGAACCGCTTGTGCAGATGGGTGGCTTCGAACAGCGCCATGGCTCAGCTCCTCGATTCGGCGGGACGGGCACTGGGCGCGGGACTGCCGCCGAGGCGCGGAGCGACCCAGTCGCGCCACATGCCGGCGATACCGTCGGGCTTGAACATCACCAGCACGACGAACATCAGCCCGAACCAGAGCAGCCAGGTCTCGGTATAGGCGCCCAGGATGTCGCGGGCGACGAAGTACAGGATCACTCCGAGCACCGGCCCCCAGAAGCTCACGAACCCGCCGCCGATCAGCACGATCAGCACGATGGTGCCGGACCATTGCAGGGTCATGATGTTGATGTAGGCACCTTCCTGGGCCATGGCGAAGAGCCCGCCGGCCAGGCCCGCGATCGCGCAGGACAGGGTGAAGGCCGCCCATTTGTACAGCCGCACCGGATAGCCGATGAAGGCCACACGGGTCTCGTTCTGCTTGATCGCCCGCAGGGTGCGCCCGAAGGGTGAGTTAGTCAGCCGCCACAGCAGCACGACCAGGCCCATCAGCAGCACGTAGCAGAAGTAGTACAGCGCGGTGTTGGACTGGATGGAGATCTCCGCCACGCCGAGATCGACCGGCAGGCGGGCGATGTTCAGCAGCCCGTCCTCGCCCTTGGTGACGTCGGTCCACTTGCTGGCGATGAAGTAGAAGATCTGCCCGAACGCGATGCTCATCAGCGCGAAATAGATGCCGCGGCGATGCGCCAGGAACAGGGCCGTTACCGCCCCGAACGCTGCCGTCACCAAGATCGCGGCGGCAAGGCTGAACCACAGGTTCGCCCAGACCTCGAACTGCGCCAGCCCGAAGGCATAGGCGCCGATGCCGAAGAAAGCGCCGTGGCCGAAGGACGGCAGGCCGGTGTAGCCGAGCAGCAGGTTGAAGCCGAGGGCGAAGACGATCCAGATCAGCACCTCGACGCCGAGATACTGATACAGGCCGACCGCCTCGATCCAGAAGGGCAGCGTGGCGAAGACCACGGCCATGACCAGGATCGGCTTGGTGATCCAGGCCGAGGTCTCCCGGCGGTCGTACTGCATGGCGGGCAGGGTCACGAAAGGCTCCTCAGGACTCGAGCACGCTGGCCTTGCCGGCGAGCCCGCGCGAGCGGAACGTCACCACCGCCACCAGCAGCAGATACATGGACAACAGGGACCAGTCGGTCGCGAAGGCGGCGGACAGGCCGACGACCAGGCCGACCAGCAGCCCGGCGCTGACCGCCCCCCAGAAGCTGCCGACCCCGCCCAGCACGATCACCACGAAGGCCGGCACCACCGCATCGACGCCGACCACCGGCCGGATGCCCCAGATCGGCGCCATGATGATGCCGGCGATGGCGGCCAGCGCCGCCCCGAAGGCGAAGACGAACAGCCGCAGCCGCGACAGGTTGTGGCCGAGCGCGCGGACCATCTCGCCGTCATGGGCGCCGGCCTTGATGATGGCGCCGTAGGGCGTGCGGTTCAGGAACAGCCACAGCAGCCCGATCATCGCGGCGGCGAAGATCGCGGCATAGATCCGGTAGGTGGAATAGATCAGGTCGCCGGCGATGAACCCACCGGAAATTTCGCGGGGGATCGGCAGGTAGTATTCGCTGCTGCCCCAGATCTCGCGGATGCCTTCCTCCAGCACCAGGGCCGCGCCGAAGGTCAGCAGCAGGCCGTAGAGCGGGTCCTGGCCGTAGGTCCGGCGCAGGCAGAGTTCCAAACCGGCGCCGACCACGGCGACCACCAGGGGGGCGACGATCAGCGCGATGACATATCGCGGAATGTCCGGCAGGGCGTAGTACGGTTCCATGAAGGCGAAGGGCAGGCCGCCATCCGGCGCCATGACCGCCAGCGCCACATAGGCGCCGAGCGCGAAGAGCGAGCCGTGGGCGAGGTTGATCACTTCCATCACGCCGATGATCAGCATGAAGCCCAGGGCCAGCAGCGCGAACAGCAGGCCGAGCGCCAGGCCGTTGATGATGTGCGGAATCAGGTCATAGAGCATGGGTCGGGTGCCGCCGCCGATGACTGGAGAACGGGAAAAGGCCGGGGGAGCCGCCGAAGGGACTCCCCCGCAGGGACGGAGGCGAGGATCGCCTCTGCGCATCGCCTCTGGGCGGTCAGCCCTGGTCGTAGTTGGGCGTGTCCGCGTAGCTCTCCAGCTTGCACTCGTCGCCGGCCGACGACCGGATCGACTCCGGATCCGACCAGCTCAGGATCTTGAAATAGTCGGTGTCGTCGCGCGGCTTGTCGTTGCCCTGGGCGAGATAGATCGTCTGCTGCACCTGGTGGGAGTTCGGATCGATCACCGCGTCGAAGTGCTGCATCCGGTCCTTGGCGGTCATCACCCGGCCTTCCAGGGCCTTGATGATCTTCATGTTGTCGGTCGAGCCGACCTCCTCGACCACCCGCAGCAGCTCGCGCATTGCGACATAGCCGTTGTAGGTCACGTTGCCCGGCACGCTGATCCGCGTGGTCGGGTACATCTCCTGGTACTGCTTCACGAATTCCGGCACGCCCGGCAGGTCGAGATAGTGGTACCAGGTGGTGCCGAACACGCCGAAGGCGGCATCGGCGCCGAGCCCGAAGATATCCGGCCAGTCCTGCTGGTTGTTGATCCAGGCGGGGCTGCGGTCGAGGCCCATGTCGTGGACCTGCTGGCGCATGACCTTGAAGTCATCGCCACCGACGGCGGCCGCCACCACGTCCGGCTTCATCTGCTGAATCTTCAGCAGCACGCTGGACCAATCGCGGGTGCCGACCGGGATCGCGATCTCGTCCATGACGGTCGCACCGTATTCGGTCGCCACCTTCTTGGTCGCGGCGTTGGTGTTCTGGCCCCAGACATAGTCGTTGTAGATCAGCAGCCAGTTCTTGCCGAAGCTGTTGATGGCGTTGCGGGCGGCGGCCTTGGAGAAGTTCTCGCCGTTGCCGTCCCACACGAACTTGACCCGATGGCAGTTCGCCCCGCTCTCGGTCGGCGAGCTGGAATTGGTGTTGAAGTAGACGCAGCCGTATTTCTGCGCCACCTGGCTGATCGCATTGGCCGCACCCGACTGCACCGCGCCCACGAGGAAATGAACGTTCTCCCGGGTGATCATACGCTCCGCGACGCGGGTGCCGGTCTGCGGGTTGGTCTCGGTGTCCATCCACACGGTCTCGACCTTGCGGCCGAGCACCCCGCCCTTGGCGTTGAACTCGGCGACAGCCATCTCCGAGCCGCGCTTCTCGGCCTGGCCGGAATTGGCGAACTGGCCGCTGGCGTCGTGGGTGAGGCCGATGCGGATCGGCTTGTCGGAGGCGGCCGCGTAGACCCGGTTGTGGGTCCAGGGGCCGAACAGGGTGGCACCGCCCGCGGCGCCTCCCAGAAGCGAGGTCTTCAGGAAACTGCGTCGATTCACTGCCTTCATGGACATGGGGTTTCCTCCTGTTTTGATTTTTTCGCCCGGTCCCGTTGATCGGCCGGTGCGTTGGTCCTCCGCCGCCTCTCAGGGTTCGACGGAGACAGTCTCCGGGTCCGCAGGGACCAGGATCTCCATGGCGGTGTAGTCGTCGGAATATTCGATGACCCGGTGGAGGATGCCCGGCTCCTGATACATCGCCGTGCCCGGCTCCATCAGGATCTCGCCCTGGCCCTCGAATTCCACGCGCGCCCAGCCCTTGAGCACGTAGACCATCTGGAAATCGACCTTGTGGTAGTGCAGATCGCCCCTGCCCGGGCATGGGCCGTTCGGGCGGTGGATATGGGCGCGGAACTTGCCCCCGGTCTTCTCCGCCATGCCGAGGTCGCGGTAGTCGAAGAAGCCGCGGAAGCCCGGGACCCACGCCGCGTCGCGCTCATGCTGCACGTGGAAATCGCCGCGGCCGAACCCCTTCGGTTCGAACTCGTCCCCCTGCTCGGATGCGGCCATCGATCTCTCCCTTGATCATCGAATCGAATTTTCATTCCTCTCGTAAAAAAGAACGAAAATTCATTCTTGTGGTCAATACGAAAATTTCGATTCTATGATTAAGAATGAAAATTCATTCAATTTATTGCCCTTGGCCGCCTCCGGCAGGTATAGCCAGGGCAGGCCGGAACGACGGAAAGCGACGCGGATGAGCGTGGATACCTCGGGCAGCCCGCAGTCCTTCGACGCCCTGCGGCATGCGCTTCAGGAGCGCTACGACGACCTCAGCCCGCATCTCCAGCGCCTGGCCCGCTTCGCCCTGGACGACCCCAACGCCTTCGCCCTGGAGACCGTGACCCGGCTGGCCGAGGTGGTGGAGGTTCAGCCCTCGACCCTGATCCGCTTCGCCAAGGAGCTCGGCTATTCCGGCTTCTCGGAGATGCAGAAGGTCTTCAAGCTGCGGCTGATCGAGGGCGCGCCGGTCTATCGCGAACGGATCTACCACCACCGCACCTCGCTGGAGGCGGCGGCCAAGGACGATCCGGCGGCGATCCTCAACGAGTTCACCGACGCGTCCATCATGTGCCTGGAACGGCTGCGCGACACGGTGCAGCCGGAGACGCTGGCGAAGGCGATCGCCATGATGGATCAGGCCGACACGATCTACGTGATCGGCCAGCGCCGGGCATTTCCGATCGCGTCATACCTCGCCTATGGCCTGACCCGGCTGGAGCGGCGCTGCCAGCTTCTCGACTTCGTCGGCGGCATGGTCCCGCAGCAGATCGCCACCCTGCGTCAGACCGACCTGCTGATCGCCGTCGCCTTCGCCGAGTACACCCAGGCCGTGGTCGATGCCGTCACCGACGCCCATATCCGGGGCATCCCGATGGTTACCCTCACCGACGTGCCGACCAGCCCGCTGGCCCGGCACAGCGAGGTCTATTTCTGCGTCGATGACGCCGATATCCACCAGTTCCGTCCGATCGCGGCCTCGATCAGCCTGGTCCAGTCCCTGATCGTCGGGCTCAGTTATTTCCAGGATGCCAAGACGGATCCGTGACCGCGTTCCGGCTCGATCCCGAACTGGAGACCCTCATCGCGGTCCCGACAGCGCCTGGACCTCCGCGCCCACATGGCGGCGCAGCCACGCCTGGATGATGCCGGCGATCTCCATGAGCTCATCCTGGCGCGCGGTGTTGCGACGCCAGACCATCGCCACAGTCCTGGACGGTGCGCGCTTGCGGATCGGCCGGACCGCCACGCCGGCGCCCGGACGCACCTCGGAACGCACATACAGGCTCGGCAGGAAGGCGAGGCCCATGCCGGCGGCCACCATCTGCCGGATCGCGTCCAGGCTGGTTCCCTCATAGTCGGTGAGCGCCGTGGCCTGGCTTTCCGTGCAGATCTGAACCACCTGGTCCCTCAATCGGTGACCCGGCTCCAGGACCAGCACGTCGTATCCGCGCAGATCGCCGCGCTCCAAGGACTTGCGCCCGGCCAGGGGATGATCGTCCGCCATGGCGACCTCGAGCCGTTCCTGAAACAGCGGTTCGACCCGGAAATCCGCATCTTTCACCGGGATCGGCACGATTAGCGCGTCGAACTGCCCTGCCCTCAGGCCCGCCAACAGCGGATCCTGGAGCCCGTCGCGCACATACAGCTTCAACGCCGGGTACTTGCCATGGATCTCGGGGATGATGGGCGGCAGCAGGTAGGGACCCACCGTGGGCAGCGACCCGATGCGGATCGTCCCGGTGAACTTGCGCTGGGCATGGCCGGCTGATTCGACCAGTTCCTCGACATCCCGCAGGACGATGCGGGCTCGTTCGACCACATCCTTGCCGACGGCGGTGAGCAGCACCTGACTGCGGGTGCGCTCCAGCAACTGCACCCCCAGCCGCTCCTCCAGGTCCTTGATCTGCCCGCTCAGGGCGGGCTGGCTGACATGGATGCGGGCGGCGGCGCGACGGAAATGCAGTTCGTCTGCGACCGCCACGAGCGCCCGGAGTTGTCGCAAGCTGATCATCTCGGCTCCTGATCGGATTTCTCAATCGAACTGGGAAGAAAATATGATTTGAAGGATCAGGTTTAAAGGCCACTTCGTCAGCAGCCCGGCATGGTGCGGGGAGGCGGGACGACGATGTACGCGGATCTGGCTGTCTTCAGCGATACCGACACGGTGACGGAGACCGTTGCCGCCATTCGCCTGCTCTGCCTGCCGCGCGGGCGGGTACGCATCTTCGTTCCCGAAGGCTCCCGCGACATCGACCGGGAGCGCTTTCTGCTGGCGGAGTCCGCGGGCAACGGCGTCCATGTCAGCCTCGCCTCTCTCGATCCGGCCACGGTGGGATACCAGGCGGCGACGCGGATCGCGCCGAGCTGCCAGGCGATCTCGGTGATCCGGCCGGACGGCGCGCCCCTCGGTCTCGGCGTGCTGGAGCGCACCCTGCTGAAGTGCAGTCCCGTTCCCGTCTGGTTCTGGAACAGCCGGTCGACCGCGGAGCTCGGCATCGTCGTGGCCGGCGACCCCGACCCGCAGGATGCGCGTCGCGACGGACTGAACCAGGACGCGGTCGACCTGGCCGCGGATCTTGCGCTGCGCGCGCGCGGCACGGTCGTGATCGCCAACGGCTGGCAGCTCGACGGCGAGCACGACCTGCGCTTCAGCCCATTTCTGCGTGTGACCGAACAGGAGGTCGAGACGTTGCGTGAGGACATTCAGACCGCGCGGGCCCGGTGGATTGGAGATCTCGCGGCGCGATGCCGGGCGCGTGGCGTCGCCGTCCAGACCGAGCTGCGGGAGGGACCGGCCGACCGTGTGATCCCCGTCCTCCTGGCGGAGAGCAAGGCCTCGGTCCTGGTGGTGGGCACGATGAAGCGCCGCGGCTTCGCTGCTCTGGTCCGGCCGAACACGGGTGTGCGCCTGGCCTCGGGATTCTCCGGCACCATCGCCGTCGTGCCGCCGAGGGACTCGGCCATTGAAACGGGCGGCGGCCGGCTCAGCCGGATCGCCGCCGGGGTGGCGTTCGCATGAGACCGGTCGGCACAAACCCTTCTTCGCCGATCGATCCATGGGTCCTGGCCAGCATCGGCCTCGCCTTGGCCGGCTTCGGGACGGCGTTGAGCTGGATCCCGGCCGTGGTCGCGGGCGACTTCCCGACATTCGCCTGGTCCTGGGTCGCGGGACTCGGCATCGAACTCGCGTTCCGGATCGACGGGCTCAGCCTGCTGTTCTTCCTGCTGATCACCGGCATCGGCGTGCCCGTGCTGGGCTACGCCGCCGCCTACGCCTCGTATCCCGGCAAGCGGCGACGGCTCTGCCTGCTCCTGTTCGCCTTCCTGGTGGCGATGCTGGGCCTGGTGGCGGCCGACGACCTGATCACCCTCTTCGTGTTCTGGGAGGCGACAACCGTCATCAGCTACCTGCTGATCGGCTTCGACCACGAGAAGGCCTCGGCCCGCCGCTCCGCCCTTCAAGGCCTGTTGGTCACCGGCGCAGGCGGCCTCGCCCTGCTTGCCGGTCTCGTCCTGCTGGGCACCCAGGCAGGGACGTTCCGGCTGTCGGAACTGCCGGCCGCGCTGGCGGGCACGGAGCTGTCGGATCTCACCCTCAGCCTCGTGCTGGTCCTGCTCGGCTGTTTCACCAAGTCGGCCCAGGTTCCGTTTCACTTCTGGCTGCCCAACGCGATGGCGGCGCCGACGCCGGTCAGTGCCTACCTGCACTCCGCGACCATGGTGAAGGCGGGCATCTATCTGATGGCCCGCGTTCATCCGATCTATTCCGACCACGAGTTGTGGTTCCCGGTCCTGACCGCGATCGGAGCGGCCACCGCTCTCTGGGCGTCGGTCCAGGCGCTGCGCCAGACCGACCTCAAGCTGATGCTCGCGCATACGACGGTCATGGCGCTCGGCACCCTGACCATGTTCCTCGGCGCCAGCTCCCCGGTTGCCGTGGCCGCCGCCGCGACCTTCATCGTGGTCCATGCGCTCTACAAGTCGACGCTCTTCCTGGTCGTCGGCGTCATCGACCGGCAGACCGGGACCCGCGACCGCCGGCTCCTGTCCGGCCTGTGGGTGGCCCTGCCGGTGACCGCGATCGCCGCCTTCGCCGGCGCGTTCTCGATGGCAGGCTTTCCGCCGTTCCTCGGCTTCATCGGCAAGGAGCTGAAATACGAAGGCGCCCTGGCCATCGCCGAAGAGCCGGGGCTCGTGGTGGCCGCGGCGGTCGCCGCTAACGCCATGATGGTCGCCGTCGCGATGGCGGTGTCGGTTCGGGCCTTCCTGGGCAGACTGTCGGACACGCAGGGCGGCACCAAGCCGCCCCGGCTGATGGTCGCGGTTCCCCTCCTGCTGGGTCTGTGCGGGCTGGTGTTCGGCCTGGCCCCCACGCTGATCGGCCAGACGGTCGTGCAGCCGGCGGCCAGCGCAGTGCTCGGCGCGCCGGCGGAGATCAAGCTGGCGCTCTGGCACGGGATCAACCTGCCGCTGCTCCTCAGCGTCCTCACCGTGGCCCTGGGCGTGGCGATCTATCTCCTGCTCGATCGGATCACGCTGGTGCTCGATCGGATCGGAGCCCGCGTCCCGATCACCGGCGACCGGATCTACGAGGCGGTGCTGACGGCAACGATGTCGGGCGCCGGCCGTCTGACGGCGGCGGTTCAGGGGGGACGGCTGCCGGTCTATGTCGGCCTGTCCTTCGCCGTGGTGGGCCTGGCCCTCGTCGCCGGCGCCCTGGCCGACGATGCGACGGCCTGGTCGGCGATCCGCCTGGAGGCGCTGGAGCCGTGGGAAGTCGCCAGCCTCGCCCTCCTGGTGGTGGGGGCAGCGCTGGCGATCGCCGGTCGCCGGCGGCTGACCGCGCTGTGCGGCTTGGCGGCGGTGGGCGTCGGGACGACGCTCGTGTTCCTCATGCACGGCGCCGTCGACGTCGCCGTGACCCAGTTCATGGTAGAGGCCCTGATCGTCGTCTTCGTGGCCGCGGTCATCCCCAAGATCCCCCCGTTCGAGAGCGTGAAGCGGTCGGTTCCCCAGCGCTGGATCCGCGGGATCCTGGCGGCGTTCGTCGGGATCGGCGCGACGCTGGTGCTGCTGCGCCTGGGATCGCCGGTGGATCGGACGATCACCGATTTCTATGAGCAGGCCTCGGTCCCGGAGGCGTTCGGCCGCAACGTCGTCAACGTGATCCTAGTGGATTTCCGGGCACTCGACACGCTCGGCGAGGTCGCCGTCGTCGTCATCGCCGCCTTTGGGGCCTTCGCGCTGCTGCGCGGGCGCCGCACCTCACGGAGCCCGCAATGAGCACGCTGATCCTGCGCACCGCGACCCGCATGCTGACGGCGCTGCTCCTGCTGGTGTCTGTCTACCTGCTGTGGCGCGGCCATAACGAGCCGGGCGGCGGCTTCGTCGGCGGGCTCACCGCCGCCGCCGCGTTCATCCTGGTGGCGATCTCCGACGGCTGGCGCGCCGCCCGCCGGTCCCTGGGGGTCGACCCGCGGCTGATCGCATTGGCCGGGCTCGGTCTTGCCGCCGGTGCCGGGCTGATTGCCGGGCTGCATGGATTGCCGTTCCTGACCGGCCTCTGGTGGAAGCAGGCGGGCCTGCCGCTCGGCACACCACTGCTGTTCGACATCGGCGTGTATCTGGCGGTGATGGGCAGCGTGCTCACCGTCGCGTTTGCGATCGAGCGGGAGGTCTAGAGCGTTGGAACCCTATCTCGCCGTGGCGATCGGCCTGCTGGTCGCCGCCGCCGTCTACCTGATGACCGACCGTCACATGGTCCGCATGCTGTTCGGTGTGGCACTGCTGGGCACGGCGGTGAACCTTGTCGTGTTCGTCTCGGGAGACGTGCTGCGGGGCCTTCCGCCGCTCATCTCCCAGGGTGCTGTCGCCCCGGACGGACAGGTCGCCAATGCGCTGCCCCAGGCCCTGGTGCTGACGGCCATCGTCATCGGCTTCGGCCTCTTCTCCTTCGCCCTGGCTCTGGTGTTCAAGACGGCGCAGCGTTTCGGCACCGCCGATATCGACCAGCTCGGAGCCGCCGAACCGCGCAACGCCGGCCGCAAGGCCGAGGCCGTTGACGCCACCATCGACGGGGACGGGGGCGTCGGTGCGGCCCGGGAGCGCGCGGCATGAGCTGGCTCCTGGTCGCTCCCATCCTGCTGCCGCTGCTCGGCGCGATCGTCGCCGCTCTGTTCGGGCGCCGCCGGGCACTGGCGCGCGGAACAGTGGTGGCCGTCTGCGCTCTGATGACGGCCAGCGCGGTCGCCCTGATGGTCGAGGTCTGGCGGGCGGGCATGCTCTCCATGGCCGTCGGCAGCTGGGTGGCGCCATTCGGTATCGTTCTGGCGGCGGATCACCTGTCCGCGATCCTCACCGTCATCACCGGGATCACCGGCCTCGCCGTGTCGATCTATGCCATCGCCGATATCGACCGTGCCCGCGAGGCGCGCGGCTATCACGCACTGTTCCTGGTGCTGCTCGCCGGGGTGAACGGCGCGTTCCTGACCGGCGACCTGTTCAATCTCTACGTCTGGTTCGAGGTGATGCTGATCGCGTCCTTCGGCATGATCGCCCTGGGGCGGACCCGCGAGGAACTCGACGGGGCGGTGCGCTACCTGGCGCTGAACATGGTCGCCACGCTGATGTTCCTGATGGCGATCGCCCTTCTGTTCGGATCGACCGGCACGCTCAACCTCGCCCATCTGTACATCGTCGTGTCCTCCGGCCAGGCCGAGGGCGCGGTACTGGCGGCGGGCCTCCTGCTGGCGATGGCCTTCGGAATGAAGGCCGCCGTCTTCCCCGTCTTCTTCTGGCTGCCGGCCTCCTACCACACGCCGGCCTTCGCCGTGTCGGCGATCTTCGCCGGCCTGCTCACCAAGGTCGGCGTCTACGCCCTGATCCGGGTCTTCACCCTGGTGTTCGCGGGGCAGGAGGCCCTGGTCCAGGCGGTGTTCTGGCCGGTCGCGGCGGCGACCATGGTGGTCGGCGTCCTCGGCGCGGCGAGCCAGAGCGAGATCCGGCGGATCCTGTCGTTCCATATCGTCAGCCAGATCGGCTACATGCTGGTCGGCCTCGCCCTGCTGACGCCGATCGCCCTGACCGCCGCGGTGTTCTATCTGATCCACCACATCGTGGTGAAAGCGAACCTGTTCCTGGTGGCCGGCGTGATCCACCGCTACTGCCGCACCAACGACCTGGCGCGCACCGGTGGGCTGGTCGGGCGCGCACCCTGGCTCGCGGTCCTGTTCCTCGTCCCGGCGCTCTCGCTGGCCGGGATCCCGCCCCTCTCCGGCTTCTGGGCCAAGCTGCTGGTCGTCCAGGCCAGCATCGACGCCGCCGACCTCGCCATGGCCGCCATCGCCTTGGTCGTCGGCCTGTTCACGGTGTACTCGATGATCAAGATCTGGAACGAGGCATTCTGGAAGGCGCCGCCGGAGGCAGCCGTCGCGGCCACCGCCTCGGGATCGCAGATCCGCATCCTCTGCGCGCCGGTCGCGATGCTGGCCATCCTGACCATCTGCGTCGGGCTGGGTGCCGGGCCTGCCCTCGAGCTGGCGGAGCGCGCCTCCGCCGAGCTCCTGGATCCGGTGGGCTACGCCCGGGCGGTCCTCGGCGACCCGCAGGCTCTGGCCGATGCCACCGCACATGGAGGCTGGCGATGAGGATCGTGTTCCTCGCACTCGTCCTGGCCTTCGCCTGGGCCGCCCTGATGGGGCAGGTCGACCTTGCCACCCTGGCGCTCGGTTTCGGCCTCGGCCTGCTGAGCCTGTGGATCGTGGCGCCGCTGTTCGGCCCGGCCGGGCGGCGGGACTTGCGCCGCCTGCCGGCCGCCGTCCGGCTGGTCGTGCTGTTCCTCTATGAACTCGTGGTCTCCGGCTTCCGGGTGGCCTGGGACGTGGTGACGCCCGGCACCAAGGCCACGCCCGGAATCGTGGAGGTGCCGCTGGATGTCAGGAGCGGTCACGAGATCACGTTGCTGGCCAACCTGATCTCCCTGACCCCCGGCACCCTGAGCCTGGATGTCAGCGAGGACCGCAGCATTCTCTACGTCCACTCGATGTACACGGACGATCCGGAGGCGCTGGTCGCCGATATCAAATCCAGTTTCGAGAGCCTGATCATCGAGGTGTGCGGATGATCCCGGAGAATTTCGACCCGATCCAAACCGGCATCGTGCTGTCCGGCGGGATCCTGGCGCTGGCCGCCGTGATCGCGCTCTATCGCGTGGTCTTCGGCCCGACCCCGGCCGACCGGGTGATCGCGGTCGATCTGCTGACCATGCTTCTGGTCGGACTGGTCGTCGTCGTGGCCGTCACCCACGGAGTTTTCGCCATTCTCGACGTGGCCCTGGCGGTGGCGATCCTGGCCTTCCTGGCGACGATCGGCTTCGCGCGGTATCTCCTGCGCTCGCACCTGACCGATCCGGGCGCCGCACGGAGGACGGGATGACCGACGCGCTCGCTCACACCGGCGACTGGGCCGTCGCATTCCTGCTCGTTCTGGGCGCGCTGTTTTTCCTGGTGGCCGCCGTCGGCGTGGTCCGCCTGCCCGACGCCCTCACCCGCATGCACGCGGCGACGAAGGCAGGCACTCTCGGCGCCGGACTGATGCTGCTGGCGGCCAGCCTGGCGGCCGGCGATCTCGGCGTGTCCGTTCGGGCCGGCGCGATCTTCCTGTTCCTGCTGGTGACGGCACCGATCGGCGCCCACGTCATCGGCCGCACGGTCTGGGGACGCCAGCAGGCGCGCCGGCTCATGACCCGGGAGACGCCTGAATGAGCCCGTGCCGGCAACTCCCGGAAACGCTTTCTTGAAATCTGCAGGGGACGTCCGTCGCGGCCCGCATCGCATGGGGGCCGCGCATTTCGAAAGGATGGTCGAGTGATGAGCAATCCAACCCTAAAGCCGGGAGACGTTCAGACGATCACCCACCGGCGACCGCGGGATCTGAGCGATCGGGTCGCCCTGGGAACGGTCAAGGTCCTGCGCTTCGTGGCCGACCGGTTCTTCGCCGGCCGGTACGGGCATCGGGCCGTCGTGCTCGAAACGGTTGCCGCGGTGCCGGGCATGGTCGGTGGCCTGCTCCAGCACCTGAAGGCCCTGCGTCACATCCGCGACGACCAGGGATGGATCCGCGAGCTGCTGGACGAGGCCGACAACGAGCGGATGCACCTGATGACCTTCGTCCAGGTGGCCCAGCCGACGATCCTCGAGCGTGGCATCATCATGCTGACGCAGGCGGTGTTTTATAACTTCTACTTCTTCCTCTACCTGTTCGCCCCGAAGACGGCACATCGGATGGTCGCCTATTTCGAGGAGGAAGCGGTCAACAGCTACACCAACTACCTGGCCGATATCGACGCCGGACGGCATCCCAATCCGCCGGCACCGGAGATCGCGATCCGGTACTGGGATCTCGCGCCAGATGCGACGCTGCGGGATGTGGTGCTCGCAGTGCGCGCCGACGAGGCGGGCCACCGGGACCGCAACCACGACTTCGCCGATCAGCTCGTCGGCACGTCGGAGCCGGCCGGCGCTCCTGCGGCGACCCCAGAGTCCGCTGCCGAACCCCAGAGCGAGACCGGCTCCCGTCGCGACGCGGCGTAACCTCACCGCCCGGTCCAAAAAATGGCCCGCTCTGCGAGGAGCGGGCCAAGGTTTCGCGGGTCGGGAGGAACCGCGCTATAGGCTTGCCGGCCGGTCAGCCGACGATCAGCACGCTCATGCCATTGTCGCGGATCAGCTTCTTCGTGGTGGCGGTCAGGCGCTTGTCGGCGAAGAGGCGACGGCGGTCAGAGCCCAGCACCGCTGCGGTGGCGCCCGTCTCGCGGATGATGCGGTTCATCGCGTCCAGGGTGGACCCGGCCATGACATGGGCGACCGCCCGTCTTCCGAACCGGTGGGCATAGGCGAGGGCATCGTCCATCGTGCTGGAAATGGCGGCCTCGCTGTCCGGCCAGCCGTCCTCGACGGCATGGACGAAATGCAGGCGGGCCCGTGACCAGAGCCCCATCCTCACATAGCTCTTGAACGCGTTCGACGCCGCCAGCGACCCGTCGAGACCGATCACGACCTCTTCGGATCGCCGGTAGTTCTCGCCGATCGCCAGGATCGGGCCGGCACCGCGCAGCAGCACCTCGCTCAGCCGGGTCTCGGCCTGGGAGATCAGCCCGTAGGCGAACCAGCCGTCGACCGGCAGCACGATGAGATCGGCGAAATGCGCCCGGTCGGCGATCACGTCGACCGGTTCGTCCTCGACCAGCCGGATATCGACGGGGACGTCGGCGGCCCGGCATCCGTCGGCGAAGGCCTCCAAGGCGGCGACGGCGCGCATCTTGGAGACGCGGAAGCGGCGCTCCCGCATCTGTTTGGCATAGGAGATCGCGCCGATGGGCACGGCACTCGCCGGATCGAGCCGCGCCATGTCGATGATCGACAGGCCCGTGATCGCGGCGCCATGGCGCCGGTGGAGATCGACCGCAAGCTCGATCTTGGCGGGCAGCGCCGGCGTGCCGGTGATGCCGACCAGCACATTGGCGATCGTGGACCGGTTCTGAACCGGCAGGAAGGTTGCGTCCGGTTCGCGCCTGACATACCCGATTTCAGTAACCTGTTGCGAGGTCTGCATCCCTGGAACTCCTGTGTCGGGAGGGGCTACGGCTAGCAGGTGGGTTTTCCACAGGGGTTCCGGAAATCGGAAACGGTGATAGGGCTGATCTCGATCACCGATCAGCCCACGGCCTGATGCCCGAAAACCGCCTTACATCGAGAGGACCGGCCCGAAACAGACCCGATTTCGGTACGAAGCTGATCAGGTAGATTTATCAATGAGACGTTTTTAAATCTGAAATCTAATCAAAACGATGCAAGCCAAGGCGGTTGGCCGGAGCCGATCTCGGTGCATAGAGCATATGGCGGCGGGACGTTTTGTGACCGCCGCTTCAGGACCTAGCGCATCCGGTCGACAACAGACGCGATCTTAGCCGGATGGTCCCCGCGTTCCGGAGCCGCTGGAACATAAGCCACCTTCAGCCTGTTCATGGAAGAGATCGCCGGTCCCGCGGATCGCGCAGGGGGGCCGGCACGTCTCCTGGACAAGATGGAGGTCCATCATGGCGGACACCACGGTGAAAAAGGTTCAGTCCTCCCACTCTCCCAAGGGCGATATGGGCCAGACGTATCTGGCGTCGGGCACACGTGTCGCGATGCGCATGTGGGAAATGCCGACCGGCGAGGGCAAAGGGGCGTCCAAGCGCACTTACGAGACCATCGGCTATGTGATCGACGGCCGAGCCGAACTGCGCAGCGAAGGCCAGACCATTCTGCTCGAGCCGGGTGATTCCTGGCTGGTTCCGGCCGACGCAGAGCACAGCTACCGCATTCTGGAACCTTTCACGGCCATCGAGGCCACGGCACCGCCGGCCCGAATGCAGTCAGGCGAGTGAGGCCGTCCGGTTCGCGCGGCCCAGGGGCGCGTGCTCTTGCCGAACGGCCCCCCATCCCGGTGCCAGCGGTACATTGCCGGGTGGCAGATGGTCGGCCGGGGGTTGCAACAGCACCGGATGATGCGTCAGCCTCGGCGATGCAGGATCGAGCCCGGAACATCTCAGCCGTCCTGGCGTTTACGCGTCTGTAGAGACGGCGAACCCGGGGTGCCCCGGCCGATCCGCCGAGGCAGGTTCCACGACCGTCCATGCCTCCGGCTCTTGGGATCTGCCCGACCACCGACCTATGGGCGATGGGGTGCAACGAGAGGAGATGAACGACAGGGAGCTGGCTGAGAGCATCATCGACGCGGTCCGGGAGCCCCTGGTCGTTCTCGATGGCGACCTGACGATCCGACGGGCCAACGACTCGTTCTACCGGACCTTCAAGGTGGAGAGCCAGGAGACCGTGGGGCGCCGGATCTACGATCTCGGCAACGGGCAATGGGATATCCCGTCGCTGCGGCAACTCCTGGACGACGTGCTCAGCACCAGCCGGACGTTCGACGACTATTTGGTCGAACATGATTTCCCAGAGTTGGGGCCGCGGACCATGCTGCTGAACGCCCGGCGCATCGAGCGGATGGAGTGGATCCTGTTGGCAATCGAGGACGTCACCGAGAGTCGCCACGCACTCTCCGCACTGCAGGAGCGCGAGGACAGGCTGCGGCTGGCGCTGGAGGCCGGCCGCATGGGGGCCTGGGAATGGGACCTGCGCACGGACCGAAGCATCTGGGACGCCCGACAGTACGAGATCTACGGCCTTGAACCGGACGACGATCGGGTCCTGCGGCCCACCGCAGCCCTGGAGTTCGTTCACCCGAACGATCGAGCAAGGACGCGCGAGAAAATCGATGAAGTCTTCAAGACCGACCGGGACTACCAGCACGAGTTCCGGATCGTGCGCCCCGACGGCGCGGTCCGGTGGCTGGTCGGGCACGGCATGATCATCCGCGATCCGAGCGGGCGTGCGACCCGGATGGTCGGCATCAACTACGACATTACGGAACAGAAGGAGACGGCGCGACGCCAGAAGCTGCTGACGGACGAGTTGAACCACCGCGTCAAGAACATGCTGACGACGATGCAGTCGATCGCCGCGCAGACCGTTCGACGGGCGGCCTCCCTGGAGGACTTCCAGAACAGCTTTTCCGACCGGCTCCATGCACTGGCGCGCGGTCACGACATCCTCGTGCGGAGCAACTGGCAGCCGACCGAGCTGTCCGAGCTGCTGCATTTCGCGCTGGAGCCCTTCGGAGAGACGGCACGGATCCGGGTCGATTGCGACGACATCTTGCTGCGACCGGAGGCAGCACTCGCCTTCTGCCTGATCACCCACGAACTGGCCATCAATGCGACCAAATACGGCGCCCTGTCGTCCGCCGATGGGGTGCTCGACATCGAGTGCCGGACGGTGCCGGAGCAGCCCGACGCGATCACGTTCACCTGGCGCGAGCGCGGCGGCCCGCCGGTCAGCGCGCCCAGCGGCAAGGGATTCGGCTCCAAGCTGATCGAGCGCAGCGCCCGGCACGACCTGAACGGCAATGCCGAAATCGACTTCCGACCCGAGGGCGTCGTCTGCATCATCCGGTTCGCGCCCGACGACCTGGCCGCGATTGACCATGAAGGCCACCGACATGACTGACGCCACGCCACTGACGGGGCTGCGGGTCCTGGTTGCCGAGGACGAGGCCCTCATCGCCATGCTGCTGGAGGACATGCTGGAGGAGCTGGGGGCGGACGTGCTCGGCCCGGTCAATTCCTCCTCCGAAGCCCTCAGGCTGATCGATGCCGGTTCTCCCGATGCCGCCACGCTGGACGTCAATCTGCGGGGCGGCACCGTGTACGGGCCTGCGCTGGAACTGCACCGCCGCGGCGTCCCGTTCGTCTTCGTGTCCGGATATGGCGACCTGCCGGACTGCCCGGAGGAACTGGCAGGCGCGGTGCGGCTGAAGAAGCCGTTTCGCCTGGACGAGTTGGCCGCCGCCCTTGCACAGGCAATCCGGCAGTCGACAGGCTGACAACGTTTGCCGGGTACAGGTGCTGCCTGAATATCGCGTTTCGGTTGGAACGATAACGGCCGGCGGGCGTTTCTTCCTCACGATGTCCAGTTTCGCCGACCTGGATGGCGCCAACGGGCCGGCGGCCGAAGACAACCGCTCAGCAGATTGCGTCCCACCAGACCCTGAATGCGGAAATTCGCCATCACCGCCTTCGTCCTTCTTGTGACCGCCGCCCTGGCCGGCGGGGCGTTGCAGGTCGCGGGCATCGTGGACCTGACCGGCATCCTGTCAGGCAGCGACGACGGGCAGGATGCCAAGGGCGCGGCCGAATCCGGCGCCCGCCCTGTCCCGGTGGAGATCGGCCGGGCGGAGAGCCTGACCGCCGAGGAGGTGTTCCGAACCGCCGCCGAGGTGGTCGCCGAGGATCGTGTGGTTCTGACCGCCGAAGTGGCCGAGAACATCGCCGAGATTCTGGTCGATGACGGTGCCCGGGTCGAGGCCGGCCAGCCGATCGTCCGGTTCGACGCGGCCGAGGAACAGGCGACCCTGATGGCCGCCCGATCCCGGCTGGCCGAGACCGAGGCGGACCTGAAGCGGGCCCGTGAACTCAAACGCAACGAGTTCTCGCCGGAGGCGCGGGTGGAATCCGCCTTCGCCGCCACCGAGTCCGCGGCGGCGGAGGTAGCCCGAGCCGAGCGGGCCGTCGAGGATCAGACGATCTCGGCCCCCTTCACAGGACGGGTCGGCTTCCTCCAGGTCAGCCCCGGCGCCTATACCGAACCCGGCACCGCCATCGCCTCCATCGTGACGGACCGGTCGCGGGTGCGGATGAGCCTGCCGCAGCGCATCGCCGAGCGGGTCGGCGACGGCACGCCGGTCAGGCTGTATCCGCCGGGCCGGGAGGAGCCGCTGCGGACCGAACTCGTCATTCTTTCGCCCATCGCCGATACCGCCACCCGAAGCGTGCCGGCCGAAGCGTTGGTACCCGTCGGCGCAAACAACCCCCTTCCCGGAACCTTCATCACTGCCGAAATCGTCACGGCGTCTCGCGCGGATGCGGTCTTCGTGCCTGAGGTTGCCGTGGTCCGTGAGGGCGACAAGGCGTTCGTCTACCGGCTCGACGAATCCGACACGGCGCACCGGGTGGAGGTGGTCACGCGCACCAGGCGCGACGGCCTCATCGAGGTCGAGGGACGCATCGGCGCCGGCGACCAGGTGGTGACCCAAGGGCTACAGAAGATTCAGGACGGCGCTCGGATCGCGCCGCGCCGGGACGGGACCGGGGCGCGATGATCCTGCCCACGGTCTCGGTCCGCAAACCCGTGGTCGCGGCCGTCGCCGCCCTGCTCCTGGTCGTGCTCGGCGTGGGTGCCGCCCTGCGCATGCCGGTGCGCGAATATCCCGATGTCGACCCGCCGATCGTCTCGGTCTCCGTGGTGTTTCCGGGTGCGGCGGCCGAGGTGGTGGAGCGCGACGTCACGCAGATCGTCGAAGACAATCTGAGCGGGATCGACGGCATCAAGAAGATCGACTCCACCTCCCGGGCAGGCTTCTCCCAGACCGATATCCAGTTCGTTCTGTCCCGCGACCTCGACGCCGCCGCGGCCGATGTGCGCGACAAGGTGTCGGCCATTGTCGGCGAGTTGCCGGAGGAGATCGACGAGCCGATCATCTCCAAGGCGCGCGCCGATGCCGATGCGATGATGTGGGTCACGCTGACCAGCGACCAGCGCGACCGGCGCGCGCTGACCGATTACGCCATCCGGAACCTCGCCGATCCGCTGTCCATTCTGCCCGGCGTGGCCCAGGTCGTGATCGGCGGAGAGCGGCGCTACGCCATGCGGGTGTGGCTGGATGCCCAGCGGATGGCGGCACGCGGGGTGACCATCAATGACGTCGCCGCGGCCCTGCGCCGCGAGAACCTGGAACTGCCCGGCGGCCGTATCGAGACCGGACCGCGCGAACTGACGCTCCGCACCGACACCAAGGTCGAGGAAACCCAGGGGTTTCGAGAACTCGTGATCCGCGACGATCAGGGCTATCAGGTCACCCTGGGCGATGTGGCCGAGGTCACCCGCGGCACGGAGAGCTATCGCAGTGCCGTCTACAGGGGCGGCGAGCCGGCCATTGGGCTCGGCATCATCCGGCAGTCGGGTTCCAACACGCTGTCGGTGGCCAACGGCGTGCGCGCGGAGCTCGACCGGCTGAGCACCACGATTCCCGACGACATCGAACTGGCGATCTCCTACGACAAGTCGATCTTCATCGAGGGCTCGATCCGCCAGGTGGTGTTCACCCTTCTGATCACCACGGGACTGGTCGTCGCGGTGATCACGCTGTTCCTCGGCTCGTTCAAAGCGACCCTGGTTCCGGTGGCCACCATTCCGACCTCGATCATCGCCAGCTTCGCGGTCCTCTATCTCCTCGGATTCACCATCAACACCCTGACCCTCCTGGCCGCAGTCCTGGCCATCGGCCTTGTGGTGGACGACGCGATCGTGGTGCTGGAGAACACCGTCAGGCGCCTTGAGACGGGCGAGCAGAAACTGGTGGCCGCGATGCGCGGGGCCGGAGAGGTGGCGCTGGCGGTGATCGCCACGACGGCGGTGCTCGTCGCCGTCCTGCTGCCGATCTCCGCCATCACCGGCATGGTCGGCCGCCTGTTCACGGAATTCGCGATCGCCCTCGCCGCTGCGGCGGTGTTCTCGTCCTTTCTGGCTCTGACGCTCGGCGCGGCCCTGGCGTCCAAGGTGGCCGAACCGGCGTCGGGTTCAGAAGGCAAGATCGCTCCAATGCGCTGGTTCTCCCGGTTGGTCGACCGGGCCGACCGGTCCTACGGCCGCGCCGCCAAGACGATCGCGGGCAGTGGTTGGATCGCGGGCGTGGCGGCGATTGCGATCGGGGCGTCATCCGTCCTCATGTTGCAATGGCTGCCGGGCGAGCTGGCGCCGACCGAGGACCGGGCGGTCTTCATCGTTCCGCTATCCGCACCGGAAGGCGCCAGCCTGTCGCAGACCGCCGCGGCGGTGCGCGAGGTGGAGGCGATCCTCGAGCCCCATGGCGGCGCCGACGGCCCGATCGAGGACACGATCTCCATCGTCGGCACCGGCCGCAGCGGGCCGCCGGACGTCACGAGCGCGCTGGTGATCGTCAAGCTGCGCCCCTGGGGCGAGCGCGACATCTCCCAACAGGATCTGGTCGAGAAGATCACCCCTAAGGTCCTGGCGATCCCGGGCGCGCAGGCGGTTCCCCTCAACCCGCCCAGCCTGGTCTCGGAGAGTTTCGGCAAGCCGATCCAGTTCGTGATCTCCGGCCCCGACTACCAGACCGCCCAGCGATGGGCCGAGACCGTCCTGGAGAGGGCGCGGGATCTCGGGACCATGAACAACCTCGAGTTGGCGTACAATGAGCGCAGCCCCCAGGTTCGGCTAACGATCGACCGCCGGCTGGCCGCCGATCTCGGTCTTTCCGTCGAGCAGGTCGGCAATGCCCTGCGGATCTTCTTCGGAGGTGACGATGTCACCGAATACTTCGAGCGGGGCGAGACCTATCAGGTGATGGTGCGCGGGAAGGCGGGCGACCGCGACGAGCCCGCCGATGTCGGGATGCTGAACGTCCGCTCGGCGACCTCGAACCTGGTGCCGCTGGCGAGCGTGACGACGCCACAGGAACTCGGCACCGCGGCGAGCTATCGCCGGGTCGACCGCCAGCCGTCGATGGTGATCTCGGCGGTCCCGAGCGCGGGTGCGGATATGGGCTCGATCCTGGCGAGCCTCGAGCGGATCGTCGAGGAAGAGCTGCCCGACGAGGCGCGGGTCAACTATCTCGGTCTGTCGGCGGATCTGCAGGAATCCTCGGCCAGTATCTATGCGGTATTCGCCCTGGCGCTGATCGTCGTGTACCTGACGCTGGCGGCCCTGTTCGAGAGCTTCGTCTATCCGATCGCCATCCTGCTCGCGGTGCCCCTGGCGGTGAGCGGCGGCTTGGCCGCCCTGCTCCTGGCCGGCATGAGCTTCAACACCTTCAGCCAGATCGGCCTGATGCTGGCGGTCGGCCTGCTGGCGAAGAACGCCATTCTGGTGGTGGATTTCGCCAACCAGCGCCGCCGCGAGGGCCAGGCGCTCGAGCCGGCGATCGTCGAGGCCGCCCGAACCCGGTTCCGTCCGGTGGTGATGACCTCGATCGCCACCCTGTTCGGCGCCGTGCCGCTGGCCTTGGCAACCGGACCGGGAGCGGAGGCGCGCACGGTGATCGGCGTATCGGTGATCGCAGGCGTGCTGGGCGCGACCTTCATCACGCTGCTGATCGTGCCGGGGCTGTATCGGATCCTGGCGCGCTTCGGCGGGGTGCCGGGCAGCACCGACCGGAAGATCGAAGAGGAGCTTGAAGAGCACCGCACCGACACGGCGGATGCTCCTCAAGCCAGACAGGATGGACATGCCGGTTGAAGGTCACCGGCGAAACCCGGGTGGCCGGTAGAGTCGGCCGCCCGAGAGTGGTTTATTCTAACTCAGCCCGGCTGTGAGGGCCGGTTCGGGTAGACGAACACGTCGAGATCTTCGACCTCGTTCATGGTGTGAGGGATCTCGTAATACTCGTTGCCCGGATCGAAACCCTGCTCCCGGTCGTAGAACGGCCAGGCATGCGGGCCCGACCCGCCATAGGTCACGTCGGGATAGACGATGACGGACGCGATCTCGCCCTGCTTGGAGACGATGACGTCGTCGACACGGCCGTAGCGCACGCCGTCCTTGAGATAGGCCCAGTCGCCGATCAGCTCGCTCAGACGCCAGTTACGGCCGGTGGCCGGCTCGCTGTCGATATCGTCGAACAGGCTGTAGGACGACATGTCGGCGTCATCGAACGTCACCTGGACCCGGTCGTTGCCCTCGATGGTGGCTTTCGAGATCGGGTAGGCAAAGTGCGTATCGCCGATATCGAGAAAGCCGCCGGCCTCGATCACCAGCTTCTTCACGCTCCCGCCCTGTCCGGCGATGAGGTCTTCCACCTCGCCGATCAGGTCGCCGTTCTGGTTATAGACCTCGGCCGCGCCGATCATGGCATCCGCGCTGATCCGGTCCGCCAGATTGGTCGACGGCCATTGCTGCATGTCGGCCGGCGTCTCCGATTGGGCGAGCGCCCCGGTCGATACCGTACCGAGCAGCGCGCCTATGGCGGTCAGGGCGACAAAGCTGTGTTTGAGAACCATAAGTTCGTCCTCCGTTTTGGTTCAGGGGGACGCGCGTGGGCGCATCCCCTTACCCCAACCAACACTCGCCAGCGGCAATTGTTTCATCGCGGCGGTCGGTCGATCATCGGTCGGGCGAGATAGCCGGCGGTGTCCGGGTTTCGGGCGCCGTCCTCGCCTGATAGGGTCGGCGGCGATGCTGGCGCTTCGGGCCCATGTTCCCTTGATCTTCCTCAGTGTTGCCGCAGCCGGTGCGATCGTCGCCGCCGATCTGCTGCTTCGCGACGTCGCCGTGTCCGTCGCGTATGTCGTGATCGTCCTCGGGAGCCGGCGGGCGGCCTGGCCGGCGGCCGCCCTTCTCGCCGCCGGTCTGGCGACGATCCTGTCGGCTGCGGCCCACCTCATCGCGGCCGGGGATGCACCCCTCGACGGCGTGACGGAACGTCTGCTGATCGTCGGCGTGGTCTGGACGGTCGCTGTCGCTCTCACCCGTCAGACCGGGGCACCCGCAGGCCATAGGACAGCGGAGCGCAGTTCCGCCAACATGCCGGCCCCAAGCGACGCCGAGTCCGCCTCACAGGACCGCGACATGGCCGTTCTCGGCCGTCTCTCCCGCGGAATCATCCACGACCTCAACAACCTGCTGACCGTCATCGGCGGCAATGTCGAACTGGCCGAGCAACGCATCGCAGAGAACAGCACCGCAGCCGCCCGGCTGGCAAAGGCGCGGCACGCCGTCTTCGAGGGCCGAGAGCTGACGGACCAGGTGCTTGCGCTCGGCCGTCGGCGGCCGGCATCACCGCAACAGACCGACCCGGACCGGTTGATTCGGCAGACATGCGCGCTGTTTCAGCGCAGCTTCGAGTCACGCGCGCCCGTCGACATCCTTCTCGATCCCGGCCTTTGGTGCTGCTGGGTCGATCCGCCGGCATGCAGAATGATGTTGCTGGCTGTCCTCGCCCAGATGCGGGAGGGGATGCATGGCGACGACCCAATCCTGGTTCGGGCGAACAACCTGGCCGTGAGGCCGGGCGAACCGCCGCCTGTCCCCGATCTGGCCGCGGGAAATTATGTGGTTGTTTGGGTGTCTGGTGACGGCGGACGGCTGTCCGACATCACCCGGTTAGGCCCCCTCTGGAACGGACCCGACGGGGCCTTGGCCGTCGAGTCTGGCCCGGGTCTCGGCATCCGGGTGGGCTTGTACCTGCCAAGCGCCATCCCGGCCGCGCCCGAGACCCGGGGCTAGGCGTCCAGGTACTCGCGCATGGTGTCCCGGCCACGGGCGATCCGGGATTTGATGGTGCCTATCGGAACGTCAACGACGTCTGCCGCGTCCTCGTAGGAATATCCGTCCAGCACCACCAGCTCGATCGCCTGCTTCTGGCGCATCGGCAGGGTGTGCAGCGCCAGATCCAGCGCCTTGACGATCAGCCGACGTTCCTGGTTCGGGCGGGACGACAACGTCGCCTCGGCCTTCTCCGGATCGACCGGTGCGCCGACCCGCGTCTCGTGCCGTTTGCTCGAGATGAACTGGTTGTGGAGAATGGTGAAGAGCCAGGCGCGCAGGTTGCTGTCGGGCCTGAACTGGTAGGATTTCGCCAGGGCCCGGCTCAGGCTTTCCTGGACGAGATCGTCGGCCGCGACCGGATTGTGGGTCAGGGCCTGTGCGTAGCGGCGCAAGTCTCGAATGTGCTGCTCTACGTGCTGATAGACCTGATCCATGCTGTGCCTCCAACGGCTGTTGGGTACCCCCCAAGAGACGGCAAGACCCCACCGGAATGGAGGGGCCTCCCGTGTCTCGATGGGCCGACCCTAGGCCCGCGCTGCAACCTGGTGATGTCAGGGCGCGGGAAAAATGGTAACAAGTGCGACATTCATGACGTGGACCGTTACACGCATCACGGACAGGGAAACCGACGTGACCGTCCGGAGTTATCTCTCTATTCCGGATCGATAATGACGTCGGGAATTTGCACGCATGCCGGATACGACCACCGCGCATATTCTCATTGTCGATGACGAGGCCGAGATCCGGGACCTCGTCACCGAGTATCTGACGGACGAGGGCCTGCGCGTAAGTTCGGCCGCGGACAGCACCGGCATGCGGGAGGTTCTGGCCCGCGAGGCCGTAGACCTCGTCATTCTCGACATCAAGCTGCCGGGGGAGGATGGACTGACCCTGGCGGCCGAACTCCGCCAGCAGGAAAACATCGGCCTGGTCATGCTGAGCCAGAAGGACGACCTCGTCGACCGGGTGGCGGGCCTGGAGGTGGGCGCCGACGATTATGTGGCGAAGCCGTTCCATCTGCGCGAGCTGCTGGCACGCCTGCGCAGCGTTCTCCGCCGCCAGGGACCGCGGGTCGATCAAGACCGGATCACGGTCGATCCACCGGTCAATGGGGTGGCGCCGAAATTGCGCTTCGCCGGCTGGGAAATGGACCGGCGGACCCGCCAACTCCGCGCACCCGACGGCGATCCGGTCGAGCTCTCGACGGGGGAGTTCGACCTGCTGCTGGCCTTCCTGGAGAACCCCAAGCCTCCATTGTCCCGCGACACCCTCCTGGACCTCGTCCATGACCGGGAGGCCGCCCTGTTCGACCGGAGCATCGACGTCCAGATCGGCCGCCTGAGGCGCAAGATCGAGGCCAATCCGAAGCGTCCGGAGCTGATCAAGACCGTTCGCGGCGTGGGCTATGTCTTCAAGGAGGATGTCGAGAGCGATCCGCCGGCCGCCTGACCGGTCACGCGGCGCGAACAAGGGTGCTTCCTGGCGGTTTACGGGGTGTTTCCGCCGTCCCCGAAAGGTCGAACGATGGACACCGTGGTTGTCGCCCTGTGGCTCATATTCCTCGTTGCGGCGGTCTTCTATGTCCGCCGCGCCCGTCACCCGGACGCCCGCCCCCTCGCCGCCTACCTGATCTTCATCCTGGCGTTCACGGCGAGCGCCTTCGTGGCGTTCGTGACGGTGTCCATGATCCTGGTCGGCCTCGACCGGAGCGACGCGACGGCCCATCCCGTCGGTGCCGCCCTGTTCCTCGTCCTGGTGTTCGCCCCGGCCTTCGTCATCGGGCGCTGGCAGATCCGCAAGCCGCCCCGGCCGTCGCCGGAGCCCTGAGGCTAACGGCTACCAGCCACCATCGCGACACCCCGCAGCCCCGCGCTCACTCGGTGATGCCGTCGATATAGACCCAGCCCTCCCCCTCACGACGGAATCGGCTGGTTTCCGTCAGCCGGCCGGTGCGGGTTCCCGTGCGCCAGGTCGCGGAAAAGCGGACGCGCGCGGTATCGGGGCCGGTGACCTCGTGACGCTCGATGGTCAGCCCGGTCCACACCTGGCCGGGATCCAGGGTCAAGAGCAACGGCCGCGTCTCGGCCGCCCAGCTCTTCTGCAGGTAGGGCACGTTCCCCCGGCTGAAGGCGCAGTAGCGCGAGCGCATCAGCTCGTCCGCATCGCGCGCCGGCGCCCCCGAATGCAACCGGCCGCAGCATCCCGCATAGCTCTGCCCGCTCCCGCACTCACATCGTTCGAACAAGGATCGCTCCTGGGGGCTCGGGACATTGGCCGGCAGTGGCCTGCGCCACAACGTGTACCGGTCTTCGCGCCGCCAGGCCACAGCCGGCGGGGCGCGCCTAGCGGTCGAAATCCGGCGACACGGCGAAAGACATTTTAGCTCGAATCCCATGTTTCGGAAAACGTCGGAAATTCTTGGAAATCATCGTCCGCAATCACTCGGATTTCGACCCTCACCGCCTTCTGCTGAAATGCTCTAAGATTATGATTTTCCGGGGATAATTCTTCGAGAACCGCGAACAGCCCGAAGGATCATTTCGCGACGGTTTGAGATCACAGATTTTTCAAATGCCAGCCCGCAAAAGCTCGGGCAACATTTCTCTCGGTGGAGGAGTCCAATAAGCCGGCCGCGGTGTTCTGCGGCGGTCGGTGATCCTGTAGGGAACACACGATCATGGACACTCCAGCCGCTTGTTCCGGCCGACACACGGCCAAGGGCCTTCGCCCGAGTGGAGACAACCATTCCGCGCTGACCCAGTTGCGGTTGCGGGACGTGGCGGCGGAGACCACGGCCGGTGCGGTCGTCGTCATCGACGACCGGGTGCCGGAGGCCGAGGCGATCCTCGCGGCCCTGACGGTGCCGGCGCGCGTGGTGCGGGTTCCGGCCGAGGCCGACGGCCTGGACCTGATCCTGGCGGCGGCGCAGGACGCGCCGGGCCGGCGGCTCGTCGTGATCTGCCACGGCCGTCCGGGCGGACTGTTCCTGGGGAACCGCCCGCTGACCGCCCGCTCGCTCTCCGGGCGTTGGGACACGCTGGCGGCGATCGGGGCGGCGCTCTCCGGCGCGCCGATCGAGCTCTACGCCTGCTCGGTCGGCGCCGGTGCGCCCGGCCGGGCCTTCGTGGCGGCGCTGGAGGCGGCGACCGGATCCCCGGTGGCGGCGGCGCGCCGACCGGTCGGCGGCGCCGCCCTCGGCGGGTCCTGGACGCTCGATCGTGGCCGCCCGGCACCCAATCCCGCGCTCGACGCCGCCGCGCTGGCCGCCCTGCCGGTTCTGCTGATCGTATGGAACAACGCCGGCACAGGCGACTGGAACACCGGCGCCAACTGGGTCGGCGGCGTGGTGCCGTCCGGCATTCCCAATTCGGGGGAGATCAACAATGGCGGTACCGCGCAGGTCACCAGCGCCGCGCCGACCTTCAACGACATCACCGTGGGGAACATCAACGGCGGTTCGGGCACCGTGCAGATCTCCAGCGGCGGCAGCCTGACCACCAACAACGGCAACGCCACCTTCGGCGCCGCGTCCGGCTCCACGGGAACCCTATCGGTCGACGGCACCGGCACCTTCAGCAGCGGCCTCTCTCGAATCTTTGTCGGCGGCTCAGGGACGGGGACCCTCACGGTCTCAGCGGGCGGCACGGTCACCACGACCGCCAGCCAAGGCGTGATACTGGCCAGCAGTGCCGCGGGGAACGGCACGCTCAACATCGGCAGCGGCGGTGCCGCCGGCATAATCAACGCGCCGGTGATCAACGGGGGGTCCGGCACAGCCACCGTCAACTTCAACCACACCACCGCCGGCCACGTCCTCAGCAGCGACGGCACCGGCACCGGCACGGCGGTTGCCATCACCGGCACGGCGGCGGTGAACCAGACCGGCACCGGCACCACCATCCTGATCGCCACCAACACCTATACCGGCGGCACGACGCTCAGCGCCGGCACCCTGCAGGTCGGCAACGGCGGCACGGCGGGCTCGATCACCGGCAACGTCACCAACAACGCCACGCTGGCCTTCAACCGCTCCGACGCGGTGACCTTCTCGGGCGTGGTCTCCGGCACCGGCAACCTGACCAAGGCCGGAGCGGGCACGCTGACGCTGTCGGGCACCAACACCTACAACGGAACCACCACGGTCACCGGCGGCACCGTCTCGGTCGCCGGGGACGGCAATCTCGGCGCGGGGGCGGTCACCCTGAACGGCGGCGGCCTGGCGGTCACCGGCGCCACCACGATCGACAACGCCGTCGCCGTCGGCTCGGGCAACGGCAGCCTCGCCCTGTCGGCCGACGCCACCTTCTCCGGCGTGATCTCCGGCACCGGCGGGCTGACCAAGACCGGGACCGGCGTGCTGACCCTGTCGGGCACCAACACCCATACCGGCACCACCACGGTCAGCGCCGGAACCGTCCGGCTCGCCGGCGGCAACGCCATCGCCGACACCGCCACCGTCAACGTCGCCGCCGGCGCCACCCTCGACCTGAACGGCACCAGCGAGACCATCGGCACCCTGACCGGGTCGGGTACGGTGACCCTGGGGGCCGCGTCCCTCACCCTGACCAACGCGGCGGCCAGCAGCTTCACCGGCACCCTGACAGGGACCGGCACCTTCACCGTCGCCTCCGGCGTCACCCTGCGCGGCACCGGCACCTATTCCACCCCGGTCGAGGTGCAGAACGGCGCCACCATCGCCCCGGGCAACAGCCCCGGCACGATCGCCACCGGCAACCTGACCCTCGCCTCGGGCTCCACCGCCTCCATGGAGATCGACGGCACCACCGCCGGCACCCAGTACGATCAGATCAGCGTCACCGGGACGGTCACCATCAACGGCGCCACGCTCACCACCACCTTCGGCTACACCTCGTCCACCGGGCACAGCTACGTGCTGATCGCCAATGACGGGACCGATGCGGTCACCGGCACCTTCAGCGGCCTGGCCGAGGGGGCGAGCTTCACCAGCGGGTCGCGCCAGTACCGGATCAGCTATGCCGGGGGGAGCGACAACAACGACGTCGTGGTGACCGATATCGGTGCCGCGCCGTCCAGCGGTGGCGGGAGCGGCGGGAGCAGCAGCGGTGGCGGCGCCCAGGCCTCATCCGGCAACGACACGATCACCGGCACCGCGCTGTCGGAGACGCTCTCCGGCGGGGCCGGCGACGACGTGCTGCGCGGTGGGGCCGGGCTCGACATGCTCTACGGCAATACCGGCGCCGACACCCTGTGGGGCGAGGCGGACGACGACAGCCTGTACGGTGGTCAGGGGGCCGACCTGCTCTACGGCAACCAGGCCAATGACGTGCTGTGGGGCAATGCCGGTGCCGACATCCTGTTCGGCGGCCAGGGCAACGACGTGCTCTACGGCAATGCGGCCGAGGACCGGCTCATCGGCAATGTCGGCGCCGACACGCTCTATGGCGGCCAGGGAGCCGACACGCTTTCGGGCGGGGCCGGGGACGACTGGCTGGCGGGCGGGCTCGGCGCCGACCGGCTCTGCTTCGAGACGGCCGGCGGTGCGGACACGGTGAGCGGCTTCTCCCCGGGCGACGGCGACCTGATCCAGATCGCCGCCGGGATCAACGGCACCGGCATCGCCAGCGCCGCCGACCTGCTTGGCCGCCTGTCAGCCGACGCGTCGGGCAACACCCTGATCGACCTGGGTGCGGGCAACACCGTCACCCTGATCGGCGTCCCCCCCTCCTCCGCCACTACCGACTGGTTCCTCGTCGCCTGATCGCGGGAGCGGACCGATCGGCCGCTTTTCTCGCGCCTGCGGGTCGCGCCGGCCGCCAGCCGGCTCACCCTCGCCTGGCGCAGGACAGCGGAAACCCGTACCGAGCGAACGTTGTCCCCACCGCGGGTGGGCGACAAAGTCATCTTGTTCGTTCTGATAATCAGAACGTTTCCTTCCAAACATTGAATTTTTTCCATCTCGTGAACTCCGATAGAGACGGCGTCATTCGTTCCTCAGACGGAGTCGGCCATGCTCTCCCTCGCCCCGCTTGTCGCCCTGGCGGCGCCCCTATGCCTCGCTCTCGCCGCCATCCTCGCGGGGCGCGATCCGGGCGCGCGTCCGCCTAGGGCCTTGCGTGCCGCAACCGGCGGGGCCTGGGCGGCCTTGATCCTGGCCGCCATCGCCGCCGCCCTGCTCGCCCTGGCGGGGCCGATCTCCGGGCCGGCGCCATTCGGTGACCGGATCGGATCGCTCGTCCGTCTGGATGTCCTCAGCACCGTCATGCTGCTGCTGGTCACCTTCCTCGGCGTCGTCATCGTCCGGTTCAGCCGCAACTACCTGGATGGGGACCCGAATCAGGGGGCGTTCGTCTCCGGCCTCTGCCTGACCCTGGCCGCGGTCACGACCCTGGTCGTCGCCGGCAGCCTGCTTCTGCTGGTGCCCGCCTGGATCGCCACCAGCCTCGCCCTGCACCGGCTGCTGACCTTCTATCCCACGCGCCGGCAGGCGATCGCCGCCGCCCACAAGAAGTTCCTGACCGCCCGGGTCGGCGATCTCTGCCTGATCGGCGCCGCGATCCTGCTGATCGTCAGCTTCGGCACGGCGGACATCGCGGCGATCCTGGACGGCGCGCGGGCCGGCGGCGGGGACGCCGCCGGGGGCGCGGTGACCATGGCCGGATACCTCATCGTGCTGGCCGCCGTGCTCAAGTCCGCCCAGTTCCCGGCCCATGGCTGGCTGCTGGAGGTCATGGAGACCCCCACGCCGGTTTCAGCCCTGCTCCATGCGGGCATCATCAATGCCGGCGGCTTCCTGGTCCTGCGCTTCGCCGATGTGATGGTCCTGGCGACCGGGGCCCTGCCGCTGCTCGCGGTGATCGGTGCGGCCACGGCGCTGATCGGCACCGCGGTCCTGGCCACCCAGTCCAGCGTCAAGGTCTCGCTGGCCTGGTCCACCGTCGCGCAGATGGGTTACATGCTGCTGCAATGCGGTCTCGGCGCGTTCCCGCTGGCGCTGCTGCACATCGTCGCCCATTCGCTCTACAAGGCGCACGCCTTCCTGTCGTCGGGCAGCGCGGTCGATCTGGCCCGCAGCCTCGGCCGGGAACAGCCGCAGCCCGGGCTCCCGGCGGCGGTCCTCGTGCCGTCGCTGCTCGGGGCCCTGGGCGTGGTCTACGGCCTCGCCGCCGCGTCGGGCCTGACCGCGTCGGTGCCCGCCGCCCAGCTCGCGCTCGCCGCCATTCTCGTCATGGCGCTGGTCGCCTTCCTGGTGCGCCCTGGCGCCAGCCCGGCGGCGGCGGCTGTCTTCGGGTGGATGGTGGGGATCGCCGCCGCCGGACTCGCCCTCTATCTCGGCCTTCACACGGCCGCCGGCTGGCTGACCGCGTCGACCTTCCCGCCGACGCCCCCCCTCGGCATCGGCGGCACCGTTCTGGCGGCTCTGGTCGTGCTGAGCTTCGGCGCCATGACGGTGCTGCAGATCTGCGGCCTGCCCGGGTCCGACGGGCCGAGGATGCGCCGGCTGCGCATCCATCTCGCCAACGGTTTCTATGCAAACGCCTGGTTCGACCGGCTGGTCGGCAGCTATCGGCTGCCTGGCGGCACGGCTCGCTGAAGGAGGATCGTCCCATGAACGTCCAAGCCAACCCGTCCGACATCGCCCATCTGACCGACCGGCAGGCGTCCGCCGACCGCGACCCGGTCGCCGCCGCCCGGACCGCGCTGCGCCGGATCGCGCCGCTGTGGCCGCTCGACCGGTTCGTCGCGGTGAACCCTTTCCTCGGCCTGGACGGCCTGGCGTTCGGGCAGGCCGCCGGCCGGATGGCCCAGGTCGCCGGCGCGCGGATGATCATGGACCGCACCTTCTTCGCCGACGCCGTGAAGAGCGGTCGGATCGAAGACCGTGACCTCGCCGACGCGCTCGTGGCCGCCCCGCCCGGCAACGGCTATCCGACTTCGGTCGAAGCGATCAAGGCCGCGCTGATCGGCCACACCGGCGAGTCGCCGGCGATCCGGCCGATCGCCACGGTGGCGGACATCGCCGCCGGGGCGACCGGGACCGACTGGTCGCGGATCGTGGTCCAGCAGATCTCCCAATGTGCCGCCGCCCATTTCGGCGGCACCGCCCCGGGCGGCAGCTTCTACGCTGCCTGGCGCGAGCTGGCCGCCACGGACATGACCGCCGAGATCCACGGACTGGCGGCCGCCCGTCGGCACGCCGCCCATCTGTCCGAGGATCCGGAGGAGATGGTGTGCGACGCCATGGTGCTGCTCGGGATCGAGCCCGCCGGGGTCGAACTCTACTGCCACCGGCTGCTCATGACCGTCTCCGGCTGGGCCGGATATGCGCGGCATCTGCTGTGGGAGGCGGAGCTGAAGGGCGCGGACAGCGACCACCTGTTCGAGCTGCTGGCCGCCCGGCTTGGCTGGGAGGTGATCCTGCGGGGCGCCCTGTTCGCCCATGTCGACGTGAGCGCTCAATGGGCCGGAACCCGCAAGATCTATGCCGAGGAGACCTCCGGCGGTCAGCCCGACGCCCTCGACCTGCTGCTACTCTCCGCCTATGAGCGGGCCTGGCAGCGGCGCTTCGCTGCGGCCCTGGGTGCCCCGAAGGTGACGGCCCCGGCGGCCGGCCGACGGCCGGCGGTCCAGGCCGCGTTCTGCATCGACGTGCGCTCGGAGGTGTTCCGGCGGGCGATCGAGAGCGCCTCCGGCGACATCGAGACCATCGGCTTCGCCGGCTTCTTCGGGCTGCCGATCGAGCATGTGCCGCTCGGCAGCGAGGAGGGCGTGCCCCATTGCCCGGTCCTGCTGAAGCCGGGTACGGCGATCCGGGAGACGGCGGCGAGCGTGCGGGAGAGTGCGGCGATCGCCCGCTCCCGGCAGATCCGGCAAGGGATCGCCCAGGCGCTCGGCCGGCTGCGGCGGACGGCCTCCGGCAGTTTTCCGTTCGTCGAACTGGCCGGACTGGGCTTCGCGGCGAAGCTGGTGACCGACGGCCTCGGCCTGACCCGGCCGGTCGCCGACACCCCGGCTCGGCGTCAGACGGTCCCGCAGCTCGACCCGCAGGTCGCCCATGGCCGCCGGACCGGGATCTCCGCGACCGAACGGGTGGCGATGGCGGAGGCGATCCTGAAGGGCATGTCCCTGACGAAGGGCTTCGCCCGGATCGTTCTGCTGGTCGGCCACGGCGCCTCGACGGTGAACAACCCGCATGCCCGCGGCCTCGACTGCGGCGCCTGCGGCGGCCAGAGCGGCGAGGTGAATGCCCGGCTGGCGGCGGCCCTGCTGAACGACCGGTCGGTTCAGAACGCGCTGGCCGCCCGGGGCATCCACATCCCGCAGGACACGGTCTTCATCGCCGGTCTGCACGACACGACGACCGACGCGGTCACCCTGTTCGACGGCGACGCGGAGGCGCCGGACCATCGCGCGGATCTCGCGCGGCTGAAGGACCACCTGTCCACGGCAGGCCGGGTCGCCCGGCTGGAGCGGGCGCCGGCCCTGAAGCCGGCCGACGGAGACGACGTCCATTCCAGCCTTCAGGCCCGCGCCCGGGACTGGAGCCAGGTGCGTCCGGAATGGGGCCTTGCCGGCTGCGTCGCCTTCGTCGCCGCGCCGCGGACCCGGACCGCCGGGATCGACCTGAAGGGACAGGTCTTCCTGCACAGCTACGACTGGCAGGCGGACCGGGAGTTCAAGGTTCTCGAGCTCATCATGACCGCGCCGATGATCGTCGCGAGCTGGATCAACCTCCAGTATTACGGCTCCAGCGTCGACAACCGGGTGTTCGGAAGCGGCAACAAGACGCTGCACGACGTGGTCGGCCGGATCGGGGTGCTGGAGGGCAACGGCGGAGACCTGCGGGTCGGACTACCGATGCAATCCGTGCATGACGGCGAGCGCCTGGTCCACGACCCGATGCGGCTCTCGGTCTATCTGGAGGCGCCGCAGAAGGCGATCGATCGGGTCATCGCCCGGCACGAAACGGTCCTGAACCTGGTGGATAACGGGTGGATCTCGCTGTTCTCGATCGATGAGAACGGCCGCGTGGCCCGGCGGTCGCCCGGCAAGGCACGTTGGGAGCCCGTGGCACCGTGAGACATCCAGGCCGTCTGGGGCGTTCGGGCTTCCACAGAGCAGTGTGCCTGCACTAAGCGCTCAGGGGCCGGTTGGAAGATTCCGAGACCGAGCTGCCGGCCCTTCTGGAGAGCGCTCTCAGTCACTCGGACCAGATCATGGACGAGAGCCGCACCGGCAGGGCGGCGAGGCCTGGACCCCGTCAGTCCCGGTAGTGGAACACCGGCATCACGTCCAAGACATCGAGCATCGGAGCGCCATCGGACTGTGCAGGTCCGTGGCCTTCGAGCAGCAGCGACGCATAGCCGTGCGCGAAGGCCCAGAGCATCGTCTCGGTCCGCAAGGCCTCCTCGCCCGGACCGCGCGCCGGGCCGGGACGGTCCCATTCCAGGCCGTCGGCGATACCGCGCAACACGCCATAGCTCTCGGAGCCGGCAGCGATGAGATCGGGATCGCCTAAGCCTTTCAGGCGCGGCGAAAACATCAGCTTGAACAGCGCCGGGTTTTCCCGGGCGAACCTTACATACCCTTCGGTCGCCGCCCGCAATCGATCCACTCTGTTCGAGTGAGCCTCCACCCCCTTGCGCATCTCGGTCGCGTGGCGGCGGAAGCCCTCCGCGGCAATCGCGGCAAGCAGACCCAGCAGGCCGTCGAAATGATTCTTCGGCGCCGTATGGCTGACCCCGACCCGCGCCGCAATGGCACGCAGCGTCAACGCCTCCAGCCCCTGCTCTTCGAGAAGCTCGAGCCCGGCCTGAATCAACGCCGGTTTCAGATCGCCGTGGTGATAATTTTTCTTCTTATTTTTCAATATGTTCCGACCTCCATATTTCCAATGTAAATTTTTCTCCTGGACTTTTCAAGCCGGCGGAGCAGTTATATTTCCAATGGAAATTTCCATAGGGGATATTTCATGCAGCCCGAGACAGTGTTCTCCCATGCCGGTACGGCCGCGATGGCCGGATGGCTCGTCCTGATCCTCGGGCCCCGCGGATACGGGTGGCTCAACGCAGTCCCGCGATGGGTGATCCCCGGCGGACTGTCGGCAGTCTACGCTCTGATCGTCCTGAGCCGGTTTGCCGAGGCAGAGGGAGGGTTCGGCAGCCTGGCGGACGTTGCCTCGCTGATGTCCAACGACTGGGCTCTCCTGGCCGGTTGGATCCATTATCTTGCCTTCGACCTGTTCATCGGTGCCGTGATGGCGCGCCGGATGGATCAGGTCGGGATCAGCCGCGTTGTCCAGGCTCCGATCCTCGGTGCCACGTTCATGCTGGGACCGATCGGCTTCCTGATCGCCGGCCTGACCGAACTCGGGCTTCGCAAAGCCGTCCTTCCCACCCAGAGGCTCACCGCGGAGGGATCGCTCCATGTCCGTGCCTGACCCGCAGATGGCCATCGTCGGCGGCTCTCCGTCGGCTCGGTATGAGACCCTCACCATCCTGTCGGCCATCCTGCTCGCGCTCGCGCTCGGGTGGTCCCTGGTCGACCCGCGGACGATCGACGGTGTGTCCATCTGGATGAAGCCGCTGAAGTTCTCGCTGAGTTTCGTGGTTGTGTTCGCCACGATCGCCCTGGTCGAGCGGCACCTGTCCGACGGCGTGCGCGGCGGCCGCACCATGGCGATCGTCGGCCACGCGATGGCGGCCGCCTTCCTCGCCGAGATGGCCTACATCTTCTACATGGCCGCCCGTGGCGAGCACTCCCACTTCAATCTGACCACACCGTTCCACGAGACGATGTACGCCCTGATGGGGGTCGGCGCGGTCACCTTGATCGCGGCTATCGCCGTGATCGGCTGGGTTGCGTCCCGCGATGCCGGGGCGCGCTTCGGCCCCGGTCTTCGCGAGGGCATCTGGCTCGGCTTCCTGACCACCTTCGGCCTCACCTTCCTGGTGGCCGGATATCTCAGCAGCTCGGGCGGCCCTTTTGTCGGATTGCATCCGCCGGGCGCTCCGGTCATCCCGCTGTTCGGCTGGTCAGGTGTGGCGGGAGACCTTCGCCCGGCTCACTTCGCCTCGATGCATGCCATGCAGGTCCTCCCGCTGCTGGGGTTGTGGCTCGATCGGCGGGGTTCCGGCAACGCAGTGGGCATCGTCCGTCTCGCGGCGATCGGATACGGTGTGGTCACCCTGTTGCTCTTCGCTCAGGCCCTGCTGGGCTTGCCCCTGATGCGCTTGGACTAACGTACGGGCGCGGCCGACCTGCCGCGCCCACAGAGGATGACGTCGACCGATCTGCAACTTCAGGTGCTGAGACGGCGGTATCGATATTGGCCTTCGATTCTCTTTCGGATACCTTCGATATCTCGAGAGTTATCTGGCAGATATGATGGTGTTCCTCAGCGAGAGACAGGCTGAGATCGTGGAACTGGCCAAACAGGATGGCCGGGTGCTGGTCGATGCGCTGTCGGAGCGTTTCGGCGTCACGCCCCAGACCATCCGCAAGGACCTGAACGATCTCTGCGACGCGAAGATCCTGCGGCGTATCCACGGCGGCGCCATCAATCCCTCCGGCACGGAGAACGTCGAATACGAGCAGCGGCGTCAGATCGCCGCCGACGAGAAGGCTGCGATCGGTCGCCGCGCGGCCAGCCTCGTGCCCGACGGCGCGTCCCTCTTCATCAATATCGGCACGACGACGGAAGCGGTCTCCGAGGCCCTGGTCAATCATCGAAACCTTATGGTGATCACCAACAATCTCAACGTTGCCAACAGACTGCGCCTGTTCCCGACGATCGACGTGGTGATCTCCGGAGGGATCGTCCGCCAGGCGGATGGCGGCATCGTCGGCGAGGCGGCCGTCGATTTCATCCGCCAGTTCAAAGTCGACTACGCGATCATCGGGGCATCGGCTATCGACAATGACGGCGCGCTGCTGGACTACGATTTTCGGGAAGTGAAAGTCGCCCAGGCGATCATACAGAACGCCCGCAACGTGATCCTGGTCGCCGATTCCACGAAGTTCAAGAACTCCGCGCCGGTCCGCATCGCCCATGTGTCCCAGGTGGACAGCGTGGTCACGGACGCCAGAGTGCCGCGCGATTTCCAACTGCTGTGCCGCGAGAACGACGTCGAGGTCATTCAGGTCACGGTGTAGCCGAGCGCCCGAGATCGCCCAACGCGTTTTCGATTGTCCTTCATATCGTTTTCACGTAGCGTCAAAAGTGAAAATAGCGAGGATCCAACGTCAGGGTCCCGATTTCACGGGTGGAGACGCATTTGGCAGGGCGGCTCGTCGATATTGCCATCATCGGTGGTGGCGTTAACGGCTGCGGGATCGCGCGGGACGCCGCCGGCAGGGGGCTGAGCGTCTTCCTCTGCGAGATGGGCGATCTCGCGCAGGGCACCTCCTCTTCCTCCACGAAGCTCTATCACGGCGGTCTGCGGTATCTGGAGTATCTCGAGTTCCGGCTGGTGCGCGAAGCCCTGGAGGAACGCGAGGTTCTGCTGAAGGCGATGCCGCACATCGCCTGGCCGATGCGCTTCGTGCTGCCGCATCACAGCGGACTTCGGCCGGCCTGGATGCTCCGGCTCGGGCTGTTCATTTACGATCATCTCGGGCGGCACCGGAGCCTGCCCGGCACGCGCAAGCTCGATCTTCATACGAACCCGGTCGGTGCCGCGCTCAAACCCTCCTTCTCCATCGGTTTCGAGTATTCCGACGGCTGGGTTCAGGATTCCCGCCTGGTCGTCCTGAACGCCCGCGACGCAGCGCTGCAGGGCGCCTCGATCAACGTCCGCTCCCGGTGCATCTTGGCCGAACAGACCGACGGTGTCTGGCGCCTTGAGGTGCAGGATGCCGATACCGGCGCGACACAGTCCGTGCAGGCACGCGCCCTGGTGAATGCCGGCGGCCCTTGGGTCAGCGACATCATCGGCAATTGCGTGCGGCTCAACACCAAGGACCGCATCCGGCTCGTCCGCGGCAGCCACATCGTCGTGCGCAAACGCTTCGAGCACGACCGGGCCTATATCTTCCAGAATGCCGACGGCCGCGTGATCTTCGCGATCCCCTACGAGGACGACTTCACCCTGATCGGCACGACCGACCGAGACCATGTGGGGTCGCCCTCGGACGCGGTCTGCACGCCGGAGGAGACGGAGTACCTCTGCACCGCCGTCTCCGAGTATCTCCTCGACCCGGTCACACCCGCGGATGTGGTCTGGACCTATTCGGGCGTGCGGCCGCTCTACGACGATGGTGCCAAGTCCGCGACGGCGGCGACCCGCGACTATGTTCTCAAGGTCGAGCAGCCGTCCGGTGCGGCGCCCCTGCTCAATATCTTCGGCGGCAAGATCACCACCTATCGCCGGCTGGCTGAAGCCGCGCTGGACAAGCTGCAGCCGTTCTTTCCGCAGATGGGGGGATCCTGGACCGCCTCCGCATCCCTGCCCGGGGGCGACTTCCCCCTTGGCGGGGCCGGCGACCTGAGCACACGCCTGCGCGAGCGATACTCCTTCCTCGACATGCCCTGGGCCAATCGGCTGGTCCGGACCTACGGCACCGACGCCTTCACCCTGCTCGGTGACGCCTCCGATGCCGGCGATCTCGGCCGCGATTTCGGCGCGACGCTGACCGAGGCGGAAGTCGTCTGGCTACGGGAGCAGGAATGGGCGCGGTGTGTCGAGGACGTCCTGTGGCGACGCACCAAGCTCGGCCTGCGGATGACCTCCGATCAGGTCCAGGCCCTGGACGACTGGATGCGCACGTCACCGGCCCGGGAAAAAGCACAGGAAAGCCGGCGCGCGCACGGATCGCGGTGATGAAAAGTACGGGAAGGCCGATCGCATGTCTCTGAAGCTGGAAGCGGTCTCGAAATCAGTGGGCTTGGAGGTCCACATTCATCCGACCACGCTCGAATTCGCGTCCGGGTCGATGAATGTTCTCCTGGGCCCCACGCTGTCCGGCAAGACCACCCTGATGCGCCTGATGGCGGGCCTCGATCAGCCGACCGGGGGACGGATCTTCTGGCAGGATCGGGACGTCACGGGTATCCGCGTCCAGGACCGCCAGGTCGCGATGGTCTACCAGCAGTTCATCAACTACCCGTCCATGACGGTCTACGAGAACATCGCCTCGCCGCTGCGGCTGCGGGGCCTGAGTGCCGGCGAGATCGATGCCAAGGTGCGTGCCGCCGCCGCCATGATGAAGCTGAACGAGCAGCAGCTTGGCCGACGGCCGCTCGAACTGTCCGGCGGCCAGCAGCAGCGCTGCGCCCTGGCCCGGGCTCTGGTCAAGGACGCAGGTCTGGTCCTGCTCGACGAGCCGCTGGCCAACCTGGACTACAAACTGCGCGAGGAGCTGCGGGCCGAGATCCCGCGGATCTTCGAGGAATCCGGCGCGATCTTCGTCTACGCGACGACGGAACCGCACGAGGCGCTGCTCCTCGGTGGCAACACCGCCTGCCTGTGGGAAGGCCGGGTCACCCAGTTCGGTCCTACCCCCTCGGTCTATCGCCGGCCGACGGACGCGACCACGGCGCGCGTCTTCTCCGATCCGCCGATGAACTTCGTCTCCCTGTCCAAGAGCGGCGGCGATCTGATCATCGAGGACCGGCGCCTCTCCACAGATTTCCCGTCGCTCCAGGCCCTGGCCGACGGCCCCTATCTCGCCGGGTTCCGCGCCAACCACCTCAAGATCGCCAAGACCTCGGATCGGGAACTCGCCTTCGACTGCCAGGTCGCCGGTACCGAGATCGCCGGCTCGGAGAGCTTCGTGCATGTGGACCATGGCGGGGAGCGCTGGGTCGCCCTGGTCCATGGCGTCCACGACTTGCCCCATCACGCGGACCGCACGGTCTATGTCGATCCGGCCCATGTCTATGTCTTCGCTCCCGACGGGAGCCTCGCCGCCGCCGCGGCCTATGCAGAGGCGGGGTGACGACGCGTCATGGCCAGGATCACGCTCTCCAATCTCGCCCATTCCTACGCCGGCAACCCGAAGGACCGGGACGACTACCAGCTCAAGCCGACGATCGACCACGTCTGGCAGGACGGCGAGGCCTATGCCCTGCTGGGCCCGTCCGGCTGCGGCAAGACCACGCTGCTCAACATCATCTCGGGGCTCCTCGTGCCGTCCCAGGGCCGCATCCTGTTCGACGACACGGACGTCACCGGCCTCTCCACCGCCGCCCGCAACGTGGCGCAGGTGTTCCAGTTCCCGGTCGTGTACGACACCATGACCGTCTACGAGAACCTCGCCTTTCCGCTGCGCAACCGCGGCGGAAAGGCGGACTACGTCGATCGCCGGGTCAAGGCGATCGCCGAGATGATCGGCCTGACCGCGGACCTCGGCCGCCGGGCCCAGGGGCTCACTGCCGACGCCAAGCAGAAGATCTCGCTCGGCCGCGGCATGGTCCGCGAAGACGTCTCGGCGATCCTGTTCGACGAGCCACTGACGGTGATCGACCCGCACATGAAGTGGGAGCTGCGCACCGAGCTCAAGAACCTACATCGCGAGTTCGGGCACACGATGATCTACGTCACCCACGATCAGACCGAGGCGCTGACCTTTGCCGACAAGGTCGTGGTCATGCTCGACGGCGAGGTGGTCCAGCTCGGCACACCCGTCGACCTGTTCGAGCGGCCGGAACACACCTTTGTCGGTTTTTTCATCGGCTCCCCCGGCATGAACGTCCTGCCGGCCAGTGTCGAAGGCGACACGGCCTATGTCGGCGGACACGGCGTGCCGCTCCGCCGCGACCTCGGCCATCCCGGCACCGAGGGCGTGGAGATCGGGATCCGCCCCGAATTCGTCCGTCTCTCCGACGGCCAAGAAGGGCTGCCGGTCCGGGTGACCCGGGTGGAGGACGTCGGCCGCCACCTGGTGGTGCGCACCGATTTCGACGGCAGGGAGGTCAACGTGATCGCCCCGGAAGGCACCAGCATCTCCGACCGGCACAACCGGCTCCTCTTCGAGCCCGGCGCGGTGCACGTCTACTCGAACGGCTGGATCGTCGGAACCAAGGGACAGTCCGCCAGCGGGGGAGGCAAGGCATGAACAAGACGCTCAACCAGCGCGCCTGGTGGATGGTCCTGCCGGTCCTGATCCTGGTGGCGATGAATGCGGTCATCCCGCTGATGACGGTGGTCAACTTCTCGGTGCAGGAAGAGTTCTACGGCGAGTTCTCCTTCGTCGGCCTGCAATGGTTCGCCGATACGCTGACCGACGAGCGCTTCCAAAACGCGCTGATGCGCCAGCTCGGCTTCACCTTCACGATCCTGGCGATCGAGATTCCGCTGGGCATCGCCATCGCGCTGACCATCCCGCGGTCCGGCGTGTGGGCCTCCGTCTGCCTCGTGCTGATGGCCCTGCCGCTGCTGATCCCCTGGAACGTGGTCGGTGCGATGTGGAACATCTACGCGCTGCCGGATATCGGCTTCCTCGGTTACATGCTCAACGCGGGCGCCGGCCTGTTCGGCCACGACCCGGCGAGCGGGCCCTGGTTCGACTACACTCAGGAACCGGTGGCCGCCTGGTTCACCGTCATCCTGATGGATGTCTGGCACTGGACGTCCCTGGTGGTGCTGCTGGCCTATGCCGGGCTGCAGTCGATCGACAACGCCTACTATCAGGCGGCCCGGATCGACGGCGCCTCGTCCTGGGCGGTGTTCCGCTACATTCAGCTTCCGAAGATGAAGCACACGCTCACCATCGCGGTGCTGCTGCGCTTCATGGACAGCTTCATGATCTACACCGAACCGTCGGTCCTGACCGGCGGCGGCCCGGGGAACTCGACCACCTTCCTGTCCATCGACCTGGTGAAAATCGCCCTCGGGCAGCAGGACCTCGGCAACGCGGCCGCCATGAGCATCATCTACTTCCTGATGATCCTCCTGGTGAGCTGGCTGTTCTACACGCTGACCATGCAGGGAGGTAAGCGATGAGCAAGCGCTGGATCGTTCCGACCCTCTACATCCTCTTCCTCATGCTGCCGATCTACTGGCTGCTGAACATGTCGTTCAAGACGACCAACGAGATCCTCGGCGGCTTCTCGATGTTTCCGCAGGAATTCACGGTCGAGAGCTACGTCAAGATCTTCACCGATCCGACCTGGTATTCCGGCTATATCAACTCGATCATCTATGTCGTCATCAACATGGTGATCTCGGTCGCCGTGGCGTTGCCGGCGGCCTATGCCTTCTCGCGGTACCGCTTCCTCGGCGACAAGCACCTGTTCTTCTGGCTCCTGACCAACCGCATGGCGCCGCCCGCGGTGTTCGCCCTGCCCTTCCTGCAGCTCTATTCGACCATGGGACTGCTGGACACGACCCTGGCGGTCGCGCTGGCCCACTGCCTGTTCAACATCCCGCTCGCGGTCTGGATCCTGGAAGGGTTCATGTCGGGGGTGCCGAAGGAGATCGACGAGACCGCCTATATCGACGGCTACTCCTTCCCGAAATTCTTCGTGAAGATCTTCATGCCGCTGATCGCCTCGGGGATCGGCGTGACCGCGTTCTTCTGCTTCATGTTCTCCTGGGTGGAGATGCTGCTGGCGAAGACGCTCACCACCGTCCAGGCCAAGCCCATCGCCGCGGTGATGACCAAGACGGCGTCGACCTCCGGATACGAGCTCGGACTGCTGGCCGCGGCCGGCGTGCTGACCATCATCCCGGGCGCCATCGTCATCTACTTCGTGCGCAACTACATCGCGAAGGGTTTCGCGATGGGGAGGGTCTGACCATGCGGTGGATCCTTCCAGCACTCCTGGCCTGCGTGGTGCCGAGCGTTGCGGTCGCCCAGAACACCGACCCGACCGGTGTCTCCTTCCTGGGATGGATGGCCTGGACCTGGCAGACGGCCCTGTTCTTCGCCTGCATCGCCGCCGTCCTGCTGATCATGACGGGCTGGGAGATCGCGCGGCCGGGCGGCGATCCGCGCGAACCCGGCATTCTCGGCATCAACACGACCCGCGGCGACCGGCTGTTCATCTCGCTGCTGAGCGCCGCCTACATCCATCTGGCCTGGCTAGCCCTGTTCACCGGCCCGCTCTGGTGGGCCTCGATCATTGCCCTGCTCTGGGCGGCGGCGGTGGCGAAATGGGTGTGAGGGCCCTGACGAAATCGGCTTCGGACGGGGATTTCCGGACGAAGACGTAAAGGCACGCGGCAAGCGTGCGGACCACCCCGGCTCCGGCCGGGACAAGGAATCTCATAGGAGGAAACCGATGAGAAAGTCACTGATAGCAGGTTTGGCTGCCAGCGGACTTCTTTGGGGAGGCCCGGCATCCGCCGACATGGCCGCCGCGGAGAAGTGGGTGGACGGCGAGTTCCAGCAATCCGCCCTGAGCCGGGCGGATCAGCTGAAGGAGATGGAGTGGTTCATCAAGGCCGCGGAGCCGTACCGGGGGATGGAGATCAACGTCCTCTCCGAGACGATCCCGACCCACACCTACGAGTCGGAAGTCCTGACCAAGGCGTTCGAGGAGATCACCGGCATCAAGGTCAACCACCAGCTCCTCGGCGAAGGCGAAGTGGTGCAGGCGGTCCAGACCCAGATGCAGACCCGCCGCAATCTCTATGACGGCTATATCAACGACTCCGACCTGATCGGCACCCATTCGCGCCTGCAGCTCGCCTACAACCTGTCGGATCAGATGGCCGGCGACTGGAAGGCGACCACCAACCCGATGCTCGATCTCGACGACTTCATGGGGATCAGCTTCACGACCGGACCGGACGGAAAGCTCTACCAGCTGCCGGACCAGCAGTTCGCCAACCTCTACTGGTTCCGCAAGGACTGGTTCGACCGCAAGGATCTGCAGGATCAGTTCAAGGAGCGCTACGGCTATGATCTCGGCGTGCCGGTGAACTGGTCCGCCTATGAGGACATCGCCGAGTTCTTCAGCGTGCACGTCAAGGAGATCGACGGTGTTCGGGTCTATGGCCACATGGACTACGGCAAGCGCGCGCCGGATCTCGGCTGGCGCATGACCGATGCCTGGCTGTCGATGGCCGGTGCGGGCTCGCCGGGCGAGCCGAACGGCGTGCCGATCGACGAGTGGGGCATCCGCATGGAGGCCGGATCCTGCAACCCGGCGGGCGCCAGCGTCAGCCGTGGCGGCGCCACCAACGGTCCGGCCGCGGTCTACGCGATCCGCAAATGGGACGAGTGGCTGCGCGCCTACGCCCCTCCGGGTGCGGCCAGCTACGACTTCTACCAGTCGCTCCCGGCCCTGAGCCAGGGCAACGTGGCCCAGCAGATCTTCTGGTACACCGCCTTCACCGCGTCGATGGTCGCCCCGAAATCCGAGGGCAACAACACCGTCGACGACAGCGGCGCGCCGCTCTGGCGGATGGCGCCGTCGCCGCACGGCCCGTACTGGCAGGAAGGCCAGAAGGTCGGCTACCAGGACGCCGGTTCCTGGACGTTCCTGAAGTCGACCCCGAGCGACCGGGCCCAGGCCGCCTGGCTCTATGCCCAGTTCGTGGTCTCCAAGACCGTGGACGTCCGCAAGAGCCATGTCGGGCTGACCTTCATCCGCGACAGCACGGTGCGGCACGACAGCTTCACCGAACGTGCGCCGAACCTCGGCGGTCTCGTCGAGTTCTACCGTTCGCCGGACCGGGTCCGCTGGTCGCCGACCGGGATCAACGTGCCCGACTATCCGAAGCTGGCCCAGCTCTGGTGGCAGCAGATCGGTGACGTCAACTCCGGCGCCTTCACCCCGCAGGAGGCCATGGACCGTCTCGCCGGCGAGATGGACACGATCATGGCCCGCATGCAGCGGGCGGATGAGCAGAGCAACGTTTATGGTGGCTGCGGCCCGCGCCTGAACGAGCCGAAGGATCCGTCGGAATGGCTGGGCAAGCCCGACGGTCCGAAGGCCAAGCTCGACAATGAGAAGCCGAAGGGCGAGACGATCGCGTACGAAGAGATCATCAAGCGCTGGCAGTAAGAACAGCTCCAGCGGCGAGACAGGCGCCGGGGCCCTCGGGCTCCGGCGCTTTTCTTTTGCGCGACCGGAGCGGCCGTTCATCAAGCGAGACCGCTCTCCCCCTTGCGGACCCCGGGACCGACGCCCTATGCACGGCATCGATCCCTTCCTTACCCCGCCCCGCGACCGCGGCTGTGATCGAGACGGACGCCCCCACCGGCTGAATAGGCATCAAGTTGAGTATACTGCGCGCGCTGGGGCCGGTTGTGGCCCGCCCATCCTCCGTTGAAGCCATACGGGCGGGCTTTGGGGCACTGCTGGGCCTGGGATTGGTCGGGCAGTTTCTCCTGTCTCCGACCGTCGACTTGGCAGCCGGGCTCTATCTCGTGGCGCCGCTCGGCGCGACATCTGTACTGCTTTTCGCCGTTCCAAACAGTCCGCTCGCCCAGCCCTGGTCCGCGATCGTCGGAAATACCGTGGCCGCCTTGGTCGCCGTTTCCGTCTGCATGGTCGTCGGCGATCCGGTGGCGCGCATAGCGCTTTCCGTGGGTCTCGCGATCGCCGCCACCATCGCCTGTCGCGCGATCCATCCGCCCGCGGGTGCGGTCGCCATGACCGCGGCCATGAGCCCGGAGGCTCTGGACCACCTGGGCTACTGGTTCGCCCTCGCTCCGATTGCGACCGGCACGATTGCCCTGGTGCTGATCGCCGCCGCCTACGCAAGGATCACGGGCCGCCGCTACCCGTTCCGACAGTTCGAGGCTCCAAGTACAGGCGAGCCTCGCGATCCCGAACCCGCGGAGCGCCTGGGCCTGTCCGAACGGGAGCTGACCGGGATCCTGGAGCGCTATCGACAGTCGTTCAATCTCGGGGTCAGGGATCTCGCCCGTCTGATCGGTGCTGCGGAGGCTCAGGCCGCGACCCACCATACCGGCCCGCTGACGGCCGCGGACATCATGTCGACCAATCTGACCACCGTTGGTCTGGAGACCCCCTTGGGCGAGGTGGCCGACCTGTTCAAACGGCACCGCTTCACCTCTCTGCCCGTCATCGATCCCGACAGCCGGTACCTGGGCGTGATCTTTCAGTTGCATCTGATCAGCCGTGCCAGAGACGACGCCTTGCGTCTCGATCGCGGCTTTGCACCGGCCCTGCGGAGGCTGATTGACCGTGCGCGCGGCACACCGGTCCTGGCAGGAGACATCATGAGCGTCACGGTTCCCCGGGCCGTGGCCACGACCCCGCTCAGCGTCCTGATGACCATGATGGGCGACCGGGACGTGGATGCCGTCCCCGTGCTGGAATACGGAAGACTCATCGGGATCGTGACCCGTACCGACCTCATCGCGGCCATGGCGCGCAGCATCGCCCGAACGCCCTCCGGCTGACGCGTGGCATTCCTCCCGCGACCGATTGCCTTGAAGAATTCGGGTCTTGGCCCGGACAATGCCAGGGCCTCTACTTCGAGCGGACGCAGCGCGCCGTGACACCGCCCGGCCAGCGCCCGAAACAACGACAAGAAAACGCGGTGGAGGAAATCGTCTTGGGGCAACCCGCGGAAAGCAGGCGCGGCTGGCTGCTGGCTCAGCCGGACTATCGACGCCTGTGGCTGGTCGGACTGGTGGTCTTCGTCGTCCGGTGGCTGGAGATGCTGGCCGTCGGGGTCTTCGCCTACCAGGCGACGGATTCGGCCTTCCTGGTCGTCATGCTGACCATGCTGCGGCTGCTGCCGATGGGTCTGTTCGGGGCCGTCCTGGGGGCCGTCGCCGAGCGGCTGGAGCGGCGCAGCGCGCTGATCTTCGTGGTGCTGGCGATGATGGCCAGTTCGCTCGCCATCGCGATCCTGGGCACGCTCGGCCTCCTGGAGGTCTGGCACCTGGCCGTCGCCAGCTTCGTGAACGGGCTGGGCTGGGCGACGGACAATCCGGTGCGGCGGATGATGATCGGCGACACCGTCGGCCCCGACCGGATGGGCCCGGCGATGTCCCTCGACGTCGGCACCAACAATGCCAGCCGAATGCTGGGGCCGACGGTGGGCGGACTGATCCTGGCGACGGCCGGGATCGCCGGGGTGTTCTGGCTGGGTGCCGCCCTGTACGCGGTGGCCCTGGTGGCGGCGCTGCGCATCCGGACCCGCAGCCGGACCGGCGTCACCGATACCGTGTCGGTGCTGCAGCGGGTCCGCGAGGGCCTGGCATGGGTCCGGCACGATCGCCGGATGACCGGTGTCCTGCTCGTGACCGTGATCTTCAACGTCTTCGGCTGGCCGTGCCTCAGCATGATCCCGGTGCTCGGCAAGGACCACCTGAACCTCGGACCTGAGGGCGTCGGGCTGTTGGCCGGGATCGACGGGGTCGGCGCCTTCCTCGGCGCCCTGACGATCGCCGCTTTCTCCAGCCCGCGCTGGTACAGACAGGTCTATGTCGGCGGCATCACCCTGTTCATGGCCGGCCTGATCGCATTCGCGACGATCCCCTCCGTGGCCCTGGCCGGCGGCGCGCTGCTGCTGGTGGGCATCGGCGGGGCCGGGTTCAGCGTCATGCAGGCCACCCTCGTCTACCTGCACGCCCCGGTCGAGATGCGCGCCCGCCTGCTCGGCCTGCTCTCCGTGTGCATCGGCATCGGACCGGTCGGCTTCTTCTACCTCGGCTTCCTCTCCGAGGTGGTCGGCGCGCAGACCGCGACCGTAGCGCTTGCAGCCCAGGGACTGGTGGCGATCCTGGTGGCGCGCCGCTGGTGGCGGGAGATCGGGCCGTGAGGAGCGCTCGAACAGGCCTGCCCAGCCTCGCTCGCAGGGTCTAGCCGAAAGCCGGGCCGTCCACCGGCAGGCCGCGATCGGCCTTGATCTCCTTGAGCACGAAGTTGCTCTCCATCGCCTTGATGCCTGGAAGCCGGCGCAGCACGGTCATGGAGAACTCGGCATAGGCATCGAGGTCGCGGCACATGACCCGAAGCAGGAAGTCGACGCCTCCACCGATGGAATGGCAGGAAACGACCTCGTCCAGCTCGACGATGGCCGCTTCGAAGGCACTCGCCTCCTCGTCCGAGTGGGTGTCGATCTGGATCGACACATAGACCTGCACCCCAAGACCCAGGCGGCGGTGATCCAGATCCGCCCGGTAGCGGGCGATCACCCCCTCCTCCTCGAGCCTGCGGGTTCGGCGCCAGCAGGCCGAGGTCGACAAGCCACAGCGCTCCGCGAGCTCGGCATTGGACAGCCGCCCATCGGCCTGCAGCACGCGCAGGATGTGCCTGTCCGCCGGATCCAGTGCGAGCGGCGCGTTGGTATGATTTGGCATGATCGACCGGATCATTTGTGAAGTTCGAACGTATCTACCGAATTCTTACCCGTAAGCGCCAAAATGAGAGAGCACATTCCGTACCTTGCAACCTAGCCTTCCCTTGTTTCAGGGGCCGGGCTTTAGCCGTCCCCTCCCCCCTGCCGCCCGGAGTGGCGCGGACCCGCTGGAGATCTGCCGACATGACCATGGAGCCGCTCAGAGGCGCCGGCGACCTGCGGGTCGCGGTGATCGTCGACCCCGACCTGCCCCTGGGGCTTCTGGCCAACACGATCGCCGCGATCTCCATCGGTCTCGGCGGATGCCACCCGGCGATGAGCGGGCTGCGGCTGGCGGACGCAAAAGGCGTGGCGATCCGCGCAAGCGCCGACCGCCCGACCCCCATCTTGCAGGCCGACGGCGACAGGCTTCGCAACCTTCTGGCCACGGCGGCAGCGCAGGAAAACGACCTCACCCTCGTCGCATTCCCCGCCTTCGCCGGCTCTCTGCATGAGTTCGCGGAGTACGAGCACGTGTTCCCGACGCGCACGCTCGCGGACGAGAAGATCGACGGCGTCGGCCTCGCCGGCCCGGCCAGGCTGATCCGGTCGCTGACCGGCTCGCTGAAGCTACTGCGCTGAGCGACCCCGGACTCCCTCTCAGATGCGTGGCATCGGCGTCGTGCTGAGCACCAAATTGCCGGCGCCGTGCAGGCCCTGATACAGAATCAGGAACTCGCGCAGAAAGGTGCGCCAGCTCAGATTGGCCTTCAGCGATTTATGGATTTTCTTCAGCGTCCGCTGGCCGTCGATCTCCCGCAGGATCGGTGCCGTCATCTCGGACCCGGGAAGACTGACGTGCCGGCTCTGCGGCCCCACATTGATGTCCATCTCATACGCGTTGTTCTGAACCCGTGGCGCGGCACCGTAGCTCAGGCCGACCAGGGTGGGGATCGCGCTGCCATCCTCGATGAGCCGCTCGGGGTTCGGGTGACGCCCGGGCTCGATCATGTAGTAGTTATGCATCGCGATATTGCCGCCCATCTTTTCCGCGAAGGCGCATCTCTCGATCCACGACAGAGACTTCACCTTGTTGCGTAGGCCTTCATCCCGCAGCAGCGTCATCGGGTTGTAGAAGATGGATGGGGCGAAGGCGGCGATTTTCAGCCCGGCACCCTCTGCGAGGTCCTGCAGTTCTTCGACCGTGAACGACCGGTCCGACGGGTTGAGGTACCGGTCGGCAATCTCGACGTCGGAAATCGTCGTGTTGTTTTCGAAGACCGGGTTGCGCTTGAGCTGGCTGGTCGCCGGCAGGCTTTCGATCAGGGCGCGCGCCATCGCGACACCGTCGGGGGACCGATGGGCGCCCACGGCCCGCAGCATCTCCTGCACCTGATAGACGCCGGAACGCCCCAGGGTTCCGTAGGCCATGACGCCGATCCCGCCGCCGGGCGCCACAAGCGACGACAGGACGCTCAGCACCGCGGCCTGATCGCCCACGTGATTGATCACCCCGCAGAAATCGATGTAGTCGAACTTGCCGGAGACCAGATCCGGCAGATCCTGGATACGCCCCAGGAGGAAGCGCGTATTCGGAATCATGGCCGCCGTCGCGCGGCGTTCCGCTATGGCCCGGGAGGCTTCCGACAGGTCGATATAGGTGATCTCCGCCGGGCAGTTCAGCGCCTTGAGCTGGCTTCCCAGCCCGACGACGGCATCGCCCGTCCCGCCCCCCGCGACCAGCATCCGAAACGGCTTCGAGAAGTCCCGTCTCCCCTCAAAAACATGGTGATTGATGAAGCGGATGTCTGAGGGCAACCCAACCTGGATCGGAAGCTTCTCGGGCTCGGCCGTCCGGAACGGGTAGGGATGCTGTTCATAGAACTCTTTGACCTTTGACTGATCGAATTCCATCGAAGCGTCACCATACAGCTGCTGTCTGCCGTTCGGATTCAGGCGCATGGCCAGCATATACCGATCCCGAATGTTTTGAGAGATCGCAGGTTTCCGGGTAGGGCCGAGCATGGGATCGTTCGACGCCCCTTTCGGCTCTACGTCTGCGCCAGACTCCAGTCGAACATGTCGCTGGCGACGATCGCCGGTTCTTCCCATTCCAGGAAATGCCCGCCCCGGTCGATCTCGGTCCAGCGCTGAACGTTATAGCTTCGTTCGGCCCAGGTGTGGCTCTTCTGCCGCGCTTCCAGGCGGCGCCGTTCGTTGCGGCACGACAGCTCACCTCGGTTCTTGCCGGCTGGTCCCGACCTCCTGTCGAGGTCTACGGGGTACTGCCCTCACGGAAGCTCATGCCGTCAGCGGTTCGCGAGTTCATGGCGATCGCATCCATCGGCATGAAGGCAATCAGTTAAACATCTAGTGCTGCGAACATCCGATATCGCGTGGGGCAGTCGGGCTTCGACCAACTGATAAACTTCTAAAACCAGAGCAATCACTGTCCATTTTATAGCAACTTAAGACTATATTTATATTTTGATAAGTTGCGGTTTTGGATTTTTGCAGTTTTGTTCAAAAAATAAAGTCTGGAACCGTTCAACAGCATCGATCCATAACGGTCGTCCAGAATGCTATGACCTGACCGCCGAAGCGCCCATGGCGGTTCACCTGAACTATCGGACACGGTCCACAACTTGTTGGTAGAAGGAACAGGAAATGACCGCCGATATCCGCAAGATCTCCGTCTGGGTCGAAGAAACTCTCAAAGAATCCGGGCGCTCCATCAGCCCCGCCAGCCGAAAGGCTGTGGCCGTTGCGGTCATCGCCAACCCGTTCGCTGGGCGCTATGCGGACGATCTCTCCATCCTCATGGACATCGGCGAAGAGCTTGGCGGCCTTCTGGGCCGGCGCTGCGTCGAGGCCCTGGGGATCGACCCCGAGCGGGTGCAGAGCTACGGCAAGGCCGCCATGGTCGGAGAGGCGGGCGAGTTGGAGCATGCGGCAGCCATTCTCCACCCCAAGCTCGGCGCGCCGCTAAGGGCGGCTGTCGGCGGAGGGGCGGCATTGGTCCCCTCCTCGAAGAAGATGGGCGGTCCGGGTCAGGTCCTGGACGTGCCGCTAGGCCACAAAGATGCGGCCTATGTCCGCAGCCATTTCGATGCGATCGAGGTCCGGCTGAATGACTCCCCCCGTGCGGGCGAGATCCTGGTAGCCGTCGCTCTCACCGATGGCGGCCGACCTCTGGCCCGCGTCGGCGGGCTGACCCACGGCGAGGCCGAGGGAAAGGACGGGTTGCGCTAGGAGGGCCGATTCTTCGGTGGCGGCGGTCCGGGATGTCGACGGTCGGCATCCAGACCGCGCCATCGCCTGACGGTCCCGCCAAGCTGAAACCACGGAACTCTTCAACCTTAAAGGGCAGAATGCGAGGTTTGACCGATCTCCAATTCACGGTAATAACGTCTCTTACCTTGCCTTCCTAAGCGACCGGATGCTGTCCATGGACAAGAACGGCCGTCTTCGCGATCTGATCGCCGCTGTCATCGTTCTCCCACTTGCGGGCTTCCTGCTTGCCAGCACGGCGAGGGCGGACGCTGCGTCCACTGCGGCGTCGCTTCAGCGGATCGCGGAGCATCTGGCTGCCGCCGACGACGATCTCCTGCTGCAACCGAGCGCCGGCGATCAGACGGCCCCGGCCCAGAACGACGATCTCCTCCTCCAGCCGGCCCCCACGCAATCGGATGACCTGCTGCTGCAGCCGGCGCCGGCGCAGTCGGACGACCTGCTGGTCCAGCCGTCCGGCAATGACGATCCGTTGTTGGTCCCGACGCCGGGCACCGTCAGCCCATCGGTCGCACCGGCGATCGGCGCGCCGGTTCCGGTCGAGACACAGACCGACGCCGCAGAGAGCGCGTCCGGCGCGGCAGCGGCGCACGAGAAGCTGTTCGCCGAGAGCCGCTTCCCGGCTGCCACCACCTGCGCCACCTGCCATCCCAAGCAGTACGAGGAATGGTCCGCCTCCCAGCATGCCTATGCCCAGCTCAGCCCGGTCTTCCTGACCATGCAGGCGGCGATCAACGCCAAGACCAGCGGTACCAACGGCGATTTCTGCGTCCGCTGCCATTCGCCGGTCGGCATGAACCTGGAGGAGTCGGTCTACGTCTCCAATTTCGACCGGCACCCGACCTCCCGGGAAGGCGTGACCTGCATCACCTGCCATCGGGTCGACCGAAATTACGGAAAGATCAGCGGCCGCCTCGCGATCGTCGAGGGTGATCTGTACCAGCCGGTCTTCGGCCCCAAGGGCGACGAGGAACTGAACCGCGTGCTGGACGAGCCGGAGACCTATCGGGTCTCGACCGACCCCTCCGATCCCGGCCGCGGCATTCACACCGAGGTCGAGCGGTTCTTCCCGCTGGTCACCCCCGGGTTCTGCGGCACCTGCCACGACGTGACCCTGGTCAACGGCTTCCGCCTGGAGGAGGCCTTCGCCGAGTACCATCAGTCGCCGGCCTCCCAGGCCGGGGTGACCTGCCAGGACTGCCATATGGGCAAGGAGCAGGGCGTGGCCTCCGGCTACGAGGAGGGCCCGGCGGCCATCGTCGGCGGGGAGCCGACCCGCACCCGCAAACTGGCCAGTCATTTTTTCGCCGGCCCGGACCATTCCATCCTTCATCCGGGCCTGTTCCCGCTCAACGTTAAGGCGCAGAGCTTCAAGACCATGCGGGAATGGATGACCTTCGACGATGCCGCCGGTTGGGGGACCGATGCCTTCGAAGACGCGGCCCCGCGCGACTACCCCTTCCCCGAGGAATGGCGTTCGATCGACGACCGGTATGACGCCCGCAAGATCGTCGAGGAGCAGAAGAAACGCCTGGCCGAGGCCGACGAGCGCCGGCTGGAGGTCCTGCGCAACGGGCTTGCCCTGGACGAGATCCGAATCACGGCGGCGGCGCCGGACGACCTGTCGTTTTCGGTAGCGGTGCGCAACATCACCGACGGCCACGCGGTGCCCACGGGTTTCGACGCCGAACGGCTGATGTTCCTGGAGGTTGCCGTGACGAACAGCGACGGGGCCGTGGTGTACCGGTCCGGCGACCGCGATCCGAACGGCGACCTGCGCGACACCCATTCCGCCTATGTCCATGCGGGTGAGCTGCCGCTCGACGAGGATCTGTTCAACCTCCAGTCCAAGTTTCTGGTCCGCCTGCTGCGCGGCGGCGAGCGGGAGCAGGTGCTGCCGATCAACACGTCCCAGGGTGTGCTGCCCTTCGTGCGGCCCGAGACCTTGCCGACGACGATCTACGGTCGACCGAGAACGGCGCGTAAGCACAAGCAGACCATCGACCCGCTCGGCCAGCGGACCGCCGAGTATGCGGTGCCGGCGGCGGCACTCACCGGGGCGGGCCCCTACGCGATCTCGGTGAAGCTCAAGGCGCAGATGGTGCCGGTCAATCTGATCCTGGCGATCCAGCACATCGGCTTCGACTACGGCATGAGCCCGCGCCAGGTCGCCGATGCCATCGTCGCCGGCACCCTGACCATCGCCGAACGGGAGACGATCGTGACCCTCGGCGCGCAGAACCAAGCGGCCGCCCAATGAGCCGGTTGTCCCCTCTGCTGCGGTTGCTTCCAGCGGCCGCGATCATGCTTGCCGCGCCGTCGGTCTCGGCCGAGGTAAAGACGCTGTCCGACGAGCCGATCCCCTACAAAGGCGACGCGCTGCCCGAACGCACCAAGCCGCTGCTGGAGATCGGCCGGGACCTGCTGGGGACCGGCCCGCTGGATCCCGGGTTCGAGCTGCCGACCGGGGCCGTCTGGCAGCCTGCCCTCTGGGTCTTCGGCCAGTACCGCACGGGTGTCGGCATCTTCAAGAACGGCGACAGCGCCGAGGTCCAGGAATGGGCCAACCGGCTCGACCTGTTCGCCAACCTGCAGCTCAGCGGGACCGAGCGGGTACTGTTCGGCCTGTCGCCCCTGCGGGACGGGGGCCGGTTCTCCGGCTACCACCGCCGTCCCGAAGAGAGGGAAGGCTTCAGCAATCAGTTCAGCGGCGAGATCACCACGCTGTTCTTCGAGGGAGAGATCGGCGAGATCTTCCCAGACGCCGACCCCTTCGACACCGGCGGCCTCGATATCGGCTTCACCGTCGGGCGGCAGCAGCTTCTGTTCCAGGAAGGTCTGCTGATCAATGACACCGTCGATGCGGTCGCGGTCACCCGGGATACCCTGATCGCCCGCGACGTCTCGGTGGACACCCGCCTGACCGCGCTCTTCGGCTGGGGCAACGTCCACCGCAGCGACAATGAGCGCGACGACAAGGCCAAGCTGGTGGGCCTGTTCTCCGAGACGGATTTCCAGACCTCCACGGTCGCGCTCGACGCCATCTGGGTCACCGGTGGCGAGGACGGCGGCAGCGAAACGGACGGCCTGTTCCTAGGCGCTGCCGCGACCCAGCGGCTCGGCAAGGTGAACACCGCCTTCCGCGTCGCCCAGTCCGTCGCCCTCGACGACACCTCGGCGGCGGTCGACACCGGCACCGTGTTCCTGGCCGAGTTGTCCGGCGACCCGATGGGCAATGACGACGTGCTGTACGTCAACGCCGCCTGGGCCATCGACCGGTTCACCTCGGCGGCGCGGGATCCGATCGCCGGCGGTCCGCTCGGCCCGGTCGGCATTCTCTTCGCCTCCCCAAATCTCGGCGATTACGGCACCGCCCTGAGCAACCGGGCGGATGACGTGGTCGCCGCCGCGGCCGGCTATCAGATGTTCTTCAACCAGGAGCGCACCCAGCTCGTCGCCGAGCTCGGCACGCGGATCGCGACCGATCCCGACCGTCGGGACGCCGCCGCGATCGGCTTGCGCTTCCAGCAGGCTCTCGGCTCCCGCTTCGTCCTGCAGCTCGACGGCTTCGTGTCCCGTGAAGAGGCCCGCGACCTCGGCTACGGCGCGCGCTCCGAGCTGCTGGTAAGATTCTAGCGATGAGCGGGATCCTTGAGACACTCGGCTATGTCATCGTCGCCGGCACCCTCGCCCAGATGGCGCTGGGCCTCTACGGCACCTGGCGACGGGGCTATTTCGAGCGTCGCAGTTTCGCCGCCGAAGCCCGCCTGTTCGAAAGGCGGGTCGAACTGTCGCTGCGACAGGCCGAAGCGGAGCGGGATCTCGCGGTCAGCTCCTGGATCGGGTTCCGCAAGCTCAAGGTCGTGCGGAAGGTCCGTGAGGCCGAGGACGTTCATTCCTTCGAGCTGACCGCCCATAACGGTCGTCCCCTGCCGCTCTATCTTCCCGGCCAGTTTCTGACCTTCCAGTTCCGGATCCCCGGCCAATCCAAACCCCTGGTCCGCTGCTACTCCCTGTCCGATGCGCCGACCGACGGCGGACGCTATCGCATCAGCGTGAAGAAGGTGCCGGCGCCCGACGGCGCGGCCTGCGATCCTGGAATCGTCTCCGGCTACCTGAACGATTTGGTGCACGAGGGGGACATCCTCGATGTCCGCGGGCCCACCGGCGCCTTCACCTGCGACCCGGCAGCCGACCACCCGATCGTGCTTATCGCCGGCGGCATCGGCATCACGCCGCTGCTGAGCATACTGAACGCCCTGTGCAACGGCCAGACGGAGCGCGAGATCTGGCTGTTCTACGGCGTGCGCAACCGCGAGCATCATGCCTTCGCCGAGCATATCGCCGGACTGCGCCGACTCTATCCGACCCTGCACGTGGTCACCTGCTACAGCCAGCCGACCGAGGCCTGCATCCTCGGCCAGGACTATGACCGGCCGGGCCGGATCGATCTGGCGCTGCTGAAGGACGCGCTGCCGTCGACCAACTACGTCTTCTATCTGTGCGGCCCGGCGCCGATGATGGAGACCGTCGCCGGCGGCCTGCGCGACTGGGGCGTGCCGCCGGAGGATATCCGCGTCGAGGCGTTCGGTGCTGCCACCGCGCACCGGCAACCGAGCGAACGCCCCGCAGCCGGGGCCGAAGCGGGTGTGGAGATCCGCTTCGACCGGTCCGGCAAGACCCTTCACTGGGACGGATCCGCCGGCTCGATTCTCGCACTCGCAGAAAGCAATGGCGTGGCCCTGGAGAGCGGCTGCCGGGCCGGGCATTGCGGCACCTGTATCGTTGCCATCAAGGCCGGCGCGGTAGACTACGTGGCCGCGCCGGCCGTCGTTCCGGAACCCGGCACCTGCCTCGCCTGCATGGCGGTTCCGCGCGAGAGGTTGGTTCTCGACGCATGACCGGCTCGAAACAAGACGACATGAAACCGACGGAGGACACAATGATGCAGCAGTCACCGAGTCGATCGGCCATAGGCCGGCTCGCCATGGCGGCATCGTTGCTTGTCACGGCCCTTGTCGTTACGGCGGCACTCGTCGCCTCGCCCGCCTCGGCCCAGTCCGGCGATGGGGCGTTCAAGGTGATCGGCCCGGCAAAATGCGCCGAGTGCCACAAGGCCGAGACCGAAGCCTGGAAGGGCACGCACCACTTCTCGACCTTCACCGAACTGACCCGCAAGAAGGAGGCGAACGAGATCGCCGAACGCATGGGAATGCGGCGGATCAAGTCGGAGAGCCTGTGCCTGAACTGCCATTTCACGACGGTGGAGACCGGTGGCGGAGAACCCGAGCCGGTGGCCGGCGTGTCCTGCGAGAGCTGCCATGGTGCGGCAAGCGCCTGGCAACCGATCCACAGCGGCTTCAGCGGCAAGAAGGAAGGCCAGGAAAGCCAGGAGGAGATCGCGATCCGCTGGCAGAAGGCCGAAGCCGCCGGCATGATCCGACCCAAGGACATGTATGCCTGGGCCAGCTATTGCTTCTCCTGCCACGTGGTGCCGAACGAGAAGCTGGTGAATGTCGGCGGACACAAGGCCGGCAGCCCGTTCGAGCTGGTGACCTGGTCCCAGGGCGAGGTCCGTCACAACACCTGGCACAACAAGGGGGCCGACAACCCGCCCGCTTCGCTCAACGACAAGCGGCTGATGTTCGTCGTCGGCCGGGCGGTCGAGCTGGAGACGGCGCTGCGCGCGGTCGGCAAGGCGACGGAGAAGGCCGACTACGCGGTATCGATGGCCACGCGCGCGCAGGCGGCCCGCCAGGCGATCGCCGCCCTGGAGGGGTACCTGAAGATCGAGGAACTCGCGCAGATGGGGGTTGCCGCCAATAGCGCCGGCCTCAAGCTGAACAACGAGGCGGCCCTGTCGGCGGCAGCCGACAAGGTCGGCGCGATCACCCGCCAGATCGTCGAGAAATATGACGGCAGCACCTTCGGCGCCATCGACTCGGTCCTGCCGCCCGAGACCGCCTATAAGGGCACCCCTTCCCGCTGAGGAGCGCCGAGGTGCCTTCTCCCGCCACCGCGATCAGCCGGCCCCGGCGTTGGGACAATCCGTTCGACCCGGACCTCGGCGCAGGGGACGTCGAGCGGATCCTGGCGGCACCGGTATTCCGCGATCTCCACCCAGAACGGTTCCCGCCGGGCCTGCTGCTGGCGGACATCGTGCGCAACGACGCCCGGATCAACCGCTACCAGCGCGGCGACATCATCGTGCGGGAGGGGGATTACGGGAACTCGGTTTTCGTGATCCTCACCGGTACCGCCTGCGTCCTCTATGCCGGCCGTCCCGACGGCAATCGGGCGGCGCCCCGGGATCGCCGGTCGGTCTGGCGGGCGCTGTCCCAGCTCTGGGGCAATTCGCCGGAGATCGAGACCCGCACCCTGTCGCCGCGATCCGGTGCGGTGCATCTGCGCGCCGACCGGGATCGGGCCTATCTGCCGGATATCGACCGGGTGCTGGCGGAGCAGTCGACCATCCCGCTCAGCCATGGCGACATGTTCGGCGAGATTTCGGCCCTCGCGCGCACCCCGCGCACCGCGACGGTATTCGCCGGCACCGAGTGCGAAGTGATCGAGCTGCGCTGGCAAGGGCTGCGGGACCTGCGCGCCCGCGACCCCGGCCTGCGCGAGGCTGTCGACCATCTGTACCGTACCCGCAGCCTGCTCGCCCATCTGGCGGAAAGTCCGCTCTTCGCCCACCTGGATGCGGGGACGCGGGCCCTCGTCGCCGAGGAGATCCGCTTCGAGAACCACGGAACCCAGGAACTCTTCCCCACCGGCGAGGTGCCGTCGTCGCGCAGGGAGCCCCTGGCGGGTGAGCCGCTGATCGCCGAAGAAGGCAGCCTTGCCGACGATCTGATCATGGTGCGCGCCGGTTTCGCCCGGGTGACCGAGCATATGGATCACGGCGACCGTACGGTCGGCTACCTGAAGAACAACGACGTCTTCGGCTTTGAGGAGCTGGTCCGGCAGTGGCGAACGGGAGCGGCCCTCCCGCTGCGCTACAGCCTGCGGGCGATCGGCTATCTCGACATTCTGCGGGTCCCGGCCCTGGTGATGGAGCGCCACGTGCTGCCCACCCTGCCCGCGCACCTGTTGCCGACCGCGACCCCGGCGGAGGCGCCCTCCACGCCGGTCTGGAAGCGGGACGAGAGCGCCACCGGGATCGAGCAGCCGCTGGTGGACTTCCTGATCGACGAGCGGATCATCAACGGCACGCAGACCATGGTGATCGATCTCGATCGCTGCACCGGCTGCGACGACTGCGTGAAGGCCTGTGCCGCGACCCATGACGGCAATCCCCGCTTCGTGCGCCAGGGTCCGTCCCATGACGACGTGATGATCGCCCATGCCTGCATGCACTGCGTCGACGCCGTCTGCCTGATCGGCTGTCCGACCGGCGCGATCCAGCGCGACCTCTCCCTCGGCGACGTCCACATCAACGACGAGACCTGCATCGGCTGCGGCACCTGCGCGCGGAGCTGCCCCTACGACAACATCGTCATGGTCGACATCGCCGACCGCGCCGGACAGGTGATCACCGACCGAGAGTCGGGGACGGCGATCCATCGGGCGACGAAATGCGATATGTGTGCCGGACGGCTCGGCGGACCTGCCTGCCAGCGCGCCTGTCCGAACGACGCCCTGGTCCGCCTCGACATGAGCGACCCGGAAGAGTTGGTGGCATGGTTGCGTCGCTGACCGGGTTCACCCGCCGCCGGCTCCGCAACGGCTCGATCGTTGCCCTCGCTGCAGCCCTGCTGGTGGCCACCACCCATCTGGCAGAAACCACCCTCCACGACACGAGGTTCGTGACCGGCTGGATGCTGTTCGCCCTGATCGCCGGGCTCGCCCTGTTCGACCTGCGCCGGCGCATCCCGGTGATGCCCCTGGGCAGCGCGTCGGCCTGGGAGCAGGTCCATATCTATGCAGGGTGGTTCGCCGTCGCCGTCTTCCTCACCCATACCGGATTCGGCCTGCCGGACGGCCCATTCGAGACCGCACTCTGGCTCCCGTTCTTGTTGGTCGCGATCAGCGGGGCGGTCGGGATCTGGCTGAACCGGGTTCTCCCCAGGCGCATGCGTGACCACGGGGCCCGGGAACTCTACGACCGTATCGCCACCCGTAGGGCCGAGATTGCCGCCGAGGCACAGGCCCTGGCCATCGCCTCGGCCCGGGACACGGCGTCGGTCACCATCGCCGACTATTACCACAAGGAACTGAGCGCCTATTTCCAGCGTCCGCGGAACGCGCTGTCCCACCTGACCGGATATCACGGCCACCTGCGGCGTCAGCTTCAACAGATCCGCTCGCTTCACCGGTATGTCGACGCAACCGGGCGAGACACGCTCGACCGCCTCTGTGCGCTTGTCCAGGCCAAGGACGACCTCGACTACCAGTACGCCGCCCAGGTGGCCCTGCGGCTCTGGCTGTTCGTCCATGTGCCCCTGGCCCATGCGCTTCTGGTCCTCATGGTGGTCCACGCGGTCCTCGCCCATGCCTTCCAGGTGGGGCCGTGACCGGCCGGCCCGACAGAGCCGCCGGCGCCGGATCCTACGACCGTCCCGACCGGGCATGGCGGTGCGGCCGGCTGGCCCTCGGCCAGCCCTGCCCCCGTGGACCCGATGCCAGGGGCAGTTGCCAGGGTACCGCCGACTGCGCGCCGGTACGCCGGGGCGACCGCTGGCACTGCACACGCCCGGCCAGCGCCGGAGGCCCCTGTCAGGCCGGTCCACGTCCCAACGGCGCCTGTTCGGTCCAGCGCCCGCCCTGCGTCCCGGTACGCAGCCTGAGCGCCTTGCGCCGCCGGGTGACCCGCATGGTCGTGGTCGCGGTGATCGGGCTGGCCATGATCGCGCTCACGGGCGGCGACCGCGACGCACTGCTGTCGCCGGGACCGCTCACCTTCCAGCACAGCGTGGTCGGGGGATGCGCAGGCTGCCACGCGGGGTTCGACGACGGGCCGGTCGACTGGGTCATGACCGCTTTCGGCAAGGCGCCGGAAGGCCATGGTGATGCCGCCTGCCATTCCTGCCATGAGCTCGGCGAGCATGCAGAGCTGCCGCATTCCCGGCCGCCGGCCGTGACCGCCGCCCTGACCGACGCAGCGCGGGCGCATCAGACGGATCACACGACCGAGACGCCGCTCGAATTCAGGGTGTCGGGCTGGCTGTTCTCCGATGCCGGCATGCCGGCTCAGACTGTCGGCTGCGCCACCTGTCATCGCGAACACCGGGGCGTCCAGGCTCACCTCACCGACATGCCGGAGGGCGCCTGCCAGACCTGCCACACGGCTCAGTTCGCCTCGTTCGCGAACGGCCATCCGGAGTTCGACCGACCGCTGTTCGACCGACGCCCCCGCATCGCCTTCGACCACGCCGCCCATCTCGACCGGCATTTCGGTGCCGAGGAAAGCGTCGGCAAGGCGCCGGAGGCCTGCACGGTCTGCCACCTGCCATCGGCCGACGGCCGGGCCATGCTGACCGCCACTTTCGAGACCATGTGCGCATCCTGCCACCAGTCCGATATCGCCGGGACCGGCTCGATTGGTCCGGCCGGGCTGCGGTTCCTGGCGGTGCCGGGTCTGGACCTGCAGGAGCTGGAAGCCCGCGGCGTGGATATCGGCGCCTGGCCGGAATGGTCGGAGGAGCCGATCACTCCGTTCATGGCCCGCCTGCTCTCGGCGGACGCACCCGTTGCGGCCGCTCTCGACCGGCTGGCGGGTCTGGACCTCCTGGACCTGCGGGACGCGGCGCCGGAAGACATCCGGGCGGTCGCGACCGTGGCCTTCGCGGTCAAGCGCCTGCTCGGCGACCTGCTCGCCGACGGCGTCCAGGCTGCGGAAACGAGACTGGCAGAGGGTGCTCCGAACCGGACCGCAGCCGGTATGCCCGCCGGTCAGACCGGCGCCCTGCTCGGCTATCTGCCGATGGAGGTGGTCGCGGCTGCCGCCGAGGAGTGGTTCCCGTCCCTGGCAAGCGAACTTGCCCGCCCGTTCCCGGACCTGCCGGACCCGGTCCCCGGCCCGGCAGCCGCCGAAGCGGATGCCACGGCTCCCGGTGCGGAACCGGACCAGTCGACGATCCTCCCAGCCCCCGGCGACATGCAGGCCGACATCCTCGCCCCACCCTCGGGCGACCAGTCGGATATCCTGGCGCCCGTACCTGACCAATCGGATATTCTTGCCGCGCCGTCGGACGACCTTGCGCCGGCCATTGACCAGTCGGACATTCTGGCCCCGATACCGGACCAGTCGGACATTCTCGCCGCGCCGTCTCTTGATCAGTCGGACATTCTGGCGCCACCCTCCACAGATGGCCTGAACACCTTCCCGGCACCTCAGGTGCCCTCGGACGAAGCTCTCGCACCGCCACCGGAGATGGCACCGACGCCGCCGGTCGCTCAGGCCGAGGTCGCAGCGCCGCCGATGCGGGTCGAGCCCACTGTCTCGCCGGAGGACTGGATGCGGGACGGTGGCTGGTACCGGGGAGAGTTCGCGCTGAGATATCGGCCGACCGGACATGAAGACCCTTTCATGCGGGCCTGGATCAACGTGGCGGCCGCCAGCCCGCAGACCGAAGGCGGCGAAAGCTTGCTTTCGGTGTTCAGCGGCGCTCAGGCGCCTGGAACATGCCTGAGGTGCCACAGCATCGATCGGATCCAGGACGGGCCGGCGGCCGGGACCGGCGCCGTCAACTGGACGCCGATGGACTATGACCCCGATATCCGGACCTTCGTGCGCTTCGCCCATGCCCCGCATTTCAGCCTGATCGGCGAGTCCGGCGGATGCCAGACCTGCCACGCCGTGGTCCGGCCGGACGCATCGGGCGGCGTGGGCGCCTTCCAAGATCAGTATGCGCAAGGCGATCCTCACGCCGGCATGGTCGCCGGCTTCAGCCAGCCGACCCTCGCCACCTGTTCGACCTGCCACGCCCCCGGTCGGGCGGGCGACAGCTGCACCCAGTGTCACGCCTATCACGTCGGCACCTTCCCGACACCGACGGTTCCGACACGCATGGAAGTGCTGCTTCCCCGCCAAGAGCGACCATAGCGGATGAAGCGTATGGGACGTCGTATTATTGGGCGCGGATACTGACGCAACTCGGCCACGAGGGTCGGATACGCAAACCGGATACCCGGGTGTTCGCCTAGTCGGTGTCGGTCTCCCTACCTATCCGACCTTCAAGGCGTTCGGCTTCCGTCGCATCCCCGCTTCCGTCGGTCACCACGATGAGCCGCAAAGCCTCGCCCATAAACTCTGCTCGCAGTCTCTCCCACGAATGCCGACGTCATGCGTTCTCTGATCTGTGATCGGGGCCGATTGTGTGGACGGGAGAACAACTTGGCTGCGGTCTTGGGGTCAAACAAGTCAAGCCGTCCCCCTGACGCGTAAAGCGAGATTGTAATTCTCTAACCAACAGCCTTAGCATGAAGTCGCAGAATATCGGCGCATCTGGTTCGACACGACCAAAGTCCGCATTGGAACAGGGTGGGAGTGGATTCGATGGACGAGCATCAAATTCGAGGCATGGTTAATGAGGTCAAGGAGGGCAGGCTGTCGCGCCGATCCTTCGTGCGCACGATGGTCGGTCTCGGCCTGACGGCACCGTTGGCCGCACAGATCCTGATGTATAACGGCGTCGCGCAGGCGCAGTCCGCGTCGGCCTACAAGCCGACCAAGGCGGGCGGCGGCGGCACACTGAAACTGCTTTGGTGGCAAGGCCCGACCCTGCTGAACCCGCACTTCGCGGTCGGCACGAAGGACCAGGATGGATCTCGTCTCTTCTACGAGCCGCTGGCCGCCTGGGACGACGACGGATACCTCATGCCAGTCCTCGCGGCCGAGATCCCGAGCCTGGAGAACGGTGGCGTCGCCGCCGACGGTCTGTCGGTGACGTGGAAGCTGAAACAGGGCGTCACCTGGCATGACGGCGCGCCGTTCACCGCCGACGACTGCCTGTTCAACTGGAAATACGCTTCCGATCCGGCGGCCGCGGCCGTCACCATCGCGAGCTACAAGGATGTCGAAGTCGAGAAGATCGACGACCACACGATCAAGGTGCTGTTCTCGAAGCCGACGCCGTTCTGGGCCGACGCCTTCGTCGGTACCCGCGGCTGCCTGATCCCCAAGCACGTGTTCGAGCCCTATATGGGTGACAAGTCCCGCGACGCGCCGGCCAACCTGGCGCCGATCGGGACCAGCCCGTACATCTTCGAGGAGTTCAAGCCGGGCGACCTCGTGCGCGGCAAGATCAATCCGAACTACCACGAAGCCAACAAGCCGTATTTCGATGCCATCGAAATGAAGGGCGGCGGTGACGCCGTGTCGGCGGCGCGGGCGGTGCTGCAGACCGGCGAGTACGACTTCGCTTGGAACATGCAGGTCGAGGACGAGATCCTCAAGCGGCTCGAAGAGGGCGGCAAGGGCACGGTCTCGATCAGCTTCGGCGGCAATATCGAGCACATGCAGCTCAACAACACCGATCCGTGGGCCGAGGTCGACGGCGAGCGAGCCAGCCTGAAGACAAAGCATCCGTCCCTGTCCGATCCGGCGGTTCGCCAGGCGATCAATCTGCTGGTCGACCGCCAGTCCGTGGAAGACCACATCTACGGGCGGACCGGCAAGGCCACGGCCAACTTCCTGAACAACCCGGAACGCTTCGTATCGAAGTCCACATCGTTCGAGTTGAACGTGGATAAGGCCATCAAGCTGCTCGACGACGCCGGCTGGAAGCCCGGCTCTGACGGGATCCGCGAAAAGGACGGCGTTCAGTTGAAGTATGTCTTCCAGACGTCGATCAACCAGCCGCGCCAGAAGACCCAGGCGATCGTGAAGCAGGCCTGCCAGAAGGCCGGCATCGAAATCGAGATCAAGGCGGTCACCGCCTCGGTTTACTTCTCGTCGGACGTCGGCAACCCCGACACCTACACGAAGTTCTATACCGACCTGCAGATGTACACGACGACCATGACACAGCCCGATCCGGGCACGTTCATGAACCAGTTCGTGTCCTGGGAATACTCCAACCAGACCAACAAGTGGCAGGGTCGCAACATCACGCGCTGGCAGAACGAGGAGTACGACACGCTCTATCGTCAGGCCGAGGGTGAGCTCGATCCGGTCAAGCGGGCGGCCTTGTTCGTTCGCATGAACGAACTGGTCATCGAGAACGTGGTGGTCATCCCGGTCGTGCACCGCGGTCAGGTTTCCGCCGTCTCGAGCAAGCTGCACGCACCGATGAGCGGCTGGGACAACAACACCTGGAACCTGAAGGACTGGTTCCGCGAATCCTGATCACCGGTGAACGCGTAACTGGGAGCCGGCCATTCCGGCCGGCTCCCTCAGTTCATGTTGAGGGATCGTGAGCCAGTATCTCATCAGGCGTCTGCTCATTGCTGTTCCGAGCCTGCTTGGAATCAGTCTGGTCATCTTCACCGTCCTGGCGCTGGCGCCCGGCGACCCGTTTGGCGAACTGGCGCAGAACCCGGCCGTCCCGCCGGAGGTCGCCGCGTCCCTGCGCGAGAAGTTCGGGATGGATGACCCGATCTGGGAGCGCTACGTGAAGTGGCTGACCCAGATGCTGCAGGGCAATTGGGGCTTCTCCTTCGTCAGCCGCGTCGATGTCGACGTCTTGATCCTGCAACGCCTGCCGACGACGCTGATCGTCATCGGTTCGTCGCAGATCCTGGCGCTGCTGGTCGCCCTTCCGGTCGGCGTCTACGCCGCAATCCGGCCCTACTCGCTCTTCGACCAGATCGCCACCACGCTGGCATTCGTCGGCTTCTCCCTGCCGACCTTCTTCACCGGCCTACTGCTGATCCTCGTCTTCAGCATCACCCTCGACTGGCTGCCGTTCGTCTACCAGTCGAACGTCGAGGCCACCGGGATGATGTTCATCTGGGAACACATCAAGCAGTCGATCATGCCGGTCTTCGTCCTGGGTCTGTTCCAGGCTGGAATCTATACGCGCTTCGTACGCTCGGCGGTGCTTGACGTCGTCCGGCTCGACTACGTCACGACCGCCCGTTCCAAGGGCCTCAATGAAAGCGTCGTCGTGGTCAAACATATCGTGCGCAACGCGCTGATTCCCGTGGTGACGCTGGTCGCCCTTCAGCTGCCCGGCGTGTTCAGCGGCGCCGTCGTGACCGAGCAGATCTTCCGGGTGCCCGGCATCGGTTCGCTGCTCATCGCCGCGATCCTGGCGAACGACACGCCGGTCATCATGGCGGTCACCTTCGTCTTCGCCTGCCTTGTCATTTTGTTCAACCTGATCGCGGACCTGCTCTATGGCTGGCTCGACCCCCGTATCTCCTACCGCTAGCGGTCCCGCCGCAGCGGCTCCACGCCGGTCGGGCGTGTCGCCGGGCATAGAGGCCTGGCGACGGTTCCGCAAGCACCGCCTCGCGGTGGGCAGCGCCATCGTGCTGTTCCTGATCATCCTCTCGGTCATCGTGGGGCCGGTTCTCTGGCCGGTGCCGATCAACGAGATCGATTTCGGCGCCATGCTCCAGGGACCATCGCTGGCGCATCCGTTCGGCACCGACGACCTGGGTCAGGACGTGCTGGCGCGCATGCTCTACGGCGGCAGAATCTCACTGGCGGTGGGCCTGTGCGCCATGCTGGTCGCGATCGGCGTCGGGGTGGTGGTCGGAGCGGTGGCGGGCATGGCCCGCGGCAGCGTAGACACGGCGTTGATGTGGGTGACCGATCTGTTCCTGTCGCTGCCGCAGCTGCCGCTTCTGCTGGTCCTGATCTATCTGTTCCGGGATGCGCTGAAGGACATCGCCGGACCGGAGATGGGCGTACTGGTCCTGATCGTTGCGGTGATCGGCGGGCTGAGGTGGATGCCGGTGGCACGCCTGGTGCGCGCGCAGTTCTTCTCGCTGAGGGAGAAGGAGTTCGTGGAAGCGGCGCGGGCTCTCGGGGCCTCGCCCTCCCGTCAGGTGGTCCGGCATATCCTGCCGAACGCGCTCGGCCCGGTGATCGTCGCCGCGACCATCGACGTGGCGGTCGCCATCATCCTGGAATCGACCCTGTCGTTCCTCGGCCTGGGCGTGCCGCCGGACATCCCCACATGGGGTCGCATTCTGTTCGACGCGAAGGACTATCTCGATTTCGCACCGCACTGGGCCTTGTTCCCGGGTGCCGCGATCTTCCTGACCGTGCTCAGCATCAACTACATCGGGGACGGCCTGCGCGACGCGCTCGACCCCCGCCGGGTGATCTGACCCGATGAGTGCCTATCGGGTCATCGCCGTCCGCAGGGACGCGAAGATCGCGGCGTTCGATGTGAGGAGAGATGCTGGGGCACCTGTCTTTCGGGGTCGAGGATCTGGATCGGGCGGCACGGTTCTACGACCGGGTGATGGAGCCGTTCGGCTGGGTCCGCGTGTGGAGTACACCGAAGGGTGTCGGCTACGGCCCGCCCGGCGGCGGCGACAAGCTGGCGCTCTTCCCAAGACCGGGGCAGGTGCAGGCGCCGGGGGCGGGGTTTCACCTTGCCTTCGACGCGCCGAGCCGGGCGGCGGTCGATGCCTTCCACGCGGCGGCACTCTCGGCCGGCGGGACGGATGGGGGTGCGCCGGGACTACGCCCGCACTACGGAGCGACATACTACGCGGCGTTCGTGCTCGATCCGGACGGCCACAAGCTGGAGGCCGTGCACCAGTAGGGCACGAGGGTTGAAGACCGAATGGTGACCGGGACGGGCGCCGACAACATGGAGCTGCATCGGGCAGCGGCGTGATCTAGGAGGGGGCATGGGCGAGCGCTTGCTCGACATTCGCGGACTGAAGACGCATTTCGCTACCGATGACGGCATGGTGCGTGCCGTCGACGGCGTCGACGTGTCGATCGACAGGGGCGAGACGGTAGGCATCGTGGGCGAGTCCGGCTGCGGCAAGACCGTCACCGCGATGACCGTGCTGAAGCTGATCGCCATGCCGCCGGGCAAGATCGTCGAGGGCGAGATCCTCTGGCGGGGTCGCGACATCGTCCCGCTGGACGCGGACGAGATGCGCAAGATCCGCAGCAAGGAAATCGGCATCATCTTCCAGGAGCCGATGACCTCCCTCAACCCGGTCTACACCGTCGGCGAGCAGATTGCCGAGGTGGTGCGGCTGCACCAGGGCCTGGGCAAGCGGGAGGCCAAGGACCGCGCGATCGAGATGCTGCGGCTGGTCAACATTCCAACGCCGGAACGGCGGGTCGACGACTACCCGCATCAGTTCTCCGGCGGCATGCGACAGCGGGTGATGATCGCCATGGCGCTGTCCTGCAATCCGCAGCTCCTGATCGCCGACGAGCCGACGACCGCCCTCGACGTCACCATCCAGGCGCAGATCCTCGACCTGCTGGCCGAAATGCGCGAGCGGGTCGGCATGGCGATCATGCTGATCACCCATGACATGGGGGTGGTGGCCGAGACGACGCACAGGGTGGTGGTGATGTATGCCGGGCGCGTCGTCGAGGAGGCGACAACCGCCCAGCTCTTCGCCGACCCCAAACACCCCTACACCCAGGGCCTGATCCGCTCGATCCCGCGGATCGACATGGTGGCGGAGCGCAAGGAGCGCCTGGAGGCGATCGGCGGCGTCGTGCCCAGTCTGCTGCACCCCCCGCCAGGATGCCGGTTCGCCGCCCGATGCAAGTTCGCAACCCCGGTCTGCACAGAGGAGGTCCCGCCGCTGCGCGAGATCGCCCCGGGCCACAAGGTCGCCTGTGTGCTCTACGATGCCTGAGGATGGTCACGCGATGACAGAACCACTGCTGCGGGTCAAAGACCTGAAGAAGCACTTCTCGGTCAAGGGCGGGGTCCTTCGGCGGGAGGTGGATAAGGTCTATGCCGTCGATGGGGTCACCGTCGACCTGCAGGTCGGCGAGACCCTCGGCGTGGTCGGCGAGTCCGGCTGCGGCAAGTCGACGACCGGGCGCTGCATCCTGCGGCTGATCGAGCCGACCGCCGGCGAGGTCTGGTTCGAAGGGCGGAACGTGACCGCGATGGACCCGTCCGAGCTCACAGCACTGCGCCGGGACATGCAGATCATCTTCCAGGACCCCTTCGCCTCGCTGAACCCGAGGATGACGGTGGGGGCGATCATCGGTGAGGCGCTGATCATCCACAAGCTGACGCAGAGCCGGCAGGAGTTCGAGGACCGCATCGTCGAGCTTCTGGAAACGGTCGGCCTGAACGCCGATCACATGCGGCGCTACCCTCACGAGTTCTCGGGCGGTCAGCGCCAGCGCATCGGCATTGCCCGGGCCCTCGCCGTCTCGCCCAAACTGATCGTGTGCGACGAGCCGGTCTCCGCCCTCGACGTCTCGATCCAGGCGCAGGTCATCAACCTGCTGGAGGACCTGCAGGGCAAGTTCAGCCTGACCTATATGTTCATCGCCCATGATCTTTCGGTGGTCGAGCACATCAGCGACCGGGTCGCCGTCATGTATCTCGGGCGTATTGTCGAGATCGCCTCGGCCAGGGACATCTACACGACGCCGCTGCACCCCTACACCGAGGCGCTGCTCTCGGCGGTGCCGATCCCGGACCCGACGATGAAGCGCGAGCGCATCCGTCTTCAGGGCGACGTGCCGAGCCCGATCCGGCCGCCGTCAGGATGCCACTTCCACACACGCTGCCCGATCCGTCAGTTGCCGTTGTGCAGTACCGAGAGTCCGGAGCTGAAGCAGACCCGCGACGGCCACTGGGTCGCGTGTCACCTGCGCGAGTAGCCGGGAGACCCATGCGGACGGCCCGGCCGAGAGCGTCAACGGTCGGCTCCGGGCGGACTGCCTGAAGCCACACTGGTTCGTCACCCCCGCCGATATGGCGGAGACCTTGGGGCTTGGGGTAGAGCCCCCACCGAACAGCGACTACACAGCGCGATCGGGAACGAGGTAACGGCAGCGCTCATGAAATCAGCACACGCAGCCAGCCCGTGATGCTGACCAAGGCCCCAAAACTCTAGCCCCAGCTGGGGGCACGTTCGGGAGCCCTCCATGACGGCTTGGTGGACGTCGAAGGCCGATGCTAGCTTCCGTTCTTGCTCCGTGCCCGGTCCGCATGAAGAAAAGAGACAGGCGGCTTTTCTCGCGGGTCGCCCAGCGCATCGGAAAATATAATGGAAAAACCGGCACTTAAGTGGTGGGCGCGGCTGGGATTGAACCAGCGACCCCTACGATGTCAACGTAATGTCAGCTGTTTCTGGTGTTTCTCTAGTTGCCATTGTTCCCAGAATTCTGCCGCTCTTCGAACTCCCGTGTTTCTTAGGTTTCAATCGTTACAAACCCATTATCGACGTTCCGAATGGGGTTCTCGTGGGGTGCCGGAGTTGCGTCACACACTATCACCCACCATATTCCCCACTATCAATCCCCACTGGAGATTCTTTCAATGGCACTGGCTCCTCGCGGTCGTCCCGGCCGGTACGCCGAGTATGACCATTTCTACGCCTCTCTGACCGTGCCGATGGAGAAGCGGCCGCGCTACATCCATGGCATCGGCGTGTTCCGCGGCAGACGAGGCGACACCGCTTGGGTCAAGATCCACCTTCCGAGAGGCGCCACATATGGCGGCAAGAGTTACCCACCTGGCAGCTCCATTGAGATCAAGCAGGGCCACCTGACCTCGTACACATGGCAGCAACTTCTCGATGTGCGAGATCGCCTTCAGGGGCTCGCAGACCGGGGCGAACCGCTCGAGGCAGTCAGACCTTCAGTGTTCCGTGAATATGCCTCAGCGTGGCTTGAACGGGCACAACAACGCCTCCGGAGCTATGCTGTCGTAAAGATCCATGTGGAGAAGCATCTGATACCTCAGTTCGGATCTCAGACACTCGACGCGATCACAACCGCAAACGTGAATACATGGGTCGCAAGCAAGCTGGAGACGCAAAAGCCAGCAACCGTAAAGCGAGAGCTGGACACTCTCAGCATGATCCTCAACGAGGCCGTGCGTGAGGGGACCCTTGACGAAAACCCATGCAACCGCGCGAACCGCATTCGCGGTATTGTCGGAAGGCAGAGCTATTTGACTGGAGAGCAGATTGTCTCGCTTCTGGCCGCGGCGGACGCGGAGGCCGATTGGCTGGCTGATTTCATCCTGTGGTCACTTCATTCCGGCATGCGAAAGACAGAAACCCTCTCGCTCACGTGGAATGACGTTCGCGAGTTAGGAGAAGGTCGGACTATCTGCCTCATCCCCAAGTCCAAGAGCGATACCGCCAGACAGGTACCGTGTACTGCAACGATGCAGACCGTGCTTGAGCGGCAAAAGGCGAGAACGGTTCCCGGCGATGAGCGGGTGTTCCCAATCGCAAGGATGACATTGCGGCGCAGGTGGGAGCGGACAAGGGAAGCGGCGGGCCTTCCGGGCTACACAATCCACGATCTCCGGCGCACACACAGCACGCATGCCGCAGTGGCCGGGGTAGACCTCCGCACATTGGCAGATCGCATCGGACATTCAGATCTGACGATGCTTCAGCGCCACTACACCGCCCTTGTGGGCGATGCAGCGTCAGAGGCGGCGAGAATTATCGAAGCGAGATTCCAATCAGTCACCGAGCCGACAAAATGAGCTAGCGGAATATCCGGTTTCGGGAACACGGAATGTCGACGGCGACCCCACACGCAGCCCGTCCTCTAGCGCAGTGGAAGGAGTGGCCATCTTCCTCCCGCAGGCCCCGAACCAGCGCTGGTCATTGGACCTTGTTGCTGACAGCCTGTCCTGCGGAGGGCGGTTCCGGTTGCTCTGCATCATCGACGACTTCAGCAAGGAATACCTGGCTGCCATCGTCGGCACCTCGCTCTCCGACCAGCGGGTCGCCCGCGAGCTCGACCGACTCACCGAGCTCCGGGGCAATCTCTGCATGGTGGTCGGCGACAACGGAACGGAGCTGATCTAGAACGCCATTCTGGCTTGGCAGCAGTAGCGGGGCGTCGAGTGGCATTTTATCGTCCCGGCAAACCGATGCAGAACGGATTGGCCGAGAGCTTCAACGGCCAGCTGCGCGTCGAGTGCTTGAATGAGCACCTGTTCACCAACCTGCGCCATGCCCGTCAGTTGATCGGGACCAAGCGTGACGACTACCACCAACACCGCCCACACATGAAACTCGCGAGCCCACACCGCGGAATACCGCAACCGATCACGACACGACCGAAGCCCGAACAGATCTAACTACTAAGGGAGGACATTACGCGGATCTGGTCATGGGGAGTAGGTCACCCGACGTCGATCCCATGATGATCCATTCGCGAGCGGTGTATGGTACAGTTCATAGTTGGCGACGGTTCCGCCGAAACGCGCGTGGGCGATCACCTGTTCGGCGTTGTGAGTCGTCAGGCAGCGCTTCCTACAATTGTTGCTTAACTTCGTAGATGAGATGTCAAACGCTCCCTCGATCAACTGGACCAACCCTTCTGTTCGGGCATTTGCGAAGAACGCAGACCCTTTGACCGCGATAGAAGAGGCGGCGCGTGCGCTCGTGTTAAAAGCGCGGGAGAAGGGTTGGGAAGGACCGCCATTCAACCCTCTTCGCATTGCCGAGATGCTTGACGTACAAATTGAGGCCAATTCGAGCGTAGCAGACGCACGACTGGTGGCGACAGAACGCGGCCCAAAAATCGAGTTTAACCCTCAGCAACCGCGTGAGCGCGTACGGTTTTCAATCGCTCATGAAATCGCACACCTACTCTTTCCCGACTGGTCGGAGCAGGTTCGCAATCGCGGTGGCGATAAAACCTCGGACGACTGGCAGCTAGAAATGCTGTGCAACTTAGCCGCTTCGGAATTTGTTCTCCCGATCGGCAGCCTATCAGCTGCGTCGGCCGTTCCCACGGTCGAAGAATTGATGCATCAACGCCGCGAGTACGATGTTTCAGCCGAAGCCTTTCTAATCCGTTTGGCCAAGATATCTGAGCAGCCCATTGGGATCTTTGTTTCATCTCCAAGCGTATCCGAGGAAGGCAAACGGCACTACAAGATCGACTATTTTATTAGCTCACCGACAGCGCCGAAGATCCGTCTGTCAGGACTGGCAATTCCAGATCAAAGCATTGTGCATAGCTGCACCGCCATAGGGCATACCTCTCGTGCGGTAGAAAGCTGGGTGACCGATACGCCAACTCAGATCGAGTGCGTCGGCCTGACAGCATATCCAGGTAATATTTACCCGCGAGTAGCGGGTCTAGTCAGATTTGACCGGCCTCATGAGGACCTTGTTCCAATACGCTTGATCCACGGTGATGTCTTGGATCCTCGTGATCGAGGCAAGAAGATCATTTGCCAGCTCGTCAACGATAAAGCGATCAAATGGGGAGGCGGGATCGCAAGCAAGACTGCGAAGCGATTTCCAGACGCGGAGCAGTCTTTTACAGAGCAAATAATAAAGATCCCGAGGAATGATCGATTGGGGCGAGTCATATTTTCGGAGGGTTCCGACGATATGATCATTGCAAGTCTGATCGGACAGGAAGGTTTTGGCCCATCACTTTTCCCCCGAATCAGATATGCGGCAGTGCAGAGCTGCCTTGCGAAGGTGGCCAACTATGCAGCATCGATTGGAGCGAGCATTCATATGCCTAAGATCGGCACGGGATCGGCAGGTGGCGATTGGCCAACGATTCAAGAGATGCTAGATGATGTTATGGTGCGTGGTGGTTTGACTGTCACTGTGTATGATGTCCCACCTAAGCAGGTGCAACTAGAGCTACTCTAATTGGCTGTCGGCAACGGAAACCTTCGTATTGTTCTACTTTCCGGGCCCATCTGTTCCGGTAAGTCCGCTTTAGTGCGGCTTCTAAAGGAAAGACACAGCGCGAAGATCATCAAGACACGAGAGCTTATTCTGAGTATGGCCCCCAAGACCAAGCCCGAGCGCAAAGCGTTGCAACGGGCGGGGCAGAAACTGGATCGAGAAGATGGCGGCGAATGGGTCGGAAGGGCCCTGCAGCGTACCGTGGACATCTATGGCAAGGGACAGACGCCTACTGGTCTCTTCGTCGTGGACTCGGTCCGCATCTTGGGACAGATCGAGGCGATACGACGGGCGTATGGAGCCGAAGTCCATCACATCCATTTGACTGCGACTGAAGAAGAACTGCGCAAACGCTACAGCGAACGCAGTAGATCGGACGACGAAGCGGTTCCCTATGACGAACTGAAGCGAAATCGGACTGAGCGCGATATAGAAAATCTTGCTGATTTCGCTGATATTGTCGTCTCGACCGACCGCTGTAGCGAAGAGGCTGTACTTGTTCGAGCCACTGCGCTCCTCGACCTCTACCCACGGTCGAACAATGCTCTAGTTGATGTGCTGATTGGCGGTCAGTTCGGGAGCGAAGGCAAGGGCAACATAGTAGGCCACATCGCCCCTGAATATGATCTTCTGGTGCGTGTTGGCGGGCCAAATGCCGGGCACCAAGTGTATGCGGAGCCAAAGCCGGAGAAGTACTATCATCTTCCTTCGGGCACGCAGCGGGCCCCCAATGCCAAGCTGCTCCTCGGGCCGGGAGCAGTAATTTATCCTAAGAAGCTTCTCGAAGAGATTGCCGAGCACAAGATCGATGCCAAAAGGCTCAGGATTGACGAACGCGCGATGATCATTACCGACGAGGATCGCAAAGAAGAGGAGAAGCGGTTTGGAAGCATCAGCTCAACGGCGCAGGGCGTTGGGATTGCTTCGGCACGAAAGATGACGGGCCGCTCGGACTACAAAGACGGCAATGCAGCCTTCCTTGCCAGAGATTGTGAAGATCTCAAACCTTACTTGGGAAGCGCAAGGCAGGTATTGGCCGATGCGATGGTAGCCGGTCAAAGGATACTTTTAGAAGGCACACAGGGTACAGGGTTGAGTCTTCACCATGGCGACTACCCTCATGTAACAACGAGAGATACGACCGTCTCTGGCTGTCTCGCTGATGCTGGTATAGCTCCATCGAATGTTCGGAAGATCATCATGGTCTGTCGGACCTATCCAATTCGGGTCGGCGGACCATCAGGTCCAATGGAGCACGAGGTCGATATGGCGGAAATTCATCGACGCAGCGGCATCCCGCTAGAGGAGCTTGAACAAAAAGAACGAACGACCACTACCAATAGGCCGCGACGAATTGCAGAATTTGATTGGCTGCGGTTTCGTGACTCCGTACAGCTGAATGGACCAACCGACATCGCACTTACATTTGTCGACTATTTCGATGTGAAGAACCGAAAGGCATTTCGCTTTGAGCAGCTATCTCAGGAAACCATCAGCTTCGTAGAGGAGGTCGAGAGAATTTCAGGCCGACCTGTTTCCCTCCTTTCGACCGATTTTAACTGGCGAAACGTCATTGATCGGAGAGCGTGGTGACCGAAGCCGAACTTGAAGAACTGATCATCGACTGCCCAACCTTATATCACATGGCTGAGCGGGGGTCTTGGGAGTCTATCAAGCAATATGGCTTGATGAGCACAAGTGCCCTAATGGACCATTATGCGGTTGATCCCGTAGAGCGGGCGAAGATCGAAAGCCAGCACCGACCGGCAAGCGTTGAAGTAACGGCGGATAAGCTACCTCGGGCCGTTGTGCGTGACCAAATACCGATGAGCGATTCGGGCCTTAGAAGGGCGTTACCGGACCACCTATCTCCCGCAGACTGGTATAAATTATTGAATAATAAGGTATTTTTTTGGCTTTCGGAAGTGCGCCTTCACAAGCTGACGAATGCCAAGGCCTATCGCAATCAAGAGCATGATGTTCTTGAAATAGATACGAGGTCGCTAGTTGAGGCACATCGGGATTCGATTTGGTTGTGTCCAATCAACAGTGGTTGCACCAAGCCAATGCCGCATCCTAGAGATGAATCAAGTTTCTCCCGTATACCTGCGTATCCATATTCCTATTGGCGGAAAAAAAGAGGCCGTCGAGAGCGAGTGGTCGAACTAGCAGTTGATCATTCAGTTGAGGACATTCGCAAACACGTACGCCGAGTTGTCGTCAAGCGAGGCATTAACGTCCTCATGACACTCGAATGAGGAAGAACCAAGCGGCTTGAGAATTAAAAGGAGTAAGGGCTGTAGTCGACACCCTCTCACGGTGACACGGAGCAGTCACGGTGGCTGTGAGTCATTACAATAAGAACTCGGACCTGTAGTGGCTATCTACGAAGAGTATGCAACGATCATTTGGCCTCGCGAAATCACCTCACAACCTGTCTGAGGGCAATCGATCTGGCAAGCCCTCCTGCATGCCAAAACTAACTCGTATGAAGTGGTCTTGTCAGCATGAAGGCTGCTACATAAGCCACAGAAGGTCAGAATGCGCTGCAACTCTAGTCGCTTCTCGAATGCTAATCTCTGTAGTTTCCTAGTATAGGGAATAGAGGTGATAGTGCATTATTGGATTGCTCATTTCTATTCGGACTAAGCTCTGCTTACCTCTGGAACCGACGTTAAACATAGATTGTCAAATGCTCCAGTCATCAAACACTCTAAAAATCTAGCATCCCCTTGCCTCACTACGTAGCCATCGTGGATATTCAACGCACATATAGGCGCTTGAATACATTGAGAAATGATCCATTCACTTACTATAGACTCCATACGCATTAGTCGGAGCCCACTCTTTCTGAATAAGATTTCGGATAATGCGCTGTGCCATTCTCGAATCCGATCCACCATATCGCGGAGTGGGACACCTCGGACCGAATAGCCAGACTTCATCGCATCTCCGAGGATTGCATTGATCGCCTGCTCCGGAGACTCTGCGTTCAACGAGAGAAGTACCGCCTTCTTTCGGATCGCCCTATCGACCATCTCGAAACCTGGCAGCTCGTAGGGGTCATCGACTCCAGGATGCTCGTCCCAGAAGGAACGTCCTGCAACGCTGTAGGCCAAGTGCACGTTCATGGCTTGGTAGTCCAATTCCACGACAGGATCGGCGTCGATTGTCAGCGTAACTCGGTCCCGTTTTGGGATCACCTGCCACCAAGGGCCGTAAAAGCGTCCCCCAAGGTCGAAACTGCCGTTGAAGGTGCGGTAATAGTGTCGCCTCGTCGGGTTAACCCGCCGAGACCGGAAGAACTCAATATGTCCCGCTGCCGGGTCTGCAATCGAATGCTGATCCAATAGCGCATTGTACGCTTCCACGTTGGCCCGTAGGCGCTCGGACTGCTCGGTCTCCGCGTAGTCAATAAGTCGCTTTTTCGAGTCCTTCAGTACGATCAGCTCGGTACGCGGTCGAGCCAGCGCATCGACGGAGACCCGTCGCAGTGCCTTCTGCAATGAGCCAAGTCCACGTATTCGCGTTTGATAGCCGGTGGAGGTATCCCTGTTGTAAAAGCCGGGTCGCTGTTCGATGAACCCGAGATCGGCAAGGGTATCCACGACCCTGTAGAGTGCGCGCGATCCGAAGCCGCCGATCCCGTACCTTCCTCCGACTGGATAACTGCCATTGGCACGACTCATCTGCAACCAAGCGCCCGCGTCCAGGCATGCTAGGTTTGCGAGAACGCAGGAGGTCGCCGCTAGGACTTTTGGCCGGTCCTGAGAACGCGTAGACAGGGCCTCAGAAACTAGATCGAACCATGGTCCCGGCCAATCAGCCACAAGCCTCAGGTAAGGGTCGAGCTTAGGCGCATCGGCAATATCGGCCCGTTCGTCGCGAGCAACCCCGGCCAGTTCCAGCAGTTGCGCATGCGTCGCCTCCTGCGGGAAGTCCGGCTCCGCGGTGTCTAGGATCATCTGTCCGCCACTCGCGTAAGAGAGGCAAGCCACGTCTCGAAATCCTCAAGACGGTAGCGGGGGAGTGCCCCCACCATGACCGGATCGACGTCAAAGCTGTGAGGTTGGTTGTGTCGGCGTAGGAACCGCTGCTTTCGCACCCAGCCCCTGGAAACCGACAGTGCCGCTGCAATTTCGTCATCCGAGATCAGACGCGCGGCAATCGTGAGAGAATTCGGCATATCACCCCTTGCATCGTAGGGGATGGCCTCGACTGTCATCGTGACGACCGAGGCCAAAATAGTTTTGCGTCAGCTACCGAGGTCGGTCCTAACGCTGGAGATGAGGTAGTCGAGACCGCAGCTCGGCGGCCACCCAGCGACAACCAAACGCTCCTGCCAAAGCTCTAGCAATCGATCCTCGCTTAGGTCTGGGAGCGCTGTGCGCAGGCCATTGAAAAGCTCATGCGCGAACCGACCGGCCGGATCACGCTCCGAGACCACGAGGTGCCGGAACGCATTGAACTTCCGATCCTCCGCATTCTCCTTATATGTCGTCCAGCGGAGATTACTTAGGTCATTGTTTGATGGCTGATCATCCCAGTGGGCCGCGACACAACCTTCAGGTCGGGGGCAGATAAAGGCCTCCAGTACTAGCTCGTGAATGTAGCGGTTTCGGTATCCGCCTTCGCCATCGTAGAGCCTCACTCCCGGATAACGGGCGCCTCGCCCTAACCCTATTGGTCGAAGCTCTTTCAAGCAGATCAGGTCAGCTTCGCAGGTCGGTTCGAAGCCGGTAGGAGCGGAGAAAACCCGTCCCGTCGACGTCACGAAATAGCTCGTGTCGCCAATACGCTTTATACGCATACGCGAACTCCTTGCCCCCAGGCAGGACGCCGCTCAAAACAGCAGTTAGTAATGCGGGGGGCTTAGAGGGGGGCCCAGAGTTTTGCGCCAACCGGCGCCGTAGCAGACAGATATTCGAACGCTCTCCAGTAGGAGGCTGGGCACCCGCCTCTTGGTCAGCAATCGAGGTCCACGACCTGATATATATTGGGCCCGCAAGTCCGATTTTCAAGGCAGTCGGGCACCGGTCCTAGCTGACTTGTGGTTAGTGCGCTCTATAGCAAAATTTGTGGAGGGCTCGTATATCCTATCTGGTCTGGGGGGCATGGCCCATGCCCCGGCCGTGCCGAACATCGCGCAGGATCTATCGATCCAATTGCGCGATCGCGAACGATTCTAGCCGTCAAGAAAGCGACCAACTTAGGTTCGTGAATTGTGGGGATTTCGTGGGGCGGAGCGTTGGATACCCCTACCCTGTTTCCTGCTAACCTATTGAATTTAAGTGGTGGGCGCGGCTGGGATTGAACCAGCGACCCCTACGATGTCAACGTAGTGCTCTCCCGCTGAGCTACGCGCCCACTGTGGAGGCCCTACTGCCTCCGGCTCACAAAAGCCGTTGCTGAACAACGTGTTACGCCTACCCTGCAAGTTCGTCAAGCCCGACAGTGATCAGCGATCAGATAGCCAGACGCCCATAAATCCGGGTGTCTGTCACACTAACTGTGACAGGAACTGTGACAAGCCGCAGACCCTCTGTGTCACCCCTGGCCGTCTCGTGAGCCATCTCGCCCCAAAGGCGCCAGTACTCCCTGTATACGCCCGAACCGCACCAACTCGCCGCATAACCGTGAGCGAAAAATGCTAATCACTGGTGAGATTTACTCCCAATCCTCTTGGGGGTCTGGAGCTAGAAGCCTCTACCATTTTCACGTCGCGCGACCTCCTTGCGATCTCGGTTTCTGCGGGCTAGTCACCCGTCATCGACACCAGCCGAGAAAGCCGAATGGCGACGCTTGAACTCAGTCCAGACGAACAGGCCCTGGTGGAGCGCGCTCACCAGCGGCTGCTCGTTATGCTCGCCGAGCACGAGAACGTCGTCTCCATGGACCACAGCGCCGCCCTACGGGGCCTTTTATGGCTGATGACAGCCAAAGCTCTTGGAAAGCTCACAGGGCGCCACGTTGCCCCCCTGCCCACCGGGTCAGGTAAGACGACAGCCATCATCGCCTGGGTGACAGAGTTGGTTCTCACATGGGACGATGAGATTCCGATATGCGTGAGCATGTTCACGGTAGAAGCGCTCTGCCGCTTGTATCGCTCGCTCTTGAACGCCGGGGTCGGCACTCACGATGTTGGGCTGATCCATAGCCTGGGGGAGAAGGCTCCCGAGGCTTCTCTGAAGCGCGACCCGGACACAAAGGAATACCCCTCCCGCCAGGTGATGCTGGTCAGCCACAGCCGTCTTCGAGACGGTGACCTAAACCAGTTCTATCCTGCTGGAGCGCTGACCATCTTCGACGAAAGCCTCGTCACCAGCGAGAGCGTCGTTATCAACGCAGAAACCCTCCATTCGGCCTACGGGGCGATCAAGCCAGTCACAAGCAAGTTCGGGCTGATCGAACTGGAGCGTTATCTACAGCAGTACTCCCAGTGGTATGAGGCGACGCCGATTGGACAACAGGAAGCAGCGGTGACCTTTGACTTTCCTGCTTTGTCGACGGCCGAAGTAAGGACGCTTCACGACCAAGTTCGATCATTCGACACCCGGATTTCAGACAGTGCACGATTCCGTGACGCGCTCCGCAAAGCCATTCAGTGCAATGGGCAAACCGGCCGCCTCTTAAGGGACGGGACGGCCAAGATCGTGATCCCCCAGCCGAACTTCCCAGACGAACTGGAAGACATGCTGATCCTAGATGCCAGCTATCTGATGAAGATCGCTGAGCGCTTTAACGCGACCATCGTCTCAGGTGAGGACGCGCTCCAAGAGACAAGGTCTCACGATGTGGATCTGTCGTCTTTCAAGCGATACGACAACGTCAGGATCAAGGTTCTGCCTGTTCCTTCTGGACGCACATCGATAAGGCGTGACTTGAACAGCGGCAAAGGCGCGATCTTGGAAGAGGTGATCGAATGCGTACGACGCATTCCGCCTGGGGAGAGCGTCCTGATCGTGACGTTTAAAGACCTGGGTAGGAGCGACCTGTCGGGAAAGGACTATCTCACCAGCCAGCTCCGGTCTGCAGGTATCTCAACTGACCCAAAAGCGCCAGACGATCCCGCTGACCGACCTCGGATCAACGTACTCACATGGGGTCAAGAGGCGAGCCTCAACGACTTCTCCCATTGCCAGCATGTCATCCTCTATGGTCTTCACTTCCGAGACAGCACCGACCTAGCCGGGCTCTACTTCGGGGCCAAGCAGGACCTGAGCGTACGGTACGGTCCTCGACAAACAACCGCACATGTTCATGCTGAGGCCGCCCAATCCGCCTTCCAGGCCTTGTCGAGGGGTTCGTGTCGAACGATGGTCGACGGGCAAGCAAAGCCCATGACGGGCTACATCATGACTCCAGATCAGCACGTGCTTGAGTACCTAGGCGTGCTCATGCCGGGAGCACAGTTCGTGGGCTGGCCAGCCGTAGTCCCTCACGCGAGAACCGAGCAAGAACGTGAGGTTCAACGTATTCGACGACTCATGACCGATCATTTTAACGCCCTTTTCAGCGACGGAAAGGCTATGCGGGTTACGGGCGTTCAACTCCGGAAGTTGATCGACCCCGAAGACAAGATCCCGAAGAAATCACGTCAGCGCCTCATCGATGAAGCCATGGAGGGCATGCTCTGGTTCAAGAGGAAACGGTCCTACGAAGCTTTGGACCTTCGTGACGTCGAAGCGCGTGAGTTTATGGGTCAGGTCCCTGAAGAAGAACTAAAGGGGCATGGCCCTTAAGTTGGTGGCTCGACGGACGTACGACATAACTACCAGGACGAAGCGCGCCGCCCGCAGAGGCGGGCGCGCTCTTGGAGGTCCAAGTGTCACAATGTCACCTGCACGGGGATGGACAGCCTACTCCCGGAACCCCGCTTCAGATCTCAACGGGGATTACCCGGTAACCCAGAAGGTGCTCATTGGCTTCCAGCCAAGCCTTGTGGGGCTCGTAGTCGGGCATAAGCGACCGCACCACTGACCAGAACGCCGCACCATGGTGCCGTTCCCTCAGATGAGCCATCTCGTGTGCGAGCGCGTACTCCAGCACCTGTCTCGGTGCGAACACCAGGCGCCAGTTCAGGTTCACCACCCTGTCCTGCCCACAGCTCCCCCACATGGTCCTCTGGTCCTTCACCCGGATGTCCCTGGGCTTGGTGCCCAGGCGCGCCGCCAGAGGGCGAGCCAGGGCCTGTACGTCATGTCGGAGACGCGTCTTCATCCATAGCCGCAGTTCGCTCTCGATGACCGCATCACGCCCTTCCTCCGGGATCTGGTGAGGGCAGTCGATCGTGAACCCGCTCCGGTAGGAGATCGACACCAGGCGCTCTGCGGTGGTGCCGACTGTCAGCCGTGCCAGTCGGCCCCGATAGGGGATCTTCGCCCCGGTCGTGAAGCGCCGGATGGTGTGCATGCCCGCAAGCCGTTCGGCCATGCGCTGGTGATGTTCGAAGATCCAGGCGCGCTTCTTCGCCAGGATCCGGGCGATCTGGTCATCGTTGGCGGCGGCTGGCACCACCACCTCCACCTGGTCGGGCGTGACCGTGATCCGGGCCTTCCGAGCAGTTGGTGACCGGCGGAGGGTATAGGGGATGACTGCGTTGCCTACGACGAGGTCGGGCATCCCTCACCCCTTCGCCATGTGCTTGAGGGCGTAGTCCTCGACCTGCTCGACGGTCTGGTTCAACACCGGGTTTCGCAGACCGGCGGCGTGCGCCTTCACGCGCACGCCCTTGCGGAGGTCCTTGCGCAGTTCCGACTTCTCCTGCCACTGACTTGGTGCCGTCGCATAAACCAGCTCCAGGTCGACCGCCAGGGGTGCGGAGCCATCTCCGTCCAGCTCGTCACCAGCGATCGACAGCAGCACCTGGTGCACGCCGTACTGGGTCTTGGTGAAGCCGGACCCCTCGTGCGCGTTCGCCTCCGCCTTGAGGTCGGCGGCGAACGCCTCAGCCTCCTTCAACCATTCCGCCCACGCTATCTGGTTGCTCTCCAGCCGCTCCAGGAGCTGCTTCAGGCGGTCCGAGAACTTCTCGTACTGGTGCGGGTTGTTGTCGATCCGGACCTGGACCTCCTTCTTCAGCTCGGTGGTCTTCTTGATCGCCGCCGTCTTCAGGTCCTCTTCGCTCTTCCCGCTGGTGTCGAAGTCCTGGTCGAACTCCGGGTCGGTGATGGAGCGGATCTTGAAGGTGACGCTGAGCCCAGTCGCGTCCAGGTGCTCCTCCAGCATCGCCCGGATCTTCTCCGAGTAGGCGGTGTGGTCGATGCTCTCCTTCTTCTCGATCGAAATCGTGGCGAAGCGGAGGAAGTTGGCCACCCACTTAAGGTCGGCGGTGAAGGCGAGCGCCGACGGATCAGGAGACAGGGCTTGATAGAAACCGATGAACTCGCGTGCCTTCCGGCGAAACTCAATCCACTTGTCTTCGGGGCGGAGGAGTTCGACTAGTGCGTGATACTGCTGATCCAACGTCTTGCCCGACCGCTTCGCGCCCTTGGCCATGGCCATGACCGCTGCATGCGCCGTGCGCAGCAACGAGCGCAGTTCATCCAGGTTCTTCATGGCGTTCTGCACATCGTCGGCCCGGTATGATTCCAGCGCTTCGTCGAGCTTATTGGAGACACCGATGTAGTCGACGATGAGACCGTTATGCTTCTTGTCGTCAGCCACCCGGTTGGTGCGCGCGATCGCCTGGAGCAGGGTGTGCTCGCGCAGGGGCTTGTCCAGGTACATGACGGACTCCGAGGGCGCGTCGAACCCGGTCAGCAGCTTGTCGCAGACGATCAGAAAGTGGGGAGGCTGCCCCCTCTTGCCGAACGCCCGCTTGGCCTCCCGCTCCCTCTCCTTGTCCAGGTACCAGGCCAACAGGTCCTTGCGGACACCGTGCTCGTGCGCGTCCTCTGACGGCTTCTCGTCTTCCTGGGACTTCGAGTAGACGCAGGCGGCATAGGCGTCCGCCTGCGTCCAGGCGTCGGCCTCCGCCATACCGCCCTTCGCCAGATCTTCGGCGATGACCTTGGTGAGCGCGCGCTTCAGCAACACCACCGCCTCCCGGTCTATCGCCACCACCTGGGCCTTGAAGCCGTCCGGCATTGCGTAGGCCTTGAAGTGGGTCCAGATGTCGAAGGCGATCAGCTCGACCCGCCTGGGGTGCTTCACCAGGTCAGCAACGGTGACGCCCCTCTCCTTGATCCGGGCGATCTCCTCATCCGGCAGGTCGGCGAACCAGTTGTCGAACAGGATGTCGATCTTGGCATCGTCGATTTGCCAGTCGGTCTTCCGCCCGGTGTAGTGGATCGGCACGGTGGCGCCGTCGCGCACGGCGTCGTCGATGCCGTACTTGTCCAGGTAGCCTTCACCCACCACACCGAAGTTGGCGTAGGTGTCCTTGTCGTTCTTCTTGATCGGCGTCCCGGTGAAGCCGAAGAAGCGCGCCTCCGGCAGGGTGGCGCGCAGGTAAGCGCCAAGATCCTTTTCTTGCGTGCGGTGGCACTCGTCCACCATCACGATCCAGTTCTTGGAGTTGGGGATGGGCGACTTCGACCCGGCGAACTTGAAGATGGTGGAGAGCACCGTCAGCCCGTCGACACCGCTGTGGATGTGCTTGTGCAGGTCGGCGACGCTATCGATCGAGACCGGATTGGGCAGGCCGCAGGCCTGGAAGGTGGCGCTGATCTGGTCGTCCAGGTCGATCCGGTCGGTCAGCACCATCAGGTTCGGGTTGGCGAGATCGCCGTCCGGGACCGTCAGGTGGGTCTTCAGCTTCAGGGCCAGGAACACCATGGTCAGGCTCTTGCCGGAGCCCTGGGTGTGCCAGATCAGGCCCCTGTCGTGCTTCCCCTGCACCACCCGGTCGACCACCTTGTTGACAGCACGGAACTGCTGGTAGCGGCAGGCCTTCTTGATGGTGGTGCCGGTGTCCGGGTCGGTCTCGAAGACGATGAAGTGGGCCAGCAGGTCGAGCAGCCGTGAGGGCTCCAGAAGGGACCAGAGGCCCTTCTGGAGCTCACTGGTGAACTCCTTCTCGTCCCTGGGCCAGGGGTCGCGCCAGTAGCCGTAGAACTTCGACGGCGCACCTGTGGCGCCGTAGAGCACGGTGGTGCCGTCGGTGACGATGTTGAACAGGTTCGTGTAGAACAGCCGGGCGATGTCGCGCTCGTACTGCTTGATCTGGTCGAACGCCTCTCCGGTCTTGCTCTTCGCCACCAGCGGCGACTTGGCTTCGATGACCACCAGCGGGATGCCGTTGACGTGCACCACCAAGTCCGGGATGCGCGACTTCTCCGCCTTCACGTAGAGCTGGGTGGTGACAGTAAACTCGTTGTTGGCGGGTGTGGCGAAGTCGATCAGCCGGAGCGTCTTCTCCGTCGGCTGACCCGAGACGGGCCGGGAGAAGCTGCCCCTGAGCAGGGCCAACCATTCCTGGTTGTCGCTCTTGGTGATCAGCTCGGCATAGGCAGCCTGGGCATCGGCCTCAGAGATGCCGTTCAGGCGCTGCAGGGCCTCCACCAGGTGGGGACGGAACAGGACCTGGTTCTCACCGTCCCGCAGGCCGCCCTGAGCGGCCTTCGGGACGAAGTCGTAGCCGATCGACACCAGGGCATCGATGGTCGGCTTCTCGGCGAGCTGGTACTCAGATCCCATCTGGCCTCTCGGTTCTTGTTGCCGTCAACTCGTCGCCGTCGATCGTGCCGGTCACATCCAAGTCCTCACCGAAGAGCCATCTTGGTATCGGCGCATCGGTCTTCGGGTTGTGCACCACACAGATCGGCGCTGGTGTGCGTTCCCAGCTCGCTTTCACCGTACCAAGAACAGCGCTCACTGGAACGTAATGGTCTGACCAGAAGGTGTCCGTCTCGACCTGGGCATTGTTGGCGTTGATCACGCGCGACCGTGCCGAGTTCTGAAACTCACCCCACTCCAGGGTGTGTCGGTTGATCTTCACCTGGATCGGGCCGATCGCTAAAGTCGCCTCCGCTGCCCAGGGCCATCCACTGATCCCCTCCGAGTCCATCACTGCGCCGAGCCAGTGACCGTTGACTGCGATCACGTAGCTGTCGCCAGGTTGGACAACGCCTTTTTCCCGATAGCGCTCCAGCTTTCGACGCTTCTCGGCAATAGCGTGCGTCCACCTGAGCAGGATCGGATCGTTGGGCCAATCGATGACCCCTGTAACGCCCGGTGGCGGTTTCACGAACTCCGACGGTACGCCCTTGGGAGTTGGGCAGATCGCTTCAACCCAGATACGTTGCCCTTCATGCTCAACGAGAAAGTCAGGTGCGTTACCCTTGGGGGCATGGACGGCCAAACCCAAATCGAGCAGGTGGCAACCGAGTACCATCTCCCATAGCTGCTGGAAGAACTGGTGCTCGTCGCCTGAATTCAGGTCGGCATGGAATTGTGGGGAGTCGAACCCTGCGGCTTGGTACTGGGCAAGCTTGTCCAGTGCGAACTTTCGACCATAGTCGCCTTCGGACCAGCGAGCTTCGAACGCGTCTCGTGCGCTACCGCCCATCACACAGCCACCCGCTTTCGACCGGTCAGTAGGTCAGCCATAAGTGCGGATTTCAACTTCAAGAGCAGGCTCTTATTCTCGTCGAGATGAAAGATGCGCCGATCAAAAACTTGGCTCTTATCGATGATTTCGGTCTGCTCTCCGATGGGTGGAATCGGCATCTCGATAGTAAGAAATGCTTTCTTTGAAATGTTCGACATCGAAGCACTTGTGCCAGACGCCAAAGACCGAATTGCACCAGATTTATAGAGCCTATTAACATTAAGTCCGATCCATTCTGTTTTCACACTCTCTTTCTTGGATCTAAAAGACCACAGCAGATCCGATAGAAAAATGTTTTCGGAACCCTGACGGATGTATGCGCTTGCACCGACTAGTGCAGGCGTATTCTTCCGATTGATGATGACGGTATCGCTTTCGACCGGAGTGGCGAGCCGTTCAATCTCGGCCGCAAGATCGACACGCTTGTTTTCGCTTACTTTGAAGCCCCCTCCTGAGACGGCACTAGTTTTTAGAACCCCCAATTCACCCGCACCTGCGGGATCACTATGCGCATTGACGCTAACCCCCGCTGAGGGGGGGGAAATTACATCGCATAGCGGCCCCACCTCCCACTCCTCCGGAATCTCACCGATCTCAGTCTGCTTGAAGCGGGTGTGGCCGATGCCTTTGGTCAGCAGCCGATCCATCACCCCCTGCTTGACCTTCTTCGTCTGCTCGATGACGGCTTCGGTGGCCTGGATGGCGCCGTCGACAGAGGTTAGGATCTCGGCGATCTTCCGCTGCTCTGGGAGGGGTGGGAGTGGTAGGTGATACTTCTGAAGGTCCTTGAAGTTGATCGACTTTCTGCGGTTCACACCGCCGGAGCTGAGACTGTTGAACTTTCCGGCCAAAGCGAGTCGCTTCAATGCTGCGAACACAAAGTCTCGATCTACGAAATTGGAGTCCACCTCAAACACTGTATACATCGGGCTTATTGCGCCGACTTCAATATTTCTGAGGTAGTCTATGGAGCCCTCATCTAGATGAATGGTCGCATAGGCAAAGTCTCCTTTTCGAACAATCTTATATTTTGACGTGTCTTGGCTGTGAACATTACGAGAAAAGTATTCTGCCTGCCTTACAAATCCACTGTGCTTAGTCATACTCAAGACTGGTGCTTTGGCTTCCCCCACCCACCTTTTAACCGGTTTGGCCCAATCTCCAATGGCAAGATCACACCAACCCTCTGGGACCTCAGTTGACATACCCAAGCTCCTCTAGGAACCGCATCATCCGGGTCTCGGCTTCGTCGCGTTCGGCCTGCAGGGCAACTAGCTTCTCGACCTCCGCAGCTACGTCGACCTCCTCTTCATCCTCACCGATGTGGACGTACCGGGTGATGTTCACGTTCCAGTCGTTAGCCTGGATCTCGTCCATCGGCACGACACGGGCCAGCTGGTCCTTGTCCTGGTAGTCCAGGTAGGCGCGTGACAGAGTTTCGACGTTGGCGTCCGAAAGCTGGTTTTGGTTCTTTCCTGGCACGAACTGCTTGGCACCGTTGACGATCAGCACCTTGCCTGTGTGGCCCTCGGGCTTGGTCTTGCGCACCAACATGATGCAGGCCGGGATGCCAGCGCCGTAGAACAGGTTCGGCGCGACGCCGATGACGGCGTCGATCAGGTCGGCCTTCAGCAGTCCCTCCCTGATGCGCCCCTCCGCACCGCCCCTGAACAGCACGCCATGGGGCAGCACGACGGCCATAAGGCCGTCGTCCTTCAGGCTGGCGATCATGTGCTGGACGAAGGCGAGATCGCCGTATCCCTTCGGCGGACAGCCGTAGGTGTCCCGCCCGAACGGGTCGCCATTTGACCAGATGTCATAGCCCCAGCTCTTGAGCGAGAAGGGCGGATTGGCCAGCACCCGGTCGAAGGTCCGCAGCGCCTTGGTGCCGTCGCCCACCAGGTGCATTGGGTTCAGCAGCGTGTCCGCCCGCTCGACGAAGGCGTCGTCGATGTCGTGCAGGAACAGGTTCATCTGGCAGATCGCCCAGGTGTTGAGGTTCTTCTCCTGGCCGTAGAGGCTGAGCGACTTCGGGTCCTGACCGTGCTCCTTCACGTACTGGTGGGCAGTGAGAAGCATGCCACCGGAGCCGCAGGTGGGGTCGTAGATGCTCATGCCCGGCTTGGGCTGCAGGCACGCCACCATCATGCGCACCACCTGCTTGGGCGTGTAGAACTCGCCGCCCTTCTTGCCGCTGTCGTCGGCGAACTGCTTGATCAGGTACTCGTAAGCGTTGCCCAGGATGTCGGCTTCGACATCGGCGTTGCGCAGCCGGTAGGTCTCGAAGTGCTGCAGCAGCCGCTCCAGCATGGCGTCCGGGAACCGCTCCTTGTTGTTGAAGTCGACGTCCTGGAACACGCCCCTAAGCCGGGTGTTCGCGTCTTCGATCGCCTGGAAGGCCTGGTTCAGCAGCTCGCCGATGTTGGTGGCGTGTTTGCGGACGTCCTTCCAGAAGTGGCCGGACGGGATGTCGAAGCGGTGCTCGTCCGGGTCTGCAGCCATCTCCTTGTCGCCGTAGACCGCCAGCCGCTCTTCGAACTCCTCCTCCCACACGTCGCACAGGCGCTTATAGAAGAGCAGGCCGAAGATGTAGTGCTTGTAGTCGGCGGCATCGATCGAGCCCCTGAGGATGTTGGCGGACTCCCAGAGGTGAGATTCGAGCTGCTGGAGGGTGATCTTCGGCATGGTCCGGATGTCATTCAGGTTGGGCGCCCGCCCGCCGCCAAGGCGGGAAGGGCACAGGCTTCGCGCTGGTGCCGAACGCTACAATCATTCCCGGAGGAATTGAACGATCGATGTCCGAACGGGTGGTTGGGCGGACCGGCGGTGAGTTTTGGGAAATTCCAAAAAAAACGGTCTGGGGAAGGTAACCGGAAAGACCGGGATTCCTGGCGGCGAACCCCCACACGTACGCCCCTGTTTCCTCACACTAGGTCAGGTTATGTCTTTCTGTGAGCTGGATGGGGCGGCACTCAGGCCGCCCCCAGCGTCCCTACGCCGTGGTTCGATCCCGGTCTTCGTCTTCTCGGCAATCACAATGCTCACCGTTATCGACGATGCATAGCGGATCGTAGAAATACAGGAGTACGGTCGCCATGGTTTCCTGAGCGATCAACTCTACGAGCGCATCGACCCCTCCAGGAATAAGCCCGGCTTTGTCGAGCTTCCGAAGCGATTTAGCGAGCTTCTTTGACATCGGAATCTCGTAGAAGTACAAGCCCGACTTCCAGTACCGATCATCAATCGCCACATGCATCACGCATCTCCTTTCAGGGAGTTGCCACCAGCATCGCGCTGTGCAAGGCGATCTTGGATGAGCGTACGGAGTAGGTTGGACTTCGTCCGGCTGAGCGCGAGCGCCAGACGGGAGAAACGGGCATGGACGTCCGGCGAAACCCGAGTGTCCAGACGAATGGTCAACGACATATTCATGATCTCCTATGCTGTGGGCGAACGCCTCGTCGCGTCCGATGTTCACGACATTGCCGGTGTCGGCCGGAACTTTCGTCCCTGTTCGGAGATTTTTTTCAGGTCCGATGTTGATCATGGGGAGAGCTTTGGGCTGCGGCATTCAGCCCAGGTCTAATGCCTGTTCCAGGTCATCATGCTCGAACGCGCTCGCCATCCTCTGGATCGATGACGCTGGTTCGCCAACGCGTGCGGCGACCTCACGCCATCGCTGGACCGCCTGCCCCACCTCCTGGACGATCTCACGCGCCCGCTTCTCCTTCAGCCTGAAGTCAGGATGAACGTCCAGGGCCAAACCGATCGAGCAGGTCCCGTCATCGAGCGAGATGGTGGTGGTCAGCACCCGAGCCTTCAGGTCGGTCGGCGTTGGGTTGAGGTCGTAGGCGGGCGACAGACACCAGCCCTCCGGACCCACCCGCAGAAAGCCGTGATTGCGCAGGTGATCGTCAATGTTCGATACCAGGATGTTGAAGACCATCCGGCGGTACAACTCCTCCAGGTCGGCGCGCGTACGCGACCCCAGGCGCGACAACTCGTCGGCGATCTCGATATAGCTGGCCCGCTGCCCGTCCGTGAGCTGCAGCATCGAGAGTGCTGACAGGAACGGGATTCGCGTCTCGTCCTGCCGGTCGAACCGCCAGGAGACCAGCACGGCTCTTCCGTCGACCTGGTGCAGCTCATGCCTGGGGGTCTGGATACCAGCCTGTGCAGCGAGCAGCAGGGCGATGTGCTCCCAGGTCTCGATGCTGTACTCGTCGGTGTCCTTGGGAAACTTGGCGATGGCCATCCGACCGGCAGGATCGATCACTGACGCCTTAGGACGCGCGCCACCTAGTGACGAGCCCGGTGCGAACATCATGCGCAGGTCGTCGTCGGTCTCTTCGTTGCGCTCGATCCGACGCACGCTCTCCAGGAGCGCGCCGAGTGCGATGAAGGGGGCGACACTGTCTTCATCGGCGGCCAGGAACACATCGCCACCCTCCGCCGTGAAGCGGAGGGCGCCAAGGCGGGATCGATCGGCGACGCCTAGGAGGAAGTCCAGCTCGCCCAACGTTCTCGGTTGCCGCCCGTCCCTCTCCGCCTGGCGCCTTTCCCGGCGGCGCATCAACTGGCGCCCCCAGGTATCGGGAGCCGAGTCACCGATGGTGCCGAAGATCTGTTGGCCCTGCGGGGGATGGTAGGTGCTCGTCGTCAGCGGAAGGGCAGGCTCAAGGACAAAGCGCTGCGGGTTCGCCAGCCAGTCCTCATGGTACCGGAACGACACCGTCTCGCCGCCCCGGCGGCGCTGACGGTAGAGCCTACCGACGCGATGGTCAGCATCCCCGAGCGCGATCCAAACATCGGCGGCGTCGAGTTGCCCTACGTCCTTCATTTCGGACGGACTCGCTGAGGCAATGCATCGATATCAAGGTCGGTCCCGAGCGCGTCCTGAGCCGGATCGGCCAAGGACGTTAGCCGATCGAGCAGACCAAGCGCATGGAGGACGGAGGCGTAGGTGCCGATGTTCACCCCAGGGTCGCCATTCTCGATCCGTGCCACGGTCTTCCTGGAGGCCAGGGCACGATCCGCCACCACCTGCATAGTGAGATTGCGGCGTTTTCTGGCGATCCTGATATCATCCCCGAGACGGCGCAGAGACCGCTGGACGACGCTTGAAGGCATGTTGGGTGTCGGCATTATTGTCCCTTATATAACCCCTTATCTGGCCTTAACGTAGCATGATCGACCCTTTATTTAAATCTGCCTTGGTAAGCTTACGGCCGATATCTGAGAAAATTTGAAAAAGTGGTCGGCACCCCGGTAGTGGCATAAACTGGGACTCCCGGCGGCGAACCCCGCCACCTACCCCCCGGTCCACCAATCGACGGACACTAGATGCTCGACCTGACCGTCCCGCTCGTCCGCCTTGTCCTGGAACTGCTATGACTAGCATCGAACTCCTGCCCATGGTCCTGGACGCAGCGGACCGCCTCGAAAGGGTGGTCCTTCGTTACGAAGCTGGTACCGTGACACCTCGGAAGGTTGAATGATTTGCAAAGGAAGCGTGTGGAGACGACTCGACGCCTATAGCCCTGGCGAGGGCGATGGATGCCGTTGCCAACGAGCATGCGACGAACACCGAGGTCTAGGCAGCGCGAGAGGAGAATGTTGGCCACTGAAGCGGCTGCAGCATGTTAAATGAACCCCACACTTCTCAAATAAGAAAAATGGTCAATCAATCCCAATCATCCACCGTGTTTTTGTCATTATTGAAAAGGCATTCACGCGCACGATTGATCTGGCCAATCTTGTCATATCACCAGAAATAAACCCCACAATTCTATCTATTTCTTCTCTCATATTCGTACCATCAATGCTTATATCGATTTGCTTCTCTAAACGAAAAATCATATCCCTATTCGATCCCACCACCCTATCGCGTCGCCTAGCTGCTTCTTCGGCCAAATCGAAACCAGGAACCTGTACTACTTCAGAACAAGCCTTCCCACCACTACCAGGTTCAACATACGTATATCGATGATGTCCACTCAGTGTGGAAGCTTTTACAAAATTTGTATTTTTAACGACCTCATTGCCTGCTGAATACATCCATAGATCACTATATGTATAAAATGCAGGAGAAGAATACCCCACTAGCGCATCCTCTCCGGCATGATTATCCAGGCTCTCTAGAGCGGATTGCTGGTGCTTTGTTAGATTAAACCTGAAATACGGAGCACCCCAATCTTCCCATTCTTTTGATCTTGCGTCTTCTAAATACTCTGGTCGCTTATGTTGCAAAAACAAATTAAATTTAAACTTAGGAAACCGTTCAATACAGTCATCAAGCGCCCGCCAATAAGATGCATTTAACTCAAATCCACCAGGCACTATGTTTACCGGATACAAACTCGACGGAACAGGACTGGCAAATAACTTCCAAAACTCGGTGGAAGAACATACAAGAGCTACATCTATCCCAATTTTATTTTCTAACACTTGCCCTGGAGCATAAATAAAACCGTTCTGAGCACTAATTTCAGAATTAATTTGTGTCTCGAATTCTTTTTCCTCGAATTGCGCTTTCATACTCCGCCCCCCGCCGCAAGTCAGGTTGAATTATCATTCATGTACGGGAAGAGATGCAATCGCCACCCAGTATATCACTGGGTGGCGTTCTATCTGTAACTCTGCGACCGCTAAAGCTTGGCTGCGATCCGACCCGCCTCGATGTGGGTGTATCGCATGAGCATGGCTGCTGTCCGATGCCCCGACACCAAGGCCACCTCGGGTAGGCTAAACCCCCGCTCGAAAAGCCGACTGATGGCCTCGTGGCGGAGATCATGAAAGTGGAGGTCATCGATCTTCGAGCGCCGCAGGATGCGCTTCCAGGCCATCTTGACCCCTGTGGTGCTTGTCGCAAACACCCTGGTGTCGTCGCTCAGATCGGCCGCACGGCGGGCAGCCGCAAGGGCACGTTCACTCAACGGTACCAACCGGCTCCGCCCGTTCTTCGAGACCCGGATCAACGCCAGCCGCTTCTCATGATCGATGTCGGACTTCTGGAGCGCGACGATCTCACCCTGGCGCATGGCGGTCTCCAATGCGAACGTCACCACCAGTGGGATGACCTTGTTCCGGCACGACGCGCAAGCAGCCTCCAGGCGCTTCTCCTCGTCAGCACTAAGCCGCCGGGACCGCCCTGGTGACGCAGTCGGCTTGATGATAAGCCGGAACGGATTTGCGGCACCAACGAGCCCCCAGGACTTCTCGGCAACATCCCAGACGTGCTGGAGGGTGCCCAGGTCCCGGCGCACTGTATCGACCGACACCAGGGATAGGCGACGGTCCCGGTAGTCGGCAACGTCTCCTGAGGTGATCGATCCCACGATCTTTGAGGCGATCTTGTCCTGCTCCATCTTCCCCAGGCGCAGCTTTTCGATGGCAGAGCTGCGCTTTGCAGGTGTGATTTCGCGCTTATAGCGGTCGATCAGGTCGCCGAGTGTGGTGCGGCTAGGATGGAGGCCCTCGGAGTTCGATCGGCGTCCTCTCAGTTCCTTCTCGATCTGTGCAGCCCAGGCGACCGCCTCCTGGTACCGTTCGAAGGTCTTGGTCAAAACAGGCTTGTCCTTGAGCCGGACCTGAGCTTGCCAGCGACCTGAGCGCTTGCGGATGGTGGGCATGGTCGAACCTCACTGTGACACGGAGTGTGACAGCAACGGTCTTCAATGAACCTGGAGGCCTGACGTACGGTCGAAATCTCAATGAAATCAACCGGATGTATGGTGGGCGCGGCTGGGATTGAACCAGCGACCCCTACGATGTCAACGTAGTGCTCTCCCGCTGAGCTACGCGCCCACTTTGCCGATCTGGATGGCCCCGGGAGGGGCCGGCCGGCGGCGGCACTGACGGGAACTCCGTGCCGCGAGCGGCTGGTCTTAATGCCCCTCTGCAAGCTTGGCAACCCTATTTTCACGTAGCCCGACCAGGCCTCTGCCGGACCGCCCTCCGGCACGCCGGGCGAGCAAACTTCCGAGGCCCTGGCCCGTCGACTCACCGCCCCTGCCCCGCCGCCACAGCGAGGCTCGCGCCCAAGACCTTGCCTTACCTCGCGTATCGGAGGGCCCGGTGACGCACCCCACGCTCAAACCGGTGACAGGGGCCCCGTGTTGCTCTATCTCAATGACATGGACGAGCGCGCCGACAGCCTGCCCGAACCCGCTGACACCGGCATGCCGGCGCGCGCTGCGGCAACCGATTCGGCGATCGGTCCGGGCGGGGGCACGCCCCGCGCCGGCACCTCCGGTCGCGTCGATGGGGCCGTTCAGCCTCCGGCGGCCGCGCTCCCGGGGACGACCGTTCAGGGACCTGCCCTTGAGGCCCCCTCCCCGTCCTCGAACGCCGTGCCGAAGAGCGCTCTGCCGCCGCACGCCCTGCCGACCGGACACCTGGTCCGTCCGGTGCCGGCCCATGCCCGCCCGGCTGGCGAGCCGCTGCACCCGCATGTGGCGGCCGAAACCGGCGCCGATGCCGCGCTGCCGCCGCCGGTGACCGTGCGGCGGCCGGTACGCCAGACCCTGCCGATCGTCGTCTCCTCGCCCCATTCGGGCCGCCACTACCCCGACGACCTGCTGACCCGCACCGGGCTCGACGAGCGCACCCTGCGTTCCAGCGAGGACAGCTTCGTCGACGAGTTGTTCGCCGCCGCCCCGGAGCTCGGCGCGCCGCTGGTCGCCGCCACCTTCCCGCGGGTCTATGTGGACGCCAACCGCGAGCCCTACGAGCTCGACCCGGCGATGTTCTCCGACCCGCTGCCCGACTACGTGACCACCCGCAACGCCCGGATCGCCGCGGGGCTCGGCACCATCGCCCGGGTCGTCTCCAACGCCGTGCCGGTCTATGCTGGCAAGCTCGCCTTCGAGGACGCGGTGCATCGGATCGAGGGCTACTGGCGGCCCTATCACACCGCCCTGACCGAGGCGATCGAGGAGACCCGCAGCCGCTTCGGCTACTGCATCCTGGTCGACGCCCATTCCATGCCGTCCAACGTGCAGACCATCGGCGCCGACGGCCGCGCCTATCCGGTGGGCGACATCGTGCTGGGCGACTGCCACGGCACCAGTTGCTCGCCGGTGCTGACCAGCCGGATGGAGCGGCTGCTCGGTCACCAGGGCTACCGGGTGCGGCGCAACACCCCCTATGCCGGTGGCTACGTCACCCGGCATTACGGCCGCCCGGATCTTGGCATCCACGCGCTGCAGATCGAGGTCAAGCGCGGCCTCTACATGGACGAACGCAAGCTCGAGCGCACGTCGGGCCTGCAGCGCCTGGCCGCCGACATGCGCCGGGCGATCGCCGGGCTGGCGACCTTCGATCCGCGCCGGCCGCTGGGCGACGCTGACTGATCTTTCCAGCCTGATCCTTCGGGTATCGCCGATATCTGGCACGAGCCTTGCTTTGTCTGCGGCAAAGGAGGCCCGACATGCCGATTGCCCGATCCCTGCCCGTTCTGTTCGCGCTCGCCGCCCTGATGCTTCCGGCCCTCTCAGGCCCGGCCCGAGCGGCCCCGCACGCCCCGGTGACCCCGGAAGCGCATGGGCTCTGCGTCGCCGCGACCCGCCAGGCCGAGATCGACAACCACCTGCCGCCGCACTTGCTGGCGGCGATCTCGCTGGCCGAGACCGGACGCTGGAGCAGCGAGTACCGGGCAAGCTTTTCCTGGCCATGGACGGTGATGGCGGAGGGCATCGGGCGATATCTGCCGAGCAAGGCGGCGGCGATTGCCGAGGTGAAGAAGCTCCAGGCGCGCGGCATCACCAACATCGATGTCGGCTGCATGCAGATCAACCTGTACTACCACGGTGACGCGTTCCGGGACCTGGAGCATGCCTTCGATCCCATGGCCAACGCCGAATATGCGGCCGCCTTCCTGGCCGACCTGAACCAGACCACGCGGTCCTGGACCAAGGCGGTTGCCTATTACCACTCGCGCGATGAGGAGCGCGGCCCGTATTACCAGAAGAAGGTCTACGATCTGTGGTACGGCCAGCGCGAGCATCTGGTGGCGAGTGCCGCCGGCATGCCGCTGATGCATAGCGCCGTCGCCCAGCAGCGCCAGGCCGAGCGCGAGGCGCTGGCCAAGGAGCGCGAGCGGCAGGTCGAGCTGCAGCGGGTGCGCGCGGCGGCCCGGGCGGCCAACGTGGCCTTCCTGCAGCGCCAGGCGGCCCTGACCGAGGCGCGGATGATGTCCGAGTTCGAAGCCCGCAAGGCCAAGGCGCTCGCCGCCTTCCGCGAGCGCAAGGCGAAGCGCGAGGCGACCCAGCAGGGCGGATGACGGCGGGTTCGAGAACCGCCCTTCTACTTACACTTTCACTCCCCGGATTTATTCCGGAGCGGGGAACCGGCTCGCAAGGACGCCCGAGTTCGAGCAGTCACGAGCGTGGGCCCCGGACTAAATCCGGGGAGTGGATGTGACCCAGGTGAAGTCATCCAACCGACAGGAGCGGATCGGAGATGGCCGGCCACGATCCTAACCGTGCTCCCCTCTTCCCTCAAAGCATTCCCCGGATTTGTTCCGGGGCAAACGCATGGGATCGCAAGGGCGTCGAGTGCTCGGCGTGAGCCTGGCCTCGCCCCGGAATAAATCCGGGGAGTGGATGTGACCCGGGTGAAGTCATCCAACCAACAGGAGCGGATCGGAGGTCGTCGGCCACCATCCCAACCGTGCTCACCTGTTCCCTCAAAGCACTCCCCGGATTTATTCCGGGGCAAGCGCACGGGATCGCAAGGGCGTCGAGTGCTCGGTGTGAGCCTGGCCTCGCCGCGAAATAAATCCGGGGAGCGGGTTGGGAGGTTGGTGTCAGCCGCAGAAAAGCGAACGGGCGGCAGCCTTGCCGGCTGCCGCCCGTCGGGTCTGCCCGCAATGCCGCTCCGGCGTTACGCCCGGAGCATCTCATTCTCGGGATCGTACGGGCTCTCCGGCACGATGCGGGCCGGGCGGAGTTCGCCCATCAGGCGGACCTGGCATTCGCGACCGATCTCGGCGAACTCGGTCTTCACATAGCCCAGCATCAGCGACTTCTTCACGTGGTGGCCGTAGCCGCCCGCCGTGCCGCGGCCGACCACCTCGCCGTCCATGAACACCGGCTCGTTGCCGAAGCTGTCGGCGTCCTCGGCGTCGATCTCCAGGGTGCAGTAGGTGTTCGGCACGCCCGCCTCCTGCTGGCGGGTGAGCGCGTCGCGGCCGACGAAATCGCCCTTGTTCAGGCGCACGAAGCGGTTCAGCCCGGCCTCAAGCGCTGAATTCTCGGCGTTCAGGTCGGTGCCCCAGAGCCGGTAGCTCTTCTCCAGGCGCATGCTGTCCATGGCGCGCAGGCCGACCAGGCCGATATCGAACTCGCGGCCCGCCTCCATGATCGCGTCGTAGAGATGCGCCTGGTACTCGATCGGGTGGTGCAGTTCCCAGCCGAGCGATCCGACGAAATTCACCCGCAGGGCGCGGACGTTCGGGCACCAGCCGACCGGGATGTCCTGCACGGTCAGCCAGGGAAACGCCTCGTTCGACACGTCGGCATCGGCCAGCTTCTCCAGTACCCTGCGGGCCATCGGGCCGGCCAGGACCAGCACGCCATACTGGGTGGTCAGGTCGGAGAGGATCACCGAGCCGTCGCGCGGCAGCTGCTTGGTGAGGAAATCCCAGTCGTAGTCGTGACCGGCACCCGGACCCACCAGGTAGAACCGCTCGCCGTACAGCCCGTCGGGCAGGCGCGAGATGGTGAATTCCGAGCGGATCGAGCCCGACGGGTTCAGCGCATGGCTGAGGCTCATGCGGCCGATCTTCTTCGGGATGATGTTGGCGACCATGTGGTCCAGCCAGGCCCGCGCCCCCGGCCCCTCGACCATGTACTTGGCGAAGGAGGACAGCTCCAGCAGGCCGACCCGCTCCCGCATCGCCGCCACCTCGTTGCCCACATGGGGGAACCAGTTGGAGCGGCGGAAAGAATACGCGTCCTTACGGGCGACACCCTCCGGCGCATACCAGTTCGGCCGTTCCCAGCCGAAGCGTGCGCCCCAGACCGCACCGGCGGCGTCCAGACGGCCGTGGATCGGCACGGTCTTGGCCGGACGGCCTGCCTCGCGCTCCTCCATGGGGAAGTGGTTGACGAAGACGTGCTCGTAGGCCTCCTCGTTCTTGATCTTGGCGAAGTTCTTGGAGACCACGCCGAAACGCCGGGGATCGACGCCGATCATGTCGACCGAGGGCTCACCGTCGACGATCCAGTTGGCGAGCTGCCAGCCGGCACCGCCCGCGGCGGTCACGCCGAAGCTGTGACCTTCCGACAGCCAGAAATTCGGCAGGCCGAAAGCCGGGCCGACCATCGGGTTGCCGTCCGGCGTGTAGGAGATCGGGCCGTTGACGATGTCCTTGATGCCCGCGCTCTCGAAGGACGGGACGCGGTTCAGGCAGGCCTCCACATGGGGCATCAGCCGCTCCAGGTCGCCCGGGAACAGGTCCTTCTCGAAGGTGGAGGGCACGCCGTCGACGAAGCAGGCCGGGGCGAAGCGCTCGTACGGGCCGAGGATCCAGCCCATGCGCTCCTCGCGGAAATAATACTGGCTGTCGGACTCGCGCAGCACCGGCAGCTCCGGATTCCCGGCCTCGCGATACGCCTTCAGGGTCGGGTCGACATCGGTGACGATGTACTGGTGCTCCACGGGAATCGCCGGGATCTGCAGGCCGACCATCAGCGCGGTCTGACGGGCGTAGTTGCCGGTGGCAGAGACGACATGCTCGCAGCAGATCGAGCCCTTGGTGGTGTGGACGATCCACTCGTTGTTGTCCCGCTCGATGCCGGTCACCTCGGTATGCTGGTGAATCGTGCCGCCATGCATCCGTGCACCCTTGGCGAGCGCCATGGTCACGTCGACCGGCGCGATATGGCCGTCGGTTGGGTGCCACAGGGCGCCGATCAGCCCCTCAGCGTTGATCAGCGGCCAGAGCTTCTTGATCTCGTCGACGCCGATCAGGTGGCATTCGACGCCGATTGTCTCGGCGGTGCACTGGTAGTTGCGGTACTCATCCATGCGGTCGCGGTTGGTGGCGAGCCGCAGGTTGCCGACGCCGTGGAAGCTGACGTCCTGGCCGGTCTCGGCCTCCAGGGTCTTGTACAGCTCGACCGAATATTGATGCAGCTGGCCGACCGAATAGCTCATGTTGAACAGCGGCAGCAGGCCGGCGGCGTGCCAGGTCGAGCCGGCGGTCAGCTCGGTGCGCTCCAGCAGCACGCAGTCCGACCACCCCTTCTTGGCGAGGTGGTACAGCGTGCTCACCCCGACCACGCCCCCGCCGATCACGACGACCCGAGCCGTATCCTTCATATCCGTCTCCCGCAACCGCACCGGGCACACGCCCCGTCACCGACATCGGGCCACTCGCCCGCCACGTGCGCAGAGTGCCGTTGATCGCAAAGGGCTCCCGACCCGTAGGCGACGGTCGCGTGTCGGATTTGCGGCAATGGCGCAGGGTTCCGCCGTTCCGGGGCCGGTTCTTTTCGCAGCGCAACGCCGCGCTTTACAGGCCGCGCAACGTTGTCTTAGGGTTTTATGAAACAAAGGGCGCGCAATGCCGTGCCGAACAGGGCGTGTTGCTTTAGGGAGGCGGCACGGCTCGAGTCTAGGGTGGCAAGGGGGACATGGCGGGAAAAAATACGCCGTTCGTCCAATTCGTAGAGGTCCAGAAAACGTACGACGGCGAGATCCTCGTCGTTAAAGACCTCAATCTCGATATTCAGGCAGGCGAGTTCGTTACGATGCTCGGTCCTTCGGGCTCCGGCAAAACGACTTGCCTGATGATGCTGGCGGGTTTCGAGACGCCGACCGAAGGGACGATCATGCTGGGCGGGCGCGAGCTGAATCACGTGCCGCCGCACAAACGCGGGATCGGGATGGTTTTCCAGAACTATGCCCTGTTCCCCCATATGACCGTGGCCGAGAACCTCGCGTTCCCGCTGCAGGTCCGCAAGATGTCCAAGGCGGATACCGAGGCGAAGGTGCAGCGGGCGCTCGACATGGTCGAGCTCGGCTCATTCGGCGGCCGGCGCCCGGGGCAGCTTTCCGGCGGCCAGCAGCAGCGCGTGGCCCTGGCCCGCGCCCTGGTGTTCGAACCTGATCTGGTGCTGATGGACGAGCCGCTCGGCGCGCTCGACAAGAACCTGCGCGAGCAGATGCAGTACGAGATCAAGCACATCCACGAGCAGCTCGGGATGACGGTCGTGTACGTGACCCACGACCAGTCCGAGGCGCTGACCATGTCGGACCGGATCGCCGTGTTCAACGACGGCAAGATCCAGCAGCTCGCCCCGCCGCCCGACCTCTACGAGCGGCCGGACAACGCCTTCGTCGCCGCCTTCATCGGCGAGAACAACCGCCTGCGCGGAACGGTGAAGGAAGTGAACGGCAAGAGCTGCACGGTCGATGTGGACGGCCACATCATCCAGGCACTGAGCGTCAATCACAGCGGCGTCGGCTCGAAGACGACCCTGTCGCTGCGCCCCGAACGGGTGGCGCTCGATCCGGAGCCTGGCTCCATGCCCAACGTGTTCGATGCGAAGGTCGAGGAACTGATCTACCTCGGCGACCACATCCGTACACGGGTGAGCACCTGCGGCGATGACGAGTTCATCGTCAAAGTGCCGAATTCCCACGCCCACGCGTCGCTGAGCCGCGGACAGCAGGTTCAGGTCGGCTGGGCCCTGGACGATTGTCGGGCGCTAGACGCCTGACCATCGCCATTCGGGAGTACGGGCCGGTCGCGACCCCCGTCCGGTCCACGAACACAAAGACTTCAGGGGCAGTCGCCGGAAACTTCCGGCACAACACAGGGAGACTTGTTCAATGAACCATCTATTGAAGTCGGCGGGAGTCGCGGCGGTCGCGCTTGCGGCGCTCGGCTACGCGGGGACCTCCTCCGCGGAGACCCTGACCATCGTGTCTTGGGGCGGCGCCTACACCAAGAGCCAGGTTGAGGCGTACCACAAGCCGTGGATCGAGAAGACCGGCGACACCATCAACTCCGAGGACTACAACGGCGGTCTCGCCGAGATCCGCGCCCAGGTCGAGGCCGGCAATGTGACCTGGAACCTGGTCGACGTTGAGCTGTCCGACGCGGTCCGCGGCTGCGACGAGGGCATCCTCGAAGTGCTGCCGACCGACGACCTGCCGGCCGGTGACGACGGCACCCCGGCGGCCGAGGACTTCATCGCCGGTACCGTGCACGAGTGCGCGGTCGGCACCATCGTCTGGTCGACGGTCTACGCCTACGACACGACCAAGTTCTCGACCGGTCCGACCACGGTCGCCGACTTCTTCGACCTGGAGAAGTTCCCGGGCAAGCGCGGCATGCGCAAGACCCCGAAGGCCAACCTCGAGTTCGCCCTGATGGCCGACGGCGTTCCGTCCGGCGAGGTCTACGACGTGCTGTCCACGCCGGAAGGTGTGGAGCGGGCCTTCGCCAAGCTCGACACCATCAAGGACGACACCATCTGGTGGGAAGCCGGCGCCCAGCCGCCGCAGCTTCTGGCCGACGGCGAGGTCGTGATGACCACCGCCTATAACGGCCGCCTGTTCAATGCGATCGTGAACGAGAAGAAGCCGTTCGAGATCGTCTGGGACGGCCAGGTGTGGGACATCGACCTCTGGGTCATCCCGAAGGGCGCGCCGAACATGGAGCAGTCCTGGGAGTTCATCAAGTTCTCCACCGATACCCAGCGCCTCGCCGACCAGGCGAAGTGGATCTCCTATGGTCCGGTCCGCAAGTCGTCCTTCGACAAGGTCCTGCCGGAGATGCAGCCGCACATGCCGACGGCGCCGGACAACTTCAAGAACCCGCTGCAGAACGATTTCGAGTTCTGGGCTGACTACGGCGACGAGCTGAACGAGCGTTTCAACGCCTGGCTCGCCAGCTAAGACCTTTCGGGGAGAGCGGTGCGCCGCTCTCCCCTCCCATTCATTCGTTTTGCACTTTTTCTCCCCGCTCGCCTGAGCGGCCGACATTCCGATTGCGGGAGATCCGGATGGCGCATGCTGTAGAAGAGGCAGGCCCGGCACGGCCCATGACGATGGCCGACGGTACGCCGCTGAAGGTGGCCCTGGCCCGAGCGACACGGCGCAGCAAGATCCGCGCCTTCCTGCTGGTCGCACCTCTGCTGCTGTTCATTCTGGTCACCTTCATCTTCCCGATCGTCGACATGCTCCTGCGCAGTGTCGACAACCCGGAGGTGAACGACGCCATCCCCCTGACCGTCGCTGAGCTCGAGAAATGGGACGGAGAGGGCCTGCCACCGGATGCGGTCTTCGGCGCCTTCATCCAGGAGATGGGCGACCGCAGCGAGGAGCAGCGCCGCAATGTCGGGCGGATGGGTGCCCGCCTGAACTATGAGGACGGCGGCTTCCGCTCCCTGATCAACAAGTCGCAGCGCGCCGCCGCCAAGATCCAGGACGGTCCGCTGCAGTTCGCGCTGGTCGGCTTCGACAAGGGCTGGGAGAACAAGGATACTTGGCCGACCCTGGACGCGCTGGCCGAGACGCCGGACTTCGCGGCCGTCCTGCCGCAGACCGCGGCCCAGCTACGCCAGTGGGAGACCGGTAACTCGCCCTTCGCCGAGAAGACGCCGAAGCCGGAGACCTATACCACCATCCTGTCGGAGCTGGCCTCCGCCAAGGCGGACGGGTCGCTTGGCCAACTGCTGCCGGTGGTGGCCGCCGAGGATGCCAAGCTCTCCAGGCTGCTGGAAAAGACCGCCACCCAGGCCGGCGAGATCCGCGACAACCCGCTGCGCTTCGCCCTGGTCGGCGTCGACGAGGCCTGGGGCGAACCGCGGACCTGGAAGATCATCAAGCAGGTCTCCTCGCCGATCACCTTCAGCTACTACCTGAACGCCGTCGACCGGACCTACGACGTCGAAGGCAACATCGTCATGCAGCCGGAGTGGAAACAGATCTACGTCCAGCTGTTCATGAAGACGATCTACGTCTCGCTGGGCGTGACCCTGGCCTGCCTGATCCTGGCCTATCCGATCTCATACCTGCTGGCCACACTGCCGCCGTCCAAGGGCAACCTGCTGCTGATCCTGGTGCTGCTGCCGTTCTGGACGTCGTTGCTGGTGCGCACGACCTCCTGGATCGTGCTGCTGCAGACCCAGGGCGTGATCAACGACACGCTGGTGTTCCTGGGGATCCTCTCGGACGATAACCGGATCGAGATGATCTACAACATGACCGGCACGATCATCGCCATGACCCACATTCTGCTGCCGTTCATGGTGCTGCCGATGTATTCGGTGATGAAGACGATCTCGCCGAGCTACATGCGCGCCGCCCGGTCGCTAGGGGCCAATCCGCTGATCGCCTTCGTGCGGGTGTACGTGCCGCAGACCGTGCCGGGCATCGGCGCCGGCTCGATCCTCGTGTTCATCCTGGCCATCGGCTACTACATCACCCCGGCCCTGGTCGGCGGCCAGGACGGCCAGCTGATCTCCAACTTCATCGCCTATCACATGCAGAAGTCGCTGAACTGGGGCCTGGCGGCCGCGCTCGGCACGATCCTGCTGGCCGGCGTGCTGGTGATGTACTGGCTCTACGACCGCCTGGTCGGCATCGACAACATGAAGCTCGGCTGAGCGGAGGGACAGCGACATGGCAATTCCCAGCTACGCGGGTCCCCTGGAGCGGGTCTGGTACTACCTGTATCGGCTCATTTGCGCGGCGATCTTCTTCTTTCTGATCATCCCGATCCTTGTGATCATCCCGCTGTCCTTCAACGCGGAGCCCTACTTCACCTTCACGCCGGAGATGCTGCGGTTCGAGGCGGAGGCGTTCTCGCTGCGCTGGTACGCCGACATCGTGAACAACGACCAGTGGCTCCATTCAATCAAGAACAGCTTCATCATCGGCATCGCCTCCACCCTGGTGGCGACCACGCTCGGCACCCTCGCCGCACTCGGTCTGTCCCGGGCGGAGCTGCCGGCCAAGAGCCTGCTGATGGGCATCCTGATCTCGCCGATGATCGTGCCGCTGATCATCACCGCGGCGGCCATGTTCTTCTTCTACTCGGCCCCGTTCGGTACCGAGTTCGCCTTGGCCCAGACCTATGCCGGCGTGATCCTGGCCCATGCCGCGCTCGGCACGCCCTTCGTGGTCATCACCGTGACCGCGACCCTGGTGGGCTTCGACAAGAACTTGATCCGGGCGTCAAACAGTATGGGCGCCGACATGCCGACCACCTTTTTCAAGGTGATCATGCCGCTGATCCTGCCGGGGGTTATCTCGGGCGCCCTGTTCGCCTTCGTCACCTCGTTCGACGAGGTGGTCGTGGTGCTGTTCATGGCCGGGTTCGAGCAGCGCACCATCCCGCGGCAGATGTGGGCCGGCATCCGCGAGCAGATCAGCCCGACGATTCTCGCCGTGGCGACCCTGCTGATCATCATCTCGACCCTGCTGCTGGCGACCATCGAACTCCTGCGCCGGCGCAACGAGAGAATGCGTGGCGTGACCTACTGACGGTGTTTTCGCGAATCATTCGCAACAAGACACTGGACAATCGCGTGGCGAAGGATCATATCAAAGGTCCAACGCCACGCCTGGAGGCAGGGGCATGTATCGCGACAATTCACTCGTTCCCAAGGAAGCCATCCGTCTCGCCGCACTCGGCCTGCTGGCGGAGGGCGATCGGGTCTATAGCGACCTGTCCGCCGAGGTTCGGGAATTCGCCGCGCGCATCGTCGGCCCGTCCCTCGACCTGCTCGGCACCTCCATCGAACTGCTGAAGTTCGAGGGCCTGATCGAAGCGGTTCCCGGCCAGGGGTCAGGCGACAACGCCCTGCTCCGTCTCAGCAACGAGGGGCGCGAGGCGCTGATGGGGTATCTGACCTCGCCGCTGCGGCCGGGCGTGTCCGACCTGAACAAGCTGGTCCTCGCCCTCAAGCTGCGCTTCATCGACCAGCTCGATGCCGAAGGCCGGGGCGAACAGCTCCACGCCCTGGAGGTCATGTACCAGGGCGAGCGTGCCCGTCTCGCCGATCTCGCCGCCCATGAGGAATGGGGCGGCGGCCTGCTGGACGACTGGCTGGGCCATGAGATCGACCAGATCGACCGCCGCATCGAGTGGGTGCGCGGGCTGCGGGGCTAACGCTCGCTGAGCAGTAGGCGCAAGCCGAGCAGGCCGAACGCAGCGGCAAATCCGTATCTCAACACTTTCATCACCGACGGCTTCGCCAGGACATAGGTTCTGGCCGCCGACGCGCACAGTCCATAGAGGACGAAGACCGCAAAGGTCATCGCCATGAAGACCGCGCCCAGAGCCAGGATCGAGAGCGCAGGGGCGGCTGTATCTGCCGGCAGGAACAGCGGCAGGAAGGCCAGGAAGAACAGTGTCAGCTTGGGGTTCAGCAGGTTGAGCAGGATGCCGCTCAGGATGATGCGGTGCGCCGGCCTGCCCTCCCGTTCCGACGTCACCTCCAGCGCCCCGCCGTCCCGCAGCGTGCCCCAGGCCATGTAGAACAGATAGGCGACCCCCAGCAGCTTCACCGCCTGGAACGCCACGGCGCTGGAATGCAGCAGGGCCGCCAGACCGACCGCACAGGCGATCAAATGCGGCACGATGCCGAGGGTGCAGCCGAAGGCGGCGATCACGCTCGCCCGGCTGCCGCGTCCCAACCCATAGGCCAGGGTGTAGATCACGCCCGTCCCCGGCATCAGCACCACCACCAGGGATGTCAGCAGGTATTCGGGCGTCAGCGCCGGGGCCAGTGCTGACAGCAGGGTTTCGTGCATCAAGATCCGTCTCCTCTCATCGGCTCGAGAAGCCGGTAGGAGAGCCGGTGCCCCGCCCCTCGGTCTTGAAGGAAGTTGCAGCGCCGTCAGGCGGCCGCGTAGGCGCCGGGCGAATAGCCAAAGGTGCGGGTGAAGAGCCGCGTCATGTGGCTCTGATCCGCAAAGCCGCACGCCGCCGCCGCGTCCGCCAGCGGCAGTCCCTCGCGGATCCGGCGGCGCGCCAGTTCGATCCGGCGGCGCAGCAGATAGGCGTGCGGGGTGAACCCGGTCGCCCGGGCGACCCCGCGCACCACCTGAAACCGGCTGAGCCCGGCCGCCTCGGCCAGATCCCGCAGGCCGAGGGGTGCGCTCGGATCGTCGTCCATCAGCGCCAGGGCCCGGCCGATGCCGGGCGCAATCCCCCGTGCCGCCCGTTCACCCAGCATGCCGAGTAGCGGTGCCAGCGCGAGGAGGCTCCGCTCCTCGCTCTCCAGGCTGTCACCGGTCGGGCCTGCCCGGTGGATCGCGGCGATCATCGCCGAGACCCTTGCCGCGATCCGCGGGTCGGTGACCACGGGTGCGGTGAACTCGCAGCCGGTCACGGCCTCGCCGTCCCGTCCCTCGGCCAGCGTCGCCAGCCGGGCGGGGTCGAGATACAGCATGGACCAGCGCCGTCCGCCGCCCACCGGCGCGCCGTCATGGATCTCGCCCGGATTGACCGTGATGACGTTGCCCGCCTCGGCCTCGACCTGCCCGCGGCCGCTGGCGGAGATCTGGGCGCCGTCGAGGATCACGCCGATGCCGAACTGGTCGTGGCAATGGCGCGGGAAGCTGCGGTCGGTATCGGCCAGCACCGCGTCCACCCCATCGATGACGTTGCGGCGGATCCTGACCGTGCTGCCGCGTCCCACCGGATGCTCCCTAGGCGGCCGCCGTCTTGCCGGACGCCCGGCCCAATGCCTGGCGGATGAAACCGGCGATCCAGGCGCCCATCGCCTCGTGGTCGAGCGTCTTTTCCAGCGACTTCTTGCCGGCGGCGAAGACCTCCGCCCCGACCCGCTGTTCGCGCAGGTCCAGCAGGCGGTTGACGATGGGGATATTCATCTCCGGATGGCCCTGGAAGGTCAGGATCCGGTCGCCGATGCGCAGCATGGCGTTCGGGCAGAACTCGGTGCCGGCCAGCACCACCGCGCCCTCCGGCGCCTGGACCACCTGGTCCTGGTGGCTGACCACGACGTTCGGGGTGTCGGGGCCGTCCGCCATCCAGGCTTCGCGCTTCTGCAGCGGATGGGTATGCACGCCCATGCCCCAGCCCTTCTCCGACTTCACCACCTTGCCGCCAAGTGCCTGGGCGATGAGCTGGTGGCCGAAGCAACCGCCGACCAGCACCTTTCCGGCGGCGGTCGCATCGCGCACGAACTGCTCGGCCCGCCGGATCCAGTCGAGATCCTCGTAGACTCCATGCGGGCTGCCGGTGAAGACATAGACGTCGTAGTCCTCGACCGAGGCAGGGAAGGTGCCCTCGATGATCATCGAACCGGTGATCGTCGCCTCCGGCAGATGCGGCGACAGAAGGCGGCGGAACATCTCCAGATACGAGTCCATCACGTCGGCGAGGTCCGGCCCGACATGGGCGCATACCATCACGCAGATCCGCATCGTCTTCAGGCTCCCTGGATCAAATCACGCTCAGATGGAAACATCTGGTCGTGATTTGATCCATCTTTAATAGGTTAGAGAACGATTCACGGTTCAGATCGATTCGATCTGAACCGATCGTGCTCTAGAGGATGTGCTGGCCGCCAGTCACGAAGATTTCGGTGCCGGTGACGTAGGAACTATCCTCGCTGCACAGGTAGTAGATGGCGCCGGCCACGTCCTTGGGCTCGCCCAGCTTCTGCAGCGGGATGCGCGGGATCAGCACCTCGGTCTCCGGCGACAGCATGGCGGTCTCGATCTCGCCGGGCGCCACCGCGTTCACCCGCACGCCGAGCTCGGCGAACTCGTTGGCCATCTCGCGGGTCAGGGCCGACAGGGCCGCCTTGGAGGTGGAATAGGCCGAGCCGGCGAAGGGGTGGATCTCATGCCCGGCGATGGAGGTGATGTTGACGATCGCCCCCTTGCCCTTGTGCAGGGAGGCGGCAAAGCCGCGCGCCAGTTTCAGGGGCGCGAAGAAATTCACCTCGAACACCCGGTGCCAGGCTTCCAGGTCCCCATTCAGCACGCCGAGCCGTTCCTTGTAGGCGGATTTCGGCGACCAGCCGGCATTGTTGACCAGGGCATGCAGCGGCCGGTCGCCCAACCACTCGTTCGCCTCGTCGATGAAGGCGTCCAGGCTCTTGGGATCGGAGAGGTCGGCGGAGATGTGCCATGCCCGATCGGGATCGCGCAGGCACTCGGCCGGCGGCGCGTCGCGCGAGCAGGTCAGAAGCCGCCACCCGCGGCGCACGAAGATCTGGACGGTGGCGTGACCGATACCCCGGCTCGCCCCGGTGAGCAGCATGAGCTTTGAATCGTCTGACATGGGGCGGAGCCTAGCTCCAACCGGCGTCTCCGTCACCCTTCACGAGAGGAGATCCGGGCGATCGTGGGAACCGGACCGGGGCCGCTTCCGTTGCCCCAACACCCCGTCACGCAACCGTCATTCTTCGCACTGCCGATCCATCGGCAGCACACAGGGGAAGGAAATCTCGTGCAGGATCTCTGGCCGGCCCTCGCCGACTTCGCCAACAGCGAGACCGCCATGTACGCGCAGCGGCTGGGGCTTGCCCTGCTGCTGGGCATGATCATCGGCCTGGACCGGGAACTCCACCGCAAGCCCGCCGGCCTGCGCTCGCATATGCTGGTGTCGCTCGCGTCGGCGGCCTTCGCGCTGATCGCGATGGAGATCGTCGACTCCGTGGGCGACTGGGACGACCATGTGCGCATCGACCCGACCCGCGTGCTCGAGGCCGTGGTCACCGGCATCGCCTTTCTCGGCGCCGGCGCCATCATCCGCAACAAAGGCGAGGTCGAAGGAATCACCACCGGCGCCAGCCTGTGGCTGACCGGCGCGCTCGGCGTCGCCTGCGGTGTCGGCCAGCTCTATCTCGCCGGTATGACCACGGTGCTCGGGGTGATCGTCCTGGCGGTGGTCGGTCTCATCGAGCGGCGCGCTCAACGACGCAGGGGCTCAACCGAGACGGATTGAGCCCCTGCGTGGTCGGCGGGCCGGCGGGGATCAGCGGACGCTGACGACCCGGAAGGTATGCTGTTCGCCGTCGTGTTCGGTGATCGACACGTATTCGCCCTCGACGAAGTGGTGACGGTCGAACTTGAAGATCGCCTCGTCCTCCTCGTCTTCCTCATGGGTGAGGCCGTCGTAGTGGAACAGCCAGCGATTGCCACGGCGGTGGACGAGATGCCCGGTCTCCTCGGCCGCCCCGTCCCAGAACCGGCGGAAGGTGCAATCGCCGCGCACCTTAGACCAGGCATCCTGGTCGAGCGAACCGTCCGCCGTCAGCGGTGCCTTGAACTCGTAGCCACGGGCGGAGCTGCCCTCGGGAAACTCGGGGCCGCGGGCCAGCTCCAGGCGAATGGTTCGCACAGTCATTCCAGTCATTCCTCCGGTTTATTGGTTCTTATCGGGCCAGCATCATGGGCACCGAACCGTCGGTCAAGGCGTCGTCCGTGACGCCGCCCATCACGAATTCACGCACCCGGCTGTGGCTGTAGGCGCCGATCAGGATCAGGTCGGCCTTCTGCTTGCCGGCCTCGACTTCCAGCGTTGCGGCAACGCCGGCCTTGTCCATCTCAGCCTTCACCGCCTCGGCCTTCACCCCGTTCGCCCGCAGGGTATCCGCCAGCGGCTCGGGGTCGGCCGACACGTCGCCGTCATCGACCGTCACGACGACCACCTTGCCGGCCTGAGCAAGCAGCGGCATGGCCATCGACACCGCGCGGGCCGCCTCGGCCGAGCCATTCCAGGCCACCAGGATCGTGGTGGCGATGCTCTCCAGCTCGGCGTCGGGAACGACGATGATCGGCCGCCCGGCCTCCATCACCGCCACTTCGAGGAGGGCCGCGCGATCCGGGCTCACCTCCCGCGGGGCACGGGCGCAGATCACCACGTCGCTGACCCGCTCGGCGGCCACTTCGACCCCGGGCACCGGGCCGACCAGCTCGTCGAAGGCGGCGCTCAGGCCGCTGGCCCCGGGCGCCGCACCGACATTGGCACCGACTGCAGCCGCCCAGTCGTCGAAGGTCTTGCGGGCTTTGACCGCCTGTTCCTTGGAGCCCTTCTCGGCGGCCGCCATGACCTCATCGATCATCGCCGCACCAAATCCTTCACCGACGATCGGCAGGACATCGCGCGGATCGCGGCGCAGGACGCGCGCATCGACAAAGCCGCCCGATGCGGCCAGCAGCTTTCCTGCCGCATCCAGGGCCGCGCGGTCGCCAAGCTCACCAAGCAGCGGAACGAAGATCCGTTTCATCTCATGCCTCCATGGCCGGTAGTCGATCGGGCGGACGCCCTCTCGTATGTGGAGGCTAGGTCAGGCTATGCAAACCGACCTTGATACAGATCAAGCGACAGACGCGATGTGGCCAACCTTAGGGGAACAGCCGCTGCACGCTCCATGGCTGGCCTTCCGCCTGGCGGGTGAAGACGAAGCGGTCGTGCAGCCGGAACGGCCCGTCATGCCAGAACTCGATGCGCATCGGCGACAGACGGTAGCCCGACCAATAGGGCGGACGCGGCACCGCCTCGCCCGGGTATTCGGCGCTGAACCGGTCGACCGACTGCATCAGCGTCGCCCGGTCGGCAAGCGGACGCGACTGCTGCGATGCCCAGGCGCCGATCCGGCTGTTGCGCGGCCGGCTGTCGTAATAGGCGTCGGCCTCGGCCGCGGTCACGGGGGTGACGGCGCCTTCGAACCGCACCTGGCGGCGCAGGGACTTCCAGTGGAACAGCAGGGCCGCAAACGGGTTCACCGCAAGCTGCAATCCCTTCTGGCTCTCGGTGTTTGTGTAGAAGACGACGCCGTGCTCGTCGTAGTCCTTCATCAGCACGATCCGGGCGGACGGGCGCCCGTCGGAGCCGGCGGTCGCCAGGGTCATCGCATTGGCGTCGTTGACCTCGCTGGCCTCCGCCTCGGCGAACCAGAGCCGGAACTGCTCGAAGGGGTCGTCCGTCTGGGGTTCGAAAATGGCCTTGTCGTCGCTCATCGTCACGTCCCTTCCGTGCACGTATCCGGCCTTCAATATGGCGAGACGCACGCCATATCCAGTGCCGAATATCCGAGAACGGCGTCTCGGCGATGGAATATCGCCGTGAAAAATACGGTTGTGGGAACCGACGGATTGTCGCGGCCGTTACGTTACAGCTTCGAGTTCCGCGATCTCCGTCGCCCGAGGGCACAGCGCCCCGGCGATGGATGGGGAATTCAGGGGAATCAGTCCGGCCGGAACGCGCCGGGCTCATGCGAAAGGTAAGAAGATCATGTTCCGCAAGACCGCACTCGTCTCCGCCGTTGCTCTCAGCCTGGGCCTTGCTGCCTGCGCGGACACCGGGGCCAAGCAGACCGGTGGCGCCGTGCTCGGCGGCCTCGGCGGCGCCGTTGCCGGCTCCCAGTTCGGCCAGGGCAAGGGCCAGCTCGCCGCCGTCGCCGCGGGTACGCTGCTCGGCGCGCTGATCGGCAGCGAAGTCGGCAAATCGCTGGATCGCGCCGACAAGGCGGCCCTGGCGTCCACCACCCAGTCGACCCTGGAGAACCAGCCGAGCGGCAGCAGCTCGACCTGGAGCAACCCCGATTCGGGCAATTACGGCACCGTCACGCCGACCCGCACCTACCAGACCAACAGCGGTCAGTACTGCCGCGAGTACTCGCAGACGATCAATGTCGGCGGGCGCACGGAAGAGGCCTTCGGCACGGCCTGCCGCCAGCCGGACGGCACTTGGAAGGTGGTCAACTGACGTCGGTCTTCCGACCCCCTTTACAAAGTCTTGATCCGAGACGACCTCTGATCGGACACTCACCCTTCGAGTGTCCTTGCGAGGTATCTGCGGCAATGGAACGGCCAGCGGCCAGGTTCCCCATCATGTTGATCGTTCATCCGTCGGCGGGAGTCGGCGGATGAGCGATCCGTACAAGGTTCTCGGCGTCAGCCCCTCGGCCACCCAGGACGAGGTCAAGGCCGCCTACCGAAAGCTCGCCAAGAAATACCATCCCGACCTGAACCATGGCGACGAGGCCGTCGCGCGCAAGTTCCAGGAGGTGAGCTCGGCCTACGACCTGCTCGGCGACCCGACGAAGCGCAAGAAATACGACCGTGGCGAGATCGATCCTGAAGGGCGCGAACGCCGCGGCCGCGGCAGCTTCTGGTCCAAGGGCTGGAAGTCTCGCAGCGGCTATACCGGCGGAAGCACGGGCGGATCGGGCCGCAGCAGCACCTTCGATTTCGACGACACGTTCGATGGCGACGGCAGCGGCGACCCGATAGAAGAGATCCTGAAGCAGTGGCGCACCGGACGCACCGGCGCCGCCGGCGGATCCTCGGCCGGCGATTCCGGCACCCGCGCCTCGCCACGCCGCAACTCCCAGGACCTGCGCTACCGGCTGAAGGTCCCGTTCGTGGAGGCGGTGGCGGGCATAAAGAAGCGGGTGACGCTGAGCGACGGCAAGGTGGTCAACCTGACCATTCCGGCCGGGACCGAGGATGGCACGGTGCTGCGGCTGAAGGGCCAGGGCAAGCCGGGCAGCGGCGCCCTGCCCGCCGGCGACGCCTATCTGGAACTCAATGTCGAGCCGCATGCCCATTTCACCCGGGAGGGCGACGACATCCTCCTCGACCTGCCAATCACCCTGCAGGAGGCCATTCTGGGGGCCAGCGTCACCGTGCCGACGGTGCACGGCTCGGTCTCCCTGAAGATCCCGAAGGGCTCCAACGGCGGCAAGCGCATGCGCCTACGGGGCAAGGGCGTGCCGGCCAAGGGCGACGGCGAGCCGGGCGACCAGTACGTCACCCTGCGGGTCATGCTCCCGGACAATCCGGACGCGGAGCTGACCCAGTTCATCGAGAAATGGGGTGCGACCCACGCCTACAACCCGCGCAAGTCCTTGGGCTGAGGCCGCCGACTATTCCGCCGACAGGGTGCCGTCGCCGCGCGGGCGCATGGTGATCACGCCCTTGGCTTCCCACTCGGGCGCCCGGTCCCGTATGGACTGGTCGATGACGTCGGCCAGCGACACCCCGAGCAGCCGGTCCTCGGCGTCGGCCAGGTCGCGCAGCAGGGAGGGGACCGGTCCGAGCCGGCCGTCCAGCACCCGGGTCATCATCTTGTTCTGCTCCAGCTTGCGCACCAGGCCGAGCGTAACGCCAAGGTCACGGGCCAGTTCGGCCACCGTGGCGTGCCGCAGGTCCCGCGTCAGGCTGTAGTTGTCCTCGTCGGTCGCCGCGACATAGCCGGTCGACCGCAGGTCCTCTATGACCGAATCCCGGGCATCGAGCGGCAAGGCGTCGGCCAGGGATTCCGCGTCGACCGCGCCGCCGGTCCGCGCCTTGGCGGAGATCACCGCCAGCAGCGCCACCGCCGCCTCCAGCCGCAGGGCCGGCGACAGGGTCGCCGTCACCCCCGGGATGCGCGAACGCCACCACTCGGGGAACGACGCCGCGAAGACGGCACCGAACAGCACGATGGTCCAGGCCAGGTAAAGCCAGATCAGGAAGATCGGCACCACCGCCACGGCGCCATAGATCGTCTGATAGGTCGGGAACGACGTCAGATACCAGCGGAAGCCCCATTTCAGCAGTTCCAGGGCGATGCCGCTGACCGCGCCGCCGATCAGTGCGTCGCGGAACTGGACCTGGCGGGCCGGCACCAGCATGAACATCACGGTGAAGGCGGCGGTCTGGATGAGCGCCGCGAAAAGCCGGTTGAAGAAGCCGAGCTTGCCGGTCAGGTCGATCGGCATCACCTCGGCCCCCTCCCAGGCAAACCGCTGGATCGCGACGAACATGTCCGAGGTGAGCGAAAAGCTGGCGGCCAGCAGCAGCGGGCCCAGGGTCAGCATGGTCCAGAAGATGAGCAGCCGCGAGACGACGGGCCGGCTGCGCTGCACCCGCCAGATCCGGTTGAACGTGGCCTCGATCATCGCCAGCAGCAGCACCGCCGACACGCCCAGCGCCACCACCCCGACCGCGGTCAGGTTGGTCGTGTTCTCGGTGAAGTCGGCGATATAGCTGCGGACCTCATAACCGACTTCCGGCACCAGGTTCTCGAACAGCATCGCCTCGAACCGGTCCTGGATCGCCTCGAAGGCCGGGAAGGCGGAGAAGATGGCGAAGGCGATGGCCAGCAGCGGCACCATGGCCAGCAGCGAGGTGTAGGTCAGCGCGCCGGCGGACTGGGCCCCCTGATCGGCGTAGAACCGGCGCACGGCGTAATACACGTAGTTCCCGATATCGACCGCGATTCGCGTGGCGCGATGGACCTTCCAGTGGTCGAGCCGGCTGGAAGCCTTCTTCTTGTCCGGTGATTCCATGGGGTCATCCTAACACGACGTGGGCATTGGTGCGCTTGCTTGCGGGTGAGGATCGTTGGTGTAGGATGCGTCACTGCATGCTGATTGGCGATATCGAGGACTAAATGACTAAAGATCCCCGCATTATGGCGGGCAAGCGCGGCCTGATCATGGGCGTGGCCAACGACCGTTCGATCGCCTGGGGCATTGCAAAGGCGGCCGCCGACCAAGGCGCCGAGCTTGCCTTCACCTATATGGGCGAAGCGCTGGAGAAGCGGGTGCGCCCGCTGGCCGACCAGGTCGGCAGCACGCTGGTTGAGGCCTGCGACGTCAATGACGATTCCAGCGTCGACCGGGTCTTCGCACGCATCGCCGACACCTGGGGCAGCCTCGACTTCCTCGTCCACGCCATCGCCTATTCCGACAAGGACGAGCTGAAGGGCAAGTACCTGGACACCTCGCGCGACAACTTCCGGCGCACGATGGACATCTCCTGCTATTCGTTCACCTCCGTCGCCAAGCGCGCAGCACCGCTGATGAAGGAGGGCGGAAGCCTGCTGACCCTCACCTATTACGGCGCCGAGCGGGTGATGCCGCATTACAACGTCATGGGCGTGGCCAAGGCGGCGCTGGAGGCCAGCATCCGTTACCTAGCCGTGGACATGGGTGACCAGGGCGTGCGCGTCAACGGCCTGTCCGCCGGCCCGATGAAGACGCTCGCCGCCTCTGGCATCGGCGATTTCCGCTATATCCTGAAGTGGAACCAGTACAACTCGCCGCTGCGCCGCAACGTCACCCTGGAGGATGTCGGTGGCGCCGGCGTCTATCTGCTGTCGGACCTGTCGACCGGCGTGACAGGCGAGGTTCACCACGTCGACTGCGGCTACAACATCGTCGGCATGAAGGCGGTGGACGCGCCCGACATCTCCGTCGTCTGACCGGGATCGGGGATAGGCACAATGGCCAGCAACGGTTTCGGCCAGATCTTCCGGGTCACCACCTGGGGTGAGAGCCACGGGCCCGCGATCGGCTGCGTGATCGACGGGGTGCCGCCGCGCATCCCGCTGACCGAGGCCGACATCCAGCACGATCTGGACCGCCGCAAGCCGGGCCAGTCGCGCCACACCACCCAACGCCGCGAGCCGGACGAGGTGGAGATCCTGTCCGGCGTGTTCGAGGGCCAGACCACCGGCACGCCGCTCTCCCTGGTGATCCACAACCAGGACCAGCGCTCCAAGGACTACGGCGAGATCAAGGACCGCTACCGGCCGGGCCACGCCGACTACACCTACGACGCCAAGTACGGGATCCGCGACTATCGCGGCGGCGGGCGCTCCTCGGCGCGCGAGACCGCCATGCGGGTCGCCGCCGGTGCCGTGGCCAAGAAGATCCTGGCCCGCCGCCTGGGCAACGCTTTCTCCGTGCGCGGCGCGCTGGTGCAGATCGGCCCGCACGGCATCGACCGGTCGCGCTGGGACTGGGCCGAGGTGGAGAACAATCCGCTGTTCTGTCCCGACCCGGTCGCGGCCGCCGAGTGGGAGAGCTTCCTGGACGGCGTGCGCAAGCAGGGTTCCTCCGCCGGGGCGGTGATCGAGACCGTGGCGACCGGCGTGCCGGCGGGCCTGGGCGAGCCGGTCTACGGCAAGCTCGACACCGACCTTGCGGCGGCGATGATGAGCATCAATGCGGTCAAGGGCGTGGAGATCGGCGACGGATTCGCTGCCGCCGCCATCCCCGGCCACGAGGCCTCCGACGAGATGCGGATGCAGGACGGCAAGCCGGTCTTCACCTCCAACCATGCCGGCGGCATCCTGGGCGGCATCTCCAGCGGCCAGGACGTGGTGGTGCGTTTCGTGGTGAAGCCGACCTCCTCCATCCTCACCCCGCGCGCCTCCATCGACCGCTTCGGTCAGGAGGTGGAGGTGGTGACCAAGGGCCGCCACGACCCCTGTGTCGGCATCCGCGCGGTCCCGGTCGGCGAGGCGATGATGGCCTGCGTCCTGCTCGACCACCTGATGCGCCACGAAGCCCAGGTCGGGCCGATCGGGTGAGCCGGCCGCGGCCGCTCACCGCATTCGACAGGCCCCGCCTGCAGACCTAGACTTCCGCAATTGGTTCCGTCACCGGTCGAGCCCCCATGCGTCGTTTCATCGTCGGATTTTTCGCCACCATCGGCGCCCTCTGCCTTGTCCTGCTGATCGGAGCGGTCGCCGCCGGGTTCTGGGTCGCGGACGGGTTCCGGGCCGAGGAGCCGCTGCCGGAGCGGATCGTGTTGCAGCTCGATTTCGGCGGGCCGATCGACGAGGCGCCCCTGCTGCCGGAACTGAGCGGTCTGCTGGACGAGAGCGCACCGCTGTCGATGATCGACTATGTCGACGCGCTCGACCGAGCGGCGGCCGACGACCGGGTGACCGGGCTGTTCGCCGACCTCTCCAACCTCTCCCTCGGTCTCGCCCAGGCGCAGGAGCTGCGGGCCGCCGTGTTCCGCTTCCGGGCCGCCGGCAAGACCGCCATCGCCTTCGCCGACAGCTTCGAGAGCGGCGAGAACGGCCCCTACTACCTCGCCAGCGCCTTCGACCGGATCTGGCTGCAGCCCTCCGGCCTGCTCGCCCTGACCGGCCTGCAGCTCGAGTTCCCTTTCGCCGCCGGTCTGCTCGACCGGCTCGGTCTGCGCGCCGAGTTCGAGCAGCGCTACGAGTACAAGGGGGCCGCCAGTGCGGCCACCGAACACCACATGCCCCGGGCGGTGCGCGAGAACATGACCCGGGTCGCGGAATCCCTGTTCGGGCAGGTGATCAGCGGCATCGCCACCGCCCGGCGGCTGGGCGGCGGCTCGGTCCAGGCGGTGATCGACCGCGGCCCGCTGCTGGCGACGGAATCCGTCTCCAACGGCCTGATCGACAGCCTGGGTTACCGCGAGCAGGCACGGGCCATGCTGGAGGGGGAGAGTGTGGGCGCGGGCCGGTATCTCTCCGGCGCCGGCAGCCCCTACGAGGACGGCACCCGGATCGCCCTGGTGCATCTGGATGGCGCCATCGTCCGCGGCGACAGCCAGGGCCTGCTGGACCGCGACAACGCCGCTTCCGGCCCGATCGTCGCCGCCCTGGACGACGTCCGCGCCGATCCCGACGTGAAGGCCCTGATCCTGCGGATCTCCTCCCCCGGCGGCAGCTATGTCGCCTCTGACACCATCCGCCACGCGGTGGAGCGGGTGCGCGAGAGCGGTCGGCCGGTGATCGTCAGCTTCGCGGATGTGGCCGCCTCGGGCGGCTATTTCGCCGCGCTCGGGGCCGACCACATCATCGCCCACCCCGGTACGCTGACCGGCTCCATCGGCACGCTGGGCGGCAAAATCAGCGCCGAACAGCTCCTGCGCGACTGGGACATCAACATCGGCCGGATCAGCATCGGCGCGAATGCCGGCATGTTCTCGCCGACCGAGCCGTTCACCGACAGCCAGCGCGACCGGCTGCGCCGCCTGCTGGACGCGGTCTATGCCGACTTCACCGGCCGGGTGGCCGCCGCCCGCCGGTTGTCGGCCGACGAGATCGACGCGCTGGCCCGCGGCCGGGTCTGGACCGGCGAGGATGCGCGTCGGGTCGGCCTGGTCGATGCGGTCGGCGGCTATGCCGAAGCCATGCAGCTCGCCCGCAACGCCGCCGGGATCGCGCCGGACGAGCCGGTGGAACGCGTGCGCTTCCCGCAGGAGGAGGAGCCCTGGGAGCGGTTGATCGAGCTGGTGCGCGACCGCGACTTTATGGCCTCCCTGCAGGTCCTTGCCGGGCTCGCCCGCCATGCGCATATCCTGGGCGAGAGGCTCGAGATGATCGGCGTGGACGCGGCCGGCAGCGGCGGACGTATCCAGACCCGGGCGCCCGGTCTCGTGGTACAATAGGGGCTGGGGACGCCCCTCGGGGACGACAAGGATCGGTCGGCGATGTGCGGGCCGGTCCAGGGAGAGAGACCGCCATGACCCGGATTTTCTTGGTTGCAACCTTGCTGGCGCTGGTCGCCGGTGTGCCGATCCTGTCCGCCCCCGCCCTGGCGGAGACCGACTCCACCAAGGAGCGCAAGGAAGAGCAGAAGCAGCGCGACAAGGAACACAAGCAGTTCAACCGCGAGATCCAGTACCGCCGAGTGGTCGGCCCGAACATTCTGCCGATCGGGCCGTTCTCGATCTCGGTCTTCGTGCAGGGCCAGCCGCTGGAAGCGCGCCTCCGGGTGGCCATCGAGGCCAAGGACGTGCAGGCCAAGACCACCCTGGATGCCCAGAAATGGGCGGTGAACGGCATCGTCTACCCGCTGGCGGTTAAACTCTATGAGAATGGCCGGCCGAACCGGGAACAGATCGAGCTGTTCAAGATGGAAGCCCAGACCCAGCTCTCCGAACGCTATCCGGACATGGTTCAGGCGGTCTATATCGAGTCGCTGATCTAGCGAACGACCAGCCTAGCCGGGTAGCCGTCAGGTCTGAATTCCGAACATCTCCGCGGTGGCTCGGATCGCCCCGGGCAGGCGGTCCTCGAAGCCCTGGAACCAGGGCTGGCGCTGCAGGTCGTCGGCATCCCGGATCGAACCCAGGGTCCGGCCGCGTGACGGGTCGCTCTCCATCGTTCCCATGGCCGACTTGATCAACCGGGCCAGCGGAACCTCGCTGTCCAAGGCACCGGCCGCATTGCCGCCACGCGGCATGCTCCATTCATAGGAGACCTGGACGGAAGCCCGCGCGGAAGCCCAGGCAACCGTGCTCTTCTCCTCGTCGCTCACCTTGTCCAGGAAGGACATGGCCGCCGTCATTCGTGCCGGCGTGTCGTCGGGATAGGGATCGACGAAGGCCCCCCTCTCGCTGGTCGGCCCGGAATAGAGGCCCATCGCCAGGCCCTGCTGCTGCAGCATGATGTTGCGGGCGATGTCCTGCTCCTCCTCGCTGAACAGCTCCTCGGCGTTGCTGGCGACGGCGTTCAGGGAGCGGCGATCCAGATCCACCATCAGGGTGTACCAGTCGCGGCCCTCGAAACTGTCGTAGTCGAAGGGCTCGCCCTCCGCCGCCATCGCCTCGTATCTGGCGTCCATGCGGGCGCGGGCATCGGCGGCGACCTCCGCCTGGCTCAGGCCGGAGGAACTGCCCGCCTGCCCCGGATCGGCGACCGCCGCCGCCAGTGCAGTGGCCGGCTCCCCGTCGCGGGTCGGGAAGAATCGGGCGTAATAGGAGGCCGGATCGCTGTCGCGCAGGGCCAGGCTCTGGGCCTGGGGCGACAGCTTCACCAATACCGCGGCAGCGTCCTGTCCGGGCGCCTGCCCCTGAGCTCCCGTCTGGTTGAGCCTCTGAGACCCCGTATCGGCGTCGCGCAGCAGGCGCGCCATGCTCGCGTAGGCGGCGTTTCCGCCATAGACAGATGAAATGGTCACGTTGACCTCCCGTTCCGAAATCCGTTGGTCGGTGCTGTCCGGAACGGACGCAAGCGTCATGCCACTTGGAATTGTACGGGTATAGCGGGCTTGCCGCGCGGGTCAGGCTGGCCGTCGGCACATGCCGGGTCGGCAGAGTCTACCGCTCAGACGGGATTGCCGGGCGGCCTATCGGCCGAGGGCGACGATGTCGCAGAACGGGGAGTGGCGGGAGACGACCTGCTCGTCGGCCCGCTCCAGGATATCGGCCTGGGCGGTGTGGAAGCCCTGGCGCTGGAGCAGGCGGACCACCTCGATGATGTAGTCGGTGTCGGAGCGCAGTTCCCCCTCCTCCAGCAGCGCCCGGCACAGCGTCGTGCCGAACTCCGTCAGGCGGATGCAGGACAGCACGAGCTGCTTGTCCGGGTGGTCGTGGGTGATGCGCAGCGCCTTGTCGGCATAGAGCAGGTTGGTGGAGAACCGGTCCTCGCGTTGGCTTTGGAAGACCCGGTTGAGATCCCGGTTGGTCCGGATCAGCCCGTACTCCTCCAACAGCAGCATGTCGTCGGAGGTCAGGTCCTTGCCCTCGAAGAAGGACGGCTCCAGCCGCACCACGAAATTGTTCACCGCGAAGGCGGACAGCCGGCGGAACACCGCCAGGATGGTCTTGGAGAGGCTCGGCAGGCGGACCAGCACGCCACAGGGCACGGCCCCGGGCCGGCGCACCTCCTGGACCAGCAGCCGGGCCCAGAGCCGGGCGAATTCGGGATCGGCGGTATCGGCCGCATGGGTGAAGAAGGTGGCGGCCCAGTCCTGATCCGGGGCGCCGTCGACCACCTCGTCGGGCAGGATGCGCAGAGCGCGCTGCAGGATGGCCTCGATGTTACGCTGGCGCCGGCTTTCCACATGGTCCAGCCGCTCGGAGATCCGGCTGGCGAAGCCGTCATCGCCGGCAAGGTCGCCGCGGTGAAGCTGCAGGCCGCGGACCCAGTCCCGTTGGGCGGCGCCGAGGGCGGCGACGACCATCTCGTTGAGCCGGGCGAGGGCCGGCGCGGTCGAGGGACCGGCCGGCTTCGGCAGGCCGAGCGGCGGGCGCGCCGGTTCCGTACCGTCGGGATCAGGGGCACTTGGCCCGGCCTGGGTGCCCATGTGAGGGCCAGCCGGGGGCTGATCACCGCCGAGTGTGCTCATCGTCACCTCTCCCACCAATGGGCCGTCGATCCCCCGATCAGGGAAAGCGTATCACAGACGGCGCGCGGAAATCAGGAACTCGATATTGCCCTCCGGCCCGGTGATCGGGGACTGCACGATGCCGTCGATCTGCCAGCCGCCGATGCCGTCGAGCCAGGCCCGGATATCGTCGCAGACGGCGGCGTGGACATCCGGGTCGCGCACCACCCCGCCCTTGCCGACCTGCGCGCGTCCCGCCTCGAACTGCGGCTTGATCAGCGCCACCAGACGGCCGCCGGGCCGCACCATGCCGATCGCCGCCGGCAGCACCGTCTTCAGCGAGATGAAGCTGGCGTCGCAGACCACCATGTCCACCGGCTCCGGCACATGCTCGGCGGTCAGGTGGCGGGCGTTGGTCTTCTCCAGCACGATGACCCGGTCGTCGTTGCGCAGCTTCCAGGCGAGCTGGCCGTGGCCGACATCGACCGCATAGACCTTGGCCGCCCCGCCCTGGATCAGCACGTCGGTAAAACCGCCGGTCGACGCGCCGACGTCGATGGCCACCGCACCCGCCGGATCGATGGCGAAATGCTCCAGCGCATGGGCGAGCTTCAACCCGCCGCGCGAGACCCAGGGGTGATCCTGGCCGCGCACCTCCAGGGCGATGTCCTCGGCCACCTGCTGGCCGGCCTTCTCCATCTTGCGCTCGCCGGAGAACACCTTGCCAGCCATCACCAGGGCCTGGGCCCGGGTGCGGGACTCCACAAGCCCCCGGTCGACGAGAAGCTGGTCGAGGCGCCGTTTCATCGCGGGTTGATCGCCGTGTCTGTCATGTGCGCCACCTTACAGATCCCGGACGCCGGGGCCAGCCCGGCGATGCCGCGGGCGCGCACAGGACGCGCAGCCACCTGCCCCATTTCGTCCAGAACCGGCCACCGCTCTGCCGCGTTGCCAGGATACCGGTAACGATGAACCAGTGCGGGAGGGTTGGGGCGATCGCCGATCGGAACGACACAAAGAGATCCGGCGGCCTCGGCGGCTTCCTGGCCCGCGCCACCCTGCCCTTGCTCGGGCTCGCCCTGCTGGCGGCGGCCGTCCACGGTATTCTCCTGCGCTTCCCCCTGCCGACCCAGCACCTGCCGTTCAAGCCGCTCGACCTGGAACGGCCGATCGGGCTCGCCACCGGCCTGCAGCTCGCCGGGCTCAAGGGCAACCTGGATCAGTGCCTGGGCGTGATCGGCACCTCGGCCCTGGAGGTCCGGTCGATCCCGCCGCGCAAGACCGGGGAGTTCTGCGGCTTCACCGACGCGGTGCAGGTCCTGCAATCGACCGTGCCCTATTCCGGACCGGTGCGGCTCACCTGCCCGATGGCCGCCGGTCTCTACCTGTGGGAGCGCGAGGTGGTCGCCCCGGCGGCCGAGAAGCATCTGGGCAGCCGGGTGGTGCGGATCGACCATCTGGGCACCTATTCCTGCCGGCGCATCGGCGGCGGAACGACCGGCCGTCCGAGCGAGCACGCCACCGCCAATGCCATCGACATCGCCGGCTTCCACCTGGAGGACGGCCGCCGCATAACCCTGCTGGCCGACTGGTCCGGCGGCAGCGAGGCGGAACAGGCCTTCCTGCGCGACGTGCGCGACGGCGCCTGCGACCTGTTCCGCGTGGTCCTGGGACCGGAATACAACGCCGCCCACCGGGACCACTTCCATTTCGACATGGGCCGATTCGGGGTGTGCCGGTGACAGGTCGGGGCGTCGCCGCGCGCCGCTGTCGGCGGGGTGCCCGTCTCCGACGCGCGATCACGGTGTTCTTGGCTAGAATGCCGTCGGAAGGCCTGAGGGTGGGCCCTCTCTAAATCCGACAGACGCTCGAAGGGAGCAGGACGATCGACGACCCGACGGAACCCCGCCGATCCGCCGGATCCATCGGAGTCCCGGCACGGGCCATCGTGCCGCTGCTGGCACTCGTCGTGATGCTCCTCGCCGGCTGCGGAACCGTGGAACGGTCTCCGTCACCGGTGGCGCCTGTCCCGGTCGGATCCCTGGACCTGGAGCGACCCATCGACCGCTCAACTGGCCGTCAGCTGCTCGCGCTGAAGAGGGCTCCCGACCAGTGCCGGGCGATCCTGGCCGCCTCGCAGCTCCAGGTCCGCGACCTGGAGGACCGGCGCACCGGTCCCTTCTGCGGCTATTCCGACGTGGTTCAGATCCTGCGTTCCACCGTCCCCTATTCCGGCCCGGTGCACCTGACCTGCCCGATGGCCGCCGCACTCTATCTCTGGGAGCGCGATGTCGTCGCCCCCGCGGCCGTGAAGTATCTCAGCAGCCGGCTGGTGCGGATCGACCACATGGGCACCTATTCCTGCCGGCGCCGGCAAGGCGGCTCCAGCAACCGTCCGAGCGAGCATGCAACGGCGAACGCCATCGACATTTCCGGTTTCCGGCTGGAGGACGGTCGGCGGATTACGGTCCTGGGGGACTGGAGCGGGGGCTCGACCGCCGAGCGGGCGTTCCTGCGCGAGATCCGGGACCGCGCCTGCGGCCTGTTCCAGGTGGTGTTAAGCCCCGACTACAACGCGGCGCATCGCGACCACTTCCACCTCGATATGGGGGATTGGGGCGTGTGCCGGTAAGGGGGCCGATATCCTTCTTCGTCATCCGGCTCTTCCCCTGTCTTCCCCGCCCTGCGCCGGGACCTAGAATTTCCCGCGATGGAGCGTCGGAGAACTTCGTTCAGCGCCGCAGCTGTCCCTTTTCTTGGTCCCGGCGCAAGGCCGGGAAAACCGGAAAAACTGGAAGGAGAACTACCCACAGATGAGAGCGAACGTGATCTCCCGCGCGCGTTAACCGTTTGAAGTCACCCCGCGCAGCGCCGACAATCAGGAAACCGTCACCATAAGGCGAGACCCATGCTGCAGGACCGATACGGCAACGCCCTCTCCACCCGTTCCACCGCCGCGCGCGACGCCTATGTCGACGGCATCGACCGCTTCCTGGCCGCCCAGTCCGGGGCCGAGGAGGCGTTCGAGGCCGCCGTCGCGGCCGATCCAGACTTCGCGCTCGGCCAGATCGGCCTCGCCCGGATCCGCCAAGCCATGGGCCAGGGTCGCGACGTCGCCGGTCCCGCCGGCCGGGCCAAGGACCTCGCCGAGCGGCTGGACGGGCGCGAGGCGGCGCATGTGAACGCGCTGGGCCTGCTGGTCTCCGGCCAGGGTCCCGCCGCCTACAAGGCGATCCGCGCCCATCTGCTGGATCATCCCCGCGACGCCCTGGTCGCCCAGACCTGCACCGGCGTCTTCGGCCTGATCGGCTTCAGCGGCCAGCCGGGGCGCGAGGCCGAGCAGCTCGCCTTCACCGCCGCGCTGGCCCCGCAGTACGGTGACGACTGGTGGTTCCTGTGCCAGCACGCGTTCTCCCAGGTGGAAGCTGGCCAGACCGGCCCGGCCACGGCGACGATCGAGCGCTCCATGGAGCTCAATCCGCGCAACGCCCACGGCGCCCATATCCGCTCCCACGTCTATTACGAGGCGGGCGAGACCGAGGCCGGCTACGGCTACATCGCCGAGTGGATGCGGGACTACGACAAGGCGGGCCAGCTCCACTGCCACATCTCCTGGCATATCGCGCTCTGGGCGCTGGAGCAGGGCGACATCGACACCATGTGGCGGGTCTACGACGCCGACGTGGCGCCGACGACCGGCGGAGCCGCGGGCGCCTGGGGTCCGCCGGTGAACGTGCTGACCGACGCGGCCGCCCTGCTGTACCGCGCTGGGCTGGCCGGGGTTGAGGTGCCGGCGGCACGCTGGCAGGCGGTGAGCGAGTACGCTGCCCGGATGTTCGCCAACCCGGCCATCGCCTTCGCCGACGTGCATGCGGCGCTGGCCCACGCGATGGCGGGCAACGCCGGTGGGGTGGCGAAGATCGCCGCCGAGGCCAAGGGCCCGGCCGCCGACATCGTGCGCGAGCTGGCCGAGGCCTTCGGAGCCATGGCCGCCGGGAACTGGAGCGAGGCGGAGGCGCATCTCGCCCGCACGATGTCGAGCCACGAGCGCATCGGCGGCAGCCGCGCCCAGCGCGATCTGCTGGAATACGCGCTGCTGAACGCGCTGCTGAAACAGGGCAAGGCGGAGGAAGCGCGGCTGCTGCTGTCGACGCGTCGCCCGCTGAAGGTGGCCAGCCGGGCGGTGAAGGGGCTGAACTGAAGGGACGGCCCGCCCGTCCCACATCGTCTCCCCGGCCTTGTGCCGGAGCCCAGCCATCGGCCCGATGGAGCGTTCGGGATCAACCTCCAACGCTCCAGCTGAAATTACTCTGGGTCCCGGCTCAGGGCCGGGAAGACGATAAAAGAGCAAAATGAGGAACAAAAAAGGGCGCGCCCGGTGAGAGCGCGCCCTTAAATCATCGGAACCCGATGTCCCTACGGCGTCACTCCGCCGCTTCGTCCATCGGCGGCTCGATGACGCCGGTCTGCGAGGTGATGATGCCGTAATGCTCGATCCGGCGGTGCTTGGCGTAGTTGAACACCGTCTCCTTGCCCATCTTCGCCAGGTCGAGGTCGCAGGCATAGGTGATCAGCTCGTCGCCGATCCCGGAGGCGAGCGCCACCATCTCGCCCGAGGGCTGCACGATGCAGGAGCCGCCGATCAGCATGCAGCCGTCCTCGATGCCCGCCTTGGCGGTGCCGATGACGAAGCAGGAATTCTGATAGGCGCTGGCCTGCATGACGATGTGGTTGTGGAACATCCGCAGGTGGTTCGGCTCCGGTGCGGAGGTATTCACGTCCGGGGTGTTGTAGCCGAGCATGATCACCTCGGCCCCCTTCAGGGACATCACCCGGTAGGTCTCCGGCCAGCGGCGGTCGTTGCAGATCGCCATGCCCATGATGCCGCCCATGGTGCGCCAGACCGGAAAGCCGAGATCGCCCGGCTCGAAATAGCGCTTCTCCAGGTGCTGCCAGGGCCGCTTGGCATCGTATTCCGAGTGTCCAGGCAGGTGCACCTTGCGGTACTTGCCGACGATCTTGCCGGTGTCGTCCACCAGGATCGCGGTGTTGTAACGGTGGCCGTCCTCGGTCAGTTCGGCATAGCCGAGATAGAAGCCGATGCCGAATTCCTTGGCCTTCTCGAACAGCGGCTTGCACTCCGGCGTCGGCATCTCGCCGCGCTCGTAGTGCATGTCCATCTTGGAGATGTCTTCCTCGTAGTAGCGCGGGAAGAAGGTGGTCAGCGCCAGCTCGGGGAAGACCACCAGGTTGACGCCCCGGGACTTCGCCTGCTTCAGCAGCTCGATCATCCGGTTCACCGCGCTCACCCGGCTCTCGTCGGGGGCGATCGGGCCCATCTGGGCGGCTCCGATGTTAATGATCCGGCTCATTGCGCTTCGGTCCTCGCAGGATAAATGGCGTGATGGCGCATTCTATGGTGCCCGCCGGAACAGGTGAAGGCCCCGTCGCACCGGGTCCGGCCGATGGCCGGCCAATTTTATTTGTTATAGCATTATCAAGATGTTCTATTCTTCCTCGTCACAGGCGGCCCGGAGTAGAGCGATGATCTGGCGCATCCCCCGTTCCGGCGCCGGCGGGCCCTGATGTCCCCGACCCTGTCCGAACCGGCCAAGACGATCGCCGGCGCCCTCGCCAATCCGGGTCACCCGGTCGCCCTGGCCTCGCTGCTGGGTCTCGCGCGGTCACGCCACGACATGCGGCGCTCCCTGAAGGTCCTGCGCTGGCTCGCCCGCCTCGGCGTGCCGGCTGAGTCGGTGGCGCGACAGACCAGCATCCTGTCCCGGATCGATCGGACCTTGCGGCACCGCGACGCCGTCGCCGCCCAGACCGGCCCCTTCAAGACCCTCACGGTCCCCGGCCTTGGTGACCTGAAGTTCAGCACCGCGGCCGATGCGTCCCGGGCCTTCCTCGATCTGGTCGAGCGGGACGGCCCCGGCTACGAGCCGGGCGTACTGAGATACCTGGTCGCGGCCGGACGTCGCGGCGAGGTGGTCGCCGATATCGGAGCCCATGTCGGGTACTACACGACCGTGCTTGGGGCCGCCGGCGCCAAGGTGATCGCCTGCGAGATGCATCCGGACCTGCTGCTCGAGGTCAAACGGAATCTCTGGGCGAACGAACTGGATCGCGCCCATGTGCTCAACGTCGCGGTCGGCAATTACGACGGCCTGATCTTCAACATCCGCTTCAACCCGACCCCGGGCCTGCGGGTGGAGGACCCGATCACAACCGCGCCGCCGGACGCCTTCGAGAAGGCCCTGTACGACCCGGTGCCCTGCCTCAGGCTCGATACGCTCTTCGCCCGCGAAGGGTCGGTTCCCGATCTGGTGAAGATCGATATCGAGGGGTACGAGTTCGAGGCGCTCAAGGGGGCGAGCAACCTGATTGCATCGGGGCGCACCCGGTTCCTGATCGAGTTCCATCCCCATGCCGTCACCGGCTTCGGACACCAGCCAGCCGACATCGTGACGATGTTCCCGGCAACCTGGCGCCGCGAGGTGCTGGAGGACGATGGAACTCTGCGCCCGCTCGACCCGACGGGTGCCGACCTCGTGCATGATCCCAAGGTGGAGAACATCAAGCTGCTGTTCTCGCCCCCGGGCCATCCGGCCGCGGATCGCTGACCGCGCTCACCCCAGGTCGCGCAGCCGCTCCGCTATCGCGCCCAGCATCTCCTCGCGGCTCCAGATCTTCGCAGGCTTGCGGTGATAGCCAAGGATGGACCGGGTCAGCGGATCGTCGGCATCGATGATCGGCATCTTCTGGTTCGGATCCGAGGCCTTCTCGTAGGACGGGTGCCCCGGCGGCACGAAGATCAGGTTGGCCGTAACGAGCTGCTTGCCCTCCGGCAGGGCGGCCGGATGCTTTGGGTTGCGGCCGATATAACGCGCCGCGATCAGCAGCGGCCGCAGGCCCACATCCATCAGTGCCCGCAGCGCCACGTCGCCGCTGGTCCGTCCGCCGCCCGGGCACTGCGCAAGGAACACTCCCGTCGGCTTCAGAACCTGAACGAACAGGGCGGCGTAGTAGCGCAGGGCCGTCTCGTTGAACTCGGTCAAGTTGGCGTTGGAGGTCACCACGTCGTAGCGCCGCGCCGCCACATCCTCCAGGCGCCACCACGGGAAATGCTCGGCCCGCGGGTGCCGCTCGACGGTCAGCCCCTCCGGCGTCTCGTAGTTGACCAAGATCTCCTTGTGCCGGGTGCGGACGGTCTCGAAATCGATGCCGCCGAGATCCGCCGCGCGGCTGTCGAACTGCGCGTGGTCGATGAAGCGGTGGCCGTAGACGTGCCGGTTCACCAAGCTCTGCAACAGGTAGAAACTCTCGGTCGCCTCGACCTGGTCGTAGCGCTCGATGCTCGGATCGTTTGCCAGGAAGAACGAGAGCAGCCCGCTGCCCGGCCCGATCTCCAGCACCGATTTGCGCTCAGGGATGCCGCGCAGCTTCAGGGCGATGGCGTATTGAGACAGCATGCCCGACAGCGGGATCGGGATCTCCGTCGACGGGAACTGGGTCAGGAAGAACCGGGCATACTCCGCGTAGGCGCCAAGCACCTCCGCCATGTCTGCATCGTCCAGGCCGCCCAGTTCGGCCATGAAATCGTCGTAGCGGTTGTTATGCATGACGTCGAGGAGGACCACCAGGTCCTCCGTCGACTCCACCCGGGTCAGGAACCCGGTCGACTCGAAATATTCCGGCGCATGGATGCCGGTCTGGCGGAGCGAGCGCATGCCCCGCTTCGCCAGGACCTCCGACAGCCGATAGGACGCCGCGTCCACGCTCAGCCCTCGATCTTGCCGGTGATCGGGTTGAACGGGGTCGGGAACTTGCCCGACGGCTTGATGTAGTCGTACGGCGCGCGGGCCAGGAACAGACCCCAGCCGGCCTCGCACCCGACCTCGCCGTCGTTCCAGACCACCTTGCCCCGCGACAGGGTCACCGCCGGCCAACCGGTCACGTCCATGCCCTCGTAGGGGGTGTAGTCGGTGTCGTGATGCAGCATGTCCTGGGTGATGGTCTGCTTCTTCTCGGCATCCCAGATGACGATGTCGGCATCGGCGCCGATGCCGATCCGGCCCTTCTTCGGATACAGGCCGAACAGCTTGGCCGAGTTGGTGGAGGTCAGCGCCACGAAGGTCTGCAGGTCGATCCGGCCCTTCACCACGCCTTCGGAGAAGGTGATCGGCATGCGCGTCTCCAGCCCCGGCACGCCGTTGGCGATCTGGCTGAACGGCGCGTTGTCGCCGGCCCAGAACTTTCCGTCCGGCGCATCGATGTTGTACGGCGCGTGGTCGGAGGTGACGTTGCCGATCGTGCCCATGCGCACATGGTTCCACAGCGCCTGCTGGTCGGCCACCGACCGCGGCGCCGGCGAGCACAGGACACGAGCGCCATGGCGCTGGTCGCCGTCCAGATCGTCGGCGGTCAGCACGAAATACTGCGGGCAGGTCTCCGCGAAGACCTTCACGCCGCGGGCCTGGGCGCGTCGGATCTCCTCGGCCGCTTCCTCGCACGTGACGTGGAAGATCTGGATCGGCAGGTCCATCAGTTCGGACAGCATGATCACGCGCTGGCAGGCCTCGCGCTCGACCAGCGGCGGCTTGCACCAAGCGTGGTACTTGGTGTTGCCGAAGCCGTTCCCGACCAGCTTCTCGGTCATGTACATGATCGCGTCGTGGTTCTCGGCATGGACGCAGACCAGGGCCTGGTGCTTCCGCGCGGTCTCGAAGATCTTCAGGATCTGCTTATCGTCCACCCGGTTCTTCGGGTAGGTCATGAACAGCTTCAGCGAACGGTGACCGGAGGCGATCAGCTCCGGGATCTCGTTCTCCATCACATCATCCGACGGGTCGTTGAGGATGATGTGGAAGCTGTAATCGATGCAGGCCTGCTTCGCCTTCTCGTGATAGTCGGCGACCATGTGCTTGACGCCCTTGCCCTTTTCCTGGGCGGCGAAGGCGATGACGGTGGTCGTGCCGCCGCAGGCCGCGGAGCGGGTGCCGCTCTCCCAGGTCTCGGCGTTCTGGCCGCCACCAGAGGACGGCTGCTGGATGTGGCAGTGGCTGTCGATGCCGCCCGGCAGGACGTAGCGGCCGGCGGCATCAATGGTACGCGCGGCGGAGCCCGAGAGCTTCTCGGCCAGGGCGACGATGCGGCCGTCCTTGATCCCGATATCGGCCTTCTGCGTGTCGGCCGCGTTGACCACAGTCCCGCCCGTGATGATGACGTCGTACTCGCTCACCTGTGTGCTCCCGAGATGTCGGTTGATCCTTTCGGCGAGTTAAGCACGTGACAACCGACCCGCCCAGAGGTCGGTGACGGAAACTTGGCGCCGATATCCCGACAGGTCCGCTCAGCCCGAAAGCGGCGGATCGAAGACCAGCTTCGGGTTGGGATCGCGGGAATCCGGCACCACATCCTTCATCGAGGCGAGCGGCACCAACCCGTCATCGGTGAGTTGCGAGGTCCGCCACCCCTGCGGAAACAGGGCGATGAGGTCGTCGGCGCTGCGGCCATAGGCGGCGACGAGATGCGGATGGAACTCGACGACAAAGCTCGTCCGTCCCCGCGCGATCAGCCCCCGCGCCCCTTCCAGAACGCCGATCTCGTGGCCTTCGACGTCGATCTTGACCAGCGTCGGCGCCAGCTGGTCACTGTCGAACAACTGGTCCAGGGTCATCACCGGCACATAGTCGTTCAGCACCGAAGCCGGATCGTCGCCGAGCATCTTGCGCGAGAGCGCAGTCTCAAGCTTCTGGCCGGGCGAGAGGTGGCCCCGCATCGCGACCGAGAGGCCCGCTGACTGTGACGCACCCACATGCAGAGCGCGCAGCAGATCCAGTTCGTTCAGCGTGGCGACCTGCTCGATCAGCGGGATCAGCTCGCGCTGGAACTCGATGGCGAACACGGTTGCCCCGGTGGCCGCCGCCATCGCACTGACATAACCGACATGCGCCCCGACATCGATGAAGACGTCGCCCGGTCCGACGCGCGTGTCGATCAGCTTCAGCAACGGCCACTCGTAGAGCCCGCCGGCTTCGTCGACCAAGGATTTGAACGCCTCGGCAGCAGCGGTTCCCAGCGGGAAAGTGAGCTGCCGACCGTTCGGTGCCGCCATTCGCCAGACCTTTTCCGTGCCATAGCGATCCGCGCGGAGCTGACAGTTCTCCAACGTGGCCCAGGCACGGGCGTCCATATAGGTGAAGGTGGGGTTATCGCCGGCCAGCACGCGCAGCCGCTTGAGGAGCGCTTCGGTCCGCGTCAGCCCGTCCCTGGCATGGGGCGGCCACGCGGCATGCAGATTGGCCTGCACGTTTGCTGGTTCAAGAACGGCGGCACGGCGGGCGGTCGTGCGCATCGCCGTCGGTGATTTCCTCGCGCTCACGTCCGTACACCTCCCGGTCCGGCTCTGGGATTGCCGGACTGTATCATGACCGGGAAATGTCGCGGGCCCTCCTTATCCAGCCGCCTTGGCCAGCAGGGCGGCCGCCTCCTTCAGGAGCTCCGCCTTGGCCTCGGCGTAGCGGCTGCGCTCCGCCTCCGACGGGATGGAACCGAGATTGGCATCGACGTTCAGCAGGATCGACCGGCAGGACGCCTCCAGCAGGTTGGCGCCGGCATAGACGTCGCTGAGAATTGTCGGCCGGCAGATCGCCCTAGCCTCTACCGCGATCTTCAGCCCCTCCACGCAATGGGCGGCGGCGGCCACCGGCACGGCGGTGGAGGTGACGGCGGCCTGCCCCATGGCGGTCTTGCGGGCGGCGATCTCCTCCTCGGTGCCCTTCGGCATCTTCAGGGTCGCCATATAGGTGGAGAAGCAGTCGATATCCGCCACCAGGCTGGTCTTCAGTTCGGCGATCACGGTGCGGCCACGGTCGATCAGCGCGGTGAAAGGGGCGGTGTCCTCGGCCTTCTTGATGGACACCTCCAGCGCCATCACCACCAGCGCCATGCCGGCGGCGGCGGTATAGGAGCTGACGGATCCGCCGCCCGGCACCGGCGCATCGCTGGCGATGGCGTCCAGGAAGTCACCGATGGACTGGTCGAAACTGGCGTCGGTCATCACGAATGTCCCTGCAGGGTCATGCATTTCAGGAGATTGGCGAAGATGATCGCCGAGGTGACCCGGCCCACGCCGCCCGGCACCGGGGTATAGGCGGCCACGCCCTCGGCCGCCTCGGCGTCGAAATCGCCGACCAGCTTGTCGTCCTTATAGGCGATGCCGGCGTCCAGGATGACGTGCTCGGCCGTCACGTTGCCGGCATTCAGCAGCCCAGGCCGCCCAGTGGCGGCGAAGACGAAGCGGCACGGCGCGATGGTCGCCGCCAGATCCTTCGTGCGGCTATGGGCGACGGTGACGGTGGCGCTGCGATTGATCAGCATGGCGGCCAGCGGCTTGCCGACGGTCGGCCCGCGGCCTACCACCGCGACCCGCTCGCCGGACAGTCCGCCGATGGTCTCGGCCAGCCGGATGCAGGCCTGCGGGGTGGCCGGGCAGATCGCCTCGTCCTCGCGGCCCTGCTGGATCAGCCCCTGGTTCAGGGTGGTCAGCCCGTCCACGTCCTTCTTCGGGTCGAGGATCGACAGCACCCGGTCGTGGTCCAGCCCACCGCGCACCGGCAGCTCGACCATGACGCCATGGATGGACGTGTCGTCGTTCGATGCGCGGATCAACGCCTCGAATGACGCCTGGTCCTTCTCGGGACCGAGCTCGACCACCTCCATGGCGATGCCGAGGTTACCGGCCTGCTTCACCTTGGAGCGGACATAGGACAGCACGGCCGCGTCATCGGTGGCGACGATCACCCGGATCGTCGGCTCCACGCCGCGGGCCTTGTGGGCGTCGACGCCGGCCGTCACTTCGGCCTTGATTGCGTCGACGATGTCCTTGGCTTCGATCTTCATCGCTCACCCCATGCCTGCTCCGCGATCACGTCGACCGCATAGCGCGCCTTTTAACGCGGGCATGGTGCGGGCGCGACCCCCGGTGTCGGGGATGGGGTGAACCGGTGGTTCGTCAGCCCCGGCCGGCGAGCCGGATGACCAGGACCAGGACGATGCCGTAGAGCACGTGGCCGATCAGGGCGACCCAGGTGATGCCGGTGAAGTTCAGGAAGAACGGCAGGCCGGCGATCGCCGTGATTCCGCCGATGGCGAAGACCCAGAGGCCGAAGCCGTAGACCGCGGCCGGCAGGAACCAGCCGCCGAGCCCGCCCAGGACCTTCTCCCAGACCGGCTTGAAGATGAACAGCCACCCGACCGGATAGCCGATCAGCCCAACCAGATAGAAATGCACGAAATAGCCGGCGAAGTCGCCGTTCGGCAGGCCGAAGGTACCCAGCAGGCTCTTGGCGAGACCGTGCGGCGACAGGTTGGCCCAGCCGATGCCCGGGCTGATGAGCTGGCCCCACAGGTCGAAGGCCATGGTGGCCACGGCCCCGGCGAGGAACATGAGCCCCACGGTGGCGGCGTTCAGCGGCGGGACGGTCGGGCTGGAATGCATGTCGGTGCTGGCCATGGCGCTGCGGGCTCCTGAGTTGCCTGCGTCGATCGGATCGACGTTGCGCCCCTAATGAGCCCCGGCGGCGATCGGTTACAATCGCCTCGCACGGTCCTCAACCGGTTGTGACGGGCGGTGAGCGCCGGCCCACCGCCCGGCTGTCTCCTACTCCCGCTTCTCGAACACCATCGGCGTCATGGTGTCGATGTCCCGGCCGGCCCAGTCGCGCTGGCGCACGCCCGAGATGGTGATCTCCTGGAAGGCGTTGAGCTTGGCCGACACATCCGCCACGTCGATGCTCTCCACCTCGCCCTTGGACACGACCTTCTGGCCGTGCACCCAGACATCCTCCACCGCCCTGTCGCCGGCGGAATAGATCAAGCTGCGGATCGGGTCGCGCAGGGGCTGCATATAGGGATGGCCGCAATCGACCACGGTGAAGTCCGCCTTGCAGCCCGCCTCCAGCCGGCCGATGTCGTCGCGGCCGATCAGCCGGGCGGCACCCGCCGTCGCGGCGTAGAAGATCTGCTCGGTCGTCGCGTTGGTGAAGTCGCCGGCCATCAGGCGCCCGGCGATCATCGCCACCTCCATCTCGTGGATGAAATTGTGCGGGAAGGTGTCCGTGCCGAGGCCGAGCGGGATGCCCGCGTCCATATAGCGGCCCACATGGTTCAGCGCGATGCCGCGGCGCCAGAACACGTTCGGGCAATGCGCCACGCCCGCACCGGAGGCGACCAGCCGGCCGAAATCGTTCGCCTGCGGCCAGTGCAGCCAGGGGTGATCGTTGAGGAAGATACCATGGGCCACGATGGTGCCGTCGGTCAGCACGCCGAGGTCGTCCAGCCATTCGATCGGCGTCATGCCGTGGCGGCGGGTCATCTCGTTGAACTCGACCACGCTCTGGGCGGCATGGATGTGCATGGTGATGCCGCGGTCCATCGCCTCCTTGTGAGAGGCCTGGATCAACTCGGCGGTGCACGTGTCGATCTGCGACGGGCCCATCATGCCGGACATCCGACCTGAGGGATGGGCGTCGGCCTCGTCAATGGTGGCGATGGCGCGCTCCATGGCCCGCTCGCCGGCGGCCTCGTCCCAGTCGTAAACGACGGAATGGCCGTCCTTGGTGGTCCAGGCGGCCGAGCGGTACATCGGGCAGAGCACGCCGCGGATGCCGGTCGACGCCACGTCCTCGACCCAGCCGTCGCGGGCCATGGACAGGTCGCAATAGGTGGTGACGCCGCTCTTCAGCATCTCGTGGATGGCGAAACGCATGGCCGGGCTGGCGCCTTCCGGCAACATGCGGAAGACCGGCATGTACTCGTAGAGCGAGGACTGGCCGAGCTTGGGCGAGCCGAGCTCCTCGTTCAGCCCCTTGTTGCCGGGCTCCGACGCCGGGTGGGAGTGCACGTCGATGAAGCCGGGCAGGATCATCTTGCCGGCACCGTCCAGGGTGACGTCGGCCTCGCCCTCGAAGCCCTTGCCCACATGGATCAGTTCGTGGTCGCGGAAGGCGATGTCGGCCCCCTTCAGGTAGACATGCCCGCCGGTGCCTTCGGAACCGCCCTCCGGATCCCAGCCGATCACCCAGTCGCAGTTCTTGATCACCGTCGTGCGGCTCATCGTCTTCCTCATTCTCGATTGCAGTTCCGGCTCGATCGCAGATCCGGTCGGCGGGGGCTCCCGCGGCGACCCGGAGTTTGCGGGGCCGGGCCTGCCGCGTCAAACCGGAGAAATCACCACAGGTGACGTGGGGTCACGGTTGACAGAGCAACCCGCCCTGCGGACCGTTCGCCCCTCTTCAACCTGACGATGGACCTCGGGCATGACCGCTTTTCCCACCCTTCTCGACACCGCCCTGCCGGTTGACGGCCGCAGCCGCCGGCTGCTGCGCGACGCCGGGCTGGCGCTCGCCGGATCGGTGCTGCTGACCATTTCCGCCAAGACGCAGATCCCGTTCTATCCCGTGCCGATGACCATGCAGACCTTCGTCATCATGGTCCTCGGCACGGCGCTCGGCCCGCGTTTGGGAGCCGCCACCGTGATGCTGTACCTGGCCCAAGGCGCGCTGGGACTGCCGGTCTTCGCCGGCACGCCGGAGAAGGGCCTGGGCCTCGCCTATATGGCCGGGCCGACCGGCGGGTATCTTGTCGGCTTCGTCGCCGGCGCCTGGCTCTGCGGCGTGCTGGCCGAGCGCGGCTGGGACCGGTCCTGGCTGAAGACCGTCGCCGCCGCCGGTCTCGGCCATGCGGCGGTGTTCGTCTTCGGCTTCGCCTGGCTGGCGGTGCTGATCGGGGCGGAGAAGGCGTTCGCGTTCGGCGTGGCGCCGTTCTGGGCGGCGACGCTGCTGAAGACCGCGCTGGCGGTCGCCGTCCTGCCGCCGGCCTGGGCGGTGACGCGCAAGCTGCGGGGGTAACCTCCGCCGCAACCCCTTCCCGTCTTCCCGGCCTCGCGCCGGGATCGAGGGAAGGGGCCGCTGCGGCGCGGGAGATCGATACCCGACGCTCCATCACGCGGCTGTCTCGGTCCCGGCGCAAGGCTGGGAAGACGAGATCGGGTGAACGCGTCGTGTTTGACCCCCAGGCCGCCTCACTCTGCCGGTCGTAGGCCACCTCGCCGCCGAGCACCGTCAGGTCGCACCGGACGTCGATCCCCTCCCCGTCGTCCTGATGCAAATCAGGACCATGCATCAGGCGACGCTGCACCGCAGATCCTGACGTGCGTCAGGATGACGGGTGAGGACTTGTTCGTACCGACCCAAACCGTCGTCATGGGCTTGATCCAGGACCTGCGCACCGTCGCCGGCAGCTTGGTCCTGATTTGCATCAGGACGACGGGTAGGGAGGTTGTAGGTCCTTAAGCCTCCTCACTCTGGCGAGCGTAGGCCACGCCCCCACCCAGCACCGTCAGGTCGCACCGGGCGTCAATCCACCCCCTCCCCGTCGTCCTGATGCAAATCAGGACCATGCATCAGGCGACGGTGCACCGAAGATCCCGACGGGCGTCAGGATGACGGGTCGGGAGGTTGTGGGTTCTTACGCAGCCTCGCTCTGCCGGTCGTAGGCCACGTCCCCACCCAGCACCGTCAGGTCGCACCGGGCGTCGATCCAGGCCTCCGGCTCGGTGGCGAAGAGGTCGGTGTCGAACACCGCCACGTCGCCGAGCATGCCGACCTGCAGCGTGCCCTTGATGCCTTCCTCGAAGGAGCCGTAGGCGCCGTTCACCGTATAGGCGCCGATCGCCTCTTCCACCGTGATGCGCTCCTCCGGGCCGATGACCGTGCCCCTGGAGGTCTTGCGGGTGACCATGTTGTAGATCCCGCGGAACGGGTTGGTCTGCGACACCGGGCCGTCCGAGCTGCCCGAGGGGTGCAGCCCGGCATCGATCCAGCTGCGCATCGGATAGCTCGCCGCCGGCCGCTCCGGGCCGAGCGCGTCGAGATACAGGTCGCCGAACTCGTACAGGAAGATCGACTGGGGTGCGGGCAGCACGCCGGCCTTGGCCATGCGGGCGATCTGGTCCTTCGACAGGAAGCCGCAATGCTCGATCCGGTGGCGGCGGTCGGACTGGACCTGGTTGCCGATCGCCTTCTCGTAGCCGCTCAGCACCTGCTCGATCGCCGCGTCGCCGATGGCGTGGGTGGCGATCTGGAAGCCGCGGGCGTGGTAGTCGGCGATGTAGCCGTGAATCTCCTCGTCGCCGTAGATGAAGATCCCGAAATTCTCGGAATCGTCGGCATACGGCGAGGACATGGCCGCGGTCTTGCCGCCGGCCGAACCGTCGGCGAACAGCTTCATCGGGCCCGTGCGGACCCACTCGTCGCCGTCGCCGGTCATGAAGTCCATGTCCAGGACGCGGTCCGGCCAGCCGGTCGCCCCCGCCAGCGGCATCAGATACATGCGCTGGGGCAGGCGGCCCTGGCGGCGGGCGAAGAGATAGGCCTGCCAGTCGCGGTAGCCCTCGCGCAGGCCAACCCCCGGATCGGTGCAGGAGGTGAAGCCGTAGGACAGGTTGAGCTTCGCGCCGGCCTCGATGCCGTCGACGAAATCGTCCATGCCGGCTTTCGGAAAGGCCCGGTACATGAGCTGCTGGGCGGTCTCCTGCATCAGGCCGGTCAGCTTGCCGTTCTGCGCCTCCACATGGCCGCCGGCCGGCTGGGCGATGCCCTCGCGGACCTGAGCCAGTTCCAGCGCCTTGGAGTTCGCCACCCCCATATGGCCGCAGGTGCGCTTGATGTAGACCGGGTTGTCCGGCGCCACCATGTCCAGCTCTTCGCGCAGGGGATGACGCTTCTCGGCCAGATTGAAGTGGTCGTAGCCGCGGCCCATGATCCACTCACCCGGGGCCAGGGTGTCGGCCCGCGCCTTGATCGCGGCCAGGATGTCGCCGATGGACGTGATGTCCTCGCCCTTGAGGTTCACCTCCAGGGTGCCCATGCCGACGGCCATCATGTGCTGGTGGGCGTCGTTCAGGCCCGGCACCGCCAGCCGGCCCGCGAGGTCGATCTTCCTGGTGTCCGGACCGATCAGATCGGCGATCTCCGACGCCTTGCCGGTGGCGAGCACCCTGCCCTGCCAGATCGCCACCGCCTCGGCGAAACCGAGACCGGGGCCAAGAAAGACCTTTCCGCCCGTCAGGACGGTATCAGCGGCCACCCGCGCCATGCATGCATCTCCTAGAGTGGGGTGTCTAAATCATGGTTTGAAAGAGTCGGCCCCGTCGCTTGGACGGGGCCGGTGCCGGAACTGGCGTCTTGTGGTCAGGCGTCGTAGCCCGGGCTGTAGCGGTCCATCATGCGGCGCATGGCCGGCCAGGCGCGCTCGCCGAACGGCTTGCTGCCGTCGCCCCAGAACTGGTCGGCGGTGTGCTGGCAGACCTCGTCGGACGGGATGATCAGCTCCTTGCCGGTCTGGGCGGCGAGCTGGGCGACGCAGGCATGCTCCAGGTTCTGCAGGATCTCGAACGCCTCGCCGATGGTGCGTCCGCAGGCCAGCAGGCCGTGGTTGCGCAGGATCATGGCGTAGCGGTTGCCGAGATCGGCCTGCAGCCGCTCGCGCTCGTCCAGGTCGAGCGCGATGCCTTCATAGGTGTGGTAGGCGAGATGGTCGCCGTAGAACATCATCGCGTTCTGGGTGATCGGCAGCAGCCCTTCCTTCTGGGCCGAGACCGCCATGCCGGCGCGGGTATGGGTATGGGCGACGCACATCACCTCCGGACGCGCCATATGGACGGCGGAGTGGATGGTGAAACCGGCCTCGTTCACCTCGAAGGGCGAGTCCATGACGATCTGACCCTCGGTGTCGATCTTCACGAGCGACGACGCGGTCACCTCCTCGAACATCAGCCCGTAGGGGTTCAGCAGGAAGTGATGCTCCGGCCCCGGGAGGCGGGCGGACAGGTGGGTGTAGATCGAATCGGTCCAGCGATAGAACGCCACGAGGCGGTAGAGACAGGCGAGATCGACACGGATCTGCCACTCCTCCTCGCTCACCTGCTCGCGCACTGACGGGATTTCTGCCTCATAGGCAAGGGCCATGGCGGCCTCCTCGGCTGAGGGACGGGAATGTAGGGTTAGCGCCGAGATTGGCGGGTGCCGCGGGGGCGGTCAATCCATCAAAGTTTTGACCATTGCCCCTCGCCCCCGCGAGGCGCCAGTCTTGCGGTTTCCTTGACAGGAACCGCAAAATATTGATGATTCAGGACGAATCCATGCTCCCCAGTGGCGAGAGGCCGATCCGCATGGCGCAGCGCCGCCCGCTCCTTCTCCTGGCCATCGCGACCGCCCTGCTCTCCGGCTGCTCATCGGTCGGCAGCATCGGCGACAGTCTCGGCGGCAGCACCCCCGACAACCGCCTCGCGCCCGCCCCGGCGCCGATCTACGCCGCGGGGGATACGTTCGTGTTCACCGAGAACGGCCAGCCAACCCGCGAGCAGGTGGTCTCCGTCGCCCCCGACCGGGTGGTCTGGACGAATGACGACGGGCTGATCTGGACCAAGGACACCGCGCTCGTCACCCCACAGCTGCGCTGGTCATCCCATCCGGAACTCGGCCGCGGGCAGCAGACCATCATAGGCTCGCCGGAACAGCTCTTCCCGCTGCAGGAAGGCAACGTGATCGCCTACTCCGTGCGCGGCTCGGCCGAGAACGCGCCGGCCGGCTGGCAGGAGGAGCATCGCTGCGTGGTCTCGGGCCAGGAGGACGTGCAGGTCCCCGCCGGCACCTATACGACCTTCCGCATCGACTGCCAGCGCAAGGACTTCCTGGACAGCTACTTCTACTCGCCGGTGGTGCAGAACTACGTGCTGCGCGTCCGCGATTTCGGGACCGGCCAGTCCCGCAAGGAACTGCTGTCGGTGACCCTCGCCAACGACCGCACTCGCGAGCTGCCGGCCACCGTCGCCGCCACGCCGAACCCGGTGGAAGGCCCGACCGTGCAGCAGCCGGTCACCCCGCCGGTCGCCGTCATGGGCCCGGCCCCGACGCCGGTCATGCCGCAGAACAGCATGTCGGGTCCGGCGATCGGCACCGAGGCCGAGCGGGCCGACGCCCTGATCTCCCGTCTGGAGGATGTGGTCGCGCGGCTGGAGAAGGTCGCCGGGCTCGATGCCGGCCGCGCCGCAGCCCCGGCCGCCGCAGCCGCCGGTTCGACCGCGCCCCGGACTGCGGCCGCCTCGGGCGGTGGCGGATCGTCAGGCCCCTGGGCGGTGCATCTCGCCTCCTACCGCTCGGCGCGTTCGGCCCAGGACGGCTGGAAGCTGCTGCAGCGCCGGTTCCCGGATCTGGGCGACAAGAAGATGGTCACCAGCGAGTTCGATCCGGGCAACGGCCGCGGCACCTATGTGCGGCTGATGGCCCAGGGCTTCCCGAACCGCGACGCGGCGGTCCAGTTCTGCGCCCCGCTGAAGGCCAAGGGCCAGTTCTGCGACGCCCGCGGCCCGCTGCCCTGATCGGAGTCAGACGATCGGGACGTAGTCGTATTCGCCGACGCCCTGCATGATCAGGAAGTTGACCGAGGTATCGCCGGCGTTGGTCACCAGGTGCGGGCGGCCGGCGACCACCTCATAGCTCTTGCCGGGGGCGAGCTCGACCGACTCCTTCGGGTTCATCAGGTAGATGCGCAGGGTGCCTTTCAGCACGTAGAAGGTGTCGCCCACGTTGGTATGGGTGTGCCAGGGCACTTTCTGGGTCGGCGACAGTTGGATTTCCTGGATACGGAAGCCGGGCCGCTCCAGATGCCGGGCCCGATATTCTGCCTCGTAGAGATGATCGGCGTCCTTGACCGCTTCCATGGCGGGCCTCCCTTTGGGTTTGTCGGGTTTCCCCTACCCTACAGTCCCGCGTGCCCGCATCCACCCCCGGATCAGCGACAGCAGCACGAAGCCGGCGCAGATGCAGGCCATGTAGACCATGAGCCCGGTCGGGACCCACGCCTCGATCGCCCAGCCGGAGAGCGGCGGGCCGAACAGGTTGGCGAGCTCGAAGGTCATCACGAAGGCGGCATTGGCGGCCACCAGCTCTCCACCGCGATAGCGCTCGCCCAGCATGGTGACGCCGACCGTGTAGAGGCCGAAGCTGCATCCGCCCCAGAAGAACAGGATTGGATACGCCGCGAGCGAATCCGCCCGCAGCAGCCAGGCCACCAGCCCCGGACAGGCGATGCAGATCGTGCCCAGCACCAGCAGCAGGCCACGCCGGTTCACCCGGTCAGCCAGCCAGCCGAGCGGAATCTGCAGCGCCACATTGCCGGCGAACACCGCCGTCAGCAGGGTCACCGCCGTCGCCGACGGCATGCCGATGCGGATGCCGTAGATTGGCAGGAAGGTGAAGAAGGCGGCGTCGATCAGACCGACGGTGAGGACGGCGGCGAAGATCGTCGGCGCCTCGCGGGCCAGGCGGATCACGCTGCCCTTGGTCTCCAGCGCCAGCGGCGGGGCCAGCTTGCGGATCAGCGCCAGGGGAAGTGCCGTCAGGGCGGTGATCGCCGCGATGGTCACGAAGGGTGCGGGCCCCTGGGTCCCGATCAGGGTCAGGATGATCGGTCCGAGCGCGAAGCCGGAGGCGATCGAGGTGATGTAGATCGACATCACCAGCCCGCGACGCCGCTCGCTGACGATGGCGTTCATCCAGGTCTCGCTGACCACCCAGTGGATCGAGACCCCGGCGCCGATCAGGAAACGCAGCACCATCCAGGCCCAGATGTTGTCGATGAAGGCCATGGCCAGGGCCGACAAGGCCGTCAGCAGCAGGCCGGCGACCATGGCCGGGCTGGCACCGAAGCGGCGCACGAACACGGTCGCATAGGGCGCGATCATCAGCACGCCCAGCGAGGTCATGGCGGAGTTGATGCCGATCATGACCGTATCGACCTGACGCGCCTCGAGAGTCACCGCGATCAGCGGCACGAAGCCGCCGACCGCCAGGCCGATCGCCATGGAGGACGCGTAATGGGCCAGCAGGCTGCGGGTCACCTGGGCCGGCGACAGGTCGCCGCCCCCGCCGGCCGCCGCGGTGGTCAAGACACGCTCACGGGTAGGTGCAGCGCTCGGCCGCCACCTGCGCGAAGCCGCGCGCGCCGGGCTTCACCAGGAAGTGGTGCTCGATCCCGTCATGAAGAATGGACTGCTGGAGCGGCAGGGTGCCGGCCACCTCGGTGCGCTGGCCGTCGATCCGCGTGAAGGTCAGGGTCACCGGCTTCTGCGGGTCGTACCAGTTCTGCGGCAGGCCCGCATCGGTCACTTCCGACTCGCCGCTGCCGGTCACCGCGACCGCGTCGTTGGCGAAGGTGACCGAGGTATTGGCGCCGTTATACAGCGGGGTGCGGACCAGGAAGCGTTTGGTCTCCACCTCCTCGCAGTCGCGCTTCTCCTCCGCCGACTTGATGAAGAACGCCAGACGCTGGGGATCCACCCCGGCCTGCAGCCGTTCGGTGACCAGGTCGAGCAGCTCGCGCCGGGCCCCGGTCGGCACATCGGCGTTGTAGCGCTTCTCCCATTCATCCAGCGCCAGCTTTGCCCGCTCGACCTCGACCCGCAGGTTGGCGGCCTCCTGCTCGCTGGAGGCACGGGCCTGTTCGAATTCCAGAAGCTGTTCCTGATGCATGCGCCGCATGCTCTCGATGTCCTCCGCGCCGAATTCGTAGGACACCATGGCCGCCGCCAGAACGACGCCGATATAGATGACGAAGCGGATGACGCCGCCCCACACCCGACGCCGGTAGCGCCGCTCGCTGTCGTAAAGGCTCATATGCTGTTTCCTCGCCGAGGGAAGACCGAGTTGTCACTTCCCCGCCCGCGCCGGTGTTCTAGCCGGTCAGGCCGCCCGGGTGAAGGGGCAGGGATAGCGGGCGCGATCCTGCTTTCCCAATGGGGCGGCCGTGTGTCACCTTCCGCCCCATGTCGACCATGCCAAAGCCGCCCACCGCGGTGCCCGATCGCGCACCCGCCGCCACGCCCCCTGCCGCCGACGTGTCGGAGAACGCGGTCCGGGGAATCGGGCTGCTGATCACCGCCGAGCTGCTGTTCGCCACCATGGACACGCTGGCCAAGTATCTCGGCCAGCAGATGCCGGTGCCGATGGTCGCCTGGGGCCGCTACGCTTTTCATCTCGGCTTCATGCTGATGTTCTTCCCGGGCAGGCGCCTGCTGCCGCTGCTGCGGGTGCGCCAGGTCAAGCTGACCCTGCTGCGGGGCGTGCTGCTGCTGACGGCGACGATGAGTTTCTTCACCGCCATCCGCTACATTCCGCTGGCCGATGCGGTGGCGATCGGCTTCGTCGCGCCGCTCTTCGTCGTCGCCCTGTCGATCCCGATGCTGGGCGAGACTGTGGGACCGCGGCGCTGGGCGGCGGTGCTGATCGGGCTGGTCGGCGTCATCGTGATCGTGCGCCCCGGCTTCGGCGACGTGCACTGGGCCTATGGGCTGATGATCTTCATGGCGTTCATCTTTGCCGTCTTCGTGATCGTCACCCGGATGCTGACCCGCACCGAGGAGACCCTGTCCATCCTGTTCTACGCCGCCCTGATGGGGACGGTGGGCACCTCGCTGCTGCTCCCGTTCTTCTGGCAGACCCCGACCTGGGAACAGCTCGGCTGGATGGCGGCCATGGGGGCGATCGGCGGGGTCTCGCAGTGGCTGATGATCAACGCCTACAAGGTGGCGACGGCGTCCACCCTGGCGCCGTTCCAGTACGTGCAGATCACCTTCGCGGCGTTCTGGGGCTACATGGTGTTCGGCGACATCCCGGACATCTGGGTGATCGTCGGCGGCACCATCGTCATCGCCAGCGGCCTCTACGTCATCCACCGCGAGGCGACCCTGGCGAAGAAAGGGTAAGGATTAGTCTCTCCTCACCATGTCTTCCCGGCCTCGCGCCGGGACCGAGGATGGGAGCCGCTGCGACGCCGTTTCTTAACTCCCACCGCTCCATCGCGCGGCCCTCTCGGTCCCGGCGAAGGGCCGGGAAGATCAAAAAAGTTTCTGAATTGGAGCGGAGAACCGGTCCAACCTTCCCATAGCTCCAGCATGAGAGCCTGGGTCTACATCCTCGCGAGCCGGCGGAACGGGACGTTGTATGTCGGTCAGACCACCGACCTCGCGCGCCGTATCTACCAGCACCGCGAAAAGCTTCTCGGCGGTTTCACTGCAACGTACAACGTCACAAAACTGGTCTATTTTGAAGAGCTTGAGTGTTTGGAACATGCCCTCATCCGCGAACGCCGTCTGAAGCGCTGGCGGCGCGACTGGAAGCTGGACCTGATCGAGCGGGACAATCCCGACTGGCGGGATCTCTCCTACGACATCATCGGGCCGCCGTCAGGGTTGGGCGAACCTCGGTAAGAGCGGATTTCGCGTCTTCCCGGCCTTGCGCCGGGATCTAGGAATAGAGCCGCTGCGGCGCCTGCAATTCCCGTTCAAAGCTCCATCGCGCGGCCGTCTCGGTCCCGGCGCAAGGCCGGGAAGACGGATTAGTTGAGGAGGCTCCTACGCCGTCGCCTTCTTCCCACCCACGGTGAACACCGTCAGCAGCGACACCACCATGAAACCGGCGATCACGTAGAACACCAGGGCCGGCTCGCCGCGGTCCAGCAGGAAGCCGAACATCAGCGGGGCGACGATGCCGCCCAGGCTGAAGCCCGTCGACACGAAGCCGAACACCTTGCCCATCGAGCCGGCCGGCGTGACCGAGCGCACGATCATGTCACGGCTCGGCATGATGATGCCGTGGGTCAGGCCCTGCAGCGCCATCAGCGTCACCAACGCCCAGATCGGCAGCGCCACCGTGCCGACGATCATCACCGCCACCGCCGTCGCCAGGAAGCAGCAGGCCGCCACCCGGTTGTGGTTGGTCGTACGGTCGGCGATCACCCCGCCCAGCAGGATGCCGAGCGACGAGCCCACCAGATAGAAGGTCAGCCCGAGATTGGCCGAATCCACCGGCGTGCCATGCACCCGGTTCAGGGCGGAGACCAGGAAGTTGTTGATGCCACCGGAACTCAGCGCCAGCAGCAGGAAGAACATCAGGCACATCAGGATCGCCGGGTTCAGCATGATCGACCCGCCGGCACCCGCGCCCTTGTCGTCGCCGCCCTTCTTCTTGCGCTTGTCGGAGCCCGGCGCATGCTTCAGCGAGCGGCCGAACACCACCAGCGCCAATGCGGCCACCATGCCGGCGGCGCCGCAGGCGGTCACCCCGGCCTGCCAGCCGAATTCCTGGGCCAGCCAGACGATGGTCATCGGCACCGCCGCGAAACCGGCGAAACCGGTGAAGGTGTGCAGCGAGAAGCCCCGCCCCATCCGCTTCTCCGACACCGAGGCCGACAGGATCGCATAGTCGGCCGGGTGGTAGACCCCGTTCGCCGCCCCGGCCAGCACCATGCAGGCCAGCATCGCCCAGTAATTCCCGGTAAGGCCGATCAGCACGAAGGCGAGCCCGTGCGCCGCCAACCCGCCGATCAGGATCCACTTCGCCCCGACCCTGTCCACAAGATAGCCGAACGGGATCTGGCTCACCCCGGTCGCCGCGTTCGCCACCGTCAGGATCAGCCCAAGCTGCACATAGCTTACCCCGAACGCGTCCTTCAGGATCGGGAACAGGGGTGCCAGCAGCAGGATGTAGAAGTGGCTGAAGAAATGGGCGGTGCCGATCAGCGAGATGACCTTCATGTCATCGCGGAACGATCCGGCGTCCTCGGCGGTCGGCGTAGCGGCGGTCATGGGGGCGGTCGGCGAATAGTTGGCTGGGCAACGAAAGTGCGCCCCTCCCCGGCGCGGGTCAAGGGGCCGGGGTTTGCGGACCGGGTCACTCGCCCGGCAAGGCCCTTGCCCCGTTTCCCCGCCAACGGTAGGGGAAAGCGATGAACCGGACCGTCGTCGTGCTGGGCTTCGCCGTGCTGCTTTCCGTCGCCATTCTGTGGGCCGGCGGCATCGGACTGGTATCCTACCGCCAGTGGCACGACACCCATGTCCGCATCGAGCGCAAGCGCGACGCCGGCAAGCAGGAATGCACCAAGACCTATGTCGAAGAGGACGCCAAGATCCGCTGCATGCACCTGTTCGACACCCAGTACGTCATGGAGATCAACATCGCCAAGGTGACCCGGGTGCTCATCGCCGCCGGACCGTTGCTGGGGCTGCTGATCGTGCTCCTCGTCGCCGGGCGCTCGGCCAAGGCGCGGGCCGGGGCACAGGCCCTGCGCGATCGCTCCGCCGCCCGCCGCCGTGCCGACCGCACACCCACCCAGCATGAGACCGACCTGACATGAGCCGACCCCGCGCCGACGAGCCGCCCCGCGCCTGGCAGCGCATGCTGAGCGGACGCCGCCTGGACCTGCTGGACCCGTCGCCCTTCGACGTGGAGATTGAGGACATCGCCCACGGCCTGTCCCGGGTAGCCCGCTGGAACGGCCAGACCTCGGGCGCCTGGGCCTATTCGGTGGCCCAGCATTCCGTCCTGGTCGAGCGGATCGCGACGGGCATCGACGGCACCCTGTCGCGCAAGTGGCGGCTGGCCGCCCTGCTGCATGACGGGCCGGAATACGTGATCGGCGACATGATCACCCCGTTCAAGGCGATCATCGGCCCGGACTACAAGGCGGTCGACAAGCGTCTGTCGGCGGCGATCCATATCCGCTTCGGCCTGCCGGCGGAGCTTCCCGCGTCGGTCGAGAAACTGATCAAGCGGGCGGACCGGATCGCGGCCTATTTCGAGGCGACCCAGATCGCCGGCTTCGATCCAGCCGAGGCGCGAAAGATTTTCGGCGCGCCGCGGGTCAAGCAGCCGGTCGCCATCGATCCGGTTGGCCCGGAAGATGCAAAGACGCTTTACTTGAAAAGGTTTCGCATGTTGGCCGGAGTTCCGGCCTCCAACAATGGTGCGGTGCATGGTAATTAAGGCAACCACAAAGAATTTCGGCCAAGGTTGAAGCCACCGCAGCCGATCCTAGAACAGGATCAGGATCCGATGACGCAGACGAAGCATTCGGCCACCAAGGATGGAGAAGCCGCCGGCCACCTGAACACACGCTACTGGCCGGCGACCTTCGAGGAACGGGGCGTCGTCGTCCCCTTCACCACCCCGATGCTGGCCTTCGCCCGGGCCCGGTCCGACGGCAATAACGGGCTGGAAGTCATCGTGCCGGGCCTGTCCGGCAGCAGCGGCGTCTACATCATTGGCTGGTCGGGGGTGCGCGACGTCTTCCGCATGAGCGTGCACGACCGCGCCTTCCACGACATGATCGAGACCAGGAAGGCCTCCACCCCTCGCGAGATGCGGCGCTGCGCCCATGAGATCGCCATGACCGGCCTGTCCGGGCCGGATGCCATCGACGCGGCCGAGCGGGCCGTCGAGCAGGAAGAGAACGAGCGGCTGCTCACCAACTACTACCTGGTCAACTCGGTGGTGAAGAGCTTGGCCAAGGCGGACGTTCAGCTCTCCGTCGCCGAGCTGTCCTCGGCCGCCGGCCAGAAGAAGGTGCGCGGGATCATGGCCGGCATCGCCAACGACCTGCGGGTCTCCTCCGAGCAGCTCTATGCCGATATCGAGAAATGGTCGGACATGATCGCGCCGGTGGGCGTCGCCTCGATGCCTCACGAATGCCGGCTGCGGCGCCTGATGACCCGGCTGAAGGCGTTCCGGATGAACATCACCGCCTGGGGCAGGAACTCCAACGCCGACCCGGATGGGCTGGCCTTCCTGGTGGCCGATGTCGCGCTGCTGACCCTCGATGTGGGACGCGACGTGCTGGGCGAGATCGACGACCACGCCAACGACCTGAAGACGGCTCTGGCGAAATGGAGTACCGTTGGCCCCGAAATCGCCGACGGGATGAACCGGATCTCCTGGCTGCTGGACGGCTGGGACCACGTGATCGGTTTGTGGGAAGAGGTCCTCGACGGCGCGCTGCACGAGCAGAAGGATGCGCTGGAGGAAATCGTGCGCATGCTGCCCCTGGTGCCGACCAAGGAGCTCGATGCCCAGAATGGCAAGGCCTGGGGCGAACTTGAGAGTGCCATGCGCAAGTTCGTGAAGCCGTTGCAGAACTGGCAGTCCGGCGAGACCGACATCGAATTGCAGCTTCGGATCGAACGGCGGCGGGCCGAAGCCTTGAGCGAAGCCAGCTGACGGCCGGTGAGAGAGAGAGCGACATGAGCGATACCTCCCTCGACAAGATGGCGAACAAGGTCTTCGAGATCCCGGAGGTCGAGTTCGACAAGCTGGTCACCGCCCTGGAACTGCGACGGCTGCGGCCGTCCCAGCAGGCCGCCTCCATCGCCATGTTGACCCAGATCCGTCCGCGGCTGCGACTGACCCGGCCGGACCGGCGCTTCACCCCGATGCGTCTGTTCTGCCGGCCTTTCGAGGACCTGCTGTACAATCCGAACACCCCGCGCAAGGCGCTCGGCCGGATCCCGCGCAGCGCCCTGAAGCCGATCTGGGCCGAGGCGGAGGCTATGTTGGGCGAGGCCGGGCTGGCCCCGGTCATGACCTCGCTGAAGGATCTCGACCCGAGCGACGACGAGGCGGTGGACGCAGCCGGTCGGCCGTTCTGGGCGGCCTGCCACACCGCGCTGAAGGGCCTGTCGGACGCCAGCTCGAAGGAGAAGGGCGGACGCGCCAAGCTGCAGGAGAAGCTCGGCGGCCCCGAGGTGCTGGCCTCGCTCGACGACATCGTCACCGCCCTCGCCGTCGCCGATCCGCTGACCGAGATGCGGCGCACGCTGCCGCCGCCGCCGATCGCCGACATCAACAACGCCGACCTCAAGGTGATCATCGCCTGCCTGACCCGCACGGCGTCGATCAACCGCGACGGCCTGCCGATCCTCGTGCTGTCCCTGATGGCCCGGCTGCAGTCGCCCGCCATGCTGCCCGGGCTGATCGAACGGCTGGTGGAACAGGGGGCCGGTGCGCTGATCCAGGCCATGGGGAACCAGGTCGGCGAGGCGGTGGCCAGCCAGCAGGAAGACCGGATCATCGACATCCGCACCGAGGCCGAGCAAAAGAAGGAAGACCCTGTGGCCGTCGCCCGGGCTCTGGGCAACGAGCTGAAGAACCTGCAGCGTGAGGCAGCGGCGGCCGATGGCGGCGGACGCGGCGTCGCCCGGCAGATCGAACGGGTGAAGGCCGAACTCGGCCGGCTGGCCCGCGAGACCGTGGTGTCGGGTGCGGCGCCGAAGACGGTGGCGGCGATCGAGGCGCTGGACAACCCATCGAACGGCGAGACCAGCAACCGCGAGCGGTTCCGGGCCATCGAGAACCAGATCGTCTCCCTGCGCCTGTGCAAGCAATACGCCGGCGATGTCGGCCTGGAGGGCGAGATCGCCACCGCCATGAAGCAGATCGGCGAGAAGCTGGACAGCCGTTCCAAGGATCTGCTGAAGCGCCTGGAGGCGAATGACGCGACGGTGTCGACCGTGGACCTGTTCTGCACGGTGCGTCTTGTCGAGTTGACCGAAGGTTCCGACAAGGCGGACAAGCTCCGCGAGAAGGGAATGGCGGCACTCCAGGGTCAATGAGCCGTCTTGCCGCCGTCCGGCCACGGGCATAAATTGGCCGCTCACACTCCAGTGCTCCGCCGTGTCCGGGTTTCCTTGGGAGGGCCCTGCCAATACTCGGCCGCACCAAGATCAAAAGGACCCCAGATCATGGCGACCCCCAAATATGTGTTCATGGACGACAAGATCGTCCCCTGGGACCAGGGCACGGTTCACGTCGACACCGCGGCGTTCAAGTTCGGCTCGGCCGTCTTCGAGGGGGTGCGCGGCTACTGGAATGCCGACGAGCAGGAGATGTACCTGTTCCGCATGGCCGAGCACATGCAGCGCCTGGTCTTCTCCCAGCGCTTCATGCGCTATGACGAGATCATCACACCGGAATACGTGACCGAGAAGACGATCGAGCTGATCCGCGCCAACGGCATCCAAGGCGAGAACGTCCACATCATGACCACGACCTATGTCGCCGGCCATGGCGGGCAGAACGTCACCGGACCGATCAAGCTGGCCATCACCGCCCAGGAGCGGCCGCGCACGGCGAAGATCACCGAAGGCATCTCGGCCCAGGTCAGTTCCTGGATGCGGGTGCCGGACAACGCCATGCCGATGCGCGCCAAAGTCAACGCCAACTACCAGAACGGCCGCCTCGCCACCCTGCAGGCCAATGCCGACAACTACGACACCGCCATCCTGCTGAACAGCCGCGGCAAGGTCGCCGAGGGCCCGGGCATGTGCTTCTTCATGGTCCGCGACGGTGTGCCGATCACCCCGCACACTTCCAGCGACATCCTGGAGAGCATCACCCGCAGCACGGTGCTGCAGCTCCTGGAGGAGATGGGCACCCCGGCGGTCGAGCGCGATGTCGACCGCTCCGAGCTGGTCGCCGCCGACGAGGCGTTCTTCTGCGGCACCGCCTGGGAGGTCACCCCGATCACCTCCATCGACAAGCTCCCGGTCGGCACCGGCAAGGTCGGTCCGCTGACCAAGAAGCTGCAGGACCGCTATTTCGACGTCTGCCACGGCAAGACCGGCGCCCATCCGGAGTGGCGCGCCCCGGTCTATGGTGCCGCCAAGGCCAACGCGGCCGAGTAACAGCCGGCGACCGTCCGAGCACACAGGCGCGGCACCTCCGGGTGTCGCGCTTTTATTTTCCGCCTGCCCTCTTCTCCAGCCTGGAGGATCCCGTGACCCTGTCCGACATGACCGTCCGCATGCTCGGCCCGGCCCGGCTGCACTCGACGGCCGCTCAGGCCGCCGACGGCCGGCCGCCGGTGCTGCTGGTGCACGGCGCCTATCACGGGGCCTGGTGCTGGGAGGTCTGGATCGACCGGCTTTCCGCCGAGGGCTGGGCCGTCCATGCCCTGGACATGCGCGGCCATGGCGGGCTGGAGCCGGACGACTCCTTCCGCACCGCAGGAGTTGAGGAGATGACGGCCGACGTGGTCGCGGCGATCGACGCCATCGGCACCCCGCCCCTCGTGGTCGGCCATTCCATGGGCGGGCTGATCGTGGTGCTGGCCGCCCTGCAGCGACCGGTCGCCGGCCTGCTGCTGGCCTGCCCCTCGCCGCCGGGCAACCTGCCGGGGGCTGCCAAGGTACCCCTGGTCGATGAGGATGCCCTGTGCCCGGCTCTGAACGCCGCCCAGGCGGGAGAGCGCTACGCCCCGCATCTGGCTCCCGACGAGTTGGAGGCCATGGCCGCCCGCCTGAGCGCGGAGAGCCCGCGGCTTCTGAACCAGCGCTACGACCTGCGCATCCCGGTCGACCCGTCCGCCCTGCCGGCGGGACTGCCGATCCTGGTGGTGGAGGGCGGTCGCGACGACCCGGCCCGCCACCCGCCGGGCCAGGACGAGGCCATCGCCCGGTTCTACGGCGGCGACCACCTGCGGCTCCCCGACGCTCCGCACAACCTGATGCTGGGACCGGGGTGGCAGGGGTGGTTCACTGCGATCTGGAACCGCGTTACGGATATGCTGTAGACAGACAGCCGATCCAGCGCAGCATACGGCCCCGTGGCGGAACTGGTAGACGCACGCGACTTAAAATCGCGAGCCTTCGGGCGTGAGGGTTCGAGTCCCTCCGGGGCCACCATTCTCGGCAATCTCGGTCTTTGAACCAGACGACCGGCCAACTGCACCTGCCGCGACATTTGGGAAGCGGCATTTCTGCATGGCGACCAGCCCCGGTCTGAGGGACGCGCAACGCTAAAGTGACCGAGGCGCCATTCCGGGCACGGTCCGGGCTCCCCAGATAGAGCGAACCACCAGTGGCGGCTCGTCTGGCGGTCCCTGTCCTGAGCCGTTGAAAGTCTTTCCAATGTCCTCCGTCTGGGTCGAACTCCTCGTCGGCATCCTGCTGTTCGGCGGCGGGATCCTTGCGCTTGTGTTCGCACACCGGTTCGTCGCGAAGGCGACGCGCTCCGACGACGACTACATGGTACCGGCCCTGGCCGGCACCCTGATCACCAGTCTCCTGGCCTGCGGCTTCGCCTTCATGATCGAGGCGGCGCTGTCCGCCCACATGCTCCGCGAGATCGCGATCGCCACACCTATCGGACTGGCCCTCTTCATCGTGGCCAGGGTGCTGTGGCGGCGCCATGAGGCCCGGGCCCGGCGCACCCCGCCCGCCCAGGCGATGCCGCTCTAAGGCCAACCGCCCCAAGGCCGGGCCACCGTCCGCGAAAGTCGCCGGTTCTTTCGCGATCCCCCGCCCCATCCAGACATAAACCGGCAGGTATCCTTCGATGGACATTCTGTTCGCCCAGGTGATGGGCGAGCCGCTGTGGATGTGGCTTGCCTTCCTGACCTTCGTCCTCGCGCTGCTGGCCTTCGACCTGGGTGTCCTGCACCGCAGGAGCCACGAGATCGGGATCGCCGAGAGCCTGAAGCTCTCCGCCTTCTATATCGGCCTGGGCGTCGCCTTCTCCGGCTGGGTCTGGCACCGGCTCGGCTCCGACGCCGCGCTGGACTACCTGACCGGCTTCGTGGTCGAGCAGAGCCTGGCGATGGACAACATCTTCGTCATCGCCATGATCTTCGGTTTCTTCGGCATTCCGCGGATCCATCAGCACCGGGTGCTGTTCTGGGGCATCCTCGGCGTCATCGTGCTGCGTGGGATCATGATCGTCGCCGGTGCTGCGGCGGTCACCCAGTTCGACTGGGTGCTGTATCTGTTCGCAGGCTTCCTGGTGATCACCGGGGTGAAGATGCTGTTCGCCTCGGAGATCACCTACGACATCGCCCACAACCCGGTGCTGATCTTCCTGCGCCGGCACCTCCGGGTGACCCAGCGGCTCCACGGCGACCGCTTCTTCGTGCGCCACACCGACCACCGCACGGGCAACGAGGTGCTGTTCGTCACCCCGCTGTTCCTCACCCTGGTCATGGTCGAGCTCGCCGACGTGGTCTTCGCGGTGGATTCGATCCCGGCGATCTTCGCGATCACCACGGAGCCCTACGTGGTCTACACCTCGAACATCTTCGCGATTCTGGGGCTGCGGTCACTGTTCTTCGCCCTGTCGGCGATGATCCACCGCTTCGCCTATCTGCGATACGCCCTGGCGCTGATCCTGGTGTTCATCGGCGCCAAGATCTTCGTCGCCGACATGCTGGGCCTCGCCAAAGTGCCGCCGATGATCTCGCTGTCGGTCACCCTCGGCCTGCTCGCGGGCGGGATCGCGGTCTCCTTGTGGAGGACGGCGCGGGAGGCCAGGAACACGGCCGGTGTTCCCGCGATGCCGGGCCCGGCCCGCGCCCGGCCGGAAGCCGCGGAGGAGTGACGGCGGCGCCTACGCCTCTCCCGTCTCCTCCAGGGCGCGGCGCAGGCGGCGGATGATCGCCGCCCGGCCGCGCTCGTCGGCGGCGGCATCGACCCGCTCCGAGACGTCGAGCAGCAGCTTGGACAGGTCGTTGTGCCAGTCCAGCCGGGCGACCTTCTCCGGCGGCAGCCGAAGGGGCCTTCCGCCCTCGGCCACAAGGGTGCCGACGCCGTTCAGATCGTAGAGATCGTCCAGATGGGGGGCGGCGATCCGGGCGTCGGGATGCCGGGCCTCAAGCCGTGCCTGCAGGGCTGCGAGGCCGGTCTCCTCGCCATGGGTCAGGAAGATGGTGCCCGCGACCGGCCCGCGCCCCTCGATCCAGGCGACCAGCTCGCTCGCGTCGGCATGACCGGAATACAGGTCGAACAGCGAGATCCGCGCCTTGACGTCGATCTCCTCGCCCTGGACGCGTACCCGCTGCGCCCCGTCGAGCAGGATGCGGCCGAGGGTACCCTGGGCCTGGAAGCCGGCCAGCATGACCGTGGCATTGCGCCGCCAGAGGTTCGCCTTCAGGTGATGGCGGATCCGCCCGGCCTCGCACATGCCGCTGGCGGCGATCACCACGAAGAAGCCGGTGAAGCGGTTGATCGCCTTGCTCTGCTCCACCGTCTCGGTGAAGCGCACGCGCCGGGCGTTCAGGGCGGCGCGCAGGATGTCCCCCTGCTCGATCTCGTCGGCATGGCGCTCGAAGATCTCGCTGGCGCGGGTCGCCAGCGGCGAGTCCACGAAGATCGGCGCCGAGGGTACCTCCCCCGACTGCATCAGCAGGTGAAGGTCGACCAGCAGCTCCTGGGTCCGCTCCACGGCGAAGGACGGGATGATCAGCGGGCCGCTCGCCTCGGCCGCCTTGCGGACCTCCTCGGCGAGCAGGGCGCGGCGTTGATCGGTCGAGATCGTCGGCCGCTCCCGGTCGCCATAGGTCGACTCGCAGATCAGGTAATCGACCTCGGTCGGCCCCTGGGGATCGGGGTGCAGCAGCTTGAAGCCGGGGCCGATATCGCCGGAGAACAGGAGCCGGAGCGGCCGGTCCGCGGTCCGCGCCACCTCCAGTTCGACCGAGGCCGAGCCCAGCAGATGCCCGGCGTTCCAGAACCGCGCCCGGATGCCGGCAGCGACCGGCGCCCAGTCCCCGTAATCGGCCGGGCGGAACAGGGTCATGCAGTCGACGGCGTCCTTCGGGGTGTAGATCGGCGTGACCGGATCCCGCCCACGCTGGGCGTTGCGGTGGTTGAGCCGGTCGACCTCGACCTCCTGGATGTGGGCGGAGTCCGGCAACATGACCGAGCACAGGTCCACCGTCGCCCGGGTGGCGTGGATCGATCCGGAAAAGCCCTGCCTGACCAGCTTCGGCAGCAGACCGCTGTGATCGATATGGGCATGGGTCAGGACGACCGCGTCGATCGCCGCAGGATCGAACGGGAAGTCCCCATAGTTCAGCTCCCGCTCCGATTTCGAGCCCTGGAACAGCCCGCAATCCACCAGGATGCGGGCTCCCCCCGCCTCGATCTCGTAGCAGGAGCCGGTGACGCAGTGGGCCGCGCCGTGAAACCTAAGCTGCACCTAGATCCACCCGCCCGTCAGGACCCGCCCGGTGCCGTCGTGGGTGCTGATGCATACGGGAGATAGAGCCAGTTGCCGATCACCCCGCCGGCGACCGCGCCCAGCAGGGCGCCGACACCGCCGTGGAACACCAGGTCGGCGGCGATCGCCCCGACCAGCGCGCCGCCGGCAATCGCGGCCAGCTGGTCGGTGGTCAGGACATAGGGCGTGTCGAGCTGCTTCTCGACCTGCTCGATGACCTTCTGGGCCGCCGGACCGGCGTCGGAACCGGCCTGCTGGGCCGCGGCCGGCAGGCTGACGAACAGCAGTGCTGCTGCCGCGAAAAGCACGATGCGAAGAGACATGACCATGACGGATCCTCCGATTACCCCAAACCTTCGCAAGTCTAGCAGGTCCCGCGCCCGGCGAATTGATGTGTGTCAAAGCCGCGTCCCGGTCGATCCGGATCCGTGGATCGGGGCGGGCGGTTTGATGCAGCGCAATATCTCCATGCATCCGGCCTGATAGATTCAGCTCCACAGTGAACGCCGAAACCGTTTCGGGAAGTCCGGCCCATGAGAAAGAGCCTGCCTGTTCTGGCCGTTCTCGGCATCGCCGCGGCCCTGGCCGCCTGGTACTGGCATAGCCAGCAAGGCGTCGGCCTGCCGGCCGGGCTGGTCAGTTCCAACGGACGGACCGAGGCCGAGCGGATCGACATCGCCGCCAAGTTCTCCGGCCGGCTGGACGCGGTCCTGGTGCGCGAGGGCGAGATGGTCGAGGCCGGCCAGATCGTCGCCGTGCTGGATGCCGCCGAAGTCGAGGCCCGGCTGCGCGAGGCGGAGGCGGTCGTCCGCCAGACCGAGGAGAGCCTGAACGAGGCGAACGCCCTGCTGGCCCAGCGCGAGAGCGAGCGGGTCTTCGCCGAGCGCGAACTGCAGCGCGCCGAACAGCTCGCCGAACGCGGCCACACCGCCGTCGAGACCGTCGACTTGCGCCGGGCCGACCATGCGACCGCCGTGGCCGCCGTCGCCTCCGCCAAAGCCGGGATCGGCCGGGCCAGGGCCTCCATCGAAGCCGCCAAGGCCACCGTCCAGCGCATCGCCGCCGACCGGGAGGAGCATTTCCTGAAGGCACCGCGTGCCGGCCGGGTGCAGTACCGTCTGGCGGAGACGGGCGAGATCGTCGCCGCCGGCGGCCGGGTGATCTCGCTCCTCGACCTCACCGACGTCTACATGACCGTCTATCTGCCGACCGACGCGGCCGGCCGCCTGCGCTACGGGGCGGAGGCCCGGATCGTGTTCGACGCGGCCCCGCAGTTCGTGGTGCCCGCCTCGGTGACCTTCGTCGCCTCCGAAGCGCAGTTCACCCCGCGCTATGTGGAAACCGCCAGCGAACGCGAGAAGCTGATGTTCCGGGTCAAGGTGACGATCCCGCCGGAAATCCTGGAGCGCCACCGGGAAATCGTGAAGACTGGTGTGCCGGGCGTCGCCTATATCCGTATCGACCCGGAGACGGCCTGGCCCGAGGCCTTTGCCGTGCGGCTGCCCGATGGCTCCTGATCCGGCACATGCCGAACCGGCGCCCTGCGTCCGGGTGGAGGGGGTGTGGCACCGCTACGGGGCGACCGAGGCGCTGGCGGATATCTCGCTCTCCCTCCTGCCCGGCCGGAGCCTCGGCCTGATCGGACCCGACGGGGTGGGCAAGTCGACCCTGCTCGGCCTGATCGCCGGCATCCGCCGCATCCAGCAGGGCAGCGTGTCCGTGCTGGGCGCGGACCTCGCCCGGGCCGACCAGCGGGCGCGTGTCAGCGGACGGATCGCCTACATGCCCCAGGGCCTCGGGCGGAACCTCTATCCAACCCTGTCGGTATCGGAGAATGTCGATTTCTTCGCCCGGCTCTACGGCCAGTCGGAGCGCGAGCGCGCCCGGCGGATCGACGAGTTGCTGGAGGCCACCGGCATCGCCGCCTTTCGCGACCGGCCGGCCGGCAAGCTGTCGGGCGGCATGAAGCAGAAGCTCTCCCTGTGCTGCGCGCTGGTGCACGACCCTGACCTGATGATCCTGGACGAGCCGACCACCGGCATCGATCCGCTGTCCCGTGTCCAGTTCTGGCGCCTGATCGAGCGGATCCGGGCGCGGCGCCCCGGCATGAGCCTAGTGGTCGCCACCGCCCAGATGTCGGAGGCGGAGACCTTCGACAGCATCGTCGCCCTGGACCATGGCCGGATCCTGGCCCAGGGGACCGCGCGCGAGATCCAGGAGGCCACCGGCACCGCCACCCTCGACGAGGCCTTCGTCGCCCTGTTGCCGACCTCCGGTCGGGCACCAAAGGTGGCGGTCGCGGCACCACCTCGAGAAAGTGCCAACGGGCCACCGGCCATCGAGGCCGAGGGGCTGGTGAAGCGGTTCGGCGACTTCACCGCCGTCGACCGGGTCAGTTTCCGGATCGAGGCCGGCGAGATCTTCGGCTTTCTCGGCTCGAACGGCTGCGGCAAGACGACGACGATGAAGATGCTGACCGGCCTGCTGGCGCCGACCGAGGGGGAGGCCAGGGTGTTCGGCGCGCCGGTGACGGCGCTCGGCAACGACATGCGCCGGCGGGTCGGCTACATGTCCCAGTCCTTCTCGCTCTATGCCGAGTTGTCCACACGGCAGAATCTGGATCTTCATGCCGACCTGTTCGAGCTGACGCCCGACGGCAAACGCCAGCGGGTGGCGGACCTCCTTGAGCAGTTCGATCTCGGCGAGGTCGCTCACGCCCGTCCGGACAGGCTGCCCATCGGCGTGCGCCAGCGGCTGCAGCTCGCCGTCGCGATGCTGCACGAGCCGGACATGCTGATCCTGGACGAGCCCACCAGCGGGGTCGATCCGATTGCCCGCGACCGGTTCTGGGACCTGCTCTACGACCTGTCGCGCAATGGCGGGGTGACGATCTTCATCTCCACCCACCTGATGGAGGAGGTCACCCGCTGCGACCGGGTGTCCCTGATGCATGCCGGCAAAGTCCTGGCGGTCGGCGCGCCCGAGGCGCTGCGCACGGGGAAGGGGGCCGCGACGCTGGAGGACGCCTTCATCCGCTACCTTGAACAGGCCGAAGGCCCGGCAGGCGAGCCGGAACCGGACACCGCCCCGGCCCCGACCGACCCCGACCTGATCCATGAGGCCCGGCCCGCCGCCCTGTTCTCGCCGCGGCGCTGCTGGGCCTTCGCCCGGCGGGAGGCGCTGGAGCTGGTCCGCGACCCGATCCTGCTGAGCTTCGCCCTGCTCGGCCCGCTGATCCTGATGCTGGCCATGGGCTACGGCGTGTCCTTCGACGTCGACAGCCTGACCTACGCCGCCCTAGACCAGGACCGCTCGCGGGAAAGCCGCATGTTCCTGCGCCAGCTCTCCAGCTCCCCCTACTTCGCCGAAGCGCCGGAACTGAGCGACTTCGACGATCTCGACCGGCAGATGAGCGCCGGCCGCATCGCCCTGGCGGTGGTGGTCCCGCCGGGGTTCGGGCGCGACCTGCTGGCCGGCCACACGCCCGAGCTGGGCGGCTGGCTGGACGGCGCCAACCCGGTGCGGGCGGAGACGATCCGCGGCTATCTGGAAGCCGCCTTCCAGGGCTATCTGCAGGAACACGCGATGACCGAGACCGGCAGCGCCGGTTTGCCGGCCCCGGTCGGCATCGAGACCCGGTTCCGCTACAACCAGGCCTTCCGGTCGAGCTACGCCATCGCGCCGGGCGTGCTGATGATGCTGCTGATCATGATTCCGGCCATGCTCACCGCCCTCGGCGTGGTGCGCGAGAAGGAGCTGGGGTCGATCACCAATTTCTACGCCGCGCCGGTCCGCCGCATCGAGTTCCTGATCGGCAAGCAGCTTCCCTATATCGGCGTGGCGATGCTGAGCGTCGCCCTGCTGGTCGGCCTGATGCTCGGGCTGTTCGGCGTGCCCTTCGCCGGAAGCCCGCTCGCCCTGGTCGCCGGCGCCCTGCTCTACACCACGGCCGCGACCGCCTTCGGGCTGGTGGTCTCGACCTTCGTGCGCTCGCAGATCGCCGCGATCTTCGCCACCGCGATCATCGTCATGATCCCGGCGGTGAACTTCTCCGGGATGATGTACCCGGCGGCGACCCTGGAGGGAGCCGCCCGGGCGATCGGCCACGGCTTCCCCTCCCTCTACTTCCAGAACATCTCCACGGGCGTGTTCAACAAGGGCCTGGATCTCGACCGGCTCTACGCCAACCACCTCATCCTGGCGGCGTTCGTCGCCGCATACTGGATCGCCGCCTCCCTGCTGCTGCGCAAGCAGGAGAATTGAGATGGCACGGCTGTTCAGGAACACGATCCGGCTCGGGGTGAAGGAGCTGTACAGCCTGTCCCGCGACCTCGTCCTCGTCGCCCTGATCGCCTATACCTTCACCATCGCGATCTACACCGTCGCGAAGGGCCAGCAGACCGAACTGCGCAACGCGGTCGTCTCGATCGTGGACGAGGATCGTTCGGTCCTGTCGGAGCGCATTCGTGGGGCGCTGCTGCCACCGCATTTCCGGCCGGCCGAGCTGATCGGGCTCGACGCCCTGGACCGGGTGCTGGACAGCGGCCGCGCCTCCTTCGCCCTCGACATCCCGCCGGGACTGGAGGCCGACGTCCTGGCAGGCCGCACCCCGACGATCCAGCTCAACGTCGATGCCACCGCCATGACCCTGGCCGGCAACGGCACCCGCTACATCCACAGCATCATCCAGAGCGAGGTCGCCGACTTTCTGGGCCGCGCGGAGGTCATCGCAGCCGCGCCCGCCACCCTGACCGTGCGGTCGAAGTTCAACCCGAACCTGGACACCAGCTGGTTCACCTCGGTGATGCAGATCGTCAACAACCTGACCATCCTGGCGGTGATCCTGTCCGGAGCGGCCGTGATCCGCGAGCGCGAGCACGGGACCCTGGAGCACCTGCTGGCGATGCCGGTGCGGCCGGCGGAGATCGTGCTGGCAAAGATCTGGGCGAACGGGCTGGTGATCCTGGTGGCGGCCCTCCTGTCGCTGACGCTCGTGGTCCGGATCGGCCTGGGCGTGCCGGTTGCGGGCGCGCTCTGGCTGTTCGCCCCGGGATCGGCGGTCTACCTGTTCGCCATCACCTCGCTCGGCATCATGCTGTCCACCATCGCGACGACCATGCCCCAGTTCGGCTTGCTGTCGATCCCGGTCTTTGTCGTCCTCAACCTGTTGTCCGGTGCGACCACGCCGCTGGAGAGCATGCCGGAGCCGCTGCGCTCGGTCATGCTGGTCTCGCCCGCCACCCATTTCGTGAAGTTCGCCCAGGCCGTGCTCTACCGGGATGCCGGGATCGAGATCGTCTGGCCGGAGATGCTGGCGGTCGCGGCGATCGGCGGCGCGTTCTTCGCCCTGGCCCTGATCCGGTTCCGCGCCACCATCGCCGCTGCCCGGTAGAACAAGCGCTTGACGGCCGGAGGCCGGCCTCCATCTTCGTCGCCGCATGACCGAGCTTTCCTCCTTCCCCTCCCCCGCCCTTGCCGTCGTCATCGGCGCCAGCGGCGGGATCGGCGCCGCCCTGTTCTCCGCTTTGCGGGAGTCCGGACGGTTCTCGGACGTGATCGGCCTGTCGCGCCGGGGTGACCCGCCGCTGGACCTGCTGGACGAAGCCTCCATCCGGGCCGCCGCCGACCATATCGCCGACCACGGCACTCCGCCCCGGCTGATCCTGGACGCCACCGGCTTCCTGCATGACGAGGACCATCGGCCGGAAAAATCCTGGCGCGAGCTCGACCCGGACCATCTGGCGCGCGCCTTCGCGCTCAACGCCACGGGCCCGGCCCTGCTGATGAAGCATCTGCTGCCCCTGCTGCCGCGCGAGGGCAAGGCGGTCTTCGCCACCCTCTCGGCGCGGGTCGGCTCGATCTCCGACAACCGGATCGGCGGCTGGTACGCCTATCGGGCGTCGAAGGCGGCGCTGAACCAGCTCGTGCGCTGTGCGGCGATCGAGCTGCGGCGCACCCATCGCGAGGCAGTCTGCGTCGCCCTGCATCCGGGCACGGTCGACACCCCGCTCTCCGCCCCCTTCGCCAAGGCCGGGTTGGACGTGCGACCGCCGGAGGTGGCGGCGGCCGACCTGCTCACCATGATCGACGGGCTGACGGCCGCGCGCAGCGGCGAGCTGGTGGATCAGAAGGGCGAGACCGTGGGGTTCTAGCCGACGATCACCGGCGCGATGCTGCTGCTGATCCAGCGGGCGATGCCGGTCATGCGGGCGTCGTCGCCGTCCTGGCCCATCACCTGGACGCCGACCGGCAGGCCGTTCACCGCCAGCATCGGCATGGTCACCGCCGGCGCCCCGGCGAGGGAGCTCGGCGTGTTGAACACCGCGTCGCCGGTCGGCTGCTTGGCCAGCGGCTGGCCCGGCACGTCGCCCGGCCACAGCGGCGCCGGCCCCGGGCAGGAGAAGGTCAGCAAGGCGTCGGCCAGCGGGGCGAGCGCCCGCCAGGCCGCACGCATCTGCTCGCGGCGCAGCAGCAGGTGGCGGTAGTCGTCCGGGCTCAGCGCCTCCACCGAGGCGACCCGTCCCTTGATCCGCTCGCTCACCCCCTCGCCCTTGGTGTCGATCAGGTTGCGCAGGGTCCAGCGGTTCTCCCAGGCGGTGATGGTGTTGGCGAGGTCGCCGGCCCCGACCAGGGCGCGCTCCAGGGCCTCGATCAGGGGGTGGTCGCCCCGGCGCAGGATCTCCACCCCGGCGGCCTGCAGGCTGTCGAGCAGCTCCGCCATTGCCCGGTGGCTGTCGGCATCGGTGCGGGCCCAGCCGTCGCTTTCCAGCAGGATCAGACGGTTCGGTTTGACCGGAACGGGGGTCGTCTTCGGGCCCTGGATGCCGGCGCGGCCCGGGTCGCCGCCACAGCGGCTCGCCACCTCGATGGCGACCTGCCACATGTCCTCGATCGAGCCGGCATGGGGGCCGTGGGTGCTCATGGAGGTGGCCTGGCGCTCGCCGCGGTGGATGCCGCCCTGGCTCGGCTTCAGGGCGAAGTTGCCGCAGAACGCCGCCGGCCGGATGATCGAGCCGCCCACCTGGGACCCCATGGCCGCCGGCATGAACCCGGCCGCCACCGCCGCCGCGGAGCCGGAGGACGAGCCGCCCGGCGTGCGGGCCGGGTCGAACGGGTTGGTGGTCGGCCCTGGATGGTTGCCGCCCAGCTCCGCCGTCACGGTCTTGCCGAAGATCACCGCCCCGGTCTGGCGCAGCGCCCAGACGGCGGCGTTGTCGTTCTTCGGGAAGTTCCCCTTCATCGCCTCGCAGCCGAGCTGCGTGGGCATGTCCTTGGTTTCCAGCAGGTCCTTGATGCCCACCGGCATGCCGTCGATGGGGGAGAGCGGCTTGCCCTCTTTCCAGCGCTTGGTGCTGGCATCGGCGGCGGCGCGGGCGGTCTCCCGGTTCAGCGCGGCGAAGGCCTGGACCACCGGCTCGCGCGCGTCCACCGCCTCCAGGCAGCGCTCCAGGTAATCGCGCGGGGTGTCGCTCCCCGCTGCGAAGGCGGCGGTCGCGTCGAACCAGGTCAGGGCCTTGAACTGCCTGGGGTCATAGCGCGTCGCACCGGTCATGGCGATCTCCAAGTCTGGCGGGGAAGGGTAACGAGGTGGGTCCCGCCAGCTTGGCAAGCCGTCAGCCGAAGATCAATGCACGCACTGCCTGATGCTCAGAGAACCTTGAACACCCGGTAGACCGGCCCTTCCGGCTTGCGGTCGCCGGTGGAGACGAAGACCGCCTTGTTCAGCCAGGCATAGGGGCCGTCGGCGGCGGTCTCGAAGAACGGAGCGGTGCGGAAATACAGCTCCGAGGGATCGACCGGCTGGCCGGCGGCGAGCCGGTCCATGACCTCCTTGGGGCCGTGGCGCAGGCCCTTGTAGGTCATGTAGATGCGGTGGCCGTCCTCTGTCTCCATGGTCAGCCGCACGTCGAGCTGGGTCACCCCGTCGGTCCGGTTGAGGATCCAGTCGCCGCCGCCGTCGCGCACGGTGCCTTTCAGGGCCGGTCCCTCGAAGGTGCCGCCGGTCACCCGGGCAATGCGACGGTCGCCGTATTGGGTATTGCCGATCGCCACCAGCGGCATCTCGACGTTGAGCTTCAGCTCCATGACGAATTCGGTCTGGATCTCGGACATGCGGGGTGTCTCCCTTGGGAACGTTTCTTGTCAGTCCTTCCACATCAGGAAGTCGAAATCGACGCCCTGGTCGGCCTGGGTGACCGAGTTCATGTAGAGGTTCCGGTAGCCGCGCTTGTGGGTCGGCTGGATGCCTTCCGGCTTCACCTCCTCCAGCCGCCGGGCGATCTCCGCGTCGTCCACCAGCAGGTCGATGGAGCGGTTCTCGACGGAAATCCCGATGCGGTCTCCCGTGCGCACGATGCCCAGCGGGCCGCCATCGGCGGCCTCCGGCGTGACGTGCAGGACGATGGTGCCGAAGGCCGTGCCGCTCATCCGCGCGTCGGAGATGCGGACCATGTCCTTCACCCCGGCACGGGCCAGCTTCTTCGGGATCGGCAGGTAGCCCGCCTCCGGCATCGCCGCCGGGCTCTTCGGGCCGGCATTTTGCAGCACCAGGAAGTCGTCGGCGTTGACGTCCAGATCCGGGTCGTCGATCCGGGCGGCGAGGTCGGCGAGGCTGGAGAACACCACCGCCCGGCCTTCCTTCTCGAACAGGGTCGGGTCGGCGGCCGACCGCTTCAGGATCGCGCCGCGCGGGGCCAGCGAGCCGAACAGGGCGACCAGACCGCCCTTGTCCTGATACGGCTTGTCGAAGGTGGCGACGATCTCGTGGTCGATCCAGGTCTTGTCCGCGTCCAGCCGCTCTTCCAGGGTCTCGCCGGTGACGCTGACCGTATCCAGATGCAGCAGTGGGCGCAGGGCGTGCAGCACGCCGACCAGCCCGCCGGCGGCGAACAGGTCCTCCATGTAATGGGCGCCGGTCGGCTTCAGGTCGACCAGCACCGGGGTCTCGTCCGACATCGCGTTCAACCGGTTCAGGTCGACCGGGATGCCGAGCCGGCCGGCGATGGCGGTCAGGTGGACTATGGCGTTGGTCGACCCGCCGATGGCGAGCAGCACGCGCAGGGCGTTCTCCACCGATTTCGGCGTGATGATGTCGCGCGGCAGCAGCCGCTCTTCGCCCTTGGCCAGGGCGAGTTGCATGGCGCGGGCGCCCGACGCCTCGGCGGCGCGCAGCCGGTCGGCATGGACGGCGGGAATGGAGGCCGTACCCGGCAGGGTCATGCCCAGCGCCTCGGCGATGCAGGCCATGGTGCTGGCCGTGCCCATCACCGCGCAGGTGCCGGCGGTGGTGGCGAGGCTGCCCTCGATCCGCTTGATGCCCTCGTCCGACACCTCGCCGGCGCGGTACTTGCCCCAGAACCGGCGGCAGTCGGTGCAGGCGCCCAGGCGCTCGCCGTCATAGGGCGAGGTCAGCATCGGGCCGACGGCGCAGTACACGACCGGGACTTCGGCGTTGGCGGCCCCCATGAGCTGGGCCGGCAGGGTCTTGTCGCAGCCGCCGATCACCACGACCGCGTCCATCGGCTGGGCGCGGATCATCTCCTCCACGTCCATGCTCATCAGGTTGCGGTACATCAGGGAGGTCGGGTTCAGGAAGGTTTCGCCCAGCGAGATCGTCGGGAACTCGATCGGCAGCCCGCCGGCGGCGAGCACCCCGCGCTTGGTCGCCTCGACCAGCTCCGGCATCAGGCGGTGGCAGTTGTTGTAGCCGCTGCCCGAGGAGCAGATCCCGACCACCGGCTTGTCCAGCATCTCGCGGCTGTAGCCCATGGACGAGGCCATGGAGCGCCGCAGGTAAAGGCTGAATTCGTTGTCGCCGTAGTTGGTCAGGCCGCGTCCGAGGCCCTTGGGCGTTTCATTATCGGTCATTATTTGGTTCCTCCCGCGCGCACCTTAGTCGCCGGGAGTGCGGATTGGGAAGGCGCCGAAATGCCGTCCTGTCTCAGCTAGTCCGGCGCAGGACGAAGCGCAGGACCGCGCCCTCTTCCGCCGAGACCAGCTCATGGCCGGACTGGCGGGCGTAGTGGCGGAAGTCGAGCATCGCCGCCGGATCGGTGACCAGCACCTCCAGCAGCTCGCCGACCTCGACCGTGCCGATCGCCTTGCGCGCCTTCAGCACCGGCAGCGGACATTTCAGTCCCTGCACATCAAGGGTCTTGGCGATCGGTTCGTCAGCGCTCATCCGCCTTGTCCTGGGCAAATTGCGTCGCCGCCCCCGTCGGCCGGGCGTCGGCGATCTCGCGCACCATCTTCGCCAGCACGGTCTGGGTAAAGCCCCTCTCTTCGGTCGCCACCACGACGAAGGCGCCGAGCCCGCCGATCACGTCCATCTCGTAATGCTCCTCCAACGGCTCGCCGCTCGGGCCGGTGCGCACGTTGCGGTTGGCGACGACCAGGCCGTTGATGGTGATGCCGTCGGCCACGGTCATCGAGCGGACGAGCGCGAGCGGCCGGCCGCCGATCTGCGGTCCGTCCCCCGACAGGTCGATCACCTTGCGGGCGCCGTCGATGTCGTTGCTGCGGATCAGGTCGGCGGAATAGGCGATGGCCTCGCTGATCGAGTTGTAGCCATAGGCCGCCCGGGGCGCCGCCAGCAGCCGCTGCCCCCAGGCCAGCGCGTCCTCGCGGCTGGCGATGATCGTCCAATCGACGATCGTGTGCTGGCTCTGCGGCGCGCCCCATTCGACGAAGGCGACGGCAATGCGGCCGAGCGGGCCGGCGGCGATGACATCCTGGACCCGCTCGTCGGCGAGTGCGGTGGCATAGCCCTGGCGCTGGAACCGCAGCTCCTCGTCATCGATCGATCCCGACCCGTCGGAGGCGAAGACCAGTTCCAGATCGACCGCCGTCTGGGCCTGGGCGATCGGGCTTAAGACCAGCCCCATAAACAGAAAAACCCCGGTCAAGCCTGTGGATATTGACGAAGCGGCAAAGAACCCGCCAACGGGCCAAGACGGTCGCTTTCGCGCAGGCCAGGGAGTCAGATCGAAATTCACTTTAAAATATGCGGCTAAATTGGCTAAAGGCCTGAAATTCGAAAACCCTGAAGTTGTCCACATCACATCCACAGCCTCTCCGGTCGACGGTCTCTGTCGCATGTGCAACTGGCAGCACTTCGGGAATTCAAAGTGGCAGTCTGGCATCGATCAACTCGCAATGCCGTGAGGAATGCCACCGGGTCGGGCCGGATCGGGGCCGGGCCGGATCAAGTCCGGGCCGGATCAGGTCCGGCCGGCGATGCGGTCGGCATCGGCCTGGGCGCGTTCATGGATGAAGTCGAGCACGGCGCGGATACGCGCCAGCTTCGACAGGTCGCGATGCACCAGCAGCCAGAGATCGACCCCGGGGATCTCACTGCCCGGCAGGACGCGGACCACGTCGCGGGCCTCCTCGCCGACCATGCAGGGCACCAGGGCGATGCCGATCCCGGCGCGGGCGGCGGCGAGGCGGGCGCTGGCCGGGTTGGTGGCGAAGGCCGGCGGCCGTCCGCCCATCTGCTGCCGCAGCCAACTCACCGGCGCGTTTTCCGGAAAGCCGTCGAGCCAGTCGATCACCGCGTGGCCGGAAAGGTCGCCCGGCACCTGGGGCGCGCCATGGGCTTCCAGGTAGGCGGGCGAGGCGTAGAGCCCGAAACCGAGTGTGCCGATGCGGCGGATCACCAGATCGCCCTGTTCCGGCCGGGCCATGCGGATGGCGACATCGGCTTCACGGCGCGACAGGTTCAGAAAACGGTACTCGTTGACGACCTGCAGCCGGATACCGGGATGGCGGTCCTGCAGCAGCGGCAGGTTGCGGATCAGGAACGGGACGATCAGGGATTCGGTCGAGGTCACCGCCACGGTGCCGGTCAGCCCCCGGTCCTCGGCGTCGAAGGCGCGGGCAAGCCCGAACATCTCCGTCTCGATGCCCCGGGCGCGGGCGGCCAGCTTCTCGCCCGCCTCGGTCAGTCCGTAGCCGTCCTGGCGCCGGTCGAACAGCCGCACCTCGAAGCGGGCCTCCAGCGCGTCCACGTGGCGGCTGACCGTCGCCGGGTTGACCCGCAGGGTACGCGCCGCCGCCGACAGGCTGCCTTCCGCCGCAACCGCGAGGAAATAGCGCAGGTCATCCCAGTTCATGCTGCCAGACGTGCCGCCGGACATCGAAGTCACCCAGGTCGAAATCTGCAAAGCCGAACCCCATGATCGGCCGGTCACTTTGCAGGATCAAGGGATGGTGACGGGCGATGGCCGGACGGTCAGGGTGCCGGGATCACCCGATGGGAGACGGCGCGGACCTCGATCCCCCAAGCGCGCCAGTCGGCGACAAGCCCGTCGATCTGGCTGCCGGAGAGCTGGTCGATCCCGGCAAAGGCCTCGGCGACCTGCGGCAGGTCGGTCTCGGCCAGGACGAGCAGACCGCGGAGGTCGACCGGGCGGCGCACCCAGTCGGGCGGCCTCACCCTGACCTCGGCAGCCTCTCCAGGGGCCAGGACCGCCGCCGACTGGTCCGTGAGAGGCAGGCGGGCGGCATATTCACGCACCGGCCCCTCAACGGCGGCATAGAGCCAAAGATGGACCGGCACCGCGCCGCCATTGGCCGCCCGGAACGCCACTACGCAGATGCCGCGCGGACCCTCGGTTTGCCGATCGGCCGGTTCCGCCGGCCCGCAGGTCTCGCCGACCCGGCGGGACTGCAGCACCTCGAAGACGACCCGGCTCGGATCGAAGGATGGCGCGGCGTCGGGTGCTGCAGCCGGGACGGTCGTCACTCTCTCCTCGCGCGGCCAAGGCGCCTGCCAGAGCCCCCAACCCACCGCGACCGCCCCCAGGACCAGAGCGGTGAGGAGACCGTTGCGGCGCCAACTGCGCTCCGCCGGTGCGGGCAGATCGAGACGCGCCAGGACCTCCCCGACGGATCGCACGGGCAAAGGAGCGACCCCGGCCGGCAGATCGTCGGCATGGTCGGCGGCGGCCACTGCCAGCACCGGCGGGCCGGCGGCAAGGACGGATGCGGAGCGGCGCGCCTTGTCCGCCACCCGCTCCACCGGCCCGACCTTCAGATCGGAATCCACCGTGCCCGTCGCCCAGACGATGCCGTCCGCCGGGGCGTCATCCTCGGCCAGACGCCCTGCCGCCTTCAGCCGATGGGCGATGTAGAGACCGAGCTGCCAGCTCCGCCCTTCGTCGATCGGGCGATCCACATCCACCCGGAACACCCGATGACCGATATCCCGTTCCACCACCCCGGTCGGCCGCCGCACGAAGGCGTCGTACTCGGCCGAGATCGGCAGGGCGGTCGCCGTTCCGGCGAGGCAGACCACCGACCGGAGCTCCGGATCCTCGACCGTGATCCGCCGCACCGTGCTCGGCCCGTCAGTGGTGGCGACGACCACCCGCAGGCGCCCCCTCATGCCGCACGATCCCGCCGCCGGTTCCATGCGACGGGGCGGTCAAACGAGATAAAGGCGGGCATCGGTATCCGCGAGTGCCACCAGGATCGGATCCGAATTGTCGACCAGGATCTGCACCGTGCCCGCAACCGGAGCCGGCAGGGCGATCTCCAGCGGCTCCGCCCCGTCATGGACGGCGATCAGGCGGCCAACCGAGAGGGCGGGATCGTCGAAGGAAATGGCCAGGTAACTCTGTCCGGCCTCCCCCCTGGAGGGAATCACCCGGACCCGGGCGCCGTCGGCCCGGCGGTCGATGCCGGTCGGCGCGGAGGCTGCCGCGGCCTGCCGGGGGAAGGCGACCGCCGCCGCATCGGTCAGCAGCGCGTCCAGCTCGGCGTCGGGCACGATCCCACCGGGCAGCGGGCGCCCCGTCATCAGGGCCGACCAGATGGCCGAAACCGAAGGCCGGGGGCGCGCGCCGGAATCCGTCAGGCCGCGCGCCGTCTCCAGGGCCGAGAAGATCGTCCGCGCCACCTACCGCCCGGATGGATCCAGATCCCGCCACCGGTCGGTCATGCGGCACCGCCGTAGAGAGCCCTGAATCCGGCGCGGAAGCGGACGGCGTCCTGGTCGAAGCTATCGTCGCGCAGCCGCGCTTCGGCGGCGGTGCGGACATTCTGAAGCCGGACCAGCAGGCGACGGACCAGCGGGGCGCCGGCCGCCATCCCGTTGACCGCGGTGACCGACCGCCGGTCCTCAGGTGCGAAGCCGGAGCGCCCGACTCCCCGCAGGGCCCGACGCGCCTCGCCGATCAGGCCCGCAACCTCCGGGCCGACGACCTTGGGATCGGCCAGGGCCGCCACCATGCCCGCCACGCCGCCCGGCCGCAGCGCGATGACGTTGGAACCGTCCGCCTCGCTGGGCAGGCGGTCGCGCAGACCGCTCAGATCGGCGGCCGGCAGCCGGGCCAGCACCTCCATCGCGGCTTCCGCCCGATCCGCTTCCACCAGCACCGCCAGGGCGGCCAGAGCCATCCGTTCCAGGCGCCCCTCCAGAATCCGCCACTGGCCGATCCGCTGGTCATAGGCCTCGCAGCCCGCCAGATCGATCAGCCCCGCCACCTCGCCCCTGGGCGCATGACGGCGCAGCGCCTGGCTGAGCCGCGACTGCAGCGCGCCGAAGGTGGCCGCCCGCAGGACCGACAGCGCCAGGATCCCGGCATGGGAGCCCAGCCGGACGATCAGGTCCAGCTCGACGATCTCCCGCCGGGTCAGGAACTTCACCGTGGCCGCCGGCTCGCTCTGCAGGGCGCGGAGTTCGTCGGCCTCGCCGTCATGCACCTCCAGCAACGCGAGCACCGTTCCCGGATCGACCTCCCCCGCCGCTCGGTCCGTGCCGACGGATTTCGCGCTGTCGATGGCGTGGCGCTCGAAGGCGGCCTGCAGGGCGGTGCGCAGCATGCCGACCCGCTCGGTCACCACGCGGAACCCTCGCAACTCGGTCGCATCGTCCTCATTCGCGGTGACCGTGGCGTGCCAGTAGTCGAACACCGCCCGGTCGTCGAGATCGTCGAGCCCGAAACCGGCGCCGCGGCTGTCCTCCAGGAAGGCGATCAGCCGGCCGAACACCCGCAGGCTCTGGGCGGTGGACAGGTGATCCTTGAGATGGTCGTAGAACAGCCGGGACAGGGCGTTGGCATGGGTCGTGGCGCGGCGGGCCTCGAACGGTGCGTCGAGCCAGGCACGGATCTCGCCATCGACCGCCCGGTAACCCAGGGCGGTGACCATCAATTCCAGCAGGGCGGCAAGAAAGCCCATGCGCCCGTAATTCACGGTGAAGGGCGCATCGGGATAGACGATCGTGACGCCGTCGGGCTTCAGACTAAAATCCTGATCGAACGCGGCGCAGTGCCGGCAGCCCTCTTGGATCTGCGCGCGGAAAGCGTGGCCGCGCGCCACCTGGACTCCGAAGAACAGCGCGGGCCAGCCGTGCCGCCCTCCGACCGCGTCTGCCACCCGCAGCAGATGGCAGAGTTCCAGCATCGGCTTGCCATAGGCGCGGGCGGCGACGGTCCGCGACAGGGCCCGCATGACATTCGGAGCGTATTTCGGCCCCCCGCCCAGATCGGCATCGGCGACGGTGCGGAAGGCGGCCTCCAGCGCCGGGCTGATCGAGCCTTCGAGCAACGCGCGTTCGGTCGAGATGCCGTCCATTCCGGGATCCTGAACAGAGCATGGGCGGAAGCCGCGACAGCAACTCTAAAGAAGCCCGCCGGCATTTGCACGCATTGGCATTACTCATCACATTTTTCTCAACCATCGACCTGCTTTTTTAGGGCGTATCGGCGTGCCGCTCCGTCACTTCGACGCTGAGGCGGGACGCGGCAGGATGCGCTCGATCCGGATATCGCCGGCCCGGATGCTCAAGGCCGTCACGTCCTGCGGGTCGAGGGCCATGTCGGTGAGCAGCAGGGTCAGCCACCGCTCGATCTCCCCGGCGCGGGCCGTGGTCACGTATTCGTAGCGTCGCAGCGCGGCACCGCTGCGCAGCAGGTCGTGGCCACGGAAGCCGGGAAACCCGTCCGTCATCACGCCGATGATGGACAGTGCCTCCGCTTCCGAAAAATGTCGCAGGGTGAGCGTGTAGACCGACTCCAACGCTCGCTCGCCTGCGTTCATATCCCGCCCAGGCGGTGTCAGGGTGGCGAGCCTCAGGGCCAGTGCCGCCCCCAGCTCGGTCGCCAGGTCCCGCGCCCGGGTGCCGATGGCATCCGACGCGCATGTGGCGGTGAGACAGCGCCCTGGGGTCGTGACCGTCTCGGTCGGCAGATCGAAAGTTCCCAGGAACCGGTTGCTCCGCGTGTCGAACACCTCCCCGGACAGGTGAAGGTCGATCCGCGTGGCATAGCGCAGGTCGCGATAGCTGCTTTCGATCCGGAACAGGAGGACGGCCTGGACCCGGGTGGTGGCGCGACCGGCCGCGTCCGCCAGCTTCGCCGCTTCCAGAACATCCCGCTTGTCGCGACCGGACAGGGCCGCCCAACCGAGATCGGCCGCGACCGAGTCCTCGTCGATCACGCGGAAGCCGCGGCGCTCCAGCGCGTCCTGAAGTTCCGCGACCACCCGCCGGAACGCGGGATCGGTGCGCGGCACCAGGGCCTCCTGATCGTCTTCGCCGAGCACCAAAACCCTGACCGGCCCGCCCTCCGGCACCGACCCGGTCTTCGACGCCTCGGTGCCGCCAGCCCACAGCGTGCCGGCAACGACCATGCAGGCGACGAAGGTCAGCATGACGACCCGGCTCACCCGCACGATCCGCCGGCCCCTCACTCGGCCGCCCGGGTTCTGTAGGGCAGGACCGCGAGACTGACCCTGCTCAGGTCCAGGGCTGCGAGGGCGTCCAGGAAGGCGCTCATCTGCGCCGCCGCGGCGAGACTGCCCTCGGCCGTCGCCCCGGCCGCAGGCGCCAGCGCATCCGCATCGAACGGCATCGCACTGGCCACCAGCAGCAGCGCTTCCAGGGTCTCCACCGATCCCGGCAGCGGGGCGGCCGTCACCTGGGCGTCCCTCGGCCCGGGCAGGTCCGCCCGACGATCCGCCTCCAGCAGCCGGGCCGCGCGGTCCGACGGGGCGATCCGCACCACCGTATCGTCCGCCTGCCAGGCATAGGCGGCGAGGTAGGCGCGGCCGCCGCGCACCGTCACCCGCGCGCTCAGACGGTCCCCCGGCTGGTACAGCGCCCGTTCCACGGCCGCGTCGACACGGGGCGCGCCGCCACCGCCCAAGCGGGCCAGACGGGCGGCCAGTTGCTGCGCGGCCCCACCCTCTTCCGCGCCGTCCTGCCAGATTTCCTCAAACGGTATGGCGCGGGTCAGGCTATGCATGGCCGTCGCGATGTCCGCAGCACCGGCGGCCCGGCGCGTCCCGCCGCCTTGGCCCAGGCCGTCCTCGATCAGCGCCGCCCGGGCCAGCACGCGGGCGGCGAACCGGATCTCGCGCGGATCGGTCCGATGGGCCGGGGCGAAGTGACCGACCGCCCGGTACAGCCCTTCCCCGACCCGGCCGCCCTTGCGGGTCAGCGGCAGGAAGCCCTGCGGGATCGAGGTCAGCGCGATCCGCGCCGTGCCATGGGCCTCCGCGCTCCCCATCCTCGCCTTGGCCTGGGCATCGAGCCGCGATCCCTGATCCCACAGCTCCAGGTGGAGCACCACGACCCGTGCGGCAGGCGCCTCGCCGAGCCGACGCAGCGGCCGGGCGACATAGAGCGGCGGGGCGGCCAGTCGCTGGACCAGATGCTCGGCCACCATCGCGGCGAACCAGTCGGCGGCGGGCCCCCGCGGGCCGCGTCGCTCGACCCGAACGGCGAAGGCCGATCCCGGCCCTACCGCCAGCCGCAGCCCTTCAGCCAGGCCGACGCCGAGCCGGCGGGCGCCGGAGCGCGCCTCAACGACGTCGACCGTGGCGAGATCCGCGGCCAGGAAGGTCGGCGGCAGGGTCGCCAGAACCTCGCCGAGCCCGGCGTCGCGCAGCCCGATCAGCGTGGCGGACACCGACAGGCCGCCGTCCCGCGCCCCAACGGTCGGGACCACCAGGGCATCCACCGCCGCGTCGGTGAGAAGGTCCCGGGGCAGGCCGCCGGTGAAACTCACCGCTTCCTCCCAGAGGGCCGGCAGGTCCCGACGGGCCAGCACGGCTGCTCCGGCCGGCGCCGTGGCTAGCAGGGCAGCGGTCAGCGCCCGTTCGACCTCGACCAGCAGCGGCTCCGGCAGACCGCTCTCGTCGGGATCGAGTGGCCGGACGGCGACCCGCGTCTCATCCGGCAGCGCTGCCCACAGATGCGACGCCGCTCCGGTCAGGGCGTGTCCCCAATCGTCATTCGCCTGGGCCGGTCCTGCGATCACGGTCAGCGCGAGCAGCAGCAACGCCATACGCCCCAGCGCCGTCATCGCCACATCTTCTCCACCGCAAGGCCGTCCGGGGCGACCGCGATCCGCATCACCGCGGCGGCCGTGTCCGTCACCCCGCCTCCCTGCCAGCGGTAGCGGATCTCAAGGTCGAAGGTATTGCCAGAGACCCCGACCACCCGCCGCTCGCTGATCTCCCCCATGCGCTCGGCGAACTCGACCTGGGGCGGATTGCCCCGCTGATCCCAGACGTTCCCGGCACGCTCGTAGAAACCCTCGATCGTGCGCCGCACGTCGTCCCAGTGGGTCTGCAGGAAGACCTGGGCATCCGCCACCGACGGGCCGAGGACCGGATAGCGGCCGGGCTCCGCCAAGGGGGACGCAGGTGCCTGCGGTGGCGGCGCCGCCGGCTCCGGCCTCGCCGAGCGGTGAATCGCAGCGGCCAGGACGGTCTTCGGATCGCCCAGCACGCTCGCCTTCTGCACCCGGCGGAACAGGCGCCGGGCGGCATAGGTCAACTCGTCGTCCAGATAGGCTTCCAGTTCCCCCAGACTGACGGACCCGTCCCCGTTCCCGCCGCGCGCCCGGTCGCCCGCCCCGTCGAACAGCCCGTCCATCATGTGCCGGGTGAACAGGCCGAGCCGTCTTTCCTCGTCCCAGCTCGCCACCTGGTCGCCCTGAGCGGCGGTGATCACCGTCAGTCCCGTGGGATCGGCCGGGGCCTCGGTGCGGATGTAGACCGGCGAGGCCGAGCGCAGCAGCCAGCCGGCGGCCGAATTGCCGGAGAAGCAGGCATCCAGCATGACCAGGACCGAGCGGGCCTCCAGCCGGGACAGGTTGGACAGCAGCAGGTCCAGGGAGTAGCCGTTGATCTCCGGCGTCGCCGGGTCCGCATCGACCGGCAGCAGGTAGCCGCGCTGATCCCTTAGCCCCGGCACGCCATGGCCGGAATAGTAGACGAAGAGGTCGGAGACGCCCGGCTTCACCCAGGACCAGAGTTTGCCGCGGTGGTCGGTCGCGTTGCCGAAGACCGAAAGCATCTCCGCCTGGGAGGCGTTGCTCAGGTCGATGACATTGCCGGGCCGGTAGCCCAGCCCCTCGAGCGCCAGCCGGCGGGCCGCCTGGGCATCGTTCTCGGCATATCGGACCTCGGGCAGGCCGTTGGCGTAGCGCCGGTTGCCGATGATCACGGCGACGGCGTCGCGGTTCTCGGCGACCGGCGACGCTTGCGTCACGCCGGGGACCGCCGCGGCCGGCGCACCGGTTATCCGCCCTGCATCGAGCGCCCACGCGGCCCCAGCGGTCCACATCAGCACCACCAGACCAAGGGCAATCCGGGCGATGCGATGCGACATGGCTGACCGATCCTCGCTCAGACGTCCAGCAGACCAGATCCGAAGCTTATCGGATCGCAGCGCTTATGGCACGCCTAGAGAGAGAATTTTTCCGATCAATCAACCATACGGACTCATTTCCTGCGTCGGTGGAAGGCCTCCGCCAGCAGGCAGAGCTGCTCGAACAGGATGGTCGCCCCCAGCAGCGCGGTGTTGCCGCTCGGATCGAAGGGCGGGGAGACCTCCACCATGTCGCCGCCGATGAAGTCCACGCCGGACAGGCCGCGCAGCAGGTGCAGGGACTCCGCCGCCGTGAAGCCGCCGAATTCCGGGGTGCCGGTGCCCGGCGCATAGGCCGGGTCGCAGGCGTCGATGTCGAAGCTGAGATAGGTCGGCCCGTCGCCCGCCACCTTGAGCGCCTCGGCGATCACCGCGTCGAGCCCCATGCCCGGGATCTCGTGCATGTAGATCACCCGCATGCCGCTCTCGTGGCTGAAGGACCACTGATCGCGGTCGTTGATACCGCCGCGGATGCCGATCTGGATCGTGCGCTTGGGATCGAGCACGCCCTCCTCGGCCGCCCGGCGGAAGGGGGCGCCGTGGTGGAAGCGGGAGCCGAAATAGTCGTCGCCGGTATCGGCATGGGCGTCGATATGGATCATGCCCACCGGCCGGTCCTTGCCGATCTGCCGCAGGATCGGCAGCGAGATGGAATGGTCGCCGCCGACCGAGAGCGGCACCAGACCCGCCGCCACCACCTTCTCGTAATACCGATCGATCTCCCCATGGGCGCCTTCCAATTGGAACGGCCGCTCGATGACGCAGTCGCCGATATCGGCGATCCGGGCGAGGTCGTAGGGGCAGCAGCCGGTCGCCTGGTTGATCAGCCGCATCAGGCTGGAGGAGTTGCGCACCTCGCGCGGGCCATGCCGCGCGCCCGGACGGTTGGTCACACCGCCGTCATAGGGCACCCCGATCATGGCGATATCGACAGTGCTCCAGTCCTCGGCGAAGGGCGCGCGCATGAAGGTCGGGATGCCGGTGTAGCGGGGGCGCGCGATCGGGCTGTCTGACTGGGCCATGGTGTCTGTCTCCTGTCGAAATCGGCCCGAGTTTGGCGAGGACAGGGACGGGAGGCAATGGCGCGAACGCGACGCGCACTTGCGGGGGCCTGCCGTGCGGCTTACGTCTACTGCCGCACCGGAGGAACCCATGGCCAACGCGTATTTCCACATATTCGACGATCGCGGCGTCATCCGCATTGCCGGCGAGGATCGGGCGACCTTCCTTCAGGGGCTGGTGTCCAACGACGTGCTCAAGGTCTCGCCGGAGCGGGCGGGATACGGGGCGTTCCTGACCGCCCAGGGCAAGTTCCTCTACGATTTCTTCCTGGTGGAGACCGGCGAGGCCCTGCTGATCGAGACCGCCGCCGACCGGCTGGAGGAGTTCTTCCGCAAGCTGCGGATGTACAAACTGCGCTCCAAGATCGACATGTCGATCGAGTCCGACGACTGGATCGTCGCGGCCGTCTTCGGCGCCGACACCTTCGACGCCCTCAGCCTGCCGGCCGAGCGCGGAGCGACGAGCGGATTTGCCGAGGGTCTGGCCTTCGTCGACCCCCGCCATGCCGATGCCGGGGCCCGGGTGATGCTGCCGGAGGTCGCCGGGCCGGCCGCGCTGGGGGCCGCCGGGCTGAAGGAGACCGACCGGGCCGCCTATGACCGCCGCCGCGTCTCCATCGGCCTGCCGGACGGCGCCAAGGACCTGGCGGTGGAGAAGACCGTGCTGCTGGAGGCCGGGTTCGAGGAGCTGGGCGGCGTCGATTTCGACAAGGGCTGCTACATGGGCCAGGAGCTCACCGCGCGAACCAAGTATCGCGGCCTGGTGAAGCGCCGGCTGATGCCGATCATCATCAACGGCCCGCTGCCCGAGCCTGGCACCGAGATCACCCTGGACGGCCGCGAGGCCGGCGAGGTGCGCAGCGTCGTCCCCAACAACGGCGGCGGCAGCGAAGGCGGCGGCATGGGCCTGGCGATGATCCGCCTGAACCGCCTGGACGAGGCCCTGCGCTCCGGCGATCCGCTGCAGGCCGGCGAGGCGACGGTGATCCCGCACAAGCCCGACTGGGCGACGTTCTAGTCAGTCCGGTTCCGACCGTATCCCCCCGAAACCGACACCCTCCGTCGGACGCGGCAAAACCATGTTGCACGTGCGATATACTCTGCGCGCTGACGTCGGCGCATGCCGCGTGTATGAGTGCCTTTTTACTCGAGGGTTGATGCATGGACGCCAGCGCCGGTCGGCACGGTTCGACCACCACGGGACCGACCACCAAGCAACGCTACTCCCTCTTCGCCCTGGCGAAGAACGCGCTGAGCTACCATGAGGGCTGGCAGCAGGCCTGGCGGTCGCCGGAGCCGAAGAAGGCCTATGACGTCATCATCGTCGGCGGCGGCGGCCACGGGCTGACCACCGCCTATTACCTCGCCAAGCTGCACGGCGTGCGCAACGTGGCGGTGCTGGAGAAGGGCTGGATCGGCGGCGGCAATACCGGGCGCAACACCACCATCATCCGCTCCGGCTATCTCTGGGACGAGTCGATCAAGCTCTACGACCACGCCCTGAAGCTCTGGGAGGGCATGAGCCAGGAGCTGAACTTCAACGTCATGTTCAGCCAGCGCGGCGTCATCAACCTGGCCCATAGCGAGCACGAGTGGCGCGAGATGCGCCGGCGCTACGAGGCGATCCGGCTGAACGGTGTCGATATTGAGCTGGTGCTGCCGGACGAGATCAAGAAGCTGGTCCCGATCATCAACATCGACCCGAACATCCGCTACCCGGTGAAGGGCGGCATCCTGCAGCAGCGCGGTGGCACCGCCCGCCACGACGCGGTCGCCTGGGGCTATGCCCGCGCCGCCGACGAACTGGGTGTCGACATCATCCAGAACTGCGAGGTCACCGGCTTCGAGCGCGCGCCCGAGGGCCATATCATCGGCGTGCAGACCACCAAGGGCTTCATCGCCGCGAACAAGGTCGGCTGCGTGCCGGCCGGGCATTCCGGCGTGCTGGCCGAGATGGCCGGGTTCAGGCTGCCGATCCAGGCCCGCCCGCTGCAAGCCCTGGTGTCGGAGCCGATCAAGCCGTGCATCGACAAGGTCGTCATGTCGAACGCCGTGCACATGTATATCAGCCAGTCCGACAAGGGCGAGCTGGTGCTGGGTGCGGGCACCGACGCCTACAATTCCTACGCCCAGCGCGGCTCGCCGAACCATCCCGAGCACCTGCTCGCGGCGACGGTGGAGCTGTACCCCATCACCTCGCGCCTGCGGATGCTGCGCCAGTGGGGCGGCATCGTGGATACCTGCCCGGACGCCTCGCCGATCATCTCCAAGACGCCGGTGCCGGGCCTGTACTTCAACTGCGGCTGGGGGACCGGCGGGTTCAAGGCGACCCCCGGCTCCGGCCATGTCTTCGCCGACCTGATCGCCCATGACCGCCCGAACGCGCTTGCCGCCCCGTTCACGCTTGACCGGTTCCGTACGGGATACCTGGTCGACGAGCACGGTGCGGCCGGCGTGGCCCACTGAGCGGGAGGATAGAGAGATGCAACTGATCCCCTGCCCCTGGTGCGGTCCACGCGACGACGCCGAGTTCCACTACGGTGCCGAGGCCCATGTGGCCCGTCCGGCCGATCCGACCGAGTGCAGCGACGCGGAGTGGGAGGCCTACCTCTACCTGCGCCGCAACACCAAGGGTCCATTCGCCGAGCGCTGGATGCACACCAACGGGTGCCGGCGCTGGTTCAACGTGATCCGCGACACCTACACCCACGAGATCTTCGCCAGCTACAAGCCGGGCGAGCCGATGCCTGACATCGCTCAGCTCACCGCCAAGAAGGACGCCTGACGTGAGCCGCCAGCCCAATCGCATTGCCTCCGGCGGCCGCATCGACCGGTCCCGGCCGCTCGGCTTCCGCTTCGACGGCAGGAGCTACACCGGCTATGCCGGCGACACCCTCGCCTCGGCCCTGCTGGCCAACGACGTCCATCTGGTCGGCCGCAGCTTCAAGTACCACCGGCCGCGCGGCATCCTCGGCCTGGGCGCCGAAGAGCCGAACGCACTGATCCAGCTCGCCCGCGGCAACCGCAGCGAGCCGAACCTGCGCGCCACCCAGATCGAGCTGTTCGACGGGCTCGACGCCGAGAGCCAGAACCGCTGGCCCTGTCTGAAATACGATGTGGGCGCGGTGAACTCCGCCCTGCACCGGCTGTTCCCGGCGGGCTTCTACTACAAGACCTTCATGTGGCCGGCCTCGCTGTGGATGACCTACGAGGAGGTGATCCGCAAGGCCGCCGGCCTCGGCAAGGCGCCGGAAGGCCCGGACCCGGACCGCTACGAGCACATGCACGCCCATCCGGACGTGCTGATCGTCGGCGCCGGTCCCGCCGGTCTCGCCGCCGCCCTGGCCGCCGGGCGCACCGGCGCGCGGGTGGTCCTGGCCGACGAGCAGTCGGAATTCGGCGGCTCCCTGCTGGCCGAGGACGACGTCTTCATCGACGGCAAGCCCGGCCCCGACTGGGTTGCCGAGGTGGTGGCGGAGCTCGCCTCCATGCCCGAGGTGACCCTGCTGCCGCGCACCTGCGTGCACGCCTATCTCGACCACAACTACCTGCTCGCCGCCGAGCGGGTGACCGACCATATCGGCGCCGTCATCCCGAACACCCCGCGCCAGCGCCTGTGGAAGATCCGCGCCAAGCAAGTGGTGCTCGCCACCGGCACGCTGGAGCGGCCGCTGGTGTTCCGCGACAACGACCTGCCGGGCGTGTTGCTCTCCAGTGCGGCGCGCGGCTACGCGGTGCGCTACGGGGTGACCGCCGGACGTAAGCCGTTGATCGTGACCGGCCATGACGACGGCTACCGCACCGCGCTCGCCTATGCGGCACGCGGCGCCAGGGTGACGGCGATCGTCGACCTGCGCGCCGAGCCGACGGGACCGCTGGTCGACGCCGCCCGCGAGAAGGGCATCGACATCCTGGCCGGCCACTCGATCGCGGGCGCCCATGGCGGCCATCGGGTCGAGGGCGTGGACGTCGCCGAGATGACGGCCGACGGCGCCGGCCTCGCAAAGGTCACGCGGCGAATCGGCTGCGACCTCGTCGCCATGTGCGGCGGCTTCAACCCGACCGTCCACCTGTTCAGCCAGAGCCGCGGCAAGCTGCGCTGGGACGAAGAGATGGACGCCTTCGTGCCGGCCGCCGTGCACGATCCCAAGCACGCGCCGCAGGCCTGCGTCGGCGGCTGCGCCGGCACCATGACCGTGGCCCAGTCGGTGAAGGACGGCATCAAGGCCGGCCTGGAGGCCGCCCGCGCCACCGATCATACCGCCCGCCAGCCGGCCGCTCCCAAGGTGGAGGAACCCGGCACCACCGACCACCGCACGCTCTGGGTGCTGCCGTCGGACAAGCCGGTCGGGCACAAGGGCAAGCACTTCGTCGATTTCCAGAACGACGTCACTGCGGCTGACCTGAACCTGGCGGCACGCGAGGGCTACCGCTCGATCGAGCATGTGAAGCGCTACACCACCACCGGCATGGGCACCGACCAGGGCAAGACGTCCAACGTCAACGCGCTCGCCATCGTCGCCGCCACGCTGGGCACCGACATTCCGGCGGTCGGGACGACCACCTTCCGCCCGCCCTACACGCCGACCACCATCGGCGCCTATGGCGGCCGCGACATCGGCAAGCTGTTCGATCCGGAGCGCACCACCGCGGTCGATCCCTGGCACAAGGCCAACGGCGCGAAGTTCGAGCATGTCGGACAGTGGATGCGCCCCTGGTACTACCCGAAGGCGGGCGAGACCATGCGCCAAGCGGTCGACCGGGAATGCATGGCGGCGCGCAACGCGGTCGGCATCCTGGACGCCTCCACCCTCGGCAAGATCGACGTGCGTGGCAAGGATTCGGCCGAGTTCCTCAACCGGGTCTATACCAATGCCTGGCTCAAGCTCGGCGTCGGCAAGTGCCGCTACGGGCTGATGCTGAACGACGCCGGCTTCGTCATCGATGACGGCGTGACCACCCGGCTCGCCGACGACCATTTCCACATGACCACCACGACCGGTGGTGCGGCCCGCGTGCTGTCGCATCTTGAGGAGCATCTGCAGACCGAATGGCCGGACCTTGAGGTCTATCTCACCTCGGTCACCGAGCAGTGGTCGGTCGCCTCGATCTGCGGGGCCAAGTGCCGCGACCTGCTGGCCGAGCTGTGCAGCGACATCGACCTGTCGAACGACGCCTTCCCCTTCATGGCGATGAAGGAGGGCACCGTCGCCGGCATCCCGGCCCGGGTCTACCGCATCTCCTTCACCGGCGAGCTCTCCTTCGAGATCAACGTGCCCCGGCGCTACGGCATGGCGCTGTGGGAGGCGCTGATGGCGGCGGGCGAGAAGCACGGCATCACCCCCTACGGCACCGAGGCGATGCACGTGCTGCGCGCCGAGCGCGGCTTCATCATCGTCGGCCAGGAGACGGACGGCTCGGTCACGCCGAGCGACCTCGCCATGGACTGGATCGTGTCGAAGACCAAGACTGACTTCATCGGCAAGCGTGGCCTCTTCCGGCCCGACCTGATGCTGCCCGACCGAAAGCAGCTCGTCGGCCTGCTGACCGAGAACCCGAACGAGGTGCTGCCGGAAGGCGCGCAGATCGTGCAGGAGGTGAAGCCGCAGCCGCCGATGGTCATGCTCGGCCACGTCACCTCGTCCTACTATTCGCCCAATTGTGGCCGTTCGATCGCCATGGCCCTGGTCAAGGGCGGGCATGGCCGCAAGGGCGACACCCTGTGGGTGCCGCTGGCCGGCAAGACGGTCAAGGTGACCGTGACCGATCCCGTGTTCTTCGATCTCGAGGGGAGCCGCCGCGATGGCTGACGCCGCACCCCGGGCCCTGAGCCCGCTTTCCGGCCATATCGGTCCCGTCGGCGGCCCGTATCATGCGGGCATCGTGCTGCGCGAGGCGGTCGGGCTGAGCCTGATCAACCTGCGCGGCGATGCCGACAAGGCCTTCGCCGGCCATGTGGAGACGGTTCTGGGCGCCCCCCTGCCGACCACGCCGAACACCACGTCGCGCACCGAGGGCGTGTCGCTGCTCTGGCTCGGCCCGGACGAGTGGCTGGCGGTTGCGCAGGATGGCGACAGCACCGCGCTGTGCGCCCGGCTGGAGGAGGCCATGGCGCGCGTCCACCACGCGGTGGTCGACCTGTCCGACAACTACGCGGTGATCGAGCTCTCCGGCCATGCCGCCCGCTGGGTGCTGCTGAAGGGTTGGCCGCAGGACCTGCACCCGTCGGTCTTCATGCCCGGCCAGTGCTCCCAGGGATTGCTGGGCCGTGCCCAGATCATCCTGGAGCAGACGGGGGACGAGGCCTACCGGCTGTTCGTGCGGCCGTCCTTTGCCGCCTATCTCTGGGACTGGCTGGTCGACGCCTCGGCGGATGTGGGTCACCGAGTGGTCGCTGACTGAACCGGTCCGGGGCATGGCTGCCCCGGGACCGAATATCCCTCCTCGCTAGCGGGCGGCCAGCAGCCGCGTCGCCCGCTGCTTCGCCCGCTCCCAAGCGTCCGGATTGCGGATATTGGCCGGCTGCTCGGCGTTGAACACCGTCAACATGGTGCGGGCCACCGTCATCGCGCTCTCCTTCATGAAGCCGCGGGTCAGGCCGCCCACATGCGGGGAGAGGATGATGTTGTCGAGTTGGCACAGCGGATTGTCCGCCCCCACCGGCTCGACCTCGAACACGTCCAGCGCCGCCGCCCGAATCTTGCGAGCGCTTAGCGCCCTGTGCAGCGCGTCCTGGCTGACGATCTTGCCGCGCGCGGTGTTGATCAGGCAGGCGTGCGGCTGCATCGCCTCGAAGGCCGCGTCGTTGAACATGTGGTGGGTCTCGTCGTTCAGCTCGGCATGGACCGAGACGTAGTCCGAGCGCGCCAGCAGGTCGCTCAGATCGGAGACCATCTCGATGCCGAGATCGTTGGCCGTCCCCGCGTCCACGTAGGGGTCGTAGGCGATCACGTCCATGTCGAAGGCGCCCATGCACTTGCGCGCCATCTCCGTGCCGATCTGCCCTAGCCCGACGATGCCCAAGGTGGACTGGTCGAGATCCTTGATCGTGTTGGTCTCGCTCAGCCGGTCCGACCAGCCCGTGCCGGAGCGCACCATGGCGTCATGCTCGAAGCCGTGGCGCGACAGGCTCATCATCATGAACAGCGCGTGCTCGGAGACCGGGATCTTCCCGAAGCCCGGGTTGTTCACGACGATCACGCCGGCCTCGGTCGCCGCACCGATGTCGATCGCGTCGGTACCGCGGCCGGACGAGCAGATGACCAGCAGGTCCTCGGCCGCGGCGATCACCTCGGCGTCCACCTTGTTCGGGTAGCGACCGCAGATACCATGGGCGCCCTTGGCCGCCTCCAGCACCGCAGCCCGCTCCGGACGCATCAGCAGTTCGACATCCACATGGGCACGAAGATGCTCTTCGCCGCCCGGGTGATAGAGCGGATCAATCAGTAAGGCCTTGTGACGCACGAAATTTCCCTTCAGTCGAGTGTTCCCTCCAGGGCATTCCGCAGAACCGTCGCCATGTCCGAGGCCGTCATCGGCTTCGGATTGCTGCCCGTGGACGGGTCTTTCTCGGCGGCGGCTGCGATTTCATCGACCCGGTCCGGATCGACGCCCAGTTCCTTGGCAGTATGGGGGATATCGAACTGCTTGCGCAGGTCCAGAATCCACTCCATCACCCCGTCGATCCCGGATTTCTTCAGCCCGAGATAGGCCGACAGCCGCTCGCACTTGTCGGGGATGACGTCGCGGTTGTGAGCGATGACGTAGGGGAAGAACACGCCGTTGGTCAGGCCGTGATGGGTGTCGAACCGCGCGCCCACCGGGTGGCTGAGCGAGTGGATCGCGCCGAGCCCCTTCTGGAACGCGGTCGAGCCCATTGAGGCCGCCGCCAGCATCATGCCACGCGCCTCCAGGTCCCGGCCGTCCGCGACCGCCCTCGGCAGGTACTCCTTGATCAGGCGCATGCCCTCCACCGCCACGCCATCGGAGAACGGATGCAGCTCCGGCGCGCAGAAGCCCTCGAAGCAGTGGGCCAGCGCGTCGATGCCGGTCCAGGCGGTCAGGTTCGCCGGCAGGCCGACGGTGAGCTGCGGATCCTCGATGACGATGGTCGGCATCATCCGGGGATGCAGGAAGATGCGCTTCTCGTGCACGTCCTCCTCGGTGATGATCGAGGCGCGGCCGGTTTCCGACCCGGTGCCGGCGGTGGTCGGCACGGCGATGATCGGCGCCACCTTGGAACCGTCGATCGCCGCCGGGCCGCCGGACTTCACATGCAGGTCGAACAGCGGCCGATCCTGGTGGGCCGCCATGGCGATCGCCTTGGCGACGTCCAGCGCCGAGCCGCCGCCGAAGCCGATGACGCCGTCGAAATCGCCGTCGCGGAACATCTCCGCACCCTCGAGCACATTGGCGCCGATCGGGTTGCCACGAACGCGCGAGAACACCTCCGCCGCCATGCCCGAGTCCTGCAGGTCGTCACGGGCGCCGGTGATCATGGAGTTCCGAACCAGGCCGGCATCGGTCACGATCAGCGGACGGCGGATTCCGGCATCCGCACAGGCGTCGCCCAGCTTGTCGATCTCGCCCACACCGAAACGGATCTCGGTCGGATAGCGCCACACGCCGCTCGGGAAATCAGCCATCACGGCTCCTCCGTCCCACAGTGTTTGAACCCTGTCGTTTGCAGTGACGGTAGCCTCCGCCCGCGACGGCCACAAGCTGCTACAAGGGGCGGAATTTTCCGCATATCGAATGTTTTAGCCGAGCTATGCGGTTTGTGCCTGCCTGCCCTGCAGACTTCACGCAAACTTAACGGAGAATCTTGCTTGATGTTCTCGTAGCGTACGTTAAATGGCGGTTCTCGACGGTAACCGCCGAAAGCGCTGTGCGACCGTCCGTTCATAGGAACCCCATCGGGGGGTTCCGTGATCCCCAGAGGAGGCGACCATGACGAAGGACGAAATGATCCGGGCTTACAATCGAAATGCCGCCTCCTGGCCGGCGCTGGTCTTCGTGTACGGCATTCTGCTCGGCACGATGTTCCTGTCGGCGTCGGCGATCTCCTGAGCTTACTCGCCGGCTTCGTCGGCGGCCTCTCTCCCGCATCGTGACACCAGCCCGCGTCCGGCAACGGACGGGGGCTATTCCGTTTGCGCGCGCGCCGCGGACGGCGTGACACCGATCCGGCCGATGCCGGGCAGGCGCAGGGCGGGGTCGGCGATGTCGATCCCGACCCCGAGCCCCAGCAGGTTGATCTCGATCCCCTCCGCCGGCGCGACGATGAGGCCGGCGAGCCCCAGCAGGCTGAGCTGCAGGCCGCCGCCGCTGGGGGCATGGCCGATCGGGTCGTTGAGCGGGCGGTAGTCCTTGCCGATCGCCGTGGGCGGAAGGTCGAGGCCCAGGTCCGGCACCCGGCGGGAGACGAAGGCGACGAAGGTGTTGCTGTTCGGCCCGGGAAAGGTCCGATAGGTCTCCGGCCAGGGATAGTCGGCCACCGCCTCGCGGATCTGCGGGATCAGGGCCGCCGCCCGGTCGCCCCGGATATCGACGAGAACCTGCGGATCCCGGCCGAACCAGCGGTGATCCGGTCCGTCGTAATTCTCGCGCACCACCCGGCCGCGCCCCCAGCCCATCACGTCCCATCGGTCGTAGCGAGGTGCGTTGGCATCCTTCACCGCGATCCAGGCATGGACGGCGAAGATGCCGCGCCAGCCATAGGTCGGGGCGGCATAGACCTGCACGACCGCTTCGGGCGTGGTGCGCGGATCGGGGGCGAGACCGGCCGAACTGCGGTCGGCCCGGTGCCACGGCTCGCTCGCCCAGGAATGGCTCGCCCCCTTGAACAGGAGCGGGCCGAACATGGCCACCGCCGCAACCGCCAGCGCCAGCTTGGCGACGGCGCTCATCCGGTCACAGCCTCCAGACCGGCCGCCGCGATGCCGGCCACGGCGCAGGCCTCGTCCTGCTCCGAGGCGTCGCCAGAGATGCCGACCGCCGCGATCACGTTGCCGGCCGCATCCCTGACCAGGACGCCGCCCGGCGCCGGGATCAGCCGGCCGTCCAGCATCCCGTTCACCGCATCGAGAAACACCGCGCCACGCTCCTTCACCCGATTGGCCAGTTCCCGGCTGCCAAGCCCCATCGCAAGAGCCCCATAGGCCTTGCCGATGGCGATCTCCGGCCGGTGCATGCTGGCCCCGTCCTGCCGTTCGATCGAACGGATATGGCCCCCGGCATCGAGCACGGCAACCGCCAGCGGCTTCAGCTTCAGCTCGGCGGCCTTGGCGAAAGCCCCGGCGATGATCGCCCGGGCCTCGTCTAGGGACAGGTCGGATGTGGGGATGGGCAAGGCAGGCCTCTCCGGTCAGGGTTCCAGAACGGCGATCAACTCCTCAACAACGCCCGGAATGCTCAAAACCGTCGCGGATTCTTTCGGAACCGTCGAAGGCCTCAGTTCATCCGGAACAGCTTGCCCGGGTTCATGATGTTGTCCGGGTCGAGCGCCTGTTTGACCGCGCGCATTACCGGGATGGCTTCCGGCAGTTCGGCGGCCAGGAATTCCATCTTGCCGTAGCCCACGCCATGCTCGCCGGTGCAGGTGCCGTCCATGGACAGGGCGCGCAGGACCATGCGGTCGGCATGCTCCTTGGCGCGGTTCATCTCGTCCTGGCTCTCCGGGTCGATGACATAGACCAGATGGAAGTTGCCGTCGCCGACATGGCCGACCAGCGGGGCCAGCAGGCCGGTCTCGGCCAGGTCCTTCTTGGTCTCCGTGATGCACTCGGCCAGGCGCGAGATCGGCACGCAGACGTCGGTCGGCCAGCCCTTGGCCCCCGGCCGCAGGGACAGGGCGGCGTAGAACGCGTTGTGCCGCGCCTCCCACAGCTTGTTGCGGTCCTCGGCCTTGGTCGCCCATTTGAAGTCGGTCCCGCCGAACTCGGCGGCAATGCCCTGGACGGTCTCGGCCTGCTCGACCACGCCGGTCTCCGAGCCGTGGAACTCGAAGAACAGGGTCGGCCGGGCGGTGTAACCCTCCAGCTTGGAGTAGGAGATGCACGCCCCCATCTGGCTGTCGTCCAGCAGCTCCATGCGGGCCACCGGCACGCCGGACTGGATGGTCAGCACGCAGGTGTTCACCGCACTCTCCAGGTCGTCGAACTGCACCACGGCCGAGGAGATCGCCTCGGGGATGCCGTAGACCTTGAGCTGGATCTCCGTGATCACGCCGAGCGTGCCCTCGGAGCCGACGAACAGCCGGGTCAGGTCGTAGCCTGCGGCCGACTTCTTGGCCCGGCGCGCGGTCTTCACCACCCGGCCGTCGGCCATCACCACGGTCAGGCTCAGCACGTTGTCGCGCATGGTGCCGTAGCGCACGGCGTTGGTGCCCGACGCGCGGGTGGCGCACATCCCGCCAATGGAAGCGTCGGCACCCGGATCGATCGGGAACATCAGGCCGGTGTCGCGCAGATATTCGTTGAGCTGCTTGCGGGTCACCCCGGCCTGCACGCGCACGTCCAGATCCTCGGCGTTGACCGCCAGGATCTTGTTCATCTCCGACACGTCGACCGACAGGCCGCCGCGCAGGGCCGCAACCCCGCCCTCCAGGGAGGTGCCGACCCCAAACGGGATCACCGGCCATTTATGCTTGGCGCAGATGGTCACCGCCTGGGACACCTCCTCGGTGCTGCGGGCGAAGAAGACGGCGTCCGGCGCGACCGTGGGATGGTAGCTCTCGTCGGTGCCGTGGCGATTGCGGATATCCCGGCCGGTGACGATCCGCTCGCTCCCGAAGGCGGCGATCAGGTCGGCCATCGCGGCCTCGCGGGCGGTGGCGTTGGACGGCTGGGCATCGACCTGCATGGTCTTCACTCCTCTTCGGGACCGGAACGGCCCGACTGGTTCACGGTGCGGACGCGCGCGTCGACGCTACTGACAGCGGCGCGCGGGAACAAGGCGGCACCGACTTCTTACCGCCGCCGGCCCCAGCGACCAAGCATCGCATATCGGCCACCACCGCTCCGGTGTACCGCAGCACTCCCACACGGGCCGCGCCTCCTGGCAACGAGAGGTAGCAGCCGGCAACAGCGCACAACCAATTCTCTGCATTGGTCAGGGAAAATTTACCAAATCTTCAGGGGCCGTGCCCCACAGTGTTACGAATATCCATTCACGCAATAGGCCCTCGGGCCTCATGGACGATCGGGAAGTGTACACATGTGGTCGGCGATCAAATCCGCTCTAACCGGTGACAGTGACCGTCGCGTCGCTCCGCGGGTGGCCGCGCTCGGGACCGTGACCATCGACAGCTCCAAATTCACCCTGGAGAACTGGAGCCAATCCGGCATCCTGATCTCGGGCCATGACGGCCGTCTGATCAAGGGCCAGAAGTTCAAGATGACGGTCGAAGTCCAGGACGACGCCCGGGTGATCGTCTTCACCGCGGAAGCGGTGGTCGTGCGCACGGCCGGCGACAAGCTGGCCGCCCAGTTCTACCGGATCGACAAGCACAAGAAGCAGGCGATCGTCGAGTATTTCGCCCGCAAAACTGCGGGTCGCTGACAGCCTCCCCAGGCACGGAACCCACCCGCCACCGTCAGCGTTGACCCCCGGGAGTGCGGACGCCAAACTCCCGCCGCTTTACCGCAAGCAAATCTACGGGTCGGGACGGCGTGAGCATCTGGGGAAAGATCATCGGCGGGGCCGCGGGATTCGCGATCGGCGGACCCATCGGCGCTCTCCTGGGCGTGGTCGGCGGCCATGCCCTCGACCGCTATGCCGAAGATCAGCCGATCGACGAGGAGGCGGCGACCAAGAAGATCGCCTTCACCATCGGCGTGATCGCGCTCGGCGCCAAGATGGCCAAGGCCGACGGCGTGGTCACGCGGGACGAGATCTCCGCCTTCCGCGACGTCTTCCGGGTGCCGCCCGAGGAGATCAAGAATGTCGGCCGGGTCTGGGACACGGCACGGCAGACCAGCGAGGGGTTCGAGGCCTACGCCCATCAGATCGCCCGGCTGTTCAACCCCGGCTCCCCCGTTCTGGAGGAGCTGATCGGCAGCCTGTTCCATATCGCCCGGGCCGACGGCGTGATCCACGAGAGCGAAGTCGTCTACCTGCGCCGGGTCGCCGAGATCTTCGGCTTCAACGACGTGGATTTCGACCGGCTGCGCGCCATCTATGTCGGCGACAAGGGCGACGACCCGTATTCGGTCCTCGGCATCGACCGGACCGCCACCGACGAGGAGGCCCGGGCCGCCTATCTCCGGCTGATCCGCGAGCATCATCCCGACCGCCTGATCGCCCAGGGTCTGCCGGACGAGTTGATCTCGAAGGCGACCGAGCGTATGGCGGCCTTGAACGGCGCCTGGGATCGGATCAAGAAGGCGCGGGACATCTCCTGACCTGACCAGATGAAAGCCTGATCCATGGCAACTGCAACCGACCGTGCGGCCCCTCCGGCCGTCGCCCTGCGTGGGGCCGGTCTCGGCTTCGGCGGCAATCCGCTGTTCTCCGGCATCGACCTTCCGGTGGCGAAGGGCGACCGGATCTGCCTGGTCGGCCGCAACGGCTCGGGCAAGTCGACCCTGATGAAGGCGTTGGCCGCCGAGATCGACGTCGACAGCGGCGACCGCTTCGTGAAGCCGGGCGCGCGGATCGTCTACCTGCCCCAGGACCCGCGCCCCCCAAAGGACATGACGGTGTTCGAATATGTCGAGGGCGGGCTGCCGCCGGCGACCGACGGCGCGCCGCGCGACCATCTGGTGGAGGCGGCCATCGCCGGCCTGTCGCTGGACGGCGGCCGGACCATGGGCGGGCTGTCGGGCGGCGAGGCCCGGCGCGGCGCGCTGGCCCGGGCGCTGGTCTCCGAGCCCGACGTGCTGCTGCTGGACGAGCCGACCAACCACCTGGACCTGCCGACCATCGAATGGCTGGAGGACATGCTGGAAGGGCTCGAGGCCGGCCTCCTGATCATCAGCCACGACCGTGCCTTCCTGCGCCGCCTCGCCAACCGCACCCTGTGGCTGGAGCGCGGCCAGCTCCACCGGCTGAACGAGGGCATCGACGCGTTCCCCGACTGGGCGGAGAAGCTGATCGCCGACGAAGAGGTACAGGCCCACAAGCTGAACCGGCAGATCGCCGAGGAGACCCGCTGGCTGCGCGAGGGGCTGACCGCCCGGCGCAAGCGCAACATGGGCCGGGTGCGCGGGCTGCTGGACCTCCGCCGCGAACGGGCGGAACGAATCAAGCGGCCGGAAGGCATGAAGATCGACGCCGGCGAGGCGAGCCGCAGCGGCAGCCTCGTCATGGAGGCGATCGGCCTGTCGAAACGCTTCACCGACGAGCGCGGCGTGGAGAAGACCGTGGCCGACAACGTCTCCTTCACCGTGCGGCGCAAGGACCGGATCGGCATCATCGGCCCGAACGGCGCGGGCAAGACCACCCTGCTGCGCATGCTGCTGGGCCAGGAGGAGCCGGACAGCGGGCGGGTGAAGACCGGGTTCGGGGTCGAGACGATCTATTTCGACCAGAAACGCGAGCAGCTCAACCCGGCCGACACCCTGTGGTCCACTCTCTGCCCGGGCGGCGGCGACAGCGTGGAGATCCACGGGAAGAAGAAGCACGTGGTGTCCTACCTGCGCGACTTCCTGTTCGCCGACCGCCAGGCGACCGCCAAGGTCGCCACCCTGTCGGGGGGAGAGCGCAACCGGCTGCTGCTGGCCAAGCTGTTCGCCCAGTCGCACAACCTGATGATCCTCGACGAGCCGACCAACGACCTGGACGTGGAGACCCTGGACCTGCTCCAGGAGGAGGTTTCCGACTACGACGGCACCGTCCTCCTGGTCAGCCACGACCGCGACTTCCTGGACCGCACCGTCACCTCGATCATCGCGGTCGAGGGCGAGGGCCGGATCCGGGAGTATGTCGGCGGCTATCAGGACTATCTGGCGGAACGCCGCCGCACCGAGAAGCCGGCCGAGTCCCCCGCCGTCAAGACCGCCAAGACCAAGCCGGCGCCGGAGAAGCCGCGTACCCGCAGCACCAAGATGTCCTACAAGGACGGCCGCGAACTGGAGCTACTGCCGGAGCGGATCGCCAAGCTGGAGGCGGAGATCGAAACACTCGGCCAGCAACTGGCCGATGCCGACCTCTTCAGCCGCGATCCGAAGACCTTCCAGACCAAGAGCGCCCGTCTCGTCGCCGCCCAGGAAGAACTGGCCGCCGCCGAGGATCGTTGGCTGGAACTGGAGGCGCTGAAGGAAGAGCTGGAAGGCGCCCGGTAGCCGGACTGCCCTAAGCTATTGAAGATAGAGCAAATTCACACGAACAGATGATTCCATCTGATCGTGATTTGCTCTAACCCGGCAGGAGGCCCGTCGACCGATAGGACTCGATCAGGGCGTCGTACAGCGCGACATCCGACCGGCTTCGGGCCATGAGCTGCGCACCGGCAATGGCGGCGAAGATGGCCCGGGCGCGCATTTCGCTGTCCTCGGAGCTCAGCCCCTGCGCCGCCGACAGCAGTTTCGCGAGCCACGCCACGTTGACGTCGGCGAAGGTCAGGACCTCGGCCTTCACCGCATCCGGCAGGTCGTCGGATTCCGCCGCCATGAAGCTGCACAGACACATGCGGTTCCCGTTCTCCATCGCCTTGCGGAACACCGCGGGATAGGCGCGCAGACAATCGAGCGGCGACGCATCCCCCGCCGACAGGGTGTCGAGGTGGGCGGCCGTATCCTCCCAATATCGACGCGCGACCGCCGCTCCGAGATCGGCCTTGGCCGGGAAGTAGTAGTGAATGCTCGCCGCCTTGATGCCGACCTCTTCGGCGAGGTCGCGAAAATTGAGGCCCCCATACCCGCGCGCCTGCGCCGTCCGTCTGGCCGCCGCCAGGATCGCCTCCCGGGCATTTGTCCGCATTGTGCCGCCTCGCGCCGTGACCATCGTTACCTACCATGTGACAGATAGACGTTGACCAGGAAAGGTGAAAGCTCTGATAATCTATCTACCAAGTGACAGGTAGAGAATCGCAGACCATGAAGATTCACGACTGGCATACCGGCCCCTACCCGGCCCGCGTCCGCATCGCCCTGGCCGAGAAAGGCCTGCAATCCCGCGTGACCTTCGTGTCGGTCAGTCTCCGCAAGGGCGAGCACAAGAGGCCGGAGTTCCTGGCGAAGAACTACTCGGGAACCCTGCCCGTCCTGGAACTCGACGACGGGACCTTCATCGCCGAATGCACCGCGATCACGGAGTATCTCGATGCGTTGGAGGGCCTCCCCACGCTGACCGGCACCACGCCGCTCGAAAAGGGCGTGATCCACATGATGAACCGGCGCGCCGAGTTGGAAGTGCTCGACGCCATCAGCGTCTATTTCCACCACGCCACGCCGGGGCTCGGCCCCGATGTCGAGATCTACCAGAACGCCGAATGGGGGTTGAGACAGCGCGACAAGGCGATGCGGGGCATGTGCTATTTCGACGAGGTTCTGCGGCGGCAGCCGTTCGTCGCCGGCGAAGCGTTCTCGATGGCCGACATCACCCTGTTCGGCGGTCTGATCTTCGCCGAGCTGGTCAAGCTGCCGGTGCCTTCGGAATGCGACGCCCTTCGGGCCTGGTATGCCCGGATGCAGGAGCGCCCCAGTGTGCGAAACCGGCTGACCATGTCGGACCCCGTCAAGGCGCAGGTTTGAGGGCGGCCCTCAGTCCGACTTGAAATCCTGGTGGCAGGCCTTGCAGGTCTTCGCGAGCCGTCCGAAGGCTGTCCGCGCCTCCGCCTTACCGGTGTCGGCCACCGCTGCCAGGGCAGAGGCCTCGGTTCCGAGTTCGTCGGCCCGGGCCTCGAATTCCGGCCAGTGACGCCAGATACCGTCCTTCGCCTCGCTCGGATGACCGGTCGAGCCTTCCGGAAACAGGCGCAGCATGTGTCCGCCCGAGCCATCCTCGATCCGTCGCGCCGCCGCCGCAATCTCGCCGGGATCGTAGGCCGCCTCGCCCTTGAACATGGCCGCGATCTTCTTGATCTCGCCGCCAAGCGTCTTCATCAGTGCCATGCGTTCCTTCACCACCCCGGTGGCACCGGAATGCGCTTGGGCGGTCGGCGCCTGCAGCAGGCAGAGAACGAGCAGCGCGCACAGGCCGGCGGAAACGGTGGGGATCAGAAAGCGGCGCATGGGTGGCTCCTCGCATCGGGCTGAGTTGCACCCGACCGGCGCCGGCTATCCTCCGGCGGCTCGAGCGTTGATCGCGTCGTGGCGGGCGCGGATGTCCGCCGGCCAGGTGCTCTTGATATAGGACAGCACCGCCAGGATGTCCCGATCGCTCAGGCTGTCGGCGAAGCCCGGCATGTCCGTCGGGTAGGTCGGATCGTTGATCACGGCCGCCGGCCCGTATTTGGTCAGCGCGAAGAGCGCGGCATCCGGATGGTGCCAGGTATGGCCGCTCGGGTCATGGGGCGGGGCCGGAAGACGACCGTCAGCCCGGCGCTGCTGCCAGGCGGCCTGGCCTTCCAGATCGGCGCCGTGACAGCTCGCACAGGCCTCGCGGTAAATGCGCGCGCCGTCCGCGACCAGGACCGTGTCCGCCGGGTCCAGTCGGATCGTGCCGCTGTCGTCGGAACCGCGGCCGGTCAGCAGCAGCGCACCGACCGCCGCCATGAGGAGGAGCACGCCGATGACCAGTATCGTCGCACGTCCCTGCATCGATCCTTCCCCTCCACACCCTTCTTGATCAGCGAAGCAGCGTACCGATTCCAGTAACGGGAAGGTCAAGCATTGCGAATAACCTACCGGGATTTTTCACTTTTCCACTAAACCGCCACATTTGGCCGGCATATAATCAAGCGCTTCCTGGGACAAAACGTGACGTCCGGCGACGGAATTCGGCGCCGCGACACGTTCTGAGCCAAACCCTCTGACCCAAGGATACGACATGCTTTCGAGCGCAGCCCTCTCCCCCTTCCTCGCCATGTTCCTGATGGCGGCGCAGGGCAACCTTCCGGACCCCGCCCCCGATGCCCGGCGCGATATCGCGCCGGCCGTGGCCGTGGCGGCACCCCTGGAGCCCCCCGCCTCGCCCCGTCCGCCGGTGCCCTCCGAGGCGACACGCAAAACCGCGCCAAAAACGCAACAGGAGCACTGATCCGCTTCCATCACGGCGCTGGACGGCGCCGGATGTAGGCCCTATCACTCGGGCCATGCTCCTGATTTTTGCTGCAGCGCAAACACCGTGAGACCGATCGACATTCTGCTCGCGGTCGCGGTCAATATCGCGTGGGGCCTCAATTTCGCCGTCACGAAGCTCGGCCTCGGCGAGATGCCACCGATGCTCTTGGTTGCCCTGCGGTATGCGTTGACCGCGCTGCTGTTGAGCCCCTGGCTGAAATGGCCGCATGGGCAGTTCGGTCAGGTCGCGGCGATCTCCTTTACCCTCGGCTTCCTGCATTTCGCCCTGATGTTCACCGGGCTGAGCGGCATCGACGCCTCGGTCGCCGCCATCGCCGTGCAGATCCAGGTGCCGTTCTCCGCCCTGCTCGCCTTCCTGATCTTCCACGACCGGCTCGGCTGGCGGAAGGCGGCCGGCGGCGCGCTCGCCATCGGCGGGATCGTGCTGATCGCCGGCGCACCCCATGAGGCGCCGGATCCGTTCTATCTCTCGCTGACGATTCTCGCGGCCCTGTGCTGGGCGGTGTCGGCCATCCAAGTGAAGCGGCTCGGCCAGATCGACACGATGACCCTGAACGCCTGGATCGCGGTGCTCGCCGTGCCGCAGCTCCTGATCGGCTCCGCCATTCTGGAAGGCGACCGCTGGGGCGAGGTGGCGCATGCCGGCCTGTGGGGCTGGGGTTCCGTGGTCTACATGGCGGTCGCGGTGACGGTGTTCGGCTACGGGCTGTGGTATCGTCTGATCCAGCGCTACCCCGTGACGACGATCATGCCGCTCTCGCTGCTCGCCCCGACCTTCGGTGTCGCCGCCGGGATCTTCATCCTCGGCGAGCCGGCGACCCTGGAGAAGTTCGTCGGCGGTGCGCTGACCCTGGTGGGCGTGGCGATCGTCATCCTGACCCCGCCGGAGAAGCCGGCCGACCCGAAGACGGATTCCGCCGAGGCATGATCAGAGACGCGGCATGATCGAGCAGCCCTCCCCGAATCACGGTGAGCGCCGCGGCCCGGTGGACATGCTGTTGCTGCATTACACCGACATGGTCCGGGCCCAGGATGCCGCCGACCTGCTCTGTGACCCGGCGGCCCAGGTCAGCGCCCATTACGTGGTCGGCGAGGACGGACGGGTCTGGCGGCTGGTCGACGAGGACCGCCGCGCCTGGCATGCAGGCGTGTCCTGGTGGGCCGGCGAGACCGACATCAACTCCCGCTCCATCGGCATCGAGATCGCGAATCGGGGGCACAGCCACGGCTACGGTCCCTTCCCCGAAGTCCAGATGCTCGCGGTCATGGCCCTGTGCCGGGAGATCCTCGCCCGCCACCGGATTCCGGCGCACCGGGTGCTGGGACACAGCGACGTCGCTCCAGGCCGCAAGGTCGATCCGGGCCACCTGTTCGACTGGCGCGGCCTGGCCCGCGCCGGCATCGGCCTGTTTCCGGATCGGCTCGCCCCGGCGGTGCTGGGCGAGGCCGAGGCGGTCGCGGCCTTGGCCCGCATCGGCTACCGCACCGGCGCACCCAGCTTCGCCGATCCGGTGTCGCGCATGGCGCTGAACGGCTTCCGCCGCCACTGGGAGCCGCTCTCCCTGGGGCAGCCATACGATCCACGCGGAGCGGCTATGCTGCAACAGGTGGCACAAATGTGCGTACCGCCTGAAAAACCGTTTGCATGACAGGCCGTTCGTTCATACGTTCCGCTCACCGACGCAAACGCACGTGCCCCTGGCCCCATAGCGGTTAAGCAACGACGAGAGGCGTCTCTTTTCACAACCCCGTCCCTTAAGTGGGCGGTTGCGAAGGGGGAACCCCACGATGCTGCAACCCGAAGCGGGCGCGCGCGCCCGTCTCCGTACCTCAACCGATACCCGTCGTCCGATCCCGGCGTCCAAGCCGCTGCTGAGCCTCGTGCCGGCCGCGACCCCGCCGCGGGGCGAAGTGACGGATGCGATCCGCGACTATTTCGCGGCCACCCCCCACCAGCACCCGGTCGTCGCCGTCGATCTCTCGGTCGTCGAGTGGAACTACCGCGCGCTGGCCCGGGCCCTGCCGGAAACCGCGATCTACTACGCGGTGAAGGCCAACCCGGCCAATGGCGTGGTCGACCGGCTGGCCGCCCTCGGCTGCCGCTTCGACGTGGCCAGCCGCGGCGAGATCGAGCTGTGCCTGGCGCGCGGCGTCGATGCCTCGCGCCTGTCCTTCGGCAACACCATCAAGAAAGAGCGCGACATCGCCTTCGCTCATTCGGTCGGCGTGCCGCTCTTCGCCTTCGACGCCGAGGAGGAGCTTGAGAAGCTCGCCCGTTCCGCGCCGGGTGCGGAGGTGTTCTGCCGCATCCTGACCTCGGGCGACGGGGCCGACTGGCCGCTGTCGCGGAAGTTCGGCTGCACCCCGGCCATGGCCGCCACCCTGCTGCGCAAGGCCGCCGACATGGGCCTCACCCCCCGCGGCGTGTCCTTCCATGTGGGCTCGCAGCAGAGCGACCTGTCCCAGTGGGACGGCGCGCTGGCCGAGACCGCCGCCCTGTTCAACGCCCTGGCCGAGGACGGCATCGAGCTCGATCTGGTCAATATCGGCGGCGGCTTCCCGGCCCGCTACCGTGACGACGTCGCCGAGGCGGAAGCCTATGGCAACGCCATCATGGCGGCCCTGGAGACGCACTTCGCCGGCATGGGCATCACCACCATCGCCGAGCCGGGCCGCGGCCTGGTCGGCGACGCGGGCGTGATCCGCTCCGAGGTCGTCCTGGTGTCGAAGAAGGACGCCAGCGAGGACGAGCGCTGGATCTATCTCGACATCGGCAAGTTCTCCGGTCTCGCCGAGACCATGGATGAGGCGATCAAGTACCGGCTGACCGCGACCCGCGACGGCGCCGAGCTGACCGGGGCGACCGGCCCGGTCATCCTGGCCGGCCCGAGCTGCGACAGCGCCGACATCCTGTACGAGAAGGCCGGCTACGCCATGCCGATGGCCCTGCGGGCGGGCGACGAGGTGCTGATCCTGGCGACCGGCGCCTATACCTCGACCTATTCCTCGGTCGGTTTCAACGGCTTCCCGCCGCTGGAGACCGTCTGCGTCTGACGCAGTAACCTGATATCACTTTCGCAAGCGCCCGCCTCACCGGCGGGCGCTTCGCGTTTCGGCCGACTCTTCCTGATGCGCCACTTTTCTTGACGGGCCGCCGGGGGAGGCTTACCTGTCGCCGCGTTCAGACGGTCGGGCGGCCGCCGGTGTCCGCAGGGGCATGGGAGGAAAGTCCGGGCTCCACGGGAACACGGTGCCGGGTAACACCCGGCGGGGGCGACCCCAGGGACAGTGCCACAGAAAGCAAACCGCCCAGGCGTCTAGTGCTCCTGGGTAAGGGTGAAAGGGTGCGGTAAGAGCGCACCGCGAGACCGGTAACGGGATCGGCAAGGTAAACCCCACCGGGAGCAAGACCGAATAGGGATGACCGGCTGACTCGCAAGAGGGCAGCGGACGCGTTCCCGCGTCGTCGTCCGGGTAGGTCGCGCGAGGCGGTCGGCAACGACCGTCCCAGATGAATGGCCGTCACCCCGGACCTGGTCCGGGGGACAGAACCCGGCTTACAGACCGTCTGAACCTTTTCCTCGCCGCAACGTCCAGCGGCTCAGATTTTTCAAGGCAGCCCTTAACGGCGGACATATGTTCTCTAGAGCCGCGGGTCGTCGGTACCGCCAGGCTCTATGTAACAGTCCCGCCTAATAGCGCTGTTCCGCGCAGCTTCGAAGGCGCCTTCTGTTATCGAGAATGGTTGTCGCGCGTACCTGCCATCAGCAACGTGGTCGAGCCAACCGTCTAGTGTCTCCACCGCCCTTCTGAGGGCGTTGAATCCATTGACGCCCTTGAGGCATTCATGTTCGGAATCAATAGTCCAGCTTACGTAGTATGAACCGGATAACTCAGCATAGACTGAAAAATGACGACTACCACTCACGCTTTCCGGAACAAAAAACCAATCAGCCACCCATGGCTTTTCTCGGAACATCTCTACCGCCTGCGTGCAACTACATGAAGCTCATTTATAGCACATCATAATTTATCCTAGTCTAGCGAATCCAACACATCCGTTGAAACTGGGTAATTTCCCCGGAGGCATCTCTATAGAGGTGGGTCTTTTGGGCTCCCATCCGATCTATATGGGGTCATCCTATCGTGCGACTGAACCGTCGCCTCCTCCCAGCTCTGTCCCGTGCCATCCCATTTCGCGCCTGCCGCGCCCGATCAGGGTTATGCTCGGAGCAAATAGGAACATTTCATGAACAATATTCGTGAAACGTCCTTTTACGGCGCCGAAAGCCTCTGCTTTCTCGCCGAACGGTTTTTCTTTGATCCACAGAACGAACGCCCGGCCGGTCCCGGAAAACGCCTGTAATACCCAAAGAATGCGGGTCAGTTCCCATTGACCCCCATGTTAGCCCATGATATCCCATCACATCCCATGAATGACGGTGGGCAGACCACGTCTGCCGTCACTCACCGGCCCGATCCGTATCGGGGGACACGCTCGGAACCGGTCACGGGAACAAGGAGGTCGAGGCCGCAAGGTCGTAGGGGAATAACGACGGATCACACCGGCACGCGAGGGCACGGGTGGCGGTTTTTCTGTCCACATTCGCGAACAGGATCGACAAGAAGGGCCGGGTCTCGGTTCCTGCGACGTTCCGTGCCGCCCTCGAACAGGAAAGCTCCAGCGGCGTCATTCTCTACCCGTCCTTCAAGCATCCCTGCCTGGAAGGCTGCGGCGACGAGCGGATAGAGCAGATCGCCGAATCCATCGACGCGCTCGACGCCTTCTCCGAGGAAGCCGAAAATCTTCAGACCATCCTGGCGGACAGCGTGCGCCTGACCATCGACGGCGACGGCCGCATCATGCTGCCCAAGGACCTGGCCGACTTCGCCGGCATGGGCGAGACCGCGATGTTCGTCGGCCTCGGCAAGAGCTTCCAGGTGTGGGAGCCCGCCGCGTTCGAGGCGCACCGCAACGCCGCCCGCCAGCGCGCCCGCGACAAGGGTGCGACCCTGCGCATCGTGAAACCGAACGATGGGGGCGGGCGATGACCGGCTCCCTCCACATCTCCGTCCTGCTGGCCGAGGTCGTGACTGCCCTCGCTCCCAAGGCCGGCGAATGCCATCTCGACGGCACTTTCGGGGTCGGCGGCTATACCCGCGCGATCCTGGAGGCCGCCGACTGCACCGTTCTCGCCGTGGATCGCGACCCCGATGCGATCGCCCGCGCCCGCACCCTGGCGCAGGAGTTCGGCAGCCCGAACGGCAGCCGGCTGATCCCCCTGCACGGCCGGTTCGGCGAGATGGACGGCCTGGCCCGCGCGGCCGGATACCCGAAGGTCGATGGCATCGCCCTCGACCTCGGCGTCTCCTCGCCCCAGCTCGACGAGGCCGAACGCGGCTTCTCCTTCCGCTTCGACGGCCCGCTGGACATGCGCATGGAGCGCAATGGTCCGACGGCGGCCGACGTGGTGAACGAGGCGAGCGAGAAGGAGCTGGCCGACATCATCTTCCATCTGGGCGAAGAGCGGTATGCCCGCCGCGTCGCCAAGGCGATCGTCAGGGCACGGACGACGACGCCCATCCGGCGGACCGGCGAGCTTGCCGAGCTGGTCCGCCGGGTGGTGCCGTCCGCCCCCGACCGTGGGATCGACCCCGCCACCCGCACCTTCCAGGCCCTGCGCATCCACGTGAACAAGGAGCTGGAAGAGCTCGACCAGGGTCTCGACGCCGCCGAGCGGCTGCTCGCCCCGGGCGGTCGGCTGGCCGTGGTGTCCTTCCACTCGCTGGAGGACCGGCGGGTGAAGACCTTCCTGCGCAAGCGCTCCGGCCGCACCGCCAACCCGTCGCGCCACACCCCCGACGCCATCGCCGGCAAGCGCGCCGAGCGCCAGCCGACCTTCACCCTGACCAGCACGCGCCCGATCGCCCCCTCCGAGGAGGAGATCGCCCGCAACCCCCGCGCCCGGTCCGCTCGTCTGCGGGTCGGTCACCGCACGGATGCCCCGGCCTGGACCGGGCAGGAGGCAGCGTGATGCGTCGCGTAACGATCCTTTGGTTCCTCGTCGCCGCCTGCCTGGGCGTCGCCCTGTTCCTGGTGAAATACGAGGTCCAGGACCGCGAAGAGAAGCTCGCCGCCCTGCATCGCGAGATCCTGGCCAATCAGGAGGCGGTGCATGTGCTCGAGGCCGAATGGTCCTACCTGAACCGGCCGAGCAACCTGGAGGCGATGGTCCGTCGCCATCTCGACCTGGTGCCGCTGGACACCACCCGCCTCGGCCAGATCGAGCAGTTGCCGATCCGCCTGCCCTCGCTGCTGGACGACGCCGGGACGATGAGCGCCGGCCTGCAGGACGCCGCGGCCACCACCGACACCCTGCCGGCCTTCGCGCCCCCTGCCCCCATGCCCCGCCCAATCACCATCTCCGCGAAGGTGCGCCGATGACCGACTTCCCCCAGATCAGAACGGGTAAGTCGGTTCGCCTGGAGGGCGTCACCAAGCAAGCGTTGGAGATCGGTCGGAACCGTCTGATTCTCGCCGGCTGCCTGCTGACCCTGGCCTTCACCGCCGTCGCCGGTCGGGTCGTCGAACTCTCCGCCCTGCGCGACCACAACGAACCGACGGTGCCGACCGCCGCCGCCGATGCGGCCCTGCAGACCGGCCGGGCCGACATCGTCGATCGTAACGGCCTGCTGGTCGCCACCTCCCTACGCACCCCGTCGCTCTACGCCGACCCGACCGAGGTGCTGGACGCCGCCCGGGCCGCGCGCCGGCTGACCACTGTGCTGACCGATCTGCCGGTCGCCGAAGTGGAAGCGAAACTGCGCGCGAATCGCCGGTTCGTCTGGCTGAAGCGCAGCTTGACCCCGCACGAGCAGTACCGGGTCAACGCGCTGGGTATCCCCGGCCTGCATTTCATGGACGAGTGGAAGCGGATCTACCCGCAGAGCTCGCTGATGGCCCATGTGGTGGGCTTCACCGATATCGACGACCGCGGCATCTCCGGCGTGGAGCGGTCCTTCGACGAGGTCCTGCGCGACGGCCGCGAACCGCTGCACCTGTCCATCGACCTGCGCATCCAGCATATCGTGCGCCAGGAACTGGCCCACCAGATCAGCATCTTCGAGGCGATCGGCGGTACCGGCGTCGTGCTCGACGTGAACACTGGCGAGACCGTCGCCATGGTGTCGCTGCCCGATTTCGATCCGAACATGGCCGCCGAAATGAGCGAGGACCAGCGTTTCAACCGCGCGACCCTCGGCGTCTACGAGATGGGCTCGACCTTCAAGATCTTTAACACCGCCATGGCGCTCGATGCCGGGACGGTGACGCTGAGCGACGGCTACGACGCCACCAAGCCGATCAAGATCGCCCGTTTCACCATCAACGACTTCCACGGCGAGAACCGCTGGCTCTCTGTCGCCGAGATCTTCAAGTACTCGTCCAATATCGGCTCGGTGAAGATGGCGATGGATGTCGGCACCGAGCGCCAGAAGGAGTTCATGGGCCGCATGGGCATGCTGGAGCCGATGTCGCTCGAGCTTCCCGAGCGGGGGTATCCGCTGGTGCCGTCCCCGTGGCGGCCGATCAACACCATGACGATTTCCTTTGGTCATGGCCTGTCCGTCAGTCCGATGCACCTCGCCGCCGGCGTGGCAACTGTGGTCAATGGTGGCATCAAGCGGCCGACCACCCTGCTGAAGACCAACGGCCGGGTGCTGGGCGAGGAGGTGCTGAAGCCGTCCACCTCGCAGGCCATGCGCAAGCTGATGCGTCTGGTGGTCATGGACGGTACCGGCCGCAACGCCGACGCCGAGGGATATCTGGTCGGCGGCAAGACGGGCACGGCGGAAAAGGCCGGTGGCGGTCGCGGTTACGCCCGCAAATCCCTGCTCTCTTCCTTCGTCGCCGCCTTCCCGGTGAACGACCCGAAATACGTCGTTCTGGTCATGGTGGACGAGCCGAAGGGCCAGAAGTTCAGCCATGGCTATGCCACCGGCGGCTGGGTCGCGGCTCCGGCCGTCAAGCGCATCGTCGAACGGGCCGCCCCCCTCCTTGGTGTGGCGCCGGTCGACATGGATGCGCCCGAGATTCGCCGCGATCTGCTGGTCGATTTGCCTGATGCTGGAGGTAAACGACTTGCGTCTTTCTGATCTCATCAACGCCCAGAGCGCCGCGCCTGCGGTCGCGGTTTCCGGAGACCCGGAAATCCTCGGCCTGACCGCCGACAGCCGCGAGGTGCGCCCGGGCTTCCTGTTCGCCGCCCTACCCGGCTCCAAGCTGGACGGCCGCGCCTATATCGCCGACGCGGTCGCCAAGGGTGCCGCCGCCATCCTGACGACGCCGGACATCGCCGAGTGCGCGGTCGGGCTGGTGCGCGACGCCGATCCGCGCCGCCGTCTGGCCCGCATGGCCGCCCGCTTCTATGGCCCGCAGCCGGAGACCGTGGTGGCCGTGACCGGGACCAACGGCAAGACCTCGGTCGCCGAGTTCACCCGGCAGATCTGGAACAAGGCCGGCTATTCGGCCGCGTCCATCGGCACCCTCGGCCTCACCGTCGACGGCGAGACCACCGGGCCGAGCCTGACCACGCCGGATCCGGTCCGCCTGCATCAGGTGCTGCACGACCTGGCCGATGTAAGCGTCGACCACGCCGCCCTGGAGGCCTCGAGCCACGGGCTGGACCAGGCGCGGCTGGACGGGGTGGAGGTCAAGGCCGCCGCCTTCACCAACCTGACCCGCGACCATCTCGACTATCACGGCGACATGGACGCCTACCGCACCGCCAAGCTCGGCCTGTTCGACCGGGTGATGGCGCCGGGCGGCACCGCCGTGCTGAACATGGATTCGCCGGAGTTCGACAAGTTCCGCGAGGCGGCCGAGCGCCGCCGCCACCGGGTGCTTTCCTACGGCATGCGCCCAGGTGCGGAGCTGCGGATCGTCGAGCGCCGCCCCCGTCCGACCGGCCAGGAGCTGGAGATCGCCGTCGGCGGCCGCTCCCATCTGGTCGAGTTGGCGCTGATTGGCGACTTCCAGGCCTGGAACGCGCTCGCCGCCCTCGGTCTCGCGATTGGTAGCGGGACGCCGATGCAGCTCGCCCTGGAGGCCCTGCCGCATCTGACCGGCGTGCGCGGCCGCATGGAACGGGTCGCGGTGCTGGAGAACGGCGCCGCGATCTATGTGGACTACGCGCACACCTCCGACGCCCTAGAGACTGTGCTGAAGGCGGTCCGCCCCCATACCGATGGGCAACTCTGGTGTGTGTTCGGCTGCGGCGGCGACCGCGATCCGGGCAAGCGCCCGATGATGGGCTGTGCCGTCGCCAAATACGCCGACCGGCCGGTGGTCACGGACGACAATCCACGCTCCGAGGATCCGGCCGCGATCCGTGCCGCCACCATGGCTTCCTGCAAGGGCGGGGTGGAAATCGGCGACCGCCGCACGGCGATCCACGAGACGATTGCCCAGCTCGGGCCGGGCGACGTGCTGGTGATCGCCGGCAAGGGCCACGAACAGGGCCAGGAGATCAAGGGTGTGAAGCACCCGTTCGACGACGCCACCGTGGCGCGCGAGGCGATCGCCGCCCGGGCAGGTGCCGCATGACCGTGCTGTGGACCCGCGACGCCGCCGTCGAGGCGACCCAGGGCCAGGCCATCGGGCCGGACTGGACCGCCACCGGCGTGACCATCGACAGCCGCAAGGTCGCCGCCGGTGACCTCTTCGTCGCCCTGCCCGGCGAGCGGGTGGACGGCCACGACTATGTCGCCGCCGCGCTGAAGGCCGGAGCGGCCGCCGCGCTCGTCGCTCGCGTGCCGCAGGGACTGGAGAACGCGCCACTGCTGGTGGTGAGCGACGTGCTGGAGGGGCTGGAGGATCTGGGCCGCGCCGCTCGTGGCCGCTCCCACGCCCGGATCGTCGCGGTGACCGGCAGCGTCGGCAAGACCGGCACCAAGGAAATGCTGGCCGCCTGCCTGTCCGCGCTGGGCAAGACGGTGGCTACAGCCGGCAACCTGAACAACCATATCGGCGCGCCGCTGTCGCTGGCCCGACTGCCGCAGGACTGCGACTTCGCGGTGTTCGAGCTTGGCATGAACCACGCGAACGAGATCCGGCCGCTGACCCGGCTGGTGGCTCCGCACGCCACGATCATCACCAATGTCGAGCCGGTGCATATCGAGTTCTTCGATGGCATCGACGGCATCGCGGACGCCAAGGCCGAGATCCTGGAGGGTCTGGAGCCCGGCGGCGTCGCCGTGCTCAACGCCGACAACGGCAGCTTCGGCCGGCTCCGTGCCCGCGCCCGGACGCTGGGCGTCGACCGGATCGTCACCTTCGGCCAGGGCGCCACCTGCGACGTGCGCGGCGTCGCCATCGAGCCCGCCGCAGACGGGACAAAGGTCACCGCCGCCGTCGCCGGCACCGAGATGACCTGGACGGTCGGCGGCATCGGCGAGCACTGGGGCTTCAACAGCCTGGGCGTCGTCGCGATCCTCCACGCCCTGAAGCTCGACATCGCACCCTGCCTGGAGCGTCTGGCGACCGTCTCCGCCATGCGCGGCCGCGGCGGGCAGATCACGCTCGGCACCGCCGATGGCGGCACCGCCCTGCTGATCGATGAGAGCTACAACGCCAGCCCGCCGGCCGTGCGGGCGGCCCTGTCGGTCTTCGCCGGCACCCCGGCCAACCGCCGGATCCTGGTGCTGGGCGACATGCGGGAACTGGGCGACACCGCCCCGTCGGCCCATGCCGGGCTGAAGGACGCGGTCGAGGCCGCCCGGCCCGACGCGATCTATCTCTGCGGCGATGCCATGGCCCATCTGCGCGACGCGCTGGGCCGGGATCGCGTGACCCTGTGGACCGAAGCCGCCGACGGCCTGGCCGAGGCGGTCTCGGGCAATGTGAAGGATGGCGACGTGGTGCTCATCAAAGGTTCGCTCGCGATGGGCATGAAGGCGATCGTCACGGCGCTTGAGGCGGCAGGAGCCCCTGCCCCGCGCGTCCAGGCCGGGGGGCGCTGAGCCATGCTGTACAACCTCCTCGCGCCCTTCGCCGACCAGTTCCAGGCCTTCAACCTGTTCCGCTATCTGACGTTCCGCACCGGCGGGGCGACGATGACGGCGCTGTTCATCGCCTTCGTGATGGGACCGGCGGTGATCCGATGGCTGAAGAGCCGTCAGGCCGACGGCCAGCCGATCCGCGAGGACGGCCCGGAAAGCCACCTTCTGACCAAGAAGGGCACGCCGACCATGGGCGGCCTGCTGATCCTGATCGCGCTGGTGGTCTCCACCCTGCTCTGGGCCAACCTGTCGAACCTCTACGTCTGGGCGACCCTGATGGTGACCCTGGGCTTCGGCGCGATCGGCTTCTCCGACGACTGGCTGAAGCTGACCAAGAAGAACACCAAGGGCCTTCCGGGCAAGCTGAAGCTCGCCTTCCAGATCGCCATCGCGACGGCGGCGGCGCTGGCCATCACCTCGACCTTCGACGAACCGCTGACCTTCAGCCTGGCGGTGCCCTTCTTCAAGGACCTGCTGCTGAACCTGAGCTGGTTCTTCATCCCCTTCGCCGTGTTCGTAATGATCGGCGCCTCGAATGCGGTGAACCTGACCGACGGGCTCGACGGCCTGGCGATCGTGCCGGTGATGATCGCCGGCGGGGTGTTCGCGCTGATCTCCTACCTGGTCGGCAACGCGGTCTTCGCGAACTACCTGCAGATCCACCACGTGCCGGGCACCGGCGAGCTGGCGGTCGTCTGCGGCGCGCTGATCGGCGCCGGCCTCGGCTTCCTGTGGTTCAACGCCCCGCCGGCCATGGTGTTCATGGGCGACACGGGCTCGCTGTCCCTGGGCGGCGCGCTCGGCACCATCAGCGTCATCACCAAGCACGAGCTGGTGCTGGCCATCGTCGGCGGCCTGTTCGTGCTGGAGACGGTCTCGGTGATCGTCCAGGTCGCCTCGTTCAAGCTGACCGGCAAGCGCGTGTTCCGCATGGCGCCCCTGCATCACCACTTCGAGAAGAAGGGCTGGCAGGAGCCGACCATCGTCATCCGGTTCTGGATCATCGCCATCATCCTGGCGCTGGTCGGCCTCTCCACGCTGAAGCTGAGGTAGCGCCATGGTGAGCCTCGACTTCGCGAAAGACAGGACCTATGCCGTCATGGGCCTCGGCAAATCCGGGGCGGCGGCGGCGCGCGCGCTGGCCCGGGCCGGTGCGACCGTTCTTGCCTGGGACGATACAGAGGCCGGCCGCAGCCATGTCAGGGGCATGGCCGGAGTCGAACTGGTCGATCTGGCCGCCCGCGGCCTCGCCGAGGTCGATGCCCTGATCCTGTCGCCGGGCATCCCGCACACCTTCCCCGAGCCGCATCCGGTGGCGGCCGACGCCAAGGCGCGCGACCTGTCGATCATCGGCGATGTCGAGCTGCTGCTGCGCGCCATGCCGGACCGCCGTGTCGTCGCCATCACCGGCACCAACGGCAAGTCGACCACCACCGCCCTGATCGGCCACATCCTGGCCGAGGCCGGGCTGAACGTGGAAGTGGGCGGCAACCTGGGCCGCCCGGCGCTGGAGTTCGAGGATCCGGGCCGCGACGGCGTGCTGGTCCTGGAACTCAGCTCCTACCAGCTCGAGCTCACCCCGTCCCTGGCGCCGACCGTGGCGGTCTGGCTGAACATCACGCCCGACCATATCGAGCGGCACGGCACCCTGGCCGGCTACATCGCCGCCAAGCGCCGGATCTTCGCCCACCAGTCCCCCGGATCTGTCGCCGTCGTCGGCGTCGATGACGAGCCGTCCCACGAGGTGGCCGAGAAGCTGCGCCGTGACGGCGCCCGCCTGATCGAGATCTCCGGCCACGAGCAGGTCGTCGGCGGCCTCTATGCCGATCACGGCGTGCTGATCGACGCCCGCACCGGCCAGCCGCGCCGGATGCTGGAGCTCGACCGCGCCCCGGCCCTGCCCGGCGTGCACAACGCCCAGAACGCCGCCGCCGCCGCTGCCGCCTGCCTGGCGCTCGGCCTGAACCGCGACGTCATCGCCCAAGCGATCACCACCTTCCCCGGCCTCGCCCACCGTCAGGAGCGGGTCGCGGTGTCGGGCGGCGTGACCTATGTGAACGACAGCAAGGCCACCAACGCCGACGCCGCCGCCCGGGCGCTGGCCTGCTACGACCCGATCTACTGGATCGCCGGGGGCCGGGCCAAGGAAGGCGGGGTGGAGCCGCTGGCGCCGCTGTTCGGCCGGGTCAAGCGCGCCTACCTGATCGGCGAGAGTGCCGGCACCTTCGTACGCCAGATCGGCGACGCCTGCCCGACCGTGCTGTGCCGCACCCTGGACAGCGCGGTGCGCCAGGCCCATGCCGACGCCCAGGCGGACGGCATCCGCGGCGCGACCGTGCTGCTGTCCCCGGCCGCCGCCAGCTTCGACCAGTTCCCGAATTTCGAGGTCCGCGGCCAGCAGTTCAGCGCCCTGGTGCACGAACTGACAGGCAACGGCGACGATGGCGCCTCGGCGCAGCGGAGGGCCTCATGAGCGCCATCGCCCGCACCGACCGTTCCGTTCTCGGCCGCTGGTGGTGGACCGTCGACCGCTGGACGGTCGGCGCCATCCTGCTGATCGTACTGATCGGCTCGCTGCTGATCCTGGCCGCCAGCCCGGCCGTGGCCGAGCGCATCGGCGTCGACAGCTTCTACTTCGTGCGCCGCCAGTTCCTGATCCTGCCGGTCGCCGTGGCCGTGATGATCGCCGTGTCCATGCTCTCGCCGCAGCAGGTCCGGCGCCTCGCCACCGTGGGCCTCGCCGGCACCATCGTGCTGCTTGCCCTGGTCCCGGTGATCGGCACCGAGATCAAGGGCGCGGTGCGCTGGATCAGCGTCGGCGGTTTCTCCCTGCAGCCCAGCGAGTTCGCGAAGCCCTTCATGGCCGTGGTCACCGCCTGGATGTTCGCCGAGTGGCGCCGCGACCCGGCCTTCCCCGGTCATTTCATCGCGATGGGCCTGTATGCTCTGCTGGTCGCGCTGATGCTGTCGCAGCCGGATTTCGGCATGACGGTGATGATCAGCGCCATCTGGTTCGGCCAGTTCTTCCTGGCCGGCCTGCCGATGATCTTCGTCGGCGCGCTGGCCTGCCTCGGCGCGGTCGGCGCGGTCGGCGCCTATCTGGTCTTCCCGCACGTCGCCAGCCGCGTGCACCGTTTCCTCGACCCGGCCTCGGGCGACACCTATCAGGTGGACCGCTCCCTGGAGGCCTTCGTGAACGGCGGCCTGCTGGGCACCGGCCCGGGCGAAGGCACGGTGAAGGCCTACCTGCCCGACGCCCATGCGGACTTCATCTTCTCGGTCGCGGGCGAGGAGTTCGGCGGGCTCGCCTGCCTGCTGATCATCACGCTCTATGCGTTCGTGGTGCTGCGCGGCTACGCCAAGCTGCTGTCGGAGACCAGCCTGTTCGTGCTGATCGCCGCCGCCGGCCTGCTGACCCAGATCGCCCTGCAGGCGCTGATCCACATGGCCTCGGCCGTCAGCCTGATGCCGGCCAAGGGCATGACCCTGCCGTTCATCAGCTACGGCGGCTCCTCGCTGATCGCGCTGGCCTTCGCCATGGGCATGGCGCTGGCGCTGACCCGCCGTCGCGGCACCGACCGGGAGGTGCTGGCATGACCAAGCAGCGCCCTATCGTTCTCGCCTCCGGCGGCACCGGCGGCCATGTCTTCCCGGCCAAGGCGCTCGCCGAGCTGCTGGCCGCCCGCGGCCACCGCGTCGCCCTGATCACCGACACCCGGGGCAGCGCCTTCGACGACGCGTCCGCGGGCATCGAGGTGCACAAGATCCGCGCCGGCGGCATCGCCGGCCGCGGCTTCGTGCCCAAGCTCAAGGGTGCGGCCAAGCTGCTGCTAGGCTGGTTCGATGCGCGCCGCCTGATGGGCGAGCTGCAGCCGGCCGCCGTGGTCGGCTTCGGTGGCTATGCCAGCGTACCCACGGTGCTCGCCGCCGGCGGACGCGGCATCCCGGTGGTGCTGCACGAGCAGAACGCGGTGATCGGCCGCGCCAACCGTCTGCTGGCCAAGCAGGCCTCGGCCATCGCCACCTGCTTCGAGCGGGTCGAGAAGATCCCGGCCGGCGACCGCCGCAAGGTCGTGCTGGTCGGCAACCCGGTACGCGAGGCGGTGAAGGCCGTGCGCGACATGGCGCCGGCGCCGCTGACCGAGAACGGTCCGCGCGAGATCCTGGTCACCGGCGGCAGCCAGGGGGCGACCGTCTTCGCCGAGCTGATCCCGGCCGCCATCGCCCTGCTGCCCGATAGCCTGCGCGCCCGGCTGCGCGTCGCCCAACAGGCCCGGCCGGCCGAGGTCGACGACGTCATCGCCGCCTACCAGGCCATGGGCGTCACCGCCGATGTGCGCCGATTCTTCGACGACATGCCCGAGCGCCTGCGCGCGGCACACCTGCTGATCTGCCGGTCCGGCGCCTCCACGGTGGCCGAGAACACGGTCGCCGGACGCCCGGCTTTGCTGGTTCCGTACCCCAGCGCCATCGACGATCACCAGACCGCAAACGCCCGCGCCATCGAGGACGCGGACGGCGCCTTGGTTCTGCCGCAAGCCGATCTTACGCCCGCGCATCTCGCTGAGTTGCTCACCGATCTGCTCGACGACACCGACCGGCTGTCCGCCATGACCGCTGCCGCCCGCGCCTATGGCCGGCCGAACGCAGTGGAAGATCTGGCGGCCCTGGTGCTGTCGACCGCCGGCATGGTCGAGACCGCCGCAACCGGTGCTGCCGCCACACAAGCCCCCGCGACCCGGAGTGCCGCCGCATGAGAACCATCCCCCTCACCATCGGCACCCTGCATTTCGCCGGCATCGGCGGCATCGGCATGAGCGGCATCGCCGAGATCCTGCACAACCTGGGCTACCAGGTGCAGGGCAGCGACATCGCCGAGAATCCGAACGTCAAACGGCTGAAGCAGCTCGGCATCCCGGTCTTCATCGGCCAGGCCGCAGAGAACGTCGCCGAGGCCGCCATCGTCGTCATCTCGACCGCAATCAAGCCGGACAATCCGGAGCTGATCGCGGCCCGCGAGCGGATGATCCCCGTGGTCCACCGGGCGGAGATGCTGGGCGAACTGATGCGCCTGAAATGGTCGATCGCGGTCGCCGGCACCCACGGCAAGACCACGACCACCTCCCTGGTCTCCGCCGTGCTGGACGGCGGCGGCCTCGACCCGACCGTGATCAACGGCGGCATCATCAACGCGTACGGCACCAACGCCCGCCTCGGCGAGAGCGACTGGATGGTGGTGGAGAGCGACGAGAGCGACGGCAGCTTCGTGAAGCTGCCGGCAACCATCGCCGTGGTCACCAACATCGACCCGGAGCACCTGGACTTCCACGGCTCCTTCGAGAACCTGCAGCGGGCGTTCGAGAGCTTCGTCCAGAACATCCCGTTCTACGGTTTCGCGGCCATGTGCCTGGATCATCCCACGGTGCAGGCGCTGATCCCGCGGGTGTCCGACCGGCGCATCGTGACCTACGGCTTCGGCCCGCAGGCCGATATCCGCGGCGTCGACGTGGACATCACCGCCGCCGGCTCGCGCTTCACTGCGATCATCACCGACCGCGCCCATGGCGAGACCCGGCGGATCGAGAACCTGCTGCTGCCGATGTACGGCCGTCACAACGTCCAGAACGCGCTGGCCGCCATCGCCGTGGCCGCAGAGATGGGCATCCCGGACGAGCGGGTTCGCACCGCGCTGGAGGGCTTTTCCGGCGTGAAGCGCCGCTTCACCAAGACCGGCGAGGCCGGCGGCATCACGGTGATCGACGATTACGGCCACCACCCGGTCGAGATCGCCGCCGTGCTCTCCGCCGCGCGCGCCGCCGCCGGGGACAGCCGCGTGGTCGCCGTGGTCCAGCCGCACCGCTATACCCGCCTGCGCGACCTGTTCGAGGATTTCTGCTCCTGCTTCAACGACGCCGACGCGGTGATCGTGGCCGACGTCTATGCCGCCGGAGAGGCGCCGATCGACGGCATCGGCCGCGACGCCCTGGTCGCCGGTCTGCGGTCGCGCGGCCACCGCCGGGTGATGGCGCTTACCGATCCGGTGGAGCTCGCCGCCATGGCGGTCGACCTCTGCGGCAAGGGCGACATGGTCGTCTGCCTTGGTGCGGGCAGCATCACCAACTGGGCCCAGGCGCTGCCGGGTCAGATCGCCCACATCCTCGGCCCCGACGCCGCCGCCGAAGAGCCGACCGGCGCCGACCCGCTGCCCTTCCCGCTGCGCCGTCCGTCCGGCGAAGGGGGTGCGGCGTGATCACCCTGGCGAAACCACCGCGGCGAACCGCCATGACCAAACTCATCGACCGTCTGCCCGAGCTGCGCGGCGAGTACCGCGAGGACGCCCCGCTCGCCCCGCTGACCTGGTTCAAGGTCGGCGGTCCGGCGGAGATCCTGTACCGCCCGGCGGACGAGGCCGACCTGATGGATTTCCTCGCGGGCAAGCCGGGCGACGTGCCGGTGACGGTGATCGGCGTCGGTTCCAACCTCCTGGTGCGCTCCGGCGGGCTGGACGGCGTGGTGATCCGCATGGGCAAGCCCTTCGCGAACATCAGCATCGACGGCGAGCGGGTGACCGCCGGGGCCGCCGCCCTGGATGTGACCGTCGCCGCGACCGCCCAGAAGGCCGGGCTGACCGGCCTGGAGTTCCTGTCCGGCATCCCCGGCTCCATCGGCGGTGCGCTGCGCATGAATGCCGGCGCCTATGGCAGCGAGGTGCGCGACGCGCTGATCTCGGCCCGCGTGGTGGATCCGCTCGGCCATCCGCACACGCTGACCGCCGACGACATGGGCCTGTCCTATCGCCACAGCGACCTGCCCGAGGATTGGATCGTCACCCGGGCCACCTTCCGCGCCACGCCCGGGGACCCGGAGACCATCGCCCAGACCATGCGCGACATCCGCGACGCCCGCGAGGACACCCAGCCGCGCCGGGTGCGCACCGGCGGCTCGACCTTCGCCAATCCCGAGGGCGGCAAGGCCTGGAAGCTGATCGACGAGGCCGGCTGCCGCGGGCTGCGGATCGGCGACGCCATGGTGTCGGAACTGCACTGCAACTTCCTGCTCAACATGGGCGACGCCACCGCCGAGGAGATCGAAGCGCTGGGCGAGGAAGTGCGCCGCCGGGTCAAGGAGACCAGCGGTGTCGAGCTGCGCTGGGAGATCCGCCGCATCGGCAAGCCGATCCAGACCGGAGAGCAGGCATGAGCCGCGCCGACACCCATGTCGCCGTCCTGAAGGGCGGCTGGTCGCCGGAGCGCGAGGTCTCGCTCTCCTCGGGCCGGGAATGCGCCAAGGCGCTGCGCCAGGCCGGGTTCAAGGTGACCGAGGTCGATGTCGACCGCGCCATCGCCGGCAAGCTGGAGGCGATGCACCCCGACGTGTGCTTCAACGCCCTGCACGGCCCGGTTGGCGAGGACGGGACCATTCAGGGCGTGCTGAACGTGCTCGGTATCCCCTACACCCATTCCGGCGTGCGCGCCTCGGCAGTGGCGATGGACAAGCCGACGGCGAAGGACGTGTTCTCCCGCCTCGGTCTGCGCTGCCCCGGCGGCAAGGTGGTCACCCTCGACGCGTTCGAGGCCGGCCACCCGATGGAACCGCCTTACGTGATCAAGCCGATCGACCAGGGGTCCAGCGTCGGCGTGCATATCGTCAGGGAAGGCGACAACTACCGCCCGACCGGCGAGGACTGGACCTTCGGGGACCGGGTGCTGGTGGAGCCGTTCATCGACGGCCGCGAGCTGACCGTCGCCGTGCTCGACGGCAAACCGCTGGAGGTCACCGAGATCACCTCCTCGCGCGGCTTCTACGACTACGAGGCCAAATATGCCCCCGGCGGGTCGATCCACCTGCTGCCCGCCCCTGTCCCCGCGTCGATCCGCACGGAGGCGCTGGAGATGGCGCGCCGCGCCCACGAGGCGCTGGGCTGCCGCGGGGTGAGCCGCTGCGACTTCCGCTACGACGACACCAAGTCGGATCCGGGAACCCTGTACCTGCTGGAGATCAACACCCAGCCGGGCATGACCCCGACCTCCCTGGTGCCCGAACAGGCCGCCTTCCGCGGCATCTCCTTCCCGGAACTGGTTGCCCGCATGGTGGAGGGGGCCCAATGCGACTACTGAACCCCCTCTCCGGCTCGAAGAAGGCCCCGACCAAGGCCAAGCGCGGCAAGGCGACCCCCCGTCGCCACCGCCCGGCTCCGGCCTGGCGCGGCCATCTGCTGCGCTTCGGTGCCGCGGCCGCGGTGATCGTCGGCGCCGGCAGTGCGATCGGCTGGACCATCCAGTCCGGCCACCTCATCAAGGCCTGGTCGAACGTCACGACCGGCGTGCTGCAGGTGACCGCCGATGCCGGGCTGGCCATCGACGACGTGCTGGTCTCCGGCCGCGAGAACACCAATCCGGCCGCCCTGCTGGAGCAGGTGGGCGTGCAGCGCGGCACGCCGATCCTCGCCATAGACCTGGCGGAGATGCGCGACCGGGTCATCGACCTGCCCTGGGTGAAGGACGCCCGGATCGAGCGGCGCCTGCCCGACACCCTGCATGTGACGCTGGTGGAGCGCCGGCCGCTGGCCCTGTGGCAGCGCGGCCGCGACTTCACCCTGGTGGATCAGGACGGCGTGGCGATCGACGGCCAGGATGTCCGCCGCTTCCACGACCTGCCCATCGTCATCGGTGACGAGGCCCCGAAGCGTGCCGCCAGCGCCCTGGCCATGCTGTCGAGCGAGCCGGACCTGCTGCAGCGGGTGCGCGCCCTGACCTGGGTCAGCGGTCGGCGTTGGACGATCCGGCTGAACAACGGAATGGACGTGGAACTGCCCGAGGTCGATCCGGCCGGCGCCTGGACCCACCTGGCCAGCCTGGCGCGCGAGCACGGCGTGCTGGAGCGCGACGTGGTGACCATCGACCTGCGCATCCCCGACCAACTGATCATGCGGGTGACCCCGGCCGCGCGCGAGCGCGCCCAGTCCCCCGGCGAAAACACCTGACGAGAAGAAGGACACGACGGTGAGAAAGCCCCTGGGCAAAGCACGAAGCGGACTGGTCGCCGCCCTCGACATCGGGTCGAGCAAGGTGTGCTGTTTCGTGGCCAAGATCGGCGATCCCTCGTCGAACCCGCTGCTGGCGGGCGCCGGGCTGCCGTCGGGCTCGATCCGGGTCGCCGGCATCGGCCATCAGGTCAGCCGCGGCGTGAAGGCCGGGCGGATCACCGATGTCGACCAGTTGGAAGCCTCGATCCTGAACGCCGTGCACGCGGCGGAGAAGATGGCCGGCGCCGAGCTGCGCTCGGTGCTGGTGAACATCTCCGGCGGCTGGCCCGCCTCCCAGACCGTGGGCGTGGAAGTCTCCGTCGCCGGGCACGAGGTCGGCGACAGCGACCTGCGCCGGGTGCTGGACCAGTGGCGCCACCTGGAGGACCTGGAAGGCCAGGACCTGATCCATTCCATCCCGGTCGGCTTCACCATCGATGGCACCAACGGCATCCGCGACCCGCGTGGCATGTTCGGCGAGACCCTGGGCGCCCACATGCATGTGGTCACCGCCAACAGCGGTGCCGTGCGCACCCTCTCCACCGTGCTGGAGCGCTGCCACCTGGACATGGACGCGCTGGTGGTGTCGCCCTATGCGTCCGGCCTGTCCTGCCTGGTCGACGACGAGATGGACCTGGGCGTGACCGTCATCGACATGGGCGGCGGCACCACCAGCTTCGCCGTCTTCTTCGACGGCAACGTGGTCTATACCGACTGCATCCCGGTCGGCGGCCACCACGTCACCAACGACATCGCCCGTGGCTTCTCCACCCCGATCCTGGCGGCCGAGCGGATCAAGACGCTGTACGGCAGCGCCCTGCCCTCCCCGCTCGACGATCAGGAGACGATCGACGTCCCGCCGATCGGCGAGGAGGACCACGTCCAACCCAACCACGTCTCCAAGTCGCTGCTGGTCGGCATCATCCGACCGCGCCTTGAGGAGACTTTCGAGCTTGTCCGTTCCCGCCTGGAAGCCAGCGGGTTCGACAAGATCGCCGGCCGGCGCGTCGTGCTGACCGGCGGCGCCAGCCAGCTGCCGGGCGCGCGTGAGCTCGCCCAGCTCATCCTCGACAAGCAGGTCCGCATGGGCCGGCCGATCCGCGTCCAGGGCCTCGCCGAGGCTGCGGGCGGACCGGCCTTCTCGACCTGCGCCGGGCTGCTGGTCTACGCCGCCAACCCCCACCTCGACGCCCCGCGGACGGCCCCCGCCCCGCAAACCGAGTCCGCCGGCCTGTTCGGCCGCATGGGCTCGTGGCTGAAGGAGCATTTCTGATGCGCGACCGACTCTCGCACTCTCCCGCACCCGCCCGTTCCATCACCGTCCAGCCCTCGGTCGGTGCCCACGGCTCCTGCTGGCGCCGTCAGGCGACGAGCGTCGTTTCGCGCGACCCGCACCACTCCCCCGCCGCCAACGCTCCTGGCGACGGACCGACACGAGACCCCAGCGGCGACGGCCGTTCCCCCCACCAAGATCAAAATTGACGTGACCCCGGAGGCTCCCATGACCATCAACATCACCGTCCCGAACGAAGACAACGAACTGGCTCCGAACATCACCGTCGTTGGTGTCGGCGGCGCCGGCTGTAACGCCGTCAACAACATGATCAGCGCCAATCTCGGCGGCGTGAACTTCATCTCGACCAATACCGACGCCCAGGCCCTGAAGCAGTCCATGGCCGAGCGCCGGATCCAGCTCGGTGCCGAAGTCACCCAGGGCCTCGGCGCCGGCTCCCGTCCGGATGTCGGCCGGGCCGCGGCCGAAGAGTCGATCGAGGAGATCCTCGACGCCCTCGGCGGCGCCAACATGTGCTTCATCACCGCCGGCATGGGCGGCGGCACCGGCACGGGTGCCGCTCCGGTCATCGCCCGGGCGGCGCGCGAGCGCGGCATCCTGACCGTCGGCGTGGTCACCAAGCCGTTCCACTTCGAAGGCCAGCACCGCATGCGCCTGGCCGAAGGCGGTATCGAGGAGCTGACCAGCTACGTCGACACTCTGATCATCATCCCGAACCAGAACCTGTTCCGGATCGCCAATGAGAAGACGACCTTCGCGGACGCCTTCAACATGGCCGACGACGTGCTGCACTCCGGTGTGCGTGGCGTCACCGACCTGATGGTCATGCCGGGCCTGATCAACCTCGACTTCGCCGACATCCGCACGGTGATGAGCGAGATGGGCAAGGCGATGATGGGCACCGGCGAGGCCAGCGGCGAGAAGCGCGCCATCGACGCCGCCGAGGCCGCGATCAACAACCCGCTCCTGGAAGACGCCTCCATGAAGGGGGCCAAGGGTGTGCTGATCAACATCACCGGCGGCTTCGACATGACCCTGTTCGAGGTCGACGAGGCGGCGAACCGCATCCGCGAGGAAGTGGACAGCGACGCCAACATCATCTTCGGCTCGACCTTCGACGAGAAGATGGAAGGCGTGATGCGGGTCTCCGTGGTCGCCACCGGCATCGCCGCCGAGGGCCAGGTCGCCAAGCCGCGCCCGCAGCTCTCGGTCGTCACCCCGCGTCCGGTCAAGCACCCTGAGCCGGAGCCTGTTCCGGAGACGGCGATCCGTGCCGAGGCGGCCCCGGCCGCCGTCGCCCCGCTGACCCCGGCCCCGAAGCCGGCGGCGGCCATGTCCACCCTGGACATCACCCGCCAGGCCGAGAGCGGCATCGGCGAGCTGTCCTTCCCGGACGCCGATGACTTCGCCGAGGTCGTGGCCCTGGACGACCAGGCCGAGACGTCCGAGACGCCGGTCCGCGAGGACGAGGCCGAGATCTTCGACGCCGCGGCCCCGGCCGTGGCCAAGGTGGCCTCCGACGCCTTCGTGCCGTCGGCCTCCACGGTGCCCCAGCGGCGCCCGGACATGACGCCGAAGGCGGCCGATCCGTTCCGCGGCAGCGACATGGTCAATGCCAGCCGAGCGGAACCCGCCGAGTCGCCGAAATCCCGCGGCGCGGGCCTGTTCCGGCAGATCACCGGCCTCGGTCTGAAGAGCGACAAGCCGGCGGAAGCCCCCGCCCCGCAGCCGCAGCAGGCCCAGCGCCCGGCTCCGGCCGCTGCCGCCCAGCCGCGCCTCGGCGCACTCAACCCGGGCGATCGGGTTCGGGCCAGCCAGAACGAGGACGAGATGCTCGACATCCCGGCCTTCCTGCGCCGGCAGGCCAATTGAGCATCGCCTTGTAACTCATTGATACGGAACTGTAATTTCGGTAACAGTCTGTAACAAAGAGTGAATTTCGCGACCCCGGTTGGATTGCTACATCTACCGGGGTCGCTTTTTTCCGTCTCGGATATTGAGTAGACCCCGAACATGGAATGATTGAGGCTCGACAGTGACCATGGCGACACGAATTCCAGGATACGCCGCAGCGTCCCGACAAAAGACGCTCAAGCGGGCCATCCCGTGTCGCGGTGTCGGCCTCCACTCGGGCAAGCCGATCACCATGCGGCTCTGCCCCGCCCCGGTGAACCACGGGATCGTGTTCCGCCGCACCGATGTGACCGACCGCAACCCGGTGATCGCCGCCCGCTATGACAATGTGGTCGACACCAAGCTCTGCACCGTCATCGCCAATGAGGACGATGTGCGCGTCGGCACGGTCGAGCACCTGATGGCCGCCTTCGCCGGCTGCGAGATCGACAACGCCCTGGTCGAGATCGACGGGCCCGAGGTGGCGATCATGGACGGCTCGTCGGAGCCCTTCGTGTTCCTCATCGACTGCGCCGGCATCGCCGAGCAGGACGCCCCGCGCCGCGCCATTGAGATCCGCAAGCCGGTGACCGTCGACATGGACGGCAAGCGCGTGACGCTCAGCCCGGCCGACAGCTATGCCATCGATTTCGAGATCGACTTCGCCAGCAAGGCGATCGGTCAGGCCTCGCTCGGCGTCGAGCTGGTCAACGGCACCTTCCGCCATGAGATCGCCCAGGCCCGGACCTTCGGCTTCCTGCATGAGGTCGAGTACCTGCAGGCCAACGGCCTAGCCCGCGGCGGCAGCCTGGACAACGCGGTGGTGGTCGACGGCGACACCGTCCTGAACGAGGGCGGCCTGCGCTTCAAGGACGAGTTCGTGCGCCACAAGGTGCTGGACTGCGTCGGTGACCTTTATCTCGCCGGCGCGCCGCTGATCGGCCATGTGGATGCGGTTAAGGCCGGCCACCAGATCAACAACGCGGCCCTGCGCGCGCTGTTCGCCGATCCGAGCGCCTATGCGATCGTCGATTACGACGACGTCTACGCGGACGAGGCGTTGCCGGCCACCGCCTGAACCGCCTTCAGCCTTCCGCCTCCCAATCCGCCAGGAACGCCGCCAGCGCCTCGCCGCACGCGTGACCGTGCGAGAACGGCAGCCCGTGGCGGGCATGGGGGAAGATCTGCAGACGCGCGTTCGGCAGGCGGCCGTGCAGGTCCGCCACCAGGGACGCCGAGACGAAGGGGCTTGAATCCCCATGCAGCAGCAGGACCGGCAGGTCCAGCTCGGCCACCTTTTCCTTCAGGTCCAGGTTCTGCAGCTCGCGCAGGATGCGGATGACCGACTCGCCGGTGGTGGTCGCCTGGCGGTTCAGATACCACTCGGCCATCGGGGCGGTGATGCCGCCCGGACGGAACCGGTGCGGCATCATCTCCGCGGCCCAGCCCGCCATGCCGACCTCGTCGATCTGGCGTTCCCACCAGTCCACGCTGGCAATGGACGAGCCCACATGGGCGGTCGTCACCGCGGTCAGGGTCAGCAGACGCTCCGGCGCGGTCAACCCGGCCAGCAGGGCGACCGTGCCGCCATAGGACTCGCCGACCAGATGGAACCGCTCGGCCCCGACCGCGTCGGCCAGAGCGAGGATGTCGCGCACCCGGGCCTCGGGGCTCCAGTCCTTGTCCGGCCCGTCGGCTGCCGACTCGCCGCAGCCATACATGTCGAACAGGACGACGCGGTGGGTGTTGACCAGGGACGGCAGCCAGTCGCGCCACATCTGCCGGTCCATGGCGACCCCGTGGTGGAACAGGATGGTGCGCTGCGGCCTCGTCCGCCAGGGGGCGGCGATGTCGATGACGTCGTAGACGATGCGTCGGTTCTCGGTCTCAAGAACCTGTCCCATGCCGATCATAGGCGGCCGCGCTCCCTCTCTCTGCGTCCCTCACCGGGGATCTTGGGAGGCAGCTTGGGCAGCCGCACCGGCCCTGTCCACCCGTCAAAGGCGCCAGGGCCACACCCAGCGACTCAGGCGGCCTTGATGACCTTCTCCACCTGGTCGACCGGCATGGAGGTCAGGTCCTTGTCGATCTCGCCCACCAGCCGGCGGGAGACCTCGCCATGGTATTTCGGGCGGATCGTGCCGAGGGTCTTGGGATCGGCGCAGACCAGCAGTTCGGAGAACCGGTTCTTCAGCGCCCAGGTCTTCAGCCGGTCGGCTACATCGCCGGCGAAGTTGGCCTTCTCCAGGGCATGCCAGTCGGTCTGCTCGACCGCGCTGCGTCCAAGGCCGGCATCGGGCATGCGTCCGGGCTTCTCGGTGCCCTGGTCATGGGTCGGCGGGTTCTCGATCTCATCGTGCTCCACCACCCTCAGGTCGAGGATCTCCGCATCGCCCTGGTTGCGCAGCAGCAGATACTTCTCGCCGTCGAGAACCATCACCCAGGTTCCATGAGATAGTTTCATAGCCGTCTCGCTCCCGTTGCTGGTTCGCTCGGGCCGCCGGCGGCAGCCCGGCATATACTGGGCAACGCACCACCCCCGCCCATCGTTCCGGCGCCATCGGCCCGAAACGAAAACGGCCGCCCGAAGGCGGCCGCATCGTTGCTCATGTGAGCAGGGAAGCAGGAGAGGCCTACTCGGCCGCCTGCGCCGCCGCACCCGGCCGGCGCACCAGGGCGTCGTAATCCTCAACCATGTGGCGGGTCAGTTCGCCCGGGGTGAAGGTGTACTCGGCGACCGAGCCCACCGGGGTCACCTCGGCGGCGGTGCCGGTCAGGAAGCACTCCTCCGCGTCGGCCATCTCTTCCGGCTTGATGTGCCGCTCGACCACCTCGACGCCGCGCGCCTTCAGCAGGTCGATGACGGTGCGGCGGGTGATGCCGTTCAGGAAGCAGTCCGGGGTCGGGGTGTGGACCCGGCCGTCCTTCATCACGAAGAACACGTTGGCGCCGGTCGCCTCGGCCACATAGCCGCGGTAGTCCAGCATCATCGCGTCGTGGAAGCCGTCCTTCTCCGCCCGGTGCTTGGACAGGGTGCAGATCATGTACAGGCCGGCCGCCTTGGCGTGGACCGGGGCGGTCTCCGGCGCCGGGCGGCGCCACTTGGACAGGGCCAGGCGGATGCCCTTCATCTTGGCTTCCGGATCGAAGTAGGACGGCCACTCCCAGGCCGCGACCGCCAGATGAATGGTGTTCTGCTGGGCAGACACACCCATCATCTCACTGCCGCGCCAGGCGACCGGCCGGATATAGCCGTCGACGATGCCCATCGAATCCAGCACCGCGCGTTTCGCGGTCTCGATCTCGGCGGCCGAGAACGGAATCTCGAAGTCCAGGGTGCCAGCGGACTTGATCAGCCGGGCCGTATGCTCCTCGGACTTGAAGATGTTGCCGGCATAAACGCGTTCGCCCTCGAAGACGGAACTGGCATAATGCAGCCCGTGAGTAAGCACGTGCACGGAGGCTTCGCGCCACGGAACCAGCTGGCCGTCGAACCAGATGGACCCATCGCGATCATCGAATGGAATCAAGGACATGGTATCGTTTCCTACCTGAAGCCGAAGGGTTTCCGCCGTTACAAACCATCGCGAAGCCCAACGGTCGTGTACTATTGTTACCCTTATCAGGCCGAACGACTAACATTCGGAAGAAAGTAAGTCAACATGGTTGACGTAAAAAGCGTCGCGAATCCGTTATTCCTGCGCGAGGAGGAGCTCCGCCAGGCAATCGAGATGCTGTTCTTCGCCTACCGGGACTTCACCGGCGGTCCGGACGAGATGCTGGCGGAGATCGGACTGGGCCGGGCGCATCACCGGGTGATCTATTTCGTCGGCCGCAATCCGGGCATCACCGTGTCCGAGCTGCTGAAGATCCTGCGCATCACCAAGCAGAGCCTGAGCCGGGTGCTGAGTCACCTGGTGGAGGAGGAGTTCATCACCCAGACCCCGGGCGAGCGCGACCGCCGCCAGCGGCTGCTGACCCTGACCCAGAAGGGTGTCGAGCTGGAGCGCCGGCTGACCGCCGATCAGCGCGAGCGAATCGCCGACGCCTTCCGCAAGGCCGGGGCCGACGCGGTCCAGGGGTTCAAGTTGGTGCTGCACGGCATCATCGACGCGCCGGACCGCGAGCGGTTCGACGTTTCCGGCGGCCCGACCCACGTGCCGGTCGCCCGGGTCGGCAACAAGATGGCGGGTGCCAAGATCGCCGGCGGCAAGCGCTAGGCCGGTGCGCGAGGAAGCCCCTCATATCCTGGCGGTCGACGACGACGCCCGCCTGCGCAACCTCCTCCGCCGCTTTCTCATGGAGAACGGCTTCCGGGTCTCCGTCGCCGCCGATGCGGCCGCCGCCCGCGCCCATCTACAGAACCTGGTCTTCGACCTGATCGTCCTGGACGTGATGATGCCGGGGGAGAACGGCGTGGAACTGACCCGCGCCCTGCGGGCGGAATCCCAGGTGCCGATCCTGCTCCTCACCGCCATGGGGGAGAGTGGCGATCGGATCGCCGGGTTGGAGAGCGGTGCCGACGACTACCTGACCAAGCCGTTCGAACCGCGGGAACTGGTGCTGCGCATCCGCACGATCCTGCGGCGGGCCTCGCCCCCGCCGCCACCGGCAGTCGCGGCCCCGATGGCGGGCGGAGAGATCCTGTTCGGCGAGTTCAGGTTCGACCCCGTCCGCAACATGCTGTGGCGCGGCGAGGAGCCGGTGCGGTTGACCGAGTCCGAGGGCGCCCTGCTCGCGGTCTTCGCCGCCTCTCCCGGCACCGTGTTCAGCCGCGAGGACCTGGCCGAGGGCGAGGCCCCGGACAGCGGCGGCAACGCGCGCAGCATCGACGTGCAGATCACCCGCCTGCGCCGCAAGATCGAGCCGGATCCGAAATTCCCGCGCTTCCTGCAGACCGTGCGTGGCCGAGGCTATGTGCTGAGGCCGGACAGCTGACCGCGACATAGAGACCGGCCATCGGCGCCGCCATTGCGCCGACGGGAACGGGGGGTCAGACTGACGTTTCCCTTCCTTTCGAATCCGGTCGATCCCATGACCGCAGGCACCCAGCACGCCCCGATACCGGCCGCTCCCAGCACCGTGGAGCTGTTCACCCCAAAGTTGGTCACCGTCTTCCGTGAGGGCTATGGCGCTGCCCAGCTGCGCCGCGACGCCATCGCCGGGCTCACGGTCGCCATCGTGGCCCTGCCCCTGTCCATGGCGATCGCCATCGCCTCGGGCGCCACCCCGGCCCAGGGGCTCTATACCGCCATCGTCGGCGGCTTCCTGGTCTCCGCCCTCGGCGGCAGCCGGTTCCAGATCGGCGGGCCGGCCGGCGCCTTCATCGTGCTGGTCGCCGCCACCGTCCAGGCCCACGGCATGGACGGCACGATCCTGGCGACCCTGATGGCCGGGGTGATCCTGGCGCTGATCGGCGTGCTGCGGCTCGGCACCTTCATCAAGTTCATCCCCTACCCGGTCACGGTCGGCTTCACCGCCGGGATCGCCGTCATCATCTTCGCCAGCCAGATCCGGCCCCTGCTCGGCCTCACCCTGCCCGGCAGCGAGCCCGGCCCGTTGGCGGAAAAACTGCCCGCACTGGCCGGCGCCATCGGCACGGCGGACGCCGCCGCCATCGCCCTGTCGCTCGGCACCGTCGCGGTGATCGTCGCGCTGAAGCGGCTGCGGCCGGACTGGCCGGGCATGCTGATTGCCGTGGCGGGATCGGCACTCGCCACCGCGCTTTTCGGCCTGCCGGTGGAGACCATCGGCAGCGTGTTCGGCGGCATCCCCCAGAGCTTCCCGATGCCGTCCCTGCCGGAGATTTCCCTGGAGAAGGCGCAGGCCGTGCTGCCCGCCGCCATCGCCTTCGCCCTGCTCGGCTCGATCGAGTCCCTGCTCTCCGCCGTGGTCGCCGACGGCATGACCGGCCGGCGCCACCGCTCCAACTGCGAACTGGTGGCCCAGGGGGTCGCCAATATGGGCTCGGCCCTGTTCGGCGGGATCTGCGTGACCGGCACCATCGCCCGCACTGCCACCAACGTGCGGGCCGGCGCCCACGGGCCGGTGTCGGGGATGCTGCACGCGGTCTTCCTGCTCGCCTTCGTGCTGATCGCCGCCCCGCTGGCCAGCGACATTCCGCTGGCGGCCCTCGCCGGGGTGCTCGCCTTCGTCGCCTGGAACATGGTGGAGAAGCACGCCTTCCTCACCCTGCTGCGGGCGTCGCGCGGCGACGCCGCGGTCCTGCTAGCGACCTTCGGGTTGACGATCTTCCGCGACCTGACCGAGGCCATCGTCGTCGGCTTCGCGCTGGGTTCGGTGCTGTTCATCCATCGTATGTCGAAAGTGACCGCGGTGGAGAGTGCCGTGCCCTTCGTCGCCGAGGACGAGCGCGACGACCGCCCGGATTATGAGGAGACCGCCGCCGACCGCGACACCGTGGTCTACCGGATCAGCGGCGCCTTCTTCTTCGGGGCGGCCGCCTCCATCGGCTCCGTGCTCGACCGGATCGCCGACAGCCACCGCCGCCTGATCGTCGACCTCGCCGGCGTGCCGTTCATCGACAGCACCGCCGCCAACACCATCGAGAGCCTCGTGGCCCGGGCGAAGCGCAACGGGGTGGAGATCGTGCTGACCGGCGCCTCGGCCGATATCCGCCGGGCGCTGGCGGTCCACGGCATCGCCGCCCCGGCGGTGACCATGGCGCCGACCATCGAGGCCGCCCTTGCCCGCCCGCTGACCGGAAAGGCCGAACCATGACCGACGACGACCTGCCGATCATCGACGCCCATCACCATTTCTGGAAGCTGGGCAGCGGCCACCATCCGTGGCTGGAAGGCGACCATGACATTCCATTCCGCTACGGCGACTACAGCGCCCTGAAGCGCGACTATCTGGTCGAGGATTTCCGCCGCGACCACGGCCGCCACAAGGTGGTGAAGTCGGTGCATATGGAGGCGGAGTGGGACCCGGCCGACCCGGTGGGCGAGACCCGCTGGCTGCACGACCTGCACGACCGCACCGGCTGGCCCCACGCGGTGATCGGCCAAGCCTGGTTCGCCCGCGACGACATCGCCGAGGTGCTGGCCGGGCATAGCGCCTTTCCCCTGATCCGGTCGATCCGCCAGAAGCCGGCCGCCGCCCCCTCGGCGCAGGCCTTCGTGGCCGGCGCGCCGGGCTCCATGGCCGACCCTGATTTCCGGCGCGGCTACGCCCTGATGCCGCGGTTCGGGCTGCATTACGACCTGCAGACGCCCTGGTGGCATCTGGGGGAGGCGGCGGAGCTGGCCCGGGACTTCCCGGACACGCTGATCATCCTCAACCACACCGGCCTGCCTGCCGACCGCTCGGCCGAGGGGATCGCGGGCTGGCGCGAAGGCATGGAGCGCTTCGCCGCCCAGCCGAACACAGCGGTGAAGATCTCCGGCATCGGCGTGCCCGGCCAGCGCTGGACGCCGGAGCTGCAGGGCGATGTGGTGCGCGACACCCTGCAAATCTTTGGACCCGATCGCTGCATGGCGGCGAGCAACTTCCCGGTGGACAGCCTCTGCGCCAGCTATGACGAGATCTTCACCGGGCTGAAGGCGATCACCGCCGACATGCCGGAGGCCGACCGCAGGGCGTTCTTCCACGACAACGCCCTGCGGATCTACCGGCCGGTCTGAGCCGCCTTCAGTTCAGGCCCCTCAATTCAGGATGGTCTGCGGCAGCCAGGTGATCAGTTCCGGCCAGATCATGAACACGGCGACGGTGATGAAGTCGGCCACCACGAACGGCCCCACGCCCCGGAAGACGCTGGAGATCGGGATGTCCGGCCGCACGGCCGACACCACGAAGCAGTTCAGGCCGATCGGCGGCGTCACCAGGCACACCTCGGCCATCTTCACCACGATGATGCCGAACCAGATCGAGTCGTAGCCCAGCGCCATCACCGCCGGGTAGACCACCGGCAGGGTCAGCAGCAGCATCCCGATGGCGTCCATGAACATGCCCAGGACGGCATAGGCCAGCAGGATGCAGACCATCACCACCCAGGGCTCGAACGGCAGCGAGACGATGAAGTTGGTGAAATGCTCCGGCAGGCCGGCGAAGCCCAGGAACCGCACGAAGATTAGCACGCCCCAGATCAGGCTGAAGATCATGACGGTGAGCTTGGCGGTATCGAGCAGGGACTCGCGCAGCGCCGGCCAGCGCATGCCTTTCGCCAGCGCCATCAGGAACACCACGAAGGCCCCGAGCGCCCCGGCTTCGGTCGGGGTCGCCCAGCCGAGATACATCGCGCTGAAGATGATGACGACGACGGCGATCACCGGGAAAGTCCCGGGGACCGACTTGATCCGGTCGTTCCAGGTATAGCCATTGATCGCCGGGCCCACGGTGGGGTCCACCTTGGCCCAGATCAGGATGATGCCGACATAGATCAGCGCCGAGACGATGCCCGGGATGAAGCCGGCAAGCAGCAGTTGGCCGACCGATTCCTCGACGATGATCGCATAGATCACCAGAATGGCGCTCGGCGGGATCAGGGTCGCCAGGGTACCGCCGGCGGCCACGACCCCGGCCGCGATCCGCCTGGAGTATCCGGCCGCCAGCATCTCCGGAATGGCGACCCGGGCGAACACCGCCGCGGTCGCCGTCGAGGCGCCGGACACCGCCGCGAACCCGGCGGTCGCCATGACCGAGGCGACGGCGAGCCCACCCGGCATCCAGCCCAGCCACTTGCGCGACGCGTCGAACAGGGACTGGGTGATGCCGGCATGGAAGGCCAGATAGCCGATCAGGATGAACATCGGCAGCACGGAGAGGGTGTAGGTCACCGACTTGGAATGCGGGATGGTGCCGATCATCCCGGCCCCCGCGTCCCAGCCGATCATCGCGACGAGACCGACAAGGCCCACCACCGACGCGGCGATGTAGACCCGCACGCCGATCAGCACCAGGACCAGCAGGGCGGCGACGCCGATGAAACCGATCGTATCGTTGCTGAGTTCGGTCATTCGCCGATCCTCCGGTTATCGACACCGCGTGCGGTGTCGGACGACTCCAGGGCGCCGGCCTCCGACGCCTCCCCTCTGGCGAGCTCGCGCACATCGGAGATCAGCGGCACCGCCACGGGCTCGGCCGTACCGTCGGCGGCAAGACGGATGTAGCCGATCAGGTTGACCAGCAGGCGTACGAAGAGCAGGGCGAAGGCGAAGGGGATCAGCAGCTTGGACGGCCACCAGGGGATCTGCGCGTCGATCGTGGAATCGCCGTATTCGTAGGCGCGCATCGCGTGATCCCAGCCGTACCAGATCAGCACGGCGATCACGAACAGGCCCACGACCTGGCCGGCGGCCTCGGCGATCCACAACGGTCGGCCCCGCAGCCGGCCGACGAACAGCTCCATGCGGACATGGCCGTTCATCCGCTCGCAATAGGCGATCGCGAGGAACGCGAAGACCGCGATCGACATCTCGATGGCGTCGATATAGCCGAAGATCGGCATGTTGAAGACGGTCCGGCCCACGATCTGCACGACGCCGACCAGCATCAGGCCGAAGATGAACAAGCCGGACGCGATCGCGGTCACCCGCTCGATGGCATGCAGAAGCCGGTCAACACGATGGATCGCGCGCCCGCCCGACGCTTCCTGTCCGGGCGTCAGAGTCACGGATTCGGTCATGTCCTGGTACCCCGCGGTTGCGAAGGGAGAGAGGCTTTCGGGTCGCAACACACGGTTGGCGGCTTGCGACCCAAGCGTCGAGGGCCGCGTACTCGGCGCGGCCCTCTCCTCGTCTTGAAGACGGGGGTACCCGCTACTTCGCGGAGGCCTTCTTGGCCTCGTACATGATCATGTCGATCAGCCCCTGGGCGTCGAACTTGTCCTTGTTCTCGGCCACCCACATGTCCCACACCGGCTTGCCGGCGATCTGGCGGAACTCCTCGAGTTGCTCGTCCGTGTAGACGATCTTCTCGAGCTTGGACTCGAACATCGGCAGGTTCTTCTTGTCGATGTCGTGATAGGCCTGGATCTGAACCTTGTACGCCTCGGGCTTCAGGTCCATCAGCAGCTTCTGGTACTGCGGCGGCAGCTCGGCGTAGGCGTCCTTGTTCAGCACCGTCGCGCACTCGGACGTGCCCGGGGACATGTTCGAGGTGAACCAGTCGCTGACTTCATGGATCTGATAGGCCGCGTGCGAGTAGGTGTACGGGAACGAGGCGGCATCCATCGTGCCGCGCTCCATGCCGGTATAGACCTCGGTCGCCGGAACCGTGGTCAACGTCGCGCCGAGCTTCTCCATCGCCGTGCCGACACCGCCGCCGGCGCGTACGCGCAGACCCTTCCAGCCTTCAAGCGTCTTCGGCGCCGGCCCCTTGCCGAGGAACTCGTACTGCGGCAGCAGCGCGGAGAAGTACGGCATGGCGTTCCAGTTCGCCATGTCGGCCACGAAGGGGTCGCTGGCCATCATCGCCTCGCGCACATGCATCGAGACCTCGAGGTCGCCGAGCGGCAGGAACGGCATGGTCAGGACCATCCAGGCCGGGTTCTTGCCGGGGTGATAGAAGTTGCAGAACTGGGCGGCCTGGAAAGCGCCGAGCTTGATCCCGTCGAGATTCTCGCGCGCCTTCGACAGCGCCTCGCCGTAGTGGATCTTCAGGGTGAAGTTGCCGCCGGTCTTCTCAGCGAGCTGTTCGGCGATGTATTCCGGACCGACGGTGAACGCGCGGGCCTTGCCCCAGGTCGACAGGTTCCAGGAAACCTTCGGGCCTTCGACCTCGGCCGCCTGCGCCGCCCCCAGACCGAGCGCCATCGCGCCAGCCAGGACAGAGACACGCATGAACGTGTTGATTCTCATGACTTCCTCCACTGTTTAAGTCGCTGTTTCACCGGTTGACCGGCTTGTTCGCGACGTATTAGCGCACCGTGACCCGGCGCTTATCGGTGTTCAGGCAGTTCGATCCGGCAGCAAATGCGCCAGACCGACCGTCCCTGTTGAATACAAAACCCGCCTCACCTTGCATACAATTTTCGGCGAGCGAGGGCCGATCCGACGGTCGTCTAGACCTCCTCTCCGGTGAACAGCTTCAGCACGGCGATGCCGTCCTCCTGCTCGTGGCCGCGCGCCGCCATCAGGCGGAACAGTTCGGCCGCCTGGGTCGACATCGGAATCGCCGCCTTCAGGTCGTGGGCGAGGTCGTGGACCATGTCGAGGTCCTTCAGCACCTGCCGCAGATAGCCGGCCGGCGCATAGTCCCGGGCCATCATCCGCGGCCACATGGCGCCCATCAGGTTGGAGCCCGCGTATCCGCCCTCCAGGGCCGCCTGCAGCTTGGAGGTGTCCACCCCGCCGCGCTCGGCCAGGTTCAGCGCCTCGGCCAGCACGACGAAATTGGTCAGCACGCAGACCTGGTTGACCATCTTGGTCACCTGTCCCGCACCGACCGGCCCCAGATGCACCAGGCTGCCGGCCACCCCCTCCAGCACCGGGCGGGCCAGGGCCACGTCGGCGTCGTCGCCGCCCATCATGACCGCCAGCTTGCCGTCGCGCGCCGCCGGCGGGCCGCCGGAGACCGGGGCGTCGATCCACCCCGCCCCGCGCTCGGCCTTCAGGCGCTGGGCCATGGCCTTGGTCCGGGACACCACGGTGGTGGAGAAATCCACCAGGATCGCCGCACCGGACATGCTCCCGGCCGCCCCATCGGGACCGAACAGGGCCGCCTCCAGGTCGTCGGTGGTGGTCACGCAGGTCATCACGAGGTCGGCGCCCTTCGCGGCCGCCGACGGGGTCTCGGCCGGCTCGACGCCCCAGGCGGCGGCGGCAAGGCGCCGCTCGGCCACCGGGTCGAAGCCGGTCACCGCGTGGCCGAGATCGACGAGCCGACGGGTGAACCCCTCGCCCATCAGGCCGAGGCCGAGGAATGCGATGCGCATGGGTATCCTCCGTCGAATACTGGGATCAGTGCAGGCGCGGGCCCTTCAGCAGGTTTCCGCGGGCGACCGAGGCGATGGTGAGGTCGAGCCGTTCGCCCTCGCGCACCACGGTGATCGGGATGTCGGCGCCGGCCGGTCCGATCGCCCAGACCCGGCGAAACATCTCGGCCAGAGTGGAGACCCGGGTCCCGTTGACCTTCTCGACGATGTCGCCGACCTGCACATCGGCCATCTCCGACGGCCCGTCATCGGCGAGGCCGGCGACAACCAGCCGCTCCTCCACCTCGGTGCAGTACATGCCGAGCCAGGGCCGCGGAATCCGGCCCGACGTCCCGCTGGTCACCATGGTCTCGTAGATCGGCTTGATCAGGTCGATCGGGACGATCATGTTGCCGTCGATCGGCGTCTCGTCGCCATGACTCTGCTGGATGAACAGCGAGCCGATGCCGACCAGCCGTCCGTCCTGGTCGAACATGCCGGTGCCGCCCCAGTTCGGATGGGCCGGGGCCGTGAAGATCGCCTCGTCCAGCAGGTATTCCCAGTAGCCGGCGAACTCGCGCACCGCGATGACCCGGGCGTTGATCGCCGAGCGCCGGCCGCCATGGCCGACCACGATGACCGAATCGCCCTCCAGTACGTTCGAGGAGACCCCCATCTCCACCGCCGGCAGATCGGCGCGGCCCAGTGTCTGGATCAGGCCCAGGCCCGTCTCCTGATCATAGGCCAGCACGGTGCCGGGGAAGGCCCGGCCCTGGTTGTCGGTGATCCAGATCGTCTCGGCCTCGGTGATCAGGTAGCCGATGGTCAGGACGAGGCCGTCGCTGCGGATGACCACGCCATTGCCGGAGCGCTCGGTGCCCAGCACGGACGCGGTGAAGGCGTCCTCGGGGATGTGGCAGCGGACGCCCACCACGGCGGAGAGGATGTGGTTCAGGTCAAAGCCCAAATGCTCCTGGCGGGGATGTTCGGGCTGTGGCGCTTCCTCGGGCATGTCTCATCCGTTTTGGGTGATACGATTACAATCCAATCTAACACGCCTCTCGGACATTTCAGCCCGGCCGTGACGTTGTCTATCTCGAACGGGACAAGCGAATTAGTCTGCCACCAGACGCAACCGGCAGGGGACTGGATTCCGGATGGCGAAGAACAGCGTACTGATCACCGGCGGCAGCGGCCGCCTCGGGCATTTCGTCGTCGAGGCCATGCTGCCGGACCACCGGGTCGAGGTGCTGGACGTCAGCGCGCCGAAGCAGGACGTGGTCTATCGCGAGGTCGATATCCGCGACATCGCGGCAGTCAGAAGCGCGGTGCGGGGTCATGAGCGGATCATCCACCTGGCCGGGATCGACGACGGGGTCGACGTACCCGACCACACCTATTTCGAGGTGAACGTCCAGGGCACCTGGAACCTGCTGCGCGCTGCCGAGGAGGAGGGCGTGAAGAAGGTCGTGGTCGCCTCCTCCGCCGCCTCCTACGGCTTCAACACCGGCGACGCGCCGGACTATCTGCCGGTCGACGAGGCCCATGCCCAGCGCTCGCGCCGGACCTACGACCTGACCAAGCAGCTCATGGAGCGCACGGCCGAGAGCTTCGCGCGACGCCATGCGGTCAGCGGCGACGGGATCGCCTCCATCGTCTGCCTGCGGCCGACCCTGGTCGTCCGTCCGGTAAAGGCGCCGCAGATCCTGGCGGAACTGGCGACTCTGCCGGCAGAGGACGGCAATCCCGGCATCGCCGTCGACGCTCCGCGCTACGGCGACCTGCCAGGGCTGCGGACCTACGTGACCTCCCGCGACGCGGCCGCCGCCTTCCGCGCCGCCCTGCTGGCCGACACGCCCCCGTTCGCGGTCTACCTGATCGCCGCCCGCGACACGCTCGGCGGCGTCGACACCCTGGACTTCCTCGCCCGCAGGCGGGGGATGTATCCGCCGCTCTACGACGAGGGCTGGTTCAGCCGCGCCGACGCCAGCCCCTTCGACACACGGGCGGCCGAACGGGATCTGGGCTGGGTGGCGCAGGACGACTGGCCTGCGGTGATCCGCAGCGTGACGGAGGACCGCTCATGACCCGGAACGGCACATCCATCCGGATTGCGGTCCGGTCGGCCGGACGGCGTCGCAACCGGGAGCGCCTCGGATGACGATCGTAGGCGACGTGGAGATCCCGACCCTCTCCGAAGACGCGATACGGGCCGCGGCACGGGAGGTCGTGCAGCTGTCTGTGCCGCACCTTGCCCCCGGTGGGAAGACGCTGGCGTATATCCTGCCGCAATCGGCCCGTATCGGGCATTTCGGCCTGGAGACCCAGATCATCTCCACGCTGTTCGAAGACGAGTACGACCGCATCCTGATCTTCACCGACAAGATGTCCTGGCCGGGGACCAATCCCTGGATCCGTCAGTGCGCCAGTTCGAAGTTCCGGTTCATCGAAGTCGACAATTTCGACGTCCTTCTACTGGGCACGAAGGATGCCGGCTTCCACCGTATCGGGAGCCTCGACTGCCTCTTCGCCAGCCCGCGCGCCATCTTCATCCGGTTCTATCGCCATATTCTGGCCGGCGGGGCGGTGAAGTACCTGGAGCTTCCGGAAGAGGCGGAATCAATCGCCCGCGAGACCCTGAGCCGCCGGGGCATCGACCCCGATGCGCCGTTCGTGTTCTTCCACAACCGAACGCTCTCCTACGTGCCGACCATGACGTACCACGCCTACCGGACGGCGGTGGTCGAGACCTATCAACCAGCGATCCGCCGGCTGATCGAGGCCGGCTACCGGGTCATCAGGATCGGTGAGCCCGGGCTGGACACGATGGGCTTTCCGCCCGACGCCTACGTCAACATTCCCGACTGGGAGGACGTCGATCGGGCGGTGGATCTCTTCGTTCTTGCCCGAAACGCCTTCGGTCTGGCGCAGAATTCAGGCCCGATCTGGGTGGCCGGAGCCTTCGGCCGCCCGGTGCTGCGCACCAATGCGCCGTTCGAGCACATGAACATGCCGTACAACGACGACCTGACGCTGTTCAAACACTATCACGTCGCCGGTTCGGCCGAGCCGATGGCGTACCGCCAGATCCTCGATGCCGGCATCCCCGCCATACTCTTCAGCGAGAAGATCGCCGAGGCGGGCTACGAGGTGCGGGACAACACGCCGGACGAGCTTCTGGCCGCCACCGAGGAGCTGCTCACCCGCATGGCCGGGACCTGGCAGCGAGATGTGGAGGCCGACAGCGCGTTCCGCGCACTGGGCGCCGACTACGAGGCCCGCATCGCGGCCGATCCCGCCATGCAGGCGAGCAACTTCGCGTTCTACGGATATGCCCACCCGTTCGGGTCGCTCGCCCGGGTCACGCTGGAGACGCAACCCGGGTTTCTGGACTGATCGCCGACGTCCCGGTCAGGACGAGCGGCGGGCCACCGACAGGAACTCCTGCACCTCGTGGCGCAGGGTCTTGGCCTGGGCGGCCAGGTGGGAGGAGGCGGTGCTGAGCTGCGTGGCCGCGCCGTCGGTCTCCTGGGCGGACCGGGCAACGGTCTCGGTGCTGCGGGCCACCTCGCGGGTGCCGGCCGAGGCCTCCTGCACGTTCCGGGAGATCTCGTTGGTGGCCGCGGACTGCTGCTCCACCGCCGCCGCGATCGAGCCGGTGACCGTGGAGACCTCCGCGATCGACGACACGATGGTCTGGATCGCCTGGACCACATTGGCGGTCGCCTCGCGGATCGCGCCGACCTGCTCCTGAATGCGCTGGGTGGCGCTGGAAGTCTCGTTGGCCAGCGACTTCACCTCACTGGCGACCACCGCGAAGCCCTTGCCGGCATCGCCGGCCCGGGCAGCCTCGATGGTCGCGTTGAGGGCCAGCAGGTTGGTCTGTTCGGCGATGTCGGTGATCAGCGAGCCGACGGTGCCGATCTCCTCCGCCGCCTGGGACAGGGTGGCGACCAGCTTGTCGGCGGCCTCCGCCTCCTTGCTGGCCGCGGTGGTCACCCGGCTGCCCTCGCGGACCTGGCGGGTGATCTCCATGATCGAGGCGGACAGTTCCTCGGCCGCCGAGGCGACCGTCTCGACGTTGGAGGACGCCTCCTCGGTCGCGGCCGACACGCCGGCGACCTGGCGGGTGGTCTCGCCCGCCTGGGTCTTCAGGGCCCCGGACGTGGACTGCAGCTGTTCGGCCGCGGCGGAGACGCTGTCCACAACGGACCACACCTTGCCCTCGAACCGGTTGGTGAGCTCCGAGAAGGCGTCCAGGCGCTTGCCCATGCTGGCGGTCGCGTCGTTGATCTGCTTGGCGTTGCGCAGATAGAGGCCGCTAAGCCCCTCCGGACGGATCTGGCGGAAGAACTTGCCCTGCTCGACCGCCTCCATGGCCGCCCCGGCCTCGCGGACGAAGGCGTCCGCCATGTCCACCATGCCGTTGATCGCCCACAGCATCCGGCCGAGCGGGCCGGTCTCGTCGATCAGGACCAGTCGCTGCTCGAAGTCGCCCTTGGAAATGCCGTTGGCGACGGTGGCCGCCCTCTCGATCCAACGCTGGATCCGGGCCAGGAACATGAAACAGAGGATCGCCGCGACGGCCGCCAGCAGCGCGCAGGCCGAGGCCGCCACGCCGGCATAGGGCACCGGCAGGAACGGCAGCGCCGCGCTCGCGACCGAGGCGATCAGCGCGACGGTCAGGCCCGCCTTCGTCCTAGAGAGAGAGCACGAACTGGTCATAGCCGACCTCCTTCTTGGCGAGGATGCTGAGAAGCTCGTCATAGGCGGCCTGCATGCCGTCCTTGCGGTTCGTGGGCGAGTCCTCGATCGCCTTGAGCTGCTTGTAGAGGCCGCTGGCCGCCGCCACCGCGTCGGCCCGGGGCTTGCGGCGGTTGGAATGGTAGCTGACGATCTTGCCCGAGGCGTCGAAGCTCGGCGTGACATGGGCGAAGACCCAGTAATGGTCGCCGTTGCTGGCCATGTTGATCACATAGGCGAAGATCTCGTTGCCGGACCCGATGGTATCCCAGAGCAGCTTGAACACAGAACGCGGCATGTCCGGATGGCGGATGATGCTGTGCGGTGCGCCGATCAGCTCACGCTCCTGGAAACCGGCGACCCGCACGAACACGTCGTTGCAATACGTGATCCGTCCTTTCAGGTCGGTCTTCGACACGATCAATTCGCCCTCGCGGAACGGCGCTTCCCGTCCCGTGGGCGTCACCTTCACCTTGGCCATGGCTCCCTTCTCCCCAGTCCGATCCAGCTCGACCGGGTCCAGACTAACAGCCGTGAGGTAAACAGGAACTGAACAAATCCCGTTTTGATTTGGGTCAAAACATTGAATTTCAGATGCTTACAATGTTTTCCTGTCCGCCGCCGACCATGGTGCAATGAGGGCGGGACAAGGACGGAGCGGGCGCTACACTGGCTCCGCTCGCCTGCCCCACCGGATCGGCGAGGCCCCGATGCCTGTAATCGGAGAGCACACGATGATCGACCATGTCTCCGTCCCGGTCAGCGACCTGGAGCGGTCGGCCGATTTCTGGGAACGCGTTCTCGCCCCGCTCGGGCTGTCCCGGCTGGTGGTGCGGGAACGGACCGTCGGCTTCGGCAAGCGCTATCCGGAGTTCTGGATCAATCTGCGCGAGGATCTTGCCCCAGCACCGGCGGATACCGGCGCCCATGTCTGTCTGCGCGCGCCGGACCGGGCGGCGGTGGATGCGTTTCATGCCGCGGCACTGACCGGAGGCGGGCGCAGCGACGGCGCGCCCGGCCTCCGGCAGGCATCCATGACGACCTATTACGGCGCCTTCATCCGCGACGCCGACGGCAACAAGGTCGAGGCCGTCACCTTCCCCGGGGACTAGCTGTCCAGGGAGGCGAGCCCGCGGCGCTCGACCCGCCAGGTGGCCAGGGCCAGCCGTCCGCTGAGGACGGCCATGCCCAGGGCGGTCGCCCCGACCGCGATCCACATGACGACGCGTGGCAGATCGGCCCAGGCGAGGGCGACCCAGACGGTCGCCACGCTATCGACGCCGATCGTCCCGGCGAACAGCAACCCGACCAGGCTCGCCGTCGTTAGGGACATAGCGATGGATGCCATGGTCACGCACCGGCCGGATGGGCACCGGGCACGGCAACGGCGCCATGGCTGCGCGGGCCGAGGATCTTCCAGGAGAACCGGCCGGCCACGAACATGATGACGAGATAGGCGGGGATCAGGGTCCAGGCCGCGGTCGGGCCGAGACCAGAGATCCAGATGATCGAACTGATCGCCCCACCACCGAAGGCGGAGGTGATCAACAGCGCCATGATGGTGGTCGAGAAATAGCCGGAATCCGGATCGGGCATCCGGTGGGTGACCCGGGCGGCCAGCGGCGTTGCCGTCAGCGCGATCACGGACAGGCCGATGCCCAGCAGGAGGGTGATCAGGTGCGAGGTCATGGATGTGGGTACCAGGGCTCAGAGCAAAGACCGGCCACCGAGCACAAGCCGACCGGTACCCTAAGGTATCGCGCCGTTTGCGGCCCGCGATTAGCGCAGATATCGCATGACGCGATCCGCGTATTTCGCATGGCTTGAGCCCTGGTGCGGCGCCTAGCGCAACCCCACCAGGGTCATCGGCGCCTGGGCGACGTAGCGGTTCACCGAGGTCAGGTCCGGCATCGGCTCGGTCCAGGCGATCAGGTCCCGCCCGGCCTGCAGGTCGGCCTCGGTGACCGTATAGCTGTAGCGCTTGCCCGGACGCTCCCATTCGCAGCACGTGCCCGCCGGCAGGTCCGGGTCGGTCAGCATGGTGACGGTCGGCACCGGCGGCGAGCCGGTGGCGTAGAGGGTGAGCACGTCGTAATCGTCATCGACCAGGGCCAGCCTGGCGCCGCGCGCCTTGGCCTGCTCCAGGCGCAGGCGGTGGGAGATGTGGTCGTCGAAGACGCAGAGCGTGTCGTCCGGCAGGGTCTCCAGGTCGCTGGCATCGCTCCAGTCGCCGAGCCGGTATTCGACCCGCGGGTCGCGCAGCCGTCCGTCCTCGCGCATCACGTCGAAGGTGATGATCCGGCTCTCCGGCGCGGCCTCGGCCATCAGCCAGGAAGAATGCCCCTTGAAGGTGCCGCACTCCACGATCGTCGACGGCCGCAGCAGGGCGGCGACGGTGAAGAGCCAGGTCGAGGAGTTGCGCATGGTCCCGCCGGCATTGTCGCGCAGGGGACGGCGGGCATAGCTGCGTTCGAAGGCCGCCACGACGGCAGCACCGTCGGGTGCGTCGTCGGGCAACACGCCCCGGTCGGCGAGAGACTGCCGCAGGGCATCCACACGGGCGGCCACGGCGGCGCTGGCCCGGCGGATCAGGGCGTCGGTGATCAGCGACCGGCCGACCTCCCGGGCGGCCTTGCCGCCGGCGCGGGGTTCGGAGTCGACACCCTGGACTGAATAGATCTGGCGGGCCTTGGGCATGGCGGTCACGCGTCTCCCGATCGGTCGATGCCGCAGAGCCGGTCGGACTCGGCGCTGATGGTCTCCACCAGGGCCTCCATGTCCTTGCGGCCGAAACGTTCCACGTCTTGGATGGCCGGCATGAAGCGGATGGTGACCTCGCCCGGATAGCGGAGCAACGACTTCCGCGGCCAGTACAGGCCCGAATTGAGGGTCACCGGCACCACCGGCAGCTTCAGATTGCGGACCAGCGCGATCAGCCCCGCATGGGCGACGCCGCGCTCGCCGACCGCGACCCGCGTCCCCTCGGGGAAGATCAGCACGCAGCGCCCCTTCCTGGCCTCCGCCTTGGCCCGTTCCAGCATGTCGCGCAGGGCCGAAGCTCCCCCGCCGCGCTCCACCGAGACCATCCTCGATTGGCGCAGGAACCAGCCGAACAGCGGAACCGAGTCCAGTTCGCGCTTGTAGATGATGCAGAGGTCCGGGACGACCGCGCTCATCACGAAGGTCTCGAAGGCCGACTGGTGCTTGCAGGCCAGGAAGGCCGGACCGTCCGGCAGGTGCTCGCGCCCCTCCACCCGGTAGTGCAGCCCGCAGATCGTCTCCAGCAGCCAGGTCGTGCCCCGCGACCAGACCCGGCTCACCTTGCGGACATAGCGCCCGTCATCGCCGCGGTGGAACAGCAGATTGACCGGCACCGTCGTCGCCATCAGGAGCGACCACACCATCCAGACCACGTTGAACAGGGAGGACCGTAGATAGATCACGCAGGCACCGTCTTGAAACGCTAGGTTCGTCTTAAGCAGTTCGCGGAGGATTGAAAACACCCCAGCGCAGGCCGACGCCGGAGAAAACGGGTTGCAAGACGCAGATACTTGGGGGCGGGCCCCGCCGCGCGCTATAGGGGGGCGTCAACGACCTGTCAGGACGCGCCGTCATGAACAGACCAGCCGCCGGCATCGCCGCCCTTTCCCTCGCGCTCGCGGTCGCCCTGGGGGCCGTGGGGGCCCATGCGATCGGCGCCGATCCGGGCGCCCGGGATCTATGGCGCACCGCCTCGTTCTGGCATACGGCCAACAGCCTCGGCCTGCTCGCGCTGGCCGCGCTCTGGCCGCAGATGGGTGGACGTCTCGCCCTGGCCGGCATGCTGGCGGTCGGGGTCGGCGCCCTGGCGTTCTGCGGCTCGGTCTACGTCCAGGCGGTCCAGGGCAGCGCGCCGGTGCCGATGCTCGCACCGGTCGGCGGCACGCTGCAGATCCTGGGGTGGCTGGCCGTCGCCCTCGCCGCATTCACAGGCCGCCCCCGTGCCGCCGGCGGCTAGGCCGAGACGATAGCGCCTCGCCCTACCCGCGGCCGATTGGGTATGACTGGTGGTTCATGAAAAAACCAAGGACGAGGAAACGGGCATGGTCGATCGGATGAAGGACAAGGTGGTGGTGGTCGCGGGTGCGGGCTCCGTCGCGCCGGGCTGGGGCAACGGCAAGGCCTGCGCGGTGCTCTACGCCCGCGAAGGGGCCACGCTTTACCTGATCGACCGGGACAAGGCGGCGGTGGAGGAGACCGCCCGGCTGGTGGCCGAGGAAGGCGCCAAGGTCCATGCCGAGGCCGGCGACCTGACCAACGACGACACGGTGGAGCGGCTGCTGGCCGACTGCGTCGCCCGGTTCGGCCGGCTCGACGTGATGCACAACAATGTGGGCGGCTCCCATCCCGGCACGGTGGAGGACATGGATCTCGCGACCTGGGACGCCCAGATGGACCACAACCTGAAGACCGTCTATCTCGGCTGTCACCACGCCATCCCGCATATGCGCAAGGGCGGCGGCGGCGCGATCATCAACGTCGCCTCGGTCGCCGGCTACCGCCATATCGGCACGCCGATCCACGCCTATGCGGCCGCCAAGGCGGGGGTGGTGCAGCTCTCCCGCGCCATCGGGGTGAGCTATGCCAAGGAGAAGATCCGCTGCAACACGGTGGTCCCGGGGCTGATGCACACCCCGCTGGTCGAGGCGCGGCTCGCCAGTCAGCGCGGCAACAACGACGCCGAGGCGCTGATCGCCAAGCGCCATTCCCAGGTCCCCATGGGCCATATGGGCGACGCCTGGGACATCGCCTATGCGGCGCTGTATCTCGCCAGCGACGAGGCGAAATACGTGACCGCGACCGAGATCGTGGTCGATGGCGGGCTGGTGATGAGCGCGCCCGTTTGACCTGAATAATTCAACTTTCCCTCACTCCCCGGACCTGTTCCGGGGCCTACGCGTCACCCCGCACGACCGTGGGAGTGGATGAGTGGGCCCCGGAACAGGTCCGGGGAGTGGTTGGAGGTGGAATGCGGGAGAGCGCCTCACCGCCGATCACGTTCGCCTGAGAGCCGCGCGAGGTCGTTTCCGCCCGTATGCCCGAAGCCTACCTTCAGACCATCAGCGTCGTGAGGAGGCCGACATGGGTGAGGTCATCGCGTTCCACCGCCGCCGGCAGACCAGCGCCTGGGCCTTCGCGGATCGGCAGGCCCTGGACCGTCTCGTCGCCCGCATTCCCGCTGCCACCGGCTGGGAGCTGGAGCCCGGAGGCGGCCGCGCCTTCATCATCGGCGCCGAGGACGAAACCCTTCTCATCGTCAGCCGCACCGCAACCGGTCTCGCCGTCGCCAGCGGCTGGGAGCGCGCGCCGCACTGGCACGGACCCTCGCTCGAGCGCTACGGCTGAGCTTGACGCCGGGGCGCCGCCGCGTACGGTGGACCGGTGATCCACACAGGATCGGCCGGCACGGCGGGAGGATCCCATGGCGTTCGACATTTTCGGTGAGCCGCGCGACGACGACGGATCGCAGCCGCAGTATCAGGCGGTATCGCGCCTCGACAAGGTGGCGATCCTGGTCGGCCTGCTGGACGCCACCATCGACCACGAGCGCAACAGGGACACCCCGTTCGAGGCGCCGGAATGGCTGGTGAAGCATTACCCTCACGTCCACCCCAACGACCTCGATCACGTGCTGGACGCCGGCCGCCACGCGCTCAGCCGGCTGGTCGGCTGACGCGCGGGCTCACGCCGGGCTGAGCTGCCCCAGGAACTTGCCGAAGGTCATCAGCCCTTCCGGCCAGGGGCCGTGGCCGCTGTCGGGATCGACATTGCCGCTCTCCCGCAGGTCGACCAGCCGAGAGCCCCAGGCACCGGCCAGATCCGCCGCCACGTCGAAGTCGCAATGGGGGTCATTGCGGCTGGCTAGGACCAGAGACGGGAACGGAAGCGGATCGCGCGGCAGCGGCCGGTAGCTCGCCGCCACGTCATGCGCCGCCGCGTCGACGTCCGGCACCGCGGCCAGGAAGGCGCCCCGGACCTTGCCGCCGGCCAGCTCCGACGCCGCATGCACGGCAGCCAGCGAGCCGTAGCCGTGGCCGACCAGCACGACGGGACGGTCGGCACCGGCGACGGCGGCCAGGATCGACGCCACATAGGCCTCCCGGGCCGGGCTGACCCAGTCGTCCAGCGCCACCCATTCGGCGGTCTTCAGACCGGCCTGCCACCGTGCATACCAATGCCCGTCCGTCCCGCCGCCGAGGCCCGGCAGGACCAGAATCGTCGCCTCTGAGGATTTCATGCTTCGTCGTCCAGTGTGATGCGGCCGGCCGGCTCCTCTCAGGATCCGCCCAGCGCCGATTTCGGGAGCACCACGTGGATGCCCTTCTCCTGGTTCACCAATTGGGTGACGCGCACGTCTGCCGCAAGGCTCATCAGCATGAAGGCCTGGCTGCGCGACAGGTTCGTGGTATCGACGATCCAGTCGATCATCTGCCGCAGGGCATGGCTGGCGGCGTTGTCCAGGTCGGCGTTCATGCCCATGGTGATCCGGGCATCCGGTGTCTCGGCCCGGGGGTAGTCCAGGGACAGGTCCTTGCGCAGATGCACCTCGATCTCGCCCTCCAGCGCGGTTTCGATGGCGGTCACGCAGACCTCGCCGTCGCCCTGCACGCCATGGCCATCGCCGAGCGACAGCTTGCCGCCCTCGGTCCAGACTGGCAGGTACAGGGTGGTGCCGGCGATCAACTCCTTGTTGTCCAGGTTGCCGCCGTTCTTGCGCGGCTGGATGGTCGAGATCGCGCCCCAGCCGGCCGGCGGGGCGACGCCGATCACGCCAAAGAACGGCCGCAGCGGCAGCTCGGTGCCCCAGGGGAGACGGCCGATATTGCGCTCGGCGTCCAGGTCGACGGTCATGCGGTCCGGCTCGTCGAAATCCTCCGGCAGGGCGCCGGCCAGCGGCCGCACCTTGGTGTAGCCCCAGTCCTGGCGCAGCTTGATGTCGAGCAGGCGGATCTCCAGCACGTCGCCCGGCATCGCGCCTTCCACGGCGATCGGCCCGGTCAGCAGGTGGCCCGGCATGCGGCGCTCGGAGCGCTTGTGGATGTCGAGCAGTTCCGGAGGGATGTGGTAGCCGTCGCCCGGCAGGTCCTCCGGTGCGCCGGACACGGTCTCGACCGTGACCCGGTCGCCGCTGGCGATGGTCAGGGCCGGCGCCATTCCGGCGTCGAACCAACCCCAGTGGCAGGTCTCCGGCGAAGCCTTCAGATGATGATGGGCCATTCAGTCCCCCGTCGCTCGATCGATTGCAGATGTCCGAGGGATGATGCGACGGACGATGCTGCACTGCAATCGGTGGCGCGACCTACCGTCAGGCCTGCGCATTCTCGGTTGTACTGGAGGCCGGAGAACCGGCGGTCAGAAACGGCCGCTGCGCAGGCTCCAGGGAGCGACCGACGGCCGGACCATGGCATCGACCGCGTCGACGCCGTCATCGACGCCGATCTGGCGGCAGATCTCCGGCCAGAGGCCCCTGGGATCGCGGCGCAGCGCCTCCTCGTCCACCATGTGGATGCGGTCGGCCGAGACGCCGAAGCCGGCGACCCGACGCTCGAAAGACTCCAGCGCCTTGTGCGCCGCGTCGATTACCCGGGCGATCGCACCGGCGCCGACGGCCACCGCCGCCGACTCCGCCGTCCGGGTCAGGACCAGCAGGTCAATGTCGGGCGGGTTGAGGAACGGGAACATCGGTCCGCTGGGATCGTGCAGCACAATCGCGGGTTTGCCGGTCGAGGCCCTCAACGTCGTGAAATACGAGGCCAGTGCGGCTCCCCCCTCCTCCCGCGCCAGGGTCAGCAGCGCGTCGCCGGACCGGTCGCCGCCGGAGGCGGCACTGACCGCCCGGCGCGCCACGGCGTGCAGCGTGTTGCCGAGGGTGACGGGCGGCAGGGCGGCGATGTCGGGATGGCATCCGAGTTCGGACATGAACCGATGGGGGTCGGTCACCGGTCCGGCAATCAAAAGTATGTTACGCATCTGCCAATCCCAGTGAGCCAATCAGGCAAAACAATCGCAGGCGTCCGGTTCATTCGTCCGTTAAGGGAGTTTCAACCGTTTCGGGTCACACTGCAAGCCTTGGTGGAAAGTCACTCGCGAATCGGCTGTTTGCCTAAATGTTCACCACAACGAACTTGACCGGAACTGCATACAAGCGATGATATGGATGGGCGTAGGTCAGGGTTGGGACAATGTTCAATAGTGGCCGTACAACAGGCCTGATCGGCATCACCACTCAGTGGATCGACGAAACTGGGCAGGTGGCCGACCTTGCCGCGAAGCTGGGCCGCCTGGGCGAAGACGTCAGCGAGTTCGCGATCCATACGATGGGTTGGATCCGCTGCACAACCATCGGCGCGTTCGAGGAATACTCCTTCGACGCCCGCTCCGTTCACACCCAGGCGCTGACCGCGCTGCTTCAGCGACTGGTGAGCGAGACCGCGCCGGAAACCACCCGCCTGCGCTGCATCGAGGTCACGACCGCGCGCGGCACGACGAAGATTTCCGACGATCGTCCGGACCGCATGGTCAGCCTGGTGCTGAAATGCATGGAGATCGTCAATCCGCGCGCGCCAAAGGACTCGATCCGTCGCGGCCGCATGGACCACAACGCGATCGCCTCGCTCGACGATCCCGTGGCCGCCCGGCTGATTGCGGCGTGGAAGGCTTCGGGTGCGACCCTGCGGTCGCCGATCCTGGACGTGATGGCCGACCCGGGCATTAACCGCAGCATCAAGGTGATGATCCCCCACGGCGAGACGTTCCGCCTGATGCACTATCACGGCTCGCCGAACGCGCCGTGGGACCGGGCGACGTGGCGCAGTTTCGAGGGCGGCACCCTCGATCAGGTCGTGCCCGACCGGGGCATGATCGAATCCGTGAAGGCCTCAACCCGGGCCGCGCTCGACCTACGCGAGCCGCTGGTCGAGTTCTGCGAGGGTGTGGTGCTGGCCAGCGACGGGCTGAAGGAGTTCCAGTGGTACCGGATCTCGCTTCCGGTCGACCTTCCGGGCCGCAGCGCCGAGCATGGCGGCACCGGCCAGGGCGTCATCGCCCTGCTGTCCCCCGTGCCCAAGACGAAGAAGGCGGCGTAGGCCGGTCCCCCGGCGCCACGCCGCCCGCACCGGTCAAGCGATGCGTCGGTTCTCGTCCGTACGATAGACCAGCGGCACCTCGCCCGCGCTGTGGGTGAGCGTCTGTCTGGCGATGTAGTCCGAATCCTTCGCCAGCAGCACCCATTCCTTCTTCTCGGGCCGAGCTGGATGGGTCCAGATGATGCTCTCGAGCACGTGCTGAATGTCGTAGCTCTTCGACACCAGCCCGGCATTGGCCATGACCTTCTCGGTGACGCTGACCATCCCGACCCGGCCCCACTGGGCATGGGCCATGGAACCGGCGGCGATGCCGAGCAGCTTGGGGAAGTTGGTCTGGCGGCCGCGCAGGTCCGGGCGCACCCACAGCCCGCCGGTCCAGTACACCTTGTCCTGAATGCGCGAGGCATAGGCGTCCGCCTCGCCCGAGATGCTCAGCCGTTCGCCCGGGATCATCTGTTCGGCCGGGTTGCTGTAGAACAGGCTCAAGGTCTCCAGGTGATCGGCCAGGGACGTGACCGCGAAGCGGTAGAGCCGCACGCCCAGCGTCGCGGCGATGCCCTGGTCGTCCCGCACGGTGAGGCCGATGCAGTCGCCCGTCCGTGCCGGCTTGAAGTGGCTGTCGAAGGCGCTCGGCACGTACTTGCCGACCTCCCGCAACCGCTCCTTGAACGTATCGATGTCGTCGCAGGCCTTCAGATCGAGCCTGTTCTGGTGGAAGTCGCGATCGATGCGGATCAGCGATTCCTGTATTTCGCTGCGTCTGGACTCGCATTCGGCATGGATCGGGCCGATTCCAGCGAGAAATGGTCTCTCAGCCATCGTGATGTCCCCCACTGAAGCTGATACGGGGAAATCAACCGTAAGGAGACAATCGTATGCACACGATGGGCAGGCCGCGACTCGCGGGACGCGTTGAATTCTGGCTTCCAGGAAAATCACTGCGCGACCCGCGACTCGGAAAACGGCCAATCGGCCGGGCCGCGATGACCGGAATGCGCTATACCCGCAGAAACGCAGGGAGGACGCGATGACCGACACGCAGACCATCGAGAGCTGGCACGCCCATGTCTATTTCGACGGCCAGACGACGGGGCCCGCCCGTGCCCTTTACGACCGGATCCAGGCGACCTTTCCCGAAGCGGAGATGGGCCGCTTCCACGAGAAGCCGGTCGGGCCGCACCCGATGTGGAGCTATCAGGTCGCCTTCGCGCCGGACCTGCTGGCGCGGATCCTGCCCTGGCTGACCCTGAACCGCGACGGGCTCGACGTGTTCATCCACCCCAATACCGGGGACGGCCTCGCCGACCACCGGGACCACACGGTGTTTCTGGGGAAGTCCTATCCGCTGAAGCTGTCGATCTTCGACAGCTAGGAGGCGTCAGGCCGTCTGACGGCTGCCAGCGTCGGCCGCAGCGGCGTGCCGGTTGCGGTGGGTGACCATGCGGCCATGCAGTTCGGTGACGATCCGGCTGCCGGTCTTGGTGAACAGGAACGGCAGGACGCCGTGCACCAGACAGGCCAGCCCGCCCAGGATCATGCGGATGCCGAAGCCGCTCGCCATGCCGAAATGCTCGCCATAGGTCTCGCCGACGCTGGCCGGGTGTTCGGTGAACATGCGCATGGGAACCTCCTTGTCGATCAGATGGGCCAAGTGTGCCCCCAGTTGCGGCGAAACGGTTTGCTTTGATTGTCATCCACCTGATGATGTGTAGAATATTTTTCTATGGATCATGTGGATCGTAAAATCTTGGACCTGCTGCAGCGGGATGCGGGGATGGCCTTGGCCGACATCGCCGGTGCGGTGGGCCTGTCCACCACCCCCTGCTGGCGGCGCATCCAGCGGCTGGAGAAGGACGGGGTCATCAGCCGCCGGGTCGCCCTGCTGGATCGCGAGAGGATCGCGCTGGGGGTGACGGTGATCGTGCGGGTCCGCACCAACCGGCACGACATGGAGTGGCTTGAGCAGTTCGCCCGCACGGTCGACGACATCGACGAGATCGTCGAGGTCTATCGGATGAGCGGCGATATCGACTATGTGCTGAAGGTCGTGGTCCCCGACATCGCCACCTACGACGCGATCTACAAGCGGCTGATCACTGCCGTGCCGCTGATGGACGTGAGTTCCAACTTCGCCATGGAGGAGATCAAGTTCTCCACCCGGCTACCGCTCAGTTACGCGCCGTAGCGCCGCCGGCCAGCGGCTTCAGCTCCACGACGGTGCCCGGGGTCGGCTGACCCTGATCCACGCGGCCGGCCAGGTCGGAATAGGCCCACACCGCATTGCGTCCGGCCTTCTTGGCGGCATAGAGCGCGGTATCCGCCATGGCGATCAGTGTCGCCTCCTCCTCGTCGGCCCCGTCGCCGATCCGTACCAGCCCGGCGCTGAGCGTATGACCGATCATCGCCCTGCCGTAGCGGGTGGGCGTGTCGGCGAAACGGCGGCGGACCCGCTCGGCCACCGAGCGGGCGGTCTCCTCGGTCTCGGCCTCGAACAGCAGGATAAACTCCTCGCCGCCGAACCGGGCCGTCAGGTCGTTGGCGCGGAACTCGCGGCGCAGCATGGCGGCGAAATGGGTCAGGACGGCGTCGCCCGCCGCATGGCTGTAGGTATCGTTGATATCCTTGAACCGGTCGAGGTCGATCAGCACCAGCCAGAGCTTGCCCGGCCACATCCCGACCTGCTTCAGCTGCAGCACCTTGGAATCGAATCCCCGGCGGTTCAGCAGTCCCGTCAGGGCGTCCCGGCTGGCGGCGGCCTCCGCAGCAATCCGCCTGACCTCCTGGCCGCGCAGCCATTGGCCGAGCGAGGCGCTGAGCAGAAGGGCCTCGATCACGATCCCGACGAAGACCAGGCGGATCAGCACGATGTGCGAGATCCCGGAATACGGCACGAAGGCCGCGGTGACGCTGGCGGTCAGCAGGGTCGCAACCAGGACCAGGACCCAGCCGAGCACCATCCAGGAGGCGTAGTTCAGCCCGTCGCGCCGCCACGCGACCCAGCTCAGCCAGGTCATGCAGACCGGCATGGTCAGCAGCGAGAAATAGACCAGCGGGGTCTCCAGGGCCGGCACGTTCAGCAGCAGGGCCAGGACCGTCGCCACCGCGTAGAAGGCCACGGCACCGCGCAGCACGATGTTCTGCCGGGGATGCAGCCGCGCGATGTCCAGGTGACGCCGCGCGAATTCGTAGGCCGACCCGGTCAGCAGAAACACCGACCAGCTGAAGCCCAGGGTCTGCAGCCAGGCGCTGCCCGGGAACAGGAGCTGCAGGCCGACGCCGGAGAACACCACGTAGGTGATGGCGACGCTGGCCATGTAGACCGCATAAACGATCATGCGGCTCTGACGCATGAAGATGCCGTAGAGCAGCCAGAACGACGCCGCGGTCGTCAGGCAGCCGATCCAGAACACGAAGAACGCCATGTTGGCCACGGCATGGCGTTCGAAGCCCCGCTCGCTCCAGAGCATCAGGTTGAGATGGATCGGAATCGGATGGTCGTTGCCGAACCGCACCGCCACCTCGCGCCGCTCACCCGCCGGCACGGTGACGGTCACCGCCGGCCCGGCGAAGGCGAGCGGACGGTCCTCATAGGCCTGCAGGGGGTCGTAGTCGCCGCGCACGACCGATCCGTCGGGGGCGACGGCGAACAGGGTGAAGGTGGTCAGCCGCATGACATCGTGGGTGACGACGACCTCGCGCTGCGCGGTGGTGTCGTTGACGATCGAGAAGCGCATCCAGGTCTTGGTCCGGGTCACCCCGCGCTTCCGGTTCGCCTCGCTGGCCAGCTGCCAACCGTCGCTGTCCAGGGCCGCCTCCAGCGACAGCGCCGTGTCGGGCTCGACGAGAAACCGCGCGTGGCCGAGGAGGCTCATGTCGTCCTCCAGCGAGGACAACGCGATCGCCGGCGGTGCGATGGCATCGGAAGCCCCGGCCGGATTGGCCAGCAGCACCAGGAGAGCGATCAGGGCCAGGGTCACGGAGCGCACGGGCAGGCCGTCTTCAACGGATCACGGGGCGATCGGCGGCCCGAACCGTTCGACCAGCCGGCAATCGTTGGCATTATCCTTAAAATCCAGCGGTCGAAAAGGCCCGTTACGCGGCCGATGCCGCCTGCCGCTCAGTTCCGGGCCGATGCGGGTCCCGTCAGCGTGGCCAGTTCCACGACCTTTCCCGGGGTGGGCTGCTCGTGTCCCTCCAGCCCGGCCAGGTCCGAATAGGCCCGCACCACGTTCCGTCCGGCGTGCTTGGCGGCATAGAGCGCGGTATCCGCCATGGCGATCAGCGTCGCCTCCTCCTCGTCCGGCCCATCGCCGACCCGCACCAGGCCGGCGCTCAGGGTATGGCCGATCATCGCCCCCTGGTAGCGCGTCGGCGTGTCGGCGAACCGCTGGCGCACCCGGTCGGCCACCGAGCGGGCGGCCTCCTCAGTCTCGGCCTCGAACAGCAGGATGAATTCCTCGCCGCCGAACCGGGCGGTCACGTCGTTCGCGCGGAACTCTCGGCGCAGCATGCTCGCGAAATGGGTCAGCACCACGTCGCCGGCGGCGTGGCTGTAGGTGTCGTTGATGTCCTTGAAGCGATCCAGGTCGATCAGCACCAGCCACAGCTTCCCCGGCCACACCCCGGCCCGCTTCAGCTGCACGACATGGGCGTCGAAGCCGCGCCGGTTCAGCAGGCCGGTCAGCGAGTCGCGGCTGGCAGCGGTCTCGGCGGCGATCAGCCGGACCTCCTGCCCGCGCAGCCACTGGGCCAGGGAGGCACTGAGCAGCAGGCTTTCGACCACCGTGCTGGCGAAGACGAGCCGCAGGAAGTCCGCCTGGGACAGGTCGATGAAGGGGAGGTCCATCACGCTGCTGAAGACACCCAGGACCGACGAGATCGCGACCCCGGTCCAGCCCACCACCATCCAGCTTGCATAGGACAGGCCGTCCCGGCGCCAGGCGACCCAACTCAGCCAGGCGACATAGATCGGGCAGCCGGTCACCGCGATGAACGTCAGTGGCGCCTCGATCTCCGGGAAGCGCGTGGGGAACGACACGACCGCCGCGCAGAGCCAGGCGGCAGTGCCCAGGCGCATGATCCGGTCGTGACCCGGATGCAGCCTGCCCATGTCGAGATGGCGGCGCGCGAAGTCGAGACAGGCGGCACCGACGCAGAACATCGCCCAGTGAAAGCCCAGCTCCCGCAGCCAGACGGTCGAGGTGAACAGCAACTGCTCGCCGACGCCGGAGAAGATCAGGTACACCGCCACCAGGCTGGCCATGTACAGCGAGTAGATCACCATGCGGACCTGCCGCATGAACAACCCGTAGAGCAGCCAGAATGCGGCGGCCGTCGACAGGCAACCGACCAGGAAGACGATGAAGGTGGTCGTCAGCAGGAGATGGCGCTCGAACCCCTGGTCGCTCCACAGGTTGAGGTCGGTGTTCATCGGCACCGGATAGGCATTGGCGAAGACGACCGTCACCTCGCGCTCCTGGCCGGCCGGCACCGCGATCGAGACGGCGGGAAGCGGCGAGGACACCGCCCGCTGGTCGAACGGCTGCGACGGGTCCAGGTCGGCGCGGGTGACGCTGCCGTTCGGCGCCGTCACGAAGACGGTGAAGGAGGTCAGGTGCGCCATGTCATGGCTGGCCACCACCTGGCGCGCCGCCCCGGTGTCGTTGCGCAGCCGGAAGCGGACCCAGAAGCGGTCGTCGGTGATGCCGGCGTTCCGCAGCTCCGACTCCAGCGGGCGCCAGTCCTGCGAGGCCAGCGCCTCGGCGAGGTCGAACGACCGTCCCGTCTCCCGCAGCACCAGGGCCTGGTCGAAGAGTTCAATCCCGTCGCCCAGCATGGACAGGGCGATGGTCGGGATCCCGGACGGCTGCACCGGCTGGCACAGGGCCGGGCGGACAACCGCCAGGGCGCCGCAGATCGAAATCAGGAGCAGAAACACACGACTGGGCATGCCATTTCCATCAGGTCAGGAACGATCGGCGCCCAATCTGCTCACATGGCCGGCAGCCTAATCCTCGCGCATTTTACGGGTTATGCGGTCAAATCCCATAGTCTTGGGGGGCACTGCCTGCATTATCCCGCATAGGCTGCCGGTTTCAGGGCGCCCTTGACCTGGGTGCGGCGCATCAGCCGGCGCGCCGTCGCGTCGAACGGATCGCGACGGTGCATGGTCGCCCGGTTGTCCCACATCAGGACATCACCGACCCGCCAATTGTGGCGGTAGGCGTTCTCCTCGCGGGTGGCATAGGCCCAGAGCTCGTCCAGCAGCGCCTCCGACTCCGCCAGATCCAACCCCTCGATATGGGCCATGCGGCGGCGGCCGAGATAGAGCAGGGGCTGGCCGGTATTCGGATGGGCGATGACCACCGGGTGATAGGTGCCCGGGCTCTGACGCGGATCATCGGTCGGGGTCACACCCTGGCGCACATAGCCGCCGGAATTGTAGGTGCCGTCATGCTTGATCCGCAGGCCCCGCGCCCGGCGCTTCAGGTCATCCGGCAGGGCGTTGTAGGCGGCGTTCATACCGCACAGCCAGGTATCGCCACCGGCTGGCGGCACCTCGATCGCGTGCAGCATGGAGATGTCCGGCGGGGCCGCGAGATAGGACATGTCCGTGTGCCAGACCGCCTCCCCCGCACCGAGGCTGCCGATCTCCTTGCCGTCCGGTCCCTTGATGTTGGAGACCAGATAGACCTCCGGCAGGCCGGGGACCGCCGTCTGGCCATTCTCCATGATCGGCGCGTGGTCGAGATCGCCAAACCGGCGGCTGAAGGCCACGAGCTGCTCCGGCGACAGGTCCTGGCCGCGGAACAGCAGCCCCGCATACCGGTCGAAGGATTTCTGGATGAAGGCGAACTGGGCGTCGTCCACATGGGCGAGGTCGATACCAAGGATCTCGGCGCCAACGACGGGGGTCAGCGGGCGGGCCTCCGGGCCCGGTTTCGCGGATGGTGCGGCACTGCTCATCATATCCTCCCGTATTCCCTGTTTTTTCCAAGGCTACACCCGAGCGGGCCGCGCCTGCTAGCTTTGCTGCAACGGTCGACTGAGGGAGAGAGACATGGAACAGCGCAACCTAGGGCCGTTCGGTCCGGTCAGCGCCCTGACGCTGGGTGGCGGCGGGATCGGGCACCTGTGGGGCAAGACGACCCGCGAGGAATGCGTCGCGACGGTGAAGGCGGCCGTCGATGGCGGCATCACCCTGCTCGACATGGCGCCGCGCTATGGCGACGGCGAGGCGGAGTCGGTGATCGGCGAGGCGTTCGGCGGCAACCTGCCGGCGGGCGTTCGGGTGACGACGAAATGCCTGCTCGGCGGCACGCCCCCGGCGGAGATCGAGGCCCGGCTGCGGAGCTCCATCGCCACCAGCCTGAAGCTGATGAAGCTGGAGAAGGTCGACCTGTTCTTCCTGCACTCCAACGTGGCGCCCGACGACCATCCCATGCGCGGCCATCCGGACGCGGCATTGCGGGTCACGCCCTATTCGGTGTTCTGCGAGCATGTGCGCCCGCTGTTCGAGGCCTTCGTCGCGGAAGGGCTGATCGGCGCCTGGGGCCTCACCGGGATCGGCCAGCCGGACGCGATCATCAAGCTGCTGGGCGAGAGCCCCGCCCCGGCCGCGGTCCAGGCGATCAGCAACCCGATCGACAGCCCCGGCGCGCTGAAGTTCTACGACGGCCCGACCAAACAGCGCGAGGTGATCGCCACCGCCAAGGCCAACGGGGTCGGCGTGCTCGGCATCAAGGCGGTGCAGGCGGGCGCCCTGTCCGCCGAGCTCGACCGTCCCCTGCCCGACGATCACCCGGAGATGCTCGACTACAAACGCGCCGCCGGATGGCGCAAGCTCGCTCTGGAGATCGGCGAGGATCCGGCGGACCTCGCCCACCGCTATGCCCTGACCATGGACGGCGTCGACACCGTTGTGCTGGGCGTGAAGAACCGCCGGGAGCTGGACATGGCGCTGGCGGCCGAAGCGCGGGGACCGTTGGACCCCGACCTCGTCCGACGCATCGACGCCAGCTTCGACTGACCGGTTCAGCCGATCAGGCCGCGCGCCAGGATCGCCCCGGCGGCGATCAGCACGGAAGCCCCGAACAGGCCGGCGATCCCGATGGCGAGCCGCCGGTCGCCCAAGGCGGCCACCATGGCCGTCTTGGAGACCATGTTGGCGATCACGGCGACGCAGATGATGTCCGCGATGGGGATACCGTCTACGGCAGCCGCCGCGCCCTCCTCCGCCGCGCCCTCCCCCGCCGTCTGGGCAAGGCGGGCCATGGTGATGGTCAGGGCGTCCACATCCGCCAGACCGGTGATCGCGGCCACCACCAGCAGTCCCGCGCCGGCGAACAGCGACCGGCCGACGCTGGCCGCCAGCGAGACAAGGCCGACCAGGAGAGCCATCAGCACGCTCTCGCCGATCGGTACCGGCGCGTCGATCATGTCGGCGAGACCGCCCGCGGTCTCCGAGGCGGGACGGTGCACCAGCCGCCAGAGCATCCAGGCGACGGAGAGCAGGCCGATCGGCGCGAGCACGGTGACGAGGTCGGCCAGCAGCGCCGGCGCGATCAGCCCGGCAACGACGGCGACGCGCGCCACCATGACGGCGTTTGCCGCCGCGATGGCGCCGGCCAGGGCGGGCGCCAGCCCCGGTTGCCCGCGGCTCAGGCGGGCCGACGCCAGGGTGACCGCCGTCGACGAGACCAGCCCCCCGGCCAGCCCGAACAGCAGCGGGCCGGCCCTGGGCCCCATCAGTTTGACCAGCCAGTAGCCGAGGAAGGAGATCGTGGCGAGCGCCACTGCGATCATCCCGATCTGCCGCGGGTTCACCAGCCCGTCGGGGCCGAGATCGGCATCGGGGAGGACCGGCAACACGACCACGGCAAGCACCAGCAGCTTGATCGCCGCCTCCAGCTCCTGTTCCGCCAGGCCCTTGAGGAAGCGGTGCAGCGGCGCCTTCGCCTCGAGCATGGCGGCGACCAGCGCACCACCGGCGGCCGCATAGGCCGGGAAGCCCCAGCCGGAGAAGACCGCGAGCAGGAAGGTCGTCAGCGCCGCCACCTCGGTGGTCAGGCCCAGGTCACGGGTATCGGCGCGCAGGTACGAGACGACCAGCAGCCCGGCGAGCGCGAGCAGCCCCGCGCCCACTAGCAGCGCATCGCCGACCAGGCCCAGGATGCCGCCCGCCATGCCGATCAGGGTGAAGGTCCGCAGGCCCATCGTCCGGGCACCGGATTCCAGCGCCCGCTGGCTCCAGCCACGCTCGATCCCGACGATCGCGCCGATCGCGATCGCCACCGCAAAACGCACCAGCGTCGCCTCTTCCACTAGCCAGTCTGCTTCCATGGCGACAGCGTAGCGCAGAACAAACCGCGCCGGGGACGGTCTGAGTGTCTCGTCCGGGCCTGCCCGACCGGCTAGCATGCGCCGGTCCCTACAACGGCTCACTCCGGAGTTCAGCATGGCCCGCAATTCCATCGCCATCGACGGCGCGCGGTTCTGGTCGACCATCGAGGCCTCAGCCGAGATCGGCAAGGGACCGCGCGGCGGCCTCGCCCGGCTGACCCTGAGCCAGGCCGATGGCGAGGTGCGCGACCTGTTCGCGACCTGGTGCACCGATGCCGGCTATGCGCTGACCGTGGACAGGCTCGGCAACATGTTCGCCCGCTGCCCGGGAAGCCACGACGACCTGCCGCCCGTGGTGATCGGCAGCCATCTGGACACCCAGGCCGCCGGCGGCCGGTTCGACGGCATCGTCGGCGTCCTGGCGGGCCTGGAGATCCTGCGGTCGCTCGACGACCAGGGGATCGAGACCAAGCGGCCGATCGAGGTGGTGAACTGGACCAACGAGGAAGGCGGGCGCTTTCCCCCGCCCATGCTCTGCTCCGGGGTGTTCGCCGGCATCCACGATCTGGACTGGGCGCTTGGCCGCACCGACGAGGACGGCATCACCGTGGCCGACGCCCTGAACGCCATCGGCTACGCCGGCGACGCCCCGGTCGGCGGCCGTGACTTCGACAGCTATTTCGAGATCCATATCGAGCAGGGCCCGGCCCTCTATGAGGCAGGCGTCAAGCTCGGCCTGGTCACCGGCACCTATTTCGCCCGCGGCATGCGGATCGAGGTGACGGGGGTCAATGCCCATAGCGGACCGACCCCGATGGACCGCCGCCGCAATGCCATCGTCGGCGCCGCCACGGTGGCGCTGGAGGTCGACCGGATCGGGCTCAAATATGCGGATCGGGAAGCGAAATCTACCGTCGCCCGGCTGGAGGCCTGGCCGAACAAGCCGGGCATCATCTCCGACCGGGCGACCCTGTTCGTGGATTTCCGCTCGCCCGACAAGGACCTGACCGAGACCATGGAGGCGGAGATCCGTCACGCCCTGGTGGACTGCGCCCAGCGCTCGCGCACGGACGTGGCGGTCGGCGATGCCTGGAGCTTCAACACCCCGGTCTTCGACGCTGGGCTGCAGGACCTGATCCGCGACACCGCGAAGGGTCAGGGGGTGGAGCTGATGGAGCTGCGCAGCCAGGCCGGCCACGATGCCTACAACATCGCCAAGATCGCCCCGTCGGTCCTGATCTTCACCCCCTGCGACGAGGGGATCAGCCATAACGAGGCGGAGAACACGTCGCTGGAGGACCAGCTTCCGGGCATCCAGGTGCTGGCGGAGGCGGTGGTCGCCCGGGCGAACCGGTAGAGCGGCCCCCATAGACAATCCCCCTCCCGGAGGCCGGAAGGGGGACTGCAGTCACATCGCATCATCAGGTCAGGCGATCAGGCGGCTTTTCGGTCGTGCCGGCCTTCCTGGACCTCTTCGATGATCTTGTCGCAGAACGCCCGCAGGTCGTCGGGCTTGCGCGAGGTGATCAGGCCCTGGTCGGTCACGACCTCGGAATCCTCCCACAATCCGCCGGCGTTCTTCACGTCGGTCTGGATCGAGCCGTAGGAGGTGACGTTGCGGCCCTTCACGACCCCGGCTTCCACGAGGAGCCAGGGGCCGTGGCAGATCGCGGCCACCGTCTTGCCGGAATTGAAGAACGAGCGCACGAGCTCGACGGCCTTGGCGTTTGCCCGCAGCACATCCGGGTTGATCTGACCGCCCGGCAGGACCAGCGCGTCGAAATCCTCGACCTTGGCGTCGCCGAGATCCATGTCGACATCCACGGTCTCGCCCCAATCCTTCTCGTCCCAGCTCTTGATCGCGCCGGACTCGGGCGACACGACGGTCACCTTGGCGCCGGCCTCCTCAAGCCGCCGCTTCGGCTCGAACAGCTCGGATTTCTCGAACCCATGGGTCGCGAGAATGGCGATCTTGGCGTCGGCGATATTCGGCATCGTATTCTCCATGCAGTCTCAGTGGGGTCCGCCCCCGCCGATAGCTGTCGACCATCGATGCACCAACAAGGGTGCGGCCGCGGCTCCGGCATTCGTGTCAGGTAACGGATGACCCTGCCGAGGCGTTCCAAGATTTTTCCATCGAGGGCGCCTGCGGAGAGAAAGGCCGGATCGAACGAGGCTAAGCCTCGGTGATTGACTTGATTTTGGCCCGCCGACGGTTCGAGCGCTGGGCGATCTCATTGTCCTGGTCCTCGATCGCGGTGCGGGCGAGATCCAGCAGGTTGTCCCCCATGGACTGATCGAGCCGATCGTTCTCGACCCGTCGGTTGGACGTGATCGACCCGTCTTCATAGGTGACGTTGAACATCGTGAACGTCGCCGGCTTCGTCTTGGATTTGTTGCGCGCCATGTGGTCACCTCTGTCGGGGGTAGATGCGGATCAAGCCACGCGGATGGCGGCGCTCTTGCCGAAGGTGTCGGACAGGAGCGTCTTGGCATGGCGGATCATCTTCCGACCTGCCGGTGCGCCGATGGTGAAGACGCTGCGGCCGCCGATCTGCGTGTGGGTCACATAGGAATGCAGGCCGTAGGTGATCAGGAAATTGTCTGCGTTCTTCATGGTAGGTCCTTTAGGTCGTCCAGCCTGATCGGGTTGCGCGTCAAGGCAGGGCCGAGCGCGGCGATCGCTGGATCATGTGAAAAGCCTGGCGGGATCTGCGGGATCGCGATCCAGCGGCCAAGGAGGGCGCCGGCGGAACTCTGCCGCCGGTCGCCGCATCGGATCAGGACAATGTCGGTCCGACGCTCGTTCGGGATCTATTCGTCGCCCTGCGGTGGCGTCTCAGACGCGTCCGACGACGGGTCTGCCGAAGTGTCGGCGCCGCGCTTCTTATCGGCCAGACGCTTGGCTTTCTTCTCCGCCTTCAGGCGTTCGCGCTCTCTGCGCTCGAAACTGTAGTTCGGCTTGGCCGCCATGGCGTCGTCATCCTCTGGAGTCTGCCCGCCCCGCTGGTCGGCGCGTTCACGCCGCAGGATCCGCCCCGAACGATGGCCGGAGCGGGTCGTGTGTCTTGGGTCGGTGTCAGCCGATAATGGCGAGGTTCTCGGCGGCCGGCTTGCCGTTTCGGCCGGTCTGCAGCTCGAAGGAAACCTTCTGACCTTCGTTCAGCGACTGAAGGCCGGCGCGCTCGACGGCGGAGATGTGAACGAAGGCGTCGCTGCCGCCATTTTCCGGCTCGATGAAGCCGAAGCCCTTGGTCGGGTTGAACCACTTAACAGTACCAGTAGCCATGGAGATGTCCTCTAACAGGCGTTACGAATCCGCAGGCTCGGCTCGACCGAGGCGGAGAATATAGCGATAGCATTGTTAGGGGATATCTAAGCTAAACGGTGTACCGTCGGTCCAGGCAGCACCAAACAAATGTATCAACTACCGTCCTGACTTAGTCTCTTTCCAAGAAATGTCAATGCAAACCACCGACGGCCGATTGGTCGCTTTCCGAGAAACCCTGCTTCATTTTCATCGCCGTATCGAAATTTTTGACCTTCCCGGCGTTCGCGGCGCCCTCGATAAAACCCTAAATCCGCGACCTATTGCGAACGCTACTAAGAATCGTTTGCAATAAGAAATTCACACCGACATACTCCGCGCGCCTCGGGTGGGAGCGGGGCGCATACGCAACCTTGACCGGGGGGTCACCGGAGCATGTCGGCACGGACGCTCGCAGGCGCATTTGGCGCGCTGAGCTTTTCACTCATGACGACGACCGCGATGGCGGAAGTCTTTGATCTCAAGCCGGTGGTCGTCACCGGCAGCACTCTTCACGAATCCCAGCAGATCCGCTCCAAGGTGGATGGCGCCTATAACAGCAGCCGCTCCGCCTCCGAGGTCGATGGGAGCGTCATCCAGAACCTGAACCCGATCAACGCCGGCGACGCCCTGCGCTACAATGCTACCGGCCTGATCAACCAGCCGGGCAACGGCGACCGGTTCGGCGGCGGCACCAAGATCCGCACCTTCGGCGACTGGGGCGCCTCCCAGTCGATCGATGGACTTCCCGCCATCAAGTTCCAGGGCGGCGACGGCGGCGGCTACGGCAACACGGCCATCCCGACCATCGCAATCGACAAGCTGACCGTGCAGAAAGGCGGCCGCGGCGTCAGCTACGGCGACGGCACCGACGGCGGCGTGGTCGAGACCCGCATCAAGTCCGGCCGCGACTACACCGACCACCAGGCGCTCAGCCTGGATGCCAGCACTGCGCGCGAGGGTCTGGCCCAGGGCGAGGTCGCCGACCATGACGGCAACTGGGACTACTATGCCGCCGCCAGCGCCTTCTATGGCCAGTACGACGGCGATCCGGAGAACCTGGACGAGCAGTCGGTCCTCGGGGGCCTCGGCAAGGTCGGCTACAACTTCAGCACGGACACCCGCCTGGAAGTCCTGGCCATCGGCGACCGCAACCGGCCCGACATCATCCGCAACGGCACTGTGGAGCCGATCGAGAACCACACCCTGTTCGGCTCGGCCACGTTGGATCACCGGCTGAACGATGCCCAGGCCCTGCAGTTCGGCGTACTCGCCTCGGACGCGCAGACCAAGTGGGATGCCCGGTCGCGCGACCGCAGCGTCGCCAACCAGATCCTCTTCGCCAACCACTTCCTGAGCACGTCCCTGTCGGACAGCATCGACTATGACGGCTCGGTCGGCGCCGAGGTGAAGCGCACCAACATGGAGCGCGACGGGATCTGGGATAACACCTTCACCGACTACGCGGTGAAGTCGACCAACGCGATCACCATCAACGACAACCTCGTGCTGACCGGGGGCCTGCGCCACACCTGGTTCAACAACGACGTCGAATACAACGGGGTCGAGCAGGACAACCTGGCGACCGACGGCCTGTTCTCCTATCAGCTCGGCGCGTCCTACAGCGTGTTCGAGCAGACCCGGGTCCGTGTGTCCTACGCCTCGGGCTACAACCGCTTCTTCGAGAAGTACGGCAATTTCGGCACCGACGTGCTCGACACCGCCGGGGCCGGCGACGAGGTGGTCGAGTCCACCACGATGGAAGTCGGCGTGAACCAGGGCTGGGCCGGCGGCTATGTCGATCTCGCCCTGTACAACATCGTCCAGGAGAACGTGCCACGGCGGAACAACGGCGCGATCGAGAGCGTGGAGGTCGATCAGTCCGGTTTCGAGGCCGAGGTCTTCACCAGGATCACCGACCGTCTGACCGCATCGGCCGGCTACATGCGGGTGATCGACGTGGAGGCGACCCGGGCCGACGGAACCGAGGTCAACTCCAACATCTTCTGGGACGGCCAGGCCGCCTCGGTGCCGGAGAACCAGTTCAGCCTGCGCCTCGACTATCGGGCGACGGACACCATCGGGCTGTGGACCGCCGCATATCACTCTACCGGCTATGACGCGGTCGATTCCGACGGCAACGTGACCAAGCGCGACGGCTTCACCCGCTGGGACATGGGTGCGAGCTGGTGGGCCACCGACAACTGGGCCCTGCGGGCGCGGGTGGAGAACCTCCTCGACGAGCGTGACTTCGGCACAACCGTTCAGGGTGCTACCGTGAACGACGACGGCAAACTCGGCCGCGTGTTCTGGCTCGGCACCGACATCATCTTCTGAGGAAGGGCGGACACCCATGCGGTACCGAAACCTGCGACGACTGCACCTCTGGGTGTCGCTGCTCACCGCGGTGCCGCTCCTGGTTCTGAGCCTCACCGGCGCGCTGTTGGTGTACGCACCCGAGTTGCAGCGCGCGCTCGATGGCGAGGCTCGGAACACCGGCCCGGTCGGCGCATCGCTGTCTCCCACCGCGATCGTCGATCGGGTCTCCCAACAACGGCCCGATCTGAGGATCTGGTCCATCGGGGTCAACCGGGACGACGTCTGGACCGCTTGGCTGGCCGACGGGGCCGGCGTGCTGCGGATCGACCCGACCAGCGGCGACATTCTGGACCACTTCCATCCCAAGGACCGGTTCGAGGGCTGGGTGACCGCCCTGCACCGGCGCTATCTGGTGGACGGGCCGGCGGCGAAGTGGGTGCGCCATGGGGTCTCGGCGGTCGCCCTGCTGCTGATCGTCCAGTTCGCCATCGGCCTGTGGCTGTGGCTCAAGCCTCCGACCCCGTTCCGCCGCCTGTCGGTCAGCTTCCGTCAGGGCACGCGCTTCGGCATCCTGCGCCTGCATCAGGCGACCGGCATCGCCACCTTCCTCATCCTCACCGCCGTCTCCCTGACGGGCATGGCCATGTATTGGCATGACCCGATGCGGGTGGCGCTGGAATGGGTCACCGGCTCCAAGGTGGAGGAGCCGCAGCCGCCGAAAGAGGATGGCTACCCACCGCTGCCGAACATCGACGAGGCCCTGGACGTCGCGCAGGCGGCGGTTCCGGGCGCGACGCTGAGCTACTTCCGCCTGCCACGCCGGTCCGGTGATTCCCTGGTCGCCGGGCTGATGCCCGAAGGTGCGGGCGAGGGTCAGGCGACCCGGGTCTGGATCGGCGACGATCCGGCACGGGTGCTCTACGTCTACGCCGCCAGCGAGGCCAACCTTGCCACCACCATCTGGCACATGCGCTACATCATCCATGTCGGCAAATTTGGCGGCCCGATCATCCGCGCACTCTGGGTGATCGTCGCCCTGATCCCCACTGGCTTCGTGGTCTCCGGCCTCTGGCTCTATCTGGGCCGGCGCAGCCGAGAGTCCCAGGCGCGCTCCCGCAACCGGACGCTCGCACCCGCCGAGTAATCCGCTACTTAGCGGATTGCCCGGACCGGGCGGTCCGTGGTGCTGTTCTTCCCGTCAAACAGTCACAGGGAGACCAGACCATGGCGGGTGATCCGAGGTTTCAGCCGGTCGACGCGGCGGTGGTGCCGCGCTTCGCCGATGTCGCCACCTTCATGCGCACCAAGCGCCACGAGGTGCACAGGGACGTCGATATCGGCCTGGTCGGCGTGCCCTTCGACCTCGGGGTGAACTACCGCACCGGCGCCCGCCAGGGCCCGGCCGGCGTGCGCGAGGCCTCCCGCCTGATCCGCAAGGTGCACCCGACCCTCGGCACGAAACCCTTCGAGCTGTGCAACGTCGCCGATCTGGGCGACGCCCCGGTCAACCCGCTGGACAAGGTCGCCTCCATCGACCTGATCCAGAAGTTCTTCGAGGAGCTGCGGGAGAACGCGATCACCCCGATCTCCATCGGCGGCGACCACACAATCCCGACGCCGATCCTGCGCGGTCTGGTGAAGGACGGCCCGGTCGGCATCCTGCAGATCGACAGCCATCCGGACACCCTGCCCGACCTGTGCGGCGACACCCTGAACCACGCGACCTTCATGCGGATGGGGATCGACGAGGGTTGGATCGACCCCAAGCGGGTGGTCCAGCTCGGCCTGCGCGGCAGCCGGTTCGGTGACGACATCCAGTACGGTCTCGACCAGGGCTTCACCGTCATCACCATCGACGACTACGAGGAGATAGGCCGGGCGGAGACGATCAGGCGGATTCATGGCGCGCTGGGCGACCAGCCGTTCTACCTGACCCTGGACATCGACGGGGTAGATCCGTCCTTCTGCCCGGGCACAGCGGTGCCGGAGATCGGCGGCCTGATTCCGCGCGACCTGCAGGTGATCATCCGGTCGCTGGCCGGCAAGCCGATCATCGGCGCCGACATCAGCGAGATCGCTCCGTGCTTCGACCCGACCGGCATCACCTGCGTGACAGCGGCCAACCTGATGTTCGAGATGCTCTGCGCGATCGCGGAGGGGCGGAAGTAGCGACCTTCGCCCCATCATCCTCTTTCCGTCATCCCGGGAGCGCCCGGACTTGATCCGGGTGCTGCCCGGGACCGGGATCAAGGCGGCTTGGTCCCGGCCGATCCCCGGATCAAGTCCGGGGTTCGCCGGGATGACGATTTTTGTGAGAGTTACGCCGCACTCTGCCGCGCCAGATCGGCGGCCAGGGCTGCGGCGATCTCCTGCAGCGGAGCCACCAACGCCGCCGCCGCATCCTCGGCACTCAATGCCGAGCGCAGGTACAGGACGTTGATGCAGGCGAAGATCGTGGCCCCATCGCGGATCGGCACCCCGATGCTCGAGATCCGGTTCTCGTATCCCTGAGCCATATAGGCCGGGTTCATTGTCGCGTAGCCGGCGTCTCGGATCCCGGCGAACAGCGCGTCGGCCCGGGGCCGGTCGCGGGCCACGTCGTTCCAGGGCGCCGGGTCGTGCGCCGCCGCCTCCAGGATCGCCGCACGCTCCGCCGCGCCGCAGAACGCCGTGTAGGCCAGCCCCAGGCTCGCGGCCAGCATCGGCGCCCGGTAGCCCGGCCCGCGGTTCACGAAGATCGGCCCAGCCTCCCGCGAGGTCTCGACCACGATCATCGCGTCGCCGTCGCGGATCGCCACGTCCGACGGCCAGCCGATCCGCCTCCGGAAGGCGCCCAGGCGCGGCGACACGGCCGCCCCGATCGCGTTGTGCGCCCGGTATCCGGCGCTGAGCTGCAGGGTCTTGCCGGCGGCGTGATACAGCCGCGTATCGTCGTCGCGCACCACGTAGCCGGCATGGGTCAGCGTCTCCAGCATCCGCAGGATCGTCGCCTTGTCCAGGTCCACCACCCGGTGGATCTCCGCCAGGCTGGCCCGCCCAGACAGCCGGTTCACCGCCGCCAGAACATCCAGGCAGCGCAGCACCGAAATCACCGGACGGTATGACGCCACCCTCGCCTCCCCGATCGCTCAACGCATATTTCAACTGATGAAATTCTATTTCATTTACAGCCTAACAGCCGGAAGACCACAGTGCCAACCGACTTCACAAACAGCCGAACCAAGAAGCGGAGGATCCACCGGTGGACTTCAGACTGACCGAGGAACAGCAGGCCCTGCGCGACACCGCGCGCCAGTTCGCCCAGACCGAGATGCCGGCGGTGGCCAAGGAACTGGAGGAGAAGGACGAGGCCATCTCCAAGGACTGGCTGAAGCGCTATGCCGAGATGGGCTTCCTCGGCATCAACGTCTCGCCGGAGCTTGGCGGCCTCGGCCTCGGCAACCTGGAGGCGCTGATCGTGCTGGAGGAGTTCGCCAAGGTCTCCCCCGCGGTCGCCTTCCCGATCTTCGAAAGCTCCGTCGGCCCGATCCGCGCGGTCGAGCATTTCGCTGGCTCCGAGCTCGCCAAATCGGTGGTCCCGAAGGTCTGCGCCGGCGAGATCGTCTGCGCCGTCGCTATGTCCGAGCCGGATGCCGGCACGGCGCTCACCGACCTGAAGACGCGGGCCGTGCTGGACGGCGACCACTATATCCTCAACGGCCAGAAGCGCTGGTGCTCCGGCGGCGGCCATTCCGACAGCTACGTGGTCTACACCAAGCTCTCCGACGAGCCGGGCGCCAAGGGCATCGGCGCGCTCTACGTGGAGAAGGACCGCGACGGCGTGTCCTTCGGCCCGCGCGAGCGGCTGATGGGCTTCCGCGGCATTCCCTCGGCGGACATATTCTTCGAGGAGGTGCGGGTACCGAAGGAGAACCTGATCGTGCCGGCCGGCGGGTTCCGCAAGCTGATGGAGGCGTTCGACCTGGAGCGCTGCGGCAACTCCACCATGTGCCTTGGCATCGCCCAGGCCGCCCTCGATCAGGCGTTGGACTACGTCCAGGAGCGCAAGGCGTTCGGCAAGGAGCTTGTCGAGTTCCAGGCGGTCCAACTCAAGCTTGCCGAGATGGCGCTGAAGGTGGAGGCCTCGCGCCTGCTGATCTGGCGGGCGGCCCAGAACGCCGAGGACGGCCTGCCGAGCATCCTCGACAGCTCGCTCGCCAAGTGCTTCTCCAACGAGATGGTCCGCGACGTGACCGGGGCGGCCTTGCAGGTCATGGGCGGTTACGGGTATGCCAAAGAGTATGGAATGGAACAGCGGATGCGCGACGGCTGGGGCTGGGGTATCGCCGGCGGCGCGATCGACATTCAGAAGATCAACATCGCCAGCGCCCTGGTGGGAAGGCGGTTCAACCAACGTGCATGACTCGGCGGCAGAGAGGCCGGACTGAATGGACAGACGCGGCCTTCTGCGACAGCACATCGATCTGAAAACGGCGCGGGTGCTGGAAATCGGCGCCCTCGCCGTCCCCCTCGTCGCCCCGGACGAAGGGCGGGTCGAGTATGTGGACCACCTGGACACCGAGGGCCTGCGCCGGGAGTACCGCGGCCATCCGGGCGTCGATGTCGACAGGCTGGTCGAGGTCACCCATGTCTGGAACAGCGGCACCTTCGCCGAGGCGATCGGCGGTGCCGGCCCGTTCGACGCCATCGTCTCAAGCCACGTCTTCGAGCATTTCCCGAACCCGGTGCAGTGGCTGGCCGACGCCTACGGGCTGCTGGCGCCCGGCGGGCAGATCTACATGGTCCTGCCCGACATGCGGTTCACCTTCGACCGCCATCGGGCCAAGACCCGGCCGGCCGACTGGATCGAGTGGTATCTGGAGAAGCCGTCGCGGCCGAGCACCGGACAGGTCTACGACTACCATTCCAAGGTGGTGGACGTGCCGCCCGGCTATGGCTGGGCCCCGGAACCGGCGGGCGGCTTCCCCAACATCTACGACCCGAGCACCGCCCTGGAGCAGGCCCGCTCGACGCAGGAGACCGGCCGCTACATCGACGCCCATTGCAGCGTCTTCACGCCGGTCAGTCTGCTGGAGCTGTTCCGCGAGATCGACAGCCTCAACCTCTTCCCGTTCGACGTGACGGCGATCTATCCTACCGAGGTGGACGACATCGAATTCGCCGTGGTCCTGAGGCGCAGCGACGTCCCGCCGCGCCCGCAGCTTACCCGGGCGATTGACCAGAAGCTGGCGCGGGAGGCCGGCTATACCGGCGCGTTCGGAGCCGGCGGTTTCGCCGCCGCCCTGGCTGCCGATCCCGAGCTGAAGAAACGGCACAACGCCGTGCGGGAGAAATGGATATCCGACGCCATCGCCAGCCGAGAGCGCGCCGTCCTGCCGGCACTGGATCCGGCCCTGCACGACGCCTTTCCGGAGCCGGGCGACGCCCGGACGATGCGCAAGACGACCTGGTTCCAGCGCCTGCTGAAATGATCCCGTCCCGATCCGGGGTCAGTCGCCACCGCCGCGGGTCGACAGATCGAAATAGTTCTGAGTTTCCATATCCTTGGATTTCTCGGACCCACCACCGTCCTCCGACGTGGCCGCATAACCCAGGCTCTCGGCCCAGGCGGTCGCCATGCGGCTTTCCATCCGTTCCATCGCCTCCAGCTTCGAGAGTTCGCTGCGCCACTGGTCGGCGGAGACGAGCTTCTTGTCGAGCGGGAAGATCGCCAGAAGGATCCGCCGGACCTCACCGGTCTGAAGCCGCATCGGCAGGATCAGCCGGTCATAACCGAAGGATTTGGTCAGGATCTGGAATTCGCGCCGGTAATAGAGCGGCTGCTGGGTGTCGACCGACTTGAAGAGCGCGCGGCCGACCTCGAGGGCAACGTCGTTGCTGTAAACCTCGTTGATCAACCGGCCCGTCGGGTTTTCGCCGAGCAGACGGGTCAGCGCCTCTCCCACCATCAGGTAGCGCGCCCGCAACGGAAAGCGGGGCGGAATGTCGGTATCCTCACGGGTCGGCCGGGCGACGTCGATCAGCGCGATGTTGGACAGGCAGTCCGGCATGTCGTGGATCGCCAGATCCTTCTGGCGCGGCGGAACGCCGTTCTCGGACTGGCCCCGCCAGTACCGGTAGAGCTCCGCCAGCACCGGACGGTCGATCGCCGAAAGCGACAGGTATTCGGCCGTGTTCGACCAGATGCGGAATCGAGTCATCGCTGAATGCTTCCCGTAGACCTGAGCAGACCTAGGGCGCCGTCAGGGATTCTCAATGTCTCGAGCGTCATCGGGACCTCATGGGCTCATTGTATCACCGGACGCGGAATGCGGAAAACTCGGCGACCGGACAATCGAAACGCCGCCGATCAATAATCTCCATTGATGGATGAATACCTATTGACTCACAATCATACAGTGCTGCGACATATGCATATGTGGCGGTGGCGGGGGCCGTGAGTGACTACTTATTCGGCACCCGAAACATTCTGCGAAATAGATGCAATTTGTGCTGGCAGGGATGACACGGTGACCCCGATCAATATGGATGAATTAACCTCTTCACTGCTTGCCGGCGATTTTTTCCAATTAAACAATATTTTTAGAAGTATTGGATCTGACAGTCCGAACATCCGGTTGAACCTTTCGGTCGACGATATCGAGAGCGTCCGCCTGAAATCGCTGTTTGAATACTGGAAACGCCTGCCCCGTGGCCAGCGACTTCCGCTCACCCAGGCGATCGACGCGGTCGAGATCGGACCGGCGCTCGGCATCGTCATGCTGCTGGAAACCACCGACGATCCGTATGAGTTTTTCTACCGCCTCTACGGCACGGAGATCGCCGCCGTCAGCGGGCTGGAACTGACCGGCAAGACAACCGCCGGCATCCCGTCGCCGGAGATGCGGGCGTTTTTCCAGATGACCTATGCGGCCGCGGTGCAGTCCGGCGCTCCCCTGCTCTGTCACCACCGGCCCCCGCCCGTCTTCGGCATGACCTGCTGGGCGCGTCTGATCCTGCCCTGCGAGGACGGGGCCGGCCGCATCGACCGGCTGCTGGTGGGCAACGAGCCCGGCTTCCCGAAACTCCTGGGTCGCACGCCCTGGCCCCGGGACTGACGCGTCAGGCGGGACCGCTCGCCCGCGTATCCGCCCGTACCACCAGCCAGGCCCGCCAGTAGTTGAACAGCCCGCCGGCGAGGAACAGACCGCTGCCCACCAGGAAAAGCCAGGCGAGGTAGGCGCCCAGCAATCGGCGATCGGCGTCGCTGCTGAGCTCCCACAGGAACGGGATCGAGGCGACGCAGAACAGGGTCGAGCCGACGATGAAGCTGATCGCCGTCAGGTTCAGCAACTGCAGGGTCTTCAGGGTATCGGCGAAGATGATCTCCAGCACATTGACGACCGCCCCGAGCAGGAACAGCGCCGATCCGACCAGGAAGCACCACGCCCCCGGCCCGATCCAGTCAAAGGCGGAAAAGAAGAACACGCTGCCGGCAACGAACAGCAGCGTGCCGACCAGATAGGCGACCGCCGCCCAGAACTCCAGCACCCGCCAGACCGACCGCCGGCGCCCCCGGTCCCGATGGCTCGCGATCACCTCGAAGACGTCGTGCCCGGTCACCAAAAGATAGAGCAGCGAGCCGGCGAGGAAGGCCCCGGCCCCCACATTCTCCCAGGCCGACAGGCTCGGGAAGAACAGGACGCTGCCGAACACGAAGATGAGGCCGCCGAGCGTGTAGAACGCCGCGTTCACGGTCTCCCAGCGGAAATGCAGGCCGATGTTCCCGGCGCGGCGCACCAGGGCATGGACGCGCGGACGGTTCGAGAAGAAATGCGGCATCGCTCCGGCCAAAGGGGTGGTCAAGGAACAGGGGGGACTCATCACCATCCGCCCCCCACGTCAACCGCACCCTCCGGTTCGTCAATATGGACAGAACCTTCATTGACAGCATCAATGCGGGTCTGACCGATGGGAGGACGGCCCGATGAACCTGCGGACGGTGGATCTGAACCTGCTCGTCGCCTTGAACGCCCTGCTGACGGAGCTGCATGTCACCCGGGCGGCGGACCGGATCGGCCTGAGCCAGCCGGCCATGAGCAATGCGCTCTCTCGGCTGCGGCACATCTTCAAGGACGAGTTGCTGGTCCGCACCCCCTCGGGCATGCAGGCCACGCCCAGGGCCCTGGAGCTGACCGAGCCGACCCGCCAGATCCTGAAGCAGATCGAACGGGTATTCGACAGCGACAGCGGCTTCGACCCCGCCGCCACCGACCGCCGTTTCACCCTGCGGCTGTCCGACTTGCTGAGCGTCCTGCTGCTGCCCTCCCTCACCGCCGACTTGCTGGAAGAGGCACCGAAGGTATCCCTGGACGTGATCCATATCTCGCCGGTGCGGACCGTGGAGGCGCTGGAGAAGGACGAGATCGACCTGGCGGTCAGCATGGGACTGGTCCATTCCAACGCCATCCGGTCGGAGGTGCTGATGACCGACCGCATGGTCTGCGTCATGCGCCGCAGCCATCCGCTGGCGGAAGCCGACCTGACGCTGGAGGCCTTCCTCACCAGCCGGCAGTTGCGTGTGGCGATGTCTCCGACCGACCTGCGGTTCGTCGACGATGTGCTCGCACGGGAAGGCCACGGCCGCGATGTGGCGCTGAACCTGCCGCACTGGCTGACCGTCCCGCATATCCTGCGGCAGAGCGATCTTGTCTCGGTCATGCCCGAGCGGCTAGCGGTGGCCCTGGCCTGCCCGGACCTGGTGGCCCGCGTTCTGCCCTTCGCCTCGGCCCCGTTCGAGTGGTCGCTGTACTGGCACCGGCGCCACGACGGCAATCCGGCGATCCAGTGGCTGCGCCACCGGATCACCCAGGCCGCCACTCATTCACCCGGCAAATAGCGACAGACAGCCCATCGATTTCACAGATCCCCGGCATCCGCTTAGAACCGACTCAGCGGTCTTCAGCGCGGAGTGCCCTCATGCGAGAAACCACCGACCAGCCTCTGTCCGGTATCCGGGTCCTCGACCTGTGCCGGGTCGTCTCCGGCCCCTTTGCGACCATGCAGCTCGGCGATCTCGGCGCCGATATCGTCAAGATCGAGGACCCGCGCCATGGCGACGAGAGCCGGCGCTACGGCCCGCCCATCATCGGCAGCGAGAGCGCCTATTTCCTGTCGGTGAACCGCAACAAGCGGAGCTGCACCATCGACCTGAAGTCCGAGGCCGGGCGCGACACGGTGCTCGCCCTGGCCGAGGCGGCGGACGTGGTGGTGGAGAATTTCCGGCCCGGCACGCTCGACAAATGGGGGCTCGGCTACGACGCCCTGAAGGTCCGCAACGGCAGGCTCATCCAGTGCAGCATCTCCGGCTTCGGCCGCTCCGGTCCGGATGCCGACAGGCCGGGCTACGATCTGATCCTGCAGGGCGAGTCCGGGGTCATGGACATCACCGGCGACGCCGACGGCCCACCGATGAAGGTCGGCACGTCCATCGCCGATCTCACCACCGGGCTCTATGCCGCCCAGGCGGTGCTCGCCGCCCTGCGCCTGCGCGACCGTACCGGCGAGGGCAGCCGCGTGGATGTGTCGATGCTGGACGCCATGGCCTCGCTGCTGACCTTCAATGCCGGCATGTATTTCGCCACCGGCGAGAGCCCGCGGCGGCGGGGCAATGTCCACCCCACCATCAGTCCCTACGAGCCCTTCCCCGTGGCCGACGGCTGGATCAATGTAGGCGTCGCCAACGACAAGTTCTGGGCCCTCTTCTGCGACGCCCTCGAGCAGCCCGACCTGAAGACCGACCCGCGCTTCGACACCGCCCCCAAGCGCGCAGCCGGCCGTGCAGCCCTGGTCCAGATCCTGACCCCGATCTTCGCCACAAGAAGCCGGGAGGACTGGCTTTCAAGGCTGAGCGCCGTCGGCATCCCCTGCGGGGCGATCAAGACGGTCGGCGAGGTCTGCGAGGCGCCGCAGCTTATCGAGCGCGGCATGGTGCAGAGCGTGGAGCATCCAACCGTCGGGCCGGTGCGCTTCGTCGCGCGGGCGATCCGGTTCGACGACATGGCTCCCGCCCCCTCGACCGCGCCGCCGACCCTCGGGCAGCATACGTATGAGGTTCTGGCCGACTGGCTCGGCTGGGACGCCGACAGGATCGAGCGAAGTGCGGCCGGCGGCGCCTTCGGACAGCGGGAGTGAGACAGCGGGATGGACGATCAGGCGAAGGCGATACTGGAGCGGGCATTGGGGGACGGACGGCAGGAGTTCGGGTCGTTCTTCCTGTCCCGGCTGTTCGGCATGGAGGTCGCCTATGAGGGCGAGACCTGTACGGTCCGCTTCCCGGCAGATCCGCCCTTCTTCAACCCCCAGGGCTCGTTGCATGGCGGGGTGCTGGCCACCGCGCTGGACATCTCCATGGGCCATCTGCTGAAGAAGCATTTCGGCGCCGGGGCCACCATCGAGATGAAGGTCCAGTATTTCGCCGCCGCCCGGGGCGGGACGGTCGCCTGCCAGTCGTCCTTCCTGAAGAAGGGGCGCCGGACCTTCTTCCTACAGTCGACCGCCCGGGACGACGCCGGCGAGAGCATCGCCCATGCCACCTCGACATGGAAACTGCTCTGACCGGCCATTCACCTTGTGAATGCGGCCAACCCAACAATCGATTGTACCGATAGTGCACGGTCCGCTCTGATCACGGTCACAGCCACCGAAACGACCGGAGACCCACGGAAATGATCGACGCCGACACGCTGAAGCGCACCGTCAAGGCCTGCATGTTCGACCAGTACGGCACGGTCGTCGACATGCAGGGCGGCCTGACCAAGATCGCCAAGCCCTATCTGGAGGGCAAGGGTTGGACCGGCAATCCGAATTCCTTCGTGACCTGGTGGCGCCGGACCCATTTCGAGAACTCGATGATCGACGCCCTGCTGCATCGGGAGCACACGCCCTATCGTGAGATCGGGTTCCGGGCGGTCGACCAGGTGCTGAACCGCGCCGGCATCGAGCATACCGACGAGGAGGTCAGCGCCCTGGTCGCGGAGATCGAGAAGCTGGAATGCTTCCCGGAGGTGCCGGCGGCGCTGGCCAAGCTGCAGACCCGCTACCAGCTCGTGGTGCTGTCCAACGGCGACCCGGACATGCTGGAGACCGCCAAACGGTACCACAAGGTGCCCTTCGACCGGGTGATCTCGGTGGCGGAGGCCAATTCCTTCAAGCCGCACGTCGCCACCTACACCAAGGCGGCGGAGTTGATCGGCCTGCCGATGGATCAGGTGCTGTTCGTCGCCAACCACGCCTTCGACGTCATCGGCGCCAAGGCGGCCGGCATGCGGGCCGCCTTCATCAACCGCCGGGAGCGCCCGTTCGAGCGCACCCCCTACCAGCCGGACATCACGGTGCGCACGATGCAGGAGCTCGCCGACCTGATGGTCTGAGACCGGCTATGCGTGACTTTGGAGGGAAGTGGTAGCGGAGGAGGGACTTGAACCCCCGACACGCGGATTATGATTCCGCTGCTCTAACCAGCTGAGCTACTCCGCCACGGAGACCGGCGATATACGGGGGGGCGCCGTCGGTGTCAAGCGCGGGGAGGTTGTCTCGCGCTCCCCTTTTTCCGTTCCGCTCCCGGTTCCCAGAATCCAGCCACCGCCCAGCACACGGCCGCCGGCCTCGGCCTCCGCCGTGACGTCATAGAAAACCGCCGCCTGGCCGGCGGAGATGCCGAACTGGGGATCGTCGAGGATCAGCCGGACCCCAGCACCGTCGCGATACAGGGTTCCCACCGCCGGGGCCTGGGCGGAGCGCAGTTTCGCGGCCACGCGGATGCCGGCATCGCCGCTGCCCGACGCGTCGCCCAGCCAGTTCAGCTCGCCCACCCGCACCTCGTCGGCCCCCAGGGCCGCACGCGGGCCGACGACGACCCGGCGGGTCTCCGGCTCCAGACGGACCACATAGAGCGGATCGGTGTCCGGCGCCCCGTCCTCCCCCTTGCGGCCGCCGATGCCGAGGCCGCGTCGCTGGCCGATGGTGTAGTGGATGATGCCCTCATGCCGGCCCATGACCGTGCCGTCCAGATGCACGATCTCGCCCGGATCGGCCGCGCCGGGGCGGAGCTTCTTGACGATCTCGGCGTAGTTGCCGTTGGGCACGAAGCAGATGTCCTGGCTGTCGGGCTTGTCCTGAACCTCCAGGCCGAGACGGCGGGCCTGGTCGCGGGTCTGCTCTTTGGTCAGCCCCCCAAGCGGGAAGCGCAGGAAGTCGAGCTGCTCGCGCGTGGTGGCGAACAGGAAGTAGCTCTGGTCCTTGCCGGGATCGACCGCACGGTGCAGTTCGGGACCGGCCGGGCCGAGCACGCGGCGCACATAATGGCCGGTGGCCAGCGCGTCGGCGCCCAGGTCGCGGGCCGTCGCCAGCAGGTCGCGGAACTTGACCGTCTGGTTGCAGCGCACGCAGGGGATCGGCGTCTCGCCGCGCAGGTAGCTGTCGGCGAAATCGTCGATCACGCTCTCGCGAAACCGGCTCTCGTAATCCAGCACGTAATGGGGGATGCCGGCCCGCTCGGCCACCACGCTGGCGTCGTAGATGTCCTGGCCGGCGCAGCAGGCTCCCTTGCGGCCGACGGCCATGCCGTGGTCGTAGAGCTGCAGGGTGATGCCGACCACGTCATAGCCGGCCTCCTTCAGCAGGACGGCCGTCACCGAGCTGTCCACCCCACCGGACATGGCCACGACGACGCGCCGCGCGCTGCGCGGTCCGGGCAGGCCGAGGTCGAGATCGGGAAACGGGTCGCTCATGGGCGAGACATATGCAGGCGACAGCCCGCAATCGCAAGCCCGGCGGGCCTGCTAGACCGCGTTCAGGCCCATCTGCCAGAAGTCGACCTCCAGCTCGGTGGCAGCGGTGAAGGTCTTTGAGAGCGAGTGGAAGCGGGCATCGCCGCCACGCTTCTGCGCCAGACGGTCGATCTGGGCGACCGAGGCGCGGACGATATCGAGGTAGTCCTCCCCCGAATACATGGCGATCCAGGCCTCATAGGGGTTGGCGTCGCCGCGCAGGGTCTTCGGGTCGGCCGCCAGCCGGGCGCCGATCACCCCGTAGCCGATCACGCAGGGGGCGAGCGCCGCCTGCAGGTCCAGCAGGTCCCCGGCCAGGCCCCTATCCAGCACGTAGCGGGTATAGGCCACACAGGCCGGATCCTCGGGCACGGCGGCCATCTCCGCCTCGGTCAGCCTCCAGCCGGCGCAGTATTTGACGTGTAGGCTCATCTCGGTGTCGAGCAGGCCGTTCACGGTCGCCGCCGCCGCGCGCATGTCGGCCAGGTCGTCGGCCTTGTAGACCGCCAGGGCATAGGCCCGGGCGAAATGGATGAGGAACAGATAGTCCTGGGCCAGGTAGTGGCGGAAGGCCGGCTGCGGCAGCGAGCCGTCGGCCATGCCGCGCACGAAGGGATGATCGGTGTAGCGGGCCCAGGCATCGGGACAGGCGGCGATCAGGCGGCCAAGGAAACTTCCGGCGGGCACGATCTCGGTCATCGAAACGGTCTCTCGCGGTTGGTCAGCGGGCGGCGGGAGACAGACGGTCGCGCATCGCCCCCCAGGCTTGCAAGAAGCGATCGGCATCCTCCCCGGTGCTGGCCCAACCGAGGCTGACCCGGATCGCCTGCCCCGCGATCGGATCGTCCGGATGCATGGCGTCGAGCACGTGGGAGCGCTTCACCTTGCCGGAGGAACAGGCGGAACCGGCACTGACGGCGATGCCGGCGAGGTCGAGGGCCATCACCTGGGTCTCGGCCGCCACGCCCGGCAGGGCGACGGACAGCGTGTTGCAGAGCCGCTCGGCCTGGATGCCCATGACGCGAGCCTCCGGTGCCCGGTCCAGCAGGGCCGTCGCCAGCCGGTCGCGCAGGGCGGTGAGACGAGCCGCCTCGCCCTCCCGCTCCTCGGCGGCAGTGGAAGCGGCAACGGCGAAACCGGCGATGCCGACGTCATTTTCCGTGCCGGAGCGGCGCCCGCGCTCCTGGCCGCCGCCGGCGATGAGCGGAGTGACCACGAGCCCCTCGCGGATCAGCAGGGCACCGACGCCCGGCGGGCCGCCGAGCTTATGGGCGGAGAGGGCCAGGGTGTCGGCTTCGGCCAGGGCGATCGGGTCGAGCCGCCCCGCGCCCTGCACCGCATCCACATGCAGCAGCCAGCCGGCGGCATGGGCGAGGCGGGCGATCTCGGCGACCGGCTGCACCACGCCGGTCTCGTTGTTGGCCCACATCACGCAGAGCAGGCCGGGATCGCTCCCCGCCAGCAAGGTCTCCAGAGCGGCGAGATCGACCACGCCTTCGGCGGTGACGGGAATGCGGGGAGCGTCCGGGGCGGCGGCCAATACCGCATCGTGCTCGATTGCGGAGACCAGGACCCGCTCCCGCCCGAGCCCCCGGATCGCCAGGGCGTCGGCTTCGGTGCCACCGGAGGTGAAGATGACGTCGGCGTCTTCGCGGGCCACCAGGGCGGCGACGGCCCGACGCGCGGCCTCGATGCGGTGCCGGGTCGCCCGGCCGGCGGCATGGACCGAGGACGGGTTGCCATGGACGCGCGCCGCCTCCGTCATCGCCTCGATCACGGAGGGACGGATCGGCGCGGTGGCATTGTAATCGAGATAGGTCGTCATCTCGCCATCGCTGTTGAGCGGCAGGCGAGAGGCTTAAGCGTCCCAGCTCGCGCGGTCAACGCCGGCCGGAAACGCCGCCCGGAAACACCCACTCGGCCGGGCCGGTCGGGATCGGGACAGCCGGCGACCCGATCGACCGGCGGACGGCTCAGTCGGCCGCGGCCTGGGCCTTGGGGTCCTTCGTGGTGCTGGCGCCAGGAACCCGGCCGGCGAGCACGTCCTCGACGGTGACGCGGTTCAGGAACCAGAGCATTTGTTTGCCCAGTTGCTCCCAGAGATCGTGGGTCTGGCAGTGGGTCGCCTTGTCGGAGCAGCAGTGGGGTGCACCGGGGGTGCAGTTGCCGCGCGGCGTGTCGATATCGACGGCCTGGACGATTTCCGCGATCCGCATGTCGCCCAGCGCCTTGCCCGGCAGGTAGCCGCCGCCGGGGCCGCGCACGCTACGGACCAGGCCGGCCCGGCGCAGGCGGGCAAAGAGTTGCTCCAGATAAGACAGGGAAATGTCTTGGCGCAGAGCGATTTCAGCGAGTGAAATGGGCCGGCCCTGGGCACTGGACGCCAAATCACACATCGCCATCACGGCATACCGGCTCTTCGTGCTGAGTTTCACGATCAGACCTCTCCACTTGGCAGCCGCGATTACTTGCAGCTGTCACCCCAAGATTATTATCTGGCGAGAGGAGGTCCCGTTCCTGTCGCCCGACCGAGCCATCGAGAAAACTAATTTGGTAAGTACGGGTATTCAAGACGAAATCAAACATGCCGGACGATTTCACAATGATTTTGTGCGAAATTGCAAAGATCACGGGGTGGCGCCCCGCACTCGTGCCAACCGGATAGCAATGGCCCGGACTTGATCCGCAGCGGGGGCGATCCGATCTCCGGCTTGATGGAAGACATAGCGGCGGATTAGACAAGGAGCGCCGGGCGCGCTATTTGGTCTGGTTCAATGCCGATCCGGAGGACTCCACCAGAATGCCCGAGGTCATGATCAACGGCCCCGAAGGCCGCATCGAAGCGCGTTACCTACACGCCCAGGACCCCGGCGCGCCGATCGCCCTGATGCTGCACCCCCATCCGCAGCACGGCGGCACCATGAACAACAAGGTGGTGTACTCGCTGTATCAGACGTTCGTCGCCCGCGGCTTCTCCACGCTCCGGTTCAACTTCCGCGGCGTCGGGCGCTCCCAGGGCGTGTATTCCGGCGGCGAGGGTGAGCTGTCCGACGCCGCCTCGGCGCTGGACTGGGTGCAGACCTACAATCCGAACGCCCGGTTCTGCTGGATCGCCGGCTTCTCCTTCGGCGCCTGGATCGGCATGCAGCTGCTGATGCGCCGGCCGGAGATCAGCGGTTTCGTGTCGATCGCCCCGCCGGCCAACCTGTTCGACTTCACCTTCCTCGCCCCCTGCCCGGCCTCCGGCTTGGTGATCAACGGCGACAAGGACGAGATCGTCCCGGCGGATTCCGTGAAGAAGCTGGTCGACAAGCTGTCGACCCAGAAGGGCATCACGATCACCCACAACGTGATCAAGGGCGCCAACCACTTCTTCGGCCCGCAGATCGACGATCTGAGCCGGCTGGTCGGGACCTATCTCGACGCCAACGTTCCGGCCACGGCCGACGAAGACAAGTAGCGCTTGCCGCCGGTCCGGGGTTCGGCCACGCCGGTCGTCCCCGGAAAGGTGATGTCGAGCCCCAGGATCGAGCGTACGGCGAGATAGGCGAAGGCCTGCGCCTCCAACGCGTCGCCGTCCCAACCGAGATCATCCGCATCCACGACGTCGCCCTCGACGGCCTCGGCGATCGCCGCCATGAGGGCCGGATTGTGCCGCCCGCCGCCGGTGGCGATCCAGCGGGTCGGCGGCTGCGGGAACCAGCGGGCCGATCCGGCGATGGTGGTGGCGCTGAAGGCGACGAGCGTTGCCGCCCCGTCCTGCGGCGACAGTCCCTCCACCGCCTCGGCCACCCGGGCGTGGAAGGCGTCCCTGTCCAGCGACTTCGGCGGCTTTCTGTCGAAATACGGATCGGCCAGCATCCGCGCCAGCCGCTCCCGGTCGACGGTGCCCGCCTTCGCCAGCGCCCCGTCCTCGTCGTAGAGCGTGCCGATGGTCCGCCAGCACCAGTCGTCGATCGGCGCGTTGCCGGGGCCGGTGTCGAAGCCGAGCAGGTCGGTCTCGCCGGTCCCGAGCCAGGTGACGTTCGCCACCCCGCCCATGTTCAGCACCACGACCGGCCGTGCCTCAGGCCCCGCCAGCGCCCGGTGGAAGACCGGGGCGACGGGCGCCCCCTGCCCGCCGGCGGCCATGTCGGCCAGGCGCAGATCGCCGACCACGTCGATGCCGAGATGATCCGCCAGCCGCTGGCTGTGCCCGATCTGCCGGGTGCGGCCGACCTCCGGCTCGTGCAGCACGGTATGGCCGTGGAAGCCGACGATATCGACTTGCTCTCTCGACAGGCCGGCCCGTTCCATCAGGGTCCGCACGGCATCGCGGTGCAGGTCGGTGATCTCCACCTCGACCGCGTCCATATCCCCGGTACCCTGGATCGCGGCCCGCAGCCGGGCGCGGAAGGCGTCGTCATAGGGAATGGTCAGCGCCAGCCCGGCCTCGACCCGGTCGCGTCCGTCGGTGACCAGGACGGCGGCGTCGACGCCGTCCATGGAGGTGCCGCTCATCAGGCCGATGGCGGTGAAGGTGTCCGTGGTGTCCATGGCAGCAGTGTTGGATGAGTCGGGGCAGGTTGTCACCCGGCCCTTCGACACGCGCCCCGTCGGGGCGCTGCTCAGGGAGAGGTCCATCATTTTTCCCATCAACGTCATCCCGGACGACCCCGTCCCGGATTTAATCCGGGATTGATCTGGGGGCGGGCCGGGACCCCGCTGTTGGCATAGCGGTCGGGTCCCGGCCGACCCCCGGGTCAAGCCCGGGGGTCACCGGGATGACGGCTTTGTTGTTCGACCTCGCCCCGAGCAGCCCCGGCTCGCGGCTGGGGGCGTGTCAAAGGGTCGACGGACCGGACCTGTGCCCACACCCTTCATCCCTCCCCCCGGCTGTGCTACATCGCCTCGCCCGCAACCCCAGCCACCGGCGGACCAAGGCCATGTCGACGCCCAAATCGGATTTCCTGAACGCGATCATCGATCGCGGATTCTTCCACCAGTGCACCGACCTGGACGCACTGGATCGCGATCTGACCGAGGGCATGGTCACGGCGTATATCGGCTTCGACTGCACCGCCGACAGCCTGCATGTGGGTTCGCTGCTGCAGATCATGATGCTGCGCTGGCTGCAGAAGACCGGCAACAAGCCGATCGTGCTCATGGGCGGCGGCACCTCGAAGGTCGGCGACCCCTCGTTCAAGGACGAGGCGCGCAAGCTGCTGAGCGAGGAGGACATCGCCCGCAACAAGGCCGGCATCCAGCGGGTGTTCGACAAGTATCTGAGCTTCGGCGACGGCCCCAGCGACGCCGTCATGGTCGACAACGCCGACTGGCTCGACAAGCTCGAGTACATCAAGTTCCTGCGCGACTACGGCGCCCATTTCTCCGTGAACCGGATGCTCAGCTTTGATTCGGTCAAGCTGCGGCTGGAGCGCGAGCAGTCGCTGAGCTTCCTCGAGTTCAACTACATGATCCTGCAGGCCTACGATTTCCTGGAGCTGCGTCGGCGCTACGGCTGCGTGCTGCAGATGGGCGGCTCGGACCAGTGGGGCAACATCGTCAACGGCGTGGAGCTGACCCGCCGGGTCGACCAGCAGACGATCTACGGCCTGACCTCGCCGCTGATCACCACCTCCTCCGGCGCCAAGATGGGCAAGACGGCCCAGGGCGCCATCTGGCTGAACGAGGACCGGCTCAGCGTCTATGACTTCTGGCAGTACTGGCGCAACACCGAGGACGGCGATGTCGGCCGCTTCCTGAAGCTGTTCACGGAGCTGCCGCTGGACGAGATCGCCCGGCTGGAAGCGCTCGGCGGGGCGGAGATCAACGAGGCCAAGAAGATCCTGGCCACGGAGATCACCAAGCTGTGCCACGGCGCCGAGGCGGCCGAGGCGGCGGCGCAGACCGCCCAGCAGACCTTCGAGGCGGGTGCCGCCAGCGAGGGGCTGCCGACGGTGGAGATCGCCCGCGGCGAGATCGAGGCCGGTCTTGCCATGGTCGACGCCCTGGTCCAGGCCGGGCTGGCCGCCTCCAAGGGCGAGGCCCGCCGGCTGATCCGCGGCGGTGGCGCGCGGGTGAACGACGCGGCGGTGACGGACGAGGCGGCGACCATCGACAGCGACGCGCTCACCGGCGACGGCGTCGTCAAGCTGTCGGCCGGCAAGAAGCGCCACGCGCTGCTGCGGGCGGTCTGAAAGAACGCGGCGAGCCGGGCCTCAGCGGGTCCGGCTCTCGTCCTGTTCGGTGCCAGGCGGCGGCGTCCAGGTTGCCGGGCCCTCCGACGGATGATTGGCGGAATCCAGGATGTCGCGCAGGAAGCCCGGGGCGAGCGCGGTCAGCGGATTGACCGTGATCTGCGGGTTCTCGAGCGTGCCTGAGACCGCGAAGGACGTGGCCAGCAGACCCTCCCCCTCGCCGCCGGTCAGCAGCTCGCCGATCACCGGCACGACGTCGATCAGCCGCGACAGGGAATAGGCCGGCGCGATCAGCCCTTCGACATCGATCACCTCCGACTGCCGTCCGAGGGTGCCGTTGATCTTCAGCCCGAGGCCAGGCCCGTAGGCGACTCCGTTGTCGATGCGGATGGAGTCCCGTGCCAGGGCGATATGCGCCGTCGCCCGGGCGAAGCGGATACCGTCGCCGGCCAGGGTGTCGAACAGCCCGGTGAGGGAAGCCACCGACAGGAGCTGGGCGAAGACCGGCGCATCGACGACGCGGAAGTCGTCGATCCGAACGGCGAGGTCCATGGCGTCGTCGAGCCCATCGCCGATCAGTTCGCCGTCGACCCGCAGCCGGCCGCCGCGGATGGAGTCGGCGATGCCGAAGGCCCGCAGGAAACTGCCGGCATTGTTGGTGGCGACGGTGACCAGGCGGCGGTTCTGGGCCGGCTGCACCATCAGGCGTATCGGATCGCCGTTCAGGTTGCCGGTGACGCTGAGGTCCTCGATCCGGGCCCCGGTCTGACGCACCGCCAGGGTGCCCGCCGTCAGACTGATGTCCTGAAGCAGGTGCAACTGGTCGGCGACGAAGCGCGCCTCCACCTTCTGGCCGTCACCGGCCGGCCCGCCGGTGCCGCCCTCGTCCGCGCCGTCGAGGATCGGGATCAGGTCGATGACCGGCCCCTCCATGGCGATCCGCAGACTCCCGTCAGGTCCGCTCTCGACGCGGCCGGCGGCCTCGGTCCGACCCAGGCGGAAGGTGGACAGCGAGGTGATCGCCCCACCGCGGACCGGAAAGTCCACGCCACCGGCGGCATAGAGCGTGCCGGCGCGGAACTCGAAGCCGGGGATGGCCAGCACGTCCTCATTGCTGCGGGTCACCTCCAGGCGGACGATGCCCGTGGTGTTGGCCGGCTTGGACCACGCAAGGTCGGGCACCGTCATCGAGGTCGCCTGCAGGTCGCCGTCGATGATCGCCGTCAGATTGCCCGACACGTCCGTCGTCACCGCGGCCACCAGCGCGACAGGCCCGGCCGCATAGGCGCTGAGGTCCAGACCGAAGGTGGCAAACTTCGACACGTCGGCGGTGGCTGTCAGGTTCGAGCGCGACCGGAACGGCCCGTCGGACTGGAACCGCTCCTCATGGGTCAGGGTCACCGGCACGCCGCCGAGCTGGGCATTGCCGGACAGGGACATGCCCGACGCGGTGAGGTCGAGCGCCAGGTCCCCGTCGGTCAGCGGCTCGCCGCGCAGCACGTCGGGGATCACCGCCTTCTTCAGATTGGCGGAGACCGCGATGCCGATATCCTCCACATCCAGGGTCCGCAGCAGCGGAATCTCCAGATCCAGGCGCGCCCCGAAGGTGCCGGCCGTCTTCTTCGCCTCCAGGCCGATCTCGCTGGGATAGCCGAGCGGCTCGCGGTCGATCAGCTCCAGCGCTTCGCGGGCCGGACCGCGGACGCGAACCGCCACATGGGCGGTCTCTCCGGTGTCCTGGTCCAGATTGACCAGGGCGATGTCCGAGGACTCGACCATCAGGTTCCCCAGATGGCCGCCGGTCACGGTGATGTTCATGCTCTTCGCGTCGAACGTGGCCGAGCCATTGGTTTCCAGGACCGGCGGCAGCGGCCGGAAATAGTGCGTCTCCACCCCTTGGAAATCGATCGTGCCGGAGAGGGTGTCCAGCTCGTTGATGGCCGGATCCGTGCTGTCGACCCAGCCCTCGGCGCGTAGGGTGGCGCTGGTGACCTGCCCGTTGACCAGGTTCTCGGTCACCCATTCGCGGGCGCCGTCGGACACGTCGGCCGGCCAGAAATCCTTGATCGAGTTGACCGCGAAATTGGTCACCGCCGCATCGACGATCAGCGCGTAGCCGGCCCGGTCGCGGCTCGCCCGCGCCTTCACCGCCAGCAGCGCCTGCTCGATATCGAGCGAGCCGTCGGCGGAGACCCATTCGGCGTCCGGCGCCACGTTCAGCGTCAGGCTGCCGCCGGCGACCGTCAGCGGCTCGGGATTGACCTCCGGGAGGAGGACCTGGCCGGCGCCGAGGGTCAGCCGGGCATTGCCGCCCATCCCGCTGCCGTCCAGGGAGGTCTCCAGCTCCACGGTGCCCGATACCGGCAGGTCGAGGCCCGACAGCCGGCCGAGCCGGGGCTCCAGGGCCGCCACCGCCGCCGGCTGAAGTGCCTCGAAGCGCATCTCGGCACTGACATGGTCAGTCTCCGGGCGGTACTCGCCGGACAGGGAGATCGGCGTCGGCTCTGCGTCCGGCCATTCGGCGCGCCCGCTCATGCGGAAGCTCATACCGCTGGAGACCAGCTCGATTCCGCCGGACACGTTGGTGAGCGTCTGGGTCCGCGCACGGGCGTCGTCGACCAGCCGGACCCGGGCGCCGCGCACCTCCGCCGCACGTAGATAGCGCAAAGTCCCGCTTCCCGACCGGTCGTCCAGCATCGAGCGGAGCACCGCACCGACATCGACCGGGGCGCTTGCCTCGCCGCTCTCGTCGTTGGGCGTGAGCGTCCAGTTGCCGTCAGCCCCTTTGACCGCAGTGACGGTCGGGTTCAGCACATCGATCCGCTTCGGTGCCAGGCGCCCGGCCAGCAGCGCCTCGGGACTCAGCGCCACCGAGATCGCGCCGATCCGCGCCCGTACCGCGCCGTCCCGCCCGAGCACCACCACATCCTCGGCCACGACGTCGAAGGCCCGGTCCCAAGTACTCATCTGCAGGCTGGCGCTGCCGATGCGGGTCATGATGCCGGAATCGGGGTCGCTCAGCGCCTCGGACAGGTGCGGACGGGCCCAGTCGATCTCGATCGGACCATCCGACAGCCGCCAGGCGAACGCACCGATCCCGACGATCGCCACGACCACCAGGGCGATGAGGATTTCCAGAAAAAGAACCGTGGTGCGTCGTATCAAAAGCAGGTCGTCCGGATCGCTTGAACCAATGTTTTTCCTATCATGAACGCTGGAACTGTACGACCGGGCGACTTGACCGCAGGCGCGTGAACTCCGCACTCTCACGATGTTTCCATGATTTGACCAGAGTCCGGTGTGTCGTATTCCCTCATTCCTCGGATCGTCCCGATCGCCATTGATTCCGAGGCCGCCGGAGTCGGCCTGGAACGCTGCCGGGAACGGCTCGCCGACCTGACCGACAGCCTGGAGTCGGACCGCGCCGCCGGCATGCTCGACGACGGGGCCTGCCGCTCGCTGATCGAGGGCATTGCCGTCCACTCCCCCTACCTGACCCGCGAGATCGTGCGTGAGCTGGCCTTCACCGGCGCCATCTTCGCCGATGGGGTCGATGCCGCCATGGCCCGGATCTGGAGCGACCTGGACGCCGTCGACCCGCGGGGCGACACATCGGCGATCATGAAGTCCCTGCGGGTGGCGAAGCGCCGGGCGGCGCTCACGATCGCGCTCGCCGACATCGCGGGCCTGTGGAACCTGATAGAGGTCACCGGCGCGATCTCGGAGATCGCCGAACGCACCCTCGCCGTGTCCTGGCGCCATGCCCTATACGAGGCGATCCGGCGCAAGAAGCTGCCGCTCAGCGACGAGGGCGACTTGATCGAGGGCTCCGGCCTGGTCTGCCTCGCCATGGGCAAGCTGGGCGCGCGCGAGCTGAACTACTCCAGCGACATCGACCTGATCGCCCTGTTCGACGACACCCTGCCCGTCTATGCCGACCACATGGAGCTGCGCCACGCCTTCGTCCAGGCGACCCAGACCATGGTCAAGCTGATGGAGGAGCGCTCGGCCGACGGCTACGTGTTCCGCACCGACCTGCGCCTGCGCCCCGACCCCGCCTCCACACCGCCGGCAATTTCCCTGACGGCGGCGGAGACCTATTACGAGAGCATGGGCCAGAACTGGGAGCGCGCCGCCATGATCAAGGCGCGGGCGGTGGCCTCCGACGGGCCGTCGGCGGCCGAATTCGCCTCGGCCATGACGCCGTTCATCTGGCGCCGCCACCTGGATTTCGCGGCGATCCAGGACGTGCACTCGATCAAGCGGCAGATCGCCGTCCACCGGAAGGCGGCGGTGGTGAAAGCCGAAGGCCAGAACGTGAAGCTGGGCCGCGGCGGGATCCGAGAGATCGAGTTCTTCGCCCAGACCCAGCAGCTCATCTGGGGCGGGCGCGACGCAAGGCTGCGGGTGCGCGGCACCGAGGATGCGCTGAAAGCCCTGGTCGAGGCCGGCCGCGTGCGCGAAGAGGTCGCCAGCGACCTGAAGCTCTCCTACCGCTTCCTGCGCAAGGTCGAGCACCGGCTGCAGATGATCGAGGACAAGCAGACCCAGGAACTGCCCCAGGATCCTGCGGCCCTGGACAAGTTCGCCGCCTTTCTCGGCTACGAGGACCCCAAGGGTTTCCGCGGCGACCTCGCCCACCATCTCCACACCGTGGCCTATCATTACGGCCGCCTGTTCGAGGAGGCTCCGGCCTTGTCCGTTCCGACCCGCGAGGCGGGCAGCCTCGTCTTCACCGGAAGCGAGGACGACCCCGACACCCTGAAGACCCTGAAGCAGCTCGGCTTCACCGATCCCTCGGCCGTCGCCGAGACGGTGCGCGGCTGGCACCGGGGCCGCACCCGCGCCACCCGCAGCGAGCGGGCCCGCCAGATCCTCACCGAGATCACCCCGGCCCTGCTGGAGGCGGTCGGCCGCATGCCGCAGCCGGACCAGGCGTTCCGCCGGCTCGACCGGTTCCTCGACGCCCTGCCGTCGGGTGTGCAGATCTTCAGCCTGTTCCACGCCAACCCGAACCTGATCCAGGTGGTCGCCGAGATCCTCGGCATGGCGCCGTCGCTCGCCGGTCAGCTCGGCCGCGAGCCGGCCCTGTTCGAGGGCATTCTCACCCACGACGTTCTCCAGCCGCTGCCGGACGCCGCGACCCTGACGAAGGAGCTGGAACGGCACCTGGACGCCACCGACGACTACGAGCTGGCGCTGGACGTGACCCGGCGCTGGACCGGCGACCGGCGGTTCCAGATCGGCGTGCAGATCATCCGCTCGCACCTGGACGCCGACCGAGCAGGCACGACCTATTCGGACGTTGCCGACGCCACCATCAACGCCCTGTTGCCCTGGGTGGAGCGCGACTTCGCCCGGCGCCACGGTCACCTGCCGGACCTGGAGCAGCCGGCCCTGGCAGTGATCGCGCTCGGCAAATACGGCGGCCGCGAGCTGAGCTACGGCTCGGACCTGGACCTGGTCTTCCTGTACGATGCGCCGCTGGACGTGGAGTCCGACGGGGACAAGCCGCTCTACACATCGGCCTACATGATCCGGCTGGGCCAGCGGCTGATCTCGGCGCTGAGCGCCAAGACCGCCGAGGGCGCGCTCTACGAGGTCGACATGCGCCTACGCCCGACCGGCAACAAGGGCCCGGTCGCCATCAGTATGGAGGCCTTCCAGAAATACCACGACGAGGATGCCTGGACCTGGGAACGCATGGCCCTGACCCGAGCCCGGGTCGTCGCCGCTCCCGACGCGCTGAAGGAGCGGATCGAAGACTGCATCCGCCACATCCTGACCCAGGAGCGCGACCCGAAGACGCTGGCCCAGGAAGTGGCCGACATGCGCGAGCGCACCGCCAAGGAGCACAAGGCGGACAGCCCCTGGACCGTGAAGCACTGGCGCGGCGGCCTGCTGGACCTGGAGTTCATCGCCCAGTTCCTCCAGCTCCGTCACGCCCACGCGCACCCCAGCGTGCTGGACGGCAATACCGCGAACGCCTTCTTGAAGCTCGGCGCCGCCCGGATTCTGCCGGAGGACGAGGCGGCCTTCCTGTCCAACTCGGTCCATATCTGGCGCAACATCCAGGGCCTGCTGCGCCTGACCGTGGGCAACGAGTTCGACCCGGAGACCGCCCCGGAAGCGTTGAAGGCCCGGCTGGCAAAGACCAGCCGCGCGATCGACTTCAACACCCTGGAACGGGTGATCGAGAAGATGAGCGCAGTAGTGATGCGGACCTACGACCGCTACGTGGTGCACGGCAAGTAGGGCGCCCCCGCCGGATCATTCGCCGTTATGGGCCCGCTTCGCTGCCAGGTTCTTGCGGGTCAGCTGTGCGGCATGGTCCTCGGCCTGACCGAGGCCGCCCTGCATCTTCCGGCTGCCTCCCGCGAACAGTCCGGAGATGCCCCAGGAGAACAGCGCTGCCGCGCCGACGCCGAGAGCGATGATGATGAAGGCGGCGGTAATCTGCAGTCCGGACACGCTGGCTCCAAGGCTTGGGCACCCACCCCGCCGCACGCGACGGATCGGGACCGTTCATTCAATGGCCGGGACCTAATCACGGTGTCGGTTAAGAAAGGCTCTGCCGAACTGGTAAAGGGCCGATAACCACGATCAGAAGCCCCGATGACCTCCGCTGCCGATCGTCCTAGAGTCGGGGAACAATCACAGGAGGACATCATGCAGGCTGAACCGATCAAGGGTCGGTGCGTGTGGACCGGCGCCGATCTGGAAGCGACGGGCGACTGGCTGCGCACCTGGCCGCAGGACGCGTTTCCCGCCATCGACGCGGCCCTCGCCCGTGCCAAGGCGAGCGGCAAGCCCCTCACCGAGGTGACCGCCGCCGACTTCCCGCTGCCGGGGCTGAAGGCGTTCTTCGCCGACGTGCTCGACGAGTTGGAGGACGGGCGCGGTGCGGTCCGCATCACCGGCTTCCCGGTCGACCGCTACGAGCAGGACGAGCTGCGGCTGATCTTCTGGGGCATCGGCCAGCATCTGGGCACCCCGGTGAACCAGACGGCGTTCGGCGAGATTCTGGGTGAGGTGCGCGACGAATCCCACGACGACGGGCGCGTCACCCAGCAGCTCGCCGAGCACCGCACCGGGTCCGACAAGGTGCTCGCGTCCCGTGCCCGGGCGCGCTCGACCGGCCCGCTGCGCTTCCACACCGACCGCTGCGACGTGATCACCCTGTTCTGCGTCGCCAACGGCATCGACGGCGGCGTCAGCAAGCTCGCCAGCATCCCGCATATCCACAACACCATCCTGGCCCGGCGGCCCGACCTGCATGCCCTGCTGATGCAGGACTACTGGCGCTCGCGCCCGGCCGACGAGGATGGCGAGACGCTGGACAAGGTCTTCGCCCTGCCGGTCTTCGGCGTGCGCGATGGCAAGATCACCAGCCAGTATTCCCGCACCTATGTGGAGCAGGCCCAGGAGACCTCATCGGTCCCGCGGCTGACCGCCGCCCAGAACGAGGCGCTCGACATGCTGGCGGAGGTGGCGGAGGAGAGCTGTCTGCATTCGGCCTTCGCGCCGGGGGACATCCAGCTGCTGAACAACCACGTGGTCTATCACGGCCGCACCGCCTACGCCGACGACCGTGCCTCCGGCCAAATGCGGTGCCTGCTGCGGCTGTGGCTCAGCGTGGCCAACAGCCGAGCGCTGCCGGAGGGATACGAGGTGCTCTGGGGCTCGACCGCGCCGGGCGCGCTGCGCGGCGGCGTGGGGCAGGCGGCGGGGTAACGCCGTTGGTTGAACAGCGGAAACCTTAACTTGAACAGCGGAAACCTTCACTCCCCGGCCTTGTGCCGGGGCCTACCCCGGGGAGCGCGCCCAAGGCGTGCAAAGGCTCTGCGTCGCTGCGGCGAGCGTCGCCGTAGGTCCCGGCACAAGGCCGGGAAGTGCGGATAAGGATATAGAACCGCCCCTCGGAAAAGGGGCCGCTGGATCGCCGGAGATTTCCGCCTACCCCTCCCGCAAGCGTCGCCCTCGGTTCTTAGACAGCCCCCCCGGAAGGCGAAAAATAGTCGAGGTAGCATGCGCCTCTTCCCTCTTCCGCCGTCTTCCCGGGCTTGCCCCGGGATCTAGAAGAAGTGCCGCTGGAGCGTTTGGGAACTCCTCCCGCCGCTCCGGCAAGCGTTACCCTCGGTCCCGGCACAAGGCCGGGAAGACGGAGAAGAGGAAGCGGGACAGGCGCCGCCGCCTACACCTCCCGCACCTCCACCTTGTCGCCGTAGAACGCCACGTGCTTGGCCAGGGCTGCGCATTCGTCATACGGCAGGTCGTAGGACCATGCCGCGTTCTCGGCCTTGGTCCCGCCGGCGCTGATCGACCAGTAACTCGCCTTGCCCTTGTAGGGGCAGTAACTCGACCGCGCGGTCGGGGTGAAGGCGTCGGCGCGGGTGTCCATCATCGGCACGTAATAGACCGGTGCGTGACCGGTCTCCTCGCACAGAAGCGCGGCACTGCTGTCGGCGACCGTCTCGCCGCCGAGGATCACCATCACCCGCTTACCCACCGGGGTCAGGCACACCTGGTGCTCCGGCTTCTTCACGAAACCCGGGGCGGGGTTGGATCCGGTGACGGCCATGACATCCTCCTTGGGTTGGCTACCGCCAGTTTGGCCCCCTGCGCCGCGCCCGCAAGGGCCAAGAGCGCCCATTGCCAGCCACTCACGCAGCCGTGCATCCTCACCGCCAAGGCGCCCGTCGCATTCCCAGAGCGCCACACGACAAGACATTCGGGAGGAACACGATGGCCGATCCGCACGGACAGGGCCGGTTTCACGGCATCTACCCCATGCTCTATGCCCTGTTCGGCGCCGACGGCGCGCTCGACCGGGGCGCTAACGACGCCCAGGTGGCGGCCTGCATCGCCGGCGGCGTCCACGGGCTCGCGGTCGGCGGCCTCGCCAGCGAGTGCAACAAGCTGACCGTGGAGGAGCGGCGCGACCACGCACGCTGGACCCTGGAGGCGGCGGCCGGAAAAGTGCCGGTCAGCGTCACGATCTCCGACAACACGGTCGGCGGCCAGATCGAGAGCGTGAAACGCGCTGCGGATGCCGGGGCCGCCTGGGCGGTGCTGCAGCCGCCGCCGGTCAAGTCGGCGAGCGAGGAGGAGTTGATCCGCTTCTTCGGCGCCGTCGCCGACGCCGCGCCCATCCCCATCGGCATCCAGAACGCGCCGGAATACATCGGCATCGGCCTGTCCAATGCCGGACTGATCGAGCTGAACCGGCGCCATCCCAACGTGTCCGTCCTCAAGGCCGAAGGCACGGGCCTGTATATCGGCCGGCTGGCGGAGGAGGCTGGCGGCGCCTTCACCCTGTTCAACGGCCGCAACGGCATCGAACTGCTGGACAGTCTGCGCCACGGCTGCGCGGGGCTGATCCCGGGGGTGGAGGCCTGCGACGTGGAGAGCCGGATCTACGATCTCCACAGCGCCGGCCGCACCGGCGAGGCCGACCGCGAGTTCCGTGAGATTCTGCCCCTGCTGCATTTCCTCATGCATACGATCGACCATCTGCTGTGCTACGGAAAGCGCCTGGCCGCGAGGCGCATCGGGCTCTCCGATGTGCACGACCGCGGCCCGGCCCAGGCCCCGCATCCCGTGGGGATGGCCATTCTGGATCACTGGTCCCGCGACCTCGGGAGGCTCGGACAATGACCACCTTCGTTCTCGTTCACGGCGCATGGCATGGCGGCTGGTGCTGGGTCCGCGTCGCGGAAAAGCTGCGCGCCGCCGGCCACACGGTGTTCACCCCCACCCTCACCGGGCTCGCCGACCGCTCCCACCTGATGAGCCCGACGATCAGCCTGATGACCCATATCAAGGATGTGGTCGGGCTGCTGAACTGGGAGGAGCTGAGCGACGTGGTGCTGGTCGGCCATTCCTATGGCGGCGTGGTGATCACGGGTGCCGCCGACCGGGCCGTCGGCCGGGTGAAATCGCTGATCTATCTCGATGCCCTGGTTCCGGCCCATGGCCAGAGCGCGATGGACGTCCGCCGTCCCGAGCAGGTGGAGGCGTCCTTCGCCGCCGCCAAGGCCAAGGGCAATGGCTGGCGGATCCCGCCGACCACGGCGGCGACCTTCATGGTGAACGAGGCCGACCAGGCCTGGGTCGACAGCAAGTGCACCGACCTGCCGCTCGCCTGCTTCACCGAGCCGCTGTACCTGTCCGGTGCGATCGACGAGATCAAGACCCGCGTCTACATCCGCGCCGCCGGCTACCCGGCGCCGCAGTTCGACGTGACGTTGGAGAAGTTCCGGGACGAGGACTACGACACCTACGCGGTCGATTGCGGCCACGACGTGATGGTGGACGCGCCGGAGGAACTGACCGAGATCCTTATTAAGTACGCGTAACGGTAGGTTGGAGCGCCCCGCACTCCCCTCCCCGTCATCCCGGACGGCCCCGTCCCGGATTTAATCCGGGATTGATCCGGGGGCGGGTCGGGACCTAGCGGCACCGGCAGGTCTGGGTCCCGGCCGAGCTCCGGGTCGAGCCCGGACCTCGCCGGGATGCCGGATGAGGGGAAATGGGTGCCTACAGCTCCTTCGCCGCCGCCAGCACCTCCTCCACATGCCCCGGCACCTTGACCTTGCGCCAGACGCCGCGGATCACGCCGTTGCCGTCGATGAGGAAGGTCGACCGCTCGATGCCCATCGACTTCTTGCCGTACATGCTCTTCTCCACCCAGACCCCGTAGGCCTCGGTCACGGCTCCGGTCTCGTCGGCGCCCAGGGTGAACGGCAGGTCGTATTTGGCCTTGAACTTGTCGTGCTTGGCCACCGTGTCGCGGCTCACGCCGATGATCTCGACCCCGCCCGCGCCGGTGAAATCCGGCAGCGCGTCGCGGAAGCCGCAGGCTTCCTTGGTGCAGCCCGGCGTGTCGTCGCGCGGGTAGAAATACAGCACCACCGGCTTGCCCTTGAGCGTCGCCAGCGACACCTCGCCGCCGCCATCGGTCGGCATGGTGAAATCGGGGGCCTTGTCACCCACATTCAGGCTCATCGATCGGGTCTCCTGCTGGTTGAGCGGTCACAGATGTCGGTCGAGGGGCGCCCCTGTCAATCGGCGACCGCTCGGTCCCGACGAATGGCCGTCGAGCGACGGCGCTGGCGGAATAACCCGGCGCCCGGGGGGTCTGAACCCGCGATGCGCACACCGCCAGTGCGCGCCCTGCTGGAACGGTTTGGAGAAGCAGTCTGATGAACTCTCGGTCGAACGACAGGCGCTGGTTCCTGCGGACCACTGCCGCCGCGTCGGTGATGGCGCTCACCCCGCTTCCCTCCCTGGCCCTGGCGGGCATGCATGGTCCCGATTTCGGCAAGTCGACGCCGTTCGACGCCGAGACCCTGGTCCGCCGCGCCGCCGAGATGGCCAAGCAGCCCTTCACCCAGCGGCAGAGCCCGGCGCCCGAGATCACCCCGGCGATCGACTACCAGACCCACGGTGCGGTCCGGTACGACCGGGACAAGGCCCTGTTCGGCAAGGCGGGCGGCTCCTTCCCGGTGACCTTCTTCCCGCTCGGTACCTATTTCCCGCGCCCGGTCTCGATCCATGCGGTCAGCGGCGGCGCCTCGGCCCCGGTGCTCTATGCCCCGGAGCTGTTTGACATCCCCGAGGGCAACCTGATCGGCCAGTTGCCGCGCGACGCCGGCTTCGCCGGTTTCCGCATCCACGAGGACCGCGACCGCGACGACTGGCGGACCCAGGACTGGGCGGCCTTCCTCGGCGCCTCCTACTTCCGGGCGATCGGCGCGCTCGGCCAGTACGGCATCTCCGCCCGCGGCATCACGATCAACACCGCCACGGCCGGGCCGGAGGAGTTCCCCGACTTCACCGAGTTCCATTTCGAGCCCGATGCCGGCGGACCGAACGGCATGCGCGTCCACGCCCTGCTCGACGGGCCCAGCGTCACCGGCGCCTATAGCTTCGACCTGCACCGGGACACCGGCGTCCTCATGGAGATCAGCGCCCGGATCTTCCTGCGCCAGGACGTGGAACGGCTCGGCATCGCGCCGCTGACCTCCATGTACTGGTATTCCGAGCGCAAGACCGACGACGCCCCGGACTGGCGCCCGGAGGTGCACGATTCCGACGGCCTGGCGATCTGGTCGGGCAGCGGCGAGCGGATCTGGCGGCCGTTGAACAACCCGGAGACGGTGGTGACCTCCAGCTTCCAGGAGGCGACCCTCAAGGGCTTCGGCCTGCTGCAGCGCGACCGCGAGTTCGAGCATTACCTGGACGGGGTGAACTACCACCTGCGCCCGAGCCTCTGGGTCGAACCCCTGGGCGACTGGGGGGCGGGCTCGGTCCAGCTCGTTGAGATCCCGACCGACGACGAGATCCACGACAACATCGTCGCCCAGTGGACTCCGGCGGCTCCGGCGAGCAAGGGGTCGGACTACGCGTTCCGCTACCGCCTGCATTGGGTCGATGAGGAGCCCTACCCGACGCGTAACGTCGCCCAGGCGGTCGCCACCCGCGCGGGCCGCGGCGGCGAGCCGGGCCAGCCCCGGCCGGAAGGAGCGACCCGCTATGTGGTCGATTTCGACGGCGGCCCGCTGCGCCCGGATCTGACCGAGGACGAGATCACCGCCAAGGTGGAGGCCAAGGCCGGCAAGATCCTGCGCGCCCGCGGCGAGCCGGTGCCCCATACCGAGCGCTGGCGGATGGTCCTGGACGTCCTCCCGGACGGTCCCGACCCGGTGGAGATCCGCGGCTACCTGGAACGCGACGGCGAGCCGCTGACGGAGACCTGGCTGCACCAGCACCGGCCGGGGAGCGAGTTGCGCGGGGGGTGATGGTCCCGGCGTAGGTGGCCCGACGATTGCCCCCTCGCCGGCCCGCCCCACATACTCCTGCCATGAACCACACCCCGCCCCTGCCCGCCCTGCCGCCCGCCTTCGAGGCGTGGTTCGCGGCCAAGGGCTGGGCGGCCCACCCCCATCAGCTTGAGATGCTCGCCGCCGCCCGGGCCGGGCGGTCGGCACTGCTGATCGCGCCGACCGGCGGAGGCAAGACGCTGGCCGGGTTTCTCGCCTCGCTGGTCGAACTCGCCGAGGACCCGCGCGAGGGGCTGCACACGCTCTACATCTCGCCGCTGAAGGCGCTGGCGGTCGATATCCACCGCAACCTCACCGCCCCGATCGAGGAGATGGGTCTCGCCGTCACAGCGGAGACCCGCACCGGCGACACGCCGTCCTCCAAACGCCAGCGCCAGCGCCGCAAGCCGCCGCATATCCTGCTCACCACGCCGGAGAGCTTCGCCCTGCTGCTGTCCTATCCCGACGCGGGGGAGATCTTCGCGGGCCTGCGCTGCGTCGTGGTGGACGAGCTGCACGCACTGGCCGGCACCAAGCGCGGCGAGCTGCTGGCCCTGGCGTTGGCAAGGCTGGCGGCTCTGGCGCCGGAGGCCCGGCGGGTCGGACTGTCGGCCACCGTCGCCCATCCGGCGGCGCTGGAGGCCTATCTGTCAAAGTCCGGCCGGGCGCCGGCTGACGACGTCACCGTGGTGCGCGGCGGCGAGGCGGCCCAGGCGGAGGTCAGGATCCTGTTGCCCGGGGGCGAGAAGGACGAGGACCGCCTGCCCTGGGCCGGGCATATGGGGCTCTACGCCATCGACCGGATCTACGCCGCCATCCAGGCGCACAAGACCACGCTGGTCTTCGTGAACACCCGCGCCCAGGCCGAGCTGATCTTCCAGGCCCTCTGGCACGCCAACGAGGACCACCTGCCCATCGCCCTGCACCATGGCAGCCTGGCGGCAGAGCAGCGGCGCAAGGTGGAGGCGGTGATGGCCCGTGGGGGGCTGCGCGCCGTCGTCGCCACCTCCTCGCTCGATCTCGGCATCGACTGGGCCGCCGTCGACCTGGTGCTGCAGGTGGGCGCGCCCAAGGGCACCTCGCGGCTGCTGCAGCGCATTGGGCGGGCCAACCACCGGCTGGACGAGCCCAGCCGCGCGCTGCTGGTCCCCGCCAACCGGTTCGAGGTGCTGGAATGCAAGGCCGCCCTCGACGCCATGCGGGCGGGCGAGCTGGACGGCGATCCGCCGCGGCCCGGCGGGCTCGACGTGCTGGCCCAGCACGTGCTCGGCACCGCCTGCGCCGCCCCGTTCGATCCGGCGGATCTCTATGCTGAGGTGATCACCGCGTCGCCCTATGCCGATCTCGACCGCGAAACCTTCGACGCGGTGGTGGAGTTCGTGCGCACCGGCGGCTACGCGCTGAAGGTCTATGACCGGTTCCAGCGCATCCGCCCCAACGCGGACGGCCTGCTGGAGGTCGCCGACAAGCGGGTGGCGCAGTCCTACCGCATGAATGTCGGCACCATCGTCGAGGCGGTGACCGTGAAGGTGCGGATGGGCCGCGGCCGCATCCTGGGCGAAATCGAGGAGTATTTCGTCCAATGGCTCCGTCCGGGCGACACGTTCCTGTTCGCCGGCCGGCTGCTGACCTTCCAGGGCATGCGCGAGAACTTCGTCGACTGTACGCCCGGCGGCGAGGGCGAGCCCGCCGTGCCGGCCTATATGGGCGGCAAGCTGCCGCTGACCACCCAGCTCGCCCACCGGGTGCGGAGCATGCTGGAGGACAGCGCCTCCTGGCCGACCCTGCCGGGACCGGTGGAGGAATGGCTGGAGCTGCAGCGCTGGCGCTCGGTCCTGCCCAAGGCGGACAGCCTGCTGGTGGAGACCTTCCCCCGGGCCGACCGGGAATACCTGGTCGCCTACACCTTCGCCGGGCGCAACGCCCACCAGACCCTGGGCATGCTGCTGACCCGCCGGATGGAGCGCATGGGGCTGGGGCCGCTGGGGTTCGTCGCGACGGACTACGTGATCGCGGTGTGGTCGGTGAAGGCCTGCGACGACGTCGACACCCTGTTCGACCAGGACATGCTGGGCGACGACCTGGAGGAGTGGATGGCGGAATCCTCGCTGCTGAAGCGCACCTTCGGCAACGTCGCCGTCATCGCCGGGCTGATCGAGCGCAAGCTGCCGGGCCACGAGAAGACCGGCCGTCAGGTGACCTTCAACGCCGACCTGATCTACGATGTGCTGCGCAAGCACCAGCCGGATCACATCCTGCTGCAGGCCACACGGGAGGATGCGGCGCGCGGTCTGACCGACATCCGCCGGCTGTCCGACCTGCTGGTCAGCGTGCAGGGCCGGATCGTCCCCCGGCGGCTCGACCGGGTGTCGCCGCTTGCGGTGCCGATCCTGCTGGAGGTCGGCAAGGAACAGGTCGCCGGGGGGGCGATCGAGGCGCTGATGGACGATTTCGCCGAGACCCTCATCGAGGAGGCGATCGGCGGGGAGATGCAGGGCAGCCTGCAGATTTAGAGCACGATCGGATCAGATCAAAATGATCTGATCCGTGAATCGTCCTCTAAACTATTGAATAGAGAGCAAATTGACACGATCAGGTTAGATCTGATCGTGTTTGCTCTCGGGGGGAGATCACCGTGTCCGTCATGAAGCTGCGGCCGGCTGGCGAGGCCGACATCCAGACGCTCGCGGTGCTGAACCGCCAGCTTCTCGACGACGAGGGGCACCCGTCCAACGTCTCCGTGCCTGAGCTCATCGAGCGGCATCGGGACTGGCTCGGTACCGGCGAGTGGACCCAGGACATCCTCGAGGTCGACGGCCACGTGGTCGGCTACATCGTCCACGGCCTGAACCCCTACCCGCTGGACCCGGAGGTGCCGGAACGGTTCATCCGCCAGTTCTGCATCGACCGCGCCTACCGCCGCCACGGCCTCGGGCGGGACGCGTTCGAGCTGTTCATGGAGATGCGCCTGGAGCCGGGCGGCCGGGTCACCCTGGACGTGCTGGAGAGCAATCCGGCCGGCCAGGCGTTCTGGCAGGCGGTGGGCTGCCGCCCCTTCTTCCACCGGCTGGAGGCGTTCCGGCCGCTGGATTAGCCGGGGGTGGACAGCTTCATCAGGACGATACCGGCGACGATCAGCAGGGCGGCCGCCACGCGCAGGGCGTTGACCGCCTCGCCCAGGAACACGATGCCGACGACAAAGGCGCCGACAGCGCCGATCCCGGTCCAGACCATGTAGGCCGTACCCAGTGGCAGCGACCGCATCGCCCAGGCGAGCAGGCCGAAACTGGCGAACATGGCGGCGAGCGTGACGATCGATGGGCCGAGCCGGGTGAACCCGGCCGACTGTTTCATGGAAAAGGCCCAGACGATTTCGAACAGGCCGGCGACGGTCAGAATGATCCAAGGCATGGCAGCCTCCTCTCGGTGGACTGCCGGGCCGTCCCGGACTTGTACCCCATGGCGGGGGAGGACGTGGCCTCTGGAGGAGGAGATATACAGCGTGGGGCGGGGAGGTCAAGGATGCTGCCGCTCTTTCTCCTCTCCCCTTTCCCACTCCCCGGATTTGTTCCTCCCCGGATTTATTCCGGGGCCTACGCCCGGATCCGCATGAACATTTCAAACCCCCTTCAGGCGGATGAGTGGGCCCCGGAATAAATCCGGGGAGTGATTGGGGGGGTGGAGGTGGAAGAGATCAAGCGAAAGGCCCGGCGCCGACCTCCCTTCCTCTTCGCTTTTCCCCTCTCCGCACTCCCCGGCCTTGTGCCGGGGCCTACGCCGAAACTCGCGCGAACCTCGCACAGCTCCCGCCTGCGGATCCGCTCGCCCCGGAATAAATCCGGGGAGTGCTGGATCGTGGATGGGAACCGGGCCTACCCCGCCGCCACCTCGACACTGACCGAGCCGATGCCCGGGACCGTCACCGTCGCCGTCTCGCCTGCCTCGGCCGGGATCACGCCGACCCAGGAGCCGGTGATGATCACATCGCCCTTCTTCAGGCCGCGGGCCGCCATCTCCGGGCCCCAGCCGGCCATGTGGTTGACCATCCAGGTCGGCAGCCGGTTCATGTCCTGGCCCGGATAGTTCGCACCCGGCACCTCCACATGCACCGTGCCCATCTCGAAGATCACCTTCAGGTCCTCGACCTTCACCCCCGTCGCCTTCCGACCGACGGCGGAGACCACCGTGCCGCCATTGGCCTGGAAATCCGCCATGGCGGCCAGCGGCGGGATGTTCGGCCATTCGACGATGCGCGGCTCGACGATCTCGATGGCGGCGGCAAGGCCCTCCATCGCGTCCAGCACCTCGTCCTGGCTCAGGCCGTGGTCGCAGGGCAGGTCGCGGCCGACCACCATCGCCACCTCCGCCTCCAGCCAGAGCGGCCGTTCGGCGGTGGTGATGATGCGGGTGTGGTCGCGGAACACGGTGTCGGTCGCCAGGGGGGCCGCTGTCGGCTCGCCGGTGCGGCCGGAGGCGCCGACCTTGAAGCCGGCGACGCCGAGACCGAGACCGGCCAGGGTCTCCGCCTGGGCGGCGAAGGCGGCGGCGCGGTCCGCCGGGACATCCTGCGGCAGCGAGATCCGGGCGCCCGAACTGCGGGCCTCGATCATCGCGGCGGCGAAGGGGCTGGTCATCGTCTCATCCTCCCTATGACGCCCTCTGGCGTCTTATCCACGCTGTGACGCCAGACGGCGCAATTCCGACCGGCAGGCCTCCGCGTCTGCGGCGAAGTCCCCCATGATCCACCACGCCTCCACCTGACGCAGCAACTCTCCGACCCGCGGCCCCGGCGCGATACCGAGGCCGGTGACGTCGCCGCCGCCCAATGGAAAGACCGGCGGCGTCCAGGACCGGGCCGTGACCAGGTCCGCGGACACATCCTCACCGGTTTCGGCCGCCCGCAGCAATCGGGCATCGGTGAACGGCTGCGCTCCCAACCGATAGATCGCGGCACGTCGTGCAGCCTCGTCCGACGGGGCGTCCCCCGGTGTGGCCAGGGCGACTGTCATCCGTCTGGCCTCGGCGTTGGACAGCCGAAGCCGCTCGGCGACGGTTTCCGCCGCGTCCGGCTCCGCCACCAGCGCCGCCAGACGGCGCAGCGGGTCGGCGTCCAGCCGATGATCCCGTTCCAGCCGGATCAGCGCCACCGCCCGGCCGGCATCGACCGGTCCGTCCCACAGGTGCCGGGCCACGCCGACCTCCGCCATAGTGACCAGCACGTCGCCGGCGCGGCAGGCGACCAACAGACGGGACAGCTCCTTCCAGATCCGCTCGCCGGACAGCCGGGCCATGCTCGGCGCCAGAGCGCCGCAGGCTGCGAGCCCGTCGGCATCCAGCCCGTCGCTTCCATAGGCGGCGTGGAAGCGGAAGAAGCGCAGGATGCGCAGCACATCCTCGCGGATCCGGGTTTCCGCCTCGCCGACGAAGCGGATGCGCCGGGCCCGCGCGTCGGCAATGCCGGAGCCGGTGGGATCGTACAGCGCGCCGTCGGCGTCGAGATAGAGCGCGTTCAGGGTGAAGTCCCGGCGGGCGGCGTCCTGCGCCCAGTCGTCGGTGAAGGCGACCACGGCGCGGCGACCGTCGGTCTCCACGTCCCGGCGCAGGGTGGTGACCTCCACCGGCTCGCGGTCGAAAACGACGGTGACGGTGCCGTGCTCAATCCCGGTCGGGATCGCCTTCAGCCCCGCTTGGACGCAGAGGTCGAGGGTACGCTGGGGCGTGGCGTCGGTGGCGATGTCGAAATCGGTGACCGGCAGGCCGAGCAGGTGGTTGCGCACCGCCCCGCCGACGAAGCGCCCTCGATACCCGCCGCCGGAGAGCACGGACAGCACAGCGGTAGCCGCCGGATGGCGCATCCACTCGGCGACGGCGATGGTCTCGGCCGGTTCCATGGATCTGCGCTCAGCGCTCCGCGGCGGCGTGCATGACGTCGGACAGGTTGACCAGCATGCCGGCGGTCGCGCCCCAGATGTAATAGTGCTGATAGGGCAGCACGAAAAAATGCCGGGTCGTGCCCTGCCAGGTCCGGCTGTGCCGCTCCTGGTTGGCGCGGTCGAGCAGGAAGGACAGCGGCACCTCGAAGATCTCCGCCACCTCGATCGGACAGGGGGTGAGGTCGAGCGGCGGGCGCAGGAAGCCGATGATCGGGGTCACCGAATAGCCGGTGCGGGTCACATAGGTGTCGAGCCGGCCGACGATCTCCACCTGGCTGCGATCCAGCCCGATCTCCTCCTCGCTTTCGCGCAGGGCGGTCTCGGTATGGCTTGAATCGTCCTCCTCAACCCGGCCGCCGGGGAAGCTGATCTGGCCCTTATGGACCGGTAGGTCGTCGGAGCGGCGGGTCAGCAATACGGTCAGGTGGCCGTCATGCTGCACGATCGGCACCAGGACCGCCGCCTTGCGCGGGTCGGCGGGAACGGCCATGCCGGGGTTGAGGTCGTGGTCGCCGCGGTAATGGATGATCGGCGACACCGCGTGGGGCAGGCCGTCCGTCAGCCGCCCCTTGGCCGCGCCCAGGAACTGGCGTCGGAACGCCTCGTGACTGTCCGGAATCTCCAGTTGTGCTGCGTCGCTCACTCGGCCCTGCCCAGAGGAAAGAACTCCCCGCCACTCCATACACCGAGAACACCCGAGCCGTCCGCGCTCTCCACCGCCATCTCGGCGAGCCGGTAGTAGGTGGCCCGGTTGATCAGCGCTTCCAGCCCGTCGCGCACCATCACATAGGGGGCCGGCTCGCCCGTCTCCCGATCAGTATCGAGACGAATCGGATGATCCGGTCCGGCCACCACGGTTTCGTCAAGATTGGTGCGGAAAGTCAGGGTCGCATCCGGTCCGGCGGTCTCGCCCGGCGGGTCCAGGTCCACGTCGACGGCGACGAAGGGCGCGTCGTCCACATGGATGATCCCCCGCTCCACCGGGGTGACGAGCCAGAACCGGCCCTCGTCGTCCCGGCGCAGGACCGTGGAGAACAGTTTGACGAGAGGCAGGCGTTGGATCGGCGAGTCCAGATAGTACCAGGTCCCATCCCGGCCGATGCGCAGGCCGAACTCGCGCGGCGCGTCGGAATCCGTGCTGGAAATCGTATCCGGGCCACTACACGAATCGTTGTGCTGGTCGGAAGGCCCCTTGTGCGCAGCCTCGGTCACGCTACGCTCAATTTCATGGATGGACCGAACGCTGTCTTGCCCCATGTCTCTCATGTCCGCTTCTGGCGTGCATCGACCCGGCCGCGTTCGTCGTCACTCATTCCAGACGCCGTCGGCCGGTTCGGGTCGGACGCGATCGGAAGCCGCGCCCCTGCAAAGGAAATATAGCCGCGATGAGCGATACCACCACCCTTGACCCCCGAGCGACCGGTATTCCCAAGGACGGCTCCGCCTTCATTCAGGAGATCGAGACGCTCGCCGACACGCTGACCACCGTGCGCAGCGGGGTGGCGAAAGTCATCTTCGGCCAGCAGGACGTGGTCGACCAGACCCTGGTCACCGTGCTGGCCGGCGGACACGCCCTGCTGATCGGCGTGCCGGGTCTCGCCAAGACCCGCCTGGTGGAGACCCTGGGCATCGTGCTCGGCCTCGACGACAAGCGCATCCAGTGTACGCCCGACCTGATGCCCTCCGACATTCTCGGCTCGGAAATCCTGGACGAGGATGCCGACGGCCGGCGCAGCTTCCGCTTCGTCGAGGGCCCGGTCTTCGCCCAGCTTCTGATGGCCGACGAGATCAACCGCGCCAGTCCCCGCACCCAGTCGGCGCTGCTGCAGGCGATGCAGGAGCACAGCATCTCGGTCGCCGGACACACCCACGCGCTGCCCAGCCCGTTCCACGTGCTGGCCACCCAGAACCCGCTGGAACAGGAGGGCACCTATCCGCTGCCCGAGGCACAGCTCGACCGCTTCCTGCTGCAGGTCAGCGTCGGCTATCCGGACATCGACGCCGAGCGGGCCATGCTGCTGGCCACCACCGGCGCCGACGAGGCGAAGCCGAAGCAGGTGCTGAGCGCGGCCGACCTGCTGCGTGCCCAGAAACTGCTGCGCTACCTCCCCGTGGGCGAGAGCCTGGTGGAGGCGATCCTCGGCATCGTGCGCTCTGGCCGGCCCGACAGCAGCGAGATCGAGGCGGTGCGCCGTCACGTCTCCTGGGGCCCCGGCCCGCGCGCCAGCCAGGCGCTGATGCTGGCGATCCGGGCCCGCGCCGTGCTGGACGGCCGTCTCGCGCCGTCGATCGACGACGTTCTGGAACTCGCCTATCCGGTGCTGCGCCACCGCATGGCGCTGAACTTCGCCGCCCGGGCCGAGGGGGTCTCTCTGGACTCGGTGATCGACAGCCTCTGCGCCCCCTATCGTTGACGGAGCCCTGATGCGGCAACAGGCCCAGGACCTCGCGGCGACCCTGCCCCCGCTTCTGGTGGCGGCGCAGCGCGTGGCCCATACGGTTGCACCGGGCGCCCATGGCCGCCGCCGGGCGGGGCTCGGCGACGATTTCTGGCAGTTCCGGCCCTACCAGCCGTTCGACGCGGTGCGCAGCATCGACTGGCGCCGCTCGGCCATGGGCCAGACCACCTTCGTGCGCGAGCGCGAACAGGCGACGGCGCAGACCGTCCATCTTTGGCGCGACGCCTCGCCGTCGATGCGCTGGCGCTCCGACCGCAACCTACCGGAGAAGCGCGAGCGGGCGACCCTGCTGGCCATGGCGCTCGCCGTGCTGCTGATCGAGGCGGGCGAGCGGGTCGGGCTGGTGGGCGAGCAGATCGCGCCGCGGAACGGTCGTCCCGCGCTCGAGCCGCTGGCGGCCCTGCTGTCGATGACCTCGGACGCCGCCGGATCGCTGCCGGTCTACGAACCCTTGCCGCGCCACGGCACCGCCGTGCTGATCGGCGACCTGTTCGACCCGCTGACCGAGATCGACGCCCTGGTGAGACGCTGGTCGTCGGAAGGCATCCGCGGCCACATCCTGCAGGTGACCGACCCGGCGGAGGAGAGCTTCCCGTTCCGCGGCCGGGTGCGGTTCGAAGGGCTGGAGCAGGAGCTGCCCCAGTTGCTCGGCCGGGCCGAACGGGTGGCCGACGACTATGCCAGCCGCTTTGCCGCCCACCGCGCCGGCCTGGAGGAGATCGCCCGGCGCGCCGGCTGGAGCTTCGCCCATCACACCACCGACCGACCGGCGGAGGCGGCCCTGCTCGCGCTCTACGCCGTGATCGCCCAGCGACCGGATTGAGGGACGTGCTGCGATGCTGACCCTTGGCCCCATCGCCTTCGCCGTTCCCTGGGCGCTCGCCGCCCTCGCCGCCCTGCCCGTGCTGTGGTGGCTGCTGCGGGTCATCCCGCCGGCGCCCAAGCGCATCAGCTTCCCGGCGATCCGCCTGCTGGAAGGGTTGAAGCCGGAGGAGGACACGCCGCACTCCACCCCGTGGTGGCTCCTGCTGCTGCGTCTGCTGATCGCCGCCCTGGTGATCCTGGCGATCGCCCGGCCGCTGATCCCCTCGGGCACGGCGATCCCCGCGGGCGGTCCGATCCTGCTGGTGTTCGACGACGGCTGGTCCTCGGCCCGGGATTTCGAGGCGCGGCGCGACCGTGCCCTGCGCATCCTCGACCAGGCGGAGCGCGAGAACAGGGCCGTCGCCCTGCTGACCACCGCCGATCCGCTGCCGGGCCAACGGCGCGAGGTCGACCTGTCCCCGGCCGGCGCCCTGCGCTCGACCCTGGGCGCGCTGCAGCCGAAGCCCTGGGGACGGAACCTGGAGTCCGTCGGCGCCGTACTCGACGCCGCCAGCCTCGCCCCCGATACGACCGTGGTCTGGCTGCGCGAGGCCGTGGAGGCTCCGGGGGCGGAGGCCTTCGGCGAGCGGCTGGCGCAGATCGGCCCGGTGGTGGTGGTCGACAACCCCGATGGCGGGCCGATCTGGCTGGACGACCCCGACCCGGCGGAGCTGAACCTGACGGCGGAGCTTCGGCGCGGCAGCGACATCGGCGAACGCAGCGTGGGCGTGCGCGCCATTGCCGAGGACGGCCGTGTGCTGACCCGCCAGAGTGCGGTCTTCGAACCCGATACCGACCAGCTCACGGTGACCCTCGACCTGCCGACCGAGCTGCGCAACGACGTGGCGAGGCTGGAGGTGGAGGACGAGAACACCGCCGCCTCCGTATTCCTGATGGACGAGCGTTACAAGCGCCGTCCCGTCGGTCTGGTCTCGGCCCGGGACTTCGAAGGCTCTCAGCCGCTGCTGGACGATCTCTACTACCTCGACCGGGCGCTCGATCCGTTCACCGAGGTGCGGCGCGGCGACATCAATACCCTGCTGGAGCGTGATCTGGCGGTCATGGTGCTGGCCGATGCCGGCGGGCTGACCTTCGAGCAGCGCCAGCGCCTGGAGGGCTTCCTGGATGCCGGCGGCGTGGTGCTGCGCTTCGCCGGCGAGCGGCTGGCCGCCTCCGGCGCCGACGAGGGTGCTGACAGCCTGCTGCCGGTGCGGGTGCGCCGCGGCGACCGCACCCTGGGCGGGGCGCTCTCCTGGTCGCGGCCGGAACCGCTGGCGCCGTTCGATGCCGGCAGCCCCTTCGCCGGGCTGGACGTGCCGGACGACGTGACCGTGTCGCGCCAGGTGCTGGCCGAGCCGTCGATCGACCTGGGGGAGAAGACCTGGGCCCGGTTGCAGGACGGCACGCCGATCGTGACGGCGGAGCGCCGGGGCGAGGGCTGGCTGGTGCTCGTCCACACCACCGCCAATGCCGACTGGAGCAACCTGCCGCTGTCCGGCCTGTTCGTCGCCATGCTGCGGCGGATCGTGGCGCTGAGCCAGGGCATCGGCGGGTCGAGCGAACGACCGATGCCGCCCTATGCCCTGCTGGACGGGTTCGGCACGCTGGGCGGCCCCGTCTCCGGCACCGAGCCCCTGCCCTCGGCGGCGGCGCGCGCGGAACTCGGCATGCCGCCGATCGGACCGCGCCATCCGCCGGGCTTCTACGGCGACGAGAGCGCGCGGGAGGCACTGAACCTCGGCCCGTCGCTGGACGGGACCGTGCTCGTCTCGGCCGTGCCGGACGGCGCTGCGCGCCAGCCGCTGGAGGCCGGGCGCGATACCGAGCTGCAGGGCTGGGCCTTCGCGCTCGCCCTGCTTCTGGCGATCCTCGACACCCTGATCGGCCTCGCCCTGCGCGGCCTGCTGACCGGCCGTCTCGCCACCGCCGGCGGCCGGGGTGCAGCAGCGTTCCTGCTGGCGGCCGTGCTGATGGCACCAGGCAGCGGCCAGGCCCAGCAGCCGCGGCAGCAGCCGACCGACCCGGAGATCTTCGCCCTGGAAGCGGCGGCGGAGATGCGGCTGGCCTATGTGCTGACCGGCGACAGCTGGATCGACGGCATCAGCCATGACGGGCTGGCCGGGCTGAGCGACGAGCTGACCCGGCGCACGGCGGTCGAGCCCGCCCCGCCCTTCGGCGTCGATATCGAGAGCGACGAGCTGGCGTTCTTCCCGCTGCTCTACTGGCCGATCACCCGGGAGCAGCCGGAGCTGTCGGGAACCGCGGTGGCGCGGGTGAACGACTACATGCGCAACGGCGGCATCATCATCTTCGACACCCGCGACCAGTACGAGGTGACCGTGCCGGGCGCGGCCGGCGGCTCGGGCCTGCGGCGGCTCGCCCAGCTCAGCCAGAGCCTCGACATCCCGCCGCTGGCCCCCGCCTCCGAGGATCACGTTCTGACCCGGGCCTTCTACCTGCTGGACGAGTTTCCCGGCCGCTATGTCGGCGGCACGGTCTGGCTGGAGGACGAACGGGTACGCTCCTCGGACACAGAGGTCTCGCCGGTCATGGTCGGCAGCCACGACTGGGCCGGCGCCTGGGCGCGCGACCAGCAGGGTCGCCCGCGCTTCCCGGTGGTGCCCGGCGGCGAGTTGCAGCGCGAGATGGCGACCCGGTTCGGCATCAACCTCGTCATGTACGCCCTGACCGGCAACTACAAGGCGGATCAGGTTCACGTGCCGTCCATCCTGGAACGGCTGGGACAGTGAGGCGGATGCGATGATCGCGGATTCCTTCTCCGTCAGTTTCGCCCCCCTGGTGCCCTGGGCACTGGTGATCGGCCTCGGCGTGCTGGCGTTGCTGGTGCTGGCGCTCGGCTGGATCCGCCGCGCCAACGGGATCGTGTGGCGCACCGCCGCCCTTGCCGTGCTGACCCTGGCCCTGTCCAACCCGACCCTGATCGCCGAACGCCGCGAGCCGCGCGAGGACGTGGTGGTCGTCGCCGTCGACCGCACCACCAGCCAGTCCATCGGCGAACGCGCCGACCGGACCGACGCGGCGGTGAGTGCCCTGGAGGAGCGGCTGTCCCGGCTGCCCGGCCTGCGCGTCAAGCAGGTCACCGTCCAGGACGGCGGCATCGGCGAGACGACGGAAGGCACCCGGCTCGGCACCGCCGTGCGCGAGGCGCTGAGCGACGTGCCGGAGGGACGGGTCGCGGGCGTGATTGCGGTCACCGACGGGCAGGTCCACGACGCGGAACGGCTGAACGGCCTGACGGACGCGCCGCTGCACGTGCTGCTGACCGGCGAGCAGGGCGAGCAGGACCGCCGCCTGCGGGTGGTTCAGGCGCCGAGCTTCGGCATGGTCGGCAAGACGGTGACCCTGACCGTGGAGGTTGTCGATCCAGCCACGCCCCAGGGGGAGCAGGTGACCCTCCAGCTCTCCATCGACGGCGAGGCCGGCCCGGACCTGCCGATCCCGGCGAACACCCGCCACGAGATCGAACTGCCGATCGACCATGCGGGCCAGACCGTGGTCGAGCTGTCGGTCGAGCCCGGCCCGGCCGAGCTGACCCTGGAGAATAACCGGGCGGTGGTCGGCGTCGGCGGCGTGCGCGACCGGCTGCGGGTGCTGCTGGTCTCCGGCGCGCCCCATGCCGGCGAGCGCACCTGGCGCGACATCCTGAAATCCGATCCCTCGGTCGACCTCGTCCACTTCACCATCCTGCGGCCGCCGGAGAAGCAGGACGGCACGCCGATCCGCGAGCTGTCGCTGATCGCCTTCCCGTTCCGCGAGCTGTTCGAGCTGAAACTCAACGAGTTCGACCTGATCATCTTCGACCGCTACCGGCGCCGGGGCGTGCTGCCGCGCCTGTACCTGAAGAACATCGCCGACTACGTGCGCGACGGCGGCGCCCTGCTGGAGGCGTCCGGCCCGACCTTCGCCGGCCGGCTGAGCCTCGCCCGCACGCCCCTCGGCGAGGTGCTGCCCGTCAACCCGACCGGCGGCGTGATCGAACAGGGCTTCAAGCCGCGGGTCACCGATATCGGCCAGCGCCATCCGGTGACCAGCGCGCTTGCCGGCGCCAATTCCGGTCCCACGACCGAACCGATCTGGGGCCGCTGGTTCCGCCAGATCGACGGACAGGGCCTGAACGGTAACGCGGTCATGAGCGGCGTCGACGGTCGGCCCCTGCTGGTCCTCGACCGGGTCGGCGAGGGCCGGGTCGCCCATCTGCTCTCCGACCAGATCTGGCTGTGGAGCCGCGGCTTCGAGGGCGGCGGCCCCCAGGCCGAGGTGCTGCGCCGCACCGCCCACTGGCTGATGGAAGAGCCGGATCTGGAGGAGGACGACCTGCGGGCGATCTCGAGCGGGCGCACGATCGAGATCGAGCGCCGGACTTTGGGTGACACCGTGCCGCCTGTCCGGGTCACCGGCCCGGACGGCAGCGAGGTGACGGTCGATCTCGAGGTCACCCAGCCCGGCCGGGCGCGCGGGACCCTGGAGGTGGAACGTCCGGGCCTCTACCGGCTGAGCGACGGCGAACAGGACGCGCTGGTGGCCGTCGGCGCGCTCAACCCGGTGGAGTTCGCCGACGTCGCCACGACCGATGCCCGGCTCGGCCCGCTGGCCGAGGCGAGCGGCGGATCGGTCACCTGGATCTCCGAGGCGGGGACGCCCTCCCTGCGCCGGGTCTCGCCCGGCCGTACGGCCTCCGGCCGCGGCTGGATCGGCCTGCGGGAGAACGGCGACTACGTGGTCGCCGGCGTCACCCTGATGCCGGCGCTGCCGGCCGCCCTGGGGCTGGCCCTGGTGCTGGGAACCCTGGTTCTGGCCTGGCGGCGCGAGGGCGACTGATCGAAGCGACGGCCAATGTAGCAACGCATACAATCAAATAAGTGAATACTCATTCAGAACAATTCGCACAATTCTGATCACAATTTTGACGTGACGCGTGCATACGTGCGTTGCAATAGTCCGGCATGGTCCGAGGGAGGGAGCATGCAATGGACGGAATTTTTGACCATTGGATCGATCAATCCGGCAGAACGCTGTCTCTGAGTAACATCATACGCGATAAGACTGGTGAGCAGGCGATCTGGTATGCCCTGAAAGACTTGGGCTATGCCGCCGTCGCCTGGGACGAGGGCGGCGTGCGCGTCCGGCTGGCGGCCGACGGCGTCGATCCGGGAACGATCGACGGGCTCATGATGGCCCTGAAGGCGGTCCGGCGCCCGGTCATACTGGAGGTCTGGGACGGTGCCGACTGGCAGCGCAAGGACTATGCGGACGGCGCGCACTTCGCCAACGAGGTCTTCCTGGCGATCGACATCGCCGACTGAACGCAGTTCGGCGTCTAACTTCCCGCCCCGTCTCCGAACACCGCTACCGAGAAGTCGATGAAGGCCCGCACCTTGGCGGCCAGCGGCCTGCCCGCCGGGTAGATCGCGTAGATCCCCACATCGGCCTTGCGGAAGTCGGCCAGGATCTCCTCCAGCCGGCCCTCGCGGACCGCCTGGCTGATGATGAAGTCGGGCATCTGCACCACGCCCAGTCCCTGCTCCGCCGCGGCGGCGAGCGCGGTGCCGTTGTTCGACATCAGCCGCGGCTTGAACTTGTGGCGGATATGGCCAGACGGGCCGTCGAAGGTCCACTGGCCGCCGCCGTTCTGGTAGCTGTAGCCGAGGCAGACGTGGCCGGACAGGTCGGCCGGCACAAGCGGCCGACCGCGCCGGTCGAGATAGGACGGGGCGGCGGCGGTCAGCGCGCGCACCGAGCCGAGCCGCCGAGCCATCATGCTGGAATCCTCCAGAACGCCGATCCGCAGGGCTACGTCATACCCCTCCTCCACCAGATCGACCCGGCGGTCGTTCAGCACCAGGTCGATGGACAGGTCGGGACAACCCGCGAGGAACCGGGCGAGTTCCGGCGCAAGTTCCGTCTGGCCGAAGGACACGCCGGCGCTGACCCGCAGCAGACCCGACGGCGTGTCGCGGTGGGCGCCGACCTCGGCCTCCGCCGCCTCGAACTCGGCGACCGCGCGTCGGCTGTGCTCCAGCACCCGTTCGCCCGCCTCGGTCAGGCTGATCCGCCGGGTGGTGCGGTTCAGCAGGCGGGTGCCGAACCGGTCCTCGAGCCTGGAGACCTGCTTGGAGACCGCCGACTTGGAGATGCCCAGGCTTTCCGCCGCCCGGGAGAACCCGCCGGTTTCCGCCACCCGGGCGAAGACCGCCATGGCCGTGAGATGGTCGATCATCGGCGCCTCTATTGTCCTCATCAGGAAACAATACGTTGCCGGATATCCTATTTTATATCGCCAATGAGAACACCAATTATTGCGGCAACAGATCAACACATGCCGGCCACCCCGCAAATGACGGGCAGTGGCCCGAAGGAGAGACCGAATGACCAAGGTTCTGGTGCTGTACTATTCCAGCTACGGCCATATCGAGACCATGGCCGGAGCCGTCGCCAAGGGTGCGGGAAGCGTTCCCGGCGTCGAGGTGACGGTGAAGCGCGTGCCGGAACTGGTCCCCGAGGAGGTGGCGAAGAACGCCGGCATGAAGCTCGACCAGGCGGCACCGATCGCCAAGCCGGAGGAACTGCCCGAGTATGACGCCATCATCTTCGGCACGCCGACCCGCTTCGGCAACATGGCCTCGCAGATGCGCAATTTCCTGGACCAGACCGGCGGCCTGTGGGCCCAGGGCAAGCTGGTCGGCAAGGTCGGCAGCGTGTTCGTGTCGACGGCGACGGGCGGCGGCAACGAGACCACCGCGACCACGTTCCACACCACCCTGCTGCACCATGGCATGGTGATCGTTGGCCTGCCCTACGCCGCCAAGGAGCTGTTGAACATCGATGAGTTCCGCGGCGGCTCGCCCTACGGAGCCGGCACCATCGCCGGCCCGGACGGCAGCCGTCAGCCGTCGGCCAACGAACTGGCCATGGCAGAGTTCCAGGGCGCCCATGTCGCAAAGATCGCGGCGGGCGTCAGCGCCGGGCTGAAGGGCCAGGCGTAATCCCGCGCCGCGCTGAACGACAGGCGGCGCATCACCCGCGCCGTGCTGTCTCAGGCGGCGTGACCTAGGAGGCTACGATGATCGACGTGCGTCCCTTTGATTCCCTCGGCAAGTTCCGGATCGACTGGCTGAACGCCAGCCATCACTTCAGCTTCGGCCATTACATGGATCCCCGGCGGATGGGCTTCGGCGCCCTGCGCGTGTGGAACGACGACACGATCGAGCCGGGCACCGGGTTCGATCCGCACCCGCACCGCGACATGGAGATCATCACCTATGTCCGCAAAGGGGCGATCACCCATATGGACCGCCTGGGCAACCAGGGCCGGACCGAGGCCGGTGACGTGCAGGTGATGTCGGCCGGAACCGGCATCGTGCACGCCGAGTACAACCAGGAGCCGGATCAGACCCAGATCTTCCAGATCTGGATCGAGCCCTCGGGCCGCGGGTTCGAGCCGCGCTGGGATGCCCGCCAGTTTCCCAAGGGCGACCGGTCCGGCGAGCTCGTGGTGCTGGCCTCCGGCCGGCCCCAGGACGCAGAGAACGGCGCGCTCAGCATCAACCAGGATGCCGCCGTGCTCGGCGCCACCATCAAGGCCGGTGAGAGCGTCACCCACACGTTGGCCAAGGGCCGCAAGGCCTATCTGGTAGCCGCCGTGGGCGCGATCGAGGTGAACGGCGTCGCCGCCAAGGCCCGCGACGGTGTCGCGATCGCCGACGTGGACAGCGTCGAGATCACTGCCACCGAGGATGCGGAGATCGTCCTGGTCGACGTGCCCTGATCCTGTGCCAGGAACCAACTGACCCGACGGGGCGGCCTTGCCGCCCCGTTTGCATTAGGCGGTTCTGGACGGACCGTCCTCGCCGGCCATGCGCATCCAGGTGGAGACGATGATGCCGGCATCCTCCGACGCGAAGCGCAGGCGCGTTCCCCCGCCCTCATGACCGAGCACCTCGCCGTCGAGACTCATCCCCGTTGCGGGATCGCGCACGGTGACCACCGATCCCACCGGCGCCGCCACCGCCGGCAGCACCCGCACGCCACCGGCCGACACGTTGTCGACCCGGCAGTCGGACGCGGCACCGTCGACAATGACTTCAAGCCCCGAGCTGACCGAATAGCGCTCATTTCGACGGCGATCCGCCGCGCCAGGCGTTGATTTCGAAAGTTTTCCACGTATCCATGTGACAATCGACATCTTACCCTCCAACATCACATGGTACCGTCGGATCGGTTCTCGCGCGATGCGTGATCCCCGGATTACGCGATGCACCATTGTTGTTCGCCCACCGACGGGTCTGATAAGTGTTCGGATGATAAGCCGGTTTGAAAATATTTTTCCGGCATTTTAGGGGGATTGATGTCGACGGAGGCGATCGACACGGAGGGCTATAGCGCCGAGGAAAAGGATGCGCTGCACATCCTGCCCCTCGCGATCATCCCTCTTCGCACTCCCGGCATGCGCCGCACCCGGCTCGTCAAGAACGCCCGGCTCGACACGGTCGTCGAGCTGTTCAAGGACAACCGCGCCGGCTCCGGCCAGATCGATATCCGCGCGCTCGGCGATTATTTCGACACCTCGGCCCCCAGCTTCGAGGAGGATCGCACCATCGTCGAGGTGCTGGCCCAGGAACCCAGCTTCGACGTCTATTCCCTGCGCCTGGCCCTGCGGTCCCACAACATCAAGGTGGACGAGGCCGAGCACCTGCGCCTGTCGCCGCAGATGCAGGAGAAGCTGACCGAATACATGCGGGTCTTCACCCGCCCACTGATCCAGAAGGTCTTCGGCAACGACACAAAGGACGTGTCCTCGGCGAGCGAGATCTTCGAGATGTTCCGCGGCGTCGACCGGGACGTGGCGCTGAAGCGGATCAAGTCGATCTCCGAGGCGCTGGGCATCGAGGTCGACCAGATCCCCGGCTTCCTGGAGGATTACGGCGACATCTTCCTGTCGCTCTCCTACTTCAAGCGTACCCTGGAGGAGATCCGGCCGACCTTCGGGCGGTTCAAGGCCTGGACCCATGACGGCATCCGCTCCTCCCACCTGCGGCACAACAAGGACGCGATGCGCTATACCGACATCGTCGACGCCCAGATGGAGGAGGCGATCGCCTTCACCATGCTGCGCTTCAAGGCGTTCGACGAAGCCAGCATGGAGTTCTGGAAGGACCTCTCGGAATACCGCTATGCCCATCTGCGCCGGCTGGTGACCAGCAACCACCGCACCATCGGGGGCATCCTCTGCGCCCTGTCCGTGAAGATGGTCCGCTGGCAGGAGGATTTTCCCGGCGAGAGCGGCAGCCCGAACAAGCGGGCCGACTGGCTGCTGGCCGAGATGGTCCCCGGCCTCGACAAGATCCGCCACATCCAGCGCAACGCCCCTCCCGTTACTCCCCTCTGACCCTCCCCTCCGCCGGAGCCCCCCGACCATGCGCATTCTCGGAGACACCGCCTCGGGCAACTGCCTGAAGGTCAAGTACGCGGCTGACCATCTCGGCCTGTCCTACACGTGGACCGATATCGACATCATGAAGGGCGAGAGCCGGACGCCGGAGTTCCTCGCCCTCAACCCCATGGGCCAGGTGCCGGTGATCGTGCTGGACGACGGCCGTGCGCTCGGCCAGTCCAACGCCATCCTGCAGTACCTAGCTGAGGGCACCGATCTGCTGCCGGCCGACGCCTTCGACCGGGCAAAGGTGGCGGAATGGCTGTTCTGGGAGCAGTACAGCCACGAGCCCTATATCGCCGTCTGCCGCTTCCACATGCACTACAAGGGCGAACCAAAGGAGACCCGCGAGGCCTGGCGGGTGCATCGCGGCGAGGCCGCCCTCGACGCCATGGACAGGGCGCTGACGGGTCGCGACTTCCTGGTGGGCCCGAACCTGACCATCGCCGACATCGCGCTGCTGGCCTATACCCGGCTGGCGGAGGAAGGCGGGTTCGACCTCGCCAGCAGACCGGCGGTTGGAAACTGGATCGGCCGGTGCGAGGCTGTGCTGAAGCTCGACTGACCGGATAGCGCCCGATGCCCACCGCACCCGACACCGCCGTCACCGTCTCCGGGGTCACCCACAGTTTCGGGTCCCTCGGCGTCCTGGGACCGCTCGACCTGAGCGTGGCCGCCGGCGAATTCGTCGCCCTGGTCGGCCCGTCGGGCTGCGGGAAATCAACCCTGCTGCGGCTCGTCGCCGGCCTGGTCGCGCCCACCGGCGGGTCCATCGCCGTGGACGGAGTGCCGGTGACCGGTCCCGATCCCAAGCGTGGGATGGTGTTCCAGCAGCCGGCCCTGTTCCCCTGGCTCGACATCGCCGCCAATGTCCGCTTCGGCCTGGACGAGCAGGGCGTGGCGCGGACCGAGGGCGACCGGCGTGCGGCGGACTGGCTCGCCGCCGTCGACATCGCCGATTTCGGCAAGGCGCTGCCCGCGACCCTGTCCGGCGGCATGGCCCAGCGCGCGGCCCTGGCCCGCGCGCTGGCGCCGGAGCCGGATCTGCTGCTGCTGGACGAGCCCTTCGGCGCGCTCGACAGCCTGACCCGACGGGACATGCAGGCGCTGCTGGAGCGGGTGCGCCAGCGCACCTCGGCGACCGTGATCCTGGTCACCCACGATGTGGAGGAGGCGCTTTTCCTGGCCGACCGGGTGGTCGTGCTGTCGCCGCGCCCGGGACGGGTGGTGGCCGAGGTGGCCGTCCCCTTCGCCCATCCGCGCGACGATGCGCTGCGCCTGTCGGCCGCGTTCATGGAGGCCCGCGCCGCCGTGGAAGCGGCCCTCGCCTCCAGCCGGCCCGCCACCGTCAGCCGACGAGAGTCGGAACTCCTGCCCGGATGACGTCGACACAGGGGTTGAAGCCGAGCCGATAGGCGAGTTCGGCCGGCTCCTCGATGTCCCAGATCACGAAATCGGCCGCCTTTCCGACCTCCAGGGTGCCCCGCGTCTCGCCAAGGCCCAGCGCCTTGGCGGCGTTGCGGGTCACCCCGGCCAGGACCTCGACCGGCGTCAGGCCGAACAGAACGCAGCCCATGTTCATGGTCGCCAGCAGCGAGGTCACCGGCGAGGAGCCCGGATTGCTGTCGGTCGCCAGCGCGATCGGCACGCCGGCCTCGCGCAGCCGGGCGACCGGCGGCGGCTGTTTCTCGCCCAGCATGTAGAACGCGCCCGGCAGCAGCACCGCGACGGTCCCGGCCTGGGCCATGGCCCGTACGCCGGCCGGCGACAGGTATTCCAGGTGGTCGGCCGAGAGCGCGCCGTATTCGGCGGCGAGCTCGGCCCCGCCGAAATCGCTGAGCTGCTCGGCGTGCAGCTTGACCGGCAGGTTGAACAGCTTCGCCGCCTCGAAGACCCGCTCCACCTGCTCGGGCGAGAAGGCGATGGTCTCGCAGAAGGCGTCGACCTGATCGACCAGCCCCTGTTCGACCGCTCCCGGCAGCACCTCGTCGCAGACGAAGTCGATATAGCCGTCCGCATCGCCCTCGAACTCGGGCGGCACCGCATGGGCGCCGAGGAAGGTGGTGATGACGTCCACCGGCGCCTCGCGCTCGATGGCGCGGGCGACCCGCAGCATCTTCAGCTCGGTCTCCAGGTCGAGCCCGTAGCCTGACTTGATCTCCACCACGGTCACACCCTCGGCGATCAGCGGCGCCAGCCGGCGCATGGCCGAGCGGAGCAGCTCCGCCTCGCTCGCCGCGCGGGTGGAGGCGACGGTCGCGCGGATGCCGCCGCCGGCGCGCGAGATCTCGGCGTAACTGACGCCCGACAGCCGCTTCTCGAACTCACCGGCGCGCTGGCCGCCATAGACCAGGTGGGTGTGGCAGTCGATCAGAGCCGGGGTGACCCAGTTCTGTTCGCCGCTGTTACGGACGGCCGCCAGATCCTCGATCGGCCCCGGCAGCTCGCCGCGCGGTCCGATCCAGGCGATGCGTCCGTCCTTGACGCCGATCGCGCCGTCCTCGATCCGACCGTATTCGCCGGCCGATGCACAGGTGGCGATATCGATGTCGATCCAGAGCGCGTCCCACATTCTCCAGTTCCCCACTGCCGGCGGCCGGGTGAGCCTAAGTCGGCCGCCCGCCGCCTGCCAAGGCTTGTGATGGCGCTCCGTCGGCGCCAGGATGCGCCCGGTCCCATCCGCAACAAGGAATGCCCCATGGCGACGCCCGAATTCATTGATGCCGATACCCTGGCCGACTGGCTGGCCGACGGCTCCGTCGACCTGATCGACGTGCGCGAGGAGGCGGAATTCGCCCAGGCGCGGATCCCCGGCTCCCGGCTGATTCCCCTGTCCAGCTTCGATCCGGACGCGGTGGAGCTGCCGGCGGACAAGAAGATCGTGTTCCACTGCAAGAGCGGCGTGCGCTGCGGCCACGCGGCCGACCGGATGGTCGCCAATGGCAGCGACCGCCAGTTCTATCGGCTGCAGGGCGGAATCATGGGCTGGGTCCAGTCCGGGCATGTGGTGGAGCCCGGGGCCTGATCGAAAACACCCAAGCTAAGGCCCTCAAATAAATAAACCTTTCAAGGCAGGGCGTATGGGTGTAGGGATATTTCGTCGCCCCCCGTCTTCCACGGTGGGGCGCGATCTCATTTGAGCCGGCGGACACCATCGCCAGAAGCGGTCGCCGGCCCAGTCGGACTTCAGTCCTCCACGGATCGGGCGCCTGATGCACCTCTATCTGCCCTTCGCCGAGCGGTCGGTGATCGAGTTCCCGGTTCCGGGAGCGGGCGGACTGCTGGGGCCGGGACGGGGCCCCGCCGGCGCCCGGGACGGATCCGGGCGATGATGGGGCGCATCCTTCTCTTCCTCGCCCTCGCCACCGGACTGATCAGCGACATGCCGGCCCGCGCCCAGCAGGACCTGGTGGCCGACCTCAGCGATCACCTGGTCGCGATCACCACCGGCTTCACCGGGGCGGACGTCCTGCTGTTCGGCGCGGTGGAGGGCGAAGGCGAGATCGTCGTCACCGTCACCGGCCCGCGCAGCAACGTCACCGTGCGGCGCCAGGAGCGGGTCGCCGGGGTCTGGGCGAACGTGGAATCGGTGACCTTTGCCAACACCCCGTCGTTCTACGCGGTTGCCTCGACCGAGCCGCTGGAGAATGTGGCCAGCGCCGATATCCGCCAGCGTCAGGAGATCGGGATCGAGAACCTGTACCTGCGACCCGAGGATCCGGAGATCGATCCGGGAACGGCCGCCATCTTCCGGGCCGGCCTGATCCGCAACAAGCAGGCCATCGGCCTGTTCTCCGAGAAGGTCCTGCCGATCACCGTGCTGTCCAACCGGCTGTTCCGCACGCGCATCCACTTGCCGGCGAATGTGGTGACCGGCACCTATACGGTCGCCGTCTATTTCCTGCGCGACGGCTCCGCCGTACATGCCCAGACCACGCCGCTTGTGGTCTCCAAGACCGGCATCGGCGCCGATATTTTCCTGTTCGCCCATGGCAACTCCGCCGCCTATGGTTTGCTCGCGATCATCATCGCCATCGCTGCGGGTTGGCTCGCGGCATGGATCGGTCGTAAGGTCGGGTGAGCGATCAGGCTCCTGGGGTCAGGGTCGAGCGGACATGAGCGAGACGTCGGAAGAGACTCAACGCGTATTTCTCGTGGTCGTGGACGACAGCGAGGAACTGAATGTGGCGCTGCGTTTCGCAAGCCAACGCGCCCGCCATACCGGCGGCCGTCTGGCCCTGTTCCGCAGCGTCGAGCCGGTGGAGTTCCAGCACTGGATGGGCGTCGGCGAACTGATGCGCGAGGAGGCGCGTCAGGAGGCCGAGGCGCTTCTGGAGCGGGTCAGCCAGCAGGTCATAGACCTCTCGGGCTCGATTCCGGTGGTCTATATCCGCGAGGGGACGGCCCGCGACGAGCTGCTGAAGCTGATCGAGGAGGAGCCGTCCATTTCCATCCTCGTTCTGGCGGCGGCCCCGAAATCGGACAATCCGGGCCCGCTGGTCAGCCACCTCATGACCAAGGCAGCCTCGCGCCTGCGCATCCCGATCACCATCGTGCCCGGCTCCCTCACCGATGCCGAGATCGACGCGCTGACCTGACCGGCCGGTTCGGGCGCGATCCCGGGACCGATATACGATCGAGTTGAGCAACATTCGGACAGGACAGGGCTTTCGGCGCCGGGCCGTGCCTTGACCGCTCCCACTGGGGGCTGCGATGCTCGCGGGCCATGCTCGTCTAGCCCGGAAGAGGCAATGATCTCAAATCCCCTGGAGACCGTGCGTGAGGTCGTCGACACCTCGCCGACCGTCTCCGATTCAGTCGCCTATACGACCTGCTACATGTGCGCCTGCCGGTGCGGGATCAAGGTCCACCTCAAGGACGGCAAGATCCGCTACATCGAGGGCAACAAGAACCACCCGGTGAACAAGGGCGTGCTCTGCGCCAAGGGGTCCGCCGGGATCATGCAGCACTACTCGCCGGCGCGGCTGTCCAAGCCGCTGAAACGGGTCGGTCCGCGCGGCTCCGGCGAGTTCCAGGAGATCGAGTGGGAGGAGGCGCTGTCCACCGCGGCCCAATGGCTCGGCGACGTGCGCAAGACCGATCCCCGCAAGCTCGCCTTCTTCACCGGGCGCGACCAGTCGCAGTCGCTGACCGGCTGGTGGGCGAGCCAGTTCGGCACCCCGAACCATGCCGCCCATGGCGGGTTCTGTTCGGTGAACATGGCCGCGGCCGGCCTATACACCATCGGCGGCTCGTTCTGGGAGTTCGGCGAACCGGACTGGGAGCACACCGAATACTTCATGATGTTCGGCGTGGCCGAGGATCATGACAGCAACCCGATCAAGGCCGGCCTCGGCCGGATCAAGACGCGCGGAGCCAAGTTCGTCTCGGTCAACCCGGTGAAGACCGGCTATTCCGCCATCGCCGACGAATGGGTCGGCATCCGCCCGGGCACCGACGGCCTGTTCGTCATGGCGCTGATGCACGAGCTGCTGAAGGCGCGGCGCGTCGATCTCGACTACCTCGTGCGCTACACCAACGCACCCTGGCTGGTGATCCAGGCCCCGGGTGCCGCCGATCACGGCCTGTTCGCCCGCGACGCCGACGGCCACCCGCTCTGCTTCGACAAGAAGGCCGGCGCGCTGGCCAACGCCATGCTGGCCGAGGTCGCACCCGCCCTGGTCGGGGAGCACACGCTGGCCGACGGCCGCAAGGCGGTGCCGGCGTTCCAGCTCCTGTACGACCGCTACACGTCCGACGACTATGCCCCGGATGCAGTGGCCGAGCGCTGCGGCCTCGACGCCGACCGCATCCGGCGCATCGCCGCCGAACTGGCCCATGCCGCCTTCGAGAAGGAGGTGGTGATCGAGCAGCCCTGGACCGACTGGGCGGGGCGGCGCCACGAGAAGATGATCGGCCGGCCGGTCGCCATGCATGCCATGCGCGGCATCTCCGCCCATTCCAACGGCTTCCACACCTGCCGCGCGCTGCATCTGCTGCAGCTCCTGCTGGGCTCGATCGACGCCCCCGGCGGCTTCCGCTACAAGCCGCCTTTCCCGCGTCCGGTGCCGCCGCCGCTGAAGCCGGCGGGCAAGGCGGGGCAGATCGAGCCGGGCAAGCCCATGGGTGGCCCGCCGCTCGGCTTTCCGACCTCGCCGGAGGATCTGCTGGTGGAGGAAGACGGCACGCCGCGCCGCATCGACAAGGCCTATTCCTGGGACGCGCCGGTGGCCGCCCACGGCCTGATGCACATGGTGATCCAGAACGCCTGGGCCGGCGATCCGTACCCGATCGACGTCCTATTCATGTACATGGCGAACATGAGCTGGAACTCGACGATGAACTCGTCGGGCACCATGAAGATGCTGACGGACAAGGATCCGGCGACCGGCGAGTACAAGATCCCGAAGATCATCTATTCCGACGCCTATGCCTCGGAGATGGTGGCCTATGCCGACCTGATCCTGCCGGACACCACCTATCTGGAGCGCTGGGACTGCATCTCGCTGCTCGACCGGCCGATCTGCGACGCCGACGGGGCGGCGGACTCGATCCGGCAACCGGTGGTGAAGCCCGACCGCGACGTCCGTCCCTTCCAGGACGCGCTGATCGAGATCGGCGTGCGCCTCGGCCTGCCCGGCCTCACGAAGGAGGACGGCTCGCCGAAATATCCCGGCGGCTATCCCGACTACCTGGCGAACCACGAGCGCGCGCCGGGCGTCGGCCCGCTTGCCGGCTATCGCGGGGCCGATGGTACGAAGGAGGGCAAGGGCGAACCGAACCCGGACCAGCTCCAGCGCTATGTCGACAACCAGTGCTTCTGGCGCCACGAGTTCGCGCCGTCGGAGCGCTACTTCAAGCATGCCAACAAGGAGTACCTGGAGAAGGCGGTGTCGCTCGGCCTGATCGGGGCGGCGAACCCGATCATCCACCAGATCTACTCCGAGCCGCTGCAGACCTTCCGCCTCGCCGCCGAAGGTCATGGCAGCGTGGTGCCGCCGGAACATCACCGCGAGCGGGTGAAGACCTATTTCGACCCCCTGCCCTTCTGGTACGCGCCGTTCGAGGGCGAGGTGCTGGGCGAGGAGCTGGACCGGTTCCCGATGCACGCCATCACCCAGCGCCCGGCCGCCATGTACCATTCCTGGGGCTCGATGAACGCCTGGCTGCGGCAGATCCACGGGCTGAACAAGCTGTACATGAGCCGCCAGCGGGCCGAGCAGCTCGGCATCGGCGAGGACGACTGGGTCCACGTCACCTCGCACCATGGCCGCATCAAGGCCCAGGTCCAGCTCATGGAAGGGGTGAACCCAGACACGGTGTGGACCTGGAACGCCATCGGCAAGCGCAAGGGGGCCTGGGGCCTCGACCCCAAGGCACCGGAAGCGACCAAGGGCTTCCTGCTGAACCACCTGATCTCCGAGCTGCTGCCGCCGAAGGGCGGCGGCTACCGCTACGCCAATGCGGACCCGGTGACCGGCCAGGCCGCCTGGTACGATCTGCGGGTGCGCATCGAGCGGGCCGAGGCCGACGCGCCGGGCACCGAGGCCGAACCGCGCTTCGCGCCACTGCCCAAGCCGCCCGGCGGCAAACCCGGGCCCGGCACCCTGCGCTATGGGAAGGAGGCAGCCGAATGACCTCGCTTCCCACCAAGGCGCCGGCGAAGAAGCTCGGCCTCGTCATCGACCTGGACATCTGCGTGGGCTGTCATGCCTGCGCGGTGAACTGCAAGGAATGGAACGCCAGCGGCCATTCCGCCCCGCTGACCGACTGGAACGCCTATTCCGGCACCGAGAGTGCGGACGGCGACGACGCCGGCGCCTGGGGCGTGTGGTTCAACCGGGTCCACACCTACGAGGTCGGCGACGCGCCGGAGAGCCGCACCGTCCACTTCCCGCGCTCCTGCCTGCATTGCGAGGAGCCGGCCTGCGTGACCGTCTGCCCGACCGGGGCGAGCTACAAGCGCGAGGAGGACGGCATCGTCCTCGTCAACCCCGACACCTGCATCGGCTGCAAGCTGTGCTCCTGGGCCTGTCCTTATGGGGCGCGCGAATACGACTACACCGACGGGGTGATGAAGAAATGCACCCTGTGCATTGACAAGATCTACAACGAGAACCTGGAAGAGGTTGATCGGGTGCCGGCCTGCGTCTCCACCTGCCCGGCGGGGGCCCGCCATTTCGGCGACCTGGGCGATGCCGGCAGTGCCGTCTCCAAGCTCGTGTCCGAGCGCGGCGGCTACGACCTGATGCCGGAGATGGGCTACAAGCCGACCAACAAGTACCTGCCGCCGCGTCCGCGCAAGGCGAATGCCGGCGACACCGGCGCGCCGACGAAGTTGGAGGCGCTGGCGGCCGAGGCCGCCGACGCCGTGCCATCCAACGCCGGGGGTAACGGCTTCCTGACGTGGGTCGACGCCGTGCTGTCGCGCTGAGGGAGGAACGAGACATGCATCCCGCCTCCTCCGTCATCTTCTTCACCACCGCGTCCGGGGCCGGCTACGGTCTGCTGTTCCTCATGGGGCTTGCCGGTGCGGCCGGGCTGGTTCCCGCCGGTCTGTGGTCGGGGCTGGTCGGCTTCGCCCTGGCCCTGGGCCTGATCACCGCGGGCCTGCTCGCCTCGACCTTCCATCTCGGCCATCCGGAGCGGGCCTGGCGGGCGATGTCCCAGTGGCGGTCGTCCTGGCTGTCGCGCGAGGGCCTGGCCGCGATCGTCACCTACCTGCCGGCGCTGATCTTCGCGCTGGGCTGGGTCGTGTTCGGGGACGCCCGCGGCTTCTGGGGCGTGTTCGGCATCCTCGCCAGTGCCGGGGCCGTGGTCACCGTGGTGTGCACCGGCATGATCTACGCCTCGCTGAAGACCATCCGCCAGTGGCATCACCCGCTGGTGCTGCCGGGCTACCTGCTGTTCTCGCTCTATACCGGGGGCCTTTGGATGGCGGTGCTGGTCTGCGGGTTCGGCGGCGACGCCACTATGCTGATCTGGGTCACCATCATCGCCGGCGCCGGGGCCGCGGCGGTGAAGTGGACCTACTGGTCGAAGATCGACACCGACGCCCCGGTCACCACCGCCGGCACGGCGACTGGCCTCGGTAACCTCGGCAAGGTTCGGATGCTCGACGGCCCGTCGACCTCGAAGAACTTCGTGATGCGCGAGATGGGCTACCGGGTCGCCCGCAAGCACGTACGCAAGCTGCGGATGATCGCCGCGGTGGCCGGCATCGTGGTGCCTTTCGCCCTGCTGATGGTGGCCGGCATCATGGCGACCTCCGGCGACTGGATCCCGGCCCTGCTGGCGGCCCTGATCGGCACCCTCGGCGTGGCGGTCGAGCGCTGGCTGTTCTTCGCCCAGGCGACCCATGTGGTGACGACCTATTACGGGGCTGAAGCGGCGTAGGGACGCACATTCTCCGACTTCCCACTTCCGTCTTCCCGGCCTCGCGCCGGGACCGAGACGTCCGCGTGATGGACCGTCGGAGATAAATCTTTGACGCTCCGGCAAGCGTCACCCGGGGTCCCGGCACAAGGCCGGGAAGACGGTTTGGGGGATAACCCTCACCCCGCCGCCGGGGTCGGCTTCGGTCCCTCGTCGCCGGTCTCCTCCTCCGGTTCCCAGCGCGGATCGAGCTCGGCGGCGACCGGGGTGGTGCGGGAGACCGAGACCCACGGCCCCTGCTCCTCCACCGGCAGGGCGGGGCGCTGCATCATCCGCCACAGGGTGAACAGCGCCAGCAGCCCGGCGGTGAGCGCGCCGAAGCCGTAATAGCCCCAGTTGCCGACATACTCCATGGCCGAGGTCGCCGCGATCGGCCCGGCCACCGCACCGATTCCGAAGGCCAGCAGCAGCCCGGCGCTCGCGGCCACGAGATCGGCGGAATCCACGTAGTCGTTGGTATGGGCGATGGCGAGCGAATAGACCGTCATGCACAACCCGCCATAGAGCCCCGCCATGGTCACGAAGACCCAGAAGCCCGGGAACGGCAGGAAGGCGAGCAGCAGCCCCAGAACGGTCGACAGCACCAGGGTCCCGGCGATCACCGTGCGCCGGTCCATCAGGTCGGACATCTTGCCCACCGGCCACTGCATCACCAGCCCGCCGCCGAGCACGGCGGAGACGAAGATCGCCACCTCCGGCACCGAGAAGCCGATCGCCGTGGCATAGACCGAGGAGGCGCCGAACAGGGCGCCGCTGAGGATGCCGCTGCCGAAGCTGGCGACCATGCCCAGCGGCGAGATCCGGTAGAGTTGCCGGAAGCTCAACGCCGAGCGCGTCACCGACGAGGAGGCCGCCGAGCGCGACAGGGTCAGCGGCACCAGGGCCAGGCTGAACAGGATCGAGACCAGGGCGTAGAGGATGAAGCTAGACGGCGGCGCCAGGTTCAGCAGGAACTGGGCGCCGGTCATCGCCAGGTACTGAGCCACCATGTAGATCGACAGCAGGGAGCCGCGCTGGTCGTTACTGGTCGCCCCGTTGAGCCAGGATTCCGCGACCATGTAGGCCCCGGCCACGCAGATCCCGTAGATCACCCGCAGGGTGAACCAGTACCAGGGGTCGACGAAGAAGGCGTGAGAGATCGATGCCGCCGACATGATCGACACCAGGGCGGCGAAGGTGCGCACATGGCCGACCTGCTCGATGATCCGCGGTACCGCGAGGCAGCCCAGGACCATGCCGACGAAATAGCCGGACATCACCAGACCGGCCACCTGGGACGAGATGTCCGGCTCCATGCCGAGCCGCACCCCCAGCAGCGAGGAGAACATCCCGTTCGCCATCTGCAGCAGGATCACGCTGAGCAGCAGGGCGACCACGGCGGGGGTGATCATGGGCATGGGCGTGGCCTTTCCGGGATGGGCCGCGCCGGCGGGTGGGGCGCGGGTCGGGTCTGGCTGTGCGGCCGATCCTCGACCGGAAACGGGGCGCCTGCAAGTCAGCCGTCGATATCGGACGTCAGGGTCGCGGGTAGCATGGGAATATGACAACCGCTCTCTCAGGAGCGACAGATCCGGCGGAATCGGAAGGGTTCGCCGAGCGCTTGCCCTGCCGCCTCCCGCGCGCTATGTCGCCGCCATGCGCTGGAGATCTCCCCTCGCCGGCCTGGTGATCATCGCCGGGCTCGTGCTCTACGTCATCGCCGTGGTCACCCTGGCCGATTTCGTGCCGGACCATGTGCTGGCGGAGACGTTGTATTACGTGGTGGCCGGGATCGTCTGGATCTGGCCGGCGGTCTCGGTGATCGGCTGGGCCCGCAAGGATGATGGCGCCAACGGCGGTTGAACGCGCTTTCTATCCCCCGCTCCTTCCCTTCTCTCACTCCACGGATTTATTCCGGGGCAAGCGGCGAGGCCGTGCGTGTCCATCGGGTAGCGAAGCGAGTTGCAGCCTCGCCCCGGAATAAATCCGGGGAGTGTAGAGGGAAGGAGTGGGGAGAGGAGGCGTGGGATGGTCCCAGACCTCGCCCGCGCCGCCTACCCACGCCGGCTACCCACGCCCCGACCTAAACCCCGTGCGCCACTCGCATAGCGCGATCTTTTCGGGGATAATCGCCGCACCGCCCTCGCCGCAGGGCCTCCGGAGGACCCTGCCGATGCCGCGCCTCTTCTGCCTGCTGTGGGCCGTGCTGGCCCTGGGCGGCTGCGTCACGCCGGTGATGCGCAACGCCAACACCCTGACGCCCGAGCGCATGCTCTCCGGCAGCGTCATGGACCGGGAGACCTGCACCGCCGCGGACACGGTCTGGGATGCGGGCGGCACGGTGTGGGTCGATCTCGATCCGGACTGGGATCCCAGGGACGGCACCTGCATCCGCTATGTCCTGGCCGGCCTCGACACCACCAACCCGGTCGCGGTGGTGTATTTCCACGGCGACGTGATGTGGCAGTACCTGGACGGCCGCACCGGCTGGTTCGACAGCTACGCCAACGTCACGCTCGAGACCTTGCGGGGCTTCGCGCAGCGCGAGACCGGGACCCTCGGCCTGCCCTATGTGAGGATCTCACGCCCCGGCACCTACGGCTCTTCCGGCTTCCACAAGCTGCGCCGCCGCGCCGAGGAGGCGGAGATCGTCAATGCCGCCCTCGACCAGGTGAAGCACCGCCACGCGATCGACCGTCTCGCCCTGGTCGGCCAGTCCGGCGGCGGTCACGTGGTGGCATCGCTCCTGACCAAACGCGACGACATCGACTGCGCGGTGATCACCTCGGGCGTCGTCGCCGTCGCCCGGCGGGCCCGCCACCACGGCTGGGATCGCGACATCACCGGCTACCGCGATTTCTACGACCCGATCGACCATGTGGCCGAGATCGTCCCCGATCCGTCCCGGCGGATTTTCGTGATCGGCGATCCGCGCGACAAGAACACGCCGTTCTTCACCCAGGAAGCCTATGCGCAGGCGGTGCGGGAAGCGGGACACGAGGTCGCGCTGATCCGCGCGGAGGGCAGCGGCAGATCCTTTCACGGCCTGAGCCTGACGGGCTTCAAGGTGGCGAAGTGGTGCGTGGACGGGGTGCAGGCCGAGGAGATCCAGGCACGCCTGCCGATCCCGCCGGAGGGATAGGAGCGGACGCGCGCCCTCCTCCTTTTTCTTCACTCCCCGGATTCATTCCGGGGCCCACGTCGATACCGCGCCAGGACGCCAAGGGTTTGAGCGCGCTGACGGGTAGGCCCCGGAATAAATCCGGGGAGTGAAAAAGGGGGGTGGAACAGAGAGCGAGTGAGCGTGCGGGAATGCCCCCTACATCGTCTCCACCATGCCTTCCAGGTCGCCCGCGCTGAGCCATTCGTCGTTGCTGTCGCTGGCGTAGCGGAACTCGGGGTCGACCGGCTTCGCCCCCGCCTTCGTCCAGACCGCCCGGGGGCCGTCGGTGAAGGCCGGCAGGATGATGTAGCGGTCGTCGATCTCCACCGTGGTACGGGCGTCGTCCTCCGGCACCATGACCTCGTGCAGCTTTTCGCCGGGGCGGATGCCGACCACCTTGTGCGGCAGGCCCGGGCCGAGGCAGGACGCCACGTCGACGATCTTCATCGACGCGATCTTCGGCACGAAGATCTCCCCGCCCTTCATCATCTCGAGGGAACTGAGCACGAAGTTCACGCCCTGCTGCAGGGTGATCCAGAACCGGGTCATGCGCTCGTCGGTGATCGGCAGGTGGTCCTTCCTGTCGGCGATGAGCTGCTTGAAGAACGGGATCACGCTGCCGCGCGAGCCGATGACGTTGCCGTAGCGCACCACCGAGAAGATGCAGCCACCCGCCCCCGACAGGTTATTGGCGGCGATGAAGATCTTGTCCGAGGCGAGCTTGGTGGCGCCGTACAGGTTGATCGGGTTGGCCGCCTTGTCGGTGGAGAGCGCGATCACCCGCTTCACGTTGCTGCGGATCGCCGCCTTGACGATGTTCTCCGCCCCGTGGACGTTGGTCATCACGCATTCGAACGGGTTGTACTCGGCCGTCGGCACGTGCTTGATCGCGGCGGCGTGGATCACGTAGTCGACCCCGCGCATGGCCATCTCCAGCCGGTCCACGTCGCGCACGTCGCCCAGGAAGTAGCGGATCTCCGGGTATTTCTCCGGCGAGATCTCCAGCCCCATCTCGTACTGTTTCTGCTCGTCGCGGGAGAAGACGATGCAGCGCCGGGTCTTGAAGTTGGCGAGCACGGTCCGGATGAACTGCTTGCCGAACGACCCGGTACCGCCGGTGACCAGCACCGTCTTTCCGTTCAGGTCGATGAAGTTCTGATCGAACTGCCGCATGCGGCCCTCCCGCCTCGATGCCGCGCCCTATCCCCTTCACGGGACGCGCGAATCACCCCGTATTGTCCCGCTCAGCGGCGTCGGCGGCAAGCTGGGCGTCAGACGGCCCCGCCGCCGTTACCGACCGCCCGCATCAGGGCGGAGACCACGTGGTCCACATCGCCATCCGCCATGGCCGGGAACAGCGGCAGGGAGAGGCACCGGGCGTAGTAGCGGTCGGCGCCGGGAAGCGCCGGCGTGGCCACGGTCTCGCGGTAGAAGGGCTGGCGGTGGACCGGGTAGTAGTGCACCTGGGTCCCGACCCCGTCGTCGCGCAGCCGGCGCATGACGGTGCCGCGCTCGACGTCCAGGCCGGCGAAATCGATCAGCGCCACCGACAGATGCCAGGACGGATCGCAGCCCGGGGCGGTGGGCAGGGCTCGGACATGGGGCCCGCAGGCACCGAGCGCGTTCTCGTAAAGCCCACGCAGATGGCGGCGGCGCTCGACGAAGCCGGCCAGCCGGGAGACCTGGGACAGCCCGAGCGCGGCATGGATGTCTGACAGGCGGTAGTTGAACCCAGGCTCTGGCATCTCATAGTACCAGGGATTCGGCTGTCCCGAGGCGTCGAACCCAGCCTCGCGGTTGGCGAAGCGGGCGGGGTCGCGGACCATGCCGTGGTTGCGGTGACGGCGCATGCGCTCGTCCAGCACCGGGTCGCGGGTGCACAGCACCCCACCCTCGCCGCTCGCCACCGTCTTCACCGGATGGGTGGAGAACATGGCGATGGCGGAATGGGTGCAGGCGCCGACCTTCTCGCCGCCATTGGTCGCGCCGAGGGCGTGACAGGCATCCTCCACGATCGGGATCTCCGGAAAGGCCGCCGCCAGGGCGGCCACATCGACGCAATGGCCGTTCAGGTGCACCGCGACGATCGCCTTGACCCGGTCCCGTCCGGCCCGCGCGACCGCTTCCGTGATCGCCTCGAGCGTGGTCAGTCCGGTCTCCGGGTCGATATCGGCGAAGACCGGCTGCGCTCCCACATAGACCGCGCAGTTGGCGCTGGCGAGGAAGGTGACCGTCGGCACCACCACCAGGTCGCTCGGCCCGACCCCCAGCGCCATCATCGCCAGGTGCAGGCCGGCGGTGCCGCTGGAGCAAGCGACGGCGAAGGGCGCGTCGACGGCGGCGGCGAAGGCGGCCTCGAAGGCGTCGACCGTCGGGCCCGTGGTCAGGAAATCGCCGCGCAGCACCTCCGCCACCGCCGCGATATCGGCCTCGTCGATACACTGGCGCCCATAGGGGAGGAACGGCGGCGGAACGCTCATGGGGCTATTGCTCGCGCAGGGCGGTGTCCAGCGACCGGGTGAGCGGCGAGATCAGGTATTCCAGCAGCGTCTGGTCGCCGGTGGAGATGATCACCATGGCCGGCATGCCGGGCACCAGTTCCACATCGTGCTGCCGCATCATCTCTGTGCTGAGCCGGACGCGCGCCTCGTAGTAGGGCTGGCCGCCCTCCTGGGGCTGCATCACGTCGGGAGAGATGTCGATCACCCGCCCGTCGATCGGCTTGGCCGTGCGCTGGCTGTAGGCGGTCAGGCGCACCGTTGCCGGGGCCCCGACCTCGACCACGTCGATGTCGGTCGGCTGAAGCTGGGCGCGGACGATCAGTTCGTCATTCTCCGGCGCGATGTTCATCAGCGGCTCGGCCGGGCCGATCACCCCGCCCACCGTGTGGAAGCGCAGGCCATAGACCTTGCCGCCGATCGGCGCGCGGACGGTGTTGCGGGCGATGGAATCATCGGCCGAGACGAGCTGCTCGCGCAGGTCCCGCAGCTGGGTCTGGGTCTCGCGCAGGTCGGTCTCGATCTCCGCCCGGTTCTGCTCCTGCACGGTGAGGCGCTGGAACTCGGTCTCTGCGATCGTCTGCTCGGCCCGGGCCATCAGGGCCTCGCGGTTGTCGATGGACCCCTGAAGGGCGGCCTGTTCACGCTCCAGGGCAAGCAGGCGCGGCTTGCGCTCCAGCCCCTTCTCGAACAACTCGCGCACGCCCTTGATCTCTTCCTCGATGATCGCGAGCTGGCGGCGGTCGGAGCGCTGCTGGGCCGCGAGCGCGGTGATCTCCTCGCGGCTCTTCGCCACCCGCTTGTCGAGCAGCCCCTGCTGGCTCTCGAAGGCGGCGCGGCGCCCCTCGAAGAGCCGGCGCTCGCCTTCCAGGATAGACTGGACGTAGCGGTCGTCGGACTTGCTGGTCAGCGCCTCGGGGAAACGCACCGTCTCCAGGTCGTCCCGCTCGGCGATCAGCCGGGCCTCTTCGCCCATGAGGGCGAGCATGCGCTGCACCAGCCGGCCCTGGTTGACCGAGGCCTGGGTGCCCTGGAGCACCATCAGCACGTCGCCCTGCTGGACCGTATCGCCTTCCTGGACCCGGATCTCCTTGATGATCCCGCCTTCCAGGTGCTGCACGACCTTCTGGCTGCCGGCGACCTGCACCTGGCCGTTGGCGATGGCCCCCGAGCCCAGCGGCGCGAAGGCCGCCCAGATGCCGAACACCCCGAAGAACAGGAACAGGATCGCGTATCCGACCCACAGCACGAAGCGCCAGGACATCGGGTTGCGCTCGGTGTCGTGGCCCAGCGGATCGTCCCACCGGGTCACGTCCCGCGTCTCGTCGCTGCGCATGATGGCCATGACGTCGCTCCCGCTCAGTCCTTGGTCGGATCGGCCGAAATGGCCCGAACGCTCTGCACCTGAAGCGAGGTCGCCCGTGCCTTGTAGGGCGACGGCGGCCGCACCACCGCGCCGCGGCCCCGCGGGCCCTTCGGCGCATCGGGCGCGTCGTCTTCTGGGGTCGGCGGCTCCAGGATCTCCGCCGGCGCTTCCGCATTCTGGGAAGCGGCGCGGGGCGTTTCCTCCGGACGCTTGATCTCAGGCTCGGCTGCGACGGTGGGCACCGTGTCAGACGCGCGGCGCTCCGGCTCGGCGGGGCGCGGGCGCTGCTCGCGTCCGTCGGTGATCTGCGGCGCCGGACCCTCGAGCGCCGGGCGGCGGCCCTGCTGCAGGAAGGACAGGGTCTCGTCGCGCGGGCCGAAGCGCTGCACCGTGCCGCCGTTCAGCACCAGGATCTTGTCCATGAGCGCCAGGGTCGACGGGCGGTGGGTGATCAGGATCACCGTCACATTCGCCGCCTTCAGCGCCTTCAGCGCCTGCACCAGCGCATCGTCGCCCTGGCTGTCGAGATTGGCGTTGGGCTCGTCCAGCACGACCACCCGCGGGCTGCCGAACAGGGCGCGGGCCAGGGCCACGCGCTGGCGCTGACCGCCGGAGAGGAGCTGACCGCCCCAGCCGATCTCGGTGTCGTAGCCGTCCGGCAGGCGCAGGATCAGGTCGTGCAGCCCGGCCAGCTTGGCGGCCTTCACCACCTCCTCGGGGTCCGGGTGCTCCTGCAGCCGGCCGATATTCTGCGCGACGGTGCCGGAGAACAGTTCCACGTCCTGCGGCATGTAGCCAATATGCTGGCCGAGCGCCTCGTTGTCCCAGGAATAGATGTCGGCGCCGTCCAGACGCACCGTGCCGACCGTCGGCTGCTGCACTCCGACCAGCAGCCGCGCCAGGGTCGATTTGCCGGCGGCCGACGGACCGACGATGCCCAGCGTCTCGCCCGGTTCGACCTCGAACTGGATACGCTGCAGGATCGGCTTGGCCAGGCCCTGGGGCTGGTAGAACAGGTTTTCCGCCGTGATCCGACCTTCGGGATCCGGCAGCCGCATGCGCTCAGGCTGGCCCTGGGCGTTGAGCAGGGTCTGCTCCACCTGCTTGTAGGCGGTGAAGGCCTCGACCATGCCGCGGGCCTGGGCAACGCCCTGCTCGATCGGCTGCAGCGCGCGGCCGAGGATCAGCACGCTGGCGATCATCATGCCGCCGGTCATCGGCGTATGCGGATCGATGATCTGGGTCGCCGCCACCGTCATGATCAGCATCTGGATCAGCATGCGGGTCGATTTGGAGATCGCCAGGAAAATGGCCGCCCGGTCGCTCGCCTTGCTCTGCAGCGCCAGAACCGCCTCGTTCTCGGTCAGGAAGCGGCGGATCACCGACTGGCGCATGCCCATGCTCTCCACCACCGAGGCATTGCGTACGGCGGCGTCGGCGGCGGCATAGGCCCGGTTGGAGTAGGACTGCGCCTCGTTAAGGGCCGGCCGGGTCAGGTGGTCGTTGGCCAGCCCGAGGGCCAGCATCACCAGCGCCCCGCCGAGGGCGGCGAACCCCATTGGCAGGTTCAGATACAGGATCAGCAGCAGAAAGATCGGGACCCAGGGGATGTCCAGCACGGTCAGCATGGCCGGACCGGTCAGGAAGTTCCGCAGGACCGAGAGCTGGCGCAGGGCGTTGCTGTTCGCGGTCTTGGACCGGTCCAGCGCTTCGGCCACGGCGGCGGAAAGCAGCAGCGGCGAGATCCGCCGGTCGATCCAGCGCGAGATGCGCACGAAGGCGAAGGAGCGAACGCTGTCCAGCGCCGCCTGGACCGCCAGCGCACAGGCGGCGATCATCAGCAGGAGAAAGAGGGTCGATTCGCTGCGGCTGGCCAGAACCCGGTCGAAGACCTGGAACATGAACAGCGGCATGGTGAGCATCAGCAGGTTGACGAAGAAGCTGAACACGCCACAGGCGATGAAGGCCGTGTAGCAGGCCTTCAACAGATTGTGGACGGATACGGGTTCTTGCTTCTTCATCGCGGCACCGACCTGTCCGGCCTCGTCGAGGCGGGGGCGTTAGCGCCCAACAAAGTACCGCCGGCCGACCCCGACAGAAGGGGTCTTCCTATCCTCAATCTTCAGTGAACTTGGCGAGATCGATATCCCCGTGCCGGAACGGGATCCAGTACTTGGTCTCGCTGTTGTACTGGAGGCCGTAGATATTCGTGCAGAACACCTTCACCGGCGGCTTGGTCTCTCCGGATTCGGTCTCGGTCCGGGCGGCGTCGACCAAGTCCGAGCCTTTGAACTTTTCCCACGCGGCAGCAACATCGCTCCGGTCCGCCTCGGGAAGGTCGTTGATCTCCATGGCGAGATCCCAGGTCTTCTCCAGGTCGTTCCAAAGATCGTCGAGATATTTACCCATCGTGTCGTCCGCTATCGCTATGGTGCCCGCATCGAGGATGAGGACCGATTTGGCTGTCTCGGCTTATAGCCAAACCGGCACATTCATTAAAAGGGAATTGTCATCCCCACGGCCGCCCCGGAGTGTGTTACGAAACGGGAATTGTTGCAAATCCTCAGTCGCCCGACGGGGACTGGGAGCCCATTGTCCGGATCGCCGATGCCTACAACGCCCGACGCCCCCGCCGCCGACCAGGAAGTCGGGACAGCTCCCAGCCCGGAAAAGAAGCCCCAGACCGCCCTGCTGGTTCTCGGCATGCACCGCAGCGGCACCTCCGCCCTGACCCGCGTGGTCAACCTCCTGGGCGTCGATCTCGGCACCGACCTGATGGAGGCGGCCGAGGGCAATAACGAGCGCGGGTTCTGGGAACATCAGGGGGTGGTGACCCGCCACGACCGACTGCTGGCCGATCTCGGCATGCGCTGGGACGATCCGCGCGCGATGCCGCAGGATTGGCTGGAGCATCCGGCGACGAAGGCGGCCCGTGCCGACCTGGAGGCCATCCTCGACGCCGAATTCTCCGACGCCGCGCTCTGGGGGGTGAAGGATCCCCGCATGTGCCGCCTGCTGCCCCTTTGGCGGCAGATGCTGGAGGCGCGCGGCGTTCAGGCGACGGTGCTGCACATGCTGCGCCATCCGCTGGAGATCGCCCGCTCGCTCGAGCGGCGCGACGCCATGCCCCGCGGGCGGGCGCTGATGCTGTGGCTGCGTCACCAGATCGAGGCACTAACCGCCAGCGACGGTGCGCCCCAGTCCTGGGCCAGCTTCGACCGGCTGATGGCCGGCTGGCGGGGCGAGATGGAGCGGGTGGACGCCGATCTGCATCTCGGCTTCGGCAAGCGGATGGACGGTGCGGCGGCGGAGATCGACGGCTTCCTCGATGTCGGGCTGCGCCACCACGCCCTGGACGACGACATCCTGAAGACCGAGCCGGCGCTGGCCGCCTGGATCGGGCGGGTCTACGACGCAGTGCGTCTGGCCGATGGCGGCGACCGGGATGCCGCCCTGGCGACAGTCCGCGAGGTTCAGGACGAGATCGACCGCGCCTCCTACTACTTCGACGACACCTTCGCCGACTGGGCCGGTCTCGAGCTGCGCCTGCGCGAGGAAATCGACGTTCGCGACAACCGCATCCGCCTTCTGGACGACAGCGTTCAGGAGCGCGACGGCCGGGTCGCCGAGCGGGACTCTCGCATCGCCGAGCGCGAGCGGATGATCGACGATCGCGACCGGACCATCGGCGCCCTTGAGGAGACCGTCGCCTCCCTGCGCGACACGATCGAGGATCTTCGCGACGACGTGTCCGACCTGCAGTCGGAGGTGAAGGACCGGGACGGCCATATCCACAACCTGGCGATGGCCCGGATCGATCTTCAGAACCACATCCAGGCGCTGGAATCCTCCACCTCCTGGCGTGTCACCAAGCCCTTGCGAAAGGTGGGCAACGCCGTCCGACGCGCGCGCCGCGTCACCCATACGCTGAAGCCGGGTGAGCTGTTCCGGGCGAAGCATGTCGAGGGCGACGTCTGGGAGGCCACCGACACCTTCTCGGTCATGGTCCTGCAATCCGACCGGGGCCGAATGCCCACGGGGTGGGTCGAACTGACTTACGGCATCAAGGCCGACCGGTTGGCCGCGCCGTCGCTGTTCGCCGATACCGGGTCCGGCACCGCGGAGATCGACCGCAAACGGCTGCCGGTGACCGACGGGAACAACGTCACCTGCTTCGTGCGCCTGCCCGACGACGTGAAAGGGCTCCGGCTGGACCCGATCAGTTGGAAGGGCCGGTTCGAGATGGGACCGATCCGGGCGCGGGAGATCACGCGGCTGGAGCTGCTGCGGGTGCTGGCGACCAACGCCTATGCCCAGGAGGGCATCCGCCCGATCGTCGGCAACCTGCGCCGCGGCGGAGTCCAGGGGCTCAAGGAATACCTGATAAAGAAGCTGCCCAAGCCGATCGAAACCTATGACGACTGGCGCGACCTGTTCTATGCCCTGACCGACAGCGACCGCGCGGCCATCCGCGCCCATGTCGGTCGCATGGAGAACAAGCCGGTCTTCTCCGTCGTCATGCCGACCTATGAGACGCCGCCGGCGCTGCTGGAGAAGGCGGTCGAGAGCGTGAAGGCCCAGCTCTACGACGCCTGGGAGCTGTGCATCGCCGATGACGGCTCCAAGAACCCGGAAATCCGGGCGATGCTGACGCGCTACGCCGCCGAGGATCCGCGGATCAAGGTGGTCTTCCGCGAGACCAACGGCCATATCTCGGCGGCCAGCAACTCCGCCCTGGAAATCGCCACCGGCGACTGGATCGCCCTGCTCGACCATGACGACGAGCTGACCGAGGACGCGCTGTACTGGATGGCGGCGAGCCTGGAGGCCAATCCGGACGCGGACATCCTGTACTCCGACGAGGACAAGATCGACGAGGAGGGCCGGGTCTCCGACCCCTACTTCAAGCCCGACTGGTCGCCGGAACTGTTCCTGTCGCAGAACATGATCAACCACCTGGGGGTCTACCGTCGGTCGCTGGTCGAGAAGGCCGGCCGGTTCCGCGAGGGCTTCGAGGGTAGCCAGGACTACGACCTCGCCCTACGGGTGCTGGATCAGACCACGACCGACCGGGTCCGGCACATTCCGGCAGTGCTCTACCACTGGCGCATGGTCGCCGGCAGCGTGGCGCTCGGCACCGGCGAGAAGACCTATCCCTACGAGCGCGCCCGCAAGGCGATCGCCGAGCACCTGGAGCGCAACGGCGTGAAGGCAGAGGTGATCGCCGGGCGCGACGGGTTCAGCCACCGGGTGGTCCCGGCCCTGCCCGCCCGCAAGCCCCATGTCACCATCATCGTGCCGACCCGCGACCGGGTCGACATGATGCGCATGGTGGTCACCGGCCTGCTGGAGAAGACCGCCTATCCGAACTGGGACCTGATCATCGTCGACAACGGCTCGGAGAAGGCGGAGACGCTGGAGTATTTCGCCGAGATCCAGAAGGACGACCGGATCGCCATTCTGCGCGACGACGCGCCGTTCAACTTCTCCCGCCTGAACAACCTGGCGGCGGCCGAGGCCAAGGGCCCGCTCCTGCTGCTGCTGAACAACGACATCGAGCCGATCGACGAAGGCTGGCTGGAGGAGATGGTGCGCCAGCTCCAGCGGCCGGGTGTCGGCGCGGTCGGCGCCAAGCTCTACTACCCGAACGACACCGTGCAGCATGTGGGCGTCACCACCGGCATCGGCGGCGTGGCCGGGCATTTCGACAAGCACCTGCCGCGCGAGGCGCCCGGCTATTTCAGCCGCGCCCAGCTCATCCACAACGTCACCGCGACCACGGCGGCCTGCCTGCTGACCACCAAGAAGATCTACAAGCAGGTCGGCGGCATGAACGAGAACGAGCTGCGGGTCGCCTTCAACGACGTGGATTTCTGCCTGAAGATCCGCGCCGCAGGCCACCGCATCGTGCTGACCCCCTATGCCGAGCTGTACCACCACGAGTCGGTGTCGCGAGGGCTGGAGGACACCGCCGAAAAGCGCGACCGGTTCCGCGGCGAGATGATGTGGATGAGGAACAAATGGGGCGACGCGCTCGACGCCGACCCCTATTTCAACCCGAACCTCAGCCTGGATCAGGAGACCCCGACCTTCGCCATCCCGCCGCGGGTGCCCAAGCCTTGGGAGCTCGACGACGCGGACAGCGGGGACTGGTCGGACTCAGCCTGAGCCTCCGCCCGCTCAGCGCCGGTCGGCGCTGCGGGTGTAGAGCACGCCCATGCTGTCGGACAGGGTGATCGGCCCGCCGATATAGTCGCCGCCGATCGGCGGGGTGCGCAGGGCGACGTTCCAGCCGTCCCCCTCCAGCCCCTTGATCGGCAGGGTCAGCGGGTCGAAATCCTCCATCACCCCGCCCTCCAGATGGGCGATGGCGAAGACCTGCTCGCCGTCCGGTCCGTGGCGGAGGGTCCCGAACAGCACCCGGCCATCGACCGGCTCGCGGTACTCGTAGACGTCGTCCGGCCCCAGGTTGTCGCGCAGCCACGGCCGCGCATGACGGAACGAGCGCAGGCCGAGGTTGAACGCGGTCTGGCTCTCGCTCAGCGCCGCCTCGTAGCCCGACACGTTGCAGTAGTCGTGCATGTCGTCCATCCAGGCCCGGGCGATCTCCTTCAGGATCGGAACCGTGAACGGCGCGGGCCCGGCGAGCGGCGGGTCAACCTCGTTCAGCAGCTTGGCGATGACGTCCAGGTCGTAGCCGGTCACCTCCACCAGGGCGGGCAGGAACTCCATGAAGCGGACCAGGCTCTCCCGGTCCTCGAAGCCCATCGCCTTGAGCCGCCGGAACGCCATCGGGATCGAGTAGGAGTAGTTGTCGACCTGCCATTTCAGGGAGATCGCCTCCTCGGACACCACCTTCACGCCGTACTGGTCGTCCTGGTTGCGGATGAATCCCCAGCTCGCCCGAGCCGAGGCGTTGAGGAAGTCCATCGGCACGCCGGGGAACACACCGTAGGTGATCAGCGAGACGGCCGGGTTGTCATAGGCCTTGTCCAGGATCTCCATCCGGGTGTCGCCCAGTCGGGTGTTCACGTTGAGCTTCGGGTTGATCTGGGTGCCGCGCCGCAGGGTGTCGTGGTTGGCGCAGCCGGAGATCCAGTGCGCCCCGTGCTCCATGATCTCGCGGATCCGCCACCACTTGGACAGCCAGAACGTATAGAGGAACGGCGTGTTGTGGGCGAAGGTCAGCGGTCCCCACTGGAACACGTCGTCGTCGCGCTGGGCATCGATCACCGCCCGGTAGGTCGAGGACAGCTCCCAGTCCTCCTGGGGCCAGGGCCGGCCGTCCTCAAACACGAACCACGGCCGGTAGCGGCGGTCCGCCACCTCCTGCACCACATCGGACATGGACTGCAGGTATTCGTCGTCGTGCTCGACCCGCTCGGTGTTGCTGTCCCAGAAGGTGAAGTCCTGGGCGCCATCGACGCGGATGCCGTCGGCGCCGAAATCGCCCTTGCGGCGCTGCATCTCGAGCAGCACGGCGCGCACGATGCCGTTGCGGTAGTTGATGTTCTGCCCGTACATGTTGGGGCCGGCGAAATAGTGGTGGTTCAGCGCCTTCAGACCCTGGTTGTCGCTGTGGCCGAAGACCACGTCGAAGACAAGCTTCTTCGGCCCGCCCGGGAAGTTGTGCAGCGCCGCGGCGAGATCGACCAGTTCGTCCGGCCGGCCGGTCTCCAGGATCGCCGGGTTCACCGCCCCCATGCCGGAGATCACGATGTCATAGCCCCAGTTCGTGGTGTTCGGCCGGTGCAGCTCGACGGTGACCCCGTCGTCGTCCGGATCGTCATCGGCGATCTCCTCCCAAAAATCCGGGCCGGTCTCGAACACCGTCGTCGGCTCCACCGGCAGGAGCTGGACGGCGTCGTAGCCGAGGAAGATCCGATCCGCCGGCTCCACCGGCAGCTTCATGCGCACCCGCTCGGCCAGGTGCTCGAAGCGCCTCGTCAGGCTCGCGAGCGTTCCGCCGGCCGTCGCGGTGGCGACGTGGATCTGCAGGATGTTCACCGGCGGGCCGAGCTTGACCGGGTCGCCCTCCGGCAGATTGGCGAAGTAGTCCCGATCGCCGCGCCGGGCCTGCATGGCGGCGATGTCATAATATTCGGCCGGCGCGAAGACGCCGAACGGCAGCGAGGCGGCCAGCGGGTCGAGGATGCGGTGCCAGCCGTCATCGTCGCGCCATGCCAGCGCGTAGAACGAGCCGACCTCGTCGCGCGTCCCCGCCCGCATCCCCTCCACGGCGGCGAAGCAGAACGCCTCGCAGCGGCCCACCGGCACGAACTGGCGGCGCATGCGAAGGGTCTGGCGCGACACGGTGAGGTCCACCGGCTCCTCCGGCTCCAGCACCTCCAGGAAGATGTCACCGTCGGGAATCCGCCGGTCCAGCAGTTCCGGCGCCCAGAAGCCGACCTCGCACAATCCGTCACGTTTATGGGCACCGAGCCCGCGGGCAATCTGAAGACCGGCATCGAAATGGGTGGCCGAGGTGTCGAGCGCATTGCGGCACCAGGCCACCAGTTCCCGTGTCCGTTCCTCGTTCTGAATGACCGCGGTCGTCATCGCGATTCCTTCCTCTGTAGAGTGGTAAGGATGCCCCGCCGGACCCCTATAGTGCTAACCGGGACAGCGCCGGAGGATCAACCCGGGCCATATTGCATTGCAGCAATCTGGGGCTCTCCCGCCGGGGTCAACCCTTGATCATTCCGCGCTGCGGTGCATGTTAAGGGGGTCGAATTCAATCCTTGGAGATGCCCCCATACCCGACATGAACGCGTCCCCCTCCGATCAGAGTGACCCCCGGGCGATAGAAAAATTCGCCGTGATCGGCGCCGGTGCCTGGGGCACCGCGCTCGCCATCACCGCCGCCCGCGCCGGCGCCGAGGTCAAGCTCTGGGCCCGCGATCCGGCCCTGTCCGCCGCGATCAACCGCGACCGCACCAATGCCCAGCTCCTCGCCGGCTACGACATTCCCGACGCGGTGAGCGCGACCTCCGACATGGCCGAGGCCGTGGCCAGCGTGGACGCGATCCTGCTGGTGGTGCCCTCCCAGGCCATTCGCGATATCGGTGAGCGGGTTCACGCAGTGGCGGCCCCCGGCGTGCCCGTGGTGCTGGCCAGCAAGGGTGTGGAGCGCGAGAGCGGCAAGCTGATGACGACCGTCGTAGCTGAGGCCATGCCCGGCCGGCCGATCGCCGTCCTGTCGGGCCCGAGCTTCGCCTCAGAGGTCGCCGGCGGCCATCCGACGGCGGTGACCATCGCCTCGGCCGACGCGGCGGAGAACCCGCACGGGGCGCTCGCGACCCGGCTGTCCCTGGCGCTGGCCACCCCCTCCTTCCGCCCCTACATCTCCGACGATCTGATCGGCGTGGAGGTCGGCGGCGCAGTGAAGAACGTGATCGCCATCGCCTGCGGCATCGCCAGCGGCTCAGGCTTCGGCGCCAATACCTGGGCGGCCCTGATCACCCGCGGCCTGGATGAGATGAAGACCCTGGCCCAGGCGCTGGGCGGACGGCGCGAGACCGTCACCGGCCTGTCCGGCATGGGCGATCTGGCGCTGACCTGCTCGTCGGAACAATCGCGCAACATGTCGTTCGGCAAGGCGCTCGGCGAGCGCCAGCGCCAGGAGGACCTGCTCAGCAACCGCCGCACGGTGGTGGAGGGCGTGGTCAACGCCGTCTCCGTCACCGACCTCGCCCGCAAGCTCGGCGTGGAAATGCCGATCTGCGAGGCGGTGCGCTCCATCGTCGCCGACGGCGTGGAGATCTCGGAGGCGATCGGCCGCCTGATGGAGCGGCCGCTGAAGGCCGAGCCGGCGGCGCTGAACATCCGGATCCCGCACGGGAACGAAGACGACGTCGAGGACTACGTATCGGAGATGCTGCCATGACCCGCACCGACCCCAGCAAGGCGGATGTCGTCCTGGCGACCGACCTGGACGGTACCTTTCTCGGCGGCACGGACGAGGAGCGCACGCGGCTTTATTCGGCCATCGACGCGAACCGCGACCGGATCTCGCTGGTCTTCGTCACCGGGCGCGACATCCCCTTCATCCGCGAGCTGACCGGCGACGGCTGGGTTCCCAAGCCGGACTTCGTGATCGGCGACGTGGGCACCACCATCGTCCAGGGCGAGGCGTTCGAGACCGTGCCGGAGCTGGAGGCCGACATCGCCCGGCGCTGGGGCGATGCGGGCGACCGGGTGCGCGCGATGCTGGCCGATGTGGACTGGCTGGAATTGCAGCCGACCCCGTTCCGCTACCGGGTGAGCTACTACTACGACCCGGACCGCTACGACCCGGCGGTGGCAGAGCGGATCGAGGCGGCGGGCTTCGACTGCCTGACCTCCGCCAGCACCTATCTCGACGTTCTGCCCAGGGGCGTCAGCAAGGGGCCGACCCTCCTGCGGCTGGTCGATCACCTGAAGATCGACCCAGACCAGGTGCTGGTCGCCGGCGACACGATGAACGACCTGTCGCTGTTCGAGACCGGCCTGCGCGGCGTGGCGGTCGCGAACAGCGAACCGGACCTCGTCTCGCGCGTTAGGTCCCTGGAGAACACCACAATCAGTCGGGGCGACGGTGCCGCCGGCATCCATGAGGTGATCGAAACACTGACAAGCCTGCGGGGGGCAGCGGCATGAAATCCGATCTGGTCATCGTCTACCATCGCCAGCCTTACGAGGAAGTCGAGGTCGACGGGAAGATCGAGCTCCGGGCGAACAAGAGCCCGAACGGAATTGTGCCCACCCTCAAAAGCTTCTTCGGTGAAGTCTCCCACGGCGCCTGGATCGCTTGGAAACTGCGAGACTACGGCGAGATGCCGGACTGGGAGCGCGTGGTCACCATCAGCGACGATTTCGGCGATTACACGGTCTCGCGCCTGGCGCTGACCGAGGATCAGGTGAACAGCTTCTACGCCGTCACCTCCAAGGAGGCGCTCTGGCCGATCCTGCACTCCTTCGTCGACGCCTACGACTACGGACCGGTCGACTGGCCGACCTTCCAGGAGGTGAACTTCCTGTTCGCCCAGGCCGCCGCCGAGCAGGCCGCCGACGACGCCATCATCTGGATACACGACTACAATCTCTGGCTCGTCCCGGTCTATCTGCGCCAGATGAAGCCGAACGCCCGAATCTCGTTCTTCCACCACACGCCGTTCCCGTCGCCAGACGTGTTCAACGTGCTGCCCTGGCGCAACGAGATCATGGACAGCCTGCTGCACTGCGACCAGGTCGGCTTCCACATTCCACGCTACGCCGTGAACTTCGCCAATGCAGCCCGAACGCTGTTCGACGTCTCCATCGAGGAGGAGATCGACGTCGAGGACGGCATGTCGCCCCGTGGCATGGCCCTGTCCGAGCCGACAATCATCACGCGGCTGAAGTACCGGGAGCAGATCGTCAACATCGACGCGTTCCCGGTCGGCACCAACGTCAACTACATCGAGGAGGTTGCCCGCTCCGAGGCAACCGAGGCCAAGCTTAAGGAGATCAAGGAGGAGTTGGCCGGCAAGCGGCTGATCGTCTCCGTCGCCCGCACCGACTACACCAAGGGCACCAAGGAGATGCTGGAATCCTTCGAGCGCCTGCTGGAGCGCCGCGAGGATCTGCACGGCGGGATCCGCCTCATGTGCGTCTCGGTCCTGGCCAATCAGAACATGGCCGTCTACCGCCGGGTGCAGGAGGAGATCGAGGGGCTGGTCGGCCGCATCAACGGGCGGTTCGGCACCTTCGAATGGACGCCGATCATGCTATTCACCGGTGCCGTGCCGCTGGAGGACCTGATCGCCTATTTCCGCGCCGCCGACGTGTGCTGGCTGACGCCGCTGCGCGACGGGCTGAACCTGGTCTGCAAGGAATACTGTGCGGCCCGGATCGACGAGCAGGGGTGCCTGGTGATCTCAGAATTCATGGGGGCGGCGGTCCAGCTCCCCTACGCGGTGATGACCAACCCCTATTCCGAACGCTTCATGGACGCCGCCATCGACCAGGCGCTGGACATGAAGCCGGAGGAGCAGAGGGCCCGCATGCAGATGATGCGGAAGAACGTGAGCCACTACGATATCGTCCAGTGGTCGCAGCACACCATGGAGCGCTTCGAGGAACTGGCCGAGAGCCGTGCCGGACGGCCGGTCAGCCACAAGCCCGCCGCCGCCGAATAAGCGACGGCGCCGGACCTCCGGTCGAGGGCGTCAGGCGTTCTCCTTGACCGTATGGACGTGGTTCAGCGGCCCGTGGCCGGCACCGTAGCCCGGTGCCGTGGCGATGGCCGTGGTCACGTATTTGCGCGCCCGATCCACCGCCTTCTCCACCGACAGCCCCTGGGCAAGGCCCGTTGCGATGGCGGAGGCGAGGGTGCAGCCGGTGCCGTGGGTGTTGGTGCCGGCGATCCGCGGGCTCTTGAAGGCGCGCACGCCGTCCTCCGTCGCCAGCAGGTCCACCACCGTGTCCGAGGACAGGTGCCCGCCCTTCAGCAGCACCGCCGGCGGGCCCAGCGACAGCAGCATCTCGGCGGCGTGGTGCATGTCGTCCACGTCCTTGATCGTCATGCCGGTCAGCAGTTCCGCCTCCGGCAGGTTCGGGGTCAGCAGATGAGCGCGCAGGATCAGCCGCGCCTTCAGCACCTGCATCGCCTCGGGGTCCAGCAGCGGATGGCCGCCCTTGGCCACCATCACCGGGTCGACCACCAGCGGGACATGCATCCCCTTCTCTTCGATCACGTCGACGATGGTGTCGATCACCGGCCCGGAATGCAGCATCCCGGTCTTGATCACGTCGGCGCCGAGGTCGTCGAACAGCAGGTCGAGCTGCTGGCGCAGGAACGGGATCGGCACCGGATGGACACCGAACACACCCTTGGTGTTCTGCGCGGTCAGCGCGGTGATGGCGGTCATGGCGTAGCCGCCCAGCGCCGTCACCGCCTTGATGTCCGCCTGAATGCCCGCCCCACCGCCGGAATCGGAGCCGGCGGCGATCAGAACACGCCCTTTCGTCGACCTTGGCATGACCGCTCTTACTCCGCCGCTTTGGTGCCAGTTTGTTCGATGGCGTCCACGACCCGGTCGACCGCAGCCACCACCTCGCCTTCGTCGTCGCCCTGGGCCATGACCCGGATGAGCGGCTCGGTCCCCGACTTGCGGATCACCAGCCGTCCGGCCTCGCCCAGCTTGTTCTTGCTCGCCTCGATCGCCGCCTTCACCGGGTCGGTGGCCAGCGGGTCGCCGCCGGCGAAGCGGACGTTGCGCAGGACCTGCGGCATCGGTTCGAACACCCGGGCGACCTGAGACAGCGGCTTGTCCGCCCGCTTCATCGCCGCCAGCACCTGCAGGGCCGCCGCCAGACCGTCGCCGGTGGTGCCGTGGTCGGACAGGATCATGTGGCCGGACTGCTCGCCGCCGACGTTGTAGCCGCCCTCGCGCATCGCCTCCAGCACGTAGCGGTCGCCGACCTTCGCCCGGACCAGTTCCAGCCCGATGCCGTTCAGGTAGCGCTCCAGCCCGAGATTGGACATCACCGTGGCGACCACGCCGCCGCCGCTGAGCCGTCCGTCCACCAGCCAGGAGCCGCCGATCAGGCCGAGGATCTGGTCGCCGTCCAGCTTGTGCCCGGTCTCGTCGGCCAGGATCAGCCGGTCGGCGTCGCCGTCCAGGGCGATTCCGACATCGGCGCCCTCGGCCTGCACCCGGGCCATCATCGCCTCGGGAGCTGTGGCGCCGCAGGCCTCGTTGATGTTGAACCCGTCCGGCGACACGCCCATGGGGATCACCTCGGCGCCGAGCTCAAACAGCACCCGGGGCGCTGCCCGATAGGCGGCCCCGTTGGCGCAGTCGATCACCACCTTCAGGCCGTCGAGCCGCAGGTCGCGGGGGAAGGTGGACTTGACCACCTCGATATAGCGGCCCTGCTCGTCCTCCAGCCGTCGGGCGCGGCCGAGCGCGTCGGAGGCGGCGAGCGGCAGGGTCTGCCAGCGCTCGACCAGTTCCTCGATCTCCGCCTCGACCGCGTCGGACAGCTTGTAGCCGTCCGGGCCGAACAGCTTGATGCCGTTGTCGTAATAGGGGTTGTGGGAGGCGGAGATCATCACGCCGAGATCGGCGCGCATGGACTGGACCAACATCGCCACCGCCGGGGTCGGCATCGGGCCGACCAGGACCACGTCCATGCCGATGGAGGTGAAGCCCGCGACCATCGCCGGTTCGATCATGTAGCCCGACAGCCGCGTGTCCTTGCCGATCAGCACGAGGTTGCGGCGACCATGGTCGGACCGGAAGCGGGCGCCGGCTGCCATGGCCACGGCCATCGTGGTTGCCGGGGTCATGGGCTCGGCATTGGCGCGGCCGCGGATGCCGTCGGTTCCGAAAAGTGTGCGGGCCATGGCGTGTCAGGTTCTTTCGATCGTTTCGATATTTATAGCGTATTGCATCTTTAAAGGTGATTAACGCACCGGCTCAAGATTCCTGCTGGATCGCTCGGCGCAAGGCGAAGGCCTGTGCCGTCTCCGCCGCATCGTGTACCCGCACCGTCTGCGCCCCGAAATCATACGCCGCAAGCGCCAGGGCGATCGATCCGGGCAACCGGTCGTCGGCCTTCTCCCCCCGCGACAGGGCCCCGATCGAACTCTTGCGCGACGCACCGAACAATACGGGCCGCCCCATCCCATGCAGCAGGGTGAGCCAAGCGGTCACCTGGATGTTGTGGGCGGCCGTCTTGGCGAAGCCGAAGCCCGGGTCGACCACCAGCCGCTCCCGGGCGATCCCGGCAGCCTCGGCCGCCGCCAGGCGGGCCTCGAGCTCGTCGAAGACCTCCAATGGTGCGCAATCGTACCGCGGGTCGGCCTGCATCGTTCCGGGCTCGCCGCGCATATGCATCAGCACGACCGGGCAGTCATAGCGGGCCAGCAGAGCGGGCGCCTCCGGGTCATAGGCCAGGGCCGAGACGTCGTTGACGATCGCCGCTCCGGCCTCCAGGGCGGCGCGCATCACCGGCGCCTTGCGGGTGTCGACGGAGACCCGATGCCCCTCCCCCGCCAGCACCTCGATCACCGGCACGACCCGGTCGATCTCCTGCTGCACCGAGACCTCGGCGGCCCCCGGTCGGGTGGACTCCCCACCGATATCGAGGATCTGCGCGCCCTCCTCCGCCAGCCGGCGGCCCTGGGCGATGGCGGCGTCGCGCGACGCGAAGCGACCGCCGTCGGAGAAGCTGTCCGGGGTGACGTTGACGATGCCCATGATCGCCGGGCCGTCCTCGCTCCAAACCGGCCCGCGCGGTGCCGTCAGCCGCTCCAGCAGGCCCGCCGGCAGGAGCGCGGGGTCGAGATCGGCCGGGGCGACGGTCTGCACCCGCACCGCACCGGCCTCCCGGCGGATCAGCTCCAGGCGCCGGAAGGCCACCGGCCCGCCGGCCAGGGGAAGCGCTTCGCCGGACGCGATCGCGGCCTCGGCGGCCGGGCCGTGGAGCAGATCGACCGGCCGGGCATAGCCGGGGCGTGCCTGGGTGGGGAGGGTTGGGGCAGATGCGGTAAGCCCGCGCCAAGGCGCGGGCTCACGAAGGATGGGAAGCGTCATGGACGGGACCGTGTGCGGTGGAGGGCCACCCGAACCGGGCGGATCAGTCGCCGGGCTGGGGATCGGGCTCCATGCCGCCGCCGGGGGCGGTGCCGCCGGTCGGGACCGAGGCGCGACGGCCGGGGCCGCTCGGCTTGGACGGCTCGTCGCGGCCGCCGCGATTCACCGAGCCGCTGGCCAGGAGTTCCTGGATCTCGTCGCCGGACAGGCTCTCGTATTCCAGCAGGCCCTTCGCAAGGGTGTGCAGGTCGTCCATATTCTCTTCGAGGATCCGGCGGGCGTCGTCATAGGCCTCGTCGGTGATCCGGCGGATCTCCTCATCGATCACATTGGCGGTCGCGTCGGAAACGTTCTTCTGCTGGGTCACCGAGTGGCCCAGGAACACCTCCTGCTGATCGGCGGAATAGGCCAGGAAGCCGAGCTTGTCGCTCATGCCCCATTCCGTGATCATCCGGCGCGACATCTCGGAGACCATGCGGATGTCGGAGGACGCACCGGTGGTGATCCGCTCGGCGCCGAAAATCAGGTCCTCGGCGATGCGGCCGCCGCAGGCGACCCGCAGGTCGGCCTCGAGCTTGGCCTTGGAGAGCGAGATCCGGTCGCCTTCCGGCAAACGCATCACCATGCCCAGCGCACGGCCGCGCGGGATGATGGTCGCCTTGTGGATCGGATCGCTGTCCGGGCAGTGCAGGGCGACGATGGCGTGACCGGCCTCGTGATAGGCGGTCAGCTTCTTCTCCTCGTCGGTCATGACCATGGAGCGGCGCTCCGAGCCCATCATGACCTTGTCCTTTGCTTCCTCGAACTCGGTCATGCCGACCACGCGCTTGCCCTTGCGGGCGGCCAGCAGGGCGGCCTCGTTGACCAGGTTGGCGAGGTCGGCGCCGGAGAAGCCGGGGGTGCCGCGGCCGATGGTGCGCGCGTCGACATCCGGGCCCAACGGGACCTTGCGCATGTGCACCTTCAGGATCTTCTCGCGGCCCAGAATGTCCGGGTTCGGCACGACGATCTGACGGTCGAAGCGACCGGGACGCAGCAGGGCCGGGTCGAGCACGTCCGGACGGTTGGTCGCGGCGATGAGGATCACGCCCTCGTTCGCCTCGAACCCGTCCATCTCGACCAGAAGCTGGTTCAGGGTCTGCTCGCGCTCGTCGTTGCCGCCGCCCAGGCCGGCGCCGCGATGGCGGCCGACCGCGTCGATCTCGTCTATGAAGATGATGCAGGGGGCGTTCTTCTTGCCCTGCTCGAACATGTCGCGCACGCGGCTGGCGCCGACGCCGACGAACATCTCCACGAAGTCGGAGCCGGAGATGGTGAAGAACGGCACATTGGCTTCGCCGGCGATGGCGCGGGCCAGCAGCGTCTTACCGGTACCCGGAGGGCCCACCAGCAGACAGCCCTTGGGGATCTTGCCGCCCAGGCGCTGGAAGCGCTGCGGGTCCTTCAGGAACTCGACGATCTCTTCCAGCTCGGACTTCGCCTCGTCGATGCCGGCGACGTCGTCGAACGTCACGCGTCCGGTCTTCTCGGTCAGCAGCCGGGCGCGGCTCTTGCCGAAGCCCATGGCCTTGCCGCCGCCGCCCTGCATCTGGCGCATGAAGAAGATCCACACCGCGATGAACAGCAGCATGGGGAACCAGCTCAGCAGGATCTGGAACAGCCCGGAGGTGCCCTCTTCCGGCGGTGCCGCGGAGATCCGCACGCCGGAGGTGTTCAGGCGCTGGACAAGGTCGGCGTCCTGCGGCGCATAGGTCTGAAAGGTGCTGCCGTCGGAGAACCGGCCGGAAATCTGCTGGCCCTGGATGGTGACCTGGTTGACGCGCCCGCTCTCGACTTCGGACAGGAAGTCCGAATAGGCGAGGCTGCGCTGGCCCGTGCGCGGGGAAGATCCCTGGAACAGGTTGAACAGCGCCACGAGCAGGACGCCGATGATGATCCAGAGAGCGAGATTCTTGCCGAAATTATTCACGTCGTCAGCCTTCCATTGGCCATCGGCCCATCGATCCGTCGCTCACGCGTCGCCAGCAGGTGGATGACCACCCCAATTTCATGCGGGTCGGGCGCCCTCCGTTCGCCCAGCACAAGGTGGGGGAGCGCGACCACCCCGTCAAGGTCAGTCACAATCGGCCACGCGAGTCGGGCGGCGTGCGGCAGGGCCCGCGCGTCGTCCGGAAGCGTCGCATCCAGACCTAAGCGCTTGATCCGGCGCCAGCCCTCCGCCCCGCAAGGTCCGACATTTATCGGCGAGGATGTTTCGTTGCGTATGAGGAAGCGACCGTCCCAGCAGGCGGTCTGCCCGCCCTGTATGCAGAGCGGCGGCGCGCAGGCCACCTCCTCGCGCATCACGGTCAGGGTCTCGCCGTCGGCCTGCAGCAGGCATCCCCGCAGGGTACGGCGCGGTGCGGCCGCCCCGTTGGTCACCCAGTCGAGCAGCCCGGCCATGGCCCCGGTGCCCGGCGGATACCCGGCCTCGCCCGCTATCCTGAGCACGTGGCGCAGGACGGCGGCGGTGAAGTCGCTGCGCTCGGCGGTCAGCGCCCGGCGGTCGAGCCGGCAGGTGCCGCAGGGATGGATCACGGCATGGCGGACGAGCCAGCCCTTCACCTCCCGGTCCATGGCGCGCCGCGCGCCGCCCATCGCCTCTGCCAGCCGGGCCAGCCGGTCGGCGGTCAGGCCCACCGCCTCCAGGGCCGGCCGCAGCCGGCGCAGGTCGGCCCGGGTGAACCGGGGATCGGCATTCGTCGGGTCTTCGGCATAGTCCAAGCCGGCGGCGCGGCAGGTGGCCACCAGCCGCTCCTTCGGCAGCGACAGGAAGGGCCTCGCCAGCCTTATCCCGCCCCGCCACGCGACCGCCGCCATGCCGGCCAGCCCTTCGGGTCCGGTGTCGCGGTCTATGCGGTGCAGCACCGTCTCGGCCTGGTCGTCGCGGTGATGGGCCAGCAGCAGGGTGGTCGCCCCGGCCTTGTGGCAGGCCTCGGTCAGCAGCGCCAGCCGGGCCTCCCGGGCCGCGGCCTGGAGCCCCGCCTTGGGCTTGCGGCCGGTCCAGGCCAGGATCCGATGGGAATGGCCCAGTGCGGTGGCCCGCCGTGCCACCCCGGCCGCTTCGGCCGCCGCTTCCGGGCGCAGGCCGTGGTCGACGGTAAGCACCAGCAGCGGCCGTTGCCGCAGCCGCGACCAATGGTCGGCCAGATGGAGCAGGGCGATACTGTCGGGCCCGCCCGATACGGCGAGGGCGACCGGACCCGGCAGGTCGGGCTCCCCGGCCAGGACCGTGTCCAGCAGTTCGATACCGTCCCGCAACTCGAGCGGAACGTCCGTGTGGTCCGTGATCTCCCCGGCGGCGGCCGAGATTATCCGCCGCAGTTCAGCGCCTGGGTCTCGTTGATCATGCGGCGCTTGATGTTGGTGGGCGCCTTGGGGAAGTCCTCGTTGAGCTTGGCGAAGGTCGTGCACGCCTCCTCCTTGCGGTCGATCCGAGCCAAGGCCATGCCGAGCTTGAGGAGATTGTCGGCAGCCTTCGGGCTGTTCGGATAGCTCTGGTAGCCCCCCAGAAACGCGACGGCCGCCTCTTCATAGCGTTCGCGCGCGTAGTACGTCTCGCCGAGCCAGTACTGGGCGTTCCCGGCAAGGGGATCGTCCGGATGCGCCTCAAGGAAGGCCTTGAAGGCCGCTTCGGCGGTCGGCAGGTCGTGTTTCACGAGATGGTCGAAGGCGGCCTTGTACTGGTCCTCCACGGACGCGTCGGCCGGCAGCAGCGCCGTCTGGGTCGCAGTCGCATTGCCCGGCGGCGGCGTGGTCGCCTTCAGAGTGGAGAGTTCATTGCCCGACAGCGTGCCCAGGTCCCGCGGCTTGGCACCGGTGGTCGGGCTGGTCGTGTCGGCCGGCGGTGACAGCTCGGTGCGCGGTCCGGACGTCTGGCCGCCACTGGTTTCGCCGGACGAGACGCCGCCGGCATCGCCGCTCAGCTCGCGGAAGCGGATGTCGGTATCGGTCTGCAGACGGTCCATGCGGTCGGAGACATTCTGGACCTGGAAGCCCAGTTCCTCGACCCGGCCGGTGACCCGGCGCAGATCGGCCTCGATCTGCTGCAGCCGGATCTCGATCCGCGCCAGCGGCGAACCGCCGACACCGTCGGGCTGGACAAGCTGGTTGGTCTGGTTGGCGGTGACCGAGGCGGGCGGCTGGCCGCCGGCATAGACAGATCGCTGCAGATCGGCCAGTTCGCGCTCCAGTCTCGCCATGCGGTTGAGCAGGCCACTGACGTCCTGCTGCGCCGAGGCGACCGTCGGAACCGCGGCCGAGAGGAGGAGGATTAGGGCAACGAAGCGCATCATGGTCCCAGTCTCCAGGATGCTCGCGGCGGAATTATGGCGCGGCGTGCAAATTGACGCCGCATCCTCTCCGCCAGGACAACCGGTCCAGGAAGACCGGCCGGTCAAAAAAGAACGGCGGCGCCCGGTTGCGGGGCACCGCCGTCCATTACGCGATCGCGAACCGTCAGTTGAGGACGGTGACGCCGCGGCGGTTCTCGGCCCAGGCCTGCTCGGTCGACGCCGGGTTCACCGGACGCTCCTTGCCGTAGGAGATGGTGTTCAGACGGCTCGGGTCGATGCCGAGGGAGACCAGGTAGTCCCGGACGGCGCTGGCGCGACGCTCGCCGAGCGCCAGGTTGTACTCGCGGGTGCCACGCTCGTCGCAATGGCCCTCGATGGTGACCGACGTGCTCGGGTACTTGCGCAGGAAGAACGCCTGACGCTCGAGCGTCGTGCGGGCCTCACCGTCAAGAGCGGAGCTGTCGAAAGCAAAGAAGACGCGGTCGCCAACGTTGACGACAAAGTCTTCGGCGCTACCCGGAGCCGGACCGGTCGGGGCCGTCGCCGTGGTGGAACTGGTCGGCTGAACGTTGCCGCCCGAACCCGCATTTGCCGACTCGTCGGGTGCGGTCTCGCAAGCTGCGAGCAGCGCGACGGCAGCAAATACGCTGAGAAACTTGATGCGCATGATAGGTCTGTCCCTCTGGAGATTCTGTGGTGCCGGGCGCCCCGCCCCCCTCGTGGTCCAAGTGACCCGGCCTGTCCGGGCCCGGACTCGTAGAGCCGGACTGCACAGTTTCCCGACAGCCGACCACGAGCGTTTTTCCTTATAGCTTCTAATTGATTAGCGAAGCAAGGGGCTCCACGCTGGATCGGATGCATCCAGTGGCGTGAGCACCTCCCGTTCGTTATACCCCGTGAGGTCGATCGTATACAACTTTGAGGTGCCGCCGCGGCCGCTGCGATCGGTCGGAGTCTGCTTGAAATACACCAGAACCCGGCCGTTCGGCGACCAGCTCGGCGCCTCCACGAGGAAGCCCTGGCTGAGCAGACGCTCACCGGACCCGTCCGGGCGCATCACGCCGATGTGAAAGGTGCCGCCGGTGATCTTGGTGAAGGCGATCAGGTCGCCGCGGGGCGACCAGACCGGCGTGGCGTAGCGGCCGTCGCCGAAGCTGATCCGCTTCACGTTCGAGCCGTCGGACCCCATCGTGTACAGCTGCTGGCTGCCGCCGCGGTCGGAGTTGAAGACCACCTGGCTGCCGTCCGGCGCGTAGGTCGGCGAGGTGTCGATCGACCGGGTGTTGGTGAGCTGGGCGACCCGGCGGGTGCGCAGGTCCATGGTGTGGATGTCGGTCACGCCGTCCTTGGCCAGGCTCATGATCACCCGGTTGCCGTCCGGCGAGAAGCGCGGCGCGAAGGTCATGCCCGGGAAGTCGCCGAGGACCTCCTGCTGACCGCTGTCCAGGTTGAAGATGTAGACCCGGGGGCGGTTCTGGTAATAGGCGAGATAGGTGATCTCCTGCACCGTCGGCGAGAAGCGCGGCGTCAGGACCAGGGTGTTGCCGTCGGTCAGGAACTTATGGTTCGCCCCGTCCTGATCCATGATGGCGAGCTGCTTCTTGCGCCGGTTCTGCGGCCCGCTCTCCGCGATGTAAACGAAGCGGGTGTCGAAATAGCCGTCCTCGCCGGTGATCCGCTTGTAGATCATGTCCGACACGATATGGGCGGCGCGGCGCAGGGATTCCTCGATCGCGGTGAGCGAGGTGCCGGTCATGTACTGCTCGGCATACACATCCCATAGGCGAAATTCTATGCGGTACTGACCCGGAGAGGGGATCGTCACCCGGCCGTGAACCAGGGCCTGGGCGCTGATCTGACGCCAGTCGCCGAACCGCGGCGGCGTGTCGAAATCCAGGTCCGACTGGATGAAAGCCTGGGGATTGATCGGCTTGAACAGGCCCGAGCGCTCCAGATTCGCGGAGATGATCTCGGTCATGGTGCGGCCGACTCGCGTCGCCTCCACGCCCTCGCCCTTGAAATCGGCGATGGCGACCGGAAGCGGATCCACCCGGCCCTGGGTGATGTCGATGCGCAGCTCGCTGCGGGCCGGCGCGGCGAAACCGGCCACACCCGAAGCGCCGACCAGGCCGGCCAGCGACAGGCGGGCGAGATCGCGGCGCGACATCGCGCTGTCAACGGTCGGCCGCGGCGGACGCGGCGCGGTCACCGGTTCGGACGACAGGGGAGCCGCGGCCAGCGCGGCGTCGGCGCTGTCGGTCATGACAGCATGTCCTTCGGATCGAAGGTGATCGTGAAGTTTTTCCATGTGTCGTACTTCTCCGGCGGAAGTTTCAGCGGGGAACAGTTCGGCGATTTCAGGGCCCGAAGGGCGGATTCGGCGGCGGAGCGGAAGAACGGGTCACTCTGCATCCGCGACGTGTCCACGATCCGGGAAGACCGCACGGTACGGTCCGGGTTCATCTGGACCTCGATCTCGACGACCAGGTCGGCGGCGTTCTTCGCACCGGCCGGCACCAGCCAGCAGCTGCTGATCTGCTGTCGGATCGCGTCCATCTCCGACACCGACAGGGTCTGGTTCGGATCGAAGTTCGAGTTGCGCGCGGTCGTCTTCGCGTCAGGCATCGGCGACTGCGGCGATTCCTGGGCCGGCTTCGGCGCGTCCTTCTTCAGGTTCTGGACGGTCTTCAGGACGTTGAGGAAGTTGTCGGTCTTCTTCTCCGGCTCCTGCTTCTCCGGCGTCTTCGGCGCCTCCTTCTCGGCCACCTGCTTGGGGCGCTCCGGCGGGGTCGGGCGCGCGACCGGGACCGGGGCCGGAGCCTGATCCTCCACGCGCTCCACCTTCGCGACCTCGGGCTGCTCGGGCTTCGGCACTTCCGGTTTCGGCACGTCCGGCTTCGGCTTCTCCACCGGCACCGGTTCCGGCTTCTCCGGCTCGGGTTTCGGCGGCTCCGGCTTCTGCGACGGCACCGGCACGGGCTCCGGCTTCACGGCTGGGGCCGGCTCGGGCGGCGGTGCGGCCTTGGCGGCCTGTGTCGGTGCGGGCGCCGGAGCCGGCTTGGCGGTCTCCGTCGGTGCCGGAGGCGGCGGCGGGGCCGGCCGGGATGCCGGCGGCGGAGGAGGCGGCGGCGTCTTGTCCGGCTGGGAAGTGGTGTCCGGCGGCGGCGGCGGAGTCTTGTCCGGCGTGGTCTTCTCCACCGGCGGCGGGGCGTTCGTGACCTCGGACACCGTCACCACGTCGACGACGACCAGGCGGTTTTCGATCACCTCGTCGCGGGCAAGCTTGGGCAGGCCGAAAACGGCCAACGCCAGCACACCGGCGTGCAGCAGGATCGAAAGGACCAGAGCCACGTTCATCTTCGCTCGTCACGCTCCTCGTTGGGCCGTCGCCGCTCCGGATCGGCAGGGTTCACCTGGGAAACCGCCGACCGGGCCGTCAGTTGCCGCCCGCCGACTCCTCCGGAAGTTCCGCCAGCAGGGCGACCCGGGCGAACCCGGCGGCACTGATCTGGCCCATCACTTCCATGACGGATCCGTAGGCGATGGACTTGTCGCCCCGGACGAAAATTCTGAGGTCGGGGTTCGCCCCCGACACCGCCACCAGCTTCGGGACCAGCTCCTCGCGGGAGATCGCGGTCTCCTGCAGGTACAGGCTGCCATCGGCCCGCACGGTGACCACCAGCGGCTCCACCTCGTCGGTGAGCTGCGCCGCCTTGGTCTTCGGCAGATCGACCGGCACGCCGACGGTCAGCAGCGGAGCCGCCACCATGAAGACGATCAGCAGAACCAGCATCACGTCGACGAACGGCGTGACGTTGATCTCGCTCAGCGGCGGATTGCGGCGCCGGCTGGTGCCCTGTCCGCCGCGTTTGATGATGCCGCCGGCCACGTCCTACCGTCCCTCGTCCAGCTGCCGCGAGAGGATCGACCCGAACTCGGTCGCGAATCCCTCCAGTCGGCCGGCATAGCGGCCGAGGTCGCTGGACAGCTTGTTGTAGGCGACCACCGCCGGGATGGCGGCGACCAGGCCCAGCGCGGTCGCGAACAGCGCCTCGGCGATGCCGGGGGCCACGACCGCCAGGCTGGTGTTCTTCGAGGCGGCGATGGCCTGGAAGCTGTTCATGATGCCCCAGACCGTGCCGAACAGACCGACGAAGGGTGCCGTGGAGCCGACCGAGGCGAGGAAGGTCATGCGCTTCTCCAGCGCCTCCATCTCCCGGTTTATGGTCAGGTGCATGATCTGGTCGAGCCGGTCGCGCAGGCTGGCCCGCAGGTCGTTGGAGCGCTGGGTCAGGCCCTTGGCCGCCGAGCGGCGCCATTCGCGCATCGCCGAGGAGAAGATCGACGACATCGGGTCGGCCGGGTGGCTGCCCATGCGGTCGTACAGATCCTCCAGCGAGCCGCCCGACCAGAACGCGTCCTCGAACTCGTTGGCGCGGCGGCGCATGCGGCGCATCTTCAGGATCTTCTCGAAGATGATCGCCCAGCTCCAGATCGACGCCACGATGAGGAGGAGCATCACGACCTTGACCACGACGTCGGCCTGCATGAACAGGCCCCACATGCTCAGCTCGTGGGACAGGGCCACGGCGGGCGCCGCCAGTCCCGGCGTCGTCAGACCCGGGGCCGCGCTCTGGGTCGTGTCGACCACCGCTTGTGCAAGTTGCTCCATCGACTTCCTCTTCCTTCTTGCCGATGCCCGGCCTTCAAGTCCCTAACGTCAGGCTGGGGCGGCGGCGCCGACCAGATCCCGTATCCTCTGCGGCAGCCGAGCCGGCCGACCGCGTCCATTCACCCCGGCGATCACCAGGTCCAGCACCACCAGCGGCTCGGTCTCGCCCTGGCGGATCACTTCCTGCACCGCCTCCAGCGCCGCGCCGCGCACCCCGGTGATCCGCGTGACCACCTCGAGCGCGTCGTCCAGGACCGCCGGCGCCCGGTAGTCCACCGTGCAGCGGCGCACCACGAAGGCGAAATCCTCCGCCTCGCGCATCTCCCGCTGTTCGACCCCGCCGGCCCGCAGAAATTCCGTGCGGGCCCGTTCGGCGTACCGCAGATAGTTGGCGTGGTAGACTACCCCGCCCGCATCGGTGTCCTCGTAATAGACACGCACGGGAAAGCGGAAAGGTTCAGACATCGTCCTCCCCCCGGCCGAGCAGGTCGAGTTGGGCCTCCACGGATTTCGGCGGCGTGATTCCGAGATAGCGCCAGCCCGCGGCCGACAGGATCCGTCCGCGCGGCGTGCGCTGGATCAGACCCTGCTGCATCAGATAGGGCTCGATGACCTCCTCGATCACGTCGCGCTGCTCACCGAGCGCCGCCCCGAGGGTCTCGGCCCCCACCGGCCCGCCGCCGTAATTCTCGGCGATGCAGCCGAGATAGCGCCGGTCCATGGCGTCCAGGCCGCGCTGGTCGATGTCGAGCCGCGTCAGCGCCGCATCGGCCAGGATCGCATCCACCACCTGCTTGCCGGCGACGCTGGCGAAGTCGCGCACCCGGCGCAGCAGACGGCCGGCGACCCGGGGGGTGCCGCGGGCCCGCCGGGCGATCTCGCCGGCCCCGTCCTCGGTCAGGCCGAAGGAGAGCAGGTCGGCGCCGCGCTTGACGATCCGGGTCAGTTCCTCCGGCTCGTAGAACTGCAGCCGCAGGGGGATGCCGAACCGCTCGCGCAGCGGCGTGGTGATCAGCCCTGACCGGGTCGTCGCGGCGACAAGGGTGAACGGCGCCAGATCGATGCGGATCGATCGCGCGGCCGGCCCTTCGCCAATGATGAGGTCGAGCTGAAAATCCTCCATGGCGGGATACAGCACTTCCTCTACGGCAGGATTAAGGCGATGTATTTCGTCAATAAACAGGACATCGCGCGGCTGAAGGTTGGTCAGCAGCGCCGCCAGATCCCCGGCCTTGGCGATCACCGGCCCGGAGGTCGCCCGGAAGTTCACGCCGAGCTCGCGCGCCACGATCTGCGCCAGGGTGGTCTTGCCGAGACCCGGTGGGCCGAACAGCAGGACATGGTCCAGCGCCTCGCCCCGGCCGCGGGCGGCGTCGATGAAGACCTTGAGGTTCTCGCGGACCTTCTTCTGGCCGGTGAAGTCGTCCAGGGTCTGCGGGCGCAGGGTGGTCTCGCCCATATCCTCCGGGCGACGCTCGCCGTCGATCAGGCGGTCGCCGTCGTCCACCTCGTCGTCCCAGTCGCCGCTCACCCGGCCAGCTCCTTCAGCCCGCCGGTGATCAGCCGGTCGAGGGCCGCGTCAGACCCGAGCGCGGACTGCGCCGCCTGCACCGCCCCATAGGCCTCGGCCCGGCCGTAGCCGAGATTGACCAGGGCGGAAACGGCGTCGTTCAGCGTGTCGCTGCCGGCCGCCTTGACCGCCGCGGTGCGGGCCGCCGCCGGCGCGTCGGCGGCGATGCCCAGCGCCACGTTGACCGTCTTGTCCTTCAACTCGTTGACGATGCGGGTCGCCAGCTTCGGGCCGACACCGTCGGCGCGGGTCAGCAGGGTACGGTCCTGGGCGGCGATGGCGGTGAACAACTCGTCCGGCGACAGCACGCTCAGGATCGACAGGGCGTGCTTGGCCCCCACGCCCTGCACCGTCTGCAGCATGCGGAACGCCGCTTTCTCCGAGCCGCTGGAGAAGCCGTAGAGGTGGATGTGGTCCTCGCGGACATGGGTCTCCACCTCGACCTTCACCGCGCTGCCCACATTGCCCAGCGCGCTCAGCGTGCGGCCGGAGCAGAAGACCAGATAGCCCACCCCGTTGACGTCGATCACCGCCTGGCCGTCGCCGGTGCCGTCGAGAATGCCCTTCAGGCGCGAGATCATCGGCTTCCTCCTCCGGCGGCTTCCTTGGCCAGCGCCGCGGCGATCGCCCGCTCCAGCCCCGGGGCCATGTCGGTGACCGACCCGGTCTTGCGCGCCGCCACGCCGGCCGACTGGCCGAAGGAGGCGCGGGACTGGACGTAATGAGCGTGGCAGACGGCGACGGCGAGCGCATCGGCCGCGTCCGGGCTCTTGATCTTCGCGCCGGGCAGCAGGGTGGCGATCATCGCCTGGACCTGCTCCTTCTCGGCACTGCCGGTGCCGACCACCGCCTTCTTCACCCGCTTGGGCGCGTATTCGGCGACCCGCAGGCCGGCCTTGGCCGGGGCCAGCAGCACCACGCCGCGGGCGAGACCCAGCTTCAGGGTGCTCTCCGGGTTGCGGTTGACGAAGGTCTCCTCCACCGCGGCCTCGTCCGGCCTGAAGCGCTCGATGAGGTCCTGGATGGCGTCGTAGAGCTGGACCAGCCGGGTCGCGATATCGGCCTTGCCGTCGGAATGGACGGTGCCGTCGGCGACGTGGCGCAGGCGCACGCCGTCGGTCTCGATCACCCCCCAACCGGTATTCCTGAGGCCGGGGTCGAGCCCGATCAGCCGCATGCGCCTCTCCGTCGTGTCAACCCTGCCCCGGACTACGTCCGGGATCAGGCCGACAGTTTCGCCATCACGTCGTCGGCGATGTCGAAATTCGCCGAGACCTGCTGCACGTCGTCGTTGTCGTCCAGGGTGTCGAACAGCTTGATCAACGTGCCCGCCTGGTCCTCGTCCACCGCCACGGTGTTCAGCGGCTTCCAGGTCAGGCCGGCCGATTGCGGCTCACCCAGCTTGGCTTCCAGCGCCTCACGCACGGTGTTGAAGTCCTCAACCGGACAGGTGATCTCGTGCTCGGTCTCGGAGCTCTCGGCGTTCTCAGCCCCGGCCTCGATCGCCGCCTCCAGCACGTCGTCGGCGCTGCCGACATCCGCCGGATAGATGATCTGGCCGACCCGGTTGAACATGAAGGACACCGAGTTGGTCTCGCCCAGATTGCCGCCGAACTTCGAGAATGCGGCGCGGACTTCGGACGCCGTGCGGTTGCGGTTGTCGGTCAGTGCATCGACGATCATGGCCACGCCGCCCGGGCCGTAGCCCTCGTAGCGCACCTCTTCCCAATTGGAGTCGTCGCCGCCGCCGGAGCCCTTCTTGATGGCGCGGTCGATATTGTCCTTGGGCATGTTCTCCTTGCGCGCGGCCGCGATCGCGGTGCGCAGCGCCGGATTCGATGCGGGATCCTCGCCGCCGGTCTTCGCCGCGACCTGAATCTCGCGGGTCAGGCGGGTGAAGATCTTGGCGCGCTTCTTATCCTGCGCGCCCTTGCGGTACATGATGTTCTTGAACTGGGAATGACCGGCCATTTCCAAACGCTCCCGTCCGCGACCGTTCGTGGCGCGAATCGTCTCTCTATACCAGATGTGGGGTTGCGACGCACGGCTTCAGCCCTGTCGCCCCGGCACCGACACGGCGCCGCGCGGGGGTTTAGCACAGGCGGGGGCGTGCGCTCTACTGCCTCGAATTCTTCAACAACAACCGTCATCCCGGTTTGGCCCGGACTTGATCCGGGGCAAGACCGGGACCGAGCGGCGGATGGGGAAAAGTCATGGTCCTGATTTGCATCAGGACGACGGTGTCGTTTTCGCTAAACCCTTGCCGTCATCCTGATGCAAATCAGGATCAAATCTCCGACCCCGAAACAGCTCGGTCCCGGCCCGAGCCCGGATTAGATCCGGTCTCGGCCGGGATGACGTGGGAGATGGAAAAAGGACGAGCCACCTCACCCCACCGGCATCGTCTCCGCCAGCAGCCCGCCGACCCGAAGCGGCTCGGCGCTGATCGCCAGACCCGTGCGATCATCCGTCACGACAAAGATCCCGCAGACCGTCGCCTCGCCGTCCGCCGCCTCGAGGCGCGGGGTGGGGAGCTTGGTGGTGAAGCGCTTGACCGGGTATTCCTTCTTCATCCCGATCACGCTGTCGTAGTCGCCGCACATGCCGGCGTCGCTCTGATAGGCCGTGCCGTTGGCCAGGACCATGACGTCGGCCGTCGGCACATGAGTGTGGGTCCCAACCACCAGCGACACGCGGCCGTCGAAGGCGTGGCCGAAGGCCATCTTCTCGCTGGTCGCCTCGCCGTGGATGTCGATCAGGATGAAATCCACGTCGCCGCCGAGCGCGGTGCCGTCGATCGCCTTCTCCACCGCGGCGAAGGGGTCGTCGAGCGGGTCCATGAACAGTCGGCACATGGCGTTGATCACCATCACCCGGCGGCCGTCCCGGGTCTCGTGCACCACCGCCCCCTTGCCCGGCGTGCCCGGCGGGAAGTTGATCGGGCGCACCAGCCGGTCGTCCTCGGCGATGGCGTCGAGGATCTCGCGCTGGTCCCAGACATGGTTGCCGGTGGTGATCACGTCGACGCCGGCATCGTAGAGCTCGCCGCAGATCTTGGCGGTGATGCCGAAGCCGTGGGCGGAGTTCTCCCCATTCACGACGACGAAGTCGGTGTCGAGATCCCGCATCAGGCCGGGAAGATGATGGATTACCGCCTCGCGGCCGGACCGTCCGACGATGTCGCCTAGGAACAACAGACGCACGCTCTACTCCGAAATTTCAATAAAACCGTTCTCGGTCACGAAGCCGTTCAGCAGGGCGTCATGCGCCCCGGCGGGGACCGCTTCCACCTCCTGGCCGGCATAGGCCACGCCGATCGCCTGGACCGTCTGCCATTCGCGCAGGGAGGCGAGCGTGCGGTCGTAATAGCCGCCGCCATAGCCAAGCCGCCGGCCGCGCCGGTCGAAGGCCAGCAGCGGCACCAGCAGCAGGGTCGGGTAGACGATCTCCGCCTCGGGACCCGGCTCCGAGGTGCCGTAGGGGCCGGGTACCAGCTCCTCGTCCGGCTCCCAGGCGCGGAAGATCAGCCCCTGCTTGTCCTCCGGCACCACCGGCAGCGCGATGCGGCAGCCGTTCGACCAGAAGGAGGTCAGGCACGGGCGCGGGTCCATCTCGTCGCGCATCGGCCAGTAGCCGGAGACCACCGAGCCGGAGGACGGCGCCACCGCGGCGGACAGGTGCATCGCCAGCCGGTTCGCCGCGTCCGTGGTGTCCGCGGCCAGACTCTGACGCTGGCGCGCCATGCGCAGCCGCAACTCGGCCTTGGCGCGGCTGAGTTCATCGGGATCGAGAATGGGGGGATCGGGTATGGGATCGGACATTGCGTCTCTAGGGTCGGGTGAAACGGGTTCCCGCAGCCGCTCCGCCCGAGCAAGGCGCACGACACGCTGGGCACAGGCCCTAGGAAATTCGGTGCGACGGAGCCGCCTCGGCCGTTGGCATTTGCATACCCTCTGTGGCCTGCAAAGCAGGTGGGCGCCGCGATTCCGAGACCACGATCCCGAAAGAGGCAGCTCCCTCAGAGAGATTATAGCCCCAGGGGTAAAGTGCGGCCTGACAAACCGCGCCGCCCCGTCGCTGACCTCAACGTAAACCCGGGCCCGGCAAATTCAAGCGAAGATGTGGGTGTCTGTACCGTCGATCCGCGGGAAGACCGGGAGAGCCGCCGTTCAGGCGCCTTCCAGGCGGCCGGCGATCCGCTCGATCCGCTCGGCCAGGCTTTCCATGGCGAGGGAGATGTCCTCGATCTCGTTCGGCGAGAACTCCTCGTCCCCCTCGTCCACCTCGTTGGCGGCGTCGCGCAGGTCCATCAGCTCGTCGGCCACCAGCAGGCTGGCCATCACCAGAAGCCGCGTGTCGCCGACCTGGCCGACCTGCTCCACCATGTCAGCCACATGGGCGTCAACCATCTGGGCGAGCTCGCCGAGACGCTTCTCCTGACCGTCTTCGCAGGCGATGCGATAGGACTTCCCGTTGATGCTGATATCGACCTGGGCCAAGGATCAGGGCTCCAACACGAGTTTGAGCTGACCGATCGCCTTGTCGAGCCGCTGCTCGACCTGATCGGCCGCCTTGGAGAGTTTGGCGTAGTCCCGGCGCACCGCCGAAAGCTCGCCCTTCGCCGCGGCCCCGTCGCCGCTGTCGGAATCGTCGAGTCCTTCGAGCGCCTTTTCAAGACGGGCAACCGCCTTGTCCAGCCGTTCACGTGCCGCATTCAGCCGAGACATACCCGCCGTCCTGGTCCGCCAATCCCGTCCACCGCCGGCGATTCGTCGCCCGAAACCCGCGATGTACCCCCTGAAACAAAGGAGTTAAGCCCCGTCCTTGAGGTGCCGCATGATATCCGCCGCTTCCACCCACCGTCAATCGAACCGGCATGTGAGCTTCCGCACCCGCCATATATTACGTGTCGGACCGCCGGGCCCGCTTGACGGAGCGGCCCTGCCTGGGCATGTTCCGCGCCACCGAGGCGCCGGCGGTCGCTGGACGCCCGCCAAAAGCCCGCGAACCGCACCATGACCGCTTCCGCTCCGATTTCAGGCGCCGCCCTTTCCCAGGGCGACCACGCCAGCCTCGCCAGCGCCATCCGCGCGCTTTCCATGGACGCCGTCGAACAGGCGAAATCGGGACACCCGGGCATGCCGATGGGCATGGCCGACGCCGCCGTCGTCCTGTTCTCGCAGTTCCTGCGCTTCGATCCGCGCCATCCGGACTGGGCCGACCGCGACCGGTTCATCCTGTCCGCCGGCCACGGCTCGATGCTGCTGTACTCGCTGCTGCACCTGACCGGCTACCAGGACATGCCGCTGGAGGAGCTGAAGAAGTTCCGCCAGCTCGGCTCCAGGACGGCCGGTCACCCGGAATACGGGGCCGCCGCCGGCATCGAAACCACGACCGGCCCGCTCGGCCAGGGCTTCGCCAACGCCGTCGGCATGGCGGTCGCCGAGCGCCACCTGAATGCCCGCTTCGGCGACGACCTGATCGACCACCGGGTCTGGGTCATCGCCGGCGACGGCTGCCTGATGGAGGGTGTCAGCCACGAGGCCGCCTCCTTGGCCGGCCATCTCGGCCTCGGCCGAATGAATGTGCTGTGGGACGACAACAAGATCTCCATCGACGGACCGACCGACCTCACCCTGTCCGACGACGTGCAGGCCCGCTTCGTGTCCTACGGCTGGCATGTGGTGAACTGCGACGGCCACGATCCGAAGGCGCTGGCCGCCGCCATGGCCGAGGCCGCCGCCGATCCGCGCCCGTCGCTGATCGCCTGCCGCACCACCATCGGCTTCGGCGCGCCGACCAAGGCCGGCAAGTCCTCGTCCCACGGCTCGCCGCTGGGGGCCGAGGAGATCGCCGGCACCCGCGCCGCGATCAACTGGCCGCACGGTCCCTTCGAGATTCCCGACGCCGTGGCCAAGCTCGGCCTCTCGCTCGGCAAACGCGGCGCCGATGCCTATGATTCCTGGACCGCCCGCCTGTCCAAGTCGGGCAAGAAGGCCGATTTCGAGCGCGCCCTGTCCGGCGCCCTGCCGAAGGAACTGGCCGACGCGATCGACGCCCACAAGAAGGCGCTGAGCGCCGAGCAGCCGAAGCTCGCCACCCGCGTCTCCTCGCAGAAGACGCTGGAAGTGATCGCCCCGGTGCTGCCGGAGCTGCTCGGCGGCTCGGCCGACCTGTCCGGTTCGAACAACACCAAGGTCGGCGTTCAGGCGATCCTGGACAAGAACAACTATGGCGGCCGCTACCTGCATTATGGCGTGCGCGAGCATGCCATGGCGGCGGCGATGAACGGCATGGCGCTGCATGGCGGCGTCATCCCCTATGGCGGCACCTTCCTGGTCTTCACCGACTACTGCCGCCCGTCGATCCGCCTCGCCGCCCTGATGGGCATCCGCTGCATCTTCGTCATGACCCATGACAGCATCGGCCTCGGCGAGGACGGCCCGACCCACCAGCCGGTGGAGCATCTGGCCGCCCTGCGCGCGATCCCGAACCTGGCGGTGTTCCGTCCGGCCGACGCGGTGGAGACCGCCGAGGCCTGGCAGCTCGCCCTGCAGCGGGTCTCCGGCCCGAGCGTCCTGGCGCTGACCCGCCAGAACGTGCCGACCGTGCGCACTGAGCATTCGCAGGCCAACCTGTCGGCCAAGGGCGGCTACGTCCTGGCCGAGGCGACCGGTGCCCGCAAGGCGACGCTGATCGCCACCGGCAGCGAGATCGAGATCGCCATGGCCGCCAAGGCCCAGCTCGAGGCCGACGGCGTGCCGACCGCGGTGGTTTCCATGCCGTCGCTTGAACTTTTTGCCGCCCAGGATCCGTCCTACACCAAAGAGGTGCTCGGTTCCGGCGTGCGCGTGGTGGTGGAAGCCGGCGTGCGCCAGTGCTGGGACCGCCTGCTGGGCGAGAACGGCGTCTTCATCGGCATGTCCGGTTTCGGCGAGTCCGGCCCCTATCAGGAACTGTACGCGCACTTCCGGATCACCGCAGGCGACGTCGCGGGTGCGGTAAAGGCGCGGATCTAGTGGTGTTAATGGCGTCGATCTGACCCATATCCCCACCTGACAATCAGTTATGTGACGACACTCGGAGGAGAGAAACGATGGCCACGAAGGTTGCGATCAACGGGTTTGGACGGATCGGCCGCCTCGTGTTGCGCGCGCTGTACGAGTCGAAGCGCGACGATATCGAGGTTGTTCTGGTGAACGATCTGGGCCCGGTGGAGAGCAACGCCCACCTGTTCCGCTACGACACCGTGCACGGCCGCTTCCCGGGCAAGGTGACCACCGGCGAGGACTGGATGGATATCGGCCTCGGCAAGATCAAGGTGACCGCCGAGCGCGACCCGGCGAACCTGCCGCACAAGGACCTGGGCGTAGATATCGCGCTCGACTGCACCGGCATCTTCACCAAGCGCGAGCAGGCCGCCAAGCACATCGAGGCGGGTGCCAAGAAGGTGGTCATCTCCGCGCCGGCCACCGGCGCCGATCTGACCGTCGTCTACGGTGTGAACCACGACCAGCTCAAGCCGGAGCACGAGGTCATCTCCAACGCGTCCTGCACCACCAACTGCCTGGCGCCGGTCGCCTTCGTGCTGAACAACGCCATCGGCATCGAGCGTGGCTACATGACCACGATCCACGCCTATACCGGCGACCAGCCGACCCTGGACACCCTGCACAAGGATCTGCACCGCGCCCGTGCCGCGGCCCAGTCGATGATCCCGACCTCCACCGGTGCGGCCAAGGCCGTCGGCCTGGTGCTGCCGGAACTGGCCGGCAAGCTGGACGGCACCTCGGTGCGCGTCCCGACCGCCAATGTCAGCCTGATCGACTTCAAGTTCGTGCCGAAGCGCGACACCAGCATCGAGGAGGTCAACAAGGCGATCTCCGACGCCGCCAATGGTCCGCTGAAGGGCATCCTCGGCATCAATGACGAGCCGCTGGTGTCGACCGACTTCAACCACGACAGCCACTCCTCGACCTTCGATCTGGGCCAGACCCAGGTGATCGAGGGCAAGATGGTCCGCGTGCTGTCCTGGTATGACAACGAGTGGGGCTTCTCCAACCGCATGCTGGACACCACCGCCGCCCTGGCGAAGACCCTCTAAGACCCGCGCGATCCGAGGAGAGCACCCATGAAGATCACCCAGAAGGTCAAGAAGATCCTGGATTGCTACGAGAGCGACAATCCGGGGACCAAGGCCAACCTCGCCCGCATCCTGATGCAGGGCAAGCTCGGCGGCACCGGCAAGCTCGTCATCCTGCCGGTCGACCAGGGCTTCGAACACGGCCCGGCGCGCAGCTTCGCGCCGAACCCGGAGGGCTACGACCCGCACTACCACTACAAGCTGGCGATCGACGCGGGCCTCAGCGCCTATGCCGCCCCGCTCGGCATGCTGGAGGCCGGCGCCGACAGCTTCGCCGGCGCGATCCCGACCATCCTGAAGGTCAACTCCTCCAACAGCCTCGCCCGCGACAAGGAAGGCCCGTCCCAGGCCATCACCGGCTCGGTGGGCGACGCCCTGCGGCTCGGCTGCTCGGCCATCGGCTTCACGATCTACCCGGGTTCGGACTCCCAGTTCGAGATGATGGGCCAGATCCGCGAGATGGCCGAGGAGGCCAAGGCCGTCGGCCTCGCCGTGGTCATGTGGTCCTACCCGCGCGGCGGCGACCTGTCGAAGGAGGCCGAGACCTCCGTCGACATCTCGGCCTACGCGGCGCACATGGCGGCGCTGATGGGCGCGCACATCATCAAGGTCAAGCCGCCGAAGGCCGGCATCGGCCTGGAGGCCGCGCGCAAGGCCTATGAGAGCAACAACATCCCGACCTCGACCCTGGCCGAGCGGGTGCGTCACGTCATGCAGTCGAGCTTCAACGGCCGCCGCATCGTGGTTTTCTCCGGCGGCGACGCCAAGGGCCTGGACGGCCTGATGGAGGAGATCCGCGGCCTGTACGAGGGTGGTGCCAACGGTTCCATCATCGGCCGCAACACCTTCCAGCGCCCGCGCGACGAGGCCCTGGCGATGCTCGATCAGATCATCGACATCTACAAGGGCAAGTGAGCCGCGCCTCCATGGCATCGGAACTCTACCTGATCACGCCGCCGCGTCTCCCCGACGTGGCGGCGTTTTGCGAGGATCTGGGTGCGGCCCTGGACGCCGGCCCGGTCGCCTGCCTGCAGCTCCGGCTGAAGGACGTGGACGACGACGCCATCCTGCGCGCCGCCGACGCGATCCTGCCGGTCTGCCACCAGCGCGGCGTGCCGCTGCTGATGAACGACCGCCCGGACCTGGCGGTGAAGTCCGGCTGTGACGGCTGCCATGTGGGCCAGGACGACACGCCCTACGCCCAGGCGCGCAAGCTGATGGGCCCGGGCGCGCAGATCGGCGTGACCTGCAAGAACAGCCGCCATCTGGCGATGGAAGCCGGCGAGGCCGGAGCCGATTACGTCGCCTTCGGCGCCTTCTTCGCGACCACCTCCAAGGACGAGAGCACCATGGCCTCGCTGGAGATCGTGGAGTGGTGGGCGGAGATGATGACCGTGCCCTGCGTTGCCATCGGCGGCATCACCCAGCAGAACTGCGGACCGCTGGTGGAAGCGGGGGCGGATTTCCTGGCGGTGATCAATGCGGTCTGGGGTTATCCCGACGGCCCGGCCGCCGGCGTGAAGGCGTTCGAGGCGGTGCTGAAGGGCTAGAGCAAATTCACAGTTCAGATCGGGTCGATCTGAACCGATCGTGCTCTACGTGTCGCCCTTGTCCCCGTCCAGACCTTCGGACAGCTTCGGAAAGCTGGTCATCATCTGCTTGGCCCAGTCGAGCTGTTCCGGCTCCTCTTGCTCGGCCCGCGCCGGCTTGCCCTTACTCTTGTCGCTACCTTCAAGCGTCTCGATCGCCTGGGAGCGGATGCGGACCCGGTCGCCCACGTCCATGTGGTCGAACTTGTCGCGCGCCGTCTGAAAATCGCTCTCCTCGCCGTCGGAGGCGACCTTGGCGATCGCCTCGTAGACGTCGTTGCGGCCGACCACTTCCGCGGTGGCGTCTGCCAGCACGGTGAGGCTGCGTCGGGTGCTTTTATCGAGCCTCTCGGTCTTGCCTGGCGCGCGGGCCATGGGCTGGAGCCTCCAAGTCCCTGTGTCAAATTGAGTTCAATTGTACACGTACAACCGGATTCTCGCAGCAACCATTTGAGACTCCAGGGTTTGTTGTCAAGGCGTCACCCTTTGCCAGCAGGCGACACGCTCTCGGACACCGCCGCCCACCTCCGGAAGGCCCAACCGAGCGGCCGCGGCCCGGGGCAAAGCGTGGACAGCGCCCGCCCCGCCTGATAAAAGCCGCCGCGATTTCCGGCACTTCTTTTCGCGGACGGGACTTCGATGAAGATCAACGGCAACGCGGTGCGCATCGGCAATGTGGTCGAGCACCAGAACCGGCTCTGGGTCGTCACCAAGACGCAGGCGGTGAAGCCCGGCAAGGGCGGCGCCTTCAACCAGGTCGAGATGAAGGACATTCGCAACGGCACCAAGCTGAACGAGCGCTTCCGCGCCGACGAGCAGGTGGAGCGCGTGCGGCTGGAGCAGCGTAACGCGACGTATCTCTACGAGGACGGCGACCTGCTGTACTTCATGGACGGTGAGACCTTCGAGCAGGTGGCGGTCAATTCCGAGATGGTCGGCGACCAGAAGGCCTTCCTGCAGGACGGCATGGCCGTGACCATCGAGTCCTACGAGGAAGAGCCGCTCTCGATCAGCCTGCCCGACACCGTCGTGATGACGATCGTCGAGGCCGACGCCGTGGTGAAGGGGCAGACCGCCTCCTCGTCCTACAAGCCGGCGGTTCTGGAGAACGGCGTGAAGGTCCTGGTCCCGCCGCATATCGAGGCCGGCACCCGCATCGTCGTGAAGCCGGAAGACTGCAGCTACGTCGAGCGCGCGAAAGACTGAGTCCCTAGTGACTGACTAACGGCGGCCCGGCCGGCCCGGGCCCCGCATCCAACCATCGAGGATATGCCCATGGCCGTCCGTTCGGCCCTCTACAACGTCGTCTTCAAGGCCTGCCAGAAGGCGGCCCGCAGCCTGCGCCGCGACTTCGGCGAGGTCGAGAACCTGCAGGTCTCCAAGAAGGGCCCGGCCGACTTCGTGTCGACCGCCGACAAGCAGGCCGAGAAGCTGCTGTACGAGGAGCTGAAGCACGCCCGGCCGAAATACGGCTTCCTGATGGAGGAGTCCGGCAGCGTCGAGGGCACCGACCCGAACAAGCAGCGCTGGATCATCGACCCGCTGGACGGGACCCTGAACTTCCTGCACGGCATCCCGCATTTCGCCATCTCGGTGGCGCTGGAGGAAAAGGGCGAGGTCATCGCCGGTGCTGTCTACCAGCCGCTGACCGACGAGTTCTACTGGGCCGAGAAGGGAGCTGGTGCGTATCTGAACGACCGCCGCCTGCGGGTCTCCGGCCGCCGCAACATGCAGGAATCCGTCTTCGCCACCGGCATCCCGGTCGCCGGGCTGGGCGGCAACCACGACACCTTCCTGGCCCAGCAGCGCGCCGTGATGGGTGCGTCCGCCGGAGTGCGCCGCTTCGGGGCCGCCGCCCTGGACCTGGCCTGGGTCGCCTCGGGCCGCTTCGACGGGTTCTGGGAGCACAAGCTGAACGCCTGGGACATCGCCGCCGGCATCCTGCTGGTGAAAGAGGCGGGCGGCTATGTCAGCGACTTCGCCGGCCGCACCGACGTCCTCGAATCGGGCGACGTTGTCGCCGCCAACGATGCGCTGCACGCCCCCCTGGTGAAGCTGCTGCGCGGCGCGAAGTAGCGTTAAAGCGCGATTCCCTGCCCTTTCTAGTGATTTAGCCGGGTCTGCGACTCGGCGGCGCTGTTGTCGGACTCCCCACCTCTGGTATAACCGGCGGGCAATCGCTGGTTCGGGAGGAACGATGCGGGGACATCGCGCGCACGTCGCACTGACGCTTATCGCCGCCGCCATCGCCGCCACGGGCGGGGCCGCTCCGCTGTGGGCACAGACGGTCACGAGCCCATACATAGAGACCAATCCGAACGTCACGGTCGATCTGAGCGTGCTGAACGGGCTCGGCGGATCGGCCGGCACCATGCCGGGCTATGCCCCGCCGATGCCGTCGCCGGGCGCCTACCCGACGCCGGGCGTGACCACCGGGGCGCCGACGAACATTCCCTCATTCCTGGTGCGCCCGGACGCGCCGCGCTACGCCGCGCCGCCGCCGGCGGTCCAGGCGCTGATCCAGGGCCGCAGCGGCAGCGCGCCGTCGAGCTCTGTCGCCGCCGTGCCGCGCGCCTCGTCCCCGACCCCGGCGCCGACCCTGCGTGAGCCCACGCCGCGGCCGTCCAGCACCACGCAAAGTGCATCCGTGCCGCAGCCCGAGGCGCCGAAGCCGGCGACGCCGAAACCGCAGCCGCAGCAGACCGCCTCGGCCGCTCCCACGCCGCCGCCGCCGCCGCCCGCACCGTCGGCCAGTTCGGCCGCCGCAGCGACGCCGCCGGCTCCGCCACCTCCGGCCCCGGCGGCGCCGACCCGCAGCGCGTCCGTGACCCCACCGCCCCCGCCGCCGGCCGTGCCGCGTCAGGAGCCGACCCAGGCCTCCGCACCGGCCGCTGCGACCTCCGCGCCGGCACCGCAGCCCTCGTCCCAGAGCGCCAGCGGCGACACCACCCGGATCGCCTTCCCCAACGGCCAGTCCCAGCTGCCCGGTGACGCCGCCGCCAAGCTCGATCCGGTGATCGCCAAGCTGAAGCAGGACAGCGGCCTGCGCCTGCAGCTCATGGCCTACGCCAATGGCGATCAGGACGGGGCGAACAAGGCCCGCCGCCTGTCGCTGTCGCGGGCCCTGGCGGTACGCGCCTATCTGATCGACAACGACATCGCCAGCACGCGCATGGATGTGCGTGCCCTCGGCAACCGGGCCGATGACGGCCCGGCCGATCGGGTCGACCTGGTCGTCATAAACCGCTGACCGATGGCCTGACCGCCACCGGCTCCGTCCCCGGGGGCCGCCGGGGAGGCTTACGAAGAGAAGGACGTACCGCCCTGTGACCGATCCGCGTCGCTACCTGGTCCGCATGATCATCTTTCTCGTCGCGGTTCTGGTCGTGGCGGGCGTCCTGTTCGGCCCTCTGATCGACGCCTTCATGGCCAACCCGGCCCTGAACGGCGTGATCCTGGGCGTGGCGATCATCGGCATCCTGTTCGTCTTTCAGCAGGTCTTCGCGCTGGCCCCGGAAGCCTCGTGGATCGACAGCTTCCGCAACAACATGTCCATGCAGCGCGACCCGGTGCTGCTGGCGCCGGTCGCGACCCTGCTGAACGAGCGCCAGTCGAGCGGACGGCAGAGCACCCTGTCGGCCATGTCCCTGCGCTCCCTTCTCGACAGCATCAGCGTGCGGCTGGAGGAGTCGCGGGACATCTCGCGCTACCTGATCGGCCTGCTGATCTTTCTGGGCCTGCTCGGCACGTTCTGGGGCCTGCTGCGGACCGTCGGCGCGGTCAGTGACGTGATCAACGGCCTGTCGATCGAAAGCGGCGATCTCGGCACCGTGTTCTCCGACATGAAGGCCGGGCTGCAGTCGCCGCTGGCCGGCATGGGCACCGCCTTCGCCTCCTCCCTGTTCGGCCTCGCCGGCTCCCTGGTTCTGGGCTTCCTCGACCTGCAGCTCGGCAAGGCGCAGAACCGGTTCTACAACGAGCTTGAGGAATGGCTGTCGAGCTTCACCCGCCTAGGCGGCTCCTCGATCATCGGCGACGGCGAGCATTCTGCCACCGCGTACCAGCAGGCGCTGATGGAGCAGACGGCGGAGTCCCTCGACAAGCTGCAGCGCATCATGTCGCGCGGCGAGGACGACCGGCGCAGCAACAACGCCATCATGGTCGCCCTGGTCGAGCAGCTCCGCGAACTGACCGACAAGCTGGACACCGACCGGGACATGCTGCACCGGATGGTCTCCGCCCAGGACGACCTGCGGCCGGTGCTCTCGCGCCTGGCCGATGCCAGCGGCGGCGGCCGCGACGAGATCGTGCGCAGCCACCTGCGCAACATCGAGGCGTATATGGCCCGCCTGCTGGAGGATAGCGGCAACGGCCGGGCCCAGATGACCGAGGAACTGCGGGGAGAGATCCGGCTCGTGGCGCGCACCATCGCCGCCCTGGCCGAGGAAGAACGGCGGGACTGATCCATGTCCGCGCTCGCCCGCCGACGCAATCGCGACACCAACACCTGGCCGGGCTTCGTCGACGCGCTCGCCTCGCTGCTGATGGTGATCATCTTCGTCCTGATGATCTTCATCGTCGCCCAGTTCTACCTGACCCAGATCCTGTCCGGTAAGGACGAGACCCTGGCCCGGCTGAACCAGCAGATCGCCGAACTGTCCGACCTGCTGTCGCTGGAGCGCGAGGCGAACGCCGAACTGCGCGTCACCGTCGCCCAGCTTTCCGCCGAGCTGCAGACCTCCCTGTCCACCCGGGACCGGCTGAGCGCCCAGGTCGACCGGCTGACCGCCGCCCAGTCGACCCTGGAGAGCCGGCTGGCCGAGATGACCCGCGAGCGGGCGGTCCTGCAGGGCCGGATCGACAGCCTGGAGGCCAGCCGGACCGGGGTCGACGCCCGCCTGCTGGAGGTCCTGAAGGAGCGCGACGCGCTGCTGGGCAAGCTGGCGGAGACCGAACAGAAGGAGCGCATCGCCACCTCCGAGCGCGACGCGATCGCCGCCGATCTCGACAAGGCCCTGGAGGTGGTGCAGGCCAACCGCGAGACCATCGAACTGCAGCTCCGCGACCTGGAACGGCTGCGCCGCGACCTCGCCGCCCTGCGCAAGACCCGCGACGACCTGGAGAGCCAGGTGGCCAGCCTCGCCGCCCTGCGCGAGCGCCTCCAGGCCGATCTCGATACCGCCGAGCGGTCGGTGGCGAGCCTGCAGACGGAACTGGAGGCGGAGCAGAAGACCGCCGAGGACCTCCGGGCCGAGCGCGAGGCGCTGGAGGCCACCCGCGAGGCGCTGCGCAAGGAACTGGCCGAGGCGGCCGACAGGATCGCCCAGCTCGACCAGACTCTTGGCGCCGAGCGCGACAGGACCAAGGCGCTGGAGGCGCGGCTCGCCGACCAGACCGAACGCACCCTGCTGGCCCAGAAGGAGATCGAGCAACGGGACATCCGCCTGGAGGAGTTGTTCAGCGAGCTGAACTCCGCCCAGGAGAGCCTGGTCCAGACCCGCACGGAGTTGACCGAGGAGGAGCGGATCGCGGCGGAGGCGCAGCAGCAGGTCGACCTGCTCAACGCCCAGATCGCCGCCCTGCGCGAGCAGCTTGCCCGCATCGAGGAGGCCCTGGAGATCTCCGAGCGCGAGAACGAGGAGAAGCGGGCGCAGATCGTCGACCTGGGCAAGCGGCTGAACGCAGCACTGGCCACCAAGGTGCAGGAGCTGGCGCGGTTCCGCAGCGAGTTCTTCGGCCGCCTGCGCGAGGTGCTGTCGGGCCGCCAGGACATCCGCATCGTCGGCGACCGCTTCGTGTTCCAGTCCGAGGTGCTGTTCGAGTCCGGCTCGGCCGATATCGGCGACAACGGCCGGGAGTCCCTCGCCCAGCTCGCCACCGCGCTCAAGGACATCGCCGCGAAGATCCCGGACGACATCAACTGGATCCTGCAGATCGAGGGGCATACGGACTCGGTGCCGATCTACAACGAGCAGTTCGCCAACAACTGGGAGCTTTCCGCCGCCCGGGCGATCTCCGTGGTCGAGTTCCTGATCGAGCAGGGCATCCCCGCCAGCCGTCTGTCGGCGACCGGATATGGCGAGTTCCAGCCGATCGATACCGACAACAAGAGCCGCAACCGGCGCATCGAGCTGAAACTGACCCAGCGGTAGCAGAATTTCTGCCGCTGCCTCTTGCGCAAATCGGGCCTCTCGGGTAATTACCCGCGTTCCGAAATGCACCGGCGACCGTTGGGGCGCCTCGACGACGTGACGGGAGAGACCCGATGAAGGCCGATATCCATCCGGACTACCACGAGATCAAGGTCGTGATGACCGACGGCTCCGAGTACACCACCCGCTCCACCTATGGGAAGCCGGGCGATGTGCTGAAGCTGGAAATCGATTCCAAGTCGCATCCGGCCTGGACCGGCCAGCACCGCATCGTCGACAGCGGCGGTCAGGTCGCGCGCTTCAACAAGCGCTTCGCCGGTCTCGGCATCTGATCCCTTCGGATCGACGAATTTCGACGGCGGCCTTCAGGCCGCCGTTTTCGTTTCGGGGGTTGCTCTATGCGCCGCCGATGCGGTCGTCCAGGCGCGACACGCGCTCGTACAGACGGCGGCTGCGGGTCAGCAGGCTGCGCAGTTCATCGGAAATCTCGGGATCCTGCTCGGCGTCGGTGACGTTGCAGACGTCGTGGCCGTCGAGACGCTTGTCCGGATCGCGGGCGGCCTCCGGCGGCAGCTCGCCCGCATGTATCGCCTTCTGCACCATCAGCCAGGCCAGACACTGGGACAGCCGCGTGGTGACCCTCAGAGCCTCGCAGCTTGCCCGTGTGCGGCTGCGCGAGGGCGGTTGACGTCGGGGAAAGCCCGTTCGGCGGTTGCGCTCCGCATGGCTCCGGGCCTGCTCCAAAAGGTCCATGACCTCCCGATACGGGCCATCCAGGACCACGACCGCTGTGACCGCGGTCCTTTGGTTAATTTGTTGCGTCATCAAAACAAGTATGGGGCAGCCGGCCGGAATGTCCAACACGAGATCCCCTCTTGAACTGAATTTATGAGGTTCCTATCTCGATAATCGCCGGGGCGCCGATGATCGGGCTCCGGTACTGAACCGCCCGGCCACCATGGCGGGCAAGGCTCTGAAACCACTTCGCTTCTGAGGAGGATGTGGCATGCGTACCATCGATTTTACCCCGGTTTTCCGGTCCACCGTCGGCTTCGACCGCATGGCGCGACTCATGGATGACATGATGCGTGCCGGCGACGCCGGAAACGTGCCGGCCTACCCGCCCTACAACATCGAAAAGCTCGGCGAGGACGACTACCGCATCACGATGGCGGTCGCCGGTTTCGGTGAGGGCGACCTCGACATCACCGTGGAAGACACCACGCTGGTGATCTCCGGCAAGGTGGAGAAGACCGAGGAGGAGGCCAACCGCAGCTTCCTGCACCGCGGTATCGCCACCCGCGCGTTCGAGCGCCGCTTCCATCTGGCCGAGACCATCAAGGTGGTCGGCGCCAGCGTCGAGAACGGCCTCCTGCACGTCGACCTCGTCCATGAGGTTCCGGAGGAGAAGAAGCCCCGCAAGGTCGAGATCGCCAGCGGCGGGTCGACCAAGCGCCTGGAGGGCACGAAGGCCGCCTGACCGGCGCCTGCCCCCTGACGAACGAGGCCGGCTCTCGCGGGAGCCGGCCTTTTTGCATGTCCGGACGGAACGGTCGGGACTAGTAGACGTAGGCTGCGAGCTCCCGCTTGATCGCCCGCTCCATGGCGGTGGCGAAGTCGCGGGCGGTGGCCTCAACCAGGTCGTACCAGAGCCGCTCACGGTCGTTCAGCGAGGCATTCTCGGCGATGGTCTTGGAACGCTCGGCCTCGGCCAGCGCCTGGCCCAGGCGGATCCCCATGCCGTCGAACAGGTCGAGCTGGCCCGCCATCGCCACGGTGTAGCGCTCGGACTGATCGGTGGTGAAGGCGCCCGTCAGACCTGTGGTGGTCTTCAAGCGCTCCTCCACGATGCTGCCCTGGCGGATCACCATGACCGCCCGGCCCGACCCGCCGCCGGCCTGGAGCACGTCACGGGCCCAGCGCTCCATCGCGGCGGCCGGGGTGACCGGGGCCAGGTGCTCGACATTCGGCGCCTTCATCGGCGGCACCACCTCGTCGACGATCTGCAGAGAGCCGACATTAAGGCGGATCGGCGGCCGGTTCACGAAGGTCAGGTCCGGATAGACCGGGGTCGGGTTCTGGGTGGTGCAGGCGGCGAGCGAACCGACGCCGGCGGCGGCCAGGGCCGAAAGCATCAGGGTACGGCGGTCGAGGCGCATGGGGCGTGTCCTCTTCTGGGTCGGTGGAAAATCAGAAGCCCGGCGACGCCGCGGAACTGCGCAGCGCCTCGAGCGCGTCGTCATCATAGCGCCATTCGCGCTTGCAGAATTCACAGTTAACGATCAATTCGCCGTCGACCTTCATATCGTCGATCTCGGCCTCGTTCAGCGAGAGAAGCACGCGCTCCACCCGCTCCCGCGAGCAGCGGCAGGTATCCGTCACCGGCTGCGCCTCGTAGGCGCGCACGCCGGCCTCGTGGAACAGGCGGTAGAGCAGCTGGTCCGGCGACAGGTCGGCGGCCAGCAGTTCCTGGGCGCGGGTGCTGCTCATCAGCGTCACGGCGGTCCGCCAGAGATCGTCGTACTCGTCCTCGCTCGGGCGGCCGGGCAGGTCGCGGGAATACGGCAGGCGCTGGACCATGATGCCGCCCGCACGCCAGCCCTCCTCCCGGCGGCCGGCGGCGATCAGCACGCCGGCATCGAGCTGTTCGGACTGCTGGAAATAGGCGTGGGTGCATTCCGACAGCGTGCGCCCGGACAGCTCCACGATGCCCTGGTAGCGGTCGGTGTTCGCCCCCTGGTCGACGGTGAAGGCGATGTAGCCGCCGCCCAACAGGCGCGGCACCGAGCGGGTTGCCACGTCCGCCGGATCGAGCTGGGCGACCCTGTCGGCGTCGAAGGTCGCGTATGCCCGCACCGCGCCTGCGGTGGTGACGTCGGCCATCAGCACGCCAATGGGCCCGTCGCCCTTGGTCTGCAGGGTGAACACGCCCTCGTATTTCAGGGAGCCGGCGAGACAGGCCGCCAGCGCGGCCGTCTCTCCGAGCATCACCGACACCGCTTCCGGATAGGCATGGCGGCTCAGAATGCCGTCAATAACCGAGCCCAGACGGACCACGCGGCCGCGCAGTCCGTAGGGATCGATCTGGAAGGGCAGGATGATGTCGTCGCGACCGGTGTTCTCGAACAGCGTTTCGCGTTCTCTCATCTCGTCTCCGATAGGCACCAGTGCAGGATGGCCATCTGACTGTGCATGCGGTTCTCGGCCTCGTCGAACACGATCGACTGCGGACCGTCTATCACCTCCGCCGTGACCTCCTCGCCGCGATGGGCCGGCAGGCAGTGCAGGAACACCGCCTCCGGCTTGGCCTTGGCCATCAGCGCGCTATCGACGCGGTAGGGGGCCAGGAGGTTGTGACGGTTGGAATCGGCGTCACCCATGGACACCCAGGTGTCGGTCACGACCGCGTCGGCCCCGGCCACTGCGGCCTGAGGGTCGTGGGTGACCTCCACCCGGCCGCCCTGGGCCTTGGCCCAGTCGATGACATCCTGCGGCGGCATCAGTTCCGGCGGGCAGGCGATGCGCAGCACGAAATCGAACTGCACTGCCGCCTGTATCCAGGACGCCGCCATGTTGTTGCCGTCGCCGGACCAGGCGATCACCTTGTCCTTGATCGGCCCGCGATGCTCCTCGAAGGCCATCACGTCGGCCATGAGCTGGCATGGGTGGGTACGGTCGGTCAGACCGTTGATCACCGGCACCGTGGCGTTCTCCGCCAGCTCGGTCAGCGTCGATTCCGCGAAGGTCCGGATCATGATGCAGTCGACATAGCGCGACAGCACCTTGGCGGTGTCGGACACGGACTCTCCGCGTCCGAGCTGCAGATCCGCACTGTTCAGCATGATGACCTCGCCGCCCAGACGCTTCATCCCGGCTTCGAACGAGACGCGGGTCCGGGTCGAGGGCTTCTCGAAGATCAGGGCCAGGATCTTGCCGTCCAGCGGACGCTCGGCCAGCCCCTCCCCGCGCTTGAAGTCCTTCGCCTGCTCGATCATCGCGCGCAGGGTGGTGGGGTCGATCTGGTCGAGATCGAGGAAGTGCTTCACCCCCTCGGTCATCGGGGCGTCTGCCCGGTCAAGCGGCATGACGGGCCAGCCCGGCGCAGGCGGCGTCGATCATGGAGACCGCCTCCGACACATGGCTTTCCTCGATGGTCAGCGGCGGCAGCACCCGCAGCACGTTCTCCCCGGCGCCGACGGTCAGCAGCCCCTTCTCGCGCAGGGCGGTCTGCAGGTCGCCAGCCGGGACCACGCATTTCAGCCCCATGAGGAAGCCAGCACCACGAACCTCCTCGACCACGCCCGGATGCTTGGCGACGACCTTCTTGAGCTGCTCGCGCAGGGATTCAGAGGTCTTGACCACATGCTCGAGGAACGAGGACTCGGAGATGATGTCGACCACCGTCTTGGCCGCGACCATGGCCAGCGGATTGCCGCCGTAGGTCGAGCCGTGCAGGCCCGGCTTCATGCCGGAGGCGGCCTTCTCGGACGCCATCACCGCACCGACGGGGAAGCCTCCGCCGAGACCCTTGGCCGTCGCCATGATGTCCGGCGCGATGCCCGACCACTCATGGGCCCACAGCTTGCCGGTCCGGCCCATGCCGCACTGGACCTCGTCGAAGACAAGCATCAGGCCGAACTCGTCGGCGATCTCGCGCAGCGCCTGCAGGTATTCCGGCGGCGCGACGAAGATGCCGCCCTCGCCCTGCACCGGCTCCACCAGGATCGCGGCGGCATCATCGGCCGCGGCGGCGTCGCGCATTTCGTTCAGGTTGCCGAACGCCACATGGGTGAAGCCCTGCACGCGCGGGCCGAAGCCTTCGCGATAGGCTTCCTTGTCGGTCGCCGACAGGGTGCCCAGCGTCCGGCCGTGGAAGGCGTGGTTGCAGCAGATCACCTTGGTCCGGTGCGGCTGGCCCACATGGAACTGGTAGCGGCGCGCCACCTTGATCGAGCCTTCCAGGGACTCCGCACCCGAGTTGCAGAAGAACACGGTGTCGGCGAAGGAGGTGGCGACCAGCTTGTCGGCCAGCGCCTCCTGCTCCGGAATCCGGTACAGGTTCGACACGTGCATCAGCTTGGCGGCCTGGTCGGCGATCGCCTTGGCCAGCTTCGGATGGGCATGGCCCAGGGAGTTGGTGGCGATGCCCGTCGCGAAGTCGAGGAATCGTCGGCCGTCGGTGCTATACAAGTAGGGTCCCTCGCCCCGCTCGAAGGCGATGTCGATCCGGCCATAGGTCGGCATCACGCTAGTCACCACGACACTTACTCCTCACTTGCAGCCGCCGGGTCTACGCGAATCGTCCCCGGACCGGCGAAAACGGCGATACTCAGTATGCGTCCGGTGCTTGTCAACGTGAACCACGTGATCTTTCGATTAATATTTACAGGGGTATTCGCGCGGCTCTTCGACACGCTCCGCGGATCAGGTCCGGAGAGCCCGTGAGGGTTGGCCCGTTTTATCTCTCAATTCACTCGTCATCCCGGACGACGCCGTCCCGGATTTAATCCGGGATTGGTCCGGCGGTGGGCCGGGACCCTGGTGCCGGAGCTCGGACTCGGTCCCGGCCGATCCCCGGGTCGAGCCCGGGGTTCGCCGGGATGACGGGTTTGGGATTTGAATTTGCCGGCTCGACCTGAGCAGCCCCGCAGGGGCGTGTCGAAGGGCCGGAGCGTGCTAGTCTCGTCGTATGAAACAGCCCCCTCGCGGAAAGAAACGCGGACCGCTCACCAAGACCTACTTGGAACGCGCCGCCCTGCACTACCTGGAACGCTACGCCAGCTCGGTGGACGGGCTGCGCCGGGTGCTGATGCGCCGGGTCGACAAGGCCGCCCGGGAGGAACGGTGCGACCCCGAGGAGGCCACGCCCTGGGTCGAGGAGGTGGTCGCACGCTTCGCCGCCTCCGGCATCGTCGATGACCGCTCCTTCGCCGAGGGCAAGGCCGCCAGCCTGCGCCGCCGCGGCGACTCCGCCCGACGGATCGCGATGAAGCTGCGGGAGAAGGGCGTCGACGGGACCCTGATCGAGACGGCGCTGGAGGAGCAGGACGGCGAGGACGGGGAGGCCGCCGAGATCGCCGCCGCCTGCCGTTTCGCCCGGCGCCGCCGGCTCGGCCCGATGCGCGACCCGCAGGAACGCGAGGAGCGGCGCGACCGTGACATGGCCGCCCTGGCCCGGGCCGGCTTCTCCCTGGACATCGCCCGCCGGGTCCTGGACCTGGAGGATGCCGACGCGCTGGAGGAGGCGATGCGCGGCGACGGACTGTAAACCTGGCTGTCAATTTTTTGACTGAACCACCGCCAAGGTTTCGCGTTCCTTGACAGAATCCATCCCGTTGCCGGGAAACTTCGGACCCGCATCTTGTTAACCACCCGCCCGATGCAGATACTGCGGTCTGACAACCTCCCCGGGCAGGGGCGGAATAACAGAGGGCAGAGGGAGCGATCGCATGTCCACAGACATCCTTGACGTACCAGCGGAGTTCGCCTCCAAGGCCCTGGTGGATGCCGACAAGTACCAGCAGATGTACAAGCGCTCGATCGAGGACCCGGAGGGCTTCTGGGGCGAGCACGGCAAGCGGATCGACTGGATCAAGCCGTACACCAAGGTGAAGGACGTCTCCTACGACGCCAGCGACCTGCATATCCGCTGGTACGAGGACGGCACGCTGAACGTGGCGGCGAACTGCATCGACCGCCATCTGAAGGACAAGGCAGACCAGGCCGCCATCATCTGGGAAGGCGACGAGCCGAGCGTCAGCAAGACCATCACCTATCGCGAGCTGCACGAGCAGGTCTGCCGGCTGGCCAACGCGATGAAGGATCTGGGCGTCAAGAAGGGCGACCGGGTCACCATCTACATGCCGATGATCCCCGAGGCCGCCTACGCGATGCTGGCCTGCGCGCGGATCGGCGCCATCCATTCCGTGGTGTTCGGCGGCTTCTCGCCGGAGAGCCTGCACGGCCGCATCGAGGACTGCGACAGCACCGTGCTGATCACCTCCGATGCCGGCATGCGCGGCGGCCGCCACATCCCGCTGAAGAAGAACGCCGACGAGGCGCTGGAGCACTGCCCGAACTGCAAGACCGTGATCGTCGTCCAGCATACCGGCGACGACGTGACCATGGTCGAGGGCCGCGACCACTGGTACCACGACGTCACCGCCGCCGCCTCGCCGGACTGCCCGCCGGCCGAGATCGGCGCGGAGGACCCGCTGTTCATCCTCTACACCTCCGGCTCGACCGGTAAGCCGAAGGGCGTGCTGCACACCTCGGGCGGCTATCTGGTCTACGCGTCGATGACCCACGAATACGTCTTCGACTACAAGCCGGGCGAGGTCTACTGGTGCACCGCCGATGTCGGCTGGGTCACGGGGCACAGCTATATCGTCTACGGACCGCTGGCGAACGGGGCGACGACCCTGATGTTCGAGGGCGTACCAAACTATCCCAATACCAGCCGGTTCTGGGACGTGGTCGACAAGCACGAGGTCAACACCTTCTACACCGCGCCGACCGCCATCCGCGCCCTGATGCGCGAGGGCGAGGGCCCGGTGAAGAAGACCGACCGGTCCTCCCTGCGCCTCCTCGGCTCGGTCGGCGAACCGATCAACCCGGAAGCCTGGCTCTGGTACCACCGCGTGGTCGGCGACGAGCGCTGCCCGGTGGTGGACACCTGGTGGCAGACCGAGACCGGCGGCATCCTGATCTCCCCGCTGCCGGGGGCGACCAAGCTGAAGCCGGGCTCCGCCACCCTGCCCTTCTTCGGCATCAAGCCGGTGGTGGTCGACAACGACCACAACGACCTGGAAGGGGCGACCGAAGGCAATCTCTGCATCGAGGACAGCTGGCCGGGCCAGATGCGCACGGTCTATGGCGACCACGAGCGCTTTATCCAGACCTATTTCACCACCTTCCCGGGCCGCTACTTCTCCGGCGATGGCTGCCGCCGCGATGCCGACGGCTATTACTGGATCACCGGCCGGGTCGACGACGTGATCAACGTCTCCGGCCACCGCATGGGCACAGCCGAGGTCGAGAGCGCGCTGGTCGCCCATTCGAAGGTCGCGGAATCCGCCGTGGTCGGCTATCCGCACGACCTCAAGGGCCAGGGCATCTACGCCTATGTCACCCTGAACGCCGGCGAGGAGCCGAGCGAGGAACTGCGCAAGGAGCTGGTCCAGTGGGTACGCAAGGAGATCGGCCCGATCGCCTCGCCGGACCTGATCCAGTGGGCACCGGGCTTGCCAAAGACCCGCTCCGGCAAGATCATGCGACGTATTCTGCGGAAAATCGCCGCGAACGAACACGATCAGCTCGGCGATACGTCGACACTCGCCGATCCGGCGGTGGTCGACGATCTGGTCGAGAACCGGATGAACCGGGGGTAAGCGTCAGACACCTGGCCCGCCTCCATCGGGGGCGGGCGTGACGCGAGAAGATCTGGTGATGGCCTCGCTGGAGGATGCAACGGCGCTGACCGTTGCATTCGCGCGCTACTGGCTGACGCTGCCGACCGTCGATCTGATCCCCAGCCGGCAGCATTTCGAGCCGGAGCGCATTCCCGGGCTGCTGGCCAATCTGGTGATCCACGAACTGATCTCGCCCGAGCACCTGAAGCTGCGGCTGGTGGGCACGGCGGTGGTGGACGACTACGGCCAGGAGATCACCGGCCGGAACTATCTCGATTTCGTCGACGAGGGGCGCCGGGCGAAGGCGTCGCGGGCGATCTTTCTCATCTGCGAGCAGCCGGCGGGCATGCTGGTCCATCTGCGGTCGGTCGCCACCAACGGCACTGTCCTCACCCGTGAGTCGATCGCCTTCCCCATGCGCGACGACAGCGGCGCGGCCCGGCTGGTCTATTTCTGCTCAAACCCGGCGGTGGAACGGAAGACCTTCTACGACGAACGCGACGAGTTGAAGGTGATGAACGTTCTGGACCGGCACTACATCGACATCGGCGCCGGCGTGCCGGAGTTCAGCGATTGACCCGGGCGGCAAGAACCGGTCGGCCGCCAACCGGCACGGGACTCTCGGCGTGAGCGTCCCAGCCCTCAACCCCATCCTGCAAGCCTTCGCCGACCACTGGGCCGCCCTGCCGAAGACCGGGCTGGTCCCCCATCGGCGCGACTTCCATCCCGAGGAGCTCGGCGGCGCGCTTGCCCATATGGTGGTGCACGAGCTGGTCTCGCCGGACGACATCCGCCTGCGCATCGTCGGCTCGATGATCGGGCGCGCCTATGACGAGGAGATCACCGGCCGCAACTATCTCGACATGGTCCCGGCAGAGCGGCGCGCAGCAGCCGCCCGGCCGTTCTTCGCGGCCTGTGCCGCCCCCTGCGGCATGTACACGCGCATGCGCGCCGTCGCCTGGCGCGGGCTCACCATGCAGCGCGTATCTCTTGGCTACCCGGTGCGCGACGACGGCGGGGTGCGCTGGTTCTATTCCTGCTCGACCACCGAGCCGTCGGCGGAACCGGATTTCGACTTCTGCAACGACGGCGTCGCCACGGTGGCCGAGGTGCTGGAGCGCCGCTACCTCGATATCGGTGCTGGAGTTCCCGACTGAGACCCGCCGGTCTCACCGACCTGAAAATCTTTGTCAGAGTCGCGGCGAATGACGTCGGGTCATTGACAGGCCCCACGGGAACGGGCGCATAAGGTATGATCCGCTTCTCACACCGGACAGCGCGCCATGCACGTCTACCTGCCGATCGCCGAGGTTTCCGTAAACCTTCTGGTGATCCTTGGGCTGGGTGGGGCGATCGGCATCCTCTCCGGGCTGTTCGGTGTCGGCGGCGGCTTCCTGATGACGCCGCTGCTGATCTTCATCGGCATCCCGCCCGCCGTCGCGGTGGCGACCAGCGCCAACCAGATCGTGGGCGCCTCGGTCTCCGGCGTGCTAGCCCATTGGCGGCGCGGCAATGTGGACCTGCGCATGGGCACGGTGCTGCTGCTGGGCGGCATCCTGGGATCGACGATCGGTGTGGTGCTTTTCAATGCCCTGCGCTCCATCGGCCAGATCGACCTGGTGATCCGGCTCAGCTACGTGATCCTGCTGGGCAGCATCGGCGGGCTGATGCTGAACGAGAGCATCCGCTCGATCCGGCGCACCCGCTCGGCCACGCCGCGGCGGCGCAAGATCCATCAGCACACCTGGCTGCACGGCCTGCCGTTCAAGATGCGGTTCCGCAAGTCGAAGCTCTATATCAGCGTGCTGCTGCCGCTGGGCGTCGGGGTGGTGATCGGCACGCTGACGGCGATGATGGGCGTGGGCGGCGGCTTCATCCTGGTGCCGGCGATGATCTACCTGCTGGGCATGCCCACCAGCGTGGTGGTCGGCACCTCGCTGTTCCAGATCATCTTCGTGACCGCCAACGTCGTCTTCCTGCAGGCGATCAATACCCAGACCGTGGACGTGGTGCTGGCCATCGTACTGCTGATCGGCGGCGTGGTCGGCGCCCAGATCGGCACCCGGCTCGGCGCCAACCTGCGCGGCGAGCAGTTGCGCGGCCTGCTGGCGCTGATGGTGCTTGCGGTGAGCCTGAAGCTCGCGGTCGACCTGACCGCCACACCGTCGGAGCTGTTCACGGTGGAATCCCTGCATCCCGAGCTGCTGAACGGAAACTAGGGCGCCGGCGATCTAGACGTCCTGAGACTTCCGCCACTTCTCCGCCGGCGGCATCAGGTATTCCACGCCGCCGCTGTCCTTCAGGGTGATCACGACGTCGATGGCGATCGAGATCCGGGTGCCCGGCGTGTTGTTGGGCTCGGTGCCGTGATAGGTCTTGGACGGGAAGATGACGATGTCGTCCTCCCCCACCGGCAGGTCGACCATCTCCGAATTGAGAATGTTGCTCTCGGTGATCAGCCCCATGTCGCGGGAATGCTGTTCGAACAGGCCGGGGGAGAACTCGTTCAGCGGGTCCGGCAGGTGGAACACCAGGTTGCCGGTCCCGGCATCCTTGACCGGATAATAAACCACCGAGATGTGACTCTGGTTGTGCCGGTGCCGGCGGATCGACTGTCCCGGCTCGCTGACCGTGCCCCAGGACCGCGTGTAGTGCAGGTCGAGCTTCGACGGATCGATCTTGAGCGCCCGCAGATAGGCCAGCATGGCGGCATGCACCGCCCTGAACATCGGCGCCATTGCCGGTTCCAGGTGAAGGAACTCGCGACCATTGCGGTCGCCGGTCCAGGCACTGGTCTTGGTCACCCCGGCCTTCGGCCCGGTCCGGTAGGCATTGATCACCGCCTCGCCGATCTGCCGGCGATAGGCCGGATCGAGGCCCAGCTGGTCCTTGTACACGGTCAGGGGAAAGCAGTTCAGGATGGTCGCCATCGCGCCCTCGGCAGCCGGTCGGTCGGTGCCACAGCAATGCTATCGCCCCGCCGCCGCGTCAACCGTCCACCGGATCGCCCGATGCTTTCGGCGGCGACGATTGCGGCTGCATTCGCCCGGGCGATGGCCTAATTAGGCTGCATGAGCTGGTCGAGAGACGGATCCGGTGGCCCGCGGCGCGGCTATCACCACGGCAATCTGAAGGAGGCCCTGATCGAGGCCGCCCTGAACCTGATTGCCGAGAAGGGTGCGGGCGGGTTCAGCTTCGCCGACGCGGCCCGCTCCGCCGGGGTGAGCCCGGCCGCCCCCTACCGTCACTTCCGCGACCGGGACGCCCTGCTGGCCGATGTGGCGGAGCGCGGCTTCACCCTCTTCGCCGAACGGCTGGGGGCCGCCTGGGACGACGGCCGACCCGACCCCTTCACCGCCTTCGAGCGGACCGGCCAGGCCTATCTGGCCTTCGCCCGGGACGAGCCTTCGCATTATTCGGCGATGTTCGAGGCCGGGATCGACCGCAATGCCACGCCGGAGCTGCGCCGTGCCTCCGACCACGCCTTCTCGGTCTTGCGCCGGGCCGCCGACACCTTATGTGCACTGGCACCGGAAGGTCAGAGGCCGCCGGCCCTCATGGTCGCCCTCCATGTCTGGAGCCTGGCCCATGGGGTGGCCTCGCTGTTCACCCGCAGCGCGGGCGGATCGCGGTCCCTGCCGATGACACCGGAGGAACTGCTGGAGGCCGGCGTGCTGGTCTATCTGCAGGGCCTGGGACTGCCGGTCCACCAACGCTGACGACCACGGGTTTTACCACACCGATTTTTCCGCCCGCCCTCCTTGATATCGGACACGCGATCTCTTATGTGAATGTTATAAACATTAACATTGGAGGTTCTATGGAGCTGGTTCACAAGCTCGATGAGTACGGCAAGCCAGCCTGGATCGGGCTGATGATCGCCGGCTTCGTCGTTTTCTGGCCGATTGGCCTCGCGATCCTCGGATACATGATGTGGAGTGGACGGATGGGTTGTTTCAAGCGTAGCCGCGGTCAGTGGTGGAAGTCTGAATCCCGCGCCAGCGGATCGAGCGGCAACGCCGCGTTCGACGACTACAAGGCCGAGACACTGCGCCGCCTCGAGGAGGAGCAGGAAGAGTTCAAGGAGTTCCTGGAGCAGCTCCGTCGGGCCAAGGACAAGGCCGAATTCGACCAGTTCATGTCCCAGCGCCGCTCCCGCCCGGAGGGCTCCGCCCCGGAGGCGAACCCCGCCTGACGCCGGACGTGGACGATACCTGTAACGCGAAGGCCCGCTTGATGCGGGCCTTTGGCGTTTCCGGGGGTGGCTGGAGTGTGCTGGGAGAATGAAGAAAAGATTGGTTAAGGGGGTAGTAAAGGAGTGGAGGGGGTCGATGCTTTGGGTTGATTAAGGTGATTATATTATTGAAAAATATCGATATTCTTGTTCGGAACGGATCGCGAAAAGGTTCGGATTCATCCCTCAGAGGTACTTTCTCTTAGGCTGACGACCCTCCCCTCCGCGCTGCTCCCTCACTCCCTCCATTCGTCTTCCCGGCCTTGCGCCGGGACCCAGGATTTGAGCGGCCGGAGCGTCGGATGTTTTCCCCGGCGCTCCGTCACGCGGATGTCTGGGTCCCGGGTCACGCCCGGGAAGACGGAAGAGAGGGGAATTTGGACAGGCCCGTGACAGGCCGGCTTCCCTCCCCCTGCCGGGCCTACTCCGCCGCCTGGGCGTTGAACGCCGGCTGTTCCATCAGGTCGTAGGTGAAGACCTTTGAGATGATCTTCCACTCGCCGTCGATCCGGATGCAGTTCAGGTAGTCGGTGAACAGCTTCTGGCCGATGGCGATCTGAACCTTGGCCAGGGCCAGCTCCGGGTTGGCGAGGTCGATCGACAGGATACGGTCCCGGTTGGTCTCGCCGTTCACCGCGGGCGCGGTGCGGCCGGCGACGCGCTTGTAGACCGCCTCCATGTCGTCATCCGTCAGCGATCCGTCGCGGGCGGAGAGCAGATGGCAGCTCGGGTGGAACACCGTCTTCAGGAGCTCCACGTCGCCGTTGTAGAACCCGTCGAAATAGCGCTGCATCAGCTCGGTGATTTCGGCATAGGCCTTGGTCATGGAATCCTCCTGTGTCGATGGATTGTCGCCCCGATCACATGGACCGGTTTGCGCCAGAGTACAGGGGGCGAGGGACACGCCCAAGCCTCAAACACGGATTTCCCCCTGCCCCGCGCGCAGGATCCGCTCCTCGATCCGTCATCCGGTTCGGGTATGCTGCCCGCTCCTTCACCCTTCGACGGCCGACCCTGCCATGATCGACACCACCACCCTGTTCGACAGCGCCGTCGACCACTATGTGCGCCACCGTCTCCCCTATCCGTCGGAGATGGTTGCCGACATCGTCCGGCGCTTCTCCCTGGAGGACGGCGTCGGCCGGGTGCTCGATATCGGCTGCGGGCCTGGCCCCCTGACCTTCAGCCTGCATGATCTCGGCGTATCGGTGACCGGGATCGAACCGAACGCCCCCATGCTGGCCGCCGCCCGTCGGAGGGCCGTCGAGATCGGTGCGGACATCACCTTCGTCAACAAGACCGCCGAGGCGGTGGGACCGGAGGACGGCCCCGCCCGGGTCGCCCTGTTCGGCCGCTCCTTCCACTGGACCGACCGGGCCCTGGTGCTGGACCGGCTGGACGGGGTGCTGGAGCGCGGCGGCGGCGTGGTGATCGTGCACGAGGACATCGGGACCCGCGCCCAGACCCAGATCGGTCAGGTGATCGAAGCGCTGAAGACGGACTGGTGCCCCGACGGCATTCCCGCCGCCGCCAGCCGCGGCCATCACGAGGAGTACCTGCACGCCTCCGCCTTCAGCGAGGTCGAGCGGGTGCTGTATCCGGTGACGCGCCGCTGGACGGTGGACGACGCCATCGGCCACATGTTCTCCACCTCCTACTTCAATCCGAAGCGTCTGGGCGGCCGGGTCGACAGCTTCGAGATCGACGCCCGCTCCCGGCTCCTGGCGCTGCAGCCGACCGGCCTGTTCGAGGAACAGCTCGCCTTCTCCGCCCTCTACGCCACCCGACCGGCGCACAAGAGCCATTGAGGCGGCACGGGTCGCTTGCCCTCCGTCGGCGGCGGTGCTTCTCTCAGAAGAAATCCGAACGCTGGCAGGAGCGGCCCCCATGTACCTTTCGTCCGACGATCAGCGCGCCGCCGCCCAGAAGTGGTTCGAGGAGCTGCGCGACCGGATCTGCGCCGCCTTCGAGGGGCTTGAGGACAGCTACGACGGTCCGCTGAAGGACCGCGCCCCGGGCCGGTTCGAACGCAAGGCCTGGGAGCGGGACGGCGGCGGCGGCGGCGTGATGTCGGTGATGAAGGGGCGGGTCTTCGAGAAGGTCGGCGTCAACGTCTCCACCGTCCACGGCGAGTTCTCCGAGGAATTCCGCAAGCAGATCCCCGGCGCCGACGAGGACCCGCGATTCTTCGCCACCGGCATCTCCCTGGTCGCGCACATGCAGTCGCCCAGGGTGCCGGCGGTGCACATGAACACCCGGCACATCGCCACCACCAAGAGCTGGTTCGGCGGCGGCGCCGACCTGACCCCGATGGCGCCGGAGCAGGTGGACACCGACGCCTTCCATGCCGGCCTGAAGGCGGCCTGCGACAAGCACGACCCGGAGTATTATCCGAAGTTCAAGAAGTGGTGCGACGAGTACTTCCACCTGAAGCACCGCGACGAGCCGCGCGGCATCGGCGGCATCTTCTACGACTATCTGGACCAGGATTTCGACAGCGCCTTCGCCTTCACCAAGGATGTCGGCCTCGCCTTCCTGGAGACCTATCCGAAGATCGCCGCCCGGCGGATGAACGAGGACTGGACCTCGGCCGAGCGCGAGCACCAGCTCGTCCGGCGCGGCCGCTATGTGGAGTTCAACCTGCTCTACGACCGCGGCACCATCTTCGGGCTGAAGACCGGCGGCAATGTGGAGGCGATTCTGATGAGCCTGCCGCCGGAAGTGCGCTGGCCCTAGAGACGTCCGCCCGGGGCGGCGACGTGTCGCTTGACCGCCGGCCTCCCGCCGGTACCGTCAAGCGATGAACAAACCGCTCCCCCTGATCCTGAACGGTGCCGAACTGCAGGCCGATGCCGGCGGTGTTCTGGTCTGGCCGGCGCGCGAGACGCTCATCGTCGCCGACCTGCATCTGGAGAAGGGTTCCAGCCTGGCGCGCAAGGGCACGCTGCTGCCGCCCTACGACACCCGGGCGACGCTGGCCCGGCTGTCCGCCGCCATGGCCGTCTATCGGCCGAAACGGGTGATCTGCGTCGGCGACAGCTTCCACGACGCCACGGGATCGGCCCGGCTCGACGCGGAAGACCGATCCGCCCTGGCCGCCCTGATCGACCCGGTCGAGTGGATTTGGATCACCGGGAACCACGACCCCTCCCCGCCCATGGGCCTGGGCGGCCTCGTGACCGACGGGCTGGTGGACGGTCCGCTGACCTTCCGCCACGAGGCGCGGGAGACCGGCGGCCCGGGGGAGATCTCCGGCCACTACCATCCGGTCGCCCGCCTGCGCATCAAGGGCCGCACGGTCTCCGGCCGCTGCTTCGTCAACGACGGCACCCGGCTGATCCTGCCGGCCTTCGGCGCCTATACCGGCGGGCTGGACGTGCGGGCGCCGGAACTGCGGCGGCTGTTCGCCCGGCGCTTCGAGGTCGGCCTGATCCAGTCCCAGAGGATCTGGCGGATCCCCTCCTCCGAGCTTCTGTCGCCGCCGCCGGCCCAGCTCGGCACGGCGGTCGAGCGGCGCGAGGGAGTGCGATGAGGACCCGCGAGGCCGACCTGCTGGCCCTGGCCGCAAAGGCAGCCGACGAGCGTCCCGATGCGGTCGCCCTCCTCCTCGACCTGTCCCACGTGCCGCATATCGACGACCCGGCCTTCTTCCGGGTTCTGGTCGGCCGGCTGCAGGAGCGGGCCCGCCAGCTCGATGCCCAGCGCTTCGACCTGGCGGATCATCGGATCTGCTTCATCGTACGCACCGCCGCCGCGGCGGCGCTGGACGCGGCGGTGAAGTCGCTGTCCGCCATGCTCGTGGCCCATGGCAAGCCGCCGATAGAAGAGACAAGATTCACCCTGCACACCCGGCCCGAGCCGTTTCTCGCCATCTGCCGCGACATGATCCGGTCTGTCGAGAACCGTCCCGACTTCCACGAAGAGGATGACGAGGACAAGGCGCTGGCGGCCTTCCTGGCGATCGAGCGCAACCTGGCCGTCGCCGATATCTCGAACCTGCTGCGCGAGCAGGCGATCGTGGATCTGTCGGACCGGGCCGCCCCGTCGATCCTGGCGATCGAGATCTTCACCTCGATCCAGGCGCTCCAGAAGCTCTACGGTATCCCGCTGACCCGCAATCCCTGGCTGTTCGACCGGATCACCGAGATCCTGGACCGGCGCATGCTGCTTCACCTCTCGCGCGACCGCGCCCGAACCGACCGGCGGCTGTCGATCAACATCCACCTGTCCACGATCCTGTCGGACGCCTTCGAAACGTTCCTGCTCGACCAGCGCTTCGACTGGCGCCGGAACCTGATCTTCGAGCTGTCCCATATCGAGATGATCGACGAGCCGGAGCGGTTCGCCACGGCCCTGCGCCGGCTGATCGACCGCGACGCGACGGTGGCGGTCGACGCCGTGCCGTGGACGTCGCTGCCGCACATGCTCGAGACCTCGCCCGACATCCGCTACATCAAGATGGAATGGGCGCCGGCACTGGCGAACCTGCAAGGCGAGGACCGCACGCGTCTGACTGAGACCCTGGACCGCCTCGGCCGTCACCGGATCGTCCTGCACCACTGCCCGGACGAGGCGGCGGTCGAGACCGCGCTGTCGCTCGGGATTGTCCAGCTTCAGGGCTGGGGCGTCGATGCCCGGCTCGCCAGGCCGGTTGCCGCGGAGACGCCCTCCAAACCCGACGGGAAGACCAGGCCGCGGCGATGATCGTCGGCGCGCAGCAGCACGCCCGGCCTGATCCGGTGCGGGTACCGGCGCGTACCTTCCGATAGCTTCCGCAACCCGCCAAAGCCTTCCATGCCCGATACCGCCCCGACCCTGCTCTGGTTCCGCCGCGACCTGCGGCTGGACGACAATCCCGCCCTTGCCGCCGCCGTCGAGCGCGGCGCGCCGGTGATCCCGCTGTTCATCCTGGACGACGCGGATGCCGGCGACTGGGCGCCGGGCGGCGCCTCGCGCTGGTGGCTTCACAAGTCGCTGGCGGCGTTGGACAAGTCCCTGTCGAAGGCCGGCAGCAAGTTGGTCCTGCGGCGCGGCAAGGCAGCCGAGGTGATCGATGCGGTGGTCGAGGAGACCGGGGCGACGGCCGTCTACTGGAACCGGCGCTACGAGCCCTGGGCCACCGACCGCGACGGCGGGATCAAGAAAGCCCTGAAGCAGCGCGATATCGACGTGCAGAGCTTCAACGGCAGCCTGCTCTACGAGCCCTGGGAGGTCACCACCAAGCAGGACACCCCGTTCAAGGTGTTCTCGCCCTTCTGGCGCGAGGTGCAGTCCAAGGGCGACCCGGCCGAGCCGCTGGCGGCCCCGAAGAAGCTCGCCGCACCGGCGAAGAACCTCAAGAGCGACGACCTGGACGACTGGGATCTGCTGCCCACGAAGCCGGACTGGGCCGGAGGGCTGCGCGAGACCTGGACGCCGGGCGAGGCCGGGGCCGCCGAACGCCTGGAATGGTTCCTCGACGAGGCGGTGCCCGACTACAAGACCAAGCGCAACATCCCTGGGTCGGCGGCGACCTCCGCCTTGTCCCCGCACCTGCATTTCGGCGAGGTCTCGCCCCGGCGGATCTGGCACGCCGCCCGGCTTGCCAGCGAGGCCCGCAGCAACGAGCCCATGGACCGGGGGACGGCGAGCTTCCTGTCGGAGATCTGCTGGCGCGAGTTCTCCTACAACCTGCTGTTCCACAATCCCGACCTGCCGGAAGTCTCCCTGAAGCGCGAGTTCGAGGACTTCCCCTGGCGCGACGATCCCGATGGCCTGAAGGCCTGGCAGCGCGGTCAGACCGGCTATCCCATCGTCGATGCCGGGATGCGGGAGCTTTGGCATACCGGCTGGATGCACAACCGGGTGCGGATGATCGCCGCCTCCTTCCTGATCAAGGATCTGCTGATCCACTGGCGCGAGGGAGAGGCCTGGTTCTGGGACACCCTGGTGGATGCTGATCTCGCGAACAACTCGGCGAGCTGGCAGTGGGTCGCCGGATGCGGCGCCGATGCCGCTCCCTATTTCCGCATCTTCAACCCGGTGCTCCAGGGCGAGAAGTTCGACGGCGATGCGGCCTATGTCCGGCGCTGGGTTCCGGAGCTGGCGAAGCTGCCCGATGCGGTGATCCACAAGCCGTGGGAGGCCAAGCCGATGGAGTTGTCCGAGGCCGGCGTCACCCTGGGCAAGACCTACCCGAAGCCCATCGTCGACCATGCGGCCGCCCGCAAGCGGGCGCTCGCGGCGCTGGAGACGATCAAGAAGGAGTGATCGCGCCAAGTCCCTGATCCGCCTCCGGCTCCCGCACGTATGATGAAGGCCACCAAGGGAGAGAGACAGCCAATGCGCATCGCCGTCATCGGATCCGGTATCTCGGGTCTGTCCGCCGCCTGGCTGCTGAACCGCGATCACGAGGTCACCGTCTTCGAGGCCGCCGACCGGTTGGGCGGGCACAGCAACACCGTCGAGGTCGACTATGACGGCGCCACGATCCCGGTGGATACCGGCTTCATCGTCTATAACGAGCGCACCTATCCGAACCTGATCGCGCTGTTCGCGGCGCTCGGCGTGGCGACCGAGAAGAGCGACATGTCCTTTGCGGTGTCGGTGGACGCGGGACGCCTGGAATACGAAGGCTCCTTCGCCGGCTTCACCGCCCAGCCGTCCAACCTGATGAGCGCGCGGTACTGGCGGATGATCCGCGACCTGATCCGGTTCTACCGCACCGCCCCGTCCCTGCTGGCGACCCCGGCCAATGACGACTCCCCGACGCTCGGCGAGTATCTGGCGCGCGAGGGCTACGGCCCCGGCTTCATCGAGGACCACCTGCTGCCGATGGCCGCCGCGATCTGGTCCTGCCCGGTGGAGACGATGCTGACCTTCCCGGCACGCTCCTTCGTGCGGTTCTTCTGCAATCACGGCCTGCTCGACTTCGCCGCGCGGCCGCAATGGCACACGGTGACCGGAGGCTCCCGCGAGTACGTACGGCGGATCTCCGAGCCTTTCGCCTCGCGCATCCGGCTGTCCACCCCGGTGCGCCGCATCCGGCGCGACAGCTTCGGGGTCGAGGTGATCACCGACGGCGGCAGCGAGCGGTTCGACGAGGTGGTGGTCGCCACCCACGGCGATACCGCGCTGGCCATGCTGGAGGAGCCGGACGCCCGGGAGCGCGCCATCCTTGGGTGCTTCTCCTACCAGAAGAACACCGCGATCCTGCACCGCGACCCGGCGCTGATGCCCCGGCGCAAGCGGCTCTGGGCGTCCTGGAACTACCTGTCCACGGGCGACGGAGGCGGTCGCGACGTCGCGGTGACCTACTGGATGAACCGGCTGCAGAATATCGACCGGCGCTACCCGCTCTTCGTCAGCCTGAACCCGCTGACCGAGCCGGATCCGGCCAGCGTCTTCGCCCGGTTCGAGTACGACCACCCGGTCTTCGACACCGCGGCCATCGGTGCCCAGGCCCTGCTGCCCGAGATCCAGGGCCGGCACCGGACCTGGTTCTGCGGCAGCTATTGCGGCTGGGGTTTCCACGAGGACGGGCTGCGGGCCGGCATCGCCGTCGCCAAGGCGCTCGGCACCACGCCGCCCTGGTCGGAGACGGTGGAGCCGGCCGACGGTCGCCCCGTCACGGCGCCGCACCGCCGTTCCCTGGAAGCGGCGGATTGAGATCGCGATGACCGAGCGGCGCTCAGCCCTCTATCTCGGCAAGGTGATGCATGTGCGCGTCGGCCCGATGCGCCACCGGTTCCGCTACCGGGTCGCCTCGCTTCTGGTCGATCTGGACGAGCTGCCGGATCTGGATCGGGGGCTGCGCCTGTTCTCGGTCGACCGGGGAAACGTTTTCTCCTTCCATCAGCGCGACCACGGGGCCCGCGACGGCTCACCCCTGAAGCCCTGGGTCGAGGACGTCTTCGCCGAGCAGGGAAGCGCCATTCCCGGCGGAAAGGTGCTGTGCTTCAGCATTCCCCGCACCCTGGGCTACGCGTTCAATCCGCTCACCGTCTACTGGGGCTACCGGGCCGACGGGACGCTTGCCGGCGTTCTGTACGAGGTGAAGAACACCTTCGGCGACCAGCACTGCTATTTCGTCCCGGCCGGCCCCGACCACGTGCCGGGCGAGCCGCTCGTCCAGGGAGCGCGGAAGGTCTTCCACGTCTCGCCATTCTTCGACATCGCCGGAGACTACCGCTTCCGCACGGACGAGCCGGCGGAGACCCTGCGCCTGCTGATCCGCCTGGTCGGACCGGACGGGGCGGACCGGATGATCGCCACCCACGCGGCCGAGCGCCGCGCCTTGAACGACGGCGCGCTCCTGGCCACGTTATTCACGCACCCATTGAACACGCTCAAGGTGATCGCCGGGATTCACTGGGAGGCGCTTCGGCTCTGGATCAAGAAGGCGAAGTTCCACACCCGACCGGCGCCGCCGGAGGTTCCCGTGTCGCGCGGCCACGTGCGGCACACGCAAGACCGGTCCGCCAGGGCCGCCTGAAAGCAACCGCGCCAGACAAGAGGCCAGACGAGAGGGAAGTCGACCCGATGTCCGACACCACCGTGTCCACACCGCTTGCTCAGTTCGACCTCAGCGGGCTCGATGCCTGGACCCGCCGGGGCATGTCCCTGCTGACCCGCCTTGCCGTCGGCCGGCTGACGGTACAGTTCCCCGACGGCCGCCAGCTCACCTTCGAGGGCCGGGAGCCGGGACCGTCGGCCACCGTGCGCCTGAAGGATACCGGCGTCGTGCGCCGCTTCATGATGGGCGGCGACCTGGGCTTCGCCGAGGCCTTCATCGAGGACGAGGCCGAGAGCCCGGACCTCACCGCGCTGGTGGAACTGTTCTGCCGCAACAAGGCGGCGATCCAGCATCACACCAGGGCCCACCCCCTGGCCAAGCTGCTGCGTCGAGCCCTGCATCTGCTGAACCGCAATTCCCGCAGCGGCGCCCGGCGCAACATCAGCTACCACTACGACCTGGGCAACGCGTTCTACGAGCGCTGGCTCGACCCGACCATGACCTATTCCGCAGCCCTGTTCGACGGCAGCCAGCAGGATCTCGAGGCGGCCCAGAACGCCAAGTATCATCGGTTGGCCCGGGATCTGGACCTGAAGCCGGGACAGCGCGTGCTGGAGATCGGCTGCGGCTGGGGCGGCTTCGCCGAGGTGGCGGCCCGCGACTACGGCGCCCATGTCCACGGCATCACCCTGTCCACCGAGCAGCTCGCCTATGCCCGCGACCGGGCGGAGGCGGCCGGTCTGTCCGATCGGGTCACCTTCGAGCTCTGTGATTACCGTGACGTGCGGGGCAGCTACGACGCGGTCGCCTCCATAGAGATGTTCGAGGCGGTGGGCGAAAAGTACTGGCCCGCCTTCTTCGGAACGGTGAAGGACAGGCTGAAGCCGGGCGGCAAGGCCGCGCTGCAGATCATCACCATCGACCCGGACTCCTTCGACGACTACCGTCGCAACCCGGACTTCATCCAGCGCTACATCTTCCCCGGCGGGATGCTGCCGACCCGCAGTCACGTGATCGATCACGCCGCCCAGGTCGGGCTGACCCCGCAGGACGAGCGGGGCTTCGGACTGGACTACGCCCGCACCCTCGCCGAGTGGCGCGACCGGTTCCTGGCCTCCTGGCCGCAGATCGCGGATCTCGGCTTCGACGACCGGTTCAAGCGGATGTGGCTCTACTACCTCGCCTATTGCGAGGGCGGGTTCCGCTCCGGGAACATCGACGTGCGGCATTTCGCGTTCCAGCGTGGCTGACGACGCGGGCCGGGCCACGCGCCTGTCGGTCTCCCGGCTGATCGCCTACGGCCTGCCGGGCCTGCCGGTGGGCGCGCTGGGCGTGCCGTTGTTCATCTTCCTGCCGACCTTCTACTCCCAGGGCGTCGGCCTGCCACTGGCGACGGTTGGGGCGATCCTGCTGGTGGCCCGGCTGTGGGACGTGGTCACCGACCCGGTGATCGGCGCCCTGTCCGACCGGACCCGCAGCCGCTTCGGCCGGCGCCGGCCCTGGATGCTGGCCGCCGTGCCGCTCGTGATGCTGGCGGTCTGGATGGTCTTCCGCCCGCCCGAGGATGCCGGCGCGGTGCACCTGCTGGTCTGGAGCCTCGTGCTCTATCTCGGCTGGACCATGATCCAGCTGCCCCACGGCGCCTGGGGGGCCGAGCTCTCCGACGACTACGACGAACGCAGCCGCATCGCCGGATCGCGCGAGGCCTGCGTGGTGATCGGCACCCTGCTCGCCGCCGGCACGCCGGTGTTCCTGGGGATCGACGGCGATGTCAGCCCGGGCGCCGCCCTGGGAGCGCTCGCCATCGCCCTGATGGTGGTCCTGCCGGTGACCATCGCCGCCGCCTCGGCCGCCGTGCCGGACCACCGGACCCCAGCCCCGAACCCGCTGCCCTGGTCGGAATCCCGCCGCCTGCTGCTACGCAACCGGCCGTTCCTGCGGCTGATCGTGGCCTATCTGATCAACGGGCTCGCCAACGGCCTGCCGGCAACCCTGTTCCTGCTGTTCGTGGAGCACGTGCTCGCCGCGCCCGAACGCCAGGGCGAGCTGCTGTTCGTCTACTTCCTGTGCGGCATCCTCGGCGTGCCCTTCTGGCTCTGGGTGGCGCGGCGCCTGGGCAAGCACCGGACCTGGTGCACGGCGATGATCATCAACGCCGCCATCTTCGCCTTCGTGCCGCTGCTGGGCGCCGGCGACGCCACCCTGTTCCTCGCGATCTGCGTCGCCACCGGCCTCTGCCTCGGCGCCGACCTGACCCTGCCGAGCGCGATCCAGGCCGATGTGGTCGACGTCGACACCGCCCGGGGCGGCGGGCGGCGCACCGGCCTCTACTTCGCCTTCTGGGGCATGGCGACAAAGCTGGCCCTCGCCCTGGCGGTCGGCCTCGCCTTCGGGCTGCTGGACGTCGCGGGGTTCGAGGCTGCCGAGTCCAATGGCGAGGGACCGCTGCTGGTTCTGGCCCTGCTCTATGCCGGCCTGCCGGTGCTGCTCAAGGCCGTGGCGATCGCCCTGATGTGGCGCTTTCCGCTCGACCGCGACGCCCAGGCACATCTGCGCACCGAAATCCTGCGTAAAGAGCGTGAAAATAAGGCAGGAGGCTGATCCATGTTCCGTCGAATCGCGTACGCAGTAACGGTTCTCCTGATCCTGGGGGGGTGTCAGTCTATGCAGATCGACGATTTCAAAGGGACCACTCCGACGCTTGTGCTGGAGGAGTATTTCGCGGGCAAGACCAAGGCCTGGGGCATCTTCGAGGACCGGTTCGGCAATCTGCGTCGGCAGTTCGTCGTCGACATAACCGGCGATTGGGACGGCAAGACCCTGACCTTGGACGAGCGCTTCGAATATGCGGACGGGGAGACCGACCAGCGGGTCTGGCGGATCGACAAGGTCGGCGAGAATTTCTACGAGGGCCGGGCCGCCGACGTGATCGGCACCGCCGAAGGGCAGACCGAGGGTTCCGCCTTCACCTGGACCTACGAGATGGAACTGAACATCCAGGGCCGCGAAGTGAAGGTGCGGTTCGACGACTGGATGTTCCTGCAGCCGGGCGGCGTGATGGTGAACCGGGCCTATGTGACCAAGTTCGGCATCGAGCTCGGCACCGTGACCCTGTTCTTCCAGAAGCAGGACGTGGAGAAGGCTGAGAATAGCGAAGGTCGAGAGGCGGCTTAGAAAACTGCGTCTCCCGAACTCTTTCTCCGTCATCCCGGACGGCTCCGGGCTCGACCCGGAGGCGGGCCGGGACCGTTCACCGACGTTCGAGCAACGGTCCCGGCCGAATCCCGGATCAAGTCCGGGTTTCGCCGGGATGACGGTCGCGACCTAAACCGCCAGCTTCCGCCGCACCAGGCCGATGGCAGCCCCCAGCACCGGCACCCGCCCATAGACCTGGGCGCCGGCGTCCCAGTGGTCGATATGGGCCACGACCTTGCCGTCCGGGCCGAAGGCGACTTCCGACATGCCGTCGATCGTCATTGCCCGGCCGCGCAGTCCGAAATCGAAATGCCAGCGGATATAGCCCGCCTTCTCGCCGACCGCGCTGTCGTGGATGGTGAAGCGGGGGTCCTCCAGCGTCTCGTACATGTGCCGGTAGACGTCCTTGAACCGCTCCAGGCCGCGTAGGTCGTTGAACGGATCGACGAACCGGACATCGGGGTCGCAGACGGGGTCGAACACGTCGAGCCGGTCCGGACCCATAACGTCATAGGCCGCCAGATAGGCGTCCAGATTGCGTCGGCCGTCGATCATGTCCGGTCGCTCCTCATCCGCTCGTCCCCTTGCGGACCATCGGGAAGTACAGCCCGTAGGGCAGCACGGACATCAGCTTCACCAGCCAGGTGAACCGCTTGGGGAAGGTGATCTCGAAGCCGCCGCCGTCCATGCCCTTCACCATCGCCCTGGCCGCATCCTCGACCTCCATCAGGAAGGGCATCGAGAACTCGTTGCGGTCGGTCAGCGGCGTCTTCACGAAGCCGGGACAGACGAGCTGGGTCTTCACCCCCCAGGCGTCGAGATCGAACTTCATCGCCTCGGTGAAGTTGATCAGACCGGCCTTCGTCGCGCCATAGCCGGCGGCGGTCGGCAATCCGCCGTAGCCGGCCACGCTCGCCACCACCACCAGATGGCCCGCCCGGCGCTCCTTGAAGCCCGGCAGCACGGCGGCGGTGGCATGGATCACGCCCATCAGGTTGACTTCTACGAGGGTACGGAAGTCCTCCGGCTTGAAGTCGTCGGCCGAGGTCGGGATGTGGGTACCGGCCGCCAGGATGGCCCGGTCGATCGGCCCGATCTCGGCCTCGATGCGGGCGACGGCCGCCTTGGTCGCCTCCAGATCGGTGACGTCGACCGCCACGCCGGTGATCCGCCCCGGCGGCCCCTCGGCCGCGAGCTCATCCAGCTCCTCCTGGCGCCGTGCCGAGCCGACGACCCGCCAGCCGTCATGCGCCATCTGCAGGGCGACCGCCCGGCCGATACCGGAGCTGGCGCCGGTGATCCAGGCAATCCGTTCGCTCATCGCTTCCGCCTTTCAGCTCAAGGTCTCAAGGAAGGTGTCGGCCTGTTTCAGGATCGCGGCCCGGCGGTCGTCGTCGAACCGGTCCCAGGTGCGGTAAATCATCGACATCCGCCGGTTGTCGCGCAGGCGCTCGGCGTGGCGATCCAGGAACCGCCAGTACAACGCATTGAAGGGGCAAGCGTTCTCCCCGTCCGTCTTTTTCACGTCGAACCGGCAGTTGCCGCAGTAGTCGGACATGCGATCGATATATTTGCCCGAGGCCGCATAGGGCTTGGAGCCGAGCATGCCGCCATCGGCGTGCAGCACCATCCCGTGGGTGTTGGGCAGTTGGACCCACTCGAACGCGTCGGCATAGACGGCGAGGTACCACTCGTTCACCTCCGCCGGATCGGCGCCGATCAGCAGGGCGAAGCAGCCGGTGACCATCAGCCGCTGGATGTGATGGGCATAGGCCTCACGCCTGGTCTGCCCGACCACCTCGGCCAGGCAGCGCATGTCGGTCTCGCCTGTCCAGTACAGGGCGGGCAGCGGCCGATCGGCACCAAAGGCGTTGGTCTGGGCATAGTCCGGCATCGCGTGCCAGTAGATGCCGCGCACGTATTCCCGCCAGCCGAGGATCTGGCGGATATAGCCCTCGGCCGCGTTCAGAGGGGCGCCGCCGTCGCGATAGGCCGCCTCCACCCGCTCTATCACCTCGCGCGGCCGCAGCAGGCCGATATTGAGAGCCGGCGAGATGAGCGAGTGGAACAGGAACGGCTCGCCCAGCGCCATCGCGTCCTGATAATCGCCGAACCGCTCCAGCCCCTGCGCGACGAACCGGTCGAGCAGGTCGAACGCCTGTTCCCGGGTGACCGGGAAACGGAAACCGTCCAGATCGCCGAAGTTATCCGCGAACCGTTCGGCGACCAGGGCGAGCACCTCGCTGGTGATCGCGTCCGGCTCGACCCCGTCGAATTCCGGCGCCGTCAGCCCCTTGGGCAGCGGCTTGCGGTTCTCCTTGTCGAAGTTCCACGCGCCGCCCTCGGGCTCGTCGCCGTCCATCAGAATGCCCGTGCGTTTGCGCATCTCGCGATAGAAATGTTCCATGCGGAACATCTTGCGCCCCTCGGCCCAGGCGGCGAACTCGGCGCGGGAGCAGAGGAACCGGTCGTCGGGTCGGATCTCCACCGGCACGCCCAGCGCCTCCTCCCAGGCCTTCATGTCCTGCTCGACCCGCCACTCGCCGGGCTCGGTGACCACCACCCGGTCGGGCTTGTGCCGCTTGACCGCGCGGTCCACCTCGCCGGTGAAGCTGCCCGTGTTCCCGCGCCCGTCCAGCCGCACGTAATCCACGCGGGCGCCCTCTTCCTCCAGCGCGGCCGCGAAATGGCGCATCGCGGAGAGGATGAGGGCGATCTTCTTGGGGTGATGGGGGACGTAGGTCGCCTCGTCCGTCACCTCGACCATCAGGACCACATCCGCGTCGCGGTCGAGATCCGTCAGGCTGGAGATGTTCCGGTCGAGCTGGTCGCCTAGAACGAGGCGCAGAACCGTCACGCGGTCCCCAGCGGCGGCATGCTGACCCCGGTGGACAGGGGCGAGCCGAACAGCCCCGCGTCCTGCGGCCCCGGCTCGACCCGGGTATACTCCATGTAGCCGCCCTTGATGGTGAAGGCCATCTTCTGCCAGACACGGTCCGCGTCGTACCAGAAATCCAGGTCGATATCGCCGCGCATGGCGAAACGGTCGGCCTCCACCGGCTGACCCAGGGCCTCGATCCGCTCGCTGCCGAGTTTGGCGATGTTGAATTCCAGGATCCGGCCCTTCTGGCTGTCGAGCATCTGGGACTGCTCGGTGAAGTTCGGGTGCCAGTAGCTCGAGGGCAGGATGTCGGCCGGAGCGGTCAGCGCGCCCTGCGGCCCCTCGATGCTGAACCCGCCCGAGCCGGCCCGTCCGGTGACCTGCTGGGCGTCGCCGTCGTCGTTGGTGATGGTGTCGAGGCGGATCAGCCGGCCGTCGCGCCAGACCTCCCGCGCCCGATGCTCGTAGCGGTAGACGGTGATGAAGGCGAGCTTGACCTGAAAGGCGATGAACACATCCACCAGCAGGTCGTCGCCCTCGGCCCGGTAGCGTTCCATCACATACCCGATCGGGCTGCCCTCGCGCTGCACCCGGAACTTAAGAATGCTGGGATAGGCAGACGCCAATGCCGGCGCCGCCTTGGCGCCGGGAATGCCCCAAAGCGTCGCCGCGCCGGCGGCGGCCATGCCGCCCAGCATGGTCCTGCGGGAAAGTGCACGGGAGATGGTGCCGCTCATCGCTGATCTCTCTGCCAGTCTGCGCCCCCTGGTTTCGGCCTTGTCTACGGCGGTGCGAACAGAACGGATCACCGCCCGGCGGTTGCCCCGGGTGGTGAGATGGGGGGCGCTGCGCTATATCTTCGGGGGTAACGACCAACGAGCGGATCAGAGGCCGGTGAACACCTTTCCCCATAGCGACCACGATCACGACCGCTGCGTCGCCGACGCCTTGTCCTCGGCGGAGATCGTGTGCATGCAGCGCGGGGCCCGGTTAACAGACCTGCGCCGCCGTGTGCTGGAACTGATCTGGGATAGCCACGCGCCGATCGGCGCCTATGACCTGATCGACAAGTTGAGCCGGGCGCGGGCCGATGACGGTGCCGAAGGCCGCGTGGCGCCGCCGACGGTGTACCGGGCCCTGGAGTTCCTGATCGAGCAGGGACTGGTGCACCGGATCGAGAGCCTCAACGCCTTCGTCGGCTGCGCCGAGCCGGAGCGGCCGCATCGCGGATACTTCCTGATCTGCCAGAGCTGCGGTGCCGCCCACGAGTTGGCCGGCGGCGCGCTCGACCGCGAGCTGCGGAACTATGCCGACGGGCTGAAGTTCCAGGTGAAGCGGATCACCATCGAAGTGGCCGGCCTGTGCGCGGATTGCCGCGAACCGGCCCCCAGCTAGACAAGCCGACGCCTGACCACCAAGAAGCCTCTCACGGGAGCCTCCCAATGCCCGACGATACCGCCCCTCCGTCTCCCCTGGAGCGGATGCCCGTCTCCATCCTCACCGGCTTTCTCGGCAGCGGTAAGACCACCCTGCTGAAGGCGCTGCTGGCCCATCCGGGGATGAACCGGGTGGCGGTGATCATCAACGAGTTCGGCGAGATCGGCCTCGACCACACGCTGATCGAGAGCGTGGACGAGGACGCCATCCTGCTGAACTCCGGCTGCCTTTGCTGCACCGTGCGCGGCGACCTGCTGGACACGATGAAGTCGCTCTACAAGCGCCGGGCCAAGGGCGAGATCGCCGAGTTCGACCGGATCGTGATCGAGACCACCGGCCTCGCCGATCCCGCACCGATCCTGCACACCATGATGTCGGACGGCTTCCTGGTCACCCGCTTCACACTGGACGGGGTGATCACCGTCGTCGACGCGGTCAACGCCATGACCCAGTTCGACCGCCAGTTCGAGAGCGTGAAGCAGGCCGCCGTCGCCGACCGGGTGGTGCTGACCAAGACCGACCTGATCACGGAAGAGGGCGCCCGGGCCGTCGAGCAGCGGATCGCGGCGATCAACCCGGCCGCCCCGGTGCTGCGGGTGATCAGCGGCGATATCGACCCGGCCGAGCTGTTCAATGCCGGCCTGTACAACCCGATGACCAAGTCGTCCGACGTCCAGCGCTGGCTGAAGGAGGAGGCCTATCGGGACACCGTGGGCCACGTCTATCACCGGGAAGGCGAGGACGGGCATCACCATCATCATGGGCATGGCCACGACCATGACCACGGGCGCGATCACGGGCACGGCCATCACCACCACGACGTGAACCGGCACGACGACCATATCCGGGCGTTCTGCCTGACCTTCGACGAGCCGTTCCCCTGGAACAAGATCGCGCCGGCCTTGGACATGCTGGTTCAGACCCACGGCGCCAACCTGCTGCGGATGAAGGGCATCCTCAACGTGGTGGAGATCGACCAGCCGGTGGTCGTGCACGCGGTCCAGCACCTGTTCCACCCGCCGGCCAAGCTCGACGCCTGGCCCGACGACGACCGCCGCTCCAAGCTGGTGATCATCGCCCGCGACATGGAGCAGGATCAGATGACCCGGATCTTCAACTCCTACCTGGCGCTGGAGTTCGCGTAAGGCGCGGGATCACTTTCCCAGAACGAAGCCTGCGGTGCCCATGATGGCGATGCCGCCGCTCTCGGGTACCGGGCGGGCCTGAATCAGGATCCGGCGGCGCCAGCCGTCACCCTGGTCGAGCGAATAGGACGCCCGGAACTCGCCGCTCTGCTTGGTCTCGAAGGCGTCCTGGGTGAAGCCGAGGGCGTCCTTGGAGAACCAGAAGCCGACCTGGTCGCGCAGGTTCTCGATGTCGCTGTATTTCGACACCACGAAGCAGTGGTCCGGCCGGTCGGAGGCCACCAGCACGTCGTGCTGGGTGTTGTATTTCCAGACCTGTCCCGGCTGTCCCTGCAGCCATTGCTGGGCCAGTTCGTCCGGCAGCTCGATCATCCCCTCGGTGACGATCGGCGTCTGGTTGTGGGCCGCCGGCATGCAGCGGGTGAGGAACGCCTCCAGGAAGGTCCGGTTATGGGCGATCCCCCGGTCGTCGGCCAGGGCCGCCGGCGACCACAGGGCAAGACCGGCACAGAGGCAGAGCAGCAGCTTTCGCATCGACGTCACAAGGTCCTCGCTCAGGTTCCCGGCATGACCAGATACAGCACCAGCGGCAGCGACACGAAGCTGAACAGGGTGGACAGCACCACCGCACCCGCCAGGGTTTCCGGCGAGCGACCGTAGCGCAGGGCGAACAGGTAGGTGAAGACCGCGACCGGCAGCGACGACTGGATGATCAGAACCCCGGCCATCACCGGCGGCAGCGAGAAGGCCCAGGCGGTCGCCGTACCGATGCCGAAACCCATCACCATGCGGGTCACCGCCACAGCCAGGCTCTCGCCCAACGACGAGATCCGGAGTTGGGCGATGGAGACGCCGAGCGCGATCAGCATCACCGGGATGGTCAGGCCGGAGAGGAGCTGGGTGGTCTTGGCGATCGGCTCCGGCACGGTGATGTCGAGCGACATCACGATCAGGGCCAGGACCAGGGCATAGGCCACCGGCGAGGTCAGCAGCAGGCGGAACGAGGCCCTGCCCGCGGCGATCGCCACGCCGACGGTGAACTGCAGGACGATCATCACCGCGAAAAACGACACCGCCGACGCCAGCCCGGCCTCGCCGAACGCGAACAGGCAGACCGGCAGGCCGATATTGCCGCAGTTGGGAAACATCAGGGCGGGCAGGAAGGCCGCCCGCGAGAAGCCGGCGATCAGCAGCCAGACCACCCCGACCACGGCGAACCCGAAAATCGCGACGAGCGAGGCCGCCGCCATCAGCCCGAAATCGCCGAGCGACACGTCCAGCCGGGTCAGCACGTCGAACACGATGCACGGCGTGCCGATATTCACCGTCAGCCCCGTCACCGTCTCGGCGTCGAACGGCCGGTTCATGCGGCGCCACACCCACCCGATCGCCGCACAGGCGAAGACCGGAGAGACCAGGGCCAGAAGGTCGAGCAGGATCAAGCGGGAGAACTCCGAAGCGGGTGACCGTCGCCAAGCGATCGCTGTTATGTAGCCGAGCCGGGCGGCGCCGTCACGACGTCGCCTTTCGCACCCGCGAAATCACTCGCGCCGCCGGGCATGAGAGCCGTTCCGAGCAGCCACTTGCCAAACGCCGCCGGCTGGGTCACCTGTGCGGTAACCAAGAAGACACTTCAGGAGAGGCGCATGATCTTCTACGAGCCGGGACAGCACAAAGAGCACGGGTTCAGCCACGATCCGTTCAAGGCCTTCTGCAGCCCGCGCCCAATCGGCTGGATCGGATCGATCGACGATCAGGGACGCACCAACCTCGCCCCCTACAGCTTCTTCAACGCCATGGCATCGAACCCGCCCCAGGTGGTGTTCGGCACCGGCAGCCGTCCCGACGGCACCAAGAAGGACAGCCAGCTCAACATCGAGCAGACCGGCCAGTTCACCCTCAGCATCGTGGGTCATGCCCTGAAGGACGAGATGAACGCCAGCTCCGCCGCCCTGCCGTACGGCGAGAGCGAGTTCGAGGCGGCCGGCATCGAGGGGGCCGCCTCGCGCCTGGTGAAGCCGCTCTGGGTCGCCAAGGCGCCGATTGCCTTCGAGTGCGTCTATCGCCAGACCATCGAGATGGAAAGCTGGGATGAGAAGCACAAGAACTACATGCTGATCGGCACGGTGATCGGCATCCATGTCTCGGAGGACGTGATCGTCGACGGCAAGGCGGATGTCACGAAGTGGAAGCCGGTCTCGCGGCTGGGCTACTACGACTACGCCACGGTGACCGAGGTCTACGAGATGTTCCGCCCCGAGGGCGCGCCACGGCCGACGTGAGGCGATGCCCTCCTCCGTCTCTCCCACGCCCCGGATTCATTCCGGGGCGCGCCCATCCGACACGGGAAGCCTGACGCGCCCGGCACAGGCTCGACCGCTCGCCCCGGAATAAATCCGGGGAGTCGAAAAGAGGGGGAATGCCCGAGCATCGACGCGAAGCGCTGGGAGAATAACTGGGCCAACACTCTCTCTCCCCTACCACTCCCCGGATTCATTCCGGGGCGAGCCCATCCGACGCGCGAAGCCTGATGCGCCCGGCACAGGCTCAACCGCGCGCCCCGGAATAAATCCGGGGAGTCGAAAAGAGGGGGAATGCCCGTGCATCGACGCGAAACGCTGGGAGAAGAACAGGGCCAACACACTCTCTCCCTTCCACTCCCCGGATTCATTCCGGGGCGAGCCCATCCGACGCCCGAAGCCTGACGCGCCCGGCACAGGCCCAACCGCTCGCCCCGGAATAAATCCGGGGAGAGAGGGGAGAAAGAAAAACGGTCGCTAGACCGTCAGCACCAGCTTGCCCGTCACCGCCCGGGCCGACAGGGCCGCCAACGCGTCCCGCGCCTTGTCCAGCGGGTAGGTCCCGCTCACCAGCGGCTTGATCTTGCCCGCGGCGTGCAGATCGAACAGCGCCTTGAAGTTGGCTGCGTCCAAATCCGGCTCATTGCGGCGGAACTGGCCCCAGAACACGCCGACCACGGAACAGCCCTTCAGCAGGGTCAGGTTGGCGGGCACCTGCGGGATCTCGCCGCTGGCGAAGCCCACCACCAGGTAGCGCCCGTTCCACGCCATCGAACGCAGGCTCGGCTGCAGCAGGTCGCCGCCGACCGGGTCGTAGACCACGTCCACGCCGCTCCCGCCGGTGATCTCCTTCAGCCGGTCGCGGAACCCGTCCTCGGCGTAGTTCACGACCTCGTCGGCCCCCTGCGCCCTGGCGACGGCGAGTTTCTCGGCGGAGCTTGCCGCGGCGATGACCTTCGCCCCCAGCGCTTTGCCAATCTGGATCGCCGCGACGCCGACACCGCCCGACGCCCCCAGCACCAGCAGCGTCTCGCCCGGCTGGATCGCCGCGCGCTGGACCAGCGCGTGATAGGAGGTGCCGTAGGTGATGGCGAAGCCGGCCGCCGTCACCTCGTCCATGGTATCGGGCCGGCGCAGCAACCGGTCCGGCGTGGTGACGATCTCCTCGGCGTAGCCGCCCCAGATCGTCGTCGCGATGACCGGGTCGCCGACCGAGAATTCGGTGACGTCGGGGGCCACCTCGGCGACCGTGCCGGCCACCTCACCGCCCGGGGAGAACGGCGGCTCGGGCTTGAACTGGTACTTGCCCTGGGTGATCAGCACGTCGGGGAAGTTCACCCCGCAGGCTGCGACCTTGAGGCGGACCTGTCCCGCCAGCAGGGGTGCAGAGCCCACCTCCTCGACCACGAGGTCGTCGATCGAGCCATAGGCCTTGCACAGCACGGCGCGCATGTTTGTCTCCCTGGAAGTCCGGTCTTTGGATTGGCGATGCAGTGTGGCTCAGGCGGCGGTGACCCGATAGGCGCAACGTCGCCCGCCGGCAAGGATGTGGTCGACCCGTTCCACCACCGCGTCGCTGCCGAGCGCCTCGCGGAATACGCTGAGTTCGGAGCGGCAGAGGTTGCGGCAGGCGGCCGCCGCCGCGCAGATCGGGCAATGGTTCTCGATCAGCAGCAGGGCCCCGTCCTCCGCGCGCCGCCACTCGGCCATGTAGCCTTCTCGGTCGCGCAGGTCGGCGAGGCGCGCCACCTTCTGCTCCAGACTGTCCGCACCCTCCGTTGCCTGTCGATAGGCCTGACGCTGCTCGCCCTCGCGCCGGGCGATCAGCCGGTCCAGACCCTCCTCGCCGAACTCGGCCCGAACGGCATCGAGCAGGGCCAGCGAAAGGTCGGAGTGACGGTCGGGAAACCGCGCTTGCCCTGTCTCGGTGAGGCGCCACAGACGCTTCGGCCGGCCGCGGCCGGCACGCTGGTCCTCGAACGCCACCAGCCCGTCGGCCTCCAGTTTCACCAGAAGCTGGCGCACCGCCTCGCTGGTCACGCCGAACGCGGCGCTGAGGTCGGCAATGCTCTCCGGGCCCCGGGTCTTCAGCCGGAACAGGATGCGATCAACCGTGGTCTCGGACATCTCGTTCACTCGTTTAGCCAAGTTCTCCCTTGTAAATAGCCGATTGCTCAGAAAATTTCCAGGCGAGTAAATATCCAGACATCAACAACCACAATTAACCAAAAGTTAGAGAAAAGCTGCGACTCTGCCGTCACCATATCTCTCCATCCAGGAGCCCGTTATGAGTTGGAATTTCGGGACTAATAAGGCGCAGCGGGCTTCCTCGTCCGACCTGAAGGCCATTTACCAGGCGTTGAACATGTCCCAGGCCGTGATCCAGTTCGCGCCGGACGGAACGATCCTGGATGCAAACGACAATTTCTGCTCGGCAATGGGCTATGCCATCGGCGAGATCCGCGGCAAGCACCATCGGATCTTCGTCGACAAAACCGACGCCGAAAGCCCCGACTACCGCACCTTTTGGGAGTCCCTGCGCAAGGGCACCTACCAGCAGGCCGAATTCCGGCGCTTCAGCAAGAGTGGCAAGGAGGTCTGGATCCAGGCCACCTACAATCCGCTGCTCGATTCCTCGGGCAAGGTCTACCGGGTGATCAAGTTCGCCACCGACGTCACCGCGCGCAAGCTGAAGGACGCCGACGTGGCCGGCCAGTTGGCGGCGATCGGCAAGTCCCAGGCGGTGATCGAGTTCGACATGGACGGCACCATCCTGCACGCCAACGACCTGTTCCTGGGGGCGATGGGCTACCGGCTCGACGAGATCGTCGGCAAGCACCACCGGCTGTTCGTCGAGGACGGCTATGGCGAGAGCCCGGCCTACCGGTCGTTCTGGTCGTCCCTGCGGCTGGGCGAGTTCCAGCAGGCCGAGTTCAAGCGCTTCGGCAAGGGCGGCCGCGAGGTCTGGATCCAGGCGACCTATAACCCGATTCTCGACATGAACGGCCGGCCGTTCAAGGTCGTGAAATTCGCGGTGGACATCACCGAGGCGGTGCACACCCGGCAGCAGAATGACCGGCTCTCCGCCCTGGTGCTGGAGAACATGGAGAACATCGGCGACGCCGTTCAGATCGCCAACACAAAGTTCGCCACGACGGCAGAAGCCTCCCACGAGGTGTCCGCCACGGTGCAGCAGGTCGCCGCCGGCGCCGAGCAGCTCGACAGCTCGGTGCAGGAGATCGCCCGCAGCACCGCGATGTCGACCGAGCAGGTCAACCGGGCAATCCAGCAGACCGGCTCCGCCGACACCGCGGTCGCGGACCTGGCGAAATCGGCAGACGCCATGGGCGGCATCATCGAGCTGATCCAGGACATCGCCGCCCAGATCAATCTGCTCGCCCTGAACGCCACCATCGAATCCGCCCGGGCGGGCGAGGCCGGCAAGGGCTTCGCCGTGGTTGCGGGCGAGGTGAAGTCGCTGGCCAATCAGGTGGCCACGGCCACCGACCGGATCTCCACCGAGATCGACACGATGCAGTCGGTGTCGAGTGCCGTGGTCAAGGCGCTGGCGGTCATCAAGTCCTCCATCGCCGAGATCGAGACCAGCGTCACCGGGGTCGGCGGGGCGGTCGAGGAACAGGCCGCCGTGACCCGCGAGATCTCGCAGAACATGCAGGCGACCTCCGAGGCGGTGAGCCAGATCGACAACGGCATCAACGAGATCCGCTCCTCGATCCAGGTCGCCGATACGGCCTCGACCACCGTGCGCGAGGAGATTCAGATGCTGAAGGGCAAGAAGGCGGCCTGAACCACTCCTCCTCCCCGCCCCTGCGAAAAGACTTTCGCTGCCTCCCGCCTCCGAATTATAACAAGAAAAAAGTTGTTATAAATTGGGGGCGGGACGCATGTCCGATCATCAGGAAGACCGACTGCTGCGATGGAGCGAGCTGCTGGGGCCGCGCTATCGGGTCGCCACGGTGATGATCGGCCTGGGCATCATGCTCAATGCGATCAACTTCTTCGTCTTCTCCTCCCTCGCCCCGAGCGTGGTCCGCGACATCGGCGGCCTCGAGCTGCTGCCCTGGGCCACCACGCTCTACGTGGTCAGTTCCATCGTCTCCTCGGCCGCCGGCGGGCTGGTTCGGTCGCGCATCGGCGCCCGGCGGGCGCTGACCATCGCGATCTTCGGCTTCGCCATCGGATCCGCCGCCGTCGGCCTGGCGCCGACCATGCCCTGGCTGCTGGCCGCCCGGGTGATCCAGGGGCTGGGGGCCGGCCTGCTGATCGCCAATTCCCACGGCCTGATCCGCGACTTCTTCCCGGCGAAAAGCTGGGCCCGGCTGTTCGCCGCCGTCTCCGGCGCCTGGGGCATCGCCGCCCTGTCCGGGCCGCTGATCGGCGGCATCTTCGCGCAGCTGGAGAGCTGGAAGTGGGGCTTCTTCGCCATGGTGCCGGTCTGCGCGGTCTTCCTTGTCCTGGTGCTGCGCACGGTCACCGACCGGGAGCATGAGACCAAGGGCGGGCTAACCCCGGTGTTCCGCCTCGCGCTCATCGGCCTCGCCGCCCTGCTGGTCGGGGCCACCGGCAAGGGCGCGCACGAGCACGAGGAGATCGCACTCGCCCTCGCCGCGCTGGTCGTTCTCGGTACCGCCATCGTATGGGAGCGGCGGTCGTCCGAGCCGATCTTCCCGCGCGACATGTTCCGCCCTTCCACCCCGCTGGGCGCCGGGGTCAGCTTCTTCTTCTTCGTCTCGCTGGGCACCGTGGCGACCGGCGTGTACGGCCCCTACTTCCTGCAGCTCCTGCACGACGTGCCGCCGCTGGTGGCCGGCTATACGGTGACGGCCCAGTCCATGTTCTGGACGACCGCCGCCATCGTCTTCTCCGGGCTCTCGGGCACCCGGGCGCGGATCGCCATCGCCGTCGGGCCGATGATCACCGCCGCCGGCTGCCTGCTCACCGCCCTGTTCCTGCCCCAGGGCCCGCTGCCGCTGGCCATCGGTGCGATCTGTCTGATCGGCTTCGGCATCGGCACCACATGGGGCCATGTGGCCAAGCGGGTCTTCGACGCCGCCGGCGAGGCCGACCGCGACCGGGTCGGCTCCGCGATGCCGACCATGCAGTCCCTGGGCCTCGCCTTCGGCGCGGCGGCGGTGGGGGTGGTCGGCGACCGGGTCGGCCTGTCCGGGACGCCGGATACCGCCGTGATCGAGGCGGCCGCGCGCTGGACCTATCTCGCCTTGCTGCCCGCCATCGGATTGGCCATTCTCGGAGCCCTCGGCAACGCGCTTCGGACCATCCCGGAGCATCGCTGAGCCGTCTTGGACCAAGGAGCGGCCCGGTCCGATGGACCAACCCCGCCCGTCATTCTTGCTACAATGACCAAGCCAAAAGCCTGGAGCCTGTCCCGGAGCCCCGCATGATCGCGCTCAGCGTCAACCTCAACAAGGTCGCCACCCTCCGCAACACCCGTCCCCATGACGACCCGTCGGTGGTACGGGCGGCGCGCACGGTGCTGGACGCGGGCGCCGCGGGCGTGACCGTCCATCCGCGCCCCGACGCCCGCCACATCCGCGAGCAGGACGTGCTGGACCTGGCCGAGGTGATGAAGGACCCGGCCTATGCCGGCCGCGAGTTCAACATCGAGGGCTATCCCGACGACCGCTTCCTCGACCTGATCCGCAGAGTGAAGCCGGATCAGGTCACGCTTGTCCCCGACGCGCCGGACCAGGCCACCTCCGACCATGGCTGGGACCTGCCGGCCCAGCACAACTTCCTCGCCCCCATCGTCGCCGAGCTGAAGGGGATGGGCTGCCGCGTCTCGCTCTTCGCCGATGCCGAGCCCGGGATCGCCGAGGCCATGGCCAAGACCGGGGCCGACCGGATCGAGATCTATACCGGCCCCTATTTCGAAACCTTCGGCACGCCCGAGAACGCGGCCATTCTGACGGCGATCGCCGACACGGCATCGGCCGCCCGCGCCCTCGGGCTCGGCATCAATGCGGGCCACGACCTGACGCTGGAGAACCTTCCGACCCTGGCCAAGGCGGTGCCGTGGATCGACGAGGTCTCCATCGGCCACCACCTGATCGGTGAGGCCCTGTGGATGGGCCTGGACGGCGTGGTGAAGGCCTACAAGGAGTGTCTGGCCGTCGCCGACTGACCCTGGCCGGTCGATCGCCGCGTCCTATCTCAGGCGCATGATCGAGGTCGTCTGGTTCAAACGGGATCTGCGCAGTTCGGATCACCGCCCGCTCGCCGGTGCGGCCCGCACCGGGCGACCGGTCCTGCCGCTCTATGTGATCGAGCCCGGCTGGTGGGCCGAGCCTGACATGGCCCAGCGCCACTGGGACTTCATCGCCGAGTCCCTGACCGAGTTGCGTGGGGATCTAGACACGCGCGGCGCCCCCCTGGTGGTGCGCACAGGCGAGATCCTCGAGGTGCTGGGCGACCTGCATGCCCGTTACGGGATCGCCGGCCTGTGGAGCCATGAGGAGACGGGCGGCGCCTGGACCTTTGCGCGGGACCTTCGGGTCGCCGCCTGGGCGCGCGAGACCGGCACCCCCTGGCACGAGATCCCGCAGCACGGCGTGATCCGTCCGCTGCGCGACCGCGACGGCTGGGCTCGGCAATGGGAACGGGTCATGGCCGAGCCGGTGACACCGCCGCCGCGCACCCTGACGCCGGTGGCCGACCTCGACCCGGGCGAGATTCCGGGCACGCCGGTGCCGGGCCTGCTGGGGGTGGCCTGTCCGCAGCGTCAGCCCGGCGGCAGCCGCGCGGGACACGCGCTGCTGGACAGCTTTCTCAGATCGCGCGGCGAGACCTACCAGCGGGCGATGTCCAGCCCGCTCACCGCCGAGGACGCCTGCTCGCGGATCAGCCCGCATCTCGCCTGGGGGACCCTGTCCCTGCGCGAGACCGTGCAGGCGACCTGGGGCCGGATGGCCAGCCTGCGGGGAATGCCGCGCGCCGAGACCGGGCTGTGGGCCGGCGCCCTAAGCTCCTTCCTGGGCCGGCTGCACTGGCACTGTCATTTCATCCAGAAGTTGGAGAGCGAGCCGGAGATCGAGCACCGCGACCTGCATCCGGCCTATGCCGGGCTGCGCGGCTTCGACCGGCACCGCCATGACGCCTGGGCGGAAGGCCGCACCGGCCTGCCCTTCGTCGATGCCTGCATGCGTTCGCTGATCGCCACCGGCTGGCTGAACTTCCGCATGCGCGCCCTGCTGGTCAGCGTGTCCAGCTATCACCTCTGGAACCATTGGCGCGAGCCGGGTCTGCATCTGGCCCGCCTGTTCACCGATTACGAGCCGGGCATCCACTGGAGCCAGGTGCAGATGCAGTCGGGCACGACCGGCATCAACACCGCCCGGATCTACAATCCGGTGAAGCAGGGACACGACCACGACCCGCAAGGCACCTTCGTGCGCCGCTGGGTCCCGGAACTGGCGGGGGTACCGCTGGCCTTCCTCCACGAACCCTGGAAGCTATCGCCGCTGGAACGCCGCGACCTAGCCCTCGACTATCCGGACCCGATCGTCGACCCGCTCGCCGCCGCCCGGGAGGCGCGGGAGCGCATCTGGTCGGTGCGCCGGGGCGACGACTACCGGGACACGGCGGACGCGATCCAGCGCCGCCACGGCAGCCGCCGCAGCGGCCTCGCCCAGACAGGCAGCCGCCGCGCGAAGACCGACCGCCGTCAGGCGCAACTCGACCTCTAGGATCGCCGACGATGGCTCACCGCAAGCCGACCCTCCCGACCAAGACCTGCGCCACCTGCGGCCGCCCCTTCGCCTGGCGGCGCAAATGGGCACGCGACTGGGAGCAGGTGCGCTACTGCTCGGAGCGCTGCCGCCGGTCCCGCGAGCGGTTGCCCGAGCCGCCGGGCAGGCGGTAGCGTGAACGGCCAACCGGAGGGCCCTCCATGACCGACACGTCCGACCCAGACCTGCCGACGCTGTTCACGCCGATCACCCTGCGTGGGGTGACGGCGCGCAACCGGGTCATGGTCTCGCCCATGTGCCAATACCACTCGGTGAACGGATCGCCGACCGACTGGCACATGATGCATCTCGGCCGGCTGGCGGTCGGCGGCGCCGGCATCCTGTTCGGCGAGGAGACCGCCGTGGAGGCGCGCGGGCGCAAGACCCACGAATGCGCCGGCCTATGGAACGATGCGCAGATCCCGCACTACGCCCGCCTGACCGAGTTCATCCGCCAGCAGGGGGCCGTTCCGGCCATCCAGATCGGCCATTGCGGGCGCAAGGCCGGCTGCCACGGCGCGGTGAAGGACTGGGCGCCGCTGACCGAGGCCGATGCCGCCGAAGGCCGCCCGCCCTGGCAGGGGCTGGCGCCGAGCCCGATCCCCTACGGCCCCGGCTTCACGGCGCCGAAGGAGATGGATGCCGGCGACATCCGCGACGTGATCGACGCCTTCGGCGAGGCGGCGCGCCGGGCGGTGGATGCCGGCTATGACATCATCGACGTACACGGGGCCCACGGCTACCTGCTGCACCAGTTCCTCTCGCCGATCACCAACAGGCGCACCGACGGCTATGGCGGCGACCGCGAGGGTCGGATGCGCCTGCTGCTGGAGGTGACCGAGCGGGTCCGTGCCGTCTGGCCCAAGGACCGGCCGGTCTTCGTCCGCTTCTCCGTGGTCGACGGCAAGGGCGGGGTCTGGGGCCTGGAGGACAGTCTGGCCCTGGCCCAGGCGCTGAAGGAGCGCGACGTCGACGTGCTCGACATTTCCTCGGGCGGCATCGGCGGCGAGACCGACATGCCGGCGATCCCCCGCACCCCCGGTTACCACGTGCCCTTCGCCGAGCGTATCCGGGCCGCCACCGGCCTGCCCGTGGTCGCCGTCGGGATGATCACCGATCCGCGCCACGCCGAGGACATCCTGGTGCGTGGGCGGGCCGACATCATCGCCATCGCCCGGGAGTTCATCTGGAACGCTGACTGGGCGGCCCATGCGGCCAAGTCGCTGGGCGTGCCGGGTGCGAATCGCCTGATGCCCGAGGAATACGCCCACCGCCTCGACCTGCGCGACCGTCAGCAGGCGATGAGCTTCAACCGGCCCGGGGCGGAGAGTGCGGCGGCCTTCGCCGCCCTGCTCGGCGAGACGGGAGCCGCGGCGGCGCAATGAGCCGATTTCTCGCCGGCCGCCTGTTGCAGACGATTTTAGTCCTCCTGTTGCTGTCGGCAGCGACCTACGGCCTGCTCGGGCTGATGCCGGGCGACCCGGTCGACCTGATGGCCGGCGCCGATCCCGACATCACCCCGGCCGACATCGCCCGGCTCAAGGTGCTCTACGGCCTCGACCGGCCGATCTGGGAACGCTACCTGACGTGGCTGTCCTCGGCCCTGCAGGGGGATTTCGGGTATTCCCGCCTCTACGCCCGGCCGGTGCTGGACATCGTCGCCGACCGGCTGCCGACGACGATCCTGCTGATCGGCCTGTCCCTGGCCGTGGCCCTTGTCGTCGCCCTGCCGGCGGCGATCGTGGCGGCGCGCAACCCGGGCGGGCTGATGGACCGGGCGATCAACCTGCTGTGCTTCGCCGGCGTGTCGGTGCCGCCCTTCTGGCTCGCCCTGCTGCTGATCATCCTGTTCGCCGTCACGCTCGGCTGGCTGCCGGCCGGTGGCATGTCCTCACCGTCGGGCGACGACGGCCTCCTCGACCGCGCCCGTCACCTGATCCTGCCGGTGATCACCCTGTCTGCCGCGACGGTGGCCGCCTATACCCGCCACCTGCGCTCCGCGCTGATCGAGGTGCTGGGGGAGGACTACATCCGCACCGCCCGGTCCAAGGGCGTGCCCGAGCGCCGGGTGATGACCCGCCACGCCCTGCGCAACGCCCTGCTGCCGGTGGTGACGCTGATCGGCCTCGACCTCGGCTCGCTGGTCTCCGGCGCGCTGATCACCGAGACCATGTTCTCCCAGCTCGGCATGGGCAAGACGATCTACGACGCGGTTATGGGCAACGACTACAACCTCGCCCTGGTCGGCCTGCTGACGGCGGCGGCGGCGACGCTGATCGGCAACCTGGGCGCCGACATCGCCTATGCAAAGCTGGATCCCCGCATCGTCTACCGGGCGGAGCCGGGCGCATGAGGCGGATGCTGCGCGATCCGTTGGCGCTGCTCGCCCTCCTGGTGCTGGTCGCCCTGGCTCTCGCCGCCCTGCTCGCGCCGCTGATCGAGGCGGCCATGGGCCTCGACGCCGAGGCGGTCGACCTGTTCAACCGTCTCGCCCCGCCCTCGCCCGAGCATCCGCTAGGCACCGACGAGCTGGGCCGCGACCTGCTGCTGCGGCTGCTGGAGGGCGGCCGGGTCTCGCTCTCCGTCGGCCTCTCCGCCGCCCTGGTGGCCTCCGCCATCGGCAGCCTGATCGGCCTCGCCTCGGGCTATATCGGCGGGCGGCTGGACGCAGTGCTCATGCGGATCGCCGACGGGGTCATCGCCCTGCCCCTGCTGCCGCTGCTGATCGTGCTGGCGGCGGTCGACCTGTCCAAGCTCGGCCTGTCGCCGGAGGTCGCCCAGTCCCAGACCGCGTCGCTGGTACGGCTTGTGGTGCTGGTCTCCCTGGTCGGCTGGCCGGTGACAGCCCGCCTGGTCCGCGCCTCGACCCTCAGCCTGCGCAAGCGGGAATTCATCGAGGCGGCCCGTGCCCTGGGATACTCACCCTGGCGCATCGCGCTGCGCCACGTGCTGCCCAACGCGCTGGGGCCGATCCTGGTGGCCGCCACCCTGTCGGTCGGCAATGTGGTGCTGTTCGAGAGCGTGCTGTCCTTCCTCGGCCTCGGGGTGCGCCCGCCGACCCCGAGCTGGGGCAACATGCTGACCGGTGCGCAGGAGCTGATCTGGGAGGCCCCGCGGCTGGCGATCTGGCCAGGCGTGCTGATCTTCGCCACCGTGGTCAGCGTCAATTTGCTAGGGGATGCGCTGCGCGACCGGCTCGATCCCCGCACCGCCCGGCGCCGTGCGATGCTGGCCCCCGCCGCTCGCCAGCCTGTGCGTTGACGAACGGGCACCCGCTCACCACTCTGCGGATATGAGTCGCGCCCTGACCCTGTTTGCCGTCCTCCTCCTGACCCTCGGGCTTGCCGCCTGCGAGGAGGAGCCGGCCGTGACCGGCCCCCAGAACCACCGGGCCGGCCTGCCGCCGAACGGGCCGGAATATTCGGGCGACCTCTGCGCGGTGATCCGTAACCGAGCGCCCTTCACGGTGACCGGCCGGATCGAGCTGAAGGATCACAAGCGCGCCACCTTCCGCCTCGCCCGCAACAAGACCACACGCCTGTGCCTGACCGGGACGACCTACGGGAACTACACGGTGGCGCTGGTGGTGACCAACTTCGTCACGATGCCGATCTTCAGCTGCTACACCACGGTGGACGAGGCGATCGAAATCTTCGCCCGCCCGAACGGCGAGGGGTTCACCTATTCGGCGACGTGCCGGTAGGTCCTCTCCACACTCTTTCGATCGTCATCCTGGCGGAGCCCGGACTTGATCCGGGATCCGGCCGGGACCCAAGGCGCTCTATGAACTGGGTCCCGGTCGCCCTCCGGATCAAGTCCGGAGGACACCGGGATGACGGGATTTAGGGAGCGGAAAAGCCTACGCCGCCTTCTCGCCGAGCACGGTCTCGACCAGTTCGGTCCAGTAGCTGGCACCCCAGGTCAGGACCTCGTCGTTGAAGTTGTAGCTCGGGTTGTGCAGGCCCTCACCTGGGCCGGCAGGACCGTTGCCGATCCAGACATAGGCCCCCGGCTTCTCCTGCAGCATGTAGGCGAAATCCTCGCCGCCCATGCTCGGCAGCAGGTCGCCGACGACATTGTCCCGACCCATCAGGCCGGCCGCCACGTCGGCGGCGACCGCGGATTCCGCCTCGCTGTTGATGGTCGCCGGATAGCCGTAGCGGAAGTCCAGCTCGCCGCGGCCGCCATTGGCCGCCGGGATGCCTTCCACGATCGCCCGCATTCGCTCCTCGGCCAGCTTCATGACCTCCTCGGAATAGGTGCGCACGGTGCCGCGCAGCACCACCGCGGGCGGGATCACGTTGTAGGCGTCGCCGGCATGGATCTGGGTGACCGACACAACGACGCTGTCCACCGGGTGGGTGTTGCGGCTGGCGATCGACTGCAGGGCGCCGACCACCTGGGAGGCCACCACGATCGGGTCCACCGTCTGGTGCGGCATGGCGGCGTGGCCGCCCTTGCCGTGGATGGTGATGTCGAACACGCCGGTGCCGGCCATCATCGGCCCCGGCATCACGGCGAGCTTGCCGACCTCGAGGCCCGGCCAGTTGTGCATGCCCCACACGCTCTCCACGGGGAAGTCCTTGAACAGGCCCTCCTCGATCATCACCCGGCCACCGCCGCCGCCCTCTTCCGCCGGCTGGAAGACGAAATACACCGTGCCGTCGAAGTTCCGGGTCTCCGACAGGTACTTCGCCGCGCCCAGCAGCATGGTGGTGTGCCCGTCATGGCCGCAGGCGTGCATCTTGCCCTCGGTCTTCGACTTGTAGGGCAGGTCGTTCGCCTCGTAGACCGGCAACGCGTCCATGTCGGCGCGCAGGGCGATCGCCCGCCCGTTGTCTGTCTTGCCCACAAGCTTGCCGACCACGCCGGTCTTCGCCAGACCCCGATGCACCTCGACGCCGAACTCGGCCAGTTTCTGGGCCACGAACTCCGAGGTCTTCACCTCTTCGAAGCACAGCTCCGGGTTCTCGTGCAGGTACCGGCGCCACTCGGTCATGTCGGCATGGAAATCGGCGATTCGGTTGATGATGGGCATGGCAGGGCTCCGGATTTCGAGGCGCCCAGAGTAGGACCGGACGTCGTCCGTGTCATCCATGCCGCGCAGCAACAAAGTCATGCATTGCGCGAAAGGCTGGGGCGCGGATTCAGCGCGCGACCGATGCGCGAAACCCCTCTAAACGATCCCGCGCGTACAGAATCCCGGACGTGCTCTAGGGGGCCGGGAGAGGGCAAACAGCACTGCGCGCAGCCGGCCGGCGAGAAGGGCTTCTCCGGTTTCCAAAAAGGAGCTGCCTGTGTCCGTCGACACGACGACCTGGTGCGCCGCAGAAGCGGCCGCCAAGCTTTTGACTGCCGTGCAAAATCTGATCCCGATCGTCCCGAGAGAGGGAAGCCAGCCGCACCGGACGACGGTGCGCACGATCACCCGTTGCGTGTCCGACATGCTGTCGGATGCCGGACTCTGTGGCGGTCCCCACTGCAAGCTGGACTGTCCGTCCGTCAGCCGTGACCAGATCAGCGAGATCCTGCGGACCCTGCAGGTGGCGCTGGAGGACGAGTCACCGACCTCCAACGCCGTCGCCGCCGATATCCTGGCCGAGCTGCGCGACCGTTTGGCGGTCCTTCAGGACGGCTGACCGGCACGCCGGCCGAGCCGCCCCGAAGGGAGGACCTCACGGGGTCATGGTCGGGCCGAGCGCCGCCCGTTCGGTGACCGGTCCGGTCACGGCCACGCCGTTCTTGACCACCATGCGGTGGTTGGCCCGGCGCGCGACCTTGGTGATGTCGGCCAGCGGATCGCCGTCGACGATCAGCATGTCGGCCGCCTTGCCCTCGGCAATGGTGCCCCGGTCCTCGAGCCGCATCAGGTCGCAGCCGTTGCGGGTGGAGAAGGTGATCGCGTCCATCGGGCTGATCCCGGTCTCCTCGACCATGTATTCCAGCTCCAGCGCGTTCTCGCCGTGCTTGTTGTACGGCGTGCCCGCATCGGTTCCCATGGCGATCTTGCCGCCGGCCTCGTAGAACTTCCTGATCGAGGCGACGTGGTGCACGACCACCCGCTCGCACTTCTCCACCGCATAGGCCGGGACGCCGTGGTCCTTGTTGGCCAGAATGTTCTTCACCGCCGCCAGGGTCGGCACGAGATAGGTCCCATGGGACAGCATCTCTTCGACACACTCGTCTGTCATGAAGATGCCGTGCTCGATCGAGTCGACGCCGCCGCGCACCGCGTTGAGGATGCCCTCGGAGCCCTGGGCGTGGCTGGCGCAGGTGCGATGGAAGCGATGGCCCTCGGCGATGCCGGCCGCCATCTCCTCCGCCGTGTAGTGGGCATCCTCCGGGTTCACACCCGGGGTCATCACCCCACCGGTGGCCATGATCTTGATCAGGTCGGAGCCGGCATGGATCTGCTCGCGCACCGCCTTGATCACCTCGTCCACCCCATCGGCGATGCGGCCGTTTCGGTGGCCATGTCCGCCGGTCATGCAGACCACCTTGCCCGAGGCGCGGATGGTCGGGCCGAGCTGGCGGCCGGTGTTGCAGGCATCGCGGACGGCGAATTCCAGGTAGTCCTTGCCGCCGCAGTCGCGGACCGCGGTGATGCCGCCGCGCAGGGAGGTCTGGGCGTTGTCCAGCGCCTTCATGGTGAGCTGGCTCTCGCGCAGCATGATCATCGACGCCCAGGGATTGCCTTCGGCGCCGTAGCAGAGATGGACGTGACAGTCGACGAGACCGGGCAGCAGCGTGCCGCCGGAGGTGTCGACCCGTTGGCCCTCGAAGCCGGCGAACTCGGCGAGCGGAGCGATGCGCGTGATAACCGCCCCCTCGACCAGTACGCCGTGCTCTTCCAGGACGTTGCCGGCACCGTCGATGACGCGTCCGCCGGAATACAAGGTGGCCATCAAGGGCTCTCCTTTTTGTGGGTTGCTACCCCCCGCTTATCCGATCGCCGCGAGGCCCCACAAGCCCGCACGTGCCGCTCAATTGCTGGCTGTAGACATGCGCGTGGCTCTGGCGGCGATATTCGTCTAACGTCTATACACAGTGAGCGGGCGATTTCTTCGCCTTCTTCAATCTGCACCGGTCCGCGGAGCCTCACTGTGAGCAATGACACACCTGCTTCCACCGGGATTGGGTCGAAGGCGGTCGACTGGACGCTTGCGACCATCGCCGGGATCGTCAGCTTCGTCCTGATGCTGAAGCTCGGCGCGTTCCATGCTACCCCGCCGGACTCCCTGGACGGCGCCTGGCAGGCCGCCCTGCAGTTCGCCTGGCTCAACGACCTGCAGATCGGCCGCGACATCGTCTTCCCGCACGGGCCCTACGGCGCCTTCTACGCCCATCTCTACCATCCCGATCTGGTCGGCCTTTGGTATGCGATCCGCCTATCCCATGCGGTGGTCCTGGCGATCGCCCTGGTCTGGACGCTGCGGGTGGTCGCCGGGCCAGGTCTCGGCTGGCGGGTTGTGGCCTGCGGCCTCGCCCTGATCGCCGCCGCCGCGATGGTGCCGGGGCCGGACGGGATCTGGATGCTGGCACCCTTTCTGCTGATCGGGCTCGCCATCGACACCCGCAACACGCCGCCGCTGCTGGTGGGGCTGCTGGTGGCGGCGATCGCGCTGGCGACCCTGGCCAAGTTCTCCTTCCTGGTGATGGGGGTGACCGCCCTGATCGCCTGGAGCGTGGCCGCCGCCTTCCGGCGGGACCCCATGGCCCTGCTCGCCATCCCGCTCTATGTCGCCGCTGTGGTGCTGCTCTGGATCGCCGCCGGGCAGGAGCTGTCCGGTTTCGTCGACTGGCTGCGCGTCTCCTTCCAGGTCGGCAGCGGCTACGGGGCCGCCATGTCGCTGACCAGCAACCGGTACGACCTGTTGGTCTACGGCGCTCTCGTCGTGCTTCTGCTGCTCGGGATCTGGGTCGGGTTCCGGTCGCAGTCCAGCCTGGTGGTGAAGGGCATCGTCCTGCTCGGCTGGCTGGCCCTGTTCATGTTTGTCGCCAAGGCCGGCTTCGTGCGCCATGACGGCCATGCGGTTTTCCCGTTCGAGATGGCCGTGGCCGCCGCCGCCCTGGTCGTGGCCCACGGCCTGCCTCCGCGCAAGGGGGCGGGACAGGTCTTCGCCCTGCAGCTTCTGGTTCTGGTCGGGGCCGCGGGCTGGCTGACGGTTGCCCATACGCGCCTGACGCCGAGCGGCCACACGATCGACAAGCAGATCGCCGGCCGGATCGTCCATGCGCCCGCGTTGCTGCTCGAGATCGCCAATGACCTGCTGTCGGAGCATGGCAAGGCGGCCCATTACCGCGATTATGCCGACAAGTCGCGCGCGCTGCTCGGCGGCCCGCATCCCCGGATCGCCTCGGCCACCTCGATCGACGTCTATTCCTACATGATCGCCCCACCGATTCTCGCCGGCCTTCCCTACCATCCGAGGCCGGTGATCCAGTCCTACCAGTCCTACATGCCGGCGCTCGCCGAGCGGGACGTGAAGGATGTCCGCCGCGACGGGGCGGAGGTCTACGTCCTGCAGGTCGGCAGCATCGACAACCGCCCGCCCCTGGCCGATGGCGGACATCTCTGGCCGGAATTCCTGTCGCTGTACGATCCGGTCGACGAAGTTCCCCTGGGCCTGCTGATCGAGCGCCGGGCCGAGCCCGTGCCCCTGGAGACCCGCAAGCTGGTCCAGGGCAGGAAGACCTACAACCGCTGGATCGAGCTGCCCGCCCCGAACCCCGGCGCCATCCTGCAGGTCAAGGGCGGCATCCGCCCGACCCTGCTCGGTCGCGCCTTCGGACTGGTGTTCAAGCCGCCGCAGCTCACCATCACCCTGCGCCGGGCCGATGGCAGCGAGCAGACCCACAGGCTGGTGCCGGGACAGCTCGACGCAGGCTTCCCGGTCTCACCGCTGGTGACCACGCCGCAGGAGGTGCACGCGCTGTTCGAGGGCGAAGCCGCCGGCGCGCCGGTGGTCGCGTTCCAGATCAATGCGGGCCAGGTTCAGCAGGCGTTCTGGGGCAGCGACTTCCCGCTAACCGTCACCGAGATCCACCGGCCGGGCCAGGGCTGACAGCCGGCCCTCGATCTCGGCCGCGTCGGGCAAGGCCGCCGCCGCCCCCGGCCGCGTGCAGGTCAGCCCCGCCGCCACCGAGGCCCGGTGCAACGCATCGGGGAGTGCCAGCCCGGCATCCAGGGCTGCCGACAGCACGCCGACGAAGGCATCGCCCGCGCCGACGGTATCGACCGCCTGCACCGCGAGCGTTCCGACCCGGTAACCGCGCCCATCCGGCGTCACCGCGATCGCACCCTCGCCGCCCAGGGTGACGACGCAGGTCAGACTGTGGTCGCCGGCGAGCTTGCGGGCCGTCCCGACCGGCGGCGCCTCGGTGCCGGCGAGCAGGGCCGCCTCGCCTTCGTTCAGCACAAGTACATCGACATCGGCCAATACCCCGGCCGGAAGCACCCGTGCCGGCGCAAGGTTCAGCACGGTGCGGGCACCTGTCCTGCGGGCGGCGGCCAGTCCCTCCACCACCGCCTCCAGCGGGATCTCCATCTGGCAGACCAGCGTGTCGCCGGGCTTTAGCCAGGCGGGGTCCAGCATCCCCGCCTCGACCGCCAAGTTGGCGCCGCTTCCGACCACGATCTGGTTCTCGCCCGAGCGCTCGACCATCACCACCGCCGTGCCGGTGGCGCCGGGGACGGTACGCACACCGGACACATCGCAGCCCGCAGCCTCCAGCGACGCCAGCACCGACGCTCCCAGCCCGTCCTCCCCCACGCAGCCGACGAACCGCGTCCGCGCCCCGGCCTTGGCGGCGGCACTCGCTTGGTTCGCGCCCTTGCCGCCTGGAAGCTGCACGATCTCGCGGGTCAGCACGGTCTCGCCCGGTGCCGGCAGCCGGTCGAGATTGAACAGCAGGTCGAGGTTGAGCGAGCCGAAGACTGTGATCATGCGAGAAGACCTGGTGCGGATCCGGACCGGCCAACGGTGGCGCCTCGGACGGCCCCGCGCAAAAGAAAACGGCGCCCGGAGGCGCCGTCGTCGTCAGGCCAGCCCTTCCGGCCGGGCCGGCGGAGCGAGCGCCGGGCCATCGGGGATGCGGCCTTCCTCGATGCCGTGGCAGGCCACGATGGCGCCGTCAGGCAGCGGGCGCGGCATCGGGATCTCCGCCCGGCAGCGCTCGTTGGCGAAGGGACAGCGCGGGTGGAAGGTGCACCCCGAGGGCGGATTGATCGGGTTCGGCACCTCGCCCGCCACCGGCATGCGCTCGCGGCCGGTCATGTCGAGGTCCGGGATCGTGTCCAGCAGCAGCCGCGTGTAGGGATGGCGCGGCGTCGTGAACAGGGTCTTGGCCGGCGCGACCTCGGCCAGCTTGCCCAGATACATCACACCGACCCGGTCGCTGATGTGATAGACGACCGCCAGGTTGTGGCTGATGAACAGATAGGTCAGCCCGAACTCGCGCTGCAGGTCCTTCATCAGGTTCAGGATCTGCGCCTGCACCGACACGTCGAGCGCCGAGGTCGGCTCGTCGCAGACCAGGAACTCCGGCTCCGAGGCGAGCGCGCGCGCGATCGAGATGCGCTGGCGCTGGCCGCCGGAGAACTCGTGCGGATACTTCTCGCCGTCGCGGGCGTTCAGCTTCACCGTCTCCAGCAGGTCGCCGACCCTCGCGTCGATCGCCGCCTGGCCCTTGGCAAGGCCGAAGGCGCGGATCGGCTCGGCGATGATGTCGCGCACCCGCCAGCGGGGATTGAGGCTGGCATAGGGGTCTTGGAAGATCATCTGCAGGCGGCGGCGCATCGGCGCCATCTGCTGGCGGGTCAGGCCGGCGATGTCGCGGCCCTCCAGCTCGATCGAACCGGCGGTCGGCCCGTACAGGCCGACGATCAGACGGGCGACCGTGGACTTCCCGCAGCCGGACTCGCCGACAAGGCCGAAAGTCTCGCCCTGGCCGATCTCGAAATCGATCCCGTCGACCGCCTTCAAGGTCTGCTTGGGCTGGCGCTCGATCATCCGGTTCAGCCATGGGGCCGACACGTCGAAGTGACGCTTCAGGCCCTGGACCTTGAGCATGGCGACCTCATGGCCGCCCGCATCCCGGATCTTGGCGCGCGCCTCGCGCTTCTTGGCGACCGCTTCAGCCATTGTTCTTCTCCAGCACCGCATCGGCCTTGGTGTTGGCCACCAGCGTCTTCGACGCGTCCTTGTTCCGCCCGTCCTCGCCGTCATACAGCCAGCACGCGGTCCAGCTGTCCTCGATCGGCAGCAGATCCGGTCGGACCGTGCGGCACTTGTCGAAGGCGTGCGGGCAGCGCGGGTTGAAGGCGCAGCCGGTCGGGATGTCGGTCAGCCGCGGCATCGAGCCCGGGATCTGCTCAAGACGCTCGCTGTCGTGGCCGATCGACGGAATGGACCCCATCAGGCCGTGGGTATAGGGATGCTTGGCGTTCTTGATCACCTCGCGGACCGGGCCGATCTCGGCGATCCGGCCGGCATACATCACCGCCACCCGGTCGGCGGTCTCGGCGATGACGCCCATGTCGTGGGTGACCAGCATGACCGCCGTGCCGTGCTCGCGACACAGGCGCTTCAGCAGGGCGATGATCTGCGCCTGGATCGACACGTCGAGCGCGGTGGTCGGCTCGTCGGCGATGATCAGGCGCGGGTTCACGCAGAGGGCCAGCGCGATGACGACGCGCTGGCGCATGCCGCCCGAGAACTGGTGCGGATACTGGTCGATCCGCCGTTCCGGTGCGGGGATGCCGACCTCGGTCAACAGTTCGATCGCCCGGGCCCGCGCCTGGGTCGGCGACAGGTCGGTATGGGTCTGGATCGTCTCCACCAGCTGGCGGCCCACCGAATAGAGCGGGTTCAGGCTGGTCAGCGGGTCCTGGAAGATGGCGCCGATCCGCTTGCCGCGGATCCGCCGCATCTTCTCGTAGGGCAGATTGTCGATCCGCTCGCCCTCGAGCAGGATCTTGCCGCTGGCGACCCGCCCGGGCGGTTCCAACAGGCCGATGATGGCGGCCCCGGTCATGGACTTGCCCGCACCGGACTCTCCGACCACGCCCAGCACCTCGCCCTCGTCGATGTGGAGCGAGATGTCGTTGACGGCCGTCAGCGTGCCCTTGCGGGTGGGGAACTCTACGACGAGGTTTTCGACTTCAAGCAGAGGCATCGGATCAGCGCAGCTTCGGGTTCAGGGCGTCGCGCAGCCAGTCACCCAGCAGGTTGACGGCGAGCACCAGGATGGCCAGGGCGGCGCCGGGGAAGATCGTGATCCACCACTCGCCGGAGAACAGGTAGTCGTTGCCGACACGGATCAGCGTGCCCAGCGACGGCTCAGTCGGCGGCAGGCCGACGCCGAGGAAGGACAGGGTCGCCTCGGCGATGATCGCGAGCGCGAGCTGGATCGTGGCGATGACCAGCACCGGGCCGAGCACGTTCGGCAGGATGTGGCGCCACATGATCAGCGACGGCCGGATGCCGATTACATGGGCCGCCTGGACGTATTCCTTGTTGCGCTCGACCATGGTGGAGCCGCGCACCGTGCGGGCGTACTGCACCCAGTTCGACAGGCCGATCGACAGGATCAGCACCGCATAGGCCAGGTCCGCCTGGTTCTGCAGTTCGATCACGCCGCGCAGCACGCCGTTGATCAGCAGGGCGATCAGGATCGACGGGAAGGAGAGCTGGATCTCGGCGACGCGCATGATGAAGGCGTCCACCGCCCCGCCGACAAAGCCCGAGATCAGGCCCAGGCCGACCCCCAGGATCAGCGCCAGGATCACGCTGGCGAAGCCGATCAGCAGGGAGACCCGGCTGCCATAGATGATCGCCGACAGCACGTCGCGGCCCTGAATGTCGGTGCCCAGCAGGAAACGGGGGTCGCCGTCCTCCATCCAGGCCGGCGGCAGGGAGGCGTCGAGCAGGGAGATCGACGCCAGGTCGAACGGATTGTGCGGCGCCACCAGCGGCCCGAAGGCGGCCATGAAGAAGTACAGGAAGGTGATCGCCGCGGCGACGATCGTCACCGGCGAGCGGGTGAAGCTGTACCAGATGTCGCCGTCGAAGAATCGGCGCAGGCCGTCCATGATGCCGGAGCCGGAGGTCATGTTGGTATCAGCCATGGCCGCTGGCCTTTCCGGTATCGACGCGCAGGCGCGGGTCCACAACATAATAGAGCATGTCGACGATCAGGTTGATCACGACGAAGAAGAAGGCGATCAGCATCAGGTAGGCCGCCATGATCGGGATATCGACGTTGGTCACGGCCTGCAGGAACATCTGCCCCATGCCCGGCCACTGGAACACCGTCTCGGTGATGATCGCGAAGGCGATGATCGAGCCGAGCTGCAGGCCGGTGATGGTGATCACCGGAACCAGAGTGTTCTTCAGCGCATGGCCGAAATGGACGGCGCGGTTGGTCAGCCCCCGAGCCCTGGCGAACTTGATGTAGTCGGTGCGCAGCACTTCGAGCATCTCGGAGCGCACCAGACGCATGATCAGGGTGAGCTGGAACAGGCCGAGCGTGATCGACGGCATGATCAGCGACTTCCAGCCGTCGATGGTCAGGAACCCGGTCTTCCACAGACCGATATCGACCAGCCCGCCACGCCCGAAGGAGGGCAGCCAGTTGAGCTGAACCGAGAAGAAGAAGATCAGCAGAATACCGATCAGGAAGGTCGGCAGGCTGATGCCCACCAGGGAGACGGACAACAGGACCTTGGAGAGGAACCCGTCCCTGTTCAGCCCGGCATAGACTCCCATGGGCACCCCGACCAGCAGCGAGAACACCGCCGAGACGAAGGCCAGTTCCAGGGTCGCCGGCATGCGCTCGACCAGCATCTCGGCGACCGGGCGCTTGTGCTGGTAGGAGACGCCGAACTCGCCGGTCGCGGCCTTGGAGATGTAGCGCCCGAACTGGACCAGGAACGGATCGTTGAGACCGAGCCGCTCCCGCAGCGCTTCGCGTTCGGCGATGCTGGTCTCGATGCCGACCATCTGGTTCACCGGATCGCCGACGAACCGGAACATCGAGAACGACACCAGCGCCACGAAGAACATGACGAAGAGCGATTGGATCAACCGTCTTAGAATGAAAGCGACCATAGGGCGCGCAACCTGAAACCGAACAAGGTCAAAATCAATGGTCCTGGTCCGCGCTCAGGCAGACCAGGACCGGTTTAGTATCCGACGCGTCAGTCCACTTTGACGTAGTTAAGCATGAACTGGTTGTCGGCGCGCTGCACAAGCGAAATATTGCTGCGCTTGCCCCAGGCCAGGGCCTGCTGGTGCAGCGGGATGTAGCCACGCTCGTCGTGCAGGATCTGATAGGCCTCGCGGATGTAGTCGTTCCGCTTGTCCTGGTCGGTCTCCGACAGCACCAGGTCGGTCAGCTCGTCGAACCGGGCGTTGGAATAGCCGCCGTTGTTGAACTTGCCGCGGCCGCTCTCGTGGTCCGGGGTGCCGATGATGTTGAACATCACGTTCCAGCTGTCGAACGAGCTCGGGGTCCAGCCCAGCAGGTAGAAGCTGGTGTCGCGCTTCGGCGCCAGGATCTTGGCGAAGTACTGCGCCTTCGGCTGGGCCAGAAGGTTCACCTTCACGTCGATGCGGGCCAGCATCGCCACGACCGCCTGACAGATCGCCTCGTCGTTGACGTAGCGGTTGTTCGGGCAGTCCAGGGTGATCTCGAAACCGTCCGGATAGCCGGCTTCGGTCAGCAGCTTCTTGGCCAGCTTGGCGTCGGCTTCCAGGCGCTTGAACTCGTCGGAATACTTGAACAGCAGCGGCGAGATCATCAGGGCCGACGGGGTCGACAGGCCGCGCATCACCTTCTTCTGGATCAGCTCGACGTCGATCGCGCGGTAGAACGCCTCACGGACGCGGACGTCCTTGAACGGGTTCTTGCCCTTCACGCTGGAGTGCAGAAGCTCGTCGCGCTCCTGGTCCATGCCCAGGAAGATCGTGCGCAGCTCCGGGCCACCCAGGACTTCGGTGTTCGGGTCGTTCTCCAGGCGGTTCATGTCCTGAACCGGCACCGGATACATCATGTCGATCTCGCCCGACAGCAGGGCGGCGACGCGGGTGGAGTCGGAGCCGATCGGGGTGAAGATCACCTCGGTCAGGTTGTGCTCCTTGTTCGCGGAATCCCACCAGCCCTCGTACGGGACCAGGACGGTCTTCACGTCGGTCTCGCGCGACTGGATCATGAACGGCCCGGTGCCGTTGGCGTTCCGGGTGGAGAAGTTCTCCTTGCCGGCGGTGACGTCGGTCGGATCCTCGGCACCGTTCGCCTCGGACCATTCCTTGTCCATGATGTACCAGGTGCCCCACTCGTTCACGAGGGTCGGCATCGGCACTTCGGTGACGAAATCGACGGTGTAGTCGTCGACCTTGACCACATCGACCACGCCGGCCAGGCGGCCCTTGAGGTCGGAGCCGTCCTTGCGCACGCGCTCGGCGGAGAACAGCACGTCGTCGGCGGTGAAGTCGTTGCCGTTCTGGAACTTCACACCCTGACGCAGCTTGAAGCGCCAGCGGGTCGGCTCGACGATCTCCCAGCTCTCGGCCAGGGCCGGCTCGATCTGCAGGTCCTTATCCATCCGGATCAGGCCCTCGTAGATGTTGCCCTGCAGGCTGAGGGTGAAGGTCTCGCTCAGCGAATACGGATCAAGCGACTGGGCGTCGCCCTGGAAGGCCCACTTGAAGGTCTTGGCATCCGCCGAGGAGGCGCCAAAAGCCCCAAGCACTGCGGCCGCCGTGGCGGCGGCCAGCAAAGATTTACGCATACAAATAGCTCCCACGTGTGTGCCAATGGACGACGGTCCAACACGTAGCCGATCCGAAAAGGCAGAATCGAAACGGGTGAGGCCGGCGTTCGCATCGTTGGCGCCGGGCCCCCGGCCCGCCGCGTCGGGGGGACTTAACCGGGGGAGCGCAAGCGCGTCAATGCGCGCATGCAGCACTTTTGGTTCGGATTGCACATTTCTTACAGCGTTTCAGATCAGCCCCACAACCGCCCCGGTCGACAGCGTCGAGAGCGTCCCCGCAACGAGCGATTTGGGCGCCAGCCCGGCAATCTCCCCGCGCCGACCGGGCAGGATCGTCGCCAGTCCTCCGATCATGATGCCGAGGCTGCCGAAATTGGCGAAGCCGCAGAGCGCGTAGAGCATGATCAGTTCCGACCGCTCGCTGAGCGTCCCTTCGGGCAGCTTGGCGAGTTCCAGATAGGCGAGCAGCTCGTTCAGCGCGGTCTTGATGCCCATCAGCCGCCCGGCCTCGCCCGCCTCGGCCCAGGGGATGCCGATCAGCCAGACCAGCGGGCTGAACAGCCATCCGAAGATCGTCCCCAGGGACACCGGCTGACCCTGGATGTCGGGCAACAGGCCGAGCAGCGTGTCCACCAGGCTGACCAGGGCGACCATGACCAGCAGCATGGCCAGAATCGACAGGAACAGCTTCAGCCCCTGCTCGGTGCCCTGGGTGATCGCGTCCATCAGGTTGGCCGCCGGCGACACGATCTCCAACTCGCCCGGTGTCGGCGGGCCCTGGCGCGGCACCATGATGGCGGCGATGGCGATGGCCGCCGGCACGCTGATGATGGAGGCGGTGATCAGGTGGCCGATGGCGTTGTCGATCACCGGGGCGACGAACCCGCCATACAGGGCGAGAACGGTGCCGGCGATGGTCGCCATGCCGGTGGTCATGACGATGAACAGCTCGCCCCGGTCGAGCCGGGCCAGGTAGTCGCGGGCCAGAACCGGCGCCTCGACCATGCCGAAGAACACGTTCGCGGCGCAGGCCAGCCCGACCGGCCCGCCGACCCCGAAGGCCCGCTCCAGCGCCGCCGCGAAGCCGCGCACAATCCAGGGCAGGATCCGCAGATGGATCAGCGCCGAGGTCAGGGCGCTGACCACGATCACCAGCGGCAGCGCCTGGAAGGCCAGCACGAAGGCGGCCCCGGGATAGCTCTCCTCGAACGGCAGCGGGGCGCCCCCCAAATAGCCGAAGACCAGGGAGGTGCCGGCCTTGGTCGCCGACTGCAGGGCAAGAAAGGCGTCGTTCAGGGCGGCCACCGCGTCGCGCAGGATCGCCAGTTTCAGCATGGCGAGCGCCAGGCCGATTTGCAGCGCGATGCCGACCAGCGGCACCCGCAAGCCGACCGCCCTGCGTGCCTCGCTTAGCATCCAGGCGATCGCGAAGATCGCCAGGAGCCCGATCCCGGAATGAAGCTGCGCCATGTCACCCCCGCGTTCAGCGCATCGCTTGGCTCCGCCGCACCAGGGCTGGCGGACCCGCTCAGGATTTCTACGTTGCCAGGCAAGGGCCGTCGACCCCAGGGTTGGCCCCAGACGCCTATAGGGAGACGCCCGATGTCCACGCCCCGCGATATCGACCACATCGTGGTCATGACCCGCGACCTCGCCGCCGCTCAGGCCGCCTGGAGCGCCTGCGGCTTCACCTGCACGCCGCGGGCGGTGCATCCCTTCGGCACGGCGAACTCGCTGATCCAGCTCCAGGGCAATTTCGTCGAGCTGCTGGAAATCGACGATCCGAGCCGGATCGAGGAGGCGGAGGGCGACCGGTTCTCCTTCGCCGGCCATAACCGCGACTTCCTCGCCGAGAGAGGCGAGGGCATGTCGATGCTGGTGCTGGCCAGCGACGACCGCGACGGCGATCTCGCCGACTGGCGGTCCAAGGGGCTGCAGGTCTACGCGCCGTTCGATTTCGAGCGCCAGGCCAGGCAGCCGGACGGGTCGAGCCAGCGGGTCGCCTTCTCGCTGGCCTTCGCCTCGGAGCCGAGCCTGCCGGGCCTCGGGTTCTTCACCTGCCAGCAGCACACGCCGGAGGTGTTCTGGAAGCCGGACTACCAGGTCCATGCCAACGTCGCCCAGCGCATCGCCGCGGTTCAGGTGACCGCCCCGGACCCGGAGGCCGCCGACGCCTTCCTGCGCGGCTTCTCCGGCGGACGGCGGACGACCCATATCGCGCTGGACCGCGACGCCCTGACCCTGGAGGTGGGTGCGCCAGCCTTCCCCGAAGTGACGATCCGCGTCGCCGACCTGGAGGCGGCCGCCGCCCACATCCCAGCCGCCCGGCGCGAGGCCGACACGCTGATCGTCCCGGCGGAGCAGCTGAACGGGGTGCAGGTGCGGTTCATGCGGTGACCCGGCGATTGTGGCTAGGTCCTGACTTGCGTCAGGACGACGGATGAATTTTCCCGCCCCCTCCCCGTCGTCCTGACGCAAGTCAGGACCAAGCCACCGGCGCCAGGGCAACTTCCTACGCCACCGCCCCTCCCCCGCCACCCATCTCGACACCCCGCAAGCGTCCGTGGTCTAAGGTTCGCCCAAACAAGAGGCCGCCAATGACCCAGACCGTTCCCCCCGCGCATCCCACGATCGCCCGCCTGCTGCTGGTCGTCTTCATGCCCTTCGCCGGCGGGTATTTCTTGTCCTACCTGTTCCGCTCCACCAACGCGGTGATCGCGCCGCAGCTCATCGCCGAGATCGGGCTGGACGCGGGCGATCTCGGGCTGCTGACCAGCACCTACTTCCTCGCCTTCGCCGGGTTCCAGCTTCCGCTCGGCCTGCTGCTCGACCGCTACGGGCCGCGCCGGGTGCAGTCGGTGCTGCTGCTCTCCGCCGCCCTCGGCGCCACCCTGTTCGCGCTCGGCGACTCGCTGATCGCGCTGGCCATCGCCCGGGGCTTCATCGGCCTGGGCGTCGCCGGCGGGCTGATGGCCTCGTTCAAGGCGATCACCCTGTGGTTCCCCAAGCAGCGCTGGCCGCTGATCAACGGCTGCTTCATGGCGATCGGCGGGCTCGGCGCCGTCGCCGCCACAAGGCCGCTGGAGATGGCGCTGCACGTCACCGACTGGCGCGGCGTTTTCCTCGGTCTCGCCGCGGTCACCGTGCTGGTCGCGCTGACCATCCGGCTGGCGGTGCCGGAGCGTCCGATCCACGGCGCCGGCGACACCCTTGCAGAGCAGATCGCGGGACTGAAGCGCGTCTTCGCCGACCTGCTGTTCTGGCGTGTCGCGCCGCTGACCGTGACCACCATGGCCGCCAACCTGGCGATCCAGGGCCTGTGGGCCGGGCCGTGGCTGCGCGATGTCGGGGGCATGGACATCCAGGGCGCGGCCGACGCCCTGCTCTGGCTCGCCGCGGCGATGACCGTCGGCTTCGTGCTGACCGGCATGATCGCCGACTGGAGCACCCGGCGCGGCATCCCCCTGTCCCGGGTGATCCTGGTGCTGACCACCCTGTTCATGGCGAGCCAGGCGGTGATCGTCTTCGAACTGGCCCCCACCAGCGTCCTGCCCTGGGTGGCGTTCGGCCTGTTGGCGAACGGTGCCGCCCTGGTCTATCCGCTGCTGAACGGCCATTTCCCGCTGGCCCTGTCCGGCCGGGCATCGACCGGTTTGAACACCCTGGCCTTCTTCGGCGCCTTCGCCGGCCAGTACCTGATGGGGGCGGCGATCGACCTTTGGGAGCCGCTGGCGGCCGGCGGCTATCAGCCGGAGGCCTATCAGGCGGTGTTCGGCGGGATCCTGGCGCTGCAGATCCTCAGCCTTCTGTGGTACGCCTTGGCCGGGACGGGCCAAAGGAACGGGGACGCAGGCGTTTGATCAAGCGCGACATCAAGACGGAGGCCTTCGCCATGGCCTCCTTCATCCTGCAGGTGAACACCATGCGCGCCCTGGTCAGCAAGGGCGTGCTGCGCCGGGACGAGGCGGTCGAACTGGTCGACGAGGCGCGCCGCCAGCTCGACCAGCTCATCGCCGGCAACCGCAGCGACCGCGCGGCCATGCTGGATCGCGAGCTGCTGGACTACGAGGCGATCTTCCGCTACATCGACGAGCATGCCGCCGAGGACCTCCTGCGCACCCTGCGCGACGCCCTCAGCCGGATCCTCGACGAGGACACGGCCGTGGAGGACCTGGCCGAGGAGATCCTGGCCGAAGATATCGTGGTCGATGAGGAGGACGCGTTCGAGAGCGAGACCGGGAATGATCGGAGCGATCGGACCTCCTGACCGTGGTCTACGCTAGACTGCCGCCGATTGCACCGGGGGAAGGGCCATGACACTGGATGACACCGTCGCCAGCATTCTCGACCGGATCCGTCCCGAGGTCGGCCGCGGCCGGGTCGCCGACTACATCCCCGCCCTGGCCCGGATCGACCGGTCGAAGATCGGCATCGCCGTCGCCACGCTCGACGGCGGGTTGCACACCGCCGGGGACGCCCACGAGCCGTTCTCGATCCAGAGCGTGTCCAAGGTCTTCACCCTGTCCCTGGCGCTGGGCAGGATAGGCAGCGACCTGTGGCAGCGGGTCGGCCGGGAACCGTCCGGCTCGGCCTTCAACTCTATCGTCCAGCTCGAGCGCGAGCAGGGCATTCCGCGCAACCCCTTCATCAATGCCGGCGCCATCGTGGTCAGCGACATCCTGCTCGCCCGCGGACGGCCGAAAGAGACCATCGCCGAAATCCTGTCCTTCCTGCGCCGGCTGGCCGATGACGACAGCGTGGCGATCGACGCCGAGGTGGCGGCCTCGGAGGCGGAGACCGGGTTCCGCAACCTGAGCCTGGCGAATTTCATGAAGGCGTTCGGCACGATAGACGGACCGGTCGCCGACACGCTCGACGTCTATTTCCACCAATGCGCCCTGTCCCTGTCCTGCGTGCAGCTGGCCCGGGCCGGGCTTTTCCTGGCCAACCGCGGGGTCGATCCGCTGACCGGACGGCGGATCGTCGCCGACTTCCGCGCCCGACGGATCAACGCGCTGATGATGACCTGCGGGCATTACGACGCCTCGGGCGATTTCGCCTTCCGCGTCGGCCTGCCGGGCAAGAGCGGGGTGGGCGGCGGCATCCTGGCCATCGCCCCGGGCCGCGCCTCCATCGCCGTCTGGTCGCCCGGCCTGAACGACAGCGGCAACTCCCATGCCGGTACCCTGGCGCTGGAAGAGCTCGCCCGGGAGACCGGCTGGTCGGTGTTCTAGCGTCGGGTCAAGGGTGGGGATTCGCCCCCTTTCGCCGATTGATCCGCGTGGTATGCTGCCCGGAAGTCAGTTCCGACGATAAATCAGCTCCCTTTTTTGGAGGACGCCATGAGCTTCCAGCCGAACTCGCCGGCCGCGCGAGACGTAGCCTACGTTCTGCACCCCTATACCAACGCCCGGGCCCACGAAGAGAACGGCCCGATGATCATCACCAAGGGTGACGGCGTCTACGTGTACGACGACGGCGGCAAGCAGTACCTGGAAGCGATGGCCGGCCTGTGGTGCGCGTCGCTGGGCTTCAAGGAGGACCGGCTGGTCAAGGCCGCGACCAAGCAGCTCGAGACCCTGCCCTACTACCACACCTTCGCCCACAAGGCGCACCTGCCCGGCATCGATCTGGCCGAGAAGCTGATCAACCTGGCGCCGGTGCCGATGTCCAAGGTGTTCTTCGCCGGCTCCGGCTCCGAGGCCAACGACACCGCGATGAAGCTGGTGTGGTACTACAACAACGCCCGCGGCCGTCATGCCAAGAAGAAGATGATCAGCCGTATCAAGGGCTATCACGGCGTGACCATCGCCTCGGCCTCGCTGACCGGCACCCCGGTGAACCACCCAGGCTTCGACCTGCCGATCGCCGGCGTGAAACACACCTCCAACCCGCACTACTACCGTTTCGGTCAGGCGGGTGAGAGCGAGGAGGATTTCGCCACCCGCATGGCGCAGGATCTGGAGAACATGATCCTGGAGGAGGGTCCGGAGACGGTCGCCGCCTTCATCGCCGAGCCGATCATGGGTGCGGGCGGCGTGATCGTGCCGCCGAAGACCTATTTCGCCAAGATCCAGGCCGTCCTGAAGAAGTACGACGTGCTGATGATCGCCGACGAGGTGATCTGCGGCTTCGGCCGGACCGGCGAGTTCTGGGGCAGCCAGAGCATGGGCATCAAGCCGGACATCCTGACCTGTGCGAAGGCCCTGTCCTCCAGCTACCTGCCGATCTCGGCGGTGATGATCAGCGAGGACGTGTACCAGCCGATCGCCGACCAGAGCCGCGACCTCGGCGTGCTCGGCCACGGCTACACCTACACCGCCCACCCGGTCTGCGCCGCGGTCGCGCTGGAGACCCTGAAGATCTACGAGGAAGACAACATCGTCGACCACGTGAAGGCGGTCGCCCCGCTGTTCCTGGAGCGTCTGCACGCCCTGTCCGACCACGAGCTGGTGGGCGAGTCCCGCGGCCGCGGCCTGATGGGCGCGGTCGAGATCGTGGCCGACAAGGGCACCCGCGCGTCCTACGACCCGAAGGTCGGCGCCGGTGCGAAGGTCGGCGCGGCGGCCACCGAGAACGGCCTGATCGTGCGGGCCATCGGCGACAGCATCGCCTTCACCCCGCCGCTGATCATCACCGAGAGCCAGATCAACGAGCTGTTCGACAAGATGACCAAGGCCCTCGACGACGCGGCCGGCGCCATCCACAAGGCCGCGGCGGCGTAAGCCGGCCACAGCCTTTACGAATGACGGAGGGGCCCTGCGGGGCCCCTTTCTTTTTGCCCGCCCTTCGCAGGTGCGGCATTCCCGCAACACCGGACGGAAACAAGCCATACGGGCAGCCAAAACAGTGGCCGTCGCGCAGACCTTGTGGAACTATCCGCCCGCAATCGGCGCTGAACCGGCGCCGCTGTCAACGGAGACCCCGATGAACCGCTCGATGCGAAATCTCGCGCCCATTTCCGGCTGACGCCCGGCGCGTCATCGATCGAGCCGCAGGAACCGGTTCTCCCGTCCCTCCCCTCGCTCTCTTCTGCGCCCGGCGTTGTCCCGTTTTCGTGACAACCCTCCCGCACGTGGAGAGCCTTATGTTCCGTCGTTTCAACAATCTGATCGACCCCTTCGCCTCGGACCGGCTGGACCAGCCGCCGACCGGGCTGCTCGCGTTCTATTGGCATTACGTGCGTCAGGTCTGGCCGTGGTTCGCCGCCCTCACCGTCACCTGCGGCCTGCTGTCGATGATCGGTGCGTCGCTGTTCGCGTATGTGGGCGAGATCATCGACCTTATCGGACGGGCCGAGACGCCGGCGGCGTTCTTCCAGGAAAATCTCGGCCTGCTGCTTTGGGTCGGCTTCCTGGTGCTGGTCGCAGAGCCCCTACTCGCCATCCTCCACATGGCGATCGGCAACCAGAGCCTGGCGCCGCCGTTCTCCGGCCTGATCCGCTGGCAGACCCACCGCTACCTGCTGCGGCAGAGCGTGGCGTTCTTCCACAACGACTTCGCTGGCCGGATCGCCCAGAAGGTGATGCAGACCTCGCTGGCGCTGCGGCGCTCTGTCGGCGAGCTGATCGACGCGATCTGGTACGTCACCATGTTCTGGATCTCCGCCCTGGTGATCCTGCTGACCTTCGATCCGCTGACCGCGATCCCGCTGCTGCTGTGGCTGGCGGTCTATGTCGGTGCGCTGGTCTATTTCGTGCCGCGGGTGCAGCGCCGGGCGACGGTGTCGTCCGAAGCGTCGTCGCGCCTGACCGGCCGCCTGGTCGACAGCTACACCAACATCCAGACGGTGAAGCTGTTCGGCCATGCCCGGCGCGAGGACGACTATGCCCGGGTCGGCATCGCCGACCAGCGCGACAAGTTCGCCGAGCTGATGGTCGAGATCTCCTGGTTCCGCACCTCGATCAGCGTGCTGAACGGCATCCTGCTGGTCGGCCACGGCGCCCTGGTGCTCTGGCTGTGGAGCCGGGGCGAGCTCAGCGTCGGGTCCGTCGCGGGCTCGATCGGCCTGATCATGCGCGTGACCACCATGTCGCATTGGATCATGTTCGTGTCGGCCGAGATCGCCGAGAACGTGGGTGTGGTCCGCGAGGGCGCCGACACGATCGCCCGGCCGCGCTCGGTCACCGATCCGGACGGCGCCCCGCCGCTGCGGATCTCCGATGCGGAGATCCGGTTCGAGAACGTCGCCTTCGGCTACGGCGCGGCCCTGCCGGTGCTGCACGACCTGACGCTGACCGTGCGCCCTGGTGAAAAGGTCGGGCTGGTCGGGCGGTCGGGCGCCGGCAAGTCGACGATGATGCACCTGCTGCTGCGGTTCTACGACATCCAGGGCGGGCGCATCCTGATCGACGGCCAGGACATCACCCGGGTCGACCAGGAGAGTCTGCGCGCGCAGATCGGCGTGGTCAGCCAGGACACCTCGCTGCTGCACCGCTCGGTCCGCGACAACATCCGCTACGGAAGGCCGGAAGCCGGGGAGGCCGAGGTCATCGAGGCCGCGCGGCGTGCCCATGCGCATGAGTTCATCCAGCTCCTGGAGGACGGCAGCGGGCGCACGGGTTACGACGCCCAGGTCGGCGAGCGCGGCGTGAAACTGTCCGGCGGTCAGCGCCAGCGCATCGCCATCGCCCGGGCCCTGCTGAAGCGCGCGCCGATCCTGGTGCTCGACGAGGCGACCTCGGCCCTGGACAGCGAGGTCGAGGCGGCGATCCAGGAGCAGCTCTTCAACCTGATGGAGGGGCGCACGGTGATCGCCATCGCCCACCGTCTGTCCACCATCGCGGCGATGGACCGGCTGATCATCATGGATGCCGGCCGGATCGTGGAGGAAGGCACCCACCGCGAGCTGCTGGAGCGCGGCGGGCTCTACGCCGACCTCTGGGCGCGGCAGTCCTCCGGTTTCATCGCCGATTGATCGGCGCGGGGTCCGGGTGTGGCATACTCGGCGGCCAAACTCGACACGCAGGAGGACCCGCCCATGCCCCACCCCGCCATCGCCCGAGACAAGGCCGCCGTCATCACCGGGGCGGCCAGCGGGATCGGCAAGGCGACGGCGGCGCGGCTCGCCAGCCTCGGCATGCGGGTCTACATGCTGGACCTGCCCGGCCGGCCGCTGGACGCCGCACGGGAGGAGGTCGCCGGCCATGCGGCGGAGACCGATCATGTGATCGCCCTGCCCTGCGACGTGTCCGACGAGGCCGAGATGCGCGGTACCGCCCAGCGGGTCAACGCCGTGTCCACCGCCCCGTCCTTCCTGATGAACAACGCGGTCACCCGGGTCGGCGGCGGCATCTGGAACCCTGCCGCCGACTGGCACAAGGCGGTGGACGTGAACCTCTGGGGCGTGGTCAACGGCGTGCGCTGCTTCGTGCCGTCGATGATCGAGGCGGGGGCCAAGGCCCATGTGGTCAATGTCGGGTCCAAGCAGGGCATCACCAACCCGCCGGGCAACACCGCCTACAACGTCACCAAGGCGGCGGTGAAGGCCTACAGCGAAGGGCTGCAGCACGACCTGCGCAACACGCCGGGCTGCCGGGTCAGCGCCCACCTGCTGATCCCCGGTTGGACCACCACCGGCGACCGCGAGCACAAGCCGGGCGCCTGGCTGCCGGACCAGGTGGTCGACCATATGCTGGCCGGGCTGGAGGCGGGGGACTTCTACATCCTGTGCCCGGACGGCGAGACGACGCCGGAGATGGACCGCAAGCGTATCCTGTGGGGTGCGGGCGACATCACCGAGAACCGCCCGCCCCTGTCCCGCTGGGACCCGGCCTACAAGGCGGCCTACAACGCGTTCGAGCCTTAAGCGGCGATTACTGGAACAGGCCGAGCGCGATCTGCGGCGCGTTGTTGGCGATGCCCAGGGTCTGGACTGAGAGCTGCTGGCGCACCTGGGCGGCGTTGAGCTCGGCCGAGGCACGGGCCATGTCCGCATCGACGATGTTGCCGAGCCCCTCCTCCGTCGCGTCCAGGGTCGCCTGGAGCTGGGTGACCTGGAAGTCAAGCGCGCGCAGGTTGGCGCCCAGGCTGCCCAGCGCGGTGGCGACCCGCTCCTCCTCCTGCTCGAAGATGGTCAGCGCGTTCAGCGCATTGGCCGGGGAGGACACGTCCTCGTTGGCCAGCAGCGCGTAGGTGAGGTCGAGCCGCTGGCCGTCGAGCCGCAACGTGCCGCCCTCCAGGTTCGACAGGACGTCCACGTCGCGCACCGTCCCGACCGCCAGGTTGAAGGGGACCGCCACCTCGATCAGGATGTTGACGTCGTTGAAGGTGCTGTTCTCCAGGATCTGGCGCATCTGCTCGACCATCTCGACATAGTCGTTCTGCAGGATCTCCTGCTGCTGCGCCGTGTTGCCCTCGTTTGAGGCCTCGGTGATCTTCTGGCGGATCGAGGTCATCAGGTCGGAGACCGCCGTGGCGCCGGCCAGGGCCACCTTGTTGATGCCCTTGGCGTTGTTCAGCCCCTGGATCACCGCATTGATCGCCCGCACGTCCGAGCGCAGCCCCTGGGCGATGGCGAAGTTGGAGGCGTCGTCCTTCGCCCCCTGCACCTTGAGGCCCGTCGACACCTGACGGCCCAGCTCGGCCACACGGTTCCCGGCCACGTTCAGGTTCCTGAGCGCGGCAAGCGATTCCGGATTGGTGCGAATCGACAGGGTCATGCAGCTCTGCTAGCAAGATATGTGCCGATACCCCCTTTTCATAAACGGTTATGACAAAGTCGCCGCTGATCCTGCCCTCCGATCCCGCCTTCTACGAGCTGCCGCCGCCGCCCGGCAGCGAGCCGAAGCCGAGTCTCGAGGAGCGCCTGTCGGAGCTCGCCGTCGAGGAGGAGAGCCAGGCACCGGACGAAGACGTTCCGCCGCCGGTACCGGGAAGCTGCGACAGCCATGTGCAGGTGTTTCCGGACCGCACGCGCTTTCCCGTCGCCGTCGACGAGGAGGACGGGCCGCCGCTGCATCCGGTGGACGCATATATCCGCCTGCGCGGCCGGCTGCGGCTGGAGCGGGCGGTCGTCGTCCAGTCGGACCCCCATGGTTTCGATCATCGGGCGCTGCTCGACGCCCTGGAGCAGCTCGGCCCCGAGAAGACGCGCGGTGTCGCCGCCATCGGTCCCTCGGTGAGCGACGGCGAGCTGCGCGATCTGGATGCCGCCGGCTGCGTGGCCGCCCGGTTCCAGATGCGCGAGGAGCGGCGGCGGATCGGCTGGCTGGAGACCGACCGGATCGCCGCCCGGGTGCACGACCTGGTGAACTGGGACGTGGACCTGGAGATGGACGGCCGCTTCCTGATGGAGGTGGAGGACCGGATCCGGAGCTGGCCCGGTCGGGTGGTGCTCGACCATGTGGGCTGCTTCCTCGGGCCGGTCAGCGACCGCGATCCGGGCTTCCGCGCCCTGCTGCGCCTGATCGACGCCGACAAGGTCTGGGTGAAGCTGTCAGGCCCCGAGGAGAGCGACCCGCAGCACCCGCGCTATCCCCATGTGGAGCGGCTGGCGCGCATGCTGATCCGCTTCGCGCCGGAGCGGCTGGTCTGGGGCAGCAACTGGCCGCGCCTGGTCGGCACCGACCCGATCAAGGACCGGCTGCGGCCGGACGAGCGCCAGCTTCTCACGCTGCTGGACCAGTGGTGCGAGGACGAGAGCCTGCGCGACCGCATCCTGATCGACAACGCCACAGCCCTTTGGCGCTTCCCCGCCCCGGAAAAGCAGGCGTCAGTCGCCGGCTGAGTCCGGCACGAAGCGCTGCTGCTCGCGCAGGTCAGGCAGGGCCGCCACCGCCGTCGCCACGATGGCGGCGGCATCGAGCCCCGCCTGGGCATATTGTAGCTCCGGCTTGTCGTGGTCGATGAACCGGTCCGGCAGGGTCATCGGCCGCACCGCGAGCCCCCGGTCGAGCAGACCGCTGAGCGCCAGGTCATGCAGGACCTGGGTGGCGAAGCCGCCGCTCGCCCCCTCCTCCACGGTGATCAGAACCTCATGTTCCAGCGCCAGGCGGCGGACCAGGTCGGTATCGATCGGCTTGGCGAAGCGGGCATCCGCCACCGTGGTGGACAGGCCCCGCGCCGCCAGGGCATCGGCCGCCTTCAGGCACTCCTGCAACCGGCCGCCGAGCGACAGCAGGGCGATGGTCGAGCCCTCCCGCACGACCCGGCCGCGGCCGATCTCCAGCACCTCGCCGAGAGCCGGCAACTCGACACCGACGCCCTCGCCGCGCGGGAAGCGCACGGCGGACGGTCCGTCGTCGATCGCCGCCGCCGTCGCCACCATGTGCCGCAGCTCCGCCTCGTCGGACGGGGCCATGATCACGAAACCCGGCAGGCAGCCGAGATAGGCCAGGTCGAAGGATCCCGCATGGGTCGCCCCATCGGCCCCGACCAGCCCCGCCCGGTCCAGGGCGAAGCGCACCGGCAGGCTCTGCAGGGCCACGTCATGCACGACCTGGTCATAGGCGCGCTGCAGGAAGGTGGAATAGATCGCCACGAACGGCTTCAGCCCCTCCGTCGCCATGCCGGCGGCGAAGGTCACCGCATGCTGCTCGGCGATGCCCACATCGAAGCAGCGCTCCGGGAAGCGTTTGGCGAAGAGGTCGAGGCCGGTGCCGGAGGGCATGGCCGCGGTGACCGCCACGACGCTCTCGTCGCGCTCCGCCTCGGCGATCAAGCTGTCGGCGAAGACCCGCGTATAGGTCGGCGCGTTGGCCTGGGGCTTGGACTGCACGCCGGTGACCACGTCGAACTTGGCGACGGCGTGGTACTTCTCCGCGTGCGCCTCGGGGAACGGATGTCCCCGCCCCTTCTCGGTGATCACGTGCAGCAGGACCGGGCCGTGGCGCCGGCCGCGCAGCTTGCGCAGGATCGGCAGAAGGTGGTCGAGATTGTGCCCGTCCACCGGGCCGACATAGAAGAATCCCAGCTCCTCGAACAGGGTGCCGCCGGTCACCAGCCCGCGGGCGAACTCTTCTGCCCGGGCCGCTGTCTTCTCCAGCGCCCGGGGAAACCGCTTGGCCATCTGCTTGGCCAGCTCCCGCAGGGTGCAGTAGGAGCGCGAGGCGACGATCTGGGAGAGATAGGCGCTCATCGCGCCGACCGGCGGGGCGATGGACATCTCGTTGTCGTTCAGGATCACCAGCATCCGACTGTCGGACGCGCCGGCATTGTTCATGGCTTCATAGGCCATGCCGGCGCTCATCGAGCCGTCGCCGATCACCGCCACAACGTCGAATTCGTCGCCCTTCAGGTCGCGGGCCGTGGCCATGCCGAGCCCGGCGGAGATGGAGGTGGAGCAGTGGGCGGCACCGAACGGGTCGTACTCGCTTTCAGACCGCTTGGTGAAACCGGACAGCCCTCCCCCCTGACGTAGCGTTCGGATGCGGTCGCGGCGACCGGTCAGGATCTTGTGGGGATAGGCCTGGTGGCCGACATCCCAGATGATCTTGTCGTTGGGCGTGTCGAAGACGTGGTGCAGCGCCACCGTCAGCTCGACCACGCCAAGGCCGGCGCCCAGGTGCCCGCCGGTGACCGAGACGGCGTCGACGGTCTCTTGCCTCAGCTCGTCGGCGAGCTGCTTGAGCTCGACCGGGCTGAAACCGCGCAAATCCCCAGGGAAAGTGACCCGGTCCAGAAGCGGCGTTCGCGTATCGGCCATGTCACTCTCCTCGGTTGGTCAACCGCGCGTCAGGTCCGCACGCGCCAGCGGTGATGCAGTTCGACGATGTGGGCGGCAAAGGCGCAGGCCAGGAAGCCGGCGATCCAGGGCCAGGCCGCCTCCAGCGACGCGGCCCGGGCCGCCGCCACCAGGGCGGCACCGGACAGCAGGAACGGGATCAGCCGCGACGGCCGGGGCCCCCGCCCCGTCAGCCGCCAGCGTCCCCACAGGAACGCTCCCTCCAGCGCCAGGACCAGAAGGATCAGGTCGTAGATCCGTCCTTCCACGAACAGCGCCTCGACCATCGCCATCCCCTCACCGCACCCGGGCCAGGCCCAGCAGATGGGCCGAGTCCTTCAGGAAGATCCGCAGATGGGCGAGCGGGTCGGAGCGGACCAGTTCCTTGTTCATGTAGGACTGCCAGGTCAGTCGCTGGACGTCCGGATCGGCGCAGATGCTGACGAAGCGCTCGCGCCGCCGGTCGGTCGTGTACCAGAAGGCCTGCAGGATCCCGAGCACCCAGAACACCCGGCCATGGGCCTTCATGAAGGTCTTCCGCGCTCCGGCCAGGGCGCGCGCGTCGCCGGTCTCCAGGAAACCCAGGGCCGCATCGGCCGCCATCTGGCCGCCGACCATGGCGTAGTAGATCCCCTCGCCCGAGGCCGGGGCCACGGTGCCGGCGGCGTCGCCGGCCAGCACCACGTCGCGGCCGTTGTCCCAGCGCTTCAGCGGCTTCAACGGAATCGGCGCCCCCTCGCAGCGGATCGTCGCCGCCCCGGACAGGCCCGAGCGTTCGCGCAGCGCCGCCGTCGCCTGGCGCAGGGGAAAGCCCTTCTGCATGCTGCCGGTGCCGACGCTGGCGGTGCGGCCATGGGGGAAGATCCAGGCATAGAAATCCGGCGACAGGTCGCGCTGGTAGTAGACGTCGCAGCGGTCGTCGGCGATGCCGTCGGGCGTGTCGATGATCTCGTGATAGGCGAAGACGCATTTCACCCTGCCGCCGCCGGGCACCTCCTGGCGGGCAACCTGGGAGCGTGCGCCGTCGGCGCCGATCACCACCCGGGCATCGACCGAGGTCAGCACGTCGGACTGCCGGTCGCGGTAGTGCACGGTCACGGTGCCGTCGCCGCGGCGGGTGATGTGGTCGTAGGTCCCAGTCCGGCGCTCGGCCCCGGCGCGGGCGGCGCGTTTGCGCAGCGCCTCGTCGAAATGTTCCCGGTCGACCATGCCCACATAGCCGCCGTCGATCGGCATATCCACGGTGCGGGCCGAGGGGGCGACGATCCGCGCGCCGCGCGCCCGGGCGACGATCAGGGTGTCGGGGATCGCGAAATCGCGCACCAGCCGGGGGGGAATGGCCCCGCCGCAGGGCTTGATCCGCCCGTCCCGGTCCAGCAGGACGACGGAGCGACCGGCACGGGCCAGGGCCTCGGCCGCCGTCGCACCGGACGGTCCACCGCCCACCACCACCGCATCGAAGACTGCCCGGACTGCCATGCTCGGCCTCCTATCTGACCACGCCGGCGATCACGCCGCGCCCGAGGGTGAGCCGGTCGATCCCCTGCGCCGACTCGCCGTCGGTCCGGCCCAGACGCAGGGCCAGAAGGCCCGAAACCATGAACAGGCCGGCCTCGACCGCAAAGACGATGCCGTAGGCGACGGGGATCGAGTCGAGGGCGAGCCGCGCCACATCCACCGAGACCGCGCCGAGGAACCCGCCGAGCCCGAAGGCGATCGCCTGGGCAGCCCCGAAGACCCCCATCCGCGTCCCCTCCCGCCGCGCCTGACCGCCGGCGGCGATGGACATCATCATGGCGATGGCGGCGACGGCGAAGGCGCCGTTGGACACGCCCAGCACGAAGACGTTGAGCCGCAGCGGCCAGAGCTCCGGAGCGCTGGCGGCCAGAACCAGTCCGAACATCGCCACGCCGGAGCACAGGCAGCCGCCGACGACCCAGGCGCCGAGCGTGCCGATCCGCCGCCGGCCCAGCAGGGTGCACACCGCCCCCACCGCGATCATGCCCAGCAGGACGCCGCCGTGATGGACGCCCGACAGGGCGGTGGACTGTCCGGGCGTGAAGCCGAAGACCAGCCCGGCGTAAGGCTCCAGGATCAGGTCCTGGGCGCTGTAGGCGAGCATGGAGAGGAAGACGAAGACGGAGAAGCGCCGCACGGTCGCATCACGCCAGGCCTCGGCCAGGGCGGCGCGGAACGGCGGCGCCGGGGTCGCGTCGACCGGAACCCGCCGGGCGCGCTCCACCCCCCAGACCGCCAGGGTGGCGACCGCGAAGGCGAGGACCGACGCCGCCGCGACGAGTCCGACCAGCCGCTGCGGCGAATAGGGGTCGAGCAGCGCACCCAGGGTCCCTGCGGTAACCGCGAAACCGGCGATCATCATCAGCCAGACGAGCGTGGCGGCCGCCGGCCGCCGCTCCGGCGCCACCTCGGTGGCGAGCAGCACCAGCAGCGAGGTGCCCGCCGCCCCGACCCCGGCGCCGATCATCAGGAACGCGAGCGCCGCACCGACGAGTCCGAACACCGGATCGACGGACATCCAGGCGGTCGCCAGGGCCGCCCCGGCCCCGCCGATGCTGAGAATGGCCATGCCGCCGATGATCCAGGGGGTGCGCCGGCCGCCGGCATCGGAGCCGTAGCCCCAGCGCGGCCGCAGGATCTGCACGGCGTAGTGGGCGGCGACCAGCAGGCCCGGCACCATGGCCGGCAGCGCCAGTTCGACCACCATCACCCGGTTCAGGGTTGAGGTGGAGATCACCACCACGGCGCCGAGCGCGGTCTGTACCAGGCCCAGCCGCAGAATGCCCATCCATCCCAGCGCCGGCGCCATGGCGACCTCCTCCTAGAGCCCGCGCAGCGCGACGGCGCTGGCCAGCATGCCCAGGACGTAGAGCGTCGTCCCGGTGGCGTTGTACCAGGCCGCATAGGCCCGTGGGTTTTCCAGCACCCGCACCATCAGCACGACCTGGACCGCCAGCAGGGCGGCGACCATCGACCCGGCCAGGGCGGCACCCCAGGAGAACAGCAGGGCGCTGACGGCGACCTGTGGCACCGCCATGACCACGCAGGCCAGCCAGGCGGCCGGCTTTACGCCGAGTTGGACCGGCAGGGAGCGGACGCCGAGCGCCTGATCGCCTTCCACCGCCTTGAAATCGTTGAGCGTCATGATGCCGAAAGCGCCCAGGCTGTAGAGCCCCGCCATCAGCAGGACGGGCGTCTCGGGCAGGCCGCCGATCATCGCCGCCGTGCCGGTGAACCAGGGCAGCCCCTCGTAGCAGAGCCCGACGGCAAGACAGCCGAACCAGCCGTTGCCCTTCAGCCGGATCGGCGGGGCGCTGTACAGCCAGGCCAGGACCAGGCCGACGCAGACCGCCGCCACCACCCAGACCCCGAGCAGCGTGGCCACGGCCAGGGAGACGGCGGACCACACGATGCCCACATAGAGGCCCCAGCGGCCGGGAACGCGGCCCGACGGGATCGGACGGTTCGGCTCGTTGATCGCGTCCACGTGCCGGTCGAACCAGTCGTTCACCGCCTGGCTGGTGCCGCAGACCAGGGGGCCCGCCAACAGGGCGCCGAGCACCAGCATCGGCCAGGCCTCCAGGATCGGAACACCGGAGGAGACCACGCCGCACATGAAGGCCCACATGGGGGCGAACCAGGTGATCGGCTTCAGCAGCTCAAGCAGCGCGCCCGGCGCCGGATGGCGGGACTGCGTAGCCCGATCTGAGAGTGTGTCGACCATGTTGAAACGGTAAAATTGACACTCATCAATGTCAATTTAACTTTACACTATCGACGTGAAAATGAGTCCGGCCGGTCCGGTCGCAGAGATCAGTCTTCGGGGGAATCCAGGTCGGAGAAGCCGTAGCGCCGGAGCTTGGAGTACAGGCTCTGGCGGCTCATCCCCAGCATCTCGGCGGCCGAGGCCCGGTTGTCGCCGGTCAGCTTCAGCGCCGTCTCGATGCACAGACGTTCGATGACGTCGGTGGTCTCGCGCACCAGATCCTTCAGCGTCACCCGGCCGACCAGGGCGGTGAGCTGGGAGGCGTCGCGCGGCAGGGCGGCCGGCTCGCCGCCGATCACGTCGATGCGCCGGCGCACCGGGCGCATGGCGAAGCCGAGACAGGGATCCTCGGCGCCCGAGACCGAAACGGCGGACAGCTCGATCGGCTCGCGGGCGCCGAACTCGCCGTTGATGACGGTGGCGAACTGGCGCACCGAACCCTGCTTGCGCAGGTTCGCGGAGATCACGTTGACGTCCACCGAACGGCCGAGCCAGCGGCTCAGCGGCTCGCCGATCGCCTGCTCCTCGGTGGCGAGCTGCGCCAGATCGAGGAAGGCGGAGTTCGCCGCCATGATGCGCTGGTCCAGGTCGGTGACCACGAACCCGTCCGGGATCTCGGAGATCGCCCGCAGCATGGAGGCCCGCACGGAATTCTCGGTCTCCGCCGGCGCCATGGAATCCGGCCGGCCGAAGCGCAGCAGGAAATGGGCGTCATTGCCTTGGCGGAAGATCGACGCGCCCATGTCGAGCGCCGTGTCCTGGCCGGCCACCTTCACGGCGGTCTCCCCGGCACGGCCGGTCGCGCCGACCGAGGCCAGGAGGCCGTTCATCTCCTCGTGGCTCTCGTCGGCGATCACGTCCTTCAGCGCGCGGCCGCCCAGGCTCTTGGCGTCCTGGTTCAGCAGGCGGGCGGCGGCGGGGTTCACCTCGACGATCTTGCGGCTGGCCACATGGACGATAATCACCGCCTCGGAAGCGACCTGGAACAGCAGCCGGTAGCGTGTCTCGGCGTGGCGGAGCTTGGCGTATTCCCGCTCCATGGTGGCCTGGGCATCGATCAGCCGCTGCTGCAGGTCGGCCATGGCGCTGAGGTCGCGGCCCAGGACCAGGATGCGCTCGTCATTCATGCGCAGGGCGGTGTAGCGGACCGGCATGTCGATGCCGGTCGGGGACGGATGGTTGACCTGGCGCCAGCGGGTCGCAGCCCCTGTCGACGCCTCGGCCAGGAGCTCGGCCACCTTCTCCCGGCTCTCCACCGTCACCGTCTCGCGCCAGGCCCGACCGATCCACTGATCGAAGGTGCGGCCGTCCAGATCCGAATTGCTGAAGGCGATGTCGCAGATCACCCCGTCTTGGTCGACGATCAACGCAATATCGGCCGCCATGCCGATCGCCATCGCGGCGATATCCGCATCAAGGTCGCCAATCGACTTTCGCGGCGATTTGAAAGGGTTCAACACGTCGGCTAGCGTTGGTAAGTTAATGACCACTCGCGACTCGCTTATTTTCTATGCCAAGCCGCGGGCCGGCGGCCTGAACCCTTAAAGCCTGTTATCCCGAGGCATCCAGCCTCGTCGCCGACATCAACCCTTCAGCAGCCGCGACAGGCTTTGCGATTGCACGACCGCCTCGAGGCCGTCGTTTGCCGACGCGTCCGCTCCAACAAGGTTTACCCAGTCCGGATGTTCCTGAAAGACCGCGCCTCCGACAATGACCCCAACTTTCCGGTTTCGCGAAAACATTCGTACACTCTTGATAACTGAGGCCAATCGGTCCCGCAACACTTCGCCGCTCAACGAGAATCCGACCACTTCGAACTCCTGCGCGCGCACGCGCTGGACGATCTCCTCCTCAGACTCCGGGATCTCGTCGTAGACCGACCACCCCGCGCGGCGGAAAAACTCGCTCACCAGCGACAGCCCGAACGTATGCTGCTCGCCCGGCGTGACCGATAGCAGCACGGACGGCCCGGTCGGGATCCATTCCTCCGAGAGGTCGGACTGCGCGGTCAGGCTGCGCAGCAGCCGCTGGAGCCGGGACAGGGCGATCGTGACGTCGGTGAAGTCGCACAGGTCCTCCTCCCACATCACCCCGAGCAGCCTGGCCGTCGGCGCCAGCAGATCCAGCAGCAGGGTCTCCAGGTCGATGCCGCGCGACTCGATTTCGGCGACGAACCCGTCGACGAAATCATCGGAACGGTCGAGCAGGTGGGATGCCAGGAGTTCCACGTCGGCGGGCGTGACGCCGGATCGGGCACGCGGCTCGCTGGGGCTGACCCCGTGGATCAGCAGAAGCCGCGGAATGACTTCACTTTCGATGGTCCGCATCAGCCTGCTTGCCGAAGGGGGAGCCCTTGGGTCCCGCCTGGGCGCCTCCCGGTTAACGGTCAGCAGAGCGTGGTCTATCGCCCGGTAGAGGCCATCTACAGCCGCTCGAATTTCCGGCATGGCACGCAACCCCCCGTCGTGTTTTTCGAGCTTTTTTTTAAACGCTACACCCGTTTGACATGGCTGTAAGTCCAAATCGTCGGACACCGGGTCAAACCTGCAGATCGCCTCTCACCTCTCGCTTCTCTGTCTGCAACCGCGGGTACTCGGAGAAGATTACGTCAAATTCCGACGCGATTGTACAGAACAATTGACGTCAAGTTTATTTGACACTTTGCGTCGAACGCTCCTACAGTGTGTGCAGAAGGAGACCGGGAACCAATCCCGGCAGGCCTCGAAGGGAGATGGACGATGTCTGTATCCAGGACCCAGAGCCGACCGGCCCGCCCGATCTACACGGCGGAGCAACGGCGGCGGCGGGACGAGACCCGGTGGACCCTGGTCCAGGGCATCCTCGCTCCGGCCCAGTTCCTGGTTTTCCTGGTCAGCCTGGCCCTGGTGCTGCGGTTCCTCGCGACCGGCGAAGGGGCGGAACTCGCCGCCGCCTCGGTCGTGCTCAAGACCCTGTTCCTCTACGCCATCATGGTGACCGGCTCGCTCTGGGAGAAGGCGGTGTTCGGCCACTATCTCTTCGTGCCGGCCTTCTTCTGGGAGGACGTGGTCAGCATGGGCGTGATCGCCCTGCACACCGCCTATGTGGTGGCGCTGATCGCCGGCTGGGGCTCGACCTCCGCGCAGATGCTGATCGCCCTCGCCGCCTACGCCGCCTATGTGATCAATGCCGGCCAGTTCCTGCTCAAGCTGCGCGCCGCCCGGCGCGAGGCGCCCGGCGGGACCGGCTCGGCGATGGACGGAGCCGCCCCGGCGCTGGAGCCGGCCCGATGACCGTCGCCCTGAAACCCGCCCCGTCGGCCTCCACCGGCTGCCTCGACGCCCCGGTCCTGCGGGAGCGCGGCCAGCGCGAGGTTTTCTGCGGGCTCACCGGCATCATCTGGCTGCACCGCAAGATCCAGGACGCCTTCTTCCTCATCGTCGGCTCGCGCACCTGCGCCCACCTGATGCAGTCGGCCGCCGGCGTGATGATCTTCGCCGAACCGCGCTTCGCCACCGCGATCATCGAGGACCGGGACCTCGCCGGCCTGTCTGATGCGAACGACGAACTGGATCGGGTGGTGGAGCGCCTGCTGGCCCGCCGCCCCGACATCAAACTGCTGTTCCTGGTCGGCTCCTGCCCGTCGGAGGTGATCAAGCTCGACCTGTCGCGGGCGGCCTCGCGGCTGTCGCAGCGCTATACGCCGGACGTCCGGATCCTGAACTACTCCGGCAGCGGCATCGAGACGACCTTCACCCAGGGCGAGGACAACTGCCTCGCGTCCCTGGTCCCGACCCTTCCCGAAGCTGCGGACGGGTCGGAGCAGCTCCTGGTGGTCGGCACCCTCGCGGACGTGGTGGAGGATCAACTCTGCCGGCTGTTCGAGGGGATGGGCATGCCGGCTCCCGCGTTCCTCCCGGCGCGGCGGGCCGGCTGCCAGCCGTCCGTGGGCCCCGGCACGCGCTTCCTCCTGGCCCAGCCCTACCTGCCGGAGACCGCCCGTCTGCTGGAGGCGCGCGGCGCCACGCGGCTGCCCGCCCCCTTCCCGCTCGGCGCCGACGGCACCACCGAGTGGCTGCGCGCCGCGGCCGACGCCTTCGGCGTGCCGGAGGAGCGGTTCCATTCCGTCACCGAGCGTCCCCGGGCGCGGGCGGTGGCCGCTCTGGAACATCACCGAGCCGCCCTGGCCGGGCGCCGGATCTTCTTCTTCCCCGACAGCCAATTGGAGATCCCGCTGGCCCGCTTCCTGTCCCAGGAGCTGGGGATGGAGCCCGTGGAGGTCGGCACCCCTTACCTGCACCGCGGCATCATGGATCCGGAGCTGGCGTTGCTGCCGGCCGGAACCCGGCTGTCCGAAGGGCAGGACGTCGACCGTCAGCTCGACCGCTGCCGCGCCGACGCGCCCGACCTGGTCGTCTGCGGCCTCGGCCTCGCCAATCCGCTGGAGGCCGAAGGCATGGCCACCAAGTGGTCGATCGAACTCGTGTTCACGCCGGTCCAGGGCTACGAGCAGGCGGGCGACCTCGCCGGCCTGTTCTCGCGGCCGCTCGACCGCCGCACCCGGCTGGAGGTCTGACCATGAAGCTCGCGGTCTGGACCTATGAAGGACCGCCGCATGTCGGCGCCATGCGGGTCGCGACCGCCATGCGCGACATCCACTACGTCCTGCACGCCCCCCAGGGCGACACCTATGCCGACCTGCTGTTCACGATGATCGAGCGGCTGCCGACGCGCCCGCCGGTCACCTACACCACCTTCCAGGCCCGCGACCTCGGCACCGACACCGCCGAGCTGTTCAAGCGCACCCTGGGCGACGCCTATGACCGCTTCACGCCGCAGGCCATCATGGTCGGCGCCTCCTGCACGGCGGAGCTGATCCAGGACGATCCGGGCGGTCTCGGCCGCACGCTCGGTCTGCCGGTACCGGTGGTGCCGCTGGAGCTGCCGTCCTATCAGCGCAAGGAGAACTGGGGCGCGTCGGAGACCCTGTACCAGCTCGTCCGCGCCTTCGCCGGCGTCAACGCGCCGGAGCCGGGCGCCGTCCGCGCGCCGCGCGATCCCCATGCCCGCCCGTCCTGCAACATCCTCGGCCCGACCGCGCTCGGCTTCCGCCACCGCGACGACGTGGACGAGATCACCCGACTTCTGGAGCGGCTGGGCGTCGAGGTCCGGGTCATAGCCCCCCAGGGGGCCACACCGGCCGACCTGGCCCGGCTGGGCGAGGCCGATTTCAACGTCGTGCTGTATCCGGAGACCGGGGAGGCGACCGCGCGCTGGCTGGAGAAGACCTTCGGACAGCCCCGCACCAAGACCGTGCCGATCGGCATCGGCGCCACCCGCGCCTTCATCCGCGAGGTCGCCGAACTCGCCGGGATCGATCCGACGGCGGAGCTGGCGCGCGAGCAGTCGCGCCTGCCCTGGTACTCGCGCTCGATCGACAGCACCTACCTGACCGGCAAGCGGGTCTTCATCTTCGCCGACGCCACCCATGCGGTGGCCGCCGCCCGGGTCGCCGCCCACGAGTTCGGGTTCGAGGTGGTCGGTGTCGGCACCTACGACCGCGGCTTCGCCCGCGACGTCCGTGCGGTGGCCGAGGAGCTGGGCACCGAGGCGCTGATCACCGACGACTATCTGGAGGTGGAGGACCGGATCGCCGAGCTGCGGCCGGAGCTGGTCCTGGGGACCCAGATGGAACGGCACATCGCCAAGCGGCTCGGCATCGGCTGCGCCGTCATCTCCGCTCCGGTGCATGTGCAGGACTTCCCCGCCCGCCGCTCGCCGCAGATGGGGTTCGAGGGCGCGAACGTGCTCTGGGACACCTGGGTGCATCCGCTGATGATGGGCCTGGAGGAACACCTGCTCGGCATGTTCCGCGGCGATTTCGAGTTCCACGACGACGCCGGCGCCTCCCATCACGGCGCCGCCGCCACGCCCCGGGCCGAAGAACCGGAACCGGAGCCCGCATCTGTCGCCGCCATCGCCGACGGTGCCGACGGCCCGAACTGGAGCACCGACGCCGACCGGGAGTTGCGCAAGGTGCCGTTCTTCGTGCGCGGCAAGGCGCGGCGCAACACCGAGACCTTCGCCCGCGAGCGCGGGCTGCACACCATCACCATCGAGACCCTGTACGATGCCAAAGCCCACTTCGCGCGATAGGGCCGCCCCGCCCGTGCGGGTGGTCGTGGTCACGATGGACAGCCACCTGGCCAATGTGGTGCTGCGCGCCGGGTCCGAGCTGCGCCGCGACATGCCGGGCCTGCGCATCGACTATCACGCCGCCTCCGACTGGGGCGACAACCCGGGCGCGCTGGAGCGCTGCCGGGCCGATATCGCCCAGGGCGACATCATCATCGTGACGATGCTGTTCATCGAAGAGCACATCAAGCCGGTGCTGGAGGACCTGCGCGCCCGCCGCGAGCAGTGCGACGCCATGGTCTGCTGCCTGTCCGAGGGCGAGGTCGTCCGACTCACCCGTCTGGGCGGCTTCAAGATGGACGGCAGCCAGAAGGGCCCGCTCGCCCTGCTGAAGAAGCTGCGCGGCTCGAAGAACGCGAAGTCGAGCAGCGGGGCCGGCCAGATGGCCATGCTGCGCCGCCTGCCGCGGATCCTGCGCTTCATCCCGGGCACCGCCCAGGACATGCGGGCCTATTTCCTCAGCCTGCAGTTCTGGCTCGCCGGCTCCGACGTCAACGTCGCCAATATGATCCGGCTGCTGGTCGACCGCTATGCCGATGGCGAGCGGCGGGTCCTGCGCGGCTCCCTCAAGGTCGGCAGCCCGGTCGAGTATCCCGATGTCGGCCTGTACCACCCGGCGGTGGACGGCCGGATCACCGAGCGGCTGGACCGCCTGCCCCGGCGCAAGGGGGCCAAGGGCCGGGTCGGCGTGCTGATCCTGCGCTCCTACGCGCTGGCCGGCGACACCGGTCACTACGACGCCATGCTGCAGACGCTGGAAGCACGCGGCCTGGAGGTCGTGCCCGCCTTCGCCAGCGGCCTCGACTGCCGGCCGGCGGTGGAAGCCTTCTTCATGAAGGACGGCAAGGCGACCGTGGACGCGGTGCTGTCCCTCACCAGCTTCTCCCTGGTCGGCGGACCCGCCTATAACGACGCGGCCGCGGCCGAGGAGATGCTGGCGCAGCTCGACGTGCCCTACCTGATCGCCCAGGCGGTCGAGTTCCAGACCCTGGAGCAGTGGCGGGCCGACGATCGCGGGCTGTTGCCGGTGGAGAGCACCATCATGGTGGCGATCCCCGAACTGGACGGCGCCATCGCTCCGACCGTGTTCGGCGGCCGCACCGGCACCGCCACCCGCTGCGCCGACTGCGATCCGGCCTACTGCGCCAACCGCGACGGCGCCCGGGCCATGTGCCCGGACATGGAGCGGGTGAACACCCTGGCCTCCCGCGTCGAGAAGCTCGTCTCCCTGCGGCGCACCCCGGTGGAGGACCGCAAGGTGGCGGTCGTCCTATTCAACTTCCCACCGAACAGCGGGGCGACCGGCACGGCCGCCTATCTCTCGGTCTTCGAATCCCTGTTCCGCGTGCTCAAGGGCATGGCGGCCAAAGGCTACAGCGTCGAGGTGCCCGAGAGCGTGGACGCCCTGCGCGACCGCATCCTGACCGGCAACGCCGCCCGCTTCGGCGCCGACGCCAATGTCCTGACCCGCATCACCGCCGACGACCATGTGCGCGGCGAGCGGCATCTGGCCGAGATCGAGGCGGTCTGGGGCCGCGCGCCGGGCCGCCACCAGAGCGACGGCCGGTCGATCTTCGTGCTGGGGGCCGAGTTCGGCAATGTCATCGTCGGTATCCAGCCCGCCTTCGGCTACGAGGGCGACCCGATGCGGATGCTGTTCGAGAAGGGCCTGGCGCCGACCCACGCCTTCTCCGCCTTCTACCGCTGGCTGCGCGAGGAGTTCGCCGCCCATGCGGTGCTGCATTTCGGAACCCATGGGGCGCTGGAATTCATGCCCGGCAAGCAGGCCGGCGTGTCCGGCACATGCTGGCCGGAGCGGCTGATCGGCGACCTGCCGAACATCTATCTCTACGCCGCCAACAACCCGTCGGAAGGCACCATCGCCAAGCGCCGGGCCGCCGCCACCCTGGTCAGCTACCTCACCCCGCCGGTGACCAATGCCGGCCTGTACAAGGGGCTGATCGACCTGAAGGAAGCGGTGACCACCTGGCGTCAGCTTCCGCCGGACGCGGAGACCGAACGCGCCCGCCTCGCCCCGGTGATTCAGGCGCAGGCCGCCGGTTTCGATATGGCCGCGGCCGAGCCGGCCTGGGATCTGGGCGATGCCGATGCCCGGATCCGCCATCTGGCTGACCAGGTCGCGGAGTTGGAACACACACTGATCCCGCACGGCCTGCATGTTGTGGGCGAGCCGACCGGTCCGGCCGAGCGGTTCGACCTGCTGACGGCGGTCAGCGAGGCCCGCACGGGCATGGCTCCCGATCCGGCGGCGGTCCGCGCCGTGGTCGAGGGTGCCTCCTCACAGTCCATCGCCAGCTCGTCCGAGCAGGCGGCCGAGTTGACCCTGCTGGCCGACATGAACGCCAAGCTGCAGGAATGCGTCGAGATCGACGCCCTGCTGCGGGCCCTGGACGGCCGCTACATCCGGCCGGTGGCGGGGGGTGACCTGCTGCGCACGCCGTCGATCCTGCCGACCGGGCGCAACATCCATGGCTTCGACCCCTACCGGTTGCCCAGTGCCTTCGCGGTGGCTGACGGTGCCGCCCAGGCCGACCGGCTGATCGCCCGGCACCTGCAGGACGGCAACGGCCTGCCGGAGACCATCGCCATCGTCCTGTGGGGCACCGACAACCTGAAATCCGCCGGCGGCCCGATCGGCCAGGCGCTGGCCCTGCTGGGCGCCAAGCCGCGCTTCGACAGCTACGGCCGGCTCTGCGGCGCGGAGCTGATCCCGCTGGAGACCCTCGGCCGGCCGCGGATCGACGTGATGATGACCCTGTCGGGCATCTTCCGCGACCTGCTGCCGCTGCAGACCAAGCTGCTGGCCGAGGCCGCCTATATCGCCGCGGCCGCCGAGAACGAGCCCGAGGACATGAACTACGTGCGCAAGCACGCGCTGGCCTACCAGGCGGCCCAGGGCTGCGATTTCGAGACAGCCGCCCTGCGGGTCTTCAGCAATGCCGACGGCGCCTACGGCTCCAACGTCAACCTGATGGTCGACAACGGCGCCTGGCAGGACGAGGACGAGCTGGCGGAGACCTATACCAACCGCAAGTGCTACGCCTATGGCCGCTCCGGCCGGCAGCAGCGCCAGCACGACCTGCTGGAGCGGGTTCTGGGCGACGTCCAGCTCGCCTATCAGAACCTGGAATCGGTCGAACTCGGCGTCACCACCGTCGATCACTATTTCGACACCCTGGGCGGGATCGGCCGGGCCGTGCGCCGGGCGCGCGGGGCCGAGGTCCCGGTCTATATCGGCGACCAGACCCGGGGATCAGGCCTGGTGCGCAGCCTCGGCGAGCAGGTCGCCCTGGAGAGCCGTACCCGGGTGCTGAACCCGAAATGGTACGAGGGCATGCTCGAGCATGGCTACGAGGGTGTCCGGCACATCGAGACCCAGGTGACCAACACCATGGGCTGGTCGGCCACCACCGGTCAGGTCGCCCCCTGGGTCTACGAACAGATCACCGAGACCTTCGTGCTCGACCCGGCGATGCGCGACCGGCTCGCCACGCTGAACCCGAAGGCCTCGGCCCGGGTCGCGAACCGACTGCTTGAAGCCCACGAACGACGCTACTGGACCCCCGATCCGGAGACCCTGTCCGCCCTGCGCGAGGCAGGCGACGAGCTCGAGGACCGGCTGGAAGGCGTCACCACAGGGACGGCCGCAGCATGAGGCTGGGAAAGGACATCATAATGGCACCCCCCGACGGTATCACCGGCACCCGCCAGGACGGCGAAGGCAGCGTTCAGGTCCAGATGGACCCCGCGCTGACCATCGGCAAGGCCAAGGTCTTCGCGGTCTACGGCAAGGGCGGGATCGGCAAGAGCACGACCTCGTCCAACCTCTCCGTCGCCTTCTCCAAGCTCGGGAAGCGGGTCCTGCAGATCGGCTGCGATCCCAAGCACGACAGCACCTTCACCCTGACCAAGCGGCTGGTGCCCACGGTCATCGACGTGCTGGAGAGCGTGGACTTCCACCCGGAGGAGCTGCGGGTCGAGGACTTCGTCTACGAGGGCTACAACGGCGTCATGTGCGTCGAGGCGGGCGGACCGCCGGCGGGCACCGGCTGCGGCGGCTACGTGGTCGGCCAGACGGTGAAGCTGCTGAAGGAGCATCACCTGCTCGACGACACCGACGTGGTGATCTTCGACGTGCTGGGCGACGTGGTCTGCGGCGGGTTCGCCGCTCCGCTCCAGCATGCCGACAGGGCGCTGATCGTCACCGCCAACGACTTCGACTCGATCTACGCGATGAACCGCATCGTCGCCGCGATCAGCGCCAAGGCGCGGAACTACGATGTACGGCTCGGCGGGGTGATCTGCAACCGCAGCAACGCCACCGACCAGGTCGACAAGTTCAACGCCGTCGCCGGCCTGCAGACCATGGCCCATTTCCCCGATCTCGACGCCATCCGGCGGAGCCGCCTGAAGAAGGCGACGATCTTCGAGATGGAGGACGCGCCGGAGCTGGAGGCGGTTCGGGCGGAGTACCTGAAGCTCGCCGCTGCCCTGTGGGCCGGGGTCGAGCCCGTGGTCGGCACGCCGATGCGCGACCGCGACCTCTTCGAGCTGCTGGGATTCGACTGATGCTGAGCGCGACCTACACCAACCGCCGTCAGCAGGTGGAAGCCTATTTCGACCGGACCGCCGTCGACGCCTGGGCGCGGCTGACCTCCGATGCGCCGGTCAGCGGCATCCGGGCCACGGTACGCGCCGGACGGGACCGGATGCGCCGCCTCCTGCTGGAATGGCTCCCGGAGGATCTCGCGGGCCGGCGAGTCCTCGATGCCGGCTGCGGCACGGGTTCCCTGGCGGTCGAGGCGGCGCGCCGCGGCGCCCATGTGGTGGCGGTCGATGTCTCGCCGACCCTGATCAACCTGGCCAAGGAACGCACGCCGGTGGACCTGGGCGGCGGCCGGATCGACTTCCTGGTCGGCGACATGCTCGACCCCGGCCTCGGCCAGTTCGATCACGTGGTGGCGATGGACAGCCTGATCCACTACCGCAGCGAGGACGCCGTGCAGGCCCTCTGCCGTCTGGCGCCGCGCACCTCCCGGTCGATCCTCTTCACCTTCGCGCCGCGCACCGCCCTGCTGACGGTCATGCACACCGCCGGCCGGCTGTTCCCGCGCGGCGACCGGGCGCCCTCGATCCAGCCGACCTCCCACACCCACCTGCGCGGCGCGCTGGAACGGGAAGGCTGGGTGTCCGGCCTGCACCCGCAGCGCAGCGAGCGGATCGACAGCGGCTTCTATATCTCCCAGGCGATGGAGCTGTCGCGATCATGACCGAGAAGCGTCGCAAGCTGTCGGCCCTGTGGATGGAAGTGGCACCCCGCTTCCTGCCCTTCGCCGACGCCGCGACGCCGGATCTGCCCCTCGGCCGCCTGCTGCGCCTGTCCCTGTTCCAGGTGTCGGTCGGCATGGCGATCGTGCTGCTGAACGGCACCCTCAACCGGGTGATGATCGTCGAGCTCGGCGTGCCGACCTGGCTGGTGGCACTGATGGTCTCGCTGCCGCTTCTCTTCGCGCCGTTCCGCGTGCTGGTCGGCCACCGCAGCGACACCTACCGCTCCCTGCTCGGCTGGCGCCGGGTCCCGTTCCTGTGGATGGGCTCCCTGCTGCAGTTCGGCGGGCTGGCGATCATGCCCTTCGCGCTGATCGTTCTGTCGGGCGACATCACCACCGGCCCGCACTGGGTCGGCTATGTCGCCTCGGCGCTCGCCTTCCTGCTGGTCGGGATCGGCCTGCACACCACCCAGACGGCCGGCCTGGCGCTGGCCACCGACCTCGCCAGCGAGGAGAACCGCCCGCGGGTGGTGGCCATGCTCTACGTCATGCTGCTGGTCGGCATGGGGGTGTCGGCCCTGGTGGTCGGCGGGCTGCTCCAGGAGTTCAGCCAGATCAAACTGATCAAGGTCATCCAGGGCACCGCCGTCGCCACCATCGTGCTGAACCTGGTCGCCCTGTGGAAGCAGGAGGCGCGGGATCCGTCGCGCACCCGGCCCGACCGCGTGCGGCCGAGCTTTGCTGAGTCCTGGGCCGATTTCACGGCCGGCGGACGGGCCGGACGGCTGCTGCTCACCGTGTTCCTCGGCACCGCCGCCTTCAGCATGCAGGACATCCTGCTGGAGCCCTATGGCGGCGAAATCCTGGCCATGTCGGTGGGCGAAACCACCCGCCTGACCGCCCTGTTCGCGGCCGGCACGCTGACCGGCTTCGCCATCGCCGCGCGCGACCTGAACCAGGGCGGCGATCCCTGCAAGCTGGCCGCCTTCGGCTGCGTGATCGGCGTCTTCGCCTTTTCCGCCCTGGTCTTCGCCTCGCCCCTGCAGTCGGCCGGCCTGTTCCAGGGCGGCACCGTTCTGATCGGGCTCGGCGGCGGCATGTTCGCCATCGGCACCCTGGTCGCCGCCATGTCCCTGGCGGAAGCCGGCGGCGGCGGCCTGGCGCTGGGCGCCTGGGGGGCCGTGCAGGCGACCGCGGCGGGCGGCGGAATCATGATCGGCGGCGCGATGCGCGACCTGGTCTCGCAGCTTGCCGCCCGCGACATGCTGGGCAGTGCACTGAACCACCCCGCCACCGGATACGGCGCGGTCTATCACCTGGAAATCGTTCTGTTGTTCGCGACGCTCGCCGTCGTCGGGCCCCTCGTCCGCTATGCCGGCGGACGGTCGGACCCGGCGGGGCAGAAGTTCGGGCTCGCGGAGTTTCCCGGATAAGGGAGGGAGGAAGCCATGGAAATCGGCTCTGTGATTGGCAATATCGATGTGGCGCAGATCGTCCTCTACGCCTTCTGGATCTTCTTCGCGGGGTTGATCTACTACCTCCGCCGCGAGGATCGCCGCGAAGGCTATCCACTTGAGGACGCGGTCACCGGCAAGGCCTGGCCGGTCGGTGCCCTGACCATGGCCCCGGTCAAGCGCTTCGCCCTGCCGGAAGGCGGCTATGCCGAAGCGCCGAACAACCTGCGCGACGCCCGCACCCTAAATGCCGAGCCGGTCGCCCGCTTCCCAGGCGCCCCGCTGCGCCCGGTCGGCGACGCGATGCTGGCCGGTGTCGGTCCCGGCGCCTGGGCCGAGCGCAAGAACATCCCCGACACCACCGCCGAGGGCGCGCCCCGGATCGTGCCGATGCGCTCGGTCGACGATTTCGGCGTGGTCGAGGGCGATCCCGACCCGCGCGGCATGCCGGTGGTGGCCGGTGACGGCAAGGTGGCCGGCACGGTCACTGACCTGTGGGTCGACACCGCCGAGGTGCTGATCCGCTTCCTGGAGGTTCGGCTCGGCACCGGCGAAGGGGCCACCCAGGTCCTGGTTCCGGCCGGCTTCGCCGAGGTCGGCCGCGGCAAAGTCGGCGTGCCGTCGATCCTGTCCACCCACTTCGCGGCCGTGCCGGGCATCGCCGGTCCCGACCGCATCACCCGGCTGGAGGAAGAGCGGATCATGGCCTATTTCGGCGCCGGCCTGCTCTATGCCGACGCCCGCCGGCAGGAGCCCCTGCTATGAGCGGCACGGCGGTGATCTTCGGCGAGTTCGACGACTCCCGCCCGGTAAGCGAGGCCCCGGCCGCCCTGGCCGGGGACGAGCGGATCGTCTGGCAGGGGGCACCGGACTGGCGGCGCTTCGCCCTGTCGGTGATGAAGATCCGCACCATCGCCCTGTATTTCGCGGTGATCATGGTCGCCCGCTTCGCCGCCGACCTGGCGGCGGGACAGGGAGTGGGGGCGGGGCTGGTCTCCGCCGCCTGGACCCTGTGTCTGGCGCTGCCGGTGCTGGGTTTCCTCGCGATCTACGCCAAGCTGGTCGCCCGCAGCACCCGCTACACCGTGACCACGAAGCGTCTGGTGCTGCGCATCGGCGTCGCCCTGCCGATGACGGTGACCATCCCGGTCGACCTGGTGGAGACCCTGGACCTGCGACGCCGTGCCGATGGCAGCGGCGACATCCTGATCGGCGTCCTGCCGAAACAGCGCCTGTCCTATTCGGTCCTCTGGCCCCATGCCCGGCCCTGGTGCTTCAGCCGGCCCCAGGCCGCCCTGCGGGCCGTACACCAGGCAGAGGCGGTCGCCGAGACCATCGGACGGATGCTGGCCCGCCAGACCGCCACCACGCCGGCCCGCGTCACGACCGCCCCGATCGCCGCCGCGGCGGTTGCGGGTTGAGAAAAAAGGGAGGACGACGATGACAACCAACACGCAACAGATCGACACCGTCGTCCCCCAGGGCGGCGTGCCGCACAAGGATGTACCCAAGGCCGCGCTGATCGCCGCCGGGCTCCTGCTCGCCGTCTCGATCGCGCTTGCCGGCACCGCCCGGCTGCACGGCGACATCGCCGTCGCCCCGCCCGCGGCCGATAAGGTCGAGAGCCGGGCGCTGATCTTCCGCGACCGCGCCGACCGGGGCATCGCCGTGCTCGACGGCACCACCGGGGCGGTGGTCGCCGACCTTTCTCCCGGAACCCACGGCTTCGTGCGCGGCATGCTGCGCGGCCTGTCCCGGGACCGCTTCGTCCATGGGGTGGGCGCCGAGGTGCCGTTCACCCTCACCCGCTGGTCCGACGGCCGCTATTCGCTGAGCGACCCGGCGACCGGCAGCACCTTGCACCTAGCGGCCTACGGATTCGCGAACGTCCACGAGTTCGCCGCCTTCCTGCCCGGCCCGGCAGAACAGGCCGCCCAACCGAAGGAGGCACGCCCATGATCGGGATGTTCCTGGTCGACAGACAGGTCTTCGACGTCGACTGCACCATAGACCTGGAATGCTCCATCGAGAGCTTCCACGCCCATGTCGAGTTCGAGGGAGACGAGACCCTCCAGCCGGGTGATCAGGTCCTCGTCCATGGCGAGCCGATCACCGTGCCCTATGGCGAGAAGCGCCAGATTACCCGACGGGCGACCGTGACCCGCGCGAGCTGGCTGCAGCAGCAGTGGACCCGCCTCGCCGCCCATCTGGAGTTCACCGAACTCTACGACCTCAGCTTCACCGATCGGAGGGACCTATGAACGCCGCCGTCGCCGACGCGCTGGACGCGCGATACGACACCACCGGCATGGCCCGCGAGGACACCGTGCTGAGCCCGCACTTCTACACCACGGATTTCGACGCCCTGGACCGCATCGACGTGGAGCCGGTCCGCGCGGACTGGGACAAGCTGATGAAGGAGTTCGAGGCGGACGCCAACCGCGGCCACTTCAAGCGGACCGCCGAATGGGAGGATGTCGATTTCGACGGCTACTCGCCTGAACTTCAGCGCGAGCTGGTCGACTTCTTCGTCAGTTCGGTGACGTCCGAGTTCTCCGGCTGCGTGCTCTATGCCGAGACCAAGAAGCGGGTCGACAATCCCGAGATCAAGCGGCTGTTCCGCTTCATGGCCCGCGACGAGTCCCGCCACGCCGGGTTCATCAACGACACGCTGAAGGATTTCGGCATCGGGGTGAACCTGGGCTTCCTGACAAAGACCAAGAAGTACAAATACTTCAGCCCGAAGTTCATCTTCTACGCGGTCTATCTGTCGGAGAAGATCGGCTACGCCCGCTACATCACCATCTACCGCCAGCTCGAGCGCCATCCGGAGATGCGGATCCATCCGATCTTCAAGTGGTTCAAGGAGTGGTGCAACGACGAGTTCCGCCACGGCGAGGCCTTCGCCCTGCTGATGCGGGCCAACCCGCACCTGCTCACCGGCCGCAACCGGCTGTGGATCCGGTTCTTCCTGCTGGCGGTCTACGCGACGATGTATGTGCGTGACCACAGCCGGCCGCATTTCCACGCCGCCCTCGGCCTGGATCCGACGGAGTACGACCTGCAGGTCTTCCGGGTCACCTCGGAGATCTCCAAGCAGGTCTTCCCCTTCACGCTGGACACCGACGCACCGGCCTTCCGCGAGGGGCTGGAACGGCTGCGGCGGATCGCCGACGGCATCGCCAAGGCAAAGGCGGAGGGCGGACTGATGGGCGGCCTGCGCCGGATCGGCCTGACGGCGGCGGCCGGGGCGACCCTGCTGCGGCTGTACCTGCATCCGGTGCGCGAGCACGAGCTGCCGGCCTCGATCCGGCTGCAGCCGAGCTGGTAGGCGCAGACGGTGCCGGATCTCGCCACATACGGCCTGCCCCTGCTCTTCGCGCTGGGGCTCTGGTGGTTCAGCACCGGGCTGATCCTGTGGCTGGTCCGGCTGCCGCGCCAACATCGGCCGGCGGTCCTGACCGGGGCGACCCTGCTGCTGGCGATCGCCCTGATCGCCATCGTCGGCACGGCCGGCGACACCAGTGCGGCGGCCGGCTACCACGCCTTCGCCGCCGCCCTGGCGGCCTGGGGCTGGCACGAGCTGGTCTTCCTGCTCGGGCTGGTGACAGGGCCGCGCAAGACGGCCCTGCGGCCCGGGGCATCGGGGGCGGAGCGATTCCGCCAGGCCACCGCCGCCATTGCCTATCACGAGATCGCCCTGGCGGCGACGGCGGGCCTGCTGTTCATGCTGACCTGGGGGGCGGAGAACCAGGTGGCGGCCTGGACCTTCTTCGCGCTGTTCTTCAGCCGGCTGAGCGCCAAGCTGAACCTCTTCCTCGGCGTTCCGCATTTCGCCGACGAGCTCATGCCCGACCACCTGCTGCATCTGCGCAGCTATTTCGCTGTGCGCGCCATCAACCCGCTGTTCCCGCTGTCGGTGACCGCGATCACCGTGGCCGCCGCCCTGACCCTGGCCGCGGCCTGGCATCCCGGCACCGCGCCGATCGCCGTGGCCGGACAGATCTGCATCGCCGGCCTGCTGCTGCTCGCCGCGATCGAACACTGGTTCATGGTGCTGCCGATCCGCGACGCCGCCCTGTGGCGCTGGGCCGCCGGCCGGACCGCGCCGGTGCCAGCCGCACCGATCGATACCGATACGACCCGTTTCGAACCACGCCCGACCCCGGCGGCCGGCTCTGGATGAGCCCGGCACCGCGACTTCAGAGGAGGTGACCATGAACTACGAATCCTTCTTCCAAGGCCAGCTCGAGGCCTTGCGGGACGAGGGCCGGTACCGGGTGTTCACCGATATCGAGCGCCACCGCGGCGCCTTTCCCCGGGCCCGGCGCCACCGCGACGACGGCTCCGACCCGAGCGACGTGACGGTCTGGTGCTCCAACGACTATCTCGGCATGGGCCAGTTCCAGCCGGTGCTCGACGCCATGCACGCCGCCCTGGACCAGTGCGGTGCCGGCGCCGGCGGCACCCGCAACATCTCCGGTACCAACCACCACCACGTGCTGCTGGAGCGCGAGCTGGCAGATCTGCACGGCAAGGAGGCGGCCCTGCTCTTCACCTCGGGCTACGTGTCCAACTGGGCCGCGCTGAGTACGCTGGCGGCCCGGATTCCGGACTGCGTGGTGCTGTCGGACGAGCTGAACCACGCCTCCATGATCGAGGGCATCCGCCACAGCCGGGCGGAGAAGATGCTGTTCGCCCATAACGATCCCGAGGACCTGAACCGCAAGCTGGCGGCCCTGCCGGCCGACCGGCCGAAGCTGGTGGCCTTCGAGAGCGTCTATTCGATGGACGGCGACATCGCCCCGATCGCCGAACTCTGCGACGTGGCCGAAGCCCATAACGCCATGACCTATCTGGACGAGGTGCATGCCGTCGGCCTGTACGGGCCACGCGGCGGCGGCATCTCGGAACGTGAGGGCGTGGCCCACAGGCTGACCGTCATCGAGGGCACCCTCGGCAAGGCCTTCGGCGTGATGGGCGGCTACATCGCCGCCTCGGACGCCCTGTGCGATTTCGTGCGCAGCTTCGCCTCGGGCTTCATCTTCACCACCGCCCTGCCGCCGGCGGTCGCCGCCGGTGCCGCCACCAGCATCCGGCACCTGAAGACCAGCCAGATCGAGCGGGAACGCCAGCTCGACCGGGTGGCCAAGGTGCGCGCTGGTCTCGATGCCGCCGGCATCCCCCATCTCGCCAACCCGAGCCATATCGTGCCGGTCATGGTCGGCGATCCGGTTCACTGCAAGCAGATCAGCGACATCCTGCTGGAGGATTTCGGGATCTACGTGCAGCCGATCAACTACCCGACCGTGCCCCGCGGCACCGAGCGGCTGCGCATCACCCCGTCGCCGATCCACTCGGACGCCGACATCGCCCATCTGCTGAAGTCGCTGGGCAAGGTCTGGTCGCGCTGCGGCCGCAGCCGGATGGTGGCCTGACCGGCATGGACCCGGCTGTGGCACAGGATCCCCAGATCCCGGCTGTCGCCGCCGACGGTTCCCTCTACCCCATCGGCAAGATGGCGGCCCACCGCCAGGGCGTCCTGCACCTGGCGGTGTCGGTCTTCGTGACCTGGCGCGGGCGCCTGCTGATCCAGCGGCGCGCCTTCTCGAAGTATCATTGCGGCGGGCTGTGGGCGAATACCTGCTGCAGCCACCCGCACTGGCGCGAGACGGCGGCCGACGCCGCCCGGCGCCGCCTGGCCGAGGAGCTCGGCATCACCGGGATTGGACTGACCCCCATGGGCGAGCTGTCCTACCGCGCCGATGTGGGGGGTGGGCTCGTGGAGCACGAGCATGTCCACCTGTTTCATGGCGCGGCTCCGGACACCCTGGCCCTGGACCCGGATCCGGACGAGGTCGCCGAGACCCGCTGGATCGGCGTGGACGCACTGCGCGGCGAGCTGGGCAGCGACGCGTCCCGCTTCGCGCCCTGGTTCCGGATCTACGCCGACCGGCGGCCCGACCTGATGGTGTGACCGACCGGCTCGGCTCGTCCCTTCCCTATCCCTTCATCCCACTTTCGCACTCCCCGGATTTATTCCGGGGCCTACGCCTGTCTGAGGTGGAGTCTTCATCGAGAGATCACCGGCATCCGTGCCGCCGAACGGTAGGCCCCGGAATAAATCCGGGGAGAGGGAGGAAAGGGAGCAGCAAAAAAATTGGGCCGGTCAGCTGAACGCTGGATCCGGCCCAAGGAGAGGGATGAGAAGGGCGCCGGCTTGGGAGGGGCGCTCTTCCCGGACGCCGTCACTTCATAGGGGCGAGTGACGGGTACTTGTCGAGCATCGTCACGCCGTAGAGCGGCTTGAAGACACCCTGGTGGCAGGTGGCGCAGTTCGCCTTGGCGACGTCGCCGGTCGGCCCCAGTCGGTTCTCGGGGAAGGTCCCCTGCAGCGGCGTCAGGTAGTCGGCGTTGAGGCCCTGGACCATCCGGATGCCGTGCCAGGCCGTGGTCCGGGCCGGCGGGCTCAGCTCCCAGCTCCCCATCGCCTGGGTGTTGTGGCAGTAGGTGCAGCCGACCCCGAGGCTGTCGGCCATGTGCATCATCAGCCCGTAGGTCTCCTCGGTTTGCTTGATCGAGGCACCGCCGGCATCGGTCGGCAGGGCGGCCGTGGCCTGAACCCGGATGTTGCCTTCCGCCGCCAGATAGCTGGACAGGGACGTCGCCGGCAGGGAGGTATAGCCGTTCTGCGCCGACGGCCGGTTCTGGTCGTGGTTCCAGCCGAGCATGCCCTTGCTGCCATAGCGCTGCGGCTCCGCGTCGAACCAGACGTTCTCCGGCACCGGATTGCCCCGGTGACAGGTGTAGCAGGTCACGCCGGTCTCCTTGACGTGGTCCTGCCAGTTGGCGTTCACGTCGCGGGTCATCTGGATCATCCGGCGGGCGACCACCTTGGTATAGACGGAGTCGTCGGCCAGGTTGTCCGGATTGTGGCAGTAGTTGCAGCCCTGCTCCGGTGATACCCACTCGGTGATCGCCGTCATCAGGCGGATGAACTGCGGCTCCGGCAGGTCGCCCAGGACCTGGACGTTCTCGTAGACGTCACCCGCCTTGTCCGCCTGGGCCAGGTCGGCCGGGCTGTCGAGCGGATAGATCTCCTCCGGGATCGCGTTCAGCGCGGCCAGCATGGCCTGCTCCCGGGGGTTGTTGGGTTCCTGCATGCCGGTGCCGCGATAGCCGGTCTGCTCGTAGCCGATCGGCGGACGCTCCCAGCCCACGGTGAAGAAGAAGGCGATCACCAGAAGTCCGAGGAACGGAAGGACGGCCGCTAAGACGCCGAAGTTTTTCATGACACAGGCCCTCCTTACTGGGTCGGATCCGGGGTGGGCGCCCACATTTCCGGATAGGCCGGCGCGAAGTCGTGCTTCACCGCCCACAGGTACCAGTTATCGACCACCGTTCCGGTCAGCAGGATGCCGATGCCGCCGGTCAGCGGGCACAGCACGGCGAACCACCAGGCCCAGCGGTGGATGGATTCCATGGAAGCGTTGAAGCCCATGGTCCAGCGCCAGAACAGGGCGGCCCGTTCGGAGGCGGTGCCGCGGTCGACAATCTGCTCGATCTCCCGCTCGCCGCCGTACTTGCCGACCGCCAGGATCGTCGCGCCGTGCATGGCGAACAGCAGGGCCGAGCCATAGAGGAACACGATCGAGAGGGCGTGGAACGGGTTGTAGAACAGGTTGCCGTAGCGGATCGAGAAGGCCGCCGTCCAGTCGAGGTGCGGGAAGATCCCGAAGGGTACCGCCTCCGACCAACTCCCCATCAGCAGCGGCCGGATGAAGCCGAGCACCAGGTAGAGCCAGATCGCCGCGGCGAAGGCCCAGGCCACGTGGGTGCCCATGCCGAGCGCCCTGGCCCGTGAGTACATGCGCATCCACCACAGCATGATCGAGGTGGTCAGCATGAAGCCGGTGAACAGCCACCAGCCGCCCTCGTTCATCGGCGGGATCGAGAGCCCGTATTCAGGCGCCGGCGGTTCCAGGGCGAGCCAGGGAAGCTGCCGCACGAACTCGATCGGATTCCAGTCCACCGAGGCCCACATGTTGAGCCCGATGGTCACGAAGGCGGTCAGGCCGAAGGCCAGGGACGCGAGGCCCAGGGTGCCGAGATAGATCGGCCCGATCTGAGCGTTGCCGATCCAGCCTAACGCTTGGACGGTGGTCGGCGTGCCGATCCTCGGCTCGTCGCCGGCGGGCAGCGGGACACCGTAGTGCGGATGACCCTCAACCCGGACGCGTGTGAAGATATTCTGATAGTGAGCCATGTCTCTCTCCTCACCCGGCTAGCCCCAGACCGGCAGGTCGAGCCACCAGTTCCACCATTCGGGCCAGCCGCGGGTCCAGAACGGCCCGCTGATCACGATACAGACGGCACTCCAGAAGCCGGCGTTCAGGGCCACGAACAGGCCGAGCCGGTGGATGCCCAGCGTTCCGACCGAGTAGCCGATCGTGTCGCGGACATAGGTGTCCTCATGCTCCGGAGTCTTGATGGTCTCGCCGGGTTGCGGGTTGACCGATGACAGCACCACGGCCCCGTGCAGCGACAGCAGCAGACAGGTGGTGAAGAAGAAGGTCACCGCCAGCATGTGCGCCGGGTTGTAGTGGAAGTGCAGGAACTGGTATCCGACGTTCGACACCCAATCGAGGTGACTGAAGATGCCGTAGGGGAAGCCGTGTCCCCAGGCGCCCAACAGGAACGGCCGGATCACCACCAGCGTCACATAGGCGAAGATCGCCACGCCGAAGGCGATAGGCACGTGGTAGCCGATGCCCAGCTTGCGGCAGATCTCGACCTCGCGCAGGGCCCAGGACACGAAGGCCCCGATGGCGCACATGGTGATGATCTGCCAGAGCCCGCCCTCGGCCAGCGGCGCCAGGGCCAGGCCGTAGCTGATGTCCGGCGGGGCGATGTTGATCAGCCAGGGATTCCAGGTCGGGCCCAGGGCCGCCCCCCAGAAGATCAGGGCGGTGCCGAGCACCGAGAAGAAGATCGTCAGGACGCCGAAGAAGCCGACATAGAACGGACCGAACCAGAAATCGAACAGATCCCCACCGATCAGCGTTCCGCCGCGCACCCGATATTTGCGTTCGAAACTGAGCAAAGCCATTGTCGTGCTCCTCGCATGGCCGCCTTGTTGTCCATCCGCAGGGAAAAGGGTCGGTCAGCGGCCGAAGGCGTCCTGCGGTTTTGGGGACGGACGGGGCTGTTGGGGCACACCGTCCGCTCCCCCTTTTGGTGCCGGGAAGCCAGCCGGAAGGATCATCGCGCGACCCCCCGGTTATGGTCGTCCCGGAGAGACCGTCCTCAGGCCCCCAGCCAGTTGAAGCGCTCGGTGCTCAACAGGATGAAGTGGATGAGGAAGGCCAGGATCCCTAGGAAGACGAACTGCCCGATGAGCGCCCGTCTCGGATCCATGATCAGCCAAATTCTCCACATTGCTCGTCCCTCCCTAGACCAGGTTGACCAAAGAGGTCGCAGCGACCTTGACGCCGTCGATCATCGACTGCGCGTAGCCGTCTGGGCCCGGGATCCAGGGCCGCCACATCCAGACGAGGATGTGGGCGACCACCGCGATCGCGGTAAAGATCAAGAACCCCTGCATGTAAAAGCGGTGGAATTCCTGCGCTTCACCTTCGGTCAAACCCGAAAGGGAGTCGGCCCGATTGGGATCTACCATGATGTTTCCCTTCGGATACTTCCTTCATGCGTTACCGCGCTTCTCCCGCACGGCAGAGACCGCGCCGACGGCGGACCGAAGCCCGTCCGTCCTTGCGGATGCCCGCCCGGCCTGAGCCGGACGAACCTGGAAACCCGCTAACCCATCATCGCGTAGGGCAGATACGCGCCCGCCGCGGCGCGCGCCTCGGCGAAGATGGAGCGGGTGGACTGGTCGGACGGAGGCCAGGGGCGCCAGCGGGCGGGTAGGACCCGCGCGACGATGGCGGCCGACAGGAACAGCGGCAGGGTGAGCACGAAGAGCAGCCGGTAGTCCCGGTGGTCCGTGCCGTGGCCATGTCGCCGCGGAGGTGTGTGCGTGTGCATCTCTCATTCCTCCCGTCTTGTCGTCCGTTGATCAGGCAGCCCGTCCACCTTTCATCGCGAACAGCGCCTGAGTGACTCTCTGAAGCGTGATCCGTTCCTCGCCGGCGGCCTGGGCGTCGCGTTCAACGCGGTCGCGCAGCTGCTTGGCGGCGGAGATCCGGACCAGGAAGGGGGCGGCATCCACATGCCGGTCGAGCAGGACCTGCGCGTCGGCGTCCCAGGGACGGGTCGACGCGTCGGCCGCCCTGGCCGGCGTCGCCTCGACCCGGTCCATGTCGACGGACAGGGGCAGGATGTTGAACAGGGCGTCGAACAGGGCGTTGCAGTATTCCTGCACCACGTAGGTCGCCCCGGCGTAGCCCATGAACGGCGTGCCGGTGGAGCGCCGCACGATCGCGCCCGGGAAGGACGCCGGAATGTACTGCGCCCGGCAGCCGAGCTCGGCGGCGTAGAGCCGTTCGTTGTAGGAGCCGAACAGCACCAGCGGCGGCGTCTTGGCGATCGCCTCCTTGACCGCGGCATTGTCCGACTTGGCCCCGGCCTTGCGCGGGATCGCGAAGCTGCAGGCGATGCCCAGCTCGTCGGTCAGGAAGCGGTTGAGCCCGCGGGTATAGGTATCGGTCGCCACCACCGCGTAGGAGGCGGTGGGGAAGAAGTCCTGGGTGACGCTGCGCCACAGGTCCCAGATCGGCTTCAGGGTCGTCTGCTTCTCCCGGGCGATGAAGGGCTCCGGGTCCAGGCCGGTCAGTTCGCCCAGTTTGCGCAGGAAGTTGGTGGTGGCGTGCATGCCGATCGGCGCCTGCAGGTACGGCCGGTCCATCTCCTCGCAGAGCGTGCGGCCGAATTCCCGGTACAGGCAGATGTTCACATCCGCGTCGGGCAGCTTCTTGACGTCCTTCAGGTGGCTGCCGAGCGGGAAGACCATGTTGATCTCGCAGCCGATGCCTTCCACCAGCCGGCTGATCTCCGCCAGGTCGGAGGGCATGTTGAAGGTGCCGTAGATCGCGCCGATGATGTTGACGCGCGGCTTCGCACCGTCCTTCTTCTTCATCTCGGACCTAGCCGGGACCTTCTTGCCGCCGAACTCGGTCCACAGCCAGTAAAGGGCACGGTCCGCACTCTGCCACTGGTCCTCGTCGATGGTGCGCGGCAGGAAGCGGCGGATGTTGGAGCCTTCCGGCGTCACGCCGCCGCCGATCATCTCCGCAATGCTGCCGGTGACCACGACTGCGGGAATGCTCTCGTCCTGGGTCGAACTGGCCCGGCGCAGCGCCTGCTCGGTGCCGTTCATCGACAGCTCGTCCTCGGACAGGCCGGTGACGGTGACCGGAAGCTCGTGCGGCGGCAGGCCGTCGGTGTAGTGCAGGACCGCGGTGACCGGCAGGTTCTCGCAGCCGACCGGTCCGTCGATGACGCAGCGCAGCCCCTTGATGGCGGTGAAGACGTAGACCGCGCCCCAGTAGCCGCCCGCCCGGTCGTGATCGAGAACCAGCATGGCTCAGTCCCCCGCCGACATGGACAGGGCCGCCGCCCGGGGCGGCACGGTGTATCCGGCGCTGTCGCCGGTGCCCACGCCCTCGAAGAACGCCACCATGTCGGCGAAGCGGTCCCGTCCCCCGGTCTGCGCCGCCACGATCGCGGCCATGGAGGCCGCACCGGCAGGGCCGAACAGGGGACGGGCGGAGACCATGTTCGTGAAGTAGACCGCCGGCGTTCCTTGCTCCTTGGCAGTCTGCACCAGTGGCGTGGTCCCCAAGGCCAGATCCGGCTTCACGTCCCGCATCGCCGCGATGTCCTGCTCCAGCGAGGCGCGGTACTGCACATGGCAGCCCTTGGCCTCGAGCCACTCGCGGTCGTCCTTGCTCCACTCGGTCTTCGGGCAGGCCGTGCCCACATAGGGCACCCGCGCGCCCGCCTCGATCAGCAGCCGGGCGACCAGCAGCTCGGAGCCCTCGTAACCGGAGACGGTGACGGTCGCCTTGACCGGATTGCCGGCCAGCGCGCCGCGGATCGCCGGCAGGGCGGCGGCCTTGGCGGCGTCGATCTGCTTGTCGGACACGCCGGCGGCGGCGCCGATCTTCTCCAGCCAGGCGGCAGTGCCGTCGACCCCGACAGGGCCGGAGCCGACGACGGGGCGGCCGGCGGTCGCGAACTCGCGCACGCTGGCGGTGTAGAACGGGTGCACGGCGGCCGCCACACGGCTGTCCAGGCAGGCGTAGAGGTCGCGCCATTCGCGCGAGGGAAGCTGCGGGGCGACCGACAGGCCCATCGGATCGAGCAGGGCGCCGATGCCGACCGGGTCGGCCGGGAACAGCTCGCCGATCAGCGTGACTGTCGGGCGGTCGTCCTTCAGCGAGCGCGGGCGCGCCACCGGCCCGGCCTCGGCCTCGAGCCTGGCGTAGCGCAGCATGGCGCCGGCCAGCACATCCTTGGCTTCCGCATGGGTCGGCACGCCGAAGCCCGGCACGTCGATGCCGATCACCCGCACGCCGTTGATCTCGCGCGGCAGCCGATCGAGCGGCACGCCGGAGGCGGTGGGGACACAGAGGTTGATGACCACCACGGCGTCGTACTTCTCCGGGTCCGCCATCTCCTTGGTGGCGTCGCGGATATCCTCGTAGAGCTGGCCGGTGACCAGGGTCTCCGAGTTGAACGGCACATAGCCGACCGTGCGACGGGCCCCGTAAAAATGCGAGGTGAAGGTCAGGCCGTACACGCAACAGGCCGAGCCCGACAGGATCGTCGCCGTGCGGCGCATGCGCAGGCCGACCCGCAGGGAGCCGAAGGCCGGGCACATGGATTGCGGCTGGTCGTGCGGCCCCTTGGGATAGTCGGCGGCAAGCTGGTCGAGGGTCTCGCTCTTGCCGGCCGAGCGGGCCGCCTCCTCCATCACGCCGGGTCCGGCATGACAGCCGAGTAGGGCCTTCTCCGCCTTCTTCTTGGCGGCGGTCGGTTCCGCGGCTTTCCGGGGATCTGGGCCGATATCCTGCATGACGCCCTCACACGCCTTCGTAGACGACTTCGAGGGAGGGCTTCGGAGCGTAGGTCGCCCCGCACATGTCGGCGAGTGTCGCCGGCTGGAGGGTCACGCCGCGGCCGACCGCCTCGCCCTTGAACAGGCCGAGCAGGTCGTCGTGACTGAGCGGGGTCGGGCGCACCGGCGGTGCCTCCGCCGCACGCTCGGCCAGGCCTTCGAACAGGGACGCCCATTCGGTGCCGGGACGACCGATGATCTCGTAATTGGCACTCTTGCGGCGGATGTCTTCATGGGCCGGGATCTCGGCCAGGACCGGGATGCCGACCGCCTTGGCGAAGGCCTGGGCCTCGCCGGTGCCGTCATCCTTGTTGATCATCAGGCCGGCGACGCCGACATTGCCGCCGAGGTTGCGGAAGTAGTCGACCGCCGAGCAGACGTTGTTCGCCACGTAGAGCGACTGTAGGTCGTTGGAGCCGACCACGATCACCTTCTGGCACATGTCGCGGGCGATCGGCAGGCCGAAGCCGCCGCAGACCACGTCGCCCAGGAAGTCTAGCAGCACGTAGTCGAAGTCCCAGTCGTGGAAGCCCAGCTTCTCCAGCAGCTCGAAGCCGTGGATGATGCCGCGCCCGCCGCAGCCGCGGCCGACCTCGGGCCCGCCCAGTTCCATGGCGTAGACGCCGTCCCGCACGAAGCAGACGTCGCCGATCTCGACATTCTCGCCGGCGGCCTTCTTCTTGGAGGAGGTCTCGATGATGGTCGGGCAGCTCCGCCCGCCGAACAGCAAAGAGGTGGTGTCGCTCTTCGGGTCGCAGCCGATCAGCAGCACCCGCTTGCCCTGCTGGGCCATCATGTAGGACAGGTTGGCGAGCGTGAAGCTCTTGCCGATCCCGCCCTTGCCGTAGATCGCGATGACCTCGGTCTTCTTGGCGGGGGCTTGCTCGGAAGCCGGGCCGGTGGCGACCGGGTCAACGGCGAGCGTGGCCTGCGCTGTCTGGGTCGGCGTCATGAGAACGCTCTCCAATCCATGATCATCTTGAGGCAGTCGGGATCCTCGAAGGCGGTGCGGTAGGCGCTTTCGGCCTGCCCCGCCTCCATCCGGTGGGTGATCAGGCCGTCCAGGGACAGCCTTCCGTCGGCGATCAGCACGGCGGCCGCCGTGAGGTCGGCCGGCTTCCACTCGGCGGCAATGCGGATACGCGCCTCGCGCATGAAGGCTGGCGGGAAGGCGAAGCCCAGGGGCTTGCTGTAGAAACCGGCCAGCACGATCTCGCCCCCGGGGGCCAGACAGGCGATGACGGTGTCCAGGATCTCGGAGTCGCCGCTGACGTCGCAGATCACGGCGTAGTCGCGGCGGTCGTCGTCCATGGGATGAACGACCTGGTAGCCTTCCGCTCCGGCCCGCCGTGCGGCGTTGGTTTCCCAGACGACCGGGGCGGCGGCGCCGCGCTCGGCGGCGAGGGCGGTGGCGATCCGGGCGATCAGCCGCCCGAGGACGCCATGCCCGACGATCAGTTGCGGCAGCGCCCCGGAGCCGGAGGCGATCGCATGGTAGGCGGTGGCGGCCAGCGCCATCAGCGCGCCGCGGTCGCCCAGGTGTTCATCGATTGCGACGGCACGGGCCGAGGGAACCACCAGGCGGGAAGCGGAGCCGCCGAACAGGCCGCGGATCTCACCGAAACACTGGGCGCCCGGGACGAAGACCCGCTCGCCCGACCGGGCGCCGCCGGCGATCCGGCCGACCGTCTCGTAGCCTGGCACCAGCGGATATCCCATCCCGGGAAACACCGGCATCTGACCCGAATACAGCAGGCGCTCTGTGCCGGTGCTGACCCCCGTCCACTCAATATCGACCACGACGTCGTCCGGACCGGGCTGGGTCAGCTCGATGGCGCGAAGCGACAGGCGTTCCGGCTGTTCGAGGACGATGGCGTGGGCGGAGAGCATCAGACGGTTTCCTCCGGGTCGGCGGGTTTGATCCGCTCTATCTGAATTGTCAGTCTATATTTACATTTTAGAGTGTCAATTCTTTTTGACATCTTTTCTTAACCATCAGCCTTACACGTCGGCGACCAGGAGACGGGCCAGCATGGGGCGGCGCATCGGCAGTTCCCGCACCGTGCGGAATCCGGCCGCGGCCAGCATGGCGCGCAGGGTCTCCACGCTGCGGCAGCGGCCGCGGCCCATGGCCATCAGGTAGAATCCGAAATAGGCGTCGCCGATCGGCTCGGGTCGGTCGGCATCGGTCATCACCTCGGCCAGCAACAGCCTTCCGCCCGGGGCCAGGGCCGCGCGGGCACGCTCGAGCAGCCGGGCAACCCGCATGTCGTCATGATCGAAGCAGACCCGGATCAGCGAGACGACGTCCGCCCCGCCGGGCAACGCTTCGCGGTGGAAATCGAGTCCCCGCGCCTCGGCCCGGTCGGCAAGACCCTCGGTCGCGAAACGGTCGCGGGCCAGCTCCGCCACGGCGGGCAGGTCCAGCACCAGACCCCTTAGGGCGGGGGTGCGGTGCAGGGCGGCGGCCAGGAACCGACCGCTGCCGCCGCCGATATCCATCAGCCGCCGGTGACGTCCCATCGGATAGGCGTCCAGCACGTCCTCGGCGATCATCGGGACCGAAGCGGCCATGAGCTCGCTATAGGCCCCGACCCGCTCGCCGCTCAGCCCGGCCGCCTGTTCCGTGGTGCCATAGCCCCAGTACCGCTCCAGCGCCGCCTCACCCGCCCCGCCCCGCAGCAATGCGGCGGGATCCGCCAGGTCGGCATAGAGGGCGGCGTGATGCTCGATCATCTCCGCCACGCCGGCATTGCCGAGCAGGGCGGCACCCAGGTCCGCAAGACCGTAGACACCCTCGCCGCAGCGCCGAGTCAGGCCCAGGGCACTGGACGCCCGTAGCAGCCGCTCCACCGCGTCGGGGGCGAGGCCGGTCTTGTCGGCAAGGTCGGAGACGGTACGCGGTCTTCCCGCCATCCTCTCGGCGATGCGGAGCCGGACAAAGGCGACGAGGATCTGAGAGTAGACGAAGCCGGCGCAGAGATCGAACAGCGCCCGTCCCTTGCGCCGGGCGATCCACCGGGTGAGCGGGAAGCCGCTGGCGAAGCGCTGGAAGCGCGGATCGGCGATCAGCCGGACCCGCAGCCCCTGCCAGCGCTCGTACAGGGACCGCATCCCAGGGAGCACCGCCGGTGCGGGGTGATCGGCCATGGTCGGCCGCCGTCAGGCGGCGTGCCGGACCGCGCCCTTGGGCAGGATCTTGCCGCCTTCGGCCATGACCATCTCGCACAGACCGTCGCGACCCGGGCAGTCGGGAATCGACGCGATGGCCCGGCGCATCAGTTCGCCCAGCCACTTCTTCGCCCCGTCGAGGCCGAGTTCGCGGGCGGCATTGGGACGTGCATGGGCCTGGTCCTGGCCGACCGGCTTGCCGATCACCTCTGGGTCGGCGATCAGGTCGCAGATGTCGTCCGCCACCTGATAGGCCTGCCCCAAGCCATTGCCGAAGGCCATCCAGGGATCCCCCGGCCGGCCGGCGGCGATCGCTCCGGCGGCGGCGGCACCGGCGAACAGTGCGCCGGTCTTCGCCCGCTGATAGGCGGTCAGGTCGATCTTCGCCTCGCCCTCCCAGGCCTGGCCGGCGCAGATCCCGCCGGGCGTGCCGACGGCGCGCCCCACGGCGGCGACCAGCGGGGCGAGTCGCTCGGGCCGTGATGCGGCTTCCCGGGCCAATGTCTCGAAGGCCATGACGATCAGCGCGTCCCCGGTCAGCACGGCCAGCGGCTCGCCATAGGCCCGGTGCAGCGACGGCTTGCCGCGCCGGGTCGACGCGCCGTCGAAGGCCGGAAGGTCGTCATGGGCCAGGGACGCGCAATGCAGCAGCTCGATCGCCGCCGCCGCCGCGTCGCTCACCCCCGGGTCGTCGTCCCCGCAGGCCGCGGCGACGCCGAGCAGGATGCGGGGACGGATCCGGTGACCGGCCGGGAACACGGCATAGCGGATGGCCGCGGCCAATCCGGGAGGCGCCTCCTGGGTTTCTCCCACCGACACCGCCGCCTCGAGGGCCTGCTCAATCCTGAGCCTGATGTCCATCTCCGCCTCCCTCGCGTATTCATGTGTAAATTATATTGGACATATTTTGTTGTTATATATTCTATACACACAGTGAATCTCCCGGCAACGAACGATTGCGATCCCATGATCCGCCCGGACTGGAAGCGCACGTCCCCCGATCCGATCCCCGCCAGCGACCGGGTGATCGTCATCGGTGCGGGGATGGCCGGACTGTCCGCGGCCATCCTGCTGGCCGCCCGGGGCCTGGCCGTCACCGTCGTCGAGGCGGCCGACCATCCGGGCGGCAAGATCCGGGCGGTTCCCGTGGACGATCGGCCGGTGGATTCCGGACCGACCGTCGTCACCATGCGCTGGGTCTTCGAAGAACTGTTCGACGATGCGGGGGTGGCGCTGGACGCCCATCTCACCCTGCGTCCGGCCGAGATCCTGGCCCGCCACGCCTGGAGCCGGGACGAGCGTCTGGACCTGTTCGCCGATCCCGAAAGGTCCGCCGCCGCGATCGCCGATTTCGCCGGTGAGGCGGAGGCCGACCGGTACCGCGCCTTCTGCACTCACGCGGCCCGGGTCTACCGGTCGCTGGAAGGGCCGTTCATCCGCGGCCCACGGCCCACGCCGATCGGGCTCGGCCTGGCCGGGGGCGTGACGGGTGCCCGCGACCTCGTCGCCGCCCAACCCTTCGCCACCCTGTGGGAGGGGCTCAGCCAGCGCTTCGGCGACCCGCGCCTGCGCCAGCTCTATGGCCGCTACGCCACCTATTGCGGCGCCTCCCCCTTCGAGGCGCCCGCCACCCTCATGCTGATCGCCCATGTGGAACAGTCCGGGGTGTGGACGATCGACGGCGGCATGGCCCGCCTGCCCGAAGCCCTCGTCGCCGTCGCGCGATCGCTGGGCGCCGAGTTCCGCTTCGGGACCGGGGTGGAGCGGGTCCTGGCCGAGGGCGGCACCGCCTCGGGCGTCCGGCTGGGCAACGGCGAGAGCCTTGCGGCCGACGCCGTGCTGTTCTGCGGCGATGTCAGCGCGCTCGCCGGGGGGCTGCTCGGTCCTTCGGCAAAGGGAGCCGCGCGGGCCACGCCGCCCGAGCGGCGCTCCCTGTCGGCTCTCACCCTGTCGATGCTCGCGGAGGCCGACGGCTTCCCCCTGACCCGACACAACGTCTTCTTCCGCCCGGATTACCGCGGCGAGTTCGAGGACCTGTTCGACCGCCGCCGCCTGCCGCGCCAGCCGACCGTCTATGTCTGCGCCCAGGACCGCGATGCGGACGACGGAACGCACACGGCCGGGCCCGAGCGGCTGTTCGCCATCATCAACGCCCCCGCCACCGGCGACAGCCACGACTTTCAGGATGAGGAGACCGAGCGATGCCTGGACAGCGCGATGGATCTGCTGGCGCGGTGCGGCCTGAGACTCGCCGCGACGCCGGAACGCACGGTCGTGACGACGCCCGCCGATTTCGCCCGGCGCTTTCCCGGCACGGGGGGCGCGATCTACGGACCGGCGGGCCACGGCTGGCGGGCGGCGTTCGAGAGGAACGGCGCCCGGACCCGCGTGCCGGGCCTGTACCTGGCGGGGGGCAGCGTGCATCCGGGACCGGGGATCGCGATGGCGGCGCTGTCGGGACGGCAGGCGGCCGATCGGATCCTGGCGGACCTGACTTCGCGCAGCCGGTCCCGCCGGGTGGCTATGCCTGGTGGTATGTCGATGCGATCAGCGACGACGGGACCTGCGGACTGACCATCATCGCCTTCGTCGGCAGCGTGTTCTCGCCCTACTACGCCTGGGCCGGCCGTCGGGATCCGGAGAACCACTGCGCGGTCAACGTCGCCCTGTACGGCGCCGAGTCGGACCGCTGGGCGATGACCGAGCGCGGTCGCGCCGACCTCACGCGCACGGCGGACCGCTTCTCCCTCGCCGGCTCCTCCCTGCACTGGTCGGGCAGCGAGCTGATCATCCAGCTAGACGAGCGGGCCACACCGCACATGACCCCGATCCGCGGCACCGTCACCCTGACGCCCGAGGCACTGCCCGGCCGCGCGTTCCCGCTCGATCCGGCCGGCCGGCATGTCTGGCAGCCGATCGCCCCGCTGGCCCGCATCTCCGTGGAGCTCGACCGACCGCAGGCCCGCTGGCGGGGCCACGCCTATCTGGACGCGAACCGGGGGGACGAGCCGCTCGAGGACGGGTTTCGGCGCTGGGACTGGTCTCGGCTGCGCAAGGACGGAAGCGCCGTGGTGCTCTACGACGCCCAGCGCCGGGACGGCAGCGACCTGCGCATGGCCCTGCGTTTCGATGCCGGCGGCGGCGTGGAGGAAATCGTGCCGCCGCCGCAGATCTGCCTGCCCGACGGGTTCTGGGGCGTGCGGCGGAACAGCCGGGCGGACACCACGAACGGCGCCGCCATCCGCCGGGTCCTGGAGGACAGCCCCTTCTACACCCGCGAGATGCTGGAACTGCGCCTGGGCGGACAGGTGTCGGTGGCGATCCACGAGAGCCTGGACCTGGACCGCTTCGCAAACCCGGTCGTCAAGCTGATGCTGCCGTTCCGCATGCCGCGCTGGACCTCGCGCCGGCCCTGACGGTCAGCAGGGCTCCGTCTTGTCCTCGCGCGCCGCCTCGCGTTCGCGCCGCTCGCGCTCCCGCTTGAGCTGGTTCAGCTCCCGGAGCTGCCAGAAGCCGATCCCGAACGCGACCACGACGATGAAGAGTGGCTCGATCAGCGCCAGCATGTCCGAGGACATCGCCCTACCCCCTCGCCTCGCCCGGGTTCAGACGCACGATGCTGAGGTTCAGCGCCCCGGCGAAACTCACCCAGGCCAGATAAGGCACCAGCAGTCCGGCCGCGAGCCCGGAGATCGGCAGGAAGGCGACGATAGTGGCCAGGATCGCCAGCCACAGCAGCAGCAGCTCGTAGAAGGCGAGATCCGGGCGCCGCAAGCCGAAGAACAGCGGCGTCCAGACGGCATTCAGCAAAAGCTGAGTGGCGTAAAGCGCCATCGCCGGGGCCATGGCCGGCCAGGTTCCAACCTTCCAGACCAGCCAGCCGGAGACCGCGATCATCGCGTAGAGCACCGTCCAGGCAGGGCCGAACAGCCAGTTCGGCGGACGCCACGGCGGCTTGGCAAGCTGCTCGTACCACTGGCCCGGCTTGAAGAAGACGCCCGTGAGGGCCGCGGCCGTGCAGGCGGCGATGAAGACGAGCAGGGCAGGATCGAACAACCGGTATCTCCCTCAGACCTGACCGAGCGGTGCCCCCGCCGGTACTGATCTAGGGCGCCGATCCCCCCGTTCCAGGCGCATGACCAGGTCGGTCGTCCAGACCGCACGCTCGCCGAAGGTTCTTCCCGGCTGCGGACGGGGGGCCGGGCTCGTCTCCACCGCCTCCACCAGGAACCGGGTCTCGGCCAGCGGCTCGGCCCGCAGGCCGGGCATGATCCGCTGGCCGGAGAGCAGGGCGCCGGCCAGCAGCCAGAGCTTGCGGCGGCGGCCGACCACGGCTCGGCCGTCCACCCCGTTATGGCCGCGCCGCGCCACCTCCCGGCCGATCTCGGCATAGAGCAGATGGGCCGCCCGCACCCCGGTTCGGCAGCCGATCGGCAACTGCCCGATCCCGGCATGGGAGCGGCTGTAGAGCCGGTCCGCCTCCGCCAGCAGCCGGCGTACCACCTCGCCCAGCGCCTCGTCGTGGCGCGGCTCCGCCCGCCAAGCCTCGGGATCGATCCCGGCCTCGCGCATCCACTGCTTGGGCAGATAGAGCCGGCCGGCCCGGGCGTCGGCGCCGATGTCACGGGCGATGTTGGTGAGCTGCATCGCCACCCCCAGATCGGCCGCGCGGGCGATCACCGGGCCCGACCGCGCGCCCATCAGCAACGTCATCATTGCACCCACGCTGCCCGCCACCCGGGCGCCGTAGGCCCGCAGCTCGTCGATGGTCTCGTAGTCGCGCCCGAGCGCGTCCCAGGCGAAGCCCTCCACCAGCGCGTCTGGCAAGGCCCGCGGCAGGGCAACGCGCGCGACCACCCGGGCAAAGGCACGGTCGACGGGATTGTCCGCCGGCCGCCCGGCATAGATGGCGTCGAGCCGCCGGCGCACCGAGTCCACCGCCGCCTCGACCCGGCCCGGATCGGCCTCGTCGACCGCGTCGTCGGCGGTACGGCAGAAGGCATAGAGCGCCAGGGCCGGCTCGGCGACCGAGCCCGGCAGCAGGCGCGAGGCGGCGTGGAAACTGCGCGATCCCTGGGCGATCAGCGCGCGGCAGGCCAGGCGGTCGGCCGCCTCCCGCGCGGCGTCAGCGGAGCGCGTCGGCATGGGGCACCACCGCGTCGAGGATCTTGGCCGAGCACAGCACGCCGGGCACGCCGGCACCGGGATGGGTCCCCGCGCCGACAAGATACAGCCGCTCCACCTCCTCCGACCGGTTGTGTGGGCGGAACCAGGCGCTCTGGGTCAGCAGCGGCTGCAGGGAGAAGCCGGCGCCCAGCGGCGTGTTCAGGCTGTCGCGGAAATAGGACGGCGTGACCATCCGCGAACTCACCACCGCCTTCTCCAGACCAGGGAGGACGGTGGCGGACAGATGCGCCTCGATGCGCCGGCGATAGGGCTCGGCCGCCGCCTCCCAGTCGATGTCGGCCCTCAGGTTCGGGACCGGCGACAGCACATAGAAGGCGTCGTGCCCGGGCGGCGCCAGGGAGGGGTCGGTGGCCGTCGGCCGGTGCAGGTACAGGCTGAAATCCTCGGCCAGCACCCGGCGCCGGAAGATGTCGTCCAGCAGGCCGCGGTAGCGCGGGCCGAGCAGGATGCTGTGATGGGGGACGTCCTCGTAGCGCCGGTCGGTGCCGAAATACCAGACGAACAGGCTCATGGAGTACCGCGTCCGCCCGATGCGGCGGTCGCTCCACCGGCGACGGGCGGTGCGCCGCAGCAGATGTCCGTAGGTCCAGCCGGGATCGGCGTTGGAGACGACCAGATCGGCCGCGACGGTCTCGCCCGAGGCGAGCCGGACCCCGACCGCCCGGCGGCCGCTGGTGACGATCTCGTCGATCTCCTCGCCGCAGCGCAGGGCCCCGCCCTGGCCCACGATCAGCCCCGCCAGCCCAGTCACCAGGGCGCCGGTGCCGCCCATGGCGAAATGCACGCCCCAGCGCCGCTCCAGCTCCGGGATCAGGGCATAGACCGCCGTGGTGCGGAACGGATTGCCGCCGATTAGCAGCGGATGGAAGCTGAGGATGGCCCGCAGGTCGGGATCGCGCACATGCTTCGCCGCCAGCCCGTGTACCGAACGCAGCGCCCCATGGGTCAGCAGGTCCGGGGCCAGCTTCGCCATTCCGAGCGGGTCGTGCATCGGCTGGTCGCCATGGCCGAGAAAGGCGAGATCGCAGAGCCGGCGGCACTCCGCCTGGAACCGGATGAAGCCCGCACCCTCCCCGGGGAACAGCGCCTCCACCCGTTGCCGCATCAGGTCCTCGTCGCGGCAGACATCGATGTACCGTCCGTCGGCGAGGGCGATGCGGTAGAACGGGTCGAGTTCCCGCAGGTCGATATCGTCGGACATCCGGCGCCCGGCGAGGCTCCACAATTCCTCGAAGACATGGGGCACGGTGATGATGGTCGGCCCGGCATCGAAGGTGAAGCCGTCCTGCCGGAACACCGAAGCCCGGCCGCCGGGGGCATCGAGCTTTTCGAGAACCGTCACCCGATAACCGCGGGCGCCGAGCCGCACCGCCGCGGCGAGCCCACCAAACCCGGCGCCGATCACCACCGCATGGGGCCTCGGATCGTCCGGGCGGCCGGGCGCCTGGGCCGGGGGCCGTTGCGCGGCAACACGTCCCATCGGGAGGTCGAGTGTATCCATTAATTTACAGTACGTGTGTCCAGTTCTTTTTCCAAGCCTGAAGCCGGTACCGGAAGCACGCCGATCTCGCGAGCGAAGCGGCGGATCAGATCGGCGATCTCCGCCGGTCGCTCCTCATGGGCGAGATGGCCGCCCCAAGACAGGGTCTCCAGCCGCGCGGTCGGGATCGTCGCCGCCAACTCGGCCGCCTGCTCCGGCGGCACGATCCGGTCGCCGGCCGCCGCGACCAGCACCAGGGCCGCCGGCAGCTCCGGCAGTTCGCGGGCAAGGCGCCGCAGGTCCCAGTTCGCCATCATCCCCAGAGTCCCGGCCACGTGCCGTGGACTTGAGGCCAGACGCCGATAGATCGCTGCACTGGCCGGATCGACCCGGGACCCGGTGCCGGAGATCAGCCGATCGAAGATATCGGGGCGTGAGAACCGGCGGGACAGGAAGGCGGGGGTGATCGGGTTGATCGCCATGAGCTTGGCCAGGGGCGAGAACAGCCGCCCGGCCATGCCGCCGAACGGCAGCAGCGCGCCGTTCAGACTGACCAGGCCACGCAGGGCCGGCCGGCGGTCCAGCACGCAGCGGGCCAGGATCGCCGCCCCCGCCGAATGGCCGACGCCGAGCACCGGCGCGATCTCCAGGGCGTCCAGCAGTTCGGCGACCCCATGGGCCATGCCCGGCAGCGAGAGCCCGTACTGGGACGCGACCCCGGTGAAGCCGTGCCCCGGCAGGTCGGGGGCGACCACCGTGAAGTCGCCCGCCAGCTCCGCCACAAGGCCGGCCCAGCTATGGGTGGAGGCCCCGGTGCCGTGGAGCAGCAGCAGGGCGGGCCCGTCCCCCGCCACCTGGACATGCCAGCACAGCCGCCCGGCCCGCACGAAGCGGCTGTGGACCGCGTTCGGCCAGGCCGGTCCGTCCCGGTCCCAGTCCAGATCGCGGGCGGAGGCCAAGGGACCGGCCTAGCGCCCGCGCGCGGCGATCACCGCGCGGGACACCGCCGCCGCATCCGCCTGGGGCAGCGGCAGGTAGAGCCCGGCCATGGCCGCCGCCAGCTCTGCCGCTTCCGGCCGGGGCCGCGGGCTGGTGTCCAGCACCAGGGCGGGTAGGCTGTCCCCGGCGATGCGGCGGGCGGCGTCGGTGGCGTCGCGGCCGGCAGCCTCGCGCCCGGGCTCCCCGTCACGGCCGATATTGGCCCGCCCGTCGGTGAGGACGACCAGGGAGGGTGTGCGCCCCTCGCGCCGGACCGCGCGGGCGAGACCGGCGGCCATGTCGAGGCCGGAAGCCAGGGGCGTTCCCCCGCCGCCCGGCAGCCCCGCCAGCATCCGCTTGGCGCGGACCAGCGAGCGGGTCGGCGGCAGCAGCAGGTCCGCCTCCGCCCCGCGAAACGCCAGCAGCGCCACCTGGTCCCGGCGCACGTAGCATTCCGCCAGCAGCAGCTCGACCGCGCCCTTGGCCTCGGCCAGGCGGTGCAGGGCGGAGGAGCCGGAGGCGTCGACCACGAAGACGGTCACGCTCTCGCTCCGATGCTTGTAGCGCACGACGCGGAAATCCTCCGGCCGGACGATCACGGACGCCCCCTGCCGGCCGCGCAGCCGCTGCCAGGGAGCCGCCGCGCGCAGGGTGTCCGCCAGGTTCAGCCGATCGCCGCGCCGCGGGTCTCCCGGCACGCTGCCCAGCGGCCGGCCGCGTCGGCGCGACGCCGCTCCCTCGCCCCGACGCCCGGCGGAGTTCCCCGGCCGTCGCGGCGCAAGTCCGGCGGCGAGACGGGCCAAAAGATCCGGCGGCAGGACGGCGCGGGCCACCTCCACCAGCCGGTCACCGGCGGCATCGGCCGTGGCCTGTTCGGAAGACGGATCGCCCTCCTGCGGCGGGCTGGGCGGCGGTGGAGGTTCCTCGGCGGCCGCGTCCTCCGGCCCCGCCGGAAGCTGGGTCGCGCGCAGGGCATAGACCAGCCGCACGGCCGCTTCCAGATCGGCGCCGTCGACCGTCCCGCGCCCGCTCCAGGCGGCATGGCAGCGGGCGATCTTCAGGGCGCAGACGGCCATGCGCAGCGAGTCGACCCCCAGCGCCAGGCCGGCCGCGCACAGCGCCTCCCGCTCCCGGTCGGCGATCCGGACCTCCGGCAGGCGGTGCCGCGCCCGCTCGATCGCCCCAGTCATATCGTCGGGATATCGTTCCGGAGCGGCCGCCAGATCAATGGCAAGCCCCAGCCGGTCGAGCAGGGCCGCCGGCACCGGGTCGTCATCGTCCCGCCCCTCGTCGATCGCCACCACGGCGAGGCGGGCCGGCCAGACGGCGCTGATGCCCTCGCGCTCCGCGGTCACCGTGCCCGTGTCCAGCGCCGCGGCAAGGCGGGAGGCGGTGGCACCGCTCATCCGCTCGGCCATGGGGACGACCAGCACGCCGCCATCGCTCTGCGCCAGCAGGCCGCGCTCGACGACCGTCCGCCCGCTGCGCAGGGTGGCGGCGAGGTCGATGCCACCGATCAGCCGGTCGTCAGCCACGTGGGACGGCAGCCGGCGCACCGGCATCTCGGCCGACAGGCAGGACCGCAGGAATGCCGTCCATCCGTCCAGGGCCGGTCCGACCCGGGCACGGACCCACACGCCACCCAATCCGAACGGATCGATGGCCAGGAGCACGGCCGCCAGAGCGGCATCGCTGTGAGGCGGTGTCGCCGGCGCGCTCACGCCGCGAAGCAGTCGTCGAGCACCCGCTCGACGCGGACGGTGGCGCCCACATCGTCGAGCGGATCGCGCCGCAGCCGATGGCGCAGGGTCATCGGCGCCACCCGCCGCAGATGGTCGACGGAGGCCGTCTTCTTGCCCTCAAGCGCGGCCAGCGCCCGGGCGGCGCGGATCAGGATCAGTTCGCCGCGCAGGCCGTCTGTGCCCAGCGCCAGACAGATCTCGGCCGCCCGTTCGAGCACGGCATCCGGAACCTGGACCTCACCGAGCAGGCGGCGGGCGCGGACGATCTTGCGGCGGATCGCGGCCTCCTTGCCGGACCAGCTCTCCACGAACCCGTCCTTGTCCCGTTCGAAGGCGTCGCGGCGGCGGATCACCTCCACCCGGTCCTTCAGGTCCTTCGGCGTGGTCACCTCCACCGACAGGCCGAACCGGTCGAGGAGTTGCGGGCGCAGCTCGCCCTCCTCGGGGTTGCCGCTGCCGACCAGGACGAAGCGGGCGGGGTGGCGCACGCTCAATCCCTCGCGCTCCACCACGTTTTCACCCGAGGCGGCGACGTCGAGCAGCAGGTCGACCAGATGGTCCTCCAGCAGGTTGACCTCGTCGATGTAGAGAAAGCCCCGATGGGCCCGGGCGAGCAGGCCCGGCTCGAACCGCTTCTCGCCCCGGCTCAACGCCACTTCGAGGTCCAGTGCGCCGACCACCCGGTCCTCGGTGGCCCCCAGCGGCAGGTCGACCACCGGGATCGGCACCTCGCCCGTCTTGCGCCGCCCCGCCGCCTTGCCGCAGGCATGGCCGCAGAGGTCGGCCGGGTGGGCCGGATCGCAGTTGAAACGACAGCCCTCCACCACCTTCATGGTCGGCAGGAGGTGGGCCAATGCCCGGATCGCGGTGGATTTCCCGGTCCCGCGCTCGCCGAAGATCAGCACGCCACCGACACTCGGATCGACAGATGCGACTGTCAAACCAAGCAGCATTTCCGACTGCCCGACGATCGCACTGAAGGGATACAAAGCCGCCATACGCGCCATGATGTCGTGTCGCGCGATCGATCACAAGCGCGGAAAACGGGCGCTTTGCTCCGCGGAAACATGAGAGACTCGCACAAACGGCGGGGCTTGCCCGGCTCCAGAACTGTCGCGTAGGGTTGACAGTCCAAGTCGACGGAACAGATAGGTCGACGCAATAAATCGACTTAAGGGAGTAAAATTGTGCTGGTTCGTGTCTCGACTGCCGCCGCCCTCCTGATCAGTCTCGCCCTGCCCGGCGCCGCCCAGGCCGCGGGCGATGCCGAAGCCGGCAAGAAGCTGTTCGTCAAATGCCAGGCCTGCCATTCGCTCGCCGACGGCAAGCGAAAGGTGGGTCCCTCCCTCTACAACCTGTTCAACCGCAAGGCCGGCAATTTCGAGGGCTTCAACCACTCCGACGACATGACCGCCGCCGGTGCCAAGATCGACCCGTGGAACGCCGACCACTTCACGCAGTACATCGTGGATCCGAACGGCTACATCGGCTCGGTCATCGGCAAGGACAAGGCGCGCACGAAGATGACGTTCCCGGGCCTGAAGGACGACCAGGAGGCCCAGGACATCCTGGCCTATCTGCAGCCGTTCTTCGAAGGCAAGGAAGAGGGCAAGTAGCCCTGGGTTGCCCTTCTATCGGGTCATCGGGTTCAACGGCCGGTCGGGACAGCGCCCGTAGATGAGCCGGGGTGCCGGCTCCAGGCGGACGAGAACGTCGCCGACCGCATCCCAGTGGAACACCTGCCTCGGCTCCGGCCGGGCGAAGGACAGGGTGGGCGCGATCTCAACCCGGTCGCCCGTCACCGTGTAGGTCGAGGTGCCGGCGACGCTGTCCCGCTTGCCCTGGGTGGTGCCGAGATCCAGTAGCGCCTTCGCATAGGCGCCATCGCGCAGCACCATCACAAGGGTGCAGTCCACCGCCCTGTCCCGGGTCACGCCCCAGATCCCGTCGAGCGAGGCCGCCGCGACCGGCGTCGCCGCCAATGCGAGCGCCAGGATCGCGGCCGGCCGGATCATTTGCGGCGGGCCAGGATCGCATCGATGCGCTTCGACGGCGCGTCGGTGCGATAGCTGTCGGCGAACTCGCGGACGCTGGCCTCCACCGCGTCGGCGATGCTCATGTCGTCCCAGGCCCGGATCAGACGCTTCTGGGCCCGCACGGCCAGCGGATCGGCCTCGGCGATCTCGGCCGCCAGCGCGCCGGCCCGGAACATCAGCTCGTCGGGGGAAACCAGCTCCTCCAGCAGCCCCCATTTGAACGCCGTGTCCGCGTCGATGGTCTCGCCGGTCAGCACGAAACGCGCCGCCTTGCCCCGCCCCATCAGGCGCGGCAACAGGGCGGCCTCGATCACCGACGGGACGCCGATCTTCACCTCGGGCATGGAGAAATGGGCATCCCGGGTGGCGATGCGCATGTCGCAGCCAGCCACCAGCTCCAGCCCCGCGCCGACGCAGGCACCGCGGATGGCAGCGATCACCGGCACCGGACAGAGCATGGCGGCGGCGATGGCGGCATGCAGCCCTCGGATGAAGCTGTCGGCCGTCTCCGGCGTCAGCGAGGCGAGCTCCTTCACGTCGGCGCCGGCGCAGAAGCTCGGCCCCTCGCCCGACAGCACCACCACCCGCAGGTCGTCCGCGTCGGCCAGGGAGAGGAAGGCGGCCGCCAGCTCGGCGGCGACCTCGCTGCTCATGGCATTGCGCTTGGCGGCCCGGTCCAGGGTGACCCGGGCGACATGGTCGTAGCGTTCGACGCGGACGTGGCTCACGACGCGGCCTCCGCGGGCCCGGCCTCGACGCCGTCATCGATATCGATCGGCTCGCCTCCCAGCGAGCGGACCAGCTTGCGCACCTCCTCGGTCGCCGCCTCCAGCATGGCCTCGTCGGTGCCGCGCAGGACCAGGCTGGTGCCGAAGGCGCCGGCCCGGAAATACGGATAAGAGCCGATCTCGATATCCGGATATGTCGTCTGAATGGCCCCCAATCCGCCGGCCACGGTGCCCTCGCCGACCGTGCAGGCCACGGTCCGCGACAGCATCTGGGCGCCGCCGGTCAGGGTCGGCTTCAGGCCCTCGAACATCGCCTGCAGGATACGCGGTACGCCGGCCATCACATGCACGTTCTTCAGGATGAAGCCGGGGGCGGCGGAGACCGGGTTGTCGATCAGGTCGGCGCCGACCGGAATCTCGGCCATCTTCTGCCGGGCGGCGTTGAACTCCACGCCGCTGTTGGCGTAGTGGGCGGTCAGCCGCCGCATCGCCTCGGGATTGCGTTCCACCGCGGCGCCGAACGCCTTGGCGATGCAGGCGGTGGTGATGTCGTCATGGGTCGGGCCGATGCCGCCGGAGGTGAAGACATAGGTGTAGCGCTCGGACAGGACGGTCACCGCCTCGATGATCGCCGCCTCGTCGTCGCGCACCACCCGGACCTCGGACAGCCGGATGCCGATCGCCGTCAGTTCCTCGGCGATGTAGCCGACATTCTTGTCCTTGGTGCGCCCGGACAGGATCTCGTTGCCGATGATCAGCATGGCGGCGGTGACTGTGGACGGCGGTGTATCGGTCATTGCGGGCTCCAGGCGATCGATCGGGCGACAGAGGATGGTGCAGCCACCCGCCGACAGCAAGGGACCAGCGCGCGCCCCCCGATCCGCTCAGCCATCCTTGCGCAGGGTGGGCAGGCCGATCCCGGCGGCGTCGAAGCCACCATCGACCGCCAGGGTCTGGCCGGTGATGTAGCTCGCCTGGTCGCTGCACAGGAAGAACACGCCGTTGGCGATCTCCTCCTCCAGCCCATAGCGGTTCAGCGGGATCGCGTCGTGGTAGTCGGCCCGGATCGCGGGGGTGTGGACCTCCTTGGCCATGGCGGTGTCGACGGGGCCGGGGGCGATCAGGTTGACCCGCACGCCGATCTCGCCGAGTTCGGTCGCCTGCTGCTTGGTCAGGTGGATCAAGGCCGCCTTCGAGGTGCCGTAGGCGACCCGCAGGGTGCTGGCCCGCAGGCCGGAGATCGAGCCGATATTGACGACCGCGCCGCCGCCGGTCTCGGCCATCAGCCGGGCTGTTTCCTGCACCATCAGGAACGGGCCGTTCAGGTTCACCGCAATGACCCGGGACCACTCGTCATAGGTCGTGTCCAGCAGCGGCTTGAAGACGGCGATGCCGGCATTGTTGACCACCGCGTCGATCCGGCCGAACCGCTCGATGGCGACGGCGGCGACCCGCCGGACCTGCACCGGGTCGGAGACGTCGCAGGCCTGGGCTGTGGCATCCTCGCTGTCCAGCGCGGCCTGGGCGGCGAACAGCGCCTCGGCCTCGATATCGACCATCACCACCCGCCAGCCCTCGGCCAGGAACCGCTTCGTTACCGCCAGTCCGATTCCCCGCGCCGCGCCCGTGACGATCGCCACCTTCTGCGTCATGTCCGTTTCCCCTCTCCGGCCGGCAGAGCCGGCAGCAATGTTACGTCGAGAACGCCGTCGCCCCGAACCGCCGGTCGCTCCAGCGCCACCGCGCACGCCACCCCGAGGCGGTGATGGTAAAGCGGGATCCAGGCCGGGTCGGCCTGCAGGGCGCGATACGCCTCGCCATAGAGTCCCGCCCGCGCCGCGTCGTCGACCGTGCGCCGGGCGTCGTCCAGCAGCCGTTCCACCGCAGGGTTCGCATAGCCCTGCCACCAGGAGCCGGCGATGCGGCTGTCGATCTTCTCGTAGAGGACCCGAAACGTGCTCATGGGGCTCGAGTCGAAGACGCAGAGATCGCCGATGCGCTTGTCGCGGACCCGCTCGGCATAGGCGACCCGGTCCTCGGTCACCCGGGGGTGCAGAGTGACGCCGATCGCGGCGAGCTGCGCGCCCAGGGCGGCGGTCAGCGCCTGCGCCTCGTCCGGCAGCCGGGTCGGCGTGTCCACCACCAGGTCCAGGCCGTCGCCGTATCCGGCCTCGGCAAGCAGCGCTCTGGCCACCTCCCGATCGAACGATGCGGCACCGGATGCGGGCGGTGCGCCGAAATGCACGGCGCTGACGAATCCCTCCAGCACGGCGCCATCGCCGGCCAGCACGGTCTCGATCAGCCGGGTGCGGTCGACCGCCAGGGTCAGGGCGCGACGGACCCGCGCATCGGCGCAGGGGCCGGTTGTGGCGTTGAGCAGGAAGATGATCGCGGTCGGGTCGGTGTAGTCCGACCAGAAGCGGCCGGCCCGCTCGACCCCCGCCCTCTGCTGCGCCGCGGTCAGCCGGCTCGCCAGCGCCGCCCGACCCTCGGCGACGGCGGCGGCCCGGCGGTCCGCGTCCGGCTCGCAGCGGAAGATCAGTCCGTGGTTCCCGACCGGTCCGGCCCACCAGTCGGGATTGGCCTCAAGCCGGACCTCAACCCCCGGATCGACCGAGACGACCCGATAGGCGCCGCTGCCGATCGGGCTGTTCCGGAAGCCGGGCTCATCCACCTCTGGCGGGACGGCATAGGCGGACGCCAGAATGTCCAGCAGGTCGGCCAGCGGCTCGACGGTCGTGATTGCCACCGTGCGTGGATCGACGGCACGGATCTCGGCACCGGCGAGATACTGGCCCCAGACCGCCGGCGCGCCGAGGGTGGCGCCCACATCCGGCCGCTTCATCCGCGCGATGGACGCCGCCATTGCCGCCGCGTCCAGCGGGCGACCGTCATGGAACCTAAGCCCGGCCCGCAGGGTCAAAGTCCAGGTCCGGGCATCGGGGGAGACATCCCAACGCTCCGCCAGGGCCGGCGCGAAGCCGCCATCGGCGCGGCGGCGGACCGGGGCGTCGAACACGGCCTCCAGCAGCGCCAGGGCGTCGCCGCTGTCGGTGCAGTCGTGCGGGTCGCGGAGCTCGACGGACTTCTGGAGGATCACGGCACGGTCGGTCATGGCTCCGTCTAACCACGAACCGGGGCGGGGCGGAAGGGATGACATCGCGTCCGGCCCCGGCTAGCGTCCGTCGATGGATCTGCCCACCCCCCTGCACGAAGGCCGCCTGCTCAGGCGGTACAAGCGCTTCCTCGCCGATGTCGATCTCGGCGGCGAGGTGGTGACCGCCCATTGCCCGAACCCGGGGGCGATGACCGGCCTCAAAGATCCCGGCCTGCGGGTCTGGCTGTCGCGCTCTCCCGACCCAAAGCGCAAGCTGCCCTACACCCTGGAGCTGGTGGAGACGGCGGGCGGGCTGGTCGGCATCCATACCGGCCGGCCGAACGCCATCGTCGCCGAGGCGATCGCCGCCGGCCTGATCCCGGAGCTCGTGGGCTACGAGGCCCTGCGGCGCGAGGTGAAATACGGGGTGAACAGCCGCATCGACATGCTGCTGGAGGGACCCGGACGTCCGCCCTGCTACGTGGAGGTGAAGAACGTCCACCTGGTCCGCCCCGACGGCCCCAACCCCGGCGCCCACGAGTTCCCCGACAGCGTCACCGCCCGGGGGGCGAAGCATCTGGCCGAACTGGCCGCCATGGTCGCGGCCGGGAACCGGGCGGTGATGCTGTTCTGCATCCAGCGGATGGACGGCGACCGCCTGGCGCTGGCCCGCGACATCGACCCGAAATACGGGATCGCCTTCGACCTGGCACGCGCGGCCGGGGTGGAGGCGCTGGCCTGGGAATGCGCAGTGACGCTGGACCGGGTGGTGCTGAACCGGCCGGTGCCTGTGGTGGGATAGCCCCCGAACCTTGACCTTCCCGGCCCGCGGCAGCAGATTGCAGCCACGTTACGGAAAAGGAAGATCGCGATGCAGCAGCTCGCCGAAGCGCGCCAGATCGTGCGCCACGGGCCGGAGGATTTCGAGGGCATGCGCAAGGCCGGGCGCCTCGCGGCCGAGATCCTCGACATGATCACCGACCATGTCGCCCCCGGCGTGACCACCGACGAGCTGGACCGGCTCTGCCACGAGATGACGCTGGCCAACGGCGCCACCCCGGCGCCGCTCGGCTACAAGGGGTTTCCCAAGTCGATCTGCACTTCCATCAACCACGTGGTCTGCCACGGCATTCCGGGCGACCGGAAGCTGGAGGAAGGCGAGATCGTCAATATCGACGTGACCGTCATCCTCGACGGCTGGCACGGCGACAGCAGCCGCATGTACCTGGTCGGCGACAAGATCTCGGTGAAGGCCAAGCGGCTGGTGGAGGTCACCTACGACGCCATGATGCTCGGCATCGAGGTGATCCGGCCGGGCGTGCATCTGGGCGCCATCGGCCACCGCATCCAGACCTTCGCCGAAGCCCAGCGCTTCTCGGTGGTGCGCGACTTCTGCGGCCACGGCCTGGGCCGCACCTTCCACGCGCCACCGAGCGTGCTGCATTACGGCCATCCCGAAGACGGCCCGATGCTGGAACCGGGCATGTTCTTCACCGTCGAGCCGATGATCAATGCCGGCAAGTTCGCGGTGAAGATCCTGGAGGACGGCTGGACCGCGGTCACCCGCGACCGCTCGCTCTCGGCCCAGTTCGAGCATTCCATCGGCGTGACCGAGACCGGGTTCGAGATCTTCACCCTGTCGCCCAAGGGCTACACGAAGCCGCCGTATATCTGAGGGCTCAGCTCGCAGACCCGTCGCGCCGGTGTCGCGCCACTGGGTCCCGGGCAGCCCCCGGATCAATCCCGGATTAAATCCGGGACGGGCGCTCCCGGGATGACGCGGTTGGTGAAGAGAGGAACCAGCCTCTTCACCCGCTCGCCCTATGTCTTTCTCCCCCGTCATCCCGGCTCGTCCCCGGGCGTGACCCGGGGCGAGGCAGGGACCCAGCCCCACGCCCCATCCCTCCTGCCGCGTTCCGTCCCCGCCCCTTCCATAGCCGCTCCGTGACCACCGATCAGGGAGGGGCGGCGTGTATGACGGGTTGGGCGAGGTGCAGGATCCCGGGCCGGAGGGCCATCGCCAGCGGCTGCGCCGGCGGTTCCTGGCCGCCGGTGCGGACGCGCTGGCAGATTACGAGCTGATCGAACTGCTGCTGTTCCTGGCCAAGCCGCGCGGCGACGTGAAGCCCCTGGCCAAGCGGCTGATCGCCCGGTTCGGTTCCTTCGCCGAGACCATCAGCGCCGAGCCGGCCGAGTTGGCCAAGATCGACGGCATGGGCGAGGCCTCGGTCGCCGCGCTGAAGACCGCCAAGGCGGCGGCAGACCGGCTGCTGGGCGAACCGCTGCTGAAGCGGCCGGTGCTGTCGGGCTGGAAACAGCTCCTCGACTACTGCCACGCCGCCATGGCCCATGAGCCGGTGGAAGTCGTGCGGGTGCTCTATCTCGACAAGCGCAACCGCCTGATCCAGGACGAGCTGCAGGGCCGCGGCACCATCGACCACACCCCGCTCTATCCGCGCGAGGTGGTGAAGCGGGCGCTGGACCTGGGCGCCTCGGCGCTGATCGTGGTGCACAACCACCCCACCGGCGACCCGACCCCGTCCCAGGCCGACATCTCGACCACCGCCCAGCTCAAGGAGGCGGCGGCGACCCTGGGCATCGTGCTGCACGACCATCTCATCGTCGCCCGGCACGGCCATGTCAGCTTCCGCTCGAAGGGGCTGCTTTGAAATCCTCTATAAAACTAACGCCGCATCACGACATCATAACAAACAACTCCCAACTTAATCGGATTAACCGCCCCATCAATTGAATCATTCACTGTCAAAAAAGCTATAATTTTTCTATTTTTTATTATCATCGGAGGATTGGAACTATACTTATTGAAAGGAGAGCTCGAGCTATATTCACCGCCGTATGATCCGTACTCATTCCAGATGCTATCGCCGCTATATGAACTCCCATATGCGCTATATTCATTAAAAATAGAATCTCCACCATATGGTCCGTCTACAGTTCCCAAATACTTACCGTCGTCAGCAATAATTTTTGCTCCGTGAAGCGCATCACACACATCGCTTGCACGAGCAAGAGGCGCGAGGAAAAGGACAAAAATAAAAAATCCCGTGCAGCAAATATTTTTTTCAAAGCTCCTCATAGCATCTGCCGCCCATCAATTATGAAATGAATATTCACCTGTTTCTGCACCAAAAATCAACTCAGACTTCAACGGACTCACCATGGGTCTCGCGAACCACCAGCGCGATCAACAGCCCGAACACGCCGATTACCGGAAGGACCAGGAAGGCTCGCTCATAGGCGGCCGCCGTGTAGACCCGGGCACCCTCCAGCATCGTTCCGTCCCAGGCGAGGTCGAGCACCCAGCCGAGCAACGGCTGCAGCACGGCCCCGGAGCCGACCACGCAGCCGTTGATGATGCCGACCGTCGCACCCGCGGCCCAGAGCGGCGTGTTCTCGCGGCCGACCGAGAAGGACAGCACCATGGAGGAAGCCCCCAAGCCCTGCACGATCAGCGCGGCGGCGAGCGTGACGTCGCTGACATGGGGCAGGTAGACGGCCGCCGAGATGCCGGCGGTCGAGAGGATCGCGCCCAGGATCATGAAGGGCTTGCGCCGCCGGTAGCGGTCGGCGAGCCAGCCGAACAGCGGCGCGCCCACCCCCCAGCCGACGAACAGGCAGCTCACCAGCAGGGCGGCCTCCGCCTTGTGGTGATCGTAGGCCTGCATCACATAGGGCACGCCCCAGAGCCCCCCGAAGGCCAGCATGGCGCTGGTCATCGCCAGCCCGAACATGGCCGCCAGCCAGACCTGGCCGCTGCCCGCTGCCCGTTTCAGCCCGGCCAGCAGGCGCGGGCGCGGGGTGGAGCCGTCGGGGCGCGGCCGGTCGCGCAGGATGAAGCCGCAGGCGATCGCGAGCGCCGCACCGAACACCGCGATCACCAGCATCATCGGCCGCCAGCCGAAGGCCTCCACGGCGGCACCCAAGGGGGCCTGGCCGGTGATGCCGCCGAGCACGCCGAGCATCTGCGCGCCGCCGCTCAACGTGGCGAAGCGGTGGGCCGGCATCCAGATCGCCGCGTAGTTCAGCGCGCCGGCGAAGCTGAAGGCGCAGCCGAAGCCGATCAGCATGCGGCCGAGATAGGCCATCCACAGGGTCTCGGCCCCGGCGAAGACGAAGCTGCCGACGGCAACCAGGCCGACGGCGACGGTGATCAGACGCCACGGGCCGAACCGGTCGAGCATCACCCCGACCGGGATCTGCGAGCCGGCATAGGCGTAGTAGTAGAAGGCCGACAGGTTCCCCACGAGCGCGCCGCCGACGGCGAAATCGCGCATCAACTCGTCGACCATGACCGAGGGTGCGACCCGCTGGACGAAGGCGTAGAAGAAGAACATCGCACACAGGAACCAGCCGATCCCGAGCAGGGTTCGGGTGGGCATGGCAGACGACGGCGCGGCATGCTGGGCGGGGGTCATCGGATCCGTGGGGTGATCAATTCGTGCGGGATCTCCTGACGGGCGTCAGGAAAATGGGGAAACAAGACGAGCAATCCTATCCGTCATCCCGACGAAAGTCAGGATCAGGTCCGTCACCCCGACGAGGGCTGGGATCAGGCCTCCATCTCATGCCGAACATCGGCCTACGCCGCGGCCGGGCCGTCCGCGCGTTGGTCCTGATTTGCATCAGGACGACGGATGGGGTTGGCCTGGCCGTGGGGCGGGAAGCGGGCGGAGCGCGCCCACTCCGCCCCCTCCCGTCATCCTGACGCACGTCAGGATCAAGCCGCCACCCCAGGCCGACCGTCCGCTGATGGCGCCAGCCCCGACGTCCGCGCATTGGTCCTGATTTGCCTCAGGACGACGGATGGGGTTGGCCCGGGGTCGTGGGCGCGAAGCGGGCGGTGCGCGACCCCTCCGCCCCCTCCCGTCATCCTGACGCACGTCAGGATCAAGCCGCCAACCCATGCCGACCGTCCGCAGATGGCGCCAGCCCCGCCGTCCGCGCGTTGGTCCTGATTTGCATCAGGACGACGGATGGGGTTGGTCGGGACCGTGGGCGGGAAGCGGGCGTAGCGCGCCCGATCCGCCCCCTCCCGTCATCCTGACGCACGTCAGGATCAAGCCGCCAACCCTTGCCGACCACCCCTTGATGGCGCCAACCCGGCCGTCCGTACGTTGGTCCTGATTTGCATCAGGACGACGGATGGGAGGAACGGCCCCCCTGCCTCAATGGCTCTCGCGCATCTCCGGGGTGCCGGAATTGCCGACGAGGAAATCCAGGTCCGCGCCCTTGTCCGCCTGGTTGACGGTCTCGACGTATAGCTTGGAGTACCCCCGGTCATAGGGCGGCACGAACGGCTTGCGGGCCGCGCGGCGCTTCTCCAGTTCGGCGTCCGAGACGTCCAGGTGAAGGCGCCGGTTCGGCACGTCGACCTCGATCATATCGCCGCTCTCCACCAGCGACAGCGGGCCGCCGGCCGCCGCCTCGGGCGCGCCGTGCAGGATCACCGTGCCATAGGCGGTGCCGGACATGCGGGCGTCGGAGATCCGGATCATGTCGGTGATGCCCTTGCGCAGCACCTTCGGCGGCAGGCCCATGTTGCCGACCTCCGCCATGCCCGGATAACCGATCGGACCGCAGTTCTTCAGCACCATGATGCAGGTCTCGTCGATGTCGAGCGCCTCGTCGTCGATCCGCGCCTTGTAGTCGTCGATATCCTCGAACACCACGGCCCGCCCGGTATGCACCATCAGCTCCGGTGTCGCCGCCGACGGCTTCAGGATGGCGCCGTCCGGGGTGATGTTGCCGCGCAGGACGGCGATGCCGCCATTCGGCTTGAACGGCTGCTTCAGCGGGAAGATGACGTCGCGGTTGTAGCACTCCGCGTCCTTCACGTTCTCCCAGATGGTCTTGCCGTTGGCGGTGACCGCGTCCTTGTGCAGGAAGTCGCCGATCTCGCGCAGCACGGCCGGCAGGCCGCCCGCGTAGTAGAAGTCCTCCATCAGGTGCTCGCCCGACGGCATCAGGTTGACCAGGCAGGGCATGTCCTTGCCGAGCCGGTCCCAGTCGTCGAGGCCGATATCGACGCCGAGACGGCCGGCGATGGCCTGCAGATGGATGACCGCGTTGGTCGACCCGCCGATGGCGCCGTTGGTCACCATGGCGTTCTCGAAGGCGTCCTTGGTCAGGATCTTCGACAGGCGCAGGTCCTCGATCACCATGTCGACGATCCGCTTGCCGGACATATGCGCCAGCACGTAGCGGCGGCTGTCGACCGCCGGGATCGCGGCATTGGCCGGCAGGGACACGCCGAGGCTCTCCACCATCGAGGCCATCGTCGACGCGGTGCCCATGGTCATGCAGTGGCCGGCGGAGCGGTGGTTGTCCTGCTCGGCGCTCATGAAGGCCTCGATCGACATCTCGCCGGCGCGCACGGCCTCGGAGAACTTCCAGACATGGGTGCCGGAGCCGATCTTCTCGCCCTTGTAGTAGCCGTTCAGCATCGGGCCGCCGGACACGCAGATGGTCGGCAGGTTGCAACTCGACGCGCCCATCAGCAGGGCGGGCGTGGTCTTGTCGCAGCCGACCAGCAGCACGACGCCGTCCATCGGCAGGCCGCGGATCGCCTCCTCAACGTCCATGGACGCGAGGTTGCGGTACAGCATGGAGGTCGGCCGGAGCTGGCTCTCGGAATTGGAGAAGACCGGGAACTCAAGCGGGAAGCCGCCGGCCTCCCACACGCCGCGCTTCACATGCTCGCAGATCTTGCGGAAGTGGGCGTGGCAGGGATTGAACTCGCTGAAGGTATTGGCGATGCCGATGATCGGCCGCCCGTCGAAGACCTCCGCCGGAAAGCCCTGGTTCTTCATCCAGGACCGGTGGGCGTACCCGTCCTTGTCGATCTTGCCGTACCACTGGGACGAGCGGCGTTTGCCCTTCATGGAATCGGGACGGTCGATCATCGCGCATTTCCTCCGGTCGAGCGATAGCGCCGGCCCTTATTGATGGAATTGTTCGGCGGGGCGGCGACGCGAAGGGTGCGCTGTGTCGGGCGCCCGGGTCAAGGCAGGCAAACGCCGGCGCGGGAGACCCGCGCCGGCGTCAGGAATGCGTTCGCGATAGGGCTCAGCTCAGCGAGCCGCAGAACCGCTGGATCCGCTCGCAGGCCTCTTCCAGCAGCTTGGTCGAGGTCGCGTAGGAGATCCGGAAATGCGGGCTCAGGCCGAAGGCCTCGCCCTGCACGGCGGCCACGCCCTCGCTCTCCAGCAGGGCGGTCACGAAATCGCTGTCGTTCTCGATCACCTTGCCGTCCGGCGTCTTCTTGCCGATGCAGCCCTTGATCGAGGGGTAGACGTAGAACGCGCCTTCCGGCGTCGGGCAGTTGATGCCGGCGGCCTGGTTCAGCATGGAGACCACCAGGTCGCGGCGCTCCTTGAAGACCTTGTTGTTCTCGGCGATGAAGCCGTGGTCACCGGTCAGGGCCACCACGGACGCCGCCTGGCTGACCGAGCACGGGTTGGAGGTCGACTGCGACTGGATGTCGGTCATCGCCTTGATCAGCGGTGCCGGGCCGCCGGCGAAGCCGATGCGCCAGCCGGTCATGCAATAGGCCTTGGACACGCCGTTGACCGTCAGGGTGCGGTCGTACAGGCCGGGCTCGACCTGGGCCGGGGTACAGAACTTGAAATCGTCGTAGACCAGGTGCTCGTACATGTCGTCGGTCATCACCCAGACATGCGGATGCTTCATCAGCACGTCGGTGATCTTCTTCATGTCGTCCCAGGTATAGCCCGCACCGGTCGGGTTCGACGGGGAGTTCAGTACGATCCACTTGGTCTTCGGCGTGATCGCCTTTTCCAGGTCTTCCGGCTGCAGCTTGAAGCCCTGCTCCTGCGGGCAGTCGATGAAGACCGGCTTGCCCTCGGCCAGGATCGCCATGTCCGGGTAGCTGACCCAGTACGGCGCCGGGATGATCACCTCGTCGCCCGGATCCAGGGTCGCCATGAAGGCGTTGTACAGGACCTGCTTGCCGCCGGTGCCGACGACGATCTGATTGCGGGCGTATTCCAGGCCGTTGTCGCGCTTGAACTTGAGCGCAATGGCGTCCTTCAGCTCCGGCGTGCCGCCAACGGCGGTGTAGCGGGTGAGGCCCTTGTCGATCGCCGCCTTGGCCGCGTCGCGGATATGCTGGGGGGTATCGAAGTCGGGCTCGCCGGCGCCCAGGCCGATCACGTCGTGACCCGCCGCTTTCAGTTCCATGGCCTTGGTGCTGACGGCGATCGTCGGCGACGGCTTCACGCGGCTCAGCCGCTCGGCAAGGATGCCCATCTCTCGAAAACTCCCAGGAATTCGCGGTTCGCGGAATGGCGGCACGCTACGCCCGACCCTGTCGCAAAGCAAGGCAGCCCGGCGTCTCGGAGACAAAAAAATCGCGGCCTGCCGCCGTCTCGCAGCGCCGGCCGAAAACCGGGCAAAAAAACGGGCCGGTTGGGGAAACCGGCCCTAGGGAGCACCCGGGAGGGTTCGGGGAGACGCCTCTCCCCGTCGGGCATGCGTCACTGCGCTCAGTCCAGCTTCTCGACGTTGATGCCGATGGTGATGGCGCCGATCGCCTGGCCGGTCGCCGGATCGGCGATGGAGGCGTTGAGCTGGCTCTGGAACTGACCGCTTGAATCGTCGAACTCGACCTCGTCGATGAAGACCGCGTCGGGGCCCACCGGATAGGTCTTCTGCCACTTGTCCTCGTCGCCCTGCATGTAGTCGGAGGTCACGTCGCTCTGGCCGACGTTCAGGCCTTTGGCGTCCATGACGAAGATCTCGGAATACAGGCCGTCGGAGGCTGCCTTCTTTTCCTTCAGGAAGGCCGAAAGCTTGTCGGCCAGGACCTTGTCGATCAGCGGGCCGCTGCCGCCTTCCGCCTCGGCGCGCCACTGCTTGTCCAGGGCGTCGATATCACCCTCAGACAGGCCGCCGGTCTCGGCGTTCTGCGCCTTCACCGCCTCGACGATGGCGGGATCGCTCAGCCACGGGCGGATCTGGTTGTTCAGCACATCCGTGATCTGCGACGCGAAATCGTTGGCGGACGCCGCACCGGCGCTGAAGACCACGACCGTGGCCACCGCACCCAGCGTTTTCAGATATCGACCCAAGGTCATCGAGGCTTCTCCCTATCTCTTTGCTTGGCCGGCCGCAGTGTTCGGGCGGCGTGTCGGCGGGCGTCGATCAGTGCGGAGAGCGGATCACCGGGTTCCGCGGACGCCGGGCCTGACAGCTCGAATTGTACCGAAAAACCTTAATAAAAAATAAAAGCACCAGAAGAGTGAGACAGAAGCGCTGCATAATTTAATAAACGTCTTCTTAAGATTGCGCGAATACCGTGTTCATTCGCACAGCGTGAAGGGGCATCACATGCGCATTGGATTTCGGATAGGAGCAGGCTTCGCCGGGGTCGTCGCCTTGACCCTGGTTCTCGGGGCAACGGGCTGGCTCGCCCTGGAACGGTATTCCGAGCAGGTCAATCAGGCCGACCGGGTGGCCGAGATCCAGCGGCAGATCCGCAGCGCGCAGATTTCTGCCAGTGCCTATCGCCTTTCCGGGGATCCGGCCGCCCGCGACGCCACCCTCGCCCATCTGGAAGACGCCGCCGCCCGGGCCGAAGCCGTCGGCGAGCAGGACACCGCGGCGACCATCCTGGAATACCGCCGCCAGTTCGACACCCTGGTCGCCGCCCGCGCCAATGCAGACCAGCTCATCGCCGAGATCCAGTCCAGCATCGTCGAGTTCGAGCGGGTCGCCACCAGCATCCGCAAGACCCAGGACGACCGCCGGGCCGCGCTGAACCGGGAGCGCGACGCCGCCCTGGCCGAGCAGAACCAGAAGCTCGAGATCGAGGAGCTGACCCGGACCCTGATCATGGCGACCCTGAGCGCCCGCCGCGACGAGGCGGTGTTTCTGCGCACCAGGAACCCCGAGGATGCAGCATCCGCCCGGGAAGCCACCAAGGAAATGTTCCTGACGGCGATCAAGCTGAAGAAGCTCACCGCCGGGACCAGCGCCGAGAAGCCCGTGACCCTGCTGGCGGCCGCTGTCGGCGGCTACCGCAAGGCTCTTGAGGACATGTTCGCGGCAATCGAGGCCGGCCAGGACGAGACCCAGGCCGTCGCCGAACTGGAGAGCGTGTCGAAGAAGATCAACGCCTTCGCCTCCGCCCTCGCGCGCAAGGAAACCGGCGAGTATCTCGCAGCCCGTGAGGCCGCGAGCACCGCCGCGGCGGAGGCGGAACGCGCCTCCGACATCGCCACCCTCGCCGCCGACCTGGTGACCGCCGTCAAGAAAATCGACGCCAATACCCGCGAGGTGGTCGCCGCCAACGGACAGGGCGGCGGGGTGATGGCCCAGGTCTTCGCCTTCGGCGCCGTGGAGAGCAACATCCGCAAGCTGGCCGACAATCTTCCCGAGGGATCGTCCCTCGGCCAGATCAGCGACATGGTGGAGGACGGGAAGAGGAAGTTCGACGCCCTGGTCAAGGCGCTGCAGACCCGGGTCTCCGCCGCCGAGGAGATGACCGCCGCGGCCGCCGCCGTGGCCGAGCAGGTGGAGGCCAGCGTCGCCGCCTCGATCGTGACCCGCACCGAAGACAAAACCCTGTCCACTCTGCTGATCCTGGCGGGTACCGCCGCCGCCGCGTTGCTGGCGGTGGTGCTGGCGGTGATCCTCGGCCGCGGGATCACCTCCCCGCTGCGCGCCATCACCGGCGCGATGGAGCGGTTGGCGGACAATGACCTCGAGGTCGAGATCCCCGGGGTGAACCGCAAAGACGAGATCGCCGACATCGCCCGCTGCGTGCAGGTGTTCAAGGACAACGCCCAGCGGGTCCGGCGCCTGGAGCAGGAGCAGGAGGAAGCCGACGCCCGCGCCGAGGCGGAGAAGCGCCGGGCCCTGGAGGAGCTGGCGTCCAGCTTCGAGCAGTCGGTGGGCACGCTCGTCGCCGGCCTGACCGCCCAGGTGGCCGATGTCCGTGCCCGGGCCGAGGCCATGGCCACCTCCTCGAACGAGTCCCTGTCGCGGGCCGACGCCGTGGCCCTGTCCTCCGAGCAGTCGACCGCCAATGTCCAGGCCGTCTCGGAGGCGGCCGACGAACTGGCCGCCGCCTCCTCGGAGATCGGCAGTCAGGTGGCGCGCGCCGCCGAGATGGCCCGGGACGCCAGCGCCCAGGCGGGCGTCAGCAACGAGCGCATCGCCGCCCTGGCCGAGACCGCCACCCGGATCGGTGCCGTGGTCGCCCTGATCCAGGAGATCGCCGAACAGACCAACCTGCTGGCCCTGAACGCCACGATCGAGGCGGCGCGGGCCGGCGACGCCGGCAAGGGCTTCGCGGTCGTGGCCAGCGAGGTGAAGAGCCTCGCCACCCAGACCGCCAAGGCGACCGATGACATCCGCCAGCAGATCGAGCAGATGCAGGGCGCCAGCGGCGAGGCGGTCAAGGCGATCGACACCGTCGCCCAGGCGGTCGCCGGGCTGGACGAGATGAACGCCGCCGTGGCCGCGGCCGTCGAGCAGCAGGCGGCGACCACCTCGACGATCGCCGGCAACAGTCAGGAAGCGGCGGCGCAGACCTCGAAGGTGTCGTCGGAGATCGCCGAGGTCAGCGACGCGTCCCGCGAGACGGGCCGAAGCGCCGGCGAGGTGCTGAGCACCTGCAACGTGCTGGAGACCGAAATGCAGAGCCTGGAACGCGAAGTCTCCGGCTTCCTGCGCCGCATCCGTTCAAGTTGAGATAAATTCACTCCACTTGTCTGGCCATACGGTGCGACAAATCTGATTGTGTTCCCATTCCTCCGATCTGGATGAAGAGCGTGTCCGGTACCAAGACCCCGCCCTTTGCAGATGCTGACACCATGACCGTCCGCCGGCTGGTCGGGCTGCCGTCCTTGTCGACCGCCTGGACCGTGACGGTCGTCCCGAACGGCGGGGACGTGCCGCCGGACATCGATCGCCGGCTGCAGGACGCGACCTATGACAGCCTGGAGATCCAGGAGCGGCCGCGCCACGAGGGGATCGCCGGCTTCGCCGATCTGTGGGCATCGAAACGCGACGGCGCCGCCCTGCCGGCCCGCGGCGACTTTCCGGTGGAGGACCTGCAGCGCTGGTTCGGCCATGTGCTGATCATGGATGTCGGGCCGGACGCGGCGGATTTCCGCTACCGGATGATCGGCACCGACATCACCGCCTTCCGCGACCGCGACTACACCGGCAAATGGATCTCGGAATGCAGCTTCGGGGAATCCCGGGAATCGATGATCGCCACCTTCCGCAATCCAGTGGTCCGGCGGCGGCCCGTCTTCCGCTCCGGCTGGGTGCAATGGCCGGTAGACGGATCCTGGCGGAGCTTCGATAGTGTGCACTGTCCCCTCGCCTCGGACGGGCAGACCGTCGATATGACCATCGGCGTGCTCTATTTCGACGCGTTCCCTCCGCCTGGATTGGAAGAATGACCGACATCGCCTCGCTGGTCGCCGGTTTCCGCGACATCGCCACCCCGACCATCGCCAACGCCCTCGACGAGCTCGGACTGAACGGCATCATCATCGGCCTGAAATCCGTGGTGCCGGGCACCAAGGCCGTCGGCCCCGCCGTCACCGTGCGCCAGCAGACCGGCGCCAAGGGCACCTTCCCGGTGGAGGATTTCAAGGTCGGTCACATGATCGAGGCGGCCGGTGCAGGCGACGTGATCGTCGTCGACAACGGCGGCAACCCGGTTTCCACCTGGGGCGGCATGGCGAGCTACGCGGCCAAGATCCAGAAGATCGAAGGCCTGCTGGTCGAGGGCGGCGTGCGCGACTGGGAGGAGCAGCAGGAGTTTCGCTTCCCGATCTTCGCCCGCCACATGGTGCCGACCCCCGGCAAGACCCGGCTCAAGGTGGAGGCGATCGGCGAACCGATCACCATCGAGGGCGTGCTGATCCGCCCGGGCGACCTGATCGTCGCCGACGGCTCCGGCATCTGCGTGATCCCGATCGAGCGGGCGACCGAGATCCTGGAGATGACCCGGCGCTACGCCGCGGACGATGCCCAGGCGATGAAGGAAATTGACAACGGCCTTACCTTCCGCGAGGCCCTCGCCAAGTTCGCGAAGATCTGAGCGAGCGCCTTCCCAGTTTGCATATCACTCCCCGGCCTTGTGCCGGGGCCTACGCACAGGATCGCGCGAACCTCTCCGAGATCGCCCAATTCGATCCGTGGACCCCGGCACAAGGCCGGGGAGTGATTAGAGTTTGAAGGTATTCGTTGACCCAAGCCGCTCAGTGAAGCCGGCCGCCGTTGGGGACCTTTGTGGTGGGGGCGATCAGCACCACGGCGCCGTCCTCGTCCATGAACCCCAGGGTCAGCACCTCGCTCATGAACGGGCCGATCTGGCGCGGCGGGAAGTTCACGACCGCGGCGACCTGGCGTCCGACCAGATCCTCCGGCGTGTAGTGCACGGTGATCTGGGCGGAAGTCTTCTTCACCCCGATCTCCTCGCCGAAATCGATCCACAGCTTGATGGCCGGCTTGCGCGCCTCGGGGAAGGGCTGCGCCTCGACCACCGTGCCGACGCGGATGTCGACCTTCAGGAAGTCGTCATAGGTGATCTCCGGTGCCCGCGCGTCCGCCATGTTCGCTCCCGAATGACTGGCTGCCTCACCCCTTGCCGGTAGCATGTGCCGCCGCGTGCCCGCAACCATGCCCCGACCGGTACGGCGCTCGGCAAGCGAAAAGGGGCCGCCCGATCGCTCGGACGGCCCCCGCACCTCGCGCCCCTCGGGACAGGGCTTGAGTATCGCTCTTACTTCTTGGACTTCTCGATCGCGGTCTTGACCTCGTCGAGGGATTCCATGATGCGCTTGTTGATGATGCCCGACGCCTCGGCGTTGGACTTCGCGACCATCTCCTGAAGCTCCTTCAGGTTGGCCAGCGCCTGCTCGAGGGTCGACTTGGCGATCGCGGCCTGCTGCGCCAGCTTCTCTTCCGGCGCGCCCTGGGTGGCGATGGCCTGCAGGTTCGACTGGACCTCGGCGATCGACGCCTGAGCGATCTCGCTCTGGCGCTTCAGGATCGCCTGCATGCCCTCGGCGGCGATCTGGTTCGCCTGCGCGATGGCGTCGAAATTCTTCTTGTGGGCGGCGACAATGCCGTCGACATCCACGTTCGGGATCTTGAACTCGCCCATCATCTTCTGAACGTCGAAGTCCAGGAACGGATTTTTGAACTCGGCCATTTCCACTCTCCTCTTTAATCGGCTGGAGGGATTGAGACGGTTCCAGCCGGCGCAGTCGTTGCTGCACTGCACAATCGCCACTGATACATGGGGCCGGGGAACTTTAGAGTCAATCAAATTTTGTGCAGTGCAGCATAAATCGCCGGGTCGCATCTCTGCGCCCGGGCGACAGCCGCGATAGCCGGCCGAGTTCCAGGGTCTCTACTGGCTCGATACAAGTTCCAGATGGCGTTGGATCAGGGTCACGATCCCGGGAACCGCCTCCTTGGCGATCGGCGAGGCGACCGGTCCCCAGTTCTCGTCCAGCGCGCCCGAGGCAACCGTGTTGGACTGGTCGATGGTCCCCAGTTCCCGACCGCGCGCGTCCATCACACTCCAGGAGATCGCCACAAGATCTCCGCCCAGCTCCTTCGGCGTGATCGTCACATTCCCCTGGACCACGAACCCATCCGGCGGCGGGAAGTCGGCGACGGCCACATCGGCGCGCTTCAGGGCGAAGGCCATGGCCCGGCGCAGCAGGTCATTGCCGTTACCCGGCGCGCCCGCGACCTCATAGACCGTAACCGAGAAGGGTGGCGGCTCCACATCGGTGCGCCGGGCGTTCGGCACGATCCAGCGCGCGACCTGGGTGACCGCCTGCTCGAACCGGGCGTCGCTGGCGATCGCGTCCTCCCGCGTGCCGACGATCTCGCCGCTTGGCCGGCTCAGGGTCCAGGTGACCTTCAGGGCCCCGTCGGCCAAGCGCTCGCCGGAGGTGGTGAGGATCAGGCTGGACCGGTTCGACGCATTGGAACTGGCGGCGACCCCGCGCTTCTGCAGGGCATCGACGGTCATGTCGGTGATCAGCTCGGCGATGTCGTCGGGCACACCGACCATCGGCCAGACCAGAACCCCCTCGGTCGCAGGCGCGATCAGGAAAGGTGCCTTGGCCATATTGGCCTCGTCCTTGGAAAAGGGCTGCGGCAGCTGCCCGCATCCGGCCACTGTCAGGAGGACGAACAGCAGGGAGAGGAGACGCGTGGTCATCCGATCACGCAACTCACCATCAGGCCCAGGAGCAGGAATCCGAGAAAGATCCAGAGGTGCGGCATGGCGGTGGTATGCCGCGCCGCACCCGGTCTTGCCAAGCGCTACTTGGCGGGGGCGTTACTTCGTCACAAGTTCGAGCGGCATGGCCGACAGCCGCTCCGGCGCCCCGTCGGTGACGATGACCGTCTCGCCCAGGCTCATGGCGAGCTGGGCCTCGCTGTCCATCAGGATCATGTGCAGGAAGAACACCATGCCCGGTGCCGCCTCGACCGGGTTGCCGTGATAGAACATCGGGAAGTCCATCCAGATCGGCGCGAACACCGCCCCCAGCGAATAGCCGCAGGCGTTCAGCCGGGCGTGGCGCAGGCCGTTTGCGTCCATCACCTTTGCATGGGCGTCGAACACCCCGCCGATCGGCCGGCCGGGCCGCAGCGCGTCCTTGCAGGCCTGCAGCGCCTCGGCGCAGGCGTTGAACATGTGCACCTGGTGCTCGGGCACCGGTCCGACCGGGATCGTGCGCATCAGGCAGGCATGGTAGTGCCGGTATGCCCCGGCGAACTCCAAAGTGAGTTGGTCCTGCGCGCCCAAGGTCTTACGGCCGGTGAAGTAGCGGCACAGCAGGGCGTCGCCGCCGCTGCCGATGATGAACTCGTTGCCCGGGTAGTCCCCGCCGCCCTTGAACACCGCCCCCTGCATGGCGGCCAGGATCTCGCCCTCGTCCACACCGGGTCCGGTCAGGCGGTGCGCCTCCTTCAGCGCCTCGTCGGCCAGCACGCCGGCGCGGCGGACATACTCCAGCTCGGCCGGCGACTTCACCAGCCGCAGCAGCGAAACCAGTTCGGAGGCGTCCTCCAGGGTGGCGAAGCCGTCCAGGGCGGCGTCCAGCCGCTTGCCGTTGCGGGCGTTCAGCCCGTAGGCGTCGTACTCAACCCCCAGCCGCTTGCCTCGCGCACCGGCCTCCTCCAGCACGTCGCGCAGATCGTCGGCCGGTGTGGCCCCGTCCCGGTCGACCCAGATGCGGATGTCCTCGATGGTCGAGGTATTCTGGGCCTGGCGCAGATCGGGCGCGCGGGTCAGGAGCACTACCTTGCCGTCACTACCGAGATACAGGCACTGGAAGAAGCAGAAGCCGAAGGTGTCGTAGCCGGTCAGCCAGAACATGCTCTCCTGGCGGAACATCAGCAGCCCGTCTAGCCCCGCCTTCTCCATCGCCGCCAGGGTCTGGGTCTTGCGCGCCTCGAACTCGGCGCGGGTGAAGTGCAGTGCCATGGTGTCCCCCTGAGGTCGGGCAATCAGCTGCCCAGCGTGATGGCGGCGAGCTGCCGGCCGTAATCCGGTTCGTTGCGGTGACGGGAGCGGCGGTAGCTGAAGAAGTTCGCCTCGTCCCGGCAGGTGTCCGCTTCCAATCGGACCACCTCGCCGAGCCCCAGCCGCGAGAGCCGGTGCACGAGATAGCCGGAGAGATCGAACAGGAAGTGCCCGTCGCGCTCCGCCTTCTCGAAGAACCGGCCGTTGGCCTGATCCTGATCCAAGAAGGGCGCCGGAAACTCTGGGCCGACCTCGTAGGACTCCACCCCGATGCAGGGGCCGACCGCCGCCTTGATCCCATCGGGCCGCACGCCGAGCTCGATCATCGCGTCAACGGTGGCGTCGCAGACGCCGTCCAGGGCGCCTCTCCAGCCGGCATGGGCGGCGCCGATCACCCGTTCCGTCGGGGCGGCGAACAGGACCGGCGCGCAATCGGCGGCCAGCGCGCCGATCACGATGCCCGGGCGGTTGGTCACCAGGGCATCGGCCTCGCGTTTGGCGTCCGGCTCGCCGGTCTCGTCGATGACGACCACCTTGTTGGAATGGATCTGGTGGTTGGTGAACAGGGTGCCCGGCGGCATGTCCAGGGCCGCGGCGGCCCGCGCCCGGTTGGCCTCGACCGCCTTGGGATCGTCGCGCGAGCCGCGTCCGCAGTTCAGAGAGGTGTAGAGCCCTTTGCTGACCCCGCCGCGGCGGGAAAAGAAGGCGTGGGCGATGCCGTTTTCGTCGAAACCGTCGATCTGGAACAAGAACCGTGTCTCGCTGTGGTCCGATCTTCGTTTCGGGCCAGGGCCTAAGCCTCGAACCCGGGCGGGGGTGCGGCCGCGGGGCCCGTCCAGGCCGCAACCTTGAACAGGGTGCCCATTTCGCCGGGGTCGATCAAGCGGACCGTCGCCGCCTCGATGTCCCGGGCCTGCTCCGGCGTGGCCTTCGCCATCAGCCCATGGGCGCGCTGGGCGATGCCGAGGGCGGACAGGAACGCCCCCTGAGTGACCGGCCCATGGGCGAGTCCGCCGCCCTGGCTCACGGCGCGGGCCAGAGCGGCGAAATCCACATGGGCGGTCAGGTCCGCCTCGCCCAGGGTCGCCAGAACGTCGACCGACTTGTGGGCCTGTACCGCCTGTAGGGTATCGCCGGCCGCGCTCTCGCCGTGGCCATAGTCGATCACCAGAGCGGCCCCGCCGTCCCGTTTCAGCCGCCGGGCCAGGAGGTCCGCCACCGACAGGGCGGCGGGCGACACTTCCGCGATCTCGCCCGGACGGGCCCCCATCAGCACCGTCGGATGCAGCAGGGCCGCGAGCGGCGAGATCCCCGGCGTGAGCGTCCAGACCGGTGCGTCCGTTTGCGGGTCGAACGCCAGCCGCCGCTCGTGCCAGCCCGCCCCGGTGCGCACGAGTTGGGCGATCGGCAGGGCGTCGAAGAACTCGTTGGCGATGACGATCACCGGCCCGTCCGGCAGGCCGGACACATCGTCATGCCAGCTCGACGCATAGCCGGAGAGCGAGCGCTCCTGGATCTCGCGCAGCGTACGGCTCGCCTCGACCAGATGGACCTGCAGCGCCGCGTGGAATCCGGGCACCGGCCGGCTGGCCCGCAGGGCGTCGGCCATCAGCGTGCCGCGGCCGGGGCCGAGCTCGACCAGATGCACGTGTCCGGGCGAGCCCATCTGCTGCCACACCACCGCCGCCCAGAGACCGATCAGCTCGCCGAACATCTGGCTGACCTCCGGCGCGGTCACGAAATCCCCCGCCGCGCCGAACGGATCGCGGGTGGCGTAATAGCCGAAGCGCGGATGGGTCAGCGCGTCGGCCATCACATCGGTGACGGGCAGCGGCCCCTCGGTTGCGACCCGGCGGCGCAGATGGTCGAGGAGGCTCACTTGGAGACGACGGGATCCCGACGCGCCGCCCACAGGATGATCGCGGTCCCGACCACGATCATCGGCAGGCTTAGGATCTGTCCCATGGTCACATGCGGCAGGATGAAGCCGAGCTGCACGTCCGGCTCGCGGAAGAACTCGCAGATTGTGCGGGCGATCCCGTAGCCGGCGAAGAAAGCGCCGATGACGATCCCGGGCCGGCGGCGGATGCTCTCCCGCCGCGCCAGGACGAGCAGCACGACGAACAGCACCAGCCCCTCCAGCGCCGCCTCATAGAGCTGCGAGGGATGGCGCGGGATCGGACCGCCATGGGGAAACGCCATGGCCCACGGCACGTCGGGGGCGATCCGTCCGAACAGCTCGCCGTTGATGAAATTGGCGATCCGCCCGAAGAAGATCCCGATCGGGGCGGCGGCGGCAACCAGATCGCCGATCGCCAGCACCGGTGCCCCGACCTTGCGGGCGAACAGGGCGGTGGCGGCGACCACGCCGAGAAAGCCGCCATGGAAGGACATCCCGCCCTCCCAGACCATGAAGATCTCCACCGGATGGGAGAGGTAGTAGCCCGGGTTATAGAACAGGACATAGCCGAGCCGACCGCCCAGGATAATGCCAAGGGTGGCGTAGAACACCAGGTCGTCGATCAGCTTGGCTTCGAAGAAGACCGGCCGCCGTTTCGCGAGCCACACCGCGTATTTCCAGCCGATCAGGATCCCGGCGATGTAGGCGAGCGCGTACCAGCGGATCGCGAAAGGTCCGATGGCGACCGCGACCGGGTCGACCACCGGGAACGGGATGGCGGGCAGGATCATGAGGCAAGCCTTCGCGGTGTAGCTTCGCGGCGGGTGTCAGTGCGCGCTCGCCCCGCTCTCGGCCGGATAGATCGCGCCGGTGATCTTTCGTGACTCGTCGCTGGCGAGATACAGCGCCAGATAGGCGATGTCATCCGGTTCCATCGGCCCCATCAGGGATTTGATGGCGATCGGGTTGGTTTCCGGATCCAGCATGGCGGCCACCCGCTCGGTCAGGACCATGCCCGGACCGATGGCGTTCACCCGGATGCCGGCGGTGTGCCACTGCATGGCCAGCGCCTTGGTCAGGGCGATCACCCCGCCCTTGGCCGAGGAATAGGCGTCCGCCCCGGCCGTGCCGGTCAGCGCGCGGATGGACGTGGTGTTGATGATCGAGCCGCCGCCGTTGCGCTCCATATGCGGGATCGCGAAGCGGCAGCCCAGGAACGGACCGAACAGGTCGACCGAGATGGTGCGCCAGAACTCGTCCAGCGGCATCTCCGTCACCTTGCCGTCCTTCGGGGTCGCCCCGCCGGCGTTGTTGTAGAGCACGTCGATCCGGCCGTGGCGCTCCACCGTGCCGTCGATCAGGGCGCGGACATCGTCCTCCCTGGAGACGTCGGTGGTGACGAACTCCGCCTCGCCACCGGCATCGCGGATCGCCGCCGCCGCGGCCTCGCCCAGTTCCGTCTTCACATCGGCCATCACCACGGTCGCCCCTTCGCGGGCGAACAGTCCTGCCGAGGCCTTGCCGATGCCGGCCGCCGCCCCGGTGATGACCACGATCTTTCCGTCGAGCCTGCCCATATCCATGCCTCCCTCTGTGATGTCGGACGCCGCTCACGACAGGGCCGGCACCGCGTCACGGTACCGGCCCATCGGTTTCACGCACCCGTTCCCCGGGAGGATCACATATAGAGGCTTTCGCCCTCCAGCCCCTTATACAGGTCGGCCACATACTCGCCGTAACCGTTGTACAGGAGGGTCGGCACCTTATCGCCGCTGCCCAGCACCCGTTCGGAGGCCTGGCTCCAGCGCGGATGGGGCACCTCCGGGTTCACGTTCGCCCAGAACCCGTACTCGCTGGCCTGCAGCTCTTCCCAGAAGGAGACCGGGCGCTTGTCGGTGAAGGTGAAGCGAACGATCGACTTCACGGACTTGAAGCCGTACTTCCACGGCACCGCCAGCCGCAGCGGCGCCCCATTCTGGCGCGGGATCGGCTTGCCGTAGAGGCCGGTGGCGATGAAGGCCAGCTCGTTGGTGGCCTCCTCGATGGTCAGACCTTCCACATAGGGCCAGGGGTACCAGACCTGCTTCTGCCCCGGCGCGACATCGGCGTTCTGGAAGGTCTGCATCACCAAGTATTTCGCCGAAGACAGCGGCTTGGCGTACTCGACCAGCGCCTTCAGCCCGAAACCGGACCAGGGGACGGTCATCGACCAGGCCTCCACGCAACGGTGGCGGTAGACCCGCTCCTCCAGTGGCATGGCGGCCAGCAGGTCGTCGATGGCGACCGTCCGCTCCTGCTCGACCATGCCGTCCAGGGTCACGGTCCAGGGGCGGATCGGCAGCTCCTGCGCCGCCCGCCAGATGTTCTTGGACGAGCCGAACTCATAGAAGTTGTTGTAGGTGGTCGCCAGATCCTCCTCGGTGATCGGCCGATCGACCGTGTAGCGCTCGTTGCGCTTCACGGGATACAGCCCGGCGGAAGGATCCGGCGGCAGGTCGGCGAGCTGAATAGCGTCGTTGTCGGCGGCGGCCTCGTCGCCGCAGGCGGCCAGTCCGCCGGTGCCGGCCAGCACCGTGCCGATGCCGAGGCCGCGCAGCAGCGAGCGGCGGTTCAGGTAGACGCTCTCCGGGGTGACGAGGCGTTCCGGCAGTTCCCAGCCCTTCGGCCGCTTGATCAGCATGGTCGCGCACTCCCTTATCGAATTCGTATCAGACAGGTAGCGCGGGGGCCTGCCAACGCCAAATCAACTCGGGGTGAGAGGCGAACAAGCCAATCTGTTCGCTCTTGCGGGCCGGAAAACTTCGCGTTGAGCATCGGAAAATAGATTTTTCGACTTCACATTTTTTTGTATACCATTGGATTCAGAAAAGAATGAACATCGCGTCACATATCAAAACAAAAATTGAGAAAAATAATGGAATCCCCCAGAAACCACATAGAAACTCAGAAGATCACAAAAGAATATATTGCGCGAACAAGAAAATCAGCCATGTTGCAACATTTACTGGATCGCCTGAAGTCACAATCAGAATGTGATATTAGTATTTCTGTTAATTTCCAACAATCCAGTCCATTCTTTTTAAATGATGAAAATGGAGATCCGATACCTTTGAACATCCCAGCTGGCGGGGCCATTGCGGGAGAATTTCTATCTGAAGGAAAATACGAGGCCACCTCAGTAAAAGTGATCAATTCTATTATTAACACTTTCTATAAGAATTTTGTTTTTGTGGATGTTGGAGCAAATATTGGCCTGATTTCTCGACAGATACTTAAACTTAACCCTATAGAGCTATATTGCTACGAGGCCAACCCCAAGGTATTCGGGTACCTAAAGAGAAACTTAAATACAAAAGCAAATAATATAAATTTGTTGAATGGGGCATTATGGAAAGATGATACAGAGATAAACTTTAGAGACACTATAGAAGTTGATGGATATGGGTCAGTCAACGCCGATTTTTTTGAGAAGTCGGTTAGGATCGAAAAAGAAAAAAATAATATAAAAATAAAATCATATGATGTCAAAAAGGAGATTGAAAGATGGGCGAACTCTGAAAACCCCATCATATATAAAAGTGACATTCAAGGTGCTGACCTCGATTTGCTTAGCTATATCGTAAAAAACACGACGAAAAAATTGACCTGCATTATAACCGAGGTCTCTGAAAATGAGTTTCATTACTTATTCGGCGAGCTGAATAGTTTTCTTACTGAAAAAAACAAGTCCGTTATTATAACAAAAAATAAGATCATTCACAAACTGACGCCAACATCTTCCCTTAATTCTTTGATTGAAAAAAATGTCCGCTATATCGATCTGATAAGCCTGCAAGATTTTGAAAACACACCGTGGTATCAAAGCCTTCCCGCACTTTAATACAATTAAAAAAAATGATACATGGACTTAATATGATCTGCGTCAGCCGATAGACTCAGAAATGAATAGCCGACCATATGAAACTACATCCATTTGAAGGAGCGGGTCGCCTTTGCCTTTTTACGGGGCCGGTCCATGTTTCACGGAATGACAACCGATACGCCCGCGCCTGCTGCCCCGAAACTCTTCCACCTGCTCGCCGGAGACGCCGCCGCTGACCTGGCCTCGCAGCCCAGGGCGGCGCGGGCCTATCTGCTGAACGTCGCCAACGGCGCGTGCACCAAGCTGGCCGAGAAACTGGCCGGCCCCGACCTGGTGCTGCCGTGGCTGCTGGGCGCCATCGGCGCGCCTTCGGGGATCGCCGCCATGCTGATGCCGGCGAAGCAGGCGGGATCCCTGCTGCCGCAACTCATGATCTCCGGCTGGATCCGCACCTGCGCCCGGCGCAAGTGGGTCTGGGTGGCCGCCGGCGCCTTCCAGGCGCTCTGCCTCCTGGCCATGGTCGCCGCCGCCCTCTGGCTGCCGGCCTCCCTGGCTGGCTGGAGCATCGTCGGCCTGCTCCTCGCCTTCAGCATCGCCAGCGGTTGCGGGTCGGTCTCGTTCCAGGACGTCACACCGAAGACCGTGCCGTCGGGGGCCCGCGGTCGGATGCTGGCCAACCGCTCGGCCATCGGCGGCGCCTTCGCGCTGGCGACCGGCGTGTGGCTCTCCACCGGCGTGAAGGGCACCGACGCGGTGGCGCCGCTGCTGATCCTGGTCGGCGCCGCGGCCATCCTCTGGGCCGCCGCAGCCCTCCTCTTCTCCGGCATCCCCGAAGAGAGGAGCGAGCCCGGCGAGGGCCGCGACCCGCTGGAGGAGATACGCCGCGGCCTCGTCCTGATGCGCGAGGTGAAAGGCTTCCGCCGGTTCCTCGCCGCCCGCTCGGCCCTGCTCTCGATCGAAGTGGCGACGCCGATCTTCGTGCTCTTCGCCCAGCAGCATGCCGGCGCCACGCTCGACGATCTCGGCTTCTACATGGTGGCGACCGGCCTCGCCGCCGTGCTCTCCAGCCCGTTCTGGGGTGCGTTCTCCGACGATTCCGCCCGCAAGGTGATGACGGTCAGCGCCCTTCTCGGCGTGGTCGCGGCGGCCTCGGCCCTCGCCCTGCCCGCCCTCGTGCCTGAAGACCTCCGCCACTGGGCCTTCGCCGGCGTCTTCCTGGTGCTCGGCGTGGCCGTGGCCGGGGTCCGGCTCGGCCGCAAGACCTATCTGGCCGACGGCGCGCCGGAGGACGAGCGCCCGCTCTATGTCGCCTTCTCCAACACCGCCGCCGGGATCGTCGCGATCGGCTTCATGGGCCTGGGCGTCGTCGCCGAGGCCACGAGCGTGTCCACCACGGTCATCGTGCTCGGCGGCTTTTCGGCCCTCGGCTTCGTGCTGTCGCGCGCCATGCCCAAGGCCAGCCGGATGGCGCCCTCCGACTGACGGGCGGAGCGCCGGGCGAATCCGCTTGCACCCTCGCCTTTGCAGGCCTTCAATACCCGGACATAGACGCCGGTCGTCCCGGCGCTTGCCATCGGGCCCTCGGGGCGGCCTCGGGCACATGACCCGGGACACCCCCGTTTAGCGCCTTTCCCAGGCCTCCCTCGGGGTTCTCCACCCGGGCGAGCGAAGGGAGAGACACCATGGCTTCCATGTCCAACGGCAGTTCCGGAGCGACAGAAAGCGGCAGAGAAGGCGGCGGCGCCGCCCGGTGCGCCGCGATCCTCGGCCCCTACCAGTCCGGCAAGACCAGCCTGTTCGAAGCTCTGCTCCACGCCACCGGCACCGTGGAGCGCAAGGGCACCGTCAAGGACGGCAACACCGTCGGCGACACCGCCCCCGAGGCGCGGGAGCGCGGGGCGAGCACCGAGCTGTCGATCGGCCATGGCACCTATCTCGGCGACAGCTGGACCTTCATCGACACCCCCGGCGGCATCGAGTTCACCCTGGATTCCCGCCACGCCTGCATGATCTCTGACGTCGCCATCGTCGTCGTCGAGCCCGAGATGGCCAAGGCCGCCGCCGCCGGGCCGATCCTGAAATTCCTCGACGACCACGGCATTCCCCACGTGGTGCTGATCAACAAGATGGATCAGGCCAGCGAGACCGTGCGCGACATCCTCGCCGCCCTGCAGGGCTTCTCCGCCCGCCCGCTGGCCCTGCGCCAGGTGCCGATCCGCGACGGCGAGAAGGTGACGGGGTATGTCGACCTGGTGAGCGAGCGCGCCTACCGCTACCGCGAGGGCGAGCCCTCCGCGCTGATCGAGCTGCCCGGCTCCGTCGCCGACCGCGAGGCGGAGGCGCGCAACGAGCTGCTGGAGACCCTGGCCGATTTCGATGATCACCTGCTGGAACAGCTCCTGGAGGAGGTGGATCCGGACAAGCAGGAGGTCTACGCCCATCTGGCCGAGACGCTGAGCGCCGACCAGCTCGTGCCGGTACTGCTAGGGGCCGGCGAACACGATCACGGCGTGCAGCGCCTGCTGAAGCTGCTGCGCCACGAGACGCCCGATCACACCGCCACGGTCGCCCGGCGCGGGCTCGCCGAGGGCGAGGCGCCCATGGCCCAGGTGTTCAAGACCATCCACGCCCCGCATATGGGCAAGCTGTCCCATGTCCGGGTCTGGCGCGGCACGGTGAAGGACGGCGACACCCTGAACGGCGCCAAGATCTCCGGCATCTACGCCGCCACCGGCGGCAAGCTCGACAAGCGCCCCGCCGCCGCACCGGGCGATGTGGTCGCGCTCGGCCGCATGGATCCGATCCAGACCGGCGACGTGCTCACCCCCAGCGGCGGCATGCCGGACAAGGGCCTCGGCTGGCCGGAGGTGCCCCAGCCGGTCTATGCCCGGGCGATGCGGGTGTCGGAGCGCAACGACGAGGTGAAGCTGTCCGGCGCGCTGGCAAAACTGGCCGAGGAGGACCCCTCCCTGCTGGTGCGCCAGGACCAGGAGCTGGGGGAACTGACCCTCTGGGGCCAGGGGGAGAGCCATCTGCGGGTAACGGCGGAGCGCCTGAGAAACCGCTTCAAGCTCGATGTGGGTCTGAGCGAGCCGGCGGTCGCCTATCGCGAGACCATCCGCAACCAGGTGGAGGAACACGCCCGCCACAAGAAACAGTCGGGCGGCCACGGCCAGTTCGCCGATATCCGGATCACGGTGGAGCCCGTGGCCCGGGGGGCGGGTTTCACCTTCGCCGAGAAGGTGGTCGGCGGCTCGGTGCCGAAGAACTACATCCCGGCGGTCGAGGAAGGCTGCCGCGAGGGCTGCCGGCGGGGGCCGCTGGGCTTCCCGGTGGTCGACGTGAAGGTGACCCTGACCGACGGGCAGCACCATTCGGTCGACAGTTCCGACATGGCCTTCAAGATCGCCGCCCGGTCCGGCCTGCAGGACGCGCTGGCCAAGGCCGGCCCCGTGCTGCTGGAGCCGATCCATCAGGTGACGATCGCGGTGCCGTCGGAGGCGACCAGCAAAGTGCACGGCATCCTGTCGTCCCGGCGCGGCCAGATCCTGGGCTTCGACGCCAAGGACGGCTGGCCCGGCTGGGACGCGGTCACGGCCTATCTACCCGAGGCGGAGATGCACGACCTGATCCTGGACCTGCGCGCCCAGAGCCAGGGGCTGGCCTTCTTCACCTGGAGCTTCGACCACCTGCAGGAACTGACCGGCCGGCTCGCCGACAAGGTGGTGGAGCATCACGAGGCGGCAGCCGGTTAAAGGGCTCAGCGATCAGCAGAGGACATTCATTCTTGTTCAAATCCCTTGCTGATCGCATTTATCTATTAGTTTGGTTGCGAACTCCAAATGGGACGTGAACGCATGGGGTTTCGGCCGCCGCATCTTCTAGATGCTGAATTTGATCATCAAAAAATATATGAGGCTTCAAAACATCCAAGAACCTTTTCTTCTGTATACCGCCAGTTAACAACAATTGATCAACATCAATTCCGTAATTATTCAGTGTCGTTAATATTCTTTCATGAGCCGGCATATTTCTAGCGGTCAGAATTGCTACTTTTACGTATTTATCATTGCTATTTCTATTTTCTTTTTCTGCTTTTTCTATTTTTTGTAAATCTGAAATTTTTTTGATCAACGGCAACAAGGGTCCAGAATTTAATGGTCTTTCTCTATGTCTTTTTTCCATATGGTGGAAAAGATCTAATCCCGCCTCCGCATAGTGCTTTTCTGCCTCGTCATCTACGATGATTCCGTCAAAATCAAAAGCGATCGTTAATCCTTCCTCCGTGTCCTTTCCCGGATCATAAACAGTCTGGCACGGCAGAACATGTCCAGCGGGATATCCCATATCCACAGCAGTTTTTACTTCCTGACTATCTGTACTCAGATACAGTACAGAATTAAATGATTTCATATATTCATAGGGTGGAACACCCGAAGTAAACGCACAGCGTGAAATTTCTAAACCATAGTACTGCACCGATTCTAGCACCCGCATACCCGCATCGGGATGATTTCTCGACAATATAACCACTTCAACCGGCTTTGTTTCATCAAAAATTTTATTTAAGTGCAGAATTCTTTCGACAAACGGAAACGCAACCCCTGGTGAACAAGGATTATTTTTGTTTTCACGCTGATGAACCCGGAATGCCTCAAGCCCTTTACTGAGAAATAACTCATGCTCTTTTGTCAAATCAAACAACGCAGTCGAAGAGACCGCAACGACAAGCTTATCTTCGATTGGGTAAGCCAAGAGCGCCCCCTATGTTAATCGGTGTGGATCTAGGATTGAAAATAAGAAAATCAATAGTTCAAAAGGTAAATTTACGAGTTTATCGCATGCCTATTCCGGCGATTACGTGGAATTCGAGGCTGCGCAGAAAAGGACCGCCAGAGAGCGGAGGACACAACTTTGTAGCCAGGCAATGGCTGATGCAACTCTTAATAAAATTAATCACTTCGCCCCGGTCTGCGAGGCGGCCACGTCCATGTATTCGGCCAGTTCGATGTCCAGGGTCGTGATTCCGCCCGCGTCGTGGGTGCTGAGCTCGACCACCACCTTGTTGTAGGCGTTCGACCAGTCCGGATGGTGGTCCATGCTCTGGGCCCGGATCGCGATCCGGGTCATGAAGCCGAAGGCGGCCTCGAAGCCGTCGAACTTGAAGGTCTTGGTGATCGCCGTGCCGTCCTTGGCCTCGCTCCAGCCGTCCATGGCGGCGAGCTGGGCGGCGCGGTCGTCGGCGGTGAGTTTCTCGGCCATGTCGGTGTCGTCTCCCGTCCGGTTTGGCGGCGGGACCGGTCGCGGTCCCGTCCCTGTCAAGGTTGGGCCGTCTCCGGCCGATGCAAGGTTGGGCCGTCTGCGGCCGATGCAAGACGCCCGCTACAGGAACATCTCCCGCACGTCGATGGAGGACTGGCTGCCGACGCAGCCGAAGCTCTCCTCCAGCCAGGCGGTCGCGACCGACCGGCCGATATCGCGCAGATGGTGCAGAAACGCCCGCTCGGCATTGAGCTTGGAGGACGCGTGCATGTCCCGCATCTCCTCGGTCGCCTCGATCATGTGGATGCGGGTGATCCGATAGGCCTCCGGATCGAGCTTGCCGGCGGCGATCAGCCGGTTGACGAAATGGATCGCCCGCATCTCCCGCATCAGGGTCGAGTTGAACGAGATCTCGTTCACCCGGTCCATGATCTCGCGGGCGTCCGTCGGCACCGTGTCCCGGTAGAGCGGGTTGATCTGGACGATGACGATGTCGCGGCACTCGGAGTTGTAGATCAGAGGATAGAGCGCCGGGTTCCCCATATACCCGCCGTCGTAATAGTGCTCGCCCTCCACCTCCACGGCCTGGAACATGGTGGGCAGACAGGCCGAGGCCATGACCGCGTCGATCGACAGCTCGTGGTTCTCGAACACGCGGATCTTGCCGGAGCGCACGTTGGTGGCGCTGACGAACAGCTTGATGTCGGCCTCGTGCCTGGCCTTGTCGATATCGACCAGATCCTCCAGCACGTCGCGCAGCGGGTTCAGCTGCAACGGGTTGGTCTGGTAGGGCGACAGGAACCGGCTGAGGAAATCCAGCGCCACGTAACCGGGCGAGCTGTCGACCCGCCAGTTCCCGAGCAGACGGTCCGTCCAGGTGCGCTGGATCGGGCTGAACCGTCCGGCGACGGCCACCGCTTCCCAGAACGCGTCGAGCTTGTCGCGGGCACCCTGGCGCCCGTTCTCCGCCCAGCCCGCCGCCAGGGTGACGGCGTTCATGGCGCCCGCACTGGTGCCGGAGATCGCGTCGAACGCGACCCGGGGATCCTCCAGCAGCGCGTCCAGCACGCCCCAGGTGAAGGCCCCGTGGGAACCTCCGCCCTGAAGTGCCAGATTGATCCGCTTGACCTCCGGGCCGGCCTTCGAGCGCGCATGCCTGGGCTCGACGGCCGCCTCGGCTTCCTCGCGCAGGCGCGCCGGGACCTCGCCGCCGCGGCGGGCGGGATCGTCCTTCCCGTCCGCCTTCCGCCCCCGGCTGCCGGGGCGGGCGGCCATCAGCGGGCGACCCAGCCGCCGTCGACCTGCAGGGCGGCCCCGGTGATCGAGCCGGCGTGGTCGCCGGCCAGGAACACCGACAGGGCACCCAGATCGTCGACCTCGACGAACTTCTTGGTCGGCTGGCTCGCCAGGATGACGTCGCGCACGACCTGCTCCTCGGTCATGTTGTTGGCCTTGGCCTGGTCGCCGATCTGGCCTTCCACCAGCGGGGTCTTCACGAAACCCGGGCAGATCGCGTTGCAGGTGATGCCCTGCTCGGCCGTTTCCAGCGCCACCACCTTGGTGAAGCCGACGACACCGTGCTTGGCGGCGACATAGGCGGCCTTGTACGGCGAGGCGACCAGCCCGTGGGCGGAGGCGATGTTGATGATCCGACCCCAGCCACGCTTCTTCATGCCCGGCAGGGCGGCCTTGGTGGTGTAGAAGTTGGAGGACAGGTTGAGGGAGACGATCAGCTCCCAGCGGTCCTCGGGGAACTCGTCCACCGGGGCGACCGTCTGGATGCCGGCGTTGTTCACCAGGATGTCGACCTTGCCGAACGCCTTCTCCGCCTCGGCCACCAGGTTCTTGGCCTGATCGCCCTTGGTCAGGTCGGCGCCGTCGAACGCGACCTTCACCTCGAATTCCTTCTCCAGGCCGGCGCGGATCTCCTCGATCTCCTTGGCGTCGCCGAAGCCGTTCAGCATGACATCGGCACCGGCACCGGCGAGGGCGCGGGCGATGCCGAGACCGATGCCGCTGGTCGATCCGGTGACGACGGCGGATTTGCCCTTGAGGCTCATGTGGATCTTCCTCTGGTTCGTTGACCCGGTCAGGCTCGGCCGGGTGAAACTTCGTTGCACCGCACAATTTGCGACGCGGGATCATGGGTGCAACCCTTTGCCCCAGTCTCCGCGGTGCGGCAAACTTTCCCTGTGCCGCGGAAGCGGTTATAGCTGCGCTCATGTGCGCACAGAAAGCCCGTCCCGGAATCCTCGCCCCCACCATCGAGCAGATGGCGGCACTGGCGGAGGATGCCCTGTCGAACGTCCCCCAGGAGCTGCTGAAGCCGCTCTCCGGTCTCGCCATTCTCGTGGAGGATTTTCCCGACGAGGAGATCTGCGAGGCGATGGACCTGGAGACGCCGTTCGACCTGCTCGGCCTGTACCAGGGCGTGCCGCTCGGCCACCGCTCGACGGGCGAGACGCCGGCCGATCTCGACCGTGTGTTCCTGTTCCGGCGCTCGATCCTGGACTACTGGATCGAAAGCGGCGACGACCTCTACACGGTGGTGCGCCACGTCCTGATCCACGAGATCGGTCACCACTACGGCTACAGCGACAGCGAGATGGAAGAGCTGGAACGCCTGGCCGAAGAGGAAGAGACCAACGCCCCGGCGGGGCGGGCTTAGTCCTAGCTCCCCCACTCCCGTCGTCCTGACGCAAGTCAGGATCTGCGGTGCACTACCGTCAGTGGCTTGATCCTGACTTGCGTCAGGACGACGAGGAGGAGTGCGGCTGGCCTACTTCGCCCCCATCCGGATCGCGCCATCCAGCCGGATCGTCTCGCCGTTGAGCATCGGGTTGTCGACGATGCTCTCCACCAGCCGGGCGAACTCCTCCGGCTTGCCGAGGCGCGACGGGAACGGGATCTGGGCGGCGAGGCTGTCCTGCACCTCCTGCGGCATGCCGAGCACCATGGGCGTGCCGAAGATCCCCGGCGCGATGGCGCAGACCCGGATGCCGGTGCGGGCAAACTCGCGGGCCGCCACCAGGGTCAGGGAATGCACCCCGCCCTTGGACGCCGCATAGGCCGACTGGCCGATCTGGCCCTCGAAGGCGGCGACGCTGGCGGTCGACACGATGACCCCGCGCTGGCCGTCGCCGTCCGGCTCGTTGCCGCCCATGGCCGCGGCGGCGAGGCGGATCAGGTTGAAGCTGCCGACCAGGTTGACGTCGATCACCTTCTTGAAATCGGCCAGATCCATCGGCCCGTCGCGGCCGACGATTCGCTTGGCGGGCGCGATGCCGGCGCAGTTCACCAGCACGGAAGGCGCGCCATGGGCCTCGCCCGCTTGGGCGACGGCGGCTTCCGCCGAGGCCGCGTCTGCCACATCGCAGGAGATCGCCAGCCCGCCGATCTCGTCCGCCAACGCCTTGGCCGCGTCGAGGTTCACGTCGAGCAACGCAACCCTGGCCCCGCGGGCCGCCAGCGCCCGTGCGGTCGCCGCCCCCAGGCCGCTGCCGCCGCCCGTCACCAACGCGCCCTTGCCCTTGAGATCCATCGTCATGCTCCCGTCGCGGTCTATCTGTTCTCGCGGCCCCGGTGATATCAGATCGCCCCGGCTTACACGAGATACGGAGACCGAGACGCCCATGGCGACCCTGACCGACATCCCGCTTCCCGCCCGCTTCCTCGGATTCGCCGGTCTGCTGCCGTTCGTCGGCGGTGCCGTCGGGGTGTGGGTGCTGGAGACGCCCTGGGACTGGGTGGTGCTGAACGCGCAGGTCTATTACGGCTGCGTCATCCTGTCCTTCCTGGGGGCGGTGCATTGGGGTCGGGCGCTGGGCAGCGGGCTTCAGGGCGAGTCCCTGTGGCGGCCACTGGCCTGGAGCGTGACGCCGAGCCTGCTCGCCTGGGTCGCCGCCTTCGCCAAGCCGGACCTGGCGATCGTGCTGCTGATCGGCGGGTTGATGGCGGCCTATATGGTCGACCGCTCGGCCACGGTGCAGGGGTGGTTCCCGGCCTGGTACGGGGTGCTGCGGAAGTATCTGTCGGCCCTGGCGATCGCGAGCCTTGGAGCGAGTTTGCTGAAGGTCCTGGGGTAACGCTCATTGATCTCCTGTCTCCCTGGCCTCGCGCCGGGGCCTAGGAGAAGGGGGTGCTGGAGCGTCGGCGATCGTTCTCGAACGCTCCAGCACGCGTCACCCTCGGTCCCGGCGCAAGGCCGGGAAGACGACTTGGGGAGAAGACGCCCCCCTCAATACCCCCGCTCGCGGTCGACCTGGTGCAGAAGCGGCTCGCCCTTCAGGTAGCGGCCCGTGTTCTCCACCACCAGGTCGGCGACGATGGCGTCGCGGTCCGGGTGCAGGCCGCCCACATGCGGCCACACGCTGATCCCCGGTGTCGTCCAGAACGGATCGTCGCCCGGCAGCGGCTCCTTGCGGAACACGTCGAGCACCGCGCCGGCGAGGTGGCCGCCCGTCACCGCCGCGATCAGGTCGGCATCGACCACCGTCGCGCCTCGGCCGAAGTTCAGAAACCAGGCCCCCGGCTTCATCGCCGCGAAGCGCTCGGCATTCATGAAATCGACGGTCTCCGGCGTCACCGGCAGCAGGTTCAGTACGAAATCGGCCTCCGCCAGCATCCGGTCGGTGTCCTGGGGCGCGTAGACCGTATCCACATGCGCCACCTCGCCCGGCGACCGGCGCACCCCGACCACCCGCAGCTCCAGGGCTGCCGCCTTGCGAGCCAGTTCGGCGCCGATGGTGCCGAGGCCCAGGATGCCCAGGGTCTGGCCGGCCAGCGGCGTGGCGACCCGGCGGGTCCAGGTCGCGCTCTGCTGATCGATGGCGGCGGCCGCGATCGGCTTGGTCGCATGGAACAAGGCCGCCAGGATGTTCTCCGGCATCTGCACCCCGTGCACGCCCTTGGCCGCCGTCAGCAGCAGGCCGTCAGACAGGTCCGGGCGCGACAGCCAGGCCTCCACCCCGGCCGTGGTGGTCTGCACCCAGCGCAGCTTCGGCATCTCGGCCAGCAGGCCGGCCGGCGCGCCCCAGGCCAGCATCATCTCGGCTTCCGCCTTTTGGGCGGCGCTCGGCGCGTCGGCCCGGTCGATCCCCTCCAGCCGCAGCCGGTCGCCCAGTCCCGCGGACGCCAACGCCTCCACATAGATCGGCGCGCCATCGGTCCACAGCAGCATCAGCGGCTTATCCGCCATCGTCTTCCTCTTTCGGTCTCTGGTCTTGGGTCAGCCGGACGACCTCGACCGGCTCGCTCAGGCCCCGGACCCGCGCCTGCTCGCGGCGACCCGCCGTCACCAGCGGGGCAACGGACGGATCGGCGGCCAGTCGGCCGCTCACGACCACCTCGCCGCCGACGGCGAGCCCCTGGATCCGGGCGGCCAGATTGACCATCGAGCCGAAATAGTCCAGCCGGTCGTTCAGCGTGACAGCAATGCTCGGACCGGCATGAACGCCGATCTTGATGGAGATCGCCTCGCCGCCATGCTCCCGGTTGAACGCCGCCGTCCCCTCCTGCACCGCCAGGGCGGCGCGCACCGCGTCGGCCGGATCGGCGAAGGCGGCCATCACCGCGTCGCCGATCGTCTTCACGATGGCGCCGCGATGGCCGCGCACGATCCGGCCGAGATAGGCGAAATGCTCGCGCACCAGGTGATAGGCGCTGGCGTCGCCGATCCGCTCATACAGGGCGGTGGAGCCCTTCAGGTCGGTGAACATCAGGGCGATCTGGGCGATGGAGACCTGGTCGCCAGGATGCAGGACCGCGTTGGAGAACAGGTCGCGGAAGGTCTGCAGGGTGGTGACCTGATGGGCGGTCAGCGCATCCGCCACCCAGGCGCGGGACTCCACCACCAGAGTGCGCCGCTCTGTGCCCAGGTTCCGCAGGGTCACCGTTCCCGGTTCGGACGGATTGCCCGGCGCGACCTCTGTCCCGGTCACGACCAGCGAAGGGACGGCGCCCGCGATCTCCACGTCGCACTGCCCGCCGGTCTCCAGGGTACGGTAGCGGTAGCTGCCGGGGGCAAGGTCCGCCGGGACCGTCCGGCTCTCGCCCGGATCGAGCGCCACCTGCAGGATCACATGCGGCATCGACATCGGCCCGAACAGACAGAACTCGCCGTCCTGAACCGGCCGCACGGCGGGGGCGGGCTGGAAGCTCAGTTCCACGTTCCGGGAGAAGTCGCGGTCGTAGCTGATGTTGCAGGAGTCGCAATGGGCGGAGTCCGGCACCTGGTCGAGGGAGGCGGCGGAGAGCTGTGCCCCCCGGCAGCGCGGGCAAAGCAGATCCCAGCGCGATTCGAGCAGCCCGCCGCGCACCGACTCCAGGCAGAGTTCCGTCACCGCCAGGTCGTCCTGCTCCCATTCCCGGGCGAGCCGGCGCGGGCGGATGCGGATCAGGTCGGTCTCCTGCGCCTCCAGGATGTAGTCGGCCAGCCGCCGGGCAAGGCCGTGGCCGTTCGGGTTCGCGTCGATATCGGCGACGATCCGGTCCAGCCGCGCCGCGCGGGCCCCGTCCAGCCGAATCCGCCGGGCCTTGAACACCCGCTCGCTGGCGCCGGCGGCGAACCGGCGCACATCCTCGATGAGCCCGTCGAACTTCTTCTTCGTATCGGCGAAGAACCGGGTGGCCAGCAGCAGCCGGCCGAGCAGATTGGCCGGCTCCACGTCCATCCGGTAGATGCAGCGGCATCCGCTGGGTGTCGGCTCGAACTCGGCAACGGCGGTCAGCACGGCGAAGGGGCCGCGGGAGAACCGCCGTTCGTGGCGGAACCAGCGGTCCGTGACCCATTCGACCGGGATCTCCTCCCATGCCAGGGCCACCGGCCCGACCGACGCCTCGGCAAAGAAGCGCACGGTGCCGTCGGGCTGCTCCTCCTGCCGGACCTGATGCTTCGGCAGGCCGGCGGCCTCGTTGAAGCGGCCGGTATCGGCGAGCAGCGGCCAGATCACCGAGGCCGGGTGATCGAACTCCCACACCAGGGTGAGGCTCTTCATGTCCGGGTCCTCATTCGGCGGCCTGGTCGCGGCAGTGACGTTGGCTGGCAAGGTACTCCTCGCCGAGCGGGCCGTAGAAGGCGGCGTCGAAACCCGCCGCCTCGCGCGACGGGATGTTGAAGGGCGGCTTCACCCCGCCGCGGAAGCGGGCGCGCACGATCGCCTGCCAGGTCGAGACCGGCTCCAGGTCCCGCGCGGCGCAGAGATGGTCGAACCACCGCTTGCCGACGGCCACATGGCCGATCTCGTCGTCATGGATGATCTGCAGGATATCGGCCGACGGGTCGTCGCCGACCTCGCGCAGCTTGGCGATCATCGGCGGGGTGACGTCGAGCCCGCGCGCCTCCAGCACCAGCGGCACCACCGCCTGGCGGGCCAGCGGGTCGTCCGCCGTCTCCACCGCCGCCTGCCACAGCCCGTCATGGGCCGGCAGGGCACCGTAGCGCGAGCCCAGGTCCTCCAGCCGGTCGGCGATCAGCAGGAAATGCTTGGATTCCTCGTCCCCCACCCGCACCCAGTCGTCCACATAGGCGCGCGGGAAGCCGGCCTCCGGGAACCGCACCACCGCGTCCCAGGCGAGGTCGATGGCGTTCAGCTCGATATGGGCCAGCGCGTGCAGCAAGGCGACCCGGCCCCGTTTCTCCGCGGTGATTTTGCGCTTCTTCACCCGCCGGGGTGGGAGCAGCGGCGGCTCCTCCGGCCGGCCCGGGCGGTCCGGCGGAGCGACGGAATAGGCCAGCGGCAGCGCGCCCGACCGCCACGCCGCCGCGGCACGGCGTCCGGTTTCCGCCTTGGCCCGGGCATCGGCGGTTGAGAGGACCGCGACGGCGGCCTGGCTGATATCGGTGACGCTCATGATATAGTCATGTAGCGCGACTGCGTATTCCGTGCACCCGCCGCGACGCCTATGCTCTCGGCCAAGGCCCTTCAGGGGCGTGATCCAATCCAGAGGTGAGTGCTTATGACTACGCGTGAAGCGGCGATCGACGCGGTGCGGAACTATTTCGACACGGGCGGCTTCCGCGCCGAACTGACCGAGCGGGTGGGCGTTCAGACATCGAGCCGCGAGGAGGAGCATCGGGCCGATCTGATGGACTATCTGGACCGGCTGATGCGCCAGCGCTTCGAGGCGATGGGCTTCACCGTCGAGATCCATCCGAACACGCTGCTCGACCGGGCGCCCTTCCTGGTCGCCAAGCGCGTGGAGGACCCGAGCCTGCCGACCCTGTTCTGCTACGGCCATGGCGACACCGTCCCGGGCGAGGAAGGCCGCTGGGCCGACGACCGCAACCCGTGGCGGCTCGACGTCGCCCAGACGGCGTCCGGCGAGCGCTGGTACGGCCGCGGCACCGCCGACAACAAGGGCCAGCACGCCATCAACATGGAGGCGATGCGCCATGTCATCGAGACCAGGGGCAAGCTCGGCTACAACGTCACCTTCCTGATCGAGATGGCCGAGGAGATGGGGTCGCCGGGCCTCGCCGAATTCTGCCGCGACAACAAGGAGATGCTGGCCGCCGACCTGCTGATCGCCTCGGACGGCCCGCGCTTCTCGACCGACGGGCCGGACATCAAGCTCGGCACCCGCGGCGGGCTGAACATCCGCTTCCGCCTGGAATACCGCGAGGGCGGGCACCATTCCGGCAACTGGGGCGGCCTGCTGGCCAACCCGGCGATCGTGCTGATGCACGCCCTGACCAGCATCGTCGGCCGCGAGGGCAAGATCCTGCTGCCCGAGTTGAAGCCGGCGCAGATCAAGAACTCGGTGCGCGACGCGCTGGGCCACGTGAAGGTCGAGTCCGGTCCGGACGATCCCGAGATCGACCCGTGGTGGGGCGAGCCGGGGCTGACCCTGGCGGAGAAGGTGTTCGGCTGGAACACCTTCGAGGTGCTGTCCTTCATCACCGGCGATCCGGAGAAGCCGCAGAACGCCGTGCCGCCCTTCGCCGAGGCGATCTGCCAGATCCGCTTCGTGGTCGACACCGACCCGGACGTCTTCCTGCCGACGATCCGCGCGCATCTGGAGGCCAACGGTTACGGCGACATCACGGTGGAGCCGGCCCGCATGTCGATGCTGCGCGCCTCGCGGCTCGACCCGGACCATCCGGCGGTGCCCTGGGCGGTGGCGTCGATGGAGAAGACCACCGGCAAGAAGGTCACGGTGATCCCCAATGCCGGCGGCTCGCTGCCGAACGACATCTTCCTGAACGGCATCGGCATGCCGACCATCTGGGTGCCGCACAGCTACACCGGCTGCTCCCAGCACGCCCCGAACGAGCACGTGCTTCCCGGCCTGATGCGCGAGGGGCTGGAAATGATGACCGGCCTGTTCTGGGACCTGGGCGAGGGTTTCCCGGGGAAATGACGTAACGCTGAATGATCGGGACCCGAGCGCCGGGTCCCGATCCCCTCGTTCTCTTCTCCTCACTTCCCGGCCTTGTGCCGGGACCCACGGTAGGGCGACACGGGCGTTCGGAGGCTTCCTCGAAGGTCCAGGCAATCGCTGGCGTGGGCCCCGGCACAGGGCCGGGGAGTGTTTGAAGGCGAGTGTGTGTTCTCCTACCCCGGCCAGCCGCCGGTCTGGCGCAGCCCCTCCGCCAGCAAAATTCCAGCGCTCACCGCCACGTTCAGGGAGCGCGCGCCCGCCACCATCGGCACCTTCACCGCCAGGTCGGCCGCCGCGTGCACCTCCTCCGGCACGCCGGCACTCTCGCGGCCGAGGATCAGATGATCCCCCGGCTCGAACCGCGCCTCGGGCAGCGATACCGCGCCCTTCGTCGTCGCCAGCACCAGCCGCCCCGGGTCCCGCGCGGCCAGGAACGCCTCCCAGGAGCTGTGCAGGCGGACGGCGGCGAATTCCAGGTAATCCATGCCGGCCCGGCGAATCCGCGCCTCCGACCACACGAAGCCGCAGGGCTCGATCACGTCCACCCCAACACCGGTGCAGGCGGCGAGGCGCAAGATCGTTCCGGCGTTCTGGGGGATGTCCGGCTGGTATAAGACGAGGCGCATAGCCGCATCTAAACGCCTCGCGATGCTTTGCAAAAGGCAGATTGCTGCGCTATACGCATGCCGGATCGGGGCGGAGGTATTTGCGACAGCGGGTCGCGTTGCTTTCCCGCGCCATAGGTAAATAGTACCTGACGATCCGGCACGCGGGCCGGAAACCCGTCGAGCGCCACATAAGACGAGTGGAGAACCATGGCCGAAACCCACGAAGGCGACTCCCGCCGCGACTTCCTGATTATCACGACCACCGCCGTAGGCGCGGTGGGCGCGGCTTGCGTCGCCTGGCCGTTCATCGATCAGATGAACCCGGCCGCTGATACCCTGGCGCTCGCCAGCATCGAATTCGACGTGTCGACGGTCGCGGAAGGCCAGTCGGTCACCCTGACCTGGCGCGGCAAGCCCGTGTTCGTGCGGCATCGCACGCCGGCCGAGATCGAGGAGGCCCGCGAGGTTCCCCTCGACGACCTGCGCGATCCGCAGACCGACGCCGAGCGCGCCGAGAAGCCCGAGTACCTGGTGATGGTCGGCGTCTGCACGCACCTCGGTTGCGTGCCGCTGGGCCAGAGCGTATCCGATCCGAAGGGCGATTTCGGCGGCTGGTTCTGTCCGTGCCACGGCTCGCACTACGACACGTCGGGCCGCATTCGCCGGGGCCCGGCGCCTCTGAACCTCGCCGTGCCGGAATATCAGTACATTTCCGACACCGTCATCCGTATCGGTTAAGAGGGAGCGCCGGAGCATGGCTGCGAATTTCTCGAATCCGGTGGTGCGGTGGATCGACCACCGCCTCCCCGTCTTCACCTTCATGCACCACGAGCTGCATGAGTACCCCACCCCGAAGAACCTGAGCTACTGGTGGAACTTCGGGTCGCTGGCCGGTATCGCCCTGGTGATCATGATCGTCACCGGCATCACGCTCGCGATGCACTACACGCCGCATGTGGACTACGCCTTCGCCAGCGTCGAGCGCATCATGCGCGACGTGAACTACGGCTGGCTGATCCGCTACATCCACATGAACGGCGCCAGCTTCTTCTTCATCGTCGTCTACATCCACATCTTCCGGGGCCTGTATTTCGGCTCCTACAAGGCGCCGCGCGAGATCCTGTGGATGCTCGGCGTGGTCATCCTGCTGCTGATGATGGCGACGGCGTTCATGGGATACGTGCTGCCGTGGGGCCAGATGAGCTTCTGGGGCGCCACCGTGATCACCAACCTGTTCTCGGCCATCCCGCTGGTCGGCGAGTCGATCGTCACCTGGCTGTGGGGCGGCTTCTCGGTCGATAACGCGACCCTGAACCGGTTCTTTTCGCTGCACTTCCTGCTGCCGTTCGTCATCGTCGGCGTGGTCGTGCTGCACATCGTGGCGCTGCACCGCTTCGGGTCGAACAACCCGCTCGGCATCGACGTGAAGGGCCCGAAGGATCAGATCCCGTTCCACCCGTACTACACGATCAAGGACGCGTTCGGTCTGGGTGTGTTCCTGATCTTCTTCTCGGCCTTCATCTTCTTCGCGCCGAACTTCCTGGGTCATCCGGACAACTACATCCCGGCCAACCCGCTGGTGACGCCGGCACATATCGTGCCTGAGTGGTACTTCCTGCCGTTCTACGCGATCCTGCGCGCGGTGCCGGACAAGCTCGGCGGCGTTCTGCTGATGTTCGGTGCCATCGCGGTGCTGTTCATCCTGCCGTGGCTCGACCGCTCGCCGGTGCGCAGCGGCCAGTTCCGCCCGATCTTCAAGATCTTCTTCTGGGTCCTGGTGATCGACGTGGTGGCCCTGACCTGGCTCGGCGCCAAGCCGGCGGAGGGCATCTACGTGGTCCTCTCGCGGATCGCCACCGCCTACTACTTCATCCACTTCCTGATCCTTCTGCCGGTGCTGAGCATCTTCGAGACGCCCAAGCCGCTGCCGAAATCGATCAGCGAGCCGGTGCTTGGCGCCGGGGGCGGTTTCGCTGGAGCCACCGCCGCACCGAGGGAGAAAGTCTGATGATCGCGCGTCTCACCACCACCATCGCGGCCGTCGCGATCGCGGCCGGCGCCTGGTCCTTCGCCCTCTCCACCCCGGCCTCGGCCGCGGGTGAGGCGATCGAGTTGCCGCAGCACGACTGGTCGTTCAGCGGTCCGTTCGGCACCTACGACCGGGCTGCTCTGCAGCGTGGCTTCCAGGTGTACAAGAACGTGTGCTCCGGCTGTCACGCCCTCAGCTACGTGGCGTATCGCAACCTTGAGGACCTCGGCTACAACGAGGACGAGATCAAGGCGATCGCCGCCGAGGCCACCGTGATGGACGGCCCGAACGACGACGGCGAGATGTTCGAGCGTCCGGGCATCCCGGCCGACCGGTTCGCCTCGCCGTTCCCGAACGAGAAGGCGGCCCGCGCGGCCAATGGCGGCGCCTATCCGCCGGACCTGTCGCTGATCGTCAAGGCCCGCCCGGACGGCGCCAACTATGTGCGCGCCCTGCTGATCGGCTATACCGAGCCGCCGGCGGACTTCAACCTGATGCCCGGGATGAACTACAACGCCTACTTCCCGGGTCACCAGATCGCCATGGCGCAGCCGCTCTACGGCGACGACGTCACTTACGAGGACGGCACGCCGAGCACGATCGAGCAGGAGGCCGAGGACCTGACCACCTTCCTCGCCTGGGCGTCTGAGCCGGAGATGGAGGAGCGCAAACGGGCGGGTGTCATGACCCTGCTGTTCCTGCTGATCTTCACCGGCCTGCTCTACGCCACGAAGCGCAAGATCTGGGCCGACGTCCACTAAGCGTCGACCCCTGCACAAAGATTGCAAAGGCCGCGGCTCGTCCGCGGCCTTTCGCGTTCCGGGCCCGGCGCGCTATACCTGTGGGACAGACATTCGGAACGGGACGGACATGAGCAGTCAAACACGCAAGGCCCTGGTCGCGGTCATCGGCGGCAGCGGCGTCTACAGCATCGACGGCCTTGAGAATGCCCGCTGGCAGACGGTGACCTCCTCCTTCGGCGAGCCGTCGGACCAGCTCCTGTTCGGCGAGCTGGCGGGCCAGCCGCTCGTCTTCCTGCCCCGTCACGGCCGCGGCCACCGCTACAGCCCGACCACGATCAACTACCGCGCCAATATCGACGCCCTGAAGCGGGCCGGCGTGACCGACATCATCTCGGTCTCCGCCGTCGGCTCGCTGAAGGAGGAATACGCGCCGGGCCATTTCGTGCTGATCGACCAGTTCATCGACCGCACCTTCGCCCGCGAGAAGACGTTCTACGGCACCGGCTGCGTCGCCCATGTCTCCATGGCCCATCCGGTCTCCACCCGCCTGCTGGACGCCCTGGAGGCCTCCTGCCGGGAGCTGGGGCTGCCCTACAGCCGCGGCGGCACCTATGTGACCATGGAGGGCCCGCAGTTCTCCACCCAGGCCGAGTCGTTCCTGTACCGGTCCTGGGGTGCGGACGTGATCGGCATGACCAACATGCCCGAAGCGAAGCTCGCCCGCGAGGCCGAGATCCCCTACGCCACCGTCGCCATGGTCACCGACTACGACTGCTGGCACCCGGACCACGACCACGTGACGGTCGAGGCGGTGGTGAAGGTGCTGACCGCCAATGCGGAGAACGCCCGCTCCCTGGTTAAGACGGTGGCGCCGAAGATCTACGACCGGCCGATGGTCGATGCCCAGGGCGGCGACAACGCCCTGGAATTCGCGCTGATCACCCATCCCGAGGCCCGCGACCCAGAGATGGTCGCCAAGCTGGACGCGGTCGCCGGACGCGTGCTGAAGGGCTGACCGGTCATGGCGGGACGCGGCGACGGAATCGGACGGCTGGAGGGGCTCTACAACCGTGTCACCGCCTCCACGCCGGACGACGCGCGCACGCTGAACGTCAAATCGGTGATGGCGCTGGACAACGACCGTCCGAACGAGGCCGCCGAGCTGATCGGCCGCGCCCTGGTGATCGAGCCGGCGGAGTATGCCTACCTCTTCCATCTGGCCAAGGTCTGCGCGAAGGCCGGATGGTGGAGCCACAGCGTCGACGCCCTGCGCCGGGCGATCTATGTCGACCCGGTGAACCCGGAGGCCTGGTACGGCCTGGGCCGCGCCTTCGAGGAGTTGGACAGCATCGGCGACGCCGAAGTCTGCTGGCGCCAGTGCCTCGCCCTCGACCCCAAGCATATCGGCGCCCGCGAGGCGCTCGTGGCCCACGCAAGGCGGTAGGGGCGGCCCGCTCTCCACGTCCCTTCATTACCGTCATCCCGGACGGGCCCGGATTTGATCCGGGACCGGGCCGGGACCGTGCGCTAGGCGGCTGGGTCCCGGCCGACCTCCGGGTCAGGCCCGGAGCTCGCCGGGATGACGGCGTTGGAGATTTGCAAGCCGGAAACGGATCGGGGCCCCTTGGTTTCCCAAGGGGCCCCGGTTGGTGGAGCCAAGGAGGATCGAACTCCTGACCTCTACAATGCCATTGTAGCGCTCTCCCAGCTGAGCTATGGCCCCGTCTCTCGCGGGCGGCTCTGGGGGCCGCCGGAGGCCGCTTATCTATCCCCTCGGTTCTCGAAGATCAAGAGCTTAGCGGCATAAAAAGTTCATTTCGTTTCGTCGTCGTCTTCGTCCTCGTCGAGCGGCATCTCGTCGTCGTCATCGTCGTCCGGCAGCAGCTCGTCATCGTCGTCGTCATCGTCCGCCAGCGGGTCGATCGGGCGCTTGCTGGTGCTGCCCTCGCTGTCGTCCTCATCCTCGTCGTCGACAGGGACATCGTCGTCGAGAAGGTCTTCGTCCTCCTCTTCCTCGAGGTCCTCGTCGTCCTCCGTCTCCTGATCCTCCGCCTCTTCGTCCACCGGACGCTTCTTCGGCTTGTCGTCGGCCGGCAGGGCACGGCTGCGGCGGCTCTTCAGAACCGCTTCGGGATCGTACGGCGTGTCGCAGGCCGGACAGACGATCGGCAGACGCTCCAGGTCATAGTACCGAGCGCCGCAGGACTGACAGACCCGCTTGATTCCCCATTCAGGCTTCGCCAAGGTCGACTCCGCGTCGCTGAGAAAATGAACATACCTTTACGGTGTGGCGCGGGAATATCCACGATAGCCAAACCATGTCAAAGGCAAATTTGCCGTCCCGGGACCGGGCCGCCGCAAATGCGCCGCGCCTACGGCCCGAGAAACTCACCTCAGGGATATCCTGAAACACCGTCCCACTGTTCATTTAATGCATAACCGCCGTCCTGTGCACCCCACCGGCCCCGCCGCCTGGATTTTGCAGGGACCGGCCGCTTCCCCTGCCGCCACGGCTCGCGGGAGACGGGAGGGCATGATATGACCGCCCGCAGTTCAACCGACCCGACCAACCGCCCGCCGGAGACCCTTCCATGCCGCAGCCGCTGATCTCGTCGCGCGCCCGTCCGCTGACCGGGACCCTGCGCATTCCCGGCGACAAGTCGATCTCCCACCGGTCCCTGATTCTCGGCGGCCTGTCGGTCGGCGAGACCACCATCGAGGGACTGCTGGAGGGCGAGGACGTGCTGGCCACCGCGGCGGCCATGCGGGCCTTCGGCGCCACCGTCGAGCATCTGGGTCCGGGGAGCTGGCGGGTGGTCGGCCGCGGCGTCGGCGGACTGGACGAGCCGGCCGACGTGATCGACTGCGGCAATGCCGGCACCGGCATGCGGCTGCTGATGGGGACCGCGGCGGGCCAGCCGATCACCACCTTCTTCACCGGCGACGGCTCCCTGCGCCGCCGGCCGATGGGGCGGGTCGGCGCGCCGCTGGCGCAGATGGGGGTGAAGATCGTCTCCCGCGAGGGCGGCAAGCCGCCGCTGGCCGTGACCGGGCCGGAAACCCTGATGCCGATCACCTATACCCTGCCGGTCGCCTCGGCCCAGGTGAAGTCGGCGATCCTGCTGGCCGGCCTTGCCGCCCCGGGCGAGACCACGGTGATCGAGCCGAAACGGACCCGCGACCACACGGAGACCATGCTGCGCCATTTCGGCGCCGAGGTCCGGGTCGAGGACACCGACGAGGGCCGCCGCATCACCGTGGTCGGCGAGCCGGAACTGACCGGGCGTCCGGTGATCGTGCCGGCCGACCCCTCCTCCGCCGCCTTCCCCGCCGTGGCCGCCCTGCTGGTGGAGGGCTCCGAACTCGTCCTGCCGGGCGTGGGCACCAACCCGCTGCGCTTCGGCCTGTTCGAGACGCTGCTGGAGATGGGCGCCGACATCGAGCTGACCAACAAGCGCACGGAAGCCGGCGAGCCGGTGGCCGATCTGGTCGTGCGCCACTCCCGCCTGAAAGGGATCGAGGTGCCGGCCGAGCGCGCGCCGTCGATGATCGACGAATACCCGATCCTCGCCGTCGCCGCCGCCCATGCCGAGGGCACCACCATCATGCGCGGCCTGGACGAGCTGCGGGTCAAGGAGAGCGACCGGCTGACCGCCACCGCCAACGGCCTTGCCGCCTGCGGCGCCCGGGTGGAGGTGGACGGCGACGACCTGACGGTGCACGGCGCCGGCAACGGCATGGCCGGCGGGGCGACCATCCCGGTCGATCTCGACCACCGCATCGCCATGGCCTTCCTGGTGGCAGGCATGGCCTCGGCCGACGCGGTCGCCATCGACGACGAAGCGGCGATCGCCACGTCCTTCCCCGGCTTCAAGGAGCTGATGAACGGCGCCGGTGCCGCGATCGGGACCGGGGCATGATCGTCGCCATCGACGGTCCGGCCGGCGCGGGCAAGGGCACCCTGTCCAAGGCGCTGGCCGCGCACCTGAACTATCCTCATCTCGACACCGGAGCCTTGTACCGGGCGACGGCGTTGGCGGTCCTGCGGGCCGGCGGCGATCCGGAGGATCCGGTCGCGGCGGAGACCGCAGCCCGCTCGCTCGACACCGCCATCCTGGACAGTCCGGACCTGCGCTCGGCCGAGGTCGGGGCCGCCTCCTCCAAGGTCGCGGCGATCCCCGCCGTGCGGGCCGCCCTGCTCGATTTTCAGCGGGATTTCGCCCACCGTCCGCCGGGTGCGGTGCTGGACGGCCGGGACGTCGGAACCGTCGTGGTGCCGGAGGCGGAGGTGAAACTGTTCGTCACCGCCTCGGCGGCGGTACGGGCCGGCCGCCGTCATCAGGAGTTGCTAGACCGGGGCGAGGTCAGTATATATGCGCGCGTTCTCGCCGATATTGAGGCGCGGGACGCACGCGATGCGGGTCGAGCCGACGCTCCGATGCGCAAAGCCGACGACGCGGTCGAGATCGATACCTCGGATCTGTCGCCATCGGACGTCTTCCAGCGTGCGCTCGCCGTGATCGAGGCGTCAGGACCGAAGTAAATCGCCGGCGGCTTCCAGGAGAGGCGACCGGCACAGTGTCAACCAACCCGGCGGCCGCGGAATTCGGTCGATGCCCGACACAGGAGAGTCGGGCCGCCCGCGAAGGATCGGGCACACGATCTTCCCGACGGCTGATACAGCCGATTTGAAGATCCGATCCAGACATCGCAAGCCGCCGCTAACCGGACATGCCGCCCGACCCTTCGGGCCGTGATCCGTCTACGTGTTTCTGAGGAGAACTAATGGCTGAAGCCGCTTACGCCGACGAATTCGAATCCATGCTGGAGGAGTCGTTCGGCCAGGTCACCTCGATCGAAGGCAGTGTCGTCAAGGGCATCGTCGTCGAGGTGGAGAACGACCACGCACTGATCGATGTCGGCCTCAAGTCCGAGGGCCGCGTCGCGCTGAAGGAATTTGCCGCCCCGGGCCAGAAGGCCGAGCTGAAGCCGGGCGACGAGGTCGAGGTCTACGTCGAGCGCCTCGAGGACCGCAACGGCGAGGCGATGCTGAGCCGCGACAAGGCCCGCCGCGAAGAGGCCTGGGCCGCGCTGGAGCGGGCGTTCAACGACAACGAGCGGGTCACCGGCGTGATCTTCTCGCGCGTCAAGGGCGGCTTCACCGTCGACCTGTCGGGCGCGGTGGCGTTCCTGCCGGGCTCCCAGGTGGACATCCGTCCGGTGCGCGACATCGGTCCGCTCATGGGCACCCCGCAGCCGTTCCAGATCCTCAAGATGGACCGCCGCCGCGGCAACATTGTCGTTTCCCGCCGCGCCGTTCTCGAAGAGAGCCGTGCGGAGGCCCGCAGCGAGCTGGTCGCCTCGCTCAAGGAGGGCATGGTCCTTCAGGGCGTGGTCAAGAACATCACCGACTACGGTGCGTTCGTTGACCTGGGCGGCGTCGACGGCCTGCTGCACGTCACCGACATCGCGTGGCGCCGCATCAACCACCCGACCGAGGCCCTGCAGATCGGCCAGACCGTGAAGGTCCAGGTGATCCGCTTCAACCCGGAAACCCAGCGTATCTCCCTCGGCATGAAGCAGCTCGAGGCGGATCCGTGGGAAGGCGTGGAGCTGCGCTACCCGGTCGGCACGAAGTTCACCGGTCGCGTCACCAACATCACCGACTACGGCGCCTTCGTGGAGCTGCAGCCGGGGATCGAGGGCCTGGTCCACGTCTCCGAGATGAGCTGGACCAAGAAGAACGTCCATCCGGGCAAGATCGTCTCCACCTCCCAGGAGGTCGAGGTGATGATCCTGGACGTCGATCCGAACAAGCGCCGCATCTCGCTTGGCCTCAAGCAGTGCCTGGGCAACCCGTGGGAGGACTTCGTCGAGAAGTACCCGGCGGGCACCGAGCTCGAGGGCGAGGTCAAGAACATCACCGAGTTCGGCCTGTTCATCGGCCTGCCCGGCGAGATCGACGGCATGGTGCACCTCTCCGACATCGACTGGGACACCCCGGGCGAAGAGGCGATCCAGACCTACAAAAAGGGCGACATGGTCAAGGCCAAGGTCCTGGACGTCGACGTCGAGAAGGAGCGCATCTCGCTTGGTATCAAGCAGCTGACCACCGATCCGTTCGAGGCCGGTTCGGCCGGCGTCCGCAAGGGCGCGGTCGTGACCTGCACGGTGACCCAGATCACCGATGGCGGCATCGAGGTCAGCGTCGGCGAGGGCATGACCGGCTTCATCCGCAAGGCCGAGCTGTCGCGTGACCGTTCCGAGCAGCGCCCCGAGCGTTTCGCCGTGGACGAGAAGGTCGACGCCAAGGTCACCAACATCGACAACAAGACCCGCAAGCTGACCCTCTCCATCAAGGCCCGTGAGGTCGAGGAGGAGAAGAAGGCGATGCAGGAATACGGTTCGTCCGATAGCGGTGCCAGCCTGGGTGACATCCTGGGTGCGGCGCTCAAGCAGCGCGAAGAAGCGGCGAAGGGCGACGAATAAGGTCGCTCGCCTCTAAAAACGTATAAAATTGAGGCCGTCCGCGCCGCGGGCGGCCTCTCTTTTTGGGCGCGTTCTGACTGAGTAGGCGAAAATGGTTCTATTTGAGATACTTAGACTTGACGGTCCCGGGAGGCACTGGCACATTTTCGATGGGGCGGAAAGGTGCGCCGACTTGGTACGTACCGGCCGCTCCGCGATTTGACCTCGCGGAGGCTCGGAATCATGACCAAGTCCGAATTGATTGCGCGCCTTGCGGAAGCGAATCCGCATATCTTTCAGCGGGACATCGAGCGGATCGTCTCGACGGTGTTCGAAGAGATCGCCGAGGCCCTGGCGCGGGGCGATCGGGTCGAGTTGCGCGGTTTCGGCGCCTTCTCCGTCAAGCAGCGCGAAGCCCGGGTGGGGCGCAATCCTCGCACCGGCGAGTCGGTGAAGGTGGACAGCAAATCGGTCCCGTTCTTCAAGACCGGCAAGCTGCTGCGCGAGAAGCTGAACACCGACTGACGCATTTTGGGCCCGGATCCGGGCCTTTTTCCTGCCCTTCTCTACGCAAGCCCTCAGATCTGTCCGTCGACGCCGCGCCTTAGCTCTTGGCCGCGTCGATGGCCGCCCTCACGCAGCCGGCTGCCCAGCGTGCCCGCGCCCGCGGCAGCGAGGCGAAGCCGACCAGCAGGCCGTTGCGCCGCGTCGGATCGCGGAAATAGGCCGAGATCGGCGCCGGCCGGACACCGAGCGCCATCGCCTTCTCCGCCACCACCCGGTCCTCGGGTCCGCCCTCCAGCGAGACCACCAGGTTGATCCCGGTCTCCGGCCGCTCGACGGTGAAGCGGTTGTCGAGCACCGCCTCCAGCGCGTCGGCCAGGGCGTCCCGTCGTTCGCGGTAAAGGGTGCGCATGCGGCGCAGGTGGCCCGCCATATGCCCCTCGTCCAGGAACCGGGCCAGCACCGCCTGGGTATCGAGCGCCGGCTGCCGGTCGAAATGGCCCCGCAGCCGCACCAGCGGATCGACCAGCCGCTGCGGGGCGGCGATGAAGCCGATGCGCAGGGACGGTGCCAACGCCTTGGACACGGTGCCGACGTAGAGCACCCGGTCGGCACCATCGAGCGCCTTCAGCGGCGGCACCGGCTTTCCGGCATAGCGGAACTCGCCGTCATAGTCGTCCTCCAGCACGAAAGGACCGCCGCCACTGGCGAGGTCGCCCATGGCCCAATCGACCAGCGCCCGACGGCGGGAGAGAGACAGGGTGACGCCCAGGGGGAACTGGTGGGTCGGGGTGACGGTGACCAGCCGCGCATCCGGAGCCGCCGCCCGGGCGCGGCCGACGTCCAGGCCGTCGGCATCCACCGGCACCGTGACCAGCCGTGCACCGGTCGCGACCATCGGGCCGCGCAGGCCGGGATAGCAGGGCTCCTCGATCACCGCGGTGTCGTCCGGGTCCAGCAGGGCGCGGGAGATCAGGTCGATGGCCTGCTGGGCGCCGGAGGTGACGATCAGCGCGTCCGGATCGACGATCAGCCCCCGGAACGCGCCGAGGTAGCGCGAGATCGCCTGGCGCAGGTCGATGAACCCGGCCGGATCGCCATAGCCGAAGGCGGTCGCCGGCGTCTCCCGCCAGAACCGTCCGGCCAGCCGCGCCCAGACCCGGCCCGGAAACGCGTCGAGGCCCGGGCGACCCGGCTGCAGCGGCCCGTCCACCGCGCCGATCCCGACGCGCTCGGCCATCATCTTCTGGGCGGCGCCCGACAGCCGCACCGGTGCGGGCGGCACCGGCGGGGTGAGCTGGGCCGGCACCGGCGGTTTCAGGTCGGGCAGGTCGTGGGCTACGCGGGTGCCGCCGCCGCGCCGCCCCACCACGTAGCCCTCCGCCGTCAGCCGCTCATAGGCGAGGCTGACCGTGTTGCGGGCGACCACGAGCTGTTCGGCGAGCTGGCGGCTCGACGGCAGGCGGGCGCCGGGCGCCAGCCGTCCCTCGGCGATCGAACGTCGGAAGAAACCGGCGATCTGTTCCTGCAGCGGCGTCGGGTCGGCCCGATCGGGCTGGAACACGCCCCAGACGGGCAAGGCATCGGCCATCGCTTGGCACCATATCGAAGAAGACTTTGGCGCATATCATACGACCAAAAAGACGGTACACAACCCGACCAACGGTACGGAGCCGACCCATGTACATTCCGCCTGCCTTCCGTCTCGACGACCGGGCCGCCACGCTCGCGGTGATGCGGGAGAACGCCTTCGCGATTCTCGTTGCCCATAGCGCCGAGGGGATCGAGATCACCCATCTGCCGCTGATGGTCGAGCAGCGCGGCGAGGACCTGGTGATCCGCGGCCATGTGGCCCGGGCCAACCTGATCGTCGGCCTGATCGAGTCGGGGGCGGCGGCGACCGCCGTGTTCAGCGGGCCGCACGCCTATATCTCGCCCGACTGGTATGCCAGCGAGGATCAGGTGCCGACCTGGAACTACATCGCGGTGCATGCCAGCGGCCGGCTGAAGGCGGTGCCGGCGGCGGGGGACACCAACGACCTGCTCGCCGACCTGTCGGCCGAGCACGAGACCCCGCTGGTCCCGAAGAAGCCCTGGACCCACCACAAGATGCGCGAGGGCCTGATGGGCCGGATGATCAAGGGCGTGCTGGCTTTCGAGCTGCCGGTCGAGCGGCTGGAGGCGAAGTCGAAGATGAGCCAGAACAAGAAGCCGGAGGACATCGCCGGTGCGGCCGCCGGGCTGCGCGGCCGGGGCGATGCGGGGAATGTCACGGTGGCGGAGATCATGGAGGGGTAAGGCCGCGACTGCGGTGGATTCCGGGCGTTGATCCTGAAGCGAGTTCAGGATGACGGCGAGGTGGCGGATTCCGGGCGTTGATCCTGAATCAAGTTCAGGATGACGACCTAGATCTGGGTCCCCCACCGTCATCCTGAACTCGCTTCAGGATCAACGCACCGCCCCCCATGAAACCCCTGTGTCCCTGTGGCGTTGTCCAAACGGCGTCGCGTCGCTAGATTGTGGCCACCGTAACCGTCGAGGTTCGCCATGGGGCATCGCAACTGGGCAACTGCCCTGATCTCCTTCTGCATCAAGCTTCCGATCACCATCGTCGTGGTGCTGTTCGCCGTGTCGAACTGGAAGCCGGTGTCGATGGAGCTGTGGCCGCTGCCGGGAGCGCTGGACGCGCCGCTGTCGCTGATCTTCCTGCTGGCGGTGGTCGCCGGCTTCATCCTGGGGGCGGTCATCGCCTGGAGCGGAGAGCTTGGCCACAAGATGCGGGCGAACCGGGCGGAGAAGCGCGCCGACGATCTGGAGCGCGAGTTGGCGGTGATGCGGATTCGCGAGGAGGAGATCCGGGCCCAGGTGCCGGCTTCGCCGAAGCGCCCTGCCCTGGTCGACAAACGAGCAAGCTGATGCAGCCCCACGAGAGAATCCTGGTCGCCATCGACACCCCGGACATGGCGACGGCAAAGGCGCTCGCCGCCAGGGTGCGCGGACATGTGGGCGGCATCAAGCTGGGCATGGAGTTCCACAACACCAACGGGCCCGAGGGTGTGCGCGAGATCGCCGGCGACACGCCGTTGTTCCTCGACTTGAAGTATCACGACATCCCGAACACGGTGGCCGGCGCGGTGCGCTCCGCCGTGACCGCCTGCCGGCCGAAGATCATCAACATCCACGCCTCGGGCGGGCCGGCCATGATGCGCGCCGCGGTCGCCGCCAACAAAGAGGCCGCCGAGAAGCTCGGCATTGCGCCGCCGCTGATGATCGCCGTCACCGTGCTGACCAGCATGGACGACGCGGACCTCGCGGCGGTCGGCCAGGCCGGCCCGTCCGGCGACCAGGTCAAGCGCCTCGCCCTGCTGGCGCAGGAGGCGGGCTGCGACGGAGTGGTATGCTCGCCGCACGAGATCGCCGCCCTGCATGCCGCCTGCGGCGAGGACTTCGTGCTGGTGGTGCCTGGCATCCGTCCGGCCGACGCCGCCGAGGACGACCAGAAGCGTAAGATGACCCCGGCCGACGCGGTTGCCGCCGGGGCCGACTACATCGTCATCGGACGGCCGATCACCCAGGCCGCCGACCCTGCCGCCGCCGCCAAAGCGATTGCCGAGAGCCTGTTGTGACCCCTTCCCGCAAGACATCCCGACCGCTGGTGAAGATCTGCGGATTGAACACGCTCACCGTGGTGGACGCGGCGGTCGATGCCGGGGCCGACATGATCGGCTTCATGTTCTATCCGCGCAGCCGCCGCGCGGTGACCCCGGACTTGGCCCAGGCGCTGGGTGAGGAGGTCCGCGGCGTCACCCGGGTCGCCATCGTCGTCGACGCCACCGACGCGGAGATCGACGCGATCACCGCCACCGGGGTGATCGACATGATCCAGGTCCACGGCAAGGAGGACCCGGCGCGGGTGTCCGAGCTGAAGACGCGCACCGGCCTGCCGGTCATGAAGGCCCTGCGGGTCGCCACGCGCGAGGACATCCAGGAGGCCGCCGCCTTCGTCGGTGTGGCCGACCACCTGCTGTTCGACGCCAAGGCGCCGAAGGACATGAAGGGCGCCCTGCCAGGCGGCAACGGCCTGACCTTCGACTGGACCCTGCTGGACGGCCTGAAGATCGACATGCCCTGGATGCTGTCCGGCGGACTGACCGCCGACAATGTGGCCGAGGCGATCCGCCTGACCGGCGCGCCCGGCGTCGACACCTCGTCGGGCGTGGAGGACAAGCCCGGCGTGAAGAGCCCCGAACGGATCCGCGCCTTCGTGGCCGCGGCCAAGCAAACCCACCTGGAGACCGCGAAATGAGCGCCTTGCCGACGGCGAAGGTTCTGGACCATGTCGATGCCAATCTGGACGCCTCGGTGGAGCGCCTGTTCGACGTCCTGCGGATCCCCAGCGTGTCGACCGATCCGGCCTTCGCGGCCGAGGTGCGGCGCGGTGCCCGGTGGATGGCCGACACCCTGAGCGAGCTCGGCTTCGACGCCTCGGTCCGCGACACGACCGGCCACCCCATGGTCGTCGCCCATCACGAAGGCCCTGGCGGCGACGCGCCGCACATCCTGTATTACGGCCATTACGACGTACAGCCGGCCGATCCGCTGGAATTGTGGGAGTCGGGTCCGTTCGAGCCCGTGCTGGTGGACGCCGAGCGCGGCAAGCGGATCGTCGCCCGCGGCGCGGTGGACGACAAGGGACAGGTCATGACCTGGATCGAGGCCTTCCGCGCCTGGATCGCCGTGCACGGCACCCTGCCCTGCCGCATCACCGTCCTGCTCGAGGGCGAGGAGGAGACCGGCAGCCCGTCGCTCGACGCCTTCATCAAGGCCAATGCCGACGAACTGAAGGCCGATGCCTGCATCGTCTGCGATACCGGCATGTGGGATGTGAGCCAGCCGGCGATCACCTACAGCCTGCGCGGCCTCGCCTATCTGCAGGCGACCATCAAGGGACCGGACCGGGATCTCCATTCCGGCCTGTTCGGCGGCGCCATGATCAACCCGCTGAACCTGATCGGCCGGATCGTCGGCGAGTTGCATGACGAGAAGGGCCGCATCCAGATCCCGCATTTCTATGACGACGTGATCCCGGTGGGGGAGAACGAGCGCGCCCAGTGGGAGGCGCTCGGCTTCGACGAGGGTGAGTTCCTCGGCGAGGTCGGCCTGAAGACGCCGGGCGGCGAGGCCGGTGTCGGCGCGCTGGAGCGCCAGTGGGGCCGGCCGACCTGCGACGTGAACGGCATTCTCGGCGGCTATGTGGGCGACGGCGCGAAGACCGTGATCGCCCGCGAGGCGATGGTGAAGATCTCCTGCCGCCTCGTCCCGGACCAGGATCCGCGGGCGGTGCTCGACAATCTGAAGAAGTTCATCACCGACCGCCTGCCGGAGGAATACACCGCCTCCTTCGTCGAGCTGGGCGAGGCGCCGGCGATCCGCGTGCCGACCGAGTCCCCGTATCTCCAGGCGGCCCAGGCCGGCCTGAAGGACGTGTTCGCGCGCGACGCCTACCTGATCGGAAGCGGCGGCTCGATCCCGGCGGTGGGCTCGATCAAGCGGTATCTGGGGATCGAGTCGATCCTGCTCGGCTTCGGCCTGGCGGACGACCGGGTGCATTCCCCGAACGAGAAGTTCGAACTGGTCTGCTTCCACAACGGCATCCGCTCGAACGCCGCCGTGCTGGCGCGGATCGCGGAGCTGAAGGGCTAGGACGGGTCCGTGGCGTAGCGCCGGCTCAGCACCATCACGAGCCGGTCGATCGGCCGCTCCACCCCGGCGAAGAGGAACAGCCCGCGGGTGATCTCCATCGCGGGCCAGTCGCTCTTGGCGATATCGGTGCGCGACAGGATCGCCTGCCCGCTGTCCATCGCCTCGGCGATCTCGGCATGCAGCGTGACCGTCAGGCGGTGATGCAGGACATGGCCGACCTTCTGGCCGAGCACCGAGGTGCCCAGCAGCGCCCGCACCGCCCCGCCTTCCAGCGTATAGACGAAATGATCGGGCCTCGGAGAGGTCGCCGCCATGTAGGTCGGTCGGCCCAGGGCGATATGGGCGACCACATCGGACGGGACCGAGCAGATGTCGAACTGGTCCCAGCGCGGCCGGCCGCCGGCGGCGAGGGAACCGTAGTAGCCATCGAACTGCCTGACCGGGTTGTCCCGGTCGAGGGTATCGGCGGAGACCCGAGCGTAATCGGCGCGCGCCCAACCCTCGTTAAGGTTCGGAACCGGCGCCTCGAACTGCAAGCCGTACATGTATCCCCCTGATCCGCAATGCCGACGGGCCCCCACCCTGTTGCCGGCATGCGCCTTCTCTCGTCCCGTTAACGATAACGGTTAACTGGTTAACACTTCCTTTATGCGCGATGGCACCAAGCGGCGCCGCTCAGGACTGCCGCAGGCAGAGTTCGTTCAGGACGCCGTCCTTGAGGCTGTAGACGACCCCGTGCACCTGCAGCTTGCTGCCGTTGGCCCAGGCGTCGCGGACGATCGTGGTGCGGCAGACGTTGTCCACCTGCTCGATCACGTTCAGCTCGCACAGCCGGTCGAGCGCCTCCTCCTGGAGCATGTCGTCCGGCAGCTCGTGGGCATGCAGGCGGTGGACCAAGCGGATATGGTTCAGCCAGTTGTCGATCAGGCCGTTGTCGCCCTCCGCCATCGCCGCGCGCACGCCGCCGCAGCCGTAATGGCCGCAGACCAGGATGTGGCTGACCCCCAGCACCTCCACGGCGAACTGGAGGACCGACAGGCAGTTCAGGTCGGACGGCACCACCACATTGGCGATGTTGCGGTGGACGAAGACCTCGCCCGGTGGCAGGTCGAGGATCTGGTTGGCCGGCACCCGGCTGTCGGCGCAGCCGATCCACAGGATGTCCGGCGCCTGCTGAAGCGACAGCTTGGCGAAATAGTCGGGATTGGCCGCCTTGATGCGATCCGCCCACTGGCGGTTGCGATCCAGGATCTTCTCGAAATCGTCCATCAATGACCCGCGTTCTGACCGGTGATGCCCATGTCACGGCGGCCCCAACTTATTCAGATGGTCTGAAAAGTCCACGATTGCGGATCAGGCCGAGAGTTTCGCCGCCGTTGCCGCCATCGCCCCGGCCTCGTCGGCATTGCGGCCGAGATCGGTCATCGCCCGGGAGATCTGGTGGATGTCGGTCAGGATCTCGCCGTCGGTGACGTAGCCCATGGTGCCGATGCGCACGAGGCGGTCCTTCAGATCCTCGAACCGGGTCCCGGCGATGACGGCGTTGTACCCGTCCGACAGCCGGTCGATCAGCGCCGGCGCCGAGAGACCCTCCGGCGTCTTGGCCACCACCAGGGTCGGGCTGGGCGTGCCGGTGGGGAAGATCGAGAAGCCGAGCGCCTCCAGCCCGGCGGTCAGGGCGGCGTTCAGGCGGGCGTGCCGGGCGATCGCCGCCTCGATCCCCTCCTCGTCGATCATGGTCAGCGCCTCGTCCAGCGCGTTCAGCATGGCGACCGGCGCGGTGTATGTCGGTTCCCCCTTCTCGGCCATCGGACGGAACCGGCGGTAGTCGAAATAGCTGCGCGGTCCCCGGTCGTCGCGGTCGATCAGCGCCCAGGCCTTCTCACTGATGCTGGCGATGCCGAGGCCCGGCGGGCACATGAGCGCCTTCTGGGAGGCGGAGACCACCACGTCCACGCCCCATTCGTCGGCCCGCATCTCGGCCCCGCCCAGCCCGCTGACGCTGTCGCAGGCGAGCACCGCGTCGGTCTCGGCGACGATGGCACCAAGCGCCTTCAGGTCAGTCAGCGCGCCGGTGGAACTCTCGCTGTGCACGGTGAAGACCGCGTCGTAGCGCTTGTCCTTCAGCGCCCGGCGCACGCCGTCCAGATCGATCGGCGCGCCCCGGTCGGAGACGACCTCGTCGACCTCGGCGCCGATGGCCTCGGCCAGCCGGCGGAACACCGGGCCCCACTGGCCGTTGGTGGTGATCAGCACCTTCGCACCCGGCGCGGCCACGTTGACCATGGCGGATTCCATCGCGCCGATGCCGGTCGAGGCGAAGAGGAAGGGCGGCACGCCGCTGCGTCCCAGGATCGGCTGCAGCCGGCGCTGGATCGCCTGAAACCGGGCGAGGAACTCGGGTCCGCGATGGGCCAGCATCGGCCGCGACGCCGCCTTCAGCACCCGCTCCGGCACCGCGGTCGGACCCGGCAGGCGCAGGCGATAGGGCAGCGCCACCCCGGCGGGCGCACCGTTGGCGGCGGAACGGGCATCGGTCATGGTCGGATCTCGGCAAGCGGCGGGAGCGATATCGAAGCAGGGCCCAGACGTTTCGGCAAGACAGGCTCTGCGCCGATCCGCGCGGCCATCGGGCGGCATTGCGTGTCTTGGCGCTGCCCTGCCCCGCCCCTAAAGTCACCGCTCATCGTTATCAGGAGACGGATATGGATCTCGGACTTTCGGGCAAGGGCGTGATCGTGACCGGCGGCACGCGGGGCATCGGCCTCGCCATCGCCCGGGCCTGCCTGGCGGAAGGGGCGAAGGTCTCGATCTGCGGCCGCACCCAGGACTCGCTCGACGCCGCCCTGGCCGAGCTGAGCGGCGACGCCCCTGCCGACCATGTCCAGGGCGCGATCTGCGATGTCGGCGACGCCGAGGCGCTGGCAGCCTATGTGGAGGCGGCGGCGGGCAAGCTCGGCGGCCTCTTCGCGCTGGTGAACAACCCCTCCGGTTTCGGCGCGACAGACGACGAGGACGGCTGGAAGAAGGGCATCGACGTCGACCTGATGGGCGTGGTGCGCGCCACCTGGGCGGCCGCGCCGCATCTGGAGAAGACCGGCGGCAGCGTGCTGAACATCTCGTCCATTTCCGGCATCGGCCCGAGCTCGTCCATTCCCTACGGCGCGGTCAAGGCGGCCGTGATTCAGCTCACCCAGTCCCACGCGGTGCGCTACGCCCCGCAGCGCATCCGGGTGAACTGCATCGCACCTGGCTCCATCGAGTTCCCGGGCGGGAGCTGGGAATGGCGGCGCTACAACGACCCGTCCAAGTATTTCGCCACCCGCGACAAGATCCCGTTCGGCCGCATGGGCACGCCCGACGAGGTGGCCCGCGTCGCCGCCTTCCTGGTCTCCGAGGCGGCCGGTTGGGTGACCGGCCAGACCGTGTCGGTCGATGGCGGCCAGAACTTCGGCTGACCCCATAGCGCCACATCCGATGGCTCCGGGCCGCCCCCGATCCGCATTCGTCAGACGCGCGAGCTTGGCGCGGACCTGTTATTGTCGGTTCGAGTGACAACGCCCAGGCCCGGAGCATCTGTCCCATGGCGGAGATCACCCGAGACGGCCCATCCCTCTCCCGCGCGCGGACCGACGAGGCCTCGCTGAGCCGGCCGCGCGTCATCGAGACGCCCGGCCCGGCGAAGAAGCGGCTGAAGCGCTACCTGCCGAAGACGCTGTTCGGCCGGGCCCTGCTGATCATCGTCACCCCGCTGGTGCTGATGCAGGTGATCTCCACCTACGTCTTCTACGAGCGGCACTGGGAGATCATGACCCGTCGGCTGGTGCACAGCCTGGCCGGCGACATCGCCTTCCTGATCGAGGAGCTGCGCCCGCCGATCACCCATGAATGGGTGGCCGAGCTGTCCGAGCGGGCGAACCGGCATTTCGACATCGAGCTGCACTGGCAGCCCGAAGGCATCCTGCCGAACCAGCCGAGCTATTCGGTCTTCGACCAGACCCAGGAGGCGATGAAGGACGCGATGGAGACCAAGGTTCATCGCCCCTACATCATGAACACGGACTTCGTGGACCGGCGCATCGAGATCCTGGTGCAGCTTCCCTCCGGCGTCCTCCAGGTGCTGGCCCACAAGAAGCGGCTGTTCACCTCGACGACCTACGTCTTCATGCTGTGGATGATCGGCTCGTCCCTGGTGCTGTTCGCCATCGCCATCGTCTTCATGCGCAACCAGATCCGGCCCATACGCCGGCTCGCCATCGCCGCCCGCGCCTTCGGCCTCGGCCGCGACGTGACCGGGTTCAAGCCCGAAGGGGCGACCGAGGTGCGACAGGCCTCCGCCGCCTTCCTGCAGATGCGCGACCGCATCAACCGGCAGCTCTCCCAGCGCACCGAGATGCTCGCCGGGGTCAGCCACGACCTGCGCACCCCGCTGACCCGTATGAAGCTGGAACTCGCCATGCTCGGCGACAACGACGACATCGCCGAGCTCAAGGCCGACGTGACCGAGATGGAGCGGATGGTCGAGGGCTATCTCGCCTTCGCCCGCGGCGAGGGCGCGGAGGTGCCGGTCGAGATCGATGTGGGCACCCTGGTGAACGACGTGATCGCCAACGAACGGCGCGGCGGGACGCGCATCGTCTACGAGCAGCCCGACGACGGCGAGGCAGTGCTGCCGGCCCGCCCCGACGCCCTGCGCCGGGCGGTGGCCAACCTGGTCCAGAACGCCGCCCGCTACGGCAGCCGGGTGAACGTGGCGGTGGTGCGGGCCGGCGAGATCATCGAGATCACGGTCGATGACGACGGCACCGGCATCCCGGCCGACCGGCGCGAGGAGGCGTTCCAGCCGTTCAAGCGCCTGGAACCCTCGCGCAACCTGGAGACCGGCGGCACGGGCCTGGGCCTGACCATCAGCCGCGACATCATCCGCAGCCATGGCGGCGACCTCACCCTGGAGGACTCGCCGCTGGGTGGGCTGAGGGCGGTGATCCGGCTGCCGATTTAGCGCGGTCCTTTCTCCCGAACCCGTCATCCCGGACGGCCCCGTCCCGGATTTAATCCGGGATTGATCCGGGGGCCGGCCGGGACCATTAGGTCGACGCCGGATCGAGGTCCCGGCGAGCCCCGGATCGGGTCCGGGCCTCGCCGGGATGACGGGTTGGAGAGAAAGGAGAGAAAGGCAGGGCCAATCACCAACATTCCCCACCATCTCCTGTTCCCTTTTCGTACCCACCGCCCTATCTTCCCGGCATGAGCACAGACCTCATCGAAGCCCAGCTTGAACATCTCCGCGGCCTGCGTCAGGAGGTGACCGCCACGAACCGGGCGATCACCGCCGAGATCAAGGCCGATGTCGCCGCCCAGGACGCCGGCGTGCCGTTCCAGGTGGTGTCCGACTACGCCCCCGCCGGCGACCAGCCGCGGGCGATCAAGGAGCTGACGGCCGGCATCCGGGCCGACGAACTGGACCAGGTGCTGCTCGGCGTGACCGGGTCGGGCAAGACCTTCACCATGGCCCACGTCATCCAGGAGGTGAAGCGCCCGGCCCTGATCCTGGCGCCGAACAAGACCCTGGCCGCCCAGCTCTACGGCGAAATGAAGAGCTTCTTCCCGCACAACGCGGTGGAGTACTTCGTCTCCTATTACGACTACTACCAGCCGGAAGCCTATGTGCCGCGCACCGACACCTTTGTGGAGAAGGAATCCTCGGTGAACGAGCAGATCGACCGGATGCGCCACGCCGCCACCCGCGCCCTGCTGGAGCGCGAGGACGTGATCATCGTCGCCTCGGTGTCCTGCATCTACGGTATCGGTGCCGTGGAAACCTACGGCAACATGATCCTGAAGCTGAAGACCGGCGAACGGATCGACCGCAACGCCATCATGCGCCGGCTGGTGGAGCTGCAGTACAAGCGCAACGACACCAGCTTCCACCGCGGCACCTTCCGGGTGCGCGGCGACAGCCTGGAGATCTTCCCGGCCCACCTTGAGGACCGCGCCTGGCGGCTCTCCCTGTTCGGCGACGAGCTTGAGGCGATCCAGGAGTTCGACCCGCTGACCGGCGAGAAGACGTCCGCCCTCGACCAGGTCCGGGTGTTCGCCAACTCGCACTACGTGACGCCCAAGCCGACGCTGCAGCAGGCGGTGCGCCTGATCAAGCAGGAGCTGAAGCAGCGGCTCGACGAGCTGAACCGGGCCGGCAAGCTGCTGGAGGCCCAGCGGCTGGAGCAGCGCACCACCTTCGACATGGAGATGATCGAGGCGACCGGGTCCTGCGCGGGGATCGAGAACTACTCGCGCTATCTCTCCGGCCGCAACCCAGGGGAGCCGCCGCCGACCCTGTTCGAATACCTGCCTGAGAACGCCCTGCTGATCGTCGACGAGAGCCATGTGACGGTTCCGCAGATCGGCGGCATGTTCAAGGGAGACTACGCCCGCAAGTACACCCTGTCGGAATACGGCTTCCGCCTGCCCTCCTGCTTGGACAACCGGCCGCTCAAATTCGAGGAGTGGGAGGACATGCGGCCGCAGACGGTGTTCGTCTCCGCCACCCCCGGCCCTTGGGAGCTGGAGCGCACCGGCGGCGTCTTCACCGAGCAGCTTGTGCGGCCGACCGGCCTGATCGACCCGGTCTGCGAGATCCGGCCGACCAAGAGCCAGGTTGACGACTGCATCGCCGAATGCCAGGACGCCGCCGCCAAGGGCCACCGGGTGCTGATCACCGTCCTGACCAAGAAGATGGCCGAGGCGCTGACCGAGTACATGAACGAGGCCGGCATCAAGGTGCGCTACATCCATTCCGACGTGGACACCCTGGAGCGCATCGAGATCATCCGCGACCTGCGGCTCGGCGTCTTCGATGTGCTGATCGGCATCAACCTGTTGCGCGAGGGGCTCGACATCCCGGAATGCGCCCTGGTCTGCATCCTGGATGCGGACAAGGAAGGCTATCTGCGCTCCAAGACCTCCCTGGTGCAGACCATCGGCCGCGCCGCCCGGAACATCGAGGGCCGGGTACTGCTCTATGCCGACACCATGACCGACAGCCTGGAATACGCGATCGGCGAGACCGAGCGACGGCGCCAGCGCCAGATGGAATACAACGAGGCGAACGGCATCACGCCGGAAAGCGTGAAGAAGAACATCGGCGACATCCTGGAGAGCGTCTACGAGCGCGGCGACCACGTGTCGGTGAATACCGGCACCGGCGAGGGCGAGCTGGTGGACAAGCCGATCCGGCAGATCATCGAGGAGCTGGAGGCCCGCATGAAGGCCGCCGCCGCCGATCTGGAGTTCGAGGAGGCCGCCCGCATCCGCGACGAGATCAAGCGGCTGGAGGCGGCCGAGCTGGGCGTCACCACCGACGGCAAGCCCCTGCCCCGCGGCGGCGTGGTCAAGCTGAAGGTGGCGATCCAGCCGCCCAGCGGCCGTCCGCCGGAGAAGGGCAACGGCGGCAAGGGCAAGACCCGACGCCGTCGCGGGCGCTGAGGCGCCTTACCCGCCCTGCATCACCTGCTGCCGCAGGGCGCCGCAATCCACGTCCTTGGCCTCGCCCATCTCGAAGAAGGGCAGGTCCGGCTTGTCCGGCTCGATGCTGGTCTCCGGATCGCCCAGCGGCCCCTTCACCCGGACCGGCGCCTCCAGGTCGATCAGGCTGAAATCCTTGGCATCGGCGGTGATGTACAGATCCACCGTCTGGTCCAGCAGGTTCACACCGCCGCGGGCGTAGAGCACGGAGTCTGCGGTATCCACCACCACCCGATCGAACTGGGCGACCCCCTCCTTCACCACCGCCCGCCCGGCGCCGCAGCGGATCGGCACGCTGGCATCGTCGCCGATAAACAGGATCAGCGTCTCAACCAGATCAACGCTGGCGGCCTCAATCAGCAGGCCGCTGAAGGCGCCCTTGGACACCTCGATCACCCCGTCGCCATTGGCCGCCGCCATAATGTCGGCGAGCGAGTTGCCGGTGCCAATGATGTAGAGCCGGCCCGACAGGGTGCCGCCCATGGTCTCGAAATACTTGCTGTCCTCAAAGAACTCGGCGAGCGCCAGATCCTCGAAAGTGACGTCCGCATCGGCCGAGGGCACCTCCTCGCGGGCGTTGAGCGCCAGTTCGCCGGACAGCACGCCCCCGGCGACGCCCATGCGGAACGGGTTCGCCACGGCCCGGCCGTCCTCGATCTTCACCGTCGCCTCCAGCGAGGTGATCGCAAGCTCGGTGCGGGAGAGCACGTTCGGCGCCTTCAGTGTGACGTTCATGTCCATCACCCGCAGCCGCTCGGCGGCGATCGGGATATCCGGGAACAGCTTGCCCTCCTCAACGAGCTGCCGGCCGATGCGCTCCTGTTCCTCCGACGCGGTCTCGCCTTCCCCATAGGCCGGGGTGGCACCGACCAGGGGGCCGAGATCGTCGAAATCGAGCTTCTCGGAGGCGAGGTCGGCGGTCAGCAGGGGCCGTTCCGGACGGTGGTCCAGGGTGGCCGTTCCGGAGATGTCGCTGTCGCCGATCCGGCCCTCCAGGTTCTCCACATGCCAGACCTTTCCGTCGCGGGTCACATGGCCGGACAGGTCATAGGGCGGGGTCGGCGGGGTCGGCACGCCGAACAGCGGGAAGATGTCGGCCAGGTTCGGCCCGCTGAGATCGATCTCCACCTTCGCCCCCTCCAGGGCGATCGGGTCGGCGAAGGTGCCGTTCAGGGCGAAATCCGTCTTGCCGGCGGCGATCGTCAGATCGACCGGATAGGGCGCCTCGCCATCCCGCAGTTCCAGGATGGAGCCGCCGGCGAAATTGATGGTCAGCGGCTGATCCTGCAGCGTGCCCTTCAGGCTGAGCGACAGGGGTTCGGGGGCGTCCATCTCGCCGCTGCCGGTGGTGACCGTGCCTTCCACTTCGATCCCGCGCCCGGGGTCCCGGTAGGCCAGCTTTCCGTCGCGGATCTCCAGGCGGCCGATGCGCGGGGCGTCGTCACGGTCCTCCGGCGACACGCCCTCCGCGGCGGCACCGGCGACCGGGTTCTCGCCGAAGCTCCAGTTGCCCTCATCTTCCTGGTTGCGTTCCAGGTCGATCTGCGGCGCCTGCAGCGTGAGATAGTCGAGGACAATGTCGCCGCGCAGCAGCGGCCAGGGATGGATCCGGAACGCCACCCGCTCGGCCCGCATCAGATGGTCGGCCCGGGCCCAGTCGGCATTGGCGAGGCGCAGGCCGGTCACCTCGACCTCGGGGCGCCAGCCCCAGTCGATGGACATGTCCTCGACGATGATGTCGCGGCCGACGCGCTCGCTCACCTGGCCGACGGCCCAGTCCCGGCCGCCACCGGTGGTCAGCCACCACATGCCGGCGACCAGTGCGATCAGACATACGACCACCAGGCCGCCCACAATGCCGAGGAGGATGCGCATTCGCCCAAGGTTTCCCGATTGTGAAAACGCTCTGGGAAACGCGCGATCCGTCGGGGGGTTCCCGGCGCCGGCGGCCGGGGGCGAGGGTCAGCCCGCCTTGAGCATCGAGAAGATCTCGTCCTTCAGCGCGAGGCGCTTCTTCTTGCGTTCCTCCACATAGGCGTCGGAGGTCGGTTCGACCTCTGCCTCGATGCGTGCGACCTCGCGGTCGACCTCGTGATAGGCATCGAACAGCTTGGCGAAATGCGCGTTCTCGGTCTTGAGCAGGTGAATCTTGTCCTTCAGCTCCGGAAACTCGCTGCCGATGTCGTGATGCAGATCCGTGGTCATGGTCTTTCCCTTCTCGCGTCGTGATGGGATGACGCTATGAGGGCGACGTGGGCAGATCCTTGACCGAGATCAATCCCGCGACCGTCTTTCCGCGTCGTCATCACGCACCGGGGCCTCGGGCTCCGCGACCGGATCGGAGGACACGTCGCCTTTCTGCGGTGGCGGCTCGTGGGAGGCCGCATCCTCCTCGGCGACCGGGGCCGCATCCTCGACCTCGAGCGGCACCGGGGCCGGCCCACCGGTCTTCGCCTCGTCGCGGGTGCGGGCCTTCTCCTCCTCTTCCTCAGCCCACAGGGCGGCGACGAGCAGCGGGTCTTCCGGCGGAGCGGTCTGGCCGGTCTCGCCATCCGGCCGTTCGCCGATCTTGCGGCCGATCCCGTCGACCATGCGCAGGCTGCTGATCAGCTCTTCGATCTCGCTCCAGTCGGTTCCGGTCTGACGCAGAACCGCGCCGCCGAGCTGGAGGCTGGCCTCCATGGTCTCCACCACGGTCCCGGCAGCCCCCAGCTCCTCCAACCGTCGGGCGTGCAGCGGATCCCGGGCCCGGGCATAGATCGGCAGGTCCGGTAGCCGGCTGACCAGGTGCTGCACGGTCCGTTCGACCGCATGCCCGCCGGTGGACATCGTGAGCACGACCGCCCGGGCGTTCTCACCCCCCAGCTTGTGCAGCACCTCCGGCCGGCTGGCATCGCCGTAATAGACCGAGTGGCCGTCCCGGCGGCCGTCGCGGACGTTCTGGGCGTCGGTATCGACCGCCACATAGGGCACCATCTTGGCGTCGAGCAGCCGGGCGATGGTATGGCCGACCCGACCGAACCCGGCGATCACCACGTGGTCGCGCATCTCGTGGCCGGCCTCGAAATCGGCGGAGAGCTGGGCGTTCTCCTGGTTCTCGAACAGGGCGGCCGCCTTGCCCACCGCCCAGACCACCACGGGGGTCACCGCCATCGAAATCGCGACCACCAGGAACAGCAGGTCCACCGTGCTGTTGGCCACCACCGTGGAGGCGGCAGCGATGCCGAGAATGACGAACGCGAACTCCCCTCCCTGGGCCAGCAGGGCGGCACTGCGCAGGCTGACGGCGAAGGGCATGCGGAAGGCCAGCGCCAGGCCAAGCACGACCGCGAACTTCAGCGCGATCAGGCCACCGAGATAGCCCAGCACCGTGAAGACCTCGCGGAAGGCGAGACCCAGATCGATCGACATGCCGATCGTCATGAAGAACAGGCCGAGCAGAATGCCGCGGAACGGCTCGATATCGGCTTCCACCTGATGCCGGAACTCACTTTCCGACAGCAGCAGGCCGGCGAGGAACGCGCCAAGGGCCATGGAGAGCCCGACCTGCTGGGTGGCCCAGCCGATGCCGAGCACGACCAGCAGCGTCATGGCGGTGAACAGCTCGGGTGCGCCGGCCGAGGCGATGACGTGGTACAGCGGACGCAGAAGCTGGCGCCCGGCGACCACGATGATCGCCAGGGCGACGAAGGCGGTGCCGGTGACCTTGAGCAGCTCGACCAGGATCGTCAGCCCGTCCATCTCCCGGCCCAGCAGCGGCACCACGATGACGATCGGCACCACGGCGAGGTCCTGGAACAGCAGGGCCGAGAAGGCGGCGCGGCCGTGACGGGTCGCCAGCTCGCCCCGCTCGTTCATGAGCTGCAGCACGAAGGCGGTGGAGGACAGCGCCAGGGCGGCGCCGATGGTCACCGCCGCCCCGTAGGTCTGGCCCATGAACAGGGAGATCACGGCGACCAGGAACCCGGTCAGCACCACCTGGGCGGTGCCGAAGCCGAAGACCAGTCGGCGCATCACCTTCAGACGGGCGAAGGACAGCTCGAGCCCGATGGTGAACAGCAGGAAGACGACGCCGATCTCGGCCAGTTCGCGGGTCTCGGTGACGTCGTCGATGATCGACAGGCCGTGCGGGCCGATCATCGCGCCGGCCGCGAGATATCCCAGAACCAGGCTGAACTTGAGGCGTCGAAGCAGCGGGGCGAACAGCACCGCCGCCGCCAGGAAGATCAGGGCATCGCCGATCGGGCTGCCATGGCCGCTCGACTGGAAGGTGTCGAAGGCGTCCAGCAGGCTTTCCAACGACTTTTCTCCCCATGGGTCTCGGCAAGATGCCGGTCCCGACGACCGGCACAGCGATCCTAGACAATCGCGCCTGGACGGACTACCGGGAGCACGAAATCTCTTCGTATACAATCATTGAAATTTCGTCGCCGCTCCCCATTCCTATGTGTCACGCGCGCCGCAATTCCGCCACCAACCCTCAGATTTACATGACCCGATCGCCAGCCCGCCGAACCGTCCAGACGCGCCCCGGCCAGCAAAGCCCCACGCTCTCGACCGGCGATTGTTTCTGGGGTGCGGCATGATCTCGGCTGGGTTGATTTTCGCCGGACTGGTTCTGCTGCTCGTCGGCGCGGAGACGATGATCCGCGGTGCCGTCGCCATCGCCCGGCGCCTCGACATAAGCCCCCATGTGATCGGCCTGACGGTCATCGCCTTCGGTACGTCGGCGCCTGAACTCTTCGTCAGCCTGAAGGCCGCGATGCACGGCTCGCCCGGCATCGCCATCGGCAACGTCATCGGCTCCAACATCGCCAACATCCTGCTGATGATCGGCACCGTCGGCGTGATCTCGCCCTTCGTCTGCGGCGGAGCGCCGCTGCGGCGCGACGGCATGGCCCTGATCCTCGGGACCATCGTCTTCGTCGGCATCGGCATGCACGGCATCATCGAGCGCTGGCACGGCGCGGTGATGCTCGCCCTGCTCGTCGGCTACCTGCTGTACTGCTACTACGAGGAGCGCCGCCGCCCCGACAGCGTCCACGCCAAGGAGGTGGAGGAGTTCGACGCCCTGCCCACCAGCACCTGGCGCAGCGTGCTGTATACGGTGGGCGGGCTGATCGGCGTCCTGGTCGGCGCCCGCCTGCTGGTCGACGGGGCCGTGGACGTGGCCAACCGGGCCGGGATCTCCGAGACCGTCATCGGCATCACCGTCGTCGCCGTCGGCACGTCGCTTCCCGAGCTCGCCACGACCCTGGTCGCGGCCCTGCGCCGGCACAGCGACGTGGCCCTGGGCAATATCATCGGGTCGAACATTTTTAATACGCTGGGAATTCTAGGGACGGTTGCACTGGTGACCCCTCTTCCCATCCCTCCGGAGGTGATGTCGCTGGATCTCTGGTTCATGCTCGGCGTGACGGTGGTCTTCGTGGCCATGGCGATCAAGCTGCCGGCCTTCAGCCGCCCCTGGGCTCTGGTGTTCTTCGCCGCCTATGTGGCATTCATCACGAACCAGTTCGTCCCGGTTAACACGTTGACCTTCGCCTCCTACTGAGTATCGCCATGGCCCAGCGCGTCCCCCAGCCCGTTCCGAAGACAGCGCTGGTCACCGGGGCCGCGCGCCGGGTCGGCAGGGCGATCGCCCTGGCGCTGGCGGGCCGGGGCTGGAACGTCGCCGTGCATTACGGCAGCTCCGGCGACGCCGCCGAGGAGACGGCCCGCGAACTTCGGGCGCTGGGCGTGCAGGCGGAGGCCGTGGGCGCCGACCTCTCCGACGAGACCGCGCTGCGCGGGCTGATCGAACGATGCGCCGCCGCCCTCGGGCCGGTCGGGCTGCTCGTCAACAACGCCTCCACCTTCGAGCGGGACAGTCTGGCCACGGCGACGCGCACCTCCTGGGACCGGCATATCGACCCCAATCTGTGGGCGCCGCTGGTCCTCACCCAGGAGTTCGTCCGCCGCCTGCCGCAGGAGAATGACGGGGCGGTGGTGAACATCATCGACCAGCGGGTCTGGAACCTGAACGAGGACTTCCTGTCCTACACCCTCTCGAAGGTCGGGCTGTGGGGTGCGACCCGCACCCTGGCCCTGGAACTGGCGCCGCGCATCCGGGTGAACGGGGTGGGCCCGGGGCCGATCCTGCCGAGCGTCCACCAGGACCAGGACGGGTTCGACCGCCAGGCACGGGCGACCCCGCTTCAGCATGGCGCCAGTCCCGACGAGGTGGCCGAGGCGGTCGTCTTCCTGGCCGATGCCCGGTCGGTCACGGGCCAGATGATCGCCGTCGACAGCGGCCAGCATCTGGGATGGGCGCCGCCCGGACCGGACACGCCGCGCGACTGATCCGACAGTCTCCCGGCACAAAAGGGGCGCGTCGGTCTTGGCCTTCGTTTAATCTTCCACTCGATTTCGTGAAATAACCGGCAAGACACCCTTCGTTAACATCTTGTTCGGACTGCGATCGGGGCCAAGTCCACCACGTAACTTGTTCACACCGACTGGGGCCGGAAGGGGTGGTAACCTCGTTGTAAAGGAAGTTTCGTATAGCGATGACGCAGGACAGGTTCCGCAGAATAATTTTCTTTAATTTCAATAAGTTATTTTGCTGCCCAAATTTTAGGCATAAGGCTCTGGAGCCACGGACTCTGCGGTCTCCAGATGTCTCCTCCAGGGTTTTCCACCCAGTTGTCCACAGGAACAGTGGATTAAGAAGCCGCACGTGGTGCGTGTTCAGCCCGGCCAGGAATTCCCTTTGAAGAGCGCGCTGAAGAGTCGATGAGCAAGTCCTTGGAAGACAGCGATATTAGCGATCCCCCCTCTGGGACCGAGCGGGCGCGGCGCGGCCGCAAGACCGTTCCGGATATCGAACGGGGTGTCTCGGTCATCCGGAATCAGGTCAAAACCCTGCCCAATGCTCCGGGCGTGTATCGCATGCTCGATGAGAACGGCGACGTCCTCTACGTGGGCAAGGCGCGCAGCCTGAAGAAGCGGGTGGTGAACTACACCCACGCCGCCAAGCTGGAGCACCGGATCTTCCGCATGGTCAGCGAGACCGCGTCCATGGAGATCGTGCGCACCCATACCGAGGTGGAGGCGCTGCTGCTCGAGAGCAACATGATCAAGCGCCTGAAACCGCGCTTCAACGTGCTGCTCCGCGACGACAAGTCCTTCCCGCACATCCTGCTGACCGGCGACCACCCCTACCCGCAGATCACCAAACACCGCGGTGCCCGCAAGCGGAAGGGGCAGTATTTCGGCCCCTTCGCCTCGGCCGGGTCGGTGAACCGCACGATCACGGCCCTGCAGCGCGGCTTCCTGCTGCGCAACTGCACCGACAGCATGTTCGCCAACCGCCAGCGGCCCTGCCTGCAGTACCAGATCAAGCGCTGCTCGGCCCCCTGTGTGGGCTATGTGACCGAGGCGGAGTATGCCGGTCAGGTGGAGGACGCGACCCGCTTTCTGACCGGCCAGAGCAACCAGATCCAGCGCGAGTTCGCCGCCCGCATGCAGGAGGCGGCCGAGGCCCTGGAGTTCGAGACGGCGGCCATCTACCGCAACCGTATCCGCGCCCTGACCGCGGTCCAGGCGAACCAGGACATCAACGTCGAAGGACTGGAGGAGGCCGATGTCATCGCCATGTATGGCGAAGGCGGGCAGACCTGCATCCAGGTCTTCTTCTTTCGCGCCGGCAGTAACTTCGGCAACCGCGCCTATTTCCCGGCCCACGACAAGCAGACCGAGCCGGAAGATGTCCTCGCCGCCTTCATCGGCCAGTTCTACGACGACAAGGTGCCGCCCCGGCTGGTCCTGATCAGCCAGGACATTCCGGAGCAGGACCTGATCGCCGAGGCGCTGTCGACCCGGGCCGACCGCAGAGTGGAACTGTCCCGACCCCAGCGCGGCGGCCGGCGCAAGCTGATGGACCACGCGCTGACCAACGCCCGCGAGGCGCTGGGCCGCCGCATGGCCGAGAGCGCGTCCCAGCGCAAGCTGCTGGAGGGGGTGGCCGCCGCCTTCGGCCTCGACACCACGCCGGAGCGGATCGAGGTCTACGACAACTCCCACATCCAGGGTTCCAACGCGGTCGGGGCGATGATCGTCGCCGGACCCGACGGGCTGATGAAGAACGCCTACCGCAAGTTCAACATCCGCAACGTCACCGGACGCGAGAGCGCCCGACAGGAGGGGCTGGAAGATGTGGAGGCGGGCGACGACTACGCCATGATGCGCCAGGTCCTGACCCGGCGCTTCGGCCGTGCGCTGAAGGAGGACCCCGACCGCACGACCGGCGCCTGGCCCGACCTGATCCTGGTCGATGGCGGCCAGGGCCAGCTCACCGTCGCCAAGGAGGTGTTCGACGAGCTCGGCATCGACGACGTGGCGGTGGTAGGCGTCGCCAAGGGCCCGGACCGGGACGCCGGCCGCGAGCGCTTCTTCATTCCCGGACGCGAGCCGTTCCTGCTGGAGCGGCGGGACCCGGTGCTCTACTTCCTGCAGCGGCTGCGCGACGAGGCCCACCGCTTCGCCATCGAGACCCACCGGGCCAAGCGCACCAAGCAGATCAGCGCCAATCCCCTGGACGAGATCGCCGGCATCGGGGCGAAGCGCAAGAAGGCGCTGATGCACCATTTCGGCTCCGCCCGCAGCGTGTCGCGCGCCGGGCTGGGAGATCTGGAGGCGGTGGAAGGCATCAGCAAGGCGGTGGCCCGAAAGGTCTACGACCATTTCCACGAGGATGGGTGAGGCGCTCAAATAGTTATCGTCACGGTGCTTCCCCCTCATCTCACTCCCCGGATTTATTCCGGGGCGAGCGTTAGGGCAGGCGTGAAATCGACCGTGGTCGTAGCGAGCTTCAGTGCGTGCCCCGGAATAAATCCGGGGAGTGAAAGAAGGGGGAAGAGGGATTACTAAACGCGCAGCCCTTCCAACGCTCCCAACCCTTCCACCGTCTTCCCGGCCTTGCGCCGGGACCGCGGGCGAAGCTTGCCGGAACGGGTCGGCGAACGCACCGGCGCTCCAGCCGCGCTTATTCCAGGCCCCGGCGCGGGGCCGGGGAGACGGTAGAAAGATCGGTTGAGTATTGGGAGTCCCTACTCCCCCGGCGCCTGATCCGCCTGGGCGGAGACGTGGCGCAATCCTGCCATCAGGTAGTCCCAGCCGGTGTACAGCGTCAGCACCGCGCCGATCCAAAGCCCGACCTCGCCGATCAGCCGGGAGTCGATCCATTCCGGGGCGTCATCGCCGATGATGAGAAACCCGATGGCGAGAAGCTGCACCGTGGTCTTCCACTTGGCGAGCCGGCTGACCGGCATGCTGACCCGCAGCTCCGCCAGGAACTCGCGCAGGCCGGAGACCAGGATCTCGCGCAGCAGGATCACCAGGGCGGCCAGCACCGTGAGCCCGGAGATGTGGTCGAGCGCCACGAGGATCAGCAGCGAGGCCCCGACCAGCAGCTTGTCGGCGATCGGATCGAGCAGCCGGCCCAGGCCCGACTGCACCTGCATGGCGCGGGCGAGATAGCCGTCGAAATAATCGGTGATGCTGGCGAAGGCATAGAAGCCCAAGGCCACCCACCGCAGCGTCTCGCCGCCGAACCACAGGCAGACCACGACCGGCACAACCGCCAGTATGCGGGAGATCGTCAGCAGATTGGGCAGTTGGGCTAGCATGTCGATCCAATCCGCCGGGTCGGGCGGTCAAGTCTGGCGGCCGTTGGGCCGGGCGGCCTACGGGCTCGCATTACGCCATAGCACGCAAACGAATGAAATGGGCGATCCGGCATGCGACCCATGCCGCCGGCGCGTCACGTGAACAGGTCCGTCAGGGTGTCGACGAAGGCGCCCGGACCGGCGGCCGGCGACTCGCGACTGTACAGCAGCAGGTCGAGTTGCGGCAGCTCCGGCAGGTCGGCTGCCTCTCCGACGATCCGCAGGGCCGGCCCGACGGCGCTCGCCGGCATGATGGTGACCGCAATGCCGGCGGTGACCGCAGCACTCAGCCCCAGGGAATTGGCACTGCTGTACACCAGCCGATACTCCCTGCCGGCGGCCTCCAGCTTCTGCAGGACGGCGTCGCGATACACGCAGCCCGGCGCGAAGAGGGCCAGGGGCAGCGGTTCGCGCGCCTCCGCCTCCGCATCGGCCGCCGCGACCCAGACCAGCGGCTCGCGCCACAGCAGGCGCCCGCCCTCATGGCCACAGGGCTGGGTGACCAGGGCGAGGTCGATCTTGCCCTCGTCGAGATCGGCAAGCGCCTCCCAGCTCCGGCCGCAGGTCATCTCCACCTGGACCAGGGGGCAGCGTTCGGCAAAGGCCCGCAGGATGCGGCTGACATAGATCATCGAGGTGTCGGTCACCCCGACCCGCACCTTGCCGGTCCGGGCACCCCGGTCGAGGGAGCCGAGCGCCTCGTCGTTGAGCCGCAGCAGCCGCCGGGCATAGGACAGCAGGTGCGCCCCGTCGGCGGTCAGGTCCACCCGGCGCCGGGTCCGCGACAGGATATGGCAGCCGGTCAGCTCCTCCAGCCGCTTCATCTGCATGCTGACGGCCGATTGGCCCCGGTTCAGCCGCTCCGCCGCCCGGGTGAAGCTGCGGGTCTCGGCCACCATGACGAAGGCCCGCAGCACATCCAGGTCGAGGCTGCGCAGGGAGGCCCCGAGACCGTCGGCATCGGAGGCGGTTCTCTGCGGGGCGGCTTTGACATCAGTTTTCATGATGAATTCATCAGATTAATTCGCTTCAGAAATGATAGGGCTCTGGCTACCGTCGCGCCATGACAAACTGTACGGAGCGCCGCGCGATGGCTCTCAGACTTCTGATCCTGGTCCTGTGTGCCGGCAGCATCATGGGGATCGCCATCGGCTTCCGGCAGGGGCTGGGCCTGTATCTGCCCTTCGTCAGCCAGGGGCTCGGGGGACGGGAGACCTTCGCCCTGTCCATGGGGCTCATGAACCTGTTCTGGGGACTGGGCGCGCCCGTCGCCGGCGCCATCGCCGACCGCCATGGACCCGGCCGGGTGGCCGCGGCCGGCGGCCTCGCCTATGCCGCCGGCCTGTGGCTGATGGTGGTCGGCGGAGCCGGGGAGCTGCTGGCGAGCGGCGTGCTGATCGGCCTCGGCCTCAGCGGCACCGGGTTCACCGTGCTGCTCGGCGCGGTCGGACGGGCCGCCCCGCCGGAACAGCGCGGCAAGGCCCTGGGCCTGGCCGCGATGGGCGGGTCCCTGGGACAGTTCCTCGCCCTGCCCTACATCCACGGGCTGATCGACGGGACCGGGTGGCAGACCAGCCTGATCATTCTCGCGGCCTCCGCCCTGCTGATCGTTCCCCTGGCGCTCGGCACCGCCGGCCGGCCGGCCCAGACCGCCGGGGAACAGACCATGGGCGAGACCTTCTCCCAGGCGATGGCGTCGCGGGATTTCTGGCTGCTCAGCGCCGGCTTCTTCGTCTGCGGCTTCCATCTGGCCTTCGTGGCGATCCATCTGCCGGCCTACCTGTCCGACCGCGGTTTCGAGCCCTGGCTGGGTGCGGCGGCCCTGACGGTGATCGGCTTCGCCAACATCGTCGGCAGCTATGTCTTCGGCGCGCTGGGCGACCGCTATCCGAGGAAGAACGTGCTGGGCGTGCTGTACCTGATGCGCGCGGCCGCCTTCGCCGGCTTCCTGGTCCTACCGATGAGCCCGACCGTCGTGCTGACGCTGGCCGGACTGTTGGGCCTCACCTGGCTCGGAACGGTGCCGTTGACCAGCGGGCTGGTCGGCACGATCTTCGGCATCCGCTACATGTCGATGATGTTCGGGCTGGTCTTCGTCGGCCACCAGATCGGCGGCTTCCTGGGCGCCTGGATGGGCGGCGTGGCCTTCGACGCCTTCCGCTCCTACGACGTGATGTGGCAGCTCAGCGTGGCGCTTGGCGTGCTCTCGGCGGCCCTGCACTGGCCGATCCGTGAGAGCCGGCCGGCGACCGCCTGACCGGCCGGTGCTACTGGGCGCTCTGGGCGGCGCGCAGTTCCTGCTCGCGCCGCCGGCGGGCGACCTCCAGCAGCCGGACCCGGCGGCGCTGGGCCCGGGCCTCGAGCAGCCGCTCTATCACCCGGCCGAGGAAGTACCCGGCGGGCAGGCCAATGAGCATGAAGGGGATCGATCCGAGGAAGATCGCCAACGTCCCGTCGCCGAGCGCGTAGACGAAGTCCTTGATATGCTCGGCATCCTTGAACTCGACCAGGCTGGAACAGGTCATCGCCTGACAGCCGACCCAGTAATAGAACGTATAGGTGGGCACCATGGTCAGCGGATTGACCACCAGCGAGCCGACCAGGGCGATCACCCAATCGAACATCGCCGGACGCCAGAACCGGTTGCAGGCCAGCGCGATCAGGAAGCACATCACCGCCTGGAGACCCACGGTCGGGGAGAAGCCGACCGCCATGCCCATGCACATGGAGCGAGAGATCACGCCGGGCGACATGCTGGTCCGGCGCCACTGGCGCAGGATCTTGCCCACCATTCTGATCTGCAACCGCCGCACGCGCCTCACCCCGGGACCAACAACGCTGGCGAACCTATATTTGCGATCCGCACGAAACAACCTTATCCAAGCATTTATGTCGAACTCGTAAAGCCGGTACGATGAAACGCGTCTTTGGGATCGCCGGCTGGTCCGGCAGCGGCAAGACGACCCTGCTTCGGGCGCTGATTCCGGCTCTCCGCGAACGTGGGGTTACCGTGTCTACGATCAAGCATGCACATCACGATTTCGACATCGACCGGCCGGGCAAGGACAGCTATCTGCACCGCACGGCCGGCGCCCATGAGGTGATGATCAGTTCCGGCCACCGCTTCGCCCTGATGCACGAGCTGCGCAACGCGCCGGAGCCGACCCTGGGCGCGCTGGTGGACCGGCTGGCGCCGGTCGACATCATTCTGGTGGAAGGCTTCAAGTTCGATCCCGTCCCCAAGCTGGAGGTTCATCGTCCGGCCCTCGGCAAGCCGCCGATCTGGCCGGGCGAGCCCCATATCGTCGCCGTCGCCACCGATGTCCCCCTGCCGAGCTGCGAGCGCCCCGTCTTCGACCTCGGCGACACCGCCTCGATCGCGGCCATGGTGGTCGAGCGGGCGGCAGGGGTGGAGGCGACGCGATGACGCGGCTGGCCGATGACTGCTTCGCCGCCGATCCGGTGCCGTTGTCGGTGGAGACCGCGCTGAAGCGGATCCGCGACCGGCTCCAGGCGGTGACGGGGACCGAGACCGTCGCCCTCGATGCGGCCCTGGACCGGATCCTGGCCGAGGATGTGGTCTCGCCGATCGACGTCCCGCCCCATCACAACGCGGCGGTCGACGGCTATGCCGTGCGCGCGGCCGAGCTAGAACCAGGGGGCGGGGAGATGCCGGTCGCCGGCCGGGTCGCCGCCGGTCATCCGCTCCAAGGCGCGCCTGCGGCCGGTGCGGCGGTGCGGATCTTCACTGGCGCGCCGGTGCCCCAGGGCTTCGACACGGTGGTCATGCAGGAGGATTGCCGCGAGGCCGGCGGGCGCGTGCTGCTGCCGGCGGGGACGCGGCCCGGCGCGAATGTCCGGCTGCGCGGCGAGGACGTGACGCGCGGGGCGGTGACTCTCGCCGCCGGGCGCCGCCTCGGCCCCGGCGATCTGGGCCTCGCCGCCTCGATCGGCCGCACCGCGCTGACCGTTCGCAAGCGGCTGCGGGTGGCGATCGCGTCCACCGGCGACGAAGTGACCGAGCCCGGCGAGGAGTTGCGTGCCGGTGCGGTGTTCGACGCCAACCGGCACACGGTCAAGGCGCTGCTGGCCCGGCTCGGCTGCAGCGTCACCGATCTCGGCATTCTGGAGGACGATCCCGGCACTATCGCCCGGGCCCTGGCCGAGGCGGCGGAGAGCCACGACGTGGTGATGACCTCCGGCGGGGTGTCGGCCGGCGAGGAGGACCATGTGCGTTCGGCCGTGGCCGCCCATGGCCGGATCGATGCCTGGCGCCTGTCGGTTAAGCCGGGGCGGCCGGTCGCCCTCGGCGTGATCGGCGGCCGGGCGTTCATCGGTCTGCCGGGCAATCCGGTCGCCGCCGTCGTCGCCTTCGTGACCCTGGCCCGGCCGGTGCTGCTGGCCCTGTCCGGCGCGGCGGTCACGGCCCCACCCCGCTATCCCGTGACGGCAGGCTTCAGCCATGCGAAAAAGCCCGGACGGCGTGAGTTCCTGCGGGTGCGTCTGGAGCCCGGCCAGGGGACGGTTCGGGCTCCCGTCGCGATCAAGGCGGGTCCGGACGGGTCGGGCATTCTCTCCGCCCTCGCCGCCGCCGACGGGCTGATCGACCTGGCGGAGGACTCTGCGGGGCTGGCGAAGGGGGAGACGGTCGCCTATCTGCCGTTCAACGAGGTGATGCGATGAAACTGATGTATTTCGCCTGGGTGCGCCAGCGCATCGGCACGGCGAGCGAGAGCGTGGAGGCCCCGGCGGAGGCGGCAACGGTCGAGGATTTGGTCGCCTGGCTGAAGACCCGCGGGCCGGGCTATGCCGAGGCGTTCAAGGACACCCGCGCCATCCGCTACGCGGTGAACCAGGAATATGTGGAGCCGACCCATCCGGTGGCGGCCGGCGACGAGGTCGCCTTCTTCCCGCCGGTGACCGGAGGCTGACCATGGCCGTCCGCGTCCAGGAGGAGGATTTCGACATCGGCCGGGAACTGGCCGCGCTGACCGCCGGCAACCATGCCATCGGCGGTCTCGGCGTGTTTGTCGGCCTGGTGCGCGACATCGCCGGCGGCCAGTCGGTCAGTGCCATGTCGCTGGAGCACTATCCCGGCATGACCGAGCGGCAGCTGGAGGAGATCGAGCGCGAGGCCCATGCCCGCTGGCCGCTGGACGCCTCCCTGATCATCCATCGGGTCGGCGATCTCGCCCCCGGCGACAACATCGTGCTGGTCGCCTGCGCCTCCGCCCACCGCCAGGCCGCCCTGGACGCCACCGGCTTCCTGATCGACTGGCTGAAGACCAAGGCGCCGTTCTGGAAGCGCGAGGACACGCCGGAAGGTGCGCGCTGGGTCGATGCCCGCGAAGCCGACGACGAAGCCGCCGCCCGCTGGGGCTGAGCCCTCCGCCTTGCGCCATCAGGCCTCTCGGCCGATTGCCAGCCAGCCCTTCCCGGCGGAGTATTCGCCGATCAGGCCTTCAGGTGGGGAGAGGTGCATGCGCATCGCGGCGATCGCGGATATCCACGGCAACCATCTGGCGCTGGAAGCCGTGCTGGCGGATATCGCCCGCGTGGGGGTCGACCTGACGGTCAATCTCGGCGACCACCTGAGTTCTCCCCTGGAGGCCGGCAAGACCGCCGACCTCCTGCTGGCCAATGAGATGATCTCGATCCGTGGCAATCACGACCGATGGATCCTGGAAAAGACGCCGGAGGAGATGGGGGCGTCCGACCGCTGGGCCCTCGGCCAGCTCACCGAGGCGCACAAGGCCTGGCTCGCCGCCCTGCCCGCAACCCGCACCGTCGAGGACCGGATCTTCCTGTGTCACGGCACGCCGAGCGACGACAACACCTATTGGCTCGAGCGGGTGCTGGACGGCGGCATGACCATGAACCGGATCGAGGCGATCGAGGCGGAGGCGGGCGGCATCGACTGTCCGCTCCTGCTCTGCGCCCACAGCCATATTCCGCGATCGGTCCGGCTGTCGGACGGCCGGCTGGTGGTGAACCCGGGGAGCGTCGGCTGCCCCGGCTACCAGGACCCCACCCCGCCCCATCCCCATGTCATGCAGGCCGGCACGCCGGACGCGACCTACGCGATCCTGGAGGAGGTCGGCGGCCGCTGGTCGGTGACGTTCCGGCAGGTGCCGTATGACAACATAGCCATGTCCCGCCTCGCCGCCGAGCGCGGCAACAAGGCCTGGGCCAGCGCGCTGGAGAGCGGCTGGGTGCGGTAGCCGGTCCGGTTTGTTTGGATAAAATAACCCCGTCGTGCTGATGCAAATCAGGACCATGCCGCCGGCGTCGGTGCACCGCAGATCCTGATTTGCATCAGGATGACGGGGGAATGGAAATGAAACGGCCCCCTCCCAAGGGGAGAGGGCCGTGGCTCGCTAGAGCGGACGGAGGGCCGGTCTAATCGACCAGCTCCTCCACCTTGCCGCTGTCCTTGCCGCCGCCGCCGCCCTTGCGGCCCTTGGTCTTGGACGGCTTCTCGGGCTTCTCCGGGGTCGGCTCGTCGTCGAAGTCGAAGGCGAGCTTGCCGTCGACCAGGCCGATCCGGACCACGCCGCCCTTGACCAGACGGCCGAACAGCAGTTCCTCGGCCAGCGGCTTCTTGATGTGCTCCTGGATGATCCGGGACAGCGGCCGGGCCCCGTAGAGCCGGTCGTACCCCTTCTCGCCCAGCCAGGCACGGGCCTGCTGGCTCGCCTCGATGGTGACACCGCGGTCGGCGAGCTGCGCCTCGAGCTGGATCAGGAACTTGTCCACCACCCGGCTGATGACCTCCGGACCGAGCGCCTTGAAGCCGACGATGGCGTCGAGGCGGTTGCGGAACTCCGGCGTGAACATCCGGTTGATCGCTTCCGTGTCGTCGCCCTCGCGCTGCGACCGGGCGAAGCCAATGGCCTCCTTGGCGAGGTCGGCGGCACCCGCGTTCGTGGTCATGATCAGGATCACGTTGCGGAAGTCGACGTTCTTGCCGTTGTGGTCGGTCAGCTTGCCATGGTCCATGACCTGCAGCAGGACGTTGAACAGGTCCGGATGGGCCTTCTCGATCTCGTCGAGCAGCAGCACGCAATGCGGATGCTGGTCGATCTGGTCGGTCAGCAGGCCGCCCTGGTCGAAGCCGACATAGCCCGGAGGCGCACCGATTAGACGGCTCACCGAGTGCCGCTCCATGTACTCCGACATGTCGAAGCGGATCAGCTCGACGCCCATGATCAGGGCGAGCTGGCGGGCCACCTCGGTCTTGCCGACGCCGGTCGGGCCGGAGAACAGGTAGTTGCCGATCGGCTTGTCGGCCTCGCGCAGGCCGGCACGGGCCAGCTTGATCGCGGTCGACAGGGACGAGATCGCCTCGTCCTGGCCGAACACCACCGTCTTCAGGTCGCGCTCCAGATTGGCGAGCACGGTCTTGTCGTCGGTCGACACGCTCTTCGGCGGGATGCGGGCGATCTTGGCGACGATGTCCTCGACCTCCTTCACGCCGATGGTCTTGCGGCGCTTGGACGGCGAGACCAGCATCTGGGCCGCGCCCACCTCGTCGATCACGTCGATGGCCTTATCCGGCAGCTTGCGGTCGCCGATATACTTGGCCGACAGCTCCACGGCGGTCTTCAGCGCGTCGTTGGTGTAGCGGACCTTGTGGTGCTCCTCGTAATAGGGCTTCAGGCCCTTGAGGATCTTGATCGCATCCGGGATCGACGGCTCGTTGACGTCGATCTTCTGGAAGCGGCGCACCAGGGCGCGGTCCTTCTCGAAGTAGCTGCGGTATTCCTTGTAGGTGGTCGAGCCGATGCAGCGCAGGCCGCCCGACTGCAGCGCCGGCTTCAGCAGGTTGGAGGCATCCATCGCCCCGCCGCTGGTCGCACCGGCGCCGATCACCGTGTGGATCTCGTCGATGAACAGCACCGCGTGCGGGTTCTGCTCGAGCTCGTTGACGACGGCCTTCAGCCGCTCCTCGAAATCGCCGCGGTAGCGGGTGCCAGCGAGCAGCGCGCCCATGTCGAGGGAGAAGATCTGGGCGTCGATCAGCACTTCCGGCACATCGCCGTCGACGATGCGCTTGGCCAGGCCTTCCGCGATCGCGGTCTTGCCGACGCCCGGGTCGCCCACATAGAGCGGGTTGTTCTTGGTGCGGCGGCACAGGATCTGGATGGTGCGCTCGACCTCGTGCTCGCGGCCGATCAGCGGGTCGATCTTGCCCGAGGCGGCCTTCTTGTTGAGGTCGACGCAATAGGCGTCCAGCGCCTCGTGGCCCTGCTTGTTGACCTGCTCGCCCTTGGACTCCTCGTCCGCGCCGTCGACCGAGCGCTTGGGCTCGGCCTGCTGCTGGCCGTGGACCTTGGCGATGCCGTGGCTGATGTAGCTGACCGCGTCGAACCGGGTCATCTCCTGCTCCTGCAGGAAGAACACCGCGTGGCTCTCCCGCTCGGACAGAAGGGCGACCAGCACGTTGGCGCCGGTGACCTCCTCGCGGCCGGACGACTGCACGTGGATCACGGCGCGCTGGACCACGCGCTGGAACCCGGCGGTCGGCTTGGCCTCCTCGAGCGCACTGCCGACCAGGCCGTTCAGCTCGGTGTCGATATAGGTGATCAGGTCGTCACGCAGTTTGGTGACGTCCACACCGCACGCCTTCAGGACGGCGAGCGCGTCCTGGTCATCGGTCAGCGAGAGCAGCAGGTGCTCGAGCGTTGCGTATTCGTGGCGCTTCTCGTTCGCGAGACCGAGGGCGCGGTGCAGGCTCTCTTCGAGGTTCTTCGACAGCATGTCGTCAATCTTTCTCCAAGGTGCACTGCAAAGGATGGTGATGCTGACGCGCGAAGTCCATGACCTGAGTGACCTTGGTCTCGGCCACCTCGTAGGTGAAGACCCCGCACACCCCCACCCCACGCTGGTGTACGTGCAGCATGATGCGGGTCGCTTCTTCTCGATTCTTATTGAAGAATCTTTCCAACACGTGAACAACGAACTCCATGGGAGTGTAATCGTCGTTCAGCATGATGACCTTGTACATCGACGGTTTCTTGGTCTTCGGACGCGTCTTAACGACCACGCCGGTGTTTGTGCCGTTGCCGTTTCCGCGATCGTCGTCACTCATTCTCAACCCGTGGGCGTCTGGTGATATCCCCGGCGGTCGGCGGACCCCGGCCGCCGAAAGTTGCGCGGCCGTGGAACCGCGCAGGCGGCGCCGCTCCCTGCAGAATATGAGATTCATCCGCCCCGGGGGAAGGGGGCGCAATGGGAGATGGGCCAATTCCCCACCGGCACGGGACGCGAACGCACAGAGGCCCGGTCGGATACCGACCGGGCCTCTGACGTTCGAAAGACAGGCCGGGCGCGGCACAGCGCGCCCCGGCGGGCCTTAGGCAGCAACCTTCGAGATGCTGACGACGGTCTCGTCGACCCGCGCCTTGATCGGCTCGATCGCCTCGTTGGCGGTCTTCACCGACATCTCGGAGAGCTTGGTGCTCTCGGCGACGAAGCTGTCGAAGGACGACTTGGCGAAATCGTTCTGCAGGTCGACGATCTCGTTGACGCTCTTCGCGCCCATCACCTTCTTCGAGAAGTCGACGCCGGCATCGACCGAGGTCTGGGTGTAGGCGAACCAGGCCTTGGAGACGTCCTCGAAGCCCTTGGTCACGATGCCGAAGGACTTGGTGAAGGCGTCATAATTGGCCTGCGAGTAGGAAGCGAACTGGTCGTAGCCCTTGAACGCGGCGGCCGAGGCCTTCTCCATGTTCTCCTTGGCAACGGCAACGGCCTGATCGAAATTCTTCTGGCCGGTCTCCTGGGTCAGCTTGGTCATCTTTTCCATGGTCTCCTTACCAGCGGCGACGGCTGCGTCGACCGGCGTGGCACTGCGTGCAGTGGTCTTCTTGGTGGTCATAGCTCTCTCCATTCGGTCGAAGGCGCGTCGCGATCCGGATACACGATCCGAAATTGTGCATCGCAACATCACCGATATGTAGGGCATTAGAGCAAAGGGTCAAGGAATTTTTTGTGCACTGCACAATGATCCCTCGCCATGCCCCAGATCAACCCGCTGAGTGCTGCGGGGGTTCGGCAAAGTCGTAGACCTGAATCAATCGCTTATGGACAGAAGCTCATGCAGCGTCTAGGGTGTGGTTTGTTGATTCGGTGGTCGCAGCGTCGACCCCAGTTCCGTTCGAGCCCCAGCCCAAACGGCAATGGAGTGCACGCATGCGGCGGATCGGTCCGGTCTTGGCAATACCGTTCCTCGTCCTCGGTCTTCTGGCCGGGTTGACGACGGCCCCAGCCAATGCAGCCACGAAATACGCGGCCCTCGTTCTCGACGTGGAGAGCGGCAAGGTGCTGTTCTCCCGTCACGCGGACGACAAGCGCCATCCGGCCTCGCTGACCAAGATCATGACTCTGTACATGGTCTTCGAGGCGCTGGAGAAGGGCAAGCTGTCGCTGAACCAGCGGCTGACCGCCTCCGCCCGCGCCGAGGGGCAGGCCTGCTCCTGCCTCGGCCTGCGTAACGGCGACACCATCCAGGTCCGCGACGCCATCAAGGCGCTGGTGACGAAATCGGCGAACGACGTCGCCGTCGTCGTCGCCGAGGCCCTCGGCGGCACCGAGTACCGCTTCGCCGTCTCCATGACCGAGCGGGCACGCGAGCTGGGCATGAATTCGACCCGCTTCATGAACGCCTCGGGCCTGCACGACAGCCGGCAGGTGACCACCGCCCGGGACATGGCGCGTCTGGCGATCGCCATCCGCCGTGACTTCCCCGGCTACTACAGTGAGTTCTCGACCCGCAGCTTCACCTACAAGGGCCGGACCTACACCAACCACAACAAGCTGCTCGGCCACTACGAGGGCACGGACGGCATCAAGACCGGCTACATCAACGCCTCGGGCTTCAACCTGGTCGCCTCGGTGGTGCGCGACGGCAGCCGGCTGATCGGCGTGGTGTTTGGCGGCGAGTCCGGCAGCAAGCGCAACGCCCATATGCGCAACATCCTGACCGACGGGTTCAAGCAGGCCGAGAAGATCCGGATCGCCTCCTTCAAGCCGCCGCTCCCGGTGTCGCGTCCGACCATCATGGCCGCCGCCGTGGCCCCCACGCCGACGCGGGCGCCCCAACTGGCCTCCGCGCTGACCTTCGGCCGCGAGGATGACGGCGCCACCCGGGACAATCCCGAGGAGGAGGTCGGCTCCCGCGACGATTCCGGCGCCTGGGGCGTCCAGGTCGGCGCCTATTCGACCGAGGTCCGGGCCCAGCGCTCCATCGCCACCGCCCGCGGCCTCCTGCCGAGCCTGCTGAACGATACCGAGGGCAAGGTCGAGCCGCTGACCAACCGCGACGTGCCGATCTACCGCGCCCGGCTGATCGGCCTGCTGGAGAAGGATGCCCGGTCGGTCTGCCTCGACCTGAAGCGGCGCAAGCTGCCCTGCGTCCCGGTTCCGGCCGGCGGCTGACGCCGTCCGGTCCCGCTCAGAACGCCGGCTCGCTCAGAATGCCGGGACGTCCAGGCCCACGCCGCGGATGGCGATTCTCACCTGATCCTTGAGGCGCTCCAGCGCCTCGACGCTCTGCGCCTCGCAGCGGGCGACCAGCACGTCCTGGGTGTTGGAGGCGCGCAGCAGCCACCATCCGTCCTGCGAAGACACCCGCACCCCGTCCACGTCGTTCACGACGACATCGGCGCGCCCGGCAAGCGCAGCCTTCACCGCCGCGATCGCCGGGAACTTTCGGTCCTCCGCACAGGGGAAGCGGATCTCCGGGGTGTTGAGCACGCTCGGCAGATCGTCGCGCCAGGCGGAGACCGGACGCTCGGAGCCGCCGACCAGGGACAGCAGCCGCACCGCCGCGTAGAGCGCGTCGTCGAAGCCGTAGTAGCGGTCCTTGAAGAACAGGTGCCCGCTCATCTCGCCCGCCAGCGGGGCGCCGGTCTCGGCCATCTTGGTCTTGATCAGCGAGTGGCCGGTGCGCCACATCAGCGGCGTGCCGCCCAGCTCGGCGACCCGGTCGAACAGGACCTGGCTCGCCTTCACATCGGCGATCACCGTGGCTCCGGGGTGCGCCGCCAGCACTTCGGTGGCGTAGATCGCCAGGAGCTGGTCGCCCCAGATCACCCGTCCCGTCTCGTCGATCACGCCGATGCGGTCGCCGTCGCCATCGAAGGCGATGCCCAGATCGGCACCGGCCTGGGCCACCGCATGGCGCAACCCCTCAAGCGTCTCCGGCACGGTTGGGTCGGGGTGGTGGTTCGGGAAGGTGCCGTCCACCTCGGGATACAGCACCCGGTGGCTGCCCGGCAGCGCCTCGGCCAGGGCGGTAACCACCGGGCCGGTCGCCCCGTTGCCGCAGTCCCAGACCACCGACAGGTCCCGGCCCGGCCGATGGTCGCGCAGCAGGCGCGCCAGATACGGCTCCAGGACATGCACCGTCTCCACGGTCCCGTCACCCGAGGCGAAGCCGCCGGTCGCGGCGATCTCGCCCAGACGTTGGATCTGCCCGCCGAAGAACGGGGCGGTGCCCAGCATCATCTTGAAGCCGTTGTAGTCCGGCGGGTTGTGGGAGCCGGTGATCATGATCCCGCCATCAGCGCCGAGATGATGCACGGCGAAATACAGTGCCGGGGTCGGGCAGCCGCCCACATCCAGCACATCGATCCCGGCGGCCCGCAGCCCGTCGATCGTGGCGGCGGCCATCTCGGGCGAGGACACCCGTCCGTCGCGGCCTACCGCGACCCGGCGGCCGCCGGCCTCGGCGACGAGGGTACCGAAGGCGCGGCCGAGCGCGTGGGCATCGGCGGCGTGGAGGGTGCGCCCGATCACGCCCCGCACGTCGTACTCGCGCAGGATGGTCGGGTCGAACTGATGGGTATCCGTCACGGCGCCGTCCGCATGCCCTACTGGGCCGCCTCGCTGGCGGCGGCACCGCCGGGACGCTCGGTTCCGCGGCCGATGCAGCTATAGGTGAAGCCGGCCGCCCGCATCGCCTGCGGGTCGTAGACGTTGCGCAGGTCGACCATGACCGGGGCCTTCAGGAGGCTCTTGATCCGGTTGATGTCGAGGGCGCGGAACTCGTTCCACTCGGTCACGATGGCCACCGCATCTGCCCCGTCCATGGCCTCATAGGCGCTCTGGCAGTACTTGATGTCCGGCAGCAGCTTGGCCGCCTCGTCCATGCCCTCGGGATCGTAACCGCGCACGGTGGCCCCGGCCTTGATCAGCTCCGGCACGATGTCGAGGGACGGGCTGTCGCGCATGTCGTCGGTGTTCGGCTTGAAGGTCAGGCCGAGCAGGGCGACGGTCTTGCCGGCCACCGACCCGCCGCAGGCCGCGACGATGCGGTCGGCCATGGCCCGCTTGCGCTTGTCGTTGACGTCGACCACCGTCTCGATGATCCGCAGGGGCGAGCCGTAATCCTGGGCGGTCTTGACCAGCGCCAGGGTGTCCTTCGGAAAGCACGAGCCGCCGTAGCCCGGGCCCGGATGCAGGAACTTGCGGCCGATCCGGCCGTCCAGCCCGATGCCCTTGGCGACGTCGTGGACGTCCGCCCCGACCCGCTCGCACAGGTCGGCGATCTCGTTGATGAAGGTGATCTTGGTCGCCAGGAAGGTGTTGGCGGCGTACTTGATCATCTCGCTCGTCTCCAGCTCGGTGAAGACGATCGGGGTCTCGATCAGGAACAGCGGGCGGTAGAGCTGGCGCATGACCTCGCGCGAGCGGTCGCTGCCGGCGCCGATCACCACTCGGTCGGGCCGCATGAAGTCGTTGATCGCGGCCCCCTCGCGCAGGAATTCCGGGTTAGAGCAGACGTCGAAATCGGCGTCCGGCCGGCGTTCGCGAATGATGCGCTCGACCTCGCGGCCGGTGCCGACCGGGACGGTCGACTTGGTCACCACGACCGTATAGCCCTCGAGATTGTCGGCGATCTCGGCTGCTGCCGCGTAGACATAGCTGAGGTCGGCATGGCCGTCGCCGCGCCGGCTGGGCGTGCCGACCGCGATGAAGACCGCATCGCAGCCCTTCATGCCCTCCGCGAGGTCGGTGGTGAAGGACAGCCGGCCGGCCCTGACGTTGTTGGCGACCAGATCGTCCAGACCGGGCTCGAAGATCGGGATCTCCCCCGCCTTCAGCCGGCGGATCTTCTCGGCGTCCTTGTCGACGCAGACCACGTCCACGCCGAACTCGGAAAAGCAGGCGCCGGTGACAAGGCCGACATAGCCCGTGCCGATCATCGCGATGCGCATCGATGTCTCCCAGTCCCCGGGCCCGGCGACGACGCCGGACCCTCCGCAGCTATGTTACCAGACGCTAGACGTACTCTTTCAGGAACGTCTTGATGTCATCACGCATATCGTCGCGCGCCAGGGCGAAGGCGAGGTTGGCTTCCAGGAAGCCCACCTTGTTGCCGCAGTCGAAGCGCTTGCCGTCGAACAGCACGCCGTTGAACGGCTGCAGGCCGAGCTGGCGGGCCATGGCGTCGGTGAGCTGGATCTCGCCGCCCGCCCCCTTCTCCATCCGGCCCAGATCCTCGAAGACCTTGGGCTGCAGGATGTAACGGCCGATGACGGCGTAGTTGGACGGCGCCTCTTCCGGCTTCGGCTTCTCCACCAGGCCGCGGACCTCGACCAAGTTGCCGTTCACCTCGCCCGGCGTGACCACGCCATAGGCGGAGATCGCCTCGCGCTCGACCTCCATCAGGGCGACCATGTTGCCGCCGACCTCGTTATAGGCCTCGATCATCTGCTTCAGGCAGCCGGGTTCCGACAGGATCAGGTCGTCGGCGAGCAGGACGGCGACCGGCTCGGAGCCGACGAAGTTGCGGCCGCACCACACCGCATGGCCGAGGCCGAGCGGCTCCTGCTGGCGGGTGAAGGCGGTGCTGCCCGGCGCCGGAATCGTCGCGCTGAGGAGCTTGAGCGCGTCGTTCTTCTGCCGCGAGGTCAGCATGTCCTCGAGTTCGTAGGCGACGTCGAAATGGTCCTCGATGGCGCTCTTGCCACGGCCCGTCACGAAGATCAGTTCCTCGATGCCGGCCTCCCGCGCCTCCTCGACCGCATATTGGATCAGCGGCTTGTCGACGACGGTGAGCATCTCCTTCGGCATGGACTTGGTTGCCGGCAGGAAGCGGGTTCCAAGGCCACCAACAGGAAAAATGGCCTTGCGGACGGGTACAGGCATCGTCTCCTCACAATCGGGATATCAGTTAGACGGGGTGTGCCTATGAGTTGGGGGGTTATCGCTCAATGCCAAGCCCTCGCGCAAGCGCGCCCCGATGACACCCCCCGTTGATCCCCCCAAGGAAGCCCCTAGGAACCCGGGCGCAGCAGCACGTCCTTGGCGAGGTTGATCTGGGTGGCGAGCCAGGACGAGCCGCCGTGATCCGGATGATTTGCCAGCATCAGCCGGCGGTGCGCCTCGCGGATTTCCTTCTCGTCCGCGTCCGCCCCGACACCGAGGATCTCGCGGGCGCGGGCGACGGACATGCCCGAGTCCTCCCCGCCGCCCGTGCCGCCCCCAGAGGCGGTCTCCTCCTGCCCGGTCTCCTCGGCCTGCGGCCCCATCCGGTCGAGCCAGGCGTCGAAGACCTGGCGCGACTCGGTATCGCCGTCCAGCTCATCGGCCAGGGCGGACAGTTCCTGCGGCGAGAGATCGGACAGCCAGCGGCCGGCAAACGGTCCCTGCAGGACCTCGCCGTCCATCGCGCCGGTGTCGTGGTCGAGGGTCATGGCGAGCCAGCGGGTACGCACGCCACTGCTCTGCCCCGGCGTCGGCCCCTGTGCCAGTTTGGCGGCGTTGCGCAACGCCTGCCAGATCCGCCGGCCGCGGAACAGGAACAGCAGGAGCGGCGGCAGGGCGGCCGCCATGCCCTGGAAACCGCCGCGGAACAGCAGGAAGGTGGCGAAGGCCGCGACCAGGATGACGCCGAGCCACTTCGCGGCCTTCAGGATGTGGCGCGGTTCGGCATTCAGCAGCCATCGGCCCATCAGGGCGAGGCCGACGACCACACAGAGCGCCAGGACCACATATGGCACGTGTCAGCCCCCGACCTGGCTGGTCAGCAGCCGGACCGCCTCTCCCCTGCCCTTGCCGTAGCTCAGCAGCGCCTGGCGGCCGCCCGCCGCATAGACGGCGACCGCCGCCAGCAGCTCCTTCAACCGGTCGGCGCTGGACAGGTCGAACGGGCAATAGGCGCCGCGGGTCAGGCTCGCGATCTGCTGGAAGGCGCGGGCGACGATCGGGTCTCCGCCCTCATGGAAGGTGAAGACCGGGACGCCGAGCACGCCCAGTTCGCCCGCCGCATGGCAGACCGCGTCGATATCCTCTTCGAAGGCGTCGCCGACGAAGACCAGCGCGCCGACCTTCTCCCGCCGGGTCTCCTTGATCGCGTGCTTCAAGATCTTGCCGATCTGGGTCTGGCCGCCGAGGCAGCGCACCCCGGTCATCACCTTGCCGAGCGCCTTTGGATCGGAATGCCACTTGGAGGCCTTGCACTCGCCATAGCCGCGATAGAACACGAGCTGCACGTCGAGTCCGCCCAGGGCGGCGGTCTGGTGGAACATCTCCGCCTGGATATGGCAGGCCCGGTCCCAGGTCGGTTCGCGGCTGGCGGTGGCGTCCAACGCGAAGACCAATCTGCCGCGGCGGCCGGTCGGGGCCTGTCTCGGCATGGACCGCACGGTGGACAGGAAGGCGTCGATCTCCGAGCGGGTCGACACCTCGCCGCCGGAGCCGACCGGCTCCACCGGCAGTTTGTAATCGCGGTCGTTCTTGGTCCCCATCGCCTGCCCGTTCGTCCTTCCGGCCGACACCTGGGCCGGCCGCGCGTTCCCTTAAGGGTCTCTGTGCTCTTAAGATCGGTGCTCCGAAGCCCGATGCCAACACTTTAGCCCCACGAAGATAGGGCCCGGGGGAGAGGAAGCCATGCAGGACCAGGCCGAGCGGCGGGATTTCTCGATCCGGGCGATGGACGCGGCCGATGCCGAGCGGGTCATCGCCATGATCGCCGCCCTCTCCGCCCATGAGGGCGCGCCGCCGCCGCCAATGGACGCGGCGGCCCTGATCCGCTGGGGCCTGGGGGAGGACGCCCGGTTCTCCGCCCTGGTCGCCGAGCGGCGCGGCAAGGCCGTCGGCTATGCCCTGTTCCACGAGAGCTTCCATATCGGCCGGGCCCGCCCGGGCAGCGTGCTGATGGACCTGTACGTGGATCGCGGCCACCGGCGCCGGGGAATCGCCCGTGCCCTGCTCGCCGCCGTCGCCCGCGCCACCCAGGCGCGCGACGGCGACTGGGTCACCTGGCAGGCACATCCCCGCAACGTCGAGGCCCTCGCCTTCTACGAGGCGATCGGCGCCCGACGCTTCGCCGCCGCCGATTTCGAACTGGCGGACGGGGCCATGGCGCGGATCACTCTCCCATAGCGGGAAAAATCACTGATCTCATGCCGCATAATAGGATACTCTCTGCATCGGTCGATATCCTCGCAGGGAGGCTCCCATGGTGCCCGAGACCAGCCCAGGTTCCGTTCTGTGGCAGTGCATCCGCTATACCCGCTTCAACCTCCTGGTCATCGCCATCGGCGCGTTCTTCCTGGTCGGCGCGGGCCAGGGGGCGGACATCGTCCTCGGCCTGTCGCGGGGCATCCCCCAAGAGATCGGGCTGTTCTATTTCGGGGTCAGCCTCTGGGCCTGGCAGAGCTGGTTCTGGGCCCGCTATATCCTGATCACCCGCGGCCTCGACCGGCGACGGGGCGTGGCCGAGGCGGTCGAGGGAGTTGCGGAAGCAGCCCCGCTCTCCCCCGGCGCGCAGCAGGTCGTCGCCTGGTATCCGCGCCTGCTCGGCCTCGTCGCCTATCTCAGCGCGATCTCGATCCTCGCCACCACCCACGGCGGCTCCGACTGGCTGACCCTGGCCGCGGTCGCCCTGGCCACCGTCTACCTGCTCGTCGTCTGGAAACGGACGGCCATCGGCCGCCCGCGCCATCAGACCGGCGCCAACTGGAAGGGCCAGGGCACGCTCGGGCTCATCGTGCCGGTCACCGTCGGGTTCTCGCTGCTGACGGCCACCGTCAGCGGTGCCTTCGCCCTGGCCGACCCGGTCGCCTACGGGTTCACCGTGGGCTCGGCCCCGGTGCTGTTCCTGGCGCTGGCCTCGATCCTGCCGATCGGCTCACTGCTGGTGCACATCACCCAGGCCCACCGCTTTCCCATCGTGACGGTGCTGGCGGTGCTCGCGGTGGTCAGCGCCTTCTGGGTGGAGAACCACCGGGTGCGCAGCATCGGGGTCGACACCCTCGACCGCCCGGAGATCTGGCAGGTGATGACAGCCTTCGAGGACCGGTTCGAGGGTGACCGGGACACCATCGTCCCCGCCGTCTTCGTGGCCACCGCCGGCGGCGGCATCCGGGCCGCCTACTGGACCGCCAGGGTGCTGACCGAGGCCGAGAAGGCGGTGCGGGACAGCGGCCATCCCCGCCCCCTGTCGGACCACCTGGTGGCGCTGAGCGGCGTGTCCGGCGGCAGCGTGGGCAGCGCGTTCTACACCGCCGCCCTGGCCGATCTCGGGGCCGAGGCGGACAAGTGGCCGGCACTGGACGCCGCCATGACCCACGACTTCCTCGGCCCCGCCCTGACCGGCCTGATGGTACAGGACCTGATGCAGTCGGCCGTGCCGGTGACGATGTTCGAGGGCCGCGGCGCCATCCTGGAACAGGCCTTCGAGCGCGCCTGGGCACGCCAGGTGCCGGACGGGATCGGCAGCCTCGCCCGGCCGCTGCAGGAGGTCGGCACCACCGGCGACCGCTGGTTCCCGCGCCTGCTGCTGAACGGCACCAACACGGTCACCGGCCAGCGGATGATCGCCGGCACCCTGTCCCTGTTGGACCGCAACGGCGAGCAGGTGATCGTCAACGCGTTGGACCAGCACGCCTTTCTGTTCCCGGCGGACGAAGGCAAACCGGTCACCGACCTGCGGCTCAGCACGGCGGCCCATAACAGCGCGCGCTTCCCCGTGGTCAGCCCCGGCGGCGTGCTGAGCAACGGCGGCAGCGCGGTGGTGGATGGCGGCTATTTCGAGAATTTCGGGGCGGCGACCCTGTTCGACCTGCTGACCTACATCAAGATGCGCCGGCGCGGACCGGAGCGGCCGCACCGCATCCTGAAGCCGATCATCATCCAGATCTCCAGCGACCCGGCCCTCGGCCGTCAGCTCTCCGAGAACGCACCGCCGACCGAGGTGAACGGCGCCCTGTTCACCCTGTTCGGCCGGCCCTTCCACAACCGGCTCTGGAACCTGATCGGCGCGCCGGTCGGCGGGATCCTGACGCCACGCGGGGCCCGCGGCGTGCTGGCGGCCCAGCATCTGCGTCTGTGGGATCTGGATATCGGGCTCGGCGACGACCGGGCGCGGATCGACGATCCGGTCTGGCTGCATTTCCGCATGGACCTGCCGGACCGGCGGGTGCCCGGCTGCGAGGAGACGATCGAAACCGAACCGCCGCTCGGCTGGGTGCTGTCGGCAGAGGCGCGGGCATCCATCAACGAGATGATCCGCTGCGTGGAGCACAATTCGGCGGAGATGCGGAAGCTGGTCGCGGCGATCCGCGACGCCGGCGGGACGGTCAGCCGGCCTGTCGGGCCCGCGGCCGGCGTTCGGGAAGCTGCAGCGCGTTGATCAGCGCGCGCACTTCCTGGCGGGCGGCGACATGGGACATGCGCGGGCGCGACGCGTCCGGCCGGGCCTTGTCGTCGAACATGTCCAGCATGGTCAGCCCCTGCAGGAACAACTCGCGGAAGATCACGCGCTCGCTGAAGCCCGGCGCGATGCGGAAGCCGATGCGGCGCGCCAGGCGCTGCAGCACGTCGGCCATCTCCTTCTTGTTGTTCGCTTCCAGCGTGGACAGCCGGTTGCGCATGACGATCCAGTCGATCGAGCCGCCGTCGCGCTGGGCGCGGGCCTTGCGCTGGTCCCAGACCATCTCGGCATAGACGCTGGGCCGGGCCATCTCGCCGGTCTGGCCGTCCACATGGGCGACCACGTCCAGGTCGATGAAGCTGTCGTTCACCGGCGTGACCAGGGTGTCGGCATAGGAATGGGCGACCCGGGCGAGGTAGCTGTCGGTCCCGGCGCAGTCGATGACCACGTAGTCGACCAGCCCGCGCAGCTTTTCCAGGATCGCCTCGAACCGCTGGCGGTCCTCGGTACGGGCCTCGTCGCGCACCGGCTTTTCCGACGGGGCGAGGAAGAAGTGGCGCGGCATGGGAAGCTTGCGCTTCTCCCGCTGGATCGTCGTCGCCCGGTTCGACAGGTAGCGCGTGAGCGTCCACTGGCGGGCATCCAGGTCGATCGTGCCGACCGCGTAGCCGAGCCGCAGCAGGGCGACGGTGAGATGCATGGAGGTGGTCGACTTGCCGGAGCCGCCCTTCTCGCAGCCGACGACAATGACATGCGCCGGCTCGCCCGGCAGGGCGTCGTTGGCGGGGGTCGAGTCTACGGCTGTATCGGCCACGATGATTTTATTCCATGCGATTTCGTCATGATGACTCGTTACAGGCGGAACGGGTCCGGCGCAAGCGTGGCTGTGGGGATCGAGGGTGTCCTACATTTCTCTTTGTCGTCTTCCCGGCCTCGAGCCGGGATCCAGCATTGTCGCCGATGGGGCGTCGGAAACCTTTCTGTGACGATCCTGCAAGCGTCGCTCTCGGTCCCGGCGCAGGGCCGGGAAGACAGAATGAGAGAATAGCTGAGGTGCCGGTCAGGGCTACGCCGGACGCACCCAAACCGCCGTGTCGTGGAACACCGCCCCGCCCATCGGCGGCGGGCTGTCGGCGGAGGTGAGCAGGTTGATCCCCACCCCCTCCTCATAGGCCGCGTTCGGCCAGACCGATTCGACGATCACCGTGCCCTTCTGCACCCCGTCGAACAGTTTCGCATGCAGCACCACCGAGCCCTGCTCGTTGCCGAGCCGCACCCGGCCGCCATCGGCCACCCCGAGTTCGGCCGCCGCGTCCGGATGCAGCATCACCGTGGGCCGGCCCTCGCGCTTCTTGCTGGTCGCCGTCTCGGTGAAGGAGGTGTTCAGGTAGTTACGGGCCGGGGCCGTCACCATCCGGAACGGCTTCTCCACGGTCGCCCGGTCGACGATGTCCACGTGGTCGGGGAACCCCTCGATCCCCGCACCGCTCGGCCCCAGCGCCGACCAGTCGGCGCGCAGCCGGAACCTGCCCGACGGCGTCGGGAAACCGTTGGCGAACCGGCGGTCGGCCTCCTCCTTCGGCCCGACATCGAGCCAGCGCCGCTCGACCATCTCGGCGAAACCCGGATAGCCGGATTTCTTCAGGGTGGCGTCGAGCAGTTCCGCCTCGGTCATGTGGCACGATGGGTGATCGCCTCCGAGCTTCAGGGTCAGCTCGTTCAGCAGGCGGTGGTTGCTGCGGCATTCCCCCGGCGCGTCGATCACCGCGTCATGCACCTCCAGATGCGGATGTCCGCCGGCGGTGTAGAGGTCGGGATGCTCCAGGAAGGTGGTCGCCGGCAGGACCACGTCGGCGTGGCGGGCGGTCTCGGTGAGGAACTGCTCGTGCACCGCCACGAACAGGTCGTCGCGGTGGAAGCCCTTCATCACCCGGCCGGTGTCCGGCGCCACGGCGACGGGGTTGGTGTTCTGGATCAGCATGGCGGTAACCGGCGGGCCCTGGCGCACGACCGCGTCCTCGCCGGCCAGCACCGGGCCGATCCGCGACATGTCGAGCACCCGCACCGACGGGTCCAGCCGGTCGGTCGCCTCGATCAGCGATTTGTCGACCTTGTAGTAGCCGTCGACCTTCCACAGCGCGCCGCCGCCCTCGTACTGCCACTTGCCGCCGACGGTGGGCAAGCAGGCGACCGCGTGCACCTGCATCGGCCCGTTGCGCGAACGCGCGAAGCCGTAGCCGACGCGGATATAGGCCCGCTGCGTCTCGCCATAGCGTTTCGCCAACACCTCGATCTGGGCCGCCGGCACGCCGCTGATCGCCTCGGCCCACTCGGGCGTCCGCGGCTTCAGATGCTCCTCCAGCTCGGCCACGTTCTCGGCGAAGCGGTCCATATAGGCCCGGTCGGCATGGCCGTCGCGGAACAGGACATGCATCATCGCGGCGGCGACCGCCCCGTCGGTGCCCGGCCGCACCATGACATGCTCGTCCGCCGCATCGGCGGTGGGCGTGCGGTAGGGATCGACCACGACGAAATGAGCGCCGCGCTCTTTCCTGGCGCGGGCCACATGGGTCATCACGTTGACCTGGGTGGAGACCGGGTTGCCACCCCACATGATGATCAGGTCCGACTGTGCCATCTCGCGCGGATCGGTGCCCTTCACCTCGCCCATCCCGGCGATCCAGCCGGCGCGCACGACCGTGGTGCAGATGTTGGCGTCCTGGCGCGAATAGCCCATGACGTTGCGCAGACGGTTGATGCCGTCGCGGTTCACCAGCCCCATCGTGCCGGCGAAATAATAGGGCCAGACGGTCTCTGCCCCGTGCCGGTCGGTGGCCTGGGCGAATGCGCTAGCGACACGGTCCAGCGCCTCGTCCCAGGAGATCTCACGGAACTGGGTGGAGCCCTTCGGTCCGGTGCGCAGCAGCGGCTTCATCAGCCGGTCGGGGTGGTGCACCCGCTCGGCGTAGCGCGCGACCTTGGCGCAGATCACGCCGGCCGTGTAGTCGTTCGCCGCCGCACCCCGGATCCGGCCTATGGTCTTACGGTCGATGCGTTCCACCTCCAGGGCGCAGGCGCTGGGGCAGTCGTGCGGGCAGACGGAGGCGACGGTGTCGAGCGGCATGGGGGGAGCGTAGACGGGACGGGAGGGGACGTCACCGGGTGTTTCGTTCCGGGCTACGAGGCCCGCGCGACCGGGAAAGGCCGCCCCGATTTCTGGCCCGAACCTTGCTTCGGCAATTTCAGGCGCTGCGGGAGCGCCGACCCGTCCACCGTCACCGGAGTGCCGTCCCCCATGCCCCAGGTTTCTGATTATCTCGACGCCCATTGGGAAGTCGGTCGGCCGATTACCTATTCCTTCAGCGCCCGCTGGCCCGGCATGGAGGAGTTCTCCGCCTCCTACCAGTCGCTGTTCGAGACCGCGATGGCCCAATGGTCCTCGGTCGCCAACATCACCTTCGTGGAAACGTCCAATGCGTGGGACGCCGACTGGACCATCGGCTGGGATACGTACAGCGACGGCTTCGGGGGCGTGCTCGGCTGGGCGTCTAACTACGACTACGACGGCGACGGCATCCTGGGCTCGTCCGAGTTCGAGTTCTCGCAGATCGCCATGGATCCCAATGATACCGCGTACTTCTACGCGACGGCCGTGCACGAGGTCGGGCACGCGCTTGGGATCGACCACATCGACCATACCGACTCGATCATGTCGACCTTCGCGGACGGCCAGGACGCGCTCACCGCCTACGACATCGAGGTCGTCCAGTCGATCTACGGCGCCGGCGGGACGATCGTCACCCAGTATATCGGCACCGAGGCGGCCGACCGGCTCGTCGGGTCAGCCGCCATGGACACGCTTTGGGGCGGCGACGGCCAGGACACGCTGTCGGGCGGATGGGCGGCCGATCTTCTCTACGGCAACAAGGGGGTCGACCACCTGCTGGGCGGGGCCGGCGCGGACACCTTGTTTGGCGGTCAGAACGACGGGACGCCGCGGGGGACGCCACTCGTCCAGCGCGACGGCTGGGATACGCTCAGCGGCGGCGACGGCAACGATGTCCTCTACGGGAATATGGGTGGCGATATCCTTGTTGGCGGCGACGGCTGGGACACGATCTACGGCGGTCAGGACACCGACCGAATCTCCGGCGGCCTTGGCCAGGACGACCTGTACGGCAATCTTGGAGCCGACACGTTCGTCTTCGGCAACACCAATGAAGGCTTCGACTACATCTTCGACTTCGACACCACGGAGGACCGGCTGCTGCTGACCGGCTCGGTAGGCGTCCATGGAACTTATGATTACGGCGATTCGACCTATGTGGTCCTAACCTCGCAGACCACGATCAAGCTGGTGGGCGTCTCGATCTCCGATGCCTCCAGCCTTGTCGATTACGGGGTTTAGACCGGCACCGGCACGTCCCCCAGATAAATCCCCAACCCCAGCGCCGTGCGCACGACGATGTCGTCGGCAGAGACCGGGCGCTTGTTGGACACCACGTCCTCGATGGACACGTCGCCCACGCCCCGGTTGCGCCATACTGCGACCCGGCCCGTCTTGCCCTTGGCCATCAGGTCGACCGCATGGACGCCCAGCGCGCTGGCCAGTACCCGGTCGGCGGCGTTCGGCTCGGCCCCGCGCTGCACATGGCCCAGGGTGGTGACCCGCACGTCGGCGCCGATCCGCTTCTCCAGCTCGTCGCCGATCCATTCGCCGATGCCGCCATAGCGCTCGCCACCGCCGGGGCGGGGCCGCATGGCCTGGGTCCCGTCCGATTTCGGCGTCGCCTCGGCCACGACGATCAGCGAGAAGCGGCGGCCGTGGTGACCCACGCTCTGGATCGCGTCGACGACCCCCTCCATCGAGTATCGGAACTCCGGAATCAGGCAGACATCCGCCCCGCCGGCGACCGCCGCATGGGTGGCGATATGGCCGGCGTCGCGGCCCATGACTTCCAGGATCATCACCCGGTTGTGGCTCTGCGCGGTGGGATGCAGCCGGTCCAGCGCCTCCACCGCCACGGTCACGGCGGTGTCGAAGCCGATGGTGGTGTCGGTGCCGTAGACGTCGTTGTCGATGGTCTTGGGGATGCCGATGAAGGGCAGGTCGGCGCGCTGCATGATCCTGTCCATGATCTGCATGCTGCCGTCGCCGCCGATGCCGATCAGCCCGTCGATGCCGAGGTCCTTCAGGCCGGTGACGATCTCCTCGGAGCGGTCGACCGGGCCGTGCGGCGAGGGGAAGGCGAAGGGGTCGCCGGTGCTCACGCTGCCGAGCATGGTGCCGGCCCGGCGCAGCAGATGGCCGTCGAACTTGGACGGATCCAGCGGATGGACCCGCATCGGGCGCTCCATCACGCCGCGGGTCCCGTCCTCGATGCCGATCACCTCCCAGCCGTAGATCGTGCTGGCGTGCAGGACGACCGCGCGGATCGCAGCGTTCAGGCCGGCGCAGTCGCCGCCGCTCGTCAGTACCGCAATCCGTTTCGTCATGCTTTCCCCTCGCTCCGTCCGTCGGTGCATCCCTTGGCCCGCGGCGCCGGCCCGTGCCATGCTCCGTCCGTCGCAAGAACGAGCCGGGCCGCGCCGCATGACCGATCTGAAGATCGTCGATTCCCACCACCATCTCTGGGACCTCGGGGCGAACTACTACCCCTGGCTCAGCGATCGGCCGGAACCCCATTTTTTCCTCGGGGATTATAGTGCGTTGAAACGCAACTATCTTCCAGAGGACTACAAGCGAGATGCGGTCGGTTTCGACATCGTCAAGACCGTGCACTGCGAAGCGGAATGGGACCGGGACAACCAGGTCGCCGAGACCGAGTGGCTGACCGCCCTGTTCGAGCGCGCCGGCATGCCCAACGCCATCGTCGGCCATGTCTGGCTCGAAGACCCCGAGGTCGAGGCCAAGCTCGAAGGCCATTGCCGCTCGCCGCTGATGCGCGGCATCCGCTCCAAACCGGTCACCTCCGCCACCATCGACGCGCCCCGCCCGGACGGTCCGCGCAGCCTCGCCGATCCGGCCTGGCGGCGGGGGTATGCCGCCCTGGGACGGTTCGGCCTCAGCTACGACCTGCGGGTGCCGTTCTGGCATCTGGGCGAGGCGGCCGAGCTGATCGAGCAGCATCCGGAGATCCCGGTGGTGGTGAACCATACGGGCTTTCCCTGGGATCGCTCGCCGGAGGGCCTCGCCGCCTGGCGCGCCGAGATGAAGCGGATCGCCAAGATCCCCTGGGTCCACCTGAAGCTGTCGGAACTCGGCCTGAAACAGGCGCCCTGGAGCGTCGAGAGCAACCGGGGCGTGGTGCTGGAGGCGCTGGAGATCTTCGGGCCGGAGCGCTGCATGTGGGCCTCCAACTTCCCGCCGGCCAGCCTGCGCATCGGCTTCCGCGACCAGTTGGAGGGCTTCCTCGACATCCTGTCGGGCCTGACCCGGCCGGACCTGGAGGCGGTGTTCCACGACACCGCCACCCGCTTCTATCGTCTGTGAACGCCCAAGTAACTGCCACGATCCATTGGGGGACGCCCGCGTGACCGAATTCCAAGAGACCTTCCGCTCCGCGGTCCCGCCCTGGGAATGCGACATCGTCGAGCATTTCACCGTGGCCTATTACTACGAGAAGTTCCGCGCCGCCGGCGACCGCGCCCTGCTCGGCCTGGGCGTGCTGGCGAAGGAGGCGCGGACCACCTCCTGCTACACCCGCTACAAGAAGGAGCTGCGGGCCGGCGATACCTACCGCATCGTCTCAGCGCCGATCCGGGCGACGGGCGGCGATACCGGCGGCGGCTGGGGCGGCGGGCTGACCATCGGCCACAAGCTGATCGACATGGAGGAGGACGTGGTCGCCGCCACGACCGAGCAGACCTTCGCCCTGGACAGCCCGGTCTCGCTCGACGGCTATGCCGAGTGGGACGGCGAGGCCCGCGAGGCGCGGCCGGCGGTCGGCGACGCGGCCACCTGGGTCCCTGCCGCCACCGACGTGGTCCTGCCCAAGGACGTGGACGCCGCCGGCCGACTGACGTTGGACGCCATGGTTCACCGCTTCACGGCCGCCGGCGGGCACCTGCTGAACGCCATCGGCTGGACGTCCTCCCATATGCGCGACAATCGCGTCGGCTATTCGACCTTCGAGTTCCAGATGACGCTGGGCGCCCTGCCCTGGGTCGGGGTGCCGCTCGACACCGAATCCACCATCGGCGCCATCGGGCGGTCCTCCATGCGCATGGTGCACCGGATGATCCGGGCCGATACCGGCGACATGGTGGCCGAGCTGTCCCAGTTCGGCGTGCATCTGGACATGAACGCCCGGCGCCCTTCCTCGATCCCGACCGAGATCGCCGAGGCCGCCCGCGCGCTGGCCGGAGAGTGACCATGAGCGCGATGCCGGAGATCCGCGAGGGCGGTCTGGACCTGGCCGAGGTGCACGCCCTGCTCCAGACCCATCTGGACACCATGGCGATCCACTCCCCGCCGGAGAGCCGGCACGCCCTCGACCTGAGCGGGCTGCGGGTGGCGGAGGTGACGTTCTGGAGCGTGTGGGAGGGCGATGCCCTGATCGGCTGCGGCGCGCTGAAGGAGCTGACGCCGGACCATGGCGAGATCAAGTCGATGCACACGGCGGCCGCCCACCGGGGGAAGGGCGTGGCCGGTCGGATCGTCGAGCACGTGATCGCGACGGCGAAGGCACGGGGCTACAGGCGGTTGAGCCTGGAGACCGGCTCGCCCGACGGGTTTGCGGCCGCAAGGGCGCTGTATGCGCGGTATGGGTTCACCGAGTGCGGCCCGTTCGGGGATTACCGGGAGGATCCGTACAGCGTGTTCATGACGCTGGAGCTGGGGTAGCTCTTCTCCCTCCCCACCAACTCCCCTCTCTCTCTTCACTCCCCGGATTTATTCCGGGGTGAGGCCGGAGCTCTCGCGAACATCGGACACAACACGCCTGCGGTTCGCCTCGCCCCGGAATAAATCCGGGGAGTGAGGAGGGGAACGAGGGGAATGACCAAACCTCCGCCGCCGCCGGGTTCACCGAATAGTGCCAGACCGACACGCTGGTATTGCTCCCCTCCAGCCTCTCCCTTTCCCATTCCCCGGATTCATTCCGGGGCCTACGCCCAGGGTCACACGATCGCTTGAAGTGAATCGCCAACTCATCCGTGGGCCCCGGAATAAATCCGGGGAGTGCTTAAGAGTTATGTTTCTTCAGCCACCCGGTTCACCCGCTCCCTCCACACCAGCACGATCGCCCCGGTGACGATCAGCGCCGCTCCCAGGATCGACAGCGGCACCGGGATCACCCCGAACACCGCCGCGTCATACAGCGCCGCGAACACCAGCGCGGCGTAGAAGAACGGGATCACGTAGCTCGCATCCGCCCGCTTCATCGCCTGGATGAACAGGCTCTGCGCCGTGACCATGGTGACGCCGATGGCGGCCAGCACCACCCACTGCTCCGGCGTCGGCCACTGCCAGACCGTCAGCGCCACGCAGAGCGCCACCGTCGCCCCGATGGAATTGTTCACGAACAGGATGCGGATCGGCGGCTCGCCGCCTCCCTCCGCCTTACCGGCGAGCTGCTTGATGAAGATCACCTCGAACGCCCCGAACACCGCCGCCCCCAGCGCGATGAGCGCCGCCGGCTGGAACGCCGCCATGCCCGGCCGGATCAGCACCAGCGCACCGAGCACCGCGAGCGCCGCCGCCCCCCAGCGCCACGGCCCGACCCGCTCACCCAGCAGCGGGATCGCCAGCACCATGGCGATCAGCGGGTTGAGGAAGGAGATCGCCGTCGCGTCGCCAAGCGGCATCAGCGCGGCGGCGGTGAAGATGCAGGTGACCGTGGCCCAACCCGCGACCGAGCGGTAGACGTGCAGCCGCCACCGGGTTCCCGCGAAGCCCGGCCGCATCACCAGGATCACCGGCACCAGCGCCATCCAGGCGAACAGGAACCGCCCGGCGCTGACCATGAAACCCGGAAGCGGATCGCCCAGCAGGTCCTGGCCCAGCACCTTTGCCATCAGCGTGGTGGCGGCCACCAGCGAGGCGGCGCCGGTCATGAACAGCGCGGCGACGGTCAGCCGGCGGCGCGCAACCGCCGGATCGTCGGTCCCATCGACGGACAGGTCAGACGGCACCCTTGTCCCTTTCGGCGGCGATCTCGTCGGCGGACAGTCCGAGGATTTCCGCCAGGACCTCGTCGGTATGCTGGCCCAGGGTCGGCGGCGCGTAGCGATAGCGCACCGGTGTGCCCGACAGCTTCACCGGGTTGGCGATCAGCGGCACCGTCCCCTCGCCCGCCAGCGGATGGGGCAGGTCGATGCGCATGCCGCGGGCCTGCACCTGCGGGTCGGCGAAGGCGCGGTCGATGGTGTTCACCGGCCCGCACGGCACCTTCGCCGCTTCCAGCGCCGCCACCCACTCGTCGGTGGTCCGGCTCATCATGTAGTCCGGCATGGCGGCGTAGAGGGCGACCCGGTTCTTCAGGCGCAGCGGGTTGGTCGCGTAGTCCGGATTGGTCTTCAGCTCATCCGCCCCGGCGACGTCGCACCACGCCTGGAACTGCCGGTCGTTGCCGCAGGCCAGGATCACGTGCCCATCGGCGGTGGGAAACACCTTGTAGGGCACGATGTTCGGATGCTCGTTGCCCAGCGGCTTCGGCACCTCGCCAGAGACCAGGTAGTTGGTCCCCTCGTTGACCAGCCAGGCGACCTGGGTGTCCAGCAGGCAGACATCGATATGCTGGCCCTCGCCCGTCCGGTCGCGGTGGCGCAGAGCGGCCAGGATGTTGGTGGCGGCATACATGCCGCACATGACATCGGCGATACCGACCCCGACCTTGACCGGCTCCACACCCGGCGTGCCGGTGACCGACATGATCCCGCCCATGCCCTGGGCCAGGAAGTCGTAGCCCGCCCGCTCGGCATAGGGGCCGGTCTGCCCGAAGCCGGTGACCGAGCAGTAGACCAGCCCCGGAAACTCCTCCTTGAGCTGCTCGTAGCCGAGGCCGAGCTTGGCGAGAGAGCCGACCTTGAAGTTCTCCACCAGCACGTCGCATTCGGCCAGCAGCCGCTTGGCCAGGGCGATGCCGTCGGCGCTGGAGAGATCGATGGTGATCGAGCGCTTGGAACGGTTGGCGCAGAGGTAGTAGGCGCTTTCGGTCGTGTCCTCGCCGTCCGGGCCTTTCACGTAGGGCGGGCCCCATTTGCGGGTGTCGTCGCCCTGGCCCGGCCGCTCGATCTTGATCACGTCGGCGCCGAGATCGCCGAGAAGCTGGGTGGCGGTCGGGCCGGCCAGGATGCGCGTCAGGTCGAAGATGCGCACGCCGTCGAGGGGTAGGGCGGACATTGGGGAGGCCTCGTCTTTGGATTGGGGCGGTGTCAGCGTGTCAGAGGACGCAGGGCGTCCTGACTGGGCTTGCTGGTGGCGATGGATTCGACGGTGTCGTAGGCATCGGACCAGGCGGCCAGAGTGGGGTAGGTCTTCCGCCAGTCGGGCACCAGCTCGTAGAACTCCATCATGCCCAGGCCGGCGACGAGGCACAGGGCGTCGAAGCTGATCGGCGGCGCGCCGGTCGGCACAGTCAGGGTCTTGTTCAGATGGGCGAGGCCGCGGCGCACCTGGATGTCGGCCACGTCGAGCATGAACTTCGAGCGGTCCGCCTCCTGGCGCCGGGTCTCGCGGGACCAGACGGTGACCACGTCCAGGAAGGCGAGCGACTGGGCCTCCGAGGCCACCGCCTTCCAGTCGCCGTAGCGGGCGACGGTCTGCCTGCCGGACTTCTCGTCGAAATAGGCGCAGATGTGCCGGGCCTCGGACAGGACGAGGTCGCCATCCTCCAGCAGCGGCACGCGGCCGAGCGGGGAGATCGGGATGACCGGGCTGTCGAGGGTGCGCAGGCCGACCCAGTCGAGCTCCAGCTCCTCGCCCAGCCCGCCCTCGATCGCGGTGATCCGGCAGATACGGGCATAGGGCGAGTTCGGGGTGTAATAGAGCTTCATGGCAGCCTCCCGGACGGTTCTTATGAGCGGCCGCCACCCTACAGCAGGGAGCCCGCGGAGGGAGGGGACAGATTTGAACAGCGGGAGAACGGGGGTGGGCGGCGTGTCGTATGTTCCCAACCCTCGTCATCCCGGGAGACCCCGTCCCGGATTTAATCCGGGATTGATCCGGGGGCTGCCCGGGACCCTGCTCCCGGCACCTTTCCCTGGGTCCCGGCCCAAGCCCGGATCAAGTCCGGTCTTGCCCGGGATGACGGAACGGGGCCGGGATCGCGGGCGGGTCCGAGCGTTGGTCCTGACTTGCGTCAGGACGACGGTTGAGGTTTGAGAAAGGTTTGGCGGTTGAGGTTTGAGAAAGGACGACGGTTGAGGTTTGAGAAAATGAAAATGTCCCGTCGTCCTGACGCAAGTCAGGACCAAGCCGCCGGCGCTTACCCTCGCCAGATCGAGCCGCTTACGCCACCCGGTCGCCCTTCTTGACCTGCACCGTCCGGTTATCCACCGCCGGCAGCATCTTCGCCGGATCCCGCGTCACCACCACGTCGAGCACCGTCGGCCGGCCCGTCTCCGCCAGGGCCTTGGCCAGCGCCGGGGCGATCTCCTCCGGAGTTTCCACGCGGATGCCCTGGCAGCCGAAGGCGCTGACAACCTCGGCGTAGTTGGTCTCCGCCAGGTCGGAGGACTGGTAGTTGCCCTCACCATACATCAGGTGCTGCAGCGCCTTCACGTAGCCGGACGCGGCGTTGTTCACGACGATCACGGTGAAGGCCAGGCCCAGACGCCGCGCCGTCTCCAACTCGCCCAGCACCATGTTGAAGCCGCCGTCGCCGGTCAGCGCCACCACCGGGCCGAGCCCGTCATGCTGCGCCCCGAGCGCCGCTCCGATCCCGCCCGGCACACCGTATCCGATGGACGCGAACCCCCGGTCCGGCACGAAGCCGCGCCCGGCCTGCTTGGTGTCGTAGACCAGCCCGCCCCAATGGGCCGCGAAGCCGCCATCGGCCACCAGGGTCGCGTCGGCCGGCAGCGCCTTGTTCAGCTCGTTCAGGAGCCGGGCCATGTTGATCGGCGAGGCGTCGTCGTTCAGCCGCCCGTCCACGTCCTGGCGCCAGGCGGCCATGCGCTTGGGCACGTCCGCCGCCCAGCCGGCCAGCTTCTCCTTCAGCCCACGCCCGTCCAGTGCCTGGCGCAGCTCGTCCAAGGTCGCCTTGGCGTCGCCCCACAGGCTGAGTGCCGGCATCAGGGTGCGGCCCATCTCCTCGGCGACGATGTCGAGATGGATGACGGTCTTGCCCTTCGGCGGCACGGTGTAGCGCTTGGTGGCGATCTCGCCGAGCTTGCAGCCGACCACGAACAGGGTGTCGGCCTCCTCGATCAGTTTGTTGGCGATCCGGTCGTAGCGGCCGAACAGGCCGGCGGCGAGCGGGTGGGTGCAGGCGATGGCGCCCTTGCCGGACATGGTATGGGCGACCGGCATGTTGGTCGCCTCGGCGAAGGCCGTGACGCTGTCGGCGGCCCGGCTGATATGCACGCCGCCGCCGCACAGCATCAGCGGCCGCTCGGCGGCGGCCAGCATGTCGACGGCAGTGTCCAGCGCGGTGGCGTCCGGCCGGCTGCGCAGGGCCGGGGCCGCGCGGTGGATCGGGTCGACGACGAACTCCTCCTCGTCGAAGCCATAGGTGCCGTGGCAGATGTCCTCCGGCACGTCGAGCACAACCGGGCCGGGCCGGCCGGAGGTGGCGACGGCGAAGGCGCGGCGCACCAGCTCGGGAATGCGTTCGATGTATTCGACCCGCAGCACTTCCTTCACGGCGGGGCGCAGGATGTCGAGCTGCCGGGATTCCTGGGTCATGTTCTTCCAGGAATGCATCCGGTGGCTGTCGCCGACGATGGCGACGATGGGGATGCCGGCGTTCAGGCTCTCCACCAGGGCGGTGACCAGGTTGGTGGCGCCCGGGCCGAGGGTCGCGTCGACCACGCCGACCCGGCCGGTGACCTTGGCATAGGCGTCGGCGGCGAAGGCGCCGCAGCGTTCATCGTTGATCAGGTAATGCTTGAGCCCGAGGCGGCGGGCGGCGTCGTAGAACGGCAGGAGCTGGAAGCCGCCCATCCCGAACATCGGCCCGACCTCGAACGCCTGAAGCATCCGCCCCAGCGCCTCGCCGCCGGTCATCTCGTTGGTGGTCATTTCCTCACTCCCGCATTTTTCTTGTCGTCGTCCTGACGAAAGTCAGGACCTTGATTCAGTCAGTTGCCACCCGCCCCCGCCCTTCCCCGTCATCCTGACGCAAGTCAGGATCAACGCTCGATCGTCGACGCCGCGGGTCCGCGCCGCTTCTGCTTTCGCGGCTTGGTCCTGACTTGCGTCAGGACGACGGAGGGGCGGGTTCGGGTCGAAAGGCGCCTCACATCTTCATCAGCTTCCGTGCCGTCTCCGCGATCATGGCCGCCGTCACCCGCACCGTGTCCTCCAGCGGCGGGGCGTAGGCGATGGGCACCCTAGGCGCACCCAGACGCTTCACCGGCGCCTTCAGGTCGCGGAAGCACACATCAGACACGCTCGCCGCCACCTCGGCGCCGAAGCCGCCGGCCTGAACGCTCTCATGGGCGACGATCAGCCGGCCGGTCTTCTTCACGCTGTCGAACACCCGCTCCTTGTCCCAGGGCCACAGCGTGCGCAGGTCGATCACTTCCACCGAGGCGCCGGCTTCGCTCAGCGACTTCGCCGCCGCCATCGCCTCGTGCACGGTCGCCGACCAGGACACGAGGGTCAGATCCTCGCCCTTGCGCAGGAAGCGGCAGCGGCCCAGCGGCAGCGGGTCGTTGTTGTCGACCTCGCCCTCCAGCGCCCAGAGGTTCTTGTGCTCCATGTAGACGACCGGGTCGTCGCAGCGGATCGCCGATTTCAGCAGGCCGTAATTGTCCACTGGGCTGGACGGGCAGACCACCACCAGCCCCGGGATATGGGTGTACCAGCTCTCCAGGCTCTGGGAGTGCTGGGCGGCCGACGAGCGCCACATGCCCATGGGCTCGCGCACAACGATGGGCACCTTGGCCTGGCCGCCGAACATGTAGCGGGCCTTGGCCGCCTGGTTCACCAGCTCGTCGACGGCGCAGAGCGCGAAATCGGCGAAGCGCATCTCCACCACCGGCCGGGTGCCGGACAGGGCCGCCCCCACCGCCACGCCCATGATCGCGGCCTCGGAGATCGGCGCGTCGGAGATCCGGTCGGGGCCGTAGATCTCGGGCAGGCCCTTGTACTGGCCGAACACCCCGCCCCGGCGCAGGTCCTCGCCCAGGGCCCAGACGGTCGGGTCGCGCTGCATCTCCTCGTGCAGGGCGTTCTTGGCGGCCTCGCCATAGGTCATCGTCACCATCGCCCGACCCCCTCAATATGCCGCTTTGCGGGGGTCGCCCGCACTGGGATCGCCGATATCCTGGACATCGGCGAAGGCGCGCTCCAGCGGCGGCCAGGGTGCCGCCTTGGCGTCGTCATAGACCGCGTCCATCTCCTCGATCGCGTCACGCTCATGGGCGGCGAGCTGGTCGCCGCGCACGCCGGCATCGGCCAGGGTCTGGGCCAGGCGGGTGATCGGGCAGCGCTTCCAGGCGGCGGCCACGTCGTCGCGGGCGCGGTAGCCGTCGGGATCGGCGGCGGTATGGCCGGTCAGGCGGAAGGTCTTGGCATTGATGAAGCGCGGCCCACCTCTGACGCGGATGGCGGCCACCGCATCGCGCACCGCTTCGTCCAGGGCGACCACGTCGTTGCCGTCGACCTCCACCGCCGGCAGGCCGATGGCCTGCGCCCGGGCGGCGGGTCCGGGACCGGCGGTCATGTCGGCGGTGCGGGTGGTCGAGGCGTAGCCGTTGTCCTCGCACACGAACAGGGCCGGCAGTTCGAACACCTTGGCCCAGTTCAGCCCCTCCAGGAACGGCCCCCGGTTGATCGCGCCGTCGCCGAAGATCGAGCAGGCGACCCGGTCCTCGCCCCGCAGCTTGATGGCGTGGGCGGCACCGGCGGTGATGTGGATATTGGCGGCGACCACCCCGTTGGCGCCGAGCATGCCGACGGAGAAGTCGGCGATGTGCATGGAACCGCCCTTGCCGTGGCTGGTCCCGCCCTCGCGGCCCAGCAGCTCGCGCATCATGGCGGTCGGGTTGGCGCCCTTGGCGAGCGTGTGGCCGTGGCCGCGATGGGTGGAGGCGAGGATGTCGTCGGGCCGCAGGTTGGAGCACACACCGACGGCGATGCCTTCCTGGCCGATCGAGGGGTGGATGGCGCCGAGCACCAGCTTCTCGGTATTGGCCCGCAGGGCCGCCTCCTCGAAGGCGCGGATCCGCCACATCAGCTTGTGATGGGCCAGCAACCGGTCGAGATCGAGATTCCGCGCCGCGCCGGGCGCGCGTGGGTCTGCCGTCACGAGTAACCTCCCCGCAGGAACCCCGATCTTGTCGCCGGGTGGCGAAACCTTAGAGAGCGGCGCGACGGGGGGTCAAGTCGGCGGATGGTTAGCGGCGGTCAGGCGTGGTCGAGGCCGAAGGCTTCCAGGATGCGGGTCGCGGCCACCGCCGGGGTGGTGTCGCCGTCGACCACGGCGGCCTCCAGCTCGGGCACCAGGGCCTTCACCTCCGGGTGGCCTTCCAGCGCGCCGATCAGGCGGTCGCGGACCATGGCCCACATCCAGCGCACCTGCTGGCCGGCGCGCTTGCGCTCGAAGGAGCCGGCCGCCTCCAGCGCCTGGCGGTGCTCCTTCAACGTTCCCCAGACCTCGTCGATCCCCTGTTTGATCAGGGCCGAGCAGATCAGCACCCGGGGCGACCAGTCGGGATCGGCCTGCTGCAGGATGTGCAGGGCGCCCTTGTACTCGCGGGCCGCCCGCTGGGCCCGGTCCTTGTTGTCGCCGTCGGCCTTGTTGATCACCAGCATGTCGGCGATCTCCAGGATGCCCTTCTTGATGCCCTGCAGCTCGTCGCCAGCACCGGGGAGCATCAGCACCATGAACATGTCGACCATGTCGGCGACGGTGACCTCGCTCTGGCCGACGCCGACGGTTTCCACCAGCACCACGTCGAAGCCGGCGGCCTCCACCACAACCATGGTCTCGCGCGTCGCCCGCGCCACGCCGCCGAGCGTGCCCGCGGAGGGGGACGGGCGAATGAAGGCGTTCTCGTCCTGGCCGAGATCGGTCATCCGAGTCTTGTCGCCCAGGATCGACCCGCCGGACCGGCCGCTGGTCGGATCGACGGCGAGGACGGCGACCTTGTGGCCGTTGCCGGTGAGATGCTTGCCCAGGGCCTCGATGAAGGTGGACTTGCCGACGCCCGGAACGCCGGTGATGCCGACCCGGTGCGCCGCCCCGGCGTGCGGCAGCAGGCGGACCAGCATCTCCTGGGCCAGATCTCGATGGGCCGGCTTGCGGCTCTCCACCAGGGTGATGGCCCGGGCAATCACCGCCCGGTCACCGGCGCGAACGCCGGCGACGTAGTCGTCGACCGACAGCGTGCGGCGGCGGGCTGGGATGGCCGGGGCGTCTGTCATGGGATCCTTCAAGTGAACCTTCTTCGATGGCTCCCCCCTCCACTCACTCCCCGGATTTATTCCGGGGCCCACCCGTCAGTGCGCTGGATCGTTGAAGATGAGGCACGCTGACAGGTGGGCCCCGGAATAAATCCGGGGAGTGAGTGGGGGAGGAAGTTTATGTGCCCCCTCAGGCGGCGCGAGTTTCGTCGCCGAAGGTGTCGAGCAGCTTCTTCAGCAGGTCGATGGCCGCCTCGGCAATCACCGTCCCCGGCGGGAAGATCGCCGCCGCTCCGGCCTTGTAGAGCGCGTCGTAGTCCTGCGGCGGCACCACGCCGCCGACCACGACCATGATGTCCTCGCGCCCGAGCTTGGCCAGTTCCTCGCGCAGCTCCGGCACCAGGGTCAGGTGCCCGGCGGCCAACGACGAGGCGCCGACCACATGGACGTCGTTCTCCACCGCCTGACGCGCGGCCTCGGCCGGGGTCTGGAACAGCGGACCGATATCCACGTCGAAGCCGAGATCGGCGAAGGCCGTGGCGATCACCTTCTGGCCGCGGTCGTGGCCGTCCTGGCCCATCTTGGCAATGAGGATGCGGGGCCGGCGGCCCTCCTGCTCCTCGAACTCGGCGACGAGCTTCTTGACCTGGTTCACCACGGCGCTCTCCCCCACTTCCTTGGAATAGACGCCCGAGATCGCCTTCACCTCGGCGACGTGACGGCCCCAGACCTTCTCCAGCGCCATGGAAATCTCGCCGACCGTGGCCCGCGCCCGCGCCGCGTCGACGGCGAGGGCCAGCAGGTTTCCCTCCCCGGTCTCCGCCGACTTGGTCAGGGCGGCCAGGGTGGACTCGACCTTGGCGGGGTCGCGCTCGGCCCGCAGGCGGGCGAGCTGTTCGAGCTGACCCTTGCGGACCTTGGCGTTGTCGACCTTCAGGATCTCGATGTTCTCGGGATCGTCGGTCCGGTACTTGTTCACGCCGACGATGGTCTGGCGGCGGCTGTCGATGCGCGCCTGGGTGCGGGCGGCCGCCTCCTCGATGCGCATCTTCGGAATGCCGGCCTCGATCGCCTTGGCCATGCCGCCGTAGCTTTCGACCTCCTGAATATGCGCCCAGGCCTTCTCCGCCAGATCGCGGGTCAGCCGCTCCACGTAGTAGGAGCCACCCCAGGGGTCGATCACCCGGGTGGTGCCGGTCTCCTGGGCGATGAGGAGCTGGGTGTTGCGGGCGATGCGGGCCGAGAAGTCGGTCGGCAGGGCCAGCGCCTCGTCCAGGGCGTTGGTGTGTAGCGACTGGGTATGGCCGTGGGTGGCGGCGAGCGCCTCCACGCAGGTGCGCGTCACGTTGTTGAACACGTCCTGCGCGGTCAGCGACCAGCCCGAGGTTTGGCAGTGGGTGCGCAGGGAGAGCGACTTGTCCGACTTCGCCCCGAACTCCTTCACCAGCTTGGCCCAGAGCAGGCGCGCGGCCCGCATCTTGGCGACCTCCATGAAGAAGTTCATGCCAATCGCCCAGAAGAACGACAGGCGCGGCGCGAAGCGGTCGACGTCCAGCCCGGCATCCATGCCGGCGCGGATGTACTGCACGCCGTCCGCCAGGGTGTAGGCCAGCTCCAGGTCCGCCGTCGCCCCGGCCTCCTGCATGTG